>CAWCTX010000009.1:0-526738 GCA_963798505.1 uncultured Actinomycetota bacterium
GGGTCGGGGTCCGCGGCCTGGAGGCAGCCGGTTCATGAGGTCAAACCGGTGGACTCCAGGCGCGCATGCCCTCGACATCCATAGACGTGGCGTACGGCCGCTTCTCATCGACCTGCAGACGCACTGCGCCCTTGGCACCCGGAACGACGGTGGGCGCGACGCGGCCCTCGAAGGAGTCGGTGCGCGGTCGGGCGAGTGGCGTCGACGGCAGGGCAGTCACAGCAGCTGCGTGCCACGTAGTCATGATCATCGCGTCGACACCTCCCTCCCAAGTCCAGCCGGCATCACCCATCGGGGTGCTCGGCGGCGTGTTCTTGAGACTAGGGCCACATCGGGGTAAGGGGCAACCTTATTTTTTGGGTATTGCAGCGCAGAGGTCGAGTAAGGCCCCCCCATAGCGCTCGAGCTGGTGACGCCGACACCCGAGATGCGCGCCAGCGCCGCCCGGTCGGCCGGTCGGGCCTCGGCGATGGCGACGAGCGTGGCGTCGGTGAAGACCACATAGGCGGGTACGCCCTGCTGCTGGGCCGCTACCAGCCGCCACGAACGCAGCGCGTCGAACAGCGCCTCGTCATAGCCCGGCGGGCATCCGGCACACCGTCCGATCTTGCGCTCGGCCGCGGTGTGCACGGGCTCCCCGCACACCCGGCAGCGCACGACGCCGCGGGCGCCGCGACCGGCTCGCGCGGACGGCGTGGCCGAGTCGGGCCGGGCGGGCCGTACGCCCACGAGGAACCGGCTCGGGCGCCTGGTCCCGCGGCCGCCGGGTGACCGGGACGAGGACCAGGAGATGCTGAGCCGCTGCCGGGCCCGGGTGACGCCGACGTAGAACAGCCGCCGCTCCTCCTCGATCTCGTCGGGCGTCTCGGCATAGACGATGGGCAGCGTGCCGTCCTGGCAGCCGACGAGGAACACCGCGTCCCACTCGAGGCCCTTGGTGGCATGCAGGGAGGCGAGCGTCACGCCGTCTGCGGTCGGCGCGTGCTGCGCTGCGCGGCGGGTCTCGATCTCCGCATTCAGGTCGGCCAGGGCGGCCGCAGGACGGGTGGCAGCGAGGTCATCGGCCAGTGCCACGAGGGCGGCCAGCGACTCCCAGCGCTCCCGGGTGGCTCCCGTCAGGGCCGGCGGCTGCGGCGACCAGCCCAGGCCGCCCAGCACGTCACGGATGGCCTGGGGCAGGGGTGTGTCGTCCGGCTCGGCGTGTGCTGCGCCGCGCAACACCATGGCGGCCTGTCGCACCTCGGGCCGGTCGAAGAACCGCTCGGCGCCGCGCACGACGTAGGGCACGCCGATGTCGGCGAGTGCCTGCTCGTAGGCCTCGGACTGTGCGTTGACCCGGAACAGCACTGCGATCTCGCGCGGCGGCGTGCCGCTGTCGACGAGCCGGCGGATCTCGCGGCCCACCGCACCGGCCTCGGCCACCTCGTCGGCATGCTCGACGAAGCTCGCCGGGGGGCCGGCCGGGCGCTGCGCCTGCAGCTCGATGCGGTGGCGGGCGGCGGGGCCGGTCGCGCTCGCGAGGATGCGGTTGGCGACCTCCACCACCTGTGGTGTCGACCGGTAGTCGCGCACCAGGCGCACGACCTTGGCACTGGGGAACCGCTCCGGGAACCCGAGCAGGTAGTCGGATCGCGCGCCCGCGAACGAGTAGATGGTCTGGTTCGGGTCGCCCACCACGCAGACCTCGGTCCGCGCACCGAGCCACAGGTCGAGCAGCCGCTGCTGCAACGGCGAGACGTCCTGATATTCGTCGACGACGAAGTGCCGGTATTGGGAGCGAACCTGCTCGGCGATGCCGGGATGGGCGACGAGCAACGACACTGCAGCCAGCAGGACGTCCTCGAGATCGATGACGCCGCGGCCTCCTTGGCCTCCTCGTAGGCGCTGTAGACGCGCCCGACCCCGTCGGCCTCGACCCCCGCGACGGAGCGCCGCGCAGCCGCGGCCGCTGCGACGTAGTCCTCGGGACCGACGTTGCTCACCTTGGCCCACTCGATCTCGCCGGCCAGGTCACGCAGGAGCGCGGGGTCGTTGCCGGCGCGCACGCGCGCGGCCGCGGTGCGCACCAGGCCGATCTTGCTGTCGATGATCGAGGGCAGGTCGGATCCGACCGTCTGTGGCCAGAAGTAGCGCGCCTGCCGGAGTGCGGCGGAGTGGAACGTGCGCGCGGAGACGCCCTCGACGCCCAGCGCGCGCAGGCGCCCACGCAGCTCCCCGGCGGCCCGGGTCGTGAACGTCACCGCCAGCACGCGGCGCGCGTCGAAGGCGCCGGCATGGGCGCCGTAGGCGATGCGGTGGGTGATGGCGCGGGTCTTGCCGGTGCCGGCGCCGGCGAGCACGCAGACGGGCCCGGCCAACGCGGTCGCCGCCTCCCGCTGCTCCGGGTCAAGCCCGTCGAGGACCGCCTCGGCGGTGGTGGGCGACGTGACCGACGGCATGGCGGTCATCTTGGCACGCACCCCGGACTCGCCCGTATTCTTGAATTGTCCGGACTTAACCGATTAGTCGAAGAACCACCCAGTTCTGGAGACCCTCGATGTCGCCGCAGCCAAAGCTGACGATGTACAGCACCCCGTGGTGCGGCTACTGCCACCGCCTCGGCGCGCAGCTCGACCGGGCGGGGATCCCGTACGTCGTCATCGACATCGAGCAGGATCCGGCCGCCGCCGACTACGTGATGAGCGTCAACGGCGGCAACCAGACAGTGCCGACGGTGGTCTTCCCCGACGGTTCCGCGATGACCAACCCGAGCGTGGTCCAGGTGCGGTCCCGGCTCACCACGAGCTAGGCAGCGGCCCGCCGTACCAGCCCTCGATGAGGCGCCGCGAGATGGACACGCTGGGCGGCAGCCGTACGGCGCCACGCGTGATCTCTTCTGCCAGCTCGGCGCGGCTGAACCAACTCGCCGCCTCGATCTCCACACCGTCGACGACGGGCTCGGTGGCGATCGCGCGGGCATAGCAGCCGAGCATGAGGTTGCTGGGGTACGGCCACGGCTGGCTGCCCGCGTACGTGATCTCGTCGACGCGCACGGCGGTCTCCTCCCGTACCTCCCGGATGACAGCCTGCTCGAGCGACTCACCGGCCTCGACGAACCCGGCAAGCGTGGTGAAGCCACCCGCCGGCGAGCGGCGATGGTGCGCGAGCAACGCCCGGTCGTCCGCGTCGACGACGAGCACGATCATCGCGGGATCGGAACGCGGGAAGTGCTCGGAGCCGTCGGCGGGACACACCCTGGTGTGGCCGGCAGCCGCGGGCGCGGTCGGCGCGCCACACCGGGGGCAATGCTGGTGCGCACGGTGCCAGTTGGAGAGCGCGATCGCGTGCATGGCAAGGCGCAGGCCCCGGTCGTCGAGATTTGGCCCGGCCTCGCGCAACCCGACGCCATCCGGCTCCTCGGTGTCGGTGCGCACGGCAAAGAACGCCACGCCGCCGGCGTCCACTCCGAGCAGGTAGCGCTCGCCGTCCGGCGCCTTCACGACCGGCCGCAGCTCGAGTCCCGAGGTGTCGAGCCGGATGCGGCTCTGCCGGTCGACGACCAGGACGCGCGTGGTGGGCGCGGACCACAGCGACTCGACCCAGGCAGTGTCCGTACGCCGCTCGCTGCACCGGTCGATGTCGGTGTCGGCTGATGGGAGCAGGTCGGGCAGAGCGTACGGCCAGGTCACGACCGCCGAGCCTAGGCGCACGGCAGGATGGTCGCCGTGAGCACCCACATCGGCGCCGCCCCCGGCGACATCGCGGACACTGTCCTGCTCCCCGGCGACCCGTTGCGCGCGAAATGGCTTGCGGAGAGCTATTTCGAGGACGTCACCAGCTATTCGTCGGTGCGAAACATGCTCGGTTTCACCGGCACCTACCGTGGGCAGCGCGTATCCGTGCAGGGATCGGGGATGGGGCAGCCGTCGCTTGCGATCTACGTCAACGAGCTGCTCAACGACTATGACGTGCGCACCGTCGTACGGGTCGGCTCGTGCGGCGGTCTGCGGCCTGAGGTCGCCGTCCGCGACGTCATCGTGGCGATGACCGCGTCCACCGACTCGTCGATGAACCGGTTGCGTTTCCACGGCCTGGACTTCGCGCCGTGCGCCGACTTCGGGTTGCTGCGTCGGTGCGTCGAGGTCGCCGAGGCTCGCGGTGTGACGGTCCGCGTCGGCGGCATTGTGGCGGTGGACTCGTACTACTCCGACCGCCCGGAGCTGTTGATGCGCCTGGCTGACTTCGGCGTGCTCGCCGTGGAGATGGAGACGTCGGCGCTCTACACCATCGCGGCGAAGTACGGTGCCCGGGCGCTGAGCATCAACACGGTCAGCGACAACGTCGTGACCGGGGTGTCGACCAACGCGGAGGAACGTGAGCGCACGTTCGCCGAGATGGCCGAGCTGGCGCTCGAGACGGTCGCGGCAACCGCGGGCTGATGCGCGCGGTCACGGTCAACCTGCTGCACGGTCGCGAGACCGCGACCGGGCGGGTCGATGCCGAGGTGCTCGCCAAGGCGATCGCCGGACTGGACGCCGACGTGCTCGCTGTGCAGGAGGTCGACAGGTTCCAGAGCCGATCCGGCGGGCTCGACCAGCCGGCGCTCATCGCGGCGGCGGCCGGCGCCGAGTGGTGGCGCTATGCCCCCTCGGTGCGGGGTACGCCCGGCCCGGGCGGCAGCTGGCGGCCGGTTCGCGCGGCGGACGGGTTGGCGGTCGACGGGCCGACGTACGGGCTTGCGCTGTACTCCCGGTATCCCGTCGCCGACTGGCAGGTATTGCGCTTTCCCCCGTCGCGGCTGCGGCTGCCGCTACGCGTGGCGGGACGTCGCGGGTTGGTGCCGTTTCCGGACGAGCCGCGCCTCGCACTCGCCGGACGTCTCGACGGGCCGCTCGGACCGATCACGGTCGCGACGGCGCACCTGTCGTTCGTGCCCGGCGTCAACGCCCGGCAACTGCGCCGGGTCGCCGCCTGGCTGCAGCTGATGCCAGGTCCACGGCTGCTCCTCGGCGACCTCAACCTGCCCGGCCGGGTGCCGGGCAGGTTGACTCGCTGGCAGCCGCTTACCCGGGTCGCGACGTATCCCGCGTGGCGGCCTCGGGTGCAGTGGGACCACGCGCTGGCGCACGGGTTCGCCGGGCTCACGGTGACCGACGCGGCGGCGATCGAGCTGCCCATCTCGGACCATCGGGCGCTGCAGGTCGATCTCGTCGCGTGAGTAGTTACGGGCTTAGCACAATAGTTGCGGTCGCAGCACGCGACGCCGCGTTCGTAGTCGAGGTCAGCCCGCCCGCCGTCCCGGTGGGAACCGCCGCTCCGCTGTCGGCCACCAACGATCCGATATGCCCGCCGCCGGTGCCAATCAACTCGTCCCGCACGACCGCACCGCTGGGGGTGCTCCAATCGGATGTCAACGACGACTTGTCTGCCCAGTACGACAGAACCCAGGAGCCGCTGGTCGTCACCGAGACCGTCGGAGTCGTGTGCGTCACGGTGCTCGTCGGATCGGAGCGCGTGGCGAAGGTGGCCACCGGGTTGGTCGCGGCAGTCCCGTCGTACGCAACCAACTGAAGGTTGACCTTGGTGAAGGCGCTCAGCGACAGCGCTAGTGCCTTTCCGTTATCCCCGGCGACCGCGACCTTGGTCCACGCCATCGTTCGGGCGGAGCCGGTCACGAAGTTGGTGAGCGGCGTCCAGCCCGTGACCCCGGAGGGACCCGAAACCGATGTCGTGCTGACGTTCAGCGTGGCGAACAGCACCAGGGCGTCGCCCGGTTGTACGCCAGACGGTACGGTCAGCGCGGCGCTGGTGGTGTTCCCCGCGAATCGTGCTAGGCCGCGGAACGCGATCGGGCTGGTCGTGGAGGAGACGCTCACTGGATGAGAGACCGAGTTCGTCGCGCCGTCTCCGTCGGTGACCGTGAGCGTCACGGTGTATGTTCCTGCCTCCGCGTAGGGGTGCGTCGGCTGTGCGCCCGAACCCGTTGTGGTGTCACCGAAGTTCCATTGGTACGACACGATCGGCCCTTCCGGGTCCGACGAGCTCGTTCCGTTGAAGCTGCAGCTGAGGCCCTGGCACGATGAGGTGAAGGCGGCCGTGGGAGAAGTGTTGCCAGTGGCGGGCGTGGTGTAGGCAAGGTGAAGGACCGGGGCGGCGCCGCCGTCGTGCGAGGACGCACGCCGCTCACCGCTCCCCGAGAGCACGAACGCGAGCGCGTTGCCGGGATTCCAGCCATTGCGTCCCACAATCTCTTGGACTACGGACTGCAGGTCCGACGTGCGCTGGGCAGCCCCTGCCTGCCCGCTCGCCGTCCAGGCAGGTGGTGTCCACGTCACCTTCGATTGTGTGCGCACGCGAGAGGTCACGGTTGTGGGCGACGTGGTGAAGGTCGGGGTGTCATCGGCCGCCACGCCCCACACCTGCGCAGTTGTTGCGCCGGAGTTGGCGCCACGTGACGTGAACTGGATCCAGGCCTCAGTGATCGTGGCACCCTTCGGTACGGCCAGGTTGTCGAAGCGGATGCCGAGGGTCTGGGTAGTGCCGCCCGCATTCGGCACGTTGAGAGTGGTGGCCAGCCAGTCGGCGAAGCCAGTGGGTCGCTGTTCCACGTCGTCGTATGCCTTGGCGACCGGGGTGTTGAGCGGCAATGGCGCTCCGGGCGCGACGACGGTGATGGTCAGCTCGTCCGATCCGGTGAGGGCCGTGTCGCTTGCCGTCGCCCGGAGCACATAGGTCCCGCTGGCGCTGAACTCCGCCGATGTCTGGGGAGAGTTCGGCGCACTGAACGAGACTGTCCCGGGGCCGCTCACCGTGGACCACGAGACATGGTCGTCGGCGCTGGGAGCCCGTCGTCGCGCACCGAAGCGTTGAGCGCCACCGGCTCGCCGACGTGAGTGGGCATGTCGCGTCCGACACCGACCATCGGCGCGAGGTTCGGCACCGGGGGGAAGCTCACGGAGAGCTCATACATCTTGCCATCGTTCTCGTTTGGGTCGGTGTCGTTGTCGATGCCACGGTCGACGATGTACAGGTCCAGGCGGTCGGGGTCGTCGGTCGCCGGCGCCACCGCGAGGCCCGCCGCCTTGATCTGGTTGGTCACCGAGATGTCGATGACATTGATCAGCATCATCTCGCGGTTGACCTCGTAGACGCGGTCGGATTGGAAGTCCACGATGAGCAGCGTGTCGCGGCCGGGGTGGTAGCCGATTCCCTCTGGGTCGTCGATGCCATAGATCAGCGTGTCGAACTCCACTGCAGTGTCGTCCCCGGTGGGCGCCACGCCGTCGAAGACGCCGTTTGGTCCGGGCGCAACGCGGTGCACGTCGTGGTCTGATCCTTCGAGCACGAAGATTTCACCGGTGGGCGGGTAGAACGCGATATCCTCGGGGTCGGTGCTCCCGAAAGCGGCCGTACTGAAGAAGGGGCGGCTGTCGTCTGGAGTGCCGTAGCGGCCGTCGGCTCCCGCGGCGAACTCATACACGCGTTGCTGGTCGTCATCGACGACGAGCAGATGATTGTTGCTCGACATGTAGCTCGCGCCGACCGGCTCCTTTGTCTGCGGCTGCGTAACGCCACGATCCTGGAGTGCGCCCGCCCGCGTTATCTCGAACAGGTTGGAGCCCTGGAAGATGGGCATCTCGTCGACTTCGCCGTCAACGATCAGGAGACGGTCCCGAGACGGGATGTAGGTAATCCCGGAGGGATCGGGAATCGGTGGTGACAAGGTCGACAACGCGACCGTCCGAACCAGAGAGGCCGTGAGTGTCACGGCGGCAGCTGGTGTGGCACCGAGCACTGTGACTGACGGCGCGACCATGGCCAGTGCAACGGTGGCGAGGACAGACTTCGATCGCATAGGAAAACACCCCACCCGCTTCAAGCGCCGAGTCACCCCGGCGCTTGTCCCCCGGAAGCCCACCGTTCGACCCTGGGGATGGGCCGTCACCGGTTTCAGCCCCCCTGACATCGCGCACGCTACCGCCTCGACTGACCGGCGTTACCGGATTTGGTCATGTCCCCCACCTCGGACCGTGACATGTCTTGCTGCGGGACTGAGTTGATGAGCGCCACCAGGCCGTGCTCGTCGAGAAGGTCGGCCGGGCGGATGGTCTGGTTGTGCCGCACGTGGTGGAACGCGGCGGTGACCCTCTCGACCGGCAGCCCGCGCAGCCGTGACCACGCCAGCCGGTAGGCCGCGAGCTGCACGGCCTTGGCCGCGAGGTCCGCGGCCGACGTCGGTGGTGCGCCGGTCTTCCAGTCGACGACATCGAGCCCGTCATCGTCCTCGAACACCGCATCGGCGCGGCCGCGCAGCAGGACACCGTCGAGCAGCAGCTCGAACGGTGCCTCCACCTCGACAGGCGTCCGGTGTGCCCAGTCGGAGGCGAGGAAGGCCTCCTGCAGGGCCGCGAGGTCGTCGGCGACGACCGCGCCTTCGTCGGCCGAGCCCGGCAGGTCGCCGTCGTCGAGCAGGCGCGGCGCGCGCCACCGGCCTTCCAGCCAGGCGTGGAACGCCGTGCCCCGCCGGGCCAGCGCGTTGGGCGCCGCGGGCGCGGGTCGGCGGATCGCGCGGGCCAGTGCCGCGGGGTCCTTGCCCAGGAGCACGAGTTGCGAGACCGACAGGTGCGCGGGCATGGGTACGACCACGTCGGCACCGCGCCGCGTCGAGCGATCACGATGCTCGGCAAGCAGCAGCCGGAGGTCGGCGCCCCAGCGGTCGTCGGACTCGGTGGCGGCCGGCCGCGCGGCGGCAGCACGTACGCGCTCGGCACCTGCTGCCACCTCGGCGCGCCGCCGGATCAGCGGATCGATCGGCCACAGCACCCGAGAAGGCTCCGAGATGACCGGGTTGCTCGCTGAGTTGACAGGTGCGGGTGCCCACGGCCCTATCTCGCCAAACCCGGCCGCGCATGCGTCGCGCAGCTCGAGGAGGAACGGCGACGGCCCTACCGGCCGGACTCCGGTGCCCCAGCGGTAGCCCGAGCACACCAGCAGCCGCTCTGCACGCGTCACGGCGACGTAGGCGAGGCGGCGCTCCTCCAACCGGCCGACCGCGCCGCAGGCTCGGGTGAAGTCGGCGACCAGCCCGCTGAGCTCCTTCTGATCGGCGGCCGCGGACACGGAAAGCTCGGGCAGCCCGGCGCGGTCACCGCGAAGCGGGAATGGCAACGACCCAAGGGCACCCAGCCAGGCCTTGTCGGTTTCGCCGCCGGACGGGAAAGTGCGCTCGACGAGACCGGGGACGAACACCACCTCCCACTCCAGCCCCTTGGCACCGTGCACGGTGAGGACCTGGATCCGGTCGCCGGAGACCTCGACCTGTCCGGCCGCCAGGCCGCGCTCCTCCTGCTCTGCGGCGTCGAGGTAGGCGAGGAACGCCGGCAGGGTCGACTCGTCACCGCCGCGGCCGAAGTCGGCGGCAACGTCGAGGAATGCGTCGATGTTGACCCGCGCGGTGCCCATGTCGCCGTGCTCGCTGGCGAGCTCGATGTCCAGTCGCAGGGTGTGTACGACATCGGCGACGAGGTCGGGCAGCGGCTGGGCGGCGCGCGCCCGCAGGCTGCGCAGCTCGGCTGCGAGCCAGGTGAACCGTTCGCGCCCGGTCGGCGAGAACCACCCGCGGGGCGGCAGTGCATCGAGGGCATCGACGATCGAGCGCTCGTCGACCTCGTCGGGCTCGATCTCGATCGTGTCGTCGGCAGCGTCGGCGGCATCGGCGGCATCGGCGTTCGACGCAACGGCACCCGGCGTCGAACCTATCGACTCAGGGTGCCCTTGTGTCGATGAAGACCCGCGCCGTTGCCGCGCCAGCCGACGCGCCCACCGGCCCAGCGCGTCGAGGTCGCGAGGCCCGATGCGCCATCGGGCACCGGTCAGCAGCCGCATCAGCGCGTCACCACGGGTGGGGTCGGACAGCACCTGCAGCGTGGCCCGCACGTCGGCGACCTCGGGGGTCGTCAACAGTCCGCCAACGCCGACGACTTCGACGGGCAGTCCGACCTCTTGAAGGGCCGCGACGATGCGAGCGATCTGGCTGCGCTTGCGGACAAGCACCGCCATCGTCGGGCGCGGTGCCTCGCGGTCCCACTCGGCCCGCGCTCGGCGCGCGATGTCGGTCGCCTCGTCATCGACGGTGTCGTGCATGGCCACGACCACCTGGCCGACAGCGTTGCCGGACCAGGCCCGCAGTCCGGGCACCGCGTCGCGCAGCTGCGAAGACACCACGTTGGCGGCGTGCAGGATGTGCGGACCGTTGCGGAAGCTGACGGTAAGGCTGTGCCACACGGCCGGGCGGCCGGAAGCGGTCGGAAAGTGCTCGGCAAACGTGGTGATGGTGCGCGCACTCGCCCCGCGCCAGCCATAGATCGACTGGCGGGGGTCGCCGACCGCGGTGACAGGGTGCCCGCCGCCGAACAGCCCACGAAGCATCACGAGCTGGGCGTGGCTGGTGTCCTGGTATTCGTCCAACAGCACAACCCGGTAGCGCTCGCGCTCGCCTGCGCCGATCTCCGGGAACGAGTCGGCCAGCCGGGCCGCCAATGCGGCCTGGTCGCCGAAGTCGAGCACCTCGCGGCGTCGCTTCTCGGCGCGGAATCGCTCGACCAGCGGCAACAGCTGCAGCCGTGCACGTTGAGCATTGACGGCTGCCTTGACGCCTGCATAAGGCCCCTGCACTCGCGGCGCGTCGGGAACGACACGCACTTCATCGATGAACTGATCGGTGAATTCAGTCAGGGCCGTCGGCTCGACGAGGTGCCCGGTGAGCTCGTCGTGCAGGTCCATCACTCCCTGCACCACCGTGGACAGCGCCTTGTCGACGTCGGTCATGTCACCGCGGTAGGACTCTGCGATCCGCGTCGCGAGCTGCCAGGCGACAGCGTCGGTGATCAGCGTCCGGCCCGGCTCCTCACCGAGTCGGAGCGACTGCTCGGCGACGATGCGCCCCGCATAAGCGTCGTAGGTCGACACCGTGGCGTCACCGGAGAGCAGCAGCTCATCGTCGACCAGCCCGACCTGCCGCAACCGGCGCAATCGACGGCGGATGCGCTCGCCGAGCTCCTGCGCCGCCTTCCGGGTGAACGTCAGGCCGAGCACCTCCTCGGGGCGGACGAACCCGTTGACGACGAGCCACACGACCCGCGCCGACATCGTCTCTGTCTTGCCAGAGCCGGCACCCGCGACCACCACGCACGGCTCGTCCCAGGGCGCCTCGATCACGGCGACCTGCTCGTCGGTGGGCGTGCGACCCGGCATGACGGCTGCCGCGATCTCGCGCGCCGACAGGGTGCGCATGGTCACTGGGCGACCTGCCGACCCTCGGGATGCACTGGGCATGAGGAGCGAACCGGGCAGAACCCGCAATAGCTGTTGTCGACCGCGTTGAACTGCGCGTCCGCCATGCCCTCCGCAGTGTCGGTGACGAGACGTCGTGCCCATTCCGGGTCGTCGTCGGCCGACAGCGGCGCCTGCCACTGGGTGGTCGCATTGGCGCCGGTGCCGAGCTGATGCAGGGCGGCACCACCCGATGTCGTCGAGTCGACCAGGTCACGAAACGCACCCGCCTCGACCGCCGCCTGGTAGGCGCCCAGCTGCGGGTGCCGGGCGAGCTCATCGGCGGGCGGCTTGCGGGTCCCCGTCTTGAAGTCGACGACCAGCGGTCGGCCCTCGTCGTCAACTTCCAGCCGGTCAACGCGGCCGGTGAGCACTGCGCGTCCGAGGCGAACCTCAAAGTCCTGCTCCGCGGCCGCGAAGCGCCCATGACGAGCCGCGAGGTAGCCCGCAAGCCGGCGCACCATCTCACGCGCCTTCGCCCGTTGCTTGTCACTCCACCAGCCGTCAGGCACGTCGACCGTGTGCCAACGCTCCTCGAACAGCGCCAGCAGCTGCTCCGCGTCGAGCCCATGCGTCGCGGCCTCGGCCGCGAGCTCGTGCACCAGGCTGCCGATGCCCTGGCTCGAGTTGTCGCCCTTGGTGCCACCGCTCGCCTCCAGCAGCCACTTGAGCCCGCATCGGGCAAACGCCTCGACCTTGGACGGCGACACTCGTACGTCGTCGTCGGTGTCACGCACCGGGCTCACGTCGGAGGGGTCGGCCAGGCCGTACCACTCGGCGGGATCGGCGCCGCGCACCCCGGCGGCGGCCAAGCTCGCAAGATGGGCGGCGGCGGCGGCGCGGTCCTCGTCTCCATAGCCCTCACCGGTCAGCAGGTCGACCGCATCGGGTGCGGCGCACACCACCGAACGCAGCTCGGCGACCACGGATCGCAGGTCGAGGCCGCGCGGCACCCGGGTGACCGGACGCTCGTCGTCGGCGCCGGCCCAAGGCAGCAGCTCGTCGAGGAAGCGCGATGCGTGTGCGTCCTCACCGCGAACCGCCGTGACCAGCAGCCGCCGACGCGCGCGGGTGACAGCGACATAGAACAACCGCCGCTCCTCGGCGAGCGCCGCGCTCACTCGCTGTGCCGGCCCGTGCTCGCGGCCGGCCACGATGTCGACCAACCGCTCGGAGGCCAGCAGGCTGCCGCGCAGCCGCAAATCGGGCCAGACACCCTCTTGAACGCCGGCCACAGCGACGACGTCCCACTCGAGTCCCTTGGCCGCGTGCGCGGTCAGCAATGTCACCGTGTCGCCCTCGGGAGCGCGCGCGGCCAACGTGTCGGCGGGGATCTGCTGGCCGAGCAGGTGGTCGAGGAACACTCCCGGCCCCGCATGCGGAAGCCGGTCGACAAACCGCCCGGCCGCATCGAACAACGCCAGCACCGCGTCGAGATCACGGTCGGCCGCGGCTCCGGCCGTGCCGCGTTCGACCGCGGCACGCGACCACCTGTCGCTTAGCCCGCTGCCCTGCCAGACCGCCCAGATGACGTCCTCGGCCGTGGCGCCCGGGGTGGCCGCAACGGCGCGCGCAGCAGCCAGCAGCCGGGCGACGCGGACCGCGGGCCGCACGCTGGCCGGGTCGAGCGCGGCGAGCTCGGCCGGGTCGTCGAGCGCGGCGACCAGCAGCCGACTGGACACGCGACCGCCACCAGAGGCCAGCTCATGACGGCGCAGCTCCTGCCGCAGCCGTCGCAGGGCCAGCGGATCGGCCCCGCCGAAGGGCCCGGTGACGAGCTCGGTCGCCAGGGCCTCGTCGAGGGTCGCTCGTCCGGTGGCGAGCGCGAGCAGGCGCAGCAGTGGCCACACCGCTGGCTGCTCGACCAGCGCGACCTCCTCGAGCCGAACCGCAACTGGGACGCCGGTGGCCTGCAGCGCTCGACGCAGCACCGGCAACGGCCCGGCCGAGCGCACGAGCACTGCCATGCGCGACCACGGCACGCCATCGGCAAGATGCGCCTCGCGCAACCGTTGCGCGATGTAGGACGCCTCCTGGCTGGCCGAACGCAGCAGGTGCACCTCGATCTCACCGGGGTCACTGACCGCGGCGCTCAGGTCGCGGTGCGCACGCGGACCGCCCAGCCGCATGGCCACCCGCCTCGACGCGGCCAGCACGTCGGAGCCGAACCTGCGTGCCACATGCAGCGCGAGCGTCGGCGCGGGCTCGCCGCGCGCGTCGCGGAACTGCTCGGGGAACTCGCGGATGCCGGCTACCTCGGCCCCCCGGAACGCGTAGATCGACTGGTCGGGGTCGCCCACGACCACCAGGTCGCGCCCTCCCCCGGCGATCAGCTGGAGCAACTCGACCTGCGCCGGGTCGGTGTCCTGGTATTCGTCGACGAACACCACCTGCCGCGCCGCCCGCTCGTCGGCGAGCAGCGGCGGGTCTTCGAGCAGGTGCGCCACCGCGGCGCGGATGAGCTCGGCCGGGTCGTGAGCCGGGGGCTGGCGCAGGCTGGTCACGTCGGCGTACTGCCGGAGGAAGCGCGCCGCCGCCATCCAGTCGGCCCGGCCTTCGCGGCGGCCAAGGATCGCGAGCTCCTCGGGACCCAGGCCGCGCTCGACCGCCCGCAGCAAAAGGTCGCGCAGCTCCGCCGCGAACCCGGCTGTCAGCAACGCCGGCCGCAGCTCGGGTGGCCACGCCCGCGCGCCGAACTCCTCGACGTCGCCGGCCAGCAGGTCGCGGATCAGCAAGTCCTGCTCGGGCCCCGACAACAGCCGCGGCTCCGGCTCCTGTGCGAGCACGGCCTCGCGGCGCAGCAGCCCGTAGGCGTACGAATGGAACGTCCGCGCCAGCGGCTGGCGTGTCGTGCGACCAAGGCGCGCCGCAATGCGGTCACGCAGCTCTGCCGCCGCTCGGCGGCTGAACGTGAGCACCAGCACCTGCTCGGGGTCGAGACCATCGCGCTCGACCCGGTCGACGACGGCCTCGACGAGCGTCGTGGTCTTGCCGGTGCCGGGGCCAGCCAGCACGAGCAGCGGCCCGCCGCGGTGCGCCACCACGCGCCGCTGGCTCTCGTCGAGATCGGGCGCCTCGGTCGTGCGGGTCTCGCCACGCACCAACCGAAACGTCGGCCCACCTGCAGTCACGGGCGCCATTCCAGCAGAGTGGCCGGACACAACGTCACGGCAGCCAGGCGGCCTCCCGCATGTCGACGCGTACATCCGAACCGCTGCCCACCAGCGCGCAGCCTTCAGCCGTCAGCGCCCGCCGCGCGCGCACCTCATGCCCCGGCGGCAACCGCCCATTGGCCGTGACGACGCGCCACCACGGCACCGCGCCGCCGTACGTCGCCATCACCCGCGCCACCTGCCGCGGCCCGCCGCGCTCGAGGCGAGCACCGACGACCTCGGCCACCGCGCCGTACGACATCACCCGCCCCGGGGGGATCTCCTCGACGACGGCCAGCACGGCCTCGACGTACTCCTCATCCACGGCACCCATGATCGACCGGAAACCGCGACGACACTCCCGGTCACGCCCCGAGAAGTGCGGACGTGGGACGATCCGTCCCGTGGTGACCGAGCGTCCGAGGGAGGCGAGCGAGGTCCTCGTCGAGGACGAATCGTCCGCCCTGCACACCCGACGGCCGCTCGACCTCGTCCGGCTCGTGATTGCCGTGCTCCTCGGCGCCGCGCTGATCGCCCTCGCGAGCGTGTCGGCCGAGACGTGGGACGACCTCAGCCAGGCCCTCTTCGATTTCGGCGAGCAGCTGGGCGCCCTGGTCGGGGTCATCGCGGTCGGGTCCGGCTTCGTGCAGCTGCTGCTGTATCCCGCGATGCTGGTCGTGCTGCTGCAGCGTCGCTGGTTCCGGCTCGCGATAGAGCTGGTTGCAGCGGTCATCCTGGCGTTCACGCTCTCGTGGCTGGCCAGCGAGCTGCTGCTCGGCAGCTCGGTGGAGGGCATCGTCGACGCCTTCGAACCGTTCGCCGACCCGCAGCGCGGCGACTCCCCCGTGCCCGGATCGGTCGCCGGCATTGTCGCCGCGTTCACGGCCACGCCGCTGCTGATCCGCCGGCTGCGCATCGCCGGATACCTGGCCTTGGCGGGCGGTCTCATCACCGGCCTGCTCGATGCCGGCACGACCGTCCCCGGCGCGTTGTTGGCGCTGCTCATAGGCTGGGCCGCCGGCTTGGTGGTCCGCCTGGTATCTGGCGTACGGACGTTCCGACCGCACGGCCAGCAGCTCGCGGAGCTGCTCCGCAAGCGCGGACTCGAGCCCACGGCGTTGCGCGAGATCGGTGGCGGCAACCCCATTCGCTACGAGGTCCACACCGAGACGGCTGGGCAGCTCGACCTGTTCGTGCTGGACCGGCACCGCCAAGGCACCGAGTTCCTGACCTCGTTGTTCCGCCGGCTGCGGCTGCGCGAGGAGCTCGTGCCTCGCGAGGCGCTCACGTTCACCGGCAGCGTCGAGCGGCGCGTGCTGCTCACCCACGCCGCTGTGCTCGCCGGGATCCGCACCCCACACGTCGTCCTCGCCCTCGCCGCCGAGCCCGATGCCGCGGTCATCGCCTTCGAGCACATCCACGGCCGACCTCTCGACTCTCTCAGCGGCCATGAGGTGAGCGACGCCGCCCTCGACGACCTCTGGCGGCAGATGGCCCTGCTGCGCGAGGTCGGGATCGCTCACAAGGCCCTGACCGGCCGGCGCATCCTCGTCGAGGGCGACCAGGTGTGGCTCACCGACTTCCGGAACGGAGAGGTCGCCGCGACACGGTTCGCCCTGCGTGGCGACCTTGCGCAGGCGCTCGTGGCGGCCGCGCTCGCGGTCAGCCCGGAGCGAGCCGTCGACAGCGCACTGCGGGTGCTCGGCCGGACCGTCGTCGGCGACGCCGTACCTCTGCTGCAGCCGCTCGCTCTCCCGCGCCGCACCCGCCAAGAGCTCAGCGAGCACCGCGGGCTCTTGTCGCAGGTGCGCGACCGTGTCGTCGAGCGCGCCGAGCCGCACGTGCTCGAGCCGGCGCCGATCGAGCGGTTCAAGCCGCAGACGCTCGTTACCGGCGGAGCGGTGCTGCTGGCGCTCTACCTCGTCACGACACAGCTCGCTGACGTCGACATCGTCGATGTGCTGCGCGAGGCCGACTGGCGTTGGATGCTCGTCGCGCTCGGTGCCACTGCGCTGTCGTACGTCGGCGCGACCTGGGCGCTCCTCGGCTTCGTCGCCCAGCCTGTGCCGTACGTTCGGGCGTTCGCCGCCCAGATTGCCCTGGGCTTCGTCAAGCTGGTCATGCCAACCACCGTGGGAAGCGCCGCGGTCAACGTACGGCTGCTCACCAAGGCCGACGTCCCCGCCGCCGCAGCCGCCGCGGGGGTCGCCGCGTCGCAGGTCGCGGCGGTGGTCATCACCGTCCCGCTGCTGCTGGTGCTCGGCCTGCTCACGGGTCGGGCGGCCACAGCAGGCCTCACGCCGTCGACGACCGCACTCGCGGTCGTGGCTCTTGCGTTGCTCACCGCGGGCGCGATCGTGTTCTTCACACCGCTGCGGGCTCGTGCCCGACGGGCCTGGACGGAGTTCATCGAGGTCGGCCTGCCTCGGCTGCTCGATGTGCTGCAGAGCCCGGTCAAGCTCGCGCAGGGGGTCGGGGGAAACCTGCTGACGACGTTCTCGCTGACGCTCGCGCTAGATGCGTCCGTGCGTGCCGTCGGAGGGGAGATGTCGTTCGCCGTCCTCGCGCTGGTCTTCCTCACCGGCAACACCGTCGGCACCGCCGTCCCGACACCCGGCGGCATCGGCGCGGTCGAAGTCGCGTTGACGGCCACGCTCGCGGCCGCCGGCGCCCCGGCATCCGTGGCCGCGCCGGCTGTGCTGCTCTTCCGGCTCGCGACGTTCTGGCTGCCAATCCTGCCCGGCTGGTTCTGCTGGGTGCGGCTGCAGCGTGCCGGCGCGCTGTAGTTCTCAGTACGACGGCTGGCTCGGGTCGATCTGGTTGACCCACGCGACGACGCCGCCACCGACGTGCACGGCATCGGCGTAGCCCGCGCCCTTGACGATCGCGAGCGCCTCCGCGGACCGCGCCCCCGTCTTGCAGTGCAGCACGATCTGCTTGTCCGAAGGCAACCGCTCCAGCGCCTCGCCGGTGAGAAACTCGCCCTTGGGGATCAGGACCGCCCCCGGGATGCGGTTGATCTCGTACTCGTTGGGTTCCCGCACATCGACCAGGAGGAAGTCGCGCTCACCACGCTCCCGGGCGTCGAGCCAGTCGGCCAGCGTGCGCACATTGATCGTCGCGTCGACCGCAGCATCGGCCGCCTCGTCGGAGATCGTGCCGCAGAACGCCTCATAGTCGATGAGCTCGGTCACCGTCGGGTTCTTGCCGCAGATCGCGCACTCGGGGTCCTTGCGCACCTTGATCGAGCGGTACGACATCTCCAGCGCGTCATAGACCATCAGCCGCCCGAGCAGCGGGTCGCCCACTCCGGTCAGCAGCTTGATCGCCTCCGTGACCTGGATCGACCCGATCGACGCGCACAGCACGCCGAGCACGCCACCCTCGGCGCACGACGGGACCATCCCGGGGGGCGGCGGCTCGGGGTAGAGGCAGCGGTAGCACGGCCCGTGCTCGGCCCAGAACACCGATGCCTGTCCGTCGAACCGGTAGATCGAGCCCCACACGTACGGCTTGCCGAGCAGCACGGCCGCGTCGTTGACGAGATAGCGCGTCGCGAAGTTGTCGGTGCCATCGACGATCAGGTCATAGCCACTGAAGATCTCCAGCACGTTGCTGGTGTCGAGCCGCTCGGTGTGCAGCACGACCTGGACGTACGGGTTGATCTCGGCGACCGACTCCTTGGCCGACTGCGCCTTCGACTTCCCGACGTCGCTCTGCCCGTGGATGATCTGCCTCTGCAGGTTGGACTCATCGACCGTGTCGAAGTCGATGATCCCGAGCGTGCCCACACCCGCCGCGGCGAGATACATCAGCGCCGGCGACCCGAGCCCACCCGCGCCGATCACCAGCACGCGCGCGTTCTTCAGCCGCTTCTGCCCGGCCATGCCGACGTCGGGGATGATCAGGTGCCGGGAGTAGCGGCGCACCTCGTCGACCGACAGCTCGGCGGCCGGCTCGACCAACGGTGGCAGAGTCACGCGAGGCTCCTCAAAGTTGTACGACCTTCGCGACAACGGTCGCATGCGGCACCCGATTCCCCGCCCAGCCGTCCGGACTCTAAGACGGCTGTCTCGCCAACTGGGCCAGGTGCTCACGGACCAGATCAGCGACGAGATCGGGCTGCTCCATCATCGCGACGTGCCCGCTGCTCGGCAGGTGCACCAGCTGTACGGACGGCAGCGCCCGACGCCACTGCCGGCTCGCCTCCGCGACCAGCCGGTCACGCCCGCCATAGACGACGCGAACAGGCATCCGCAGCCCGGCCACATCTCGCCACACCGGCCACGGCCAGAAGTAGGCCCCGACCAGCGACCTGAGCGTGCCGAGGAACACCTCGCCGGCGCGGGGCTGCTCGTTGAGCTGCCGGCGCTCCGCAATGGCGACCTCGAACCACTCCGGGTCGATGCGCTCCGGGTCGCCGTATATCACCGACGCGATCCGCCGCAGCACCGCCTCCGGGTCCGCAGCGGCGCTGCGCGCCATCGCGCGCTCCCCCACCCGCGGCAGCGTCAGCAGCGAGAGCAGGGCCGCCTCGCGGGGCGGGCGGGCTAGCCGGGGCATCGCCGGAGAGATCAGCAGCAGGGACCGGACGATCTCGGGTTGGCGCGCGGCCACCAGCACCGCGACGAGGCCTCCCATCGAGTTGGCAACGAGGTGTACGGGTTCGGAGTGCGCCGCGCGCAAGTACCCGGCGAGCGCGATCGCATGCGACGTCACGGTGTGCCCATCGCGCGGCGGCGTTGCGCCATAACCCGGAAGGTCGATCGCGTACGCATCGACGTCGTCACGCAGCCGCCACGCGAGCGGACCCCAGTTGGTCGCCGACCCGCCCAGACCGTGGACCAGCACGACCCTGGGCATCCCCGGGTGCGCCGGTGTGGCGTGTCGCACATGCATCGGCCCGGCCGGGGTGTCGACCAGTGAGCTTGGCCACCAGTCCAACGCAGGGTGGACGTCGGGCGTGTCGCGCACGGTAGCGTCCATCCAGCCGATGATAGAAAGCAGTCCAGGGGGACACGCCGATCCGGCGGCCAATTCCGCACTATCTCAAATATGAGATACCGTCGTTTATCATGACTGCGGACTATCTCGGCAAGATCGGCTCACTGATTCGCGACGCGCGGCGGCACCGCGGGCTCACCCAGACGGAGCTCGCCCGCGTTCTCGGCACCAGCCAGAGCGCGGTCAACCGCATCGAGCGGGGCCACCAGAACCTCAGCCTGGAGATGCTCGCGCGCATCGGGTCGGCCCTCGACAGCGAGATCGTGTCGCTCGGCGCGTCCGGGCCGATGCACCTGCGCGTCCATGGCGGCGCCACTCTGTCTGGCGAGATCGACGTCAAGACGAGCAAGAACGCCGCGGTCGCGCTGCTCTGCGCGAGCCTGCTCACCTCCGGTCGCACGGTGCTGCGCCGGCTCGCCCGAATCGAGGAGGTCAACCGCATCCTCGAGGTGCTCGCCAGCATCGGCGTCCGTACTCGTTGGATCAACGACGGTGTCGACCTCGAGCTCATCCCCCCGGCCCGGCTCGACCTTGCTGCCATGGACGCCGAGTCGGCACGCCGCACGCGCAGCATGCTCTTGCTGTTGGGCCCGCTCATGCACCTCGAGGACGATTTCCAGCTCCCGTACGCAGGCGGCTGCGACCTCGGCAGCCGTACCGTCGAACCGCACCTGGTCGCGCTGCGGCCGTTCGGCCTGCAGGTCAAGGCGACCGCCGGCTTCTACCGCGCCACCACCGATCGCGGCGTCAGCCCGACGCGTCCGATCGTGCTGACCGAGCGTGGCGACACGGTCACCGAGAACGCGCTGCTCGCCGCGGCTCGCCACCCAGGCATCACGGTGATCCGCAACGCCAGCTCCAACTACATGGTCCAGGATCTGTGCTTCTTCCTGGAGAAGCTCGGCGTGCAGATCGACGGCATCGGCACGACCACCCTGACCGTGCACGGCATCGAGGAGATCAACGCCGACGTCGACTACACACCATCCGAGGACCCGGTCGAGGCCATGAGCCTGCTGTCGGCGGCCATCGTCACCGGCTCGGAGATCACGGTGCGACGGGCCCCGATCGAGTTCCTCGAGATCGAGCTCGCGATCCTCGAGGAGATGGGCCTCGACTACGACCGCAGCGCGGAATACAAGGCCGACAACGGCCACACCCGCCTGGTCGACCTGACGACGCGTCCCTCGCAGCTGAAGGCCCCGATCGACAAGATCCATCCGATGCCGTTCCCGGGTCTCAACATCGACAACCTGCCGTTCTTCGCCGTCATCGCCGCGACCGCGCAGGGATCGACGCTCATCCACGACTGGGTGTACGAGAACCGCGCCATCCACCTCACCGAGCTCAACAAGCTCGGCGGCCGGGTCAGCCTGCTCGACCCGCACCGCATCGCGGTCGAGGGCCCCACCCGCTGGAGCGGCGCCGAGCTGATCTGCCCCCCGGCCCTGCGGCCCGCCGTCGTCATCCTGCTCGCCATGCTGGCGGCCAAAGGCACGTCCGTGCTGCGCAACGTCTACGTCATCGACCGGGGGTACGAGGACCTCGCCCGGCGGCTCAGCTCACTTGGCGCAGGAATCGAGTCGTTCCGCGACATCTGAGTAGCCTGGTGCGGTGACCGAGCGCCAGCCAGCCGCACCCGGATTCGAACCCGAGTTCGTCGACGTTCAAGAGCCGCCGGACGACGAGGATGTGGCAGTCGACCTGGAGGCGCCCGAGGCCGACGCCGCCGAGCAGCTCCAGGCCCTCACGGAGCACGAGGACGAGCCGATCGGCGACCTCCCCATCGACGCCAACCCGGCCGACGTGACCGAGCAGCGACGCGTCGTCGCCTTCGACGAGGACGACTACCGGTGACCAGCCTGCCGGCAGCCATGCCCCGCGGCGTACGACTGCCGCGCGGCGCGCGCCGCCTGCAGCTCCTCGCCGCGGCCCAGGAGGTCTTCGTCGCCAACGGCTATCACGCCGCCGCGATGGACGACATCGCCAGCCGGGCCGGTGTCAGCAAGCCCGTGCTCTACCAGCACTTCCCCGGCAAGCTCGACCTCTATCTCGCTCTCGTCGACCGCGCCGCCGACCTCCTCGTCGGGCGCATCCGCGAGGCGCTCGCGTCGACCACCGACAACAAGCAGCGGGTGGCGGCGACGACGCAGGCCTACTTCGACTTCATCGACGACCCGTCCGGAATTGCCCGGCTGCTCTTCGACAACGACCTGACCAACGAGGAGGCCGTGACCGCCCGGCTGGAGCGGGTCACGGAGGAGTGCGCCGTCGACATCGCCGCGATCATCGCCGAGGACACCGGCCTCTCCGAGGACGAGTCGATGCTGCTCGCCGTGGCCCTGGTCGGCCAGTCGCAGTTCTCGGCGCGCTATTGGCTGCAGAACGGCCGCGGCCTGTCCCGCGAGCACGCCGCCACGCTCGTGTCGACGCTGGGCTGGCGGGGCATCCGCGGGTTCCCCCGACGCGACGAGCCGCCGACCTCCTGACCCCGTGATCATGAAGGATCGCCCGCGCCCTGACGGGGAGGATCCTTCATGATCACCGGGGGCCCACGGCTCGCTGTTCGCCCACGGCGTGCAAGCCGACGCAGCGCACCCGCTCCCGCGTAGGCTCGACGGCGAAGTTGCTGTCGCAGCTCGCAGGGATGCCGCAAGGCGGTCGTCGAAAGGGTTCAGCGTGGAGGTCAAGATCGGCGTGCAGAACGCTGCCCGGGAGATCGTCCTGGAGAGCACTCTCTCCCCCGACGAGGTGGAGAAGGCGGTCGCGGCCGCACTGGCCAAGGAGGGCGTCCTGACCCTGACCGACGACAAGGGCCGGCGCATCGTCGTCCCGGCGGGCAAGATCGCCTACGTCGAGATCGGCGAGCAGATCGAGCGCCGGGTCGGCTTCGGCGCGATCTGAGTCAGGCGGCCAGCCCCAGCGCGGCCATGCGCCGGGAGTGGTTCTCGGTGATGCGGTTGAACACGCGGCTGATCTCCGACAGGTCCGCCTCGAGCAGCCCAAGCCCCTGGATGACGATCCCGGTGAGCTCCGCGCGCTCCAGCGCGACTTGCTGAGCCTGCGCGATCGCCTCCCCGACAAGCCTGCGCCCCCACAGTGCGAGCCGACCCGCGAGCTTCGGGTCCTCCGCGATCATGGCCTTGACCCGGTCGACGACGAAGGCCGAGTGCCCGGTGTCGTCGAGCACGTTGAGCACGAGCTCACGCGTCTGCGGGTCGAGCCCGGTCGCGATCTCGCGGTAGAAGTCGGCGGCAATGCCGTCGCCGATGTAGGCCTTGACCAGCCCCTCCGCCCAGTCTTTGGGCTGGGTGTGCTCGTGGAAGGCGGCCACCGCATCGGCGAACGGTTTCATGGCCTCGTCGACGCCGACGCCCAGCTCCTCGAGCCGGGCCTTCAGCAGCGAGTAGTGCCCGAACTCGGCACTCGCCATCGCGGCCAGCTGGGCCTTGTCGGCGGTGGTCGGAGCCAGCCCGGCATCTCGGCCGAGCTGCTCGAACGCGGTCAGCTCACCACGGGCGAGCACCCCCAGGAGCTCGATGACGCCTGCGCGGTACTCCGGGTCGGACAGGTCGGGTGTGGTCGCGGTCACGGCGCTGAGCGTATCCGCGTCGCGGCTCTGGCGGGAGGAGACCGAGCGGGCCGGTAGACTACAGGAGCAGAATTGCGCGCCCGCACGGACTTGTATCCGACTCGTGCACCCAGGAGCGCGCCCTGACGACATGAGGCGAATCGCCCTGAGCACCTTCCGCCAGCTCGGAGTGCTTCCCTCGATCACCGAAGCGCTAGAGCGCGTCGGGATCGTGGAAGCCTTCCCGATCCAAGAGATGACCCTGCCGGTCGCCCTGACCGGCGCCGACCTGATCGGCCAGGCACGCACGGGCACGGGCAAGACCTACGCCTTCTCCATCCCGCTGCTGCAGCGCATCATCGCGCCCGACGAGCGCGACTACACCACGATCGTCGAGCCCGGAAAGCCGCAGGCGCTGGTGGTCGTACCCACCCGCGAGCTGGCCGTCCAGGTCACCGGTGACCTCGAGACCTGTTCGACCGTACGTCGGGTCCGCATCCTCACCCTGTACGGCGGCCGCGCCTACGAGCCACAGGTAGCCACCCTGCGCGCCGGCGTCGACGTCGTCGTCAGCACGCCCGGCCGTCTGCTCGACCTGGCAAACCAGGGCGAGCTCGACCTCAGCCACGTGAAGGTGCTCGTGCTCGACGAGGCCGACGAGATGCTCGACCTCGGGTTCCTCCCCGACGTCGAGAAGATCATCGGACTCACCCCCGAGCTGCGCCAGACCATGCTGTTCAGCGCGACGATGCCCGGCGCCGTGGTCTCGCTCGCTCGCACCTACATGCGCCACCCGGTCAACGTGCGCGCCGAGTCGTCCGACGACTCGCAGACGGTGCCCACGACGGCCCAGTTCGTCTACCGGGCGCACGCGCTCGACAAGGACGAGCTCGTGGCCAAGATGCTGCAGGCAGAGGGCCGCGGGCTGGCGATGATCTTCTGCCGCACCAAGCGCCAGTGCCAGCGGGTCGCCGACGAGCTGGCCGGCCGCGGTTTCGCGGCCGCGGCTGTGCACGGCGACCTCGGTCAGGGCGCGCGGGAGCAGGCGCTGCGCGCGTTCCGGTCCGGCAAGGTCGATGTGCTCGTGGCCACCGACGTTGCGGCCCGCGGCATCGACGTCGAGGGCGTCACCCACGTCGTCAACTTCAGCTGCCCGGAGGACCAGAAGACCTACCTGCACCGCATCGGCCGCACCGGTCGCGCTGGCGCCTCCGGCATCGCGGTCACACTGGTCGACTGGGAGGACCTCACCCGCTGGCAGGTCATCAACAAGGGGCTCGACCTCCCCTACCCCGACCCCGCCGAGACCTACTCGACCAGCGAGCACTTCCTGCACGACCTCGGCATCCCGCACGGCACGTCCGGCACCCTGCCCCGGGCGGCCCGCACCCGCGCCGGGCTCGACGCCGAGCGCCTCGAGGATCTGGGCGAGACGGGCAAGGATCGGCGGCGCAGCCGGCCAACGACCACCACCACGAGGGAAGCGACCAGGGAGACCCCGCGGCCACGCCGGTCGCGCTCCCGCCGACGCACCCGGCACGGGCAGGACATCAGCAAGTCGGAGTGACGTCGCGCACGTCACGCTCACGGTCGACGGTCGAGCCTGATCGTCTGGGATACGGTCGCTGAGTGAGCACGCCGCGTACGTTGATCCGCCCGCAGACCGTCGACGCGCACATGGTCGACACAGCCCGCGGCAGCTTCGCGGCGCTGACCGCCCGCGCCGACGCGGCGTCCCGACGCGGCAGCGCGCTACTCGTGCCGGGATGGACCGGCAGCAAGGAAGACTTCCTGGCGATCCTGCCGCTGCTTGCCGACGCCGGGTTCGATGCGGTTGCCTACGACCAGCGGGGGCAGCACGAGACCTCGGCAACCGATACCGACGACTACTCCCTCGACGGGCTGGCCGCGGACGCGTCTGTCATCGCGGCGGCGCTCGATGGGCCCGTACATCTCGTGGGCCATTCGTTCGGTGGCCTCGTGTCGCGCCGCGCCGCGCACCGCACCCCCGGCGCATTCGCGTCGCTGACTCTCCTCTGCGCCGGTGCCGGCGCACTCCCCGCCGAGCGGCACGGCTCGCTGAACGTCATGGCCGACATCATCACGACGCACGGGCTCAGCGTGACCTACGACGCCAAGCTGGCCTACGACTCGGCACTGCCGGACTATGTCAGGCCGGAACCGCACATCGCCGACTTCCTGCGCACGCGGTTCACCAGCAACCACCCGGCCAGCTTGCGCGCGATCACCCTGCACCTCACCGAGGCGCCGGACGACATTGAGTCGCAGCCCCCGCTCGGCATTGCAGTGCAGGTGGCCTACGGCGAAGCCGACGACGGCTGGCCGCTCGACGTGCAGAAAGAGACCGCGCGCCGGCTCGGCGCATCCGTCGCGGTGATTCGCGACGCGGGTCACTCACCCGCCGTCGACCAGCCAGAACACACGGCCAGAGTGCTGACGGAGTTCTGGGGCAGCGCGCACAACGGCGTCACCCCTCACCGCTGACGAACGCACGCACCGCGTCGGCCACGAGCTGCACGGCGATGGCCGACAGCAGCAGGCCGGCGATGCGGGTCACGAGCAGGATGCCGGAGTCGCGCAGCAGCCTGTGCAGAACGAGCGAGTAGCGCATCGTCAACCACAGGACGAGGTGGACCGCAACGATGCCGGCGGCAACCGAAAGCGACTCGCCCACGTCGTCGGCCTGCTGCGCGAAGACCATCGTCGCGACGATCGCACCGGGCCCGGCCAGGAGCGGGGTGCCCAGCGGGACGAGAGCGATGTTGGTGCCCTGCACGGCCTCTGGGTTGTCGGCCTTGCCCGTCAGCAGCTCCAGCGCAACGAGCAGCAGCAGCAGACCACCGGCCAGCTGCAACGCGGGTAGCGACACATGCAGATAGTCGAGGATCTGCCGGCCGAACAAGGCGAACAGGGTGATCACACCGAGAGCCACGAGCACGGCCTGCCACGCGGCCCTGCTGCGCGCCGCCTTGGGCAGTCCGCCGGTGAGTGCCAGGAATATCGGGATGGTCCCCGGCGGGTCCATGATGACGAACAGGGTGATGAAGACTTCGCCGAACAGCTTGACGTCCACCCACGTCACCCGGCCCGCGGCCGCGCCTGTGCCCGCAGCCGATCCAACTGCTCGGGCTCGGTGGTGTTGCGGCCCAGCGGATGGTCGGCCTTGCCGGTGCCGTGGTGGTCGCTGGACCCGGTGACGGCCAGGTTCAGCTCGCGCGCGATGCCCCGTAGCTGCGCCCGCGTCGGCTCGTCGTGGTCCTCGTGGTCGACCTCGAGCCCGGCAAGGCCGACCGTAGCGAGCCGCTCGATCACCGCCGGCGTCAGAACCCCGCGGCTGGATCGCCCCCACGGGTGCGCCAGGACCGGCACCCCACCCGCGTTCCGGACCAGAGCGATTGCGGCGGACAGCCCCGGCGCGTGCTTGGGCAGGTAACCCGGCTTCCCCTCGGCCAGCCACTGAACGAAGGCGTCGGATCGGTCGACCGCGATTCCCTTGCGTACGAGGGCATCGGCGACGTGCGGCCGACCGAGCGCAACAGCCGAACCCGCCTCGGCGAGCACGTCGTCGACACTGATCGGCACGTCATGCGCGACGAGGGCTGTGACGATGCGTTGGATGCGGTCGGCCCGGTCGCCGCGGATCTCCTGCAGCTCGTCGGCGAGCACTGCGTCGGTCGGGTCGGGCCAGTAGGCCAGCAGGTGCACGCCGACCCCGTCGAGCCGCGTCGAGATCTCGATGCCCGGCACGAGCTCGATCCCGTGCTCCTGCGCGGCGGCCGCAGCCACGTCCCAGCCGGCGACCGTGTCGTGGTCGGTGAGCGCCACCACGTCGAGCCCTGCTTCCGCGGCCTGGCGGATCAGCTCATCGGGCGCGTCGGTGCCGTCCGAGACAGCGCTGTGGGTGTGCAGGTCGATGCGCACGCGCTCGATCGTATCGGCGCCGTTCAGCCCTCGGCCGTCTGCAGCCATGGCGGAACCGCGCCGAACGGCAACAGGTCCACCTCGTCACCGAGGTCACGCAGATCGGCAAGGCGCAGGTCTTCCAGCAGCAGGCTGCCGGCGGTGTCGGGTGCGAAGACGAGCCAGAGCCACAACCCGTACGTCTCACCGACGTACACCGCCTTCTCCTTCGCGGCGTCGACGCACCACAACGGCATCGGGCGGCCCTGCACTGTGAGTTTGGTGATCGGGGGACGCTCGACCACCGCGCCGGGGTCCGCCTGGTCGAGACCGGCGTGCCGCGCGCCCAGACCGACCTGCGGTTCCTCGGCCACGAGCAGCAGCTCTCCAGGACCGCCAAGCGGGTTAGGTCCCGAAAGCGCTGTTGCTGTTGCCTTGAAGCCGGCCACCGCGTCTCCTGCGGACAGCAGCGCAGTGATCACCCAGCCGCGCGGTAACGGCCACGGCACCCACATGGGCAGTCCGACTCGGGCGGCCAGGTGGCGAGCCCAGTCTGGCCCCGGCTGCGGGAACGGCATCACCGGCGCCACTGGACCATGCAGCTGACAACGCCAGCTGCTCTCCCACATCCCCGGCGCGTCGAGCGTGCCGCCACAGCGGGGACACGTCGGGTGGCCGCGCATGAGCCACGGTCCCGTGCCTGTCTTGCGCGCGTCAAGCGGTCGAGCCGCATCGCATTCACGGCCTAGGCTGCGGGGCGTGCGACGCGTACGGTGCGTGGGCGCGCTGGTTCGCGACGAGGCGGGCCACCTGCTGCTCGTCCAGCGAGCCAACGCGCCCGGCCAAGGCCTGTGGTCGATCCCGGGCGGCCGCGTGGAGCCGGGTGAGTCCGACGCCGATGCGTTGCGCCGCGAGCTCGCCGAGGAGACCGGGCTGGAAGTCGTGGTCGGCGAGCTCGTCGGGCGCGTCGAACGGCCGGGGCCGGGCGGTGTCACGTACGACATCTACGACTACGCCTGCACGGTGACGGGCGGTCGGCTGCATGCCGGTGACGACGCGCTTCAGGTCGCGTTCGCGCCGGCGGCGACCGTACGAACACTGCCGACGAGCGACGGGCTCGTCGCGACGCTCACCGCGTGGGGCTGGCTTTAGAGCCCCACACGAGTCACGCGTTCCAGCGCAACAGCACCGCCACCTCACGCTCCCATCCGAGCGTCGAGAGCGTGGACGTGTCGAGCCGATAGTGCATGCCTTGCGCCGGCGGCTGGCCGAGCCACCGCGCAGTGAGCACGCGCAGGAAGTGACCGTGCGCGAACAGCAGCGCCTGCTCCGCACCCGACTCACGCACGCGCGAGAGCACCTCGTCGGCGCGCATGCCGACATCGCCCGGGCTCTCGCCGTGCTGCGCGCCGTGCGTCCAGATGCTCCAGCCCGGAACCAGCTCGCGGATCTGCGGCGTCGTGATGCCCTCGTAGTCGCCGTACTCCCACTCCCGCGCGGCCTCGATCACCACCGCGTCCGGGAAGCCGGCCAGTCGTGCTGTCTCCCTCGCTCGTTGCCGCGGACTCGTGAGCACGAGGCTGAACTGCTCACCGCGCAATCGTTCGCCCAGCTCGACCGCCTCCTGCACGCCGTCTGGCAGCAGTGGCAGGTCGGTGCGGCTCGTGTGCCGCCCGTTCCGGCTCCACTCGGTGGCGCCGTGCCGCGCGATCCAGAGAACCGGTCGGGTCGTCACGGGTGCCAGACTGCCGTACGAGTGCGCGCCCGGCACGCCAGGAAGCCTTGAAACTGGCCGGTTTCGGGCCGAAGTGCACGATCGCCGGGTGTACCATGACGCACGGCTTGCAAGGTCAGGCCGCGGTTTCCCCGTTGCCCCGAGGGGCCCGGCCGCAAGGAGGTGGTGCACGTGAGTCTCAGTGAACCTGACAGTACGACCCGCGCACGCGCCCCGCAGCCGTCTCCTCGGACATCGCTGACCTAGCTCCTACCACCTCGGTGCGATGGCCGACACGGTTGCCCGGGCCCCTGCGTCCGTAGCCCGGCAGGCACGCACCGGAGGTGACCCATGGCCCTGTCCAACAGCGGCTCCCCGCGCCGTAACCCCATCGGCACGCTGCGCCCCGTGGTGCGCGCTGTGACCGGACGGGCCGGCCGACACCCCGGCATCCCCGGTCAGCAGCCGCCCGCCGACGACAGCAGCGTTGCGCAGGACGCGATCGTCGACTGGGCCCTCTACTCCGACGGGCGCCGTCAGGTGGTGCCGAGCTATGCCGAGGCCGTTCGCCGCGCGCAGTCCGGTGACGGCTTCGTCTGGATCGGCATGCACGAGCCGACCGAGGTGCAGCTCGAGGGCATCGCGACCGACTTCGGCCTGCACCCGCTCGCGGTCGAGGACGCGGTGGTCGCGCACCAGCGGCCCAAGCTCGACCGTTACGACGACCAGCTGTTCATGGTGTTCAAAACCGTGAGCTACGTACCGCACGAGGACCTCGACGAGACCAGCCAGATCGTCGACACCGGCGAGGTCATGGTCTTCCTTGGGGCATTCTTCGTCGTCACCGTGCGGCACGGTAGCCACGGCGGCTTGAAGCAGGTGCGCAGCCGGCTCGAGGCCGACCCTGCCTTGCTGGAGCTGGGCCCGTCCGCGGTCCTGCACGCCATCTCCGACACGATCGTCGACAACTATGTCGAGGTCACCGACCTGATCCAGGACGACATCGACCTCATCGAGGAGCTGGTGTTCTCCGCCCGCCGCGGCCGCGACGTCGAGCGGGTCTACCTCGTCAAGCGCGAGCTGGTCGAGCTGCGTCGCGCGGTGTCGCCGCTGGCCGCGCCGCTGCGGACGCTGGCGGAGCGACCGATGGCGCTGATCGACGAGTCCATCCAGGAGTACTTCCGCGACGTCGAGGACCACCTGACCCGCGCGCGTGAGCAGATCTCCGGCTACGACGACCTGCTCACGTCGATCCTGCAGGCGAGCCTCGCGCAGCTGTCCGTCGCCGAGAACGAGGACATGCGCAAGATCACCGCGTGGGCCGCCATCATCGCCACCCCAACGGCGATCGCGGGCATCTACGGGATGAACTTCACCTTCATGCCTGAGCTCGACTGGCGCTACGGCTATTTCCTGGTGCTGCTCCTCATCGCCAGTGTGTGCTTCTTCCTCTACACGAGGTTCAAGCGCAGCGGCTGGCTCTAGCTGGTCGACGCCGACGGCGGGGTCACGCTCCCGGTGCCGCCCAGCGACAGCTGCGCGAGCAGCTCGCGTGCCTTGTCGGAGTGCTGGTGCTGCGCGAAGATCTCGTACTTGCTCGCAACCGTCATCGACATCGACGTGAAGTCGCGGCGCCCGCCGGTGAACGCGTAGCCGACGAGCGCGAAGATGAGCCCGAAGATCGCGGCCCACAGGATGCTGAACAGCAGCAGCCTTCCCCACCCCTCGGTGGTGAAGATGCCGAACAGCAGGCCGATGAGCAGGCCGATCCACGCACCGCCGAGCAGGCCGCCCATCGCGACCCGCATCCAGGTCAGGCGCCCGGTCACGCGCTCGATCTGGCGCAGGTCGGTGCCGACGATCGCGAGGTTCTGCACGGGGAACTTCTGGTCGGCCAGGTAGTCGACGGCGCGCTGCGCGTCGGCGTAGGTGTCGTACGTCGCGACAGACTGGCCCGTGGGCAGTCCGGGAATCGCGGCAGCCATCGGCTCGTCCTCTCACATTCAGCTGTCACCCACGGTGGGTGCTGGGACGAGTCTTGCCCAGGGTGATCAGCGCTGCCACCCACGGCCGGCCGACGCGGGCTGGTCAGCGGCGAGCGCCTGCCAGGTCTCGACCAGCCGGGCGCGCAGCAACGTCGTCACCTCCGCGACGCTGCGCCCGCCATAGTCGCCCACCGTGAGCGGCTCCCCGACGTGCAGCCTCAGCGGCGGGCGATGCAGCACCGAGCGAGCCGCCCCGCGCAGGCTCTCAGCCACGGTGCCGGAGCCGATGCGGCGCGCGTCGTGGTGCGCGAGCGGCAGGACGGGTGCGCCCGAGTGCAGTGCCAGCCGGGCCAGGCCCGTACGGAACGAACGCGGTGAGCCGTCTGGCGCAGCCGACACGTCACCCTCGGGATAGATCCCGACGATGCCGCCGCGGTCCAGGGTGCTCATCGCGGCCCGTAGGGCGTCCGGCGCGGACCGCTGCCAGCCGACCTCGATGGACCCCGCCTGCCGGGCGAGCGGCCCCACGATGGGATGCCGGAAGACCAGCTCACTGACCAGGAACCGCACGTGCCCGTGCGCAGTGCCGCAGCCGGGTTTGCCACATGGTCGCGACGGGCGCAGCCCGGCGGTGTGCAGCGACGCGAGCACCGGCGCCACGTCGACGATCGAGGTGTGGTTGACCATCACGATGGCCGGACCGCTCATCGGGAGCTGATCTCCGCCCGTCAGCCGCGCACGACAGGTCGCGCCGGCAAGCAACCGGGCGACGGGACCGACGAGCTCCATGAGCGGATACCTTACTTATCCGGTCGATCAAGGAGATTTCTGGCACCAGGCGGGCTCCCACTCAACCGGCTGTTGCCTGCCGGGTGGCGGATAGCGTGGGCAAGCGTGAGCACCGAGCACCGTGCGCACTTCGACGCAGACGTCACGTTCTCCAACGGCGGCTCGCTGTCGGTGCGCGATTTCCGGCTTGACGTTCCGGGTGCGGACATCGACGAGCGTGCGCTGGCCGCCCTGTTGGTGCGACACCTTGGCCTGCTGATGGTGGGGTCAGTCGAGTTGCATGGCGTGCGGATCGTGGCGGAGCCGCACAAGGGCTCGCGCGGCGTCGATGTGCCGGTGGCGGACCGCGGGACCATCGTGGATCTGAGCCATCCGATCGAGCACGGCATGGTGACCTTCCCGGGATTGCCGGGCCCGGAGATCGGCGACCACACCTACGTCGACGCCCCGGCACATAGGCACCGTGGTGGCGCAGACCTGGCCGAGTTGGACCTTGCACAACTGGCGAACCTTCCCGGCGTCGTCGTCGACGTGACAGGTGCCGCAGAGCCCGGCATCGGAGCTCTCGCGCTCGCGCCGTACGACGTGTCGGGCCGCGCGGTCTTGTTCCGGACCGGCTGGGACCGCCACTGGCGCACCGAGGCGTACGGCTCGGCCGACGCCCCCTACGTCACGCAGTCCGCGGCCGAGTGGCTTGTCGCGCACAAAGCGGCGCTGGTGGGCATCGACTCGGTCAACATCGACTCGGCAGCCGACCGGCATCGGCCTGCCCACACCCTGCTGCTGGCCGCCGGGATTCCGGTGTTGGAGCACCTAACGGGCCTCGACCGGCTGCCCGCGTCCGGATTCCGGCTGCATGCGGTGCCCGCGCCGGTGCGCGGGATGGGAACGTTCCCGGTCCGGGCCTACGCCATCGTCGAGCGACCACAGTAGGCGGGCGGGGCGCGTTCCCGCGGGAACGTCCAGGATGGTGGTGGTCAGGATTCTCGACGAGAACGGGCGCTCCTAGCATCTGACCCATGGAGCACCTGGAGCCCGGACCGCGCAACGCGCTCACCGACGTCGACGGGATCCAGGTAGGCCACGCGCACCGCATCGGCGACGGCTGGCTCAGCGGCACCACGGTGGTGCTCGCGCCGGCTGGAGGATGTGTCGCCGCGGTCGACGTCCGCGGTGGTGGACCGGCGACCAGGGAGACCGAGGCCCTGCGGCCAGGTGGGCTCGTCCCCCGGGTTGAGGCTGTGGTGCTCACCGGAGGCAGCGCGTACGGGCTCGAGGCCGCTACCGGCGTGGTTCGCTGGCTCGAGGAGCAGGGCCGCGGCTTCCGCGTGGGTCCGCAGCCGCACGAGTTGGTGCCCGTGGTGCCGGCCGCGGCGCTGTTCGACCTGGGCCGCGGCGGCGACTTCTCTCGGCGCCCCGACGCGGAGCTCGGTTACGACGCGGCGCAGGCGGCGGCCGACAGCATGCCGGGATCCCTCGTGGTCGAGGGTTGTGTGGGCGCCGGCACCGGTGCGCTGACTGGCGTCGCCAGCGCCCCGCTCAAGGGAGGCGTGGGCACCGCCAGCGCGCTGTTGCCTGACGGTTCCGTGGTTGCCGCTTTCGTCGCGGTCAACGCCGGCGGGTCGGCGGTCGACCTCGACACCGGGCTCCTGCACGGCGCCGCGGTGGCCCGCCCCGGTGAGTTTCCGCCGCCGCCGACGGCGGCGCGCGTCGAGGACGCTCGCGCACGCCTCGCCGCGGCCGTACAGGCCATGCAGCCGCTCAACACGACGATCGGAGTGGTGGCGACCAGCGCGGCGCTCAGCCGCGCCGAGGCGCAGCGGCTCGCCATGGCTGCGCACGACGGCATTGCCCGCGCGGTGCGCCCGGCGCACACACTGTTCGACGGTGACACGCTCTTCGCGCTGGCAACGGGGCAGCACGAGTTGCCCGACGAGCTCGATCCACAGCGCCCGTTGCGCCTCGCACTGCTGCACGCCGCGGCCGCCGACCTCGTTGCCATCGCGATCGCGCGTGCGCTGCTCGCTGCGACGCCGGTGCTGCCCGAGGTGCCGACGTACACCGAGCTGTAACTGTCTCTGACTGCCTCAGTCGATGTCGGTGGGCTTGGCCGGGCGCTCGGTCACGACCAGCGCCACGCCGAGCAGCACGAGCAGCGCAGCCGGCACCGCGGCAAGCGGCGGCACCTGGCCGAGCCAGATTGCCGCGATCAGCGCGGCTCCCGGCACCTCGAAGAGGATGCACAACGAGACCACGACCGGGCCCACGGTGCCGACGACACGGTTGAAGATGGTGTGCCCCAGCAGCTGCGCCACCACGGTCAGCACGACCAGCTTCAGCCACGTGTCGGCGGAATAGCCGCCCAGCTGAACGCCGCCGACGATGCACACCGCGAGCAGGACGACGGCGCAGATGCTGTAGCACGCGAAGGCGTACGACGTCGTCGACAGGGTGCGGCGCGCTTCACCGCCGACGGCGACATAGATCGCCGCGAAGAGCCCACCGGCCAACGCCAGCAGGTCACCGACGAGGGCGTCACCCGAGACCTGCAGGTCGACGCCGGTCAGCACCAGCACACCCAGCATCGCCACCCCGATGCCCAGCCACGCCCGCTGGGGCACCTGCTGGCCCATGGCGCGGGCGATCAGCGCGTTCCATATCGGCGTGGTCGCGCCGAGCGCAGTCGCGGAGGCAACCGAGGTGAGCGTCACCGCCGGCACCCAGGTCGCGAAGTGTGCGGCCAGGGCAAGGCCGGACATCAGCAGCAGCCGACGCTCGCGGGCATCCGCGTCGAGCAGTGCCGCTCGGTGCCGCGTCAAGGCGACCGGTGCAAGCGCCCCCGCACCGAGGACGTTGCGCCACATCGCGATTGCCAGAGCTGGCGCGGCGGTCGCGGCGATGATCGGTCCCGACGCGGAGACACCGAGCACGGCAACCGCGATCAGCAGGCTGTCCGCGGCGCTGGGCCGGTGCAGCCACGGATTGCCCTCGGTCGACACGCGCCCGATCCTGCCGCACGCCGTGCCGAGACCGGTTGTGCGAGGCTGATCCTCGTGGATGAGCAGCTGTCGGCACTCGTCGCCGAAGCCACGGCGAAGTCGTCGGTGCTGTGGCTCTCGTACGACGACATGCCGCAGCCTCGGGCGGTCTGGCACGTGTGGCTCGACGGTGCCGCCTACGTCGTCAGCGGCGGCACCGAGCAGCCGCTGCCCGGCATCGAGTTCGAGTCGGCGGCCATGGTCACCGTGCGCAGCAAGGACAACGGGACGCGGCTCTTGACCTACCCCGCGCGGCTCACGCATCTGCGCCATGGCAGCTCCGAGTGGCACGCGGCCGCGGCGGCACTGCTCGCCGAACGGCTCAACGGCCGCCGCGACGGCGCGCTGCTCCTCTGGGGCGCCGACTCCACGATCACGCGCATCGAGCCGACCGGTGAGGTGCTCGAGCACCCAGGCGAGCGGCCGACTGGGCCCTTCGACGCCCGGGTGTTGCCGACGCCGGCCACCACGCGTGGCGAGCTGCCGACCGTGCTGCACCGCCGGCAGCGTCGCGCGCCGCGGCTGTGACCTTCGGTCAGTCCGCGAGCCTCGACAGCAGCTGGGCCGCGATGCGCAGCTCGTCCGCGGAGTAGCGCGACACCGCGTAGTCGTGCACACCCCGCAAGTGCGTGCTCGTTGCCTTGCGCAGTCGCTCCACGCCGGCCTCGGTGACCACCGCGAAGAACCCACGCCCGTCGTCGGGCGCCGGCTCGCGGGACACCAGCCCTTCGGCGGTCATGCGGTCGATGAGCCGGGTGAGACCGCTACGCGAGATGAGCAGCTGCGACGCGAGGTCGGTCATCCGCAGCCGACCACCCCTGGCCTCCACGAGCTGGACGAGGACGTCGTACCAGGCCAGCGGCAGCCCCTGCTCGGCCATCAGGTCCGCCTCGAGCTTGCGCAGCACCACGGCGTGCGCCCGCAGGAACAGACGCCACGTGCGGAGCTGCTCAGCCGTGACTCGCTTGGGGGCCGCCTGTTCGGTCATCGAACCGATCGTACGACCCGATGGTTGCGCCGCGTAGCATCGAGGCCATGCCAGCACTTCCGACCATCGAACAGATCACCGCAGTCCTCGACGGGGTGAAGGATCCGGAGATCCGCCGCCCGATAACCGAGCTCGGCATGGTCAAAGGGGTCGAGGTCGCCCCCGACGGGCGCGTCACGGTGGATGTCTGGCTGACCGTCTCCGGTTGTCCGCTGCAGGACACCATCACCCGCGACGTGACCGCCGCCGTCGGCCCCGTCGACGGCGTCAGCGGCGTCGACGTACGTCTCGATGTGATGTCCGACGAGCAGCGGACGGCTCTGCGCGACAAGCTGCGGCCGGGGGGCGGCAATGAGAACCCGTTCGTCAAACCCGAGTCCTTGACGCGCATCTACGCCGTTGCCTCCGGCAAGGGCGGGGTCGGGAAGTCGTCGGTCACGGTCAACCTGGCAGCCGCGATGGCGGCGTCCGGGGTCAAGGTGGGCCTGCTCGACGCCGACATCTACGGCCACTCCGCGCCACGGATGCTCGGCATCGAGGGCAGCCGGCCCACCGTCGTCGAGCGCATGATCATGCCTGTGCCGGCCCACGGCATCAAGGTCATCTCGACCGAGATGTTCAAGCCTGACCGCAACTCCCCGGTCGCCTGGCGCGGGCCGATGCTGCACCGCGCGCTCGAGCAGTTCCTCGTCGACGTGTTTTGGGGCGACCTCGACGTGCTTCTGCTCGACTTGCCACCCGGCACCGGCGACGTCGCCATCTCGCTCGCTCAGCTGCTCCCCCACGCGGAGCTGCTGGTGGTCACCACACCACAGCTGGCCGCCGCCGAGGTCGCCGAGCGCGCGGGATCGATCGCGTCGCAGACCAACCAGCAGATCGCCGGCGTGGTCGAGAACATGGCGTGGCTGCCCTGCCCGCACTGCGGGCCGGAGCACCGGCTGGAGATCTTCGGCAGCGGTGGTGGCGCGCAGGTGGCCGCCGGGCTGTCGCGGCTCATGGGCACCGACGTGCCGCTGCTCGGCCAGGTACCCCTCGACGTGCGGCTGCGCGAGGGCAGCGACGCCGGAGTCCCGCTCGTCATCTCCGAGCCCGACGTGCCGGCCGCGGCCGCGATGCGCGACGTCGCGGCGGCCTTGTCGCAGCGCGCGCGGGGCCTGGCCGGGAGGTCGCTCGGGCTAAGCCCGGTCGGCCGCTGACGTCTCGCTCAGGTGGCGTCGGTGTCGAAGCGTGTCGCGGGATCGGCCGGCTTGGCGGCCTCGGCGCCGCTGCCGCTGCCGTTGGCCTTGGGTCGGGACGCGGACGGCTTGTCGTCGTCCAGGTCATCCAGGTCGAGCCCGTCGAGGACGTTGCGACGGATGTAGCTGCGCGGGTCGAGGTCGGAAACCTTCAGGTCCGAGTCGAGGCCGAGCTCCTCGGAGAACTCCTTACGCACGCCGCCGACCATGCGCCGCAGGTCGCGCAGCCACCCGCCGGCCTGCCGAGCCATGCCAGGGAGCCGTTCGGGGCCGAAGACGAACAGCGCCACGACGACCACGACCAGCACCTCAAGGAAGCCGATGTCGCTCAGCATCGTGACTCTCGCCGTCGGTCGGGTGCGGACTCGATCAGGGTAACCGGGCCACTGGTCGTCATTCGCAGCCCACTACTCGAATGGATTGAGCCACGTGCTGACACGCTCGACTCCGCGGCCGATGCGGGCCACGACGCCGTTGTCGGGAGCCGGGCGGTGCGGCAGTGCGTCGACGATCTCCCGCATGGTGGCCCAGCTCACGTCGCCGACGACCGTGAACACATAGCCGTCGGCGGACCACGTCGCCTTGGCGGGCGGACCGCCCTTGGCGAGGACAGAGGTGACCCCGAGCGTGCGCGGCTGGAAGCCGTCCAGCCGCTTCGCGTCCAGGCGCCCCTCCTGGTAGAAGACCGACACCGCGGACAGCCCGTCTGAGTAGAGCAGGTGGGTGGCCTCGTGCTCGCCCGCCGTGACCGTGCCCACGTCCATCAGGGTCAGCCCCGCGGCGAGCTCCTCGGGCACGTCGGGGCCGTCGCTGGGCACGGCCGTCGACGCGCGGCGCGTCGAGGCGGTCGTCCCCTTGCCGGCCGACCACCCGGCGTTCACGGTCAGGTCGATGAAGCCGCTGGCCCTGGTCAGGTCTCCATCCGGCGCATAGACCTCTCGTCGCAGCACCAGGCAGGCATCGCGGTCGATCCACAACCGGGCGGCCCGTGAGCCGTCGTCGCGGAGCACGTCGATAATGGTGGCCGGACGCCCGGCGACGCTGCCTTCTCCCGCGTCAGCCACCTCGTAGCCGTCGAGCAGCAGCTGGAGGACCGCCGCACCCTGCAGGCCGTCGTGCAGGATGGCCTGCTTGGAGCCGCCCACGATGGTGTACGACGTGCCGCGGCCCGGCGAGTGGCTCACCTCGGCCACCACGGCCCGGGTGCCGCCGTCGTCGTCCCACACGGTCACGAACTGCGTGCCGTGGTAGGTCACCTGGCTGCCCCACGTGACCATGCGGCGCAGCATGTCGACGGCATCCTGTGAGTCAGTCGTCTTGGGCGAGGCCAGGGCCGGGGAGGCCGCGAGCACGACGGCAATCGCGACCAGCAGCAGGCCCAGCGGGATGCTGACGCGCTGGCTGCTCGAGTGTGGCGTGCGGTCGCTCACCTGCTGCTCGACGTGGTCGCAGTCGTCGCCGACTCGTCGAGGAACAGCACGGGATCGGCGAACGGCTGTCCACCGCTGCGTTGCACGTGCTCGACGGTCAGCTCTTCGACGGGCGGCACCACAGGTGTGCCGTCGTCGCTGGACACGGCCGCACCGCCGGCGAAGGCGAGCCCGACGGTCACCGCGGCGACGCTCATCAGGCCGCCGGCCGCGAACGCGACGCGGCGGTTCATGCCCGCCGCAGGTCGCGCGGTGGGGAACCGCCAGCCGGCGGTGGTCGATCCGCCGGACCCGGGGAAACCGCGGTGCAGCGGAGGCAACGGCTCGCCGGGCTCGGCCAGCCGCATGAGGCTCGACATCAAGGCGCTGCTGGGCGCGGCGAACTCGACGATCCCCACCGTCGCCTTGAGGGCACGCTCGGCCTCCACGGCCGCGCGGCACGGGTCACAGGTGGCGATGTGCGCGAGTGCACGGTCGCGCTGGTCGTGGGAGAGCTCGCCATCGACCAGGGCGCTGATCAAGGTTCCGAGGTGCGTCACAGCGCCGCACCCCCGGCGTCACGAGCTGGCGGAACCGTGGGCTGCGGAGCCCTTGGCGCGCGGTGCTCGAGGGCGGCACGCAGCTGCGCGCGCCCGCGGTGGATGCGGCTGCGCACGGTGCCGAGCTTGATGCCGAGGGTCGCCGCAATCTCCTCGTACGACAGCCCCTCGATGTCACACAGCACCACCGCGGCGCGGAACTCCGGCGACAACGCGTCGAGGGCCGCCTGCACGTCGGCGTCGAAGCCGCTGTCGTGCAGCTGCACGTCGGGGGCGGCTTCCCGGCCGGGGAGCCGCTCGTGGGCGTCGTCGGCGAGCGCGTCGAACCGGATGCGCTTGCGGCGGCGCACCATGTCCAGGAAGAGGTTGGTGGTGATGCGGTGCAGCCAGCCCTCGAACGTGCCGGGGCTGTAGGTCGACAGGGACCGGAACACCCGAACGAAGACCTCCTGGGTGAGGTCCTCGGCGTCGTGCTGGTTGCCGGTCAGGCGGTAGGCGAGGCGATAGACGCGCGCGGAGTGGTCGCGGACGATCTCCTCCCACGTGGGCGGAGTCCACACCTCGGCACGGGGGGCCGGCGATTCGGCCCGCTCGTGGTCGGCCACGCCAACACCTCCCCAAACCAGGTTGAGCGTGGCCTCCATGGTCCCTTACAGCCCCTCCGGAAAACAAACACGTCATCCAACCCTTTGCGCCCCCAGAACGTGCCGTACCACCGCAGGAGTTCCCAATCTGGCTAGGCTTCGCCCAACGACAGCCGTACGGCGTCTGCACCGGGCGCCTCGCTGTGAGGAGGGTCACCATCACCGCCGCGATCACCCCGCAGACCTGGGCGTATGCAGAGGACTATCTGGCCGAGGACGAGGTCTTGCAGGCGGCCCGGGCGCGGGCCCAGGAGGTGGGGGTGGCTCCGATCGGTCCCGGCGGTGGGGCGGTGCTGCGGTTCCTGGCGGCGAGCCTGGGCGCCCGAGCCGTGGTGGAGGTCGGCACCGGCACCGGCGTGTCGGGCGTCTGGCTGCTGCGGGGGATGCGTCCGGACGGCGTGCTCACCAGCGTCGACGTCGAGGCCGAGCACCAGCGACTGGCCCGCGAGGCGTTCACCGAGGCGGGCGTGCCGCACAACCGGGCGCGGCTCATCGCCGGCGCCGCGCTCGAGGTGCTGCCCCGCCTTGCCGACGGCCAGTACGACTTGGTCTTCGCCGACGGCGCCAAGCAGGAGTACTCCGACTATCTCGAGCAGGCCGTACGGCTGCTGCGTCCTGGTGGCGTCGTCGCCTTCGACAACGCGCTGTGGCGGGACCGCGTCGCCGACCCAGCGCAGCGCGACCCCGACACCGTCGCCATCCGCGAGCTGGGCAAGGCGGTCCGTGACGACGAGCGGCTGGTGCCGGCGCTGCTGCCGGTGGGCGACGGCCTGCTCGTGGCCGTCAAGCGCTGACCCCCAAACCCGTGTTGATCATGGCGAAGGTGTGATCAAACTCGTGAAATGATCACGCCTTCGCCATGATCAACGGACGTGTTGGGCGGCCGGGCCGGGTCCGGTAAGGAAGCCCTCGGCCCCCTCGGCGATAGCCACGATCTCGCACGACTCCACGAGCAGCGGGGGCGCGCCGATGATCTTGGTGCCCGGCGCGGTGGCCATGCCGGCCCGGAATGACGTGGCGAACGCGTCACGATCCTCGTCGGTGGCGAACACGTACAAGCCCTCGAACCACTCGCCCGAGACCATCCGCCACGTCTTGAACCGCAGCCCCGGCGTGCCGGTGAACCGCTCGAGGGACGTGTCGCGCACATAGTCGCGCAGCTGCTGGGCCACGCTCTCGGGTGCCGCTGCCAGCGACCAGCGGACGGTCAGGCCGTACATCAGGCACCCACTCCTGCCAACGGTTCGCGTGTCTCCAGCCAGTGCAGCAGCGTACGCGTGCCGAACCCGGTGCCGCCCTTGGTGATCTCGTGCGCGTCGCTGTCGGCGCGGGCTGGGCCGGCCACGTCGAGATGCGCCCACGGCACGTCCTTGGCGAACCGCTGCAGGAACAGCGCCGCCGTGATCGAGCCGCCGCCCATGCGGGTGGTCTCGATGTGGCAGACATCGGCGACGTCGGAGTGCAGGGCCTGGCGGTAGTCGTCGACCAGCGGCATGCGCCACAGCCGCTCGCCTGCCGCCTCGCCCGCGGCCGCGAGCGAGTCAGCCAGGGCGTCGTCGCTGGCGTAGTAGGCGGCGTGACCGCGCCCCAGCCCCATCGTGGCGGCCCCAGTGAGCGTGGCGACGTCGATGACCGCGTCGGGCTTGAGCTCGCTGACGGCGTAGGCGATCGCGTCGGCCAGCACCAGCCGACCCTCGGCATCGGTGTTGCGCACCTCGACGGTCGTGCCGTCGTACTGGCGGAGGATGTCGCCGGGTCGCTGTGCGCTGCCGGATACGGCGTTCTCCGCCGCAGCCACGATCCCGGTCACCTTGACCTGGGCGCCGAGGCTGGCGAGGTGCGCGAGGACGGCGATGACCACCGCGCCGCCGGTCACATCGGTCTTCATGGGCACCATCGCCTCGCGCGGCTTGATCGACAGGCCCCCGGTGTCGTAGGTGATGCCCTTGCCGACGAGCACGACGTGGGGGGTCTTCCGTGTCGCCTGTTGCGGCGAGTAGGCCAGCTCGATCAGCCGCGGCGGCGTCGCCGACCCCTGCCCGACGGCGACGATCCCCCCGAAGCCGTCGCGCGCGAGTGCCGCCTCGTCGCGCACCCGCACCGCGAGCCCGGCGCTCTTGGCCACCCGCTCGGCCTGCGTTGCGAGCCAGGCCGGGTTCTTCTCGTTGCTCGGCGTCTGCGCCAGGTCGCGGGCCAGCCAGGCGGCTGCGGCCACGGCGAGGCCGCGGTCGAGGGCCGGCTGCCGGTCGGCGGCGGTCGCCGCGAGGACGACCTCCGCAACCGGCGGGTTCTTCGCGGGCGTGCTCTTGCGGCTGAACCCGTAGGAGGCGAGCACCAGCCCCTCGGCGAACGCGCGCAGGCCGGCGTCGTCAGCCGTCGCGGTCACGGTCGACGCCACGCGTGAGCGGCTGCGGGTGCGTCGGGCCAGCGCCGCCCCAGCGCGCCGGTAGGCGGTCGGGCTGCCGTCCCCGATGCCGACCAGCAACACCTGCTCGACGGCGGTGTCCTCGCGGAGCACCGGCGCGGCAACGACCTCGCCGGCCTTGCCGGTCGCCTTCTCCCGCTCGAGCAGGGTGAACAGGTCGAGGCCGTAGGCATCCACCGCCTCGGCCGAGCCCGGGCCGAGCCACGGGCTGGCCTGCTCTTCGCCCTGACCGTCTCCGGGGAGAACGGGCACTGCCAACACGGCCGCGTCGGCGATGACGAGCAGGCCGGCCGCGTCGAGGCGGACCGCTGGGGGCGTGACACCGCCGAGCGTGCCGGCCGCGCGAGACGATCGAGCCACGGAAGCCTCCTGAACAGATCATGGAACGACCCCGGCGCGGGATGCCTCGCGAGGCCCCGAGCCGGGGTCGGACTAGTTGTTATGCACCGTGGCGGGCGAGATCAGCCCACCACGCTCTTGAGGGCGTCGCCGAGCGCGTTGGCCTCGTCGGCCGACAACTCGACGACCAGTCTGCCGCCACCTTCGAGCGGGACTCGCATGATGATGCTTCGTCCCTCCTTGGTGACCTCCAGCGGACCGTCGCCCGTCCGCGGCTTCATGGCCGCCATGCGCGCACCCCTTCCTCGGTTGGCACACCCAGGCCGGCGTGCCGCTGGCCACCTGGGTGAAGGCTCGCCCATTATCCCGCATACGGGACCAACTTCGCCGCGGGATCGCCGTAGTCGGCGACGCAACCTCATCAGGCCGCGTTCGTGCGCACCCAGCAGCCCGCCAGGTGATCGTCCACCACACCGCACGCCTGCATCGTGGCGTAGACCGTGGTCGGCCCGACGAACGCGAACCCGTGCCGCTTGAGCTCGCGGGCGAGTGCCTTGGACTCGGGTGTCGACGCGGGCAGGTCCTCGATCGCATCGGCGGACCGGACCCGTTGCTCCGGCGCGGCCGACCAGACCAGCCGGTCGAGCGCGCCCGGCCCATCACCCTCGATGAGCGCGACCGTGGCACGGGCATTGGTGATCGCCGCCTGCACCTTGGCACGGTTGCGGACGATGCCCGTGTCGGCCAGCAGCCGGGCCACGTCGGAGTCGTCGAAGGCGGCGACCGCGCGCGGGTCGAAGCCGGCGAACGCCCGCCGGAAGCCCTCCCGCTTGCGCAGGATCGTGATCCAGGCAAGGCCGGACTGGAACGCCTCGAGGGTCAGCCGCTCGTAGAGCGCGGCGTCGCCGTGCACCGGCCGGCCCCACTCCTCGTCGTGGTAGGCGAGGTATTCCGCCGCGGACCCGGCCCACGCACACCGGGCCCGCCCGTCGGCCCCGACGACCAGTCCGCTCACTCGGCCGCCGCGTCCGGGAGCCGGGCCCGCAGGGCGGCGATCTCCTCGTCACGTGCGGCGAGCTCGGCCGACACTCGATCAAGCAGATCGTCGACCTGGTCGGTGCGATAGCCGCGCAGAGCGACTCCGAGCCGCACCCGGTCGATGAACTCGGGGGCCAGTTCCCCGTCAGGCAGGGCGAAGTCAGTCACCTCATCGGGCAGCCTGGCCAGCCCGCCACCCTTGCCCGTGGCGACCACGGCGACCAGCACGAGGATTGCCACGGCGATCAGCGCGAACACGACGTACGGCACGGAGGACATGGTGGCACGCTGGCCCGACAGTTGACCCGACACGATGACACCCGGCGTCGATAGGTTCGACGTGGGGTGTCGTTGCGTCGAAACAGCCTGTGAGGATGAGCCCGTGCAACTGCGCCTGCGCGACCAGACGTTCGCCGAGGACGCCCCCGTCGTCATGGCCATCGTCAACCGCACGCCGGACTCGTTCTACGACCGTGGCGCGACGTACGACCTGGCGGCCGCGCTCGACAGGGTGGAGCAGGTCATCGCGGAGGGGGCGGGCATCGTCGACATCGGCGGCGTGAAGGCCGGCCCCGGCGCCGGAGTGGACGCCGACGAGGAGCTGCGCCGGGTGCTTCCGTTCGTCGAGGCCGTCCGTGCTCGCTTCCCCGACGTCGTCCTGAGCGTCGACACGTGGCGCGCCGACGTCGCCCGTGCCGCGGTCGCCGCCGGCGCCGACTTGATCAACGACACCTGGTCCGGTGCTGATCCGCTGCTCGCGGTCGTCGCCGCCGAGACCGGCGCAGGGCTGGTGTGCAGCCACGTCGGACCGCTCACGCCGCGGACCCGCCCGCACCGGGTCGCCTACGACGACGTCGTCGCCGAGGTCCGCGACCGAGTGACGGCCTTGGCCGAGAGCGCGGTGGCGGCCGGCGTGCGACGCGACGGCATCCTGATCGACCCGACACATGACTTCGGCAAGAACACATGGCACTCGCTGGCCCTCACGAGGCGTCTCGACGAGCTCGTGTCGACCGGCTGGCCGCTGCTCGTCAGTTTGTCGCGCAAGGACTTTGTCGGTGAGACGCTCGACCTCCCGGTGGGCGAGCGGTTGTCCGGGACGCTGGCCGCGACGGCTGTCTCGGCGTGGCTGGGCGCACGCGTCGTCCGTGCGCACGACGTCGCGGCGACGCGTCAGGTGCTGGACATGGTCGCGTCGATCAAGGGGGTACGGCCGCCGGCCGTCGCCCGCCGCGGCCTGGCCTAAAGCCCGACTCACGAACTGGCGGTGTAGGGCGCGCCGACAACCCAACCGCCGGGATGGGCGGGTATCGCGCCGGTGGGTTCGAGGGTGACGGCATTGCCGATGCGGATGGTGCCCGGCCGGATGACCCAGCAGTTGAGGGCGATCGCGTTGTCGAACTCGCGTCGGATGCGGCGGAGCACGTCGAGGTCCTGCTCGCCGGTGTCGGGGTCGATGGTGGTGACGATGCATCGCTGGCGGACGGAGTGGACGCCGATGAGGGCGTCGCCGATGGCCAGCGCGTGCCCGGGCCAGCGGTGTTCGGCGTCGGCGGGCACATCACCGATGAGGATGTTGGGTCGAAGTCGGCGGACGTCGGCCCCGAGCTTGGCGATGGCGCCGTCGGTTGCCACCAGCAGGTTGAGTACGTCGAAGCGTTCGGGGCCGGAGTGGGCGACCAGGCGAGCGTCCGGCCCGGCGGCCTGCCGGACGATCGCCGCCGCCTCCGGGCTGTCCCAGGGGTGGTCGGCCACCCGTGGGACACCGTCGGGTCCAATGCTTGTCGGGATGGTGAGCAGCCGGTGGCGGGTGCGGCCGGTGAGCACGCCGCGCGGCCCGGCGACGTGAACCCCGCGGTCGCCGGCGATCCCGTCGACGGTCAAGCGGGCAGCGGTCAGTCGCTCTGCGGCGAGCGACTTGATGGGGTAGCGCCACAGGCCCGCCACGTGCATGACGAACTCCTCGACGAGGACTGGATCCCGTTCAGGGGACGACGACCGGGAAGTCGACGTCGACGTCGACAGCCTTGTTGAGGTAGTTGGTGAGCACGTTGAGCGCGACGTGGCCGATGGTCTCGGCGATCTCCGCGTCGCTGACCCCGGCGGCGCGGGCGGCGGCCAGGTCGCGCTCGGTGACGGCGCCGCGGCTGTCGTTGACTGTGGCGGCGAAGGCCAGGATCGCGTCGGTCTTCGGATCCGACGAGGTGGCCTTGCGGGCGGCCGTGATCTGATCCTGATCGAGATGCGCGACGTGCTCGCCGACATAGCTGTGCACAGACAGGCAGTACGAGCACTCGTTGGCCTGCGCAACGGTCAACGCAATGAGCTCTCCAGTGGCCGCACTGAACACCCCGCGGTGGAGAGCCCCGGACAGCTCCAGGTAACCCTTGAGCAGGGCGGGGCTGTTGGCCATCGCCCGGGTCATGTTCGGGGTGACACCCATGCGGCGCTCCACCTCGCCCAGCAGGTCGCTGACAGGAGGGGTGGCGGTGTTGGGGTCGATGAGGGGCAGGCGACTCATGACGGTCCTCTCAGGTCGGGAATAGCCTCTAACGGGAAGATGGCAGGTTTGCCGTTAGGACTAGGACCGTACGCGGCTTCTCTAACGGATGCAAGGCCGTGTTACCGTTAGTCTGTGGAGAAGTCAGACGCCAACCTGGTGACCGCCTCCCTGGCGCTGCTCGTGCCCGACGAGCCGGTTGCGGTGCGGCTGATGAACACGATCTGGGCCGATCGTTACGGCGTGCACGACGCTCTGGACACGACCGGCAACCTGCGTGCGTGGCTGGCCGCCACCTATCCCGACCAGACGGCCGAGTCCGCTCCGCGGCCCGCCGACCTGCAGGCCTTCCGAGCCCTCCGTGACGCGCTGCGCCGCGTGGCCGCGCTGGTCACCGATGACGACCGGCCGCGGGCCGCGTCCGCTATGACGGACCTGCGGCAGGCAGTCGCCGAGGTCAACCGGGCAGCCACGCACGCGCCGGCCTGGCCACAGCTGGCCTACCAGAACGGCCACCTCCGGCTAACTCCCACCGGACGCGTCACACCGGTGCAACGAACCCTGTCATCGATAGCGCGCGAGGGCATGGCACTCGTCGCCGGCGACCCGCCCGCTGACCTGCGGGCCTGCCAAGCCCCCGGCTGCGTGCTCTACTTCGTCAAGGACCACCCCCGCCGCGAATGGTGCTCCGTCGCGTGCGGCAACCGAGCACGCGCGGCCCGCCACTACCAACGGCACAACCTCCGCCCAAGCTCGACATGACATGGTCGTGTGTTCTTGCCGGCAAGGTTTAGGCGCCGGTGGCCGACTCGTTGTCGAGCACGCGCACAAGGCGCGGGTGAGAATTCGGACCTCTTCCGCGCTGAGGTGATCAGCGAAATCGCGACGAACTCCCGCAAGGTAATGGGCGCGGCCACGCGCAGGCGCAATCGGCTGTGGATCCAGCTCAGCGGCTAGGGCTCGGCCTCGAGCATCTCCTCGACCACTTCAGCCGCGCTCACCACCGGCGGTGTCGCCTCCGCCAGCGCCCGCTCCAACACCTCGAACGCCTCTTCGGGCGACGACGCCCAGACGAGCTGGTCCCGCGCCGACGGCCACATGAACTCCCGCTCGACGAGGAGGTCGATCTGCTGCCGCAAGTGCGCGAACACGCCGTCGGGGTCGAGGACGACGACGGGCTTGGTGTGCAGACCGAGGGTGCGCGCCACCCAGACTTCGAGCAGCTCCTCGAGCGTGCCGATGCCGCCTGGCAGTGCGAGGAACGCGTCGGCGCGGCGCTCCATCTCCGACTTGCGCTCCCGCATGTCGGCCGTGACGACGAGCTCGTCGCTGTCGTGGTCGGCCACTTCGGAGTCGACCAGTGCCTGCGGTATCACCCCCAGGGTGCGTGCTCCTCGGGCGCGGCAGGCGCGCGCCACCGCGCCCATGCACGACACGCTGCCGCCGCCGCTCACGAGGCTCCAGCCGCGTCTGGCGATCTGGTGGCCGACTGCCTCGGCGAGGCGAACGTACGATCCGTCGATCCGGTCGCTCGACGAGCAGAACACGCAGAGCGCGACGCTCACGACGATGCCCGGTCCTCGGCCTCCGCGAGCGCGGCAGCCTCCGTGGACCGTCGGCGCTCGGCCCCCCGCACGGTCTTGACAACCTCCTCGGGATCATCGGTCAGCACGATCAGGTCGAGGTCGGGCTGGGAGATCTTCTTCTGCTTGGCGACGGTGTCGCGCAGCCAGTCGAGCAGCCCCTGCCAGTAGTCGGTGCCGACGAGCACGATGGGGAACTGCGTGACCTTGCCGGTCTGGACCAGGGTCAGCGCCTCGAACAGCTCGTCAAGGGTGCCGAACCCGCCCGGGAAGACCACGAATCCCTGCGAGTACTTCACGAACATCGTCTTGCGGGCGAAGAAATAGCGGAACTGGATGCCGATGTCGACCCACTCGTTGATGCCCTGCTCGAAGGGCAGCTCGATGCCGAGCCCGACCGAGACGCCCCCGGCGTCGCAGGCGCCCTTGTTGGCCGCCTCCATGATCCCCGGCCCGCCGCCGGTGATCACCGCATAGCCGGCCTCCGCGAGGTGGCTGCCGACCTGCTCCGCGAGCGCAAACATCGGGTCGTCGCGCTCGGTACGTGCCGAGCCGAACACGCTGATCGCCGGCCCGAGCTCGGCCAGCAGCCCGAACCCCTCGACGAACTCGGACTGGATTCGCAAGACGCGCCATGGGTCGGCGTGCACCCAGTCCGACGGGCCACGCGAGTCGAGCAGCCGCTGGTCGGTGGTGCTGTCCTGCACCTGGCCCCGGCGCAGCGTCACGGGACCTCGCTGCTTCTGCTGCGGCCGGTCGGGATGGATGGACAAGTCGCGCTCAGTCACGGTCCGAGGCTAGTCACGTCGCGCGGCGGCGGCTCACGAGGTGAGCCAACGCCGCAGCCGCTCCTCGCAGGCGACGATCTCGGTGACGTCGACCCGTTCGTCGTCGGCGTGCGCGAGCAGCGGGTCGCCGGGCCCGTAGTTGACCGCGGGCACGCCCAGGGCCGAGAACCGCGCGACATCGGTCCAGCCCTCCTTGGCCCGCGGCTGCCCACCGACCGCGGAGACGAACGCCGCTGCCGCCGGATGTGCAAGACCCGGTCGCGCGCCGGGCGCGGAGTCGACGAGCATCACGTCGAATCCCTCGAACACCGTACGGACGTGAGCCAGTGCGCTCTCCTCGGTGTGGTTGGGGGCGAAGCGGTAGTTGACCGACACGACGCAGCTGTCAGGGATGACGTTGCCGGCGATGCCACCTCTGATCGCGACGGCGTTGAGCCCCTCTCGGTAGGTGAGGCCATCGACCTCGATCACCCCCGGCTCGTACGCCCGCAACCGGTCGAGCACCTCGGCCGCCGCGTGGATGGCGTTGACGCCCATCCAGGACCGCGCGCTGTGCGACGCCTTGCCCGGCACGCGCACATCGACGCGAAGCGTGCCGTTGCAACCGCCCTCGACCACGGCACTCGTCGGCTCGAGCAGCACGGCGAAGTCCGCCGCGAGCAGCTCAGGGCGGTGGCGGGCGAGCCGACCCAGACCATTGAACTCGGACTCGACCTCCTCATGGTCGTAGAAGACGTACGTGACGTCGCGGCTCGGCGCATCGACCGACGCAGCCAGGCGCAGCATGACGGCCACGCCACCCTTCATGTCGACGGTGCCACGACCGAACAGCGTCGAGCCGTCGCGGCGGCTCGGGAGGTTGCCCGCGACCGGCACGGTGTCGAGGTGTCCCGCGAGCAGAACTCGCTCCCCTTGTCCCAACTGCGTCCGCGCGACGACGGAGTCACCATCGCGCTCGACCTCGAGGTAGTCGTGATCACGCAGCGCCGCCTCCACCGCGTCGGCGATGGCTGCCTCGGAGCCACTCACCGACTCGATGTCGCAGAGCGCGGCCGTGAGGGTCGGGCCGTCCGCAGTCAGGTCGAGAGTCGTCATCGGCGCTTGCTCGGCATCGCGCAGAACTCGTTGCCCTCCGGGTCGGCCATGACATGCCAGTCGATGTCGTCGTCGGGCGTGCGTAGCACCGTCGCGCCGCGGGCGACCAGCTCGTCGACGGCGTCGCACACCACGTCCCAGTGCACGCGGTTCTTGACCGTCTTGGGCTCGGGCACCGGCGCGAAGTCGAAGCTCTCGAACGGGCTGCGGGCGATGCCCTCGACCCATGAGAAGCCGCGCGCTGGATCGTCGACAGCCTTGGCGCCAAGTACCGTCTGCCCACCAACGGGCCTGCGCGGCTGCGGTCTCCGAACTGGTGGTGTCGATGCCGAGCTCATACGGACGCGCGATGGGCTCGGCGGGCAGCTCGGGCCGCACGAAGGCATCAAACTCGCCACCCTCGGGATCAGCCAGCGCGGTCCAGCGGATGCCATCGTCACCCTCGGGTCGCAGCACCGTGGCGCCTGCGTCGAGCAAGGGCTGTAGGGACCGCACGTTGAGGTCGATGTGCACACGGTGCTTGACCGTCTTGGGCTCTGGGACCCTGTTGACCCAGATCGCCTGCTCTTTCGTCGCCCCGCGCAGCACCGCGTCACCGTCGTCGAGCACCTCGAGGTCGAGCCCGAGAACACGACCCCAGAAGCCACCGAGCACCGCGGGATCGGCGGCGTCGATGACGAGGTCCTTCCACACAGCAAGAGCCATGCGGGCAAGCCTGCCATGCCCTCTGGCAGGCTTGACGCCCATGACGACCCGTACCGCCTGGGGCTTCGGCCTCGCCACCACCCACCGCAGCGGCGCTGTGCTCGACGTCTGGTACCCCGCGCCGCGGCTGGGGGCCAATCCTGCCGATGCGGCCGTCCCCGTCGAGCTCACCGCCGCCATGGCCGAAGATGGTGCGCGCGGCGTACGACCGGAGATCTTGACAACCGTGATCGACCTCGACGCGCCGCCGGCGGACGCCGCCGACGCCTACCTTCGCCTGCACCTGCTCTCGAACCGCCTCGTCCAACCGCACGGGCAGAACCTCGACGGCCTCTTCGGCGTGCTGCCCAACGTCGTCTGGACTAACCACGGGCCGTGCGCGGTCGACGGCTTCGAGGAGACCCGCCTGCGCTTGCGGCAGCGCGGCCCGGTCACCGTCTACGGGATCGACAAGTTCCCGCGGATGGTCGACTACGTCGTCCCGTCCGGTGTGCGCATCGCCGATGGCGACCGCGTACGTCTCGGTGCCCATCTGGCCGAAGGCACCACCGTGATGCACGAGGGCTTCGTCAACTTCAACGCCGGCACGCTCGGCCACTCGATGGTCGAGGGGCGCATCTCGGCCGGGGTAGTTGTCGGCGAGGGGTCCGACATCGGCGGCGGGGCCTCGATCATGGGCACGCTGTCGGGTGGCGGCAAGGAGGTCGTCTCGATCGGCAAGGGCTGCCTGGTGGGTGCCAACGCCGGCCTCGGGATCTCGCTCGGCGACGAGTCCGTGGTGGAGGCGGGCTGCTATGTGACCGCGGGCACCAAGGTCACACTGCCGGACGGCGGCGTCGTCAAGGCACGGGAGCTCTCCGGCGCGGCAGGGATGCTGTTCCGCCGCAACAGCGTCACCGGAGCGGTTGAAGCCGTGCCCCGCTCAGGGAGCTGGGGCGGGCTCAACGCCGTACTCCACACCAACTGATGCCAGGCGCCACGGCAACGGGAACGCCCGCTCGCAGGCCACCCGTTGGACCCGGTGTGAACGTCCGACGCCGCCGACTGGTCGCGGCCATCGCCCTCGGCGCGGTGGCCGTGAGCGTCTCCGGCTGGTTCATCTGGCGCGGCGGCGGCCTCGACCCGCTGATCAACCCGGAACGCTGCCGGGCGACGGTCGACGGCCGCACTGTGACGCTCGACCTCGACCAGGCCGAAAATGCCGCCACCATCGCCTCCGTCGCGCAGAGCCGCGGGCTGCCGGCCCGGGCCGTGACGATCGCGCTGGCGACTGCGTATCAGGAGTCCGACCTGCACAACATCAGGCATGGCGACCGCGACTCGCTCGGCCTGTTCCAGCAGCGGCCAAGCCAGGGCTGGGGCACCGAGGAGCAGGTGCAGGACCCGGTCTATGCCGCAAACGCGTTCTACGACGCGCTGGTCAAGGTGCCCGGCTACACCGAGATCGACGTCACCGTGGCGGCGCAGGAGGTGCAGCGCAGCGCGTTCCCCGACGCCTACGCCGACCACGAGGCCGACGCGCGTGTGCTCGCCTCGGCGCTCACCGGTAACTCGCAGGGGGCGCTCAGCTGCACGGTGACCGCCGATGACGTGGGTGTCGAGGCGATGGGGGCCGAGGGGTTGACGGCCCGCAGCGCGGCTGTGCGCGACGAGCTCAACGCCGCGTTCGGCAGACTCCCGATGGGCGGGTTCGAGCCCGGCGGGGCGACCACCGGCCACATCGAGGGCTCGGCGCACTACGACGGGCGAGCGCTCGACGTCTTCTTCCGCCCTGTCACCGCCGACTCGACGCGGCAGGGCTGGGCAGTCGCCCAGTGGCTGGTCGCGCACGCCGACCGGCTGCACATCGCAACCGTGATCTTCGACGAGCAGGTGTGGAGCGCGTCGAAGTCGGACGAGGGCTGGCGGCCCTACGAGCACCCCGATGGGCCGACGGACAACCCGATCCTGCGGCACCTCGACCACGTCCACGTGGATGTGGTCCGCGGATCGTGAGCGCACCACCACCCAAGACTGAAGCACCGTGCACAACACGCCGTTCGGAGTGTCGTACACGGTGCTTCAGTATGGGTCGTGAGCCGTGCGATTAGGCCTCGCTGCCGGGCACGAGCTGGGTGACGAACCCGTAGTTCAGGACGAAGTCCTTGTCCTCCGTCTGCGGCTGCGCGGTGTTGGGCACGTCAGACATGCACGCGCCGTTCGGGATGGTGGCCGAAGCCGTCGCCCCAGGCGCGATCTCACCGAACTCGGCGAAGATGGCCTGCTGGACGTCGGCGGGGATGCTGACGGGGTGCTTGACGTAGCCCTGCAGGGCCGTGACGCCGTCCCAGTAGATCCCCGTAACGCGCACCGGCACCTCGTTGCTCGGGTTGCCGAGTGTGACGACCACGTCGTTGCAGTAGCCGGGGTACAGATCCCCGACGACGCTGCCCTCGCCCGTCAGGTGGACCGCCTTTCCGGTGGAGCCCGACGCATTGAAGTCGGCACCGGTGATCCATGCGGCCGACGCAACCGTGGCAGTCATGGCCAGTCCGAACGCGGCACCGATGATGCCGGCCTTGCGAGCGAGTGAGCGCTTCTTGGTGCGAGCGCCCTTGTGCGCTCCGTGAGAGGAACGACCCCTCTGCATCCGTCTTGTCCTTCCTGAAGAACCGGTGGGGCAAATGCCCCTTGACGGATACAGACGTTATGGGTCGCTATACCGGTACTTGAGCAATTTCGCGGAGGAATGGCCGAATGGTTTGCATGTCTGCCCGAACGGCCAGACTTGTCCCACCACGGGTTGTCAGAACCGCGGAGAGCAGCCGCCCTCGTCAGCAGGTCTGACAGTCTGACAAGTCGCGCAGCGTCGCTCAGCGCTTCTCGACCGCGACGTACTCGCGCTCCGTGGCGCCGACGTAGACCTGGCGCGGCCGGCCGATCTTGGTGGCCGGGTCGTTGATCATCTCGCGCCACTGCGCGATCCAGCCGGGCAGCCGGCCGATCGCGAACAGGACGGTGAACATCCTGGTCGGGAAACCCATCGCCTTGTAGATGAGCCCGGTGTAGAAGTCGACGTTGGGGTAGAGCTTGCGCTCGACGAAGTAGTCGTCGTTGAGCGCGATCTCCTCGAGGCGCATTGCCATGTCGAGCATCTCGTCGCGCTTGCCCAGCTTCTGCAGCACCTCGTCGGCGGCCTTCTTCACAATCGCCGCGCGCGGGTCGTAGTTCTTGTAGACCCGGTGGCCGAAGCCCATGAGCTTGACGCCCTGCTCCTTGTTCTTCACCCGCTTGACGAACGCCTCGACGTCGCCGCCATCGGCCTTGATCTGGTCGAGCATCGTCAGGACGGCCTCGTTGGCACCGCCGTGCAGCGGGCCGAACAACGCATTGATGCCGGCGGATACGGAGGCAAACATGTTGGCCTGCGCCGAGCCGACCATGCGTACGGTCGACGTGGAGCAGTTCTGCTCGTGGTCGGCGTGCAGGATGAACAGCAGGTCGAGCGCGTGCACCATGACGGGGTCGAGCTCATACGGCTCGGCGGGGAAGCCGAACGTCATGCGCAGGAAGTTCTCGACCAGACCGAGGTTGTTGTCGGGGTAGAGCATCGGCTGGCCGACGCTCTTCTTGTACGCGTACGCCGCGATCGTCGGAAGCTTGGCGAGCAGGCGGTACGTCGACAGCTCGACCTGCTCCTCGTCGAACGGGTTGAGGCTGTCCTGGTAGAACGTCGACAACGCGGAGACGGCGCTCGACAGCACCGGCATCGGGTGCGCGTCGCGCGGGAAGCCGGAGAAGAACTCCTTGAGGTCCTCGTGCAGGAGTGTGTGCCGGCTGACGCGACGCTCGAAGGACTCGAGCTGCTCGGCGGTCGGCAGCTCGCCGTAGATGAGCAGGTAGGCGACCTCGATGAAGGTGCTCTGCTCGGCCAGCTGCTCGATGGGGTAACCGCGATAGCGCAGGATGCCGTTGTCACCGTCGATGTAGGTGATCGCGGATGTGGTGGCGGCGGTGTTGACGAACCCGTGGTCGAGGGTCACGTAGCCCGTCTGGCTCAGCAGCTTGGACACGTCGAGCCCGGAGGCGCCCTCGGTGGCCTCGACAACGGGAACGTCGAGCTGTCCACCGGGGTGGTTGAGGCTCGAAGAAGTCACTACGGCGTCCCTTCTCTCCGTGCAAATCGCCCTTTTGACACGCTACACGCCTGCCCTGAGGCGACGCACAGCCGCGTCCACCCGCTCGTCAGTGGCGGTGAACGCGACGCGGACATGCCGGGCGCCGGTCGGCCCGTAGAACTCCCCCGGAGTAACGACGATGCCCCGGTCGGCCAGCCAGCCGACGGACTCCCAGCACGGCTCATCGCGGGTCGCCCAGAGGTAGAGCGAGGCCTCGGAGTGGTCGATGCGGAAGCCGGCGACCTGCAGCGCCTCGCGTAGCAGGCCGCGGCGGCGCGCATAGCGCTCCCGCTGCTCCACGACGTGCTCGTCGTCGCCCAGCGCCGCGATGAGAGCCGCCTGCACCGGTGTGGGCACCATCATCCCGGCGTGCTTGCGGACGTCCAGGATCCGTTGCACCAGGCTTCGGTCACCTGCGGCGAAGCCGGCCCGATAGCCGGCGAGGTTGGACCGCTTTGACAGCGAGTTGACGGCCAGCAGTCCCTCCGGCGACCCGCCAGACACGTCGGAGTGCAGAATCGAGACGGGCTCCTCGCCCTCCCATCCGTACTCGATGTAGCACTCGTCTGCCGCCACGACCGCACCACGCTCGCGCGCCCACGTCACGACCTTGGCGAGGTGCTCCGGCGGCAGCACCCGTCCGTGCGGGTTGGCCGGTGAGTTGAGCCAGACGAGGCCGACCCGGCGCGGCCCGAGGCTGGTCAGGCTGTCCGTCGCCACCGGCTCCGCGCCGGCCAAGAGCGCACCCACCTGGTACGTGGGATAGGCGAGCGAGGGATGGACCACCACGTCGCCGGAACCCAGGCCGAGCAAGGTCGGCAGCCACGCGACCAGCTCCTTGGAGCCGATGCTCGGCAGGACCGCGTCGGGGTCGAGGTCCGGCACCGACAGTCGCCGCGCGAACCAGCCCGCCACTGCCTCCCGCAGCTCAGGCGTGCCGTGGGCCTGCGGGTAGCCGGGCGCGTCAGCGGCCGCCGCCAGCGCCTCCTGCACGAGCTTGGGCGTGGGATCCACCGGTGTGCCCACCGACAGGTCGACGACGCCATCGGCGTGGGCGGCGGCGCGCTGCCGGTAAGGCGTCAGCGAATCCCACGGGAAGTCCGGCAGCTGGCGCACCCGGCCGGACCGCTCAGTTCTCGGTCGACTGCGGCGGCAGCGCCGCGATCAGCGCGTGGTCCTTGTCGATGACGCCGAGCTTGGACGCCCCACCCGGCGAGCCCAGGTCGTCGAAGAACTCGACGTTGGCCGCGTGATAGTCCTTCCACTGCTCCGGCACGTCGTCTTCGTAGAAGATGGCCTCCACCGGGCAGACCGGCTCGCACGCACCGCAGTCGACGCACTCGTCGGGGTGGATGTAGAGCATCCGCCCCCCCTCGTAGATGCAGTCGACGGGGCACTCCTCGACGCACGCCCGGTCCTTGAGGTCCACACACGGCTGGGCGATGACATACGTCACGACGAACTCCTCCTGGTCCCGGGGCGCGTGCCAAACCCGCTCGCCCTCGAGCGAGCCTGGTGCGCTCATCTCCTAGTATCACGACGAGTACCGCGGCACGTCACTGAAGGGGTCCACATTTTGGCGCTGACGCCCGCCGACGTCGGTCGTCGCGTCGTGGTCCGCCGGCGCCTGAGCGCGTACGAACGGCGCGACGCCGCTGACCCGTCGATGACCGATGTGCTCGGCACCCTGGTCCGGCTCGACGCCGATGGGCTGGCGGTGCGCCGTGGGGACGGCGAGCTCGTGGACGTACCGGCCGGGGAGGTGATCGCGAGCAAGGTCGTCCCGGCACGTACGGTGACACGCCGCGAGGTGCGCCTGCTGGAGGAGGCAGCCGCACGCGGGTGGACGGGCTATGAGACCGGCCGGATCGGTGACTGGCTGTTGCGCGCGGGCGGCGGGTTCACCGGCCGAGCCAACTCGTGCCTGCCGCTGGGGCGTCCCGACCGCCCGGTCGACGCGGCCGTCGCAGCCGTGCAGAGCTGGTACGCCGCCCTCGGCCTGCCCGCACAGTTCCAGATCGCGGAGCCGACGTCCCGCGACCTCGACGGGCGGCTCGAGACCCGCGGGTGGGAGCGGCACAACGCTGCGCTGGTGATGACCGGCCCTGTCGACGGGGTGGCCGATGAGTTCCGGCCGGACAGCCGGGGCTTCGAGGTCCGACGCGAAGTGGACGAGGCCTGGCTCGCCGGATACCACTACCGAGGCGGCGGGGAGGTGCCGCCCGCCGGTCGACGGGTGCTCTCCGAGGCGCCCCACGCACAGCTCGGGTTCGCCCGTGTGACCGACGGCAACGAGGTCATCGCCATCGGCCGCGGTGCCGTCAGCGAGGCCGCCGACGGGGTCCTGTGGCTCGGCCTCACGGCGATCGAGGTCGCCGAATCGGCCCGGCGCCAGGGCCTCGGACGCCTCGTCGCCACTGGGCTGGCCGCATGGGGTCAGACGCTCGGAGCGACGCACGTCTACCTGCAGGTCGCGGTGGAGAACGCCGCGGCGATCGCGATGTACGAGGGGCTTGGCCTCGCCGAGCACCACCGCTACCACTACCGCCGCGCCCCGACGAACTGATCAGGGGGACCCGTGTCCAATCCGGATGGATCGGGGCGCCCTTGTCCAATAGGTCTGGACACGGGTCGCCCCTGATCGGCGCGGATGACGGCGCGGCTACTGCGGAGCCGGACCGCAGATGATGTGCGTGCCCGCGTTGTAGACCACGTGGTCCTTGTCGGTCACGGCCTCGCCCTGCGGCGACGTGCGGGTGCGCGTCACGTCGACCTGGAAGCCGTCCTGGCCCGCCTGGGCCTCGCACTCGGGGGTGGTGTCGTACCTGGTGCCGTACGACTTGTGCGCGTAGCGGTCGGACACGCTGATGTTGGTGTCCCAGTACTTCGTGCTCCAGATGCGCACCGTGATCGAGCCCTGCCCGCCCGAGGAGCTGGGCGAGAAGCTGGTGTCGACGACGACGCCGTACGGGGTGTCGTTCTTCCACCGCATGTCGAGCGAGCCCCAGTTGACGGTGGCCTCGACGCCGAGCGGGTAGCGCGAGAAGTAGAGGCTGTGCGGCTTGTGCTCGATGTCTTCCATGCCGGCCTTGTAGGCCGCGTTGAAGGTGGTCGTGGCGACCTGCGAGACGCCGCCGCCGTAGTCCTTCTTGAACACGCCGCCCTGGATGGTCCAGCCGGGGACGAACCCCGTCTCGGCCGAGCGCTTGCCGACGATGCCGTTGAGGCTGAACGTCTCGCCCGGCGCGATGAAGGCGTTGTCGATCTTCTCGGCCGCGAGCCGGATGTTGACGTTGCGGTAGTCGGAGTGCGGGAACCGCGTCGTGGTCTCGCTGATCACCGAGGCGACGCCGAGGTTGGCCGCTTCCTCGGTCGTGATCTCCGGCTCGACCGTGGACAGCGGCACGTTGGCGACGCGCTGGTCACCCGCGAGCGGCAGCGCGGCGAGGACCGCGCCGGCCAGGTCGTTGGCCGTGATGCCCTGGCCTGCGGAGCCGGGCACGACGACCGGCGCGCCGTTCTCGATGCGGACACTGGCATCCTTGGCGCCGGTCTGGATGGACCCGAGCGCGTCCTTGCCTTCGGTCATCAGCCGCTCGCCGTCGATCTGCGGTGCCAGCGTGCCCTCGGGGGTCGAGCTCATGTTGAGGACCGATCCGAGCAGGGCCGGGTCGAGCTGGGCCTGCTGGGTGCCCGCGACGACGGTGACCGGACCAGACATCGCCGGCTGGGCGAACTGCGCCATGGCCGTGTCGACGTCGGTCTGGTCGATGGTGGGGGTGGTCTCCTCGTAGTCGAGGACAACCGGATCCGTGGAGCGCAGGAACGCGTCGCCGATGGCGTCGGACGCGGCCTGCACCTCAAGGGTGCGGCCGAGCTGCGCCGGCGCGGCGACCGCCTGGCCGTCGGCGAAGGTGATGCCCCCGTCGACCGGCTCCCGGTTGACTGTGCCCGCCACCTGGGCGAGCGCCGCGGCGAGCTCGTCCTTGTCGACGATGAAGATGGGCTCGACGTCGCCGCCGCCGAACATCCCGCGCCACAGGTCGGCCGGGCTCGCGCCGCCGTCGACCTGGTCGACGGTCGCGGCGACGTTGACGCCAAGGCCGCTTGTCGCCGGATCGAGCTGGACGGGCTCCTCGCCCTCGCCGGGCGACAGCGAGATCGGGGTGGCGATCCGCTCGGCCAGGCCGTCGGTGAGTGCGGCCTCGGCCTCGGACTGGCTCAGTCCGCCGATCTCGATGCCGAGCACCGATGTGTCGCCGGGCACCTCGCCGCCCACGGCGGCATACGCCGCGCCGTAGAGCAGCGCCAGGGAGGCGGCGCCGCCACCGGCGATGAGGGCGATCTTGCGACCGGGCAGGCGGCGGCCTGCCGGCTCGGCGCCTTCGGCGGTCGGCTCGATGGCGAGCTCAGTCGTCAGCGGGTCGTTCGGTTGCTGATCCACGGGCTCGGGCGAGGCAAGGGAGTGCCTGGTCTCGTCGGACACGGGGCTTCTCTCGGTAGATAAACACGACGGCCGCCTAGTCAGAGACGGCCCTGCCATGTTAGTGGACGCGACCGCCCGCCCGTTGGTTGCTGATCGTTTGTGTCGGCAGCCCGATTGAGACGCTCATCACGAGCACCCCACCGAAGAGGAAGAGCAGCCCCGCTGCACCGGACGCAATGACCAGGTCACCCTCGGGGCGCTTGATGGTGAAAGGAATCACACCCAGAATCCACCCCGCGGCGGCCAGCGCGAGCGCGAGGCGACTCGCGGTGGCAGCTCGGACCAGCGCGACGAGGAGCAGCGTGGAACCGACCGCAAGCACCACACCATACGGGATCCGGACGCTGCCGACATGCAGCCCTGATCGGTGCAAAAAGGACCCTGCCACACCAGTAACGAACGCGACCAGGACCACTGCGGCAAGAGGCGGGCCGGATCGCAACCAGCTAGGCACCGAGCACGCCGGCGAACAAGTCCTCTTCGAACCCATCGGGCCCGACCGGCCCGGGTCGGCCCTTGACGAGTCGGTAGAACTCCAACCCGAAGAACTCCGGGCCGGCGACCTCCTCCATCGCGAAGAACGGGCCGTCAGGCGTGATCTGCGTGGCGTGCGCAAGCATTGCCGCCTTCTTGGCGGCGACGAACGCGGTGCCGTCGATGCGCGCAGTGATGAGCTCGTCAGGCACGACCATGGGGAAATCGTCTGGGCTCTCGATGCCGAAGAAGTCGGTGCCGGCCGCCTTGGCCAGCTCGATGCCTTGCGCGATTGCCGACCTGGGCGTGGAAGTCCAGTAGACCTTCGGCACGTCCCAGGCCTGGGCCGAGATCCGGGCGGTAGGACGGCGCCGCCGCGAGGGCGATCGCGTAGGTCGCGACCCGGTGCGCCTGTACGTGGTCGGGGTGGCCGTACTGACCGAAGTCGTCGTAGGCGACCACCACCTGCGGGCGCACCTGGCGCAGCACCGGCACGAGATGGTCGGCCGCCTCGCGCAGGTCGGCCCGCCAGAAGGTGTCATCGCGTGGATCCGGCGGCACCGCGGCAGCCTGGCCGTCCTCCGACCACACCATGCCCGTGTCGCGGTATCGCCCCGTGCCGCCGAGGAACCGGTGGTCGGTCACGCCGAGCTCGCGCATCGCCTGAGCCAGCTCGCCGATGCGCTGCCGGCCCAGCGAGTCGTCGTGGTGGGACGCCAGGTGTGCGAGGTCGGGCACCAGCACCTCGCCCTCCTCGCCGAGCGTGCAGGTAATGAGGGTGACGTGCGCGCCCTCGGCGACGTAGCGGGCCATCGTCACGCCGTTGCTGATCGTCTCGTCGTCGGGATGGGCGTGGACTAGGAGCAGGCGGCGGTCCGGGAGCTCGACCGGGGACGCAGCAGACATGGCGCCAAGGCTAGGCGGTAGCACCGACGGGTCGGCGCCACGGTCCGGGCTGGCTGCAAGGATGGCGTGCGTGACTGAGCAGATCGTCGACGTCCACCACGCCCCCTCCGAGCTGAGCTTTCCCCGGCTGCGCGCGCGCACGGCGCGCTTCACGCTGGGCGAGCCCCGGTCGTTCGCCGTCTCCCCCGACGGGTCCCGGGTGACGTTCCTGCGCAGCAGTGGCCCGTACGACAGGGCCAACGCGCTGTGGGCCTTCGATGTCGGGACCACGACGGAGCGACTGGTCGCCGAGCCCGGGCGGCTGCTCGACGGCGGCGAGGAGCTGAGCGCCGAGGAGCGGGCACGCCGCGAGCGCACCCGCGAGCAGGCGGCGGGCATCGTCGGGTTCGCCACCGACGAGCGAGCATCGCGTCGCGTCGTTCAGCTTGTCGGGGCGTGTCTGGCTCGCCGACCTGGTGGATGGCGGGGCGCGCGCGCTGCCGACCGCCGGAGGTGCGGTGGATCCACAGGTCGACCCGACCGGTCGCCGGGTCGCCTATGCCTCGGGGGGTGCGCTGCGGCTCATCGACGTCGAAGGCGGCGACGACCGGGCGCTCACCCCGGCCGAGGGCGACACCGTGGTCTGGGGGTTGGCGGAGTTCATCGCCGCCGAGGAGATGGACCGCACTCGCGGCTTCTGGTGGGCACCCGACGGCGAGTCGCTGCTGGTCGAGCGATACGACGAGGCACCCGTGCACGTCTGGCACATCGCCGACCCGTCGCACCCGTCGCGCAAGCCCGTCGCACAACGTTACCCAGCGGCCGGCACGCCCAACGCCGACGTCTCGCTGTGGCACATCCAGCTCGACGGCTCTCGACAAGAGGTGCAGTGGGACCGGGCCGCGTTCCCCTACCTCGCTGCCGTCACGTGGAGCAGGCACGGAGTGCCGCTGATCCAGGTGCAGAGCCGTGACCAGCGGCGCAGCCAGGTGCTCGCGGTCTCGATGCTCGACGCAAGCACCCAAGTGGTGACGGAGCAGTCGGACGCGGACTGGGTCGAGCTGGTGCCCGGCACACCGGGCCGCCTGCCGAGCGGCGCGGTCGTCACCACGGTCGACGACGGCGATACGCGGCGGGTCGCGGTTGACGGTATGCCGGTGAGTCCGGTCGGCCTGCAGGTGCGCTCGGTGCTGGGCGTGGGAGGCGACGGCATCCTGCTCGCCGTGTCGACCGAGCCGAGCGAGATCGACGTCGTTCGCGTCACCCCGGGATTCCACGGCTCTGCGTCCTACACGGCCGGCGCCTCGCTGACACCCGTGAGCAGCACGCCCGGCGTGCACACCGCGCGCAGCGCTGGTGGCACCACGGTGCTCGTGTCCCGATCGCTGGACAGCCACGGCGCCACGGTCCACGTGCTGCGCGACGGTATCGAGGTCGGCCGCCTCGAGTCGCACGCCGCCGATCCAGGGTTCCTGCCCAGCGTGAGCATCCTGCGTGCAGGTGAGCACCAGGTCAGGTACGCCCTGCTGCTGCCCCGCGACCACATCCTCGGCTCGGCGAGGCTGCCCGTACTCATGGATCCGTACGGTGGGCCGCACGCCCAGCGAGTCCTGGCTTCTAGCGCGGCCTTCCTTGAAGCTCAGTGGCTCGCCGACCAAGGGTTTGCGGTCGTCGTCGCCGACGGGAGGGGCACGCCGGGTCGCGGCATCGCGTGGGAGCGGGCGATCGCCGGCGACTTCGCCACCCCCGTGCTCGACGACCAGGTGACTGCGCTCGATGCGGCCGCGGCGGAGTGCCCTGATCTGGACCTCTCGCGGGTCGCGATCCGCGGGTGGTCGTTCGGCGGCTATCTATCGGCGCTGGCGGTGCTGCGCCGTCCCGATGTCTTCCACGCGGCGATCGCCGGTGCGCCGTGCACCGACTGGCGGCTCTATGACACCCACTACACCGAGCGCTACCTGGGGCATCCCGACGAGCGGCCCGAGGCCTATGAGCACTCGTCGCTGCTTGCCGACGCCCCCAAGCTGACCCGGCCGCTCATGCTCATCCACGGCCTCGCCGACGACAACGTGGTCGCCGCCCACACCCTGCAGCTGTCGCAGGCGCTGCTGGAAGCCGGCCGCCCGCACCGCGTCCTGCCGCTGTCGGGCGTCACCCACATGACGCCGCAAGAGGTCGTTGCGGAGAACCTGCTGCTTCTGCAGGTCGACTTCCTGCGGGAGGCTTTGGGGCTCACCGGCGGGGGCGATCACGTTAACGTGATCCAGCCGGACTGAGCGCGGCATACAGGCCTAGCGCAGCCGGCTAACCCTTGCACGGTTGCTCGGCTCTGGCGTCGTGATCGGATGCTCGTCTCCTCATCGCCGCGTCGTGCCCACAAGCCCGATTCCGCATCGCAGTTGTCCACAGTGGCCCCAGCGCTCCTAGCGCTGCCCGGGCCCAGTGCGCACAAGGTGGCGCCATGGACCCTCGACTCCTTGGCGTGGCAGCTCAGCAGGGCGGTGTGTTTCTCACAGCACAGGCCGCGGATTGTGGCTACAGCGAAGAGGAAATCGCCGCTCGCGTCAGGTGCGGCGACTGGCGCCGGCTGCGGCGGGGAGCTTACGTCTCCGGCGAGAGTCTGGAAGGCAGCCGACGACGCGGCAAGACATGTGCTGCTTGTGTGGGCTGTGATGCTAGGCCTCAAGACACCGGCCGTGGTCAGTCACACATCGGCGGCGGCTGCGCATGGCTATGACCTGTGGGATGCCGACCTGAGCGTTGCCCATGTCACCCGCCCCGAGCTCCAATCATCACGCCGGGAGGCGAGCGTTGTCCATCACGCGGTGCCCTCGCGGATGACGAGGTCGAGCAGCTGGCATGCGGACTTCTGGTGACGAAGCCCCCCGCACTGTGGTCGACCATGGCCCGCATCAGCCAGCTTCGCCAGCGGGTTGTGTACGGCCGACATGGCACTTCGAGTCGGAGTCAAGGCGGTCGAGCTCCTCGAGGTTCTCGAGCGCCAACGTCACTGGAAGGGTGCGGCAGTCGCGTCCCGCGTCATCGAGGAAGCGGACGGCCGCATTGAGAGTCGGTGGGCGAAACACTGCTGCGCGTCGCCTTCATGGAGATCGGCGCGCCGAGGCCGGCGCCCGCAGCTCAGCTTTCTCACCGATGACGGCATGCGAGTGGGCCCGAGTCGACTTCGCGTTCGTAGAGCAGCGCGTCCTCGCGGAGTTCGACGGCAAGCTCAAGTACAAGGTCCGCCCTGGCGCCGATCCCGAGCAGGCCGGTGAAGTCGTCTTCCGCGAGAAGAGGCGCGAAGAAGCACTCCGCGACCTCGGATGGGAGATCGTGCGCTTCATCTGGGCCGACCTCCACCAGCGGCGGCTCATCGCATCGCGCCTTGCCGACGCGTTCGCCCGCGCAAGGCGCTACCTCATTTAACGGCACGCAAATCGGTAAGCGCCGATCGGATTGCCGGCCGATTGACTCTTCGTGGCAAGGCTTACCGGTCTGTGCGATGCCTGCATGCCTCGCTCAGACCGGGTCGATCACGTTAACGTGATCGACCCGGCCCACCAGTCACTCAGTGGGTGACCACCACATCCTGGCGGATCTCCGCGAAGTGGCAGGCCGACTCGTGGTCGGTGCCTGGCCGGACGGTGAGCAACGGCTCCTCGGTGGCGCAGATCTCCTGAGCCTTCCAGCAGCGAGTGCGGAACCGGCAGCCCGACGGCGGGTCGGCCGGGGACGGCGGGTCGCCCTGCAGGATGATCTGCTCACGCTGACCGCGCACGGCCGGGTCCGGCACCGGCACCGCCGACAGCAGCGCCTGGGTGTAGGGGTGGGTCGGCCGCTCGTAGATCTGCGTGTCCGTGCCGAGCTCCACGACCTTGCCGAGATACATCACGCCGACGCGGTCGGAAATGTGCCGCACCACCGACAGGTCGTGCGCGATGAAGATGTAGGACAGGCCGAACTCGTCCTGCAGGTCCTCGAGCAGGTTGATGACCTGGGCCTGCACCGACACGTCGAGGGCCGAGACCGGCTCGTCGCAGATGATGATCTCGGGCCGCAGAGCGAGTCCACGAGCGATGCCGATGCGCTGCCGCTGGCCACCCGAGAACTGGTGCGGGTAGCGGTTGATGTGCTCGGGGTTGAGACCGACGACGTCGAGCAGCTCCTGCACGCGACGACGCCGGCTCCCCTTGGGTGCGACGTCAGAGTGGATCTCGAACGGCTCACCGACGATGTCGCCGACCGTCATGCGCGGGTTGAGCGAGGAGTACGGGTCCTGGAAGACGATCTGGATGTTGCGCCGGATCTGTCGCAGCTCGCGACCCTTGGCCTTGTAGATGTCGCGGCCCTGGAACAGTGCACTACCGCTCGTCGGCATCTCGAGGCGCGTCAGCAGCTTGGCAAGCGTCGACTTGCCGCAACCGGATTCGCCCACGATGCCCAGCGTCTCGCCCTTGTGCAGCTGTAGGTTGACGCCGTCGACCGCCTTGACCGCGCCGACCGTGCGGCGGAACAGCACACCGAGCGTGAGCGGGAAGTGCTTGACGAGGTCCTGCACGTCGAGGATGACTTCGCCGGACGGCGCGTATCCGGCGTTGACTCCGCCGACCGCCTGCGGTGCGGCTCCGCGGTCAGAGAGTGCCATCGACGAGCTCCTTACTGAAGTGGCATGCACTCGACTGCTGCGCCGTGACCGGCAGCAGCGCGGGACGGTCGGTCAGGCAGATTTCCTGCTTGTACGGGCAGCGCGGGTTGAACTCGCAGCCGCTCGGGATCCGCATCAGGTTGGGCGGCAGGCCCTTGATGGCGTTGAGCTTCTGACCCTTGAGGTCGACGCGCGGGATCGACTCGAGCAGGCCCAGGGTGTAGGGGTGCGTCGGCCGGTGGTAGATGTCGCCGACCGGCGCCTGCTCGATGATGCGCCCGGCATACATGACGGAGATCTTGTCCGCGACGTCGGCGACCACGCCCAGGTCGTGGGTGATCAGGATCAGCCCCATGTTGCGCTCTTGCTGCAGCTCAGCGAGCAACTCCATGACCTGCGCCTGAACGGTCACGTCAAGTGCCGTGGTGGGCTCGTCGGCGATGATGATGTCGGGGTCGAGCGCCAAGGCCATCGCGATCATGATGCGCTGGCGCATGCCGCCGGAGAACTGGTGCGGGTAGTCGTGCACGCGGCGCCGCGCCGCCGGGATGCGCACGCGCTCCATCAGCTCGATCGCCCGCTCGGTGGCCGCCTTCTTGGACGCGCCCTCGTGCACACGGAACATCTCCGCGATCTGCCAGCCCACCGGGAAGACCGGGTTGAGCGATGACAGGGCGTCCTGGAAGATCATGGCCATGTTGCGGCCGCGGAACTTCCGGCGCTCCTCCTCCGGCAGACGCCAACAGGTCCTCGCCGCGGAACCGTACGGAACCCGCGGTGACGAAACCGGGCGGGCTGTCGAGGATGCCCATCACTGCCTGCGCCGTGACGCTCTTGCCGGAGCCGGACTCACCCAGGATCGCGAGCGTCTCACCCTCGTCGAGGGTGTAGTTGACGCCGTTGACCGCCTTCGCGACACCGTCACGCGTGCGGAACTCGACGTGGAGGTTCTCCACCTCGAGCAGCGGCACGTGACCGGTGGTGTCCCGGCTTGCCGCGAAAGATGTATCGGTGGTTGCCACTGTTGACCTCTTAGCGCAGCTTGGGGTCGAGAGCGTCGCGGACCGCGTCGCCGAGCAGGATGAACGAGAGGACGGTGATGGACACGAACGCGCCCGGGAAGAGCAGCAGGTGCGGCGAGACCCGGATGTAGTCCTGCGCCTGCGAGATCGCGATGCCCCACGAGACGACCGGAGGCTGCAGACCGATACCGAGGAAGCTCAGCGTCGCCTCGGCGCCGATGTAGGCACCGAGGGAGATCGTCGCGACCACGATGACCGGCGCCAGCGAGTTGGGCACGATGTGCTTGAGAATGATGCGCCGGCCGCCGGCTCCCATGGCGCGCGCCGCCTGGATGTAGTCGGACTGCTTGACCTGCAGCACCTGCGAGCGCATGATCCGGAAGAACACCGTCCAGCCAAGGATGGCGAGGGCGAACACCACGAGGCTCACCGTCTCGGTGAAGCTCGGAGCGTCGGGCGTGAACGTCACCAGGATCAGCACGGCACCCAGCACGAGCGGGATGCTGTAGAAGATGTCGGTCAGTCGGGACAGCCAGGAGTCGGACTTGGAGTAGTAGCCGGCGATCACGCCGAGCGCTGATCCGACGACCGTCACCACCAACGTGGTGAACACGCCGACCAGCAGCGACGGGCGGGCCCCGTGGATCGTGCGGGCATAGACATCACGTCCGACCACGTCTGTGCCGAACCAGTGCTCGGAGGAAGGGGCGAGCCGCGTGGCCGCCAGGTCGCCCCTGTTGGGATCGACGCTCGTGAACAGCGTCGGCCAGATCGCCAACAAGACGATGAAGCCGATCAGGATCGACGCAACGATGAAGATCGGGTTGCGTCGCAGATCGCGCCAGGCGTCGCGGCCGAGCGAGCTGACCCGCTCCTCTGCCTGCTGCTGGCCGGGCGGTGCACTGACCGGCTCGACGCCGATGCCGGCGGAGTGCTCGAGAGTCTGGGGCGCGGTGGCCTGCGCGGCGGCTGTGGGGTCACTCATAGCGGATCCTGGGGTCGAGGACGGCGTAGAGCAGGTCAACCAGGAGGCTGGCGAACAGATAGACGAGCACGAGGACCGTGATCACGCCGGTCACCATGGCGCCTTCACGCAGGCGGATGCTGCGGAACACCAGACCGCCCACGCCGTTGATGTTGAAGATGCCCTCGGTCACGATCGCGCCACCGATCAGCGTGCCGAACTCGGCACCGAGGAACGTGACGACGGGGATGAGCGAGTTGCGCAGCGTGTGAATCCCGACGACGCGCCGCCGCGGAAGCCCCTTGGCCTTGGCGGTACGTACGTAGTCGGAGCGAAGGTTCTCCGCGAGGTTGGTGCGCGTCAGCCTGGCCACGTAGGCAGTGGAGAGGGCGGCTAGCACGAATCCCGGAAGGATGTAGTGGTGAAGTGGCGCATCGCTGCCGACCGTCGCCGGGACCCATCCAAGCCGCACGCCAACGAGGTACTGCAGGACGAAGCCGATCACGAAGACCGGCATCGACACGAGGAACGTGGTGGTGACGAGCACGAGGCTGTCGGCGAAGCCGCCACGCCGCAGGCCCGCAACGATGCCGGCGGTGATGCCGATGAAGATCTCCATCAGGATCGCCACGACGGCGAGCTTGACCGTGTTGGGGTAGACCTCACCGATGCGGTCGATGACCTGGACGCCCGAGATCGTCTCGCCGAAGTCGCCGCGGAGCAGGCTCGTCAGGTAGTTCCAGTACTGGACGAGGACGGGGTCGTCGAGCCCGTACTTCTCGGAGATCGCCGCGACGTACTCCGGGGAGCAGGCACGCTCACCACAGGCGCCGGCGAAGGGGTCGCCCGGCAGGGCGTAGACCATCATGAAGATGATGAAGGTGGTTCCGATGATCACCGGGATCATCTGGAGCAGGCGCCGAAGTACGTAGCGGCCCATGGACCCTCCTCGTGGGTGCCTGGCTCCGCGGCGGGATCCTGCCACCGCGGAACTGAGTAAGCGTAGCGCCGCTAGGCGGCGCGCTCCGCCTGGACTGCGGACGGAGGGTGATTAGACCCTCTCAGCAGCCAACCGTCATGGATCTTGGGCGTACAGGGCGGCCTGCCGACCTCGGGATGACCGAGGGCGGCAGGCCGCACATGCAACGCGACTAGCTGAGCGTGATGCTCGTCCAGTCCGGCACGCCGAACGGGTTGAACTGCACCGAAGCAACGTTCTCGGAGAAGCCACCGATCGTCGTCACGTACCAGAGCGGGATGGTCGGGAAGTCCTCGGACACGACTGCCTCGGCCTCCTGGTACAGGGTGTTGGCCTCGTCGCCCTCGGCCGCGGCGGCCTCGCTCGAGCAGCTGGTCGAACTCGGGGTTGGAGTACGGGCCGTCGTTGGAGCCGGCGTCGGTCCCGAAGATCGGGGCCAGGAAGTTCTCGATGTGACGGGTAGTCCATCTGCCAGCCGGTGCGGAACGGCGCGGTCATCACGCGGTCGTTGACGTCGGCACGCAGGGTGGCGAAGTCGACGTACGGCTTGCCCTGGCAGGCGATGCCAATGGCGTTGGTGATGGACACGCACGTCGCGTCGATCCACTCCTGGTGGCCGCCGTCAGCGTTGTAGCCGAGCTCCAGGGTGCCCTCGAAACCACCCGCAGCCTCGAGGCTGGCCTTGGCCGCCTCGGGGTCGTAGACGCAGGGGTCACCGCAGACGCCCTCCTTGTAACCGTCGACGATCGGCGAGACGTAGCCCGACAACGGGGCCCGCGAGCCGGCGAAGATGGTCTGGGTGATCGTCTCGCGGTCGATGGCCTGCGAGATTGCCTTACGCAGGTCAGCGTTGTCGTACGGGGCGACGTAGAGCGGGAACGTCATCGTCTGGATGGTGCCCGACGCCTGCTCGACAACCCGGTCGCCCAGGTCGGACCGGAACTTGTCACCCGCGAGCGCGGAGACAGGCAGCGTGTCCATGAGGTCGAGGTTGCCCGAGATCAGGTCCGCGTAGGCGGCGTCCGCCTCCTGGTAGATCTTGAACACGAGGTCCTTGACCTGCGGCTTGTTCTCGCCCGCGTAGTCCTCGTTGGCCGTGAGCGTGATGTCCTGGCCCTCGGTGTAGGAGACGAACTTGTAGGGGCCGGCGCCGATCGGGGCTGCGCCGAACGCCTCACCGTTGTCGGCGAAGAAGCTCTCCGGCAGCGGCGAGAACGCGGTGTAGCCGAGGCGGACCGGGAGGTTCGACGTCGGCGACGAGGTCTTGATCGTGAAGGTCTTGTCGTCAACGACCGCCAGGCCGGACATCTCCGTGGCCGCGGGCTCCGGGGCCGTCTGCGGGCCGTCGCCGTCGGGGTCCTCCGACTGCAGGTCCGCGTAGCCCTCGATGGGCTCGAAGAAGTAGGCGTTCTGCTGGGCATTGGGGCCGTAGGCCGCCCAGTTCCACGCGTTGACGAAGCTCTCGGCCGTGACCGGAGTGCCGTCGTGGAAGTTCCACCCGTCCTTCAGGGTGACCGTCCAGTTGGTCGCGTCGTCGGATTCGATCGACTCGGCGACGTTGTTGATCGGCTCCGCCGTCTCGGCGTCGTAGCGGATCAGCTTGGCGGTGATGGCGTCGAGCACGTCGCCGCCACAGGTCTCGTTGGTGTTGCTCGGGATGAACGGGTTCTCCGGCGTGCAGCCGTGGGTCGTGACCTCCCCGCTCAGCGCACCCGCCTCGCCGCCGGCACCCTCGTCGTCGTCGTCGCCACCGCCACAAGCGGTCGCGAGCAGGGCGATGCCCAGGGCGCTCGCAATGGCACCCTTGCGAGTGAGAGCTCGCATGCTTTGCCTCCAGTTGGTGTGAGTCTCACGCGCCGCAAGCACGGGCACCGAAGGGCTCCTGTTGGGGTGTCCATCGGAATCCGTCCCTCTGCCGACAGATCGGGCAGATGCGCGGTCGAGACTTGTTTATGCAACCGGCACCCCGGATTCAAGCCGGGGATAACCCGTGGCCAGACCGAGACAAAGATGTGACCTGTTGAGTCATCGAAAGCCTACTCGAGCGTGACCCGAGTCACCGACTGTCCGCTATCCGAACGCTCAGTTGCTCCACTTGCGGCGGGCTCGGATGCGGTCGCGCTCGGTCGCCGCCAGCGTGGTCTTGCGCAGTCTCACCACGCTCGGGGTGACCTCGACGCACTCGTCGTCGCGGCAGAACTCCAAGGCCTGCTCCAGCGACAGCTTGCGCGGCGGGATGAGTCGCTCGAGCTCCTCCGCCGTCGACGAGCGCACGTTGGTGAGCTTCTTCTCCTTGGTGATGTTGACGTCCATGTCGTCGGCCCTCGAGTTCTCCCCGACGATCATGCCCTCGTAGACCGCGGTCCCGGGCTCGACGAACAGCGTGCCGCGCTCCTGCAGGTTGAACATCGCGTACGAGGTGGCGACGCCGGTGCGGTCGGCGACGAGCGAGCCCGACGGGCGGGTGCGCAGCTCTCCGAACCACGGCTCGTAGCGCTCGAACACCTGGTGCGCCATGCCCGTGCCGCGTGTCTCGGTGAGGAACTCGGTGCGGAAGCCGATCAGGCCACGCGCGGGGACCAGGAACTCCATACGGATCCAGCCGGTGCCATGGTTGGTCATCTGCTCCATGCGCCCCTTGCGTACGGCAAGCAGTTGCGTGAGAGCGCCGAGGTATTCCTCCGGGGCATCGATCGTGAGTCGCTCGACAGGCTCGTGCACCTTGCCGTCGATCTCCCGCGCGACGACCTGCGGCTTGCCGACCGTGAGCTCGTACCCCTCACGACGCATGGTCTCCACGAGTACGGCCAACGCGAGCTCGCCACGCCCCTGCACCTCCCACGTGTCGGGACGCTCGGTCGGGAGCACGCGCAGCGACACGTTGCCGATCAGCTCCCGGTCGAGCCGGTCCTTGACCAGCCGAGCCGTGAGCTTGGTGCCGCCGGAGCGGCCGGCGAGCGGCGAGGTGTTGGTGCCGACGGTCATCGACAGGGCCGGCTCGTCGACCGTGATCAGCGGCAGCGGTTTCGGGTCATCGGCGTCGGCGAGTGTCTCGCCGATCGTGATGTCGGGGATGCCCGCGACGGCAATGATGTCGCCCGGCCCGGCCTCCTCTGCCGGCACCCGCTCGAGCGCCTGGGTGACCATCAGCTCGCTGATCTTGACCCGCTCGACGGTGCCGTCCGCACGGCACCACGCGACCTGCTGGCCCTTGCGCATCGTGCCCTGGTGGATGCGCAGCAGCGCAAGCCGCCCGAGGAACGGCGAGGCGTCGAGGTTGGTCACCTGCGCCTGCAGCGGCGCACCCTCCTCGAAGCTCGGCGCCGGGATGGTCTCGAAGATCGTCTTCATGAGCGGCTCGAGGTCGGGCGAGTCCGGCGCCGAGCCGTCGGCCGGGCGCTCGAGCGACGCCTTCCCGTCACGAGCGCACGCGTAGACGATCGGGAAGTCCAAGATGTCGGCGGAGGCGGCGTCATCTGGGAGCAGATCGATGAACAGCTCGTACGTCTCGTCGACAACCTCCGCGATCCGCGCGTCCGGCCGGTCGGTCTTGTTGACGACGAGCACGAGCGGCAGCCGAGCAGCTAGCGCCTTCCGGAGCACGAACCGCGTCTGCGGCAGCGGACCTTCCGACGCGTCGACCAGGAGCACCACGCCGTCGACCATGGACAGGCCGCGCTCGACCTCGCCGCCGAAGTCGGCGTGCCCCGGGGTGTCGATGATGTTGACCGTGGTGTCGCCCCAGCGCACCGCGGTGTTCTTGGCGAGGATCGTGATCCCCTTCTCGCGCTCCAGGTCGCTGGAGTCCATGACCCGGTCGGCGACGTCCTGGTTGGCGCGGAAGACGCCGGACTGCCAGAGCATGGCGTCGACGAGCGTCGTCTTGCCATGGTCGACGTGGGCGACGATCGCCACGTTGCGGAGGTCGGTGCGTACGGGCATGCGAAAGCGCTCGATTCGTCAGCGGGGAATGCACTCATGGTACGGGGCGGGGCAGAACCACACCCCTTGGCGATCTCGTCTTACGGTTATGCGGGCTTGTGTGTCCCGTGGGGCGTGGCGTTCCTGCCCGACGGCACGGCGCTGGTCACCGAGGTGCAACGGTTGGGCGGGCTGCCAGACATCGGTGAGATCGGGCTGCTCGGTATCGCGGTGTCCCCGGGCTACGCCACCGATGGGTGGGTGTACGTCTACTACACGACCGACGACGACAACCGGATCGCCCGGTTCCGCCTCGGTGAGCAACCACAACCGATCCTGACCGGCATCCCCGCCACCGAGTTCCACGCCGGCGGGCGGCTGGCGTTCGGCCCCGACGGCATGCTGTACGCGAGCACCGGTGAGGCCTTCGAAACTCCGGAGATCGCCCAGGACCTCGACTCGTTGGGGGGCAAGATCCTGCGTCTCACCCCGGAGGGCGAGCCGGCGCCGGGCAATCCCTTCCCGGGTTCTCCCGTGTACAGCTTCGGGCACCGCAACGTTCAGGGCCTGGCCTGGGATGCCAGCGGCCGGCTGTACGCCTCGGAGCTGGGCGAGAACCGCTTTGACGAGCTCAACGCGATCCGCCCGGGTGGCAACTACGGCTGGCCGGTGGTCGAGGGCGTCGCCGACAATCCGCCCGGGATCGCGGAGGCGTCGCCGAGCGGGATCGCGATCGTCGGCGACAAGGTCTACCTCGCGTGCTTGCGCGGGCGGCGACTGATCCGGGTGGGGCTCGACGGCAGCAACTCGGAGACGATCAGATCACCAACAACACGCCGGCACCTGACGACGACCGAATCGTGCGCGTCGTCGTGCCCGGGGCGCCATGAGATCGAGCTGGACATTCGCGTAACCGCCCGGTTACGCTTTGGTCCATGCCCGCGGCTGATGCCCTCGCCGACCCGGTCCGCCGGGCCATCGTCGAGCTGCTCGCCGCGGGCAACCGCAGCGCCGGGCACATCGCCGCCGAGTTCGAGATCTCCCGACCGGCCGTCAGCCGTCACCTTCGCGTTCTCCGCGAGCACGGGGTTGTCGCCGCGCGACAGGACGGTCGGCAGCAGGTCTACACGCTCCGAGCCGAGCCGTTGCACGAGCTCGCCGACTGGCTCACCTCCATCCTGAGCGGCACCGACCGGTGGTCCCGTCGTTTCGACGCCCTCGAGACCGAGGTCCACCGGGCTCGCCGCGACCGGCTGGCCTCTACGAAGATCGACACCACCCAGGAGAGCGCATGACCATCACTCCAACCGGGCGCTTCGTCCGCACCGAGCAGGGCGTCGATCTCGTCCTGAGCCGCACCTTCCGCGCGTCCGTGGAGGACGTGTGGGCGAGCATCACCGAGTCGGACCGGCTGGGCCGCTGGTTCGGGTCGTGGACCGGCGAGCCTGGCGTCGGCCAGACCGTCACGCTCTCCTTCACTGCCGAAGAGGGCGACGCCACGGCGCAGGTGCTCATCACGGCCTGCGAGCCACCAACTCATCTCGCCGTGTCGTCCAGCGACAGCTATGGCACGTGGCACCTCGAGGCCCAGCTGCGCGAGACCGGCGACACTACCGAGTTGGTCTTCGTGCAGCACCTCGCCTCGGCCAGCGAGATTCCCGACACCGGCCCTGGCTGGGAGTACTACCTCGACCGGCTCGTGGCAGTTCGCACCGATGCCCCGATGCCCGAGTTCGACGCCTACCTGGCCGACCTGAAGCCGTTCTACGACAACGCATCGACAGTCGCGTAAACGCCCCCATAGCGAAGTCTGTCGACACACTGGGTGCCCGTGTGGGGTGTCATCGCCGGCCTACCTATCTCGTCGAGGGCAACGAGCGCGCGGCGAAGTCGGCCTTCGACGTTGCCGACGAGACTCCCGGCTACACGTACGTCGTGGTGTCCGGCTTAGGGAGCACCGGCCGATGACCCGTTCTGCTCTCCTCCGAGCAGCTCACGGACCTCGGCCAGGAATGGCCGGTCGGCATCGAGCCAATCGACGGTGTCGAGCTCGTCGGCACCCAGCCACCGCAGCTCGTCATGGTCTTCCAATGGCTGTGGCTCTCCCGCTCCGTCAAGCAGCCGGGCGCTGAGCACACGAAGTACGTACCCCGGCTTGAGCGGCACGTCACCGCCGATCTGCGCACCCGCGACGACGACGACTCCGAGCTCCTCCAGGCACTCACGGACGACCGCGTCGGAGTCGGACTCCCCCGATTCGACCTTGCCACCCGGGAACTCCCAGCCCCCGGCCACGTCGGCCGGTGCGCTGCGACGGGCAGCGAGCACGCGCCCGTTGTGGATCAAGGCGGCCCCCACCACGACGAGATCCACATCCACACCCTGTCATGGCGCGCCGGGTGGTGCTAAAGCCTGGCGCGGCGGGCAGGAGGCATGCGAGGCTGCCGCCAACCGACCGACCCGGAAAGCCCCGTGGAGGCGCGATGGGTACCCATCAACGCGAAAGCGTCGCCAGTGTCCGCCAGTTGTTGGCGCGCCTGGAAGCGGCCGTCACCGCGCTGCGCGAGGAGTTTGGCGACACCCTGGGCACACGCCGGCTCGCGGCCGACGTGCGCCGGCTCGCCGAGGACCTCGACGAGCTCGGCCCGCCCCTGCCCAACCAGCCTGACCAGCTGCCACGACAGCTGGAGGAGATCCCCGACACCCCCTACGACCCGAGCATGTGGGCCGACGCCGACGACGAAGGCTTCGGCGCCCCCGACCGGCACGCCCCCTGACCCGACCGTCGCCTGGCAAGGAGACCGAATTGGCCACCGGAGTCTTCTCCGCGAGCCGTGCACAGATCACTGAACCGACACTTCGACGTGACCGCTGGTGGGTGCAACCGGCGGTCACAACGCTCGTGCTGCTCGGGTTCGTGGTGTATTCGACTTGGCGGGCCTTCGATGCCCAGAACTATTTCGCGGATCCCTATCTGTCACCGTTCTTCTCGCCCTGCCTCGTCACGTCATGCCCCGAGGAGGCGTCCGACTTCGGGCAGCCCATCGGTGACTGGTGGCGGTGGTCTCCGGCCCTGCTCATCCTGATCTTCCCGTTGGGCTTCCGGCTGACGTGCTACTACTACCGCAAGGCCTACTACCGCTCGTTCTGGCTGTCACCGCCTGCATGTGCCGTGGCCGAGCCACACCGGCGCTACCGCGGCGAGACCAGGTTCCCGCTTATCCTGCAGAACCTGCACCGCTGGTTCCTGTACCTCGCCATCCCCGTCGCCCTGGTCCTGAGCGTCGACGTCGTGCTCGCCTTCCGCAACGCCGAGGGCGAATGGGGGCACATGGGCCTCGGCACGGTCGTACTTTTCGTCAACGTGGTGCTTATCTGGGCCTACACCGTGTCGTGCCACTCGTGTCGGCACGTGGTCGGTGGGCGCATCAACAACTTCTCGAAGCACCCGCTCCGCTATCGCGCGTGGACGTTCGTCTCACGGATCAACCGGTTTCATCCGCTCTTCGCGTGGTTGTCGCTGTTCTCCGTCGCCCTGGCCGACCTGTACGTGATGCTCGTGGCCAATGGCACGATCGACGACCCGAAGTTCTTCTAGTACGCCCGGGGGCTCCGCCCCCGGGATCCCCCGAAGGCAAGGACTCCTCATGACCGATCAGCCGGGTGCGACGCGGCACTCGTACGACGTCCTGGTCGTCGGGGCAGGCGGCGCCGGTCTGCGTGCGGCCATCGCCGCGCACGATGCCGGCGCGCACACCGCGATCGTCTGCAAGTCCTTGCTGGGCAAGGCACACACCGTCATGGCCGAGGGCGGCATCGCGGCCGCGATGGGCAACGTCTATGCCGAGGACGGCTGGCGCGTGCACTTCCGCGACACCATGCGCGGCGGGAAGATGCTCAACAACTGGCGCATGGCGCAGCTGCATGCTCAGGAGGCGCCCGACCGCGTGCACGAGCTCGAGGAGTGGGGAGCGCTCTTCGACCGTACGCCCGAGGGACTCATCTCTCAGCGAGACTTCGGCGGCCACCGTTACGCCAGGCTCGCGCACGTCGGCGACCGTACGGGTCTCGAGATGATCCGCACCCTCCAGCAGCACGCGGTGGCCAAAGGTATCGACGTGTTCATGGAGTGCACTGTCACGCAGCTGTTCGTCGACGAAGAATTCCCCGGCGGCCGGCACATCTCCGGTGCCCTCGGCTACTGGCGCGAGAGCGGTCGGTTCCTCGTCTTCGACGCGCCCACGGTCATCCTTGCGACGGGCGGCATTGGAAAGTCCTACAAGGTGACCAGCAACTCCTGGGAGTACACAGGCGACGGGCACGCCCTGGCGCTGCGCACCGGCGCCAGCCTGCTCAACATGGAGTTCGTCCAATTCCACCCGACCGGCATGGTGTGGCCGCCCAGCGTGCGCGGCATCCTCGTCACCGAGTCGGTGCGTGGCGACGGTGGCGTGCTGCGCAACAGCGCCGGCAACCGCTTCATGTTCGACTACATCCCTGACTTCTTCCGCAAGGAGACCGCGGAGACCGAGGCTGAAGCCGACCGCTGGTACACCGACAAGAAGAACAACCGGCGCCCACCCGAGCTGCTGCCGCGCGACGAGGTTGCGCGCGCCATCAACTCCGAGGTGAAAGCTGGCCGCGGGTCGCCGCACGGCGGTGTCTTCCTGGACATCGCGTCGCGCCGCACCCCCGACTTCATCCGGCGTCGGCTGCCGTCGATGTACCACCAGTTCATGGAGCTCGCCGACGTCGACATCACGGCCGAGCCCATGGAGGTCGGGCCGACATGCCACTACGTCATGGGTGGCGTCGAGGTCGACGCCGACACGGGCGAGTCCAAGGTTGCAGGGCTCTATGCCGCAGGTGAGGTCGCGGGTGGCATGCACGGGTCAAACCGGCTTGGCGGCAACTCGCTGTCCGACCTGCTGGTGTTCGGTCGCCGCGCGGGGCTCAACGCGGCCTACTCGGTGATCCGGCTCGGACGTTCGCGACCGCGGCTCGACGAGGTTGCCGTCCGCAAGGCGTCCGACGAGGCCCTCCAGCCGTTCGCGGAGGAGGGCGACGAGAACCCCTACACGCTGCAGCAGAAGCTGCAGGAGATCATGCACGACCTGGTCGGCATCATCCGCCGTCGCGACGAGATGGAGCAGGCGCTCGTCGAGATCGAGAAGCTCAAGGAGCGCTCGACCCGCCTTGCCGTCGAAGGTCATCGGCAGTACAACCCCGGCTGGCACCTGGCGATCGACCTGCGCAACATGCTGCTCGTCTCGGAGTGCATCGCCCGTGCGGCGCTCGAGCGCACCGAGAGCCGTGGCGGGCACACACGTGACGACTTCCCCGCCACCGACCCCGAGTGGGGCAGGGTCAACCTCGTGCTGACCTCCGACGGCGACGACACCGTGGCGATCCACCGACAACCCTTGCCGGCCATGCCCAACGACCTCGCCGGCATCTTCGAGGAGAGCTGATGGGTTACGACCTGACGCTGCGCATCTGGCGCGGCGACCGGATGCGCGGGCGCCTCGTCGACTACGTCGTGCCAGTGGAGGAAGGCGAGGTCGTCTTGGACGCCGTGCATCGGGTGCAGGCGACCCAGGCCGGCGACCTCGCGGTGCGGTGGAACTGCAAGGCCGGCAAGTGCGGCTCATGCAGCGCGGAGATCAACGGCCAGCCACGCCTGTTGTGCATGACCCGGCTCTCGGTGTTCGACCCGGCGGAAGCAGTCACGGTCACCCCGCTGCGCACCTTCCCGGTCATCCGCGACCTGGTGACCGACGTGTCGTTCAACTACGAGAAGGCGAAGACCGTCCCGGCGTTCGCCCCGGTCCCGCGTGACAAGGACGGCAACTACCGGATGCAGCAGGAGGACGTCGAGCGCGGCCAGGAGTTCCGCAAGTGCATCGAGTGCTTCCTCTGCCAGACCGTGTGCCATGTCGTCCGTGACCATGAGGACAACAAGCAGGCCTTCTCCGGCCCACGGTTCTTCCTGCGCTATGCCGAGCTCGACATGCACCCGCTCGACACCAACGACCGGCGACGCCTCGCCCAGGACCAGGCCGGCATCGGCATGTGCAACATCACCAAGTGCTGCACCGAGGTCTGCCCCGAGCACATCAAGATCACCGACAACGCCATCATCCCCATGAAGGAGCGCGTCGCCGACCGCAAGTTCGACCCGCTCGTCTGGCTCGGCTCCAAGATCAGCCGCCGGGATGCGCGCACCGAGCCTTGACGCGGACCTGACCGCCGGCGGCTTGTCAGACTGTCAGAACCAGTGACCTGCACTACTTTGCCGAGCGCGTCTGACAAGTGCCCGGGTTCACGACGTGTCAGATCGCGGCACAGCAAACCCGCAGGGCAGCGGTTCTGACATTCTGACAAGTCGGCAGACGGCGTCCGCTTGACGTGGCGGCTGCGCACGTACGAGCGTGTCTGCCATGTCCAGCGTGCTGACCGACGAGCAGGTTGCCCAGTCCCTCCATACGTTGCCTACCTGGGCGGGTGACTCCCGAGCATTGAGCCGTACGGTCGAGGCGGCCGACTTCCTGACCGGGATCCGCATCGTCGACGAGGTCGCCGTCGTCGCGGACGCGATCGACCACCACCCCGACATCGACATCAGGTGGCGCAAGCTGACCTTCACCCTGTCGACGCACAGCGCCAAGGGCGTGACCGAGCGCGACCTCGACCTCGCGCAGCGCATCGACGAGATCGTCGACAAGTACCCGACCCGCTGACGATCAGCCCGGGCGTGGCAGAGTCACGACGAACCTTGCACCGCGCTCGTGCAGCGGATCCACGACAACGGAACCCCCATGTCGCTCGACGATTTCGCGGACCAGGGCCAGCCCCAATCCCGGTGCCACCGGAGGCCGTCGTACGCGACCCGTCGAGTCGGCTGAACCGCTCGAAGACCGCCTCGCGCTGGTCCGCCGGGATGCCGGGCCCGTCGTCGGCCACCGACAGCACGCAACGTACCGTCTCGCTCGGCCAGCTCGAGCGTCACCGTGCTGGCGGCATAGCGAGCAGCGTTGTCGAGCAGGTTGTCGACGGCGCGCGCGAGCTCGTCGGGATCGCCCGTCACCTGCGCGGCCGAGACTCCGCCCATGATCGACGGTGACGTCACGCTCCGCCCGCAGGCGTCGTACGGATCGCAGCACGAGGTCGTCCACGTCGACACGCTCCCAGCGGTCACGCGGCACGGCCCCCGCATCGCTGCGGGCCAGGTGCAACAGGTCTGACACGAGCCTCTGCAGTCCGATCGTCTCGCGCAGCACAGCCTCGTGCGTCCGCGCCAGGTCAGCCGTGCCTGGGTGCGCGGCGTCGACCTCGAGCTCCGACCGGATGCGGGCGAGCGGTGCGCGCAGCTCGTGCGACGCGTCGGCGACGAACTGCTGCTGCCGGCGATGCGCCTCCTCGACCGGCCGAAGCGTACGTCCCACGAGCCACCACGCGAGCAGCCCAACGACGACGAGCACCAGCGGCAGCGCCACGAGGAGTGAGGCAACAAGCGCGCCCGTGCTCTCACCGACATCCTCCAGCGCGTCGGCACGAGCGGCCGCGCTGGCGAAGGACTGCTCCTCGATGCTGTCGCGGAGCAGCTCCCGATGCAGGAGGACGAGTCCCGTCCCGGCGACGACCAGCACCACGAGCACGGCCAGTACTGCCACGACCGTGAGCCGGATACGCAGGCTACTCACGGCGCGACGAGGCGATAGCCCGCGCCTCGTACGGTCTCGATGCGCGGCCCGTCGGGCGGGTCGGCGAGCTTCAGACGCAGCCGGCGGACGTACACCTCCACGATGTTGGGGTCGCCGTCGAAGTCGTCGTCCCAGATCCCGTCGATGATCGTCGCGCTTGCTCAGCACCTGGCCGGCCCGGCGGCTGAAGAACTCCAGCACATCGAACTCCCGCGCGGTGAGCGCCAGCTCCACGCCGTTGCGCCTCGCCCGACGCTCCGCCGGGTCGACGAACAGGTCGCCAACCGACGTCGGGACGGGTCGACGCCGGTCGGCGCGGCGGAGCAACGCCCGGATGCGCGCCACGAGAACGGCGAACGAGAACGGCTTGGTCAGGTAGTCGTCCGCGCCGGTGTCGAGCGCCTCTGCCTCGTCGAGCTCACCGTCCTTGGCCGTGAGCATGAGGATCGGCGTCCAGATGCCTGCTGTGCGCAGGTCGGCGCAGATCTGAAAGCCGTTGCGCCCCGGCAACATGAGGTCGAGGACCACGAGGTCGTACGACCCCTCCTGCGCCCGCCAGAGGCCCTCGAGACCGTCCGGGGCGACCTCGACGACGAAGCCCTCCGCCTGCAGCCCACGGCGCACGGCGGCCGCGAGCTTGGCGTCGTCCTCGACGAGCAGCAGCTTCATGGCGCCCTTCCTGGGACCAGTGTGGCCGCTCGGCCATGGATCCGTGAGCGCGTGTCAGCCTGTGTTCAGCGCCGTTCAGCAGGGCGTCAGCGATCGGAGCGCATAGTGGGGGCATCGAAGTCGGAAGGTGACGGCCATGGACCGCAAGCGCAAGCTCATCATCGCTGGAGTTGCCGGGGCCGCACTGGTCGGTGCGACCGGGGCCGCACTCGCCTCGCAGGCCGATGACTCGGAGCAACCCATCACGGGCGAAGCCCTCCAGAAAGCCAGCGATGCCGCACTGGCGCACACCGGCGGCGGGCGGGTAACCGAGACCGAGGTTGGCGACGAAGAGAGCTACTACGAGGTCGAGGTGACACTGCCGGGCGGTGGTCAGGTCGACGTCCAGCTCGACGAGGACTTCAACGTCGTCGGCAGCGAGGGCGACGACGAGTCCGAGGGCGCGGGCGACGACTGACAGCACGTCACGCCGCAAAGATCCTCTGTGTACGTTTGGCTGCACAGAGGATCTTGCAACTTTGGGGGCATCCAAGATGCGAGGTCCGCTGTTCACGATCGGCACGTTGACCGTGTTGATGATCGCAGCGTGTACGGGCGACGAATCCAACAGCGCGCCCGAGGCCACCGAAACGGCGAGCCCGCTACAGACCGCTCCGGAAAGCGCTCGGGTCGACCTCGCCGAACCCGTCTTCTCCGACCCGACGCAGGTGACCAACCCGCTCTTCCCTATCAGCGACCTGCATTCGGCGCTGTTGCTCGGCACCGAGGACGGAGGCGAGCTACGCGTCGAAACCACACTGCTCGCCGAGCCGAAGACGATCGAGGTCAACGGCCAACAGATCCAGACGCTGGAGTCGCAATACGTCTCGTTCCTCGATGGCCGCATCAAGGAAGTGGCCCTCGACTGGTACGGACAAGCCGACGACGGGTCGGTCTGGTACTTCGGCGAGGACGTCTTCAACTACGAAGACGGTGTGCTTGCCGATATGGATGGCACCTGGCTCGCCGGCAAGGACGGACCAGTTGCGATGATCATGCCAGCGTCGCCGCAGGTGGGCGACGTCTACAGACCGGAGAACATCCCTGACCTCGTCCTCGAAGAGGTCACGGTCGAGGAGACGGGTCGTACGGTGTACGGCCCACGCGGCCCCGTCCTTGGGGCGATCACCGTCTCGGAGCTGCATCCGCTCGAAGGCAACATCGAAGACAAGATCTTCGCTCCCGGCTACGGCGAGTTCCTTACCGGTGCGGGTGACGACCTGGAGGCGCTGGCTCTCGCCATGCCCACTGATGCGCAGCCAGGCCCGATGCCGGCCGAGCTGGGCAGCCTCACCGACAGCGCCTTCGTCGTCTTTGACGCGGCCCAATCGGAGGACTGGATCGCGGCAACCGCGGCCGCTGATCGGGTGATGGGCGCGTGGGACGCGGCCCGGACTCGCGGCGTTCCGCTTCGCATCGAAGACCCCCTGAGCGGTGCGCTTGTCAGATTTGTCTCGGCGGTCGACTCACGGCAGGCGGCCGAATCAAGCCAAGCGGCACTCGACGTGGCTCGGCTCGGACTGGATCTCCAGCTGGCCTACCGACCGGTGAGCGACGTCGACCTCGACCGGTTCGAGCTCTGGGTCATGCAGGTGCTGATCGATGCAGAGGCCGATGATTCGGCAGCCGTGATGGGCGATTCGACGACCCTGGGCTGGGTTTGGGACCGCATCTCGCCGAGTGCGTCTCCCGCGTTCAGCGACGAGGTGAGCCGGGGCCTGGATGCTCTGAAGAGGGCAGCCGAGGACGAGGACGTCGTGGCGGCAGCCGAGGCCGCCACCACCCTCCACGAGACTGTGGCGGGGGCTCAAGCCGGCAGGTAGGCGCCCATCCAGCGCTCGAGCTCGCTGAGGACCCGCGCCCGCACAGGATCTGCCGAAAGCACCAAGTCGTGCATACCGCCTTCGACGCGCACGATCGTCACGTGCCGCCCGAGCCGCGGCGCCAGCCGCGCGATCGACTCCGCGTCGAGGATGGCGTCACTGGTGTGCAGCACGTCATCCCAGGCACGCGGCGTGTGGCTGAGGGTTGAGGACATGACCAGGATGGGTGCCTCGATCGCGAGACCGTCCGACACCGCGCGCTGGCCACGACGGATCGCGGCCAGCCAGGCCGCTCGCACCGGGAAGCCCTCGGCAGGCTTCCAGTCGAGGTCGTAGTCCCACTTTCCCCGCCAGTTGCGGTGGATGCTGTGCGCGTAGTACGGATTCAGCCCCGCCGGCACCGACTGCTTCGGCTTCGCGCGTGCGAGCACATCATTACCGGGGGCCAGCACGTGACGCTCCAACCACGACGCGCGAAGGTCCAGGAACGGGCTGTTGAGGAACAACCCGTCGGCCCTACCCGGTCGGTGGTGGGCCCACAGCGCCGCGATGAGGCCGCCAGTTGAGTGCCCGTTGACAAGCAGCACGTCGTGCTCTTTGCGGACGAACTCCGCGGCGGCGTCGATCTCCTCCGCGTACGCCGCAAGGCTCGTGACGTAGTTGGCCGTCTGGTGCGGCCGCATCGACCGGCCGTACTTGCGCAGGTCGAGCGCGTAGAAGTCGAAGCCGTGTCCGACGAAGAAGTCCGCGAGATGGGTCTGGAAGAAGTAGTCGATGAACCCGTGCAGGTAGAGCACTGCGCGCCGTGTGGGCTCGGCGGCACGACGCCGCACGAGGGTCGCAACCACCTCGCCCTCTTCGTCATCGCGCAGCGGAAGCGTCAGTGCCTCGTATGGCTCGCCGAGCACATCCGGCGCCCACGTCGACGGAGTGGTCGCTGTCACGGCCCAAGACTGCCATGCAATCCCTCCCAGGTTCACGCGCGTAGAACCAGATATGCGAAACCAGATATGGGGAGTCATACGCCGGCTCGGAGCGCTCGCACTGATCGTGGTCGGAGTCGTGCACCTGCTGGAGTATCGGGACGGCTACTCCGAGATCGAGACGATCGGCGTGCTGTTCCTGCTCAACTTCGCTGCGGCGACCGCCATGGGGATCGGGCTCCTGCTGCCCCTGGAGCGGATCATCCCGCGGCGGGGATCACTTGCCGTGACGTTGCTGGCCATCGGCGGCATCGGCCTATCGGCGACCTCGTTCGTCATGTTGCTGATCGCCGAGCGGCGGCCGTTGTTCGGGTTCATGGAGCCCGGCTTTCACCCCGACATGATCCAGCTGTCGCGGATCAGCGAAGTGACGACTGTCGTCCTGCTCGGCGCCTTCCTTCTCTCACAGCTATTCGGTGGATCCTCACGCCCCGACCGGGCGGACGACACCAGGCAACCCGAGGAGATGCACCATATGGTCACAAAGTCTCGAACACTGCGCGCCGCGATACCCAGCGTGCTCGCAGTCGCTGCGCTCCTGCTCAGCGCATGCGGCGGCGACGACGACGACGGCGCGGCAACGGTGCCGATCTCGGTGCCGGACGGCGCCACGGTGGGGGTCGCCGATGTTGACGGTCAGTCCGTCCTCGTGAACGCCGCCGGACAGGCGCTCTACGTGTCGGATGAGGAGGCAGATGGCAGCGTCCTGTGCGTGAGTGACGGATGCCTGGCGTTCTGGGAGCCCCTCACGATTGACAGTGGGGAACCAACCGGTGACGTGTCCGGCGAGCTGGGCACGGTGCAGCGGCCGGACAGCGGAACCCAGGTGACCCTCGACGGTCGCCCGCTCTACACGTTCACGGAGGACTCGGAGGGCGAGGTCAATGGTGACGGGCTCGCCGACACCTTCGACGGTCAGACTCTGACCTGGCGCGTCATGACGACGACCGGGACAGGGACATCCGATCCGCCGGCTGACCCGTACAGCTACTGAGGCATGTCACGCCTTGGCGAGGGCGGCGCCGACGGACTTGTGGCCGAGATACTCCGTGATGCTGTGCGCCGACTCGCCGGGGTTGTTGACCTCCAGGTCGGCGACCCCGGCGCCGCCCTTGTAGAAGGACTTGATCGGATGGCCGATCGCGACCGGGTCGTTGCGGCTGTAGGTGCTCACCCAGCGCCGCACCCCAGCCGGATAGCGGGCGCCGGACGGCAAGTGGTTGCGCACGATCTCCAGCCCGAGCGGCGAGCCGGCGGTCAGGAGCAGGCGTACGTCCATGCCCGAGGGCAGGTCGCCGGACGACACGAAGTCGTACGCCACGACGGAGCCGAGGCTGTGGCCGATCACCACGGTGGGGCCGGTGACACCGTCGACCGCCTCCCGCACGATGTCGAGGACTGCTTTGCGGCAGCCGTCGTCGGCGAGGTAGTAGGCGACATCGCTCAGGTGCGCGCGAATGACGCGCTCGTCAATCTTGCTGTGGTCGGCGAGCCAGTCGAGCGCCGGCCCGAGGAACTTGGGCAGCCCGAACCCCTCCTCGACGACGGGTGGCTGCCAGCCCTCGCGCATCGCCGCCTCTGTTGCCATCTCCTCGAGCAGCCGCTCGGTCCCGTCGACGGCCTCGAGGTCTGGTGCGTTGCGCTTTCCGCCACGACGCGTGACGAGATCGGCGAGCGTGTCACCGTAGTAAGGCAGCCGGATGTCGGCGGTGCGCACCTCAGTCCCGCCGGCGAGCTTGAGCCCTGAGTTGAGTCCCTTGACCCAGGACGTGGTCAGCCCGCTGGCCTTCTTTCGCTCCTGGCCGCGACCGTGGACGAGAACGTACGTGGTCATGGTTGTCCCCCCGCTGCGAACACTGCCGCGAGCAACTCGCCCGCGGTCCCGTTGAGCCTGGCGCGCTTCTTCTTCAGGTCCTTGACGATGACGCTCGTACGGACCCCTTCGTTGGCGACCCAGTGGATCGCGTCGTCGCCGTCCTCGGGCGACCACACCGACCCGTCCGCCTTGAGATAGCGACCATCCGCGTCGAGATCCGGCACCCCGCTGTGGTGCAGCGCCACGACCTCCCATTGGTCGTTGAGCACCGGCGACCCGCTGGAGCCGGGGTTGGTGTCAGCCACGTAGTGCAGGAACCGCGGCAGCTCGTCGGAAAGGCGGTTCTCACGGATGGCGATGCGCTTGGTCTCGCCCTCCGGATGTTGCACGATGTTGAGCCACTCGCCCACCATCGCCTTACCCATCGCCGCGATCAGAGGCAACACCCCGTGTGTGGCGCCCGGGGCCTTCGCACCACCGACAGCCACGATGGAGTAGTCGAGCGACTTGCTCGTGATGAAGAGCTGGTCTGGACTGAGCGGGTAGGTCCTGGGCCGGACGGCACCATCGTCGCGCTCTTCGTAGTTGAACTGCACCGAGCTGCCGGCCGCTTCGGCGGGTGTCGCCAAGACGTGGTTATTGGTCATCAGCACCCGCTCTGCGATGAGGAACCCGGTGCCGTAGCCCGCGTTGGCGCCGATGACGACGCGTCCGACGGCACGCATCGCTCGCGCGCCGTGGGTCAGATAGGACGAAGCAAGTAGCTCGTCGCCGCTGATGATGCGCTCCAGCGTCGCTTCCCTGATGTGGTGCACCCGGGCGAGCCGGTCGACGCGTCGGGCCAGCAGGTCGGGGGGATTGGCCGGGGACGGTCGCCCGGCACGCAGCGCATCGTCGCTCGCAGCCCGGACATCGGCGCGCTCGCGCCAACGTTCGGGGGCGTGCGGGTCGACCCAGTCGATCTTCATGGCGGCCTCCCCCGGGCCATGCAGTGACTCGTCGCTGGGGAAGAGCGCGCGGTGGCCCCCTTGATACGCGCTGGACCCTGCGTGTGGAGTCGTGGCCCGCGGTTAGGCTACCGCCGATGCCGCCACTTGTACGTCGCCAGCCCAAACAACATGCCGCGCCGCAAGTCGCGGTCCCTTGGTATGAGCCGACGGTGGCGTATCTGCTCGTCATGCCCGGCGTGCTCGTGTGGTTTGTCGGCATTCCGGTCCTGATCTCCTACTGGGAATGCACGGGTGCGGGAAACTTCCGCTGCTCGCTCAACGGAGAGTTGCTGCAGCCAACCAGTGGTCAGTACGGCGGAATCGTCGCGGCCGCGGCGATCTGCCTCGGGCTGTCACTGCTTGGCGCCGCACTCGTCCAGCTGTTGGTGCGCAAGCTGCACTTCCTGCTCGTCTGGGCCATCGCCGCCCTCGCCTCGACGGCGAGCATCGTGGGCTACATGGTCATCGCCGGATACATCGGCACCCCCTGGGGGCAGCTCCTCCCGGCCTGACCGGGCGGCGATGCCGGCCGGCAGCGGACCGGTGACGAACCAGATCACCAGAACAAGGGTCAGCGTGCCGGCAAAGGCCAGCAGTGGCTGGGCCTGGCCAACGTCTCCGACCAGCACGGTCATGCCCAGGAGAAGCGCGACCGAGACCGCCCACGCCAAGGCGGCCTTGCGAAACTCGCGCCCCTCGTGGGCGGCGCGCTCGCCGCGGGTGCGGCGCGGCTTGGTGAGCGCCGGGCCGCCGGCAAAGCGGTGGTCGAACCAGCGGTCGGCCCAACGGACGACGCTGTGGCCGAAGGCCACCGAGAAGCCGAGGTAGGCCGCGGCCAGTGCGTGCGCCTGAGTCGGAAGGGCGCCCCGATGCAGATCGGTCGCGGACAGGAGCAGCAGGGCAAGGTCGGCCGCTGGGCTGCCGAGGAGCAGCGCAAGTCCAAGCCGGGGACGACGGAGCAGGTAGCGGGCTGCCAGCCCACCCGCGAGGAACACCCAGAACGCGACCTCAGCGGCCACGATCGCGCTGACGATCACCATCAGGGACCTCCTAGTACAGCTGTGTTAGAGCCAAGGTAACACGGCTGTGCTAGAAAACATTCCGATGCCGATCCAGCTCGATCACGACCAGCGACGCGCCCAGCTAGCTAGGGCGGTCTGGCGGATCGTCGTGCGCGAGGGTGTCCGGGGGGCGACGGTGCGCGGCGTCGCCAAGGAGGCAGGCTTGTCGACGGGCTCGGTCCGGCACTTCTTTGGCACCCAGGAGGAGCTGTTGCTCTTTGCCGTGCAGGAGATCGTCGACCAAGCCACCCGACGCATCGAGGCCGGCTCGTCGGCCCGGGCCTCGGCAGTCGAGCAGGGTCGGCCGTTCGAGGCGGCCACGGCGCTGCTCGAGGAGGTGCTTCCGCTCGACGAGGAACGGCTGACCGAAGCACGCGTGTGGGCGGCGTTCACGACGCCTCCGCACACCGACCCCGCCATCGCCGAGATCAGGCGGCAGGTCGACGACGGCGTCCGTTCGCTGTGCCGGGACACCTTGACCGGGCTGAGCGAGCTCGGCCTGCTGCATCCCGCGCGTGTGCTCGACGTCGAGACCGATCGGCTGCATGCCCTCGTCGACGGGCTGACGATCCACGTGATGGCCGATCCGGAAGGGACGCCCGTCGAGCGCGTACGGTCCGTGCTCCACACTCACCTCGGCGACCTCTCCAGGCCGCCGGGCAACAGGAGACGTTGAGGCGGGGTCGACCGTTGTCCGGCGGATCCGCACCGCGGTCTGGGGCCGGCTTCTTCGGGTCTCGGTTCACCCATATTGGAGGATGCTCTCTGTGCCCGGACGTACCGATGCTGGGAGCAGGGGTGGCTGCAGGCACCTGGACGAAGTCGTGCGCCCAGGCGCGCTTGGCTCAACGCCTGCCTCTCCAGACGACCTCAGTAGTGTCTGAGCACGGTTTACGCGGCCGGGCGGCGTGCCTGGGCCGAGGAAGCGTCTAACGAGGAGGCAGCATGGGAGTCGGCCCTGTCGACGTGGTCATCATCGGGTTCCCGGGCAACAAGTTCACGGGTCGGATCGCCCCAGCCCTGATGGAGCTCGTGGACACTGGCACCATCCGCGTGCTCGACCTGCTCTTCGTCATGAAGGACGCGGACGGCGTCGTCACCACGATCGAGGCGTAGGACCTGGATCCCGAGACGGGTCCCAGTTTCCTCGCCATCGATGTCGCCCAACCAGGCGCACTCGGCGCGGAAGACGCGGAGGAGGTCAGCGACGACCTTGCGCCGAACAGCTCAGCGCTGCTGATCGCGTTCGAGAACGTCTGGGCGGCCAAGTTTGTCGATGCCTGCCGGGCGGCTGACGCCGTCGTGATCGACCAGATCCGCATCCCGGCCGACGTCGTCGAGGCCGTCGTCACCGCCGGTTAGACACCAGCAATCCAAGGACAGAGAGGCATCCACATGGGACTTCTACGCATGGCAACCCGGACGGCGGTTGTCGCCGGGACAGCCACCGCGGTGTCGGGCCGAGTCGCACGCCGCCAGGCCGCCAGGTACGACCAACCGGCCGCACCAGCAGCAAGCGCAGGCTGCGCCTGCGCACGCCCCGCCGCCTGCGCCCGCCCGCGCCGGAGCAGGACGAGTCGATGGCCAAGCTGCAGGAGCTCGCGCAGCTGCACAGCCAGGGGGTGCTCTCCGACGAGGAGTTCGCGGCTGCAAAGGCCAAGATCCTCGGGATCTGACCGGGCCGTAGGCGGCGGTTCGGTGTGACTGCGGCTGAGGCATATTCACGGCTGGCTGGGATCTACGACGAGATCGTCGTGGATCCCTGCTATGACCGCTGGGCCACATACCTCCACGAGCTCTGGGACTCGGACGAGGCCGGTGTGCGCGCCGTACTGGACATCTGCTGCGGCACCGGTCTGATGGCCCGCGAGCTCGTCGCCCTCGGGTATCGCGTCGTCGGTGTGGACGGCTCGGCCGCGATGCTTGCCCGGGCCCGCCGACTCCTCGGGCCGAAGGTGGTCCTGACGCAACGGACGCTTCCGAACTTGAACATTGGGGGCGTCTTCGACGCGGCGATCTCCACATTCGACGGGCTGAACTACCTCACCCCAGCCCAGCTGCGCGCGACCATCGTCGCCATATCCCGCCGACTCCGTATCGGCGGCTGGCTCGTCTTCGACTTGCACACGGACACGATGATGGACTTCGCCGAGTCCAACCCCGTCGTTACGGGCGACGCGGACGGTTACCACTTCACCATCGTCAATACCGTCGACGTCCCCGAACGAACCTGCGACACAAGGATCGACGTCACTCGGACCAGCGACGGTGACACGTTCAGCGAGCACCATCGCCAGTACTTCTTCACCGACGCGCAGGTCCGCAGGGCGCTGGTCGATGCGGGTTTCGGAAAGTTGGCCGTCACCGACGAGTACAGCCACGAGCCCGTCGGCGGGTCGACCCTGCGAGCGACCTGGACCGCCCGTCGGGTGGCGGGGGAATCACCCAGATGGGCTCCCGACGGCCACGCGTACACGCCGTAGGCCGGTCTGCATACTCACACGTTGAAGCGGAACTCGACCACGTCGCCGTCCTGCATGACGTAGTCCTTGCCCTCCATGCGCACCTTGCCGCGCGCCTTGGCCTCGGCCATGGATCCGGCGTCGACGAGGTCGCCGAAGGACACGATCTCGGCCTTGATGAAGCCACGCTGGAAGTCGGTGTGGATGACGCCCGCGGCCTCCGGGGCGGTCGCACCCTTCGGGATCGTCCACGCCCGGGACTCCTTGGGCCCCGCGGTGAGATAGGTCTGCAGGCCAAGGGTGCGGAAGCCGACCCTGGCCAGGATGCGAAGACCCGACTCGGTCTGGCCGATGCTCTCGAGCAGCTCGAGCGCCTCGGCCTCGTCGAGCTCGATCAGCTCGGCCTCGATCTTGGCGTCGAGGAAGATCGCCTCGGCCGGAGCGACCAGCGCGCGCAGCTCGTCCTTGAGCGTCTCGTTGGTCATCTCCTCGTCGTCGACGTTGAAGACGTAGAGGAACGGCTTGGCCGTCATGAGATGCAGGTCGCGAAGGGGCTCGGGGTCGAGGCCGGCCGCAAAGACCGTACGACCTGAGTCGAGCGTCGCCTTGGCCTCCTCGACGGCGGCGACGACAGCCTGCTTGCCCTTGACCAGCTTGGCCTCCTTCTGCAGCCGCGGGAGCGCCTTCTCGATCGTCTGCAGGTCGGCCAGGATGAGCTCGGTGTTGATCGTCTCGATGTCGTCCTTGGGATCGATCCGACCCTCGACGTGCACCACATCGGGGTCGGTGAACACCCGGATCACCTGGCAGATGGCGTCGGCCTCGCGGATGTTGGCGAGGAACTTGTTGCCGAGGCCCTGGCCCTCCGACGCGCCCTTGACGATGCCCGCGATGTCCACGAACGAGACCGTCGCGGGGAGGATGCGCTCGGACTTGAAGATCTCGGCGAGGGTCGGAAGCCGCTCGTCGGGCACGCCGACGACGCCGACGTTGGGCTCGATCGTCGCGAACGGGTAGTTGGCCGCGAGAACGTCGTTCTTGGTCAGCGCGTTGAACAGTGTCGACTTGCCGACATTGGGCAGGCCAACGATGCCGATGGAGAGACTCACGGGGCTCAATCGTACGTGGCTGGACGGGGTGCCCAGGTCCGGTGGCGGCGCGGCACCCGAGTTCTGTCCAGGGGTCGCGGCACAGTGTCAGCCATGGAACTGATCACGCTGTTTGTCCTGCTCGTCGGCCTCGCCGCCGGCGCCGCTCTGGGTGCGCTCGTCGGTGGGGCTCGGCAGCGCGCCGAGGCCAATCGGCGCGTCGAGGCCACCGTCGCCGACCTCCGCAAGGCGGAGGCCGAGGTGGCCGCGCTCTCGGCCACGCTCGACTCCGAGCGCAACGCAGCCGAGCAGCGGGTCGCCGACCTGCGAGCCGAGCAGGAGCGGCTGGCCGAGCAGTTCAGTGCCCTGTCGGCCAAGGCGCTCGCCGACAACTCCCAGGCGTTCCTGCAGCTTGCCGACGAGCGGCTCAAGTCGGCGCAGGTCGCCGCGGTGGGCGAGCTGGAGCAGCGCAAGCAGGCCGTCGAGCACCTGGTCGCCCCGCTGACCGAGTCGCTCACCAAGGTCGCCGAGCACATCAACGTCGTGGAGCGAGCCCGCACCGAGTCTTACGCCGAGCTGCGCCAGCAGGTCGAGGGCATCGGCAAGACCTCCGAGCAGCTGCGGCTGGAGACATCACAGCTGGTGACCGCCCTGCGCGCGCCACAGGTCCGCGGGCGGTGGGGCGAGCTCCAGCTGCGCCGCGTCGTGGAGAGCGCCGGCATGATCGAGCACTGCGACTTCATCGAGCAGGCGTCGGCGCCCACCGCCGACGGCGTGCTGCGTCCCGACCTCGTCGTCCAGCTCGCCGGCGGCAAGCAGATCGTCGTCGACTCCAAGGTGGCGTTCGCGGGCTACCTCGAGGCCATGGAGGCGCGCGACGACGCCACTCGCACGGCTCGCCTGACGGCGCATGCACGGCATCTCAAGTCGCACATCGACGACCTCAGCAGCAAGCGCTACTGGGAGCACTTCGACCCGACGCCCGAGTTCGTCGTCATGTTCGTGCCCGCCGAGGTTTTCCTCAACGCCGCTCTGGAGCGCGACCCGACGCTGCTCGAGCACGCCTTCGAGCGCAACGTCGTGATCGCCACCCCCGCCACCCTCGTGGCGCTGCTCCGCACCGTTGCCTACACCTGGCGGCAGGAGGCGCTGGCCAAGAACGCGCAGGAGGTCCTCAACCTCGGCCGCGACCTGCACGGCCGGCTGTCGACGATGGGCAACCACATCAGCAAGGTCGGCCGCCAGCTCACCGGCGCGGTCAAGTCCTACAACGACACCGTGGCTTCGCTGGAGAGCCGCGTCCTGGTCACCGCCCGCAAGATGGCCGATCTCAAGGTCGTCGACTCAGACATCGACGCGCCGGCGCAGATCGAGCTGGTGCCGCGAGAGATCCAAGCGCCCGAGCTGGTCGCGTCGGCCACGGAGGCGTTGGTCTCCATCGACGAGATCGAGGCGGATGCAAGGTTCGGCGTGGCTCCGGCCCGCGAGCCACAGCCGCCGACCGCGCTCAGGCAGTCTGCGCGGCCTTGAGGTCGCGGCGCAGCTCCGCGGGCAACGAGAAGATCAGCGACTCCTCCGCGGAGCGCACCTCCTCGGCGGCTGGGAAGCCCCTCTCCGTGAGGAAGTCGAGCACCCCGCGCACAAGCAGCTCCGGCACAGAGGCGCCGCTGGTGACACCCACCGTGGAGACGCCGTCAAGCCAGGCGGAGTCGATCTCCGACGCCGCGTCGACGCGGTAGGCCGCCTTGGCGCCGGACTCGAGGGCGACCTCCACGAGTCGCACCGAGTTGGACGAGTTGCCCGACCCGACGACGATCATCAGGTCGGCCTCGGCGGCGATCTCCTTGACGGCGATCTGCCGGTTCTGCGTGGCGTAGCAGATGTCGTCGCTCGGCGGGTCGAGCAGCAGCGGGAACCGCTCGCGCAGCCGCGACACCGTCTGCATGGTCTCGTCGACCGAGAGGGTCGTCTGCGACAGCCACGCAACCCTGGCGGGGTCGCGCACGGTCACCGAGTCGACCTGGTCGGGCCCATCCACGAGCGTGATGTTGGCCGGCGCCTCGCCCGCAGTGCCCTCGACCTCCTCGTGTCCCTCGTGGCCGATGAGCAGGATGTCGTAGTCGTCGGCCGCAAAGCGCCGCGCCTCGTGGTGCACCTTGGTCACCAGCGGGCAGGTCGCGTCGATCGTGCGCAGGTTGCGGGTCGCCGCGTCGTCATGGACGGCAGGCGAGACACCGTGCGCCGAGAAGATCACCCGCGCGCCAGCGGGCACCTCGTCGAGCTCGTCGACGAAGATCGCCCCGCGCTCCTCCAGCGTCTGCACCACGTGCTTGTTGTGCACGATCTGCTTGCGGACGTAAACCGGCGGCCCGTACAGGTCGAGCGCCTTCTCCACGGTCACCACGGCGCGGTCGACGCCCGCGCAATAGCCTCGGGGCGCGGCAAGCAGGACGCGGCGGGTGGTGTCAGGCATGCCCCCAGTCTACGGGTCAGCCGAGGGCCGCCTTGGCCGCGGCGAGGTTGTCGGCGGCCACCACGAGTCGGGTCCGCGTCGCGAGGTAGGCCAGCGTGATGTTGACCCCAGCATCACCGAGCTGCCGGCTGACCTCGCCAAGGACGCCGGGTCGGTCCTCGACCTCGACCACGGCGACCTCCTGCTCGGACGCGATCTGGATCCCCGCCGCCTCGAGCGCGCCGAATGCGCCGGCCGCGTCCTCGACGAGGATGTGCACCTCGGCCTGGCCGCCCCCGCTCGTCACGCCGCAGAGACCCTCGATGTTGACCCCCGCCGTGCCGAACGCCTCCCCGAGTCGAGCCAGCTCGCCGGGGTGGTCGACGAGAACCACCGCAATGTCGGTCGCCATCACTGCACCTCCTGTGGTGCCGGATCCACTTGGCTCATAGTGTCCGCCGTACGGGCTAGCGTCGCCTCCGTGGCGATGCAGACGTCTCCGGAGAGCCCAGCGCCCGTGCGGGTCGTGTCCCAGGCCATCGGCTCCTGGATCGACCGGCTGGGCTGGATCTGGGTCGAGGGGCAGATCGCCCAGCTCACGCTGCGACCCGGCGCGAGCACGGTGTTCCTCACGCTGCGCGACCCGGCCGCCAACCTGTCGCTGCAGGTCACCTGCACCCGGCAGGTGGTTGCCGCGGTCGACCCGCCGCTCGCCGACGGCGCCCGCGTCGTCGTGCATGCCAAGCCGTCGTGGTGGTTCAACCGCGGCACCCTCTCGCTGCAGGTCGACGAGATCCGCCAGGTCGGCGTGGGCCAGCTGCTCGCCCGTCTCGAGCACACCCGGCGGATCCTCGCGGCCGAGGGGCTGTTCGATCCGGAGCGCAAGCGACCACTGCCGTTCCTTCCGCACGTCGTCGGGCTGGTCTGCGGGCGCGGCAGCGCAGCCGAGCGTGACGTGCTCGACAACGCCCGACGCCGCTGGCCGGCCGTGCGGTTCCGGGTGGAGAACGTTGCCGTCCAAGGTCACCTTGCTGTGGCGCAAGTCACCGATGCCATCCGGGCTCTCGACCGCGACCCTGAGGTCGACGTGATCGTCGTCGCGCGAGGCGGCGGCTCCGTCGAGGATCTGCTGCCGTTCTCCGACGAGTCGCTCGTCCGCACGATCGCCACGACCCGCACGCCAGTGGTAAGCGCGATCGGGCACGAGTCCGACACGCCGCTGCTCGACCTGGTCGCCGACGTACGAGCGTCGACTCCCACCGATGCGGCCAAGCGCGTCGTCCCCGACGTCAGCGAGGAGATCGCACGCATCTCCACACTGCGCGACCGATCACGGCGAGCCGTCACGGGCCGGGTCGACCGCGAGCGGGCTGGGCTGGCGGCCTTGCGCTCGCGACCCGTCCTCGCCGACCCGCTGCGCGAGGTCGTCCGCCGCGACGACGAGATCCGCGGCTTGCGCGGCCGCGCCCGCCGGCACCTGACCCACCTCCTCGACCGTGAGGCTGTGCACCTCGACCACACGCGAGCCCGTGTGGTCGCTCTGTCACCGGCGGCGACGCTGTCTCGGGGCTATGCAGTCGTGCAGCGCCCCGATGGTCAGGTCGTGCGCGCCCCGGCCGATGTCGACACTGGCGATCACCTGCGCGTGCGCCTGGCCGAGGGCGAGATCGCGGCCACCGTCCAGGGCACCGCCTAGGGTTGGCGCCATGGCGGCGGAGGACCTCGACGGGATGACCTACGAGCAGGCGCGCGACGAGCTCGTCGAGGTCGTGCGACGGCTCGAGGGCGGCGCGACGACACTCGAGGAGTCGTTGGGCCTGTGGGAGCGCGGCGAGGCGTTGGCGAAGATCTGCCAGGACTGGCTCGACGGCGCCCGCGCCCGGCTCGCCTCGGCCGCCCCCGACGGCAGCGAGAGCACCACCAACAGCGGCTGACTCAGCGCAGCCGCTCGGCAAACTCCTCGAGCTGCTCATAGGGCCCGGTGCCGAGCACGACCGTGGTCACCCCGTCGACAGTGCGGACGATCGCCCTGTCGGGATCCCGCACGTCCACCTCCACCAACCGCTGCCAGCTGGCGGCGGCGGCGGTCGACGATCCGTCCTCCGCTGTCGCGGTGAGGACCTCCTCCAGCAAGTCGTCCGCGTCGCCGTTGCTCTGGTCGATGCTGACGTACTCGTCGTCGGGCGTCACGAACCCCAGGTGCCAGCGGCTCTCGTCGTCGTCCACCTGCTCGAACGACACGTTCGTCGCACGCCAGCCCTCCGGCAGGCCCTCAGGCGCCAGCACGGGGAAGCTCGCGGCCTCGCGCGCGGCCGCGAGCGTCGGCGCGTAGTCCACGACCCGCACCGGGTTCGGCTCGTCCCGGCGGGACGCCCAGAACGCGGCAACCAGGAACACGGGGATGAGCAGCAGGATGAGCGAGCGGGTCAGATCGCCGACCGTGCCCATGCCGCGACGACGCCGGGGCGGCGCGGGCTGCTCGGGGACTGTCGTCGGCGGTTGGGCCACATCACGCAGGGTAGGCGGTCACCTCGGTCGCCTTGACCGTGGCCCAGACCGGCTCTCCCGGAGCGAGCGCCATGTCGGCGACGGCAAACGGCGTTACGTCGGCCAGCAGCGGCACCTGGCCATCGACCGCGACGCGCACGATGTCCCCGTGCGCCTCCACCTCGGCGACTGTGCCGGGCCACACGTTGCGCGCGCTGCCCTCCGGCGGGGCCAGGTGCAAGGTGACGGCTGACGGCCGGAACGCGACCAGCACCTCCCCGGACAGCGGGTGGCCGACCACGACAGTGCCTCCCCCGCTGATGCTCACGTCATGCCCGTGCGCCGTGCCGCGCACCATGTTCAGCCCGACGAGGCTCGCAACGTAGTCGGTGCGGGGATGTCGGGCGACGTCGGACGGCGTCCCCTCCTGGACCACCCGACCTCGTTCGAGGACGACTACCCGGTCGCCGAGCACCATTGCCTCGATCGCGTCGTGCGTGACCAACACCGTGCACCCGTCGTACGCCGCCAAGTGGCGACGCAGGTCCTGCCGAACCGCGGCGCGCGTGCCCGCGTCCAGCGCCGCCAACGGCTCGTCAAGCAGCAGCAGGCGCGGCTCGGTGACCAGAGCCCGAGCCAGCGCCACCCTTTGGGCCTGCCCGCCGGACAGCTGCCGCGGCCGGCGGTCAGCCAGCTCCGCCAAGCCCATCCGGGCCAGCCATGCCACGGCGCGCTCGTGGGCGATCGCCTTGGCGACGCCCTGGGCTCGCAGCCCGAACGCCACGTTGGTCACCGCGGTCAGGTGTGGGAACAGCAAGTATTCCTGGAAAACCACGCCCACCCGGCGGTGCGGCGGCGCCACGTGTCGACGTTCGCCGGCGTCGTCGAGGACCTCACCGTCGAGGACAACGCGGCCCCCCGTTGGGTGGAGCAGCCCAGCCAGCGAGGCAAGCAGGGTGGACTTGCCCGACCCGTTGGGACCAAGGACCGCGACGACCTCCCCTGCGTCCGCGTGCAGGGTGGCGGAAAGCTCGAACTCATCGCGTACGACATGGAGTTCGGCGCGCAGACCCGAGGCCGTCACAGTGCCCGTACCCATCGCTCCCTCAACAGCCCGAGCACGGCGATGGACACGACGAGCAGCACGACCGAGAGCACCACGGCGCCCTCGATGTCGCCGGCCTCGAGAACCCCGTAGACGGCCAGCGGCATCGTCTGCGTGGTTCCCGGGAAGCTGCCCGCAAAGGTGATCGTGGCGCCGAACTCGCCGAGCGCCCGCGCCCAGCACAACACCGCACCCGCGGCAATCCCCGGCGCCACGAGCGGCACTGTGACCCGTCGGAACGTGTGCCACGGAGAGGCGCCCAGGGTCGCCGCTACGTCATCGAATCGGGCGTCGCTTGCACGCAGGGCACCTTCCACGCTGATGACGAGGAACGGCATCGCGACGAACGCCTCGGCGACCACCACACCGGCGGTCGTGAAGGGCAGCGAGACACCGAACCAGTCGTCGAGCCAACGGCCGACCAGCCCGTTACGGCCGAGGACGAGCAGCAGCGCAACACCGCCGACAACCGGAGGAAGCACGAGCGGCACCGTCACGAGCGCTCGGACCAGCGACCGCCCCGGAATATTGCCGCGCGCCAGCACCCACGCCAGCGGGACACCAAGCACGACGCAGAAGACGGTTGCCAGCAGCGACGTCTGTAGCGACAGCCGAAGCGCCTCGCCGACGACGGGGCTCGTCAGGCGCTCAGGCAGGTCTCTCCATGGCACTCGGATAAGCAGGCCCAGCAACGGCAGCACCAGGAACAGCACCGTGCAGGCGGCCGGAATGAGCAGGACAGCGGGAATCCGGCGCCGTGGATTGGTCACGGCAGCTGGAAGCCCGCGGCCTCGAACACCGCCGCGGCGTCCGCGCCGCGAACGAAGTCCACGAACGTGGCGGCAGCGTCCGGGTTGGGCGCGCCCCTGAGCGCCGCTATCGGATAGTCGTTGACCGCCTCCGACGACTCCGGGAAGTCCACGGAATCGACGGTGTCTGCAGCGGCTTGTGCATCGGTGCGATAGATCAGCCCCGCATCGATCTCGCCGAGCGAGATCTTCGTCGTCACCGCTTTGACGTCCTGTTCCAAGGTGTCGGGGCGGGGCGTCACTCCCGCCACGTCGAACACCTTCTGCGCCGCCGCACCACAGGGCACTTCCGGCGCGCAGAGCGCGAGGAACAATGACTCCTCGGCGAACTGCCCCAACGTGGTGACTCCTGCCGGGTTACCGGTGGGCACGGCGATGACCAGCGTGTTGCTCACGAACACTTGCGGCTCACCGGAAGCCAGGCCCGCGTCTACGACGGTGGCCATTGTCGCCGGGCTCGCTGCCGCAAGAACGTCCGCCGGCGCACCGGACACGATCTGCTGGGCGAGCGCTGAGCTGCCACCAAAGCTGAGCTGCACCGTCACGTCCGGGTGCTGCTGCTCGAACTGCGCGGCAAGCTCGGTGAACGTCTCGCTCAGCGACGCGGCCGCCAGGACGACAACGTCCCCCGAGAGCTGCTCCGCAGCGTCCGACTCGGGCGTCGCGGCGGCGGCCGTGTCAGGGTCGTCATCGGATCCGCAGGCGGTGGCGAACAGAAGGACAAGCACGGCGACGAGTGCTTTCATCTATCCCTCCGGGAGCTCGACCGTGACGACCGTCGCCTTGACTGTTGCCACCGCGGCGACGCCGACCTCGAGGCTCAGCTCGTCGGCCGCCTCGCGACTCATGAGCGACACCACCCGATGCGGCCCGGCCTGGATCTCCACCTGGGCCATCACGGCGTCGCGGGTGACGTTGGTGACGATGCCGGGGAAATGGTTTCGCGCGGACTGGCGCGAACGGGCCGCATGCGAGTTCTCGACCGGCAGCAGCTCACGGGCGACGCGAGCCAGCTCGGCGCCGTCGACGACGAGCCGGGCCTGGTCGTCCCGCTCCAGGTCGAGCCGGCCGGCGTCGGCCCAACGGCGCAGCGTGTCATCGCTCACGCCCAGGAGGCGAGCGGCGTCAGCAATCCGATAGTGCGGCACGATCACACCGTACGCACTCCGCACGTGCGGCGGCAACTACGGCAACCGAGCCGCGACTGCGGATCGCGGCCTAAGAGCCGAACAGGTGCCGGACCATGGTGGTGATCCGGCTCGGCGAGCGGACGGTGAGGTTGGCCATCGCGAGCGTGCCGCAGATGCGCAGCACGGGAGCGCCGTTCGTCACTCGCCCCGTCGTGCGCACGGTGCGGTCGGAGAGGAACGACCGCCCCGGCTCCACGCGCACGTCCATGCCGTCGGGGACGACGACTGTGAGGCCGCCGAAGAAGAGCCGCGCGTCGATCACGACCTCGGGGTGGCGCACCACGGCCTGCGTGAGGTCGAGCGTGCAACTGCCCAGCACCGATCGCACGACGAGATAGCGGGGCATCGCCCAGCGGCCACCACGCCGCTCACCGCCGAGCACCGCCGAGATCCGCTCACGGTCGCGATCCTCGACACGGGCGGACCGGGACGGCTCCGCGCGTCTCGGCGGAGGTGGCAGGTCGGCGATCAGTCGCTGCAGGTCCGCGTAGGTGCGCGCCGCGAACGCGGACTCCAGCCGCTGCTCCAGCTCGCCGATGGTCAGCCGCCCGTCACCAGCGGCCATGCGCAGCCGCTCCGCCACCGACTCGCGGTCCTGGTCGGAGCAGCGCAGCGAACGGTCGTCGCCGGTCACCGATCGAGGACCTTGCGCTTCTTGTTCTTGGGCCGCTTGACGTCGACTCCACCGAAGATCGCGACACCGGTCACCCGGACGACCGGGCCGCCGGGCGCGCCGGTCAGGTTGGCACCCGAGAAGCCGCCGAAGATGCCGGAGCCATCGACCCGGACGGTGACATCGTCGGGCACCTTGATGTCGATGCCACCAAAGATCGCGACAGCGTCGATCTGGATCTCGCGGTCCTCGAACCGTGCCTCAGTGAGGTCGATGTCGACCCCGCCGAAGACCGCCACAGCGGTGAACTTACGCGGGATCGTCCATAGGCCCTTGCGTTCGGCCGCGCCGAAGATGGCCACCGCATTCGGGCTGGTGCCGACACCGCCGATGCGGTCGGGGACCTTGTCCTGCGGCGTGGCTCGCGGCACCGGCACAGTCGGTGGACCCGCCTCGGGCAGGTCGCGCACCAGCGGCTCGAGCTCGCCGTAGGTCTTGGCCGTGAAGACCTGCTCCAGCCGCTCCTCGAGCTCGCCGATGTCGATGCGGCCGTCGCCTGCCGCCTGGCGCAGCAGCTCCGCGACGTTCTCACGGTCGGCGTGCGAGGCACGCATGTCGGCCGGGCGCATCTCGGGGTCCACGAGGTGACGTTAGCGGACGCACGTGACGATTGTGGTCGGGGCAGCCGCACCCATGCGCGCAACGCTTCGTACCCTGGTGCGACCGCTGCCGTCGACGTCAACGAGGTCTCCCATGCCGGAGTTCGGCTTCTCCCCGCTCCTTCCGACGAGCCCCGACGAGACCACGTACCGCTTGATCACCAGCGACGGCGTAAGGGCCATCGACGGACCCGGTGGGCGGCGCTTCCTCGAGGTCGACCGCGAGGCCCTGCGGCTGCTCAGCGAGGTGGCCATGCACGACATCGCGCACTACCTACGCCCGGCGCACCTCGCCCAGCTGCGGGCGATCATCGACGACCCCGAGTCGTCAGGAAACGACCGGTTCGTGGCCCTCGACCTGCTGAAGAACGCCAACATCGCAGCCGGCGGGGTGCTCCCCATGTGCCAGGACACGGGCACCGCCATCGTCATGGCCAAGCGCGGCAGGCACGTCCTCACCGACGGGCGCGACGAGGAGCATCTGAGCCGTGGCGTGTACGACGCCTACACCACGCTCAACCTGCGCTATTCGCAGCTCGCGCCCATCACGATGTGGGACGAGCGCAACACCGGCTCCAACCTGCCCGCGCAGATCGAGCTCTACGCCGACGACCCGGACGGCCATGCCGATGCCTACAAGTTCCTCTTCATGGCCAAGGGCGGCGGCTCAGCCAACAAGTCGTTCCTCTACCAGGAGACCAAGGCCATCCTGAACCCCCAGCGGATGCTGGCGTTCCTCGACGAGAAGCTCCGCTCGCTGGGCACCGCAGCCTGCCCGCCGTACCACCTCGCCATCGTCATCGGCGGCACGTCGGCGGAGTTCGCGCTCAAGACAGCGAAGTACGCCTCCGCGAAGTACCTCGACGGGTTGCCCATGTCGGGGTCGATGCTGGCGCACGGTTTCCGCGACTTGGAGCTGGAAGCGGAGGTGCTCCGGCTGACCCGCGATTTCGGGATCGGCGCGCAGTTCGGAGGCAAGTACTTCTGCCACGACGTACGCGTCGTCCGGCTGCCGCGGCACGGCGCGTCCTGCCCCGTCGCCATCGCGGTGTCCTGCTCGGCCGACCGGCAGGCCCTCGGCAAGATCACGCCGGAGGGGGTGTTCCTGGAAGCGCTGGAGACCGACCCTGCGCGGTTCCTCCCCGAGGTCACTTCGGAGCACCTGACGGGCGACGATGACGAGGTCGTACGCATCGATCTGCGACGCCCCATGAGCGAGATCCAGGCGGAGCTGTCACGGCTGCCGGTCAAGACGCGCATCTCGCTGTCCGGGCCGCTGGTCGTAGCACGCGACATCGCGCACGCCAAGATCAAGGAGCGGCTCGACGCGGGCGAGCCGATGCCGGCCTACCTGCGCGACCACGCGGTCTACTACGCGGGGCCGGCCAAGACACCGGTGGGTTATGCGTCGGGCTCGTTCGGCCCGACGACCGCCGGGCGCATGGACTCCTACGTCGAGCAGTTCCAGGCGGCCGGCGGGTCGCTCGTCATGCTGGCCAAGGGAAACCGGTCGGCCGCGGTGACGCGGGCGTGTGCCACGTACGGCGGGTTCTACCTCGGATCGATCGGCGGACCGGCGGCACGGCTCGCGCAGGACTGCATCAAGTCCGTCGAGGTTGTCGAGTACGCCGAGCTCGGCATGGAGGCTGTCTGGCGGATCGAGGTAGAGGACTTCCCGGCGTTCGTCGTCGTCGACGACAAGGGGAACGACTTCTTCGCCGAGACGGCGCGGCCGGTCGCGCTGACCATCGGCCAGCGGCCGTGAGACTGCTCTACCCCGGAGCGGTTCCGCGTCAGGAGTGGCTGGCGGAGGCGGCGCGTGCGCCATTCACCTACACGCACGTGGGTGCGACCGGCGTGGGGGCGCTGCCCGCTGGTTTCCAGCACGTCCGCGCGGAGCGTGTGCTCGGCCGCGGCAGCGACGACTTCGCGAACGCGACCGAGGCGCTGATGTCGTGGAAGGTGCAGCGCCGATCGGGCCTGCGGGTGCTCCCGTCATCGCCGAGTGTGCGGGATGGCGCGGTGGTCCTGTGCGGGATCGGGCCGGGCGCCGTCGGGATCACGGTGCCGTGCCGTGTCGTCTACACGATCGCCGACGAGCGTCGGTGCGGGTTCGCGTACGGCACCCTGCCTGGACATCCTGCTCGCGGTGAGGAGTCGTTCGTCGTTTCGCTGGAGGACGACGACGTCGTACGAATTCGTATCTTGGCGTTCTCGCGGCCGGCCAACCCGCTGTTCTGGCTAGGGCAGCCGGTGGCGCGGCTCGTCCAGCGCTCCATCACGTCGCGCTACCTGGCCGCACTGGCCTGAGGTCGGCATGTTCGAGTGGTCGGCCGAGCGCCATGTCGATGCGACTCTTGCCGCCGATCTGATCGGCGCGCAGTTCCCGGCTCTGCGCGGGGCGACCGTCGAGCCGCTCGCTGAAGGCTGGGACAACACGGTCTACGTGGTCGGCGGCCGTTGGGCGTTCCGCTTTCCGCGGCGGGCGATCGCACTGCCCGGTGTCGAGCGCGAGGTCGCCGTGCTTAGTCGGGTTGCTCGGCTGTTGCCGCTGCCCGTTCCGGAGCCGGAGTTCGTCGGACAACCGTCGGGTCGCTTTCCTTGGCTGTTCTGGGGCGCGCCGCTGTTGGCTGGCCGTGAGCTGGCGGATGCGGGTATGTCAGATGCAGATCGTGTCGATGCGGCGGCTGGAGTCGGCGACTTCCTGCGCGTCCTGCACGGGCTGCCGATCGACGTCGTGGCGGATGTGCGGCTCCCGGTCGACCCGATGCGTCGCGCCGACGCGGGCCATCGCGTTGCCTCTACTCGTGACCGGCTGGAAGCCCTTGTGGCACAAGGGATTTGGACGTGGTCTGCTGAGGTCGAGGCGTTGCTGGACGAGGCAGTCGACGTACGGCCGTCAGCTGCGCAGCCGGTGCTCGTACACGGCGATCTCCACAGTCGCCACCTGCTCGTCGACTCCCATGGACGGGCAGCTGCCGTCATCGACTGGGGCGACGTGTGCCTTGCCGATCCTGCGGTCGACCTGTCCCTCGGGTATGCGGCGTTCTCTGGCGCGGCTCGTTCGGCTTTCCTTTCGGCTTATGGCGGCATCGACGCTGAACGTGAGCTGCGGGCGCGAGTGCTCGCGGTGTCGTTGTGCGCGGCGTTGGCGCAGTATGCGGCTGGCGAGGGGTTCGCTGGGCTGCAGCGCGAGTCGCTTTCGGGATTGCGGCGCGCAGTCAGCGAGTGAGGACGTGCTGTGCAATCCATGCCAGCGCTGCGCTGATCTCTTGTGTCGAGGACCCGCGCTGGCGTTGGAAGCGGTAGACGTCGGGGGCGAGTGGTGCGAGGAGTGCATCGACGAGTTGGTCGCGGTGCTCGACGTTCCCCTCGCGGAGCAAGGCAAGGACGTGCGCGCGCCAGAACCCGTACGCGCCGACTTCGTATCTCAGACCACCTGTCTCGGCACCGAGCACGAGATGAAGGTGCCGTTCCAACAGGTCGACCATGGCCGCATAGAAGGCCGCGAGCCGCTCAGCCGGAGGGGCGCCGGGCCCCAACGGCGGGGCAGCCGTGGAGGAGCTCTTCCTGGAGCAGCCTCTCGTGATCGTCGAGCAGTGCGCGAGCGATCGAGGGAATGTCGGGAAATCGGCGGTAGAGCGTGGCCCGGCCCACCCCCGCGGCCGTGGCGATTTCGCCCATTGTGAGAGCGCGGGGATCGGTCTGGGCGAACAGCTGCTCGGCTGCCGCAAGGACGCGGGCCCGGTTTCGTGCTGCATCGGACCGCTCGGCGACGCCTGCCACTGATTCCGTCACGAGGCGAGCATAGAGGAACTGGACAGAGTGTCCAGTTAGACGTACCGTGGAGGTCTCACAACCGGACATGGCGTCCGGTTTTGCATTCTCGTCGAATTCCGGAGGTCGGGATGCACGTGGTCCTGATCGCCTCAGCGTTGGTCGTTGGGGCACTTCTTGCCGTCCAAGCCTCGGCGAACCTGCAGCTCACCAGAGCGGTCGGCACGCCGTTTGGCGCGGCCACGTTGCAGCTCGCCATCGCAGCCGGCCTCTTGACCATCCTCGCCATCTCCACCGGGGCGATCCCCGCGGTGCGATCTGTGCCAGATGCGGAGTGGTGGCACCTGCTGGGCGGGCTAGCAAGCCCGCTCTACATCACGAGCGCGATCCTCCTCTTCCCGCGGCTCGGCGCTCTCGCCGCGACTGGGCTCTTTGTCACGGGCCAAGTGGCGTCCTCGCTGGCACTGGACCTGTTCGGCTTGTTCGGTCTGAGTCGCCGGCCAGTCAGCGTGGCGGGTGTCGCCGGAGCGGTCGCAGTGCTCGCCGGCATCGTGTTGATCCTGCGGGCAATGAGGGCAGCCGACTCTGCCGGCCGGTCAACCGGCGAGGCCGTCCAGGTGGGGACTCGGGCGTCATGGGTCAGTCTCGGTCTGGTGGCGGGCGCTGCGTTGCCGGTCCAGGGTGCGATCAACGCTCGGCTGCGAAGCGACGTTGGCGAACCGGTGGTTGTCGCAATGGTCAGCTTCGTCGTCGCCACACTTGCCATTGCGTTGGTGCTTGGTGTTCTCGTTGCCACGAACGGACTGCGAAGCCACAGGTGTCAGGGCTGCGTGTGCATGCCGTGGTGGGGATGGGTGGGAGGCGCGTGCGCCGCGACGTACGTGACCGCGACCTTCTTGCTGATCCCCGAGATCGGCGCAGCAACGACGGTCGCGCTGACTGTCACGGGTCAGCAGGTGGCGTCGGCTGTCGTCGATGCACGCGGACTGTTCTGGCTGCCTCGGCGACCGTTGACCACCCGGCGGGTCGGGGGTCTGGCCCTGCTGACTGTGGGCTCCGCCGTCGTGCAGATCGCGTGACTCGAGGTTGTGTCCGGCCCTGGTCGTAGGGTCGTGGGCATCGGGGCGAGTGCAGGCGCGTGCGTGCTGTGGAAAGCCTTGTGGTGCAAGGGTTTTCTGTGCACAGCCCCGTTGCGACTCGAACATTTGTACGATAGACTCCGGGGATGGACCCGGACCGCATCGAGCAGATGAGCCAGCAGCAGCTGGACGCCTGGGCCGAGTCCTGCCGTTCGACGACGACGAGGAGTTCGACGAGGCGTTCCCGCCTCGCCGAGCTGCACCGGTTGGACACGCGCCGGTGTTGCTGCGCGCCGACTGCTCGACGCAGATCGAGCGAGTCCGAGCTGCGCTCGGGCCTGCAGGCCCGCCAGCAAGACGCTGTTGGCGAGGCTGTCGCGCATGTCGCCGTTCCCCGACGGCGACCTACCACCCGGTGCCGAAGCGCTCGACGATGACCGGCACGCGCTGGACGCGGCCGCGTTGGAGACCTCGCGTCCTGTTCGGCATCGCCCCCGCCACGGCGAAGGGTCGGCTGCTGTCCGCCCGCGAGCTGGTCGACGAGCACCCCGACCTGCACGCCGCGCTGGCCGGCGGCCTGGTCGACGGGTGGCGCACCAGGCTGATCGTCGAGGCGCTGCGCCCGCTGCCCGACGAGGTGGCCCGCGAGGTCGAGCAGCAGATCCTCGCCGAGGCGCCCGGGCTGACCGCCGGCAAGCTTGCCGAGCGGCTGCGCCGGCTGGTCATCATCGCCGACCCGCGCGACGCCGCACAGCGCCACGCCCAGGCGCGGGCCGCCCGGCGGGTGACCACCCGCCGCGGCGAGGACGGCATGGGCCAACTGTTCGGTGAGCTGCCCGCCGAGGACCTGGCCATCGTCGACCAGATCATCGACCAGGTCGCCGACGCGCTGCGCAAAGACGCCGACCCCAACGACACCCGGACCAAATTGCAGCGCCGCGCCGACGCCCTGATCCGGATCTGCCACGACGTGCTGCGCACCGGGCACACCGGCGGCTGCCAACCCGGCTGCGGACACAGCCTCCCCGACCGACGACGCCGAGCAGCAGACGACGCCGAGCGAGCCCGCCGACGACACGACGCCGCCGACGTCCGTCGCCGACGACACCGGTTGCCCGCCGCAGCCTGATCGGCTGCTGCCGCTGTCCGACCGGGCCGGCCGCCCGCACATCCAGGTCACCGTGTCCTGGACCACGCTGGCCGGCATCGACGACCTGCCCGGCCACCTGGCCGGCTACGGGCCGATCACCGCCGACCAAGCCAGGGCGCTCGCCGCCGACGGGGCGTGGCGGCGGCTGCTCACCGACCCGGCCACCGGGGTGCTGCTCGACTACGGGCACACCGTCTACCGGCCGCCCCAAGCGCTGCAAGACTTCGTGCGGGCCCGCGACGTCACCTGCACCTTCCCGACGCGACACACCCCCGCGCACCGCACCGAGATCGACCACCACCACCGTGGGAGGACGGCGGGCCGACCAGCGCCACAACTGCGGCGCCCTCTCCGGGTGGATCAACCGCGCCAAAACCTGGTACCGCTGGCAGGCCCTCCCCCTCCCAGACGGCGCGGTCTGCGCTGGACCTCACCGTCCGGCATCGTCACCGAACGACCCGCCACCCAAATCGGGCCCACCGACACCGAACAAGCCCAGGCCGCCGCCCGCAAACACCCACCCGACCCAGACCCACCACCCTTCTGACAATCGGGTCGAACATCACGCGCGGGCTCAGGCACGCTCGACTGCGTGAACGGACAGACCGACCTCGCCGTCCTGCTTTCATCGCTGCAACCGACCCTGCTCCGCGGCAACGTCGTCTACTGCACGACCGACCGCGCGCTGGACCCGACCATCGAACCGCTCGCGATGGTGGCTGAACCGGAGGGCACGACGTACGTCCTCCGGCAAGACGACGCCGACCGGGCGGACATCCCGTACGACTTCGTCGGCGCCTGGATCACCCTGCGGGTCCACTCGGCGCTGGAGGCGGTCGGACTCACCGCCGCCGTGAGCACCGCCCTGGCGTCAGCCGGGATCAGCTGCAACGTGCTGGCGGGCTATTTCCATGACCACCTGATCGTGCCCTCCGAGCGCGCCGCCGATGCCATCGACGTTCTGTCCGCGCTGGCGGGAAGATAGAGCGCATGACTGAGCAGGAGTTCCGCATCGAGCACGACACGATGGGCGAGGTGCGCGTCCCCGCGCATGCGAAGTGGCGGGCGCAGACGCAGCGCGCCGTGGAGAACTTCCCGATCAGCGGCAAGGGCCTCGAGCCTGCGCACATCCACGCGCTCGCGCAGCTCAAGGCGGCCGCGGCCAAAGTCAACGCCGAGCTCGGCGTCCTCGACAAGGAGATCGCCGAGGCGATCGAGTCCGCCGCGACAGAAGTGGCGGCCGGCACATACGACGAGCACTTCCCCATCGACGTGTTCCAGACCGGCTCCGGCACGAGCAGCAACATGAATGCCAACGAGGTCATCGCCACCCTGGCCAGCGAGCGCCTCGGCCGCCCCGTGCACCCCAACGACCACGTCAACGCCAGCCAGTCGAGCAACGACATCTTCCCGTCGTCGATCCACATCGCCGCGACGGCAGGGGTGCGGGGCGACCTCATCCCGGCGTTGCGCCACCTCGAGGGCCACCTGCGCGCAAAGGCAGTCGAGTTCGCCGTCGTCGTCAAGAGCGGGCGCACCCACCTGATGGACGCAACTCCGGTGACGCTCGGCCAGGAGTTCGGCGGCTACGCCGCGCAGGTCGCCTACGGCGTCGAGCGGCTGGAGGCCTGCCTGCCCCGGCTCGCCGAGCTCCCCCTGGGCGGCACCGCGGTTGGCACCGGCATCAACATGCCGCCCGGCTTCGCCGCGCGGGTCATCGGGGAGGTGGCCCTGAAGACAGGCCTGCCGCTGACCGAGGCTCGCAATCATTTCGAGGCGCAGGGCGCCCAGGACAGCCTCGTCGAGTGCAGCGGTGCGCTCCGCACGATCGCGGTCGGCCTCTACAAGATCGTCAACGACCTGCGCTGGATGGGCTCGGGCCCGCGCGCCGGGCTCGGCGAGATCCGCCTGCCCGACCTCCAGCCCGGCTCCTCGATCATGCCGGGCAAGGTCAACCCGGTGATCCCGGAGGCCGTACGCATGGTCGCGGCGCAGGTGATCGGCAACGACGCCACAGTCGGGTTCGCTGGGTCGCAGGGCGACTTCGAGCTCAACGTGATGCTGCCCGTCATGGCGCGCAACCTTCTCGAGTCGATCCGCCTGCTGTCCAACGTCTCGCGGCTCCTTGCCGACCGCTGCGTCAGCGGTATCGAGGCCGACGAGGAGCAGGGCCGCGCCTACGCGGAGGGCTCGCCTTCCATCGTGACGCCGCTCAACCGCTACATCGGCTACGAGGCCGCGGCCGCCGTCGCGAAGAAGGCGCTCAAGGAGCGACGCACCATCCGCGAGGTGGTCATCGCGGAGGGGTACGTGGAACGCGGGGCGTTGACCGAGCAACAGCTCGACGAAGCTCTCGACGTGCTGCGCATGACCCAACCAGGCTGAGCACCGCTCAGCGCAGCCGCGGGATCACCTCGGCCAGCGCCTTCGCCGACGCCTGGTGCGTCACGACATAGCTGAAGCCGTACCGCTCGCGCTGCTGCAGCAGCTGCTTCGCCACCTCGTCGACAGAGCCGATCGCAATGACCGGCGAGTCGAGCAAGAGATCGACGCTGTCCGGATCGCCGTCGGCCTCCGCCAGTCGCCGCACCGCCGCCTCGCGCTCGTCGGTGATCTCGACGTGCTGCAGCAGCACGCCGTACTCCATCGACTCCGCCCGCTCCCCCGCCGCCAGGCGGCCGAACGCGACCCGCTCGTCGGCCTCGGCGGCGGACAACAGGCGGAACGTGCCGGGCGGCTCTCCCTTGACCTGCCTGATCCCGGTGTGCGCGACGATGTCAGCCTTCGCCGCAGCGAGCCGCAGCAACCGGTCGCTGGACGCGCCGATCATGACCGGCGGGAACCCGGGCCGGAAGCCGCGTGACTCCGGCGCCACCTCGGGCAGCAGCCGCTTCAGGTCGTCGATCGCCCGCTCCACCCGCGCACACCGCTCGTCGAACGACTCCCACGGCAGCCCAGCCAGCTCGAACTCGTGCTTCATGTGTCCGGCGCCGAGCCCTAGTTCCACGCGCCCGCCCGAGATCGCATCCAGGGTGGCGATCTCGCGGGCGAGCAGCGCCGAGTTCCAGAACGGCACGTTGAGCACGTAGGTGCCGACGCGCACGCGTTCCGTTACCGCGGCCACCGCTGCCAACGTCGTGAAAGGTGCGGGACCGCCGAGGTGGTCGGGCAAGAGCACGCTGTCGAAGCCCGCGCGCTCGGCCCAGCGGGCAAAGCCGGTGACGTCGTCCACCGAGCGCAGGTTGGTGCCGAATCGGAAGGGCCGCATGTGTCCAACCTGCCAGCCTTCCGAGTCGCTCAGCGAGACCTTCCTCGCAGGGCGAACGTGCCACGCCTAGACGTCAAAGATGCCCGCGACCACGAGAACCACGCTGGTCGCAAGCAGAGCCGCCGCGGTGATGCGAGCCGCCCACGCGAGGACCCGTCCAGCGGGCCCTTCCTGCGTGACCAGTGTGCTGGTGACCAGCAGGGCTACGCCAACCGCGAGTGCACCGGCGACGAGCAGGCCGCCATGATCCGCGTGCGCACCCACCGCAATGGCCAACAGTCCCGGACTGATCACCAAGGGGATCGCCACAGGAACGATCGCGGCGCCCAGGCCCGGCAACGCCGGCTCGGCAGAGGGTGGTCGGCGCACGAGCTGGGTTGCACCGACGACAGCACCGATCACGCCTGCGGCGATCCGCAGCGCCGGATCGCTCACGTCGACGGCCTCCGCGAAGGGCCCGCTCACGAGGGCGAGGGCAAGCACCACCGCTGCGCCTGCAACGCCTCCTAGTGCCGCAACGAGGGCCGCTCGCCGCCCGCCTTCGCCCCGTGGCACGCCGAACGCAGCCCGTGCCGGATTGATGGCCGCGAGAAGTGCGACGAACCACAGCCACTCGGACGGCGCCGACCTCGAACCGGCGGCGCCGATGCTGGTGGCTTCCACGATTGGCACCGTACGCAGCAGCGCCGCAAGAGCGTGCTGCTGATCGTCCATGCGTGTCTCGCCGCCAAGTAACCACGCACCCCGCACGCGATCAGGTTCGGCATAACTGCTCGCGTCGCTCGCTGACGCCTGGGCCTGGACTGCCAGTCCGGCGTTGCAGACCGCCCGCTCGGCAATCGGTGTCCGGAGGTCCGCGAGGCGAGGCTCGGCTTCCGCGACCAGCCACAACCCGGTCAGCGCCTCACCAATCACGCCGTACCCACCGCCGCGCGGCACCGGCGAACCGCGGACCAACGCACCCCACGGCCCGAACCGCTGGCTCACCCACAGCACCTGACCGCCGAAGAGCTGTGCTTGCCGGCGACCGTAGGCGACCTCGCTGCCCGTCAACGGTGCGTCGGCGCTGCGCTCGGGGAAGGCCGCGGTCTCGGCAAGCCCGTACGCCGCCCAGTGGTCAGGGACCGGTGGCCAGTAACCCTCGGCGTCGTCACGCGGTCCGGCCAGATAGCTGCCGACGCGATCGGACGCCTCGCCCCACGGGCCACCGGGAAACAGCCGATGCAGCCGAGCCAGCGCCCAATAGGCCTCACCCGTGTAGTACTTCGAGTACTGGCCCGGCACCGGTCGAGCGTTTTCGGAGTCGTAGTACGCGAGAACCGCGCCGGAGGGCTCGGTCTGCGCGACGAGGAATCGGCCGAGCCGCTGCATCAGGTCGTCGTGCTGCCGGTCGCCCGTCGCGGCGCGGCGATCGACCAGCCCGGCCAGCAGCAACGCGCTGGCGCCCACCGGCGTCTCGCCCCGATAGCTGACGGCTGCCCAGCCGTCGCGTTCGATGAGCCGCGTCTGAGCCCATGCGAGCCCACGGTCGGCCGAGGCCAGCGCGCCTGGAAGTCCGGCCACGGCCGCCTGGTACAGCCCCATCGCCACACCCGCATGCCGGATCACGTTGTAGTCGCTGCTCGCGGCTGCGGTCTCTGCGTCGTACAGATACAGCCACCTGCCGTCTGACTGCTGGTTGCGGGCGAACCAGTCGACAGTCTCGCTCGCCGAGGAGCGGAGGGTCGCGACGGTCACTGTCGGGCAGCGTTCGGGCGGCGCAAGCGCCCCGAACATGACCACGAACGCGACCGACACGGCGACGATCGCCAGGCCGACGCGGCGTCCGATCCTGTTAGAAGCCTGCAACGAACCCCTCATATGGCCACCAGCGCCGAAACCCGTCAGCAACATTCTCATGACCCGGCCAATCCAGCGGGTACGCGGCTCCGAATGGATACCAGGAGAGTTGACGCGACGGGGAAGGGATCTTCATGGCAGGCTCGCCTCGTGGCGAGCGACGGCCCTGGTTCCGTGCTCGACTCGCTGAGCAGCGAGGAGCTGCTGATGCGTGTCGGGCAGGGTGATGAGCGGGCTTTCGAGAAGGTGTACGACCGCATGGCCGGTCTCGTGCTGGGCGTTGCCCGGCGCGTCATTCGCAACCCGGCACAGGCGGAGGAAGTGACGCAGGAGGTCATGGTCGAGATCTGGCGTACGGCGACCCGCTTCGATCCGGAGCGCGGCTCGGCCTCGGCGTGGGTGCTTACGCTCGCCCACCGCCGGGCGGTCGACCGCGTCCGGTCCGCACAGGCGGCCACCGCGCGCGAGCAGCGAGCTGCGCTCGCGGCCGGACCCGGGCCCTACGACGAGGTCGCCGAGGCGGTCATCACCGAGAGCGAGCACGCGGAGGTGCGCAAGGCACTCGACTCGCTGTCCGCCGTGCAGCGTGAGGCCATCCAGCTGGCCTACTACCGCGGCTACACGCAGCAGCAGGTGGCCGACGAGCTCGGCGTACCGCTGGGTACGGTCAAAACCAGGCTGCGAGACGGCCTGCTCAAGCTTCGCGACGTGATGGGGGTGACGTGATGGACGCGGCGATGCACGACCTCGCCGGCTCCTACGCTGTCGACGCCCTCGACCCGGACGAGATGCGAGCCTTCGAGGAGCATCTTCGTGAGTGCCCGCTGTGCACCGCCGAAGTGCGCTCGATGCGGGAGGCCCTGTCAGAGCTTGCCGTCGCGGGCGCGGTGACACCGCCACCGGCGATGCGCGCTGCGGTGATGGCCGAGATCGCGCGCACCCCGCAGGAGGCACCGGCCGTCGCGGCCGCGATCCCCGAGCCGCGGCACGCCCGGGTGCCGGAGGAGCCGGAGCCCGAGGTCGCCGAAGTGCGCGTGCTCCGCCCGACTCGCGAGCGGCGCTGGAAGCTGTGGACCGCCGGCCTCGCCGCGGCAACGGGTGTCGCGGCGGCCACCGCCGCGGTCTTCGGCATCCGCGCCGCCGAGCTCTCCGACGAGCGCGACGAGCTGCTGGCCGAGGTGGGTTCCGTACGAGACGTGCTTTCCGCGCCGGACGCCGAGGCCGTACGCGCTGACCTCGCGGGCGGGACCGCGACCATCGTGGCCGCGCCCTCGCTGGGGCGGTCGCTGCTGATCGGGCAGTCGGTGGGTGCGCCGCAGCAGGGCACCACCTACCAGGCATGGGTCATCGACGAGGAGGGCGCCGCATCGGCCGGCACCTTCGAGCCCAACGACTCCGGCCAGGTGCTCACGGAGCTTGCGGTCGCTGCCGATGCTCGGTGACACGATCGGCGTCACGGTCGAGCCCGACGGTGGCTCGCCACAGCCGACGAGCGACCCGATCCTCGCGGTGGAGCTCGGCCAGCAGGCCTGACCTCAGCGCTCCCCTGCGGCGCGCTGGGCGCGCCAGCGGTCGAAGACTGCCGGCAGCTCCGCGTGCAGGAACTCGAAGAACTGCCGCGACTCCTCGAGCCGGGCCCCCGCGGCCGAGTCGCGGCCTACGACATCGACGCCCTCCTGCATGGCCTTGATCCACTTGACCAGCACGGCGTCTCTCCGCGTCACCGCTTCGTACCAGAGCCCCGGTGGCATCGCGTAGTGGTCGCGGCGCTCCCCCGGGTCGCGGCCGCGCTCGATCATGTGCACCTGGAGGAGATAGCGAACGGCGCCCGAGATGGCGGCCGGGCTGACCTGAAGCTGCCGGGCCAGCTCCGCAGCCGTCAGCTTGCCGCGCTCGGACACGAGCAGCAGCGCGAACACCCGGGCCGGCATGCGCGGGAGCCCTGCCTCGACAAGGTTGAGGGCGAACCGCTCGACGAAACGGTCCACCTCGCCGGGATCAGTGCCGCCACTCACCTCGGCTGCCACGATCTGCCACCCCGCCCTCGGTGTTCATCGATCTTTGCGAATTCTTAACGTTCACAACTTTGTGAACTCAGTGTAGGGTCGAGACCATGACAACCGCAATAGACGTGTCGGGCCTGGTCAAGACGTTCGGGCAGACCCGCGCACTCGACGGCCTCGACCTTTCCGTCAACGTCGGTGAAGTGCACGGGTTCCTGGGCCCCAACGGCTCCGGCAAGTCGACGACCATCCGCGTCCTCCTCGGGCTCCTGCGGTCCGACTCGGGCTCCGCCACCGTCCTGGGCAAAGACCCGTGGCACGACGCGGTGGAGCTGCATCGCCGGCTGGCATACGTGCCCGGCGACGTCAGCCTCTGGCCCAGCCTGTCCGGCGGCGAGGTCATCGACCTGCTCGGCGACCTGCGCGGCGGCATCGACGCCAAGCGCCGCGACGACCTGCTGGAGAGGTTCGACCTTGATCCGACCAAGAAGGGCCGCACCTACTCCAAGGGCAACCGGCAGAAGGTCGCGCTCGTCGCAGCCCTCGCGTCCGACGTCGAGCTGTTCATCCTCGACGAGCCCACGTCCGGTCTCGACCCGCTGATGGAGGCGGTCTTCCAGGACTGCATCGCCGAGCTCAAGCAGCAGGGCAAGACCGTCCTGCTGTCCAGCCACATCCTGGCCGAGGTCGAAGCGCTGACCGACCGCGTGAGCATCATCCGACTCGGCCGCACGGTCGAGACCGGCAGCCTGGCCGAGCTGCGCCACCTCACCCGTACGTCGATCACCGTCGAGACGGGCCGGCCCCTCGTCGGGCTGGAGCAGCTGCCCGGCGTGCACGACGTCAAGACAGACAGCGCGCACGTGGCCTTCGACGTCGACACCGACGAGCTGAGCAACGTGCTCGAGCACCTGACGCAGTTCCACGTACGGTCTCTCACCAGCACCCCGCCGACGCTGGAGGAGCTGTTCCTCCGGCACTACGGCGACGAGCTCGCGGTCGAGCGCGCCGATCACGAGAAGGCAGAGCTGCGATGACGCAGTTCACCGGCACGGGCCGGCTGGTGCGGCTGGCGCTGCGTCGCGACCGCATCCAGCTCCCGCTGTGGATCATCGGCATCACGCTGGTCACGTGGTCGCTCGTGCCCAGCATCATCGACTTCTACCCGACCGAGGAGTCACGGGTCGAGCTCGCCATCTCGTCGGCCAACAGCCCCGTGTCGCTCATGACCAACGGCCTCGTGTCAGGCACGAGCCTCGGGGCCACGGTTGCGGCCCAGGGTCTCCTCGCGCTGTTGCTCGGTGCGGCCTTCATGAGCACTCTGCTCGTCGTCCGGCACACGAGGCAGAACGAGGAGGCTGGACGGTCCGAGCTCATCGGCTCGGGCGTCGTCGGGAGGCACGCCACCCTCACCGCCGCGATCGTGGTGGCCATCGGGGCCAACGCCGTCCTTGGGCTGCTGACCACGCTCCTCCTCGTCGGCAATGACCTGCCGACCGACGGCTCCGTCGCGATGGGCGCGGCGGTCGCGGGCGTAGGCATCGCCTTCGCGGGCATCGCCGCCGTGAGCGCGCAGATCTTCGACGGCTCACGCGCGGCCAACGGCGCGGCGGCCGCGGCCATCGGCGTGGCATTCGTGCTGCGCGCCGCCGGTGACGCCACGGGAGAGGCCGTGGAGGGTGGCACCCGCGTGGTCAGCGGGTGGCTGTCCTGGCTGTCGCCGATGGGGTGGGCGCAGCAGATCCGCCCGTACGACGACAACGCCTGGTGGCTGCTCGGCTTGCTCGGAGTGTTCTGCGTCGCCGCCGTCGGGCTCGCGTTCCAGCTCACGCAGCATCGCGACGTCGGGGCGGGAATGCGCGCTCCGCGACCCGGACCGGCTCGCGCCCCGGCCGGCCTGCTCAGCCCGCTCGGCCTCGCGTGGCGGCTGCAGCGCGGAGTGCTGATCGGATGGGCGATCGGCATGGTCGTCCTTGGCGCCTTGTACGGCGGCATCGGCAACGAGATCGAGGACTTCGCATCCGACAGCGAGGCGACCTCCGACATCTTCGAGGACCTGGGCACCGTCGGCGCCAGCCTCACCGACAACTACTTCGCGGCCATCGTCGGGATCTTCGGCATCGTCGTCGCCGGCTATGCCGTGCAGGCGCTCCTGCGGATGCGCGCGGAGGAATCCGGTGGCGGAGTCGAGTCGGTGCTCGCGACGTCGGTGAGCCGCCCGCGCTGGATGGGCAGCCACATCGTGATCGCGGTGCTGGGCACCACGCTGATCCTGGCGCTGGCCGGGGCAGCAGCGGGCTTCACTTACGGCCTGATCATCGACGACGTTGCGACCCAGACCGCCAAGATGACCGGTGCCGCGCTGGTGCAGGTGCCCGCCGCCCTAGCCGTCGCCGGGTTCGTGATCGCCGCGTTCGGCCTGCTCCCACGACGCGCGGTTGCCTTGGGCTGGGCCGCGTTCACGGTCGTTCTGGTCATCAGCCTGCTCGGCCCGGCGCTCGGCCTCTCGCAGGCGGTGCTCGATCTGTCGCCGTTCACCCACCTGCCCAAGGTGCCGGTGGTCGACGTGACAGTGCTGCCGCTGGTGGTGCTAGGCGTTGTCGCGACGGCGCTTGGCGCTCTCGGGATCACGGCGTTCCGCCGCCGCGACCTCGCACTCAACTGAGGGGGGCTTTCGACACAACGGCACCCGCCGTCGAACCTATCGACGCAGGGTGCCGTTGTGTCGAAACGGGTCAGTACCAGTTGGTGGCGCGGGAGTGGCTCCAGGCCGCGCACGGCGAGCCGTACGAGTCGCGGATGTAGCCGAGGCCCCAGCGGATCTGCGTGACCGGGTTGTTCTGCCAGTCGCCGCCGACGCTGGCCATCTTGCTGCCCGGGCAGAGCCTGCGGGATCCCGTAGGCGCTGGAGCTCGGGTTGTCCGCCCGATAGTCCCAGTTGCTCTCCTTGGTCCAGAGCGAGTCGAGGCAGGACCACTGCCCGTCGCCCCAGCCGAACTCGGCGAGCATGGCGCGGCCGATGGCCTTGGCGCCCTGTGGTGTGCGGGACTCTTCGGCGGCGCGAGCGGCCGCTTGAGCGGCGGCCTGGCGCTCGGCCTCGATCCGCGCGGCCTCCTGAGCGGCAGCGGCAGCGGCCTCGGCGGCTGCCTTCGCCTCGGCGAGCTGGTTCTCCAGCGCGCCGGCCTCGGCGAACGCGGTCGTGACACCGGAGGCGTTGACGGGCTGGGCCCCGGCGGCCATGGGCGTGACGCGGGCCGGGTTGGCCAGGGCGCCCGCGGGATCGGTGCTGACAATCGCTGCGAAGGCGCACACCCCGGCAAGGGACAGGGCGGAACCGGTACGGGCAACAGTGCGGACAGTGGTGCGGCTGAGCAAGAAGTGCCTTCCGAAGGCCACCACCCCACGTCAGCGCGGCTGCTCCCACCTCCCGCCCGCAGGTCGACGCCCACGATCTCGGCGACGTGCGTGGTCCCGGCCCCGGATCAGTGCCGCGGGGCAAGCGGAGGTACGGGAGTCGGCCGACAGGGCGACCAGACGGCGCTACGGCCGCGAAAGCCCGTACTCTCGAGGTGCTTCGTTGTGCAACCATGCACAGACGGCGCCATGGAATACAAACTTGCTCAACGTGGCGTTCATCACGCCAAGGCGACAAATGCCGTTGATCACCCTCAGCTGAGCGGGATCTCCTCCAGCATCTCGGTGACCAGCGCCGCGATCGGCGAGCGCTCGCTGCGGGTCAGCGTGACGTGCGCGAACAGCGGGTGACCCTTGAGCCGCTCGACGACCGCGACGACGCCGTCGTGCCGGCCGACCCGCAGGTTGTCACGCTGAGCGACGTCGTGGGTGAGCACCACCTTGGAGTTGGTGCCGATGCGCGACAGCACGGTCAGCAGCACGTTGCGCTCCAGCGACTGCGCCTCGTCGACGATCACGAACGCGTCATGCAGGGACCGGCCCCGGATGTGGGTCAGCGGGAGCACTTCGAGCATGCCCCGGTGCACGACCTCGTCGATCACCTCGTCGGTAGTGAGCGCACCCAGCGTGTCGAACACCGCCTGGGCCCAGGGGTTCATCTTCTCGGCCTCGTTGCCCGGGAGATAGCCGAGGTCCTGGCCGCCGACGGCGTACAGCGGTCGGAAGACGAGCACCTTGCGGTGCTGGCGACGCTCCAGCACGGCCTCCAGGCCGGCGCAGAGCGCGAGCGCGGACTTGCCGGTGCCGGCACGGCCGCCGAGGGACACGATGCCGATCTCGGGGTCGAGCAGCAGGTCGAGCGCGACGCGCTGCTCGGCCGAGCGCCCGCGCAGGCCGAACGCCTCGCGGTCGCCGCGGACGAGACGGACCTGCTTGCCAGGGGTGACGCGACCGAGGGCGCTACCCCGCTCGCTGTGCAGGACCAGGCCGGTGTGGCACGGCAGGTCGCGGGCGGCGTCGAGGTCGGCCACGCCCTCGTCGTAGAGCACGTCGAGCACGGCGGACGACGCGTCGACCTCGGCCATGCCCGTCCATCCGGACTCGATGACCGAGCCGGCGCGGTATTCCTCAGCCGCGAGCCCGACCGCGCTCGCCTTGACCCGCATCGGCAGGTCCTTGGAGACGAGGGTGACGTCGCGCCCCTCGGCCTTCAGGTTGCGCGCGACGGCGAGGATGCGCGAGTCGTTGTCCCAGCCCTTGTCGCGCGGCCGGAAGCCGGCGGGCAGCACGTCGGGGTCGGTGTGGTTGAGCTCGACGCGAACGGTGCCGCCGGTCGTGCCGACAGGTACGGGCTCGTCGAGCCGGCCATGGGCGATTCGCAGATCGTCGAGGAAGCGCAGCGCCGAGCGGGCGAAGAAGCCGAGCTCCGGGTGGTGCCGCTTGCCCTCGAGCTCGGTGATGACGACGACGGGCACGACGACCTCGTGCTCGTCGAAGCGCTTCAGGGCATAGGGATCGGAGAGGAGGACGCTCGTGTCGATGACGTAGGTGCGGCGCTTGCTCCGTCCTGAGCTGGCACCGCGCCGGTTCGAGCTCTTCTGGGTTGCAGCCACGTCCGCCTCCTCGTGCCGGTCACGCGCGAGCGCGCTCCGGCCCTCTCGCGCCTCGGGTTGACCGGGACCGGGCCCTTACGGGCCGGGTGCCGGCCCACCTTCCGCGCGGACCGAGTGATGACGCGGTCTGCAGCACGTCGGACGAGCCTCCCGTGGCGACGGGCTTCCCCACCCGTCGTCAGAGCAAACGCTACGCCCGGGCACCCGCAATGACGGCTGCGACGCGCTAACGGGCGATTTCGCCAGCGTGAACTTATACACGGGGGCTCCGCCCCCGTGAACCCCGAAGAACCGCGCGCCCCGCTCCTGGACGCATACCTGCGTAATCGCTAACGTTAGCGATATGGCAAGGGACGAGCGACCTGCCGGCGTGATGGTCCTCGACGACGACGAGCGCATCCGGGCCTACGTGCACCCGACGCGGATGAGCCTGCTCCGCCTGCTGGCCCACCAGGCACTGACCACCACGGGCCTCGCCCGCGAGCTCGGCGTGCACCCCGCCAACCTCACCCGGCATCTGCGCATCCTCGAGGAGGCCGGTCTCATCCGTCTCGTCGAGCGGCGCGACACCGGCCGCAATCTCGAGAAGTACTACCGGGCGACCGCGCTGGCCTACGAGGTGCGCATGCGCGGCGACCGCATCGAGGACCGCCGCGCGACCGTGCTCGGCATCCTCCGCGACAACCTGTCGATCGCAGCCGCGGCCGCGCGCGAAGGCTCGACCGAGGTCGTCGGGATGCTCGAGCAGGCCCGCATCGACAGTCGAGAGCTTCCGCGGCTCATCGACCGGGTGCAAGCAGTCGTCCGCGAGTTTGCCGACCTCGACGCGACGGGCGGAGTCCCCTACACCCTGAGTCTCGCGCTCTACCCGGCCGAGGCGGCAACGCACGACGTGACCTTCGACGAGGTGACGCTGTGAAGGTAGGCAAGGGAACGGCGGACGAGCTCGTCGGCGCGGCCGTCGTCGACTTCCCGTTGCGCGGCGAGTGGTTCGCCGTGCACTCGCCCGGCAGTCACATCCCGAGCCATGGCACCGACCAGCTGGCCCAGCGCTATGCGTTCGACCTGCAACGGCTCGACGAGCACCGGCGCATCCACTCCGCGTCCGGCCTGCGCACGTTGGTTCGTGGAGTGCCGATGCGCGAGTGCCACGGCTATGGGGAGCCGGTGCACGCCGCGCTCGACGGCGAGGTCGTACGCGCATCGGACGGCGCGCCCGAGCGGTCCTGGCTGCACCCAGTGCGCGAGCTGGCCCTCGTCCTCAAGACGTCGGTGACCTTCCGTGCGACAGAAGACAATGTCCGTCGGCTGGTCGGCAACCACGTCATCGTGCGCAGCGACGAGGGCTGCGCCGTCTATGCGCACCTGGCGCCAGGGTCGGTCGCCGTCGCCGCGGGGCAAACCGTCCGCCGCGGCGATGTGCTCGGCCGCGTCGGCAGCACGGGCAACTCGACCGCGCCACATCTGCACTTCCAGCTGATGGACGGCGTCGACCCGCTCTCGGCCAAGCCGGTCCCGTGCGTGTTCGCGTCGTACGAGGTCCATCGCGACGACGGCTGGGAGCTGGTGCGCGACTCCGTACCCCGTACGACCGAACGCATTCGATCGGTCACTCCCCAGGATTGGCGAGGCGTGATTAGAAAGCCATGAAAGACAGCGCGGAGCTTCAGGCGCCGTAGCGGCGGTCGCGCTGTGCATAGGCACGCAGCGCGCGGAGGAAGTCGACCTTGCGGAAGTCAGGCCAGTTGGCCTCGTGGAAGTAGAACTCCGAGTGCGCGCTCTGCCAGAGCAGGAAGCCGGACACCCGCTGCTCGCCGCTGGTACGGATCACCAGGTCCGGATCGGGCTGGCCGCGGGTGTAGAGATGCTCGGCGATGTGCTCGACGTCGAGGATCTCGGCGAGCTCCTCGATGCTCGTGCCGGCGGCAGCGTGCTCCTGGAGCAGTGAGCGCACCGCATCGGCGATCTCCTGCCGGCCCCCGTACCCGACGGCGACGTTGACCTGCACGCCGCCGGTGCGGCCGTTCGTGCGCTCCTCCGCGATCTTGAGCGCCTCGACGGTCTGCGAGGGCAGCACGTCACGGTTGCCGACCGCTCGGACCTGCCACGGGTTGCCGTCGGCGGAGAGGTCGGTGACCAGGTCCTCGATGATGCGCAGCAGCGGCTCGAGCTCGACCGTGGGACGGGACATGTTGTCGGTCGACAGCAGGAACAACGTGACGACCTCGACGCCGACCTCGTCACACCAGTGCAGCAGCTGAGTGATGCGCTCGGCGCCGACGCGGTGCCCGTCGTTGGGGTCGACGTAGCCCATCTCCCGCGCCCAGCGGCGGTTGCCGTCGCACATCACACCGACATGTCGGGGCAGTCGCGAGCGGTCGAGGTCGTGCTCGACGCGCCGCTCATAGACGGCATAGAGAAGATTGCGCAGGCCCACGGCGGGCAGCCTCCCGGGGCTCGTGGAGAACGCTGACCAGGGTAGCCGTCCAGCGAGCGCTGGCGACCGAGCGCAACTGGTGAGTTCTCGCACCCTACTGCTTGGTAACTTACGGTCGCGTAGGTTATGATCCGCGGCGTGGACAAACCCCTGTTGCGCGGCTGGCTGCACGCGGGGACTTTCCCTTTCGCGGTGATCGCCGGGCTGCTGTTGGTGCTCCTCGCGCCCGACGGCCGCACCAAGGCGGCCGTCGCGATCTACGCCGTGACGGCGGCGCTGCTGTTCGGCGTGAGCGCGGCCTATCACCGGGGCCACTGGTCGCCGCGGGCGCAGCAGACGCTCAAGCGGCTCGACCACGCCAACATCTTCTTGATCATCGCCGGCACCTACACGCCCTATGCACTACTGCTACTCGACGGGCAGCAGGCACGCGTGCTGCTCACCGTCGTGTGGAGCGGGGCGGTGATCGGCGTGCTGTTCCGGGTGTTCTGGGTGGGCGCTCCGCGGTGGTTGTACGTCCCGGTCTACCTGGGGCTCGGCTGGGCGGCGGTGTTCTACCTCCCGGAGTTCGCGCGGGGTGGAGCCGCCGTGCTCACGCTCGTGATCGTCGGCGGGTTGATGTACTCGCTGGGCGGCGTGGTCTACGGCCTCAAGCGCCCCAACCCGTCGCCGCGGTGGTTCGGGTTCCACGAGGTGTTCCACGCGTTCACCCTCGGCGGCTATCTGACGCAGCACGTGGGGGTATGGCTCACGGCGTTCGGCGCCGGGGCGGTGGCGGCCGCCTAGGCCTGCGCGTCAGGCCCTTGCTCGCGCACCCGCGCGACACCCTCCATGGCCTCCCGGAGCTGGCTGAGCCAGTCGTCGGTGTGCTTGGCCACGAGGCGTACGCACCAGGCGAGCGCCTCCGACCGCGATCGCGCGACACCGGCGTCGACCAGGGTGTCGAGCACTGCGCGCTCTGGCTGCCGCAGCCGGGTCATCACCGGTGCTGCGAGGTGGGTGAACAGCTTGCGCTTGTCGCCGATCTGCACGCCCCAGGAGACCTTGCGGCCGCTCATGCGCTCGAGCTCGAGGGCGATCTCGATGCGCCGGTCGCGGGTGCGCTCGCGGAACTCCTTGATCCGTCCGTCGACGGCCGCCTCGCGCTCGGCGTCGGACACGTCGTCGGCGACCTCCGGCTCGGGCAGCGTCCCGATGACGAGGATCTCGTCGCGATCGACGGTGACCTCGGGTGCGGTAGTGAACCAGTCCTGCGGGAGCCGGCCGGTGAGCCAGCCCCGTACTCGCTCTGTCGATGTCATATGCACATCGTTGCGCGGATTACATGATTACGCAGCAACGCTCGCTGACGGCGAACGGTCTGGCTGCTCGACGCGGCGCAGGTCGCGTACTGCGGGGACGGCGAGCGCGGCCAGGGTTGCCACCCCGATGACGAAGCCGGCACCCGCGACGGTGGCCGGCACGCCGAACGCGATCGACAGAGGGCCGGCGAGGATCTGCCCGACGGGCATGAACACGAAGGAGCCGAGGGCGTCGTAGGAGTAGACGCGGCTGAGCCGGTCGAGCGGCACGTTCTGCTGGAGGCTGAGGTCCCAATAGACCCCGAAGGTCTCGATGCCCAGACCGGCGATGAAAGCCGCGATGACGAGCGGGACGGCCCGCGGCTCCCACGCGAGCACCAGCAGTCCCGGGACCACGAGGAGCATCGCGGCGGTGCCGAGGAACAGCGGCCGTGCGGGTCGCATACGCAGGGCGAGCAGCCCGCCGGCGAGCATCCCTGCGGTCTGCGCGGCCAGCACGATCCCCCAAGCGGCACGGCCGAAGGTCGAGTCGGCGACGACAGGTCCGAGAGTGACGAAGCCGCACGTCAGGGCCGCGTTGACGAGCGAGAACTGGGCGACGACCACCCAGATCCAGGTACGGGACGAGAACTCCGTCCAGCCCTCCCGGAGCTCCGCGAAGGTGCTGCTGGATGCCTCGCGGCGAGTCAGCTGGTCGCGTTGGACTCGTACGAAGGCGAGCACCACTGCACCGGCGGCATAGGCGACCGCGTCGACGGCGAGTCCCCAGCCAGGCCCGACGGTCGCGACAAGGACGCCCGCGAGGGCCGAGCCGCCAATCATCGCGCCGTTGAGGCCAAGCCGAAGCAACGCGTTGGCCTGCTGCAGCAGCGCTGTCGGAACGGTCTGCGGTGTCAGCCCGGCGACCGCCGGGAACAGGAAGGCACTGACGATGCCGCTCACCGCCTCGAGCGCGATGAGCAACCCGATGCTCGCGTGATCGGCCAGTACGAGCGTCGCAACCGTGGCCTGAACGGCCGCGTTGACGACGTTGGACCCGACCACGACAAGGTGCCGCGGGAGCCGGTCGGCGATCACTCCACCGATGAGCAGGAACAGCAGCATCGGGATCGTGCGAGCCGCGAGGACGAGTCCGAGGTCACCGGCCTTGCCGGTCAGGTCGAGCACCGCGAAGGCCAGTGCCACCGGGGCTATGGCGTTGCCGATGAACGAAACGAGGCGTCCGGCGAACAGCAGCCGGAATGCCGTGTGCCGGAAGGGAGTCAGAGTGTCGCTCATGACCGCTCCATCTCGAACAGCGCGAGGGTCGAGCTGGTGCGGATCGTGCCCTTGGCGTGCGGCGGCTGGGCAGCCGCGTGCAGGTCCTTGCTCGCCGCCTGGATGCGCGCGACCACGTCGCGCCACGTGTCGGGGTCCACCCAGAGCTCGGCGTCGGTCATGTGCGCCCTGCGGGCCCGCCGTCGGACGGGGGCGGCTTGCGTCGAGCGGCGGACGAGCTCAGCGGCCACCGCCCGCCAGAAGAGGCTGCGGTCCTCCGGCGCGGCCGTAACGCCATGGCGCTCGGGAGCCAACGGGTCGTGCCGGTAGCGCTTGGCCTGGCCGCCGTTGATGTTCACCCTCTCCGCGACGACGAGCATGCCCGCCCGCTCCAGGTTGCGGAGGTGATAGCTGGCGTTGGCCTGCGTGATGTCGAGCTCGCGCGCCACCTCGGCCGCTGACATGGCGGCACCGGTCAGCAGCGAGAGCATGCGCAGCCGTAACGGGTGAGCCATGGCGCGCAGCTTGGCGACCGGCTCACCTGGCGAGCGCCTTACCCTTGACAGCCCTCAAAGACATGTTTGGGAGTTTGGCACGGCTCTGCGAACCTGTCAAAGGTTCCTTTGAGGGTTAGCTCGCGCGACCACCCTTGATCACGAAGACTTCATGCTCGTTTTTCCTGTGCAAGGTCTTCGTGATCACGCGGAGGCGGTCAGGGGCATGACCAGGACCGGGCACTTCGCGTGGCGGACCACCTGGTCGGTGGTGGATCCCAGCACGAGACCCGCGAAGCCGCCGCGCCCCCGAGCGCCCACGACGAGAAGCCCCGCGGCCTTTGACGCCTCGATGAGCGCATGCGCCGACTGACCGCGGATGACGTGCCATTTGACCTCGACGTCGGTGACACCGCCGACCACTGCCTTGCAGTCTGCCGCGAGCTCCTCCCGGACCGCCTCGGCGAACTCCTCGGACGACGGCACATAGCCCGGCTGCCAGCTCGCCGGCCGCGGCGCCGTGGTGATCGTCCATGCCCGGACAACATGGAGCGGAAGCCCGTGGGCGCGCGCCTCCTCGACCGCGCGCGCGAGCGCCACGCGTGAGCCCGGCGACCCGTCGCTCCCGACAACGACGCCGCCGTCAATTCCCGCCAGGTCGCTGGTCGTGGCCATGGGTCCATGATCGACGTCGCGTAGGTCGGGCGCCACCCGCCGGGCCGTCAGCCCTCGGACCGGCCCAGCCGCCAGTAGCCCATGAACGCCACAGAGCGGCGGTCGACGCCGCACTCACCCACGAGATAGCGGCGCAAAGCCTTGACGACCCCCGCCTCCCCCGCGATCCAGGCATAGACCTGGGTGCTGCGAGCAACCGGCAGGCCGTTCTCGTCGACCGGGACCTCCCAGAGGATCTCCTCGTCGACGTCGACGTCAGCCGGGTCCGGGTGCGGCTCATCGGTCGGCGCCACCAACCGGTCGGCCGCAGCCTGTACGACCGGCACCAGCCGCGCGCCATGTGCAGCGCCGTCCCGACCGAGCCAGGTGACCTGGACTCCCGGCGGCCGCTGCAGGTCGAGACGGTCGGTGGAGCACGGAACCTCGAGATAAGCCTCACCCACGGCATCGGCCGGCAGCCGTTCCAAGATGGCGGCGATCGCAGGCACCGCGGTCTCGTCACCGGCGAACAGCAACGCTGTTGTCGGCTCAGGCGGAGGCATGAACTCGACGCCGCCGTGCGACCCGTCGAACAGCGCGTTCGGGCCGAGCAGAGCAAGCTCGGATCCCGGACGCGCACCCAGTGCCCACCGTGACGCCGGGCCGTGGTCACCGTGGCGGACCATGTCGACGTCGACCTCGCGACTCGCTGGACGCACAGCGCGGACGGTGTACGTGCGCCGCACCTCGGACCCGCCGTCCGGGGCCGGCAACAGCAGCTTGATCCGCTGGTCGTAGCCGTTGTCGGCGAACTCGTCGAGGTCGTCACCCGTCAGGGTGACGCGCAGAAAGCTGGGACTCAGCTCGTGCGTCCTCGCCACCCGTGTGCGGAACAGCCGCCACGGCTGCACATCGACCATCACGTCGGACATCACGCCTCCCGACCTCGGGACTGCCACAGAAGCCATAGGAAGTACGGCGCCCCGACGATCGCCGTCATGAGCCCGGCCGGGATCTGCGCCGGCGCGATCACTGTTCGGCCCATCGTGTCGGCGACGCTGACGAGCAGGGCGCCGAGCAGCATCGCCGTCGGCAGCACGCGCACGTGCCGCGTGCCGACGAGCGCGCGTGCGGCGTGCGGCGCGACGAGCCCGACGAAACTGATCACGCCCACCGCGCACACGGCCGCCGCGGTCAGCAGCGCAGCCGCGGCCAACATCACCAGGCGGGCGCGTTCCACCGGGACGCCGAGGATCCGCGGGACATCGTCGTCGACCGCCAGCAGGTCGAGCTCGTGCCGGGCGGCTGCCGACAGCGGGATCACCACAGCGAGAGCGAGTGTCACCGGCAGCAGTTGCTCGAGGCTGCGCCCGTAGGTGGAGCCCGACAACCACGTAAGCGCGAGGTTGGTGTTCCACGGCTCGTTGACGACGATGACCAGAGTCGTGAGCGCGGTCGCTCCGAAGCTCACGCCGTAGCCGATGAGCACGAGCCGGTCGGAGTCCAGCCCGCCACGGTGGGCGAGCCGGTAGACGAGCGCGAACACCGCAAGCGCGCACGCCGCGGCTGCGGCCGACATGGGCCAGATGCCGGTGCCGGGCACCAGCAGCAGCACACTGACGGCGCCGAGGCCCGCACCCGACGTGACGCCGATCAGGCTGGGCTCGGCCAGCGGGTTGCGGCAGACCGCCTGGATAACGGTTCCGGCGAGCGCCAGGGCCGCACCCGCCAGCAGGGCGGCGAGCACCCGCGGGATGCGTTGGTTGAGCGTGAAGGTCACCTGCCGACCGGCCTGGTCGGTGAGCCAGTTGACGACGTCGCCGACGAGCAGGACGCGGTCGCCGAGCAGTGTCGCCAGCACCGTCGCGGTCACCAGGGACACAGTCAGCGAAGAGATCACGACTGCCGTACGGCGGGAGCTGCGGGCCGGCGTGCCGGCCCGCCGCGCCGACACCGTCGCCGGCCCGGAGTCACGCAGCCGGCGGGCTATCCAGACCAGGATCACCGCGCCGACGAGCGTGGTGACGACGCCCGTCGGCACCGACACGCCGTACTGGCCAGGCAACGCGAGCCGGAGCAGGACGTCGGCGCCCAGCACGACGATGACGCCCGCGAGGCCGGCCATCGGGAACAGCACGCCGTGCCGGTGCAGCCCCGGGACACGCCGCGCGATCAAGCGGGCGAGGAAGGGTGCGCACAGGCCGACGAACCCGATGGGCCCGGCCACGGTGACTGCGGTCGCGGACAGCAGCACCGCGAGCACGATCGCCACGACCCGCGTGCGACGGACGTCCAGGCCGAGCACGCTCGCGGTGTCGTCGCCGAGGGCGAGCACGTCGAGGCGGTTGGCGACGAGGAGGATTCCGGCGACGCCCGCCAGCAGCATGGGCACGGCCTGCAGCACCACGTCGGTGCCCGACTGCACGATCGACCCGCTGCCCCAGGCGAACAGCCCCGTCGTCGCCTCCGGGAAGAGGACGAGCAGCGTGGTGGTCACCGCCATCAGCGCCAGCATCGTCGCCGAGCCCGCGAGCACGAGCCGCGTCGGTCCGGCGGCACCAGCGCGGCTCAGCAGGAGGACGAGCCCCGCTGCGGCGAGCCCGCCCACGAAGGCGAGCCCGCCGGCAAGGTAGAAGGGGACTGCCAGGCCGGTGACGGCCCCCGCGACGATCGCAAGGTAAGCGCCCGCATTGACGGCCAGCGTGTCCGGCGAGGCGAGGGGGTTGCGGGCGACCGACTGCAGCGTCGCGCCCGCGACCCCGAGCGCGATCCCGGTGACGACACCGGCAAGCAGTCGCGGGAGCCGCGACTCGATGACGACCGCGACCGTGTTGTCGTCGGACGAGCCGATGAGCAGCCGGAGCAGGTCCGCGATCCCGACGTCGGCTGTCCCCTGAGTCAGGTGGACGGCAGCCAGCACGACGACGAGCACAATTGCCCCGGCGTACACGGCCGCGACGCGCGGCAGTGACCGCCGGGTGCGCGTGACCTCGTCGACCCGGGTCATGGTGTCCACGTCGTGCTGGCCAGCGTCGTTACTTGGTCAGCGCGTCAACAACGGCGTCGACGTAGGCCTCGCCCGAGCGCGGCCCACCGAACATCCAGATGCCGTCAGGGATGCGGTGCACGTCGCTGGCCGCGACGAACGGGCGCTCCGTCCACACGGCGTTGTCGGCGAGGCCGTCGACGAACGGGTCGCCGCCGTCGGCGTCGTTGGCCGCGTAGATGAACTGCACGTCGCCGAGCTTGGTCAGCCCCTCGACATCGGTCTGGGCGAGCCCGTAGTCGGGGTCGCCTTCCTCGGCCCACGCGTTGACGAGACCGAGGGATTCGCCCAGGGCGCCGAAGTAGGAGCCCTCGGTGTACATCCGGATCGACACCGTGCCGTTGGTGATCCAGCCGTCGGCCATGGTGAACTCGGAGCCCGCCATGCCCGCGCCGCTCAGCGCCTGCTTGCCCTCCTGCACCTTGGCGTCGAACTCCGCGAGCAGGTCCTCAGCCGCGTCCTCCGTGCCCGTCGCCTCACTGAGGGTCTCGATCGTTCGACGCATGTAGCCCAACGGGTCGGCGGAGTCGGAGCCGCGCAGCGCCAGGACCGGTGCGACCTCCTCGATCTGCGCGATGACGTTCTCGGGTACGTCGGTGGTGGTGACGACGAGGTCCGGCTCCAACGCGGCGATCGCGTCGAGGCTGGGCTCGCCGCGCATCCCGACGTCGGGGGTGTCCGCGTCGATCGGCGCCACGGTGTTCCACGTGTTGTAGCCCTTGACGTCGGCCTGGCCGGCCGGATCCACGCCGAGCGCGACAAGGTCTTCGGTGAGGCCCCATTCCAGCGAGACCACATCGACGGCGGGAGCGTCGAGCTCGACCGTGCCGCGCTCGTCGGTCACGGAGACCGGGCCGGCGTCGCTGGCCGCGGTCGAGTCGCTGCTGGTCTCCGGGTCCTCGGTGGTGCCGCACGCGGCGACAGCCAATGTCGCCGCGGCGAGGGCAGCGGGCAGCCAGGATCGATGGATCGTACGCATGGTGGGTCCCTTGGGTTCGGTGTAGTGACGGTCAGACGGCGACGACGGGTCTTTGGAGGTGCCGCACGTGTCGGCCAATGGGTTGGGCGACGAGTCGGCCGGTGCGTGGATCCGGAGCGACGTCGATGCGGATCCCGTAGGCGTCGGACAGCAGCTCGGTCGTCATGACATCCGAGGGGGCACCGACGGCGCGGATGCGGCCGCCGTGCAGCAGCACGACCTCGTCGGCGAGGTCGCCCGCCTGGTTGAGGTCGTGCAGCACCAGGCCGATGGCGACCTGATGGTTGTCCGCGAGGTCACGGACGAGGTCGAGAATCTCGACCTGGTAGCGAAGGTCCAGATAGGTCGTCGGCTCGTCGAGCAGCAGGACGCCGGTGTCCTGGGCAAGACAGGTCGCGAGCCAGACCCGCTGGAGCTCGCCGCCGGAAAGCTCCTCCGCGCCGCGCCCGGCCATGGCGGTGAGGCCGGTGACCTCCATGGCCCACGCGATGGCCCGCGGCCCGTCTGGGTCGTCCGTGCGGAACCGCCCGCGGTGGGGGTAGCGGCCATAGCTCACGACGTCGTGGACCGTCACGCCGTGGGGCGTCGTCCGGCTCTGTGCCAGCAGGGTCACCCGGCACGCAAACTCCTTGGCGCTCAGGGCGAGCACGTCGGGGACGTCTGAGAGACTGACCGTCCCGTCGAGCGGGCGGTGCAGTCGGGCCAGCGACCGGAGCAGTGTCGACTTGCCGCTGCCATTGGGCCCGATCAGGGCGGTGATCCGCCCCGGCAGCAGCGTGATCGAAGCGTCCTCGACGACAGGCACCCGGTCGTAGCAGAGCCGGAGTCGGGTCGCGGTGAGTGCTCCGTCAGCATGATCATTCCCTCGCACGGAGGGAAGCCTAACCTAACTTAGGTAAGCCTTACTAGAGGGATGGTCAGGCTGCTGCGACGACATCCGCGCGGGCGCCGATCGCGGTAGCGAGGGCGGCCGCATCGGTCGTCGGCCGATCGCACACGAACCCCCGGCAGACGTAGGCCGCGGGCTTGCCCTGGACCAACGGCCGATCCACGAGCAGCGGGATCGCCGCGGTCGCCGGATCGGCCGGGTCGCCGGTGACGACGACGGCCCCGGGGGCGGTCGCGGCCAGCGCAGTGCGGTGCAGCAGGTGTCGCTCCGAGTCGTTGTCGGCACCGACGACGGCGATCTCCATGGGGCCGGCCAGGGCCGCCTCGGCCACCGCGAGCCCCCATCCGCAGAACCGCGGCGCCTGGGCAGCAAGCCGGCCGGCGACGCCGAGGGCGCGCTCCGCCGCCTCGCGATGCAGAGCCGAGCCGGTGAGTGCAGCGAACGACAGCAGCGCTCCTGCTGCGGCGGACTGGCCCGATGGTGTCGCGTTGTCGGTCGGGTCGTACGGGCGGCGCACGAGCGTCTCGGCGTCGTCGGCGGTGTCGTACCACGCCTCGCCGTTTCCGTCGGTGAAGTGCGCAAGCATCTCGTCGAGCAGCTGCTCGGCGAACGACAGCCACACCGGGTCGCCCGTCACAGCGACGAGCGACAGGAATCCCTCCGCAACGTCGGCATAGTCCTCGAGCACGCCTGCATTGCGCCCCGCCACGCCGTCGCGCGACGTCCGCAGCAGCCGGCCGTGCTCGTCAAGATGCAGCCGAACCAGCAGGTCGGCGGCGTCGATCGCGGCGTCGACCCAAGCAGGCTCGCCGAGCAGACCGCCCGCCTCGGCGAGCGCGGCGATGGCCAGCCCGTTCCACGCGGAGACGACTTTGTCGTCGCGGACCGGCTGCGGGCGTTCCCGCCTGGCCGCGAGCAGCCGCTCGCGCACCGCGACCCAACGTTCGGCGTCGGTGGGGTCGGCCCGCAGTTGCAATGTGGACGAGCCATGCTCGAAGGTGCCCGACGACGTGACCGAGAGCAGTCGCGCAGCGAACTCGCCGTCGTCGTCGCCCAGCACCTCGCGCAGCTGTGAAGGGGTCCACACGTAGGTCGCGCCTTCGACGCCGTCGGTATCCGCGTCGAGCGCGCTGGCGAACCCACCCTCGGCAGTGCGCAGGTCGTGCAGCAGGAACGCCGCGGTCTGCCGTACGACCCGTTCGGCGAGCGGCGATCCGGTCGCGCGCCACCAGTGCAGGTAGACCCGCAGGAGCAGCGCGTTGTCGTACAGCATCTTCTCGAAGTGCGGGACGACCCACTGCGCGTCGACGCTGTAGCGCGCGAACCCACCGGCAAGCTGGTCGGCCATGCCGCCGCGAGCCATCGCCTCGAGGGTCGTCTCGGCCATGGCGAGGGCGAGGTTGTCACCTGTCCGCGCGTGATGGCGCAGGAGGAACTCACAGACCATGGAGGGCGGGAACTTCGGCGCACCGCCGAATCCGCCCTCGACCCCGTCGAACTCGGCGTGCAGCCGCTGCACCGCCGCGGTGAGTGCATCGCCGTCCGGCGGCGCCTCACCGGATAGCGGCGGCCGCTCGCTGAGGCGTCGAACGACATCTGCGCCGACACGGTCGACCTCGTCACGGCGGGTGTGCCAGGTGTCGGTGACCGCCGTCAGCACCTGCTGGAACGACGGCATGCCTTGGCGCGGCGCGGGCGGGAAATAGGTGCCGCAGTAGAACGGCTCACCGGCCGGCGTGAGGAACGCGGTCATGGGCCAGCCGCCGTGGCCGGTCATGGCCTGGACGGCTTCCATGTAGACCGCGTCGACGTCGGGCCGCTCCTCCCGGTCGACCTTGATGCTCACATAGTGCTCGTTCATCAACGCGGCGGTCTCGGTGTCCTCGAACGACTCGTGTGCCATGACGTGGCACCAATGGCACGCGGCATAGCCGACGGACAACAGCACGGGCACGTCCCGGCTGCGCGCCTCGTCGAACGCCTCCGGCCCCCACTCCCACCAGTCGACGGGGTTGTCGGCGTGCTGCAAGAGGTACGGCGACGTGCTCGCGGCGAGCCGGTTGGCCATGCCGTCGACCCTAACCGCGTCCCCCACCCGGGACGATCAGGCCGGTCTCGTAGGCCACGACGACCGCCTGGGTCCGGTCGCGCAGCCCAAGCTTGCTGAGCACCCGGCTCACATGGGTCTTGACCGTCTCGTCGCTGACCACGAGGCGGGCGGCGATCTCCGGGTTGGACAGCCCTTCAGCAATGAGCCGCAGGACCTCGGTCTCCCTGGGCGTGAGTCGCTGCACGCGCGCATCTGGTGCCGGCGCGACCGGCCGCAGCCGGGCAAACTCGGCGATCAGCCGGCGCGTGACCGTCGGCGCGAGCAGGGCCTCGCCGGCGGCGACCACCCGTACGGCGTCGAAGAGCCTTTCCGCGCTCACGTCCTTGAGCAGGAATCCGCTGGCGCCCGCCGCCAGCGCGTCGTAGACGTGCTGGTCGAGGTCGAACGTCGTGAGGATGAGGATGCGCGGCGGGGAGTCGACTGCCTCGGCGAGGATCTGCCGGGTCGCGTCGATGCCGTCCATGACAGGCATGCGTACGTCCATGACCACGACGTCGGGTCGCTGCTCGTGGCACAGCCGCACCGCGGCGGCACCGTCGGGCGCGCTGCCCACGACCTCGAAGTCGGGCTGCGTGCCCAGCAACGCGGCGAAGGCGGCGCGCACAACGTCCTGGTCGTCAACGACGACGACCCGAACGCGCTGCCCCGTGCCGGCATTCATCGATCGGCCTCGCCGACCGGCAGCAGCGCCTCGACGACGAAGCCGCCCATGGGGCCGGATCCGGTGGCCAGCCAACCACCCACCAACGTGGCTCGTTCCCGCATCCCGCCCAGCCCGTGCCCCGCGTTGGCCACCATCTCGTCCAGCGACTGCGGCCCCGGACCGTTGTCGCGCACGCGGAGATAGAGCGCGTCTTCGCGATAGTGCAGCTCGACGTCGACCCCAGCGCCGGGAGCGTGGCGGCGGGCGTTGGTCAAGGCCTCCTGGACGATGCGGTAGGCCGTGAGCTCGACACCCGGGTCGAGCGGGACGACTCGCCCGTGCACGATCAACCGCGTGCTTGCGGCGGTGAGACTGCGCGCCTCGTCGACCAGCTCGTTGAGGTGCTGCAACCCTGGCTGCGGGCGGCGGCTGTCGGCGGGCGCGGCATCCTCGCGGAGCACACCGAGCAGGCGACGCATCTCCGTGAGCGCGGTGCGCGCGGTGTCGCCGATCGCGACCAGGCGCTGCGCCCCCTGATCGGGCATGCCCGGCGTCGTCAGGCGCGCCGCCTCCGCCTGCACGGCAATCATCGAGATGTGATGGGCGACCACGTCATGCAGCTCCTGCGCGATGCGTGCCCGCTCGCCGCGCGCGGCGTGCTCGAACAGCGTGTCGGCGATCTGCCGCTCCGACACCGCGCGCCGGGCGGCCTCGTCGCGGATCTGCAGGAAGAGCCCGGTGCCGACGGCCGCAGTGGTCATGACGAGTAGGGCGATCGCCAGCGCTCGACCGCCGGGACGGTCGTCGCCGCCGGGCAGCAGGGCGTACACGACGAACAGCGCCACCAACCCGACCGCAGCCCATCGGGTGCCGCGTCGACCGACCAGGAATGCGCTGACGCCCAAGGCCACGATGCCGGCGACCGGCGGCTGGTAGTCCGCGACGAGCATGGCGATGGTCGCGACGACGATGGCGCCGGCAGCCGCCTCAGGCTGCACCTGGGCAAGGGCGAGCGGAAGCGTTGTGGCCAGCGCAAGCACCAGGGCAAGCAACGAGCTCGGCGGCTGAGCGTCGGGGCGGGCGGCGACCTCGATGACCGCAACCACGCCGAGGATCGCGGCAGCACCGTACGGCCACTCGAGCCCCTTCACAGCGGCCATTGTCGCCTGATCTGACCGGCCACGGCGTCCCCCGGTGGGATGTTCGGTGATCCCTCCGACGGGTGACGACGCAGCGTCCGTACGACCCATAGCCTCCAGGCATGCAGGCATCCATCGAAGTAAGCGGGCTGCGAAAGCGCTACGGATCGACAGTTGCGGTGGACGGGATCTCGTTCGTCGTGTCCGGCGGGGAGGTCACCGGATTCGTCGGACCCAACGGCGCGGGCAAGTCGACAACCATGCGGCTGATCCTGGGTCTGGACTCCCCCGACGATGGCACGGCGCTCGTCAACGGACGCCCCTACCGCAGCCTGCGCACACCGCTGCTCGAGGTGGGGTCGCTGCTTGACGCGGCGGCCATCCACCCCAGCCGTCGCGCTCGCGACCATCTGCTCTGGATGGCGCACAGCAACGGGTTGCCGGCGTCGCGCGTCGACGAAGTGCTCGAGCAGGTGGGGCTTTCCAGCGCAGCGCGACGCGCGGCAGGCGGGTTCTCGCTCGGGATGCGGCAGCGCCTCGGCATCGCCGCCGCGCTGCTGGGTGATCCGCCGGTGCTGATGTTCGACGAGCCGGTCAACGGGCTGGACCCCGAGGGCATCGTGTGGATCCGCGGGCTGCTCAAGTCGCTGGCTGCAGAGGGTCGCGTCGTGTTCGTGTCGAGCCACCTGATGGGCGAGCTCGAGGGCACGGCCGACCATCTGATCGTCCTGGCTCGCGGCCGCGTGATCGCGGACACTGATGTCGCGAGCCTGCTCTCGGCGGCCAACGGAAGCCGGGTGGACGTGCGGACGTTCCGCCGTACGGACGCCATGACCGCGCTGGCTCGGGCCGGCGCGGTCGTCGCGGCCGTCGACCATGAGACGCTGACCGTCGACGGTATCGACGGCGAGCGCATCGCCGGCCTGCTCAGCGCGGCCGGGATCCCGTTCTCCGAGCTGCGCAGCCACCGGGCATCGCTCGAAGAGGCATACATGGAGCTGACGCGCGACGCCGTCGAGTTCGCCGTGCCGGCGGAGCGGAGCGCCTGATGGCCACCATGACCCCCACCCGCCCGCCGATCGCGACGAAGCCGGCCGGTTTCGGCCGCGTCGTACGGGCCGAGTGGACAAAGCTGCGGTCGGTGTGGCGATGGATGGTGGCGCTGCTTGCTGCGCTGGCGGCCACGGTCGGGTTCAGCCTCTTGGCCGCAAGCGAGAGCAGCACCAATGCCAACGAAGGTCCGGTTGTCGTCGGTCCGGCCGGCACCCCGGTGTACGACGCGTTCCACTTCGTCCACCAGCCGCTGACCGGTGACGGAAGCATCGTCGTCCGGGTCGCAAGCGGTCCCGACAGCAGCAACGGCTTCGCCGGGGTCATGGTCAAGGAAAGCACCGAGCCCGGCGCGCCCTACGCCGCTGTGATGCTCGGCGCAGATGGCGTGCAGATGTCGGCGAACTTCGACACGGAGATCGACGGCAGTGACTCGAGCGCCCCCCGCTGGCTCCGGGTCACCCGCTCGGGAGACGAGATCACCGGGTCGGAGTCCCCCGATGGACGCGAGTGGACCGACGTGGGCACGGTCGAGCTGGCAGGGCTGCCGGAGACGGCCGAGGCCGGCTTCTTCGTGTCGTCCCTCGACGAGGTGGTCTTCGAGCGGTCGGCCGGAAGCACGTCCATCTCGGAGACGCCCACGCAGAGCACCGCGACGTTCGACAACGTCCAGTTGGACGGCCGGTCCGACGTTGACGCCTGGCAGACCGAAGACATCGTGACGCCCGGCGATCCCGCGCCGGCGCTAGCCAAGTCAGGCGCGGGAGTGGCCGGCGACTCCGTCGAGGTCGACGGCACCTTCGTCGTCACCGGCGTGGGCGAGATCGGGCCTGAGAGATCGGGCGACGACATCGTGGCGAACAGCCTGCAGGGGGTGCTGTTCGGGCTGTTGCCAATCATCGCCGTGGGCGTGCTGTTCATCACCTCCGAATACAAGCGCGGCCTCATCCGCACCAGCTTCGCCGCAGTACCGAGCAGGGGCCGGGTGCTGGCCGCCAAGGCGCTCGTGCTGGGCGGCGCGTCGTTCGCCGTCGCGCTCACGGCGACCGTGCTGTCGTTCCTGCTCACCCGGCCGGTGATGCGGGACAACGGGTACGGGCCACCCGCCTACCCGGAGCCGGATCTCTTCGATCCCACGGTCTTGCGGGTCGTCATCGGGACGGCGGTCTTCGTTGCGGTCATCGCCGTGCTGAGCCTGTCCGCCGGCGCAATCCTGCGGCATGGCGCGGCGGCCATCACCCTGGTGTTCGTCCTCGTCGTCATGCCCACGATCGTCGCGGCTTTCCTCTCGAGCGCCACGGCAATGAAGGCGCTCATGCTGCTGACTCCCGCCGGTGGCTTTGCCACCCAGCGAGCACAGCCGGCCAGCGAGCTGCACGTCGAGCCGGCCTCACTGATCACCTGGTGGGCGGGCCTGGGGGTCGCGGGTGCCTACGCAGTCGGCGCGTTCGTGTTGGCGGTGTGGCTGGTCCGGCGGCGAGACGCATGAACAGAGTGCTGCGCGCCGAGTGGGTCAAGCTGCGGACCATGCCGAGCAGCGGCTGGTTGCTGCTGGCGTTCGCGACCGCCATCGTGGCTGTGGGTGCGGCCATGACCAGCACGGTCGACGTCTCGCAGTGCCGCTCACCGACCGAATGCTTCGAGGACACGACCAAGCTCAGCCTGTCGGGCGTGTGGGTCGGGCAGGTGGCCGCGGTGGTGGTCGGATCTCTGGCCATCACCAACGAGTACGGCACCGGCATGATCCACACGACGCTGACGGCGATCCCACAGCGGGGCCGAGTACTTGCCGGCAAGGCAGTGGTCGTCGTCGGTACCACGCTCCTGGCCGCCACGATCGGGGTCTTGGCATCGCTGTTGGCCGCCCGCAACATCCTGCCGGGCAACGGGTTCAACGCCGCCAACGGCTATCCCCCGCTGTCCCTGGCCGACGAACCCACGCTGCGTGCCGCTGCCGGCACCGTCGCCTACCTCGGGCTGCTGGCGGTGCTCGGGCTCGGGATCGGCACGATGATCCGTGACTCAGCGGTGGCGATCATCGCGACGCTGGCGCTGTTGTTCGGCGCTCCCTTGGTGACGTCCATGATCAGCGACCCGGTCTGGCTGGAGCGCCTGGAGAAGTACTCGCCGCTCAGCGCGGGGCTCGCCGTGCAGGCGACCCGTGACTTGGACAGCCTGCCGATCGGGCCCCTGGCCGGGCTCGGGGTGACAGCCGCCTATGCGGCCGCCGTGTACGTCGCGGCGCTCGTGGTGCTGCGGTTCAGGGACGCCTGACGAAGTGGATCCGACAACCACACGCTCATCGGGCCGCGGATGTCGGATGATCCACTAGGAGGCGCTGGTCAGGTGCCGTCGTCGATCTTGTCGTCCCAGCGGTCGTCCGGGTCGTCGGGCGTGCGCTCGGTGTCGCGGTGCGACCGCGTACGAGCCTTGTCGTCCTTGGCGTCCTGGTCGAAGTCGATCCGGCGCACCTGACGGCGCATGTTGCGGATCAGCAGGAAGAGGGCGAGCGCGAGCAGGGCGGTGACGACCAGCGCGGCTGGGCCGGGCTTGAGGTTGTCGTAGGTGTAGCTGGAGTCGTCTCCCGCGACAACGACGACGTACGGCAACGACCACATGCCTCTATGGTCGCACCCGTCATCGGGCAGCCGTCAGCGCAGCCCCGCGAACAGGTCGTCCTCCGGCGGCTCGACTGCCACCGTGGAGCGGGCCAGCTCGAAGTCCTCGGTCGGCCAGGCCTCCTGGTGCACGACGAGCGGCACTGCGAACCACGGACCCTCTGGGTCGATCTGCGTCGCGTGGGCGAGCAATGCCCGGTCGCGCACCGGGAAGTAGTCGGCGCAGGGAACGCGGGTGGTGATGCGCTTGTCGTGGTCGGGGTCGGGCGGCCAGTCGGCGAGGCGCTCGGCGTAGGGCGACTCGTAGCCGCGGGCGAGCATCGCGTCGTGCAGTGCCTGGATGCGTGGCCGGTTGAACGTGTGGTGGTAGTAGAGCTTGGCCGGCTGCCAGGGCTCCCCCAGGTCGGGATGAGCATCGGGGTCGCCGGCCGCGTCGTAGGCGGCCACGGCGACCTCATGGCAGCGGATGTGGTCGGGGTGCGGGTAGCCGCCGTTCTCGTCGTACGTCGTCATCACCTGCGGCCGGAACTCGCGGACGATCCGCACCAGCGGCGGCACCGACTCCGCAATGGGGCACGAGCGCGAAGCAGCCCTCGGGCAACGGCGGCGGCGGGTCGCCCTCCGGGAAGCCGGAGTCGACGAACCCGAGCCACTCCTGCCGGATGCCGAGGATCTCGCGGGCGCGGGCCATCTCCTGGCGACGGATCGAGGCGATGTTGGCGAGCACGTCGGGGCGATCCATGCTCGGGTTGAGGATCGAGCCGCGCTCCCCGCCGGTGCACGTGACCACCAGCACGTCGACGCCCTCTTTGACGTACTTGGCCGTGGTCGCCGCGCCCTTGCTCGACTCGTCGTCGGGGTGGGCGTGCACATGCAGCAGTCGGAGTGGTTCGGCCACGAGTCACAATGGTGCCCGACGATCGAAGCGGCGAGCCGACGCACCGCTCTCTTTGGTGTGGAGGCGAGCGCGACAGCAGACAAGGAGGTCGCGTGACCCAGGGGCTCGATGCCAGGTATGGCCGCACGCGCCGGAGCGGGGCATGGCGGGTCGTGCTGTGGGTGCTGGGCGGCGTGGTGGCGGCCGCATTCGTGGCCTGGCTCGTGTGGGCGGCCCGTTTCTGGGCCAACCCGGTCGTGACGAGCGGGCTGGTGTCGTTCGGCGACATCACGGACGACTCGATCACCGTGGTGTTCGACATCAACCGCGACCCCGGCACGGCGGTGACCTGCGAGTTCGAGCTGACGACCCTCGGGCGCCTCGACACGACCGAGACGGTGAGCATCCCGGCGGGCCCTGAGCGTCGGTTGCGCGTGGAGCACACGTTCACAAGCGAGCACCCGGTGGCGGCCAAGCTGCTCGGTTGCACCGCCCCGGGGCAGGAGCGCCCGCGCTAGCCCGCGGAGAACAGATGTGCCCCGACCGGTGGGTCGTTGGTAACCTGGTGCGATCCCCCGGAGCCTCCGGGCGCACCAACGCCCGGCGGTTCGTCACACCCCCACGCGGGGTATGACCCGGGGAACGACCCTTCCCCAGCAAGGAGCGATGTGCCGTGACGCAGACGAGTCACGATGTTGCCTGGCTCACCCAGGACGCCTACGACAAGCTGAAGGCCGAGCTCGAGCAGCTCACCGGGCCGGGCCGCGTCGAGATCGCCAAGCGCATCGAGGCGGCGCGCGCCGAGGGCGACCTGAGCGAGAACGGCGGCTACCACGCGGCCAAGGACGAGCAGGGCCACGCGGAAGCCCGCATCCGGCAGCTGCAGGACCTGCTGCAGCGCGCCCGCGTCGGCGAGACGCCGCCCGACGACGGCGTCGTCGAGCAGGGCATGGTCGTGACCATCCGCTTCGAGGGCGACGACGAGACCGAGACGTTCCTGCTCGGCGCTCGCGAGCTCGCGTCGTTCGGCTCGACCGACATGACGGTCTACAGCCCCAAGTCGCCGCTCGGCGAGGCGATCATGGGCGCCATTGTGGGCGACTCGGTGAGCTACACCGCGCCCAACGGCCGCGAGCTGCGGCTCGAGGTGGTCAACGCCAAGCCGTTCACCGGCTGAGCGCGATCCCGCCAAGCCGTCGATCATGAGACATCCGCGGTGCGATGGCGCCGCGGATGTCTCATGATCGGTGCGCTTGCGCGCGTCAGGCGCGTCAGTGCGAGGTCGCGCTCTTGTACTTGCGGATCGCCAGCGGCGCGAACACCGCGGTGATGCCCACGATCCACAGCACGGAGGCCAGCACCGGGTTCTGCATCGGCCACGCATCACCCACGAACGGGTTGGGGTTGCCGAACAGATCTCGGCACGCGGCGACCACGGCCGACAGCGGGTTCCAGTCGACGATGGGTTGCAGCCAGCCGGGCAGGCTCTCCTGCGGCACGAACGCGTTGGACAGGAACGTCACCGGGAACAGCCAGATCAGCCCGGCGGATGCGGCGACCTGGGGGTTGCCCACCGAGAGCCCGATCAGGGCGCCGATCCACAGCATGGCGAAGGCGAAGCCGAGCAGGATGGCCACGCCGGCGAGGAAGCTGAGGAAGCCCTCGTGCACCCGCCAGCCCACGATCACGCCGCAGATCATCATGACCACGAGAACGAAGAACTGCGTGACCATGTTGGAGATGACGCCGCCGGCGATCACGCCCGAGCGGGCCATCGGCAGCGCCCGGAACCGGTCGATCAGGCCCTTGGTCATGTCGTCGGCCAGGCCGACGCTTGCCGGTGCGACCGAGAACGCCATGGTCTGGGCGAAGATGCCCGCCATGAGGAACTCCCGGTAGTACACAGGGTCGTCGGGATAGCCGGGCAGCGGGATCGCGCCGCCGAACACGAAGGCGAAGAGCAGCACGAACATGATCGGCTGCATCGAGCACGTAGATCTGGTTGTCGGGCACCCGCAGGCCGCCGCGCAGGTTGCGCCAGGCGACGACGAACGAGTCGCTCACCGCCTGACCGAAACCACCCCTGGCCGGCGCGACCTGTGTCTCGGTAGCGGATGTCATGCTCGCCTCCCCTGGGCCGGCTCCGCCTCAGCGGGGTTGCCGTTCTGTTGCTCCTCCTCGGAGCGGTGACCGGTGAGTGTCAAGAACACGTCGTCGAGCGACGGCCGGCGCAGGCCGATGTCGTCGATCTGGACGTCGCGCTCGTCGAGCCCGCGCACGAGCGCGACGAGTGCTTGCGCACCGCCGACCGCCGGCGCCGTGATGCGGCGGGTGTGGTCGTCGACCTCGACCGCGGACGGGCCACCAAGCAGGTCGACGGCCGTGGCGATGTGCTCCCGGTCGTGCACGACCAGCACGATGCGGTCACCGCCGACCTTGGCCTTGAGCTCGTCGGCGGTGCCCTGGGCGATGATGCGCCCGTGGTCGATCACCACGATGACGTCCGCCAGCTCGTCGGCCTCCTCGAGGTATTGCGTCGTGAGCAGCAGCGTGGAGCCCTCGCGGACCCGGTCGCGGATCACGTCCCACATGTCGAGCCGGCTGCGCGGGTCGAGGCCGGTCGTCGGCTCGTCGAGAAAGAGCAGCTCGGGGTGTGCGATGAGGCTGCCGGCGAGGTCGAGCCGGCGCCGCATGCCACCCGAGTAGGTCTTGGCAACCCGGTCGGCGGCGTCGGTGAGGTTGAACTGCTCGAGCAGCTCGCCGGCCCGCGTGCGGGCGGCCTCGCTGGTGAGCTGGTAGAGCCGGCCGAACATCCAGAGGTTTTCCCGGCCGGTGAGGTTCTCGTCGATCGCGGCGAACTGTCCGGACAGGCCGACGCGCTGGCGCACCTCCTGCGGGTGCGTCACCACGTCAAAGCCGGCGACGGTCGCGTGGCCCTGGTCGGGCTGGAGCAACGTGGTGAGAATGCGCACGGTCGTGGTCTTCCCGGCCCCGTTGGGACCGAGCATGCCGACGACGGTGCCCTGCGGGACTTGCAGGTCGATGCCGTCGAGCGCCCGTACGGGTTTCTTTCGCCCGCCGCCGAAGGTCTTTCCCAGACCTTCGGCCACGATGGCGTAGTCGGACATGGGCCAGCGATCCTCTCTGTTAAATGGTCATTCCGTGCCTAGGAGGCGTGCGGCCTCGTCGACGCTGATCGCGCCGGTGGCGAGGTCGGCGAGCACATCCTGGCGGGTGGGTCTGACAGGCTCCGGTGTCTGCTCGAAGCCAAGCGCGACAAGCAGCTCGGAGAACCGTTGCCGCGCCGTCGGATAGCTCACCTGCAGGTGCCGCTCTACCTCCTTCATGTTGCCGCGCGACACCAGGAAGACGCGAAGCATTTCCAGCTGGGCGTCGTCGAGACCACAGTAGGGGCACGACGCGAACCGGCCGGACAGCTCGGTGCCGCACGACTCGCAGCCGAGCCGTGTCGTCGTGAGTCCGTGGCCGCACACCGGGCAGTCGCGGGGCGCGCGGTGCTCATGATGGTCGGGTCGGAAACCAGACAACCACGCCGCTCTCATCGGACCGACACCTGCGCGCTGCCCATGACGACCTCGATGGCCATCGTGCCGGCGCCGGCGCCGACGACGATGTCGTCGCCCTGACGATGGCGCTGCGGATGGAATGTCACCTTGCCGAGCTGCTCCTCCGTGGTGATGCGTACGTCCGACGTCGGTGCCAAGGCGAGCTTCAGCGAGCCTGACTCGACGCGGAACCTGGACGCGCCGCCCGTCTGCTCGAGCTGGACGGAGGCGGAACCGGCCTGCACCAGCAGGTCGAGGGGCACGGTCACACCGGAGACACGCACCGAGCCGGCGGTGACGCGCACGTGGTCGAGAGCCCTGACGGCGGTGGCCGTCAGCGCTCCTGCGGTGAGCTCGATCCCGACCGGGAGGTCGGGATTGACGCGGACGGTGAGCTGCTGGTTTCGCACCGTCGAGAACCAGTCGCCTAGCTCGCGCCACCGACCGCTCTGCACGAAGACGAACGCGTCGCGGGTGGAGAACCGCTCCTCGTCGAGCACGTGCAGGGTGTCGCCCTCGCGGCGGAGCACGTGTGGGCCGTCGATCTTGACCGTCGCCACGGACGGGTCGCCGATCAGGTCGACATGGCGGGACATCGAGCGGACCAGCACGCGCGCGGTGTCGGGGTGGCTCGGCGGCTGCTCCTGGTCGGCCGCTGCCTCGTCGGCTTCGGCCTCCGGGGTCGCGTCCTCGAGCCTCTTGGCGGCTTCTTCGGGGGAGATACGGCCGGCGGCCACGTCTTCGAGCAGGGATCGCATGTCGTCATTCATGGTCCCTATGTAAACCGGATCTTGCGTATTTGGCAAGTCGCGGTTTCTACATCCGGCCCGGATCAGCCGAAGGTGACCGTGTAGCCCGCCGCTCGCAGGCGCCCGACCACCCGCTCGGCGTGCTCGCTGCCCCGGGTCTCCAGCTGCAATCCCACTTCGACCTCGTCGACATGCAGCCGCGCGCCCGTGCGCTCGTGCACCACGTCCAGCACGTTGGCATCCGCCTCGGCCAGCTGGCTGAGCAGCCGAGCGAGCGCACCCGGGAGATCGGGGATGCGGACACGGATCAGCAGGTAGCGTCCGGCCGCCGCCATGCCGTGCCGCATCACCCGCATGAGCAGCAGGGGGTCGACGTTGCCGCCGGACACGACGGCGACCACGGGCGGTTCGAACGCCTTCGGGGATTCCTGCAGCGCCGCCACCGCCGCAGCACCGGCCGGCTCGACGACGAGCTTGGCCCGTTCCATCAGGAACAGCAGCGCCTGCGACAGCGACTCCTCAGAGACCGTGACGATGTCGTCGACGAACTCGCGGACCAGCCCGTACGGCACCTCCCCCGGGCAACCCACCGCGATGCCGTCGGCCATGGTGGACATGGCCTCCAGCGGTACGGGATGTCCCACCGCCAGCGAGCCTGGATACGCCGCAGCCCCCTCGGCCTGCACGCCGACCACCCGCACGTCTGGCCGCACCGCCTTGACCGCCACGGCGATGCCGGCGAGCAGCCCGCCCCCTCCGACGGCCGTGACGATCGTCCGCACTTCGGGGCACTGCTCCAAGATCTCCAGGCCGACCGTGCCCTGGCCCGCCACCACATCGGGGTGGTCGAACGGGTGGATCAAGATCGCACCGGTCTCGGCCGCGAACGCCTTCGCCGCGGCCACGCAGTCATCGACCGTGTGCCCCACGAAGCGAACATCGGCGCCATAGCCTCGGGTGGCGTTCTCCTTGACGATCGGAGCGCCCATGGGCATGAACACGGTGGCTCGGGTGCCGAGGATGCTGGCGGCCAGCGCCACGCCCTGCGCGTGGTTGCCGGCACTCGCCGCCACGACGCCGCGGGCGCGCTCCTCGTCGGTCAGCCGTGCGATGCGCGTGTAGGCGCCGCGGATCTTGAACGAGCCGGCCCGCTGGAGGTTCTCGCACTTGAGATGGACAGGCCCGCCGACGCGATCGGAGAGCAACCGCGAGCTCTCCAGCGGAGTGGACCGGACGACACCGGAGATCAGCTCACGGGCGGCCTGGACATCGGCAAGGGTCACCGGATGGCGCTGCGCGGCGGACTCCGCCGTGGTCATCGTCGACACAGGTGGAGTCTCGCACCCGGGGCGGATGCCACGGCGGGAAGCCCCGACAAAATATTTGGTTGCAACACGCAATCTCTGGCAAACTGGGTTCGAAATGACCACCCTCCACGACCCGAACGGCGAGACCACGCCCGCTGCGTGGCCGACCGACACTCCCGAGGGCGCGCTGCAGATCGCGTTCGCCCGCATGGGGCGCATCTGGCGCAGGCGGCTCACCGGCACGTTCGACATGGCAAGTCTCGCGGTGCTGCACCATCTCGAGTGCACCGGCTCGGCCCGCTCGTCCGAGCTCGCCGACCTGCTGCAGCTGGACGCGTCGACGATGAGCAGGCACGTGCGCAACCTCGAGCAGGCCGGCTATGTGTCTCGCGGCGATGACCCCGACGACCGGCGCGCGGCGCGGCTCTCGATCACCGAAGCCGGCAGTGAGTTGCTGCGCGCGGAGATGGGCCGGCGTACGGAGATCCTGCGTGACGCCATCGCCGACTGGCCCGACGCCGACCGGGCGACCCTCGTTCGACTGGTCGAGCGGCTCAACACCGGCTTGGACCGACCTGCACATCGCAAGAACACCAAGGAGACTTCGTGACCACCCCGGACGCCGAGGCGCACGACAACAACCGCGCCGACATCGTCGTCGACCCCGGCTACCTCAGCCACCGCCAGATCCTCGTCGTCATGTCCGGCCTGATGGCCGGCATGTTCCTCGCGGCGCTCGACCAGAGCATCGTGGGCACGGCGTTGCCGACGATCGTCGGTGAGCTCGGCGGCCTCACTCATTTCTCGTGGGCGGTCACCGGCTACCTGCTGACCTCGACGGCATCCACGCCGCTCTGGGGCAAGATCTCGGACCTCTACGGGCGTCGCTCGATCTTCCAGATCGCGATCCTCATCTTCCTCCTCGGCTCGCTGGTGGCCGGCATCGCGACCTCCATGGGCGTGCTCATCTCCGGCCGGGCCATCCAGGGTCTCGGCGCCGGTGGCCTCATGGCCCTCGCCCTCGCGATCATCGGCGACATCGTGCCGCCCCGCGAGCGCGGCCGATACCAGGGTTACTTCGCCGCCGTCTTCGGGACGTCAAGCGTCGCCGGGCCGCTCCTGGGCGGCTGGCTCACCGACGGCCCCGGCTGGCGCTGGATCTTCCTCATCAACCTGCCGATCGGCATCGCGGCGCTTATCGTCACCACGAGCGCGCTGCGGTCCGTGCCCACGGTCCGACGCGACCACAAGATCGACTACCTGGGTGCGGCGCTCATCGTCGCCTCCGTGAGCTCGATCCTGCTCTACACCGCGTGGGCCGGCGACGCCTACGGCTGGACGGCACCGCTTCCGCTCGCGTTGCTCATCGGCGGTTTCGTCCTCGGCGCGCTGTTCGTCTTCGCCGAGTCGCGGGCGGAGGAGCCGATCATTCCGCTGCGGTTGTTCCGCATCCCGGTCTTCACCAACGTGTCGATCTTCGCCGCGCTGCTGGGCCTCGCGATGTTCGGCGGCATCATCTTCCTGCCGATCTACCTGCAGATCGCGCTGGGCTTCTCGCCGACCAAATCGGGCCTGGCCCTGCTGCCCATGGTCGTGGGCCTGTTCATGACGTCGATCAGCGCCGGCCAGGTCATGAGCCGCACCGGGCGCTACAAGATCTTCCCGATCATCGGTTCCGGTGTGGTCGCCGTCGCGATGTTCCTGCTGTCGACCCTGCAGGCCGACACGCCGTACGGCCTCGTCGCGCTCTACATCTTCATCTTCGGCGCCGGTCTGGGCTGCACGATGCAGATCGTCGTGACCGCCGTACAGAACGCTGTCCCGCGAAGCGACATGGGTGTCGCCACGGCGGGGGTGACCTTCTTCCGGTCGATGGGCGGCGCATTCGGCACGGCGGTCTTCGGTGCGGTGCTGGGCATCCGGCTCACCCACCACCTCGAGTCGTCGGGTGCCGCGTTGCCGACCACGGGCGGTGGCGAGGCCGGGTTCGCCAACAGCGTGGCCGCGATCCGGGCACTGCCCGCCGACCTTCATGCCGTGGTCGTCGACGCATGGGTCAAGGCGCTGCACGACGTGTTCCTGACCGCTGTGCCGTTCGTGCTGATCGCGTTCGTCGTGTCGTTCTTCATCCCCGAGAAGCGGCTGGTCAGTCGCGAAGACGCTGAGCAGGAGCCGATCCTCGTCGTCGCAGAGTGAGCCGCCTGATCCGCAAGCTGCTGGGCGACCTGCCCAATGAGGTCGCCGTCTTGGCGGCGGTGGCGTTCGCCGTAGCGGTGGGCTTCGGCATCGTCGCGCCGGTCATCCCGCTGTTCGCCCGCGAGTTCGGTGTGGGTCGCACGGCCGCCGGCGCGGTGGTGTCGGCGTTCGCGCTCATGCGGCTCGCGTCGGCACTGGCCAGCGGTCGCCTCGTCGACAAGATCGGCGAGCGCGCGGTGCTCGCGACTGGCCTCGCCGTCGTCGCCGTCTCGAGCGCGCTCGCCGGCCTCGCGCAGTCCTACGAGCAGCTGCTCGTCCTGCGCGGTGTCGGTGGCGTCGGGTCGGCGATGTTCACGGTCAGTGCGGTCACGCTGCTGCTTCGGCTGGTGCGCGCGGATCAGCGCGGGCGGGCCAACGGCTGGTTCCAGGCCGGGTTTCTCATCGGCGGGGTCAGCGGGCCCGCTTTCGGTGGCGCGCTCGCGGGCATCAGCCTGCGGCTGCCCTTCTTCGTCTACGCCGCCACGCTCGGCGTCGCCTTTGTGATCACCGTGGCGGCGTTGTCGAACGTACGGCTGTCCGACGAGCGAGCCGAGTCCGGCGGCGGGATCCGGCAGACGACCATCGCCGAAGCCGTCCGCCATCCGGCCTACCGCGCGGCCCTCGTCACCAACCTCGGCACCGGCTGGGTGCTGTTCGGCGTACGGTCCTCGCTCGTACCGCTCTTCGTCGCCGAAGCCCTCGGGCGGTCCACGACGTGGGTGGGGATCGGATTCCTCGTGTCGGCACTGGCCCAGGCAGTCGCTCTCGTGCCCACTGGGCGCGTCGTCGACCGGGTCGGCCGCAAGCCGATGATGATCGCTGGTGGGCTTGGTCGGCACCGGCTCCGTCCTGTTGCTGGCGGTGTGGCAGTCGTTGCCGGGATTCCTCATCGCGATGGCGCTCTACGGCGCCGCCGCCGCGGCCCTCGGCACGGCACCCGCCGCGGTGGTCGGTGATGTCGTGCACGGACGCGGTGGCACGGTCGTCGCGGCCTTCCAGATGGCGGCCGACGTCGGTGCGGTTGTCGGGCCGCTGATCGCCGGACTGCTCGTCGACTCCGGGTCCTACGCGCTCGCCTTCGGTGTCAGCGCCGCCGTCCTGGCGGTGGGCACGGCGATGGCCGTACGAATGCCGGAGACGCGACCGGCCGTGGCAGCCACGACGACCTAGAGCCACTGGATGCGATCCACGAAGGCTTCCGTGCCTGAGTTGTCGCTGAGCAAGGCATCGAGAAGCTGGACGTATCCTCCGATTGCAGCCCGGGTTCTCGGCAGGCTGGCGTCTGACGTGAAGCTGCTCGGCGATAACCGCGAATAGTGGGATCGAGCACGAGCCTCACGCGATGAACGAGTACCCGCAGCCCCACCGAGCGCATCTCGCTGGCGCTGCCCGCGAAGGCGCTCGTCCTGCTCAACCTTTCGTGCGACCGCCGCATCCTCGTCGACCTCATCAGGAAGGTCGGCGTAGTGTCGAGTGCACCGAGGTGATCTTCTCTTGGTAGCTCTGCGGTAACGTCTGCCGCCGGCACGAACCTCCCTTGACTGACAGCCAGGCCGATCGTGAGGAAGACAGCTTCCTCGTCGTCGTTAGAGCAGGGTAGGGGATGCCACGGTAAGCGACGCTCCCGTTCACGTCGACGCCACTGATCGCGCCGTACTTGGTTTTGACGATCGGTGCGCGCGAGGTCGACGAAGTGTCGGCGACGGCGTTCCCTCCCTGGGTTACCATGGCCAGCCCAGCGGCGCCGGCGACCGTGCAGGCCAGAGCCTTCGCGACGCTGGTTGCCCGTCGCACGCGACGCTGGCCCATGGGCCGTGACGCCGGGCCATCACACCAGTGCCGGACCCTGGCGCGCCCCCCGGGGCATCGAGACCCCCGTCGCACTGGGCCGAGCGATGTTCGCAGCGTGCTGGCTGAACTGCGGACGTGCCACGCGACGACTCTTACGGGCTCAACCCTGAGTGCATCGATCAACGAAGACCGAACCGGCCGAGCGACTCCGTGGGGACCTGCTGCCCATCGCGTTGCGCATCCTGCGCCCCTTGGCCGCGACGCCAGGACGATGGCGATGCCTCATCCCGGGTGAGCTGCGAACCCAAGTCCCGGCCCGGCTGGTCCCATCGTGGCTCGCAGGCCCTTGCGTGATGCGACACCGAGTTTGGTGAACACCTTCCCGAGATGCCATTCGACGGTTCGCGGGCTGATGAAGAGTTGAGCCCCGATCTCGGGGTTGCTCTGCCCTTCTGCAGCGAGGCGGGCGATGAGGGTCTCCTGCGCGGTCAACTCGTTCGCGCTGTCGACCGAGCGGGCGCGCACGGTCTCGCCCGTCGCCGCCAACTCGCGCCGGGTTCGTTCCGCGAAACCTTCCATGCCAGCGTCGGCGAAGAACTCGAGCGCCGGGCGCAGGTGTTCGCGTGCATCGATGCGCCGCCCGCTTCGGCGCAGCCATTCGCCGTAAAGCAGCTGCGTGCGGGCCAGTGCCATGCGGATGCGTGTGCGACCGAGGCGTTCGATCGACTCCCGGTACCAAGCCTCGGCTTCGTCGTCGCTGCCGAGCAGGGCGCGGCAGCGCGCCAGGACTCCGAGCGACCAGTCGGTGTCGCTGGCGCTGGCGATCTCGACGAGGCGGTCGAGCGCGGGAACGGCTCGATCGGCCTCGTCGCTGCGAACCGCCGCCTCGATGAGTTCCGGATAGACCCAAGTAGACAGCCCCAGTTCGAACGGATGCTCCGCCGCACGCTCTGCCGCGGCCAGAGCCTCTTCGTAGCGTCCGTAGCTGTTGAGGAAGACGGAGCTCGTTAATTCCGTTCCCATGAGCCAGAGTCCCTCACCGCGTATAGAGACATCGGTGCGGGCGGCGTCGATGAGCGCGCGAGCTTCGGTCTCGTTCCCGCGCCAGGCGGCGAGCAGGAACGCGATGTGCGGACTCAGTTCGTTGCCCGTGGCCGCGGTCACCGCTTCCGCCTCGGCTGCCAGCGCGAGCGTTGCCGCGATATCCCCAGTGAAGAGCTCGACGCTGACACGCTCGGTGAGGGCGATGGGCAGCATCGCGAGCGCGCCGGTGCGTCGCGCGAGTTGGACATGTTGATCGGTGAGCTCCAGCCAGCTGACGTCATCGCCCACCGCTCGCGCCGATCGCGCGGCCGGCCACAACCATCGCAGGGCGTCTTCGTCGCTGAGCCGATCGCTCTTCATGGCGTCGAGTGCGCGGCGAAGTGTAGGGACACCGGCGGCATAGCCGCGTCCAACGAGGATCGCAAGTCCATCGAGGAGCAATTCGCAGGCAGACGGGAGCCGTCTCCCCGCGTCGATCCAGTGCGCGTCGATGATCGCTCGCGCCACGTGGTCGAGTGCACCGCCGCCGTCTGCCAGGCGTCCGGCGAAGAGCGCGGCAGTGAACGCATCGAGATAGGTCTCGCGTGCCAAGGCGGCATCCAGCGGCTCGAACCTCTTCGCCGCAAGAAGCAACAGCGATGGAGCCTCGCGACCTCGCGTCGACGCGAAGGAGATCTGTGCTTCGAGCAATTGCGCTCGCGCGTCATCCAGGTCGCTGAGCGGTCCCGCTTCGGCGATCGCGAGCATCGCGTGCGCTCCGTCGGTGAATCCCGCCTGGAGTCGCGCATTCGCGGCGGCGAGAGCCCGGCGAGCTCGCTGCCCCGGATCCGGTGTCAGTTCCATCGATCGCGCGAGGAACGCCGCGGCCGCCGTCCAGCCACCGCGCGCCTGCGCTCGGACGGCAGCGAGGTCGAGCTCAGCGGCGACGACTTCATCCAGACCGCTGGCGGCCTCTCCCCGGTGCCATGCCAGGCAATCCGCATTTGTATCGCCGATCATTGCTTCGGCGAGGACCTGGTGCGCCCTCCTCCGATCCCGTTCGGTGGCTGCGCGATAGACCGCCGATCGCATCAGGGGGTGGCGGAATCGAACCTGCCCACCGAGTTCGAGGAGGCCCGCCTCCTGTGCGCGTTCGACGGCATCTACAGGGATGGCCGAGAGCGTGGCAGCTCGCCACAGCAGGGTCACGTCGCCCATCGGTTCCGCCGCCGCGATCAGCATCAACTCGCGCGTGGCTGCAGGAAGCGCGTCGAGCCGGCGGGCGAAACCCGATTCGATCCGACCGGAGAGCGAGCCGTGGTCGACGGGGACGATCCCGAAGGCGAACTCCGGACTATCGAGTTCGCGCGGCAGCTCGATGAGGGCAAGCGGGTTTCCGCGGGCCTCCGCGAGGATGCGGCTGCGCACCCGCTGATCGAACGGCCCGGCCACGACCGAATCGAGCAGGGCTGCGGCATCCACGTCGGCAAGACCGTGGACGGCGAGTGCAGGGAAGGCATCGAACGCATCGCCCTCATCGCCCGCGTCGATCGGATCGCGCACGGCGAAGACGATCGCCATTCTCTCCGCGGCCAGGCGCCGGGCCACGAAGGTCAGCACCTGCGCCGACACGGTATCGATCCACTGCGCATCGTCGAGGACGCAGAGAAGGGGCAACGTCTCAGCCGCCTCCGCGAAGAGTCCCAGCACGGCGAGGCCGACGAGGAATCGATCGGGGGCCTCGCCGCTGCGCGAGCCGAACGCCGTGTGGAGGGCCTGTCGCTGAGGCTCCGGAAGGTGAGCGGTGGCGTCGAGAAACGGCGTGCACAGTTGCTGGAGGATCGCGTAGGAAAGGTCGACCTCGGACTCCACGCCCGTGGCCCGCGTCATCACGAACGCATCCGCACGCTGCGCCAGGTATTCGAGCAGGGCGGACTTCCCCACGCCCGCCTCACCGCGGAGCACCAGCACCTCGCTGTGCCCCGAGGCCGCGCTCGCCAGAAGCTGGTCCAGCTTCTCGCACTCGTCGCGCCTGCCTCGCAGTGCGCGGCTCTCCTCATGACTCATGGGCAACCCACCGCCGGTTCCGACAGTAGGGGTCGGCGTCGGCACTGGCGAGAGATCTCGACGTTTCGTACGCCGGGGCGCGGCCGGGGGTGCAGACCCGGGCAACTCCCGGGCGCGACGCCAGCGCGTGGGGACGAGGGTTGGTGGCATCACAACGAGATCTCTTGGAAGGGGATCATGATGAACACCACAACCAACACCCTCACCCGCTCGACGATCGACGTGGGCACCGCGCTTCGCGATGGCTACGCCCAGGTCGGCGACGTGAACCTGCACTACGTCGAGGCCGGCGACGGGCCACTCGTGCTCCTGCTGCACGGCTTTCCCGAGTTCTGGTACAGCTGGCGAGACCAGATCGCACCGCTCGTGAACGCGGGCTTCCGCGTGGTCGCAGCCGACTTGCGCGGTTACAACCTCTCGTCAGGCCCCGACGCCTTCACCGACTACACCGCCGACAAGCTCGCCGCCGACATCCGCGGGCTCATCAGCGAGCTCGGCGCCGACACGGCCATGGTCGTCGGTCACGACTGGGGTGGCACGGTCGCGTGGAGCCTCGCGATGAACCACCCGGAGGTCGTGGACCGCCTTGCGATCCTGAACGCGGCCCACCCGCGCAAGCTGAACGAAGGACTGCGCAACCCGCGACAGCTCCTGCGGAACTGGTACTTCTTCTACTTCCAGTTCCCAGGACTGCCCGAGCGCCGCGCCGCGCGCGACGGGTGGAAGTTCTTCAAGGGCTTCCAGCGCGACGCCCGGCCGCCGTACACGCAGCAGGAGAACGCACGCTACGTCGAGGCGTGGTCCCAGCCGGGGGCAGCGAAGGCGATGATCGACTACTACCGCGCCGCAGTTCGGCTGGGCTCGAAGCAGAAGGTCCTTCCCATCGCGGCACCCACCCTCGTGATCTGGGGGCAGGGTGACCGCTACCTCGGCCCCGACCTCGCCGAGCCCCATCAGGAGGACGTGCCCAACCTCGACCGTGTCGAGCGCCTGCCGAACGCCTCCCACTGGGTCCACCACGACGAAGCCGAGCGTGTGAACAACCTGCTCATCGACTTCTTCACCCCCACCCTCGGGAGCCAGAACACCCGATGAACAAGCCGCCCAGCCGGGTGACTTCCGCCCAGAAACATTCGCGACACACGGGGTGACGGAAAAGTCCCGCACTCCCTTCGATTCACTAGGAGTACATCATGACTACGACTGAGCCTCGGTCCGAGGCGAACAACCAAGACGACACGATCCGGCCGTTCACGGTCGAGTTCCCGCAATCGGACCTCGACGACCTGCACCGCCGCGTCCGCGAGACACGCTGGCCGGAGCCCGAAATCGTCGGCGACGCCTCGCAGGGCGTGCAGCTGGAGGTCGTGAAGGCGCTCGCCGAGCGTTGGGCGGACGGGCACGATTGGCGCGCCGTGGAGGCACGCCTGAACGAGCTTCCGCAGTTCGTCACCCGCATCGATGGCGTGGACATCCACTTCATCCACGTGCGGTCGCCGCACGAGGGCGCTCTGCCGATGATCGTGACCCACGGCTGGCCGGGCTCGGTCATCGAGCAGCTGAAGATCGTGGGTCCGCTCACCGATCCCACCGCGCACGGCGCGAGCGCCGACGACGCGTTCGACCTCGTCATCCCGTCGCTGCCCGGGCACGGCTTCTCGGGTACACCGACCGAGCCGGGCTGGGACCCGATCCGGATCGCGAAGACGTGGATCGAGCTGATGCGGCGGCTGGGCTACGACCGGTACGTCGCCCAGGGCGGTGACTGGGGCAACGCGGTGACCGAGCAGATGGCGCTCCTCGAGCCCCCGGGTCTGATCGGCATCCACACCAACATGGCCGCGACCGTCCCGGACTCGATCCAGGCCGCGCTCGACAACGGCGACCCGGCACCGGCGGACCTCACGCCCGAGGAACGCGGGGCATGGGACCAGCTCGCCTTCTTCACCGCACACGGGCTCGCATACGCGCAGGAGATGGGCAACCGGCCCCAGACGCTGTACTCCCTCGCGGACTCGCCGGTCGGCCTGGCCGCCTGGATGCTCGATCATGACGCCCGCAGCTACGACCTGATCGCACGCGTGTTCGCCGGGGCATCCGAGGGGCTCACGCCCGACGACGTGCTCGACAACGTGACGCTGTATTGGCTGACGAACACGGCCGTCTCCTCGGCCCGGCTGTACTGGGAGAGCAAGCTCGCCTTCTTCGCCCCGAAGGGCGTGAAGCTTCCGGTCGCCGTGAGCGTCTTCCCCGACGAGATCTACGCGGCCCCGCGCAGTTGGGCGACGCAGGCGTACCCGAACCTGGTCCACTTCAACCGGCTCGACAAGGGCGGGCACTTCGCCGCGTGGGAGCAGCCCGAGCTGTTCTCGCAGGAGATGCGCGCCGCCTTCCGGTCGCTGCGATGACCGTCGGACTGGGCGAGCTCGCGCAGGTCGACGCCGGCGAACTGAGCATCGCGTTCGCCGACGTCGGCCCGGCAAGTGGCCCTGCGGTGCTGCTGCTGCACGGCTGGCCGTACGACATCAACAGCTACGCCGAGGTCGCGCCGATGCTGGCCGAGGCCGGCCTTCGCGTTCTGGTGCCGCATCTGCGCGGCTTCGGCACGACGAGGTTCCGCTCGGCTGGGAGCCCGCGAAACGGGCAGCAATCCGTGTTCGCGCTGGACGCGATTGCGCTGCTGGACGCGCTCGGGATCGACCGCGCCGTGGTCGCCGGTTTCGACTGGGGCGCTCGGACCGCGAACGTCCTCTCGGCGCTGTGGCCGGAGCGGGTCCGCGGGCACGTCTCGGTCAGCGGCTACCTGATCGGCAGCCGCGAGGCGAACGAGCGCCCGCTGCCGCCGCCGGCCGAGCTCGCCTGGTGGTACCAGTTCTACTTCGCGACCGAGCGGGGCCGCGCGGGGTACGAGCAGTACCGGGACGAGTTCGCCCGGCTGATCTGGCAGACCGCGTCGCCGCAGTGGGGCTTCGACGACGCGACGTTCGATCGGAGCGCGGCATCCTTCGACAACCCGGACCACGTCGAGATCGTCATCCACAACTACCGGTGGCGGCTGGGTCTTGCGGACGGGGCGTCGGCGTACGACGATCTGGAGCGACGGCTGGCCGAGCGCCCGCCGATCTCTGTTCCCACGATCACCCTCGAAGGCGATGCCAATGGCGCTCCGCACCCGGATGCCCCGTCGTACCGGTCGCAGTTCGTCGGCCCGTACGAGCATCGGGTCGTCACCGGCGGCGTCGGGCACAACCTGCCGCAGGAGGCGCCGAGGGCGTTCGCCGATGCCGTGATCGACGTCGACCGGTCCGCCGAGCGGCCGCAACCTGACCTGGCGGGCTAACATGCCTGACTCGAGATCCGATGACCTACCTCGCTTCGGGCTCTTCCGCTCGATCGCGCACCGACTCCGCGGCGCGGCGGAGATCCTCCCCGAGGAGGGGCGCCTGCCATCGTTCGATCGGGCGACGACCTGGCTCAACTCGGAGTTGCTGACCCCCGAGGGCCTGCTGGGCCGAGTCGTGCTCGTCGACTTCTGGACGTACACCTGCATCAACTGGCTGCGAACGCTCCCGCACCTACGGGCCTGGCACACGAAGTACGCGCCGCAAGGCCTCACGATCGTCGGTGTTCATACGCCGGAGTTCGGCTTCGAGCGCGACCTTGGCAATGTCGTGGCCCAGTCGCGGAACCTCGGCGTGGAGTATCCGATCGCGGTAGACAGCGACTACGGGGTGTGGGACGAGTTCGCGAACCACTATTGGCCCGCGGTTTACATCGCCGACGCCGAAGGCCGGGTCCGCTACCACCACTTCGGCGAGGGCGAGTACCCGCGCACCGAGATGGTGATCCAGCGGCTCCTCATCGACGCCGGGGCGCGAGACCTCGACCTCGACCTCGTCATGGTCGAGCCGGAGGGTCTCGAGGTCGCGGCGGACTGGGCGTCGCTGCGATCTCCCGAGACGTACCTCGGCTACGGCCAGAGCAGCGGGTTCGCGTCCGAGGACGCCGACCTCTATGACCGCCCGCACGACTACGGCGGAGCCCGCCGACTCCGGGCCAACACGTGGGATCTCGCCGGGGCGTGGACACAGGCCCAGCACGCCGCGGTCCTCGACGGCGCCGGCGGGCGGATCTCCTTCGCGTTCCACGCGCGGGACTTCAACCTCGTGATGGGCCCGGCGTCGGCCGGGGCATCCATTCCCTTCCGGGTGTATCTTGACGGTCAGGCCGTCGGGGACGCCCGCGGCACCGACGTCGATCCCGACGGACGCGGCGTGCTGCGCGATCAGAACACGTACCAGCTGATCCGCCAGCCGGGCCGGATCTCCGACCACGTGTTCGAGATCGAGTTCCTCGAAGCCGGCGCGGAGGCGTACTGCTTCACGTTCGGGTGATGCGGCGTAGGCACGGGCAAGCCGGAATGGCACTTGAGGCAGCCCCGTGAAGATCGCGAATGCCCACCGGGTCTGACAGGTTCGACTGGCTACGGTGTCGGAACAATGCCAAGCCTGCGCTCGCTCGTCGCGGACATCGAACCGCTCCGATACTCAGCTGACTTTCGGCGGCTCTGGTTCGGCGTCTCCATCGGCCAGCTGGGCCAGCAGATGTCGACGGTGGCGATCGCGATCCAGGTCTACGCGATCACGGAGTCGACCTTCGCTGTCGGCCTGGTCGGCATCTTCTCGCTGGTGCCGCTGGTCGGGTTCGGGCTGTACGGCGGCGCCATCGCCGACGCGTTCGACCGGCGCCGCGTCGGGCTGACCGCATCGATCGGGCTGTGGCTGCTGTCCCTGGTGCTGGTCCTGCAGGCGGTGCTGGACCTGAACAACGAGTGGGTGTTGTACGGCGTCGTGGCTCTGCAGTCGGCCTGCTTCGCGGTCAACCACCCGGCCCGGCAGGCGATCATCCCGCGGCTGCTGCCGACCGAGCTGCTGCCGGCCGCGATGGCGCTCAACTCACTCACGTTCGGCCTCGGCTTCTCGGTGGGACCGCTGCTTGGCGCGGCCCTCATCAACTGGGGCGACTTCCAAGCGGCCTACGGCGTCGACGCCGTGCTGTTCCTGGCCGCGCTGTACGCCCTGTGGCGGCTGCCGGCCTTTCCGCCGGAGCACGGCGCGCCGCGGGCCGGTGTGCGGTCGGTGCTCGACGGGCTGCGCTTTCTGCGGACACGGCCCAACGTCCTCATGACCTTCCTGGTCGACATTGCCGCGATGGTGCTCGCGCAGCCACGGGCAGTGTTCCCGGAGATGGCGCACACCGTCTACGGCGGCGGTGTGCGCACCGTCGGGCTGCTTCAGGCGGCGCCGGCGGTCGGTGCGTTCCTGATGGCGATCTCGAGCGGTTGGCTCGGCCGGGTCCACCGGCAGGGGCTTGCCGTGCTGGTGTGCGTCATCGGGTACGGGGCGTCGGTGGCGCTGTTCGGGCTGAGCCGCTCACTCGTGCTCGCGCTGCTGTTCCTCGCCGCATCCGGCGCGTTCGACATGGTGAGCATGGCCTACCGCCAGACCATCCTGCAGTCCGCGACGCCCGACGCGCTGCGCGGTCGGCTGCAGGGCGTACTCATCGTGGTCGTGGCCGGCGGGCCGCGCCTCGGCGACTTCGTCCAGGGCACGGTGGTGTCGCTCACCACGCCGACGTTCTCGGTCGTCGCGGGCGGCTGCGCGTGCGTCGCCGTGGTGCTGTACCTCGCCGCCCGGCATCGCGCGTTCGCCGCCTACGACGCGCGGAACCCGACGCCCTGAGCTTCAGTCCTCCGGGCTCGCGTGCTGCTTCGGCGAGCGACCGAGCAGAACGCAGCGCGTCGGCGGCGTGCAGCGTGCCGCCACCACGGAGCCCGGCCGCATAGCCGGCCAGCCAGGTCGTGAGCGGTGCCGCCGGGCGGGCGATGCCGTGCGCCGCGACCCTTGCCACGTCAAGGATCTCGGTCACGTCGACATCGGCCGGGTCCACATCGAGCTCGGCCGCTAGCAGCCGCACCCACTCGTCCAGCGTCACACGCGTCTCGGCCATGGCGAGCTCCTCAGGGGTGTCGATGTCGCGGGCGGCGCCCTGGTCGGCCAGGGTGCGCAGCTCCAGGTGACCAAGGATGGTGGACAGCGGCGCGCCGTGCACGGCTCCGGCCGCGGCGATCGCCGCACGCAGTGCGGGTACGGAGTAGGCGGCGCACAGCGGCTGCATCCGGCCGTCCGCGTCGACGAAGACGACCGCGTCCGCAGTCCACGCTCGCACCGAGCAGCCGGTCGACGTCGGCCGCCGTCACGTAGGGGAGGTCCGTGGCGAGCACGACGACCCACTCGCTGTCGGGGCGCAATGCCGCGACTCCCGCCGCCAGGCCGGCCAGCGGCCCTCCGCCCGGCGGCTCCTCCACCGTCCACCGCACCGGACCGATCGTCAGTCGCGGGGCACCGACCACGACGACGTCCCGCGCTGCACGCGCAGGCGGCGAGCACCCGATCGAGAAGTGTGCTGCCCGCCAAGCGAAGGGCCGCCTTGTCGACACCGCCGAGCCGGCGACCCGCACCGCCGGCGAGGACGATCGCGTCAACCGGCATCGCGCGGCTGGCCATGGCGTCATCGGCCCCTGCCGAGCCCCTCGCGGTAGTCCTCGGGGACGAGGTCCAGGTAGTCGTCCCGGTGCCGCGCGATGTAGCCGCTGATGAAGGGGCAGAGCGGCACGACGGCCAGCCCCCGGTCGCGGGCGTCGGCGAGGGCGGCCTTGGCGATCGCCGAGCCAACCCCCTTGCCTTCGGCGGCCGGGTCGACCTCGGTGTGCGTGAAGACGATCTCGCCCGGACGCAGGCGGTAGGCCGCGAACCCGAGGACCGTGCCGTCGACCCGAGCCTCGTAGCGATGCACGGCCTCGTTGTTGACGACCTCGATCTCGTCCACCGCCTGCGCAGCCACGGCGTCAGCCTCTCAGACATCTCTTAGGTAGCGCTCGCACACTGGGGGCGTGCGAGTCCTGGTGGTCGACGACGAGCCGGTCCTGCGTGAGTCGCTGGCCCGGTCGCTGCGCTTCGAGGGTTACGCCGTGTCCACCGCACGTGACGGCATCGAAGCGCTCGAGGTGCTGCCGGATGTCCGGCCGGATGCGCTGGTGCTCGACGTCGTGATGCCGCGACTGGACGGCATCGAGACCTGCCGCCGGATGCGCGCCAACGGCGACCGTACGCCGATCCTCGTCCTGACCGCGCGCGACTCGGTGCACGACCGGGTCCGCGGCCTGGATGCCGGGGCCGACGACTACCTCGTCAAGCCGTTCGCCCGCGAGGAGCTGCTGGCCCGGCTGCGCGCCGTGCTGCGCAGGACGTCCACCAAGGTCGACGACCCGCCGCTGGCGCTCGGCGACCTGCGGCTCGACCCCGGCCGGTGGTCGGTGTCCCGGGCGGGTCGGCAGATCACCTTGACCCGTACGGAGTTCGGCCTGCTCGAGATGCTCATGCGACATCCGCGACAGGTGATGACGCGCGCGCAGCTCTACGAGGGGGTGTGGGGGTACGACCTCGACGGGACGTCCAACTCGCTCGACGTCTACGTGGGCTACCTCCGCAGGAAGCTCGAGGCCGGCGGCGAGCCGCGGATGCTGCACACGGTGCGCGGAGTCGGCTACGCGCTGCGGCCGGTGGAGACCGTGCCATGACTCTGCGCTCCCGGCTGGCCCTGCTCACCACCACGGCGGTCGCGTTGGCGATCCTCGCGGCATCGGTGACGGCGTGGTTGCTCACCAGGTCGACGTTGATCTCGGAGATCGACGGGCGGTTGCGCGACCGAGCTGTCCCGGCCGAGCGATTCGCGCAGCTGACGGAGGCGCCCGGCGGCGCCGCGGGACCCGGCACGCAGGTCACCGGAACTGCCGGTGGACCGCTGCTGGACGTGCCGATCGAGTGGCAGGTCCTTTCGCCGGACGGCGTGGTCGTGCGGCGATCCCTCGACGAGGTCGCGGTCAAGGTCGGCTCCGACGAGCAGCAGCTCCTCGCGGGCGAGGAGACCGACACGCAGTTCCGCACGGAGACCATCGACGGCGAGAGCTACCGGGTGGCCAGCACCCTGCTGCCCAACGGATCCGTCCTGCAGATGGCGCGATCGCTCGATGACGTCGAGGACGCGATGGGCCGGCTGACCTGGCTGCTCGCTGGTGTCGCCGCGGTCGGCGTCGCGATGGCCGGCGGGCTCGGGTGGGTGGTGGCCCGAGCCGGCCTGCGCCCGGTGGACAGGCTCACCGAATCGGCCGAGCAGGTCGCCACGACCAAGGACCTGGCGCATCGGATCGAGGTCGACGGCACCGGCGAGGTCGCTCGGCTCGCCGGCTCGGTCAACGCGATGCTCGAGGCGCTCGACACGGCCCGCACCCAGCAGCGACAGCTGGTCGAGGACGCCGGCCACGAGCTCCGGACACCACTCACGACTCTCCGAAATGACCTCGGCCTGCTGCTGCGCACCGAGGAGAACCCTGACCGCACTCTTCCGGCCGAGGACCGAGCCGCGCTCATCCGGGACCTGGAGTCGGAGGCCGCGGCGTTGTCCGACCTGGTCACCGAGGTCGTCGACCTGGCCCGCGGTGAGGTCGAGCCCGAGCCACTGCGCGAGACGGATCTGAGCGCCCTCGTCGAGCGGGCAGTGGCACGAACGCGGCGGGTCAATCCCGCAGCCACCGTGTCGGTGCGCGGCGCCGGCGGCACCGCGAACGTTCGGCCCGCGACGCTGGAGCGAGCCGTGGCCAACCTGGTCCGCAACGCGCTGCAGGTCAGTCCCGGCTGGAGGCACCGTCGAGGTGGTCGATGCGCAATGCCGGCGGCTTTGCGACGCTGCGCGTCCTCGACCGCGGGCCGGGCATCGCGGCGGCGGACCTGCCGCGCGTGTTCGACCGGTTCTTCCGCGGACAGGGCTCGCGCGAGCGACAGGGCTCCGGCCTAGGCCTCGCCATCGTCGCGCAGGCGGCCGAGCAGCACGGCGGCACGGTCGAGGCGGGCAACCGTCCGGGCGGCGGCGCCGTGCTGACGCTCCGGGTGCCACTCAAGGGCTGAGCCCGCGTAATTCTCAGCAGCCTCTTAGTCCGGTCCTAAGGACGTCTCACGCGGCGCGACGAGGGTGTTGGTCGACGGAGGGTCCCGGCCCCGCGGATGTCGACATCCGGTCCGGGACACCCTCCGTCGCCAGAGCCGACCCTGATGGTCCGGAGGACGAACATGAACCAGACTGCGCCATGGCGCGCTGCTACCCCTACTCACGCTGCTGCTCGCCGTCACCCTGGCGGCCTGCGGCTCGGCATCGGCCGACGAGGACGGCGTTGCCACGCTGGGCAACACCGACACGGCCGACGACGCCTCCGATGAGGAGGCGCCGACCGACCCCCAAGAGCGCGCGCTCGCGTTCGCCGAATGCATGCGGGAGAACGGCGTGCCCGACTTCCCCGACCCCGAGTTCGACGAGGACGGCAACCCGATGTTCAAGATCGAGCGGCGAGCCGAGGCCCCCAGCGGTGGAGCCGACGCAGGAGAGGCGCCGAGGTTCGAGGCCGACGCCGGGATGCAGCAGGCGATGGAGGCGTGCGAGCACCTCAGCCCGAGGCCAGAGCTCTCCGAGGAAGAACGCCAGGCCATGCAGGATGCCGCACTCGAGTACGCCCAGTGCATGCGCGACCACGGCATCGACATGCCCGACCCGAAGTTCTCCGGCGGCGGCATGACGCAGATGCTCGGCGGCGACATCAACCCCGACGACCCGAAGTTCCAGGCCGCCCAGGAGGCGTGCGGAGACATCCTCGGTGATGCCCGCATGGCGACCCGGGGAGGACAGGACTCGTGACCACAACGATCCGCAACGAGTCCACGTCCATCGACGCTTACGACCCCGCGGACGACGAGCCGACGGACACGCGGCACCGGGGTCGCCGGGCCATCGTCATCCTGGCCATCGCAGCAGTGGTCGCTGCAGCGGGCGCCACCACGTACGCCATGACCCGCGATGATGCCGAGCCGACCGCGACGGAGACCTCGACCACGACAGAACCGGTGACCGTGCAGGACCTGTCGGAGACGGCAGCCGTCACGGGCACCCTGACCTACGCCGACGCGGGCGCTATGAGCGCGGGACGCAGCGGCACGGTTACGTGGCTCCCAGCCGAGACCACCGTTGTCGAACGCGGCAGCACGCTGGCCCGCGTCGACAACCTTCCGGTGACGCTGCTCTACGGCACGCTGCCGCTGTGGCGCGACCTGGCGTACGGCGTCAACGACGGCCCAGACGTAAAGCAGCTCGAGGAGAACCTTGTCGCACTCGGGGTCACGCCATCCGGTTTCACGGTCGACGAGCACTTCAGCACCGCGACACGCGAGGCCGTCGAGGACCTGCAGGAGCGGCTCGGCCTCGACGAGACAGGGGTCGTGACCGGTGCCGAGTTCGCCGTCGCCGCGGGACCCGTGCGCGTCGGTGCGCACGAGGCAAGCGTCGGCGACAAGCTCGGCGGTGACACGCCCATCTATGCGTCGTCCGCGACGACCCCGTTGGTGACCATGGAGCTCTCACCGAGCCAGGCGCGCAACGCGACGGTCGGTGCGGCGGCGACGGTCATGCTGCCGGACGGCACCACGGTCGATGGCTCGATCGCCTCGATCGGCGCGACGAAGGCCAACGCCGACGGCACGGCGGTCGTCCCGGTCACCGTCACGCTCGCCGATGCCGCGGCCGCCGGCCAGGTGTCGGGCGCGCCGGTCAGCGTCGAGGTCGTCACCCAGGTGACGGCGGGCGCGCTGACGGTGCCGGTGACGGCGCTGGTCGCGTTGGCCGAGGGTGGGTACGCCGTCGAGGTAGCCGACGAGTCGGGCCAGTCGACACTGGTCGCGGTGGAGCCGGGCGCCTACGCCGGCGGCCGCGTCGCGGTCACGGGTGACGGCCTCGCCGAGGGCATGCAGGTCGTGGTGCCGTCGTGACCAGCGATGTGGTCATGTCGCTGCGCGACGTACGCAAGCGGTACGGCTCGCTCGAGGTCGTCCGCGGCGTCGACCTCGACATACGACGCGGCGAGCTCGCAGCCATCGTCGGGCCGTCCGGCTCGGGCAAGTCAACCCTGCTGCATGTCATGGGCACGCTCGACCGGCCTACATCCGGTGAGGTGGTCGTGGACGGCATCTCGACGAAGGGGCTGTCCGACGCCGACCTGGCCGGGCTGCGGGCCAGGCGGATCGGCTTCGTGTTCCAGTCGTTCCACCTGATGCCTGGCACATCCGCGGTCGACAACGTGGCGACCGGGCTTGCTCTACTCCGGCGTGCGCCTGGGCGAACGGCGCAAGCGAGCGCGGGCGATCCTGCGCCGGCTCGGGATGGGTCACCGGCTGGGTCACACACCCGAGCAGCTGTCTGGTGGTGAGAACCAACGCGTCGCAACAGCACGTGCGCTGCTGGCGAGCCCGACGGTGGTGCTCGCCGACGAGCCGACGGGCAACCTCGACACGAACTCCGGAGCCGAGGTCCTCATGTTGCTGCACGAGCTCCATCGCGCCGGCACGACGGTCGTCATCATCACGCATGACCGTGACCTGGCCGACTCATTGCCGCGGCAGATCGAGGTGCGTGACGGGCTCGTCGTTTCGGACAGCTCGACTCGGGCACGCGAGGAGGTGGCGGTCCGATGAACGTGCCTTCGTCGCGACTGCTGCCGGCGGACCTCGGCCGGCTCGCATTCAACGGAGTCCGCACGCGACCTCTGCGTGCGACGCTGTCTGCGCTCGGCATCGCGATCGGTGTCGCCGCGATTGTGGCCGTGCTCGGCATCTCGCGGTCTGCGCAGGCCGACCTGCTGCGTCGCCTGGACGAGCTGGGCACCAACCTGCTGCGCGTCGAGGCCACGCCAGGGGCTCGGCTTCGGCGCGGCCGTGCTGCCCGAGACTGCGGTCGACTCCGCCTCGCGGATCACGCCCGTCCAGTCGGTGTCGTCCACCGCGGCGGTCGAGGCGATCGTGCTGCGCAGCGACCGGTCGGATGCCCGGCAGACCGGTGGCCTGTCGGTGGTCGCATCCGACCCCGACCTGCTTGACGTGCTTGACGCGTCCATGGCCAAGGGAGCATTCCTCACGGAGGCGACCGGGCGGTATCCAACAGTGGTGCTCGGTGCGGTTGCAGCCGAACGGCTCGGCATCGACTCGGTCGACGAAGGTGTCACGGTGTGGATCGGTGGGCACCGGTTCCTCGTCGTCGGCATCCTCGACGAGGTGCCGCTGGCGTCGGAGATCGACCGTGCGGCTTTGGTGGGCTACGACGTCGCCGAGACACTGCTCGGGCTGTCCGGCGAGCCGTCGACGCTCTACCTGCGCTCAGCTGAGGACCACGTCGAGGACGTCGGTGCCGTGCTGCCGGCCCAGGTCAACCCGCAGCACCCGGACACGGTGTCGGTGTCGCGACCCTCCGACGCACTGGCCGCGAAGGCCGCCACCGAGGACGCCTTGACCGGCTTGCTCGTCGGGCTAGGCGCGGTGTCGCTGCTCGTCGGCGCGGTCGGGGTCGCCAACGTGATGGTCATGGGTGTGCTCGAACGGCGCAGCGAGATCGGGCTGCGGCGGGCGTTGGGTGCGACGCGGGCCCATGTACGCCGGCAGTTCCTGGTCGAGTCGATGGTGCTCGCAGGGATGGGCGGCGTGGCCGGGGTTGCGCTCGGCGGGCTGGTGACGTTCGGCTACGCGGTCTACCGGGAGCTGCCGACCGTGGTCCCCGTCGAGGCCATCGCCGGCGGCACCGGTGTCGCGCTGGTGCTCGGTGCCGTCGCCGGGCTCTACCCCGCCGTGCGGGCGGCCCGGCTGGCTCCCGTCGACGCTCTGCGCACCGCGTGAGCGCGGGGCCGGGGTCGATCACGTTCCGTAGGCGCAGCCGGACTGTGCAAGTCATGCAGGCCTTGCACAGTCCGGGGCGATCACGTGAACGTGATCGCCCCGGCCCACTCAGCTCAGCGCCTGCTCCAGGTCCGCCAACAAGTCGTCGATGTGCTCGATGCCGACGGACAGCCGTACGAGGTCGCCCGGGACCTCCAGAGGCGAACCGGCCGCGCTCGCGTGCGTCATGCGGCCCGGGTGCTCGATGAGCGACTCGACTCCGCCGAGCGACTCGCCGAGCGTGAACACCTCGGCGCGGTTGCACACCTCGACCGCCGCCTCCTCGCCACCCACAACGCGGAACGACACCATGCCGCCGAACCGCTTCATCTGCCGCGACGCGACGACGTGGCTCGTGTGCGTGGCGAGCCCCGGGTAGAGCACCTCCGTCACCTTGGGGTGGTGCCGCAGCATGTCGACGACCTTCTCGGCGTTGTCGCAGTGCCGGTCCATGCGCACGGCCAGCGTCTTCAACCCCCGCAGCGTCAGGAACGCGTCGAACGGCCCGGCGACGGCGCCCATGGCGTTCTGGTGGTACGCCAACCGCTCCCCCAGCTCGGCATCACGGGCGACGAGCGCGCCGCCGACCACGTCGGAGTGACCGCCGCAGTACTTCGTCGTCGAGTGCACGACCACGTCGGCGCCGAGGGTGAGCGGTTGCTGCAGGTATGGCGTCGCAAACGTGTTGTCCACGACGAGCAACGCGCCCGCATCGCGCGCGATGTCGGCCAGCGCGTTGATGTCGGCGACGGTGAGCAGCGGGTTGGTGGGTGTCTCGACCCAGATCGCCTTGGTCTCCGGCCGGATGGCCGCGCGGACCTCGTCGAGGTCGGCGACATGCGCGGGCGTGTATGCGAGACCCCATGGCTCGAGCACCTTGGCGAACAAGCGATACGTGCCGCCGTAGGCGTCGTCCGGGATCACCACGTGGTCGCCGGGCTTGCAGACCGTACGGAGCAAGCGCGTCCTCGGCCGCCAGGCCGCTGGCAAAGGCGAGCCCCCGCACGCCACGTTCCAGGGCGGCGAGGCACTCCTCCAGTGCCGTACGCGTCGGGTTGGCGCTGCGGCTGTACTCGTAGCCGCCGCGCAGCCCACCGACACCGTCCTGCTTGTAGGTGCTCGTCGCGTAGATCGGCGGCACCACCGCACCCGTCAACGCGTCAGGCTCCTGGCCGGCATGGATGGCGAGGGTCTCGAATGCGTGCTCCACGTATCGGAACCATACGCAGACGACCTCGGTGTCGTCGGAGACGGTCACGTCTGACTCACGCTGCCAGAACCGACGATGCGCGTCCGCCCAGTCGGCGACATCGCGAAAGCCCTCGCCCTCGGCGTCGGCGAACTCCCAGGTCACGTCGGCGAACGGCACGATGTCAACGCGCGTGATCTCGATGACGCCTGCGTGCTGCCCGTCGTCGTCGACGAGCACGAGTCGCTCGCCGACCTGCTCGAGGGCCTCGCCCTCGATCTCGTACTCCTGCAGCAGCCCAGCCGTTGCCCGCTTCCGTCCGGCGCGGACGAGGGAGCTCAGCTCGCGGCGCAGCTGGCCCGGAGACCCGAGCTCGAGTGTGCGGAGTCCGTCGATGCGAGGCCATGTCACGCCGCCGAGTCCATCACGAGCTCCGACTCGGTCCCGCTGCCGGTCGGCCCGGCGCGGCGACCTCAGGCACAGTGAACAGCGGCAGCAGCACGTGGATGATCGGGCCGATCAGCAGGGCGAAGGCCACGGTGCCGATGCCCACCGAGCCGCCGAGCAGCCAGCCGATCGCGAGCACCGAGACCTCGAGCAGCGTGCGGACCAGCCGCACCGACCGGCCCGTACGCGCCACGAGTCCCGTCATCAGGCCGTCGCGCGGGCCCGGGCCGAGGCGGGCGCCGATGTAGGCCGCGCTGGCGACACCGATGAAGACGATGCCGCCGGCCAGGAAGAGCACCCGCAATGCCATGGCATCCGGGGTCGGCAGCAGCGCAAGCGACGCGTCGACCGCGAGGCCGATGACGATGACGTTGGACACCGTGCCGATGCCCGGCCACTGCCGTAGCGGGATCCAGCCCAGCAGGACGACCGCACCCACGACGATCACGACGGTGCCGAAGCTCCACCCGGTGCGCTCGGCGATGCCCTGGTGGAAGACGTCCCAGGGATCCAGGCCGAGCGTGGCCTCGATCTGCAGGGCCATCGCGAAGCCGTACAGCAGGAGTCCGGCGTAGAGCTGGGTGAGGCGTCTTGGAAGACGCAGTGTCCACATGGCCTACTAGGATCTTCGGTGAATTGGTCTTTAACTCCATAGCCAATCGTGGCACAGTGGCATCATGCTCTCGGTCAACGCGGCAACTGTGGCCCGACTGCTCGGTAACTGGCGGGCGGGCCGCGGCCCCGGCTATGCGCAGCTCGCCACCGGGCTACGCCAGCTGGTGCTCGACGGCCGGCTGGCCCTGGCGACGCGGCTGCCGAGTGAGCGCGAGCTCGCCCCGGCTCTGGGCGTCAGCCGCACGACCGTGACGGCGGCGTACGCGACGCTGCGCGATGCGGGCTTCGCGCAGAGCCGGCAGGGTGCGGGCACCTGGACGACGCTGCCGGAGCGGCGCGGTCCCGTCCCGGGCGTGAGCACTCCCGACCTGTTCGGCGACGCCACGGCGATGGACCTCACCTGTGCCGCGCCCAGCGCACCCGAAGAGGCGCTGCACGCCGCGTTCGTCGACGCCCTCACGGAGCTGCCCCGATACCTGCCCGGCCACGGCTACGAGGTGCTCGGCATGCCTGCGCTGCGCGCGGCGGTCGCCGAGCGCTACACCGCGCGCGGCCTGACGACGACCGCCGACCAGGTGCTGATCACCTCGGGAGCGCAGCAGGCCATCTCCCTCGTCATGGCCACGCTGACCCAGCCCGGCGACCGGCTGCTCGTCGAGAACCCCACCTACCCCAATGCGCTGGAGTTCGCCCGACGGTCCGACCTGCGGCTCGTCGGCGTCCCGCTCATGGAGGACGGCTGGGACATCGACGCGTTCGCGGCCGCCTTGCGGCAGACCAGCCCGCGACTGGCCTACCTCGTCCCTGACTTCCACAACCCCACGGGCCTGCTCATGCCCCCGGCCGACCGGACCCGGCTGGCCCGGCTGCTGGCCCGCAGCCGCACGCCGGTGGTCATCGACGAGACGCTGGCGGAGCTGCCCCTCGACGGTCAGGAGATGCCGCTCCCGCTGGGCGCCGACGTTCCCGACGCCGGCCAGATCCACGTCGGCACGGCGAGCAAGGCGTTCTGGGGCGGGCTCGGCGTCGGCTGGCTGCGGGCAACGCCTGAGATCGTCCGCCGCATCGCTGCACGCCGGGCCTTGCACGAGCACGGCACCGCGGTGCTTGAGCAGTTGACGGTCGCGCGGCTGCTCGCCGACGCCGACCCGATCCTTGCGGCGCGGCGGCTGGTCCTCGCGCGGCACCGCGACGCGCTGGTCGCAGCGGTGACCAAGCAGCTACCCCACTGGCGGGTGCGCGTCCCGGGCGGTGGCCTGGTGCTCTGGTGCGACATCGGCGCCCCAGTGTCGGGGCCGCTGGTGGCGGCCGCGGAAGCGCAGGGGCTACGGCTCGCGACGGGTGCGCAGTTCGGCGCCGAAGGCGGGTTCGACCGGTGGCTACGGCTGCCGTACACCTTGCCGGAGGACACGCTCACCACGGCAGTCGCCCGGCTGGCGACCGCCGAGACCGCGCTCGGAACCGCCGGACCCGTGCGCGACGATCTCGCCCGAGCTGTCGTGGCGTGACGCGGGCGCCGCTCAGCCGAGTGACTCGAGCGTGTCGGGAAGGCCGAATTCGGGGAACAAGCCTTCGTCGAAAGCCGTGATCTCGGCGACAAGCCCGTCAGCGACGCGCAGCACGTCCATGGCAAAGGCGCGATAGACGGTGTCGCCTGGGCGGCGCACGTAGGCCGCAACCGCGGGCTGGCCGTTGGCGGAGGTTGCCAGGCAGCGAAAGTCGCTGTAGTCCCCGGTGCCGAAGCCGCCCGCGAGCCAACCCTTGATGTTCTCGTCGCGCCCGATGAAGACGCCTGCGTTCGGCGGCATCGAGAAGCGCAGGTCCTCGCGCAGCAGTGACGCGAGCCCGTTGATGTCGAGGTTCTCGTGCGCGTCCATGTACGCCGACACCAGGGCGCGCTCGTCGGCGGTCAGCTCGAGGCGGGTGCGTGCGTTCCAGTCGAGGCGACCGTCCGGAAGGTGCTCGCGCATCGTGACCCGCGCCCGCTGCAATGCGCTGTTGGCCGAGGCGAGGGTCAGCCCGAGCGTCTCCGCGGCGCTTCCTCGCGGGCCAGCCGAGGACGTCGCGCAGGATCAGCACGGCACGCTGGCGTGGCGGCAGGTGCTGCACGGCCACGATGAAGGCCAGCTCGATCGTCTCCCGGGCGACAACGGTCTCGTGCGGGTCGTCGTGGGTGAGCTCACTGCTCGGGAAGGGTTGCAGGTAGAGCACCTCCGTCCCCGCTTCAGCGTTGTCCGCGGGCAGCGGAACTCGGTCACGGCGCTTGTCCAGGAAGTCCAGGCACGCGTTGGTGGCGATGCGATACAGCCAGGTGCGCAGCGAGGCCCGACCCTGGAACGACTCCCTGCGGGCCCACGCCCGCAGGAACGTCTCCTGAGTCATGTCCTGGGCGTCGTCGTACGACGCCAGCATGCGGTAGCAGTGCACGTGCAGCTCGCGCCGGAACCGCTCCGTGAGCAGGGCAAAGCCACTGGCATCGCCGGCGCGGGCCACCTTCATGAACTGGGCCTCGTCGGCGCCGATCGGTCGGTCCTGGACGGTGCTCACAGTCCTCATCCTCCGCCTGTCGGCTGGGCTGTCTCTAGAGGAGACGGCTCAGGCGCGGGAAACGCATCGCTTGCGGTGCGAGCGGCTGCGATGCTGCCGGGTCAGTGAAGTCGGGCGGCTTGAAGGCCTCGAGCGTGTCGTTGGGGGACGAAGTGAACGTCCAGCTCGAGCGCACCGATGCCGGAACAGGCTGAAGTCGAGCCTGGCGGGGATCGATGCCCTCACAGGCGTGGACGCGGGCAGTGAACATCGAGCAGGGCGGCCGCCTGGCCGGGCTCGGGCGCGACGTCGTGATCCGATCCATCGGAAGCGGGCTGGGCTGGGGCGCTGCCTGCGGATATCTGCTGGGTTTGTGACCGCGGCCTCGTTTTGACTCGCCCGGATCGTGCGTTGGCGGCGAGGTGACCGTCGCCGGAGCGTTCGGCCGGATCTGGCGAATCGTCTTGGGCTTCGTTCCCGGCCTTGCGGTCGGCATGGTGCTAGCCGCGATGCAACGTACGAGATTGTCGGTCGAAGACCGCACCGTGGTCGCGGTGGCCGCGTTGCTGGCGGCGGTGGGAGAGTTGGCGGTGCTGCTGCACGTCGACATCCGAGAGCGCTGTCAGCGGCATGGGATGGATCGCTGGTGGGCGGCGGGGCTGCCGCGATCGCCGCGTGGCGCGCGCCAGCACTCGTGACGCGGCCCACACCTGCCGAGGAGTACTTCATCGAGGACTGGTAGCACGTGGCGGAACACCGAGCCCTGAGCGACAGTTGTGAGTGACATGGCGCTGTTCGATCGTCGTAAGACCCGATCTCGTGACTGCAGACGAGGCGTTGCCAGGACGGGCATCTCGCCCATTCCGTCTGTCCGCGACCCACACCGTGCTTGGCACGCCGATCGAGGCGCCGGCTCCGGAGGGCTTCGCCGAGGTGGTCTTTGGGATGGGCTGCTTCTGGGGCGGCGAGGAGATCTTCTGGCAGGTCCCCGGAGTGTGGACGACCGCGGTCGGTTACGCGGGTGGGCACACAGCGCATCCGACGTACGAAGAGGTCTGCACCGGCGCGACCGGCCACACGGAGGCCGTACGCGTCGTCTATGACCCGGCGAAGGTGTCCTTCGAGCAGCTGCTCAAGATCTTCTGGGAATCACACGACCCGACGCAGGTCATGCGGCAGGGCAACGATGTGGGCACGCAGTACAGGTCCGCGATCTACACGACCACACCGGAGCAGCAGGAAGCGGCCGAGGCGTCGCGCGAGGTCTACCAGCCGGTGCTCTCGCGCGCGGGTTACGACAAGATCGCCACCGAGATCGTGCCGCTCGGCGACTTCTACTACGCCGAGGACTATCACCAGCAGTACCTCCACAAGATCCCCAACGGCTACCGCTGCCACTCGGCGACAGGGTTGGCGCTACCCGCTCGCGGTCTGAGGTTGCCTGTCAGACCTCGGCCATAGGGTCATCGTCATGGTGACGATTGCGTTGTTCCACTCGGTTCTCGGTGTCCGACCAGGCATTCACGACGCGGCGGAGCGATTGCGATCGCACGGGCCACGACGTACACATCGTGGATCAATACGACGGCAAGGTGTTCGACGACTACGAGACTGCCGGTGCGTACGTCGACGAGGTCGGGTTCCCAGCGCTCATGCAGATCGCAGTCGACGCCACCGCCGATCTGCCGCAGCCGCTTGTCACCATGGGGTTCTCCAACGGTGCCGGCATGGCCGAGCACGTCGCCGGACAGCGCACCGGTCGCCGGTGTCGTGATGATGGGCGGTGCACTCGACCCGGCGGTAATCGGCCTGACCTGGCCGAAGGGTGTGCCCGGTCAGATCCACACCACCGTGGACGACCCGAATCGCCAACAGGAGGCCAACGACGCAGTGGCCGCGGCCATCACCGCCGCCGGCGGCGTCGCCGGGGTGTTCGACTACCCGGGCTCCGGCCATCTGTTCGCCGATCCCAGCAAGGCCGACGAATACCAGCCGGCCGAGGCCGAGCTGATGTGGGCGCGGGTGCTCGAGTTCCTCGCGCGGATCGACTCAGCGGGCGCCTAGCCGACGGAGGGTCGCCCAGAGGGGCGCAAATCTGTCGCTCCAGCAACGCTGGGGCGCCCCAGCGACGCCGGCACAACGAGCGGTCGAGGTCAGGCAGTGAGGAAGTCGAGCACGTCCGTACGGCTGAGCACACCAACCGGCTTGCCCTCGTCGAGCACCATCACCGCACCGGCATGACTGAGCGCCTCGACCGCCGCTTCGATCGGCTCGCCGGCGCCCACCGATGGCAGCGGCGGTGACATGTGCTGCTCGACGCGGTCGGCGAGGTGCGCCTTTCCGCTGAACAGGCCGTCGAGCAGGTCTCGCTCCACTACGGCGCCGGCGACCTCGGCCGCCATGATCGGCGGCTCGGCCCGGACGACCGGCATCTGGGAGACGCTGTACTCCCGGAGGATCCGTACGGCATCGGCGACCGTCTCGTTGGGGTGCGTGTGCACGAGCGCCGGCAGCTCGCCCTGCTTGCCGCGCAGCACGTCGCCGACCGTGGCGCCCTCCGCGTGGTCGAGAAAGCCGTACGACGCCATCCACTCGTCGTTGAAGATCTTGCCGAGATAACCGCGCCCGCTGTCGGGCAGCAGCACCACGACGACTGCGTCCGGGCCGGCCGCGGCGGCGACGCGCTGCGCGGCGACGGCAGCCATCCCGCACGAGCCGCCGACGAGCAGCCCCTCCTCGCGGGCGAGCCGCCGCGTCATCGCGAACGAGTCACGGTCGGAGACGGCAACGATCTCATCGCAGATGGTCCGGTCGTAGGCCTCCGGCCAGAAGTCCTCGCCGACGCCCTCGACCAGATAGGGCCGGCCAGTGCCGCCCGAGTAGACGGACCCCTCGGGGTCGGCGCCGACGATGCGCACCCGGCCCCCCGACACGTCCTTGAGATAGCGCCCGGTGCCGCTGATCGTCCCACCCGTGCCGACTCCGGCCACGAAATGCGTGATCCGGCCTTCGGTCTGCTCCCAGATCTCCGGTCCGGTCGTCTCGTAGTGCGACAGCGGGTTGTTGGGGTTGGAGTACTGGTTGGGCTTCCAGGCTCCGTCGATCTCGGTGACGAGGCGGTCGGAGACGCTGTAGTAGGAGTCAGGGTGCTCAGGCGGCACCGCGGTCGGGCAGACGACGACCTCAGCGCCGTAGGCCTTGAGCACGTTGCGCTTGTCCTCACTCACCTTGTCGGGGCAGACAAAGACACAGCGGTAGCCCTTCTGCTGCGCCACCAGGGCCAGGCCGACCCCGGTGTTGCCCGACGTCGGCTCGACGATGGTCCCGCCAGGCTTGAGGGCCCCCGTCGCCTCAGCGTCCTCGATCATGCGCACGGCGATCCGGTCCTTGACCGAGCCACCAGGGTTGACGTACTCGATCTTGGCAAGCACCAGACCTGCCACGTCGTCCACGACCTTCTGGAGCCGGACGAGGGGGGTATTTCCGATGAGGTCGACGACCGAGTCCGCGTAGCGCATGCCAGGCAGCGTAGGCGCTCGCAGATTACGAGTGGCGCCCGGGGAACGCCTGCGGAGATCATCAACGTTGACCATGATGTCCCTTGGGGGACATGGCCTGTCACGGGGGTGAGGAGGACCACACCGGATGTCGACCGTAGGGACCGCGCGACGCATCGCGACTGCCGCAGCCTATGGCGGCGGCAGCCTTGGCCTGCTCGGCGCCACGCTGGCCAGCGTGCTCGCTGCCGAGGCCAAGCTGGCCAGGCGCACGATCGGCATCCCGACCGAGTCCGCTCCGCAGGCCGACGGCGTCTACGGCGGGGGCTTCGGACCTGAGCTGTCCTTCGTGGTGCTCGGGGACTCGAGCGCCGCGGGCTTGGGGGTCGTCGAGCCGGAGGAGACACCAGGCGCCCTGCTGGCAGCCGGGCTCTCCGAGCTGCTCGAGCGGCCCGTACGGCTGATCAACGTGGCCGTCGTCGGCGCCCAGTCGGCCGACTTGGCCGGCCAGGTGGACAGCGCGCTGGAAGCCGCCCCCCACGCAGCTCTCATCATGATCGGCGCCAACGACGTCACGGGCCGAGTGGCGCCGGCGACCTCCGTCCGCCATCTCATCGAGGCGGTGACGCGGCTTCGCGCCGTCGGTTGCGAGGTCGTGGTGGGCACCTGCCCCGACCTCGGCACGGTCGAACCCATCCCCCACCCGCTTCGCCTCGTCGCCCGGCACTGGAGCCGGCGGCTGGGCGCGGCCCAGACTGTCGGTGCTGTCGAAGCGGGCGCGCGCACGGTGTCGCTGGCCTCGCTGCTCGGGCCCGAGTTCGCCGCGTCGCCCAAGGACATGTTCTCCGCCGACCGATTCCACCCGTCCGCGTTCGGCTACGCCCGCGCGGCCGCGACGCTGCTGCCGTCGTTCGCTGCCGCGCTCGGCGTCGACCTGGCGGACGCGGAGCCGGCCGTGCCCGAGCCCGGCGCGGCCGTCCCCGTCGCCGAGGCGGCCGTGGAGGCCGTCGGCGTCGGTGGCACCGAGGTCGCGGCGACATCGGGCGGCGCGGGAGTGCGCAACGGTGCGTGGGCGCTGCTGCGGCACCTGCGTCGACTCCCGCTGCCCCGCCCGGTGCAGCGCGACGACCCGCAGGCCGACGGCGACCTGGCCACGGAGGCCGCGGGCGGGTAGGTTGGATGGCTACCCGCCGGTAACTTTCAGGAGTCCGTCATGCCCGAAGCCGTGATCGTTGCGACCGCCCGGACTCCCATCGGCCGGGCCGGCAAGGGCTCGCTGCGCTCGGTGCGACCCGACGACCTCGCCGCCGGTGTGATCCGTGCCGCGCTCGACAAGGTGCCTGCGCTGGACCCGCACGGCCTCGACGACATCTACCTCGGCTGCGCCGAGCCACGGGACGAGCAAGGCGGCAATGTCGCCCGTCGCGTCGCGGTGTTGCTCGGGCTCGACGACGTGCCCGCTTCGACCGTCAACCGGTTCTGCGCGTCGAGCGTTCAGACGGCGCGCATGGCGTTCCATGCCATTAGGGCCGGTGAGGGACACGCGTTCGTGAGCGCGGGCGTCGAGTGCGTCAGCAGGTACGGCGGGTTCGGCGGCGCCGGCGTCGATGACGAGGCCGTCCACCACCCGGGCTTCACGGCGGCCAAGGCGCGCACGCAGGCCTACACCGACACCAACAACGTCTGGCACGACCCGCGCGAGGACGGCGAGCTGCCGGACATCTACGTGCAGATGGGTCAGACCGCGGAGCACGTGGCCCGACTGCGCGGCGTGTCACGCCGCGAGCAGGACGAGTTCGGCGTGCTCTCCCAGAATCGCGCCGAGCAGGCCATCAAGGACGGCTTCTTCGCCCGCGAGATCGCGCCGGTCACGCTGGCCGACAGCACCGTGGTGGACACGGACGATGGCCCCCGGCCGGGCACCACCTACGACAAGGTCGCGGCGCTCAAGCCGGCCTTCCGCGCCGACGGCACGGTCACGGCTGGCAACTGCACGCCGCTCAACGACGGTGCCGCTGCCGTCGTCATCATGAGCGATGAGCGAGCCCGCGATCTCGGTCTCACGCCGCTGGCCCGTGTCGTGTCAACGGGCGTCTCCGCGCTCTCGCCCGAGATCATGGGGCTGGGCCCGGTCGAAGCGTCCCGGCGGGCGCTCGCCACGGCAGGGCTGACCATTGACGACATCGATCTGGTCGAGATCAACGAAGCATTCGCCGCCCAGGTGCTGCCCAGCGCCGCCGACCTCGGTGTCGACCTCGACCGGCTCAACGTGCACGGCGGAGCCATCGCGCTAGGGCACCCGTTCGGTGCTACGGGCGCCCGCATCATGACCACGCTCGTCAACGGCCTGCAGACCCGTGACGGGCATTTCGGGCTGGAGACCATGTGCGTCGGCGGCGGCCAGGGCATGGCCATCGTGCTCGAGCGGCTCTCCTGAACGACACATTACGGGCTGATCACGGCAAGGGGTTGTGAAGCCTCGCCGCGTCAGGCACTCTCAATGACACGCCCACTTTCGCGGCGTGCTCGCGACCCCTTCGGAGGCAGCCATGAGCCATTCGCCGGAAACTCATCGCAACCTGATTGCCCGCATCCCTGGCGCGACAGGGCGAGAGCTTCCCGAGTGGTTCAAGGCACTGGACGACGGACCGGCGTTCCTCCGCACGGAAGACCGCGTGCGTTGGCTGCGCGACGAGCATGGGCTGGCACACGGCCACGCCTCCGCGATCGTGCACGAGCACGTCATGCAGAAGGCGCAGCGCTCGTTCCGCTGACCTCAAGCGCGACAGACGACATCGGCACCCTCCAAGCGGAGGGTGCCGATGTCTATGTCGTACGGGGAAATGGCTAGTTGTCGCCGCGCAGGATGGCGATGAAGCGCAGCAGCTCGATGTAGAGCCACACCAGCGTGACGATCAGGCCGAACGCGGCAGTCCAGGCGAACTTCTCCGGCATCCCGTTACGAACGCCCTGCTCGATGAAGTCGAAGTCGAGCACCAGTGACAGCGTGGCAAGGCCGATCGCGAACGCGCCGATGAGCAGGCCGAGCGGGCCGTTGTCCCACACGGTCGGGCCGCCGAACAGCGAGCTCACCAGGTTGATCATCACGAAGATGAAGTAGCCGCCGAGCGCGATGAGCATGCCGCGCTTGAACTTCGGCGTCACCCGGATGCGTCCGCTGCGGTAGGCGACCAGCGCCACCGCGAAGAGGACGAGCGTCGCACCGACCGCCTGGCCGACGATGCCGTCCCACGCGTCCTCGAAGTACTTGCTGATGCCGCCGACGAAGAGGCCCTCGAAGCCCGCGTAGGCCAGCATCAGCGCGGGGTTGGGCTCACGCTTGAACGAGTTGACCAGACCCAGGACGAGCCCGACGATCATGCCGACGAACCACAGCCCCGGAGCCTGCCACCCGATCGCCGCGCCGACGAGCAGGACCGCGAACATGATGCCGGTCTTGGCGACGACGTCGTCGTAGGTCATGCGGCCCGTGCGGACCGGGGTCGCCGACGGCTGGGCGTACATCTCCTCGAGCGTGCCCGAAGTCGGGGGCGCCGTGTCGAACGTGGCGTAGCCACCCGGCTTGGTGAAGCCCTCGTTCCGGTTGAACACCGGGTTGTTGCTCTGCATGGCACTCCTCCGAAGGAACCCGCAATGCGGGGACTGCGTACAGCCTAACGATGGATCGAGGGATCTCGTTCCCCCATCTCCGGCGAATTGCACCGTTCGTGCCCCCGGTGGGATTTGAACCCACACTGTGGCGGGTTTAAGCCGCCTGCCTCTGCCGGTTGGGCTACGGGGGCTGTTCGGTGGCGAGGTTACAGGTACACCTTGCGCGGGAAGAGCGCGTGCGCGCCCGCAACCCGGTCGAGAAAGAGCAGCCCGGCGCAGTGATCGATCTCGTGCTGCAGCGCCCGCGCCTCGAACGCCTCAGCGTCGATCATCACGCCTTCGCCGGTGCCCGGCCGCTGCCCTGCCACGGTGATGCGTGTAGGGCGCTTGACGTCACCCGTGAGGTCCGGCACCGAGAGGCAGCCCTCGCGGGCCTTCTCGTTGCGGCTCGCGTCGACCACGCGGGCGTTGGCAAGGGCGAAGGCGCCGTGGCCGGTGCGGGCCTTTGGGTGCCCGCTGACGTCGACAACGAACAGGTCCGCGTTGACGCCGAGCTGCGCCGCGGCCAACCCCACGCATCCCCGGGAGTGTCGCATCGTGGCCAACAGGTCGGCGGCCAGCTGTACGGTCTCCGAGGCCGTCGGGTCCACGGGCTCGGACGGGCTCCCGAGTGCGGCGTGCGGAGCCCGTACGACATCGCGGACCCTGCCGACACTCACAGCAGGTCGGTGTCCTGCGGCCGCAGGTGCGCCTCGACACCGAGCGAGGCACCGACAGCCTGAAGGTCGGCGTGCAGCGCGTCGACATCCACGCCGGCCGGCACGTCGACCTCGGCCAGGATGACGTAGAGATCCCCGGCCAGCCGCGTCGTCAGGTCAGTGATGTTGCCGCCCACCGCCGCCAACGTCCTGGTGACGGCCGAGACGATTCCGGGGCGGTCGCCACCGTGGACGGTCAGCACGTACGGCGCACCGGTGTGCTGCGGATCGGGCTCCGGCGGCACCACACGTACGGACACCTCCAACGAGCCGTCGGCGGTCAGCGGGACGAGTGCCGCCAGCACGTCGGCGGCGCTGTGCGGCGAGTCCGCGACAAGCGTCATCGCGAAGTGCCCACGCAACAGCGTCATTGTCGAGTCCTCCAGGTTGGTCCCCAAGTGGGCGAGGACCGCGGTGACGTCGGCGATGATGCCCGGCCTGTCATGGCCGAAGACGGTGACGGCCAGGAGGGTCACGGCCGGCCCCGCGCGGCGGCCTCGAACTCTTCACGTGGCATGTGGATGCGCCCGAGTGACGTGACCTCACGCTTGAAGAAGAGCGCGAGGGTCCAGTCGAGCGTGATGCGCGCCCGGCGGTTGACGGTCGGCACCCTGCTCAGGTGGTAGGTGCGGTGCATGAACCACGCGGGGAAGCCGCGGAGCTTAACGCCGTAGACCTGGGCGACACCCTTGTGCAGACCCAGGCTTGCGACCGAGCCGACGTGCTTGTGCTCGTACTCCTTCAACGGCTCGCCACGCAGCGCCGCGACGATGTTGTCGCCGAGCCGCCGCGCCTGGCGGACCGCGTGCTGCGCGGACGGACTGGTCGTCGCGCCCGGGATGTCACTGGTGAGGTCGGGCACCGCCGCGATGTCACCCGCGCTCCAGACATCCTCGCTGCCCTCAACGCGGAGCTCGGGCGTGGTCTTCACCCTCCCCTTGTCGTCGAGCGGCAGGTCGGAGCTCGTGATGACCGGGTTGGCCTTGACTCCTGCGGTCCAGACGATCGTGTCGGATTCGAAGCTCGTACCGTCGGAGAGCACCACATGCCCGTCGACGCACGACTCGAGGAGCGTCTCGAGGTGGACGTCGATGCCCCGTTTGCGCAGCTCGTCGACGGTATAGCGGCCCAAGTCCTCACCGACCTCGGGCAGGATGCGGCCCGTCGCCTCGACGAGAACGAAGCGCAGGTCGGACGGCTCGATCGTGTCGTAGTAGCGCGTCGCGTAGCGCGCCATGTCCTCGAGCTCGCCGAGCGCCTCAATGCCGGCGTAGCCGCCGCCGACGAAGACGAACGACAGGGCGCGCTCGCGCAGTTCCTTGTCATCGATCGACTCGGCAAGGTCGAGGCGGTCGAGCACGTGGTTGCGCAGTGCGATCGCCTCCTCGATCTGCTTGAAGCCGATCCCGTTCTCAGCGAGACCGGGGATGGGGAGGGTGCGGGCCACCGACCCGAGCGCAACAACCAGATGGTCATAGGTGAGGTCGTACGGCTCGCCGACCACGGGGGTGATCGTGACGCGGCGGTCAGCATGGTTGATCTCCGTGACCCGTCCGCGGCGGATCTGCGCGTTGCGGAGAACCTGGCGCAGCGTCACCACCACGTGGCGCGGCTCCAGCGAGCCCGCCGCCGCCTCAGGCAGGAACGGCTGGTAGGTCATCGTCGGACGCGGGTCGACGATGGTGACTCGGGCCTCACCGCGACGCAGCTTCCGCTGCAGGCGCAGCGCGGTGTAGAGCCCGACGTAGCCTCCGCCGAGGATGAGGATGTGAGGAGTCATGTCATCCAAACTACTGCTGCTTGTGAAATATTTCACGAGCGTGTTCCGCGGCCCTGCCGAGGACGGCATCGAGCATCGGCTCGGTGAGCCTTCCGGTGAAGGTGTTCTGCTGGCTGGGGTGATAGCTGCCGATGAGCAGCACCTCGCCGAGGAGAGCCTCCGCCGCGTGCGCGAACCTCGGCCGTGGGCGCTGCACGGGCAGTCCGGCCCGTTCCAGCGTGCCGAGCGCCGCCGCCCAGGCGAACGCGCCGAGCGCCACGACCGACCGCAACGTGGGCCGGACCAGCGCGACCTCGCGGTCGAGCCAGGGCCGGCAGGTGTCGCGCTCGTCCGGGGTGGGCGCGTTGCCGGGAGGCGCGCACCGGACCGCCGCGACGACGCGCGTGCGGACCAGCCGTAGCCCGTCGCCGGCATGGACGCTGGTGGGCTGCGTCGCGAGACCCGTACGGTGCAGCGCGGCGAACAGCCAGTCACCGCTGCGGTCCCCGGTGAAGATCCGGCCCGTCCGGTTGCCGCCATGGGCGGCAGGTGCCAGCCCGAGCACCAGGATCTCCGGTTGTTCGTCCCCCCAGCCTGGGACTGGCCGACCCCAATAGGGCTGGTCGGCGAAGGCTCGCCGCCGCGTCGTCGCCACCTCCTCGCGCCATCCGACCAGCCGCGGGCACGCCCGGCACACGGACTCGCATGCGGTCAGCGTGCGCAAGCCGTCGGCGTCGGCCGCAAGCCGCTGTACGTCCTCGGCGTCCGCGGCGACCGGGGTCGTCACGGCCGCCGGGTCGTCCGGCCACCCACTGCCGGGCGTGACCGGGCTCGTGAACCGTCCGCCGACCAGGGGATGCGGGAGCAGCACGCACCAAGTATCAGCGCGACCCGATGCGGGCTCCTCACAACAAGGACCGAACCGCAAGGCCGTTGGCTTCGTATTCAAGGCGAGAGAGGAGTACGCCATGAGCATCACCCTTACCGGCCCGGTCGGTGCAATGACCGACATTGACCGAGCACGGGCGCGATCCATCGCGGCAGCCCGCGTCGAAGCCGCCCTCGAGGCGATCAACCGGCGTGACCCGACGCCGCAGCACGAGGCCGACCTGCGCGAGGCACGGCTCAACCGCCGCGATGCGCTGCAGATGCTGGCGCTCGCGGAGGCACAGGCCATGGACCTGCGCCTCGCGAGCTGAGCCGGCTACCCGCCCAGCGCAAGCGTCGCCTGGAGCGCCTGGTAGGCAGGCTTGATACCGAAGTTCTCGTCGAGGATGTTGGCCGCGCCTTCACCGGTGAAGAAGCCGGGCACCCACGAGTACTTGTCGGTGAAACCCCACACGGTGAACGACGTGCATCGCTTGACGAGCAGGCAGCCCTGCATCAGCGTGTTGTAGCCCTGCGCCTGCGCCTGCAGCTTCACGGTGTCCGGTGGCATGATCATCCGAACATCAGCCTCGGTCACCGAGATCTCCAACCCGAGGTCCTGGAACCGCTGCATGTTCTGCGCGACGATCGGCGCCGGCCAGAAGCCGAACTGCACACCGAGATGTCCCTGGATTCCCATGCCGTGCACCGGGATCCGGTCGGCGAGCAGCTGCTGGGCGAGCGCGTAGTAGGCGTCGCTCTTGGGGCTAAGGCCCTCGACGTTGTAGTCGTTCAGGTAGAGCTTGACCTTCGGGTCGGCCCGGTGCGCCCAGCGAAAGACGTCGGCGATGTAGCCGGGACCGAGCTGCTGCAGCCAGATCGTGTCACGCAGCTGGGCGTTGTCGTCGATCACTTCGTTGACCACGTCCCACTGGAAGATCTTGCCCCTGAAGTGCGACACCACGTCGGTCACGTGCTGGCGGAGGATGTCCCGCAACTCGCCGGACATGATCTCACCGGACGCCACGCCTTGAGTGAGCCAGCCGGGCAGCTGGTTGTGCCACAGGAGCGTGTGCCCGCGGACCTTCTGGCCGTTGGCGCTGGCGAAGTCGACGAGCTCGTCCGCCGGTCCGAAGTTCAGCTGTCCGCGCTGCGGCTCGATCGTGTCCCACTTCATGACGTTCTCGGCCGTCACGCTGTTGAATTCGGTGGCGATCCGGTCGCGGTAGGTCGAGTCGTTCGCCAGGGCATTCATGTCAACCGCGGTGCCGATGCACAGGTCGGCGCGCTTGGCGAGGTCGCGCAAGGGTTGGTCGATCGACGGCGCCCGACCTCCGAGCGGCGCACTCGACGGCGCCAGCCACACGAGCGTGCTGGTCCCGAGGACGGCGGCGATGAGGGCAATGCGTGCGGACTTCATGCGGGCGTGCCTCCCTCTAAGAAATTCCGAAACTTTCGGAACGAGAGCCGATATTCGCGCGCAACTTTCAGTCAACTCTCGCGAAACATAGGGGCACGTGCGCGTGGGCGTCAATACCGGGCCTGTAGCCGACTCAGTCGACACAGCTCCAGGCGATGCCGTCGAGGATGTCGTGCTCGCTCACCACGACCTCGGGCACACCGACCCGGTCGACGATCGCGCGGAGCACTAGCGCACCGGCCGCGATGACGTCGACGCGCCCCGGGTGCATCACGGGGATGGCCGCCCGCCCTGCGTGATCGAGCGCGAGCAGCCGGTCGCTGATGGCACGTACGGCCGGCGCCGCGACTCGCGAGTGGTGGATCGCCACGGGGTCGTAGGCCGGGAGGTCGAGTGCGATCCCGCCGACCGTCGTCACTGAGCCCGCGACCCCGACGAGAGTGCGGGTCTCGTGTAACGGCACTGTCAGTGCCGCAAGGTCGAGCGCCACCTCGATGTCGCGCCGCGCGGCGGCGACCTGCGCCGCAGTGGGCGGGTCGTCCTGCAGGTGCCGCTCGGTCAGCCGTACACAGCCGATGTCGACCGAAATGGCGCTGCGCAACTCGCCGTCGCCGAGCACGAGCTCCGTGGACCCGCCGCCGATGTCGACGACCAGGTAGGGCGAAGGCAGCGCGTCGCCGAGGTCGCGCGTCGCGCCGACAAAAGACAGCCGGGCCTCCTCGTCGCCCGACGCCACGTCGGGTGGCACGCCGAGGATGTCCTGGACACCGGCGACGAACTCGTCGCTGTTGGCGGCGTCGCGGGTGGCGCTGGTGGCAACCATGCGCACGTGCGTCGCGCCGAGCTCGTTGATCCGGTCGGCGTAGACGCGGAGTGCGGCGAACGTACGGTCCAATGCTTTCGGCGCGAGCCGCCCGGTGCGGTCGACGCCCTGGCCGAGCCGCACGATCTCCATGCGGCGGTCGAGGTCGGTCAGCGTGCGGTCGTGGATGTCGGCGACGAGCAGGCGGATCGAGTTGGTACCGCAGTCGATGGCGGCGACGCGGGTCACGTTGCGGACCCTCCGCCGCTTGGGGTGACACACGGACCACCCACCCACCAGTCGGGCAGCGCCACCACCGCCTCGTCGCCCAGTGGATTGACACCGGGTCCGGCCGCTAGCGCGTGACCGACGAGCACATGCAGGCACTTGACGCGGTCGGGCATGCCGCCCGCGGTGACACCGGCGATCTCGTCGACGTGCTCGATGGCTTCCCGGCGGGCGAGATAGCGGTCGTGCGCCGCCCGATAGCGCTGCGCCAACTCGACGTCGGAGCCCAGGCGTTCTGTCATCTCACGCATCATGCCGCTGGCTTCGAGCGTGCTCGTGGCGCCGGTCGCTCGCGGGCAGGTGAGGTAGTACAGCGTCGGGAACGGCGTGCCGTCGGGCAGCCGCGGAGAAGTCTCGACGACGTCGGGGAACCCGCACGGGCAGCGGTGCGCGACCGACACCGCGCCACGCACCGGCCGACCCAGCTGGGACTGCATCGCCGCGTGGTCACGCTCGGTCACGGGCTCCGGCGAGTCGGGCGGTGGTGGCGGAGCGGCCATCAGGGCTGCGCCGCGTCGTCGACCGCGGGCTCGGCGCCGGCCGTCTCGACAGTCCCCCAGAGCCGCTCCCACCAATGACCGGTGGCCTCGGGCGCGACGACCCCGGTGGTCTCGGGGAGCGCGCCCACCTCGTCGCCTGCACCGTCGACCACGATGTAGCCGAGCTCGCCGGGCAGGACGAAATGCAGCCGCTCGCGGGCCTGCTGCTGCACGTAGGCGGGATCCTCCCAGCGCTCCTCCTGCGCCTCGAGGTCGCGAACCTGGGCTTCGAGGTCGGCGCTCTCGGCGCGCAGGTCGGCGATGTCGGACCGCTGCTCCAACCACGTGCGCAGCGGGTAGGCATAGGACACGGCCAGCACCACGAGCACCAACGCGAGGAGCGCCGCGCGACTCGTGAACGACGAGCGTCGCTGCCCTGGCGCCGCGGCGTCGTCGGGCGACTCCGCCACGTTGGCCGCTGCCCGGCTTGCGGCGGCCGGCCCGGGCCGGGTGCGGGCGGCCGGTCGTGGCGAGGCGCCGGAGCTGGGCTGCCGGCTGGTGGAGCGGCGGCCTTGCGGCCCGCTCCCCGGACGGCCCCCTGTGCCCCGGCGCGTCGGCACGAGTCAGACCTTGAACCGCGGGAAGGCGCCGGCCCCGGCGTAGCGCGCCGCGTCGTCGATCTCTTCCTCGATGCGCAGCAGCTGGTTGTACTTGGCCACCCGCTCGGAGCGCGCCGGGGCTCCACTCTTGATCTGCCCGCAGTCGGTGGCCACCGCGAGATCGGCGATCGTGGTGTCCTCGGTCTCACCGGATCGGTGGCTCATCATGCAGCGAAAGCCGCTGCGATGCGCGAGCGTCACCGCGTCAAGGGTCTCCGTGAGCGACCCGATCTGGTTGACCTTGACGAGCAGCGCGTTGGCGGCGGACTCGTTGATGCCGCGCTGCAAGCGCTCGACGTTGGTGACGAACAGGTCGTCACCGACGATCTGCACCTTGTCGCCCAGCTCGGCGGTCAGTGCGGACCAGGCCGCCCAGTCGTCCTCGGCAAGGGGGTCCTCGATGGACACGAGCGGGTAGGCGGAGAGGAGGTCGGCGTAGTAGGCGACCATCTGCTCGGAGGTCTTGCTCGCGCCCTCGAATCCGTACGACCCGTCCTTGAAGAACTCGGATGCCGCGACATCGAGAGCGAACGCGACGTCGGTGCCGGTCTTGAGCCCTGCCTTCTCGACGGCGACAGCAATGAGGTCGAGTGCCTCGCGGTTGCTCGGCAGGTTTGGCGCGAAGCCGCCTTCGTCGCCGAGGCCGGTGGCGAGGCCGCGCTCCTTGAGCACGCTCTTGAGCGCGTGGTAGACCTCGGCACCCCAGCGGATGGCCTCGCGGAAGCTGTCGGCGCCGATCGGGGCGATCATGAACTCCTGCACGTCGACGTTGGAGTCGGCATGCGCGCCGCCGTTGAGGATGTTGAGCATCGGCACGGGCAGGACGTGCGCGTTGGGCCCGCCCAGGTAGCGGAACAACGGCAGCTCGGCCGACTCGGCCGCGGCCTTGGCCACCGCGAGCGAGACGCCGAGGATGGCGTTGGCGCCGAGCCGCGACTTGTTGGCCGTGCCGTCGAGGTCGAGCATGCGCTCGTCGATCAGGCGCTGCTCACTGGCCTCGTAGCCGAGCAGCTCAGGGGCGATGTCGTCGAGCACGCCGAGCACGGCCTTCTCGACGCCCTTGCCCAGGTAGCGGCCGGTGTCGCCGTCGCGCAGCTCGACGGCCTCGAAAGCACCGGTGGAGGCGCCGCTGGGCACGGCCGCGCGGGCGATCGTGCCGTCGTCGAGGGCCACTTCGACCTCGACCGTGGGGTTGCCGCGCGAATCCAGGATCTCGCGCGCGCCGATGGCCTCGATGGTCGCCACGGAGCGTCTCCTTGCCGTCGGATTTCCGCTTCTTAGTCGGGCCCGAGCCTACCGACGAATGCCCGCACGGCCTGATGCGCCACCCGGAGAGTCATGCCTCGTGCACGAGCACGCCGTCGGCATAGGTGCGGGCCACCCCGACCGAGCCGATCTCCTGTACGGGCAACGCGAACGGGTCGGCGGTCGCGACGACGAGGTCGGCGAGGTAGCCCGGCGCGATCCGACCGGTCTCGTCCAGGTGGTTCACCCTGGCGGAACCAGACGTGTATGCGGCGAGCGAGGTGGCAAGGTCGAGCGCCTGCTCCGGCAGGAACGCGTCCGCATCCTCTCCGTAGCCCGCCCGGTTGACCGCCACGTGCACCGCCTGCCAGGGATCGGAGCTCGTCACCGGCCAGTCACTGCCCATGGCAAGGGCGGCTCCGCCACGATGCAGGTCGCCGAAGGGGTACTGCCAGCCTGCCCGGTCGGCCCCGAGGAACGGGACGGTGAGCTCGTCCATCTGCGGCTCGTGCTGCGCCCACAGCGCTTGCGCGGTGGCGGTGACGTCGAGCGCGGCGAACCGCGGGACGTCTTGTGGGTGGACGACTTGCAGGTGGGCGATGTGGTGCCGGTTGGTGGTGGTGCCGTTGGCCGTACGGGCTGCCGCGAACGCGTCGAGCGCGACGCGTACGGCGCGGTCGCCGATCGCGTGCACATGCACCTGGAAGCCCGCAGCATCAAGGGATGTGACGTAGGTGTCCAACCGCTCCGCCTCGACGAACGAGATGCCCCGGTTGCCGGTCACACAGCCGCAGGTGTCGAGATAAGGGTCGATCATCGCGGCGGTGAAGTTCTCCGCGATGCCGTCGAGCATGATCTTGACCGCTCCGGCGACGAAGCGGCTGGGTGGCGTCGTGGCGCGACGCTGCTATGAGCCCGTCGAGCTGCTCCAGCCCACGGTCGCGCTCCCACCAGAGCGCGCCGCGAACCCGCGCGACGAGCTGGCCCGTGCGAGCGGCCGCGACGTACGCGTCGTAAGGGTCGGCGTGGCCGAGGTAGCTGCCGACGATGGCGTCCTGCCATGCCGTCACCCCGTGCGCGAGCAGGTGACGCTGGCCTTCGAGGAGTGCTGCGATGCGGTCGTCCAGCGTCTCCTCGGGCAGCACCCGGAACAGCAGCGCCACGGCACCCTCGTGCAGCGTGCCGGTCGGCTCGCCGTCCGGGTCACGCTCGATGCGGCCGTCTACCGGATCGGGTGTCTCACGGGTGACCCCCGCCAGTTCGAGCGCGCGGCTGTTGACCCATGCGCCGTGGTGGTCTCGGTTGGGCAGGTAGGCGGGCCGATCGGGGACAACGCTGTCGAGGTCCTCCTTTCGCGGCGTGCCGCCGGCGAACGCGGCCAGCTGCCAGCCGGCCCCGATCACCCACGGCGAGGTTGGGTGCCGGGCGGCATAGTCGCCGATCGCGGCAAGGTAGGCGGCCTTGTCGTGCAGCGTGGACAGGTCGCAGTGCAGCCGCTCGGCGCCGCCCTGCACGGGATGGCAGTGAGCATCCTGGAAACCCGGCAGCAGCAAGCGGCCAGCGAGGTCGACCACCTCGGTGCTGGAGCCGTGCATCTCGCGCGCCTCCTCGCCGAGGGCCACGATCCGGTCTCCGGACACGGCAACGTCCATGACCACCGGCGGGGTCGCCGAGCCGGTGAAGACCGGGCCGTTGGCGAACAGCAGGTCGGCAGCGCGCACGGCTAGGGCTCGCCCTCCGCCACGCGCACCGCGTCCGCGAACCGGCGCACCGCGCTCCGCAGCTCCTGCTCGGCATCGACACCACGCGCCCGCGCGGCGACGACCAGGCCGAGCAGCGCGTCGCCGATGTCGCCCTCGAAGTCGACCGCTGGAACGTCGACGGGCACGCCGGCCTTCTCGGCCCGGTGCAGCAGCTTGGCGGCCAGCGACAGCGCAGGCAGCGCGAGGGGCACGCCCTCCATCGAGGAGACGCGCCCCTTCTCTGCTGTCTTCTGCTGCTCCCACGATGCGTCGAGAGTCTCCAGGTCGGGTGCCTCGCCATGGCCGAACACGTGCGGGTGGCGCCGCACCAGCTTGTCGACGATGCCGCCGGCCACGTCGTCGACCGACCACGGCTCGGACGCCCGCTCTTCCGCGATGCGCGCGTGAAAGACCACCTGCAGCAGGAGGTCGCCCAGCTCCTCGCGCAGGTGCACGTCGTCGCCGGTCTCGATCGCCTCGATCGTCTCGTACGTCTCCTCGACAAGGTAGGTGACCAGCGACGCGTGCGTCTGCTTGGCATCCCATGGACACCCGCCAGGCGACCGCAGCCTGTCCATCAACGCAACGAGGTCGAGGAACCGCGCGCCCGGCAGGTCGTACGAACCGTGCACCACCTCCACCTCGGGCAGCGGCTCGCCCGCCGACGACGCGGCCACCGCTGCGGCGGTCAAACCATCGGTCAGCGCGACATCACCCGCGGCAGAGACGAGCCACACCACCGGCCGTGACTCGCTGCGCGCCAGCGAGAGCAGCGCTCGTACGTCCGGCGCAGCAACCTCCACCTGCATACCGGCGGCGGACAGCGCCGCGGCGAGCTGTGTCGCGTCGGACCCGGCGAGCACGCGGCCGGAGCGCAGCACGTCCCACGCGGCAGCCGACAGCAGCCCAGGGGCTACCCGGGGACTGGTGACCAGGAGGACGAGCCGGCTCATGCGTGCGCGGGGCAGCGCCCCGGCTAGGACGCGGCCTCGTCGAGAACGGACGCGATCGCGCCCGAGCCCTCGGCCAGCTGGTTGCCCTCCCAGGTGCCATAGCGCCGGTTGAGGGTCACGCCGATCTCGTCGGCCTTGGCAACCAGGGCTTCCTCGACGGCCTCGTCGGACCCGAGCCGCTCGGCCAGCCCGCTGCGCAACAGCTCGTCGTGGACCGCGGAGCGCAGCGAGTCGTCAGTGAAGCCCTCGTCGAGCTTGAACTGGGTCAGGTCGCCGCCCTGAGCCTCCGCCACCTGATCGAGGAAGTCGTCGACGTCGGCCTCCGTGGTCGACACGCCCTCGTCGGCGGCCACCTCGGTCAGCAGCTCGTGCCGGACGTCTTGCTGGATGATGCGCCGCTGCAGCGCGCCGGTGTCGATGCCGGACGGGTCGGGGTTGGTGTCGAGGTAGTCGGCGACCTTGTCCTGCACCGACGTCACCGTGATGCGCTCGCCGCCGACGACCGCCGCCGCACCGATCTCGTTGCCGCCGCTGCACGCGGAGGCGCTTAGCAGCGCGCCGACGGCAATTCCCACGACGGTGCCGCGCCGGAGGTTGATGCGGATCACCATTTACCTCTCAGGCCCTCTCTTGGTCGAGCAGCAGGTCGCCGATCACCTTGCGAGCCCAGCGCAGCAGCTCGACGTCGCGTACGGGCTGCCCGCCGATCGCTCGGGTCGACGGCCTTGGCACAAGGATCGTACGCACCGCAGCCTTCACCAGCGATTTCGGGTACAGACGGGCGAGCCGGACCTGCTGCGAGTCCTTGAGCTCGAGCGGCCCGAACCGTATGTGGTTGCCGGCCTGCACCACCTCGTGCAGCCCGACACGCCGGGCGAAGGCCCGGAACCGGGCGACCTCCAGCAGGTTGGCCACGGGCTCGGGCACGTTGCCGTAGCGGTCGTCGAGCTCGTCCCTGATGGACGCGATCGCGGCGTCACTGACGGCCTCGGACAGCCGGCGGTAGATCTCCAGCCGCAGCCTCTCGCTCGGCACGTAGTCGTGCGGCAGGTGGGCGTCGACCGGGAGGTCGATCCGCACCTCGGGTTCGTCGGGCGGCGCCTCGCCCTTGAACTCCTCGACCGCCTCACCGACCATGCGCACATAGAGATCGAAGCCCACGTCGGCGATGCGGCCCGACTGCTCGGCTCCGAGCAGGTTGCCGGCCCCGCGGATCTCCAGGTCTTTCATGGCGACCTGCATGCCGGCACCGAGATCGGTGTGCTGGGCGATCGTGGCCAGACGCTGGTAGGCCTCTTCCGTGAGGGGCTTGTCGCGGGGATAGAAGAAGTAGGCGTAGGCCCGCTCGCGACCGCGACCCACCCGACCACGGAGCTGGTGCATCTGCGACAGGCCGAGCCGCTCGGACCGGTCGACGATGAGTGTGTTGGCGTTGGAGATGTCGAGGCCGGTCTCGACGATCGTGGTGCAGACGAGGACGTCGGCGCGCCTCTCCCAGAAGTCCTGGATGACCTGCTCCAGCGCGTGCTCCCCCATCTGGCCGTGCGCGGTGACGATGCGCGCCTCGGGCAGCAGCTCGCGCAGCCTGGCCGCCGCCCGCTCGATCGTGTCGACGCGGTTGTGCACGAAGAACACCTGACCCTCGCGCAGCAGCTCGCGGCGGATCGCGGCACCGACCTGCTTCTCGTCGTAGCCGCCGACGTAGGTGAGCACCGGGTGCCGCTCCTCGGGCGGCGTCTGGATCACCGACATGTCGCGGATGCCGGTGATCGACATCTCCAGCGTGCGCGGAATCGGAGTCGCCGACATGGTGAGCACGTCGACATTGGCGCGTAGGTGCTTGATCTGCTCCTTGTGCTCGACACCGAAGCGCTGCTCCTCGTCGACGACAAGCAGCCCGAGGTCCTTGAACCGCACGTTGCCCGACAGCAGCCGGTGCGTGCCGATGACGACGTCGATGCTGCCCTCGGCCAGACCGGCAAGCACTGCCTCGGCTTCCGCGTCGGACTGGAAGCGCGAGAGCGCCCGCACCGCGACGGGGAACGCCGCGTAGCGCTCGGCGAACGTCTGCTGGTGCTGTTGCACGAGCAGTGTGGTGGGCACGAGCACCGCGACCTGCTTGCCTTCTTGTACGGCCTTGAATGCCGCCCGCACGGCGATCTCGGTCTTGCCGTAGCCGACGTCGCCGGCGATGACGCGGTCCATGGGGATCGGCCGCTCCATGTCGCGTTTGACCTCGTCGATCGTGGTCAGCTGGTCGGGGGTCTCGACGTAGGGGAACGCGTCCTCCAGCTCGCGCTGCCACGGCGTGTCGGGCCCGAAGACGAAACCGGGGGCGGCCAGTCGCGCCGCGTAGAGCTTGATGAGCTCGGCGGCGATCTCACGTACGGCCTTGCGGGCCCTGGCCTTGCGCGCCGACCAGTCCGAGCCGCCGATGCGGTCGAGCGTCGGCGCGTCGCCGCCGACGTAGCGCGTCACCTGCTCGAGTGCGTCGGTGGGTACGTAGAGCCGGTCGGCCGGTTGACCTCGCTTCGAGGGCGCGTACTCCACCACGAGGTATTCCCTTGTCGCCCCTTGCACCGTGCGCTGGGTCATCTCGACGTAGCGCCCGACACCGTGCTGGTCGTGCACGATGTAGTCGCCGGGTCGCAGCAGCAGCGGGTCGACCATGTTTTTGCGGCGGCTGGGCATGCGCCGCATGTCCTTGGTGCTGACGCCGCCCTTGCCCGTCAGGTCGCCCTCGCTGAGCAGCGCGAGCCGAGCGGCGTCGTCGTAGAAGCCGGTGGCGAGCGTCGCCGTCGTGACGTGCAGGACGCCGCGCTCCGGCGCGGCCAGGAGGTCCTCGGTGAGCCGGGCCGGCAGGCCGTCGCCGGAGAGCACTTCGACCAGGCGCTTTGCCGAGCCGTGCCCCTCGCTGGTCAGGACAACCGCCCAGTCGACCGCGAGGGCGCCGCGCAGGTCGGCCCCGACCCGCTCGGCGTCGCCGCGGTAGGAGTCGACGGGGCGGGCCGCCAGCCGTCGGGACTCCACGCCCGCCTCGTCGCCGAGGTCGCCCGCCAGCTCCTCGTCGACCCCGAAGGGGCTCATGCTCCACCAGGACAGGCCGCGGCCGAGGGCATGCAGGCGTACGTCGCCGAGCGAGCGGTAGGCCGCCGCGCCGAGGTCGATCGGCGACTGGCCGCCGCCCGCCGCGGCCGCCCACGAGGCCTCCAGGAACTCCTGGCTGGTGGCCACCAGGTCATGCGCGCGGGCGTGGACGCGCTCGGGGTCGCAGACGAGCACGTGAGTGTCAGCGGGCACGAGGTCGAGGAGCAGCTCCATCTCGTCGACCAGCACGGGAGCCAGCGACTCCATCCCCTCCACCGCGATGCCCTCGGCGAGCTTGCCGAGCAGCTCGACCAGCTCGGGGTGGGCCGCCGCGAGTGCCCGGGCCCGCGCCCTGACCTCGTCCGTCAGCAACAGCTCGCGGCACGGCGGTGCCCACAGGCCGCCCTCGAGCGGGGCGAGCGAACGCTGGTCGGCGACGGCGAACGAGCGGACCTCCTCGACCTCGTCGCCCCACAGCTCCACGCGAACCGGGTGCTCGTCGGTCGGCGGAAACACGTCGACAATGCCGCCGCGCACCGCGAACTCTCCTCGCCGCTCGACGAGGTCGACGCGCGTATAGGCCGCGGCCGCCAGCCGCCGCACGATGTCGTCGAGGCTCACCTCGTCGCCGACCCGCAGGCGTACGGGCTCGAGGTCGGCGAGCCCCTTGACCTGGGGCTGCAGCACGCTGCGGACGGGTGCGACGAGGACCTTCAACGGACCGTGCTCGCTGGCCCCATCTCCGGCGGGGTCCTCCGGGTGCACCAGCCGGCGGAGCACCGCGAGGCGGCGTCCGACGGTGTCGGAGCGTGGAGACAGCCGCTCGTGCGGCAGCGTCTCCCACGCCGGAAACTCCGCGACCGATCCCCGCGGCAGCAGCCCGTCGAGAGCCGCCACGAGATCCTCGGCCTCCCGCCCGGTCGCCGTGACGGCGAGCACCGGCCGGCCTGCGGCCCGCACCAATGCAGCCACGATGAACGGCCGGAGCGCGGCGGGCCCGGTCAGGTCGAGTTCCCGCACGCCGCGCTCCCGCGCGTCGCGAACGGCGTCGCGCAGCGCGGGGTCGCCCGTGGTCTCGTCGAGCAGGGCGTCGAGGACTCCGCCGAGGCCCATGGGGTTCCTTTCGGGCAGCACGTTTGCCCCCGGTTTGGAGATCCGGGGGTGGACTTCCAGCGTACGGGGCGGCTCCGACAGCCGGCCCGGCTAGCCTCACCGGGTGGTCGCGGTCGCAGCGTTGGCAATGGTGGCGGTGCTGGAGGTGTTCCGGCTTGCTGACCCCGCGATTACCGAGTCGAGCGGGCTGGCTGCGAGCGTCGTACACCCTGGCGTGGTCTGGACGCACAACGACAGTGGGCATCCGGCGCAGCTGTTCGCGGTCGACCAGACCGGAGCCACCGTCGCGACCATCGAGGTTGGCAGCGCGGCCAGCATCGATTGGGAGGGCCTGGCCATGGGTCGCGGCAGCGACGGGGCGCCGGCGCTGTTCATCGCCGACACCGGGGCCAACCTGCCGTTGCGGCCGCAGCCGACTGTCTACGTGGTGAGCGAGCCCCGCGAGCTCGTGACCGGGACGGCCCAAGCGGAGCAGTTCGCGGTGTCCTACGCGGACGGCCGGCTGCCGGACGTCGAGACGATCCTGGTCGACCCGGCGACCAACCGGGTCTACCTCGTCGAGAAGCGCGACGGTGGTGGGGTTGTCTACATGGGGCCGGATCGCCTGGTCGCCGACGCTGACAACGTGTTCACGCCGGTCGGGTCGGGACCGACGCTGGTGTCCGACGGCACCTTCCTCGCCGACGGCCGGGTCGCTCTGCGCAATAGCAGCCGGGTGCGGTTGTTTGACCGTCCCGGCGGCGTCGAGCAGGCGATCATGGAGCTGCCCCGGATGCGCGGCGGCGAGTCGATGACCGCGACAGCTGACGGTGCGGCCCTGCTGCTGGGTAGCGAAGGCGTCGGCAGCGCGGTGTGGCGGATGCCGCTGGGCGAGAGCGCCGCCCCGCCGAGCGCGACACCGACCCCCGGTGCGTCGACGGGAGCAGCGGCTCCCTCACCGGAGCCGACCGCGCGACCGACCACGACCCAGCCGGCAAGCCGGCCTTCAGCGTCGACAACGATCGGCTGGCCGGTCGCGGCCGGCGCGCTGGCGGCAGCTGCGCTGGTGGCCGCCGGCGTGCTGGGCGTTCGGCGAAACCGCCGCCCCTGACCGAGCCGCTGTGGAATCCTCGGAATCGACGAGCGTGGCTGGCATGGGGGGATCGACGTGGACTGGGCTCTCGTCGTGGCCGGCTTCTTCGTCGGTGGCGTCGTCGGACTCACCGGCATGGGTGGCGGTGCCCTCATGACCCCTATGCTCGTGCTCTTCTTCGGCGTCCCGCCGCTTGCGGCCGTGTCCAGCGACCTCGTCGCTTCCGCGGTGATGAAGCCTGTCGGTGGGCTCGTGCACCTGCGGCGCGGCACGGTCAACCTGCGCCTGGTCGCGTGGCTCTGCGCCGGTTCCGTGCCAGCTGCCTTCGTCGGCGTGCTGCTGCTTCGAAGCCTCGGCGACGGCGAAAACCTGCAGGGCACGATCAAGTTCCTCCTGGGCCTCGCGCTGGTCGTCGCTGCCGCGTCACTGGTCCTGAAGGCCTATGCGCAGATGTCCGACCGCGCTCGGCGCCGCGCGGCGGGGTCCGCGCCACGGCAAGGGCGCACTGCTCTGGACATCGTGGTGCGGCCAATCCCCACTCTGCTCGTCGGCGTGCTCGGCGGGGTGATCGTGGGCATGACCTCGGTCGGCTCAGGCTCGCTCATCATCATCTGCCTGCTGGCGCTCTACCCGCTGCTGTCGGCCTCGTCGCTCGTGGGCACCGATCTCGTCCAGGCCGTACCGCTGGTGGCGTCGGCGGCCCTCGCCCACCTGCTCTTCGGCGACTTCCGCATGGACCTGACCGCCGCCCTCGTTATTGGTGCGGTGCCTGGTGTGTGGATCGGGGCGCGTACGTCGGCCGGAGCCCCCGGCGGCGTGGTGCGACGGGCCTTGACCCTCGTCCTGCTCGCGTCGGGCCTCAAGCTCCTGGGGGTCGGCACCGTCACGCTCGGGATCGTCCTCCTGGCTGTCATCGTCGTGGGTGTCCCCGCCTGGGCGCTGGCGCGCAAGCGAAACGGACTCCCGGCCTTCTGGACCTTCCAGCGCCGCACTACGGCGCCCTCTGATCGCCTGGAAGTCGCACAGCACTCGAGCCCCTGACGGAAATCGTCGTTGTCCCATCGCCACACTTCCCCGTCAGGTACGTTCGCTGAAATGGACGTGCGTATGCGGAGCAATGGCTGATGAGCAGCAGCGTCACAAACCTGAACACTCTGTGGGAGCGCCGCCGTGGCGCCCCTCCGCAAGTCAAGGCACTCGGACGCCGACTGTCGCACCAGCTTGGCGTCGTGACTGCCTCATCGAGGGCCACTCCTGACTTCATCCTCGCCGGCGCCCAGCGGTGCGGGACGACTTCGCTGTTCCGCGATCTCGAAGCGCATCCCAATGTCATGTCACCCAACCTGCACAAGGGCGTCAACTACTTCGACATCAACTACGGCAAGGGCCCGAACTGGTACCGGGGCCACTTTCCTACGGTGCGCAGTGTCGCCAGACGGTCGGAAGCGGCCAAGAGTCCGGCCACCGTCTTCGAGGCGAGCGGTTACTACGTGTTCCACCCGCTCGCCGCTGGGCGTATCGCCCGTGACCTGCCTGACGTCAAGGTCATCGTCATGCTCCGCGACCCAGTCGAGAGGGCTTGGTCGGCGTACCGACACGAGGTCGCCCGAGGCTTCGAGGCAGAGTCGTTCGAGCGAGCCCTCGACCTCGAGCCGGAGCGCACGGCTGGCGAAGCCGCACGGCTGCTCCAGGAACCGGGATATGTCAGCTACAACCACAGGCACTACGCCTATGTGCAGCGTGGTGAATACGTCGACCAGATCAGCAGGCTCTATGACGCCCTTGGCTCCGAACGAGTGCACGTGGTCGAAAGCGAAAGCTATCTGAGGGAGCCGGAGCAGTCCTATCGCGGTTTGCTCGACTTCCTTGGGCTTCCCGAGTGGTATCCGCCGTCCTTCAAGCACCTCAACGGTTACGACGCCACGAGCAGCATCCCTGCGCATCTAGCGCGCAGGCTGCAAGACCACTACGTGGCCTTCGACGAGCGGCTTGCCGATCTGTTGGGCAGGCCGGCGGCCTGGCACCTCTGAAGTCAACTGCCGCTGTGCGGCGTTTCGACACTTGCCTTGGCCGATCGGCGACGTGAGCACGAGATCGACGAATCGTCCGCGCGCGTGACTTGGCGTCTATATGCTGGGCGCCGGGGATCGAGCAGGGGGAAACATGCATTTCCGTTCACGGCGTAACAACACGTCCGCGCGCAGTAGTCGCGCCAGCGGATCATCGGGCGGTCGGAGCAATCCACCTCGCCTTCTCGCACTGGTCGTCGCCCTCCTATCGGTGGCGCTGGGCATGTCGACGGCAGGCGCGGTCCAGCCGCCACAGACGGGTGTGGTCAGCGCCGACCCCTCCAACTGGACACCCCACGTCGTCGACGGCTCCGTCAAGGCACTCCTGCGGGTCGGCGACACACTGATCGTGGGTGGCACCTTCAGCCAGGTGCGCGACGATGAGAGCAACGTGCTCCTCGACCGGGCCAACATCTTCGCGCTCAACGCCCGCACCGGCCGGATCTCCACGACGTTCACTCCGAGCACGGACGGTGAGGTCTCGTCCCTCGTGGCTTCGGCGGACGGGCAGTCGGTCTACGTGGGCGGCGAGTTCGCCAACGTCAACGGTGTGCGGTCCAAGAGCCTTGCCCGACTCAACCTGGCTGACGGCACGCCTGTGTCGGGCTTCACCGTGCCGGCCTTCGACGGGCGCGTGAAGGACATGCGCCGGGTCGGAAACCGGCTCTTCATCGCGGGAAGCTGGACGCAGATCGACTCGGTCGCGCAAGGGTACTTGGCGACGCTCAACGCCACGACTGGTGCCTTCGACCCATTTGTGGGCTTGACCTTCTCCGGTCAGCAGAACTTCGGAGTGACCCTCGTCGCCAAGATCGACATCTCGCCGGACGGCAGCAAGCTGGTGGCCATAGGCAATTTCACCGCTGTCGATGGCGCTTCGCGACCGCAGATCGCCGTCATCGACCTCCTCGGAACGAAGGCGCGTCTGTCGAGCTGGCACACGGCCCGGTTCGCGGCTACCTGCTCGCTCTCCTTTGACTCCTACATGCGCGACATCGACATCTCGCCCGATGGCGGGTTCTTCGTCATCACCACAACAGGCGCCTACGGGGGCACGGCGAAGCTCTGCGACTCCGCAAGCCGGTGGCCGCTGGGCCCTCAAGAGCCCAACCTGCAGCCGGACTGGGTGGCCTACACCGGCGGCGACACTACCTATGCGGTCGCCGTCACCAGGTCCGCCGTCTATGTTGGTGGTCACTTCCGCTGGTGGAACAACCCGTTCGCCGCTGACAGACGGGGTCAGGGTGCGGTCGACCGGGAGGGTTTGGCGGCGCTCGATCCCGCCAACGGAATCCCCCTGACGTGGAACCCCGGCCGCGACAAGGGAGTGGGCGTCTTCGACCTGCTTGTCACCGACACCGGCCTCTGGATGGGCAACGACACCGACCGGGTCGGACGTTGGGAGTTCCACGGAAAGCTCGCGCACTTCCCGATCGCCACTGGCACGAGCATCCCACCCGGCTACACGGGCGCGCTGCCAGGCACGGTCGTCCAGCTGGGTCAGGCCCTATCCGACTCCGGACTCACCCGTGGCTTTACCGGATCCTCCGCCGGCGAATCCACGCCCGTGGACGCCGGTGGCTACGCATGGCGGAACGTCAAGGCGACGATGATGATCGACGGCAGGCTCTACGCCGCCTGGTCGAACGGGACCGTCACCGCGCAGACGTTCGACGGGACGACCTTCGGCCCCGCGTCTGTCCTTGCCCCCAATGGCCTCACCGACTTCGCCAACGAGGTCAAGGCCATGACGTCGATGAGCTATGACCGTGGTCGGCTCTACTTCACGTTGTCGGGCACGACGGGCCTGTTCTGGCGTGGGTTCACACCGCAGAGCGGCATCGTCGGTGCTCAGCGGTTCCAGTCGTCCGGCAACGTCACAGGGATCACGACGTCCGCCGTGCGCGGCGGCTTCCTCGCCAACGACACGTTCTATTGGGGGCAGAGCGACGGGAACCTCCGCAAGATCGGCTTCAGCAACGGCGCCTTTGTCGCGGACACAGCGTCAACGGTCAGTGGGCCACTTATCGATGGAGTCACCTGGACCGCCAACTCGACAACCCTTGTGGCTGCAGCCGGCGGCACTCCTCGCGACCTTGGTCCCACGGCTGCCCTGACCTCCGTGTGCGAAGGCGGGACCTGTTACTTCTCCGCTGCCGGATCGTTCGACGGCGAAGGGGCTCTCGCGTCGGTCGCGTGGGACTTCGGTGACGGCACGATAGGCAGTGGACCGGTGGTTTCCCACGTCTACGAGACCGAGGGGACCCGCAGCGTCTCGCTGACGGTCACCGATGGCGCTGGCGCCAGCGCCATCAAGACCACGACAGTGAGCCCGGACATCGCTCCGGTCGCCTCCTTCACCGCCAGCTGTGACGCACTCACCTGTTTCCTCGACGGGTCCGCCTCGACGGACGGCGGAGGCCCGGTGGCCAGCGCCATCTGGGACTTCGGTGACGGCACGCCGACAGCCTCGGGCACAACGCAGACGCATGCGTACGAGGCAGCTGGCAACTATGTGGTCACTCTTACGGTCACAGACAACGAGGGGGCGTCCGTATCGACTACCCGGTCCGTGTCCGTCGCTCCCTTCGTCCCGGACCCGACCTTCGTGAGTACTGCCCGCACCGGGGCCAATTCGGCGTCGTACTCGGTTACCGTGCCTGCACAGGTAGCCGCTGGCGACACCATGGTGCTGGCACTCGCACTCGCGAGATCCGACCTCGCCGTTCCGGACCCGACTGGCTCGCTCTCCTGGCAGCGGCTCGGCACGCAGGTGGCTGGGGACAGCGCAACCGTGTTGTGGAAGGCCACTGCGACAGCGGCCGCCGCCGGAACCACTATCGGTGTCACCCTTCCCGCGATCGCCAAGGGAGATCTGACCGTCCTGGCATACCGCGGTGTGGACGCCGCCAACGTCCAGTTCCTCTCCGCAGCAGAAACGGTCGCACGAGCCGATCACACCACTCCGTCGAGTGCGGCTGCTGTCGCTGGCGACCTGGTCCTCTCCTACTGGGCTGAGAAGTCCTCCGCGACGACGGCGTGGACCGCTCCTGCGGGAGTCACCGTCCGCTCGTCGGGGTTCGGGACCGGAGGTGGTCGGGTGAGCACGCTGGTGGCCGATGCAGTCGTGTCGGTTGACGGCCCCGTGACCGGCCTGGTCGCGACCGCCAACTCGGCCTCGTCCAAGGCAACGATGTGGACCATGGTCCTGCCGAAGCCTCAGGGCTGACGCGTCCCGCGGCTCCCGACAACTGAGCGAGGTGCAAGCAGCGGCGATAGCGCCGTCTTGCACCTCGCTGTTTGTCGTCCCACCTATATCGCCGGCGGATGAAGACTGGGTCTCCTCGGCATTCCGTGGGTTGAGCGTGTCGGAACCCGCACGACCCGCGACCGTGCGCGCCAAACCATCGCCTCGGGCCACCAAACCGGCCGGGGGCAATGGTTGAGCGCGCACGGTCTTCGGACAGCACGCGGGTTCTAGAACCCGCGATACCTCAAGGGGTCAGTTTTGGTGTGCCGTCGACACCTGTGCGCCCGCGTGAAGCGGACGGCCATCTCGTTGAGCTCACCGCGGACACAGCGCCGCCGGCAAGCATCGCCTTCCGAGCGGCATCCTCTTCGGACATCGAATCCGCCAAACCCGGTGTCACGCTGCCGACGGCGGTGTCAGCCGGCGACCGACTCGTGCTGATCATGACCACCAACGCGCTGCCACCCTCACGGGACCCGGGGGCTGGAATTACCGCGGCGCGGGTCGGCAGGCCGAGTTGTGTGCCGACGCCGGTGATGATGCGCGCGTTCGCGAGTTGGGCGGCGTCGAGCTGCTCGTCCTTCTGCTCACCAGCAGCGACGAGGCAGCCGTCGGACAGCGCGTCGTCGGATGCGCCGGGCAGCGGGAGGGCCACGGTCGACAGGACCGCGACGGGTAGCGCAGCGACTGCTGCGACCCTCAGCACGACTGACCCCAACTACTCGCTGGCGCGGCGCCGCTTCGCCGGTCGCGCTTCCTCGACCTCGTCCGGCTCGGCCGCCACGGCGGGCTCGCGGACGTACCGGGCGAGGTGGTTCATGAGGGCGCGCCGGCTGTGGCGCCACTCGCGGCCGACCTTGGTGCCGGGCAGGTGGCCTCCCGGCTCTCCTTGAGGACGGTCTGGACATAGACGCGCAGCAGCTCGGCTGCCTCGTCGGCGTTCAGGACCTGGTCCTCACCGTTATCGGCCACAGCGGGCTCCTTCATAGTCCAGTCCGTCGTAGCCGGTGTTATCCCGTCCCAAGCATTCCCACAAGTGGTTGACAGAGTTGCAGCCATCTGCAGACCGTGGAAGCGACGCACCCGGTTCGGAGGGAGCCGACCAAAGGTCCTCGAGGCCGCCGGTTTCACTGGCCCGAGGCTGTAGTCCTAGTACAAAGGCCTTGCTTCCGGGATGGCCGGAAAGCGGTGAATGGTCGCACGTCGGAACAGATACACGCTGCGATGATGCGTGACTCTGATTCCACGCGACGTCGTGTTGTAACGGACGTACAAGTCGAGCGCGGCGCGATCACGCGCCTCGTCGTAGGGTGCATCGGGCATCATCCAATTCCCGAGCATGTTGTCTCCTAGATCGTGACTGAGATGCTCGGCGTCACGATAGAACGCGTCATAGAAATAGTCCTTGACGCTGACTGGAAGGAAGCCCAGCCACGCATACTGCTCGATGAGGCCATGCGGATTGGAGCCAACGTGCGGCAGGAACGGCGCGCGCCCAAACAGTGGCTGTAGTCCAAGCGTGCCAAGAGCCAACTCTTGCACGATGAATGCATCCGGCTCGAGTGTGCGCAATACGTCACCATTGACATTCGGCCCACGCCGGCTGAGCACCAGATCGAACGTGTTCTCGGGGAGTTGCCCTACCTCATCGGCAATCGCCACGTTGCCCAACACCAACTTGGCATTTTTGAGACCCAGTTTGGTGACGCGTTGCTGCGCGGCACTCAGCAATTCCCGATCCAGGTCAAATCCCCAGATCTCGGCAACGTGCGGTGCCAGCCGAGACAATGTGAAACCAGCCCCGCATCCCAAATCCAGGACGCGAGTACCTTTTGCGGCATATTTGTCGAGCAGGCGATCCACCTCCTCGGCGGAGCCGTCTCCGTAATGCTCGAAGACAGGATCGTCTTCGGTTGAATAGCTCGCGTAGGAGCCATGGCGAATAGCCAAGTCTTTGTCAGTGTCCTCGTTCATGGCTACCTCCAAGTCGGATGTTGCAGTCGTAGCTTCTGACCCCGAGTGCGGCTCGGACCTAAGCGCCTCAAACTGTCACGCTGCCGACGGCCTTGTCAGCCGGCGACCGACTCGTGCTGATCATGACCACCAACGCGCTGCCACCCTCACGGGACCCGGGGGCTGGACATTGCGGGGACCGTGTCCGACGGCGCCGACGTGCGCTTCCGGGTCTTCGGCCGCTCGGCGACTGCTGGAATGGCGGGCGCGACCGTGCAGGGTGACTCTGGATGCAATCCGCAAGACGAACATGCGGTCGTCGCCCACCAGGGGCGCGGAGTCACGGCGTCCGCCTCGGTCAACGAGACGGCCGCCTCGGCGAGCTCTCTCATCGCACCAGCGACAACGGTCGCCACGAGCGGCTCCACAGTCTTGCAGTGTTGAGGCCGACAAGACCCAGCGCACCACACTCGTGGACGCTGCCGCAGTCGGTTCGGCCGCGGATGGGCACGGTGGGCTCGGGCGGAGGCCTGCTCTCGAGCGTGACCGGCAAACCGGCGAACCTCGCTGCCGGCCCAGTAGCCCCGTCCACGGGTGTCGCCGCCACAGCGTCCGGCAAGGCGATCGCCTGGACGGTGGGTTCTGCCACCTGCTTGAGTCATCCTGCCCCGCAATCATCATTCACGGTGAGCGTCGCGTCGTAGGCCGGGCAGGCGAGGGTAGGGAGTGCGACGCCGACACCCCGTCATCGCCACTGAGATCACCAAAGTTCCAGGGATAGCTGGTGATCTCTCCGTCCGCGTCCCGGGAGCCGTGCCGTCCGGTGCCGACCAGGATCACGGTGTAACTCCGAGCCACCTCCGCCGGACTTGGCCGCCCGGTCACCTCAGGCACGGAGACGGCGCGTGTCCTGTTGGTCGTCGTGCCGTCGCCGAGCTGGCCACTCAGGTTGTGCCCCCAGGTCCTGACGCGGCCGTTAAGCGTAGACCGAGCAGTCCCTTCTCGGTTGCTCCCCCAAGACGGATACCGTGCCGTCGGAGCGAAGACGCAACACCGCCCAGCCGCGACTCGACGTCGCGACTGGGCGGTGGGCGTACTCGTTAGGGCGTCGGAACAGTCACCTGCCGGGGGATGCTGTTGAACTTGCCCCACCCGTCGGTCGTGGTCAGCGTGACCGTGTAGGTGCCCGCGACCGCGAAGGTGTGCGACGGCGACGTCGACGTGCTGTCGGCAGTGCCGTCACCCCAGTTCCACTTGTAGGTGAAGGTGTCGCCGACGTTGGGATCCGCCGAGCCCACCCCGGAGAAGTTGCAACTGAGGTTGGCACATGCCGGTGTGTTGAATACCGGGTTGGGCGCGACGTTGCTCGGTGGCTCGACGATCGTCACCATCTGCGTTGCCGTCGCGGTTAGCCCCCACTCGTCACGCGCGGTCAGTACCACCGTGTAGGTGTTGGCGGCCGTGTAGGTCCGGGTGGGCAGCGGCCCAGAGCCGGTCCCGTTACCGAAGTTCCACGTGTACGTCAGCGTCGGCGTGTTCTCATCCGTGGATCCACGGGCGTCGTACGTGCACTTGTTGTCGATACACGACACGGTGAAGCTCGGGACCGGTGGCAGGTTGCCCTCGGGATGCGTCACCGTCACGTGCCGCTCGTAAGGCACAAGCGTCACGAAGTCGTGCTGGTCGATCGCCCGCACTCGCACCGTGTAGGCGCCCGGCGGAATCACCGGTGTGGTGTAGGAGAAGTTCGACCCCGGGGTACCTGGGCTGTTGAGGAACGCCGTGCGCCAGCTCGCGGTGGTGCTGGTGAACGTCCCCGACGAGCTCATGTACTGCCCCGCCGCGTTGACGATCCCAACCTCGACCTCCTGCATCGCCTGGTCGTCCTCGGCGCGCCCGCTGACGAAGATCTTGCCGTCGGGGAACACCGCACCCTCGGACGGCAGCAGCAGCCCCTCGTTGAGCACCGGCGGCTGGTCACCCGGGTAGATCGGGTAGCGAGCCGTCGCGCCTGTGGTCGACGTGTCCTGCTGGCCCGAACTGTCGAAGGCATATGCCGTGATTCTCCAGTCGCCCTGGATCGGCAGGTTGATCGGCAGCGTCCACGTCGTGCTCGTCGCTCCCGGGTTGGCCAGCGTCGCGGTGACTGTCGCGAACGCGGCAGCCAGCGAGCCGTCGGGCTGCAGGTAGCGGCCGGTGTCGTCCTCTTCGAGGGCCACCTTGACCTGGGCGACGCCGTGGTCGTCCGTCGCCGTCCCAGCCAGGTCCAGGTGCAGCACCTGGCCGCCGGGCACCGTGCCGGTCACGTTCAGCCGTCCATCTGGCGGTAGGTCGCCGGGGATCTGGGCGTTGATCGTCAGCCGGCCCTGGTTGGCCGACGACGTACCCAGTCCGATCTGGTCCTCGGCCGAGACCGTGAAGCTGTAGCTGCCGGGCGTGAGGTTGAACGGCGTCGTGTAGCTCCAGTTGAAGTTGGCCTGGTTGAGGTTGACCGGCGAGACCCGGTAGGAGCCGGCGATCACATTGGTGCCCCAGCTGCCATCGGCAGCCAACCGCTCCCCCGTGGTGTTGTTGCGCAGCGTGATCTCAACGATGTTGAGCTGCTCATCGTCGGATGCCGTGCCCGAGAACGTTATCGAGCTCCCGGGCGCCACCACGACTGCCGGAACGGCCACCGGCGGCACCATCGATACAGGCTGGTTGATCCTTACCGTGGGCGCCTGGCCGTTCTCAGCCACGATCCACCTGCGGTCCGCGGTGTCCAAGTCGGACTGGCCCGCGGTGTCGCTGGCCCGGGCCTGCGCCCACCACTCGTCCTCGTAGGGGACGGTGATCTCGTAGGACCAGGTGGTGCTGAGCGCGCCCACCACGTCCGGGTCCACCTGGAAGGTGTTGAAGGTGCCCGACGTGGTGCCGTCGTCCTGTAGGTAGCGGCCCTGGGTGTCCCGCATAGTGAAGCTCACCGAGTTGACCCCGAAGTCGTCGGTCGCCGAACCGGTGATCGTGAACGTGAGCGCGTTCACCGGGCTGTTCGGTCCGTTGACACTCGTGTTCGGCGGCTGGTCAGCCATGCTGAACGTCTCGAACTTCTTGGCCGCCTTGGTGTTGTCGGCGGTGTTGTTGACCGCGACCGCACGGGCGCGCACGATCAGCTCGCGGTTCCCCGAGATGGTCAGCGGCAGTCGCCACGTGCGCGACGGACCCGTGCCTGGGTCGAGCGTAGCGTCGAACGTGTTCAACGCCGTGGTGCCCCAAGTGGTCAGGTCGTCGCTGAGGTAGCGGTTGTTGTTGCGGTCCATGATCTCCAGCTCGACCCGCTGGATGCCGCCAGCGGCGTTCGCCGTGCCGGTGATCTCGAACAGCTCGTCCGTCGGCTTGATCCGGCCCTCGATCGGGTCGGTGATCTCGGTCTGCGTGCCGTTCTGCGCGGCCACCGAGTTGAAGTCGAAGAACGCGATCCGGCCGACGTTGAAGCCGCCCTTGGTGTTCCCGTCGCCCCCGACGAACAGCCCGCGCGGCGTGGCCTCGATGTGCTTGTCACCCTCGTAGGAGTTCGACGCGGCGAACCACTCGAGACCGTGACCGTCCACCGGGTCCAGCGCGGCCAGGTGGAACCGCTTCACGACCGCGTCACCGAGTGCGTACGCGGACAGCCCCTGCCCGGTGCCGTAGCCCTCGTCGTCCAGGCCCGGCCACGGGATCGGCGCGGTGGCCGACTCTGCCCACTGGAAGTGGCCACCGATGTAGATGGCCTGCTCGGTCCAGGTGGCGGAGTAGACCGAGTCGAAGTGCCGGGAGATCCACACCGGCTCGGCATCGGAGTCGTTGTTCATGTTGAAGACGATCACGGTGTCGTTGATCGGCGGTCGGTCGCCGCCGGAGCCGCTGCTGACGACGAACTGGGTGCCGTCCGGCGACACGTCGCCGCCGTAGGCACGCTGGATGCCGCCGACGAACTGCAGGTTGTCCTCCCACAGCGTGGTCTTCCACGGCGTCAGCTTGTTGGTGCGGGTGTTGATGATGGCCACGCCGTAGCGATCCTGCCCGTTCACCTGCCGCCCGGTGTGCACCACCAGCAGCCGGCCCTCATCGTTGGTCAGCTTGAGCCGCTGCACCGCCAGCTCGCCGTTGGTTCCGATGCCGCCGGTGATGTTGTTGACGAACTCCGGCTTCACCGCGCCCGTCAGCGGGTCCAGCTTGACCAGAGCCCCGCGCGGCACATTGTTGATCGTGGAGAACCGACCGCCGGCGTACACCGCGTCGTTCGTCACGGCGAGCTCGAAGATCTTCCCGTTGGCGTTGGCGGTGAACGCCTCGACCGGCGCGCCCGTGGTCGGGCTGAGCCGGGCGATCGCCTTGCGGCTCAGGCCGTTGACCGTGCCGAAGTCGCCGGAGATGTAGAGCCGGGTTCCGTCCGGCGAGGCCTCGATCGCGGTCACGCCGCCGTTGCCGAGGACCGGTCGGAATGCGGTGTCGACCTGTCCGGTGTTCCAGTTGTACGCCGCGAGGCCGGCCTGGTTGATGATCGCGCCGTTGTTGGGCTGGCGGATCGAGGTGAAGCTGCCCGCCACGTAGACCCGCTGGCCCACGACCTCGATGTCCCAGATCTCACCGTCCGTGATGGTGGGCTGGTTGGTCCGCGGCGCGTCTGGCACCAGGCGGGTGTGGCCGGGCGGCAGGTTCGGGGCGGCCGAGGTGGCGGTGCTGGTCGCCGTGGCGGTGTGCCCGTTTCCGTCGTTGACGGTAAGGGTGACCGTGCGGGTGCCTGCGCTGGCGTAGGTGTGCTCGGGGTTGACCCCGGTGCCCGTCTGCCCGTCGCCGAAGTTCCAGGCGTAGGTCAGCGCGTCTTCGTCGAGGTCGTAGGAGTGGTTCGCGTCGAACTCGCAGGTGAGTCCCGCGCAGCCGGTGCTGAACACAGCCACCGGCGCCTCGTTGGTCTGCGACGCGTCAACGCCGGGGTCGATGACCACCGAGAGAAGCACCGAGCGGGAGACGGAGGTGCTGGTCGTGGCGGTGCGGCCGGCTACGGCGCCGACCGGGACCGCGCCCGCGGAGTCGCCGAGAACCGAGCTGACCTTGCCGGTGCCGGTGGACGCGTCCTGGGTCCGGGCTGTCACGGTGCCCGGGAGCGTCCAGGTGGTGGCGGTCGAGGACTTCTCACTAAACACGCTGACCAGCCAGGAGTTGCCGCGCGCCGCCGTGGTGGCCGGGGTTGTGTGGCTTGTCGCCGAAGAATCGACCCCGCGGATCGCGGAGGCTGAGATCACTGATGGGCCGGTGCTGCGGTAGGCCGCGACGCTCATCACCGACTTCACGTAGCCGCTGCTGGCGATGTTGACCACGCTGCCGGCGTCCGCCTTGGTGGCGCTCCTGGTCCAGGCGCGGCCGCGGATGCCGTTGCCGTCGCGGGTCTGGATCTGGGTCCACCCGGGCAGTGTCGCGTCGATCGAGACAGCCGTGGAGTTGAGCGTGAGGAAGAGCACCAGCCGGTCACCGGGCTTCACGCCCGCGGGGATGGTCACTGAGTGGCTTTGCCGGTTGTCGGCCGTGCTCGCGGAGCCGACGTAGGAGATGGTGCCGGGCGACACGGTCTGCGCCGGGTTGACCTGGCGGGTGGTCTGCGCGGTGTGCTCCCCGTCGCTCACGGTCAGCGTGACGGTGCGCTGGCCGCCGGAGGCATAGGTGTGCTGGCTGGGCTGGCCAGTACTCGTGCCGCCGTCGCCGAAGGCCCACGCGTAGGTCAGGTCGTCGCCCTCGGGGTCGGACGACCCGGAGGCGTCAAACTCGCAGTCCAGCCCATCGCAGCTGGCCTCGAACGAGGCGACCGGCGGGTCGTTCACTACCTCGCCCGCTGAGATCACCACCGAGAACATGCTGCTGCGGGACACCGACGTGCTCGTGGTGGCGGTGCGGCCGGTCGCCGTGCCCTCCGGCACGTCGGCGTTCGAGTCGGCGAACACCGCGCTCACCTTGCCGGAACCGGTGGAGGCGGCCTGGCTGCGCAGGGTTTCGGTCCCGGGTAGCGACCAGGTGGTGTCGGTCGAGGACTTCTCGGCCCAGACGCTCACCAGCCAGGACCCGGCTCCGCCCACGGCCACGGCCGGCGTCGTGTGGCTGGTTCCGGACGCGTCCGAGCCCCCGACCTCGGAGGCGGACACGGTAGGCACCTCGCCGCTGCTGCGGTAGCCCGCCACGGTGATCACCGACTTGGCGGCCGCGCTCGTCGTCGCGGTGACGTTGGTGCCGGCGTCGGTGACCACGGCGACCTTGCTCCACAGGCGACTGCGAACGCCGTTCCCGTCGCGGGACTCGAGCAGAGTCCAGCCGGGTACGGCGTTGTCAATGGTGGACGTCGTGGAGTTCGTGGTGATCGCCAACAGCAGGACGTCGCCCGCCTGCACAGCTGCCGGCACCCGCACCACGTGGGTGGTCCGGTTACCTGCCGTGCTGGCAGCATCCACGAAGGAGATCTCGCCCGGAGCCGCGGTGGCAGCCGGCGCCGACACGGCCGCGATGGCGAACGCGGGTGCCAGCCCAGTCAGGACTGCCAGGACGACGGATAGGATTCGACGGCGGCCTCGAGCAGGCCGATCCAACATTTGAGACACAGTCCCCCCAGATACCCCACGCGAGGACGACCCCCGCCGACCCCGTTTGCGACATTACAACTGTTCCTTGCGACTCTTGGCGGCTTTACGAAATCCCGCTAACGCATCTGTATACGCTCCGGAGTCAAAGCGCTACGAGCCGTCCGACGTACGACTTCCATGGCAAGCCGGCTGACGAACACCGGGTTACCGATCAGGTAGCGGCGAGCCAGGCGTCGCGGCTCGAGCCACAGCCGCCAGCCCCACTCCAACCCGGCCTTCGGCACCCAAGCGGGTGGGCGCGGCACGTCGCCGGCAACCCAGTCGAGCAGGCCACCACAGGTGAGAACCGCTCGAGCCTTCAGGTTGGGCATGTGTTCGAGGGCCCAGGCTTCCTGTCGCGGATTGCCCAACCCAACAAACAGCAGCCTTGCACCCGAGTCATTGATCCGGTCGACCAGAGCGTCCTGCTCGTACTCCCCGATATATCCGTGACTGGTTCCGGAGACGACCAGCTTCGGCTCCACGGCGAGCAGTCGCTCCGCAGCGCGGTCGGCCACCCCCGGGCGGCCACCGAACAGGAACACGCCGGCTCCCTCATCGGCGGCCATCGAGACCAACGGCCACACGAGATCGGTCGTCGCCACCCGCTCGGGGATGGTGTAGCCGAGAGTGCGGGCCGCCCACACTATTGACTGACCGTCGGGATAGTTCAACGAGCTGTACGCCAGCGCAGCGGCGAAGTCGCTGTCACGGCGGGCCAGGTTGACCACGTGGGCGTTGACACCGATCGCCAGGTGCTGATCCTCTGAGACCAACCAGGTGCGCACGAGCTCGACGACCGCAGCCATCGAGAGATCCGCGACGGGCACACGCAGAATGTCCGGCCACGCCGGGCGTGAAGCCGCGTTGACGTCGACCATTGACTCCCCCCAATGCTCTGCAGCGCAGCGTAATGGGCGCACACAGGTGGCCAGGGGCGGAATAGCGGAAGTCGCAGCAAGTGGATTCTTCGCTGGCCGGCACCGGGCCGGACCAGCATGAGAAGATGCGGGTCACGGTCGCGGCGGAGACCGAGTCAGAGGATGTGATGACACAGAGAGCCCATCCGGAAGCAGTTCCCGTCTGGTCGGCACCAGACGCCCTGCGAGGGGATGCCGAACTCCTTGCCTCCGGATTGTTGTCGCCGCTCATGTCCTTCATCGGCACGGCGCCGGTCGTGCTCGACGTCCCGCCGGATGTGGGCGAGGCCGCTTGCGCTGTCGGCATCTTGGACGTGGCAGATAGGCAAGGGGTTGTCAGCTGCCGCGTGCACGTCGAGAGCACGGCCCTCGTGGAAGGCACGGGAAAGATCAGGCTCTCCGGGCCCGTGATTCCCCTCTCGGCAGGCGCAACAGAGCTGGCGGATTTGGCGGCTTCCGGCCGGGTCGCCGGCACCGGCCGCGCCCGGATAGCCGCCTTCGTCCGTGGGCCCCTTCTCACCAGGCAGATCGCGGCGTTGGCAGAGGCTGCTGCAGACCTGGACAGTGACGTGCTGCTCATCGCCACAAGTGTCACCGGTGAGGGGGAGCTCCCACCCTGGTCCCTGCTCCACCTCAGTGAGGCGGTGGCACGCGAGACTGGTTGGAGCTTCGTCCGCGTCCCGTTTGCCGCGCGGCGTGATGCCGGGGACGATCTGGTTCTTCGCGCGCATGTGGCGAAGAACCTCGGGGCCACGCACTTGGCGGTGGTGGGCGGGCCACCAACAACCGACACCTTGCCGATAACCGTCGTCGGCCTGCCCGATGCGCCCCACGAGACGGCGCAACTGCTGCACTCGCTCGACACGGGCATAGCGCCGCCGGCGGATGTCGTACCGGCGGCTGAGCTCGCCGTGCTCCGACAGTGGCGTCCGCCTCGCGTGCGACGCGGGCTCACCATCTTGTTCACCGGTCTCAGCGGCTCGGGCAAGTCGACCCTCGCGGAGGGGCTGGTCGCCTACCTGCGCGACCAAGGTAGCCGCACTGTCAGCTTGCTCGACGGCGACGAGGTCCGCCATCTGCTCTCGGCCGGCCTGGGGTTCTCCCGCCATGACCGGGACCTCAACGTCCGTCGCATCGGCTGGGTCGCGGCCGAGATCACGCGCCATGGCGGCATCGCGATCTGTGCGCCGATCGCGCCGTACGCCGACACTCGCGCAGATGTACGCCGCATGGTCAGCGAGGTCGGAGACTTTGTGCTCGTCCACGTGGCCACCCCGGTCGACGTGTGCGAGGCCAGGGACCGCAAGGGCCTCTACGCACGTGCCCGAGCCGGAGCGATCCCCGCTTTCACCGGTGTCTCAGATCCTTACGAGGCACCCGAAGACGCGGAGATCACCGTCGACACGGCCGACCGCACCGTCGAGGCCTGCCTTGCAGACATCGTCGGATACCTCCGGCGCGGCGGCTGGCTCGGCCCCGAGCCGGGCTGACCCCTACCTCGCGTCTGCCAGCTTGTCCGAGGCCCGTAGCGTCTGGACGAAGGCCTGCTGCTTCGCAGGTGTGCTCAGCTGCCAGTTGGCATTGCTGTTGAGAATCGTGTCGAAGTAGGTGAGGGCGACACCTCCCATGGCTTTCATGTCTTGGTACGCCCGCATCAACCAGGCAGCGTCCCTAGTCGCCGCCTCGTCCGTGTATCCGGTTTCGGCCACACCCCACGCGACGTCGTGCGCGTCGGCGAAGGCTTTCATCTTCGCGTAGTAGACCTTGAGCTCCGTGAAGTTGTCGTTCCGATCGCCGTCCTTGACTTCCCCATAGCGGTTGTACGTATCCATCCCGACGACATCGACGATGCCGTCGCCGGGCCACAGCGCCTCCAGCGAGTACTCAGGCACTCCGGAGTAGAACTGGTTCCAGCCAGTGACGATGATCGTGAACGCAACGTTGTCGGCGCCGCCGCGGACGATCCCGGAGAGCCTGCGCTGCATCGCCGTCCACTGCTTGAGATCGCCGTCGCCCTCGGGCTCATGGTGGAAGGCCACCCAAACCGGCCCGTTGATGGCATTGAGGTCGCTCGTCAGGTCGCGAGCCCACGCGTCGCCCGCGCCGGCCGCCATCTCGTTCCACGAAGCGGGAAGCTTGAAGCTGATCCAGGGAAGTCGTCCTGCTCGCAGGTCCCCCGCGGCGGTGGCGACGGCCGAGTTGACCTGGTCGGCACGCCAGAAGGTCCTACGCACACCGAGCCCTTCTCCAGCCAGCTGTTCACGTGGCGCCGGATCCGAGTTCGAGCCGAAGGCAGAGCCGAAGAACGTGCCACCGGAGGGAATCCCACGCGCGGTGATCGTGAACGCTCCAGGCTGGGTAGGCCCCGACGGTGGCGTGGAAGGGGTTGCCGTCGGTGTCGAGGACGACGGCGTCGGCGACGGAGACGTGGTCGGAGACGGAGACGTCGTCGGCGCGGAGACGTCGTCGGCGACGGAGAAGTGGTCGGCGACGGAGACGTGGTCGACGGCGTAGGCGTCGGCGAGCTCACCGATGGTGTCGGGCTGACGACCGGTGGCGTCCCCTTCTCCGACGCGACCATGGAGACGTTGTCGATCTCCAGTCCTGAGGAGAGCGGAATGTTGTAGGCGACCACGTTGAGGTCGAACGTCGAGCCATCGACCACGGGAACGAAGGTGAAGGAAACCGCCTGCCACGCGCCGGGTCGAACGGTGAAGTACTGGGCGTGGCTCCGCGCCGGCGCGCCTTCTTCGGTCTCCCGCACCCGAAGGTGGCCGTTCACCGAGGTCGACGTGGCCCTGAGCAGGGCCGTGACGGTGTACTGCAGGCGGTCGTCGGCGGACGTCACCGTGTTGGCCTTGTCATTCAGCACGGCGTTGCCCCCGGACAACGACGAGATTCGCCCGGCGTGTTGCGATTGCAGCCCCGGGGTTGACAGGCCCAGCGCCTGGTTGGCCGCGTCGTTGGTCCGCCAGCCGCTGAGCCCGGACTCGAAGGTGCCGTTACGCACCAGCTCGATGCCCACATCGGGGAGGTCGTCCACAGCGCCGACCACCGTCGTCCCGGCGGCGACAGTGGTGACAGAAAGCGCGGCCGCTGCCATTGCGAGTGCACCCCGGTGCCCTTTTCGGGCCTTTCGGCGATGCCGACCAGACTCGGTCCGTCCGCGTGCATGTTCTGTCACCAAGAGGGGCTCCCGCAGTGTCATCCGCCCCTGAGGGCGGTACGGCTGCAGTCCCCCCTTCACAACAACCGCGAAGTTGCGCGCCAGCAAAGCACGGGAGATGAGAAAGGGCAAAGGTCGTTACCCTGCGTATATGTCGGATGTGCCCTGCCAAATATGACCCTGGTGGGCTTTCGCAGCCGCAGAAGGGCGCCACGGCGAGGAAACCGGCAGTGCGTGCCCAGAGCGAGCGCGCCGCCACTGTCAGCGACCACCGACGCCATTCGACTTGAGTGGGAGCCCCGCGCGGTCGACCGGCTCGACATACCCAATTCGGGTTCGGCGGCCCACGAGACGACCTATCCTGATCCGGTTAGTGGGGGTTGGGCACACACACACCGGGGGGCAGCCGTGGGCACTGACGTGCTGCGCTCCGAGCGCCCTCGGGCCCGCCGTGGAGAAGATCAACTGCGGACGACCCGCCGACCCAGGACCCGGCTGCCCGCAGCGTGGCCTCTGGTCGTGCTCTTCGTGGGCTTCCCCCTCTGGTGGATCCTCGGGCTCGCCAACATCATGTTCCTGGCCATGGCAGGTGCCATGGCCTTGCAGCTTGTCCACCGTCCGCGGCTCGTCGTCCCGCGGGGTTTCGGCTTCTGGCTGCTTTTCCTGCTGTGGGTGGTCGCCGGAGTGTTCATGCTCTGGGTGGACGCTCCGGGCGCTGTCCCGGGCGGCGACGGCGGCGGCCGCCTGATGGTTTTCACCTACCGTCTGCTCTGGTACCTCGCTGCCACCGTCGCACTGCTGTTTGTCTGCAACACACCGAAGAAGGACCTTTCCGACCGTACGATGTGGCGGCTCCTCGGGTGGATGTTCGTCGTCACCGCGATGGGCGGGCTCCTGGGGTACCTGGCGCCGACCTTCGAGATTCGCTCTCTCATGGAAATGCTTCTCCCGCGGGGACTGTCGTCGAACGAGTACATCCGCTCGTTGATCCATCCGCAGGCTGCGAAGGCCCAGACATTCCTGGACTTTGAGGAAGCGCGCCCAATCGCGCCATTCGCATTTGCGAACAGCTGGGGCAGCAACCTGGCGATGTTTCTGCCCTTCTTTCTCATCTCCTGGTTCGGGAAGGATGCGGGATGGCGCCGCTTCTTGGCGCCTGGTGTCCTCCTCGTTGCAACCATCCCGGTCGTCTATTCGCTGAACCGCGGGCTTTGGGCGTGTCTTGCGCTCGGGGCGGTCTACGCAGTGGTCCGCCTCGCACTGATGGGCAAGCTCTGGGCCGTACAGGCGGCGGTGGTCGGCCTCGTCCTGGCTTCAGCGCTGTTCGTCGCATCTCCTCTGAATGACCTGTTTCAGCAGCGGCTGGATAACGCGCACAGCAACGACCGCCGGGCGCAACTGCTGGCGCTGACGGTGGAAAGCACCGCGACCGGCTCGCCCGTCCTCGGTTTTGGCACGACACGGGACCCGCAGGGCAGCTTCTCCTCCATTGCCGGCGGATCCACGAGCGACTGCCCGGCCTGCGGCGTTCCCCCGCTTGGCACTCAAGGCCATCTCTGGCTGGTGATCTTTGCGCAGGGCCTGCTGGGGACCTTGTTCTTCCTCGCGTTTTTCGTGCGGAGGTTCGCGGCGCATATCCGCGGGCAGACGACCAACGAGCTGATCGGCATCTGCATTCTTCTCTTCTTTGCCGTCCAGCTGGTCATCTACGACACGCTGGGTCCACCGCTGTTCACGGTCATGATCGCGGTCGGGCTCATGCACCGGTCAAGGGCAACCGCATGAGCGATTCGCCGACCCCCGCGGTCGCCGGCCTCGTCGAGGCGGCGGGACAGCTGTGGCCACCCGGTACCCAAGTCCACGTGCTGCGTCGAGCAGGCCTGGGCAAGACCTCAGCCAACAGGCGAGAGTTTCTGTTGGTGCCCGACGCGCGCCGCCCTCGGCTCCTGACCCCTGCAGGCAGCCCCAGGGCCGCTGCTGCATCGGTTCGCCGCTACAGCACTGCCCTACGACCGACGGAGCGGGTGACCCGCGCCGTCATCGCCACAGTTCTGCGCACTGGCCTGCTCGACGCGTTGCCGCTGGACCGGTTGGCGGTCAGCTGGCCCGCCGGGGCAGACCCGGCCGACGAGGTGGAAACCGTCCTGTCGGAGGTCTACGGTCAGCAGGTTCTTGTCAGCCTTGGAATCGGTCCTCCACGAGCCAATCGCAAGCCCGTCCTGGCGGTGTTCGCTCGAGACGGCTCACCGATCGGCTACGTGAAGATCGGCGAGAACGAGATGTCGAAGGCGCTCGTCCGCCGGGAGGCCGCGGCCCTTGAGGTCGTCTCGTCGCGTCTGTATCTGAACGTCCGGACCCCACAGCTGTTGACGTTGCGGACGTGGCGAGGCCTAGACCTGCTCTGCATGACGGCACTGCCCACCAGCCCTCGCGTGGGGATGTCACGCCGCCGGTCGCCGGTGGCCGCGATGCGGGAAGTGGCACGCACAACCTTAGGGCCGCATACGCCGCTTGGCGGAACGGCTTTCTGGCGTCGCCTGCGCGGCGACGCCGCACGCGTGCACGAGCCCATGCGGCGAGAGCTGTTCGATCACGCGCTCGACGCGGTGGAGGAACGGTACGGGGAGCAGCACATCACAGTCGGCGCATGGCACGGTGACTGGACTCCGTGGAACATGTCCGTGGTCAAGGGCATGGTGCATCTTTGGGACTGGGAGCGCTTCGACGCCTGCGTCCCCGTCGGTTTCGACCTGCTCCACTACCGGTGGCAGTCCCTGTCCGGAAGGCGCGGTGTGGACGCGGCTCTGGAGAGCCTGGTCCGGGAAGGCGGGGACTGGCTCACACAGACCGACATCCGGGCGAAGGGTCCGGAGTCTGTTGTGGCGGCGTACCTTGCCGAGCTCGTCTCCCGCTACCTGCTGGCCGCACAGGAGCCTGCCGGACCACCACTGCGTGGCACGGCCGACAGGAGTCTCGCCACCCTGGTCAGCTCGTTCGGAGGTCAGGGCGATCGGGTGGACATCGCGGCGGGGCTCGCCTCAACCGCCTGGAGCCACGCATGATCGGCAGACACATGCGCGGTTTCACAGGGCCGTCCCGGCCGCCCGACTCCTTACCGCTCAAGTCCTATCTGAGCCCGCTGCGCCGCCACCTTGCGCTGCTGGCAGGCTGCACGCTCCTGGGACTCTTGTCGGGGTTGGCCCTCACGTTCACCTCCGCGCCGGTGTATGAGTCGCGCGTCCGCGTTCTCGCCCCGCCGATCCCTATCCGTGTGGTCCCACCGGGCACCGAGGTCGTCCCGAGGTCCGTCACCCCAGATACCGAGGCGCGGCTGGTCACCAGTGAGGCAGTCCTCAAACGGCTCTCCGGTGTGCTGAACGTATCGGAGGAAGGTCTGGCCGACGCCATCGCCATCACAGCCCCGGCGAACACCCAGCTCTTGCGGATCACGTTCCGTGCAACGAGCCCGGCAGATGCGCAGCTCGGCGCCGAAGCCGTGGCCGAGACATACCTCGTCACCAGACAGCAGCTCCTCAACGAGCAACGCCGGCTGCTCATCGAAGCCACACGTGCACGCGTTCAGCTCCTACGACAGGAGCTTGAGAGCCTTCGCTCATACGCCCAACAGCTGCCGGCGGGCTCGACCGAACGCGACGTATCACGACAGCGCCGCGTTGCGTTGTTCACCGAGATTCGGAACTTGCAGTTCCAGCTCACCGAGTTGCAGAACAACGCCGTGCAGTCCGGTGAGGTCGTCAGCGCCGCCAACTATCCGCAGCGACCTCTCGACCAGAATAGGCAGGTCCCCGTCATGTCCGGAGCGGTGCTCGGGCTGCTGCTGGCAATCGTCGTCGCGCGCGCCGCAGACGGGCAGCTCCTGCGGGTCCGGGGCTCGCGATCGGTCGAACTGGCGATGATGGGAACGGTCCCGACGGTCGACGCGAGCAGTGCCGAGTCCATGAAGCAGCTCGCTCCCCTGGCGCGGGAAGGCGGCCCGGTGATCCTCGTCGCGGGGTTGGGTCTGCGGCTCCGTGACGAAACCGTGGAGTCCCTGGCCACGGTCCTCGCCCGAATCCGTCCTTCGCTGCAAGTCCTGTCGCTCGACACCGATGACACCGGGACCAACGACCTCATTCGCACGGCCTCCCTGACTGGGGACACCGTCTTAGTGTCGGCGGCCCGGCTCGATGACGTGCTGATGCATCCGGCGATCGCCCATGTCGACTCGGCCGTGCTGGTCGTCGCTGCGCGACGGACGACTGTGGCGACGCTGCGACGAGCCGCCAGGACGCTTGCACGGCTCCACCTCCGGATCGGTGGCGTCGTGTTGGACTCTGCCCGCAAGAGACCGGACGCCTCGCAACCGCGTCCAACAGAGGAGGTGCTCGTGTGACCGAGCAGGGAGAAGACCACAGCAAGTCGGTGGAAGCAATCTTCGTGCGGCTCTTCGTCGACCCGGTACTCCGGCCGCTCGAAGGCCCGCTTGCCAGGCAACCCTGGGTGACGCCTAACCGTGTGACGACGGTCGCGGCGGCCGTGGGGACGTTCGCCGCCGCCTGCCTGCTAGTCGGGTGGACCCGACTTGGAGGCCTGCTGTTCGTGCTGCGCTTCTACATAGATTGTCTGGACGGGCGAATCGCCCGGGCACAGGGGTCATCGAGCGAGGTAGGGGCGGCGTACGACCTGGCGGTCGACGTAACCACGATCTCGGCAAGCTTCGCCTGCCTCGGCCTGTACGTAGTGGACGTTGCGGCGGCGCCGGCATGGCTTCCGACCGTCCTGCTCGTGCTGTTCTGCGTGTACACGTGGAGCTTGGCTTACCGCAAGGGAGCGGCGGCCCAGGCCGGCGTGGGTGACGGCGGAGCAGGTGGACAGCTCCCGCCGCTGCCGTTCCTCGCAGGCTGGCGCCGTTGGACGGCTCGGAAAGGGATGATGCAGATCCCGTACGGCGTGGAGCTCGAGATCCTCGTCCTCGGACTGCTGCCCATGATCGGACTCCGGTCGTGGATGGTGGCCGGTCTCTACATTGCCTGTTGCTTCTACGCTTTGGCGGCCGCAGTGAACCTTCGACGGATCTGGCGCATCGCGACGACGATGGACCACCCAGCAGCGCTCACGGCCGACCTGGTGGTGCACCCATGATCGAGCCACAGTTCGCGCCAGAGAGCCATCCGATGACCGCTTGGCCCACAGTGTCCGTAGTGATTGCCACCAGGGACCGGCTTGAGTTGCTGCGCAAGGCAGTCTCGGCCGTGGTGCGTCAGACATATCAAGGACACGTGGAATGCGTGGTCGTGTTCGACGGGACGGAACCCGACCGCAGCATCGAACAGAACCTCGAGGATCGTGTCGTCCGAGTGATCACTAACGGTCGGACGGCAGGGTTGGCGGGGGCCCGGAATGCCGGCGCCTTGGCGAGCAGCGGTGAACTCATCGCGTTCTGCGACGACGACGACGCGTGGTACCCCGACAAGCTCGAGGCGCAGGTCGACGTTCTCTCGCGGACAGGTCATGACGTGGTCGTCGCCGGCATCGAGGTTAGTTACCGCGACCGATCGGTCGAGCGGATTCCTCGAGCAGCAGACATGAACCTTCAGACGGTTGCCGCGCGACGCATCATGGCTGCCCATCCCTCGACCGTGATTGTCCGCCGCACGGCCTTCGAGGGAGCCATCGGCCTCGTCGACGAGGAGATCCCAGGCAGCTACGGCGAGGACTTCGACTGGATGCTCCGAGCTCTGCAGCATGGCCCCGTCGATGTCGTCGAGCGCCCGCTCGTGCGCGTGCTCTGGGGCTCTCAATCCTTCTTTGCGCATCGCTGGCAGTCGATCGTCGATGCGATCGACTACGGGCTGGCCAAGCATCCCATCCTGTCCTCGTCCAACGCCGGGCTGGCCCGGCTCTACGGCCGCAAGGCGTTCGCCCTGGGAGCGTTGGGTCGCCGAGGTGAGGCAGCCCGATGGGCGTTCCGCTCTGCGCGCCTGGATTGGCGTGAGCGTCGGGCCTACCTCGCCCTGCTGGTGGCGAGCGGTGTCGTGCGGCCGGAGTGGCTGCTTCGTCTGGCCAACTCGCGAGGCCGGGGCATCTGATGCTGCGTTTCTCAATGAAGCACCGCGACGTCAATCACCGGGTTACATTTGGCGCAGTTGTTGTGCACGAGGGGGCTTTGGGGGGGTGACATGACGCTCGATCTCGACGGTGAGGTCCGCCCGACACTTGTCGGCGATGCGGCTCGCCGGCATGTCAAGCTGCTGGTGCTGCTGGCACTCGTGGGTGCGACTTTGGGCTACCTCTTCGCGGCCAATCGGCCGGTGTCCTATTCGAGCACAGCGACGATCCTCGTCAACCCTCTGGAGGGAAACCCCTTCACCCCGTCCGGCCGTGGCGAGCAGCTGATCAACCTCGAGACTGAGGCGCAGCTTGTCCGGACGGATGCCGTCGCCGAGCTTGCCAAGGCGGAAGTCGGGGCCTCTGTCGACACACTCGCCCTGCTCGATGGCGTCTCCGTGTCGGTGCCGGTCAATACCCAGGTGCTCGACATCGCCTACCAGTCCAACGACGCCGAGGAGGCCCGCGCGCGGGCGCAGGCCTTCGCCGAGTCCTACCTCGCGCATCGCGCGGCGAGAGCACAGAAGCTTGTCGACGACCGACTCGCCCGCGTCGACGAGCAGCGCGCCGCCGCTGAGCAGGACCTGCAGAACGCGACGGCCGAGTTGGCGGCTACACCTCCGACGGCCTCGCAACGCGCCTTCCTCACCGAGCGCGTCAACGCGCTGGTGACACAGGTAGCTGAGCTCGACCAGCAGGTGAACCAGCTGACGGCAACTCCGATCGACCCCGGGCAGGTCATCACCCCAGCGGCCCGACAGGCCGGCGATGCCAGCCGGACGACCGGCCTCTACGTCCTCGTCGGAGCGATTGCTGGGGCCCTTCTCGGGTTCGGCGTGGCCCTGGCTCGCGAGCGGAGCAACCACCGGGTGCGCGACCGGCAGGACGTCGAGCAAATCGGCGCACCAGTGCTGGCCCAGGTCGACTCGCGACCGACATCGATGCTCGTCTCCGCAGAAGGCGCAGACGTCAGTGAGGACTACCGGCGGCTGCGCACAGCCGTGCTGGCACAGGCTCCACATCCTCCAGGGGTCCTGGTTGTCACGGCTACCGGACGAAACCATGCTGCTCAGTCACCGCTGCTCCTCGCGAGTGCGCTCGTTCGGTCAGGCACCCGCGTGGTGCTCGTCGACGGGTGTCCGGAGGGTGGACCCAGTGGCGTGTTGGCTCCGTCGGATTCCGTGGATGGCCTGTCCGAGGTGATCCTTGGTCAGCTGAAGGCAACGGCTGCCGTGCGGTCCACGGCCGGCGGCTTCGACTTCTTGGGAATCGGTCGCCAGCCCATCGAGGCCGCCGACCGGCTCCTCAGCGACGCCATGCGTGAGACCCTTGCGCAGCTGCGATCCCGCTACGACGCGGTGCTGGTGACGGCTCCACCGGTGTCCACTGCCGATGGTCAGGCACTGGTGTCGCTAGCCGACTGCGTCGTGCTCGAGGTACCCCTCCGCCGGACTGCGCGCCGACAGCTTCAAAGTGCCCTCCAGGAGCTGACAGGTGGCAGGTCCACGCTGCTGGGCACCGTCCTTGTCGGACCCACTCGTGCGGCCGGCGTTCGTGGTCTCATCGGCCGGCTGCTACCGCGGCCCCTCCGGCCCGAACGCACGACGGCGGCACAGCCTGCCGCGGGCAGCGAGAGTCACGACCCCGTGACCGGCACGGGTGGTCCTTCAGACACCCGCCACGCGTCCTTCCCTCAATGACGTCCAGCACGACCTCCAGCGTGACCTCTGCCGCACCTGCGGGCGCGCACATCGCCCATCTAGCTCGAGGCGCTGCGGTCAATCTGGTCGGCGCGGCAGTCGCCTCGTTGGCCGGCTTCGCCTTGGTGGCGCTCATAACTCGGAACGCTCCGGAGGACCTGGCCGGTTCGTTCTTCGCCGTCACATCGCTTTTCCTCCTGCTTGAAGGAGCAGCGCTGCTGGGCGCCGACACGGGGCTGGCGCGCTACCTTCCTCGCCTCGAGGTGCTAAATCGGCGGCACGAGGCGCCGCGCTACCTCAAGGTCGCCCTTTGGCCGGTGCTCGGCGCCGCATGCGCGTGTGGGCTGTTGCTCTTCGCATTCGCCGGCTGGGCAGCACAGCTGATCAGCGGATCCGATCAGGCAGCCGACGTGGCGAGCGCCCTCCGTGCTGTCGCAGTTCTGCTGCCCTTCGCAGTGCTGAGCGACAGCCTGCTGTCCGCGACGAGAGCGTTCGGCTTCATGGGCCCCACTGTGGTGATCGACAAGTTCGGGCGTTCGGCGGTTCAGCCGCTGGCCGTGGTTGCTGTGCTGGGCGCCGGTGCCGGCCTCACGGCAATGACGCTCGCGTGGGGCGCGCCGTACCTGATCTCTACAGTCGCTGCCGCGTTGGTGGTTCTCGTCATCTTGCGTCGGCAGCGCGCCCAACACGTGACGGCCGAGAACGCACCAATCGGCGCCGGAGACGGAACGGCGGTCAGCCGTGAGTTCTGGAGCTACACCTGGCCCCGGGCCGTGGCACGACTTTGCCAGATCGGCCTTCAGCGGATCGACATCATCCTCGTGGCTGTCATGCGGTCCCCTGCGGAGGCGGCGATCTACACGGCTGCGACGCGCTTCGTCATTCTGGGGCAGCTGGGCGTCCAGGCGGTCCAACAGGTGCTCCAGCCGAGACTGAGCCGACTGCTGGCGGAGGATGACGCGCGTTCGGCCGAACACGCCTTCCAGGTTTCGACTGGCTGGATCATGGTCCTCTCGTGGCCGGTATACATCGTCGCCGCCGTTGCCGCCCCGATCTACCTGATGCTTTTCGGGCCGTCATACGCCGAGGCGGGCGAGACGGTCACCGTGGTGCTCGCGGTGACCATGCTCTTGGCAACTGCTGCCGGCTCCGTCGACGTCGTCCTGCTCATGGCCGGCCGGAGCCGGACCAGCCTCGTCAACAATGCCTTGGCTCTGCTGGTGAATGTCGGCCTGAACCTATGGCTCATCCCCGCGTACGGGATCGCCGGCGCGGCGGTAGCCCATTCAGCTGCCCTGGTGACCCGGAATGCCCTCCCGTTCTGGCAGGTCTGGACCGGGCTGGGAATGACGGCACTCGGTCCACCGGTCAAGCGAGCCGCCATCGCCTCGCTGGCCTGCTTCGCGCTGCCCTTGATGGTGCTGCGGATGACGGCGGGCCTTTCGCTCGTCGGTTTCGCGATTTGCCTGAGCGGCGCCTGCATCGTCTATACGCTCGTACTCTGGCGTAGTCGCGGCGTTCTTGGCCTGTCCTTGGCCCTCGCGGGGCTGCGTGAACGCAGAGGAACGTGACCGCCAAGGGCGGTCTGGGGGGAAGAGCGGAATGTCTGCGCTGAAGAGAGCCACCTCCGCGGCCCGTCGGACCGCTCGCCACGCGCGGCGCCGCGGGGTTCGCGGTGCCGCGCCGACCGTGCGGCAGCTTCAGCGGCTGGGGAGATCGCTTCCAGCTCCCGTCCGTAAGTCCGCGTCCAAGACGATCTTGCGTCGGCCGGGCCTTCACGAGGTTCCCGTGACATCGCTGCTGCTCGGAGCACAGGCCGGCCTCGACGCCGGCGGTGTTGCCGACCTTCTCGGCGATCTCTACTGGGGTTCGACGCCGGTCACCGAGGGCCCGCACGCGGAACTGCTGCGACTCGGGAATGCGGCACCCGCGCAGCTTTCCGACCAGGCGATCCTGGACAGCCGTTACGGGTGCATGGCGCGATCGGTCATCGATGGACGCGGGCGGTTCTTCGACGCAGTCGACGATGCCGGCATCGTGCGTCTGGCAAGGGCCTACATCGCCAGCCAGGCTCCCGGATCGAGCGCATCGCCGACAGGCTCCCGCCGCCCAAGATCCGCGAGCGGCGGCAGTGATCCCATCCTGGTCGCACCTATCAGCGGGTCATCGCTCTTTCAGGTGCTTGACGGTCACCACCGCGTCGCAGCCGCCGCAGAGCAGGGCGCGACACACGTCCGAGTGTCTCGCAAGCGATTCCCGGTGACGACGCCCATGCAACGTCACCTCAATGCCATGAGCTGGATCGGCGGCACACAGGAGCTCTACCAGCCGCTGCGCGCGCCCGAGCTCGCAGAGTCGTGGGTCACCGTACGGCGGTGCATAGACCGCATGCAGAAGATCCAGAAGTTCCTTGTCGACCGCGACCTCATGCCGCCGGTGACGGCGACGTCTCTCGACGTCGCAAGCTGCTACGGCTGGTTCGTCTCGGAGTTCTCCTCTCTCGGCTTCGACGCCCGCGGCGTCGAGCGTGACCCGCTCGCTGTACCACTCGGCACGGCCGCATACGCACTGGACGCCCAGCAGATCACGACGGGTGACGCGGTGGACTACCTCGCGGCCTGTGCTCCGCATGACGTCGTGACCTGCTTCAGCCTCCCTTCACCACTTCGTCCTGGGTCGGGGATCGGTGACCCCTGAGCGCTTGGTCGAGCTGCTGGACAGGAGCACGGGCCGGGTCCTGTTCGTTGACACGGGACAGGGTGACGAGGAGTGGTTCACAACAAGCCTCAAGGGCTGGACACCAGCTGGCATCGCGGACTTCCTCGGGTCAAACTCCAGCTTTGCCGAGATCGTCGATCTCGGGCCCGACGAGGACCGGGTCCCGCCCTACGCGAGCAACTACGGTCGACACCTGTTCGCATGCGTGCGCTGAGCCGGCCAGGCGCAATCGTCCTTGGGTTGGGCCTGAGCGGGCTGCTGGTCGGCTGCGGTGCAACACCGGCCGTGCAAACCGCCAAGTCATCGGCGACGGCGACGACTACGGCAGCCCAACGGCGATTGAGCTCGCCCACGACGCTGGCGTCGTCCTGAGCAGCGGGCTCAACGATGGCGGCCAGCTCGGTCGGCAAGTCTCCGGTGACCGCGATGCCGTTCTGGCACCAGTGACGCTGGAGAGCGCCGCAGCCCTCGAGGGCGTCGTCGCCGTCGCAGCAGGCGGTCAGCACTCCCTAGCGCTGCTGGACGACGGCACAGTTCTTGCCTGGGGCGCCAACGACCACGGCCAGCTCGGGGACGGCACCACCGACAGCCACAACTCGCCGGTTCGTGTCATGGCACCCGACGGGCACGAGGGCGTCCTTGGCGACGTGACATCGATCAGCGCCAACTCCGAGTTCTCGATGGCACTGCGCTCCGACGGCACGATCGTCACGTGGGGCAAGGGAGATGCCGGCCAACGCGGCATCGGGGACGAGTCCGCGCCGCTGTATCCGACCACCGTCCGGGCCATCGACGGACTGGGGCCGCTCCGGCAGGCAACGCACATCTCCGCGGACGGACGCACCGAGCTGGCACTGCTGAGTGACGGTCGCGTCGTTGGATGGGGCGCCAACGACTACGGGATGATCGGCGACGGCACGACCGAGGATCGGTTTCTCCCGACACCCGTGCTCGGCGTCGACGGGGCCGGTGAGCTCCAACACGTCGTCCAGATCGCGATGGGCGGTCAGAACGGCCTCGCTTTGCTCAATGACGGGCGGGTGGTGACCTGGGGCTACAACGACAAGGGACAGCTCGGCCAGGGGACGACGACGTCCAGCCGGCGGCCCGTATTCGTCAAGGGCCCAGGCGGCCAGGGGAAGCTGGCCAGCGTCGCCGCCATCTCCGCCGCCGAGAAGCACGCCTTCGCACTTCGCCTGGACGGGACGGTCGTTGCCTGGGGTCACAACTCCGCAGGGCAGCTCGGCGATGGGACGACGAGCCAACGGGAGGCGCCGGCCTTCGTGGCCGGAATGGCAGGCAGCTCCAGGCTCCGAGACGTGCAGAGCATCTACGCCGGCGAGGCCTACGGCGTCGCAGTTCTTGGTGACGGCACGCCGGTCAGCTGGGGATCAGGCGGCAAGGGGCAGCTTGCGTCTGGCGACTTCGTCAACCGAAGCAGACCAGGCCCGCTCGTCATGTTGGAGTCGGGACATTCGGTGCTCGGTGTGGCGCCCGGGGAACGACACCTGCTCCTCCTTGTGGACTGAGGAAGCTCAGCGGAGCGTGTGCACCATTCCGGCACCAACCGTGGCGTTGGTGTCGGGGTCGATGAGGATGAATCCGCCGGTCTGCCGATTACGCGCGTAGTCGTCGACGAACACTGGCTGCTGGGTACGCAGTCGGAGGCGGCCGATCTCGTTGAGGCCGAGACTGGCAGTCGACTCGTCGCGGTGCAGCGAGTTGACGTCGATGCGGTACTGCAGCTCCTTGACGATCGCTCGCACTGAGCGCGATGTGTGCTTGAGGACGTACTTGCGGCCGGGCTCGAGAACCTCTCGGTCATCCATCCAGCAGACGATGGCGTCGAGGTCCTGAGTCGACTCCGGTTGGTTGTGTGGGCGGCAGATGAGGTCCCCGCGTGAGACGTCGAGCTCGTCCTCGAGCCGGACCGTTACAGACATCGGGCTGAAGGCCTCCTCCACCGGTCCATCGGCGGTGTCGATGGCGGCGATGCGGGTGGTGAAGCCACTCGGGAGGACCACGACCTCATCACCCGGCTTGAGGACGCCGCCCGCTACGGTGCCTGCGTAGCCGCGGTAGTCCAGGCCACGCGACGACCGGGGCCGCAGCACAAGCTGCACGGGAAAGCGGACGTCGGTCAGGTTACGGTCGCTGGCGACGTGGACGTTCTCCAAGTGGTGCAGGAGGGAAGGTCCGTGGAACCAGGGCGAGTTCTCGGATCGCTCCACAACGTTGTCGCCGTTGAGAGCCGATATCGGTATGAACTGCACGTCCGGGAGGTTGAGCTTGGTGGAGAAGGCAGTGAACTCCTCACGGATGGCCTCGTAGACGTCCTGAGACCACCCGACGAGGTCCATCTTGTTGACTGCCACGACCACGTGCGGGACTCGCAGCAGTGACACCAGGAACGCATGCCGCCGGCTCTGCTCGAGGATCCCCTTGCGGGCGTCGACAAGGACAACAGCCAGGTCGGCCGTGGACGCACCCGTCACCATGTTTCGCGTGTACTGGACGTGCCCCGGCGTGTCGGCGATGACGAACTTGCGCCTCGGCGTCGCGAAGTATCGATAGGCCACGTCGATGGTGATGCCTTGCTCCCGCTCGGCGCGGAGCCCGTCCGTCAGCAACGCGAGATCCGTGTGCTCGTCGCCACGTGCCTGGCTCGTACGGACCACTGCCTCCAACTGGTCGTCGAAGAGGGTCTTCGTGTCGTAGAGCAACCGGCCGATCAAGGTGCTCTTGCCGTCGTCGACCGAGCCGGCCGTGGCGAAGCGAAGCAGATCCATGGTCAGAAGTACCCCTCGCGCTTGCGATCTTCCATTGCGGCCTCGCTGAACTTGTCGTCTCCGCGGGTGGCACCGCGCTCGGTGATCCGGGTGGAGGCAACCTCCGCGATCACCTGCTCCACGGTGTCAGCGTGGGAGCGGACGGCCGCCGTCAACGACGCGTCGCCGACCGTGCGATACCTGACGCGAGCCGTGAACGTCTGCTCACCGGCAAGCGGCCGGCAGAACTCGTTGTTGGCGAAGAGCATCCCGCCGCGCTCGAACACCTCTCGGTCGTGCGCGTAGTAGATGCTCGGCAGTTCCAGTGCCTCTTGCGCGACGTACGACCAGATGTCGAGCTCGGTCCAGTTGGACAGCGGGAAGACACGGATGCCTTCCCCGAGATTGATCCGGCCGTTGTAGAGGTTCCAGAGCTCGGGCCGCTGGTTCTTCGGGTCCCACTGCCCGAACTCGTCACGGAAGGAGAAGATCCGCTCCTTGGCCCGCGCCTTCTCCTCGTCCCGCCGAGCGCCACCGAACAGAGCGGTGAACCCGTGCTTCTCGACAGCATCCAGGAGGACCGGTGTCTGAATCCGGTTGCGGGAGCCGTTCGGCTCCTCACGAACCATGCCACGCTCTATCGCGTCCTGGACCGAAGCGATCACCAGGTTGACTCCGAGCTCGGAAACTCGCCTGTCTCTGAACTCGAGAACCTCAGGAAAGTTGTGCCCGGTGTCAACGTGCATCACCGGGAACGGAATAGGGCTCGGCGCGAAAGCCTTGCGCGCGAGCTGCAGCATGACGATCGAGTCCTTGCCTCCGGAGAAGAGCAACACCGGCCGCTCCAGCTCGGCGACGACCTCTCGCATGATGAAGACCGCCTCGGCCTCGAGCTGGTCCAGCTGGCTGAGCCGGTAGTCATGGAACGTCACACTGCCTCCGCTTGTAGGCCTTCGGGCGGGTACGCCGCGCACGCGTGAAGGAGTCTCGGGGCTACGTCGGCCGTCGACACCAAGAGATCCGGAAGGTAGGGGTCCTCTCGGTTGTACCTCAAAGGCTGCCCGTCGAGGCGGGAAGTCCACAGTCCGGACGCCGCCGCCACGGCCACCGGTGCCGCCGAATCCCACTCGTACTGTCCCCCGGCGTGAACGTAGGCATCGACCTCGCCGCGGAGGATGGCCATGACCTTGAACCCGGCCGAGCCCATGGGGACGAGCTCCGCGCCGAGGTGGGCCCCGACGAGCTCGGCGATGGCCGGTGGCCGGGTCCGGCTCACCGCGATGCGCAGCCCTGCATGCCCCACGCGGGGTGGTCGGACGACCGGCCGGTGGGAGCCATAGAGGAGCCCGAGCCCAGGCAGGGCGACCGCTCCCGCCACGAGCGCGCCACGCTCCCAGAGGGCGACGTGCACAGCCCAGTCCTCGCGGCCCTCGGCATATTCCCGTGTCCCGTCCAGCGGGTCGATGATCCACGCGCGCGGCGAGCTGAGGCGGCGAGGATCGTCTGCGGACTCCTCCGAGAGCACCGGGTCATTCGGGCGGGACTCCTTGAGCTGCCGGACGAGGAAGTCGTGCGCGCTGCGGTCGCCGATCGCACCAAGGGATCTCCCCTTTGGGCCGTCCTCGCGGAGCCGGAGCTCGACCAGCACTCGGCCCGCGCCCTCGGCAAGGTCGCGTGCCACGGTGTTATCGGATGCTGCGTCCATGGCGGTTTAGTACGCGCCCCGGCCTTCGAAGACAGCCCGCACAGTTCTCATCACGAGACCTAGATCGGATGCCAGAGACCAGTTGTCCACGTAGCGAAGGTCCAGTCGAAGCGTCTCATCCCAGCTCAGGTCGGCACGGCCGCTGACCTGCCACAGACCCGTGATTCCCGGGCGTACGGCCAATCTCCGCCGCTCGACGTCGTCGTATCCCTCCACCTCGTCGGGGAGGGGTGGACGCGGGCCGACGAGAGCCATGTCGCCGCGGAGCACGTTGACGAGCTGGGGCAGCTCATCGAGGGAGTACCTGCGGAGCGTGCGCCCAACGCGAGTAACGCGCGGATCCTGCCGCATCTTGAACATGCGACCATCGTTCTCGTTCAGGGTCGAGAGCTCCGCCTTCTGCAGTTCGGCATCGACGACCATGGTGCGGAACTTCAGCATGGTGAACGGCCGACCATGGCGTCCCACGCGGGCCTGGCGATACAACGCCGGGCCTGGGCTGTCGATACGTATGGCCACGGCCACGGCGGCCAGAACGGGCAGCACGATGACGAGCCCCAGAAGCGCCAGCATTCGTTCGGCAACCGCTTTGACCACAGTCTGCCAACCGCTTGAGCATGGCGGTCGCACAGTCATGGCCGCCAGCGTCCCGGCAGTCGTCACTTCGAGTCGTCGACGCGCCACCTCTTGCAGCCCGGTAACCAGGGATAGCCGCAGGCCGGCGTCGTGCACAGCCCACACCATGCGGTGCAAGCGGTCCATGGCGAGCTCGGCGCTCGGGATGGCGAGAACCTCGGTGGCATTGACCCGCGCGGCAGCGGCGACCAGCACCGGGCCGTCACCCGACTGCTCACCGGGCTCCAGCCTTGCTACGCAGTGAAGGCCCAACGGCACGTCGTCGTCACCCATGACGCACGCGCCGACAACCAGGTACTTGTGGGTGGTGTGCCGCGACAGCGCGTCCACCGTCGAGGTCAGGGACCTCGCGTCCCCGACGAGGAGGACCCGTTCGACAGCAATCCCGGAGCGGCGCAGCGCAACCACACGGCGACGAACCAACCCGCGGTAGCCGATGCTCACGACCAGAGGAAGGGTGAGAGCCGCAAGCGCGGTCCAACCGGCCTGAGACGTCCCTACGAGCAGGCCGTACGTTGCGGTGCCACCGACCCAGATGAGCCAGGCTCGTGGAATGCGGGAGCGGTCGAAGTCCGCTGCACCTTCGACTGAGTAGTCACCGCGAGACGCAAGGATCGCCGGCCAGGCCACGGCACAGAAGAGGATCCCCACGGCAGGGAACTGCCCGCCTCCGAACGCGAGGAGCGCGGCAAGGAACGCCGCAACTGTCTCGAGCGCCACCGCCAGGCCGATGAGAACCCGCGTGCTTGCCCCCACCGGCTGAACGACGCGCGTATCAAGCGCAAGACTTTCGACTGACCCCCCGAAGACCGCCACGGTCCCCCCACCGCTCGCAAAAACATCCCGAGGGTGCCCCCCGGCAACCCTTCAGTGGGTGAATCCTAGCCACGGACCAAGTGGCTGCGTGATGTGTTTCGGGTAAATGGCAGGCAACGTTGGTGCCCCTGGCCGTCGGCTCAGCTGTTGTAGTGCTGCTGCGTCGCCAGCAGCCCGTCGATCACCAGTGACTCGACGGCGTCGGCGGCGCGGTCGACATGCAACGGTAGGTCTTTGCGCTCGGCCGACGAGAACTCGCTCAGCAGAAAGTCCGCGGGGTCCTGGCGGCCCGGCGGCCTGCCCACGCCGAATCGGACGCGGTGGAACTCACCCGTGCCGAGCGCGCGGCGCAGCGACTTGAGACCGTTGTGCCCGTTGTCACCGCCGCCCAGCTTGACACGCAGGGTGCCGAACGGGATGTCGAGCTCGTCGTGGATGGCGACGATCCGTTCCGTATCGATCTTGTAGAAGTCACGGAGGCTGGCCACCGGCCCGCCCGACTCATTCATGTACGACCTGGGGCGCGCCAGCACGACCCGGACGCCGGGGATGCCACCGAGGCGCCCCTCGGCCACGTCGGCGCGGCCGGATTTGTGTGCTCGGAGCTTGCTCCCGAGCCGCTCGGCCAGGAGTTCGACGGTGAGGTAGCCCGCGTTGTGCCGATGCCAGGCATAGGCCGGGCCGGGGTTGCCCAGACCGACGATGAGCCAAACCCCATCCATGATCATGAAGGATCCTCCGTGTCATGGCACGGGCGATCCTTCATGATCACGTGTGAGTGACGACGGCTCAGGCCTCGGCCGGAGCCTCGGCCTCGGCAGCCGGCTGCTCCGCCGCGGCGGCCTCGCCCTCCGCGGCCTCCTCGCCCTCGACGGCCTCCTCGAGCTGGGCCTCGGTCGGGGCGGTCGTGATGTTGACGACCAGCGCCTCCGGGTCGCCGTTCAGCCCGACGCCCTCTGGCAGGGTGATGTCCTTGGCGTGGATCTGCGTGCCGGCCTCGGCGCCCTCGATCGACACCTCGATCTCAGTCGGGATGTGCGTCGCCTCGGTCTCGACCGACAGCGTGTTGTGCTCGAGCACGACGAGCGTGTCCGGGGCGGCATCGCCGACCGTGACGACCTGCACGTCAACGACCACCTTCTCGCCGCGGCGGACCAGGATCAGGTCGACGTGCTCGATGAAGCCCTTGAGCGGGTCACGCTGGACGTGCTTGGGCAGCGCCAGCTCACTGCGGCCCTCGATGTCGAGCGCGATCAGGGCGTTGGCCGTCTTGAGCGCGAGCATGGCGTCGTGGCCCGGGAGGGTGATGTGCACGGGGTCGGTGCCATGGCCGTAGAGCACGGCGGGCACCTTGTCCGCCCGGCGGATGCGGCGCGCGGCGCCCTTGCCGAACTCCGTGCGCAGCTCGGCGGCGATCTTGACCTCGGACACGACAGTTCTCCTTGCGATGCTTTGATGTGTTCGACTATTCAGACGATGCGGTGGTCTGCGTTGCCTGCCGACGCACGGCACGGACCACCGCGTCGATCACGGAAGCCGCGTGGGCCGCCCTCGCCGAGGCAACCTGAACAGTCTAGCCCCCGCCAGGCGAGCACGAAAATCCCGGTGGCCGACGGCTCGAGGGCGGATCACCCCCGAAGTCGGCGAATCGGTTGTGCAGCGCGGTCTGTGGGGCGAGCATGGACGGTGGGGGTAGCGGCCCGATGGAGCCGCGTGACCGGGGCCCTCCCGAATCATCTACGGGGGGAAAACGACGCAGTGGGCGACATCTCGCCTGAGGACTTCCGCCGCCTCGGCATGGCCGAGCGACACGAGGTTCTGCAGCACCAGCTCAGCCGACGGGGGCTTCTCCGGGCGGCGGCCCTCGGTGGTGTCGTCGGCACGACGCTCAGCCCGTTGCTGGTCACCCGTGCCGACGCGGCGGACCCGGCACCGCTGGGTGGAGCCTGGCTCGGGTTCGGCACCGATCCGAGCAGCACGATGCATGTCAACTGGGAGATCCGCGGCCTGGTCCGCCGGGCCCGGATCCGGTACGGCGTGGACTCACTCGACCAGGTCATCGACGTCGACGTGGAGCCGCTGCGCACGGTGCTGCCGACGGGCGAGACGACGACGCAGTACTACGCGCACGCCACCCTGGAGGATCTGAACCCCGCAACGCGGTACTGGTACCAGGTCGAGCACAAAGGTGTTCGCGGGCTCGAACGGCATTTCACCACAGCGCCGGCTCCAGACAGCACCGAGCCGTTCACGTTCACAGCCGTCGGCGACCAGTCGATCACCGACGGGACGAAGGCGATCACATACCTCATCGGCGCTCAGCGTCCGGCCTTCCACCTCGTCGCCGGTGACATCGCCTACGCCGACAAGGACGGGCAGGGTCTCGCCACGGACGAGCTCGAAGCACGCCGTTGGACAACGTACTTCCGGCAGGTCGACACGGTCTCCAGCCAGGTTCCGTGGATGGTCGCGCCGGGAAACCACGAGATGGAGGCGGTGCACGGAGAGCATGGTTACGGGGGGTTCCTCGAGCGGTTCCGGCTACCGGAGACCGGGCCCGCGAAGGCCCCGACGTCGTACGTGTTTCGGCATGCCAACGTCGCTGTTGTCAGCCTGGACGCCAACGACGTCTCCACCGAGATCACCGCCAACACCGGGTACAGCGAAGACACCCAGACGTTCTGGCTCAGGGAGACACTCGCCACGCTGCGAGCGGACCGCTCGATCGACTTCATCGTGCTCTTCTTCCATCAGTGCGCATACTCGACGTGCGACACGCACGGCTCGGACTCCGGCGTCCGCAGCTCGTGGGCCCGGGTGATCGACGAGTTCTACGTCGACCTGGTCATCAACGGCCACAATCACGTGTATGAGCGGACCGACCCACTGCGGCGAGGCTACGTAGGAACAAGCGCCCTCGCGGCACCACCGTCGACGCTACCTCGGCCGGAACTACCTACGTCGTCGTCGGGGGTGGCGGGGCTGGCCTCGGCGCCTTTGCCGAGGAGCCGACCGAGCAGGCAGACCATGGCAGCGAGTCACGCACATCGACGCTGATCGACTCACGCCGACGAGACCACGACGGAGGAGGTCACCTGGTCGCGTACGCGCTACCAGGGGTACTCCCTGCTCGTCGTCCAGGTGCAGCCATCCGTTGGGGGCAGCGAAGCGACCATGTCCTTGCGCGCTCTGGACCAGCTCGGCCGGGAGATCGACAGCGTGACGCTCACCCGGCGCCGACCTGATGAGCCAAGCCCGCTGCCCGAGCGCGCCCTCTGGGTGGCAGGAGGTGCGGGCCTCGCGGCGGCGGCATCCGGTGTCGCCTGGCACCGGCAGCGGCGGATGCAGCCTGCCGTGTAGCCTCAGGGGCCCCCGACGAGCTCAGGTATTCCCGCCGAACAGACTCGTCACCGAGCCGTCCTCGAAGACCTCCTTCACCGCCCTGGCAATGAGCGGGGCGATCGACAGCGCGGTGAGCGAGTCGAAGTGGCGATCCGGGGGGATCGGGAGCGTGTTGGTGACCACGACCTCCCGGATCCGGCTGTTCTTGAGCCGGTCGACGGCCGGGCCAGACAGGACGGCGTGCGTGGCCGCGACAATGACTTCGGCGGCGCCGCTGTCGAACAGCGCGTCGGCGGCCTTGCAGATCGTGCCCGCGGTGTCGATCATGTCGTCGACGACGAGGCAGGTGCGGCCCTCGACGTCGCCGACGACCTCGTGCACCTTGACCTCGTTGGCCACGTTGGGGTCGCGGCGCTTGTGGATGATCGCGAGTGAGGCGCCGAGCTTGTCGGTCCACATGTCGGCGACGCGGACACGGCCGGCGTCCGGCGACACCACCGTCATGCTGCTCGTGTCGTACTTCTCGGCGATGTACGACGACAGCACCGGCAGCGCCCACAGGTGGTCGACCGGGCCGTCGAAGAAGCCCTGGATCTGCGCGGTGTGCAGGTCGACCGCCATGAGCCGGTCGGCGCCCGCGGTCTTGAACATGTCGGCGATCAAGCGCGCGGAGATGGGCTCGCGGCCCCTGTGCTTCTTGTCCTGGCGGGCGTAGCCGTAGAACGGCATCACCACGGTGATGCGCTTGGCCGAGGCCCGCTTCAGCGCGTCGACCATGAGCAGCTGCTCCATGATCCACTCATTGATCGGCGCGGTGTGGCTCTGGATGACGAACGCGTCGCTGCCGCGCACGCTCTCCTCGAACCGCACGTAGATCTCACCGTTGGCGAAGTCGAACGCCTTGGTCGGAGTGAGCGTGACGTCCAGCTGTGCGGCCACCTGGTCGGCGAGCTCGGGATGAGCCCGGCCCGAGAAGAGCATGAGCTTCTTCTTGCCCTGAACCTCGATGGCACTCACGCGCTGGCCCCCTTGTCGTCGGTGTGGGTGTCGGCGCCGTCCCCAGTCTGCCGCACGCGCGCTCGATCGGCTGCTGCAGCAGCTCGGGGTGCCGGGTCGCTTGCGGGCCACCCAGCCCTCGACATTGTGTTGTCTGCCGCGGGCGACCGCCATGGCTCCGGGCGGCACGTCCTCGGTGATCACCGAGCCGGCCGCGGTGTAGGCACCGTCGCCCACGGTCACCGGGGCGATCAGCATCGTGTCGCTGCCGACCTTGGCGAAGTCTCCGACCACGCTCTTGTGCTTCTGCACACCGTCGTAGTTGACGAACACCGTGGCCGCCCCGATGTTGGCCTGCTCGCCGATCGTCGCGTCTCCGACGTACGACAGGTGCGGCACCTTGGAGCCGTCGCCGATCGACGACGCCTTGACCTCCACGAAGGCGCCGATCTTGCCGTGGGCGCCCAGCACCGTGCCCGGTCGCAGGTAGGAGAAGGGCCCGACGTCGGAGTCGTCGCCGATGGTGGCGCCGGTGGCATGTGTACGTACGACGCGGGCGCCGCGGCCGACCTGGCAGTCAACCAGCGTGGAGTCGGGACCGACGCTCGCCCCCTCGGCGATCCGGGTGGTGCCGTGCAGCTGCACGCCCGGCAGCAGGGTCACGTCACGGTCGAGCTCCACCGTGACGTCGATCCACGTCGTCGCCGGGTCGACAACGGTGACGCCGTCGCGCATCCAGCGGTCGAGGATCCGCGCGTTGAGCTCGCGGCGCATCGCCGCAAGCTGGACACGGTCGTTGACGCCCTCGGTCTGCCAGGTGTCGGCCACCCGCAGCGCGGCGACCTGGCGACCTTCGGAGCGGGCGATCGCGACGACGTCGGTGACGTACAGCTCACCCTGGGCGTTATCGGTCGACAGCCGTCCGAGCGCGTCGCGCAACACCACGGCGTCGAACGCGTAGATGCCGGAGTTGATCTCGGAAATGGCGCGCTCGTCGTCGCTGGCGTCCTTGTGCTCGACGATGCCGGTCACGGCACCGCTGGCGTCGCGGACCACTCGGCCGTAGCCGGAGGGGTCGGTCACGTCGGCACTCAGCAGCGTGACGGCGTCCTGGTGCTCGACGTGCGTGCGCAGGAGGTCGCCGAGCGTCTCCCCCGCGAGCAGTGGCGTGTCCGCGTAGGTCACCACCACGACGCCCTCCAGCGGGGGCAGCTCGGCGAGCGCGCATTGAACCGCGTGCCCGGTGCCCAGCTGCTGGTCCTGCACGGCCACCCCCGCATCGGGGGCGATGTCGGCGAGGTGCGCGATGACCGGCTCCCGGCCATGCCCGACCACGACGACGAGGTGCGCGGGTTCGAGGGCCTGCGCCGCAGCGACCGCGTGGCCGAGGAGCGACCGGCCACCGATCTCGTGCAACACCTTCGGGGTCGCCGACCGCATGCGGGTGCCCTCGCCTGCGGCGAGGACGACGACGGCGGCTGGACGGGTCGAGGTCGCGGTCACGCGAAGCTCCTCGGCATCGATGACGAGCAACGGCCGCGGGCGGCCGGAGCAGCGGGGTTCTTGCGAGGATACCGGCCGCGGCAGCGCGCTCCCCGGGCAGGAATCGAACCTGCGTCGCTAATCCTGATTCAAAGTCAGGCGGGCCCTGCCAGCAGACCAACCGGGGATCGTCGCGACAAGGTTAGCCGCCAGGGATCACTTCTCCGGCGTCCCGGCGAGCCGTGATCACACGCGAGGGATTGCGTAACCTACGGTTCCGTAGGTTACGGTTACGTAGCCGTACAGCAGGACCCATGAGACCCGAGAGGCGGCCCCATGACCGCTCCGACCGTTGAGCAGGACGACGTCATCGTCGAGGCCGGCTCCCACAGCGCCCCCTGGAACCAGCCCGAGCTGCCAGATGAGGTCGAGCACGGCACCTTGGGTGCCGACCTGCAGTCGACCACGGAGCGGGTCACGATCGGCATCTTCATCGCCGTGCCGTTCCTCGCCATACTGGCGGCGATCCCGTTCGCCTGGGGTGGCTGGCTCGGCTGGACCGACGTGATCCTCGCTGTGGTCTTCTTCGCGATCGCCGGTCATGGCATCACTGTCGGCTTCCACCGCTACTTCACCCATGGCGCCTTCAAGGCCAAGCGCCCGCTGCGCGTCGCGCTGGCCGTCGCGGGCAGCCTCGCCATCGAGGGCCCGGTGATCCGCTGGGTCGCCGACCACCGGCGGCACCACAAGTTCTCCGACAAGGAGGGCGACCCGCACTCGCCATGGCGCTACGGCGACAACGTCCCGGCGCTGATGAAGGGCATGCTGTACGCCCACATGGGCTGGATGTTCGACGTGGAGCAGACCAACCAGCGGCAGTACGCGCCGGATCTGCTCGACGACAAGGACATCGTGCGGGTCAGCCGCGCCTTCCCATGGCTGGTGCTGACCTCGCTGCTGCTCCCGGCAGTTCTCGGTGGGCTCATCACCTGGTCTTGGCAGGGCGCGCTCACTGCGTTCTTCTGGGCGTCGCTCGTACGGGTCGGGCTGCTGCACCACGTCACCTGGTCGATCAACTCGATCTGCCACGCGATCGGTGAGCGGCCATTCAAGAGCCGCGACAAGTCCGGCAACGTCTGGTGGCTCGCGCTCCTGTCGATGGGCGAGTCGTGGCACAACCTGCACCACGCCGACCCGACCTGCGCCCGCCACGGCGTGCTCCGCGGCCAGATCGACTCGTCGGCCCGGGTGATCCAGGCATTCGAGAAGCTCGGATGGGCGTACGACGTGCGCTGGCCCAGTGCGGAGCGGGTCGCCCGCAAGCGCATCACCGACTCTCCCGCGGCGGGCTGACGGCGGTCCGCCGATCGTGTCGGTCGACGCTGGCAGGATCCATCACGTGACACCTGCCGCGACAGACGCCTGGACGCTGGCGCCCACCCCGCTCGGTGACCTGCTGCTCCGCACCGACGGCGACGCCCTGACGTCGCTGCTGTTCGTCGACGAGGCCGGAGCGATCGAGCCTGTCGGCATCCGCGACGACAGCGCCGCGGTGCTGGGCAGGGTGCGGGCCGAGCTCGCGGCCTACTTCGCTCGGGAGCTGACCGAGTTCTCGGTGCCTGTGAGGCCGCGCGGTTCGACCTTCCAGCAGCAGGTCTGGCGATTGCTGAGCGCGATTCCCTACGGCACCACGACGTCCTACGGCGTCCTCGCCAGAAGGCTGGGCAAGCCTCAGGCGGCACGGGCGGTCGGCCTGGCCAACGGCGCCAACCCGGTCGCGATCATCGTGCCCTGCCACCGGGTCGTCGGCAGCACAGGCGCGCTCACCGGCTACGGCGGCGGCATGTGGCGCAAGCGGCTGCTGCTCGACCTGGAGATGGGGCTACCGTTCCCCGAGGGGATGATGGCCGGGTGACCAGCAGGCATTCGGCGGAGCCGCCCACGTCGGCCGCACCCAGCCGTGTCCGGATGAGTGGCAAGGAGCGGCGCGAGCAGCTGCTCGACATCGGGCGTGCGCTGTTTGCCGAGCGCGGGTTCGAGGGTGCGAGCGTCGAGGAGATCGCGTCGCGGGCCAAGGTCTCCAAGCCGGTGGTCTATGAGCACTTCGGCGGCAAGGAGGGTCTCTACGCGGTCGTCGTCGACCGGGAGATGAGCCGGCTGCTCGACTCGATCACCACCACGCTCGGCACCGAGGCACACCCGCGCAAGGTCCTGGAGCGCGCGGCGCTCGCCCTGCTGGACTACATCGAGCACTCGACCGACGGCTTTCGCATCCTCGTGCGCGTCTCGCCGGTTGCGCAGTCGACCGGCTCGTTCGCCAGCCTGATCTCCGACGCGGCGAGCCAGGTCGAGCACATCCTGGCCAGCGAGTTCAAGGCCCGCGGGTTCGACCCCAAGATGGCGCCGATGTATTCGCAGATGCTCGTCGGCATGGTGGCGCTCACCGGCCAGTGGTGGCTCGACGAGCGCAAGCCCCGCAAGGCCGATGTGGCCGCGCACCTGGTCAACCTGGCCTGGAACGGCCTCGCCCATCTGGAGGCCAAGCCGGCACTGACCGAGCGGCGAGCCTGACTAGGGCTTGCGGGCGACGACGAAGACCCGGCGGAACGGCAGCACCGTGCCATGTGCCTCGAGCGGGTAGGCCTTCCGCAGCCCCATGGCGTACTGCTCGGTGAACTCGCGCGCCTCGTCCCGGCTGAGCGCGCTCAGCACCGGCCGCAGCGCGGTGCCGCTGACCCAGTCGAGCACGGGGTCGTCACCAGAGAGCACCTGCAGATAGGTCGTCTCCCACACGTCGACTGTGAGGCCCAGGGCCGCAAGCCGGTGAAGGTAGACGAGCGGGTCGTGCGAGTCCGGGCGCGCTACGCGATCCGGCCCCACACGGTCCCGCCACTGCGGCGAGTCCGACAGCGCGCGGAGCAGCGTGTGGCTCGGCTCGCCGAAGTTGCCGGGCACCTGGAAGGCGAACCAGCCACCGGCGGCGACCGACTCGACGAGGTCGGGCAGCAGGTCGAGGTGGCCCGGCACCCACTGGAGCGTGGCGTTGGAGACGACCACGTCGACCCGCTCGACCGGCCGCCAGTCGCGCAGGTCGCCGAGTCGCACCTCGAGATTGCGGCCCGCCGCTGTCGCCGCGGCGACGACCGGCTCCGCCGCGGCGACCATCGCCGGCGACGAGTCGAGGCCGAGCACATGGGCCCGCGGCCAGCGCTCGGCGAGCAGGGCGGTCTGGGTCGCCGGGCCGCAGCCCAGATCGACGACGGTGCTCGGGTTGGTCGCCGTTATCCGGCTGACGAGCTCGACGAACGGACGCGACCGCTCGTCGGAGAAGCGCTGGTAGACGGCCGGGTCCCACATGGACAGCCATGCTGGCTCGCAAGATGTCTTGACGTCAAGATGCTTGACGGAGATAGAGTCTGCGTGTGGAGCAGCGGGACGAGGTTGACGAGCTCGTCGATGCCTGGCGGCGCGAGCGGCCCGACCTCGATGCCGAGCCGCTCGAGGTGCTGAGCCGCGTCACCCGGCTGGCCCGCCACCTCGACCGGGCCCGCCGCGCCGCGTTCGCCGAGCACGGCCTCGAGAGCTGGGAGTTCGACGTGCTGTCCGCGCTGCGGCGCGCGGGCCCTCCGTACGAGCTGTCACCCGGCCGGCTCCTGGCCCCCACCCTCGTCACCAGCGGCACCATGACCAACCGGGTCGACAAGCTGGTGGCGCGCGGCTTCGTCGACCGGCGCCCCGACCCCGACGACCGGCGCAGCGTGCTCGTTCGGCTGACCCCCGCCGGCCGCGAGACGGTCGACGCGGCGATGGCCGGACTGCTGCGCCGCGAGCGTGATCTCCTCGGCCGGCTGAGCGCGGCGCAGCGGCGGCAGCTGGCGGGACTGCTGCGCACGATCGTCGCGCCGTTCGACGCGCCCTAGGACTCCTCGGCCAGGGCCAGCCAGCGTTCCTCGATCTCGTCGCGCTCGGCGAACAACGCCCGCAGCTCGGCGTCGAGGGCGAGCACGCGTTCATGGTCGGTCGCCGCTGCTGCCATCTCGTCGTGCAGGCGGGCCTCCCGCTTGCCGATCTTGTCCAGCTCACGCTCGAGCCTCGCCATCTCCTTGCGGGTGGCGCGAGAGTCGCCCGTACGGGTTCGGCTGGTGTCGTCGCCCGCTGCGGAAGCGGCAGCGAGCTCCGCGCGCCGGCGGAGATATTCGTCGATGCCGCCGGGGAGCATCCGCAGGGCACCGTCACCGAGCAGGGCCCAGACGCGGTCGGTCACCCGCTCGAGGAACCACCGGTCGTGGCTCACGACAACCAGCGATCCGGGCCAGCTGTCGAGCAGGTCCTCGAGCACCGTGAGCGTCTCGATGTCGAGGTCGTTGGTCGGCTCGTCGAGCAGCAGCGCGTTGGGCTCGGCCATCAGCAGCCGCAGCAGCTGAAGCCGGCGTCGCTCCCCGCCGGACAGGTCGCCCACCGGCGTCCACTGCCGTTCACGGCCGAAGCCGAACCGCTCGAGCAGCTGGCTCGCCGTGGCTTCGCGTCCCTTGCCGAGGTTGACCACGCGGGCGACCTCTTCGACGGCCTCGAGCACGCGCAGCGCCGGATCCAGTTCGGTGACCTCCTGGGACAGGTGGGCAAACCTGACCGTGCGCCCGCGGACGACCTTGCCAGCATCGGCCGCAGCTCACCGTCGAGCAGCCGCAGCAACGACGTCTTGCCCGCGCCGTTGACGCCGACGAGCCCGATGCGGTCGCCAGGCCCGAGCTGCCAGGTCACCCGGTCGATCAGCGTGCGCCCGCCGCGCGTCAAGGAGACGTCCTCGAGGTCGACGACCGTCCTGCCCAGGCGGGCGCTCGCGAACTTCGCAAGCTCGAGCGAGTCACGCGCCGGTGGCTCGCCGGCGATCAGCTCCTCCGCGGCGGCGATGCGGAACTTTGGCTTGCTCGTACGCGCCGGCGGGCCCCGCCGCAGCCAGGCGAGCTCCTTGCGCAGCAGGTTCTGCCGACGGGACTCCTCGGCTGCGGCGATCCGGGACCGCTCCGCCTTGGCGAGGACGTATGCGCTGTAGCCACCCTCGTACGACTCCACGCCCGCGCCGACCACCTCCCACGTCTGCGTCGCGACGGTGTCGAGGAACCAGCGGTCGTGGGTCACGACGATCACGGCCTCAGGCCGGGCGGCGAGGTGCCGGCCGAGCCAGTCGATGGCCTCGACGTCGAGGTGGTTGGTCGGCTCGTCGAGGATGATGAGGCCGTGGCGGTGGACGAGCACCGAGGCCAGCGCCACCCGGCGCCGCTCACCGCCCGAGAGCGGGCCGACCGTCGCGCCCAGCGGAATCCCGCCGAGCAGCGCCGCGAGGACCTCGCGGACCCACGCGTCGCCCGCCCAGTCGTGCTCGGGTCGGTCGCCGACGACGCAGTGGCGGACCGTCGTCTCGGGGTCGAGGTCGTCGGCCTGCCCGACCCAGCCGATCGACAGCCCGCCGGTGTGGGTGACGCGCCCCGCGTCCGGCGCCTCCCGCTTGGCGAGCAGCCGGAGCAAAGTCGATCTTGCCGCCCCCGTTGCGCCCGACGACGCCGATGCGGTCGCCGGCCGACACACCGATGCTCAGGCCGTCGAGGAGGGTGCGCGTGCCATAGACCTTGCGTACGGATTCGGCATTCACGAGGTTGACGGGAGCAGCCATGGCGGTGCCAGCATCTCAGCCGATGATGCGCGCACCCGCGACCGGGCCGTAGGCGCGCGTCACCTCGGTCGCGGCTCCCGTAGCGGTGAGCGCCACCGCGATGTCGAGCGCGTGCGCCTCGTCGCTGGCGAGGAAGGCGCACGTCGGCCCCGATCCCGAGACGACACAACCGAGGGCGCCCAGGTCGCGGCCGGACTCGAGGGTCAGCCGCAGCCGCGGATCGAGCGCGGTCGCCGCGCGCTCCAGGTCGTTGTGCAGGGCGGTGCCGAGCGCTTCCGGGTCACCGGCCCGCAGCGCGCTCATCAACGCCCCCGAGAGCGACGGTCGGGGCACCGGGTTGCGGCCGCGCAGCCGGTCGAGCTCGGCATAGACCTCAGGCGTCGAGAGCCCGTCGTCGGAGAAGGCGAAGACCCAGTGGTATGTGCCGCGCGCGAGCGCCGGGGTGAGCTGCTCGCCGCGCCCGGTGCCGACCGCCGTACCCCCGAGCAACGCGAACGGCACATCGCTGCCGAGGCGCGCGGCGAGGCGGACCAGCTCCTCGCGGCCGAGCATCGTGCCCCAGAGCGCGTCGCACGCGACCAGTGCGGCCGCCGCGTCGGCGCTCCCCCCGGCCATGCCACCGGCCACCGGGATTCCCTTGCTGATCAGCAGCTTGGCTCCTGCCCGTACGCCCGCATAGTCGGCGAGCAGCCGCGCGGCCCGCACCGCGAGGTTGGTCTCGTCGGTCGGCACAAGGTCTGCCTGCTTCCCCGTCACCGTCACGCTGAACTCGGGGTCGGCAACGGGCAGCGCCGTGATCTCGTCGTGCAGCGAGACCGCATGAAAGACGGAGACGAGGTCGTGGTAACCGTCGGCCCGAACGGGTCCCACCGAGAGGGCCAGGTTCACCTTCGCCGGCGCCCTTGCGATCACGCGGGCGGGCAGCGACATGGGCGGCACGTTACCGCGGACGGGCCTCCGCGACGCGCGCAAAGTCGTCGATCGCCAGCTGCTCACCGCGGGTGCGTGGGTCGATGCCTGCGCTGCGGAGCGCCTGCTCGGCGCCGTCGGCGGAGCCGGCCCAACCGGCCAGAGCGGCCCGCAGGGTCTTGCGGCGCTGCGCGAAGGCGGCGTCGACCACCGCGAACACCTCCTCGCGTGAGGATGTCGTCTGCGGCGGCTCGCGGCGGTCGAGCGCGACCAACCCGGAGTCGACATTCGGCGCCGGCCAGAACACGGTGCGTCCCACGTGGCCGGCGCGTTTGACCGAGGCGTACCACGCGGCCTTCACCGACGGCACCCCGTAGATGCGCGATCCGGGGTCGGCGGCCAGCCGATCGGCCACTTCGGCCTGCACCATGACGAGAGTCCGCCTGATCGACCCGAACCGCTCCAGCAGATGCAGCAGTACGGGAACCGCGACGTTGTAGGGCAGGTTGGCGACGAGCGCCGTCGGTGCCGGGCCGGGCAGGTCGACGACACGTAGGGCGTCCTGCGCGACAACCTCCAGCCGGTCAGCCAGGGACGGTGCGTGGGCCTGCACCGTCGAGGGCAACGCCGCCGCCAGCACCGGATCGATCTCGACCGCGACGACACGGCCGACCTCGGGCAGCAGCGCGAGCGTCAGCGACCCCAGCCCGGGCCCGACTTCGATGACGACATCGTCAGGGCGCAGCTCGGCGGCCCGCACGATGCGGCGCACCGTGTTGGCGTCGATGACGAAGTTCTGACCGCGGGCCTTGGTGGGGCGCAGGTCTAGCTGCGCCGCGAGCCGACGCACGTCCGCCGCACCGAGCAGAGTCACGCGACGATCATGCGACAAGACGACATCTGCGGCCTCATGGCGTCGCGGATGTCGTCTTGTCGATGATCCGGAGACCGTGTCAGGTCGGCAGGCCGAGCTTGCGCGCGCACCCGGGCCACGGCACCGTAGCCGCCCGAGGCGTCGCGCAGCTTGGTGGCCACCGCGATCTGCTGCTCGCGGGTCGCCTGGTGCGGCAGCGGTGCGTACTGGGTGCCGCCGTAGCGACTCGCCAGGTGCCGGCCGAGAACTGCAGGCCGCCGTAGTAGCCGTTGCCGGTGTTGATCGCCCAGTTGCCGCCCGACTCGCACTGCGCCAGCCGGTCCCAGACGCTGCCGTCGGTCACCGGAGGCGGGGCGGGAGCGGCCGGGCGGTCCTTGGTGCCGACCGCGACGACCTCAGTCACCGGTTCCTTGGTGACCGTTTCTCCGACGACCTGGCGGGCGATCTCGACGCCGTTCTCGTACGTGATGACGACGGTCTGGGTCTTGGCGCCCTGGACTCCGTCGGCCAGGACCTTGGTCTCGCCCTTGAAGAGCGCGGCGTCGTCCTGCTTGGTGACCGCGTGGTCGATTGCGACCTCCACCGCCTCCTCGCGCGTCTCCAGTCGCCGCACCGTGACGGTGGCTCCGGTCGCGAGGCGCGTCGTCGAGGCCGGCTCGGCGACATCGTCGGCGTCAAGCGTCACGCCGAGCTCGCTGAACAGCTCCTCGACCGTGACGGCCGTCGTGGTGACCGCGCGCGGGCTGCCGCCGTCGACGAAGGTGATGGCCTTCGGTGTGGCGACGACGAGGTCGAGTCCCTTGCGGCCGATGAACGCGGATCGCGAGACCGAAAGCTCGGCGCCCTCGTGGGCGATGCCCATCTCGGCGAGCGCGTCATCGACGGATCGCGCCGTCACCCACACGGTGCGCTGCTCGCCGTCGACGGTCAGGTCAAGCGGGCGCCCATAGCGCACCGACACCTTTGAGCCGTCCTTGACGCTCGACGCCAGCGATGGCGACACCTTGTCGTGGTCACCGAGCTCGAGTCCTTCGCTCTCGAGAACCGCGGAGACGGTGTCGCCGAAGGTGTGCACGGTCTTGGACTTGCCGTCAACGCTCAGGGTCACCGTGTTGTCGAACGTCGTGAATGCTGTCGTTCCACCGACAAGCGCAGCCACTACGGCGCCATTGATCGCCAAGGTCTTGGCGGACAGTCGCACAATGCTCCAGAGCTCGCAGTTCCCGGGCACGGGCATGGGTGGGCGGGGCGGACCGACATGCAGTGCTCCGCAGCGTCACGGCAGAGACCTGCAACTCGGCACGCCCCCGTGCGCCACCCGGAGCTTCCTCGACCCCGGCTAACGTCACGGGACCATAACGGCCCCAACGGCCCGTTGCCAAGCCTTGGCGTTCACAAGCGCACAAGATCGCGTGGCCTACCAGGGCCCGCCGAACGCGCGGAAGGTGTTGTCCCACAACGCCTGGCAGACCTCGCCAAGGTCACGTTGGAGCTCGGATGCCATGCGCCGTACGGTGATCGGGACGAGGTACGACGCGTTGACCTGCCCGCGATAAGGGTGCGGAGTGAGATACGGCGCGTCGGTCTCGGTGAGCAGCTGGGCCAGCGGTGTGACACGCATCGCATCCCGCAGTGACTCTGCGTTCTTGAATGTCACGGTGCCCGCGAACGACAGGAACCAGCCACGTTCGACGCAGTGCGGCCGCCATCTCCGCGTCGCCGCTGAAGCAGTGGAACACCACTCGCTCCGGTGCGCCCTCCTCCTCGAGCACGCGCAGCACGTCGTCGTGCGAGTCCCGGTCGTGGATGACCAGCGTGCGGTCCAGCCGCTTGGCCATGTCGATGTGCGCGCGGAACGACTCCTCTTGCGCCGTACGGCCCTCGGGGCCGGTGCGGAAGTAGTCGAGGCCGGTCTCCCCGACCGCGCGCACCCGCGGCGACGACGCGGCCAGCCGCTCGATCTCCGCGAGCCCGGCATCGAGCTCACCGCGCGCGCCAAGCGCTGGCGCCTCGTTGGGGTGCAGCGACACGCCGGCGACGACGGCGTCCAGGCGCTCGGCGACCTCGACCGCCCACGCCGCACCGGGCAGGTCGCAGCCGATCTGCACGATGCGCGTCACGCCGACCGACTGCAGCGGCGGCCACGGCGGCCTCCGCATCAAGCGAATCCGTCGACGTCGGCGATGTCGAGGTGGCAGTGCGTGTCGACGACAGGGCGACGGCAGCGGCTCGGGCGCGGGCGGCCGGGCGGCATCCCGCGTGCTCACGAAGGGTTCGCCATCGAAAGCGCGCTCGAACCCTTCGCGATCAGGCGACCTCGGCCTCGACAGCCGCGGGAACAGCGCCTCACCCTTGGTGACGGTCGAGCCGGGCGGAAGCTGTCCCCACGTGCCCGCCTCGTGCACGCGCTGCGCGGCGAGCGGGCCGAGCGCGGCCTCGGCGCCGAGCAACGACCACAGCGCCGCGCTCGACTTGGGCATGAACGCGTTGTGCAGCACGGCGACCGCGCGCAGCGACTCGGCCGCGGTGTAGAGGATCGTCGCCAGCCGTGCCCGCGCCTCCGGCGTCTCGGCCTTGGCGACCTGCCACGGCGCCTGCTCGGTCACGTAGCCGTTGACCGCGCCGACGAACGCCTCGATCGCGTCGAGCGCGTCGTGGAAGCGGATCTCGCGGACGGCCTCGTCGGCACGCGCACCGTCTCGGCGAGCCGGCGGCCAGCGCCTGCTCGGCCTCGCCCTGCCCATCGGCTGCCGGGAGCACACCGTCGAAGTAACGGCCGACCATCGCGGCCACCCGAGACGCGAGGTTGCCCAGACCGTTGGCGAGCTCGCTCGTGTAGACGGCCGTCATGTGCTCCCAGGAGAACGAGCCGTCGGAGCCGAACTGGATCGCGCGCAGGAAGTAGTAGCGGAACGCGTCGGAGCCGAAGTGGTCGACGATCTGGCTCGGCGCGATGCCGGTCAGCTTGGACTTGCTCATCTTCTCGCCGCCGACGAGCAGCCAGCCGTGCGCGAAGACCGTGCGCGGCACCGGCAACCCAGCAGCCATGAGCATCGCCGGCCAGATCACCGCGTGGAACCGCAGGATGTCCTTGCCGACCAGGTGCACGTCGGCCGGCCAGGTGCGCTTGAACTTCTCTTCGTCGGCGCCATAGCCGACCGCCGTCGCATAGTTGAGCAGCGCGTCGATCCACACGTAGAGCACGTGCTTCTCGTTCCACGGCACGGGAATGCCCCAGTCGAACGTCGACCGCGTGATCGACAGGTCCTGCAGTCCCTGCCGGACGAACGAGACGACCTCGTTGCGCGCGCTCTCCGGCTGCACGAACTCGGGGTGGGTCTCGTAGAGCTCGAGCAGCCGCTCGGCGTAGGCCGAGAGCCGGAAGAAGTAGTTCGTCTCCGAGATCATCTCGACCGGACGCCCGTGGATCTTGCACAGCTTGGTGCCGTCCGGACCGTCCATCAGCTGGTCGGGAAGCTTGAACTCCTCGCAGGAGACGCAGTACGGCCCTTCGTACGACCCTTCGTAGACCTCGCCCGCGTCGTAGACGCGCTGCCAGAAGTCCCGCACGCGCTCGGTGTGGCGCGCCTCCGTCGTACGGATGAAGTCATCGTTGGACACGTCGATGACGTCGAGCACGGGCTTCCACGCCGTCTCGACGAGGCGGTCGCACCACTCCAGCGGAGCCATGCCGTGCTCTTCGGCCGTGCGCATGACCTTCTGGCCGTGCTCGTCGGTGCCGGTGAGGAACCAGGTCGCCTCGCCGCGCTGCCGGTGCCACCGGGCGAGAACATCGGCGGCAACGGTGGTGTAGGCGTGACCGATGTGCGGCGCGTCGTTGACGTAGTAGATCGGCGTCGTGACATAGAACGCCTTGCCACCGGACGCGTCGCCGGGATGGGAAGCCATGGGCTAAGGGTACGGAGCAGGCCGCCCCATGCTCATCCAGGTTTCGCGTCGCGGCGCGCGACGACGGCGGCGTAGACCTCGCGCTTGGGTCGCCGCAGGTCGCGGGCCACCTCCGCGATGGCATCCTTGCGGGGCACGCCCGGCGGCCTCGCGCTCGGCAACAAGCTCCGCAGGGTCGGCGTCAGCGTGCGGCAGCTCCGAAGCCGCGACACCGGCGACGACGACGGTGATCTCGCCGCGTACGTCGCCCGCAGCCCAGGCGGCCAGCTCGTTGAGCGGACCCCGCCGTACCTCCTCGTAGGTCTTGGTCAGCTCCCGGCAGACCGCGGCCGCACGGTCGCCGCCGAAGACGTCACGCATGGCGCCCAACGAGGCGGCGAGCCGGTGCGGCGCCTCGAAGAAGACCATCGTGCGGTCCTCGGCCCGCAGGTCGGCGAGCCGTCGCGACCGCTCTCCCGCCTTGCGCGGCAGGAAGCCCTCGAAGCAGAACCGGTCGACGGGGAGCGCACTGAGCGCGAGCGCGGTGAGCACAGCCGACGGGCCGGGCACGGCGGTGACGCGGATGCCGGCGTCGACGGCCGCTGCCACGAGCCGGTAGCCCGGGTCGGACACCGACGGCATCCCCGCGTCGGTCACGAGCAGCACGCGCGCGCCGCTGGTGAGGGCGTCCACGAGCTCGGGAGTACGGGCCGACTCGTTGCCCTCGAAGTAGGAGACGAGGCGGGCGCTCGTGACCACGCCCAGCTCGGTCGTCAGCCGCCGCAGCCGACGGGTGTCCTCCGCGGCGATGACGTCCGCAGCGGACAGCTCATCCTTGAGCCGGGACGGTGCGTCCCGGGGATCGCCGATGGGCGTCCCGGCGAGGACCAGCAGACCCGTCACGGTCAGCCGGACTGGCGGACGACCAGCCGCGTCTTGAGCATGACCGGCTCAGCGGGCTCAGGGTCGCCGGCGAGCTTGGCCAAGAGCAGCTCGACCATCCCCTTTCCGAACTCCTCGACGGGCTGCCGGACGCTGCTCAGCGGAGGGCTCGTCGTGCGCGCGAGGTCGCTGTCGTCGAATCCGACGATGGCGACGTCGTCCGGAACCCGCTTGCCGCGCGACTGCAGCTCTCGCATCCCCGCCGCCGCCATGAGATCGGACGCGAAGAACACCGCGTCGATGTCGGGATGCTTGTCGAGCAGGCGGACAACCGCCGCAGCGCCGCCGTCGGCTGTGAAGTCGCCCTCCACGAACGCGTCGGCCGGCAGCCCCGCCTCGTTGACGGCGTCCCGCCATCCCGCCAGGCGGTCGACACCAGCCGGCATGTCGCTCGGTCCCGTCACAGTGGCGATGCGCCGGCGCCCTGCCTGGATGAGGTGGCGGGTGGCGTCACGCGCTCCGCCGACGTTGTCGACGTCGATGTAGCTGGCCGAGACCCCAGGCACCCGCACTAGAGGCCGACCACCGAAGACGACCGGCAGCCTCGACGTGAGGATCTCGTCGACAAGGTCGTCGGACTCGTGGTGGCTCACCACGAGTGCCCCGTCGACGTGCCCGCCCTGCAGATAACGTACGAGCCGGTGGTTGTCGCCCTCGTCGGGCGCAAGCAGCAGTACGAGCTGGAGCTCGGAGTCGACCAGGCCGCTGGAGACCCCTTTGAGCACGCCGGCGAAGAACGGCTGCGCGAAGATGCGGCTCCCCGCTTCCGGGACGACGACGGCGATCGAGCCGGCGCGCCGGGTGACGAGGCTGCGCGCCGCGCGGTTGGGGATGTAGCCGAGCTCGGCCACCGCCCGCGTAACTGCGTCGTGCGCCTCCGGAGACACCCGCGGCGAGCCGTTGATCACGCGCGACACCGTTGCCCGGGACACCCGGGCGACGCGAGCCACCTCCTCGAGCGTGGGCATCGCGCCCCGGTTGTGCGGCACGGCGTCGGTCATGGAGTTAACGGTAGGTCCTCAGCCGGTTTCGTCCACGGCGCCGCTCGCGGCGACGGCGGCGTAGAAATGCGCGCTCGACTTGGGTGTGCGGACCTGGGTGTCGTAGTCGACGCGGACAATGCCGAACCGCTTGTCGTAGCCCCAGGCCCACTCGAAGTTGTCCAGCAGCGACCACACCATGTAGCCACGGACGTCCACCCCGACCTCGATAGCGTCGTGCAGAGCAACGAGGTGCTGGCGGACGTAGTCGAGCCGCTCCGGGTCGTGGACGCTGCCGTCGGGACCGACCTCGTCGTCGTAGGCGGCGCCGTTTTCGGTGATGTAGACCGGCGGGAGCGTCGGGTAGTCGTCGCGCAGTCGCACGAGAAGGTCCCGCAGGCCGGAGGCGTCGACCTCCCAGCCCATCGCCGTACGCGGCCGGCCGCGCGACACGAAACCCACGTGCTCCGAGCCGACCCACGGGCTGGCCAGCTCACGCTCGACTCCGGGCAGCGGCTTGTCGCTCGCGCTGCCGCCGTGCCCGGAGACGTGCGCGCGGTTGTAGTAGTTGACGCCGAGCAGGTCGATCGGCGCGCCGATCGCCTGCAGGTCGCCGGGCTGGATGTGCTCCTCGAAACCCAGGTCGGACAGGTCGGCCACGACGTCACCGGGGTAGCGCGCCCAGCAGGACCGGCTCGAGGAAGACCCGGGTGAACAGGCCGTCGATGCGGCGCACCGCGTCGAGGTCGGCGGGGTCGTCGGGATTGGCGGGCGTGACCGGTGCCATGTTGAGGGTGATGCCGACCTTTGCGTCCCGGCTCCCTGCGCGGATCGCCTGCACGCCAAGGCCATGGGCCAGCAGCAGGTGGTGGATCGCCGCCACCGCGGCCTTCGGCTCCTTTCGGCCGGGCGCGTGCTCGCCCGACGCGTAGCCCAGCAGCGACGAGCACCATGGCTCGTTGAGCGTCGTCCAGTGCACGACACGGTCGCCCAGGGCCTGGTGGACCGTGGCCGCGTAGTCGGCGAAGCGGTGGGCGGTGTCGCGCGACGTCCACCCGCCCTGCATCTCGAGCGCCTGCGGCAGGTCCCAGTGGTAGAGCGTCACCCATGGCGTGATGCCGCGGCCGAGAAGCTCGTCGACCAAGCGCGAGTAGAAGTCGAGACCGGCCTGGTTGACCTCGCCACCGTCGGGCCGCACCCGGGGCCACGCCACGGAGAAGCGATAGGCGTGCAGCCCGAGCTCGCTCATCAGCGCGACGTCATCCGGCATGCGCCGGTAGTGGTCGACCGCGACGTCGCCCGTGTCGCCACCGACGACCGCGCCGGGCACGCGGCAGAACGCGTCCCAGATCGAGTCCGTACGGCCGTCGGCCCGCGTGGAGCCCTCGATCTGGAAGGCGGCCGTCGCCGCGCCGAACACGAACCCATCGGGAAACGTACGCACGCTCATCCCTTCACAGCCCCCGCCATGACGCCTGCCACGAGCTGCCGTCCGAAGAAGAAGAAGAGGATCAGCAGCGGGATGGTCCCCAGTGTGGCGCCGGCCATGACCAGCGAGTAGTCCTTCCAGTATCCCGCCTGCAGCTGGTCGATCACCGTCTGGATGGTGGGATTCTCCGGGGCCGCCGGCAGCGCGGTGTGCCAGAACACCCTGATCATGCTGCATCCGTCGACGCGGGCGGCCCACGCGGAGGCCCGGGAGGTGTGGGGCGGGCGGGCTGCCTAGGATGGCGCGGTGCCCGAGACCCTGATCGAGCCGGCCGACGTCGGCGACACCGCACCGCGCGGCTCAGCCACGCCGGCGCAGGACGCGGAGTCAACCGCCGATGCCGGGGTCCTCGATCGCTGGCGGGCTCGGCTGGGCAGCCCGATGCCTGCCGACGGCCACTGGGGCTGGACCGGGCCGCTGGCCGTGACCGCGCTGGCCGCCGTACTCCGATTCATCGACCTGGGGCGGCCCCGTCGGTTCGTGTTCGACGAGACCTACTACGCCAAGGACGCCTGGTCGCTCGTCAACCACGGCTACGCGCGGCAGTTCGCCGACGATGCCAACGAGCGCATCCTCGACGGGGACCTCGACGTCTACACCGGCGGTCCGTCCTACATCGTGCATCCCGAGGTCGCGAAGTGGATCATCGGTCTCGGGGAGCGCGTGTTCGGGCTCGATCCGTTCGGCTGGCGCGTGGGAGTCGCCGTGATCGGCACCCTCACGGTGTTCGTCCTGGCACGACTGGCGCGCCGCCTGTTCCGCTCCACGCTGCTGGGCTGCATCGCGGGCCTGCTTCTTGCGGTCGACGGGCTGGCCATCGTCATGAGCCGCACGGCGATCCTCGACGGCGTGCTCGCGTTCTTCCTCGTCGCCGGGGTCGCGTGCCTGGTGGTCGACCGTGACTGGTCACGCGAGCGGCTGGCCCGTTGGGCGGCTGCCCGCGACGCCGAGGAAGACGTCGCGCCAAGCGGCCCGATCCTGGCGTGGCGACCCTGGCGATTGGCCGCCGGCGTGAGTTTCGGCCTGGCGTGCGGCACCAAGTGGAACGCGCTGTTCGTCCTCGCGGTGTTCGCCGTCACTGCAGTGGTGTGGGACGTGCTTGCCCGCCGAGTCGTACGCAGCACAGCCCCGGTGGCGCGTGGCATCTTCGTCGACGGGCCGATCGCGTTCGTCACGCTGGTGGGCACCGCGACGGTGACGTACGTGCTCACCTGGTCCGGCTGGATCTTCACCAGCGACGGCTGGCGGCGGCAGTGGGCTGCGGAGCACCCGACGTCGGGGCTGGCCGGCCTGCTGCCCGACTGGCTGCGCAGCCTCTGGCGCTACCACGGCGAGATACTGAGCTTCCACACCAAGCTGACCACCGACCATGACTATGAGTCCAAGCCGTTGGGTTGGCTGGTGCTGTGGCGGCCGACCTCGTTCGACTACCAAAACGTCGCGCGCGGCAACCAGGGGTGTGACGCAGCCAGGTGCTCGCAGGAGGTGCTCGCCCTCGGCACACCGGCGCTGTGGTGGGTTGGCTGCCTCGCGCTGCTCATCGCCTTGGCGATGTGGCTGCTGCGCGGCGACTGGCGCCCCGGTGTCGCGGTGCTCGGCGTGGTCGCGACCTGGGTGCCGTGGTTCTTCTACTGGGACCGCACGGCGTTCTACTTCTACGCGATCGCGATCCTGCCGTTCACGATCCTGGCCGTGACCTACGTGCTCGGGTTGCTGCTCGGCAGACCCGATGCGAGCGCGGCGCGCCGAGCTCTGGGCGCCGCGCTCGTCGGTGGGATCGTGCTGCTCGTTGTGGTGAACGCTGCCTACATGTATCCCATAGCAGTCGACCAGGTCATCCCGTACGACTCATGGCACGACCGCATGTGGTTCCAAAACTGGATCTAGACGCCGTCGCGTCAGTGGCCGTGCTCGATGTTCCCTCGGATCTCACCACCGGGGTAGAGCGAGCTGTGCACGTTGACGTACGTCGTGTCGGCACGAAGCGCGGCCAGGAGCTCATCGAACTGGCCAGCGGTAATGCCCTGCCCCACCGGCCCGATCACGTCTGCCGGACGGATGGTCCCGCTAATCGTCGCGGGCGCCGCCGGGCACAGCTGAGTACCCGCCGGACCGTTGCCCAGGTTGGTGCAGAGGAACACGGAGATGCCGCCGCTCTGCGCCGCGCCACCAATGTGGATGTGGGCCTGGGCCACGGTGCCTTCCAGCCCTGAATAGCTGAGCTGATAGGTGATTTCCTGGGCCGACGTCGTTGATCCGCGCGTCGAACCGACCCGTCCCTGTGGTCGACAGCGCGAGCGGGTCCTCTTCGAAGCCGCTGAGCCGCTCCGACACCCTGTTGTTCCGCCGATCTCGGTCGTCATCGTGCGCAGCCGCCGTCGCTCCCCAAACGACCGCACTCAGCGCCATTCCGGAGATCGCGACCCCGACCGCCACCTTTACACGCCTGTTCGCCACGAACCTGCCTCCCTCCGAGGCTCGAGCTGAAGACCAGGGCATAGGTGCCCGGTATCAAGTACGGTCGGGGCGCCGGATTGGATTGCGCGCGAACGAAAAAGAGGCCCCGTCCGAGTCGGACAGGGCCTCTTGCCTGGTGGAGCTGAGGGGATTTGAACCCCTGACCCCCTCGATGCGAACGAGGTGCGCTACCGGACTGCGCTACAGCCCCAGGCGGATGACGACGATAGCAAACGAGGGGGGTGGCCTCCGAATCGCCGCACGTCGCGCGACGTAGGTCCTGGTCAGTCCCCGACGGCCCGCTGCTGCGGCAGCGTCTCGGCGCCCGGAGCGACCGGGGCCTTCGGCTCGACCGGCGCCGGCTCGGCGAGCCGCCCCGACGTCCACGCCCCCGGCGTGTCGAGGTCGATGGTGCGGATGCTGCGCCGCGCCTTGGGTGCCGTGACATAGGTCGGCAACGGCACCGGCACCGGCTCCCAGGTGTCAGCGCCGGCCGGCGCGAGTCCCGTCGCCGGTTGCTGGGGGGCCATGGCGGGAGCAGGTCGAGACGCCGACTCCGTCACGAAGTCGACGCGTACGGACACGTGCGGCGCGGGGTGGGCCATCATCGGGCGAGCCTTGGTGACGCGCTGCACCTCGGCGAGCGCCCGCGCCCGCCGGGCCGCAAGAGCGGCGCGGCGCACCGAGCGGCGCAGCAGCATGAGATAGAGCACCAGCAGCAAGGCAGGGATGGCCGGAGCCCAGACAGGAGAGCCGCCCGAGCGCCGTGCCCACGCCGATGCCCACAAGCGCGAAGAGCAGCAGGACGACGAGGTGCCGGCGGCGGCGGGCAGTGCGTCGCGACACCAGTGGCTGGACCGGTGCGGGCGCTGGGGTGCGCATTGACGGCGCGGTGGCCGGCGCCGACCCGCCCCCGGCGCGCGCAGAGGCCACGACCCGCATCTGCTCGTTGTGCCGAGCCGGCGTCGTGCGCGACTCGCCGCGCCGCACCCAGCTGGGGACGAGGTAGGCCAGCCACGCCGCGACGATGGCGGCGTAGATGAGCCCACTCCCCTCCATGCACCCGACGGTAGGGCCGCAACCGCGCAACGCCGTGGAGCATGATCGGTGTGTCGTGAGATACAGGTGTGACAGGTGTGCGCTGTCAGCCGCCGGGCAGGCCCTCGCGGTCGGAGTACGGCGCGGCGTCCAGGTCGTCACGGGTGGCGTGCCAGCGGCTGAGCAGCCCGGTCGGGATCTCCTCGGCGGTCACCGCATAGCTGAAGTGGTCGCGCCACGCACCGTCGATGTGCAGCATGCGCTCGCGCCGCCCCTCGAACCGCAGTCCGAGCTTCTCGACCACCCTCAGGCTCGCGGTGTTCTCCGGGCGGATGTTGATCTCGATGCGGTGCAGCCCGCCGACGAAGATCGCGTGATCGACGGCGAGCGCCACCGCCGTCGGGATGATGCCGCGCCCGGCCACCGCGCGGTCGACCCAGTAGCCGATCGTGCCGGTCATCGCGGATCCGTGAACGATGTTGCCGACCGTGCATTGCCCGACCAGCCGCCCCTGGTAGGTGACCGCCCAGGGGTAGGCCTCCCCGTTGCGGGCCTGCGCAGCCAGGCGCCGCACCATCTGCCGGAAGGTGAGTCCCCCGGCCGGCTGGCGCGGCGAGGTCGGGTCCCACGGCCGCAGCCATTCGGCGTTGGCTCGGCGCAGGCTGGACCAGGTGCGCGAGTCGCGGTAGCGCAGCGGGCGCAGCCCCACGGAACCGTCGGACAGCTCCGCCGGCCAGGAACGGTCGGGCATGGTCAGTGGTCGCCTCCCGCCATCTGCTCCACTGCGTGCGCCAGAACGGGCAGGAGCACGGCGAGCCCGTCGCGGGCGCCACCGGTCGAGCCCGGCAGGTTGACGACGAGCGTACGTCCTGCGCGGCCGGCGACGCCTCGGCTGAGCACCGCCGACGGGATGCCCGCGGCGACACCGTACGACCTGATCGCCTCCGCGATGCCCGGGATCTCGATGTCAAGCACGCGGCGGGTCATCTCCGGGGTCTGGTCGGTCGGCGTGAGCCCCGTACCGCCGGAGGTGACGACGACGTCGTATCCGGCGGCGACTGCCTCGCGCAGCGCCGCCTCGACCGGCTCCCCGTCGGGGATGATCTGCGGGCCGTCGACGCTACGGCACACGGTGGCGAGCCCCTCGACGAGCGGCGGACCGGACCGGTCGGCGTAGACGCCGGCCGACGCCCGGTTGGACACCGTGATCACGAGCGCCCTCATGGCCGCCGCCAGTCGCCGGACCGGCCGCCACTCTTGGCCTCGACGCGGATGTCGCTGATCACCGCGGCCTTGTCCACCGCCTTCACCATGTCGACAAGTGTGAGCCCGGCGACCGCGACCGCGGTGAGCGCCTCCATCTCCACGCCCGTACGGTCCGCGGTGCGCACGGTGGCGACGATCTCCACCGCGTCGTCGACCACCGCGAGATCGACAGTGACGCCGTGCAACGCGATCGGGTGGCACAGCGGGACGAGCTCGGGGGTGCGCTTGGCGCCCTGGATGCCCGCGATGCGCGCGACCGCCAACGCGTCGCCCTTGGGCACGCCCCCGCCCCGCAGCAACGCCACCACCTCGGACGAGACCAAGACCCGGCCACTCGCTGTCGCCGTGCGCGCGGAGACGTCCTTGCCGGTGACGTCGACCATGCGCGCCGCGCCTGACTCGTCCAGATGGGTCAGCCCGGGGATGTCGGACGCCATGGTCAGCCTTTCCGGCGCTCGAGCAGCACGGTGTCCGCCACCTGGCCGGCGGGGATCTCGGTGATGTGCTCCGGCACGACGATGAGCGCGTTGGCGTAGGCGAGATCGCTCACCAGATGCGAGCCCTGCCCGTCCATCGGGGTCACCAGGTAGGAGCCGTCGTTTGCGGTCTGCAGGCGTGCCCGCGCAAACTGCCGCTTCCCCTCGGGCGAGCGCAGCGTCGACTGCAGCACCGCGCGCACCGATGGCCGGTGCAGCCGGGCCACGCCGAGCATCTTGCGGATCGCCGGCCGGACGAACACCTCGAACGATACGAACGCGCTCACCGGGTTGCCGGGCAGGGTGAAGATCGGTATGCCCTCCTCGCCGACCGTGCCGAACCCCTGAGGCATGCCGGGCTGCATCGCGACCTTCTCGAAGGACACCGTGCCCAGCTCGCTCAGGACCTGCTTGACGACGTCATAGGCTCCCGCGCTCACCCCGCCGCTCGTCACGACCACATCGGCGCGGATGAGCTGGTCCTCGATCGTGTCGAGCAGCCGCTTGGGGTCGTCGCCGACGATGCCGACCCGGTAGGCCACCGCACCCGCTTCACGCGCCGCGGCGGTGAGCGTGTAGCTGTTGGAGTCGCTGATCTGCCCGGTCGCCAACGGCATGCCCGGCTCGACGAGCTCGGCCCCGGTGGACAGCACGACGACGCGCGGCCGTGGCCGAACCCGTACCCGATCCTTGCCCACTGCCGCCAGCAGCCCGACCTGCGCCGCACCGACGAAGGTGCCGCTGCGCAGCACGGTGTCGCCCGACGAGACGTCCTCGCCCGCGCGGCGGATGTGATCGCCCGGCTTGGCAGCGCGTCGGATCAGCACATTCGCCACTCCGCCGTCGGTCCACTCGACCGGCACAACGGTGTCGGCGCCATGGGGCAGCGGAGCCCCGGTCATGATGCGCGCGGCGAACCCAGACCCGACGGTGTGGATGTCATGGTCACCGGCGGCGATGTCGGCGGCCACAGGCAGTCGTGTCGGCTCGTCGTCGGTCGCGCCGGCGACGTCTTCGGCGACCACGGCGTAGCCGTCCATCGCCGAGTTGTCGAATTGCGGCAGCGGCCATGGCGCGACCACGTCCTCGGCGAGCACACAGCCGTGCGCGTCGAGCAGCTGCAGGTCGAGCGGGTTCAGCGGCTTGACGGACGCGAGGATGTCGGACAGGTGGTCGGCGACGCGCTTCATCCCGCTGTTCTACCCCTCGCTCGTCGGCAACCCCGCGACAAACTCGCGCAGCCAGGTCTGGAACTCCGGACCGAGGTCGTCCCGCTCGCAGGCGAGCCGCACCGTGGTGCGCAGATAGTCGAGCCGGTCACCGGTGTCATAGCGGCGACCGCGGAACAACACACCCCGCACGCCACCGCCCTGCTCCGACGGCATCCCGGCCAGCGTCTTGAGCGCGTCGGTCAGTTGGATCTCGCCGCCGCGCCCCGGCTTGGTGTCCTCGAGCACGTCGAACACCTCGGGCGCGAGCACGTACCGCCCGATGATCGCGAGGTTGCTCGGCGCGTCGACGGGGTCTGGCTTCTCGACCAGGTCGATGATGTTGACGACGTCATCGATCTCGCCGTCGATCTTCTCGACCGCTGCGCAACCGTAGAGGTGGATGGTCGCCGGCTCGACCTCGATCAGCGCGATCACACTGCCGCCGTACCGCTGCTGCACGTCGATCATGGTCGTCAGCAACGGATCGCGAGGATCGATCAGGTCGTCGCCAAGCAGGACCGCAAACGGCTCACGTCCGACGTGCTGCTCCGCGCACTTCACGGCGTGGCCCAGGCCCTTGGGGTCGCCCTGGCGCACGTAGTGGACGGTGGCCAGGTCGTTCGAGTGCTGCACCGTCTCCAACCGGGCGCGGTCACCTTTGTCGGCCAGCGCCTGCTCCAGCTCGAGTGCGCGGTCGAAATGGTCCTCGAGCGGCCGTTTGTTGCGCCCGGTGATCATGAGTACGTCGTCGAGCCCGGCGCTCACCGCTTCTTCCACGACGTACTGGATCGCGGGCTTGTCGACGACAGGCAGCATCTCCTTGGGTGTGGCTTTGGTGGCCGGCAGGAAGCGGGTGCCCAGACCCGCGGCGGGGATGACTGCCTTGCTGATCGCACGTCGGGTCATGCGGCAACCTTAATGACGCAGGTCATGGCTCGATCCAGTCCCCGGTCTGGGTGAAGCGCTCGAGCGACTTCTCGTACGGCGTCAGGTCGAGGCCCTGCTCGGCGACCCAGTCATCGGAGGCGTAGGTGTTGGCGTAGCGCTCGCCGCCATCGCAGATCAACGTGACGACGCTGCCTCGGTCCCCGCGGGCACGCATCTCGGCGACCAGGTGCAGGGCGCCCCACATGTTGGTGCCGGTCGACCCGCCGACGCTGCGGCCGGTGAGCCGCGACGCCCAGCGGGACGCAGCGATGCTGGCGGCGTCGGGCACCTGGATCATGCGGTCGATGACGGACGGGACGAACGACGGCTCGACCCGTGGGCGGCCGATCCCTTCGATCCGCGACGGTAGCCCGGTGGTGTAGCTGTCGAGATCGCGGCACCAGGCCGGATAGAACGCGGAGTTCTCCGGGTCGACGACCGCGAGCCGGGTCGGGTGCCTGCGGTAGCGCAGGTAGCGGCCGATCGTGGCCGATGTGCCTCCGGTGCCGGCGCCGACCACGATCCAGGCCGGCAACGGATAGCGCTCGCTGCTCAGCTGTTCGAAGATCGACTCGGCGATGTTGTTGTTGCCGCGCCAGTCAACCGCGCGCTCGGCGTAGGTGAACTGGTCCATGTAGTGACCGTCGAGCTCCTCGGCGAGGCGGCTCGCCTCCGCGTAGATGTCCGGGCCCTGCTCGACGAAATGGCAGCGGCCGCCGTAGAGCTCGATCAGTGCGACCTTCTCGGGGCTGGTGGCGCGCGGCATGACGGCGATGAAGGGCAGGCCGAGCAGCCGGGCGAAGTAGGCCTCCGACACCGCGGTCGACCCGGAGGAAGCCTCGACGATCGTCGTGCCCTCGTGGATCCAGCCGCTGGCGAGACCGTAGAGGAAGAGCGAGCGGGCCAGCCGGTGCTTGAGCGATCCGGTGGGGTGGACCGACTCGTCCTTGAGGTAGAGGTCGATCCCCCAGTCGGCCGGGAGTGGGAACACGTGCAGGTGCGTATCCGCGCTGCGGTTGGCGTCGGCGTCGACCCGCCGCATGGCCTCGTCCACCCACGACCGGTCGGCGGGCTGGGAGCGGTCGGTCTCCTCTAACGGCATGCTGTCGAGGCTAGTCGGCCTCGATCAGGGGGACCCATGTTCAAACCTATTGGACATGGGTCCCCCTGATCCGGCTGTGGACAACGGATGACGTGCGGGCATGTGTTTGGGCCAGGATCGACCGATGATGGATGAGCGGGCTGAGCCCAAACCACCGATGTACGTACGAGACGATGCCGAGCTGTTGACCTTGGCCGAGACACTTCACCACGATGTCTCGCCGGTGCGGCGCTCGCTCTGGGTGTCATGGATGGACGCCGACGGCCAGGTGTTGCCGGTCGTCGTGCCCATCGACGACATCCCGGAACTGCCAGACGCGCGGATGCTCGACAATCTCGCGTTCGTGGTTGGCGAGGTGCTCGAACGCGAAGCCGACGGCGGATCGGTGATGTTCATGCTCGAACGGCCCGGCGGTGATTCGGTCAGCGACAACGATCGCTGCTGGAACGATCTGCTGCGTCGGGCGACTCAGGAGCGTGGCGTGTCCATGCGAGGTCTGTTCCTCGCTACTGCGGGCGGAGTGCGACCGCTGACCCTGGATGACACCTTGGGGCATGACCAACCGGCCGCCTGAGTTGTGGCTGGTCGGCGCGGTCAGGTGTCGCTGTCTTCAGCAGCGGACTTCTCGTCCAGCCGCTCGTTGATGCGCGTCAGTCGGTGCGAGAGGGCTGTCGACGCGTCATCTCGTTGCCGGCGCAGCGCGAAGAGGCTGATGAAACCCGACAGCAGGACAGCGACGAGCAGCAGCAGCCAGCTTCGGAAGCCGGCGACATAGAGCAGCGCGGCGGTGCCGACAAAGACCAGCAGCCGGAGCGAGGTGTATCGAAGGAAAGCCATGGCGGTCTGAGCGTAACTTCCGGCCGGGTGACAGTTGCGTGGTGGTTCTGTCCGGCCCTGGTCGTAGGGTCGTTGTGGGCATCGGAGACCGCCGTGCCGAGGCGCGTGCGTGCCGCGGAAAGCCTTGTGGTGCAAGGGTTTTCTGTGCACAGCCTGTTGCGACTCGAACATTTGTACGATAGACTCCGGGGATGGACCCGGACCGGATCGAGCAGATGAGCCAGCAGCAGCTGGACGCCTGGGCCGAGTCCTGCCTGCATTCGACGACGAGGAGTTCGACGAGGCGTTCCCGTCGATCGCCGAGCTGCACCGGTTGGACACGGCCGGCGGTGTGCGCGCCGCACTGCTCGACGAGATCGGCGAGTCTGAGCTGCGGCTGCGGGCCCTGCAGGCGCGTCAGCAAGCTGCTGCTGGCGAGGCTGTCGCGCTTGTCGCCGTTCCCCGACGGCGACCTACCACCCGGTGCCGAAGCGCTCGATGATGACCGGCACGCCCTGGCACGCGGCCGCGTTGGAGACCTCGCTGCTGTTCGGCATCGCGCCGTCCACCGCGAAGGCCCGGCTGCATGTCCGCCCGCGAGCTGGTCGACGAGCACCCCGACCTGCACGCCGCGCTGGCCGGCGGCCTGGTCGACGGGTGGCGCACCAGGCTGATCGTCGAGGCGCTGCGCCCGCTGCCCGACGACGCCCGCCGCGAGGTGGAGCAGCAGATCCTCGCCGAGGCGCCCGGGTTGACCGCCGGCAAGCTTGCCGAGCGGCTGCGCCGGCTGGTCATCATCGCCGACCCGCGCGACGCCGCACAGCGCCACGCCCAGGCGCGGGCCGCCCGGCGGGTCACCACCCGGCGCGGCGAGGACGGCATGGGCCAGCTGTTCGGTGAGCTGCCCGCCGAGGACCTCGCCATCGTCGACCAGATCATCGACCAGGTCGCCGACGCCCTCAAAGACGCCGACCCCAACGACACCCGGACCAAGGTGCAGCGCCGCGCCGACGCCCTGGTGCGGATCTGCCACGACGTGGCCTGCGCACCGGACACACCGGCGGCTGCCAACCCGGCTGCGGCCACCCACACACGGCCGACGACATCGACCAGCAGCACGAGCCCGCGGACGATGCCGAGCCCGGCGACGACACCGACGTCCACCACGACGTCCCCGACGACCGCGGGGGCTGCCCGCCGCAGCCTGATCGGCTGCTGACGTTGCGGGAGCGGGCCGGCCGCCCGCACATCCAGGTCACCGTGTCCTGGACCACGCTGGCCGGCATCGACGACCTGCCCGGTCACCTGGCCGGCTACGGGCCGATCACCGCCGACCAAGCCCGCGCGCTCGCCGCCGACGGGACCTGGCGGCGGCTGCTCACCGACCCGGCCTCCGGGGTGCTGCTCGACTACGGGCACACCGTCTACCGGCCACCCCAAACGCTGCAGGACTTCGTGCGGGCCCGCGACGTCACATGCACCTTCCCCACCGACGAACACCCCCGCGCACCGCACCGAGACCGACCACCGCCCGAATGGGAACACGGCGGGCCGACCAGCGCCACCAACCTGGGTGCCCTGCCGGGTGGATCAACCGGGCCAAGACCTGGTACCGCTGGCAGGCCCTCCCCCTGCCCGACGGCGCGATCCGGTGGACCTCACCGTCCGGCATCGTCACCGAACGACCCGCCACCCAAATCGGACCCACCGACACCGAACAAGCCGAGGCCGCCGCCCGCAAACACCCACCCGACCCACCACCCTTCTGACAGATCAATTCGATGGACGCGGGCGCCGACCTAGCAAGACGCTCATCGACTTCCAGACCCGCCTGCCCAGCGCCCAAGGCGGCGTACAAACCGGAGTCAGCTAGTCAGCACGCTCGCCAGCAGCGCCGGGTCGACGTTGCCGCCGGAGACGACGGCAACCGTGCGCCCAGCGGGCAGCTCGTCGGCGTGGAACAGGTAGGCCGCGCACGTCACCGCACCACTTGGCTCGGCCACGAGCCGCGATCGACGGGCGAGCACGGTCATGGCCTGCCTGATCTCGTCGTCGCTCACCGTGATGATGTCATCGACATACGCCTGGATGTGCGCCCAGTTGAGGACACCCAGGGTCGTTGTGCGCAACCCGTCGGCGATGGTGCGGTAGGTCTGCTCGGGCGTCCGTACCACTCGCTCCCCGCGGCGCAGACTCTCCGAAGCCTTGCCCACAAGCTCGGGCTCGACCCCGATGACGCGGGCACCAGGGACGAGCGACTTGACCGCCGTCGCGATGCCGGAGATGAGCCCGCCGCCACTGACCGGCACCAGCACGAGCTCCACGTCGGGCAGGTCCTCGGCGATCTCGAGACCGGCGGTGCCTTGACCGGCGATGACGTACGGGTCGTCGTACGGCGCCACCAGCGTCAGGCCCCGCTCGTCGGCAATCTCGAAAGCCTTGGTGTCCCGCTCGGCAGGGGTCACGATGACGATCTCGGCGCCGAGCGCCCTCGTGGCCGACATCTTGACCTCGGGGGTCGTGTCGGGCATGACGATCACGGCGGACACTCCGAAGGCGCGCGCGGCCCAGGCCACCGCCTGTGCGTGGTTGCCACTGGAGTGTGCAACGACACCCCGAGCCCGCGCTTCATGTGTCAGCGCAGTCAGCGCACTGAAGGCGCCACGCGTCTTGAACGCCCCAGTGGGCTGCAGGCTCTCCGGCTTGAGCCACAGCGGGCGCTTGTCATCAGCCCAAGGCGCGGGCAGCAACGGCGTGCGGACGACGCGGCCGACAATCCGCTCCGCGGCCGCCCGGATGTCTGCCAAGGTGACGAGCTCGGTCACGCCTCCTGCACCTCCACGTTGCGGCCTTCCCACGTGGTCGACAGCACGACGGAGGTCCGGGTGCGCGCGACGCCTGGTGTGCGGGACAGCTCGCCGATCAGGTGCTCGAGCCCGGCCATGTCGGCGACTCGCACCTTCAGCATGAAGGCCTCCTCACCGGCGATGAACCAGCAGTCCTCGATGGCGTCGACGCCACGCAGCCGCTCGGCAACGTCGTCGTAGACAACGCCTTCCGACGGCAAGATCCCCACCAGCGCTGTCACTCCGAGGCCGATCGCCTCGGGTGCTACGGTCGCGCGGTAGCCGGTGATGATCCCCCGCTCCTCGAGCCGTCGAACGCGCTCCTGAACGCTTGGTCCAGACATCCCTACAAGGCGCGCCAGCTCGGCGTAGGACGCCCGGCCGTTGCCTCTCAGGGCACGGACAAGCTGCGTGTCGACGGCATCCACGGCGACCATCCTTACGCATGCCGGTGACTGGCTTTCGGCTGGCTGCTGCACTCCGCCTCGCGGCGACCTAGTCTGTAGAGGTGCTAAGGGCCCTTCCGCTGATCCTCGCGCTCGTTCTCGCCGTCTACTCCGTCGTCGATGTCTTGCAGACGGAGGCTCGCCTCCTGCGGCCGCTCGGTCGCCTGGGTTGGCTGGCCGTCGTGCTGCTGCTGCCCATCGTCGGGCCGCTGGCGTGGATCGTGACGGCTCGCATGCGGGCGCCGGCCGCGGCGAGCCCAGCACCGCGCATGGTTGCGCCCGAGGACGACCCTGAGTTCATGCGCAAGATGCGCGAGGAGCGGGCACGGCGCATGCGCGAGCAGCGGTCGCGCGACCAGGACGGCCCTGACGGATCGCCGGCCGACGGGCCGTCGCTCAACTGATCCGGGGCAATCCGGCCATCACGCGTAGGCGTGCAGCCCGCTCATGAAGAAGTTCACGACGGTCCAGTTGAAGATGATCGTCGAGTAGGCGGCGATTGACACGTACGACGCCCGGCGTCCCTTCCAGCCCGCCGTCGTGCGCGCGTGCAAGTAGGCCGCATAGGCCACCCAGGTGACGAACGCCCAGGTCTCCTTGGGGTCCCAGTTCCAGAACCTGCCCCAGGACACATCGGCCCAGATCGCCCCTGCCACCACGGCGAACGTCCAGATCGGGAACGCGAATGCGATGACCTGGTAAGCCAGCCGGTCGAGCGCCGCGGGCTGCGGGAGGCGGCCCAGCGGACGACCGGCCGCCGCCCGACGGTCGGAGACGAGGTGCATAACGCTCGCGACAACGGACACGGTGAACAGGCCAGTGGCGAGGATCGCGGCGAACACGTGGATCACGAGCCACAACGAGCGCAGGGCGGGGACGAGCGGGCCCGCTGGGACGTACAGCACGATGACGGCGAGGCCGAGGAAGAGCAGCAGCAGGAGTACGACCCACACTGCGAGCGCCCGGGCGACCCGGGACCGCCACTGGATGACCAGGTAGGCCGCCGCGGAAACGAACGCGCCGGTGATCGCGAACTCGTACATGTTGCCCCACGGCGCGCGCTCGGCAGCGAGGCCGCGGCTGATCACGCCGGCGCCGAGCAGCACCGTGGCGAGCCCGGCCAGGGCCATGCCGATGCGGCCGAACCGCGCGGCGCGGTCATCATCTGCGAGCGGTTTCGACGCAACGGCACCCTCCGTCGATAGGTTCGACGCGGGGTGTCCTTGTGTCGGTTCTGCCGCGCCGACGGCGACAAGCTCAGTCGCATCCACCTCGGCCAGCCGACGCCCGACCCGGCTGCGCGACCCGAACGCCATTTCCGCCGCCAGCGCGAGCAGCGCCAGGGCAAACACCGCGATCGCACTGTTGACCAGGCCGTTGGACAGTCGAGCCCACTGCTCGAGCTGTTCGGTGCTCACGGAGTCTCCTTCGGCGTGCGCTCCAGCTCATCCAAATGTCTCGTGAGCCGGTCGATCTCCTCACTCAGGTCGCCGCCTTCGGACCGGTCCAGCCCGGCGACCTCGACAACCGTACGCCCCTGATCGGTGGCCGACACCCGCACCCAGACGCGGCGGCGACGCACGAACAGCGACGCGATCAACCCCAGCACAGCCGCGATCACACCCACCAGAGCGGCGGTCTTGCCCGGCGTCGTACTCACCTGAAAGTTGACCCACGGCACATAGCCGTCGAGCGTCACCGTGCCCGCGCCATCGGGCAGCTCGGCGGACTGCCCGATGCCGATGGCCTGCCGGAACGGCTCACCGTCGACCTCGAACTGCTCCATGCCCGCGGTGTCGAGCCGGTAGACCGACTCGGGCTGCCCGTCGTCGAGCCCGAGGTCGCCGTGCCAGGCGGTGAAGTAGAGCACCGGACGCAACGGCTCCGGGAACAGCGATTGCGGCGCGGCCAGTGTGGACGGCGCCGTCGGCAGGAAGATGCCCTGGATGCCGATGTCATTCCCCGATGGCACCTGCACCTTGACGACGCCGGTCGACAGATAGTTGTCATCCTGCGGCAGGAACGGCACGGCGCCGGAGAAGAGCACCTCGCCGGCCGCGTCGCGCACGGTGATCTGCGGCGCGTAGCCCGGGTTGAGGATGTGGACCGTCGTCCCGTTGACCCGCAGCGGGTGGTTGACGCGGATAGTCGCGTCGTACGGGTCTTCGCCGGGCGCGGGCGTGACCTGCACATGCGCGGCAAAGCTCTCGGGTGAGCCGATCTGGTCGCCGGAGTCGCGGAAGTCCATCTCGAACTCCTCGACTCGCAGCGAGAACGGCGACAGGTCCGACACGTCGAAGCGCGCGCCGGTCGACATCGAGTCGAACTGGATGATGCTGTTGGCGAAGCCACTGCCCTGCGTGACCAGCACCTGCGCGCGGTAGCCGAACAGCCCACTGATCGCGACGCCGACCAGCACGATGACGAGCGAGAGATGGAAGACGAGGTTGCCCGTCTCGCGGAGGTGGCCCTTCTCCCCCGCGACGGAGCCGTCGTGAGTGGCCACGCGATAGCGGTGCGTACGGAGCACGTCGCGTGCACGCGCCAGCACCTCGTCCGGGGCGGCGTCGACCTCGTACGAGTTGTGCGCCGGCAGCCGGGAGAGGTTACGAGGCGCGCGCGGCGGCCGCGCCCGGATCGCCCGCAGGTGCTGCAGGCTGCGCGGCACGATGCAGCCGACCAGTGAGATGAACAGCAGCATGTATACCGAGGCGAACCACGGCGTGGAGTAGACGTCGAACAACCCGATCGTGTCGTAGAGCTCGCCGAGCCCCGGGTTGCTCTCGATCCACCCCGCGACCGCGACGGGGTTGCTGCGCCGCTGCGGCAGCAGCGACCCCGGGATCGCCAGCAGCGCCAACAGGAACAGGAGGAGCAGCGCGACGCGCATGGACGTGAGCTGGCGCCACGCCCAGCGCGCCAGCTCGACCGGCGAGAGCGGGGGCGGCGTGTAGGGGACGTCACGCGCGCTGTCGAGCGTGTCGGCAGGCGTGGGGTGGACCTCGACCTCCGGCTTGGTCACACCACCACCTCGAACCCGTTGATCCAGCCCCGCATGTTGGCGACCAGCTCGCTCCAGACGCCCGTGACGAGCAGCACGCCAAGGGCCACCAGCATGACGCCTCCGGTGCGCATCACAAACAGCCGGTGCTGCCGGACCCAGCCGAACGCGCCGAGCGCCCGCCGGTAGGCAAGGCCCGCGGCCAGGAACGGGAGCCCGAGCCCGATGCAGTAGGCCGCCGAGAGCGCGGCACCGCGCGCGGCGCTCGCCTCGTCGAACGCCAGCGCTTGCACGGCCGCCAACGTGGGTCCGATGCATGGCGTCCAGCCGAGCCCGAAGAGCACGCCGAGCACCGGAGCGCCTGCGAGCCCGACGCTGGGGACACCGTGCAGCCGCCACTCGCGGGACATCCCGGGCAGCCACCCGGCGAAGGCGAGCCCCAGCGCGATCGTCACGATGCCAAGGATCCGCGTGATCGGGTCCTGGTACTCGAACAGCAGACTGCCGAGGCTGCCGAACGCGACGCCGTACGACACGAACACGGCGGTGAAGCCGAGCACGAACAACGCCGTGCCGGCGAGGATGCGCGTACGGCGGTCGTTGCCTGCGGCCAGCTCGGCGCCCGAGAGGCCGGTGACGTACGACAGATAGCCAGGGACGAGCGGCAGGACGCACGGGGAGAGGAACGACACTAGTCCGGCCAGCGCCGCAACCGGGAGCGCAACGACCAGCGAACCCGTGAGGACGAGCTCGCCGAAGGTGCTGGTGCTGTCGGTCACGCCGGCTCGGCCGCCACCTCGGCCACGAGGTCCCGCAGCGATGTTTCGGTGATCGGACCGATCACGCGTGCGGCGACCCGCCCCTGGCGGTCGACGACCAGGGTGCTGGGGATGGCCGCGGGTGGCAGCGTGTCGCGGAATGCCAGCAGCCGCACGCCATCTGTGTCGACCACGCTCGGAAATGACAGGCCGAACTCCTCGACGAAGGCATTGGCGCCGGACTCCGTGTCGCGGGTGTTGACACCGACGAACTGCACACCCTGGTCGGCGAGCCCGGTCGCGACAGCCTGCATCGCGGGCGCCTCCTTTCGGCAGGGCGGGCACCACGAGCCCCACACGTTGAGGACGACCACGTCACCTGCCGCGTCATCCAGGTTGAAGGTGTCGCCATCGAGCGTCGGACCCTCGAACTCGGGAGCGTCGGCCCGCTCGTCCGGTGCGATGGTCGTGACCACACCCGTTCCGGAGACGTAGCCTGCCTGATCGCCGGAGTCCTTCCGCTGCACCTCACCCGATGCGCAGGCGGCGGTCAGGGCGAGCAGGACGGCGAAGAACAACGCGGTGGTGGAGCGGCGGAGGCGACCTGCGTTCATAGAGCGACTCAGGCCCCCGCGACAAACTTGCGGGACTTCTTGACCGGCAGCAGGTCGGCCGCGGGCTCGCTGTAGGCGACCGCGACGATCTGGTCACCTTCGTAGGTGAACGTCGTGAGGCTGGCGAGCGAACACTGCCGCTTGCGGGGGTCGTGCCACAGCCGGCGCCCCTCGACGGAGCTGCGCACGATCCAGATCGGTAGCTGGTGCGACACGACAAGCGCCTCATGGCCGTCGGCTTTCGCCCGCGCGTCGGACATCGCCGCGAGCATGCGCTCGACGATGACGGTGTAGTGCTCGCCCCACGACGGCGTGAACGGGTTGTAGAGGTGTCGCCACGACGAGGGCTTGCGCAGCGCGCCGTCCCCCATGCCGAACCGCAGCCCCTCGAAGACGTTGGCCGCCTCGATCACCCGCTCGTCCAGCACCGGCTCGAGCCCGAAGACGGCGGCGATCGGCGCCGCGGTCTCCTGCGCCCGCTCGAGCGGCGACGACACGAGGTGCGTGATGTCGCGGCCCTTGACGGTGTCGGCGACGCGCTCGGCCATCGCGTGCCCGCGCTCGGACAGCCGGTATCCGGGCAGCCGGCCGTACAGCACGCCGGTGGGGTTGTGGACCTCACCATGGCGCAGGAGATGAATGCGAGTGCTCACGCGATGTCACTCTGACACTCCTCGGTTGCGCCGGCGGCAGCACGGGCGGCGACGGGGAGTACGTCGGCGATGCGCTGCAGGGCCGCTTCGTCGTGCGCGGCGGAGACGAACCACGCCTCGTAGGCGCTGGGCGGCAGGTAGACGCCACCGGCGAGCATGGCATGGAAGAACGCGCGGAACTGCCCGACGCGGGTGCGCTTGGCGGTGTCGAAGTCGCGGACGACCGGAGTCTCGATCGGGTCGACGAAGAAGACGCTGAACATGTTGCCGGCCGTGGACAGCACGTGCGGGACGCTCTCCTTGGCCAGCGCCTCGGTGACGAGGTGCTGGATCTCCGCCGATACCCGGTCGACGGTGGCGTAGACCTCGTCGGTGGCCAGGCGCAGCGTGGTGAGCCCTGCCGGTCGTGGCGACCGGGTTACCCGAGAGTGTGCCGGCTTGGTAGACCGGCCCCGCCGGAGCGAGATGCTGCATGATGTCGCGGCGACCACCGAAGGCTGCCGCCGGGAAGCCGCCGCCCATGACCTTGCCGAAGGTGAACAGGTCGGCGTGCCACGCCTTCGAGGCCGTACCAACCGGCCTTGCTGACGCGGAAGCCGGTCATGACCTCGTCGAGGATGAGCAACGCGCCGTGCGCGTGCGCGGTGTCGGCCAGATGCTGGTTGAAGCCGTCCAGCGGGGCGACGACGCCCATGTTGCCGGCCGCGGCCTCGGTGATGACGCAGGCGATCTGGTCACCGTGCTCGGCGAAGGCCTGCGTGACGGCGGCCTGGTCGTTGTAGGGCAGCACGATCGTCTCGCCGGCGCTCGCCCCGGTGACGCCGGGCGTGTCCGGCAGGGCCAGGGTCGCCACCCCGGAGCCCGCGTGCGCGAGGAGCGCGTCGACGTGGCCGTGGTAGCAGCCGGCGAACTTGACGACCTTGCTGCGCCCGGTGAACCCGCGGGCGAGGCGGATCGCGCTCATCGTGGCCTCGGTGCCGCTGGAGACGAGCCGCACCTCCTCGACGGGGTCGACCCGGGCGACGATCACCTCGGCGAGCTCGACCTCGGGTGGGGTCGGGGTGCCGTACGACGTGCCGCGCGCGACAGCCTCCTGCACCGCAGCGATGACCTGCGGGTGGGCATGGCCGAGGAGCATCGGGCCCCAGGAGCCGACCAGGTCGACGTAGTCACGGCCGTCGGCGTCGACGAGATAAGGGCCCTGCCCGCTCACCATGAACCGCGGGGTCCCGCCAACCGCCCGAAAGGCGCGCACCGGCGAGTTGACGCCGCCCGGGGTCACCGCGGTGGCGCGCTCGAACAGCGCCTGCGAGGCCGGGGCGTCGTACGGGTAGGTCACGGGCGGCATTCTCTCAGGCTGTCCGGAGTGGCTGCCCCGTGGCTCTTTCTCCCAGGTGGATGATCACCCCGGAGGTTCGCCATGACCGAAACCACACGCAAAACGGACGAGAGCCTCGACCGCGGCGTCGACGGCCCGACGGAGATCCGCGTGCACGGCGTGAGCGGATCGCCGCCGGAGCAGACTCTGGGCCATCCACTGCTCAAGCCCGTGGCCGGCGACAAGCGGGCAGGGTTCTGGCGCCGGTGGTACCCCGGTGGCCGGTCGGCAGACCTCGACGCGCGATGGCGGCGCGAGGCGTACGCCTGGGGCGGCCTCACCTCCGGGCCGGCAGCGCGGGCCTTCTGGCTGCTGCTCCTGCCGTTCATGCTTGTCAGCCTCGCGCACTGGATGCTGCCGGCTGTGCCCGCGACGGCGAACTCGGCTCAGCGGCGGTGGGCGCAGGCCACCGCGGTCATGCTGCGCCTCGTGGGCCTGGGACTGACGCTCACCATGCTGCTGAGCGGCGTGCAGGCGGCGGTCGACGTCGTCGGCTATCAGTGCGGTCGGCTCGAGCAGTGCAGCGCGGCCAACTCGCTCGTCGGCACGCTGGCCGACAGCTGGTTCGGGACACCGGGCCGGCGCATCGTCGTCACCGCGGTGGTACCGCTGGGTGTGATCCTCCTGGTCGGGTTGCTCGGGCGGGCGACGCCCCGGCGCACGCAGCCACAGCCCAGCGAGTCCATGGCCCGCGAGGGCGACCCGCCGCTGACGCACCACGACTTCTGGACCGGCAACCCGGGCATGCCCAAGCTGCGCATCCTGCACGTCGCGGCGACGACGGCATTGCTGGCGTTCCTGGTGACCTGGCCGGCCACCACGCTGGCGGCGGGTGGCGCCGCCCGAGTGCTCGGCGTGGTGCTGTGTGTCGCCGCGCTGCTGACCCTCGCCGCCAGCGTCGCCTTGGTCTCGATCGACGGAGTGGCCGGCATGCCGGCTGCGCCCAACGGCGTCGGCATGCTGTCGACCCGCGGCGCCAACCTGCTGCGATTCACGGCGATCGGCCTGCTCGTCGTCGGCGCCGTCTACACATCGTGGGACTGGGACTCGTGGACGAACGCCGGTCGGCTGCCGGGTTTGCGCGGCGCCATCCTCGCCACGTTCATCGTGATCGTTGTCCTGCTGTTGCTCATGACGGTTGCCGTAGCAGCGCAGCGACCATGGCGCGTCGGTAGCGACGGCTTCCGGCCGGCGATGCGGGGTCTGGCTGGGCCGGCGGTGGCGACCCTGGGCTTCTTCATCGCCGGCGGGTTCGCCGCCGGGCTGACCTACCGGGTCGCCGAGCTGTTCGGTCACCCGGTGCTCAGCCAGGTGAACGCGGCCCTCGAGATCAGGTTCGGGCAGGAGGTCGTCGCCAACCCGCAGGTTCCCTTCGAGGACCGGCTGCGCTGGGCGACCATGGACTCGCCACTCGTGGTGCCTCCGGCATTCGCGTGGGCCGGGGCCGCGGCCGGTGTGCTGATCATCGCGCTCTTCGTCGTGATCGCCTACCTCGGCTGGTGGGTGGTGCGCCGGATCCCTGTGCTGATGGCGGCCATCCGTGCGGAGTGGCCCGACCAACCGGCGGACCCTCGAGACGTACGCGCCCTTGCCCGCGCCCGCGCGACGGCCAACCTGACAGACGGCACCGGCCGCGTCGTCGGCGGAATCGTCGGGTTCGCGGGGGTGCTCGTGCTGCTGGGCATCGGCGTCTACGCGGCGGACCAGCGCAACTGGGAGCTGGTGACACAGGCACCGCTGTCGACGCTGACGCGATTCGGCACCTCGGCGATAGGCGTACTCGCGATCGCCGCCGTCGCGCTGTTCTGGAACACCTACCGCAACCCCAAGGTCCGCCGCACGGTCGGCATCCTGTGGGATGTCGGCTCGTTCTGGCCGCGGGCGGTGCATCCGCTGGCGCCGCCGTCCTACGGTGAGCGCGCCGTGCCCGACCTCGTCGATCGGTCGCGCGAGCTCACGGCTCACGGGCAGGCCGTGTTGTCCGGGCACTCGCAAGGATCGGTGATTGCGACGGCCGCGGTGCTGCAGCTCGATGACGGCACTGCTGCACGGTGCGCGCTTGTCACTTCAGGGTCGCCGCTGCGCCGGCTGTACGCCCGGTTCTTCCCGGCCTATCTGGGCGGCGAGGCGCTCACCCGCGTCCAAGACAGAGTCGACGGGCGGTGGCGCAACCTCTACCGCGACACCGACCCCATTGGCTCCTGGGTGCTCGACCCCGCAAAGCAAGGGGAGGCCACGCGGGTCGACCGCTACCTTGCCGACCCGGAGCGGCTGGGTGGAGAGATCGAGGGGCACTCCGACTACTGGGGCGACCCCGAGTACGGCCCCGTGGTCGAGCACCTCCTCGTCGCGCTGCCGCCGGCCTATCCGCCGAGGTAGCCCTGTCGGCGCGCGCCAACCGACCGGAGGATGAACGTGCACACACTGTTCCCTGGTGACGACGGCTATGACCATGCCCGCAGCGTGTGGAACGCCATGGTCGATCGCCGACCGGAGGTCGTGGTGCAGCCGACGAGCCCCCGCGAGGTCGCGGCTGCGATTCGGCTCGCGCGCGACAACGGCCTCGAGATCGGCGTGCGATGCGGGGGCCACAGCGTCGTCGGCCACGCCGTGCCCGATGGCGGGCTCATGCTCGATCTGTCCAGGCTGCGCGACGTGGCGGTTGACCCCGACGCTCGCCGGGCGCGAGTCGGAGGCGGTGCATTGCTCGGCGACCTGGATCGCGCGGCTCAACGCTTCGGGCTCGCGACGCCGGCCGGCAACGTGTCGCACACCGGGGTCGGCGGGTTGACCCTCGGCGGCGGCATGGGCTGGCTGGCTCGCCGGTTCGGGCTTTCGTGCGACAACGTGGAGTCGTACGAGGTGGTGACGGCTGCCGGCGACATCATCCGCGCGTCGGCTGCCGAACACCCCGACCTCTTCTGGGCGCTCCGCGGCGGCGGCGGCAACTTTGGCGTGGTGACCGATTTCGAGTTTCGGCTCCACGACACGGGCACCGCATCTTTGGTCGCCGAGTTCGACCACGACGTCGACACCGCCGGACCCGTCATGCGCGCGTGGGCCGACATGATCCCTGACGCGCCGCGCGAGTCAACCTTGACGGCGTGGGTGGGGCGAGGCGGCCAGGATGGCCGGTTGGTCGTGATCGTTGGCTGCACGTGGGTCGGCGATCCAGCGGCAGCCCGCCCCTTAGTCGACGCGATCCGAGGGATCGGGCGGCCGATTGCCGAGCGGGTCGAGGAGCTCAGCTACGTCGAGTTGCAGACCCGCGAGGACGGTCCCGCCGGCCCGGGCATGCGGCGCTACTGGAAAGGCCACTACCTCTACGACTTCCCCGATGCGGCCATCGATGCGTTCCTCTCGATCGGCGAGCCGAAGGGCGGCCTGCACGCGAGCCTGCAGTCCTACGGCGGAGCGATCCGTGACGTCGCCTCAGCTGACACGGCGTTCGCGCATCGTGACGCGCTGGTCGAGTATGTCGCGTCAGCCGCGTGGACCGACTCCGCGCAGGACGAGTCAGTGATCACCGCGGGGCGTGCGTTCGGCGGCGCTATGGAGCCGTTCGCCAGCGGTGCCTACGTCAACGCGCTCGGCGAGGAGGGTGAAGTGGCAGTTGCCCGCGCCTACGGGCCCGAGCACCTACGGCGTCTTGGCTCCGTCAAGACCAGCTACGACCCCGACAACGTGTTCCACCTCAACCACAACATCCAGCCACAGTCCTGAGAGGCGACGGTCAGCCGGCCGGCGCGGCCGTGGAGTCGCGCACGACCAGCCGCTGGGTGGTCGTGCGGCGTCGCGGCCGCCCTGACCTGGGCTTGAGCGCAAGCTCGAGCGCGAGCCGGCCCATCTCTTTCATCGGCAGCTGCACAGTGGTCAAGCTCGGCGACAGGTAGCGCGAGACGGTGACGTCGTCGAAGCCGGTCACGGAGATCTGCCCGGGCACGGCGATCCCCCGCTCCCGCAGCACGGACAGCACACCGACGGCCATGTCGTCGTTGAACGCCATGATCGCCGTGACGTCGGGGCGCTCGTCGAGGATCTGCCGCGCCGCGTCATGGCCGCCGTCCAAGGTGAACGCGGCTTCGACGATCAGCAAGTCGTCCAGCCCGAGGCCGCTCCCCTGCATCGCCTCCTCCACGCCGGCGAGCCGGTCGGCCACCGTCGTCAGCTGTCGCGAGCCGGCCGCCACCGCGATGCGCCGGTGCCCGAGCTGCAACAGATGCTCCGCGATCGCCTGACCGCCGGCGGTGTTGGCGGGCAGCACGGCGTCGACCCCCAGGAGCTGGTGCCGGCCGATCACCGCGACACGACCCCCGGACGCCTCGAAGGCCTGCAAGTGCACCTTCATCTGCGCCTGAACCTCGGTGTCCACGAAGCCCGAACCCGCGATGATGATCACGCCCACGCGGCTGGCGATCAGGGCGCGCAGCTGGGCGACCTCGTTGAGCGGGTCGCGGCCGGTGTGGACGATCTGCACCATCCGGCCGTGCCCTGCGGCGACCTCGAGCACCCCGCTGGCGATCTCGGCGAAATAGGGGTCACCGATCTCATGCACGACGAGGCCCACGCCGGAGCTGGCGCCGCTCGCGAGTGACCGTGCGTGTACGTTGGCGATGTAGCCGAGCTCCTGGGCCACCTGGCGTACGTGCTCCGCCACGCTGTCGGACACGCCGTTGGCGCCGGAGAGGGCTCGGGAGGCCGTGGCGATCGACACACCCGCGCGCTCTGCCACGTCGACCAGTCGCAGGCCCGCTCGAGGCTTAGGCATCGGCCACATCCTTGTCCCAGGGAGTGAAAGATCTTGTCCCCCACTCTTGCCACTCTGTTATGTCACTCATATAGTGCCGGAAGCGCTTACGCAAGCGCTTGCGTACAAAGGAGTGAGCACATGAGAGCATCGAAACGGCTCTGGCTGGGAGCCATCGCGACGTCCACCGCCCTCGCCCTCTCGTCGTGCGGCCTGGGCGGCGGCGACGACGAGTCGTCGGGCGGCGGCGAGGACGACCCGATCGTCGTCGGCGTCTCCCTCCCCCTCACCGGCGACTTCGCCGAGCCGGGCAAGGGCATCGAGCGCGGCTACGAGGCCTGGGCCTCGTACGTCAACGAGAACGGCGGCCTCTTGGGCCGTCAGGTCGAGATGAAGATCCTCGACGACCAGTCCAACGCCGACCGGGTCGCCTCCGACTACGAGAGGCTGATCAACCAGGACAAGGTGGACCTTGTCTTCGGGCCGTTCTCCACGCGCCTCGTCATTCCAGCGGCCCAGGTCGCCCAGGACTACGGCTTCCTCTTCGTGGAGCCTGCCGGTGCCGCGGCCGACGTGTTCAACCAGGGGTTCGAGCACCTCTTCTATGCCGCGCCTGCGGTGGCCAACGACCATTACAACTACCTGGCCGACCACATCCTTGCGTTGCCCGAGGCCGAGCGTCCGACGTCGATCGCGGTCGCGTCCATGGACGACCCGTTCGCCCAGGGCACGGCCTACGGTCTGCGCGACAAGCTGGCCGAAGCGGGCATCCCTGTGGTCGTCGACGAGGTATACCCGCCCAACACGACTGACTTCAGCGGCATCGCCGCCAAGATCGCCGCGTCCAATGCGGACATGCTGATCGGCGGCTCGCAGTACCAGGACGGCGTCAACCTGATCGTCGCCCTGCAGCAGCTCGGCTTCCAGCCCAAGATGGCCGCGGTCTCTGGCGCTCCGACCAACGCGGAGTTCCCGGAGGCGATCGGTGAGAAGACCGAGGGCATCCTGTCGCCGACCGGATACACGACATCGGCGTCCTATCCGTCCAACCAGGAGTTCGTCGACTTCTACACCGAGATGTTCGACTCGCCGCCGGCCGAGGACGAGGCGAACGCGTGGACGACCGGTCAGGTTGTCGCTGCCGCCGTCGAGGCAGTCGGGTGTGCAGACCCGGACCCCGAGTGCCAGCAGCAGTTGATCGACTGGCTGCACGAGAACGAGGTCGACACCGTGGTGGGCCCGCTCAGCTGGGACCAGGACGGCAGGCCGCAAAGCGCCCACCTCATCCAGCAGTACGTGGATGGGCAGATCAAGATCGTGCTGCCGGAGGACGCCAAGGAAGCCGACTTCATCCACCCCAAGCCGGCCTGGTAAGGGCGCGGATCAGCAGTGTCCGGCTCCCTGTTCCTGCAAAGCCTGGTGCTAGGCGTGCTGCTGGGAGGGCTCTACGCCCTCCTGGCAGCGGGCCTCACCTTGTACTTCGGCGTGATGCGAGTCGTCATGATCGCGCACTCCGCGTTCCTCATCCTCGCGGCCTACCTTGCGTGGTACTTCAACCGTGAGACCGGGCTCGACCCGCTGCTGTCGCTCGTGATCACGGTGCCACTGTTCTTCGTGGTCGGCTTCGCGATGCAGCGGCTGCTGATCGCCCGACTCCGGCCGATCAGCCTCACCATGATGTCGGTCCTGCTGACGTTCGCGATCGCGTTGGTGATCGAGGGCATGCTCGGCTTCATCTGGAGCGGCACGCAGCGGCGCATCCAGCTCGACTACTCCAGCGCCAGCATCGAGCTCTTCGGCGCCAACATCGCGGTGGTCAAGCTGATCTCGTTCGGGCTGGCCGCGGTGTCCCTAGGCGGGCTCTACCTGATCCTCAAGAAGACCGCGTTCGGTCAAGCGCTCCGCGCAACCATCCAGCACAAGGACGCCGCACAGCTGGTCGGCATCGACACCGAGCGCGTCGCCGGCTATGGCTTCGGCCTAGGCCTTGCCACCGCTGCCATTGGCGGCACCGCGCTCTCTCTGGACTACACGATCTACCCGTCACTGCACTGGCACTGGATCGGCCCGCTCATGGCGATCATCGTGGTGGGCGGCCTGGGCAGCATTCCGGGAGCGGCGATCGCTGCGATGGTGCTCGGCATCGCGGCCAGCCTCCTGCAAGTGCCGTTCGGCACCACGTGGGCCCAGACCGTGTTCTACGTCGCCCTGTTCCTGACCTTGATGGTCCGGCCACAGGGCTTCTTCGGAGGTCGTCTTGCGCAGCGCTTCTAGCCGGCTCGTGCTCGGCGCAAGGGTGCTCGGCATCCTGCTGCTCGTCGCCGCCGTGCTGCTGTTCCCGTCGATGGCGTCCGACCCGTTCATTCTTTCGGTCGGCGTGGTCATCATGAGCTACGCCGTGCTCGCCACGTCGTGGAACTTCGTCGGCGGCTTCACCGGCTACATCTCCCTGGGGCATGCGGCCTACTCCGGCCTCGGCGGCTACGCGACCGGGTTGCTCATCATCAAGTCAGACGTCAACCCGTGGCTGGCGCTCATCGTCGGAGCGCTCATCGTCGCGATCCTCACCGTGCCGATCGGCATCGCGTCGCTTCGCGTACGAGGCGCGTCGTTCGTCATCGTGTCGATCGCCCTCGTGCTCATCATGCAGCTGGTGTTCCAGAGCTGGCGCTCGTTCACCGGCGGCTCCAACGGCCTGCGCATCCCGCGACCGTTCGGGCCCGAGGTGCTTCGGCCCGAGCAGCACGAGCGGTTCTTCTACCTGCACGCCGTGCTCCTGGCGGTCGCTCTGCTGGCGTGGTGGGCGATCGAGCGCTCGCGTCTCGGCGCTGGGCTGAAGGCGATCCGTGAGGACGAGGACAAGGCACAGTCACTGGGCGTACCGACGTTCTCGTACAAGCTGGTCGCGCTCGTGATCTCCGCCTTCTTCACCGCGCTCGGCGGTGGCCTGTACGCGCTGTGGTTCGGCTACCTCGACCCGATCTTCCAGTTCTCGATCCTCATCGGCGCCTACATGGTGCTCATGGCACTGCTCGGCGGCATCCGCAGCCTCTTCGGTCCGCTGCTCGGCGCGGTGATCGTGGGCTACGCGGTCGAGGTGTTCAAGGCGCAGTACGGCGACACCCAGTTCCATCTCGTCGCCACCGGACTCCTTCTCGGATTGGTCGTGCTGTTCATGCCGGACGGCATCATCCCGGCGCTCACCGGGCTGGTGAACCGCTTCCGTCCGCAGGCATCGTCGATCCGCGAGGTGACGGCCGCGGAGCTGCAGGAGCAAGACCAGCAGCCGATCACCAAGGCGGAGGTGCACTCATGACGGCCAGTGCCGCGGTCGCGACTGGCGAGAGCATCGCGACGCAGGGACTCACCAAGTCGTTCGGCGGGGTCCGGGCCGTGGATGACGCCACAGTCGCTTTCCAGCAAGGCAAGATCAACGCCCTGATCGGCCCTAACGGATCGGGCAAGACCACCTACTTCAACTGCGTGACCGGGATGATCCGCCCGGACGCGGGCACCGTCACGTACAACGGCCACGACGTCACAGGCAAGGCGCCGCACACCATCGCCAAGGCCGGCATCGGTCGGAGCTTCCAGCTGTGCCGGATCTTCCCCCGGCTCACCGTGCTTGACAACGTCCTTGTGGCCGTACGCCCCACCGGCCTGCTCGACCGGCTGGCCGGCTCGCGCAACAAGGCCGACGTGCAACGTGCCCGCGAACTCCTTGCACGAGTGGGCATCGACCATATGGAGAGGTCAGAGGCGCGTGACATCTCCTACGGGCAGCAAAAGCTGCTCGAGCTCGCCGGAGTGCTGATGGCGGACCCGGACACGATCATGCTCGACGAGCCGGCCGGCGGCGTGAACCCGGCGTTGATCGACCGCATCGCCACGCTCGTCCGCGAGCTCAACGCGGAGGGCAAGACCTTCATCATCGTCGAGCACAACATGGACATGGTCATGAGCCTCAGCGACCACATCGTGGTCTTCGACCGTGGTCGACCGATCGCCGAGGGAACCCCCGCTGTCGTGCAGAACGACCCGAAGGTCCTGGAGGCCTACCTTGGCATCTGACCACCTTCTCGAGCTCACCGACATCGAGGCCGGCTACGGGCGCGCGGCCCTTGTGCTCCGAGGGCTGACCGTCAAGGTGTCGCCGGCGAGCGTCGTCTGCCTCGTTGGACCCAACGGCGCGGGCAAGTCCACCGTGCTCAAGGTGGCGAGCGGCATGCTCACGCCGCGCTCCGGCCGCATCATCGTGGACGGCACGGACGTCACTGGCCGCTCACCGCAGCAGCTGCTACGCGCCGGGCTCTCCCACGTGCTGCAGGGACACAGCGTCTTCAAGGAGATGACGGTCGGGGAGAACGTTCTCCTCGGTGCCTTCACCGTGAAGGACAAGGCGCGGGTCCGCGAGCGGGAGGAGTTCGTCAAGACGCTGTTTCCCATGGTGGCCGACAGGTGGAATGCCCTCGCGGGGGCACTGTCCGGCGGTCAGCAGAAGCAGGTCGAGTTCGCGCGGTCGCTCATGGTGAGCCCGAAGGTCGTGCTTCTCGACGAGCCGTCGATGGGTCTCGATCCCAAGGCCACCGCCACGGTGTTCGAGCAGATCCTGCGGATGCGCGACGCGGGGATGGCTGTGCTGCTCGTCGAGCAGAACGCCCGCCGTGCGCTTGAGACCGCCGACGTCGGCTGCGTGCTCGACCTCGGGCGGGTCCACATCACCGGCCCTGCCTCCGAACTGCTCGCCGACCCCCAGCTCGCCGAGCTCTACCTCGGCGGTCGTCCCAAGCCCGTCACCACGCACTGAAACAGGACCTGACTCCATGACAGCTCAGCCATCGCAGACGTACCGCATCGTCATGAACGGCGTGACCGGGCGCATGGGCTACCGCCAGCACCTCGCACGCTCGATCCTCGCGATCCGCGCCGAGGGCGGGCTGTTGCTGCCCGACGGAACCCGCATTCAGGTGGAGCCGATCCTCGTCGGTCGCAACGCCCAGAAGCTCGCCGACATGGCTGCTGAGCACGGCATCGTCGAGTTCACGACCGATCTCGACAGCGCGCTGGCCGACGACAGCGCCGCCATCTACTTCGACGCGCAGGTGACCAGCGAGCGCCAGAAGGCCATCCTCAAGGCGATCGCTGCCGGCAAGCACATCTACACCGAGAAGCCACTTGCCGAGTCGGTTGACGAGGCGCTCGAGCTGGTCGTCGCGGCCGAGTCCGCCGGCGTCACCAACGGTGTCGTGCACGACAAGATCTACCTGCCTGGACTCCTCAAGCTCAAGCAGCTGATCGACGAAGGGTTCTTCGGGCGCATCCTGTCGGTGCGCGGCGAGTTCGGCTACTGGGTCTTCGAGGGCGACGACGTGCCCGCGCAGCGACCGAGCTGGAACTACCGCACCGAAGACGGCGGCGGCATGGTCCTCGACATGTTCGCGCACTGGAACTACGTGCTCGAAGTGTTGTTCGGCCGCGTCGAGGCGGTCACTGCCAAGGCCGTCACGCACATCACCCGACGCTGGGACGAGCAGGGCAAGCCGTACGAGGCCACGGCCGACGACGCCGCCTACGGGATCTTCGAGCTCCCGGCCGGCGTGATCGCACAGATCAACTCGTCGTGGGCCGTCCGCGTCAACCGCGACGAGCTTGTCGAGTTCCAGGTCGACGGCACGGAAGGCTCAGCAGTCGCCGGCCTGTTCGGCTGCCGTGTCCAGTCCCGCATGGCGACGCCGCGTCCGGTCTGGAACCCTGACCTGCCCACCGATGAGCGGTTCCGGTCGCAGTGGGAGGAGCTGCAGGAGGAGCCCACTCACGGGTCCATTCCCAATGGCTTCCGCGCGCAGTGGGAGGAGTTCCTCGCCGATGTGCACGCCGGCCGGCCGCACCGGCACGACTTCCGCTCCGGCGTCCGCGGCCTGCAGCTGGTCGACGCGGCGCTGCGGTCCTCGGCGGAGGGCCGGCGGGTGGAGGTGCACGGCGCGTGACCTTGGTCGAGCTGCCCGACGCCACAGGCGGGTGGCGCACGGTCGAGCTGCGCGAGCCGCGGCAGTGGAAGGACCACCCCCAGCCGTACGAGTCCCGCGTGGCGTTCGCGGCAGCACACGTCGTCGCCAACCCGCTCGGCAACAACGTGCCGGGGGCTCCGGCCGACGTTGACTGGGAGTCGACGCTCGCGTTTCGCCGAAGCCTGTTCCGTTACGGGCTCGGCGTGGCGGAGGCGATGGACACCGCCCAGCGCAACATGGGTCTCGACTGGCCGGCGATCCAGGAGCTGATCGCGCGCAGCGCCGCGCAGGCCAAGGACCTCGGAGCCCGCATCGCCTCGGGTGCGGGCACCGACCACAAGGACGACCTGCGCACCATCGACGACGTCGCCGCGGCCTTCGCGGAGCAGGTGTCGTTCGTCGAGGGCACCGGGTCACAGGTGATCGTGATGGCCTCCCGTCACCTCGCGCGGATGGCCCGCGATGCCGACGACTACCTGCGCGTCTACGAGGCCATCCTCGGCCAGGTGCGCGAGCCGGTGATCCTGCACTGGCTTGGCGAGGCGTTCGACCCGCAGCTGCGCGGCTACTGGGGATCGACGGATGTGGCCGCGGCAACCGCGACGTTCGTCGATCTGGTCGCCGCGCACGCGGACAAGGTCGACGGCGTGAAGGTGTCGCTTCTCTCGGCCGACCACGAGGTCGGACTTCGCGCGAGCCTGCCGCCGGGCGTGCGGCTGTACACCGGCGACGACTTCAACTACCCCGAGCTGATCCGTGGCGACGGCAGGCATCACTCCGACGCGCTGCTGGGTGCGTTCGCGGCAATCGCGCCGGCAGCCGCCGCCGCACTCGCCGCGCTTGACGACGGACGATGTCGCGACCTACGACGCCGAGCTTGCGCCGACGCTGCCACTGTCCCGGCACATCTTCGAGGCGCCTACCTACTACTACAAGACCGGCATCGCGTTCATGTCGTGGCTGACCGGCCAGCAGCCTGGCTTCACCATGGTCGGTGGCCTCCAGTCGGCGCGCAGCGTCGTCCACCTGGCGCGCATCTTCGAGCTCGCCAACGAGGCGCAGCTGTTGCCCGACGCCGACTACGCGGCGCATCACATGCGCAACCTGCTCGCCACCGCAGGGGCGGTGCGATGACGACGCACGCCGTCGAGACGTTGGACGTACCGTCCGGCCTGCCGGCGAGGGTGCCGACGCCGCAACCGGGCGACCCCCGCCTGGCGAGGCTATCGCTCAACCAGCGCACCACCGCGCGGTGGACGCTGCGAGAGGCGATCGACGGTGCTGTGGCAGCCGGGCTGTCCTCGATCGGCGTGTGGCGCGAGCCGGTGGCCGACGTCGGGCTCGCGACGGCGAAGACATGGCTCGCCGACGCCGGGCTGCGCGTGTCGTCGGTGTGCCGCGGCGGCTTCTTCACGAGCACGGAGCCATCGGCCCGGACCGCCGCGCACGAGTCCAACCGGGCCGCCATAGACGAGGCCGCCGAGCTCGGGGCGGCCACGCTCGTCCTGGTGCCCGGCGGACTGCCCGACGGCGACCGCGACATCAGCGGCGCCCGCGCCCGTGTCGCCGACGCGATCGCCGACCTCGTCCCGTACGCAACGCAGCTAGGCGTGCGGCTGGGCATCGAAGCCATGCATCCGATCTACGCAGCCGACCGCGGCGTTGTGTCGACGCTGGCCCAGGCACTCGACATCGCGGAACAGTTCCCGGCCGAGGTGGTGGGTGTCGTCGTCGACACCTTTCACGTCTGGTGGGAGCCGGGTGTGGAGCGGCAGATCGCCCGTGCCGCCGGTCGCATCACCAGCTACCAGGTGTGCGACTGGATCACGCCGCTCCCCGCGGATGCCCTGCTCAGCCGGGGAATGATGGGCGACGGGCACATCGACTTCGGGACATTGACCCGCGCGGTCGCCGCGGCCGGCTACTCCGGTGACGTCGAGGTCGAGATTTTCAACGCCGACGTCTGGGCCGCGCCTGGTGCCGACGTCGTGGCAACCCTGGCCAGGCGCTACATCGAACTGGTCCAGCCACACCTCGGGCCGACAGCGAATCCAACCGGAGGCACTCGCACGAGCTGATCCGTCGACAGGGTAATCGCGGCTGCCTGCCAAACTCACGCCGGCGGTCCAGAGTCGGTATGCCATTGCGCCAGATCCCGGTGCTACCAAGGTGTTTCAGCACAGGGACAAACACGCGCTCATCCTCTTGACGCCCCGTACGGTCCCCCTCTAGCGTCTGAGAGCAACCGCTTACGTAAGCGCTTACGGAGTGCGCGCAGCACATCCGAGTCATGCCAAGGGCACCACCACAACGATCGTGTTGGAGGCACACATGGGTAGGCAAAGAAGGTTGCTCCCGATCATCGCCCTGGCCGTCGCGACAGCGCTCCTCATGCCGCAGGCAGCCGCACAGACAGGGCCAACGCCGGTCGACGATCCGATGCCGGAGGAGATCCTCTCCAACCGCGGTGTCGTCATCGAGGAGTTGGCGCAGCTCCCACGATCGTCACCGAACCCCGCACCCACCGACGGCCGGTTGATGCGGCACAACCGCATCAACTTCGTCGGTGAGGTCCCCGACGGATCCGCGCGCCTCTACGTTCCGGATCTCAACGGCCCGCTCTACCTCCTCGAGGACGGCGCACAGCACGTCTATCTCGACATCGCGCAGCAGTTCGCCGGCGACTTCTTCTCCGGGCGTGGCCTCGGAAGTGGCTTCGGGTTCACTACGTTCCACCCGGACTTTGGGACCAATGGCAAGTTCTACACCGTCCACAGCGAGCGCCATCACGACCTCAGCTCACCTCCCAGCAAGCCGACGACCTTCCCGGCGCAGACGCAGACGTTCCTGCACTCGGTCGTGACGGAGTGGACGGCCGACGATCCTTCCGCCGACACCTTCACCGGCACCCACCGCGAGGTGCTACGGCTAGGCATGGGCAGCCAAGTCCACGCGATCCAGCAGATCGATTTCAACGCCGCGGCTGAACCGGGCGACGAGGACTACGGCCTGCTCTACCTCGCTGTCGGAGACGGCGGCCGGGGGGTCAACACGACGACGGGACAGGACACGTCAATCCCGTACGGGAAGATCCTGCGGATCGACCCGACCGGCACCGACGGTGTGAACGGTCAGTACGGCATCCCGCCGAGCAACCCCTTCGTCAACGACCCGGCAGTCATCGACGAGATCTTTGCGATCGGCATGCGTGATCCGCACCGGTTCAGCTTCGACACCCAGACTGGCCGGATGTACCTCGGCCACATCGGCGAGCACGCCATCGAGGCCGTCTACGAGGTGCAGGCCGGCGACAACTTCGGGTGGGGCATCCGCGAGGGCGCCTTCGTCTTCAACCCGGCCGTCGACCGCTGCAACCTCTACCCGCTGCCCGACAACGACGCTGAGTTCGGCTTCACCTACCCGGTCGCCGCGTACGACCACGACCCGACGCCCAACTGGTCGTGCACCAGCGACAGCGGGTACGCCATCAGTGGCGGCTTCGTCTACCGCGGCAGCCAGGTCAACGACCTGCGCGGCAAGTATGTGTTCGCCGACCTTGTGCAGGGACGCCTCTACTTCACCGAGGCGAGCGCCATGGTGCACGGCGGCGCGGCTGCCGAGATCCAGGAGCTGTCGATCTACGACACCACTGGCAAGCGGCTCGGCGTACAGGACCTCGTGGGCGACGAGCGGGCTGACCTGCGTCTCGGCACGGATTCTGCGGGCGAGCTTTACCTGGTGGCCAAGGCCAACGGGAAGATCTGGCGAGTCGTCGACTCGGTGCACAAGCGGGTTCGGCCGACGGTGCACGAAAGCATCGCCGACAACGTCGTCGCGCACTATGACTTCGAGCACCCGTTCCAGCAGGACGGCACGCGCGAGCGTGACCAGGGGTCGTCGGACACGCTGCTCCGGCTGGTCAACGGCGGCGAGGCGATGCGGGTGGCCGACAGTGCGCACCCCGGCAGCAACCAAGCAATCCAGCTCCAGCAGGTCGACCCCGTGAACAACGGCAACGATGACTGGAAGGCCGGCGTCTGCTTCGAGTCGACACTCGCCGGGTGCGCGCGTACCTCGGGCGAGGTGGCCAACGGCGCCAACACTCTTGGCGCGTTCAACGGAGTCGAGGGCATCACGCTCATGGGCTGGTTCAAGATGACTGGTCAGAACCCGAGCCCCAACACCGTTTCGTCGAACCCGAACGACGTCTATGGTGCGATCGGGCTGAGTGGCGTCCTCAGCGGCAACTCGGATGGCCACGCCGTGCGAGCACTGCTCGAGCTGATCCAGGTCAACGGTGAGATGCGGCTCGTGGCCCTTGGGCGGCGGGTCGACACCGGCGCGTCGCAGACGTTCGCTGCCTCGGCGCCCTGGCCGACGCTGCTGCCGCAGAACGAGTGGGTGCACCTCGCCGCGACGTTCGACTACCTGACCGGCGAGATGGCGCTGTACCGGAACGGCGAGAAGCTCGACGGCTTCTACACCGTGCCGGGCAACCCTTGGCAGGTCGACGGTGTCAACGGTACGTCGGCGACCGACCCGCTTGGCATCAAGATCGGCGGCAGCTTCCCGCAAGACAGCCTCGAGCGGAACCCGTGCAACTGCCGCGCGGACGGGCTGATGTTCCTGGACCGCGCGGTCGGCGACGACGAGGTCAGGCTGCAGTACCGCCAGCTGGTCCGCTGATCCGACGCGGCGCGCCGCTTGCGTCCGAAGGAAAGTGCCCCATTGCGCACCGTTCTTCGGACGCAAGCCCGCACCGTCCGACACATGACAAGGGGATGACGTTGGATCGACGCAGTTTTCTCAAGACGGCGGCCACCGGCGCGGCCCTGGCCGCGACCCCGATGGCCGTGGTCGCACCGGCTCAGGCAGCCGCCGCGGCCGCGGGCGCGCGCCATCAGCACGAGCCACGACCACCGCACATCACGTGGACCGCCTTCACGCGACACCTGCAGTGGTTGACCACGCAGTCGTTCGCGCACTCGAACCCCTTCGACACCGGAGTCCTCATCGGCGAGAAGGCCGCCGAGCTCGGCTACCGCGCCGTCAACCTGACCGTGCGCCGGACCGGGCACGTCGACCCGAGCATGGTGGACCCGAGGGACAACCTCCCGCCGATGCTGCGCGGTGTGCGGAGCACCGGCGTCGAGTGCACGTTCATCACCACCGACATCGTCGACGACGTCTCGCCGATAGCGACCCGCGACGGCACTCCTGTCCTCGCCGAGGATGTTCTGCAGGTGGCCAGCGAAGAGGGCGTAACCCTGTATCGCTGGGGCGGCTTCGCCTACAACGTGCAGCCCGATCCCGTGACCGGAGCGCACCAGCCGTTCGGTGAGCAAGTGTTAGCCCAGCTGGATGCATTCCGAGCGAGCGTCAAGGGCCTGGCAAAGGTCAACGACAGGCTGGGCGTCACCGCGGCCTACCACACCCACTCGACCAACGGCACCAACGCCCGGTCCGTGTGGGACTTGATGTACGTCCTGCGCGATTACGACCCAGCCGAGCTCGGTATCAACTTCGACATCGGTCACATGACCAATGAGGGCACGTTGAGCTCATGGCGCACCAACGTGCGCTACGCAATGTCGCACATCCGCAGCGTCGGCCTCAAGGACACGCTCGTGGAGCGGACTTCAACAGGGACCGTGCGCAATGCCTGGAAGCCCGCCGGCACCGGCATGGTCCAGTGGCGCGAGTTCTTCGAGCTGCTCCTGCAGGGCGGCCACAACGGGCCTGCAGAGACGCATTACGAGTACGACGTGGTCGGCCTCAACGGTGTCGCAGCCTCGCTGAACACGACGTTCTGGGCCGACCACGCGCAGTTCGCGTCAGGCAATCTCACGCCCGCCTACATGACCGACGAGCTCAAGAAGGATCTCGTGGCCTACAAGGCCCAGGCGGCTGCGGCCGGCTGGACCTCCGAACAACAGACCTGACACTCGAAAGGGAGATCGCAACGATGCGCCTCAACCTCCGACCAGCGGCCTCGTTCGCTGCCGCCAGCGTGCTCGGCTTCGCGGCGGCGATGGCGACGCTGCCCGCGCAAGACAACCGGTCGCCCAACGCGGCCGCCAAGGACACCGACGAAGTCTCCGACTACGGCGTCTGTCGCGGCGTCGACCCCGACTGTTACCACGATTGGGGCAACAACTTCAGCAAGGACGGCGTGAGCCGCATCCTTCTCTTCACCGACACCGGCGGCTTCCGGCACGGCCACCTCGGCCCGGCTCTGCCGACGGGTCTCAACCCGCCGCTCGGTGCCGACAATGTCGCTCAGGCTGCGATCGTCGCCTGGGGCGCCGAGGCGGGCATCCAGGTCGACTGGACCGAGGACGCGTCGAGAATCGGCAACACCGGGAACCTGCTCAACAACTACGACGCCGTCGTGTTCCTCAGCACCAACAGCGAGGTCCTCGACGACGCGCAACAGATCGGGTTCATGAAGTACATCCGCGCTGGTGGCAGCTTCGTCGGCATCCACAACGCGTTCGGAACCGAGTACCACTGGAAGTGGTACGAGGGGCTGCTTGGCGGCGCCAACTTCCAGGACCACGGACCGCACCGCACCGGCAGCGTGGTGACCGTCAACTCCAACGATGCGTCGACCGCTGGCCTCCCGGAGCGATGGGGCTTCACGGATGAGTGGTACAACCTGGTGCCCTTCCCGAGCCACGTTCGCTTCCTGGCTGAGGTCGACGAGAGCACGCTGAGCACCACACGCGGCAGCACAGGGCATCCGGGGCACGGCGACGAGCACCCGGTGAGCTGGTGCCACTACTACGACGGCGGCCGAGCGTGGCTCACCACCCTTGGCCACGACAACGCTGCCTGGTCGCCTGTCCAACTCGACGGCGATCAGGAGTTCAAGAAGCACATCGTCGGCGGTCTGCAGAGCGTCGTCGGTGCCGCACCCTTCTGCCAGAAGTAGCACTCATCCCGCCGCAGGACGCGCTGCCCGCAAGAATGACAGTGTGCAGCGCGTCCTGGTCTTCACAGCGACCGGTGCCTTCCGGCACGCCCATCTGGGACCTCTGCTGCAGCCGGGCAAGAACCCGTCGCTCACTGAGGCCCATGTCGCGCAGAACGCGATGATCCGCTGGGGCCAGGAGGCCGGGTTCCAGGTCGACTGGACCGAGGACGTCACGCAGATGGCCGCCCCGGCGAAGCTCGCCCCCTACGAAGCGGTCGTCTTTCTCAGCAACTCGCGCTCAGTGCTCGACGATGCATCCCAGACGGCGCTGCTCCATTACGTGCGCGCTGGCGGCGGCTTCGTCGCGATCCATAACGCGCTCGGTGCGATGAACCAATGGCTGTGGTTCCGGGGCCTGCTCGGCGGTGCCAACTTCTACGACCACGGCCCGCACCGCGGCGGCCAGGTCGTGACCGTCGACCGGAAGGACGCCTCGACGCAGAATCTTCCGCAGCGTTGGGACTTCCGCGACGAGTGGTACAACCTGGTGCCGTTCCCCACTGACGTCCGCGTGCTGGCCAGGGTCGACACCAGCACGTTCGAGAACGGGATAGCTCAGGGCTTCAACGGCCACCACGGGCACTCAGGCAACCACCCGGTCTCCTGGCGCCACGACTACGACGGTGGCCGCGCGTGGATCACCTCGCTCGGGCATGACCCGGCGGCCTGGGAGGACAAGTCCGGCCTCGTCGGTCAGGAGTCGTTCAAGGAGCACGTCATCGGCGGCGTCCTCAGCGCCATGAGAGCACGGTGAGTGACCCTGCTCCCGCCACGGCCCGACGTTGTCGTCTCCTCTCGCTAGCGTGGTGCCTGCCGTTGCTGCTTGCCGAGTAGACCAGGAGCCATCGTGACCGACGTCGTCCTGTTCCATCACGCCCAGGGCCTCACCGACGGCGTGCGAGCATTCGCCGACCAGCTACGGGCCGCAGGGCACGAGGTCACAGCGCCCGATCTCTATGACGGCGCCACGTTCGACAATCTCCCCGACGGGATGGCCCATGTCCGGAAGATCGGGTTCGACAACATCATCGAGCGTGGTCGCCTCGCGACCGAGGGCCGCCTCCCTGATGAGCTCGTCTACGCCGGGTTCTCCCTGGGCGTGATGCCGGCCCAGATGCTGGCGCAGACGCAGCCCGGTGCGAAGGGCGCCCTTCTCTTCTCCGCCGCCCTCCCGGCCACGGAGTTCGGGCCTGAGTGGCCGAAAGGCGTCCCGCTGCAGATCCACGGGATGGATGCCGACGAGGAGTTCGTCGCAAGCGGCGACATCGACGCCGCCCGGGAGCTTGTCGACATGGCCGACGACGCAGAGCTGTTCCTCTACCCCGGCGACAAGCACCTGTTCGCCGACAGCAGCCTGACCGACTACGACGAGGCCGCTGCGACGTTGCTCATGCAGCGCGTGCTCGCGTTCCTCGATAGGGCCGGCTAGCCGTCGCCATCAGGCCCCGAAAGTGCGGCCGCCCAGCCCTCTGACGACGCCTGGATGAGCGCAGTGATCGACTGCAGAGCCTCGTTGGAGGGCACGTAGAGCTCCGGATTGGGCGATGCCAACGCCGTGACCGCCGACAGCCCCCGCAACGCGTTCTCGGTGTCGCCGCGGCGCACTGCCGCGAGGCAGGCCTCGAGCGCCCGGGCAACCGCGACCTCCTGCCCGCCGTCCTCGAGGAAGGCTGCGGCGGCTCGGTCGGCTGCCGCACCGGCTTCGACCGCCTGCCCGTTGAGAACCCGCGCCCACGTCAGGTTGTAGGCGTTGAAGGCGGCGGGGCGGGGGATCAAGAGTGCAGTGGCCATGTCAAGGCCGGCGGTAAATGCCTTGCAGGCATCACCGGGAGAGCCGAGCCGAAGATGGCCGAGTCCGGCGACGTTGTGCACGAAGGTGGCGTTGTCTGGTTCCAGGCTGCTCTGTGCGTAGAGCCGTACGCCCTCCTCGGCTAGCACGATTGCCTCGTCCGGTGCACCGTCGAGGAGCCGTGCCAAGCTCAGCAGGTCGGCGCGAAGTGCACGAAACTTCGGGTCGCCTTCCGGCGCCTCGAGCGTGGCGAGCGCGTCGGCGGTCACGGCGGCGGCATCGGGATCGCGTGCGTAGATCTGCGCCAGCCCGAGCCGCAGCAGGATCTGGCCGAGCTGGTCATCATCCTTCGGGTCGTGGTCGGCTCCCACGGCTGACCGGAACAGCTCCAAGGCAGCTTGGCATCGTTGCACCGCCTCGCTGAATCGCCCGCCACCGCGGAGGGCATCGCCGTGGACCGCGGCGGCCTCCGCCTGCAGCATCGTCTGACCCGTCGCCGAGAAACCTTCCTGCGCCTCCTCGGCTGCCACGATGGCCGCGGCGCGCGGACCGATGCGGTGGTGCACGATCGCGCGAGCCAGGGCGTGACTGGCCAGCTCTTCGGAGCCGCTGAGTCCCGGACGTAGCTTCTCGAGCAGGGACAGAACCATGGCGCCATGCCCCACCTTGGGGCCGGCACGCGCCACAGCCAGCAGCACCTGGAGGGCGCGGTCGGACTCGCCGGCCCGGATGCGGTGACGAGCCTCCGCGACCGACGAGTCGACATCGGACCAGGAACGCCACTGGCTCTCGGGCACCGCCCGTCGCCCGTACCAGTCGGCGACCACGCGCGAGACGGCCGCGAGGGACCAGGCGCCCTCGGCCGGCAGGCCGTCCAGCACGGTCTCGGCGTCGAGCGGGTGCAGTCGGACCCGGCCGGTTGAGCCTTCGATCCCGAGGACCCTCGTGCCCACAACGTCGTTGAGCGCCTCGACGTACTCGCCAGTGCCTGGATCGACCGCGCGGCACAGGTCGATCACCACGTCGGCGTCCACGGGCGTCCCGACGACGGCGACGACCCGCACGACTGCCAGGTGCGTCGGCTCGAGCTCGCTGTAGGTCGTCGAGACCAGCTCGTCGAGCACGGCCGGCAGTGCCCTGAGCTTGGCCGCGAGCTGCGTTGGTGGCAGCAGGGGGTTGCGGGCGCGGACACCTACCAGGAGCTCCAACGCGCGCGGGATGCCATGCACGGACTCGACCAGGCCCATCCGCTCCTGCTCGGTCAGGTCCTTCATCCGAGCCTGGCGCAAGGCATCCAGCCGCAGCAACAGCTGTGCGCCGTCAGCCGCCGGGATACCTGATTCCATCTCCAGCGGCGCCATCCTCAGCGCGAGCAGTGCCGCCGGGAACAACGGTGGGAGCCGAGACGTCATGAGCACGGTCGGGGAGTGAACAGCGCGCGCCACCGCGCCGAGGAAGACGAGCAGGTCTGCATCGGTGATCTCACCGGTGCTGTCCTGAAGGTGGTCGACGTCGTCCAGTACCAGCACCCAACGGTGCTCGGCGAGGGCGTCGAGCACGACGGCGCACTTCTCCCCTGGGCTGTGCCCAGCCGACTCGATGACCGCATAGGTTTCGCGCTTGCGGCTCTCCGGAAGCAGGCGAGCTGCACTGCCGAGGATGCGTGACAGGTCGAGACGGTTGTTGCCAGTGCGCGAGCTGAGGTAGCAGATCCCGTCGAGGAGTGACCCCGACTCCATCCCCGCCATCACCTTGGCCACGAGGCCGCTCTTGCCGATACCGCGACGGCCGAACACGGCCACCAGCGAGACCTCGTTGTCGGCGATGATGCGCTGCAGGCGAGCCCGCAGCTCCACCCGGTCGGTGAACACATCGACAGCAGTGGAGATCCGCTCCCCGACGACGTGTTCTCCGCCCTCCGTCGGGTCGCCGACGCCTGATGGTTCCGCCGGCGCGCCATACGAGCCGGGGCCGCCGATCCGACCGCCGTCCGCGGGCTGCAGTGTCTCGTCCTTGACACCCGCCTCGACGAGAGCGGCGCGGGCGACCTCCGCGGACGGGTCGTCCCAGATGCTCGTCACCGGTTGTGCGACAAGCCGGTCCGGGCCGAAAGCCGCGGGATCGTGGACGACGACGCCGGCGACGGTCCCGCCGACGAGGACAGCCGAACCCGACATCCCTGCCCATGGCGACCGCCCGTCGGGCAGCGGGCTCGGGGCTGTCGTGGCGGCGTGCAGCGTCACCATCCCGCTCTCGAGCCCGGTAAGCGGCGTGAGAAAGCCGAGGACCTCTTCGGAGTCGCGCAGCTCGACTCCGTCGGTCGTCCGGGACTGCGCGAGCGGGTAGCCGACCACGGTGAAGCCGAAGGCGGTCCGACCGTCGAGCCTCCCGCACATGACCGCGGCAACTGGCGCGGGGGCGGACTGGAGCCGCAGCAGTGCGATGTCCGGACCTGATCCCGCCTGCCCGCACCACAGCAGCTCCGCGGGCGTCCAGTCGCCGCCGACCGGCTTGACGCCGATCCGCTCCGCGCCCCGGACGACATGCTCCGCCGTGAGAACCAGCCGGTCCGACAGCAGGTAGCCGCTGCCCAACGACCGCCCGGCCCCGACGTGCGCGATGACCTTCAGGAACCGACGGCGATCGAGAGCGTGCGACTCCCGATCGTCACTCGACGTTGCCACCGAGCGATGCCGAGTCCGGAGCCGTCGACTGACCGGCTTGACCGTGGTCCGACACGCGCACGTCGCCACCGACGGCGGTGACCGGCGTGAGCTGGACTCGAACGATGTGCGAGGTCGTCGACGTGCGCTCGCCACCACCCTTGGCGCTGACGACCCACACCTGGATGCCGCCTTCACCGCGAACGGCGGTCGCCATCTCGACCCGCAGCTCGAGATCGATGCTCCCCAGCCTGAACTGCACGGACTCCCCGCGACCGCGCTCCTGCGCGTCCTGAAGCTCGCGGCGCACGGCATCGATCGCATCGGCCAGGCCGAGCGGGCGGACTTCTTCACTCATGACCGACCCCCCAAGGATCCGATCGTGTCACCATTGTGCGCGCCCGGCGACGTGGACCGAGGCGAATCTGCCCAGAGGCGGCGGGGCCAGTCAGCCCTGACTAGGGCCGACGTTGTCGCTGACCCAGTCGACGAGCGGGCGCATGTCCCGCCACGCGGTGCGTACCTTGTCGGCGGCTTTGGGAGTGGACAACCAAGCCGGGCTGCCGTACGACTTCTCGACGGTGAGCGTCTTGTGGCGCAGCAGCTCGATCCGCGGATGATCGTCGGCGTACCCGCGCGGTCGCGTCTTGAGCCGGTCGCCGCCGACGTCGTACTTGCCAGCCCGCAAGGCCTTGATGATCCGTACGAGCTGGGTCCCGCGAACGTCCTCGTCGACGCTCTCCCGGAACCGCGTGACCTGCGCCGAGTCGTGCGCGTGAAACCCAGCGGCGACGAACAGCCCCGCAGCGTCGACGTGGACGTAGTAGCCGATGCCCGGAACAACCTCAGCGAAAGCGCCCTGGTGCGTCTTGTACGGGCTCTTGTCCTTGCTGAACCGCAGGTCGCGATAGGGCCGGAACAGCGCGCAGGTGCCGAACTCGGGCTCCAGCTCGGCGGCCAGGGCGACCATCGGGGCGCGGACCGACTCCTCGTAGCGGTCCTTGTTGGCATTCCAGAACGTGCGCGAGTTGTCGGCCGAGAGCTCCTCGAAGAAGTCGAGGGCGTCGATCGGAACGCCCTTGAACGCCGTCATCGCAGACGCCGCGCGGCCTCGACCGCCCAGTAGGTGAGCACGACGTCGGCGCCGGCACGTCGGATCGACGTCAGGGTCTCCACGATCGCTCGGTCACGGTCGACCCAACCGTTGGCCGCGGCGGCCTCGACCATGGCGTACTCGCCGGAGACCTGGTAGGCCGCGACCGGCACGTCGACCGCCGCGCGCACGGCGGCGAGGATGTCGAGATAGGCCATCGCCGGCTTGACCATGACCAGGTCGGCGCCCTCCTCGATGTCCAGCCGCACCTCGCGCAGCGCCTCCACCGAGTTGGCGGGGTCCTGCTGATACGTCTTGCGGTCGCCGGTCAGTGACGACGCCACCGCCTCGCGGAACGGGCCGTAGAACGCCGACGCGTACTTCGCGGAGTAGGCCAGGATCGACACGTCGGCATGGCCGGCACCGTCGAGCGCGTCGCGGATCGCGCCGACCTGGCCGTCCATCATGCCGCTGGGCCCGACGATGTGGACCCCGGATTCGGCCTGGGCCACAGCCATCCGGCCGTAGGCCTCGAGCGTCGCGTCGTTGTCGACCGTGCCGTCAGGGGCGAGCACCCCACAGTGTCCGTGGTCGGTGAACTCGTCGAGACAGAGGTCGCCCATCACGACGGTCGCGTCGCCGACCTCGGCGACGACGTCGCGGATGGCGACGTTGAGGATCCCGTCGGGGTCAAGGCCTCCGCTGCCGGTGGCGTCCTTGCGCTCCGGGACACCGAAGAGCATGAGCCCGCCGACGCCCGCCTCGACCGCTTCGACGGCCGCCTTGCGCAGGGTGTCCCGGGTGTGCTGGACGACGCCGGGCATCGACCGGATGGGGACCGGCTCGGCCGCGTTCTCCCGTACGAACAACGGCAGCACCAGGTGCCGCGGCTCGAGCGTCGTCTCCGCGACGAGTCTGCGCAACGCGGGTGTGCGGCGCAGCCGGCGTGGCCGCTCGACCGGAAATCCCATCACGAACAACCCCTTCCACCCGTGTTGATCATGGCGAAGGTGTGATCATTCGGCAGGAATGATCACGTCTTCGCCATGATCAACACGAAATTGGCTCCCTCAGGTCGCCTTGCGCCGTGCGGCGGCCCGCTTCTTCTCCGACGGTCGGGTGACCGGCTCGCCGGCCTCGACGAACGCGGCGCGACGTGCGGCGCCGAACTCGGCCAGGGCGCGCGACAGCGTCTCCACAGACGGCGTCTCGGCCATCACGTCGACACGCAGCCCGTGCTCCTCCGCCGTCTTGGCGGTCTGCGGGCCGATGCAGGCCACCACCGTCGCGGCGTGCGGCTTGCCCGCGATGCCGACCAGGTTGCGCACCGTGGACGACGACGTGAAGACGACGGCGTCGAACTTGCCGGCCTTGATGGCCTCGCGCGTGTCGGCCGGCGGCGGTGCCGCGCGGACGGTGCGGTAGGCAGTGACGTCGTCGACCTCCCACCCCAGCTCGACCAGCCCGGCCACCAGCGTCTCGGTGGCGATGTCGGCGCGGGGCAGGAAGACCCGGTTGATCGGGTCGAGCACCTCGTCGAACGGCGGCCAGTCCTCGAGAAGACCACGTGCGGACTGCTCGCCCTGCGGAATCAGGTCAGGGTTGATGCCCAGCCGACGCAGTGCGGCCGCGGTCTGCTCGCCGACGGCCGCGATCTTCAGGCCGGAGAACGCACGGGCGTCAAGGCCGTACTCCTCGAACTTCTCCCGCACCGCACGCACCGCGTTGACGGAGGTGAACGCGATCCACTCGTAGCGGCCTTCCACCAGGCCGCGGATCGCCTTCTCCATCTGCTGCGGGTTGCGCGGCGGCTCCACCGAGATGGTCGGGACCTCCTCGGGCGTGGCGCCGTACGAGCGGAGTTGCTGCGACAGCAATCCGGCCTGCTCCTTGGTGCGGGGCACGAGGACCCGCCAGCCGAACAGCGGCTTGCTCTCGAACCAGGACAGCGCCTCGCGCTGCGTCACCACGGTGCCGACGACTGACACAGCGGGGCCCTCGAACTTGGCCGACCGCAGATCGCGGGCGATCTGGCCCAGGGTCGAGGTGAGCGTGCGCTGCGCGGTGGTGCTGCCGTCGACGGTCACCGCCACAGGCGTGTCCGCGGGGCGGTCGGCCGCGACGAGGGCCTTGGCCCAGTCGGCAACCTCGTCGACCGTGCCCAGCACGACCAGCGTGGTCGCCGGGTCGGTGCACTGCGACCAGTCGGGCGTCGCGTTGGTGCTCACGATCCGAACATCGCGCGCGGACTGCGTGGTGAGAGGCACGCCGGCCATCGTCGGGACCGCGGAGAACTGCGTCACACCGGGCACGACCTCGAACGTCACGCCGGCCTTGACGCAAGCCATGGCCTCCTCGGCGAAGCCGTTGAACGCGCCGGGGTCGCCGTCGACGAGCCGCACGACCTTGGCGCCGCGCTTGGCTGCCTGGGCAGCCAGCTTGGTACGCGAGGCTCGCGCGAGCGGCTGGCCCTCAGCGTCGACCGAACCATCGACCAGCTCGACGTCGGCGGGCGCGAGCGCGAGCAGCTGCTCGCGTGGCGAGTCGACGATCAGCACCTCGGCGGCCGCGAGTGCCTCGACGGCACGCACGGTGAGCAGACCGGGGTCGCCCGGACCCGTCCCGACGAAGGTGACAGAGCCGAGCTGCTTGGCAGCGCGGGACTTGGTGGACTTGGTCGTCACGAGACGGCCTCCTTGTGGGGCCCCCGGGCGGGGGCCGTGACCAGGCCATCGGCGCCCTCGTCGAGCAGGTCGGTCGCCAGGCGGCGGCCCACCTCCTGCGCCTCGACGAGGGGTCCGGTGGCGGACTTGCGAATAGTTGCCGAACCGTCGTCGGCAGCTACGACGGCGTGCAGGGACAGAGTGGGCTCGGGGTCGTGGACGATCTCGGCGTAGGCGCCGACGGGCGCCGTGCACCCGGCCTCCAGCGTGGCCAGCAGGGTTCGCTCGGCCAGGACGGCGGCACGGGTCTCGGCGTGGTCGAGTGCTGCGGCGAGCTCGCCGATGAAGGGGCTCCCGGCGGGTGTCTCGACCGCGAGGGCGCCCTGGCCCGGCGCGGGCAGCATCAGGTGCGGGTCGATCACCTCGGTCACCGCATCCAGCCGGCCCAGCCTGGCGAGCCCGGCGCGGGCCAGCACGACGCCGTCCACCTTCCCGTCGGCGACGAGGCCGAGGCGGGTGTCGACGTTGCCGCGGATCGGACGCACCTCGAGCCCGAAGCCCAGTGCCCGCAGCTGGGCGGCCCGGCGCGGTGACCCGGTGCCGATGACCGACCCCGCGGGCAGCTGGTTGAGGGCGAGCCCGTCACGGGCGCACAGGACGTCGCGCGGATCCTCGCGTACGGGGACGGCGGCGAGGGCGAGACCGGCGGCCTCACCCGTCGGTAGGTCCTTGAGCGAGTGCACGGCGAGGTCGATCTCGCCCGCGAGCAGGGCCTCCCGAAGGGCGCTGACGAACACTCCCGTGCCACCGATCTGCGCCAGGTGGCCTTGGTTGACGTCGCCCTCGGTGGTGATCTCGACGAGTTCGACGGCCCGGCCCGTCGCGGCCGTGATGCGCTGTGCGACCCAGGTCGACTGCGCCATCGCGAGGCGGCTGCGTCGGGTGCCCAACCGCAAGCTGTTCTGCATGGTCACCCGGCACCTCCATCGCTGTCGGCGTCGTCGTGACCGTCGACATCGGGGGGCTCAACGGCCTCGACCGCGGCAACCGCCTGCGGATCGAGCGAGAACAGCTCACGCAGCGCCTCGGTGTAGTAGTGCCCGCCGGACTCGATCGCGAGCTCCTTTACCCGCACGGTGGGTGCGTGCAGGAGCTTGTCGACGACCCGTCGTACGGTCGTCTCCACTTCCTGCGCGACAGTGGGGTCGGCGTCGGGCAGCCGGCTGTTGAGCCTGTGCAGCTCAGTCGTGACGACCTCCTCCGCCATCGCCCGCAACGCGACGACGGTGGGCGCGGCCTGGTCGGCACGCTGCCGGCCGGCGAACGCCGCCACCTCATCGGCGATGATCGAGCGGGCAGCCGTCAGGTCCTCGGCGCGCGACGCCGCTTCCTCGTCATGGGCGGTGGCGGCGCCGATGACGGTGAAGTCGACGCGTACGACGCCGGGCAGCTCGGCAACCTCGGGCTCGATGTCGTGCGGGAGTGCGAGGTCGACGAGGCCGAGTGGCCGGCCGCCCCGTTGCGGCAGGCTGCGTGCGACCAGGTCACGAGCAATGACCGTGCCGCCTGACCCGGTGCACGAGACCACGACGTCGACCGTGGGCAGCAGACTGGCGAGGTCGGCCAGGGCGACAGCCTCGCCGTCGACAGACTCGGCCAGCCGCTCCCCGTGCTCGAAGGTGCGGTTGGCGACGATGACGTAGGCACCCTGGGCCCGCAGGGTGGTCGCCGCGAGGGTCGCCATCGACCCGGCGCCCACGACCAGCGCGCGGCGGCCCGAGAGGTCGGAGAGCTCGGTCGGCAGCGCAGCCAGGCCTACGGTCACGAGGGAGCGGCCGGCCGCGTCGATGCCCGTCTCGGTGTGAGCCCGCTTGCCGACACGCAGCGCCTGCTGGAACAGCGCGTTGAGGGCGCGACCCGCGGTGCCGGCGGCCTGCGCGTCCTGGAGGGCCGACCGCACCTGCCCGAGAATCTGGCTCTCCCCCGCGACCATGGAGTCGAGCCCGGCGGTCACGGTGAACAGGTGCTGGACTGCGCGCCCGTCGTAGTGGACGTACAGGTGCGGGGTCAGCTCGTCGGGCGCCAGGCCGGTGTGCCGGACCAGCAGGTCAGTGGCGGCCTCGAAGCCGCCGTGGAACCGCGCCACGTCGACGTACAGCTCGAGGCGGTTGCAGGTGCCGATCACGGCGGCCTCGGCGACGTGCTCGTTGCGCCCCATGTCGGCGAGCAGCTTGGCGACACCGTCACTCGTGAGCGCGGCGCGGTCAAGCAGCTCGACGGGGGCGCTGCGGTGCGACAGGCCGATGACGAGGACGCTCATGCCGGGGTCACCTCCGGCAGCTCCCCGCGGACCTCGCGCAGCACCGCGGCGGCGCCGTTCTTGCGCTGCTCGTGGTAGGCCAGGATCTGCAGCTCGATAGACAGGTCGACCTTGCGCAGCTCGACGCCATCGGGGACGGACAGCACGGCGGGTGCGAAGTTGAGAATGCTCGAAACCCCCGCGGCCACCAGCCGTTCGCAGACGTCCTGGGCGGCATGCGCTGGTGTGGCGATGACGCCGATGTTGACGCCGCAGGTGCGGATGACCTGCTCGAGCTCGGAGATGTGCCGTACGCGCAGCGCGCCGACCTGCTCGCCGGTGCGGGCGGGGTCGGCGTCGACGAGAGCGACCACCCGGAAGCCGCGCGTGGCGAACCCGGCGTAGTTGGCCAGCGCGTGGCCGAGGTTACCGACACCGACGATGAGCACCGACCAGTCCTGGGTGAGGCCGGTCTCGCGGGCGATCTGGTAGGTGAGGTACTCGACCTCGTAGCCGACGCCCCGGGTGCCGTACGAGCCAAGGTAGGACAGGTCCTTGCGGAGCTTGGCGGAGTTGACCCCGGCGGCCGCGGCCAGCTCCTCGCTGGAGACCGTGCCGATGCCCCGCTCGGCGAGGGTGGTGAGGGCCCGGAGGTAGAGCGGCAGGCGTGCGACGGTGGCCTCGGGGATACCCCGAGCGAGGCTGCTGTCGTGGTTAGAGACGCTCCGTCGCCGGCTCACTATGCTCCGCTGATGGAACGGGCCGGGCTGCGCTCAGGGCAACCCTGCCCAGGGTCGGATGTACAGCACCACACACTAGGCGCTTGTGAACGTGCGAACAAAGTCGCTGATCATGGTATTGCTCGCGGCGGTGTGACAACGATCACGCGTGCCTATGTGAGAGCCTTCGCCAGCCGTACGGGGTCGACGCGCCAGAAGTCGTGCTGCGCGCCGTCGACGAAGATCACGGGGATCATCTCGGCGTAGGCCCGCGCCAGCTCGGGGTCGTCGAGGATCGAGCGCTCCGCCCACTCGACGCCCAGCTGGCCGCACACGTCGGCGACGATCGCGCGCGCGTCGTCGCACAGGTGGCACCCGGGCTTTCCGAGCAGCAGCACGCGCGGCTCGCCCGCAGTCCCGGTCATGCTCGGGAGTGTACGGTCGCCGATCGCACGGGCCGGACAGTCACAAAGGCCGCCGAGTGCATAGGCTGTGGATCATGCCTCGCCTGCGGCGCAGCCCAGACCCCTCTCCGGTGGTCTCCGGCGAGGTCTCCGCCGCGGCCACGGAGGTCGGCACTCCACTGGAGACGGGTCCAGACGTCCGGGCGGCGGCGTTCTTCGACGTGGACAACACGATCCTCCGTGGCGCGTCGCTGTTCGTGCTCGCCCGCGGGCTCTACAAGCGCAAGTTCTTCGGCGTGAGCGATGTGGCCGCGTTCGCCTGGCAGCAGCTCGCCTTCCGGGTCGGCGGCTCGGAGAACCCCGAGCACATCGCCAAGGTCCGCCAATCGGCCCTGTCGTTCATCGCCGGGCACAGTGTCGCCGAGCTGCGCACAGTCTCCGAGGAGATCTTCGACGACGACCTGCACGACAGCGTGTGGCCGGGCACGCACGCGCTGGCGCAGAGCCATCTCGACAGCGGCCAGCGGGTCTGGCTCGTGACGGCGACTCCGATCGAGGTCGCCGAGATCATCGCCGCCCGGCTGGGACTCACCGGTGCACTAGGCACGGTCGCCGAGCACGTCGACGGCGTCTACACCGGGCGTCTGGTGGGCGACCTGCTGCATGGGCAGGCCAAGGCCGAGGCAATCAAGGCGCTGGCCATCCGCGAAGGACTCGAGCTCGAGCGCTGCAGCGCCTACAGCGACTCGGCCAACGACATCCCGATGCTGTCGATGGTCGGCTACCCGTGCGCGATCAACCCGGACTCCGAGCTTCGGTCGTACGCGCGCGCGCAGGGCTGGCGCGTACGCGACTACCGCACCGGCAGACGGGTAGCCAAGGTGGGCGCGGCCGCGGCAGCCGGGGCCGTCGTGGGTGGCGGGACGACCGCGGCCGTGGTGGCGATCCGCCGGCGCCGCTGAAACCTGATCAGGGTCCCCCGTGTCCGAACCTTTTGGACATGGGGGACCCTGCTCGGCTTTGTGGAGGTCTTGTCGAGACGTCCGGGTCTGTGTCAGGTTGCACTGCCGGCATCTGCCGGCAGCTTCCGCCGCACCTCACCTGGCCGCGGCGGGACCAGGCAGCAGGGAGACAGCATGCGTGCACCCCGCAAGAGACGAGCTACCGCGGCCACCGCCGTGGTGGGCGTCGCCACCGTCGCCGCGATGGGCTTGGTCGCGCCAACCGCGACTGCCGAGTCAGGCGCCAAGTCGACCTATCTTGTCGTCGGATCTCAAGGAGCCAGCACGAAGGCGGTCAAGGCTGTGCAGGCGGCCGGCGCGTCCGTGGTCGCGAACTACTCCCAGATCGGTGTCCTGGTCGTCTCGGCGACCGAGGCGCAAGCTGGGGACCTTCAGAAGGCTGGCGTCGGCGACGTCGCGTCCACCAAGGGTCTTGGCAGCGTGCTGGATGAGGACCTGAACTTTGAGATGGTGGCCAGCGTGGAGGCGGGCGCCACTGGATCCACGCTGGCCGACGCTGAGTCCGAGCCACTCTGGGGACTCCAGTGGAACATGCCTCAGATCGACCTTGTCGAAGCGCACGCCGTGACCACCGGGGCCCCGGACGTCGTCGTGGGCGTGCTCGACTCTGGGATCGCGGCAATGCATCCCGACCTGGCCGACCGGGTCGACGCGTCTCTGTCGGCGTCCTGCTTGTCGGGTGCTCCGGACACCTCGTTCCCGTCGTGGCAGCCGACGACGTCGAGCCACGGCACGCACGTGGCGGGCACCATCGCAGCGAGCCTCAACGGCATTGGTGTCACCGGTGTCGCCCCCGACGTGACCCTGGCCGCGGTCAAGGTGGTCAATGACGACGGCTTCATCTACCCGGAAGCCGCCCTATGCGGGTTCATGTGGGCCGCGGACCACGGGTTCGACCTGACCAACAACAGCTACTTCATCGACCCGTGGGAGTTCAACTGCCGTAACGACGCGCGGCAGCGGCCGGTCTGGCAGGCCATCCAGCGAGCGATCCGCTACTCCAGTAGCCAGGGCGTACTCAACATCGCGTCGGCGGGCAACAGCAACGTCGATCTGCAGCACAAGTTCATCGATGACAGCAGCCCCAATGATGGCTCGTCGCCAGTCGAGACGCGGGTCATCAACGGTGCCTGCGTGGACCTGCCCGCCGAAGCCCCTGGTGTCGTCACGGTCTCTGCCGTGGGCACCCAGCGGCTGAAGAGCTACTACTCCTCGTACGGGAAGGGCGTCGTCGAGGTCGCGGCTCCGGGCGGTGACACCCGTCAGCCGGACCCGATCGGTCTCGACGATTGCGAACGCCGTGCTCTCCACGGTGGTCAACACCACCACCGGGGCCTTTGGCTGGGGATACTCGCAGGGCACATCGATGGCGTCGCCGCACGTGGCCGGCGTCGCGGCCCTCGCGCTCAGTGCGCACGGCGACATGTCGCCAGGCAAGCTCGCGTCGCTGCTGCAGCAGACCGCTGAGGCGTTGCCCTGCCCGGTGGGCGTCTACAACCCGAGGCCGGGGCTCGATCAGTTCCTGGCCGAGTGCAGCGGCGGCCTGGCCAACAACTCCTTCTATGGCCACGGCGAGGTGAATGCAGCCGCGGCGGTGAGCTGACGATCGCGGGCGCGGCGGTCAGCCCCACACGTAGGCACGCCGCGCCCGCAGCTCGTCGACCAGCCGCTGCACGGTGTCGCGCACCTGGTCGGACAACTCGAAGATCACCATCGGGTCGTCGCCCTCGTCGGGGCCATAGGAGTTGGTCGGGATGGGCTCGCCGAACTCGATGAGCCACTTCGACGGCAGTGGCACCAGCCCGAGCGGCCCGAGCCACGGGAAGGTCGGGGTCACGGGGAAGTACGGCAGCCGGAGCAGCCGCGCCAGCACCGGGATGTCGCCGATCAGCGGGTAGATCTCCTCCGCGCCGACGATCGCGCACGGCACGATCGGAACTCCGGCCCGCACAGCGGCGGACACATAGCCGCCGCGCCCGAACCGCTGCAGCTTGTAGCGCTCGCTGAAGCGCTTCCCGCTGCCCTTGTAGCCCTCCGGCCAGACGCCCACGAGCTCACCCGCAGCAAGCAGCGAGTCGACGTCCTCACGGGAGGCGAGCGTGGCCCCGCTCTTGCGGGCCATCTCACCGACGAAGGGCGCGGAGAACACGATGTCGCCGCCGAGGCAGCGTAGGTGGCGACCCTTGGGATGCTCGTCGTGGACGGCCAGCTGCGTCATCACAGAGTCGAGGGCGATGGTGCCGGAGTGGTTGGCGACCACCAGGGCAGCACCCTCGTTGGGAAGGTGCTCGACGCCGCTCACCTCGACCCGGAACCAGCGCTGGTAGAGCGGACGAATCGCGGGCAGGAGGATGTTGTCGGTGAGCTCGGCGTCGAACCCGAACACGTCGACGTCGTACTCGCCGGTGAGCCGGCGCCGCAGGAACGACACACCCGCCGCAAGCTGACGCTGCGCGTCGTCGGGCAGGTGCCCGGCCATCTGGCCGAGCGTCTCGGCCAGCTGGACCAGCTGCTGCGGGAGCGCGACCTCCTGTTCCTCACCCATCGACTGCCTCCAGCCCCGAAAGGAAAGCCTCCTCGGCCGTGTGAACGCGACTTGCCGCGAACGGGCCGCCGCCGCGTGCCTCGACGAACGACGCGAACGCGTCTGCCGTGCTGAACCGCGGCACGAAGTCACGCTCGACGCGGATGCGGGTCGTGTCGACGCCGCGGCCGTACGACAGCAAGGTGAGCATCTCCGGTGTGAACCCGGCGATGCCGAACCTCCGCATCATCTGCCCCGCGTAGCCGGTGGCAAACCTCGGGATCGGGAGCTCCGGCCGGCCAGCGCGGCGCACGGCCTGGCTCACCAGGAGGATGCCCTCGCCGGCGACGTTGTAGGTGCCGTGCCACTGCTCCACGGCCGCCCGGTGCACCGCCTCGATGCCGTCGTCCTCGTGGACGAACTGCAGGCGCGCGTCGAAGCCGAGGATGGTCGGGATGACCGGGAGCGAGAAGTACTCCGTGAGCGGCGTGCGGACCGTCGGACCGATGAAGTTGGCGAACCTCAGGATCGACACCGCGACGTCGGGGCGGCGGCGAGCGAAGCCGCGGACGTAGGCCTCCACCTCGATCGAGTCCTTGGGGAACCCACGGCGAGGGGTCACCTTCGCCGACATGTCCTCGCGGAACAGCGCCGGGTCGCGCGGTGACCCGCCGTAGACGACCGTCGACGACTTGATGACCACGGACTGCACGGTGTCGGACTTCTGGCACGCGCCCAGGAGCTGCATCGTGCCGATGATGTTGATCTCTTTCTGCGGTACGCGGCCACCGGCGTCGCGTGGCGTCGTCAGGACGTTCATGTGCACGACGGCATCGGGCCCGATCGCGTGCAGCAGCTCGGGCAGCTCCGGGCGCCGGATGTCGGCCCGCACGAACTCGGCGCCGCCGATGTCGTAGGGCGAGTCGATGACGTCAACGCCGACCACCTTGTCGACGGCAGGGTCGGCGGCCAGGCGGGTGGCCAGGTTGGCGCCCAACTGCCGGGCGACGCCCGTCACCAACACCACGCGGGACATAGACCCGCTCCCCTCGTCGGTGCTGCCGATCTTACGCACCTGCCGCAAGCCGACAGAGTTCCAGAGACGAAACGATCACGTTACCGATGTCCGTGGGGGTGTGCAGGGCTCAGAGGCCTCGCAGACGCCCCAGAGGCATCGGTATCGTGATCGTTTCGAGCGCAAGGACGACCGGGCGAGCGAACGCTCAGTCGCTCACTTGCCGAGCTTGCGACGCTGCACGCGGGTCTTGCGGAGCAGCTTGCGGTGCTTCTTCTTCGCCATGCGCTTGCGGCGCTTCTTGATTACGGAGCCCACGGGGAGTCCTCATTCGTCGTCGTAACAGGTACGGCCGTCGCGGGCCGACCCCGCGGACACTGGCCCTCAGGGTACCCGCCCGCGCGGGTCGGGCACGACGCGGTTCGGCAGCCGCCACATGTCCACGAGGGCATGCGGGTCGCCCGGCGGCACGGCCAGCGGCGTGGCGGCAGCCCCACCGCGCGCCTGGGTCTGCATCGGCGGGTCGGTGTAGAAGCCAGTCATCTCGCCGTGGTCGTTGATCGCGCTGATCTGGGTGCTCGAGGCGCCGGGCACGTTGATCATTGTGAGCTCGCCGTCGTCGAGCAGGTAGCCGCCGATCCTCCCGATTCCGTCCGGGCCGACGCGCAGGTAGGCGCCGGCGATCTGGCCCTTGTTGTTGATGCCGAACGGGATCGTCTGAAACGAGTCGGGCACGTCGGGCAGCGTGACGAACTTTCCGTCACGTGTCCGCAGCCATCCGAAGGCGGAGAGGGGGTCCGGCACGATGCCGATCCCCACTATGTCGCCACGGTCGTTGAGGTCGGTCACAAGGGTGTACGTCGCGCCAGGTGCGTCGATCCGGGTGAACTTCCCGTCGTCGTACACGAAGCCGCGGTAGGTGCGATTCGGCACCGCGCTGTTCTGAAGGTTGTAGGCGCCGCCGACCTGGCCGCGGTTGTTGCCCTTGACGACTGCGGTGATGACAGCGCCTGGGAAGTCGATGGTCTCGAACCGCCCACGCTTGTCCCGCCGGTAGCCGTGACCCTCGCCGTCCGGGTCGTCCGCGTACTCGCCGAAATTGCCGAAGACCTCCCCGCGGTCGCCGCCCCCCGACGCATAGTTGAGGTCTCCGTCGTGGTTCGGGACCTCCACCGTCTCGATGCGACCCCGGCGGTCCCGGGTGAAGCCGTGCTGCTCGAGGTCGTCGGCGTCGTAGGAGGCGCCGACGACGGTGCCACGATTGGTGATGTCGGAGCCCACTGTGTGCGAGGCGCCGGGGACGTCGAAGCGGTCGAACTCGCCGTCATCGAGGACGAAGCCGTGCATCACCCTATTTCTGTCGATGGCCGGGTCCTGCGCCGTCGCGGGCGACGCGGTCATCGCCAGCGCCGCTACGACAATGACCGCTGCCGATGCCGCCTGCGCCGGGCGTGTCTTTCGAGTTGTCCAAGGCATGGCTGACCACCTCCTTGTGCGGCGCCCTGCGTAATCAGGGCGTCATAAAGGAGATTCGTCGCGATGCGTGATCGGGATGGAGCCGCAGTCAGCCGGCCTGGATGAACGAGTCCCGCAGATAGTCCTGGACCGCCTGCTCGGGGATGCGGAACGACCGGCCCACCTGCACGGCAGGCAGCGTGCCGGCATGCACGAGCCGATAGACGGTCATCCGAGATACGCGCATGACGGCCGCGACTTCGGCAACGGTCAGGAAGCGCACGTCGAGGGGATCGGACTTGTCCCCCGTCACCCGGGCCATGGCACACACCGCCTCGCACCCGCGTCGGCCCCGGCTTCCCCTCCGGTGCGACAGTCACGCGGATGTCCTGGGGGTCATGCTAGTTGCGGAAGTGACAGGCGGGAAACCGGAGACCCATGAGGCGATCGGCCGGTCACCAGACCGGGGTCAGGCCGTGCGCCGGGAACACCGCCCGCTGGGTGGCGATCACGGCGCGGTCCACGGCGTCGGCCGGGTCGAAGCCAGAGTCCCAGGACGGCATGACGTTGAGTCCGCCGTCCGTCATGCGGTAGGGGCCGACCCGGCCCAGCACCCGCTGCACGTAGGACCGCCAGCCGTCGGGCACCGCCGTTAGCGGGTCGACGGGGCGGCCGCCGGCGATCCCGATCAGGTGCGACCACGATCGCGGGACGACGTCGACAATCGCGTAGCCGCCGCCGCCCGTCGCCAGCCACCGGCCGCCGCACAGCTCGTGCGCCAGGTCGTGCATCGCGGCCTGCGCGGTCCGCTGGCCGTCGACCGTGAGCGCCATGTGCGCGAGCGGGTCCTCGGCATGCCCGTCACAGCCATGCTGGCTCACGATGACATCCGGTCGGAACTCGCGCAGCAGGGGCGTCACGACAGCGTCGAAGGCCCGCAGCCAGCCGGAGTCGTTCGTACCCGGTGGCAGCGCGACGTTGACTGCGCTGCCCTCGGCGGCGGCACCGCCGGTCTCCTCGGGATAGCCCGTGCCAGGGAACAGCGTCCGCGGCGTCTCGTGCAGGCTGATGGTGAGCACTCTCGGGTCGTTCCAGAAGATCGCCTGGACGCCGTCGCCGTGGTGCACGTCGAGATCGACGTAGGCGACTCGACGACGCACCCAGGTCGAGCAGCCGCTGGATCGCGATGGCCACGTCGTTGTAGACGCAGAAACCGCTCGCCCAGCCCGGCATCGCGTGGTGCAGACCACCGGCGAAGCTGACGCCATGCATCACGTCGCCGCGCCAGACCGCTTCCGCGGCCGAGACCGTGCCCGCGGTGATGCGTGCGGCGGCTTCATGCATGCCGGAGAAGGCGGGGTCGTCCTCGGTGCCCAGCCCGTACGACGGCTCGGCCCGCGTCGGGTCGCCACTGCATCGGCGCACGGAGTCGACGTAGTCACGGGTGTGCACGAGCATCAGCAGCTCGTCCGTGGCCACCTCGGGTGCGACGACCTTCACTCCGCCGCCGTCGAGCAGTCCGAGCTCGCGGGCCAGGCGCGCAGTCAGGTCCAGCCGGATTGGTGCCATCGGGTGGGTCGGCCCGAAGTCGTACGCGGCTAGCGCCTCGCCCCAGGCGATCTGGACCGCACAGCTCATGGGACCCGACCTTACGTCCCTCGCGGCGCACCCGGTGTCATGCGGTGGCGGCGAGGACGACCAAGGCAAGCGCGGCTATGCCGGCCATAGCCCGCATCTCGTGGCCGGCGAGCCAGCGCACGCGCAGCCGTTCGAGCTCGTCCGACGTCGCGTCGTCGGCCACCGTCAGCCGTCGCTGGATGGGGACCAGCCAGACCACGGAGCCCACAAGCACGAGCAGCAACGCCGCCGCCGCGAGCAGCGCCAGCACGCGGGCTGGGCCGGTCTCGACAGTCACGAAGCCGATCGTCGCTGCGAGGCAGACGGTGAGCAGGGCCGGCTGAAGCTTGTCGACGCGGCGCAGCGTGTGGGCAAAGGCCGGGCGGAACTCGGAAAGATCCGTACGTCGCCAGACCGGGATCCGTTCCCAGGCGATCGAGGCCACCCCGCCGGCGAACAGTCCGCCGCTGAGCAGCATCACAACAGCCCACCATCTGCTCATTGGTCAGCGCCGCCGAGACGGTGACAAAGTTGATCGAGGACACGGGCGGTCGTCTGCAGATCGGCGACCGCGATCCCGCGAGCCAGCCGATTTGCCCACTCGGACTGCTTGGCGTCGACGGCCGCGTAGGCCTGTCTGCCCTTGTCAGTGAGGTCGACCAGCGGGGATCGACGGTGGTCGGCGTTCGGCAGGAAGGCGACCAGGCCGTCACCGACGAGACGCTGCACGGTCGCGCGCACGCTCTGCCTCGCCAGGCCCATCCGCCTGGCGATCTGCGGCGCCGTCAGCGGCCGCCCCGCAAGCACGATCGCCCCGAGCACCTGCCAGCGCGCTGAGGTCAGGCCATCAGGGGCGGCGAGGCGATCTCCGGCACTGAGCAGCAACCCGTTGGCGCGGAACGTCGACAGGATCACCTGGGTCGCCGTTGCACCGCTCGCTGAACGTCGAACCACAGTCGTAGCCTGTCAGATTGACAGTTCCCTGTCAAGATACTCCGGGACGCAACAGACGGAGCAGCGGCAGCGTCACATAACACCACGTGGTGTATTGTGGTGCTGTGGGGCGGACACAGGTCTATCTGGGTGACGATGAGCTCGAGCTGCTCGACCGTGCGGCGCAGGCGACCGGGGCGTCGCGCTCCGAGCTCATCCGCCGTGCAGTGCGCCTCACCTTCGGCGATACGACTCTGGATGAGCGGCGCCGTGCCCTTGAGGCCAGCGCCGGCTCGTGGCGGGGTCGGCGCCTGACGGGCGCCGCCTACGTCGACGCGTTCCGCGGCGATCTCAACGAGCGTTTGCGCCGGGCGGGCGTTGAGTGAAGTCCCTCGACACCAGCGTCGCGATCGATCACCTTCGGGGCGAGCCGGCTGCGGTCGACCTCCTGACTCGGCTGATCGACGACGACGAGACCATCGCCGCCAGCGAGGTGGTCCGCTTCGAGCTCCTCGCGGGAGTTCGCGACAGCGAGGTCCAAGCCCTCGAACAATTCTTCTCGGCGCTCTCCTGGGTCCCCGTCGACGAGACCGTAACCCGGGCTGCGGGCCTCCTGGCCCGACGGCATCGACGGGCCTACAGCGGGATCGACGATGCCGACTATTTGATCGCGGCAACCGCCACTGTTCTCGATGCGCCGCTGCTCACGACCAACGTGCGGCACTTCCCGATGCTCAAGGGGCTACGAGCTGCCTATTGAGCCGGGATCGAGTGCGGGGCGCCTGCTAGTCGCGGCCGGCCAGACATCGCTGATCGCGGCGATACTGGTCATCGGAGGTGCGCCCCGTGAGTCTTCGTCGAAGGATCACGTGCTGCGCGCTGATCGTCGTGGGCGCCGTCACGGGGTGCGGTGCCGACTCACCTCAGGGAGCGCCGTCGTCGCCGGCGCCGACGTCGACAGCGTCCGACACCACGTCGACCGACTCACCGACCCCTGCAACCACGACGCCGCAACCCCTTCCAACCGCCTACTCGTTGGCCGCGTTCGCGGTCACCAGCGGGTCTCGCCCGCACGACGTCGCACCTGCCGTTGACGGCGGGGTCTGGTTCACCGGCCAGAGGGCGGGTTTCCTTGGTCATCTCAACCCGACGACGCAAGTCATCACCGAAGTGCCGCTGGGTCGCGGCTCGGCTCCGCATGGCGTCATCGTTGGCCCGGACGGCGCGGCGTGGGTGACGGACGGCGGCCTCAATGCGATCGTCCGGGTCGACCAAGGGACGCACCAGGTGCGCGTCTTCCCCCTTCCCGACGGCCGAGAGGACGCCAACCTCAACACCGCGACCTTTGACCGCGACGGAGGGCTGTGGTTCACCGGCCAAGCCGGCATCTACGGACGGCTCGATCCAGCGACCGAGCAAATGACGGTGTACGACGCGCCACGCGGCAGAGGTCCCTACGGCATCACGACGACACCCAGCGGTGACATCTATTTCGCGTCGCTCGCAGGGAGCTACGTCGGCCACATCAACCGCCAGACCGGTGAGGTGACGGTGCTGGAGCCGCCCACACCTGGGCAGGGCGCGCGCCGCGTCTGGTCGGACAGTCAGGGCCGGATCTGGGTCAGCGAGTGGAACGCCGGCCAGCTTGCGTTGTTCGATCCGGCCAGCGGGCAGTGGCGCGAATGGCGGCTCCCGGGCGAGACTCCGCAGGCGTACGCGGTGTACGTCGACGAGCGCGACCAAGTGTGGGTGAGCGACTTCGGCAGCAACACGCTTGCACGGTTTGACCCCACGACCGAGACGTTCTCGACTTACGCGCTGCCCGGTCCGGCGTCCGACGTTCGTCAGATCCTCGGACGCCCTGGTGAGGTGTGGGGCGCAGCATCCGCGCTCGACCAGCTGGTGGTTGTGCGCGGGTGAGCGAGCCGTCGGGGCAGCGGCAGACTGGCTCAGAGTCCAGGCACGGGAGGTGACCGATGGGGGAAGCGGAGCTTCAGGTTGTCGAGGATCTCTGCTCGTCGAGACTGTCCTCGGAGCAGGTCTGTCTGTCTGTGGGCGGCTTTGCCGCGTTGGACCTTGCGGTGCCCGCCGATTTCAGCCGTCCGGGGGCTCAACCGCAGGTGATGCTGACCAGCAACGCGTCGAGTGCCGCATTCACGGTGGCAGCCGTTGTCCCCAGCAGCGAATCCGCTTCCGCCCAGGTTGCCCTCGGCGATCCCGACCGCCTGTTCCGAGAAGGGATGCCCACCGCGACGGTTCTGGCGACGACCGACCTCTTCGCAGATCAGCAGCTGAGGGAGACCGTGACGGTGGCCGGTGACATTGCCGTCATCGCTCCGCATGGAGGTGCTATCGAGCGTCGCACCGGCGATCAGGTCGCCCTGCTGGCTGCTGACGACCGGCTACAGCTGGACACGTGGGTGTGCGCCGGGCGCGGCTTGGACCAGAGCCCTCGGCTGCACATCACGAGTGACGAGATCAGCGAACAGTCGTTCCCCGGGTTCCGTGACCTGCTAGAGCGCGAGCACTCCATGGCCGTCTCGTTCCACGGCTTCAGCAGTGCGGTGAACCCCCACACCGGCGCCGCCGTGGACGTGATCATTGGTGGGCAGTTCGACCTCGACGGTCGCGAAGAGATCGCCGATCTCATCAGCCGCAGACTGCCGCCCGACGCTGACTTCAGGGTGTTCGTCACGACATCGTGCAGTGACCCGTTCTCGGGACTTTCGCCGGCGAATGTCGTCAACCGGCTCGCGCGATCGGGAGGCGTGCAGATCGAACAGTCAAGGCGGCTGCGGCAATCAGTCAAGGCGACGCGACTCGTCGCGCAGGCAATCGCAGAAGCACTCCTGCCTCAACAGTCATAACTTCCGGCCTGCGATGAAGACCGCCCGGATGGGCATCTCCAGCGCACCCCCACGAGTCGTATGTTCGTCGAGCAGCTGCCGGCAGTCCGCCAGGATCTGCTCCCCCACCACGTCGCTCAGCCTCTCGACGAGGGGGGCCCCCTTGACCTCGATCTCGACCAGCGCTTCCACAGACGCATAGCGGGCGATCCCATTGGCGCTCGCGTCTCCGTGTCCTCGAGCCCCGCACCCGCGCGAGGCGGCGGCCTACGCCGCCCGCATGGGCGCGAATCCGTCGTGAACCGCCTTACCGCTCTCGGCCCTTGCGTACCGGAAGTACCAGAAGAGCATCAGCCCGGTGCTGGCGAGGTAGAAGGTGTGGAGCACCCAGACCGGGCCCATCGGCAGGTGGAACACGTACACCGAGTGGATGAGGTTTCCCACGTTGCTGAGCGCGATGTTGCCGAGGCTGTACGAGCTCAGATCCCTCGACCGGAACGCCTTCACGAGCATCGGCAGCATGCTCATCGCAAAGATCGCCGTGGAGATCGCGCCGGCGAGGAGGGGTACGTCGATGCTCATCGTCCCCCCTCGCCGGTCGTGCGAATCTCGGTTTCGACGCTAGTGATGGATGTGCGGAAACGCATCGGGCACAGTGCCTATTCAGGTCCGCCACCGCATAGGGAGAATTACCCAGGCCCCCGCAGATCAGGAGCCTCCGCCGCCCGAGCCAGACAGGAGCTTGTGCTCGTAGGCGTATGCGGTTGCAGCCGACCGGGAAGGCAACCCGAGCTTTGTGAGGATGTTGCTCACGTGGTGACCAACCGTCTTCTCGCTGAGGACCAGGTGCTCGGCAATCGCGTGATTGGTCTTTCCGGCGGCGACCAGGCGGAGCACCTCGAGCTCACGTGCGGTCAACACTGACGCCTCACCTGCGCCCGAGCGCACCCGGGCGACAGCGTCGAGGTGTGCCACATCGGGCAAGGCGCCCAACGCTAGGAACACCTGCCGCGCCGCCGTGAACTCCAGGTCAGCTGTGTCGACATCTCCAAGCTCGGCAAGCGCACGAGCCATCTGAACCCGGGAGAGCGCTGCGTGATACGGCGCGCCGAGCCGCACCCAGGCGTTACACGCGTCGCGGAGAGCGTCAACCGCCACAAGGGCATCTCCCTCCGCAAGCAGGACAGCTCCTCTGGCATGCAGGGCGAACGCGCGCTGCGACAACGAGTCGCTCTGCTCGACGATCCGAGAAAGCTCGTCTGCCGCTGCCCGCGCCTCGTCGAGGTGGCCGCTCGCCAACATGATCTCCACGAACGCTGGTATCAGCGTCGTCCTGCTCACCTGGTCTTGCGCCACGTCCGGCGCGTGACGAATCGCGGCTTCGGCCGCCTCGAGCCGCCCCTGCGCCAGCCAGAGCTGCGCGAGCCCCGGTTGCGGCTCATGGCCGAACTGGCTCGCGCGTTGGTAATCCTCGATCGCCTCGCTGAACATGCCTTGGAGCCGGTGCAGCTCCGCGCGCTGGTACAGCGCCATCCCGTACGCGGACTGACCCGGCGGGTCGTCGAGGCGATCGAAGGCACGCCGTATCTCCTCGGTGGCCTCCGGCCATTCGCCACGAAGTTGCATCAGCTGGGCGCGATGCACCAAGCACTGTCCGCGGAACGGCACCAGGTCTGGCTGGGCGGTGCACCAGTCGAACAGGGAGGCGGTCCACTCGTGTGCGCGGCGCCAGTCGTACGTCTCGTGGCACGCCTCGATCACGCTGCAATAGGTCAAGCCGGCAAAGATCGGGGACACTTCGCCAGCCACCACCGCGACCATGGCCTCGTCGAGCAAGGCGACGCCTTCGGCAATCTCACCGAGCCGGATCAGGGCGCGACCTTGCTTCTCCCGGGCGATGACGATGAGGTCGTGCTCTCCAAACCGGTCGCCGATCTTGGCGGCCTTCGAGAACGCGGCGTACGCGTCTGCATAGTCACCCTCCAACACGCTGCGGATGCCGGCAGGGATGAGCAGGTAGCCCTGCTCGGGGCAGTCCAGCTGGCGCTCCTCGATGATGCGCTGCGCCCGCCCGAGCCAGCCACCACCGCGGGCGACTTCCCCGCGGAGCAGCAGCACAAGACCTGCGAAGAACGCGCAGCGCACCGCGCGCCGGAGCTCTCCCCGCTGAACGCAGCTCTGATGAGCCCGCTCGAACGCCGACACAGCGGCGGCATCCTCGGCGACCAGAAAGGCGGCCGCAGCGAGCCGCTCGAGGTCGTCCAGATCCAACGCCTTCTGGCCATCAGCCGCTGTGAACATTGCACAGGCTTGCGCCCAGGCGCGCCTGTCGTACGCTTCCCGGGCCCGTTCGAGCTCTTCAGCGACACCCCTCATGGCTGGTGCATTCACCTCATCACCTAGCCTCCCACCGGCATCGGGGTCGCGGAGGTGTCGGCCGTCTTGTCCCTTCCAGCCTTGAATGAGAGATATGCGGTGGAAAACGTGAGCGTTGCGCCGGCGACGCCGAGCGCCCCAACAACGATGCCGCTCACGTCGTGGTCGCCGCCGCCACCGGCCTTGGTCTGCGCGGCATCGGCGTCGACCGACACCTCGAGCAGCAGCGTCCCGTCGCTCAGCGGGTACAGCTTCGAATAGACGCCGGGCTCAGCCAACCCCGGCGGCACGCCCGTCACACCTGGGGGTTCCGCGTCGAGGTCTGCCCTGGCCAAGGCCCAGCCACCAACGATCACGGCAGCGGTGGCCGCGAAGGTCAGGGTGACCCGGACGGCCCATCCCAACGGGCTAGCGGGCAGCTTGAGGGCTCGGCGCAGCGCGGGGACCACCACCTTGAAGCGGATCACCCTAGAAAGAGTCCGCGAGAGGCTCCGCGGATACGGTTCCTGCGGGCTAGTGCTCGGCGCGGCGAGCACGTACCCGCCGCTTGCCCTCGTGCATGGCCTGCACACGTGCGACCGGGATGGTTCGGCCCTCCTCGACCAGGTCCGGGCTCAGTGGCTGCGGGGGCGGCATGAGGGCGATCCACGGATCATTGTCGGCGACCAGCTGTGCCGCGGTGCGCACCGTGAAGTCGGACGGCGCGACGCGCTCGATGTCGTCCCACGCGAGCGGAAACGACACCGGGCACTCCCGGACGCACCCGCGGGCTGTAGGCGGCCACCACCGTCGCACCGCCAGATCTCGTGGAGTCCAGGAACACCTTGCCCTCACGCTCGTCCTTGACGTACGCCGTTGTTGCCAACGCGGGGTCCAGCCGCTCGGCGCGCGCCGCCACCGCGCGGGTGGCCGCGGCCACCTCGTCCATGGTCGGCTGCTCATCGAGCGGCACGAACACATGCAGGCCTTTGGCGCCGCTGGTCTTGACCGCTCCCGCCATGCCAACCTCGGCAAGCGCCTGGCGCACCAGATGAGCAGCACGCACGGCCAGCGAGAATCCCTCCGCCGATGGCGGGTCGATGTCGAGGATGAGATGGGTCTGGCGGTCCCAGCGGTCGGCGCGGACGAGCGTCGGGTGATACTCCACGGCCCGTTGGTTGGCGAACCACAGCAACGTACGGCGGTCGTTGCACAGCGCGTACGACACCTCGCGCTTCGACGCCTCCGCCCATAGCGGAACCGTGCGCACCCACTCCGGCGTGTACTTGGGCACGTTCTTCTGCATGAACGGCGGCTGGCCGGGGCGCACACGCACCACCGAGAGCGGTCGGTCGCGCAGCTCCGGAATGATGCGGTCTGCAACCGCGTCCAGGTAGTCGACCAGATCCCGCTTGGTGGCCTCCGCGCCGTCGAACAGCGGTTGGTCGAGGTTGGTCAGCTCGACGCCGTCGCGCACCTCAGGGTTGCCGGGCACGAGGCCACGATCCCCATCCTGTGGCGGGACGTCAACGGGTGCAGCATGGTACGCACACAACGGCCCACCCAGGGAGACGCGGATGACCGAGCGCCAGCTGCCACGGTGGTCCGAGCTGAAGCCGCTCTTGCGCGCGCGGCCGTACGAGCCGAATGCGACGAAGCGTCGACTGGCCAAGGCGTTGACGATCGCGGACCTGCGGGCGGCGGCCAAGCGCCGAACGCCCAGAGCGGTGTTCGACTACACCGACGGCGCCGCCGAGGCGGAGATCAGCCTGCGGCGAGCGCGCGCGCTATTCCACGATCTCGAGTTCCAGCCGTCCGTGTTGCATGACGTATCGGCCGTCGACACGACGACGACCATGCTCGGCACGCCGTCACGACTGCCCTTCGCCTTCGCCCCCACCGGCTTCACTCGGTTGATGCATCACGAGGGCGAGCCCGCGGTGGTGCGGGTGGCCGAGCGCTACGGCATTCCGTACACGCTGTCCACCATGGGCACGACGTCGATCGAAGACGTCGCGGCCGCTGCGCCGGAGGCGCGCAAGTGGTTCCAGCTCTACGTGTGGAAGGACCGCGCGGCGGGCGAAGAGCTGATGAGCCGCGCGAAAGCGGCGGGTTTCGATGCCCTGGTGCTGACCGTCGACGTACCGGTGGCCGGTGCGCGGCTGCGCGACGTACGCAATGGGTTCGCGATTCCACCGGCGCTGTCCGTCAAGACGGTGCTCGACCTGAGCCGGCACCCGACATGGTGGATGAATCTGCTGACCACCAAGCCGTTGACGTTCGCGTCACTGCACGCTTGGCAGGGGACCATCGCCGAGCTGCTGGACGAGCTGTTCGACCCGACCATGACGCTGGCCGACCTCGAGTGGCTGCGCGGCTCCTGGGACGGCCCGCTGGTCATCAAGGGTGTGCAGACGGTCTCCGACGCGGTCCGCATGGTCGAGGCCGGAGCCGATGCGATCCTGCTGTCCAACCACGGCGGTCGCCAACTTGATCGCGCGCCGGTGCCACTACGACTGCTGCCCGACGTGGTCGACAAGGTCGGTGACGACGCCGAGGTCTGGGTCGACACCGGCATCATGAGCGGTGCCGACATCGTCGCTGCGATCGCGCTGGGCGCCAAGGCGACGATGGTCGGACGTGCCTACCTGTACGGCCTGATGGCCGGCGGCGAACGCGGCGTGGACCGCGCCGCGGAGATCCTGGCCGGTGAGGTCAGGCGCACCATGGCACTGCTCGGCGTGAGCCGGATCGACGAGCTCGGCCCGCAGCACATCCGGCTGCCCTGACGCGCGACCCGTGTCAGCCGCGCTTGATGCGTCCACGCAACGCCGCGAAGCACAGCCACATGCTGACGGCACCGACGGCACCAACGGCGAGCAGGGCTTGGCCGAGCTCCTCCCACTCCCAGCCGCGGTAGATCAGGGAGCGCAGGCCCTCGAGCAGATAGGTGACCGGGTTGAGCGCGGCGACAGTGTCGAGCCAGCCGGACAGCTGCTCTCGCGGGACATAGGACGACGTGAGGAACAGGAACGGGAAGAACAGCAGGAAGCTGGAGTTGACCGCCGCCGGGTTGCCGGTCTTGAGGGCGATCGCATAGCCGAAGCCGGCGAACGCGAGGCTCCACAGACCCGCGAGCGCGATGAAGGCGAGCACGCCGAGCGGCCCGGTTTCGAATCGGACTCCGAGGATGAAGCCCACGGCCAGGATGGGGAGCGTCAACACGCAGGCCACTGCCACGTCGGCCGCCAGGTGCCCGAGCAGGATGGCAAGCCGTCGGATCGGCGTCAGCAACAGCCGGTCGAAGTAGCCGTCCTGCACGTCAAGCACCAGCGCATAGGCCCTGGACACGCCGGTGACACCGAGCAGGATGGCCGTCGGCATCTGGAACGCGGTGAAGTCGAACCCGGGAATGGTGGTCTCGGTCAGGTCCGAAAGCGTGCCGATGTTGACCAAGAAGAAGAACAGCGCGATGAAGATCGGCGGGATCACCGCCTCCACGTCGCGAGGAACGGCGCGCAATGACCGGCCGGCAATGGATGCGACGTCGTGGATGAAGCCGGCGGGACGCGCCCGGATGGTGCTGGGCTTGACCGGGACGGGCAGGTTGGCGTCGAGCGTGGTCATCGGGTCACCTCCGCGCTCTCGGCCCGCGCAGTGCGGTCCGCAGCATCGTCGTCGAACGACTCCTCCGTCTGGATGTGCGTGCCAGTCATCTCGAGGAACACGTCGTCGAGAGTGGGCGTGCGTAACGTGAGGTGGCGCACTGGGACCCCGCAGCTGTCGAGGGCGACGGCGACCGGTCCGATGGTCGCGGCGCCGTCGGTGGCCGTGATGACCAGCTCGTTGCCGCGCGCCTCGACGCCTTCAACACCCGTCAGGCGCTCGACCGCCGTGCGCGCGGCCGCCGGATTGCCGTCGAAACGGGCCAGGATGACGTCGTTGCCGATGCTGCGCTTGAGGTCGGTCGGGCTGCCCTCGGCCACGAGCCTTCCGTCGTTGATGATGCCGACACGATCGGCGAGGGCGTCGGCCTCCTCGAGATATTGCGTCGTCAAGAAGATCGTCATGTCCAGCTCGGTGTTGAGCCGACGCACTTCGTCCCACACACGTGCCCGGCTCGCCGGGTCGAGCCCGGTGGTGGGCTCGTCGAGGAACAGCACTCTGGGGTTGTGCACGAGTGCGGCCGCCAGGTCGAGGCGGCGTCGCATGCCACCGGAATAGGTGCTGATGCGGCGTCCGAGCGCATCGCCGATGTCGACCAGCTGGGCGAACGCCGTCATCCGCTGGTCGATCTCGGCGTTGGACAGGCCATAGAGCCGGCCCTGCAGGCGAAGTAGCTCGTCGCCCGTCTGTTTGGGGTCGAGCGCGGCGTCCTGCAGCGCGACGCCGATGTTGAGGCGCACCTGCCCGGGGCTAGTGGCCACGTCGTGGCCTGCAACGACTGCCCGGCCGCTGGTCGGCGCAAGCAGCGTGCACAGCACTCGCACCGTGGTGGACTTTCCGGCGCCGTTGGGCCCGAGGAAGCCATAGATCTCACCGTGCCTGATCTCCAGATCAAGCTGATCGACCGCGGTCACGGTATCGAACTCGCGGACCAGCTTTTCGGTCACAATTGTCGCATTCACCTTGGACTACCTCACCCCTCGGATGGCCTCTGACCTGCCCAGTTGAGTGCTCGCCACGCTAGCGTTCGGCACTGACAGTCCGACCCGACCGAGGAGCGTTCGGTGGCCACTCGACTCAACCCGTACCTGAGCTTTCCCGGCAACGCGCGCGACGCCATGGAGTTCTACAAGGGAGTCTTCGGCGGCACGCTGGTGATGAACACATTCGGCGAGTTCGGCAGCGACGACGCGGCCTACGCCGACAAGATCATGCACGGTCAGCTCGAGACCGACAGCGGGTTCACCCTGATGGGCGCCGACAACCCGCCCGGCACGGAGCACAGTCCGGGCAACAACTTCGCGGTCAGCCTGAGCGGCGACGATGCCGACGCGCTGCGTTCCTACTGGAGCAAGCTTTCCGAGGGTGGCTCGGTGTCCGTGCCCCTGGAGAAGCAGATGTGGGGCGATGAGTTCGGTATGTGCAGCGACCGGTTCGGCATCGCATGGATGGTGAACATCGGGGCGCCGCGAGCCTGATCGGTCATCGTTGGTCACTGCACGACCCGATACATCAGGTGCGTGGCCCACGGCGACTGCCTGGCGCTGACCTGCTCGAGAATCACCGTTTCGTCGAAGCCGTCGAACAGGCGCTTCCCGGCCCCGAGGATCACGGGCGCGATCGACACCGTGAGCTCCTCGACATGGCCGCCGCGCAGCGCCTGACGGATCATGTCGGCTCCGCCCATGACCACGACGTTCCTGTCGCCCGCCCTGTCACGCGCCTGGGTGAGTGCCTTCTCGAACCCGTCGACGAACGTGAAACCCGCGTCGGGCGCGGGTGCGTCGCCGGGGCGGTGGGTGACGATGAAGAACGGCACGTCCCAGGGGTTGCTGCCACCCCATGCCTCTGCGGCCTCATACGTGCTGCGTCCACCGATCACAGCGCCGAGGTTGGCGAAAGCCTCGTCGAGCAGCTCCTTGTCGACGCCGGTCGCCTCGCCGGTCGGCTGCTCGGCATAGCTCCACGGTCCCCCGAAGACCCAGTAGTGCAGACGCTCACCCCCCACGCCGAGGCCGACGCCAGGTCCGTCGTCGGGACCCGCGACGTAACCGTCGAGCGACGTAGTGATCTGTGCGACGACTTTGCCCATGACCTCACCCTTCCCATGCGACGCCGACATAGACCGACCCGGCGCTGAGAACTCATCGGCAACGGCCGGCGTCGGTTCACTCGGCGCGCAGCGCGACGACCGGATCGAGTCGGCCGGCTCTGCGGGCCGGCGCCACGCCGAAGAACACGCCCACCGCCACTGAGACGGCGAAGGCCAGCACTGGTGACCACCACGCGATCTGGGCCGGCAGCGGGGAGAACCGCTCGACCAGTAGCGGACGCCGCGATGCCCAGCGCGATACCCAGCAGGCCGCCGAGCGTCGTGAGCAGCACGGCCTCGACGAGGAACTGCAGGATCACGTCGCGTTGCCGCGCGCCCAGCGCCTTGCGCAGACCGATCTCGCGCGTCCGCTCGCGTACGGACACCAGCATGATGTTGGACACCCCGACACCACCGACGAGCAGTGATATCCCGGCGATCGCGGCCAGCACGAGCGTGAGCAGCGAGAGGATGCGCCCGATCGTGCCAAGGATCTGCGTCTGGGTGACCGCGGAGAACTCCTCGCCCTCGTATTTGGCGCGCAGCGCGTCGACGAGGCGCTCCTGAAGCTCGTCGATGCCGCTCGTCGTGGGCGCCTTGACCGCGAGCGCGTCGATGCGATCGACGGAGAAGAGCCGCTGCGCCGCAGTGACCGGCACGAGCACCTCACGGTTGCGGTCGACGCCGAACGTGGTGCCGACGTCCGCGAGCACACCCATGACCCGGAACCTCACGCCCGAGATCGTGATGGTGCGGCCGAGCGGGTCGACGTCGCCGAACAGCTCGCTCGCGGTGGCTGAGCCGAGCACCGCGACGCGTCGGCGGGTGTCGACGTCGGAGGCGGAGAAGAACTCACCGCGGGCCACGGGTCGGTCGAAGACGTTGGGGACGTTCTCATTCGTGCCGAGCACGTTGACGAATGCGCTCGTGTTCCCGACGCGGACCTGCTCCCCCGACGTCAGGCTGGTGGCGACAGCCTGCGGGTTGCCGACGACACGGCCGAGCAGCTGGACGTCGTCGAGCTCCAGGCGGCTGACAGTAGGGGCAGAGCCCAGCTCGAACCGTCCAGGCACAACGAAGATGAGGTTGGCACCGAGGCCCTCCACCTGCCGTTCGACCTCGTTCTTGGCACCGCTGCCGATGGCCACGAGCACGACCACCGCGGACACGCCGATGATGACCCCGATCATCGTGAGCAGGCTGCGCAACCGGTTGGCCCGTACGGCATCCAGCGCCACCCGAAATGCCTCGGCGGTCCTCATGGCGCACCGTCCCGCGGCGAGCCGAGCGCGCTGTCATGCTCGATCAGGCCGTCTCGGACGCGGATCTGGCGACTGGCTGCGGCGGCCACATCGGCCTCGTGGGTGACGATCACGACCGCGACCTGGCGTTCCTCGTTGAGCTGTCGGAACAGTCTGAGGATCTCGGCACTGGTCTCCGAATCAAGGTTTCCGGTTGGTTCGTCCGCAAGGACGATCGCCGGTTCACCGACAAGCGCCCGCGCGATCGCGACGCGCTGCTGCTCGCCGCCGGAGAGCTGGGTGGGGCGGTGCTTCATGCGATTGGCGAGCCCGACCGCATTCAAGGCATCGGCGGCGATCCTGCGCCGCTCCGTCGCCCGAAGCCCCCGGTAGACCAGCGGCAACGCCACGTTATCCAATGCACTCGTACGCGGCAGGAGATGGAACGACTGGAAGACGAACCCGACTGTCTGGTTGCGCACCTCGGCCAGCTCATGGTCGGACAGCTCGGAGACATCCACTCCGCCCACGCTGAGGGTGCCGCTGGTCGGCTTGTCGAGACAACCCATCACGTTCATCAGCGTCGACTTGCCAGAGCCGGACGGTCCGAGGATCGCGGTGAGCTCGCCAGGGTCGATGCGGAGCGAGACTCCGCGCAGCGCGTCGACCCGTACTCCATCCATGGCGTAGGTCCGCGTCACATCCACGGCTTCGACCGCGGTCATGGCGATGTCACCCGTCGATGTCCTGACCGTCGCGCACCTGGTCGGCGCCACGGACCACGATCTCGTCGCCCTCGGAGAGTCCTTGCAGGATCTGCACAGTGGACTCGCCTTGGGCGCCAAGCCGTACGTACTGGCGACGTGCGACGTCGTCGACGACAAGCCAGACCGAGTCGCGTGAACCGTCCCGCACAACCGAGGAGACCGGCACCGACAAGACATCCGTGGCCTCGCGCACGCGCAGGTCGACGATGGCGCTCATTCCTGGCAGAGGCGACGGGGCGGGCTCGCCTTCGGCGGTGGTCCCGGCACCCAGCGTCAGCCGCACGCGATAGCTCACTCCCCCGCTGGCTGATGTCGTCGGCGCCACGTCGACGCTGGTCACTCCGACGTCGTAGGTCGCGCCAGGCAACGCATCGAGCTCGGCTGTGCCGGCCACGCCGGGCTGCACCAGCAGGACGTCGGTCTCGTCCACCTCCGCCGTCATGCCGAGCGTGGACACGTCGGTGAGCGTGGCAACCACCTGGCCACGCGTCACGGGGCTACCAACGGCCACCGTGCTCACGGCGGTTGCGGCGGTGCCGGTGTCGGAGGCCGAGTCCTCGAGCACATCCTCGGCGGCGCTGGCGAGCGCCGGCGGCAACCCGGGAATGGGCGTTCCGCCGGCGCCTGTGCCGCCCGCAGCTCCGAGCGAGACGATGCCGCCCACAGGGGCGCGAACCTCCAAGGCATCGACCGTTGCCTGGGCAGCGTTGACCGCGGCGAGCGTCTGGACCCGTTGGGCGGCGCCGAGCGACGACAACGCGTCGGAGAGGCTGCCGAGCCCGGCGTTGAGCTGTCGGATTGCCCGATCGGCGTCGGACCGGGCAGCGGCAAAGTCGGCTTCAGCGGTCGCCAAGGCGGCTAGTGCTTGGGCCCGGGCCGCGGCGTCCGGGATGGCCTGTGCCGCCTCGCGGGCCGCGCTGAACGCGGCGGCGGCACGCGCGTCCGTGCGCGCTGCCTGAGTCGACACCGGAATCGCTCCAAGCTCGACGTCTGCCGCAGCCGCGGCGGACACGTCGGCCTCCTGCGCCTGGGTGAGCTGCTGTTGGGCCTCCGGCGAGGCGATCCGGAGGAGTACGGCACCCGGCACTGACCTGCTGGCCGTCACCGACGAGGAGCTCGCCGATCTGCCCGTCGGCGGCGGCACTCACGGACGCGGAGGCCTTGGCCGTCACGGCGGCAGGGGCCTCGACCACCTCGACGACATCCGCCCGCTGCACCTGACCGGTCTCGATGCCGCTGTCGTCGCCCGCGGTGCACGCCGTGGCTGCCAGGACCGACACGACCACGACGGCAAGGAGACCGGCTGCACGGGGCACAGGATCATCGTAGGTTTGACGCGCGCCAATCGAGCCGCGAGCGGAGGTAGGCGATGGCACGCTCCCGGTTGATCACCCCGACGCGCGCCGTTCCGATGGCCTTCCTGGCAGTCATCGCAGTCGGCACCCTCCTCCTGATGCTTCCCGTATCGAGTGCGAGCGGCAAGGTCGTGCCCCTGACGACGGCGGCGTTCACCGCGACGTCGGCGACTACCGTCACCGGCCTCACAGTGGTTGACACGGCGACCCACTGGAGTGGCTTCGGCGAGGTCGTGATCCTCGTGCTGATCCAGCTCGGCGGACTCGGCATCATGACCTCCGCGACTCTGTTGATCATCGCGGTGAGCCGCCGCCTTGGCATCCGTACACGACTTATCGCCGAGGGTGAGCACAAAGCGCTGTCGTTCGGCAATGTGCGCACCGTGCTGCGGCGGATCGCCGCCCTGTTCCTGGGCTTCGAGGCGGTGCTCGCCTTGTGGTTGGCGGTGCGCTTTGTCGTTGCGTACGACTATGACGTCGCCAGCGCGTTCTGGCATGGACTGTTCCACTCCATATCGGCCTTCAACAACGCAGGATTCGCGCTGTACTCGAACAGCCTCATGGACTTCGTCGATGACTGGTGGATATGTTTCCCGATCGCCTTGGCAGTGATCTTCGGAGGTTTGGGCTTCCCCGTCCTCGTCGAGCTGTTTCGTGAGCGAGCCCATCCCCGGAGCTGGAGCGTCACCACCAAGCTGACCGTCGGGGGCTCAGGCCTCTTGTTTGTGTTTGGGACCCTGTACTTCTTGGTGGCCGAATGGTCCAACGACGAGACACTCGGCCCGCTGGGGGTGTCGACCAAGCTGCTCGCCGGGTTCTTCACGGGAGTGATGCCACGCAGCGCCGGGTTCAACGTCATCGATGTCAGCGAGATGGGTGCGAACAGCTGGATGGTCACCGACGCCTTGATGTTCATCGGTGCAGGGAGCGCCGGCACGTCCGGTGGCATCAAGGTGACGACGTTCATGCTGCTCGCGTTCGTCATGCTGGCGGAGGTGCGCGGCGAGCCCGACGTCACGGTGGGCACCCGCCGCGTCGGCTACGACGTGCAGCGGCAGGCCCTGACCGTGGCACTGTTCGCGGTCGGGCTCGTCGCGTTCGGGACGCTCGTGGTCCGCCAGATCACGGACCTCGATCTTGATCGGGTGCTGTTCGAGGTCGTCTCCGCGTTCGGCACCACGGGTTTGTCGACGGGCATCACCAGCGATCTGCCGGCGTCTGCGCAGTGGATCCTGATGGTGCTCATGTTCCTGGGTCGAGTCGGCACAATCACCGCAGTCGCCGCACTGGCGCTGCACTCGCAGTCACGGCTCTATCGTCTGCCAGAAGAACGAGTCATCGTGGGATAGGGAAGCCATGCCGCAACGCAACGACGTCCAGCCCGCCGACCTGAAAGGGGTCCTCGTGGTCGGCCTAGGCCGGTTCGGCACGGCCGTGGCCGAGTCTCTCGTCCAGCTCGGTCACGAGGTGCTCGCGATCGACTCCGACCCGGCGTTGGTCCGCGCTTACGCCGACAAGCTCACGTACGTCGTCGAAGCCGACGCCACCAGTGAGGAGGCATTGCGTCAGATCGGCGCCCACGAGTTCAGCACCGCGGTCGTCGGCATCGGCACCGCGATCGAGGCGAGCATCCTCGCGACCTCGGCGCTCTTCGACATCGGCATCCCGCACATCCTGGCCAAGGCCATCAATCCCCAGCACGGTCGCATCCTGGCCCGCGTGGGCGCCCACGAAGTCGTCTATCCGGAGCATGCGATGGGCGAGCGGGTGGCCCACCTGGTCACCGGAAAGATGATCGACTTCATCGAGTTCGACGACGACTTCGCGCTCGTCAAGACGCGTGCTCCGGCCGAGGCGGTCAACCGGACACTGGCGGAGTCTGCGCTGCGCAGCAAGTACAACATCACTGTCGTCGGCACCAAGCGCCCCGGCGAGGACTTTGTCTATGCGCGCCCGGAGACGGTCGTCAAGGAGGGTGACCTGCTCATCGTGTGCGGCGAGACGGCGAACTGTGAGCGGTTCGCGGCGCGGACCTGAGAGAGGGCGGTCGCGCAGGCTCAGCGGGCTGGAAATTGGCTTGTGGACGGCTACCACGCGTGACGCTGTGACCTGCTATTCTGGACGTATGTTCGAAGACCTGACCGGTGCCGACCTGGCCGCCGCGCATCGCCGCGGTCACCGACCCGGGCGGCCTGTCCACCCCGGACGCGCTGGACATGCTGGTCGCCGCCGAGAAGCTGATCGGCTGGGCACACGCGGTGCAGGCCGAGGCCACCCTCGCGCGTCCTCGACCCCTACCGGGCGCCGCTGCCCGGCTTCGACCCCGTCGTGGAGATCGGCGCCGCGTTGGGCGCCTCGATCCGCACCGGGAACGCCAAGGGCATCTTCGCCTACGGGCTGGCCCGCCTCCCGGTCGCCCGCGAGTTGCTGCTGTCCGGCCGGATCAGCCTGCCGCGGGTGCGCAAGCTGATCACCGAAACCCAATCCTGTGACGACGCCACCGCTGCCGAGGTCGACGCCCAACTGTCCCCGCACGCGCACCGGTGGAGCGTCGCCGAACTCGGCCGCCGCGCCGCCCGGCTGATCGGCGAGCTCGACCCCGACGGCGTCCGCCGCCGCCACGAACGCCAACGCGCCGAACGCTGCGTGCAGTGGGAGCCGTGCGGCGACGGGATGGGCTGGATGAACCTGTACGGGCCGGCCGAGGACCTGGCCGCCGCCTACACCGCCATCAACGACCAGGCCCTCGCGAAGCGCCGCGCCGGCGACCAGTCTCCGATGGGGGTGTTGCGGTTCGACGCCGCGATCGGCCTGCTCACCGGCCGCGCCGACAGCACCGAGTCGGCCGGCCGGGCGGTGGTCCGGCTCACGGTGCCGGCCCAGACCCTGCTCGGCCTCTCGGATACCCCCGGCCACCTCGACGGTGCCGGCCCGGTGCCCGCCCACGTCGCCCGCCGGCTCGCCGCGCAGGCCGAGGTGTGGGAACGGATCCTGACCGACCCGGCCACCGGCGCCCCCTGCAGCCATGACCGCCGCCGGTATCGGCCCACCGAGGCGATGCGCCAACGCGTCCTCGACCGCGACCGGCACTGCCGCGCGCCCGGCTGTGACGCGCCGGTGTGGCGCTGCGACGCCGACCACGACACCCCCTGGCCGGCGGGTGTGACCTGTGAGTGCAACCTGACCACCTTCTGCCGCCGCCACCACAACGCGAAGACCCACGGCGGGTGGACCACCAAGCTCGCCCCGGACGGCACCCTGACCATGACCAGCCCCCTCGGCCGCACCTATCAGACGAAGGTGGAGCCGCTGCCCGCACGAGCCCGGCTGGCCCGACCAACACGGCCCACCCGATATGTCAGACGACGAGTCCTGGCAGGCCGAGCACCTCCTGCACCTGATCGCCGACCCCTACCACCTCGACGACGCCGCCTGACGCTTGCCGCCCGAGGGGCCGGTCAGGCCTCGCCGAGGCCGGTACAGTGCGCGATCGTCGCATCGTCCGCCGCCACCCCGTGGCGCGCCTCCGCCTGCCGGACACGATGGATGACTTCGGCAGGTCCGCTCGACGCTAGGACGGCCATGACCTCTGGCCAGTCGGCGAGCCCGAACCGGTCCACGATGCGGCTGGCCCCGTTGCTGAGCAGGACGGCACCGGTCAGGTCGGAGATCGGACAGCTTCCGGTGATCGCCTCGTCCGCCGCCCGCGGGTCGTCCTTGGCCACCCAGAAGCCGCCCGGCTGGTTCCGGTTGGCGCGCAAGTCTCGGAGGAGTCGGTGGTACTCCTCGCTACCCTCAGCGACGGCCTCGAGCGCGGACTGCGTACGACCGGCTGATGATCACCTCCCGGGGATCGGAGACGACGAGCGGCGCACCGTCTGCTCTGTCGAGCACGAGGACCGAGTCACCGAGCACCAGGTACTCGATGAGGCCGTCGGACAGGCGCAGGATGGCTACGGTCGCCGACGGACTGATGGGGTCGGCGACGTTGCAGGTGTCCCGGTGAACGTCCGTCACCTGCTCGATGGCCTCGGCGAGCACGGCCGAAAGGCTGCGGTCCCGCACCAGTGACAAGAGGCCGAGCAGGCTGCCTCCCAGGCGGCTGGCGTACCAGGCCACGCCGTGCCGGCAGATCGATTCGGCTCCGGGGATGCCGGCGCCGTCGATCAGCACGGCTGCCGTCGGTGCGGCGCCGGTGAAGTCCTCGTTCGCGCGGCCAGGCCGTGCCGCAACGCTCGTCATCGTCACTTGCATGTGCGGCCGCCGCCCTCCCGCCGATTAGGCCTGGCGCACCCGGCTCAGCCAGCCTCGGCCGCCAAGCACCTGAGAGGCGCTGACCACGTCCTGGTAGACCACGTCACCGGGAAGGTGGACTCGGAGCGTCGCCGACGGGTGTGTCGGCGGCAGCATGTTGGCCTTGAGTGTCATGTTGCCGCGGATGACAGCATCGACGAAGGCCAACAGGTGCTCGCGATCGACGTCGAACTCGGCACCCCCTCCAAGGACGACGGTGTCCGATCCGTTGGCGAACAACTGGACCTCGATCGAGGGATCTCCTGCGATCGTGCACACGACTTCATGGGTCGGCGGGTCATACAGATCCCGGTCGGCGGCTTCGTCCACCACGCGGATCCCGCGACCATGTTGCTCGGCCACGTTGCGGAGAGCGAGGACGGCGGACTGGGAACGCGCGCTGGCAGCCGGCATGGCCCGCATCGTGTCATGAGCCCTGCCCGCATGTCTCACAATCGACTTAGCGGCGGCTCTCGGTGGCGAACGCATCAGCGCGGAGCCGCACCGCCTCCACGTACTCCTCCGAGTGGTTGTAGGACAAGACCGCGAGGTGCCATGCGTCGCCGCGCGTGAGGTCACCGCCGGATGCACACAGATAGCGGGCCGCCGCAAGCGTGGAGTCATCGATGGAGTGCGGGTCCGACAGTCCGTCGCCGTCGGCATCGGCACCCCATCGCGACCACGTCGACGGGATGAACTGCATCGGGCCGACGGCTCGGTCCCACCGCGCGTCGCCGTCGAGGCGACCGTCGTCGGTGTCGCCGATCTGTGCCACACCGGCTGCGCCGTCAAGGGGTACGCCGATGATCGGGCGGTCGGCCGTGCCGTGGCCCGACTCGATCGCACCCACACCCGCGAGGGTCGGCCAGCTCAGGCGGCAGCCGGGCTGCTCGTCCGCGATCCGCAGTGTCGCGTTGGCGTACGCCTCGAGCGCACGCCCTGGGATGCCGGTGTTGTCCGCGATGACGACCACCCACCCGGGGTCGACGGAACGTTCCGTGCGCAAGGTGCCGGCCGGTGGCGTAGCGGGCTGGGCGGGCCCATGCGGCGCGGCCGGGGCAACCGCCTGCGGCTCGGGGACCGGCTCGGCCGCGGCATAGCTCGCGAGCGGGTCGCCGGTCGGAAGCGACGCAAACCCACACGCCCGTGCCAGCGAGCAAACCGAGTCCCACCATGACCGTCGCCGCCGCCGCCCGCACTCGACCACGGTTCCGGGGCAGCATTGCTTTCCGGCGACCGCCGCGTTACTCCCGTGCTGTCGCTGGGTGAACGACGGTCAGAACGCCAGCCGACGCTCGTGCTCAGTAAGGTGCTCGCGCGGCGGCGGGAACCGGGCAGTGATACCGCTGGGCACGAAGCCGAGCCGCTCGTATAAGCGAATCGCTGACTCATTGGTGTCGACGACCTCGAGCCTGATGGCCACGAACCCATCTCCCCGTGCAAAGTCAATGGCCACTCTCGCGAGCCGCTCACCGACGCCGCGGCCGCGCGCATCCGGCGAGACCCACATCGAGATGAGCACCGCCTCGGCGTCGTCGTTGATATCCGGTCCGACACCTACGAGCCCTTCGTCGGCGGACGTGGTGAAGTAGGCCACGCGCGGCACCTGCAACCGGTTACGCCAGAAGTCCTCGGGCTGTGCGAGCGACTCCTCGTACGTCGTCCAGAACGCATCAGGAGAATCCTTCAGCGCGTCAAGACGCAACCTACGGAACCGCTGCCAGTCGCCGGGAAGCAGTCTCTCGATCGTGCTGCTCATGACCCCGCTGCGAGCTCGCGAGAGCGGTCACGGGCGGCTTCCAGTGCGATGAGGAACGCGGCGCGGACCTTGTGATCCTCGAGGTGGCGCAGCGCGGCGGCGGTGGTGCCCGCCGGCGAAGTCACCTGCTCGCGCAGGACCGTCGGGTGCTCGCCGGTCTCGCGCAGCAGCTTCGCCGACCCGACGAGTGTCTGTACGACGAGCTCAGTGGCGACAGTGCGCGGCAGACCCAGATGCACGCCCGCCTCGATCATGCACTCGACAACGTAGAACACATACGCGGGACCCGAACCCGAGACCGCCGTGACGGCATCCTGCTGCTTCTCGGGCACGCGCACGACGCGGCCTGTCGAGCGCAGCAGGGCCTCGGCCTCCTCCAGATGGCTCTCGTCACAGTGCAATCCGGGCGAGATGGCCGCCATGCCTTCGTCGACGAGCGCCGGCGTGTTGGGCATGACGCGGACTACGGCCACACCGTCGGGTAACCGCGACTCGACGAAACCGGTGGTGATGCCCGCCGCGATGGACACGACCAGCGACGTTGGCGATACGTGCGCGGCGACCTCGTCGAGCAGGCCGCCGATGTCCTGCGGCTTGACGACGATGACGATCGTGTCGGCGGCCTTGACGGCAGCGACATTGTCGAGGACCTCGACGCCGTAGCGCTCATGCAGCTCGGCCGCACGGTCGACGCGCCGCTCCGAGATGACGAGGTCGCCGGCCCGCCAGCCGCCGCGCAGCAAGCCGGACAGCAGCGTCTCACCCATGACCCCGGCACCCAGGATCGCGACAGTTCGAGAAGTCATGTGCGTCACGCAGCTGGCCCTTCTATCCCTTCGAGACGAGCGAACGTGCGAACAGGGCCAGGTTTGCAGGTCGCTCGGCCAGTCGTCGAACGAGATACCCGTACCATTCGTCGCCGTACGGGACGTAGACGCGCACGCGCTCGCCGCTGCGGGCCAGTCGGCGCTGCTCGTCGGGACGTACGCCATGCAGCATCTGGAACTCGTAGCTGCCCTGATCACGCTCGTACCTCGTGGCGAGCGCGCCGGCGATCTCGATGAGCCGCGGGTCATGCGTGGCGATCATCGGGTAGCCCTCGCCGGACAGCAGGATCTTGAGGCACCGGACGTAGGCCTTGTCGACCTCCGCCGGCGTCGGGCAGGCCACAGTCGACGGCTCGGCGTAGGCGCCCTTGCAGAGCCGCACTCGCGAGCCGGCGTAGGCGAGATCGCGGCAGTCCTGCTCGGTGCGGTACAGGTAGGCCTGCAGCACCGCCCCGGTCTCTGGGAAATCGCCGCGCAGCTCTCGGAGGATCGCCAGCGTCGAGTCGGTGGTCGTGTGATCCTCCATGTCGAGGGTGACTGTCGTGCCGACCTCGCGGGCCGCCTCGCAGAGCTGCCGCGCGTTCTCGAGGGCGATCTTGTGACCGTCGACCGGCAGCGCCTGCCCGATGGCGGACAGCTTGACCGAGATCTCGGCCCGACCGGTCAGCGCCGCGTCGTCGAGCGCCTTGAGCAACGTGACGTAGGCGGCGGCGGTCGCATCGGCCTGGCTCCGTTCGAGCGTGTCCTCACCGAGGTGGTCGAGCGTCACGAACAGGCCGTCGTCGACCAGCGTCCGCGTCGCCCGGACCGCATCCTCGGTTTCATCACCGGCCACGTACCGCGCGACCATGGCCCGCGTCACGGGCACTCCCTCGGCAAGTCGGCGCAGTTGGTCGTTGTCCGCGGCCGACAGCAGGACCTGCTTGAGAGGGTTCATGGCGCCCAGCGTACGACCGCCGGTCAGGGCGTGCGGCGCCGGAGTGTGGCCGCGCCGAGGGTCAGGAAAGCGATGGCGAAGGCGAGCACGACGGCCAGGTTCTGCCAGTACTCGGCGGTGGCCTCGGCGAACTGCGCGACCTCGAAGACGGCGTCGATGGCGTAGGACAACGGCAGCACATCCGACACCCAGTTGAGAAGCGTGGGCAGCTCGTCGCGAGGCACGATGATCCCGCACAGCAGCAGCTGCGGTAGCAGGATCGCAGGCAGGAACTGCACAGCCTGGAACTCCGTCGTCGCGAACGCGCTGACGAACAACCCGAGCGCGGTGCCGAGCAGCGCGTCGAGCACCGCGATGAGGACGACAAGCCAGGCCGAACCGCGCACCTCCATCCCGTACACACCGAACGACAGGCCGGCAACGAGCAGCGCCTGGACGATCGCGAAACCGCCGAACGCGAGCGCATAGCCGATGATGAAGTCGGCCTTCCCGATGGGCATCGTCAGCAGCCGCTCCAGCGTGCCGCTGGTGCGCTCGCGCAGTGTCGCCACCGAGGTCACGAGGAACATCACGAGCATCGGGAAGATGCCGAGCAGGGGCGGACCGTACTGGTCGAGGTCGTGCTGCGGCAGCATCCACGCGAGCAGACCCATCAGGGCCGACGGCACAACGAGCATCAAGGCGACCGTGCGGTGGTCGTGACGGAGCTGCAGCAGGACCCGCTTGGCGGTGGCCAGGGTGACGCGGAGTGTCATGCCGCCACCCCCTCGGCGAGGCTCAGGAACGCCGCCTCTGCGCTGTCGGTGCTGGTGCGCGTCAGCAGTGCCGGCAGCGGGTCGTCGGCGAGCAGCCTGCCGTCACGCAGCAGGACGATGCGCTGGCAGCGCTCCGCCTCGTCCATCACGTGGCTGGAGACGAGCAGGGTCACCCCGGACGTCGGATAGCGAGCGGAACAGCGCCCACAGGTCACGCCGGAGCACCGGGTCGAGACCCACGGTGGGCTCGTCGAGCAGCAACAGCTGGGGATCGCCGAGCAGCGCGGTGGCGAGCGACACTCGCGACTCCTGACCGCCCGACAGATTGCCGACGAGCTGATCAGCCTGCGGGGCAAGGTCGACCTGCCCGATCGCGCGGTCAACGTGCTCTGACGGTGCACCGAGTACGTCGGCGAAGTAGGCCAGGTTCTGCCGGACCGTCAGGTCTGAGTAGACGCTGGGCGCTTGTGTCACATAGCCGACCTCGCGGCGCAGGCTCGGCGTGCCGGCGGGGCGGCCGAGCACGCTCAGCTCGCCGTTGACCTGCTGCTGCACGCCCACGATCGCCCGGATCAGCGTCGACTTGCCGGAGCCGGATGGGCCGAGGAGCCCGGTCAGCGAACCGCGGCGGATGTCGAGGTCGAGCGCGTCGAGCACCGTCTTGCCGCCGCGCACGACGGAAACTCCCCTGGCGCGGATCGCGACTTCGGTTCCGTCCGGCTCGTCGGACGAATAATTCATCACGTGTTGAAATCTACTCTTCTCCCCGGCTTCGTCAAGCCGTCAGGTAGAGCTGGATCACCGGCCCGACGAGCGCGACGACCTCGTCATCGCTGGCCGACGCCAGCGGCTCGATCTTGATGATGTAGCGCATGAGCAGCAGGCCCGCCATTTGCGACGCAGCACAGGTGACGCGCAGCTCGCGATCCGGGAGGTCGAGTCGCTCGGCCACCCGGGCGACGACCGCACGGCGCAAGAACTGGCGGAACATCGCAGCCGCGGCATCGTGGGTCACCGCCGAGCGGAGCAGCGCCACGAACGGCGCGCGCGTCAACGGCGGGCCCCAGACCTCAAGCAGCATGCGGACGAGCCGCTCACCGATGTCGCCGTAGTCGCCATCGAGGACGCGCTGCACGATTGCGGCCGGATCGACCGGAAGCTCCATTGCCGCGGTGAACAACTGCTCCTTCGAGCCGAAGTAGTGGTGCACCAGGGACGGGTCGACCTTGGCATGGGCAGCGACTCCGCGAATGGAAGCGCCGTCGAATCCCTTGGCTGCGAACTCCGCCCGCGCCGCCATCAAGATCGCGCCACGGGTGTCCGGCGCGCCCGGCCGTCGCCCGAGCCGCTTGGGCCGCGTGGCCCGGTCGGCCGACTCGGCAGTCATTCCGGCTCAACCCTCTCGGCGGTGCCGTCGGCCGCGACCGCGAACGTGCCGCTCGGCGGGCGTACGAGGTAGAGCCGGGCAAACGCGAGCGACTCTGCGAGGTCCGCCTCACGCTCCTCCGTGGACCGGACCCGGCGAGTGGTGACCTCGACGGTCACCGAACCGCGCCACCCGGAGACCGAGAGCCGCTCCAGCAGGTCGGCGCAGGGCTGTGTGCCGCGCCCGGGTACGAGGTGCTCGTCGCGTGCAGTCCCCGTGCCGTCACCGAGATGGACGTGCACCAGCCGCTCGCCCAGCCGGTCGGCCATCTGCAACGAGTCCGACCCGGAGACGGATGCGTGCGAGAGGTCGAGCGTGCAATGCGCGTAGTCCTCGTCGGTGGGATCCCAGTCGGGCGCGTAGGCGGCGATCTCACGACCCGCGGCCTTCCATGGGTACATGTTCTCGACGGCGATCATGACGCCGGAGTCAGCTTCGAGCCGGCGCACACCGTCGACGAATCCGCGGGCGTAGTCGCGTTGCCAGCGGAACGGCGGATGCACGACGACGACCTCGGCGCCAAGGTCGCCCGCCATCTCGACCGACCGACGCAGCCGTTCCCACGGGTCGGGCGACCAGACGCGTTGAGTGAGCAGCAGGCACGGGGCGTGGACGGCGTGCACGGGCATGCCGTGTGACTCCGCCAGCTGCGCAACCTGGGCGGTGTCCTGGCTCACCGGGTCGGTCCACACCATGACCTCGACGCCGTCATAGCCAAGGTCACGGGCGAAGGCAAAGGCGTCGGCGGTGCTCTGCGGGTAGACCGAGGCGGTGGACAGGCTCACTGTGACGTCGGAGGAGCGCAGGCTCGCAGACCTCTGCGTGCGGTCCGGTTCGGCGCTCACGCTGACAGCGTATTGGCCTGCGCCGGGTTGGCTCCCCCGGTCAGTAGACCGGCGTGTACTCCCAGTGCCAAGGCTCTTCGCGTCCGTTGCCGTCGCGGGCCCACTTGGGCAGCTCCCAGCCGTAGCGGGGCGCGTTGGCCCGCATCCACTTGTGCTGCTTGCTGTAGTAGCTCTCGACCCCACCGTTGAGGTCGACGGCCAGGCCGAACCCGTGCTCGCTCGTGCCCGGACGGGCCGCGAGTCCAGGCTTCTGGCTGCGCAGGATGCGCTGTTCGCGCAGGCTCCGGTAGGAGTCGCTGATCTCCAACGGCACCCCGAAGCGCTCTTGATAGGCCGCGTTGAGCGCGAGGAACGCCGCAGCCGCGTCGGGGCGCAGCATCTCGCCGCCGCCAATGGGACACAGGTGCTCGTCGCTGATCTGACCGTTGGCCGGGTCTTCGGCGAGGCTCGCGTCACAGCCCGGCACGGAGGGGAAGCCGTACGGAGTCGGATCGGGCGGCGGGGGCTTGGGCAGCGAGACGTTGGCGGGGTCCGGGATGTCAGCCAGCGGGACGGCAGCCTTGGCGCGGATGACGCTGCGCGACACCACCGCGTTGCTCTGCCGGGACAGTGCGGTCATGTCGAGCGTGACGCGCCCCTCAGTCAGTTGCGTGGCGACCACGTTGGGCCTGCTGTCGACGACGGCCCCGCCTGCGGCGCCGACGAGGGCAGCCAGACCGACGAGGTTGGGCAGGAGGACGCTGCGGCCGCGGCGCGCGATGACGACGGAGCGACGTCGCTTTCGCCGGCCGGCCCGCTCCCGGCCCGTGCTGCCGGCGGCATGGCGCGCGGCTCGGGACACGGGCGACTCCTGCGGGGGGACGAATCGGGCAAAGGCTGCTCGACTATATCGGCTCCCCATCGAGCCGACGTCGCGTGACCTTAGCGAGACAATTGCCGCGAAGTCCAGACCTCAGCTCGCGAGGGTGTCGATGCGCCGGAGGATGACCCCCTCGCGCAGCGCCCACGGGCAGATCTCCAGCTGCTCCACCTCGAGCAGGTCCATCGCGGCCTCCGCGACCAACGCTCCGGCGAGGAGCTGCGGGGCCCTGGACGCCGAGACGCCGGGGAGCCCGGCCCGTTCGGCTGCCGACTTCCTGGCAAGGCTCGGGATGATCTCGGAGAGCCCGGCCTTATTGAGCACCCGGGTGACGTACATGCCCTCGGCTGCTGGTGCCGCCCCGCTCACTCGCGCCAGCGAGCGGAACGTCTTACTGGACCCGACGGACTTGTCCGGCGGTCCTTCGCGGAGCACCTGGCCGACGACCGTGCCCAGCTGTTGCCGGACGTATCGGCGCAGGGCGCGCACGCTGTCCTTCGACGGCGGGTCGCCGTCCAGCTGATCCCGGGTCAGCCGGCCGGCACCGAGCTGGAGGGATAGCGCCACGTCGGGGTCCTCGTCGATGCCGGAGGCGATCTCCAGGGACCCGCCCCCGATGTCGAGGCAGAGCAGCCGGCGCGAGGACCATCCGTACCAACGACGAACCGCGAGGAAGGTAAGTCGCGACTCGTCGGGTCCGGAGAGCACGTTGATGTCCTGCCCGACATCCTTGCGCAGGCGCGCCAGCACCTCGTCGCCATTGCGGGCGTCGCGGATCGCTGAGGTCGCAAAGGCGAGCACCTGCTCAGCTCCCTTGTCCTCCGCCAGCTCGAGCGCTTCGCGCACGAACGCCGTGAGTCGCTTGGCACCCGGCGCGTCTATCGCTCCCGTGCCGTCGAGAAGCTCGCTCAGGCGCAGCTCGGTCTTGTGGCTGAAGGCCGGCAATGGCCGGGCTCCGGGGTGCGCGTCGACCACGAGCAGGTGAACGGTGTTGGAGCCCATGTCGAGCACGCCGAGCCGCATGTTGCGACGCTATCGCCCCGGCTACGGCAATGCCGACACGAAGCGCTCCGCCACCGGAAGGGCAGCACGCGCGCCGGACTCGCCGTCCTCGACGAGCACGGCGAAGGCGACGTCACCGCGGAAACCGATCAGCCAGGCATGGGTGCGCGGCGGGTTGTCGGTGCCGTACTCGGCGGTCCCGGTCTTGGCGAACACCTCGCCGTCGTCGCCCAGGCCCTCGGCGGTGCCGCGCATGACGGTCTGCCGCATCAGGTCGCGCAGCGGTCCGACGACCTCGGCGGGGAGAGCCGCGGGCGCCGCCGGACTGGTCCGCCCGGGCACGAGCACCGGCGGGCGCGGCTGCCCGCTGGCCACCGCCGCTGCGACGGTGGCCATCGCCAGCGGGCTGGCGAGCAGCCGGGACTGGCCGATCATCGCCGCGGCCTCGTCGACCTGGTCGGCGGGCTCCGGCACCGAGCCGCTGAACGCCGGAACGCCGAGGTCCCACTCGCCGCCGAGCCCGAACGCGCTCGCCTCCTGCGGCAGCGCTGAAGGCGGCAGCGCGTCGGTGAGCTGGACGAAGCTGGTGTTGCACGACTGCGCGAACGCGTCCTCGAACTGGCCGGACCCGAAGGACCCGAACTCGAAGTTCTTGAAGCTCTTGCCTCCCACGTTGATCGTCGGCGGGCAGGTCACCGCAGTCTGGGGTGTCACGCCGTTGCGGAGCAGGGCCGACGTGGTCACGACCTTCATGGTCGACCCCGGCGGGTACTGGCCGGTGAAGGCGCGGTTGTCCGACGGCTCCGGCGCGTTGCTCACCGCGAGCACGCCGCCGCTGTTCACGTCGATCGCGACGAGCGACGTGACCTTCTCGACTCCGAGCAGCGCTTGGTCTGCGGCGTCCTGCACGGTGATGTCGAGCGTCGTCTGCAGCGGAGCACCGGGCGTCGGCGCCACCGTGACAAGCGGGTCGCCCACCGGCTCGTCGGTGTCGCGTTCGACGAGCCGCACCGTAAAGCCCGGCGTGCCGGCCAGCTGCTGCTGGTAGGTCCGCTGGAGGCCTCCGGTACCGAGTAGGTCGACCGGCGAGGCGGTCGGGCCGGCCTCGGTGAGCAGTTCCTCGGTCGCGGGGCCGACGGCACCCACCACGCCCCTGGCGAAGCTGCTGGTGGGCGCCAAGGAACGGGTTCCCTCGCGCGCCTGCACGCCGGGCAGGTCGAGCAACCCGGCGACGGCCCGATAGTGCGGCTCCCGCAGTGTGATGGCCTCGACGAAGTGGTCCGGCTGGGCCGCCGCGACCTGCTGCGCCATCCGCGCCGGGTCGACCTGAGCAGCGGTCTGCAGGGCGGCGTAGACCTCCGCCGGATTCGTCATGTCCTTGGGGACGACGCCTACCGTGACGACCGGCCGGTCCTCGGTGATCGGTCGGCCCTGCCGATCAAGGATCGACGCCCTGACCGGGAGCGCCCGCTCACGGCTGAGGCGGGTCTGGGCGGTGAGGGCTGGATGCACGATGGCCGGCGACCACTCGACCTTCCACGCCACGTCGTCCGCCTCCCCCTGCCTGACCGCCGTGAGCTGGGCGACGTAGGTCCAGTCGCCGGCCGACCGCAGCGACAGCGTCACGTCGTACGGCATCGTGCAGGGCTCCTCGTCCTCGCAACCCGCGATGTCGCCGGGTTTCGTGGCGAGCCCGGTCACCGCAAGCCGTTCCGAGGTCTCCTGCAGCACGGGGAGGGCTGCCGTGGGGTCAGTGGTCGCTGCCGCGGCGGCCTCGAGCTCGCCGCCCGTCCACGCATCCAGAAACGTCCGGGCCGCGGCGGCCGCATCCTCCTTGTCGTCATTGCCGTCGCCGCCGCAGCCGGACAACAGCAAGCCACCGGCGAGCAAGGCAAAGAGCAGACGACGCATGCCTCTAGGAGACCATGGGCGGACCAGTGCCGACGACGAGGTTAGCCTTGGCGTGTGCCAGAGGTGCCCCTCGACTTTCCTCGTGCGTGGGTGGAGTTCGTCGATCCCGGCGATGCCGACCAGGTGTTTCGCTGCGACCTGACCTGGCTGACGTCGCGCTGGACGTGCATCTTCGGCCAGGGCTGCGCCGGCATCTACGCAGACCGCCCCGACGATGGCTGCTGCACTTTGGGCGCGCACTTCTCCGACAAGGCCGACGTCAAGCGGGTCAAAGGCTATGTCCAGCAGCTCACCGACGACGACTGGCAGCATCGCGCCGAGGGACGCAAGAACGGCTGGACCGAGCGTGACGACGAGGGCGCGCGCAAGACCCGCGTCCACGACGGCGCGTGCATCTTCCTCAACCGCCCAGGCTTCGCTGGCGGCTCTGGGTGCGCGCTGCACGCCTTTGCGCTGAAGTCCGGACTGCACCCGGTGCAGACCAAGCCCGACGTGTGCTGGCAGCTCCCGATCCGGCGCACCTACCGCAATGTCAAGCGAGCTGATGACACCGAATACCTCGAGATCTCCATCGCCGAGTACGACCGCCGTGGCTGGGGTCCCGGCGGGCACGAGCTCGACTGGTACTGCTCGGGCAACACCGAGGCGCACGTCGGCCGCGAGCCTGTCTATCTGTCCAACGCGTACGAGCTCACCGAGCTGATGGGCGAGCCGGCCTATCGGGAGCTTGCGCGGCTGTGCGCCGACCACGTGGCCGCCAAGCAGCGGCTCGCCCCGCACCCGGCGGATCCGGGGCAAGCTCCCCGTCACGGGTGAGCCGCGCTGCGCCACGGCCGCCCGCGGGCCGGCCGATCCCCAGCCCGAACATCTGGCACCACCCCGACATCTATGAGCTGCTCAACGAGGCGGCCGACCCTGACGGGCTCGTCGGCTCGGCGTTGCGCGAGGTCGCGCCGTGGGCCGGGGGGACGGTCGTCGACGTCGGGTGCGGGACGGGCTTCCACCTGCCTGCGTACGCGGAGAAGGCGGTCGCGGTCGTCGGTGTGGAGCCGCACCCGGAGCTCGTGGAGCGCGCGCGGCGGCGATGCGCCTCGCTGCCTTCGGTGCGCGTGGTGAGGTCCGGCGCCGAATCGCTGCCGCTTGCCGACCGCTCGGCAGATGCGGTGCACGCGAGGTGGGCGTACTTCTTCGGGCCGGGCTGTGAGCCAGGCATCGCCGAAGCCTTCCGCGTTCTGCGTCCCGGAGGGGTGCTCGCGGTCGTGGACGTCGACCTGCTTGGCAACGGGTACGGCGCGTGGTTCCGCGCGGCCTGGCCGCACGTGGACGCGCAGCGAGTGGAGCAGTTCTGGGCGGGGCTTGGCTTTCGGACGCGGCGGCTGCCGGTGCAATGGGTCTTCGAGGAGCGGGCGGCACTCGAAGCCGTACTCTCCATCGAGTTTCCGGCGAACGTGGCGCGGTCGGTGATCGCCTCGACCCCGGGTCTCACGGTGGACGTCCCGACGGTTGTCCGCTGGCGTGCTGCGGGTGCACTGGTGTGAGGCGTCTGGTCAGCTCGCTGCGAGAACGAACGCCGAGCTTGCGATAGATCCGGCTGAGGTTCGCCTCCACCGTCTTGACGGCCAGACTGGTCACAGCGGCGACCTCGCGGTTGGTGTGACCGGACACCACAAGCTCGGCGATCCGGGCCTCGGTGGCGGTCAGCTGCCCGCCAGTGCCGCCACCCGTGCGCCTTAGTTCGGCCATCGCTCGCCGGTGCCAAGGCTTGGCGTCGATGGCCTCGAACAGCGCGGCGCTCTCCAGGAGACTCCGCCGCGCATCGCCGCGACGGCGCAGCCGACGCTGAGCCATCCCCAGCCACAGCAGCGTACGAGCTCGCTCCTTCGCCACCGGCTTGAGCTCATGGAGGGGCAAGGCCTGGTTGAGCAGCGACTCGGCTTCGTCTGCACGGCTCGCGTGCAAGGCAAGCACAGCCTGGCAGCGAAGGGCCGCCGCGTCATCGTTGGGCGAGTGGAGTTGGTCGTTGTCGACGAGCTCGGCGAACAGCTCGGTCACCGCTCGCGCGCGGTCGGTGTCGCCCGCGAGCAGGGCCATCTCGACGGCGTCGCAGTGCCAGCGCAGGAAGGCCGCTGGGTGTCGCGCGTGCATCGCGGAGGTCTGCCCGATGAGGAATTCACCCACCGCCAAGTCCACCCGCCCCGCGGTGAGGAGCGCGCGCTGCAGGACGGCGGCGGACTTGGTCGCGTACAGGACGTCGCCCTCGTGCATCGACGTCTTGAAGCCCCCCTCCGCCGTCTCGATGGCGACCGCACACTCATCCGTGTCGGCCTCGACCAGCGCCTGGATGAAACTGTTAGGCCCGTCCTTTCCAGCTTGCGATAGCTGTGCGCGGTCGGCGTACGCCCGCGCTGCTCGCCGGTCGCCCAGGCGCTCAGCTGCTTCGGCGAGGTATTCGGCGCACTGCGCGACCAGCGCGTAGTCGCCGTTCTCATCTGCCGTGTCCATCAGCGGCCTGAGCAGTGTCATCACGGGTTCGCAGTCGTCCATCCAGAACGACATGAGCGCTGCGGTGGTTCGGACGCTCTTCATCACCGGCTGGTCCGGCGGCTCCTGCTGGATCCAGGATCGCGCTAAGCCTTCGTCGTACCGCCCGAGTTGTCGACTGACACTCACGATCATGGACCGCGCATAGCTCCGGACGGTGAGGTCAGGTGACTCGACGAGGTCGCCGTAGAGGGCGAGCGCCTCCTCGAACCGTCCGCCGACGACGGTCAGGTCGGCCAAGGCCAGCTTGGCCTCCGGGTCACCGCCGCTGTCGCGCAACGCCTGCTCGGCAAAGGCGCGTGACCGATGCACGTCCTGGCCGGCGGCGTCGACGAGCTCCAGAAGCGCCGCCCCTCTGGTCGGCCCCGGCGGCAGCACGTCAACGAGTGGGGTGAGAACGGCCTCGGCGCGCGCCCTGTCGCCCGACCGAACGAAGCACCTGCCCGCATTGAGGAGGCGATCCACAGGCGATGCGGTCTCGCCGACAGGGGTCAGTCGAGCGCTCTTCTCCCAGAGCGCGCCTGCGGCGGCCGTCGCTCCTCGACGCTCTGCCTCCTGCGCCGCGGCCGCGATCTCTGCGGCCACGTCGGAATCGGGAGTCGTCGTCGCCAGCGCCAGATGCCGCGCCCGGTCGACGCTGTCGCCCGCCTGCGCGGCGAGCACGCGGTGCACGTCGATCCGTTCGCGGTCGGTCAGCTGCTTGTATGCCAGGGAGGCGAACAGTGGGTGGGCGAAGCGGACGTGGCCGCCAATGATCTGCGCGATGTCGGGCGGCACGTCGAGCGCTGTCAGCTCCGACTCGGTGAGGGTGGGCTCCGACGCACGCCCGGCCGCTGCGCGCCCGAGCAGCCGCATGCTCTTCGCAGAGACGGTCTGGAGGCGAGCCTGCACCGCGCCAGCAACAGAGTCCGGGACAACCAGTGCGGGGCTAAGCAGGTCGGCGTTGTGGCTCGCCCTCGCCAAGGACAGCGCCGACAACGGATTTCCTTGTGCGGCTGTCACAACCCGGTTCAGGTGTTCAGCGGAGAGCGCGATGCCGGCCGAGCGGATCAGCTGGGCGATCGCGTCCGCTTCCAGCGGGCCTAGCCTCATGAGGCAGCTGTCGTCGGGCACAAGTCCTGCCGTTGGCTCTCGACAACCGGAGATCACCGCCACCGGCGCGTCGCCGAAGCGGCGCAGTGCCCACGTGATCGCCTCGTGCGAGGCCAGGTCCATCCAGTGGACGTCATCGAGCTGGAGCAGCACAGACCGACGACGAGCGAGCCCCAGAACGATCGTGCGCACGGCTAGCCCGACGGCGAGGCGGTCGTAACCGGTGCTCGGAGCGCTGCGACGCAGCAGGGCGACCTCAAGCGCGGCCCGCTGCGGCTCGGGCAAGCCCGGCAGCTGATCGTCCACGATCGGGTCGAGCAGATCGACAAGGGCCGAGAACGGCAGATCCACGTCGCCCTCGGCCGAGGAGCTGGTCAGCGTGAGGACGTCTGCATCTCGCGCTTCGACCGCCGCCGCGCGCAGCAGCGCCGTCTTGCCGATGCCCGGGCCCCCGACCACTTGAAGTGACCGTGGCTCCGGGAGTGCGCTGAGCACTGATCGGCAGCGGCCAAGCTCCGCGTCGCGGCCCCACAACCCGGCCGAACCCACGCCGCCAGTCTGGCGAACCCGCGCGGTGATTGCCCGCCGACCTCGTCAAGTCGGTGACAAGGGTTATCCCGGATTCGTCGGCCGGGCACCACGGCCAGGCTCGGGGCAGTGGACCCGACGAGCGGAAGGACGTGTTATGGAGCGAAACCAGACGCCGACATCGAGAGGGTCAGGTTGGTGGCCGCAGATCGGTGCGGGGGTCGTGGCGGCGTCCCTCGTTGCCCTGGGGCTGCCCGCTGCGGCTGGCGCTGACGACTCCGGGCGGAATTGCGTCGCGGGGGCGCCGGGCGTTGGCGACCCGTACTTTCCCACGCACGGGAATGGTGGCTACGACGTGAGCAACTACGACATCGCTGCACGCTACGACCCGGCCAGCGACGTGCTCGTCGGTGACACGAAGATCCGCGCTCGCGCCGAGATGCGGTTGTGCTCGTTCAACCTCGACCTGCACGGGCTGGACGTCCACTCGGTTGCAGTCGATGGGCGGGGGCCACCTGGACCCGTGCAGGTGACGAGCTGATCGTCACGCCCGGCAAGCCGTTGAACAAGGGGAAGTTCGACGTACGCGTCACCTATTCAGGGGTCCCAGGGTTGTCAGCCGACGGCTTCTCCGGCTTCGCGCACACGCCCGACGGCGCGGCTACTTTCGGCGAGCCGGAGAATGCCAAGTTCTGGTTCCCCGCCAACGAACACCCCATCGACAAGGCGGCCTACACGTTCCGTATCACGGTGCCGCCGGGCTACACGGCCATCGCAAACGGCGTGCCTGCAGGCGAACGTCGCGGCAAGGACGGGTGGACGACATTCACCTGGGATGCGCAAGAGCCGATGGTCTCCTATGCGAGCGGCATCGCGATCGACAACAACTGGGACGTGAGCACCTGGCGCTTGCGCGGCATCCAGGGTCTCGATGCCGTCGATGCCGACCTCGGCGGTGACCACGCGGCTTCGCGCGGCGATAGACGCGTCCCTCGCCGAGCAGCCACGAATGATCGACTTCCTCGGCGACTTCTTCGGTCCCTATCCGTTCCGCGCAGCGGGCGGCATCGTCGACCCCGACCTGCCCAGCGGGTTCGATACGCAGACACGACCGCTGTACTGGAGCGGATTCTGGCTGGACGAGAACGACGAGGTGTCGGAGGTCGCCGGCGAGACAGTCGTCCTTCACGAGATCGCACACCAATGGGTGGGTGACAGCGTCTCACTCGAGCGGTGGCAGCACCTCTGGCTCAGCGAGGGCTGGGCCACATACACCGAAATGATGTGGGCGGACGCAAACGACCAGGCTTGGGTCTTCCCCCTGATCCCGATCGCCACAGGCACAGTCGCCGAGCTGGCACGCGTTGCGTACGACGCCTTCCCCGCCGACCACATCTTCTGGAACTACACGATCGGCGACCCCGGCCCGGACAACCTGTTCCGGCTCGCGACGGCGCTGAGGGGCGCCATAGCGTTGCAGGTGCTCCGAGAGACGGTCGGTGAGTCTGCGTTCAGCAAGATTGCCCGCCAGTGGTACGGGCAGAACAAGGGCGGCAACGTGACGACCGACGACCTCATCCGCCTCGCGGAGAGAGTCTCCGGCCAGCAGCTCGACGACCTCTTCCACACCTGGCTATTCACGACCGAGAAGCCATTCCTCGCTCCCCTGCCCTGACGAGATGCCCAGCACCCGCGGTCCGTCCGCGGGTGCTGGGCATGCTTCTGGCAAAGCCTCCGCCAGACCAGCTGCGCACGCTGGTTAGCTGGCGGGTTCGCACCTTGCCGACTTGCCGAAACCGCCCACATCGCCCGGGGTCTGCGGACTAGGGTGAAAGCCGGGGATCCGAGGGGGGAATCTCTATGCCGATAATGTTTTGCCGTCGTCACGCGGCGGATCGATTCGACCTCTTCAGGCTGGGATTTGCTTCCGGGCGAGGGGTTGTGACATGCGAGCGATAATCTTGGCAGCGGGTCTGGGTCGTCGCATGATGCCGCTAACAGAGCACGTGCACAAGACATTGCTGACCATTGGTGGTCGGCCGATAATCGACAGGTTGATTCGCGGTCTGCGCGAGAACGGTATTGTCCGCATCACAATTGTTACGGGATACCGTGCCCAAGAGCTGGAAAGTTATGTATTGACGCACTTTCCCGATCTGGAATTTTCGTTCGTACGCAATGAGCAGTACGATTCGACAAACAACATCCACTCGTTGGCCCTGGCGTTCGAGCAGCTAGACTTTGCCGAGGACATTATCCTCCTCGAATCGGACCTGATTTATGAGCCAGCAGTCCTCCGGCGACTGATCGCTTCGAAGCATGACAACGTCGCCCTCGTCGATCGCTATCGAATCGGTCTCGACGGAACGGTTGTCACCGTTTCTGACTCGCAGGTAGTGACAAATGTTATTCCCACGTCGCTTCAAGGACCAAGCTTCGACTTTTCTGACAAGTATAAGACACTGAACATCTACAAGTTTTCCGCCGAATTTTGCCGCACCACCTTTAGCCGCCTGCTCGGCTACTATAGCCGTATCATCGACAACAATTGCTACTATGAACTTATCCTCGGCGTGCTGATCTACATGCAGCAGGCCCAAATCCACGCGGAAACCCTCAACGGTGAGTTGTGGGCCGAAGTGGATGACCCGAACGACCTACGGAACGCTGAGTTCGTGTTCGCGCCGGAGCGCCGCCGCGAACTTTTGGAAAGTTCGTGGGGCGGCTATTGGAACACCCCCATCCTCGACTTCGCCTTCATTAGGAACATGTACTTCCCGCCGGATTCGATGGTGTCCCAGCTGACGGCGAACCTGTCACCACTCATCGCAAACTACGGATCGACGCAGCGAGTGCTCAATGAGAAGCTCGCCAACTATCTACGCTGCGAATCAAAGAACGTCCACTTCTTGAATGGTGCATCCCAGTTCTTTCCAATTTTGAAGCGCCACTTCGAAGGGCGGCGGGTCCTGCTGCCGCAGCCCACCTTCGGGGAGTACAACCGCGCTTTCCCGGACGCGGCGACATATCCCGACGATGGCCACTTCTCACCCGACGAGGTGCTCTCCCGGGCAGGCGATTCTGACTTGATTGTGATTGTCACGCCGAACAACCCTACGGGAACGACCGCTGCTAGCAGCGCGCTGCAGGACTTGATCCGCTCGGCTGGTGACAAGACGGTGCTCGTTGATGAGTCATTCATTGATTTCTGCGACGAGCCATCACTGATTCCGTGGCTGGAGCAACACGACTACCGCAATGTCATAGTGCTGAAAAGTCTCAGCAAGGCCCTCGGAGTACCCGGCCTGCGCATTGGCTTCGTTCATACGACCGACCCGGCCTGGGCTGGCCGCATTGAATCTGAGCTTCCGGTCTGGAACGTCAACTCGGTCGCGGAACACTTCGTCGAGCTTCTGTTGAAGTATTCGGCCGACCTGCCGTCGTCCTTCAGGCAGTCTCAGTTGGATCGCGAGACACTAATCCAGCAGCTGAGCCTGTTGGACGTCGTCGAGCAGGTCTTTCCTAGTGGCGGAAACTTTCTCTTGACCAAGCTCCGGGCAAGCGAGGAAGAGGCGGCCCGGCTCGCGGACGCGATGTTGATCGATGACGGAATCTATGTCAAGAGCATTTCCTCGAAGTTTGCCGATGGTGGCACCTACTGGCGGGTCGCCGTTCGGACACCACACGACAACAGCCAATTTTGTGATGCCTTGAGCCGCGCCACCGGGACTGCCTTAGCCAATCGCACCTCGGCCATTGGCCTCGTGGCTGGCGGGTAAGGGCCGGGCCGAGTTCAGCGGGTTTCAAACGCTGCGGCTCGGCGTCGCCGTTCTGTCCGCGGGTGTCGGCATGCTTCCGGCATGGCCTCCACCCGACCAGCCGCGCGCACCGCAAAGCCGACCTTCCGCTGCGCCGAGTGCGGGTGGACAGGCTCCAAGTGGGTGGGTAGGTGCGGCGAGTGCCAGGCGTGGGGCACGGTCGAGGAGCAGGGTGCGGTGCGCGTGCGTGCGACTGCGGCTGTTCCTGCCGCCACGCCGGCGCGCCCGATCGGCGAGGTCGATGCCGACGCGGCCGCCACTCGGCCCACCGGGGTCGACGAGCTGGACCGGGTGCTCGGCGGCGGGTTGGTGCCGGGCGCGGTCGTGCTGGTCGCCGGAGAGCCTGGCGTCGGCAAGTCGACCCTGCTCCTGGAGGCTGCGGCGCGTTGGGCGCGCAGCGGGGAGCGCACTCTCTATGTGAGCGGTGAGGAGTCGGCCAGCCAGGTGCGGCTGCGCGCGGGCCGCACCAACGGGCTGGCCGACGAGCTGTTCCTGGCGTCCGAGACCGACCTCGGCACCGTGCTCGGCCACATTGACGCGGTGAAACCATCACTGGTCGTCGTCGACTCCGTGCAGACAATCGCCGCCGGTGAGGTCGACGGATCTGCGGGCGGGGTGAGCCAGGTCCGGGCCGTCGCCAGTGCGCTGATCGGAGTCGCCAAGGAGCGGGCGATCCCCACACTCCTCGTGGGGCACGTGACCAAGGACGGCTCGGTCGCCGGGCCGCGAGTGCTCGAGCACCTCGTCGACGTGGTCCTGCAGTTCGAGGGCGACCGGCACAACCGGCTCCGTCTCGTCCGGGCGCTCAAGAACAGGTTCGGCCCGACTGACGAGGTCGGCTGCTTCGACCTGTCCGACGCGGGCATCGTGTCGGTCCCCGACCCGTCCGGGCTGTTCATGTCCCGGCACGCCGAGCCCGTCCCCGGCACCTGCATCACCGTCACCATCGAGGGGCGTCGGCCGCTGCCCACCGAGGTCCAGTCGCTCGTCGCACCGGCCAACCCGGGCTCCGCGCGGCGGGCGACGAGCGGGCTCGACTCGGCCAGGGTCGCCATGGTGCTGGCTGTGCTCGAGAGACGCGGCGGCATCGCGCTGCGCGAGCGCGACGTGTTCACCGCCACCGTCGGCGGCGCCCGGCTCACCGAGCCCGCCGCCGATCTCGCGGTGGCGTTGGCCGTCGCCGGCGCGGCGCTCGACCGTCCGTTGCCGGCCGACCTGATCGCGGTCGGCGAGGTGGGTCTAGCCGGGGAGATCCGCCGGGTGACGGCCGTGCGGCGACGCCTGCAGGAGGCTGCGCGGCTCGGCTTCAGCAGGGCGCTCGTGCCGCCGGATTCGGGTCAGCCGCCCGACGGGATGCGGGTGCGCGAGGTGGGCGACGTCGCGAGCGCGCTGCGGATCCTTCGGGTCGTCGGCTGATCCCCGTACACTTTGGGTTACGCCCGGCGTCAGGTCACTGCGCCGGTGACCACGACGACCGACGGGGGCGAGGTGGCGACGAGCGACCGCACCAGCGCCGAGTCCAAGCTGCGCCAGACCCTGGCGGCTGTTGCGCCGGGCACTTCGCTGCGCGATGCCCTCGAGCGCATCCTGCGCGGCCGCACCGGCGCGCTGGTCGTGCTCGGCGACGACAAGACCGTTGAGTCGATCTGCTCCGGCGGCTTCACGCTCAACGTGGACTTCACGTCCACCGGGCTGCGAGAGCTGGCCAAGATGGACGGCGCGATCATCGTCGACAAGGACTGCACGCGCATCGTTCGTGCCGCTACGCAGCTCGTCCCCGACCCGTCGATCCCGACGGAGGAGTCAGGCACCCGGCACCGCACCGCCGACCGCACCGCCAAGATGACAGGGCTGCCGGTGATCTCGGTCAGCCAGTCCATGCACATTGTGGCGATCTACGTCAGCGGGATTCGCTATGTGCTGGAGGATCCGGGCGCGATCCTCTCCAAGGCCAACCAGGCGCTTGCGACTTTGGAGCGCTACAAGTTGCGGCTCGACGAAGTTACGGGCACCCTTTCGGCGCTCGAGATCGAGGACCTGGTCACGGTGCGCGATGTGGCCGCCGTGGCACAGCGGCTCGAGATGGTGCGACGCATCGCGAGCGAGATCGAGGGCTATGTCGTCGAGCTCGGCGCTGACGGCAGACTGCTCGCGTTGCAGCTCGACGAGCTCGTCGCCGGAGTCGAGGAGGACCGCGAGCTCGTGGCCCGCGACTACCTGCCGGCCCGCCGCAGTCGCACCGTCATCGATGTGCTCGTCGAGCTTGACACGCTCGACTCCTCGCAGCTGCTCGACCTGCCATCCGTGGCACGGGCGCTCGGCTATGGCGCCGGCGGTGAGCAGCTCGACGGCGCGGTCAGCCCGCGGGGCTATCGGCTCCTGGCGCGGGTGCCGCGACTGCCGGGCACTGTCGTCGACCGGCTCGTCGACCACTTCGGCGGTCTGCAAAAACTGCTGGCCGCGAGCATCGACGACCTCCAGGCGGTCGACGGCGTGGGCGAGATGCGCGCCCGCACGGTGCGCGAGGGCCTGTCCAGGCTGGCCGAGTCGAGCATCCTCGAGCGCTACGTCTGACAGTCTCGCGCCTGCGTCACAAATCGGGCGAAACCCTCCCAAGAGAGGGCTGAGATTTCAGCGTCAGCGGCCTGTCACTCGGGTGGAGTACGGTCACGAATCATTGACCCCTACCGGCAACAAAGGGTGACCCTTGATGTCCGAGGTTCGCGTTGACTACGACCTCCCCGGTCAGCAGACCGGCGAGACGACCGATGTCGAGACGATGCTGGAGCAGCACCGGCGTGAGCTGACCGGCTACTGCTACCGCATGCTCGGTTCCGCGTTCGAGGCCGAGGACGCGGTGCAGGAGACGCTGGTGCGCGCATGGCGCGGTTACGCCAGGTTCGAGGGCCGTTCGCAGCTTCGGTCGTGGCTCTACCGCATCGCCACCAACGTCTGCCTCGACATGCTGAGCAGCAGCCAGCGACGGGCCCGGCCGATGGAGCTGGAGTCCGTATCGATAGCGAGCCGTCGCCCTGTCCCCGGTGCCCTGCCAGAGGCGACGTGGCTGACTCCGGTGCCCGACGCACGTGTCGTCAGCGACGTGGCCGACCCCGCCGAGGTCGCCGCCACTCGCGACTCCATCCGGCTGGCGTTCGTCGCGGCTCTCCAGCACCTCCCTGCCCGTCAGCGTGCCGTGCTGATCCTGCGCGAGGTGTTCGCGTGGAGTGCCGCCGAAGTGGCTGAGCTGCTCGACAGCAGTGTGGCCTCGGTCAACAGCGCGCTCCAGCGAGCGCGGGCGACGCTCGCGGCCGCCGAGATCAGCGAGACTCAGGCGTTCGACCCGCTCGACAGCGAGCAGCAGGCGTTGCTACAGCGCTATGTCGACGCATTCGAGCGCTATGACGTCGCGTCCATCACCGCTCTCATGCGCGACGACGTGATCATGTCCATGCCGCCGCTGCCGCTCTGGCTTCGCGGGCCGGACTCGGTCGGCGAGTGGTTGCTCGGCGCGGGCATCGGCTGCAAGGGCTCCCGGCTGGCGCCCGTCGGTGCCGCCAATGGCATGCCGGCCTTCGGGCAATACAAGGACGGTGGCCGCACGCCATGGGGCATCGTCGTGCTCGAGCTTGTCGGTGGCAAGGTCGCCGGCTACAACACGTTCCTCGACGTCGAGCGGCTCTTCCCGCTGTTCGGGCTGCCGATGCAGCTGCAGGACTGATTCAGTCCTCGGACAACAGGACCTCCGTAAGCCCACAGAGCCAGATCAGACAGCGCAGCTGCGGTGACGGGCTACGCAGCCTGATCCGTTTCCCGTCACGCACAGCGGCGAGCTGCAGCCTGGCCAGCGCGTTCACTGCCGCAGCCTCGGGCGCCGTGACTCGGCTGACGTCGCACACCACCTCGGCGACGTCGGGCTGGTCGAGCAGAGCAGCGAATTCGGGACCCAGCGTTGTGAAGTCCTCCAGCCGAAGGGACGGCCCGTTGACGATCACAATGGCGGGCGACGACACTCAAACTCCCCTCGGCGCGCCGGCGGCGTCGGGCGTACCCTCAATGACTGCGCGCCCGGCGCAAACTCATCGTCGCCATCGACCGCGGGCTCAAGACGAGGAGTCGTCATGGCCAGCAAGACCGTGGCAGAGAAGTTGCTCGTCAAACCTGGCAGCGCCTACTGGACGTCAGATCCAGACCGAGACACGCTCCTCGCCCCGCTGCCCGACGACACGCGCCGCAGCGACTCGATGGGCGCGGCCACCGTCGCCGTGCTGTTCGTCGACAACGCCGCATCAGCGCGCGACCTGCTCCACCGACACGCCGCCGACCTGCATGGTCCCGAGGTGCTCTGGGTGGCATATCCCAAGGGCAACCGCGCCGACATCAACCGAGATTCGCTGTGGCCGATCGTCGCCGAGCACGGCATGCGCCCGATCACCCAGGTGGCCGTCGACGCCGAGTGGTCGGCCCTGCGATTCCGCCCGCTGCGCGAGGGCGAGGCGCAGTTCACCGGCGGTCGCTGACGACGTTAGGCTTCGCAGGCGATGCAGGTAGCCGCCCTCCATGACGACGTGATCGCGTGGTACGACGCGCACGCGCGAGACCTCCCGTGGCGGCGGCCGGACCGCACCCCGTGGGGTGTCCTCGTCAGCGAGGTGATGCTGCAGCAGACCCCCGTCGCCCGCGTTGTGCCTGCGTGGCAGACATGGGTCGAGCGATGGCCGACGCCGGCCGCGCTGGCAGCCGCGTCGCCGGGTGACGCCGTGCGACAGTGGGGCCGGCTTGGCTATCCACGACGGGCGCTTCGCCTGCAGCAGGCTGCGGTCGTGATCGTCGAACAGCACGCTGGCGAGGTGCCGACCCAGCTGGAGGCATTGCGCCGGCTGCCCGGCATCGGGGCATACACGGCGGCTGCGGTGGCCACGTTCGCCTTCGGCCGCCGCCACGCCGTGCTCGACACCAACGTCCGCCGCGTGCTGGCGCGCGTCGTGGCCGGCCATGCGTACGCACCGGTTTCCCCCACCGTGGCCGAACGGCGCGCGGCCGCCGATCTCGTACCCCTTGAGCCGGCACGAGCGGCACAATGGGCGGTCGCGTCGATGGAGCTGGGCGCGCTCGTCTGCACCGCGCGATCCCCTCGCTGCGAGTCGTGTCCGGTGGTGTCACGGTGTGCGTGGCGGCTGGCGGGACATCCCGCTGACGAGGGGCGTCCACGGCGCAGTCAGTCGTACGAGGGCACCGACCGGCAGGTCCGTGGGCGTCTCCTCGCGGTCCTGCGCGAGCACACCGACCCCGTCACGCGACGCGCACTCGAGGCGACCTGGCCCGACGCCGTCCAAAGGGAGCGCGCCCTCGACGGGCTCGTGGCCGACGGGCTGGTCGAGCCGCTGGATGACGGTCGATACGCACTGCCGCTTGGGCGATGACTTTCGCGAACGTACGTCGTCACAACATGCATGAGCCTGGAAGGTGGGACTCCAGTGACGACGATCGAGACGCAGGCGCCGAAGGCCGGCCGCAAGGAGTGGGTCGGCCTCTCGGTACTTGCCTTGGCCTGCTTGTTGTATGTCATGGACCTGACCGTGCTGCACCTGGCGATCCCCGCGATCAGTGCGGACCTGCAGCCGAGCAGCACGCAGATGCTGTGGATCATCGACATCTACGGCTTCTTTGTGGCCGGGTCGCTCGTCACGATGGGCACGCTCGGCGACCGTGTAGGGCGCCGGCGCATGCTGATGATCGGTTCCGCTGCGTTCGGCGCCATCTCGCTGCTCGCGGCATTCTCGACCAGCGCGGAGATGCTCATCGTCTCCCGGGCTCTGCTTGGCATCGCGGGCGCGACGCTGGCGCCGTCGACACTGTCGCTGATCTTCCACATGTTCCAGGACCCCAAGCAGCGCTCGATCGCAGTCGGCGTGTGGATCGGGGCATTCTCCGCGGGTGCTGCGATCGGGCCGGTGCTCGGCGGTGTGCTGCTCGAGCTGTTCTGGTGGGGGTCCGTCTTCCTGCTCGCGCTGCCGGTGATGGCCGCGCTGCTCGTGCTGGGCCCGCGCGTGCTGCCCGAGTATCGCGACCCGGACGCCGGCCGGCTCGACCTGTGGAGCGCTGCGATGTCAGTCGCGGCAGTGCTTACCGTCGTGTATGGCCTCAAGGTGATGGCGCAGGACGGTCTGTCTTCAGGACCTGTGCTCGCCATCGTCGCGGGAGTCATCGTTGCGGCAATCTGGTGGCATCGGCAGCGGCGTCTCTCGGATCCGATGATCGACGTGTCGCTGTTCCGCATCCGTTCGTTCAACAGCGCACTGGCCATCAACTTCCTCGCGATCTTCGTCGCGATCGGCTACTTCCTGTTCATCGCGCAGTACTTGCAGCTCGTCGTCGGCCTGTCGCCGCTGGAGGCTGGCCTGTGGTCGCTGCCATCAGCTATCGCCTTCGTGGTGGGCTCGCAGCTGACGCCGCGGATGGCGCAACGCCTCAGCCACGCTCAGATCATCGGCGGTGGCCTCACGCTGGCGGCCGTCGGACTGCTCATGCTCACTCAGGTCGGCCGGGCCGGCGATGGGCTGGGCATGCTGGTGACGGCGTCCGTGGTGACCTCGCTCGGCTTCGCGCCGGTGTTCGGCCTCACCACCGAGCTGATCGTCGGCTCGGCGCCGCCGGAGCGCGCAGGCGCTGCGTCGGGCATCTCGGAGACTGCCGCAGAGCTGGGCGGCGCGCTGGGTCTGGCCATCCTGGGCAGCATCGGAGTAGCGGTCTACCGGGGGCGGCTCGACAGCGAGATTTCCGGCGAGATTCCTGCAGAGGCGTCGGCTGCCGCGCGCGAGACATTGGGTGCCGCAGCCGAGGTAGCCAACCAGTTGCCGGCGTCCGTTGCGTTGCCGCTGCTGGAGGCCGCGCAGAACGCGTTCACCAGCAGCATGCACGTCGTCGCGCTCATCGCGGGTGCTCTGGCGGTCGGCGTTGCTGCATTCGCCTGGCACACGCTGCGGTCCTCGGATGGTGCTTCTGGGGCTCCGGAGAGCGAGACTGCAGAGCTCGCTGCGAGCTCGACGTCTGTGGCGTCGGCACCTGCCGAACAGTGCGCGGAGTGCCCTGCCTGAACCGACTAGTTTTGTCCGGGGTGAGGGTTAGCCTGCAAGCGGACACGGTGTGACCGTCGGTTCAGGTGGCCGGAAAGCCTTGTGGTGCAAGGGTTTTCTGTGCACAGCCTGTTGCGACTCGAACATTTGTACGATAGACTCCGGGGATGGACCCGGACCGCATCGACCAGATGAGCCAGCAGCAGCTGGACGCCTGGGCCGAGTCCTGCCTGGATGCCGACGACGCGTTCGACGAGGCCATGGCGGGCCTCGTCGAGCTCGACGGGTGGGCGCCGGTCGGTGATGACCGCAGGGCCGTGGTGCTCGACGAGCTGAACGCGCTGGAGACCCAGCTGCGCGCCGCGCAGGCCCGCCAACAAGAGCTGTTGGCGAGGCTGTCGCGGCATGTCGCCGTTCCCCGACGGCGACCTACCACCCGGTGCCGAAGCCCTCGACGATGACCGGCACGCCCTGCACGCGGCCGCGCTGGAGACCTCGGTCCTGTTCGGCATCGCGCCGTCCACCGCGAAGGCCCGGCTGCACGCCGCCCGCGAGCTGGTCGACGAGCACCCCGACACTGCACGCCGCGCTGGCCGGCGGCCTGCTCGACGGGTGGCGCACCAGGCTGATCGTCGAGGCGCTGCGCCCGCTGCCCGACGACGCCCGCCGCGAGGTCGAGAAGCAGATCCTCACCGAGGCGCCCGGGTTGACCGCCGGCAAGCTTGCCGAGCGGCTGCGCCGGCTGGTCATCACCGCCGACCCGCGCGACGCCGCACAGCGCCACGCCCAGGCGCGGGCCGCCCGCCGGGTCACCACCCGGCGCGGCGAGGACGGCATGGGCCAGCTGTTCGGTGAGCTGCCCGCCGAGGACCTCGCCATCGTCGACCAGATCATCGACCAGGTCGCCGACGCCCTCAAAGACGCCGACCCCAACGACACCCGGACCAAGGCGCAGCGCCGCGCCGACGCCCTGGTCCGGATCTGCCACGACGTGGCCTGCGCACCGGGCACACCGGCGGCTGCCAACCCGGCTGCGGCCACCCAGCGACCGACGGCCGACGACACCGACGACCCGACCGACGACGTCCGCACGACGACCGCGGCGGGCTGCCCGCCGCAGCCGGATCGGCTGCTGACGCTGCGGGAGCGGGCCGGCCGCCCGCACATCCAGGTCACCGTGTCCTGGACCACGCTGGCCGGCATCGACGACCTGCCCGGTCACCTGGCCGGCTACGGGCCGATCACCGCCGACCAAGCGCGGGCGCTCGCCGCCGACGGGGTGTGGCGGCGGCTGCTCACCGACCCGGCCACCGGGGTGCTGCTCGACTACGGGCACACCGTCTATCGGCCGCCGCAGGTGCTGCAAGATCATGTGCGGGCCCGCGACGTCACCTCCACCTTCCCCACCGACAACACCCCCGCACACCGCGCCGAGATCGACCACCACCTCGAATGGGAACACGGCGGCACCACCACGCGCACAACTGCGGCCCGCTGACCGGGTGGATCAACCGGGCCAAAACCTGGTACCGCTGGCAGGCCCTCCCGCTGCCCGACGGCAGACTGCGGTGGACCTCCCCCACCGGGATCGTCACCGACCGGCCCGCCACCCAAATCGGACCCACCGACACCGAACAAGCGCGAGGCCGCCGCCCGCAAACACCCACCAGACCCCGACCCCGACCCACCACCCTTCTGAGGACTGAGTGTTAGTCGCGCTCCCCTTGAGTCCGGGGTGGGCGGCAGACTGTCCGCATGCTGCACCTACACCGTTCCGAGCGCGCCGACCGACTGGTCGACGCGCTTGGTGAGGTGCTGCGCGAGCCGCTCGACGATGTGTTCGCCGCCGAGGTCGTGGCAGTGCCGGCCCGTGGTGTCGAGCGATGGATCACCCAGCGGCTGTCGCACGTGCTCGGCAGCCAGCCCGGAGCGGCCGATGGCATCTGCGCCCACGTCGACTTCCCGCATCCGAGCAGCCTCGTCGCCGATGCGCTGGCCCTCGCATCCGGCATCGACCCCGACCACGATCCATGGCCCCAGGAGCGCCTTGTCTGGCCGCTGCTCGAGGCGATCGACGAGGCACTGGACGAGCCGTGGGCAGGCACGCTGGCCAAGCACCTCGGCTATGTGTCCGGAGATCCGCACGACCACCGCCGCGGCCGACGTCTCTCGACGGCCCGGCACCTGGCCCGGCTCTTCGACTCCTACGCCGCCAATCGGCCGTCGATGCTGAGCGCCTGGGTTCAAGGCAATGACAGCGACGGCACCGGGCAACCGCTTCCCGACGACATGCTCTGGCAGGCGGAGCTCTGGCGTCGGGTCCGCGGCCGCGTCGACGTCGCAAGCCCCGCCGAGCGGCTGCCCGAGGCCACCCGGCGACTGGCCGACGAGCCCGACCTCGTCCCCTTTCCCGGCCGGCTGTCAGTGTTTGGCCCGACGCGGCTGACGTCTGCCCAGTTCGACGTACTCCATGCGCTGGCTGGCCATCGCGACGTGCACCTGTGGCTGCCACATCCGTCGCCGGTCCTGTGGTCGCGCATCGCCGGCCGCGCCACCGCGCAATCAATCACCCGTCGGCGTGACGACGCCACCGCCGACACCGCAGTCAACCCGCTCCTTGCCAGCCTCGGCCGTGACGCGCGGGAGATGCAGGTGCAGATCGCCGCGCGGGCCGCCGATGTTGTCGACACGCACCATGCGCTCGACCCTCGGCCCGCAACCCTCCTCGGTCGCCTGCAGCAAGCGCTACAGGACGACACCGTTCCGACACCCGCTCCGCTCGCCACCGACGACGACAGCGTGCAGGTCCATGCATGTCACGGACCTGAGCGTCAGGTGGAGGTGCTCCGCGAGGTGCTGGTCGGCCTGCTGACCGGCGACAGCACGCTCGAGCCGCGCGACGTCCTGGTCATGTGCCCCGACATCGAGGATTACGCGCCACTCATCTCCGCCACGTTCGGTCTTGCTGACGACGAAGTCACGGACCAGCACCCAGGTCACACCCTGCGCGTGCGGCTTGCCGACCGCTCACTCCGCCAGACCAACCCGCAGTTGGCCACACTCTCCGCACTGCTGGACTTGGCCGACTCGCGGCTCACCGCGAGCCAGGTGCTCGACCTCGCCGCGTCGGCGCCGCTGCGCACCAGGTTCCGGTTCACCGATGACGACCTGGAGCGCCTGCAGCAGTGGGTCGCGGAGTCGGGCGTCCGTTGGGGACTCGACCGAGCACACCGTGCGACGTTCGACCTCGACAACATCCCGCAAAACACCTGGCGCACCGGCCTCGACCGCATCCTCCTCGGTGCCGCGATGGCCGAGGAAGGCCTTCGCTGGATCGACAAGACCCTGCCGCTCGACGACGTCGACTCGAGTGACATCGACTTGGCAGGCAGGCTGGCCGAGCTCCTCGACCGGCTGGAGCTGACTCTCGGCGAGCTCAGCGGGTCACGCCCGCTCACGGCGTGGCTCGGCTCGCTCGCACAGGCACTCGACCGGCTGACCGAGGTCCGCGAGCAGGACGCCTGGCAACGCGCGCAAGCCCAGCGCGAGCTGGCTGAGGCCCTCAGCAGCGCCGCGGAGCGCGCCGAGCACGTGCTGCTGACGCTTCAGGACGTACGAGCTCTGCTCGCCGACCGACTGCAAGGAAGGCCCACCCGAGCCAACTTCCGCACCGGTGAGCTGACGATGTGCTCGATGGTGCCGATGCGGTCTGTGCCGCACCGTGTGGTGTGCCTCTTGGGGCTCGACGACGGGCGTTTCCCACGCACGGCCGCCACCGATGGTGATGACGCGCTCGCACGGGACCCCTGCATCGGGGAACGCGATCCTCGCAGCGAAGACCGCCAGCTCTTGCTTGATGCGCTCCTCGCCGCCACCGAACCACCTGGTGATCCTCTACACCGGCAACAGTCCGCGCACCAACGCCGAGCATCCGCCGGCAGTCCCCGTCGGCGAGATATTGGACGCGGTCGATGCGCTCGTGCCGGTCGACGAGCACGGCCGCCGTGCACGCGAGCGCATCGTGGTGCGGCATCCGCTGCAGCCATTCGATGCGCGCAACTTCACGCCGAGTGCTCTCGTGCCGACCCGATCCTTCAGCTTCGACAGGCATGCGCTCGCGGGGGCGGTGCGCGCCGAGCAGCCGCGTCACGCACCGAGCTCGTTCCTCGATGAGCCGCTCGCGCCACCGCCCGACAACGACACCGACCTGGCGCTCGACGACCTGATCGCCTTCCTCGAACACCCTGTGAAGGCGTTCCTGCGGCAACGCCTGGGCCTGTCATTGCTCCGCGATGAGGAATCGCCCGACGACGCGCTCATCGTCCAGCTCGACAATCTGCAGCAGTGGGCGATCGGCGATCGGCTCCTCAAGGCGCGACTCGGTGGGGCCGACGCCGAGACCTGCATCCAAGCCGAGTGGCGGCGACAGTCGCTGCCGCCCGGCGAGCTGGGCCGGCGGCTGGTCACAGACCTTGTCGGCAAGGTCGAGCCACTCGTCACGGCGAGTGCCGAGCTCCGCAAACCCCCTGGCCGGGCGATCGATGTCACCGTCGAGCTCGACAACCGTCGGCTGGCGGGCACCGTCGGCACTGTGCACGGTGACGCCATCGTGCGCGTCGAGTACTCCTCGCTCGGCCCCAAGCACCGGCTGCGCGCGTGGGCACAGCTGCTCGCGTTGACGGCTGCCGACCCGTCTGCGCAGTGGCAAGCCATGACAGTCGGTCGGGGCGATCGATGGAATCCCGTACGACAATCGACGCTCGGCCCGCTCGACGCCGAGACCGCGCGACTGCACCTCACAGATCTCGTCGCTTTGTACGACAAGGGCATGCGCGAGCCACTGCCAATGGCCGTCAAGACTTCCCACACCTACGCGGCGCGGCGACGGCGCGGCATGCACGCACAAGGCGCGCTCGCTGATGCCGCCAAGGACTGGGCCGGTGACCGTTTCGCGGGTGAGCAGGCTGACGCCGCACACGTGCTCGTCTGGAGCGACGACGCTCCCCTCAACACTCTGACCGCGGCCCTCCCCCGGTTCGACGAGCTCGGCGACGAGCGTTGGGGCGAGGCGCGTCGGTTCGGTCTGCTGGCGCGCCAGCTCTGGGAGCCGCTGCTCGACGCCGAGACTCTGGGCACGCCATGACCGACGTCGACCAGGAGATCGCGGCGTTCGACATCCTTGGCGACCTGCCGAGCGGCACCACGATGCTGGAGGCGAGTGCCGGCACCGGCAAGACCTTCACGATCGCCGCGCTCGCCACGCGCTATGTCGCCGAGGGCATCGCCGAGCTGCCCCAGCTGATGCTCGTCACGTTCAGCAGAGCGGCAACGCAGGAGCTTCGCGAACGGGTCCGCGAGCGACTGGTCTCGGCGGAGCGCGGCCTGGCTGACCCGGCTCGGGCACGATCGAACGCGCGCGATCCGCTGCTCCGGCTGCTCGCCGACGCTCCCGACGAGGAGGTCCGCGTGCGGCATCGACGGCTGACTCGGGCGCTCGCCGCCTTCGATGCGGCCACCATCGCCACCACGCATGGTTTCTGCCAGCAGATGCTCGCCGGGCTCGGCATGGCCGGCGACAAGGAACCCGACGCGACCCTGGTCGAAGACCTCGACGAGCTCGTCGCCGAGGCCGTCGATGACCTCTACCTCCGTCGCTACGCCAACGAGGCGCAGCCACCTCCCATGTCGTACGACATCGCGATCAAGGTCGCGCGTGACGCCATGCGTGACCCGTTCGCCGAGCTCGTGCCAGCCGACGCGGAGGACAACTCGACAGCTGTCGTGCGTCAACGGTTTGCAGAGACCATTCGCAAGGAGGTCCAACGCCGCAAGCGCGCACGGCGACTGTTCGGATATGACGACCTGCTCTCGCAGCTCGACGCGGCACTTCGAGACGGGGTGCATGGCACGGCGGCGTGCGAGCGGCTGCGCGCTCGTTACCACGTGGTGCTCGTCGACGAGTTCCAGGACACCGATCCGCTGCAGTGGCGCATTCTCGAGACTGCGTTCCACGGCCACCGGACCCTCGTTCTCATCGGCGATCCCAAGCAGGCCATCTACGCGTTCCGCGGCGCCGACCTCGTCACCTACCTGCAGGCCGCCAAGGCAGCAACCTCACGCCACACGCTCGACCGCAACTGGCGCAGCGACTCCGATCTCCTCACGGCGCTCGAGTCGGTGTTCCGCGGCGCCGCCCTCGGCGACGAGAACATCACCGTACGGCGGGTCGAGGCCGAGCATCGGGGGCGGCGCCTCACGGGTGCGGGAGCGCCGTTGCGTCTCCGCGTCGCGGGGCGCGCGCTGTTCGACCTGGCGGACGGCGACCGAGTCAAGGTGGGCCCCGCGCGCCCCCTGGTCGCCGCTGACATCGCCGCCGACATCGTGGCGCTGCTCAGTGGGCCTGCTCAGCTGACACTCGGTGCCGCCGAGCGCGGGGTCCGACCTGGAGACGTCGCCGTGTTGGTCCGCAAGAACGACCAGGCGGTCATGGTGCGCGATGCGCTCGGCCGGTCCGGCGTGCCCGCGGTCATCACCAGCTCGCGCAGCGTGTTCGCCACGCCAACCGCGCGCGAGTGGCTCACGCTCCTGCGAGCGCTCGAGCAGCCGCACCGGGTCGGATTGGTCCGTGCCGCTGCTCTCACTGGGTTTGTCGGCTGGACCGCAGAGTCCCTGGCCGGCGCCGATGATCGCGACCTCGACGAGCTCGCGACGCGGTTCCGGGCATGGCGCGTCGTGCTCGCCGAGCGTGGGGTGGCGGCGCTGGTCGAGGTGATCACGGCGTCCAGCCACCTGATCGAACGGTCGCTGGAGGCCGTCGGCGGCGAACGTGATCTGACCGACGTTCGGCACATCGGTCACACGCTGCACGCAGCCGCCAGCGCCGGCAGCCTGGGGCCTGCGGCGCTGGTCGAGTGGCTGCAGGACCACATAAGCGAAGCCGCCGGAGACGACGCTGATGAGCGCAGCCGGCGACTGGAGTCCGATGCCGACGCGGTCCAGGTTGTGACCATCCATGGCAGCAAGGGTCTTCAGTTCCCGATCGTCTACGTCCCGTTCTCGTGGGACCGTCATGTGCCCGATGACCCCGACCCGCTGCGCCTGCACGACGAAGGGGGTCGTCGGCTGCTGGACGTGTGCGGCAAGCAGGCGGCGGGATACGGCCTCCGAAAGGCTCGCCACGACGCGGAGGAGTCCGGCGAGGATCTGCGCCTGCTCTACGTCGCGATGACGCGTGCGCAGTGCCAGGTGGTCGGCTGGTGGCTGCCGGCAACTACCGCCCCCCACGCATCGCTGCACCGTCTCCTGTTCGGCGAGTTCACGGCGGGAGAGCAGCCGGCCAACAAGGTCGACGTGACACGAGACCCCGACGTCCGCGCCCGACTGGCCGCGCTCGCCGCGGCCTCGGACGGGACCATCGCCGTCGAGCAGGTTTCCGCCGACAGGACTTCCTCCTGGGCGCGCGCCGTCTCGTCAGGCACACAGCTGACCGCGGCGAGCTTCGACCGCACTCTCGACGTCAGCTGGCGCCGCACGTCCTATACCGGGTTGACGCGCGCCGTGCATGAGCCCGACGCGAGCACGCCCGGAGTGAGCAGCGAACCGGAGGTCGAGGAGCGGCAGGACGAGCCTGCGACGCCCCACGGCGCAGACTCCCCGGCCGACCTCGATGAGGCGATGCTGCAGGCCGTACCGTCCCCACTTGCCGACCTGCCGGCGGGGGCGGCGTTCGGCACGCTCGTGCACGAGGTGCTGGAAGGGCTCGACACTTCTGCCACCGACCTCGCCGCCGACCTGTCACAACGCTGCGAAGCCGCCGTCAGTGCTCGTCTCGGGACAACCGTTGACCCCGGTGCACTTGCGGCGGGTCTGCTGCCGGTGCTCGACACCCCGCTCGGCAGCCTGGCCGGCGGCATGCGGCTGCGCGACATCCCACCGTCCGACCGCCTGGCCGAGCTGGCATTCGAGCTGCCCCTGGCCGGCGGTGACTCGGCCGACCGCGTGTCGGCCACCGTGGCGAAGCTGGCGGCACTGATGCGCGAGCACCTGCCCAAGGACGACCCGCTCGTGGCCTATCCCGACGCGCTGGACGTGCCGGCGTTGCGATCCCAACGGCTGCGCGGCTACCTCACCGGGAGCATCGACGCGGTGCTGCGCGTTCGCCCGGGCAGTGGGCCACAGCGCTACCTGGTCGTCGACTACAAGACCAACTGGCTGGGCGGGTTCGGCCCCGACGGCGCCGAGCCACTCAGTGCGTGGCACTACCGGCCGACCTCGATGGCCGCGGAGATGGTTCACGCGCACTATCCGTTGCAGGCCCTGCTCTACGCGGTGGCGCTGCACCGTTTCCTTCGATGGCGGCAGCCCGGCTACGACCCCGGCGTGCACCTCGGCGGTGTGCTCTACCTGTTTGTCCGCGGGATGAGCGGGCCGCAGACGCCCGTCGTCGGCGGCACAACGTGCGGGGTGTTCGAGTGGAAACCGCCGGCTTCGCTGGTCGTTGCCGCGTCGGCGCTCCTCGACGGGGGTGAGCGGTGACCGTCACGGTCGACGAGCACAGCGTCCGGCTGGCCCAACGGGCGTCGGGACTGCTCGCCGAGTTCAACACGGCAGGTGTGCTCTCCGTCGCCGACGTCCACATCGCCCGCACTCTGGGCCGGCTCACAGATGAGGCCGATGAGCAGGTGCTGCTCGCGATTGCGCTCGCCGTGCGAGCCGTCCGACAGGAGGGATCGGTCTGCGTCGACCTGCGCGGCGTGCGCGACTCGATCGGCGAGCTCGAAGTCGACGCTGACCCCGCGTCGCTGCCGTGGCCGGAGACCGACGATTGGCTCGTCGCCTGCCGCTCGAGTGCCGCGGTCGCCGAAGGTGTCGACGGCCCGGCCGACAGGCCCCTGCGTCTGGTCGACGGCCTGCTCTACCTCGACCGCTACTGGCGGGAGGAAGAGCTGGTGCGCGCCTCTCTGGCCGAGCGTGCCAGCCGGGCGACTGTTGACGTCGACGAGCAGCGGCTGCTCGGCATCCTCGCCCAGCTCTACCCCGACAGCACGACGGCCAACCACCAGCGGCTTGCGGTCGCAGCGGCCGTCACCGGCCTGATGACCACGGTCGCGGGCGGCCCGGGCACCGGCAAGACGACGACGGTGGCCCGACTGCTCGCCACGCTGACCGCCCTCACCGACCGTCCGCAGCGGATCGCGCTTGCCGCGCCCACCGGCAAGGCCGCGGCGCGGCTGCAGGAAGCGGTGGCGGCCGCAGCCGAGAGCATGTCGGCGGCAGGTCTCCCGGCACCACCGCAGACGGCCGCGTCGACGCTGCACCGGTTGCTCGGCTGGCGGCCCGACTCGCAGAGCCGGTTCCGCTACAACCGCGACAACCGGCTGCCGTTCGACGTCGTTATCGTCGACGAGACGTCGATGGTCTCGCTGACGATGATGTCGCGGCTCCTGGAGGCTCTGCGGCCCGAGGCGCGGCTCGTACTCGTGGGCGACCCCGACCAGCTGGCGTCCGTCGAGGCCGGCGCCGTGCTCGGCGACATCGTGCACCGCGACCCCCGTCCCGGGTCCGACCCACGCCTCACTCAGCTGTCGGCCATGCTGCCCGCCGACTTCGAGCCACGAGCCGAGGTCGAGGCAGAGCTGCGCAACGACGTCGTACGGCTGCGGCACGGCTACCGGTTCGGCGACGCGATCGGCGAGCTGGCCGAGGCCATCCGGGACGGTGAGGCAGATCGAGCGATGTCACTGCTGCGCGGCGGTCGCGACGAGGTGGAGTTCGTCGAAGTGGCAGCGGTCGATCGCCGATCCCGGCTGGCGTTGGCGGGTTCTGCGCCGCGACGTGATCGCGTCCGGGCGCACGCTCGTCGACGCCGCACGCGCGGGCGACGCGCGTGCCGCACTCAACGCGCTCGAGCAGCACCGGCTGCTCTGCGCACACCGGGTTGGGCCACACGGCGTCGCCAGCTGGGCCGACGAGGTCGAGCGCTGGCTCCGCGACGAGATCGACGGCTACGGGGCCGAGGGCGAGTGGTACCTCGGGCGCCCGCTCCTCGTGACGGCCAACGACTACGAAGTCGGCCTCTACAACGGCGACACCGGCGTGGTCGTCGACGACGGCGCCGGCGCGCCGGTGGCAGCCTTCGGGCGCGGCAGCGACCCGGTGCTGCGGCCACCGACGCGGCTCAGCAACGTCGCCACCGTCCACGCGATGACCGTGCACCGCAGCCAGGGCAGCCAGTTCCGAGGGGTTTCGGTGCTGCTGCCGGAGCCGTCGTCGCGGCTGCTGACGCGTGAGCTGCTCTACACCGCGGTGACGCGCGCCCGCGAGCACGTACGACTGGTCGGGGCCGAGGAGTCGGTGCGGGCCGCGATCGCGCGACCTGTGGTCCGCGCCAGCGGGCTGCGGTCGCGATAGTCAGTCCTGACGCTGGAGCATGCCGCGCACGAAAGCCGCCTGGCCGACGTGCTGCAGGTCGTCGCTGACCACACTGACCAGCCGCACGCCCAGCGTCACCGGCGGGTCCCAACGGGTGTCGACGACGCGGTCCAGGTCGGCGTCGACCAAGCCACCGACGTAGCGCGATCGTGCGCTCGTGCACATCGTCGTAGTAGCCGGTCAGCAGCGTCAGACTCCACGCGCACCGCGGCGACGTCAGCGGGCCGATGGCCATAGCCCGTGGCGCGCGGCGAGAACGGCAGCCCGAACCGCTCGATCCATCCGGCCTCTGTCCATGCCTGCTTGGCGCCGGCGACATGCGCCACGTGGTCGTCCTGGATGCGGGTCAGATGCCAGACCAGCCAGCCGATGGAGTTGGCTCCGGGGTCGACGCGATGCGCCAGCTGGTCTGCGGTCAGCCCGCCCACCACCGCGTGCACCTCCTGCCGTACGCGATCGAAGGCATCGAGGAGCAGGGTGGCAGTGCGCATGAAGTCACCCTAGATTGGCAGGACATTGCGGACTGAAGGTGTCCGCAGCCCTCGCTACGGTGGCATTCAAGATCAGGTACCTCCGCCGAAGGGACACAGCCCGATGACCGACTCCGTCACGCCGTTCCGGATCGACATCCCCCAGAGCCAGCTCGACGACCTTCGCGATCGGCTCACGCGCACCCGCTGGCCGTCTGAGATCCCCGGTGTCGGGTGGTCTCGTGGGGTTCCCAAGGACTACCTCAAAGACCTGGTCACGCACTGGCGTGACTCGTACGACTGGCGCAAGCAGGAGGCGCAGCTCAATGAGCTGCCGCAGTTCACGACCACAGTCGACGGACAGAGCATCCACTTCGTGCACGTCCGCTCGCCCGAGCCGAACGCGCTGCCCCTCGTTCTGAGTCACGGGTGGCCAGGATCGTTCATCGAGTTCCTCGATGTCATCGGACCGCTCACCGATCCGCGTGTGCACGGCGGCGACCCGGCCGACGCCTTCGACGTGGTCGTCCCGGCCTTGCCGGGGTTCGGGTTCTCCGGTCCGACATCCGAGCCAGGCTGGGCAACGGACCGGATGGCGCGCGCGTTCGCCGAGGTCATGCGTCGGCTCGGCTACGACCGCTACGGCGCGCAAGGCGGCGACATGGGCGCCTTCGTCACGGCCGACCTCGCCCGGGTCGACACCGAGCACGTCGTCGGCATCCACCTCAATGCGGCCACGTTCGGCTTCATCCCCTGGGGCGAGGTGGACGAGGCAACGAAGGCAGAGCTGACCGACTCGGAGCAGACGAGGCTCGCCCGGCTGGCCAACTACCTGGACGACCAGAGCGGCTACATGAAGGTGCATTCCACCCGTCCGCAGACGATCGCGTACGCGCTCAACGACTCACCCGTCGGGCAGCTCGCGTGGATCGTCGAGAAGTTCCAGGAGTGGACCGACGGCGGTGCGGTGCCGGAAGACGTCCTTGACCGTGACCGCATGCTGACCGACGTGATGCTCTACTGGCTCACCGGGACCGGTGCGTCGTCGTCGCACGCCTACTACGAGAGCATGCACACCGGTGCCTGGCCGACTCCGGTGACGGTGTCGACGGGTGTCGCTGTCTTCGCCCAGGACGTCGCGATCCGACGTTTCGGCGAGCAGGGCTACCCGAACATCACGCACTGGTCGGAGTTCGAGCGTGGTGGTCACTTCGCGGCGCTGGAGGCACCGGACCTGTTCGTCGACGACGTGCGGACGTTCTTCCGCACCGTGCGCTAGCCGGCGGCAGGAAGCATCGACGCCGGCATCGAGAACCAGTGCCGGTCGACGCACTGCACGAAGACAAGTTCGATCGGCCCGTCCGTCGACCCGACGATGTCACGCCTCGTCACCTCGGCGGGCGCGCCGCACTCCGGGCACCCGACGAGATCGAGCCCGCTCGGAGATGTGGGCGACTGCAGGGCAGGTCGCCGCTCGAAGAATTCCATGACGCCCTCCCCCTCCGCTCCCCAGCCGGTATGTCTCCAGAAGAGCGCCGGGGAGGCGTCTTTGATACGTCGCCGGCCGGTCGGCCGGTTCGCGAAGGCGTCAGTCGATAAGGGCGCCGCAGTTGGCGTCCCTTCTGCGAGCTGACACGGACGTGGGAGAGTCGTGCCCATGATCCTTCGTACCTGGCGCGGCTGGGTGCTGCGCGACGACGCGGAGAGATACATCGCCTACATCGACGAGACCGGCATGCGTGAGTACCGCGAGACACCGGGCAACTTCGCCGCGTTCATGCTCCGGCGCGACCTCGACGACGGCCGCACCGAGGTCGTCACGATCAGCTTCTGGGAGTCGATGGAGGCGATCAGGGCCTTCGCCGGCGATGACGTCGACATGGCTGTCTACTACCCCGACGACGAGCAGTTCCTCGTCGCCAAGGAGGACCACGTAACCCACTTCGAGGTCGCGTCGGCGGCCGCCGCGGCCGAATGGGTCGAGGCGCTGGGCTAGCCTCGTCCGCGCTCTGTCCGCCGCCGTTCCACGAAGGCGGCGATGCCGTCGAGGACGACCCCGATGGCGAAGCCGATGTCGTCGAACTGCGGGTCGGGATCGGTGGTGCCTTCATCGTGCACGGCCCGATGCAGAGCGGGGTGGCGCTCCGGATCGACAAGCAGTGCGAGCAGCCCCTCGAACTCGGCGTACGGATCACCACCGCCGGCGACCGAGGCTCGAATCGTCTCGATGTGCACCCGTGCCTGACCGAGCACGTGCTCGGCCAGCATGCCCAGGACCGCGAGCTTCTCCTCGGTGCTCAGCCTTGTCGGTTCGAGGAGGGCGAACCCGCGCTCCAACCACGCCATGCGGTTGGGCCCGGGCGGCGACGAGGCCAACGGTAGGTCGAGGTACCAGGGCCGCTCGATGATCATCTCAATCTGCGCTCGGGTCCAGCGCTCCAGGCCCGTACGCCAGTCGACGGGTTCCTGGCGCGGGTCGGGAACGCGGTCAGCGGGCATCGATCCCGCTGCGTCCGCCATGAGCGCAAGGAGCTCGTCCTTCCCACTCACGTGGCGATACAGCGCCATGCTCGTGAAGCCGAGCGCCTCCCCCACCCGGGCCATCGACACCGCGGCCAGCCCCTCAGCACCGGCGATCTCGATCGCGGCCTCGGTGATCCGATCCCTGCTCAGGGCGGCCTTCGGGCCCCGCCGGGGACGCGCGGGCTCCTCCCACAGCCGCTGCAGCAGCGGCGGGAGGCCAGGCGCCGCGAGGCCAGGCGCCGCGGGATCGCCGGGCGCCGCGACCGGATCGCCGGGTTCGTGGGTGCTCACTCGACCTCCCCCTTGACTCTGACTCTTGAAACCGTGTATACCCTAAACATATCAGTTTCCGCTGTAAGCAGTTTATCGCCTACACAGCCGTCTCACGACGGGAAGGGACCGCACGACCATGACACACACCGGTCCGTCCGACGTCGTCATCCGCGCCGAGGGCCTCGGCAAGAGCTTCGGCCCTGCGCGGCGCCGGGTCACGGTCCTGGACGGCGTCGACCTGACACTGCCTCGTGGCCAGGTGCTCGCTCTGCTCGGCCCCAACGGTGCCGGCAAGACGACGACCGTCCGCATCCTCGCCACGCTCCTCAAGCCCGACGCCGGCACCGCCATGGTGGCCGGCTTCGACCTCGTCCGAGACGCCGCCAGAGTCCGCGAGGTCATCAGTCTGACGGGGCAGTCCGCCGCGGTCGACAACAAGCTGACTGCGGTCGAGAACCTCGTGATGATGGGCAAGCTCTTCCACCTGCCCAGGCCTGTGCTGCGCCCCCGAGTGGCCGAGCTCATCGACGCTGTCGATCTCGGCGAGGCGGCGACGCGTCGCGTCGGCACCTACTCCGGCGGGATGCGACGGCGGCTCGATCTCGCCGCGGGGCTCCTGGCCCGACCCCAGGTGATGTTCCTCGACGAGCCGACCACGGGCCTCGACCCGCGGAGCCGGCAGGCGCTGTGGGACGTGATCGGTCACGTGGTGGCGGATGGGACGAGCGTGCTGCTGACGACGCAGTACCTCGAGGAGGCCGACCAGCTGGCCGACCGCATCTCGCTCCTCGACGGCGGACGCGTGGTCGCCGAGGGAACGGCGGCCGAGCTCAAGGCCCGCGTTGGCGACGCGGGGGTCGAGCTCAGCTTCGACTCGCCCGCGCAGGCCCTACGGGCGGCGACGGTTCTTGGTGTCACAGCCAAGGCACAGTCGCGCGTGCTGCGCGTGCCGACCGACGGCTCGGTCACGCACGTCCGTCGCGTCCTCAGCGCTATCGACGACCACGGGCTCGTGCCGGAACGCTGGGACGTCCGAGCGCCCTCGCTCGACGACGTCTTCCTCGCTCTCACCGGGCACGCCGCCCGGGCCGCCGACGTGGACGGAGAAGCCGCATGACCGCCATCACCCTTGCGCCTGCTCGCGCCCGGCGGGTCGGCGGCGACGCCCTGACCATGATCGGGCGTTCGCTGCGGGTTGTGTCCCGCGACCCTGACTCGATCATCATGGGCATCGTCCTGCCGGTCATGCTCATGGTGCTGTTCGTGCACGTCTTCGGCGGAGCGATGAACGTCGGCGGCGACTACCTGTCCTATGTCACGCCCGGGATCATCTTGCTCTGCGCGGGTTTCGGCGCCGCCAACACGGCGATCACGGTGGAGCAGGACATGTCCGGTGGCTTCATGGAACGCTTCCGCTCGATGCCGGTGGCCAGCACGACACTGCTGACCGGGCACGTGGTGGCGAGCGTTGTCAAGAACCTCGTCACGACTGCCGTCGTGTTCGGCGTCGCCTACGTGATGGGCTTCCGCGCCGACGCCGGGCCGCTGGAGTGGCTCGGCGCGGTCGGGACGATCGTGCTCTACGTCCTGGCGATCACGTGGGTCGCGACCTTCGTCGGTGTGCTGGTGCGCTCACCCGACGCGGCGAGCGGGTTCACGTTCTTCATGCTGTTCCTGCCGTACGTGTCGAGCGCGTTCGTCCCCGTCGACACCATGCCGGGGTGGCTGCAGGGCTTCGCCGAGCACCAGCCGGTCACACCGGTGATCGAGACGATCCGCGGCCTGCTCGTCGGCACCGAGCTCGGCAATGCCCCCGCCCTGGCAGTGGCGTGGTCCGTCGGGATCGCCGCCGTGTTCGTTGGCTTGTCGGCCGCCGTCTTCGCGCGCCGTCGCCGGCAGTAGCGACTAGAACCGCTGCGTGTCCGAGACGCGGTCGGTCCGGCCCGGTGTCCAGCGCCGATGGGGCCCGGGCACCTCGGCGGGCTCGCTGGTGGTGTCGCGCGCGGCCTCCTCGACGGCCAGTCGGTTGGCCAGGGCGTCACGCTCGGCCGCGGCGGCCTCCGCCTCGCGGCGCATCTCGCGCAGGTCGGCCGCCCGCCGGCGGCTGCGGCGTGCGCCGAGGGCGATCAGCACGAGGCCGAGGCAGAACAGGACCCCGAGCGCGAACCCGGCAAGCAGCGTCTCCACCGCGTTGGTGGTGACGAGATCGTTGCCGAACGCCGTCCACGTGTGGTCCGTCGCGTCCAATCGGTTGTCGGCGACCAGGACGGCGATGGTGCCGCCCACGCCGAGAACAACTAGCAGTCCGAGAAGCAGCATGATCCCTCACGTCCCAGGTGTCGGTCCCCCGGGACTCTACCCAGGGTCATCGCCTTCAAACCACCCATCGGGGACATAAGCCGCCCTCGCGGTGCGGGCGAGGCGGCGGGCCTGTCGCATGGGCTCGGGCGTGCGGTGCCCGTGTGTCGTCCGGAGGACGACGCTCTGCGCGGTCGTCACGTCCACGCGCCAGGCGGCGTGAACAGCAAGCGGCCGCACCCCCTGGCGGGTGCGCAGCCAGCACCCGACTTCCTCGTCGTCCAGCACGAGCGGTGCGGCGGCGCCATGCGTGTCGGCGGGCTCAGCACCCTCGGCAAGCAGCGGACGGTCCGTGACGCCAACCGTGGGAACGCCGACCACGGCGCCCAGCTGTAGGGCCAGCCCAGCCCGCCGTGGATGGTCGCGGCCGGTGGCGTCGACGAGGAGCACGTGTGGCGGCTGCGGCAGACCCCGTACGACCGACGCCAGGAGCTCGCCGACCCGCAACGCAAGCAGGCCCGGCTCGTACGGCCATCCAGCCACCCCGCTGGCGACGTGTCGGCCAATCAGGCGCCTGCCGCGCATCACGACGGCTGCCGCCCACGCCGGGTCACCCGCGGAGCCGGGCCCTCGATGGCCGCGGGCGAACGCGACGAAGCAACCGCCGCAGACCAGCGGCTCGTCCTCCGGCGGCCGCCATTCGGGCTCGGCTGCGTCGGCCAGCTCCGCTTGGCGTCGGGCCAGCGCTTCCGGTGAGGTCGGCCAGTCCACGACCAGATGCTCTGCTCAGCGGCTGACGCGGTCGAGCGCCTCGAGGTAGTCGGCCCTCGGGCTCATCGCGCAGGCCACGCGGTAGTGGCCGGCAGCCTCGTCGTGCCGCGACTGCCGCTCGATCGTGCGACCAAGGGCGTATCTCGCCCACGCGTTGGTGGGCTCCAGCTCGACGATGCGCCGGAAGGTCTCCTCCGCGCGACGCATCTGCGCCGACTGGTAGTAGGCGCGCGCCGCCAGCTCCAGCACCGACTTGGCGTCGGGCTGCTCCTCGAGCAGCGGTTCGAGCTCCGTGAGGGCGTGCAAGGGCGCACCACGCCGCAGCAGCTCCTCGGCACTGCGGAACCGCTCGACCCCGCTCTTCGTCATGGCATCCTCCAACGGGCTCAACCATCCAGGCATTCCGGCGCCCGGACAAGGCTCTGCCCCGCATCGCCAGGAGCGCAGTCCTGATGATGCGGGGCAGAACCGACGCGTCAGCCCTCTTGGCCGGCGGCGGCCGCCGGGCCGCTCGAGGTCGCCGCGGCGGCAACCGTCGGCGCCTCCGCAAGGGCCGCCTTGGGCTCGCCGGTGAACGTGAAGGCAGCCTGCGCGCCCTCACCCTCGACACCGACCACGACGATCTGGCCGGCGCCGATCTCACCGAAGAGGATGCGCTCGGACAGGGCGTCCTCGATCTCACGCTGGATGGTGCGGCGGAGCGGCCGGGCACCGAGCACGGGGTCGAACCCGCGCTGAGCGAGCAGCTCCTTGGCCGGCTGCGTGAGCTCGATGGCCATGTCCTTGTCCTTCAGCCGCTCGTCGACCTGGTGGATCATGAGGTCGACGATCTGGACGATCTCCGACGGCAGCAGCTGGTGGAACACGATCACGTCGTCGACACGGTTGAGGAACTCCGGCCGGAAGTGCTGCTTGAGCTCGTCCTGGACCTTGGCCTTCATGCGGTCGTAACCGCCCTCAGCGTCGGTCGACGTCGCGAATCCGAGGTTGACGCCCTTGGCGATGTCGCGGGTGCCGAGGTTGGTCGTCATGATGATCACGGTGTTCTTGAAGTCGATCACGCGGCCCTGCGCGTCGGTGAGCCGGCCGTCCTCGAGCACCTGCAACAGCGAGTTGAAGATGTCGGGGTGCGCCTTCTCGACCTCGTCGAAGAGCACGACGGAGAACGGCTTGCGGCGCACCTTCTCGGTGAGCTGGCCGCCCTCCTCGTAGCCGACGTATCCCGGCGGGGAGCCGAACAGCCGCGAGACGGTGTGCTTCTCGGAGAACTCGCTCATGTCGAGCTGGATGAGCGCGTGCTCGTCGCCGAACAGGAACTCGGCGAGCGCCTTGGACAGCTCGGTCTTTCCGACGCCGGACGGGCCGGCGAAGATGAACGAGCCACCGGGACGCTTCGGGTCCTTGAGGCCGGCCCGGGTGCGACGGATCGACTTGGAGAGCGCCTTGATGGCGTCCTCCTGGCCGATGATGCGCTTGTGCAGCTCGTCCTCCATGCGGAGCAGGCGGGAGGTCTCCTCCTCGGTCAGCTTGAAGATGGGGATGCCGGTCGCGGTGGCGAGCACCTCGGCGATCAGCTCCTCGTCGACCTCGGCGACGACGTCGAGGTCGCCGGCCTTCCATTGCTTCTCCCGCTCGCCCTTGGCGGCGATGAGCTTCTTCTCCTCGTCGCGGAGGTTGGCCGCCTTCTCGAAGTCCTGCGCGTCGATCGCGGACTCCTTCTCCCGGCGTACGCCGGCGATGCGCTCGTCGAACTCCCGCAGGTCGGGCGGCGCGGTCATGCGCCGGATGCGCAGTCTCGAGCCCGCCTCGTCGATGAGGTCGATCGCCTTGTCGGGCAGGTAACGGTCGGAGACATAGCGGTCGGCCAGCGTCGCGGCCGCGACCAGCGCACTGTCGGTGATGGACACCCGGTGGTGCGCCTCGTAGCGGTCGCGCAGCCCCTTGAGGATCTCGATCGTGTGCGCGAGCGTCGGCTCGTTGACCTGGATGGGCTGGAAGCGGCGCTCCAGGGCGGCGTCCTTCTCGACATACTTGCGGTACTCGTCGAGGGTCGTCGCGCCGATCGTCTGCAGCTCGCCGCGGGCCAGCATCGGCTTGAGGATGCTCGCGGCGTCGATAGCGCCCTCGGCGGCACCCGCACCGACGAGGGTGTGGATCTCGTCGATGAACAGGATGATGTCGCCGCGCGTGCGGATCTCCTTGAGCACCTTCTTCAGGCGCTCCTCGAAGTCACCGCGGTAACGGCTGCCGGCGACGAGCGCGCCGAGGTCAAGCGTGTAGAGCTGCTTGTCCTTGAGCGTCTCGGGAACCTCGCCCTTGACGATGCCCTGCGCCAGGCCCTCCACCACGGCGGTCTTACCGACGCCGGGCTCGCCGATGAGGACGGGGTTGTTCTTGGTGCGGCGGGACAGCACCTGCATGACCCGCTCGATCTCCTTCTCGCGCCCGATGACCGGGTCGAGCTTGCCCTCGCGAGCCGCCTGGGTGAGGTTGCGGCCGAACTGGTCGAGGACGAGCGAGGTCGAGGGGGCTTCCGCGGCCGGCCCGCCGGCCGTCGCAGCCTCCTTGCCGCCCTGGTAGCCCGAGAGCAGCTGGATGACCTGCTGGCGGACACGGTTGAGGTCGGCGCCGAGCTTGACGAGCACCTGCGCGGCGACGCCCTCACCCTCGCGGATCAGGCCCAGCAGAATGTGCTCGGTGCCGATGTAGTTGTGGCCGAGCTGCAGCGCCTCGCGCAGCGACAGCTCGAGGACCTTCTTGGCGCGCGGAGTGAAGGGGATGTGACCGCTCGGCGCCTGCTGGCCCTGGCCGATGATCTCCTCGACCTGAGCGCGAACAGCCTCCAGCGAGATCCCAAGACTCTCCAGCGCCTTGGCAGCGACGCCCTCACCCTCGTGGATCAGGCCCAGGAGGATGTGCTCGGTGCCGATGTAGTTGTGGTTGAGCATCCGCGCCTCTTCCTGCGCGAGCACCACAACACGTCGGGCCCGGTCTGTGAATCTCTCGAACATCAGTTGCGCTCCTCACCAGAGCGGTCGTGGTCCGGGACTTTCCCATGCCCACGTCCGCCATGCTAGCCCGCACCCGTGACAGGCTCGTGTCGTCACTAGTTCGTGACCGACCCGGCATCAGATGCAGATACAGAGCACAACTGTGACCTGCGGGGACGCTGTTCCGGTGGGTCCAGATGTACGCCAGAGGCGAACATCCCAGCCCACCCACCGCGGTCAGTGCGCGGCGCGGTACTGCTCCACGATGTCGGCGGGGATCCGACCGCGGTCGGACACCTTCAGGCCCTGCTCCTTGGCCCACTCGCGGATCGCCCCGGCCTCGTTGCGGGCGCCACGGGCGCCGGCACGGCCACGACGGGAGGCGCTGCGCCCCGTCATGCGGCGGGCGGCCCCGACATAGGGAGCGAAAGCATTGCGCAGCTTGTCGGCGTTCTTCTTTGACAGGTCAATCTCATAACTGACCCCGTCGAGCGAGAACGTCACCGTCTCATCGGCCTTTCCGCCGTCGATGTCGTCCTCGAGAGTGACCTGGACCTTCTGGGCCATCGATTTCACCTGTCCGCGCGGTTGGGAAACTCATGTGGAATACACGTTGCAGAAGGAACCCAATCGCATTCGTGGAGAAAGTTCAAGCCGACTTGCCCATGTTTCTCATTCCGATGGATGGCGTGGCGTCAAGGGCCGTTCGCCACGACGTTCTTGCCCGCGCGTGCGGTAATCGCCCTTTTCTCCCACACAAAGGCGGATCGCAGGTCCATCAGTTCAGAATCGGCCTGCTCAACGTTCTGGTGTGGTTCCCGCCTGCTATATGGAATTGGGTCAGTCGGCGTCTCGGTGGGCGAGATCCGGCCCGAATGCGGGCAGGCAGACCGCGATGTACTCAGCGCCCTCGGGACCCGGTGATGAATAGCGCACCCATTCGCCCGAGCGGGTGTGCACCGCTGCGCCTGCCGGGACGACCAGCTCGCCGGTTTCATGCTCGATCAACAGCTGGCCGCGGAGGACGTACGTGAACTCGTCGAACTCCGGGCGCTGCCCCGGCTCCAGCCAGCCGGACGGGCTGCGCATGTGGGCGATGCTGACCGCGTCGTCGCCGGTGTTGACCCGGCCGACGAGCTCTTCGATGATCTTGGGTGGCGTGCCGGCAGCGGCGACCTGGGTGCTGGACTCGATCAGTCGAGGCATGGCGCCAAGCATGCCGCAGCCTCCGCCGGGATCAGAGTCGCAGCAGCATGCGGGAGTTGCCGAGGGTGTTGGGCTTGACTCGCTCGAGGTCGAGGAACTCCGCGACGCCCTCGTCGTAGGAGCGCAGCAGCTGGGCGAACACCTCGGGATCGACGGGCGCCGCGTCAACCTGCTCGAACCCGTGCCGCTGGAAGAACTCCACCTCGAAGGTCAGGCAGAACACCCGCGCGACGCCCAGGTCTCGGGCGACATCGAGCAGCCGCGTCAGCAACAGGTGCCCGGTGCCGGTCCCCCTGGCCGACTTGTGCACGGCCAGCGTGCGCACCTCGGCCAGGTCCTCCCACATCACATGCAGCGCGCCGCAGCCGATGATCTCGCCGTCGCGCTCGGCGACCCAGAACTCCTGGACGGCCTCGAAGAGAGTGACCGTCTCCTTTGAAAGCAGGATGCGGTCACGGGCGTACTCGTCGACGAGTCCTCGGATGGCCCGTACGTCGGCGGTCCGCGCCCGCCGCACCACGACCTCGGCGCTCACTCGGGCTTGACCAGCGGGAAAAGAATCGCGTCGCGAATGCCGCTATCGGTCAACAGCATGACCAGCCGGTCGACGCCGAGGCCCATGCCGCCCATCGGCGGCGCGCCATGCTCCAGCGCGCGCAGGAAGTCCTCGTCGAGCTGCATCGCCTCCGGGTCGCCCTGCGCGGCCAGCAGTGACTGCTCCACGAGCCGCTCGCGCTGGATCACGGGGTCCACGAGCTCGGTGTAGGCGACGCCGAGCTCGACGCCGTTGATCACGAGATCCCACGACTCCGTGAGCCGCGGATCCTCGCGGTGCGGGCGGGCGAGCGGGCGTACGGCCTCCGGGTAGTCGGCGATGAACGTCGGCTGGATCAGCGTGTGCTCGACGAGCTTCTCGAACAGCTCGAGCACGATCTCGCCAGGCCCCCAGCCGTCCTGCAGGGCTACGCCATGCTTGTCGGCGAGTGTGCGCAGGGGCTCGACCGAGGTGTCCGGGGTGACCGGCTCTCCGGTCGCTTCGGCCACGGCGGCGTGCAGGCTGACCTTGCGCCACGGCTGCTCGAGATCGATCTCGCTACCGTCGCGAGCCTGCACCACAGTGCGACCGACCGCGCGCGCCGCCTCGAGCACGATGTCTCGGGTCAGCTCGGCCATCGTGTCGTAGTCGCCGTAGGCCTCGTAGGCCTCCAGCTCGGAGAACTCCGGGTGGTGCGTGGAGTCGATGCCCTCGTTGCGGAAGACCCGGCCCATCTCGTAGACCTTCTCGACACCGCCGACGACGGCGCGCTTGAGTGGCAGCTCGGTCGCGATGCGCAGCGACATCGGCAAATCGAAAGCGTTGAGATGCGTGTGGAACGGTCGCGCCGCCGCGCCGCCGTGGATGTACTGCAGCATCGGCGTCTCGACCTCGATGAACCCGCGCCCATCGAGCGTCGCGCGGATCGAGCGCAGCACGGCCGCCTTGGTCCGTACCATCTCGCGCGCTTGTGGGTTGACGATCAGGTCGACGTAACGCTGGCGCGTGCGGATCTCGTCGGACAGGTCCTTGTGGGCGACCGGCAGCGGGCGCAGCGCCTTGGCCGTGATCGTCCAGCTGTCGGCCATGACCGAGAGCTCGCCGCGCTTGGACGAGATGACCTCGCCCTCGATGCCGATGTGGTCGCCGATGTCGACGAGGTGCTTCCAGTCCTTGAGTGACTGCTCGCCGACCCGGTCGAGCGACAGCATCGCCTGCAGCTCGGTGCCGTCGCCTTCACGCAGCCGCGCGAAGCAGAGCTTGCCGGTGTTGCGTAGGAAGATGACCCGGCCGGTGACGGCCACCTTGTCACCGGTCTCGGTGCCGGGCTCGAGATCGCCGTAGGTCGCGCGCAGCTCGGCCAGGGTGTGCGTGCGGGGGAAGCCCAGTGCGTACGGCTGCTCGCCACGGTCGAGGAGATCTTGGCGCTTGGACCGGCGTACGCGCATCTGCTCGGGGAGATCGTCCTCCGGCGTCGGCAGGGAGCGGTGGCTGCTCGGTCACGGGACCCAAGGGTACGGGGGCGAGCGTGCCGACTCAGTGCGGCGCCGCCTGAGTGGTCTCGGCCCGGTCCCAGGTCGCCATCAGCTTGCTGACGAGACGCATCGTCTGGCGCAGGTCGGAGTCGCTCATCGAGGCCCAGGGCGTGCGCTCGACGACGGCCCGCTCGAGCTGGCGGCGGAGCTTGGCGCCCTTAGGCGTGATGGAGATCAGCTTGATCCGCCGATCTCGCGCGGACATCGTGCGCGTGACGAGCCCGCGCTCCTCCAGCCGGTCGACGAGGCCGGTCACGTTGGATGGGTCGCACTTGATCACGCTCGCGAGCCCGCTCATGGGCCGCGCGTCCTCGGCCAGGTCCAGCTGCCAGAGCAGCTTGGCCTGCGGCTGGGTCAGCCCGAACTCCGCGGACACCATCTCCGCGGTGCCGAACAGCCTGCCCGCGAAGGCGTAACACGACTGGGCGACGTCGGCGACGAGGCGGAAACGCTCCTCGGTCGCGTCCTTCTCCAGCGGTTCCGCAGTGGTCACAGGTTCACCATACGTGAACACCTCATCGTTTGACTAGATAAACACTTGACAGCCTCAAGGATCTTCGACAGGGTGGGGAATCACTTGAGGGCCTCAACCTTCGACCCTGTCCGTTAATCGCGCCGGCCCGTCCGCAAGGTCGCGGCCGTGGGGCCGGCGCGGCAGCCAAACGATGATCTTGGAGATCTCGTACCCATGAGCGCACAGCCATCCATAGCCACCGACGACGACACCGTTGGCAGCCGGCGCAGCCCCGGACTCGCGCTCGCCGTCATTGCCACAGCGCAGCTGATGGTCGTGCTCGACGCGACCATCGTCAACGTTGCGCTGCCGTCGATCCAGGACGACCTCGGATTCTCCCAAGGCAACCTCGCCTGGGTGATCAATGCCTACACGCTCGCGTTCGGCGCGCTGCTGCTCCTGGGCGGCCGGCTTGGTGACGTGCTCGGCCGCCGCCGGCTCTTCGTCGCCGGCCTCGTGGTCTTCAGCGTCGCCTCACTGGCCGGCGGCTTCGCGCCCGGTCAGGGCACCTTGCTCGTCGCCCGCATCGTCCAAGGTGTCGGCGCAGCCATCGTGGCGGCCAACGCGCTCTCGCTCGTGACCACCACGTTCAAGGAGGGCCCCGAGCGCAACCGGGCGTTCGGTGTCTACGCCGCAATGAGCGGAGCCGGCGCGTCGATCGGGCTTCTTCTCGGTGGCTTGCTCACCGAGACGCTCGACTGGCGCTGGGTGATGTTCGTCAACGTGCCGATCGGTGTCGCGGTCGCGTGGGCGGCGCGTGCCGCACTGCCCGAGTCGGCACGTGAGCACGGTCGTTTCGACATTCTCGGCACCGCGATCGGTAGCGCGGGCGTCGGGCTCGGCGTCTACGGACTCACTCGGGCCGCCACCGACGGGTGGAGCGACGAGATCACGGTGTCGTCGCTGGTCGCCAGCGTCGTGCTGCTGGTCTCGTTCGTCGCCTACGAGTCACGCGCGGCTCACCCGGTGATGCCGCTGTGGATCTTCCGCGACCGAAACCGCACGGGTGCCTACCTGACGATGCTGTTCATCGTCGCCGGCATGTTCGGGATGTTCTTCTTCTTCACGCAGCTGCTGCAGAACGTCCTCGGCTACGGCCCGCTCAAGGCAGGCGCAGCGTTCCTGCCGATCAGCGTGGGCATCGTCATCGTGTCCGGCATCGCGGCACAGCTCGTCACGCGGGTCGGCATCCGGACGTTCGCCGTGACGGGCGGGCTCCTGGCGACGGCGTCGATGGTCTGGCTCACCCGAGTCGACGAGAACGCCTCGTACTTGACCGATCTGCTGCCGCCGATGCTCCTGCTCGCCGTCGGGATGGGGTTCACGTTCGTCCCGTTGACCGTTGCGGGCACCTCCGGCGTGGCCGAGCGTGAGGCGGGTCTCGCATCGGGTGTGCTCAACACCCTGCAGCAGGTCGGCGGTTCGATCGGGCTCGCCGTCCTGGCGACCGTGTCCGCCACGGCCACTCAGAACGCCATCGCGGACCTGGCCCGCACGTCCGGTGGCGGTGCTCCGGTAATCGGCCCCGACGGGCTGCCGCAGCTGCCACCCAATGTGCTCGCTCAGGCATTGACCGAGGGCTACTCGCAGGGCTTCGCGGTCTCCGCGATCTTCGCGGGGCTGGCGACGCTCGCAGCGTTCCTGCTGCTGCGGCGGCCGCCGGTCGTCGAGCCGGACGAGGCTGCGGAGCTCGAGCTGGCCGCGGACGCCGCCTGACGACGCCGGCTCACCGGCTCCCTGTTTGGATCAGGGGCGCCCTTGTCCAATAGGTTCGGACATGGGCGCCCCTGATCGGCGCCGGCTGAGGGCGAGCGATGCTGTTCGAGCAGCGGTTCTGGGGCCCGATCGCGGACGGCGCGGTGACGGTCACGTTTCAGACGATGGCGGCGTCCACAGGTGGTTGCCGGTCGTACGTATCGCACGCCCGCGGGGCGCCTCATCGTGTCCGCCGTCGAGGTCGTCGACCCATCGGCGATCAGCGACGCCGACGCGGCCCGCGCCGGCTACTCCGATGCGGAGACGCTGCGCGCCGATCTTCGTGGCAGGGCCGACGATCCGGTGCTGCGCATCGAGTTCACGTACGACAACGGGCCTGACCCGCGATCCGTGCTCGCCGCGAACGCGGACCTCGACCATGCCGCGCTGGCGGAGCTGACCCAGCGGCTGGACCGCCTCGACCGCGCGAGCAGCGACGGCCCGTGGACGCGTGCGACCCTGGCGCTGATCGCCGAGCGCCCCGCGGTCCGAGCGCCGGACCTGGCCGCCGAGCTGGGGCGAGAGACTCAGCCGTTCAAGACCGACGTGCGCAAGCTCAAGAACCTGGGGCTGACCGAGAGCCTGCGCGTCGGGTATCAGCTGAGTCCGCGTGGCCGGGCGTTCCTCGCGACGACCCGTTGACAGCACCCGAACGAGCCCGTTAACGTCTCCGCCACCCAGGAGGTGGAGCGCTAAACCTCGCCGGACTCGAAGGAGCTGTTCGTGCTGCCACGCACCGCAATGCTGTTGGTGACAACCGTCGCTACCAGCGTCATCGCCGGGGCGCCCGCAAGCGCCGCACCCGCGTTACCGACGGTCCCGAGCGTGCCGGGCACTGCGCTGCCGCTGCCGCACCTGCCCGGCGGTGCCGGCGCCGCCGTTCCGTTCACGGAGTACGAGGCGGAGCACGGCCGGACGAACGGTCGCGTCCTGGCCGCCGATCGGGCATTCACCCACCTCGCGGCCGAGGCATCCGGCCGACGAGCGGTCGAGCTGGACGCGGGTGACTACGTCGACATCGTGCTCGCCAAGCCGGCGAACGCCGTCGACGTCCGCTACTCGGTTCCGGATGGCACGTCCGGTGTCATGACGGTGAGCGCGAATGGCCGGAGGGCGGGGGCGATCGCGCTGACCTCGACGTACTCGCACGTCTACGGCAACTTCCCGTACACGAACAACCCGGCCGACCGCGGCCAGCACCACTACTTCGACGACGCGCGCACGATGCTCGACCGGGCCCTGCCCGCGGGCAGCCGGGTGCGGTTCACGGCCGATGTGCCCGTGGTGCTGGATCTCGCCGACTTCGAGACCGTCGCGGCTCCCCCGCAGATCCCGTCGGGATACCTCAACGCGCTCGACTTCGGCGCCGACCCCACGGGCGCCGTCGACTCGGGCGAGGCGCTGCAGACGGCGATCGACGCCGCGCATGCACAGCAGCGCGGACTCTGGATCCCGCCGGGCACCTACGCCGTGACCAGGCATCTCGTCGTCGACCGGGTGACCGTCCGCGGTGCCGGTCCCTGGCACACCGTGCTGCGCGGCGCGGGCGTCGGCATCTTCGGCCACGCCGCACCCAACGGAAGCACCGCGGTACACCTCGCCGACTTCGCGATCTTCGGCGAGACGGTCGTCCGTGACGACTCGACCAGCGACAGCGGGCTCGGCGGTTCGCTCGGCGGCGGCTCGACCGTGGACAACCTCTGGATCGAGCACGTCAAGGTCGGCATGTGGTTCGACGGGCCGGCCGACGGCTTGACCATCAACGGCAGCCGCATCAAGAACGTCTGGGCCGACGGGCTCAACCTCCACAACGGCCTCAGCAACGTCACCGTCAGCAACATGTTCGTGCGCAACACCGGCGACGACGGCATGGCGATGTGGTCCAACGTCAACGCCAACCACCACAACACCTTCACGCACAACACGGTCTCTGTGCCGTTGCTGGCCAACGGGTTCGCGATCTACGGCGGCCACGACAACACCGTCAGCGACAACATCGCCGCCGACACCGTCACGCAGGGCGGCGGCGTCCACGTGGGCAACCGGTTCGGCGCGGTCCCGCTCGCGGGCACGACCACGATCTCCGGCAACCTGCTGGTCCGCACCGGGAACCTGGTGCCCAACGAGCCGACGGAGATCGGCGCGCTGTGGTTCTACGCCGCAGACTCGCCGATGACGGGCACCATCAACGTGCGCGACATGACCCTGCTCGACAGCTCCTTCGCCGGCATCCAGTTCGTCGGCAAGAGCATCACCAACGTCTCGGTCGACCGGGTGCGGATGCTCGGCGCCGGAACGGTCGCTGTGCAACTGCAGTCGCCCGGCGCGGCTACGTTCTCCCGCGTCGTCGCACTCGGCCTCGGCGGAGCCGGTGTCCACGACTGCTCGAGCGGGTTCTCCATCACCAGGGGCGCGGGCAACCACGGGTGGTCGACGTCGCAGTGCGGCTTCGCTCCCGCCGGCCAGCTCCAGATCGCTGAGGCGACCGGCATCTCGTACGGATTCCAGCCGCTGCACACCGAGGCGACGCTGCCCATCAACATCACCAACCCCGGCCCCAAGCCGATCACGATCGAGGCCCTGGTGCCGCCGCGCGGCTACCGCGTGGACAGCGGGTGCACGACGATCGCCGTTGGCGCCACGTGCATGCTGCAGGTGACCTTCGCGCCGGAGACGTCAGGTAACTACGCCGGGCTGCTCACCATCCACAGCAGCTCCCCGGCCGGCCCGTACGTGGTCGGTCTCAACGGCATCGGCTTCGACCCGGACGGCAACCTCGCGCTGGGCCGCACGGTGAGCTCGAGCTCCGAGGCGGGCTGGTGGATCGGGCCGGCCAACCTGGTGGACGGCAACCCGGCGACCTACTTCGAGAGCCTGAACGGCGTGTTCCCGCAGACCGTCACGCTGGATCTGGGTCAGAGCATCTCGGTCAGCCGGATCGTCCTGAAGCTGCCCTCGAACTGGGGTGGCCGCACGCAGACGATCGCCGTGTCCGCCGACGGCGCCTCGGTTGTCGGCTCGGCTGACTACTTCTTCGATCCCGACACCGGCAACATCGTGACCATCACGTTCCCGGCCACCACGGCGCAGGAGATCACGCTCTCCTTCACCGGAAACACCGGTTGGCCGGCCGCGCAGATCTCGGAGTTCGAGGTCTATGCGAGATAAGCCCTGACTGAGACTGCCGGCCTCCCGTTGTGGCAAACCGGCGCCACTGCCAGAGTCGACGCAACGGGAGGTGGCGGCATGGCTGAGGTCAGGGTGCACGACCACGGGAGCGGGGAGATCGTGGTGCTCCTCGTCGGCGACATCGACGACGCGATCGAGGCGCGGCTCACCGAGGCGATCGACGAGGTCGACATGCTCGAGCGGGTGAACCAGTTCGACCGCGCGATCGTCGACCTGCGCGACGTGACGGCGCTCGGCCCGGCCGGCGTGCGGTTCGTGAAGGCGCTAAAGGAGCGTGGCTCGGTGCACGGCTACGACGTGGACCTGTCCACCCTGAGCGGTCCCGCGCACGCGGCCCTCGAACAGGCCGGCTTTCCTTTGAGCCTGGACACGCGTAGGCCCGTGGAGCGGCGCAGGGGCTCCCGCTGTTGATCATGGCAAAGGCGTGATCATTCTTTGCAGATGATCACGCCTTTGCCATGATCAACAGGGAGGGGGGCGCCCGCGCGCCTCAGTGGATGTTGCGCTCGAAGACCAGTCGCAGGCCGACCAGCGTGAGCCAAGGCTCATGGTGGTCGATGGTCTGCGACTCCTCGTAGACCAGCGACGCCAGCCCGCCGGTGGCCACCACGGTGACCTCATCGAGCGTGAGGCCCATCTCCGCGACCATGCGCACGACGATGCCGTCGACCTGCCCGGTGAATCCGTACAGCGAACCCGACTGGAGTGCCTCGACGGTGTTCTTGCCGATGACGGACCGCGGCTTGAGCAGCTCGACCTTGCGCAGCTGCGCCCCACGCTGCGCCAGCGCGTCGAGCGAGATGCCGATGCCGGGGGCGATGGCGCCGCCGACGTACTCACCGCGTGGCGACACGACGTCGAACGTGGTCGCGGTGCCGAAGTCCACGATGATCGACGGGCCGGGGTAGAGGTGATAGGCGGCGATCGAGTTGACGATGCGATCGGTGCCGACCTCGCGCGGGTTGTCGACGACAACGGGAAGGCCCGTACGGATTCCGGGCTCGACGACCACGATCGGCAGCGGCGCAAAGTAGCGCTCGGTCATGTCGCGCAGCTCATGCAGTACGGCAGGGACCGTGGAGCACAGCGCCACGCCGTCGACGGTCGCGCGGCGGTCGCCGAGCAGGCCGGTGAACAGGACCATCATCTCGTCGGCGGTGCGCCGCGCATCGGTGGCGACGCGCCAGTGCTCCACGACCTTCTCGCCGTCGAGCAGGCCGAGAACGGTCTGGGTGTTGCCGACGTCGATGGCCAGCAGCACTAGGCGCGCACCTCCCGGATGTCGAGAGACAGGTCGAGCGCCGGCGCGGAGTGCGTGAGCGCCCCCACCGCAAGGTAGTCGACACCGGTCGCGGCGACGTCACGCGCACGGGCAAGCGTGAGGCCGCCGGATGCCTCCAGCCGCGCGCGCCCGGCGACCTTGTCCACGGCCTGGCGCAGCTCGTCCAGCGAGAAGTTGTCCAGCAGGATGAGCTCGGCGCCGGCCTCGACCGCCTCGACCGCGGCATCGACCGTGTCGACCTCGACCTCGACGGGCAGGTCGGGGTACTTCTCGCGGACGCGGCGGAACGCTTCGGCGACCGAGCCGGCCGCGGCGACGTGGTTGTCCTTGACCAGCGCAGCATCGGAGAGCGCGAGCCGGTGGTTGAGGCCGCCGCCGCAGCGCACCGCGTACTTCTCCAGCGACCGCAGGAGCGGCGTGGTCTTGCGCGTGTCGCGGATGGCCGCGCCACTGCCGCGCACGGCGTCGGCCCAACGACGGGTTGTCGTCGCGACCCCGGAAAGGTGGCACAGGAAGTTGAGTGCGACGCGTTCGGCGAGCAGCAGGTCCTGCGTCGCCGCGGTCGCGGTGAGGACGACGTCACCGGGCTCGATGAATGCGCCGTCTTCGACCGGCCGGACGATCTCCACGTCGCCGTTGGTGGCCACGGCCAGCGCCACCTCGACGATCGGCAACCCCGCGACGACCCCGTGGGCGCGCGACGCGATGTCGGCGGTTGCGCGCTGCCCCTCGGGCAGCGTCGCGGCGCTGGTGACGTCGACGCCGCCGGCGAGGTCCTCCTCAATGGCGGCGCGGACGAGGTCCTCGACCCAGCGTGGGTCGAGCTGGGCGTTACTGAGTCGGTCGGCCAGGTCGGCAGGCAGAGTCATGCGCGCTCCTTGCGATGGAATGCCGCGCGGACCATACCGTCCTCGTCGATGTCGGCTGTCAGGTGCCCCAGCCACCTGTCGTCGTCGCGCATGGGGTAGTCCTCGCGCCAGTGCCCGCCGCGAGTCTCCGTACGGATGGCCGCGACGTGCGCCAACACGCTGCCGACCGTGTGCAGGTTGCTCGTCTCCCAGTCGTCAACGCTCGGCATTGCAGGCGCCGCGCGACCAGCGACCGAGTCCAGCGCCTTCGCCGTCGCCGTCGAGGGTGTCGCCCGAGCGCAGGACGCCGGCGCCGGCCGTCATCGCGTCCTGGATGTCTCGGCGTTCGACAGCAGACACGACTCGAGCGGGGCCACGCCGCGGCACGGGATCCGCCTGCGGCGGGAGGCCGTGCTCGGCGATGTCGCGGGCGATGCGGTGGCCGAAGACCAAGCCTTCGAGCAGCGAGTTGGATGCGAGACGGTTGGCGCCGTGCACGCCGGTGCACGACACTTCGCCGCAGGCGTACAGCCCGGGCAGGGACGTGCGGCCGCGCAGGTCGGTGCGAACGCCGCCGCTGGCGTAGTGCTGCGCCGGTGCGACGGGGACGAGTTGCGTCGCGGGATCGATGCCGTACGAGCGGCAACGCGCCACGATCGACGGGAAGCGGGTCTCGACGAAGCGCGCCCCGAGGTGCCGCGCATCGAGCCAGACGTGGTCGGCGTCGGTGCGGCCCATCGCCTCGATCACGCCGCGGGCGACCACGTCGCGCGGCGCGAGCTCGGCAAGCGCGTGACGGCCGAGCATGAACCGCTCGCCGCCGGTGTCCAGGAGATGGGCTCCTTCGCCGCGGACAGCCTCGGACACGAGCGGCTGCTGGCCGGTCGAGCCGCGGCCGAGCCAGAGCACGGTGGGGTGGAACTGGACGAACTCGAGGTCGGCGGCCGTCGCACCGGCCCGCAGCGCGGCGGCGAGGCCGTCGCCGGTCGACACCGACGGGTTGGTGGTGGACGAGAAGACCTGGCCGAAGCCGCCGGTCGCGAGGACGACCGCCCGCCCGAGCACGGCGCCGACGCCGTCGCGCTGGCCTTCGCCGATGACGTGCAGGGTGACCCCGCAGACGCGACGGTCGCGAGCTTGGAGCAGGTCGATGACGACGGCGTGCTCGACGACCTCGATGCCGGGGTCGGTGCGGACCGCGTCGAGCGCCTGCAGCAGGGCTCGGGAGATCTCGCGACCGGTGGCGTCGCCGCCCGCGTGCGCGATGCGGTCCTGGAGGTGGCCGCCTTCGCGGGTCAGCGCGATGTCTCCGTCGGCGGTGCGCTCGAACTGAGTGCCCAGGGCGACCAGCTCGCGTACCCGCGCGAGGGCCCTCGGTGACGAGCACCCGCACCGCGTTCTCGTCGCACACGCCGACGCCGGCAACGAGCGTGTCGCGCAGGTGCTGCTCGGGGCTGTCGTCGGGAGCGAGGGCGGCGGCGATGCCACCCTGTGCCCACACGGTCGATCCCTCGTCGAGATAGGTCTTGGTGACCAGGAGGACGCGCCCGACCTTGCGAGCCTCGAGGGCGGCGGTGAGGCCGGCGATGCCACTGCCGACGACGATCACATCAGCCTGGGCCACCCACCCGGGCGGCGCGGCGACGAGCCGCCGGGGCAGCCGCAGCGTCACGCGCGATTGTCCCCGCGGAGCAGGCCGCTGCCCTCTGGCGCATCGGCGGGGTCACCGCCGAGCTGGAGGACCCGGTTGGCCTCGTCGACGAACACGACGCGGGGCTCGTACGACTTCGCTTCGGCATCGTCCATCAGGCCGTAGGCGATGAGGATGACGAGGTCGCCCGGATGCACGAGGTGCGCCGCGGCTCCGTTGATGCCGATGACCCCGGAGCCGCGCTCGCCCGGGATCACGTAGGTCTCGAGGCGTGCACCGTTGGTGACGTCGACGATGGCCACCTTCTCGCCGGGCAGCAGGTCGGCCGCGTCCAGCAGGTCCTCGTCGACTGTGACGGATCCCACATAGTGCAGGTCGGCCTGCGTCACCGTCGCGCGGTGGATCTTGGACTTCAGCATCGTACGGAACACGCGCCATGTCACGCCTTTCCTAGCAGGACCGGCATGTTGTCGATGAGACGTGTCTCGCCGACCCGCGCGGCAACCAGCAATCGAGCCTCGCCTGGCCCGGGATTTGGACGCAGGTCCGCGTCACGGAGTTCCAGGTACTCCACGGCAACGCCCGGCTCGCCGTCGAGGATTCCCGTCGCAGCGGCGCGCGTCGCGGCCGACCCGTCGGCGCCCGCTAGCTGCGCCGGCGCGCAGCGCGCGGGACAACGCGACAGCCGCCCGCCGCTGCGCAGGATCGAGGTAGTGGTTACGGCTCGACAGCGCCAGCCCGTCGTCCTCGCGCACGGTGGGCACGCCCACGATCTCCACACCCATGTCGAGGTCGTGCACCATGCGCCGGATCAGGGTGAGCTGCTGGTAGTCCTTCTCGCCGAACACCGCGACCGACGGCACGGCCAGGTTGAGCAGCTTGGCGACGACGGTCAGCACGCCCGCGAAGTGCCCAGGGCGGAACGCGCCCTCGAGCTCGGCCGCGAGCGGACCTGGGTCAACCGTGACGAGCGGGCGTCCCTCGGGGTAGATCTCGCTCTCGCTGGGCACAAAGACCAGGTCGACGCCCTCGCGGGCGCAGATCGCGAGATCGTCGTCGAAGCGTGCGGGGGTAGCGGTCGAGATCCTCGCCGGCGCCGAACTGAAGCGGGTTGACGAAGATCGTGACGAGCACGACGCCCTCAGGGCCGACGAGCTTGCGCGCCTGCCGCACGAGGGCTACGTGGCCGTGGTGCAGCGCGCCCATGGTCATGACGACCGCGGTCTCGCCGCCATGCATGTCGGCGAGCTCGAACCGCAGGTCGAGGAGCTCGGCGCGGGTGCGCGCGAGCCGCGGCGCGCTCACGTGCGGGCTCCGTTGGCCAGCACTTCGAGCAGCCCTTCGGCCTCGGTCGCCTTGAGCCGCCCGGCATTGAGCGCGCGCAGCGCGGTGAGCCGGGCAAGGGCGACGTAGCCCTCCTTCGACTCGTCCGACACGGCCGCGATCGCCTGCAGGTGCGCGGCGACGGTGCCGGCGTCACCGCGGGCGACCGGGCCGGTGAGCGCGGCGTCGCCGTCACGCAGCGCGTTGTCGAGCGCCGCGGACACCAGTGGTGCGAGCACCTTGGCCGGGTCGTCGATGCCGGCGGCGCGCAGCAGGTCGAGCGATTCGGTGACCAGCGTGACGATGTGGTTGGCGCCGTGGGCGAGCGCCGCGTGGTAGAGCACGCGATGCTCCTCGTCGACCCACACCGGCTCCCCGCCGATCTCCAGGACGAGTGCCTCGGCGATCGGGCGCAACGGCTCCGGGGACGTGACGCCGAAGCTGGCGCCGTGCAACCGCGACAGGTCGAGGCTCGTGCCGGTGAACGTCATCGCCGGGTGCAGTGCCAGCGGCAGCGCGCCGGCGCGGGTCGCCGCGGCGAGCACGCCGATCCCGTATCGACCGCTGGGGTGCGCGATCAGCTGCCCAGGGCGTACGGCATCGGTGCCGGCCAGGCCGTCAACCAGCTGTGGCAGCACGTCGTCCGGCACCGCGAGCAGCGCGAGGTCGGCTTGCGCGAGCACCTCCGCGGGTGTCACCAGAGGAACCCCGGGCAGCAGCGACTCGGCCCGCGTGCGGCTGGCGTCGGAAACCCCGTAGGCCGCGGTGATCTGGTGGCCGGCCGCGGCGAGCGCAGCGCCGAGGACGGCGCCGACCCGGCCGGTGCCGACGATCCCGACCCGGAGCCGGGCGGGGTGCGGCTGGTTGGTGTGCGTCAAGCAGGCCTGCCAGGTCGGGTTCCAGTCCTCGTTGCGGAGGTACCGGACGCGGGTGTCGGGCGAGGCTCAGGGTACCTGGCGACGCGTCGTACTGTTCGATGCCGTGACGCACATCGGGTGGCGGGCGGCGACCGAGCAGGCGCTGTACGGCTCCGACGGGTTCTACCGCCGCGAGGCGCCGGGCGGGCACTTCCGTACGTCAGTGCACGCGACGCCCGCCTTCGCGCATGCGCTCGCCCGGCTGGCCGATGACGTGGGTGCCCGGGTCGTGGTCGACGTCGGCGCTGGCCGCGGCGAGCTGCTCACTGCGTTGCACGACGCGCGCCCGCGCCTCGAGCTCATTGGCGTCGAGGTCGCGGCCCGACCGGAGAACCTGACGGCCGCGGTGGACTGGACCGATGCCATGCCGAGCGCCCTCGACGATGTGCTGGTCGTGGCCAACGAGTGGCTGGACAACATTCCCGTCGATGTCGCCGAACTCGACGACGACGGAGTCGTACGACTAGTTCTTGTCGACCCCGCGACCGGCGGCGAAACGCTGGGCGAAACCCGTTGGCGGTCGCGACGCGGACTGGCTGGCCACGTGGTGGCCGCTCGACAGCGGAGCGAGCCGGGCAGCCGCGCCGAGATCGGCTGGCCGCGTGACGACGCGTGGGCAGGGTTGGTGGCCGCAGTGCGCAGCGGGGCGCTGATTGCCGCCGACTATGCGCACGTTCGCGACGACCGTCCGCCGTTCGGCACGCTGGCGGGCTACCGCGGCGGTCAGCTCGTGCAACCGGTGCCCGACGGCTCCTGCGACGTCACCAGCCACGTCGCGCTCGACGCGTGTGCAGAAGCAGGGGCGCGTGCCGAGGTGGACGACACGGTGCTCACGACGCAGCGCCGCGCGCTCCGCGCGCTTGGCGTGTCCGGACGGCTGCCGCCGCGAGAGCTCGCGCTAGCGCAGCCGCGCGAGTATGCGGCCGCACTGCAGCACGCCTCCAGAGGTCGGGGAACTGCTAGACGTCGGAGGTCTCGGCGGGTTCGGCTGGCTCGTCCAGAGCCGCGAGCGGCGCCTCGCCGGCCTGCTCACCGACCTGCCTCGCTTCGGCGTTCGCTGAGGCCGGCGCCATCCACCGCTCCGGGGTGTCGAGCCGACGGGCGGTACGCGCCCGCGCCGCCTGCGCGTCGGCGATGACCCTTGCCTCACCGGCGTCCCGGTGCAACGCCTTCGCGTTGACCGGACCCGGCGGTGAGTCGACGTGCACGCTGGCGAGCCCCAGCCATCGCTGAACCGGGCCTTGCGTGACGCGCACGCTCTGCGTCTTGGCGTGCGGCACCACCGTGAGGATGCGGTGCAGCCAGCCCTGCCGGGTCACGAAGACCTTGTCGTCGAAGCCATAGGCCAGCGCTGAAGCGCCCTTCATGCGGAGGAACCGCGCCGGCCGCGGTGCCGACTGGAGTGGCACTGCGTCGATGTCGACGCCCGGCAGCACGTCGGCCAGCACGCGGCGCGCCACCTCGTAGGGGGCCACCGGCAGCAGCGTCGACGAGCTGCGGTTCTGGATCGGGTCGTCCTTGCCATAGCCCGCCACGTCGACGAACACGCGCACCCAACGACCGCGCCACAACCAAGGGCGCCGGATGGACACGCCCTGCACCCGCCCGGGCGGCACCGTCTGTGCGTGCGTGTCGAGCAGACCTTTGCGAATCCGTACGCCATCGGGCGACTCGGCCACGGTGAAACCGAAGCTGAGGACCAGCTGGCGGTAGAGCTCGCCGGCGAGGCCGAGCCACAGCGGGAGCAGCGCACCGAAGACGACCCACTGGTTGGTGATCAACGAGGTCCCCAGCAGCAAGAACGAGGCGACGAACCCCAGGATGATCGGCCAGGTGAGGAAGGTCGACGCGAGCAACCGCGGGAACGGCACCTCGTGCAGCGGCCGCTCGGGCGCCTCCGGCGTGGCGGCGTCCAGACCCGCCGCGCGCGCGAGCAGCTCGGCTCGCAGCGCCGAGGCCTCGGTGGCGGACAGGTAGGCCAGAGGTGCCTCCGAGTCCGCCCCGCCGGCCACCTCCAGACGCAGCTCGCTGACCCCGAAGATGCGGGCGGCGAGCGGCCGTACGACATCGACCGCCTGCAGCCGCTCGAGGTGCACGCGACGCGACCGCCGGACGAGCACGCCCGAGTCGATCCGCAGGTCGCCGCCCTCGATGCCGTAGCGGGTAAACCACCACGACAGCAGGCCACCGAGCGCGCCGACCACCGCGACCGCGAACAGGATCGCGAGCAGCTCGGCGAACCGCACCTCGCGGATCGCGTTCTGGCTCGCGATGACCGCGCCGACCGCGAGCCACTTCCAGCCACGCAGCAGCGGCGTGATCGGGTGCAGCCGGCGGAACTGTGCGGGCAACGTGCTCACAGTCCGGCTGCCATGGCCTTGCCGCGCTCGGCCAGCCGGTCACGCAGCCTTGAGGCCTCGGTCGGGTCGAGCCCGGGGATCGTCGCGTCGCTCTCCGCGGAGGCCGTGTGCAACTGGACCGAGCAGACACCGGCCCAGCGCTCGAGCGGCCCAGCGCTCACGTCGACGAACTGCATGCGGCCGTAGGGGACAACGACGAGCCGCTTGAAGAGCACACCGGACGTGATCAGCAGGTCCTCGTCCCGCTCCGCATAACCCCACGCCGCGACCTGGCGACCAATCAGCCACCAGCCCCAGACGGCGGAGACCAGGCAGACGGCCAGGCCCAGCCCGGCGACCCAGCCCACGTCGAGAGCGACCGCAAGCACGACGCAGATGGCGGCGACAACCGCGAGGGTCGCGAGGTGCACCCAGCGGCGGATGCGGGCCAGCGCCGGCTGGACGCGCTGCCACTCCTCGCCAGGCGGGGCGAACACGGCATCGGCGGGAAGGCTCACACGCCAAGCCTATGCGCGGTCGACGCTGGGAGGAGATGGCAGAGTGGGCCCCGTGACCCAGACGACCGTGGGGATCGGTGCTGGTGCGGCCGAGCTCGCGACGACGGACATGGTGCTCAACATCGGTCCCCAGCACCCCTCGACCCACGGCGTCCTCCGCCTGCGGCTCACGATGGACGGCGAGGTCATCCGGGACTGCGAGCCGATCATCGGCTACATGCACCGCGGCGCGGAGAAGCTTTTCGAGGTGCGCGACTACCGGCAGATCATCGTGCTGGCCAACCGGCACGACTGGCTGTCGGCGTTTGCCAACGAAGCTCGGCGTGGTGCTGGCGGTCGAGCGGATGCTCGGCATGGAGGTGCCGGTCCGGGCGGTGTGGGCGCGGACTCTGCTCGCCGAGCTCAACCGGGTGCTCAACCACATGATGTTCCTGGGGTCGTACCCGCTCGAGATGGGCGCCATCACGCCGATCTTCTACTCGTTCCGCGAGCGGGAGGTGCTCCAGCACGTCATGGAGGAGCTGTCCGGCGGCCGGATGCACTACATGTTCAACCGGGTCGGCGGGCTCAAGGAGGACATGCCGGCCGGTTGGCTGGACCGGGCCGGGCAAGCCGTCGCCGACGTCCGCAAGCGGCTGCCCGAGCTGACCGAGTTCGTGCTCGGCAACGACATCTTCCGCGCCCGTACGGTCGGCGTCGGCAAGCTGTCCGTCGACATCGCCCAGGCCTACGGCGTCTCCGGGCCCATCGCCCGGGCGAGCGGCCTCGACTTCGACCTGCGCCGCGACGAGCCCTACCTCGCCTATCCGTCGCTGTTCGCGCCCGGCGGCCCAGGGCGGGTCGTGACCCGCTCCGACGGCGACTGCTACTCGCGGCTGAGCTGCCTCGCCGAGCAGATCGCGGTCTCCCTCGACATCGCCGACGCCTGCCTCGAGGAGCTGCAGGCGCTGCCCCGAGGGCCGATCAACCTCAAGCTGCCCAAGGTGGTGAAGGCTCCGGAGGGCCACACCTACGCGTGGACGGAGAACCCGCTCGGCATCAACGGCTACTACCTGGTGTCGCGTGGCGAGAAGACCCCGTGGCGGCTCAAGCTGCGGTCGGCCTCGTTCAACAACATCGCGGTGCTCCCGGAGATCGTCCGTGGTGCATTGCTGGCCGACCTGGTGGCGGTGCTCGGGTCGATGTTCTTCGTCGTGGGCGATGTGGACAAGTGAGCACTTTTCTTGCATCTTGACGAGTCGGCATGTAACCCTCGGTAGCCAGCCCGCTGACAGGGGTAGCCGAAGGTTCAGGAGTCAAGATCGTGAGTCAGAACGTCAAGGTCACGTACCAGGACATGGAGGACGCGGCCAAGCGGCTGCGCGACGGTCAGGCCGACATCGAGAACAAGCTCAGCGAGCTGAAGAAGCTCATCGACGGCCTCGTGAACGGCGGCTACGTCACCGACGCCTCGTCGCGGGCATTCGACTCGTCGTACTCCGAGTTCAACGATGGTGCCAACAAGACCATCCAGGGCCTCGACGGCATGGGCGAGTACCTCGTTCAGGCGGCCAAGACGTTCCGCGAGGCCGACGAGCAGCTCGCGCAGGCGCTCAACAAGTAACCCGCACGTCCTGACACGCCCGGTGCCCGCGGACCACCGCGGAACCGGGCGTGTCGGGTGACGGCAGGAGGACCTCCATGCCCGACCGCCTCGAGGTCGACCTCGATGGGCTCGAGGCGTTCGCCGCCAACCTGGAGAGCATCAGGGCGCGGCTGGACGCCACGCGGGACTTCGTCCGCGGCTTCGAGGACGACCTGGGATCAGGCAAGGTGGCCGACGCCATGGACCACTTCGAGGGTCACTGGTCCGACGGCCGCAAGAAGATCGACGCCAATGCCGGCACGCTCGCGAGCATGGCCAGCGAGTCGGTCAAGGCCTACCGGCAGGCCGACGACCAGCTCCGTGCCTCGCTGGAGGAGTCGATGAACAGCGGCGGCGGACAGTGAGCGGACCCGCAATGGGCTCGGGCCCAGCAGTCGGGTTCGCCCTGTCCGTGCCGGACAGCTGGTTCGAGGTCGACGTCAAGCCGGCCACCCGGGACGACGCGCTGCGCGCCCTCGTCGAGCAGCGTGTCCGCGAGGTCCCACAGCTGTGGGAACAGCGCGCGGCGATCACCCGGATCCTGCGCCAGCAGGCTCGCCGGGCCTGGGATGCCGGCGCGGTCTACTGCGCATCGATGATCGAGCCCACCGAGGCCGGCCCGGTCACGGCGAGCGTCACCGTGTCGCTCGTGCGCGGCCCGCTCGACGCCCGCTCCGACGATCCCGACCGGCTGGCCCCGCTCGTGGCGCGGCTGACCCCCAAGGACGCCCGTCACGACGACGACACCTGGACCGAGGTGACGACCGTCGACATTCCCGCGGTCGGCCCTTGCGCCCGGTCCCACGGCGTCGAGGACGTCGAGCTCCCCGACGACGCCGGCTGGGTCCGGGTGGTCCAGATGCAGACCTTCGCTCCCGTCCCAGACGCCAGCACGGTGGTCATCGTGTCGTGCAGCAGCCCGGTGCTGCCGCTGGCCGAGGGCTTGCTCGACATGTTCGACGCGATCACCGGCACGCTGCGGCTCGTCACCGCCACGACGACGGGAGTCGGGTCATGAGCCGGCCGCACGACTGGTGGGTCCTCGACCTGGACCGCGACCCCACGCCCGGGGACCCGTGGCGGGTGCGGGAGATGGCTCGCGCGATCGACACCCTCGGCGACGACGCCGCCAGCGCGGAGCGCGACGTGCGCTCGGTGGCCGGCGACCAGGCCGTGCTGTCCTGGATCGGCGCGGCCGGTGACGTGTTCCGTGACGCTATCGGCGAGCTGCCCGCCCAGCTGCACAAGCTGGCCGACTCCTACCACCAGTGCTCCGACGCGCTGACCGGCTGGGCCGGCGACCTGACCACCGCACAGGACCAGGCCGACCGGGCTCTCGCCGACGGCCGCGCCGCCCGCGACCAGCTGGCCGCCGCGCAGTCGAGCCTCGCCAGTGCCGAGTCCGCCCTCGGGCTGTCCGCCAGCAGCGTCGACCGGCTCAACCAGGCGGCCGCCGACGCTCCCGCCCAGCACGCCGAGCCGCCGGACGAGGCCGCGGTCCGTGCCGCGGTCCGCAACCACGCCGCCGCACAGCAGCGGGTGGCCGGCGCCGAGGCCGCCCTCGGCGATGCGAACGAGGCACTCGACCTGGCCAAGCGCATGGCCGCAGAGGCCGCAGCGCTGCGAGACGAGTCGGCCGACCGTGCCGATGAGCGCATCCGCGACGCCGCCGACGCCGGTATCCCGCCCAACTCGTTCTGGGAGGACCTCGGCAACCTCGCCGCGCAGGTCTGGGACGCCGTGGTCTCGATCGCCAAGGTCGTCGTCGCGGTCCTCGGCATCGTCGTGCTCATCATCGGCGGGCCACTTGCCTGGGTGGTGTTCGCCGCAGCCCTCATCGTGCTCGCCGACACCATCATGAAATACATGCAAGGCAAGGCGTCCCTGTGGGCCGTCGCCTTCGCCGCGCTCGACTGCATCCCCGGCACCAGGGGCCTCACGACCCTCGGGGCGCTGTCCGACGCGTTCCGTGCGGGGGGACTGCTCGGTGCCGGCGCCCACGTCCTTGGCTCCGCGCGCACGGCCCTGACGGGGTTCACGCGCATGGCGCAGCGGTTCCGGCAAGGCGCGCTGCCCGCTCTCGACGCCATGTGGTCGACACTGCCCGACGCGTTCCGCGCCGCGGGCGACGCGCCGTGGACCCAGTCGGTGAGCGCCTTCGTCCGCACGATGGGCGACGCACGGTCCGGCGCGGTCAACTCGGCCTGGGCCGCGCACGTCGCCGACGTGGGCGCGACCAACCCTGCTCGGGCCGCCGAGCTCTGGCAGGGCTACGGCCCCTACTCGGGCGTCGACGCATGGGGCAACGACACCCTCGCCTCGGGCACGGGCATCGAAGCCGGCTGGCCGGGCACGAGCGGCTTCGCCGTGCCCGAAGGCACCGCCGCCGCCTACGGCAACGACGCCTCGTCGATGTGGGAGGCGACACAGGTGGCGCCAAGCGCCACCTATGGCGACCGCACTCAGGTCGTGACGTTCGAGACTGCGTCCGACATTCCCGCAGCAACGTCGCACACGAGCGCCAACCCGCAGTACGGCGCCGGCGGCGCCACGCAGCACTACGTGCCCGACTTCAACAACCGGGTCGTCGCCGGCGAGATCAACGCCATCGACGGTGCCGGCAACTCGCTGCCGGCGAGCCTCAACGACCGGGGACAGCTCGTCGTCGACTGGCCGGACGGCTCGGTCATCCGACTGGAGCCCTCGACCCGGGTCGACCGCGGCATCCCCACCGACAGCCAGGTCGCCGGCTCCGGTCCGCGGCTGCACCAGACTGCGGCGGGCGTGGTCACCGTCCCGTGGGACTTCGAGCAGGCGGGGTCTGGCCGATGAGCCCAGCAGGTGCGACGTCGCCGACTCATCTCGACCCCATCGTGGCCAGCGAGCGCGACCGCGGAAACGTCGTCCGTAAGAGCTGGTCGCTCGAGACCGGGCCGCACGGCGGCCTCTACACGCTGGAGCTCGTCTACCCCATCGACCTCGAAGCAGTACGGGCCGAGTTCGAGCTGCCCGACTACATCACGGTTCGCGAGCTGCCCAACGGCGTCACCTCGCTGCTCGACCAGCGCGACGGCACGGGCATCTCGGGCGGGCCGAAGAAGCGGGACCGGCGGGCCAGCCGCAGGCGCGACGAGTGGTGGGCCGCTTGGCGGGCCCAACCGCGCGCACGCACCCCCATCCGCAACCCCTCCCACCGAGAGTCGACATGACCGGGTCCGAGACACCGCCGCCGCTGTTCGCGTCAAAGTGGCAGTTCCTGGACGCCGTCGTGCTGTTCGCGGTGCGCGACACCCCGCAGGGCGAGTCGCCGATGGTCGTGGCCGGAGAGGGCGGGGACTTTGCGATGGCATGGGTCGACCAGGCCCGGGCCGCGACGATGCTGCCGGAGGGTTCGCGGCTGGTGCAGGCACCGGTGGCCAAGCTCCTCGAGGTGTTGCCGTCGCTCACCGGCCTGCTCGTGGAGCCGGGCAGCCCGCAGGCCTTGGTCGTCTCCCCCGAATACCGCGAGCAGCTGAGGCCGCTCGCGGTGCCGTTTCCCCCGGGGCTCGTACGCAGTTCGGCGACGCCCCGGCGACGACCACGTCGCTCGGTGACGCGCTGGTCGAGCAGGCGAGCGGCGTCGGGCGGCTACGCCGGCTGTGGGTCTGCCGCTACCAGGTCGAGGACGCCCGCGAAAAGCTCCTCGTCGTCTACGACGTCGGTGACGGCATCGACGCTGTGCAGGCCTCCCGGGGCGCCGCGGACGCGCTGCACGGCGTGGTCGTGCGGCAGGCGCCCGCGCATCCCGTACAGATCGTGGCGCTCAGCGACGTGCCCGAGCCGACCCAGCGATGGCTGCTCGACACCCTGCGGCCCGTCTACGAGCGTTTGGCAGGCACATAGGGCCGATGGGTAGAATCCCGCTCATGTCCGTGCAAGTCCGGCGCGTCCGAGTCGTCCTCGCCGCGGCCCTGATCGCAGGCCTGGCGGCCTGCGGCGGGAGCCCCGACGAGCCGACCGGCCTGGGCACCGCCAGTTCGCCCGCGGCCACCGCGACCGTATCCGACGACGAGGCTGCCGTCGAGGCCGCCTACCGGGCCTACTGGGATGTGCTCGTCACCGCGCACAACACGCCGTCGACCGACCGGGCGCCGTTCGAGGCGGTCGCCGTCGACACGGTGATCGAGATGGACATCAACAACGTGCAGGGCAACATCGACAACGGGACGCGTCGCTCCGGTCAGCCCACTTTCGGGGACCTCGACATCCAGGTCGAAGGCGACTCGGCACTGGTCGACGCCTGCGTCGACCAGAACTCGTGGGAGATCCAGGTCCCCCCGGGCCTGCCTTCGCCCACGCCCCAGGCAACACCCTTCGCGATCTCGATCGAGCTTCAGCGCACCGACGGCGGTTGGCTGGTGGCCCGCTGGGTGCCCCAGGAGGAGGTCACGTTCACGTGCTGACCACCATGTCGCGGCTCAGGATCGTACGAGTTCTGGGAACGCTGCTCCTGCTGTTCACCGCCGTCGTGGCGACACAGGGAACCGTCACGGCGACCGCGCAGCCTCCCGGGTGCTGGTTCGAGATCGTGGATCTGCCCGGCGGAGGGGTCGATTACAAGACCGTCTGCCCGGGCGGCGAGGACGGTGGCGGCGGGGGCGGCGGCGGGGGCGGCGAGGGGCCGGCCTGCGACCTGTCGCAGGCTCCGTTCGACGAGTTCTGCTACGGCTCGACGCCGTGCTGGGGCAACGACCCGGCGGCGGTCCAGGACCCGACCCAGCTCGCAGGCGTGCCAAAGCCGTCGCCCGATGCCCATGTCGCGTTCAGGAGCTGCCGAAACCCGGACGGCTCGTCCACGGACACCTGGTGGTGGAGCACCGGCGGCGGCGAGCCACCGATCATCACCCAGGCCCGACAGGCGCTGGGTGAGATCGACCTGCCCGGCTTCACGCTTGCCTTCAACCCGCCGCAGCGGACCATCGTCACGCTGGACACGTGGTGGTGGGTCGACGGTCCCACCGACGCGGAGATCGTGGGCAGCTCGGCGTTCGGCGTGGTCGCCATCGCCACCCCGTCCCGCGTCGAGGTCGACCCGGGCGACGGCAGCGCCGTGCTGACCTGCCCGTTTGCCACCGCTGCCAGTGAGGCGTGCTCCTACGTCTACCGGCGGGCGTCGGTCGCCGGATCCGCGACGGCGGCCGAGGGGTCTCCTGCCTACGCCGCGCAGGCCCGCCTCGTTTACGACATCCGCTTCGAGGACGCCGGTGCCCCCATCACCGTGCCCGGCGTGCCCACCCAGCTCGAAAGCCCCTGGGCAAACACCGCAGTGCCGGTCGCCGAGATCCAGTCACTGGTGACGTCCCACCGATGAGCGACACCCGGCGCACGCCGTCTGGCGTGCAGCAGGACTACCCGTTCACCACGGCTCAGAACTGGTTGATCGCGCTGGTGTGCATCGCCGGCGCCTGCCTCATCGTGATCCCCGAGCGGGCCGGCGCCTCCGCCGACACGGTCGCGGCCCTGCGCGCCACCGGCTGGATCGTCGAAAGTCTCCTACTTGTCGTCGTGCTGGGCGTGGCGTTCCGCACCGGGCACACCATCCCTGGTGTGCCCCGCCGAGGCTCCGGCCAAGGGTTCCGGCCGCTGCCCTTCCTCGGGTTCGTCGCCTTCCTGATCGTGTCCTGGACAATCGTCTTCAAGGCTTTCTGACGCTCATCGCCGGCCGCCCGTCAGGGCAGCGGCACCTGGACCGTGACCAGCTCGCCGTCACCGAGGTGGAGCAGCGCCCGGCCGGGCTGAACCTGGCGCGCCGACCGAGGAGCGCGCGAGCCGGACACCGACCAGGTCACCATCGGTGATGTTCTGCGGGCACAGCAGCGCGCCCTGCCGGTCCTTGCGCACGTCGACCTGCCAGCCGGAGAAGCCACCGCCGACGTCCTCGGCGTTGCCGCCGAGGACGATGCCGATGCCCCGGTCGGCACGCCGACCGGACGAGGTCGCGCAAGGTCTGCTTGGCCGAGCAGTCCTCAAGAGCTCGCCGTCGTCGATGACCAGCGCGACCGGGCTGACCCGGCCGGCGTCGAGCGCCGCGGTCAGCTCCTCCTCGGTCAGGTCGTCACCGGTGAGCACCGCCGCGACGCCGGCGATGCCGGCCAGGTCGCGCAGCGGCGACGGGCGCGGCGCGACGATCAACCGCTGACGGCGCCGCCGGCCAGGAACGACTTGGCCATCGTCGAGCAGCACCGTCGACCGACCCGACTTCGGCGGCCCGGCGACCAGGAAGGTCGGCGTCCCCGCGGCGAGGTCCGGGCCGAGTGGCCGATGAGCTCGTCGCCGCCGACGCCGACCAGGCCGAACAGCGGCCGCGCGACTGTCGTCGTCGCGCAGCTTCCAGGCGTCGTCGAACCGAGCCGGCTCGGCAGCACGTCGACGCGGAACGGTCGCGTCGGCGCGCGGCACGTCCGCGGTCGCGTTCTCGGGCGGCTGCCGCGATGCGCGCAGCGCCGCCGCCTGGCCCTGCCCGGACGGGTCGTCGTCGAGCAGCGCCACCTGCGTCTCGACCGCGCCGTCGGCGCGGAAGCCGCGCCCTGGCGCGATCTCGTCGGGCAGCTTCTTGGGGTTGAGCCCGGCCAGGCTGTAGTCGGTCTGGTCGGTCAGCCGCAGCACGAGCTTGTCCTCGGTGAGCACGCGACATCCGGCCGGACAGCAGCTGCGGTCGCCGGCGATGACGAGGTGGACGCCGACGCTCGCGCCCTCGCGCAGCAGCTCGTGCATCTCGTCGCCGAGCCGCGCCGCCGTCGACCTCGCCGAGGGTGCTGAGGAAGCCCTCCCAGCGGTCGAGCAGCACGACGATGTGCGGCAGCCGCTCGTCGGGCCGGCACGGACCGGCGCTGCTCGGTGAGGTCGGCGAAGCCGCCGCTCCGCCAGCAGCTCCTGGCGCCGCGCCGACCTCCGCCGACAGCCGGGTGAGCAGCCGGGCGGCCCGCTCGGTCTGGGTGCGCTGCACGACGGCGCCGCAGTGCGGCAGGTCGGCCAGCGGGAGCAGCGCGCCGTTGCCGCAGTCGATGCCGTAGAGGTGCACGTCGGCGCGACGAGTGCGTGCGAGCGATGCGAGCCGGCGATGGTGCGCAGCGCCTGCGAGCGGCCGCTGCGCGGCGAGCCGAGCACGTAGAGGTGCCCGAACGTCGCGAAGTCGATGGCCGCCGGCCGCCGCGCCTGCTGGCCGGGCAGGTCCTCCAGCGCGTACGGCACCGACGAGGACAGCGTGCTCGGTCGACGCTGGGCGTCCGCGTGTCGACGAGCTCGGTCGCAGCTCGTCGAGCAGCAGCGCGTCGGGCAGCGCGGGCAGCCACGGGCTGTGCTGCGCGCGCGAGGCCGAGCCGCTCGTTGGCCGCGCGGATCGCGTCGACGAGCACCGTCAGGTCGGTGACCTCGGCGTCGTCCTGCGACGTGCGGCTTGGGCCGCACCGGGACGGCTGGGCCAGCTGCGGCCAGTCGAGCGTCGACGATCCACGGCCGGCCGCGTCGCCGGTCGTGCGCGGTGCCCGGGCGGCGGCCGCCGACCCGGCCGGACTGGAACGGGACCAGCGAGGCGTGCCCGAGCCGCACGTAGGCGCGGCCGGGCGTGCACTTCTGGATGCGCGCCGGCGTCGGGGGCGTCGATGACGTCGGAGCTCTCCGACGGCGTCGGTGACCCGCAGCGCGATGCGCAGGTTGGTGTTGGCGCGGATCTCGGGGGAGACCACGCCCGAGGGCCGCTGGGTGGCCAGGATCAGGTGGATGCCGAGCGAGCGGCCGCGCTGCGCGATGTTGACCAGGCCGGTGACGAAGTCGGGCAGCTCGCGCGCCATCGAGGCGAACTCGTCGATGACGATGAGCAGCCGCGGCAGTCGGCGCGAGGCCCGGGCGCGTCGCGGGAGCAGGTCGATGTAGTCCTCGATGTCCTTGGCGCCCGCGTCGGCCAGGATGTGCTCGCGGCGGTTGAGCTCGGCGCCGAGCGAGCTCGAGCGCCCGCTCGACGAGGTGGGTGTCGAGGTCGGTGACCATGCCGACGGTGTGCGGCAGGTCGACGCAGTCCTTGAACGCCGCGCCGCCCTTGTAGTCGACGAGCACGAAGGTCATGGCGTCGGGCCGGTTGGCCACCGCGAGCGAGGCGACGATCGACTGCAGCAGCTCGGACTTGCCGGCGCCGGTGGTGCCGGCGACCAGGCCGTGCGGGCCGTCGCGGCGCATGTCGAGCGCGAACGGGCCGTCGTACGACTCGCCGATCACGGCCTCGGTCGACCGGCCGGCCGAGCGACCAGCGGGCCGCGACAGCGTCGCCCGTCGGGCGGCTCGACGCCGAGCACGTCGAGCAGCCGGCTCGACGGCGGCAGAGCTGGCGTCCTCCTCGCCGCCGGTGACGTCGCGTACCGGGGCGAGGGCGCGGGCGACCCGCTCGGCCCACGGCCGAGGTGACGAGCTCGGGCCGTACGCCGTCGACCACGTCGGTGCGCTGCTGGCGCACCGTGAGGCCCTCGGCGGTCTCGACGCACGACCGCGTCGCACTCCTCGGGCAGCAGCCGCTGGTCGCTGTCCAGGCAGATCGAGTAGACGCCGACCGCCGGGCCGTCGCGCAGGATCTGGATGACGCCCGGCAGCGAGCGCAGCCGGCGGGCGCCGTCGAGGACCACGACGATGTCCGGCTGGCCGAACGTGACGGCCGACGGACCTCCGGGCCCGACGCGCGCCTTGGTGCGCGCCTGGACGACCTGGAGCAGCTCGGCGATCCGGCGGGCGACCGTCTCGGCGTCGGTGCCGATCAGTGTCACGGTGTCCTGGCCCGAGCGCCGGGCGGGCGTGCGGCAGCCAGCGCACCCACTCCCAGTCGGGCCGCGCCGGACGAGTCGGTGAGCACGTAGAGCTGCACGTCGGCGCGGGCTGTGCAGCACCGCGGCCTGCGTCGACCAGCCAGCGGGCCACGGACCGCGGCAGGTCACCGCGGCCGGCGATGCCGAGCACGCGGCGCTCCGGCAGCGGGACCGTGACCGGCACGTCGGGCGCCGTCCACGTGACGGTGCGCCGGTGCTCGAGCTGCTCGGGGTCCTCGAGGTGCACCTCGCTCGGCAGGTCGGCGGTGCCGACGCGCAGCAGCAGGTGGTCGGGGTCGTGGCGGCGCCGCTCCCACAGCCGGGCGCGCGGGCCGACGGCGGTGAGCAGCACGAGGCGCCGGGTCGGGGCAGTCGGTGCGCCGGGCCTGCCGCTCGGCGACGAGGGCCTCCTGGGCGTCGGCCTCGATCTGCGCCTTGCGCTCCTCGTACTCCTTGACCTTCTGGATGTGCTGCTTGCGGCCGGTCTTGCGGTCCATGAAGTAGTTGGCCAGGAACGTGATCGGCGTCATAGATCGCGAACAGCGCGTAGCCGCGGGTTGTGCAGTGCAATGCCACCATCGCCACCGCCAGCGGCAGCGGCGTCAGCATCATGACGATCGGGATCGGCCGCTTGGTCGGGTTCCGCCGGGCGGCATCGGCAGCCGGAACTCGGTCTTGCGCAGCGGCGGCAGCAGCCGCGGCGGCCGGTTGTAGTCGAGGCCCGGCGCCGTCCTCGGACGGCTCGAGCGCCGCGTCGGGCAGGGTCGGGCTGCTGAGCTCGAGCAGCGCGTCGCCGATCCGTGAGCTAGCGCGTCCGGACTGCCAGGGCGCCTCGTCGGTCAGCGGCTCGCCGTCGAGTCGATGTCGACTGCCGTCGTATGGGCGTACGGTCGCACGCCCGGCCACGTCGACGACGAGCGTCGCGGCAAGCTCGCGGAACCCGCGCCGCTGCACGTCGGCACAGCGGCTCGGCCGACCCGACTACCGCATCGCCTGGCCCGAGCCGGTGCACGAGCCCAGCGGACGGCCCGCGCGACGACGCGGACCTCGACGACGCCGTCGGGCTCACGGCAGGATGCAGCCCGACGGGTCGTCGAGGCTGACCAGCGCGCCGTCGCGCAGCGGTGACTTGGCGACTCGAAGCGACCCGTCAAGCTCGGTCGCCGTCCAGGAAGAGCCGGGCAGCACTGGTCGAGGTGCTCACGCGGCCGCCGGGAAGCGGAGCACCGTCGCGCCGCCGACGACAGGGCCCCCGCGCGACGCCGCGGACCAGCGCGACCAGCTCCGCGGCGACCGCGGAGACGGGCACGTCGGGCTCGACGTTTCCACGAGGACGTCACGGCGGTCGCCGACCTGCGGGTCGGTGACTGTCAGCGTCAAGCGCACCGGAATTTCCCTTCGGGGCCGCCGCCTGGCAGGCTGTGCTGTCGGTCGTCGACGCCAGGGTGTGCGGTCTGTCATAGAGTACGTCGATTAGGCTCATCGCCGGGCTGTTGGCTATCCTCCCCGCGGCCCATTGTCGCCGAGCCCAGCCTTGGCATGGACGCGGGACGAGTGCATGGCAACGACAACAACCCCCTCCACAGCCGACGGCGCGCGTGACCGCCAGCGGGCGCGCGAAGACCGCGGCGATCCGTAGCACTAAGACGCGTAAAGCCCGCCGAGCGGCTCCCTTCCCCACCCCGTGAGCGCCGACCCGCGCTCGCGGCGCTGGCCGTACTTCTCATCATCGGCGGTGCCGCGGTGGCCGGCCTGTTGGCGCTGCGCGTCGACGAGCGCGTGCCGGTCCTGGTGGCCGCGCGGGAGATCCCGGCCGGATACGCAGATCACGGCCGAGCGACTTCGACGACACGCCCGTCGCGAGCGACGTCGACACGCTGATCCCGCCTCGCAGGCCGAACAGCTGATCGGCAAGTACACCTCGATCACCGTCCAGCCGGGGCAGCTGCTCGACTCGACGATGATCACCGACACCCCCGCCGTCGCCGAGGGCAAGGTGGCGGTCGGCGTCGCGCTCCCAGCGGGCCAGATGCCTGCGGGTGGCCTCAGGTTCGGCGACACGGTCGACGTGCGTCCGGGCCACGGACGAGGGCGCCGACGTCATCGTGGGCAGCGTCCGCGTGATCGGCAAGGTCGAGTCCGAGAATGAGTCGCTGGGTGCCAGCGCCGGCACCCGCATCACGCTGCAGGTCAACCGCGGTGACGCGCCGGCGATCGCCTCAGCGTCGGCCGCCGGCGAGCTCCACCTCGTGCTCGTCGCCCGCGGCGAGCCGCTCACCGGGCAGGGCTGAGCCGCATGCTCGTCGCACTCGCCTCGGCGAAGGGATCGCCGGGGGTCAGCACCGCAGCGGTCGCCCTCGGCGCGATCTGGCCGCGCGACGTCGTCGTCGCCGACATGGACCCGAGCGGCGGCGACCTGGCCCTTCGGCACCGCACTCCCGACCAGGGTCCGCTCGACGCCGAGCGCGGGCTGCTGTCGCTCGCGGCCGCAGCGCGGCGCGGTCTCGAGCCCGGCGAGGTGCGTGAGCACATCCAGCGGGCCGACGGCGGCCTCGACCTCCTCCTCGGCGTCAGCTCGCCCGAGCAGGTCACGGGCATCGGCCCGGTCTGGCCGCTGCTCGCAGACGCGCTCGGGTCACTGTCCGGCACCGACACCATCGTCGACTGCGGCCGGGTTGTGCCCGGGTCGCCGACCATGCCGGTGCTGGCCGCGGCCGACGCCGTCGTCTTCCTGGTGCATCCGACATTGGAGTCCTACGCACATCTGCGCGAGCGGCTGCGCTGGCTGCAGGCCCCTCTCCAGCTCGGCCTGCCCGGCGGCGTCCGCGTCGGCGTCGCGATCCAGACCGACATCAAGGACGCGGCCGCCACCCGCGACCTCGACCGACTGCTGCAGTACGCCGAGCTGCCGGTCACCGTGCTCGGCCGCATCGCCCACGACCCCAAGGCCGCCGACACGCTAGCCGGGCGTGGCCAGCGGTCGCTGCAGCGCTCGCTGTTGCTGCGCTCCGCCCGTGAGCTCGCGCAAGGCGTGACCCGCTTCGCCGGCGCGCCCTCCCCAGTCCTGCACTAGAACCCACCGACCGGAGCCCGACCGTGGACCAGACGCTCGTACGCCGCTTCCGCGAGGAGGTGGCAGACACCCTCGCCCGGCAGCGCCGTGAGGATGCCCTCAACGGCATCGCACCCATGTCGACCGAGGACGAGCGACAGTTCGCCCGCGCGGTCATCGCCCGGGTGCTCGACGGCCATGCGCCGCTCCGAGATCGCGGCCGGCCGCACCCCCCTCACCCACGACGTGGAGGCGGAGCTCTCCGCCGGCGTGCACGCCGCGCTGTTCGGTGTCGGCCGGCTCCAGCCGCTCCTCGACGATCCCGACGTGGAGAACGTCGACATCAACGGCTGCGACCAGGTGTTCGTGTCGTACGCCGACGGTCGCGAGGTGCTCGGCGACCCGGTCGCCGACAGCGACGACGAGCTGGTCGAGCTGATCCAGATCCTGGGCGCCTACTCGGGTCTGTCCAGCCGGCCGTTCGACTCGGCCAACCCACAGCTCGACCTGCGACTTCCCGACGGCAGCCGGCTGTCCGCGGTCATGGACGTGACGGCCCGCCCGGCCATCTCCATCCGGCGCTCGCGACTGTCGAAGGTCATGCTCGACGACCTGGTCAGACTATCGGGTCGATGACCGAGGACGTCGCCGCCTTCCTGTCGGCCGCAGTCGCGGCCCGGAAGAACATCATGATCGCCGGCGCGACCAACGCCGGCAAGACCACCATGCTGCGCGCGCTCGCCAACGAGATCCCCGCGCACGAGCGACTCATCACGGTCGAGCGAGCGCTCGAGCTCGGCCTCGGTGAGTTCGCCGACCTGCACCCCAACGTCGTCGCACTCGAGGAGCGGCTGCCCAACTCCGAGGGCCTGGGCGCGATCACCATGGCCGACCTCGTCCGGCGCAGCCTGCGCATGAACCCCAGCCGGGTCATCGTCGGCGAGGTGCTGGGCGACGAGATCGTCACCATGCTCAACGCGATGACGCAGGGCAACGACGGCTCGCTCTCGACGATCCACGCCAACAGCTCGGTCGAGGTGTTCAACCGCATCAAGACCTACGCCCTGCAGTCGCAGGAGCGGCTCCCGGTCGACGCCACGAACATGCTGATCGCGGGCGCGCTCGACTTCGTCGTCTTCTGCACCAAGCGCAACGACTATGCGCAGGGCGGTCGGCTGCGGCGCTACGTGTCGAGCATCCGCGAGGTCAACGGCGTCGACGGGCAGGTCCTGTCCAGCGAGGTCTTCGCCGCCGGACCCGACGGCGTGGCGTTGCCGGCCGCGCAGATCTCCTGCATGGACGAGCTCATCGACGTGGGCTACAAGCCGCGGCTCGCGGAGCGGTGGTCAGCATGAGCACCGACCTTCTGCTCATCGTGCTGCTGGGCGCCCTCGTCGGCGCCGGCGTCCTGCTGCTCGTCACCGCCCTGCGGGGTACGGAGCGGACACCGAAGCTGCAGGGCGGCCAGCCCATCGCCGAGCGGCTGGGCCGGCTGGGTCTGGCCGGCATCGCCGCAGGCGTCCTCACTCTCGTGGTGACCCAGTGGCCGGTAGCAGCCATCTCCGTCGGCCTGCTCGTGGCCTTCTGGCCGGCCATGTTCGGCGGAGCCAATGCCGAACGGATGGAGATCGCGCGCCTCGAGGGACTGGCGTCCTGGACCGAGTCCCTGCGTGACACGATCGCCGGCGCCGTCGGCCTGGAGCAGGCGATCCCGGCCACCGCCTATGCGGCCTCGCCGGCCATCGCACCCGAGCTCCGCCTGCTCACCGACCGGTTGCGGGTCCGCGTGCCGATGCCCACGGCGCTGCAGCGGTTCGCCGACGACCTCAATGACCCGTCGGCCGACCTCGTCGTCGCCGCACTCATCCTCAACGCACGGCTGCGCGGCCCCGGCTTGCGGGCCGTACTCACGTCGCTCGCCGGGTCGGCTCGCGCCGAGCTCGACATGCGCCAGCGCGTCGCCGCCGGGCGGCGCAGCACGCGGCGGTCGGTGCAGATCGTCGTCGTCATCACCTTGGTGTTCGTCCTCGGGCTGGTGCTGTTCAACCGGAGCTACGTCGAGCCCTACACATCGGCGACCGGTCAGGTCGTGCTCGCACTAATCGTCGCGCTGTTCGGCGCCGGCTTCCTGTGGCTGCGTCGGCTGTCGCGGTTCGAGGTGCCGGAGACGGTTCCTCGTCGCCACGGCCGACCGGACGGGGGGTGCGGCATGACCTTGGTGCTGCTGTCCGGAGCCGTCGTCGGGCTTGGCCTGCTCATGCTGACCCGCGTCGTCGCGCCGCAGAAGGCCAACCCGGCCGCCGGTCTGATCCGTCTCGACAGTGACCGGCGACGGCTGCGCACCGAGCGCATCGTCGCCGCGGACCCACACCGTGCTGCCGAGTCGGCGCGGCTGCGCCGCCTCGGTGGCGGGGTCCGCCGAGCGCTGGCGGAGCGGGGCATCGAGCTCAACACCCTGCGCGGCGACCTGTCCATGCTCGGCCGCTCGCTCGACGTCCACCTGGCAGTCACCGTGCTCGCCGCGGCCGCTGGCTTCATCGTCCCGATCGTGGCGCAGGTCGTCCTGTCAGCCATGGGCGGAGGCCTGTCCGGCCCGACGCCGCTGTGGATCGCGCTGCTCTGCGCCGTCGTCGCCGCGGTTGTCCCGACCCTGCAGGTCCGCAGCCAGGCCGAGGAGCGGCGCCGAGCCTTCCGGCACGTTGTCGGGTCCTACCTCGACCTGGTCGCGATGAACCTGTCCGGTGGCAGGGGCGTGCCCGAGGCACTCGAGTCCGCGGCCGCGGTCAGCGACGGCTGGGCGATGGTCCGCATCCGCGACACCCTCTCGACAGCACGACTGCAGGGCATCACTCCGTGGGCCGCGCTCGGCGAGCTCGGCGAAGAGCTGCGCATCGAGGAGCTGCGCGACCTTGCCGCCGCCCTTGCCCTCGTCGCCGAAGACGGGGCCCGCGTGCGCGAGTCGCTGTCCGCCCGGGCCGGGTCGCTGCGCAGCCGCGAGCTTGCCGAGGCCGAGGGCCGCGCCCAGGAGCGCTCCCAGTCGATGCTCGTGGCGCAGATGCTGCTCGCCGCCGGCTTTCTGCTGTTCCTCACCTATCCGGCCGTCGCCCGAGTCATGGGCTGACGGGCACAACCACAGGAAAGGCACCACCATGAACGTCCTCTCGCCCAGCACCCCCGTCGGGTGGCTGCTGCTCGACGTCCGGGCCCGCTACGAGAAGATCCGCTCCGGCGACCTCGAGCGCGGCGCCACGGCGCTCGAGTGGGTCATCATCTCGGCGGTGCTCGCCGTGCTCGCGATCGGCGTCGGCACCGTCATCTACGACAAGGTGACCGAGAAGGCCGACCAGATCGACATCACCAACACGCCGGGCACCTGATCCGGTGACCCGTCTGCGGAGGCTGCGCGACGAGCGCGGGGCGAACAGCCTCGAGCTCGCCATGTATGCACCGCTGATGATGTTCATCGTCTTCCTGGCGGTGCAGTTCGCCATGAGCTGGCACGCCAGCCAGGTGGCGTCCGCCGCCGCCCGGGAGGCCGCCCGGGTCGCCCGGATCGAGGGCGGCACCGATCCCGCGCTCGACCAGGGCGAGGACCGCGGCCGCGACTACGCGGAGGCGCTCGGGGGCAAGGTGCTGCTCGGCGTCGACGTCGACGTCGTACGCATCGGCGACCAGGTGCGCGCCACCGTGAGCGGCACGGCAGTCGAGGTCATCCCCGGCTTCACGCCTTCGGTCTCGGAGACCGTGCAAGGCCCGATGGAAAGCTTCCGCCCCGATGTGCCGTGACGATCAGGGAGCGCGGGTCGATGGCCGTCGAGGTCGTGGTGCTCGCGCCGGTGCTCTTCGCGTTCGTGGTGCTGATCGTGGCGATGGGCCGCTACGTCGACGTCCGCGGCGAGGTCGAGTCGGCCGCGCGCGACGCCGTACGCGCCGCATCGTTCGAGCGCGACCCAGCCGCGGCGATCGACGCGGCCCGAGACGTGGTCCGCGACTCCGTCCCCGCGGGCACCACCTGCGAACCGGTGCAGCTGACCGGCGCGTTCGTCGCCGGGGGCACCATCACGGCCGAGCTGGAGTGCACGGTTCCGTGGAACGGCCTGGGCTTCATCGGGCTGCCCGGATCGACGCGGGTGACGGGCGAGAGCTCCGCGCCGCTCGACACCTTCCGGAGGACCGGATGATCGGGCTGCGGGATCGACTCAGCGCGCTGCGCTCGCAGCCGGAGCGCGGCGCGTTCGCCGTGTTCGTGGTCGGCATGGCGCTGGCTCTTTTCGTGATCGCCGGGCTCGTCATCGATGGCGGCAACGCGCTCAACGCGCGACAGCGCATCCTCGACGACGTCGAGCAGGCCGCGCGAGCGGGCGCCGCGGAGATCGATGTCGCGCACCTCCGCGCGACCGGAGTGGTGCAGCTCGACACCGCCGCTGCCGAGGCGCGGGCGCGCGGCTATCTCGTCGGTCTCGGCTACGCCGCGGGCGACGTCGGGGCCGACGCCGACGCCGGCACCATCACCGTCGTGGCGGAGGACGAAGAGCCGACCGCGCTGCTCTCCCTGATCGGCAAGCAAGAGATGCCCGTACGTGGCGAGGCCACGGCTCGGGCCGCCACCGGAATCGACGCGGAGGACCCGTGACGCAGACATCCACCCCGACGATCGGCCCGGAGCGCTTCCAGCAGCCGAGCGGCAATGAGCGGCGGCGCCGCGAGGGCGGTTGGTTGCGGGCCGCGGGCTCGTTGCTCGCGTTGCTCGCCCTGGTCGCCGGCGTGCCCGCACTGCTGTGGTGGCTGGACGGCGCTCCGCCGATCCCGACGTCGCTGCCGACCCGCGACGACCTCACCCAGCAGATCGGCGCCGACCAGGTCATCACGATCCTGGCGGGCATTGCCTGGCTGGCCTGGCTGCACTTCACGATCTGCGTGCTCGTCGAGGCCAGAAGCGCGGCCCGCGGCGTCGGGCTGCCCGGGCGCGTCCCCCTGGGCGGCCCTTCACAGCGGCTGGCGAGGGCGCTCGTCGGGTCCGTACTGCTTGTCGCGTCCGTCGCCGGACCGGCCAACGCTGCCGTCACAGCGCAGGCCACCGGGTCGGCCGACCGGCCGGCGGCCGTGGCCGTACAGCAGGCAACAGCGGCAGCGGCAACCACCGAGGCTCCGGCGCCCACCGCCGTGCAGGCCGCGCCCAGCGGGCCAATGTCCTACCACCTCGGCGACCGCGTGCTGACCGAGGAAGAGGCGCAGGGGCTCGTCGGCAAGCGCGTCTACTCGGTCCACCCGCCAGAGGGACGCCACCACGACAACATGTGGGACATCGCCGAGCGGCACCTGGGTGACGGCCGGCGCTACAAGGAGATCTTCGAGCTCAACCGCGGACGTAACCAGCCCGACGGCCACGAGCTCTCGCTCGCCCGGCTCATCTACCCGCAGTGGCTGCTGATCATGCCCGAGGACGCGGCCGACGTGCCGCGCGTCGAGGCTGTTGCGCTGCCGCTCGCGCCGGCACCTGCGCCGACCGCTCCGGCGGACACCCCGAGTGTCGACGGCGCGGTCGCCGCGGCCGGCGCAGGCCTGGCGGGCGTGCTCGGAGACACCGCTGACACGGCTGCCGATTCGCGGCTGCCGCGCGACCTGGTCGGCGCCGGCCTGCTCGCCGCGGGGCTGCTCGCCGGCGTCACGGTCGTACGCAGCCGCCGCCGCACTGCGGAGCCCACAGATGACGACATCGAGGTCGAGGTCGCGCTGCGCGTGGGCGCCGACGTCGACCGCGCGATGTGGCTCGACCGCGCGTTGCGATCGCTTTCCGCGACCTGCCGCACGGAGTCCATCGCGCTGCCGGCGATCTACGCCGTCGCCGTCGACGGAGAGTCGGTCGAGCTGCTGCTCGCCCCCGCATCGGCACAGGCACCCGCGCCGTGGCAGGTCCTCGACGAGGGTCAGCGGTGGCGGCTCGAGCGTGACGCCCTGTCCACAGACGCCGACGCGGCGACCGCTCCCTACCCCGGCTTGGTCTCGCTGGGTCGTGACGACGCGGGCCGTGACCTGCTTGTCGACCTCGAGGCCGCCGGAGGTCCCATCGCCGTGCTCGGTGACCCGACGGGCGCGCTCGAGGTGGCGACCGCCCTCGCGGCCGAGCTCGTGACCAACCCGTGGTCCGATCGGCTGCGGGTGACCGCGCACGCGCTTCCGGAGGAGATCGCGGCGCTCGACGAGGCTCGCGTACGCCTCGTCGACGACGTCGCAGCGGCCCTGCCGGCCCTCGAGACCCGCCGCGCCGACAAGCTCGGCAGCGACGTGCTCACCGGCCGCCTGCGGCCCAACGGCGGCGGCGCCTTCCGGCCGGAATACCTCGTGCTCGGCGCCTCGCCCGACGGCGACACTGCCGCGCGCGTCGTGGCGTTGACCCGCAACGACCTACGGTCCCCGCTCGGAGTGGTTGCGGTCGGTGACCTGCCGGGCGCGCGCTGGCGGCTCGAGGTTGACGCCGCGGGCACTGTCTCGGTCGATGTCCTCGGGCTACGACTGCAGGCCAACCGGCTCACTCGGTCGAGCCTCGCATCGGTCACCCGACTGATCGCCCCGGACGCCAACGACGGTCCGATGGCAACGTCCCTGCACGAGGCATGGCTCCCCGAGTCGCGTCCGGCGGTCCCCGCCCTCGGCGCTGCAAGCGATGACGCTGCATTCGTCGCCGCGCCCGTCCGGGTCGGCGTGCTCGGCCCCCTCGAGGTGCGCGCCGTCGGAACGATCGAGCCGGACCGCCGCGCCCTCGCCACCGAGGTTGTGGTGCACCTGGCGCTCACCCCGGAGGGCATGCACCCCACCGTGCTCGCCTCGGCGGTCTGGCCGGGCGGGGTGACGGCCGAGGTGCGCGAGTCCCTGTTCGCCCGTACGCGGCAGTGGCTGGGCAACGATGCCAACGGCTCGCCCTACCTGCGCGAGACTGCCGACGGCCGGCTCGTGCTCTCTCCCGACGTCGCGGTCGACTGGGGAGTGTTCTGCACGCTGGCCGCCGCCACGCGCTCGGCGCCGAACGCCGAGGACGAGATTGCCCTGCTGCGTCGCGCGATGCGGCTGGTCCGCGGGCCGGTCCTTGCCGACCGCCCGACGGGGCGCTACTCGTGGCTGGCCAGGGTCCGGCTCGAACGGGCCGCCGCCGACCTCGTCGTCGACACCGCGCACCGGCTGGCCGGCCTGTCGGCCGATGCCGGTGACGCGGCCGGCGCAGGCGAGGCGGCTCTGGCCGGCCTGCGGCTCGCTCCTGTCGGCGCAGGTGCTGTGGCGCGACCTGATCCGGGCCGAGCACGCGCTGAACGGTCCGGATGGTGCTCGGGCCGCCGCCGACGACATGGCCGAGGCGCTGCTCGCGGCCGGCGTCAATGAGGTCGAGCCGCAGACCCTCGCCCTCGTCGAAGAGCTCGCACCGACTCACCCCCTCGGTGTTGATCATGGCCAAGCCGTGATCAAATTCGCGAATTGATCACACCTTCGCCATGATCAACCTGGCGGTGTGCGGGGTTTGACCTCCATCAGCTCGCCCACCGGCAGCGCCACGCCGACGGTGTTGGTGGCCGGCGCCAACGGGCACGTCCACTCGGGGCTGTAGGCGCAGGACGGGTTGTAGGCGAAGTTGAGGTCGATGACGAGCCAGCCGTCGCGGACGTCGCCCCCGAGGTCGGCGCCCTTGACGGTGTCGAGGAGATAGCGGCCACCGCCGTACGTACGGCGGCCGGCGAGCGCATCCTTGACCGGGACGAAGACCCCGCCGCCGTAGGACTCGAGCCACCACACGTCGAGGTCGCCGACCGATGGCAGGTGCACCACGCCCGCCCGGGTGAACGGCACCACGCCGTCGGTGGCCGTCGGCACCTCCCACCGCACCGGCTCGACATCGGTGTCGACCGCGACCTCGAATCGCAGCGCAGGGTCATAGGGACCGATCGTCGCGCCGGCGAACGACGCGCGCTCGGACTCCGGCACCGGCGAGGCGGGGTGAGCCGCGAGCAGCTCGTCCCGCCCCGCCCGCCACAACGCGTGCGCTGCGACCGGGTCGTCCGCCGCGCGGACGGCCGCGTAGAGCGCGAACACCCGACGGCGCCAGTCGGCGACCGCGAGGGAGTAGGTGCTCGAAGTCAGATCAGGCCCTTGTCCTCGAGGTAGGCCTGGGCGACATCGGCGGGCTGCATGCGATCCTCGTCAACCTGCCGGTTGAGCTCGGCGAGATCCTCGGTCGTCAGCACGTCAGCTAGCTGGTTGAGCGCGTCCGCGATCTCCGGGGCACCCGCTGACTCGGTATTGACGAACGGCACGAGGTTGTCGGCGAGCTGCAGGCTCATGTCGTCCTCGAGCAGGACGAGACCGAACTGGTCCAGCGTGCCGTCGGTCGTGCCCACCAGGCCGAGCTGTGCGGTGCCGTCCTGGACCGCTTGCTTGGTCTGCGGGCTGCTGAAGCCGAGCGGCTCCACCTGAGTGATGTTGAGCCCGTATGTCTGCTCGAGACCGAGCTGGCAGAACGGCCGCTCCGGACACTCCTCCGTGGCGGCAAGGACGATGGGCTGCCCCAGCGCAGCAAGGTCAGAGAGCGTCGACAGGTTGTTCTGCTCGGCGAACTCCTGCGTGACCGCGAAGCCGTTGGCGTCGATCGCCTCCGCCGGCTCCAGGATCGTGAGACCTCGCGCCTCGGCAAGTGGTCGGCCGGCCTCGATGGTCTCGGTCACGTCGCTTGTGGCGATGATCGGCGCATCAGGACCGTTCTCGTCGATGTTGAGGAAGTTGACCAACGTCGCGGCGTACTCAGGCACCACGTCGATGTCGCCGCTCTCCAGCGCCGGGAGGTAGAGCTCCCGGTTGTCGACGGACTGCACGGTCACGGTGTAGCCCGCGTCCTCCAGCAGCAGCTTGTAGACCTCCTGCATCACCAGCATCTCGGTGAAGTTGGCGCCGCCGACGGTGAGCTCGCCGCTCGCAGTCCCACCGCCCGTGGTTTCTCCGTCGTCATCGTCGCCACCGCACGCCGCCAGCATGAGCACGAGCCCTAACGCGAGGGCGATGAGGGAATGGGTCTTGCGAAGTGTCCTTCTCATTGGCGGAACACCGCCTTCCTGGTCCGCCTTCTGTGTCCCGTGGCCGCGATGCGCGACCACGCGTGTCCGGCGAGCACCTCGGGGCACCCGCTCGCATCAGTCAACCCCAGTGGCCTGACAGATTCATCCGCTAGGAAGATCACGAATCGGCAACAGCGCCGACAGCAGGGTTGAAAGCGTCGCGGCCGGCCTTCCGGCCACGCGCCCTGGGGATCGGGTCGAGGATGCGCTGCAGCAGCGCGAACAGACCCTCGACAATCAGCGAGTAGACGGCGACGAGAATCGCACCAGCCACGATCTGGTCAGTGTTCTGCAAGCCGAAACCCGCGTTGATGATCCGGCCGAGCCCGGGACCGGCGACGACACCCGCAATCGTTGCCGTGGCGACGACCTGGACCGCGGCGATCCGGACGCCGTTCATGAGCAGTGGCGTCGCCAGCGGCACCTCGACACCCCGCACCAGCTGACCGCCGCTCATCCCCATGCCGCGCGCGGACTCGACGACGTCGCGATCCACCTCCCGCATGCCGACGTACGTGTTGGTCAGCATCGGCGGGATGGCAAACAGCACAAGAGCGATAACGGTGGCCAGCGTTCGCTGCTGGGTGCTCGTGCCAATGGCCAGGATCAGCAGCACGACGATCGCGAAGACAGGCACCGCCCGCCCGATGTTCGACACTTGGATCGCAAATTGGCCGCCACGGCCGATGTGCCCGAGCCACACACCGAGCGGGATCGCCAGCGCCGCGGCCAGCAGCATGGCGAGTCCCGACACGTACGTGTGCTCCCACAGCCGTTGGGCAATGCCCTCCGGACCACTCCAGTTGGCGCCGTCGGTCAGCCAGTCCCACGCACCGGTCAGCCAATCCATCTCAGGCCGCCTTCCGACGCCACGGAGTCAGGCCGCGCTGCAAGGCGAGCAGCAGCAGATCGGCCACGATCGCGAGGACGATGCAGAGCACGGATGCGGTGAAGACCTCCGGTCGGAAGTTGCTTCGATACCCGCGGTAGATCGCGTTGCCGAGCCCCCCGAAACCGATGATCGCGCCGACGGTCGTGAGCGCGACCGCCGAAACGGTCGCCACTCGCAGGCCAGCGAAGATGGTGGGCATCGCCAGCGGGAGCTCCACGCGCAGCAGCAGGCGACCGGCGCCATAACCCATGCCCCGCGCCGACTCCACCACGTCGACTGGTACGGAACGCAGACCCGCAAGCACCGTGCGCACGAGGATGACAAGCGAGTAGACGGTGATGCCGATGATCACCGTCTCGATCGTCAGGCCGGTCCACGGCTGCAGCAGTGCGAACAACGCGAGCGACGGGATCGTGTAGAGCATTGTCGACACGCCGAGCACCGGGCCCTCGAACACCCGCCACCTTCGGATGAGCAAGGCCAGCGGCAACGAGACCACGAGCGCAATGAACACCGACACCACGGTGATGTAGATGTGCTCGCCAACCATCTGCTGCAGGTCGTCGCTGCGTGTCTGGACGTACTCCCAGCAGACCCACTCATTGCGCACCAGGCACGAGTCGGAAAGGCTGGCCGCATGGACGAGCACGACACAGACCGTACCGAAGATGTGATGGTGCGGCTCGACCGCGTGTCCAAGCAGTACGACGACGGCACCGTTGCCGTACACGAGATCTCATTGGATGTGGCGCGTGGTTCTCTCGTCACCTTGGTCGGGCCGTCCGGGTGCGGCAAGACGACGACGCTCAAGATGGTCAACCGACTGGTGGAACCGACGTCCGGGTCGATCGTTGTCGACGGCCGCGACGTGATGAAGTCGGACGCGGTCGAGATGCGGCGCCGGATGGGCTATGTCATCCAGCAGGTCGGGCTGTTCCCGCACCGCACGATCCTCGACAACGTCGCCACCGTTCCGGAGCTTCTGGGCTGGTCGAAGGCACAGCGCCGGACGCGAGCGAGTGAGCTGCTGGAGCTGGTGGGACTCGACCCAGATGTCTACGGCCGTCGCTACCCGCACGAGCTCTCCGGCGGCCAGCGTCAGCGGGTCGGCGTAGCCCGCGCCCTCGCCGCTGACCCACCCGTGCTGCTGATGGACGAGCCCTTCAGCGCCGTCGACCCCATCGTGCGCGACCAGCTGCAGGAGGAGTTCCTGCGGCTGCAGGCCGAGGTGGACAAGACGATCCTGTTCGTCACGCACGACATCGAGGAGGCCGTACGCCTGGGCGACCGCATCGCGGTGCTCCGGCAGGGCGGTTACCTCGAGCAGTACGACTCCCCGGCCACCATCCTCGGCGTCCCGGCCACCCCCTTCGTCGCCGAGTTCGTCGGCGCTGACCGCGGACTCAAGCGACTCTCGGTGACAGCGACAACGGAGGCCGACCTGGAGCACCCCCCGGTGGTGCGGGCGAGCGACTCGCTCGCAGACGCCGCCAGGGCGCTCGCGGAGGCGCACAGCCGCTGGGCGGTGGTTCTCGACGAGCGCGGCGGCCTCGCCGGCTGGATCGGACGCGACATGCTCGAGGGCGCCGACGTCGTACGCGATCGCGCCAAGCGCATGAATGCGTGGGCGCACCTCGGCGACTCGCTCAAGGACGCCTTCGGGGAGATGCTGCAGTGGGACGCCGGCTGGATCGCGGTGCTCGACCCCGCGAACCAGCGCTACCTGGGCGTCCTCACCCCCAACACCCTGCACACCGCGCTGCGGCGTTCGGTCGATGCCGACGCCCGGGGGGTCGAGCCGTCCGAGGTGGCGGTGGAGACGGTCGCCGAGGCCTGACGAGCCTCTCAACGCCGCGGTAACCTCGTTTTGTGAGCTCGGGCACAGTGTTCTGCAGTGGTGGCCGTCTTAACGGGCGGTCCTCGAGTCATTTCCAACCTCAGCCGTCCCGTCGGGGCGGCTGTGTTGTTTGTGCGCTCCGTCGGGCCGACCGATCACAGGGAGCACACATGGACAACACAAGACCCCGCGTACTGTCCGGCATCACCCCCAGCGGGTCGTTGACGCTGGGCAATTACCTCGGCGCGCTCAAGCGCTTCGTCGATAGACAGCAGGCGCAGGATGGCTTCTTCTTCGTCGCAGACCTTCACGCACTGACAACGCCGCACGACCCGCGCCGGCTTCGCGAGCTCACCCTCCAGACTGCCGCGCTCTACATCGCGTCAGGCCTCGACCCCGCACGCTCAACCGTCTTCCTGCAGTCGCAGGTCCCTGCTCACGTCGAGCTCGGATACCTGCTGGAGTCGACGGCCCATGTCGGTGAGCTCTCCCGAATGATTCAGTTCAAGGAGAAGGGCGGTCGACCCAAAACCAGGGCCAGCCTGTTCACCTACCCCTGCCTGATGGCGGCCGACATCCTGCTGTACGACACAGAAAGCGTCCCGGTCGGAGGCGATCAGGATCAGCATGTCGAGCTCGCACGCGACTTGGCGATCCGGTTCAACAAGGCCTACGGGGACACGTTCGTGGTGCCTCGCCTGGCTCGAGCCGCGCTCGCGGCGCGCGTCCGCGACCTGCTCGAGCCGACCGCCAAGATGAGCAAGTCGGCGCCGGACGGAGCCCCGGGCGTCATCCGCATGCTCGACACACCCGACACGATTGCGCGCAAGGTCAAACGTGCCGTCACCGACACCGACGGGGAAGTCCGCTATGACGCGGACACCAAGCCGGGGGTGTCCAACCTGTTGGACATCTGCGGAGCAACCACCGGTGAGGCGCCGCAGGCCATCGCGGGGCAGTTCACCTCTTACCGCGAGCTCAAGACACACACCGCCGAATGCATCATCAGGGCGCTCGAGCCGGTGCAGGCGAGCTACGCCGGGCTCATTGCGGACCCCTCAGAATTGGCTCGCGTGCTCGAGGAGGGCGCTGCGCGTGCCGGCGAAACCGCACAACCTGTCCTCGACCGGGCCCGTTCGGCGATCGGCCTCGAGCACCTAGTCGCGCAGCGCCGGCCGGATGTGCAGACCGGCCTCGGGGTCGACCACGACCTCCTGCGAGGCGGCCACGCCATCGGCCAACAGCTCGGCGTCAACGGGGACCGAGCGCTTGACGAGCGCCAGCCCGATCGGACCGAGCTCGTAGTGCCGGGCGCTCGACCCGACGAACCCGACGTCGCGCTCGTCGAGAGTCACAGCGGTACCCCGCCCCGGAAGACGCTCGACCGAGCCGTCGAGATGCAACATGACCAGCCGCCGCGGCGGCCGGCCGAGGTTGTGCACGCGGGCGACGGTCTCCTGCCCGCGGTAGCAGCCCTTGTCGAGGTGTACGGCCGACGGAATCCAGCCCATCTCGTTGGGGATCGACCGGTGGTCGGTGTCGATTCCGAGCCGCGGCTCGTGGGCCTCGATCCGTAGCGCCTCATAGGCCATCAGACCGGCCGCAGGGCCACGCGCCTCGGCGAACGCCACGAGCTCCGCGCGCGGCAGCAGCACCTCGCCGCCGTGCTCCGACACAACGCCGAAGTCGGCCGTCACGTCGGCGACCTCGACCTGCATGAGGAAGCGCATGCTGTCGAGGAACTCCGCCAGCGCCTGCGCCGTCCCCGGCTCCACCGTCGCCCAGAGCGCCTCGCCGTCATCGGTCAGCCGCAAGTGGTGCTCGACGTGCCCGGTGGGCGAGAGGATCAGCGCCTCGGTGGCGACCCCGGGAGCCAGCCGCTCAAGGTCCTGGGTGCTGATCGAGTGGAGGTAGGCCAGCCGGTCGGGCCCGCTGATCCGTACGACTCCTCGATGCGACAGGTCGACGAACCCCGCGCCCGACGCCAGCAGGCGCTGCTCCTTCATCGGGTCGCCGTAGTGCGCCGCGACACCGGCGTCCGGCTCGTCGGCCGCGACGGCACCGGGCAACGCCAGCAGCGGCGACTCGTAAGAACTCACGCTCACGACGGTAACCCGCCTGCCGGAGCCTGCGCCGCGCCGGTGCAGGACGCGCACGTGCCGAACACCGTGAGATGCGGCACGTCGGCATCAAATCCGTACGACTCGTCGACGACATCCACGAGGGTGTCGGCGACCGAGGTCGGCGCCTCGGTGACCCGCCCGCAGGTACGGCAGACCAGGTGCACATGCTCCGGCTCGTCGCTGGAGTGGTAGACAGGCGCACCGTGCCCGAGGTGCGCGTGGGCGACCAGGCCGAGCTCCTCGAGCAGGTCGAGCGTGCGGTAGACCGTCGACAGGTTGATCCCGACGGAGACCCGCTGAACGTGCTCGAGGATCGCCTCCGGGGTGGCGTGGTGCAGTTCGCGTACGGCCTGGAGCACCAGCTCGCGCTGCGGCGTCAGGCGGTAGCCACGGGCGCGCAGCTCCGTGCGCCAGTCCTGCTCCGTCACGACCCGAGTCTAGGTCGGTCGGTCAGGACAACGGTTGCTCGCCGACCCGGGCCGACCCGGCGCCCGCCACCCGCTCGAGCTCGGCGGAGATGTGCGGCTGCAGCGACTCCCCCATGGCGGCCATCTCGAAGACCCACATCAGCTTGCTCTGCACCAGGCCGTACAACCGGTGCCCGGCCCGGTAGTCCTTCGCCGTCTCCGTCTTGAGGACCCCTCGGGTCGCCAGCTCGATCTTGGCCGGCTCGACCGTGCCCAGATAGATCTCCACGATGCCCGTCGGATGGCTCAACACGACCTCGATGGCACCGTCGGCCTGCGGCCGCCAGTAGCCCGTCTCGGTCGCCAACGGTCGGCCCAGCGAACCGTCCTCATCGAGCGCCCAGCTACGCGACTCGTAGGAGAGGAACGGCTTGTCGGGCACGTACGAGAACGCGACCTCCTGGCCGAACCGGAACGCCTCGATCGTCGGGTAGTCGCCGATCCCCGGGCCTTGCCACCTCCCGAGCAGCCAGGAGATGGGCACGCAGTCCGGGTGCAGATCGGACGGGATCTCGATCAGCTCTGCCCCTTGTACAGCCGATAGACGACGAAGCCCGCGAACCACGTCACGGCCACGGCGGTGGCCACGAGAAGGGCGGTGAAGAAGACCTCGAGCACGGCTGGAGTCTAGCCAGCCCTAAGGTCGGCGCATGGCACGCAGTCTCGTCGTGAAAGTCACAGCCGGCGCCGACGCGCCGGAGCGCTGCTCGCAGGCATTCACCGTCGCGGCGACCGCGGCCGCCTCGGGGGTCGACGTGTCGCTCTGGCTCACTGGCGAGTCGGCGTGGTTCGCACTTCCCGGACGGGCGGCGGAGTTCGCCCTCCCGCATGCGGCGCCGCTGCCCGAGCTGCTGGAGGCGGTGCTGGCCGCCGGGCGGGTGACGCTCTGCACACAGTGCGCCGCGCGGCGCGACATCGGAGCGGCCGACGTGATCGAAGGCGTACGGATCGCGGGTGCGGCGGTGTTCGTCGAGGAGTCGCTCGCGGACGGGGCGCAGGCGCTGGTCTACTGAGCGCCGAGGATCTCGACGAGGCCCACGGCGATGGTGTTGCGCTGGCCATCCGACGAGCTCAGCACCTCGAGCGTGACCTGGCTGCTGGTCAACGGCCCGGGGGTCTTGATGCGCTGCGGCTCGCGGTTGTCGGGTGCCGGGTCGAGCTCCTGCTCCATGCTGACCCCGCCGTCGAAGGTCCAGCGCACCTTGGTCAGCCGCCGGTTCTCGGCGTAGCGGTCGGTGTCATCGGCCGGGTCGGTCTTGGCATAGCCCGGCACGATGGCCAGCTCGGTGATCTGGGCCGCGCCGCCGAGGTCGATCGTGAGCTGCTGCCCGACGCCGTCGCCGGGGCATCGCCATGCGGTCGAGACGTCGGGGTCGATGGCGAGACCAGGTGCGTACGACACCGTGGCGCCCGAAGCGTCCCGCCCGTCCTGCTGCTGGCAGGTTGCTGTCGCGCCCACGGGCGTCACTGGCTGCGCGGCCGAGCCGGACGCGGCGGGGTTGGCGCTGCGGCCGTCGCCGCCGCCACCGACCGTGGCCGAGGCCGCGCCGACCGTGAAGCCGACGATCGCGGCACCACCGAAGAGGGCGATCGCGGTCGGCCTGGACACGGGGAGCAGAGGCAGTCGTACGCGCACCGGCACACTGTACGGAAACCTCGGCGCATGCGACAGACCGTACGAAAGGGGCGCCCCAGCGTCGCTCGAGCAACGCTGGGGCGCCCCTGCGGGTAACCGCGCCTCAGCCGACGAGGACCTCGACCTCCGCGACGGAGCCGCGCTGCGCCACGACCGCCCGGTCGACAGTGGTCGCCCGCGGCGCCAAGGTGCGCAGCGTCCACTCGCCGGGGCCGGCGAAGAACCGGAACTCGCCGGCTGGGCCCGTCGGCACCTCCGCGGTGAACTCGCCGCCGCGGTCGAGCAGCCGGACGTAGGCCCCACCGACCGGGCTGCCGTCACGCAGGACGACGCCCTGGATGACCGCCTCCTTGTCGAGGTCGATGCCCTCGGTGGACAGGCCGCCCGTCGTCGCTCCGCACATGCTCAGGCCTCCCCGGGCTCGTCGCCGACCACGACCGGCACACCGACCAGCGAGCCGTACTCGGTCCAGGATCCGTCGTAGTTCTTGACGTTCGGCTGGCCGAGCAGCTCGTGCAGCACGAACCACGTGTGCGCGGAGCGCTCGCCGATGCGGCAGTAGGCGATGGTGTCCTTGGCCAGATCGACGCCCGCCGACTCGTACAGCGACGTGAGGTCGGCGTCGCTCTTGAAGGTGCCGTCGTCGTTGGCCGCCTTGGACCACGGGATGTTGAGTGCCGTGGGCACGTGCCCGCCGCGCTGGGCCTGCTCCTGCGGGAGGTGCGCGGGGGCGAGGAGGCGGCCGGCGTACTCGTCCGGGGAGCGGACGTCGACGAGGTTCTTGGCGCCGATCGCGGCGACGACCTCGTCGCGGAACGCGCGGATCGCGGTGTCGGCGTCGCTAGCGGTGTAGCTGGTCGTCGGCCGCTTGGTGATCTCGTCGGACAGCTCGCGCGAGTCGAGCTCCCACTTCTTGCGGCCGCCGTCGAGCAGGCGTACATCGTTGTGGCCGTACAGCTTGAAGTACCAATAGGCGTACGCGGCGAACCAGTTGTTGTTGCCGCCGTAGAGCACGACGGTGCTGTCGTTGCCGATGCCGCGGCTGGACAGCAGCTGCTCGAATGCCTCCCTGCCCACGAAGTCGCGGCGCACAGGGTCCTGAAGGTCGGCCTTCCAGTCGAGCTTGACGGCGCCGCGGATGTGGCCCTTGTCGTAGGCGGACGTGTCCTCATCGACCTCGACGAGAACGATCGTCGGGTCGTCGAGATGCTGCTCCACCCAGTCGGCGGAGACAAGAACCTCTTGTCGGCTCATGGTGTGCGTGACCTCCTCGGTCGGATCCTGGGCCGGGCTGGGCACCGGCAGCCCCGGACAGGGTTGGGGAACGCAGGGGAAGACGAGTGCCCGGATGTCGAGCGCTGGATGTCAGGGCGGCCACGGAGCGGGCCGGTGCGCCTGACTCAGTGAGTGCGACAGAGCATCGCCGCGACGCGACACAGGTCGATCGCGCGGCGCTTGGTGAGCCCGGTCGTTGGCATGTCGAGGACTCTAGGAACGCGTTGCCCGAGCTGTCTGCCGGCGTCCGCATTCTGAGATCGACGTCTCGCGTACTGAGCCGTCGTTGTCTCGCATCGTGGACGTCAGCCCACCATAATCCGGCCCACGACGTACGACACCGGCGCCGCCAAGCACAGCGGCAACGACGCCCGCAGCAGCATTTCGGCCGTCCCGCCTACGCTCGCCTTGCGCCGGCGTCTCCCACCGCGTCCGGCCGGTGCACCGACCGGCAGAGCTTCCTCGACGACGTCCTCGACGATCCGGTCGACCACCCCGAAGGAGACGGCTGCGAGCAGGGCGGCGAAGGCGCCGACGGCGATGACGTTGACCGGTTCGGCGGCGTCGGCGACGACATCGAGCCCACCGATGAGGGCGGCGACGCCCGCCGCGATCAGCACGGCAAGGGTGCGAATCAGCGCCCGGGAGCCCGGCAGCGCCTCGACGAGCCCGGCTACGCCGACCGCGGCGGCCGCGATGCCGAGCGACACAGTGCCGTCAGGCGCGGTGCGCAGCGCGACCCAGCCAACCAGCAGACCGGCCAGGATCACCGCGGTCGTAGTCAGCCCTAGCGACTCGACAAGCTGCTCACGGTCTCGGCGCACCAGCTCGGCGACGAAGGCACCGAGCACAGCCAGCCCGAGCACAACGGCCATGGCGCCCCAGTCCGGCGCGGTGTCGGCGCGGATGACGGCGACGCACGAGATGCCACCGACGACCAGGGCGAGCGCCGCGGCCGCCCGGGCGCGGGGGACCCGCACGATGCCGGAGAGAGCCAGCAGGAGCAGGGCCTGCACGAGGATCACCGCGGCCGCAAGGATCCACTCCCCGGCCGCCGAGGCGAGGAGCAGCAGCCCGGAGAGCCCCGCGGCGAGCAGTGCTGGCACGGCAGCGATCTTAGAGTTGCGGCCGTCGCGTCCCGCGGCGTCGTCTCGCAGTCTGGGCGAATCGGTCTCGGTCTGTGACCCAACCGGAACCGCTCGTTAACCCGGACGGCACCCCCCAGTCCGTGTTGATCATGGCGAAGGCGTGATCATTTCCGCGGTTTGACCACATCTTCGCCATGATCAACTCGGTCTGGGGGGGTGGCGCTCAGCCGCCCGCGAACGGCGGCAGCACCTCCACCTCCGCACCGTCGCGCAGAGCGATGGTCTCGTGGGGGCGGCGCCCGACCGGGTCGCCGTCGACGAGGTACGAGCACACGCCGAGCACTTGTCCGAATCGTGGGACGCCAGGCCGCGTCGCTCGTACGACATCGAGCACCGCAGCCAAGGTCACGGACTCGACCTCCAGCTCGAGCTGCTCCTCCGCAACACCGGCGGCCGCGCGTGCGGACGCCCAATAGCGGACGGTGACCTTGGTCATCGGCGCCCACCCGCCGCGGGGCGCCGCTGTGGCAGACACGTTGCGGACATGTTCGCTATTCTTCAACGCATAGAGGACCCGGGCATCGTTGCCACCGGGTCCTTCGCGCTTTCTGGACGATCGATCGTCCGTTGGAGGTGGCATGAGCACGCTGTTGCTTCTCACCAATGCCCTGCAACCTTCCGCCGAGGTGCTGCCGGCTCTCGGCCTCCTGCTGCACCAGGTACGGGTCGGGCCTGCGGAGGCATCTGCGCTGCTCGACGCGCCGCCCTGCGACGCGGTGCTCGTCGACGGGCGGCGCGAGCTGGCGCAGGCCCGCAGCTTGACCCGCCTGCTCCGCACCACCGGCATCGACGTCCCGATGCTCCTGGTCGTCACCGAGGGCGGCCTCACCGCCGTTGCCAACGACTGGGGTGTCGACGACGTGCTGCTCGACACCGCCGGGCCGGCCGAGGTCGAGGCGCGGCTGCGGCTCGCGGCCGGTCGGCTCGCGACGGCTCGGGCCGACGACGGGGCCGGCGAGCAGATCCGCTCCGGCGACCTGGTGATCGACGAGGCGACCTACATCGCCCGGCTCGACAGCCGCACTCTCGACCTGACCTTCAAAGAGTTCGAGCTCCTCAAATACCTTGCCCAGCACCCCGGTCGCGTCTTCACCCGCGCGCAGCTGCTGCAGGAGGTGTGGGGCTACGACTACTTCGGCGGCACCCGCACGGTCGACGTCCACGTGCGACGCCTGCGGGCCAAGCTCGGGCCCGACCATGAGCAGCTGATCGGCACTGTCCGCAACGTGGGATACCGGTTCGTCGTGCCGGCCCGGGACAACGCCGCAAGCCTGCCGGAGCCTCGCCCTTCGACGCAACGACACCTTGAGTCGATAGGTTCGACGCTGGGTGTCGTTGCGTCGAAAGGGGTGCGGTGACCCAGGAGCAACCTCTCCCGGTCGCGGTGACGGCCGCAGCCACGCTGCCCCCGAGCCAGGTCGCCGTCGTGCGCCGCCTGCTGGACGCGGCGACCGAGGCCGACGGCGTACGACCGGTTTCCGAGCACGCCATGCTGGACCTGCAGCACGGCGACGAGCACGACACCGCGCGCCACCTGGTTGCGCAGCTTCTCGACGGCACTCTGGTCGGCTATGCACACCTCGACCTTGCCGACCAACGGGAAGGCCCGGTGGCCGAGCTGGTCGTGCATCCCGCGCACCGCCGCCGCGGTTATGCCAAGGCTCTCGTGGCGGCGATCGGCGAGCAGGTCGACGACCCGCGGCTGCGGCTGTGGGCGCATGGCGAGCGCGAGGGCGCGACCGCCTTCGCCCGATCCGCGGGCTACGTAAGGCAGCGCGCGCTCTGGCAGATGCGGAGATCGCTGCAGGCGCCGCTCGACGAGCCCCGGATCTCGGACGAGATCAAGGTCGAGACCTTCCGCCCCGGCATCGACGACGAGGCGTGGGTCGTCGTCAATGCCCGCGCCTTCGCCGAGCACCCCGAACAGGGCCGGCTCACCCTCCGTGACCTGCACGAGCGCATGGCCGAGCCGTGGTTCGACCCGGCCGGGTTCTTTCTCGCATGGCGCGGGGACGACCTGCTCGGCTTCCACTGGACCAAGGTCCACGGGGGCGGTGCCCACGAGCACGAGCCTGTCGGAGAGATCTACGTCCTCGGGGTCGACCCGGACGCACAAGGCCTGGGGCTCGGCAAGGCGCTGGCGCTGGTCGGCCTGCACCACCTGCGTGGGCTCGGTCTTTCACAGGCCATGTTGTACGTCGACGAGTCCAACGCCGCGGCTGTCCGCACCTACACCGACCTGGGCTTCGTGCGCTGGGAGACGGACGCCGTCTACGCGCGGCCCGCAGCGAGAGAGCGCTAACATCGAAAGGCCCAGCAAGCGAAACCCTCGTTCACCAACCGGTGGGGACATCGCCGCATGAGCGCAGCCACGACCGAAGACACGAGCGACGGAACCGTCGATCTCCCCGAGGATCGCTTCCTCGACCGGGAGCTGTCCTGGCTGGCCTTCAACAACCGCGTCCTCGAGCTGGCCGAAGACTCCGACATGCCGCTCCTCGAGCGGGCGAAGTTCTGCGCGATCTTCTCCAGCAACCTCGACGAGTTCTTCATGGTGCGCGTGGCCGGTCTCAAGCGTCGCATCGCGGCCGGTGTCGCGGTGCAAGCCGCGAGCGGGCTGCTCCCCCGCGAGGTGCTCGAGGCCATCTGGAACCGCACCCGCGAGCTCACCCAGCGCCAGTCGCGGCTCATGGAGCAGGACCTGCTGCCCACGCTCCACAAGGAGGGCATCGAGCTGCTCCGCTGGGACGACCTGGACGTCGAAGAGCAGGACTCGCTCAGCATGCTGTTCCGCAAGCGGATCTTCCCGGTGCTGACACCGCTCGCGGTCGACCCCGCGCATCCGTTCCCGTACATCTCCGGGCTCTCGCTCAACCTCGCCGTGGTTGTCCGCAACCCGCTGACCGGCACTGAGCACTTCGCCAGGGTCAAGGTGCCGCCGGTGCTCGAGCGCTTCCTTGCGGTGCACGAGAGCAGATTCGTCCCACTCGAGGACGTCATCGCAGCCCACCTGCAGTCGCTCTTCCCGGGCATGGAGGTCCTGCAGCACCACACGTTCCGCGTGACGCGCAACGAGGATGTCGAGGTCGAAGAGGACGACGCCGAAAACCTGCTTACCGCGATGGAGCGCGAGCTCATGCGTCGGCGGTTCGGCCCGCCCGTGCGGCTCGAGGTCGAGGAGTCGATGGACCCGCACGTGCTCGACCTGCTGATCCGTGAGCTCGGCATCAGCCGCCAGGAGGTCTTCCACCTCCCGACGCCGCTTGACCTCACCGGTCTGTTCGCCATCGCCGACCTCGACCGCGCGGAGCACAAGTTCCGCCCATTCCTGCCGCGCACGCACCGCGACCTGCCCGACATCGAGTCGGCTTCGGCGCCCGACATGTTCGCCGCGATCAAACGGGGCGACATCCTGCTGCACCACCCCTACGACTCGTTCTCCACGAGCGTCCAGCGGTTCATCGAGCAGGCCGCCAACGACCCGCAAGTCCTGGCCATCAAGCAGACGCTCTACCGCACCAGTGGCGACTCTCCGATCGTCGACGCCTTGGTCGACGCGGCTGAGCAGGGCAAGCAGGTGCTGGTCCTCGTGGAAATCAAGGCCCGCTTCGACGAGCAGGCCAACATCAGCTGGGCGCGCAAGCTCGAGCAGGCCGGCTGCCATGTGGTGTACGGCCTGATCGGCCTCAAGACGCACTGCAAGCTGTCGATGGTGGTGCGCTCCGAGTCCGACGGGCTGCGCCGCTACGTGCACGCGGGCACGGGCAACTACCACCCCAAGACCGCCCGATTGTACGAGGATGTGGGGCTGCTCACGGCCGATACCGAGGTCGGCGAAGATGTCGCCAACCTGTTCAACCAGCTGTCCGGCTACTCCAACCGCACCAGCTACCGTCGGCTCCTCGTGGCGCCGCACTCTGTCAGGCGCGGTCTGATCGAGCGCATCGAGCGGGAGATCGACCACCACCGGGCCGGTCGCCCGGCGGCTATCCGGTTCAAGGTCAACAGCATCGTCGACGAGGCCACCATCGACGCGCTCTACCGGGCCTCCCAGTCCGGCGTCCAGATCGACGTCTGGGTGCGCGGCATCTGCTCGCTGCGGCCGGGTGTGCCGGGCCTGTCCGAGACGATCCGCGTGCGCAGCATCCTCGGCCGGTTCCTCGAGCACTCACGGGTGTTCGCTTTCGCCGGTGGCGACAGCCCCGAATACTGGATCGGCTCCGCCGACCTGATGCATCGCAACCTCGACCGGCGCATCGAGGCTCTCGTCCAGCTGGTGCAGCCCGACCAGGCGGCCGAGCTCGACGCGCTGTTCGACCTCGCCTTCGACGAGGACACGTCGTCGTGGCACCTGGGCCCCGACGGCCACTGGACCCGGCATCATCGGGCAGCAGACGGCACCGCCCTGCGCGATCTGCAGGAGACGCTCATCGATCGCAAGCTGCGTCGGCGGGCCGTGGCGTGATCCTCGCCGCCGGCGCGGTGCTGTGGCGGCCTGGCAATGCCGGCGGGCTGGACGTGTGTGTCGTCCACCGACCCAAGTACGACGACTGGTCGCTACCTAAGGGCAAGGTCGATCCCGGCGAGCATCTTCTGTCCGCCGCCATGCGGGAGGTCCGGGAGGAGACCGGGCACACCGTCGTCCTTGGTCGACCTCTGCCGACCCAGGAGTACGACGTCGCGGGCGAGCCCAAGCGGGTCTACTACTGGGCGGCGCGCGCCGACGACGGGGCCGGCGAATGGCCGGGCACCAAGGAGATCGACCGCCTGGCGTTTCTGCCGACCTCGGCGGCCATCGCCGGCCTGACCCGCGAGGTCGATGCCGAGCTCGTCCGCGTCCTCGCCGACGACCCAGAGCCGACGCAGACGTTCGTGATCCTCCGGCACGCCAAGGCGCTGCCGCGTGACGGCTGGGACCCGCCCGACGGCCCGCGCCCGCTGACAGCCGACGGGGAGGCAGACGCCAAGGCTCTCGTGCCCCTGCTCGCCGCCTACGGCGTGCGCACAGTCGCCTCGTCCGACGCGGTCCGCTGTCTCCGGACTGTTGAGCCATACGTGGACGCGACGGGCGCGGACCTGATCACCGACCCGGGTCTTGCCGAGGGCGGTGAGCTGCGCGCCGAGACGATCCGGGAGCTGCAGGAGGCGTCAAGTGCCGTCGTGTGCTCCCATCGGCCGGTGCTTCCGCTGATCTACGAAGCTGTGGGCATCGATCCGCCGGAGGAGCCCCTGCACCCGGGCGACTTCCTCGTGTTGCACCACCGCGGTCGCACGGTCGTTGCCTCGGAACGCCATCGCCCTCGGGCCGATGTGACGCTGTTCACGTAACGGCCATCGTCCGGCTCGAGACATGTCTATGTCTTGATCACCGCCGTTCACCGTTCATTCACCCGTTGCGGGGTGGCGTGTCACCGTCCCTCCCTAACGTCGCCGCCGTCAACACAGGTCAACCGTGTCCCACGAAAGGACATTTCAGGTGAATCTCACCAACAAGCGCCGCTGGCTGCCGGTCGCCGGGGCTGCCGCACTGACGCTGGTGATCGCTGCCTGCGGCGGCGACGACGACGACGGCACGAGCACCGATGCAGCTCAGCGGCACCGTCGTGATCGACGGCTCCAGCACCGTCGCGCCGCTCACCACCGCCGCGGCCGAGCTTTTCCAGACGGAGAATCCGGGCGTCAACGTCACGGTCGGCACGTCGGGCACCGGTGGAGGCTTCGAGAAGTTCTGCGCCGGCGAGACCGACATCTCCGATGCGTCACGCCAGATCGATGAGGACGAGGTCGCTGCCTGCGAGACTGCCGGCATCGAGTTCAACGAGCTCTCGATCGCAAACGACGCGCTCACCGTCATCGTCAACAGCGAGAACGACTGGGCCAGCGACCTCACCGTCGAGCAGCTCAACGCGATCTGGGCGCCAGACTCCACGCTCTCCAACTGGAACCAGGTCGACCCGTCGTTCCCGGACGAGGCCCTGGAGTTGTTCGGCCCGGGCACCGACTCCGGCACGTTCGACTACTTCACGGGAGCCATCAACGGTGAGGAGGGCGCCTCGCGCACCGACTACCAGGCCTCGGAGAACGACAACGTCATCGTCCAGGGTGTCCAGGGCGCCACGGGTGCCATGGGCTACCTCGGGTTCTCCTACTTCGAAGAGAACTCCAGCACCCTCAAGGCGGTGTCCGTGGCCGGAGTCGAGCCGAGCTCTGACACCGTGCAGGACGGCAGCTACACGCCGCTCGGACGTCAGCTGTTCATCTACCCCTCCGCGCAGGCGCTCGCCGACAAGCCGCAGGTCCGGGCGTTCGTCGAGTTCTACATCGAGAACATCGACGAGATCGTCGAGGCGGCCGGCTTCATCGGGCTCAACGATGAGCAGAAGACCGAGCTCCAGACGGCCTTCGATCAGCTGGTCGGCTGAGGCAAGCCTTCATCGTGGCTAAGCAGACGACGATGGCTCCCGGCGCAGGGTCGACCCTGCGCCGGGGGCGTCCGCGTTATGCCGAGCGCGTCATCGAGGCCGTGCTTTTCCTCGCGGCGCTCGTATCGATCGCAACAACCGTTGCGATCGTCCTCGCCTTCATCGGGCCGACCATCGCGTTCCTCCGAGAACCCGCTGTCAATCTCTGGGACTTCCTGACAGGCACAACCTGGACCCCTCTCTTCTCCGAGGCACAGCAAGAGTTCGGTGTATTGCCTCTTGTCGCGGCGACCGTCACCACCACGCTCATTGCGATGCTGGTCGCGCTGCCGCTCGGCCTCGCGGCCGCGACGTACCTTTCGGAATACGCATCGCCCCGGACGCGCAAGACCCTGAAGCCTGTCCTTGAAGTGCTGGCGGGCATCCCGACGGTCGTCTTCGGCCTGTTCGCCTTGCAATACATCAACCCCGAGCTGACACAGCGCCTGTTCGGCAGCGTCGGCACCTACAGCATGCTGACCGCCGGCCTCGTCATGGGGTTCATGATCATCCCAACGGTCGCCTCGCTTTCCGAGGATGCGATGAGTGCCGTGCCGCAGGCCCTTCGCGACGGCGCCTACGGCATGGGCTCCACGCGACGCCAGGTGGCCATCCGTGTTGTCATCCCGGCCGCCGTCTCCGGCATCATCGCGGCGTTCGTCCTTGCGGTCAGCCGAGGTGTCGGCGAGACGATGATCGTCGCCCTTGCCGCCGGCCAGCGCGCGAACTTCAGCTTCAACCCGCTGGAGGACGGGCAGACGATGACCGGGTTCATCGCCCAGGCAGCCTCCGGCGACCAGCCGACGGGCAGCATCGGCTACGAGTCGCTGTTCGCGGTGGCCGCGTTGCTGTTCGTCATGACGCTGATCATGAACATCATCAGCATCCGTCTGGTTCGACGTTTCCGTGAGGAGTACGAGTGACCACCGAACTCCTCGAACGTCGAGCCGAACCGCCGTCCGTCACCGGTCGGCCGCACGAGAAGCGCGCCGGGAACCGACTGTTCCAAGCCCTGCTCATCGTCTGCCTGCTCGTCGCCATCGGGTTCCTCGTCATCCTGCTCACTTACCTCGTGGTGGAGGGCTGGCCACGGCTCGACAGCCGGCTGTGGGAGAACCAGTTCTCGCAGATCAACCCCGAGAGCGCTGGGGCACAGGCCGCGATCCTGGGCTCGCTGTGGCTCATGGCGTTCACCGCGCTGTTCTGCCTACCGACCGGCATCCTCGCGGCGATCTATCTCGAGGAGTATGCGGACAAGAAGCGCTGGTACAACCGCTTCATCGAGCTCAACGTGCAGAACCTGGCGGCGGTCCCGTCGGTCGTGTTCGGCATCCTGGGCCTTGGCATCCTGGCCCGCGAGCTTGGACTTGGCAAGAGCATTCTCACCGGCTCGCTGACGCTTTCACTCCTCGTACTGCCCGTCGTGATTGTCGCGAGCCGCGAGGCCATCAAGGCTGTGCCGGACTCGATCCGGCAGGGATCCTTGGCCCTTGGCGCGACCAAGTGGCAGACCATCTGGCGGCAGGTCCTGCCGTCGGCGATCCCCGGCATCGCGACCGGGGCAATTCTCGCCCTGTCTCGTGCGATCGGTGAGGCCGCGCCTCTGGTCATCATCGGCATTCCGGCGTTCATCGCCTTCAACCCGACCGGCGTCGGCGACCAGTTCACGGCGATGCCGATCGCCATCTACAACAACGCGTCGCAGCCGAACGCGGAGTTCGTTGCTCTGGCGGCCGCGATCAGCGTGGCACTGCTCGTCATCCTGCTGCTGATGAACAGCCTGGCAATTTTCATCCGTAATCACTATCAGCGCCGTTGGTGACGGCTTACCTTGAGAGAGCCCGATGACCGAACCTAAGGTGCAGCCATATCCCATGACTGACCCCACCAGCGACGTTCACCCCATACCCGTGCCCGCGCGCTCACTGGAGCAGCACGCTCCGACGCCCGAGCACCGTCCGCACGGTGCTCGCGAACAGCGCCCGCTAGACCCGATCATCCATGTGACGGACCTCGACATCCACTACGGCAGCTTCCACGCCGTGCGGAAGGTCAACATGGACGTCGGACGCAACCAGATCACGGCGATGATCGGTCCCTCGGGCTGCGGCAAATCAACCGTGATCCGCTGCTTCAATCGCATGAACGACTTGATCCCAGGGGCCCGGGTCGACGGCGAGATCCTCTACCACGGCCAGAACCTGTACGCCTCCGAAGTCGACCCCATCGAGGTGCGCCGGCGCATCGGCATGGTGTTCCAGAAGCCCAACCCGTTCCCCAAGTCGATCTTCGAGAACGTCGCGTACGGTCCCAAGGTGCTCGGCATGCGCCTGAACAAGTCGCAGCTGAAGGACCTCGTGGAAGAGGCGCTAAGAAGCGCGGCCCTCTGGGACGAGGTCAAGGACAAGCTCAACGAGAGCGGCCTCTCGCTCTCCGGCGGTCAGCAGCAGCGCCTGTGCATTGCCCGCGCCATTGCGACCAAGCCCGAGGTCGTGCTCATGGACGAGCCCTGCTCCGCGCTCGACCCCATCGCGACCACGAAGATCGAGGACCTGATGCAGGACCTCGTCGAGGACTACACGATCATCATCGTGACGCACAACATGCAACAGGCCGCCCGCGTCAGTGACCGCACGGCGTTCTTCACCGCCAACGTCGACGATCACGGGCAGCGTTACGGTGAGCTCGTCGAGTTCGACGTCACCACAACCATCTTCACCAAGCCGACCGACCAGCGCACCGAGGACTACATCGCCGGCCGCTTCGGCTGATCCCTCGCTTCGGCCGACGAGGAACCGGTAACTCCATGTCGTATGCGCTGAAGTTTCCCCGCTGAGCGTCGCCGCCCCATAAACCCGACTTGGCAGGTTGCGCATTCACCCGTCCCAGCAACCGAGCCGTCAGCGTGATCGTGCGGCGCCTAGCCAATCACCGCGTGCAGCAGCCAGTACGCGACCGCGGCCATGGCCGCTGCCATCGGGAAGGTCAGGATCCACGCGGTGACGATGTTGCCGGCGACCCCCCAGCGGACCGCCGACAACCGTTTGGTGGCGCCGACGCCCATGATCGCTGAGGTGATCGTGTGCGTCGTCGAGATGGGTGCACCGAAACCGATGGCGGCGGTATAGAGCACGCCAGCAGCAGTCGACTCGGAGGCAAAACCGCGCGCCGGGTCGAGCTCGATGACTCGGCGGCCGAGCGTCCGCATGATGCGCCAGCCGCCGGCGTAGGTGCCCAGGCGAGATAGCGCCCGCGGCCGCGAACACCACCCACGGCGGGATCTCCCCGTTGTCCTCCAGGTAGCCGCCCGTGACGAGTGCGAGCACGATCACGCCCATCGTCTTCTGGGCATCCTGCAACCCGTGTCCGAGCGCCATCGCCGACGCCGAGAACGTCTGCGCGATGCGGAAGCCGCGGTTGGTGCGTGCCGGGTTGCGCTTATAGAAGATCCACGAGATCACGATCATCAGCAGGAACGCGACGCCGAACCCGACCACCGGCGAGACCACCATCGGGATGAGCACCTTGCTCACGATGGTGTCCCAGTGCACCGTCGACGCCGACGCCAGGCCGGCACCCACCAGCCCGCCGATCAAGGCGTGCGATGACGACGACGGCAGACCGAAATACCAGGTGATGAGGTTCCAGGCGATGGCTCCGACGAGACCGCCGAGCACGACGACCAAGCCTTGCGAACCATCGGGTGCGGCGATCGTCTCACTGACGGTCTCGGCGACCTCCTGCCCCAGGAACGCGCCGATGAGGTTCATGATCGCTGCAATCGCCAAGGCTACTCGCGGTGTGAGCGCGCGGGTCGACACCGAGGTGGCGATCGCGTTGGCCGCGTCGTGGAAACCGTTGGTGTAGTCGAACACCAGCGCCACGACGACGACGGCGATGATGAGGGCGAGCTCCACGCTCAGGACTCCTTGAGCGCGATCTGCTCGATCGTGTTGGCCACATGCTCGAACGCGTCTGCCGACGCCTCCAGAGCCTCGACCACACCCTGCAGCTTGAGCACATCGAGCGCCTCGTACTCGCCGGAGAACAACCGAGCGAGCAACCGCCGGTGGATCTGGTCGGCCTCGTTCTCCAGGCGGTTGATCTCGATCCAGTACTCCTTGAGCCCGGACATGCTGCGCAGCTTGGGCATCGCCTCGGCGGTGAGCGCGGCCGCCCGCTGCAGCACGTCAACCTGGTCGGTGATCTCTTCCGGGAGCACCTTGAGCCGGTAGAGCACCATGAGGTCGACCGCCGCCTCCATCTCGTCGAGGACGTCGTCCAGGCCTGCCGCGAGCCGGTAGATGTCCTCCCGGTCGAACGGTGTGACGAACGTCGAGTTGACCCGTCGGATGATGGCGTGGGTCACCTCGTCGCCCTCATGCTCGACGTCGCGCATCCGCAGCGCGATCTCCGGCCGGTCGGCGCCATCGGCGAGCGCCTCGGCGAGGAGTGTGACCCCCGCCACCACGTTGTCCGCGGAGGAGGTGAACAGGTCGTAGAACGCCGTGTCACGGGGCGTGAGTCGCACTAGTCATCTCCGTCTGGGCGGGTGGGGCGTCGAAATGGTACGTGGATTGCGCCCGCCGCTGTGTCGATGCCCTTAAAAGAAGCCGGGGAGGTTGACCGCCCAGTCGGGGATCTCCCCTGGCCACCAACTCGTGCCATAGCTCTCGTAGGCCATACCGAGCACCCACGCGACCACGAACAACCCCGCGGGGAGGACCCAGCCCGCGCGGCGGCTCCGGGTGATCCGGGTGATCGCCCAGAGTCCGACCTCCCGTGGGCGCCGGGCACCCGGGCCGGTCCAGGCGACCAAGGCACCCGCCACCCCCGCGGCCAGCAGCGAGCCGCGCGCTTGGGCGCCGGAGGCGTGGACGAGGACGCCCGCGATGAAGGCGACGGCATAGACGGGCACGAGCTGCAGCGCCGCACCTACGAATGCTCGAATCCCATGCCACGGGCTGCTCAGCACGCCGATGACGACGTCGCTCCGGTGCGGGCCCCCGCGGATCCGGCGCCGCTCCCACAAAGCCCGGCCGGCGAGCCACATCCCACGCCCCGCGAAGAGCAGGAGGAACACCACCACCAGGGCAAGGTTGGGCAGCAGGGCGGTCAGCATCGCGATGGCGGCGAGCAGACCGAGCTGCGCCACACGGGTGCGCAGCACCGATCCCCCGCCCGCATCAGATGCCGCCGGCCGGATTCGACGCCCCCGGCGGATTCGACGCAATGGCACCCGGCGTCGGACCTATCGACGCGGGGTGTCCTTGTGTCGGGGAAGCGGGCGCGGCGGCGCGCGGCGGGAGGCAGGTCGATGCGGGTGGGCGGAGTGACGCGACCGACGACCGCGGTCGACGGGGCGGGCGCGACGAGCACGGTGGCGTCGGGTCGCCCCACTGCCATGGTGACCGGCTCAGCGACGACCGCGGCCGGCGACGGCACCAGCCCCAGGCCCACCCGAAGGTCAGCGATCGACGGGCGCCGGGCCGGCTCCACCGCCAGGCCGGCTCGCAGAAGTCCACGTAGCGGATCGGGGAGCCCGTCGAGGGCCGCCTCCCCGCGCCGGATGCGATCGAGCACGACGACGTCAGGCCCGGTTCCGTACGGCGCCCGACCGGTGGCCGCAAAGGCGATCGTGGCGGCGAGGCCGTGCACGTCTGTGGCGGGCGTGGGGTCGAGCCCGGCGACCGTCTCGGGTGCCAGGTAGCCCGGCGTGCCGACCACCAGGCCGGTCGCCGTCAGCCGGGTGTCGTCGAGCGCCCGCGCGAGGCCGAAATCGATCAGCACGGGCTCGCCGTTGTGCAGCAGGACGTTGCCCGGCTTCACGTCGCGGTGGACGAGGCCAGCGGCGTGTACGGAGTCGAGCGCGTCGAGGAGGCCGGCCGTCAGGCGCCGCAGCGCGTCGGCGCGGAGCGGGCCGTGGTCACGGACGACGGAGTCCAGTGACTGCCCGGGGACGTAGCGGGTGACGACGTACGGCGTCGGGCCGGTCACGTCGGCGTCGAGCACCTCCGCGACATGGTGGCCGCGCACCCGCTGGGTCGCCACGACCTCGCGGGCCAGCCGTTGACGCGCGTCGGCGCCGGCCAGCATGTGCGGGCGCAGCACCTTGAGCGCGACGAGGGTGCCGTCAGCGGCCGCGGCGAGGTGCACGACCCCCATGCCGCCCTCGCCCAGGACGTGCAGGAGCCGGTAGGAACCCAGCTCATCCGGCGCACTCACGGACACGACGGTATCCGAGTGCGTACGGCGTCACGAGAGGTCGGCCAGCGCCGCCTCGATGCCCCGGTGGATCGTTGGGTAGGCCCAGATCATGTGCCGCAGCACGTCGAGCGGCACCTGCCCGGCAATGGCGACGGACAGCGCGCCGAGCACCTCCCCGCCCGTCGGCCCGGCAGAGGTGCCTCCCACGAGCACGCCCTGGTCGGCGTCGGCGACGAGCTTGATGAAGCCCTCGTTGCCCGCCTTGTGGATCCAGCCGCGCGCGGTGGACGGCACCTGCGTGGAGCCGACCATGACCCGCAGACCCTGCTCGCGGGCCTGCGCCTCGGTGCGGCCGACCCCGCCGACCTCCGGGTCGGTGAAGGTCACCCGCGGCATCGCCGCATAGTCGGCTCCCGGCCCGTCCTCGCCGAGGATGTCCCGCACGACGAGGCCGGCGTGGTACATCGACACGTGAGTGAACGCACCCACGCCGACGATGTCGCCCATGGCGTAGACACCGTCGGACACCCGCATGCGGTCGTCGACAGGCACCGCCCGAGCCGAACGGTCGACGCCAACCGCGTCCAGGCCCACGCCGGCGATGTCGATGCGGCGGCCGGTGGCGACGAGCAGCCGCTCGGCCGTAAGCGTGTCGCCGTTGTCGAGGGTCAACCGGAACCGACCGTCGTGCTCGACCCGCACCGCCTTGGCACTCGTGCGGACGCCGATGCCTTCGCCCTCGAACACTTTGGCGACGAGCTCGCCCGACTCCGGCTCCTCCAGCGGCAGCAGATGGTCGACGGCCTCGACGACCGTGACCTGCGTGCCGAACCGCGCGAAGACCTGCCCGAGCTCGCACCCGATCGCCCCGCCGCCCAGGACGATCAACGACTCCGGTGGCTCGGTGGCCTCGATCGCCTCCCGGTTGGTCCAGAAGGGGGTGCCGGCCAGGCCGTCGATCGGCGGCACCGCGGGCTCGGTGCCCGTGTTGACGACGATCGCCTTTCGTGCGGCCACCTCGGTCTCGGTGCCGTCGTTGCTGACGCGTACGAGACCGGGGCCGGAGATGCAGCCCGGCGCCACGGAGGAATGTGCCGCCTTTGTCCTCGAGCCGCCGCACCGCGACCGTGTCGTCCCAGTTGTCGGTGGCCTCTTCCCTTATCCGGGCAGCGACGGGGGCCCACGACGGCCGCACCTCGGACTCACCCGCCATCCCCGGAATGCGCCTGCCCTCGGCCAGCAGGTTGGCGGCTCGGATCATCATCTTGCTGGGCACACAGCCGTAATAGGGGCACTCGCCACCGACGAGGCGCCGCTCGACCCCGACCACGGAGAGCCCGGCCTGCGCGAGGCGCCCTGCCACGTCCTCCCCGCCTGGTCCCAAGCCGATGACGACAACGTCGGTGTCCATGGTGGCCTCCAGCACGGGCCGTGGGAGTGCGGACGCTAGGTGGTGACCTCACGAAGGATGCGCAATCGATCCTTGTGCCAAACCCGAGCGACCGTCGCGGCGACGCCGATCACTGCGGCCCCGGCCACGGCGTCGAGCGTGAAGTGGTTGCCCGTGGCAACGACGACAGCTGTCGCGAACAGCGGGTAGCCGACGCCCAGGGCGCGGAAGGCCGGAGTGCCCCAGCCGTACAGCATCCAGCCGCACCAGACCGCCCAGCCGACATGCATCGACGGGAACGCCGCGAACTCGTTGGTCCACGGGGCGGTGCCGGGCGGTGCGCTGGCATGGGTGCCCCACCAACCGAAGTCGGCGTAGTTGGCCATCACGTCGATGAACCCGGCGCCGATGAGCCGCGGTGGCGCCAACGGCACCAGCCAGTAGCAAGCCAGCGCGATCAGCGTCGCGATGACCAGCACGTCGCGAGCGAACGGATAGATCTCGGGCCGTCGCGCCCGGGTCCACAGCAAGGACGGCCAGCGTGACGACATAGTGCATGGTCGCGTAGGCGTAGCAGGCGACAACCGCGACCGCGGTGTGGGTGTTGGTCCACTCGACGAGGGGGAGCTCGAAGTCGAGCATCAGGGCCCGCTCCACGTCGAGCAGCCGGTAGGCGTTGCGCAGGGCGGCGGATGCGTCGTCGGCGGCAGCCAGGCGAGCGAGCTGTGTAGGCGCCCCAGACGGCGACCAGGATGCCGAGCTCGGCCCACCAGGGCAGCTGGTGGGCCGGAGACGCTGCAACGGAGACAGGCGGCTGCTGTCGAGCGTCGACGCCACCCCGTCTCGCACCCGAACCTCCCAGTCAGCCCAGCGGCACAATGCCGCCGGACGACCCAGCACGAAAAGAAGCCCCGACCCCCTAGAAGCCGAAGCTCTATCCGGCAGAGCCTAACCAGCGCAACGGCTCCTCCGCCCGGATTTATGCCCGAGCCGTGCCCGATTTTGCCATGATTCGTCGCTTGCCCAACTCGGGACCAGCGCCCTAGAGTCGGACCCGTGCCAGGTGGACGGGACCAACGAGCGCCGCTCGAGCGGCTGGTCCGGCTGCTGTCCGTGCTGTGGCAGGCAGGCGACCGCGGGCTGCCGACCGCCCGGCTGGTGGCGGTCGGCGCCTACGGCGGCGAGGACGAGGCCGGACAGCGGCGGCAGCTGACTCGCGACATCAGCGAGCTCAACCGGTTGGGCTACGACATCCGCAACGTCGCGCCCGAGGGAGCCGACGCGAGCTACCGCCTGGTCGCCCGCGACAACCGGCTGCGGGTCTCGCTGTCCCTCCCCCAGCAGGTCCAGCTCGTGCGGGCCGCGCAGATCGCCCGGCTCGACGAGCGGACTGGTCGGTCGCTGGGCGTCACCGAGGTGCCCAGCGCCAATGACGTACGGGTGGAAGCGCGCAGCACGCCGGCGCATCTCGACGCTGTCCTGCGGGCGGTCACCAAGCAGTGCCTCGTGCGGTTCGGCTACAACGGCAAGGGCCGAGTCGTGCATCCGCACGTGGTCTTTCCGGGCGCCTCCGGCTGGTATCTCGAGGGTCACGAGGAGGGCACCGACCTCGCCAAAGTCTTCGTCGTCGCACGCATGGCCGACGTGCGCATCGACTCCCCCGGCACCGCCGACCAACCGTCCAGACCCCGCCGTAAGCAGCTCGACCCCATGACGTGGCAGGTCGACCCGCCCACCGCCGTCGACATCGAGACCACCCCGGAGCATCGGCTGCATGTCGAGGCGACGCTCGGCATTCCCGAGTCCGCCCGGGATGACGGCGGGCGGGTCAAGCTGACGCTGCGCGTGACGCACCGCGCTGCGTTCCGGGCGCGGCTGTACGAGCTCGGCCGGCGCGTCCGGGTGCTCGGCCCCGACGACGTCCGCGACGAGATCATCGCCGAGCTGACCGCGATCGCGGAGCCCGCGCGATGACGGCGCAGCCACTCTATGCGCGACGCCTGGCGCGGGTCGCCCGGGTGCTCGAGCTGCTGGCACTGCACCCGGACGGTTTGCGCGTCCGCGAGCTGGCCCGGGAGGTCGGCGCCACCGAGGCCGAGCTGCGCGAGGAGCTGCTGGCCTTCTACACCGCGGATGTCGGCCCCGGCGACCTGCACGGCCTGCTGCGCGCCGACGTCATCGCGTTCGTCGGCGCCGATGGGGGCGACGAGGATCCCGAGCGTGCCGAGATCGTGCGGGTCAAGGGTGACCAGCTCGCCGGGGAGCTCGGCGTCGACTATCTGACGGCCGGCGAGCTGTCGCAGGTCTACCTCGCCGGGCGGCGGCTGCTGCAAGTCGAGCCCGACAACGCCGAGCTGGCCTCGGCGCTCGAGACGCTCGAGGCCACCACGCTGCAAGGAGTGCAGGCTCGGTCCGACGACTGGCAGGCCGAGGTGGCCGACCGGCTGCGCACCGCCGTGCGCGAGCGGCGGCTCGTGCGCGTCACCTACGCGCGGGCATGGCTGCCAGGCGTGCTGGAGCGAGTCCTGCAGCCGTACGCCATGCACAGCACTCGCCGCGGCTGGGAGCTCGACGCCGGCAGACCGGAGGAGCCCGGCACGGTGCGCACCTATCTCGCCACGGGCATGCAGACCGTCGAGGTCCTGGGCGACAGGTTCGTTCCGCCCGCCGACGCCGACGCCGCGGTCGCGGCCAACCGTGCCACCCACGCGGTCGACCTGGTGCTGCCGCATCACGCGAAGTGGGTGGTCGACCGGTTCGCCGAGTCGGTGAGTGTGCTCAGCGAGGACGAGGAGTCGGTGAGTGTCCGCGCCTCGTTGCTTGCCCCCGTGGAGCAACGACTGGGGCTCATGATGGTGATCGCCGGCCCCGACGCGTTCGTCGTGTCGCCGGACTCGCTCGTCGACGCCGGCGTCGAGCTGGCCCGTGAGCTGCTGGAGCACCACCGGTAGGCAGACAGCGCGAAGCGCCGCTCCTCGAACTCGAGGAGCGGCGCTTCGTGCCCGGTGGGGTCAGGTGGTCGTCGATCGCTGCCGCGACGTCCCCTTGGCGATCGCGAATGCGAACACGGTGAAACAGACCGTGGTGACCGCACATCCCCACCACATGGCGTTGGAGAGCATGAACGCGGCGTAGCCGACCACCACGGCGAGCGGCGCCCACCAACGCACCAGGCCGGCTCGCCACACCGCGAGCGCGGCGAGCGGAAGCCCGACCATGAACCCGACCAGTCCTGGGACCGCGATCGCAGCCGGACCCCACATCGTGCTGTTCATGTGCTCCTCGACCGCGACGGTGGCGTCGACGCCGTACAGCTGACCGATCGCCGAGTCGTAGAAGTCGACGACCAGCAGCCCTGGCAGCGTGGTCATCCCGACGAAGCCGAGCAGGGCGGCGATGTTGGCCAGCCACACCCCGCGACCTCGTACGAACGCAGCCAGCAGCAGCGCCGGGGCGATCCAGAACGAGTAGGCCCAGTGGAAACCGAACGACTTGAGCTGCAGCGGCTCCGGGTTCTCCGCGTAGAGCTGGAACAGCTCACGTCCGGAGATGCCGGCGGCCGGGTCGGCGGCGGCGCCGACGGTCGCGAGGACACCCGCGAGCACGGGAGAGGCGATCAGGAGCCCGCGCCGGATGGCGAGCGAGACGGGGGCACGGTCGGTGACGGCGGTCTCCGTCGGGGTCGGGATCGCGGCGATGGCTTCGATGGTCATTTCCGGGTCCTCCTTGAGCGGTATCGGCCGCACTCAAGGTCCCGCGTCGCCCGCTCAACCGGATCGTTCGCGCGATGGAAATCCGGATCAGCCGCGCGACGGATCTTCCGTCATAGACGGCTCGCCCACGACGACGACGCCCGTCTCGTACGCGAAGATCACCGCCTGTACGCGGTCGCGCAGCCCGAGCTTGGACAGCACGTTGCTCACGTGGGTCTTCGTGGTGGCCTCGGAGACGAAGAGCCGCTTCGCGATGTCGATGTTGGACAACCCTCGGGCGAGGAGCCCCAGCACTTCGACCTCGCGGCGCGTCAAGCTGGCCAGACGGCTGTCCCTGGCTGGACGCGGCTCAGGCGACCGGCGCACGAAGGCATCGATCACCCGTCGGGTCACTCCGGGAGCCAGCAATGACTCCCCCGCCGCGACGACGCGGATCGCGGACGCGAGCTCCTCCGCGGGCGCATCCTTGAGCAGGAAGCCGGAAGCACCAGCGCGAAGCGCCTCGAAGACGTACTCGTCAAGGTCGAACGTCGTGAGCACGAGCACCTTCGTCGCCGGCTGCTCGTCCACGAGCCGACGGGTCGCCGCGATCCCGTCCAGCACCGGCATTCGGATGTCCATCAGCACCACATCTGGGCGCAGCCGCCGTACGACCTCGACAGCCTCCTCGCCGTTGGCGGCGTCGCCGACGACCTCGAGATCGGGCTCGGCCTCCAACAACGAGCGGAACCCAGCACGCACCATGCCTTGGTCATCGGCGATGACGAGGGTCGTGCGGGCAGCGCCCATCACGCGTCGTCCCGCACCGGCAGAGTGGCCGACAACCGCACGCCCCCCGTCGGGACACTCACAACCTCGACCGTCCCGCCATAGAGGGCTACCCGCTCCCGCACTCCCACCAGCCCGTGTCCCCCTGCCGATGTCTCCGTCATGCCGACGCCGTTGTCCTCGACGGCGACGTCAAGCTTCGTCGGGTGAAATCTCACCACCACCGCGGCATGCGCCGCACCGGAATGGCGCAGTGCGTTGGTCAACGCCTCCTGAATGATGCGAAAGGCCGCGAGATCCACCCCAGGCGGCAGCTCGTACGCCTCGCCCTCGACCGACACATCGACATGCATCCCCGACGAGCGGACCTGGTCGACCAACCGATTGAGCTCGGCAAGGCCGGGCTGCGGTGCGAGGGACGCGGCTTCCCCGTCAGCACGGAGCACGCCGAACAGCCGGCGCATCTCGGCGAGTGCCTCCCGCGCGGTAGCTTCGACCGCGGCGAGGTCGGCCGCCTCCTGTGCGTGGTCGGGGCCGAGCCTTCGGCGAACCGCCTGCGTCTGGATGGTCACCACGCTGATCGAGTGGGACACGATGTCGTGCAGCTCGCGAGCGATGCGGGTCCGCTCCTGCTCGGCGGCGGCCGCCGCCTCGAGCTCGCGTTCACGTTCCAGCCGGTCGGCGCGAGCCACCGCCTCGTTGGTGTGCGCGGCTCGCTGCCGAAGGACGGTTCCTACGACCCACGGGCCCACGAAGAAGACGAACGCCGCGGCGAGGTCGCTCGGCTCGAGCCCCTCGACCACGGACACCGTGAGGAAGGGAACCACAACGATGCCCAGGCCCAGGAGACTTCGCGGCGCGTCGGTCTCCGAGCCGACCGTGAAGGCGACCAGCACCAGGGAAAGCAGCGTCGTGAACTGGTCCTGCGGGTTGATCACGATGTTGGAGGCGACGACGAGGGCCGCGACGGCGAGCGGCAACCGTCGTCGCCAGGCCAGGGCGGCCATGGCGAACCCAGCGACCAGGATGTGCAAGAGCGGTGAGTGCACCCCCGGGCTGAACAACGCCTCGCCGATGGTCATCAGCACGAAGGCGCCCGCGATCGCGATGTCGACTGTCGGCGGCGCCGGCCATCTCCATCTCGGGTCAGCGCCGGCCACGATGGCATGCTGCACGCGTCTGACCGTAGGTCATGGACAAGCCGCAGACATCGGCTTCACGGATGAGTTCTCGGTGGAGGTCTGCGTAGGCTGACCCAATGCGCTCTGGATACGCGCCGGTGAACGGCCTCGAGATGTACTACGAGATCCACGGCGAAGGGCAGCCGCTCGTGCTGCTGCATGGCGCCTTCTCGGCGATCGGCACCTCGTTCGGCAAGGTGCTGCCCGGCCTGGCCGAGGGCCGTCAGGTCATCGGTCTCGAAATGCAGGCCCATGGCCACACCGCCGACATCGACCGCCCATTGTCGCCCGAACAGATGGCCGACGACACGGTCGCGGCGCTCGAGCACCTGGGCATCCAGCAAGCGGACTTCTTCGGCTACAGCACCGGCGCAGCCGTCGCCCTGCACGTGGTCACCCGGCACCCCCATGTCGTGCGCAAACTGGTGCTCGCATCGGTGAGCTACACGCTCGACGGCGTCCACCCCGGGCTCATGGACGGGTTGGGCGAGATGACGTCCGAGATGATGCACGGGTCGCCGTGGCACGAGGAGTACCTGCGGATAGCCCCGCGACCCGAGGACTTCCCGGTGCTCTTCGAGAAGAAGACCCAGATGGACCGGGCGCTCAAGGACTTCTCCGCCGAGCAGATCAGCGCGATCGAGGCACCGACGTTGCTCATCATCGGAGACTCCGATCTCATCCGCCCCGAGCACGCGGTCGAGATGTTCCGCCTGTTGGGCGGCGGCGTCTTTGGTGACCTCCCGGCCGGGCTGCCCGCGTCGCAGCTCGCGATCCTGCCCGGTACCTCTCACGTCACGCTGGTCGACCGCGCGGACCTGCTGCTCGCGATCATCCCGCCGTTCCTGGACTCTGATCAGTCGGCGCGGTAGTTCAGGCCGTTGTCGGTGTCGCCGAGGGTGAGCACGTCGGCCTCGATGACGTATGGGACCGTGCCCTGCAGGACCTGCATGACGTGTCGCTCGACGCGCATCGCGTCGGGCGGTCCGGCCTTGCGGGTGAGCCGGAGCGGGCCGATCTCGATGGTGCCTTCGCCCAGCGTGACGCGGCCGCCTCCCGTGTTGCAGCCGGTGTCGACGTGCACCTGGTCGCCCTCGATGCGCAGTGCGGCCGCAACGTCGGCAAAACTCGACACCGCGTCGGGTGTGCGGATCGACTGCAGCCGCCATTGCGTTCCCACCAGGGGACGATCAGGGTCTGCCTCCACCCGGTCGAGCATCTCCAGGACCGACTCGCCGTAGGTCAGGGTCAGCCGGTTGCCGTCGAGCTCCAGATACGGCCGTGCCTGCAGGACCTCTTTCAGCCAGCGCTCCTGCGCATCGAGCTCCGGGATGCACGCCATCATCGTCGACACAAGCTGCTCGACCACCAGCTCGCCGTCCCAGGCGGTCGCGGCTCCGTTGATGCGGTTGCAGCCGGCGTGCGCGCTGATGCGACCGCCCGCGAACGACAGGCTGATGCGACTACCAGGGGCCAGCGCGAGGTTCTCGCCTTCGCGGACAGTGCGGGTCGACAGGAACGTACGGCCCTCGAGCGTCGCGACCATGTCGTCACCCACCCGAACCTCCTCAGTAGCGGATGGCGTCGATCACCTTGATCCGTACGGCCACGATAGCCGGGGTCAGTCCGGCCAGTGCTCCGACGATCGTCGCCGCGATCATGCCCTCGACGGCGGCGCGGACCGGCAAAGCCATACCTACTAGCGTGCATGCTGTGGATCGTGCTGGGCCGCTCTCAGTGATGACGCACCAGGCGGCCGTTATGTTGCCTTTCACCGCCCCTTTCGTGCCGGACAGCCTGTTCGGCCACCTCGTGGCGACGGCGGTCCCGGGTGTCGAGGAGTGGCGCGACGGCGCGTTCCGCCGCACTCTCCGGCTGGAGCACGGCCCGGGCATCGTCGCTCTTCGACCGGAGGCCGACCACATCGCTGCCGAGCTGGTGCTGACCGATCCGCGTGACCAGCAGGTCGCCGTCGAACGCTGCCGGCGACTGCTCGACCTCGACGCCGACCCGATTGCGGTCGCCGCGGTGCTGGGCAAGGACCCGGTGCTGGCGCCGCTAGTCGAGCAGCACCCCGGCCGGCAGGTTGCCGGGCTCAGTCGATGCCGACGAGTTCGCCGTGCGTGCTGTGATCGGGCAGCAGGTCTCCACCGCGGCCGCGCGCACCCATACTGCTCGGCTGGTCACCACCTACGGCGACGCGATCGACGATGCGGATGGGCGGTTGACCCATCTGTTCCCGACGATCGACCAGCTGCGCCGCATGGACTTCGCGTCACTGGCGTTTCCGAGGTCGCGACAGGCGACACTGGCGCGTCTGGTCGACGCGCTCGCGGACGGCGCGATCGGCCTGTCCGCGATCCGCGATGCCGAGGCCGCCCGTCCCCGGCTGCTGGCGTTGCCCGGGATCGGCCCCTGGACCGTGGAGACGATCGCCATGCGCGCGCTCGGGGATGCCGACGCCTTTCCGGCGACCGACCTCGGCGTCCGCCTCGCGGCCGAGCGGCTCGGACTGCCCTCCGGTCCGGCTGCACTGACCAGGTGGGCAGAGCGCTGGCGGCCCTACCGCGCCTACGCGGTGCAGTACCTGTGGGCCACCAGCGACCACCCCATCAACCGCATGCCGTCGTGATCAGAACCCGCGACCTCGGGCCGACACTGCGGCGTAGTACTCGCTCGAGTCCTTGCGATAGAGCAGCCACAAGATGGCGCCGGCCAGGGCGACCGAGATCAGGCTGAACACGAGCGAGATCCCACCGTTGGCCCCGAGGCCGAACAGCGTGTAGACGATGTTGAGCCCACCGAACACCGTGGCCACGATGCGCGCCCAGGACTTGCCCTTCTTGTTGGTGGCCGCCATCCAGAGCCAGAGGCCAACCCCGGCCAGCAGGATGATGGCGAGCACCCCGACGGTGAACGAGGCGGCCGCGTCGACCTCGTCCGCCGTCAGGTCGGACTGGCTGTCCTCGATCGCGTCGCGGATCTCGTCACGTTGGAGCAGGACGAACAGGATCGACACGGCGGAGATCCCGGCGCCGACGTACATCAGCTTCACGGCCGTCAGGATCGACTTCGGCGGCTCCGGCGCCGGTGCACCGGGTGGGACGGGGCCAGAGGGGTACGCCGAGTAGCCCGGCTGCTGTCCCTCGGCGCCCGCGGGGTAGGACGGGTAGCCCGGCTGCGATGGCGGGCGGTGGCGGAGGCACAGGCTCGCCGGCGCCGGGTTGGCCGGCGCCGGGAACTGCGAACGGATCTTCCGGAGGAGGTGTGGTCATCGGGGTTCCCTTTCAAGTCGGGATCGACCCTACTGACTCGATTCCCCGGTCGTAAGTCCGCTCTGCCTGAATCGTCCTGCCACTCAGTCGTCCGACCCGTCGCGGCCGCTGTTGCTGCCGTGGTCGTCGCCGGACTCGTCATCGTCGCCGCCACGCCCGCTGTTGCCGCTGCGGTCGTCGTCGTGGTCGTCGTCACCGCTGCCGGGTCCACTGTTGCCGCCCCGGTCGTCGGCCGTCTCGACCTTGACGATCACGCCGGTGGTGGCGTCGATCTCGACCTCTGCGTCGTCGGCGAACTCGACCTCCCAGATGACGCGGCCGTCCTCGAGCTTCAGCTCCACCTCGCGCGGCGCCGCAGTGGTGCCGACGGCTGCCTGCGCGATCGCCTGGGCGTCGGAGCCAGCGATCGTGTCTTCAGTCGGAAGAGGTGCGCTCGTGGAGGCCGATGGGGAGGGGGCTGCTCGCGACGCTCGGCTACTTGTGCGCTCGGGCTGCTCGTGACGCTCGGGCTGTTGTGCTGCTCGGGCTGCTCGAGTCGTCGCCGGCGGCCGCCAAGAGGGCCGTTCCACCGACGGCGATGCCGGCCGCCACGCCTGTCGCCGCGAGCCAACGGGGGATGCTCATCAGGTTCTCCTTCGCTTCGGGCGCCCGTGTGGGAGCCGATACCAAGGAGGGTGCGCGAGCCCGGCTAAGGGCCGCGCTACGCGATCGCTAACGCGAGGCTAAGGAGTCCGGCGGTCCCAGCCGCATGGTCACCTCGGCGCCGCCGTCGGGGGACGAGCCCGTCCGCAGCTGGCCGCCGGAGCCTTCCGCGACCCGCCGCGCGATGTCGAGACCGAGCCCGGTCGAGGCGCCGCGGCTCGTGCCACGCTCCACCACGTCGCCGTGTGCGAAGCCAGGCCCGCTGTCGGCGACGACGAGCGTCGCACCGCCGTCGGCTCGGCCGGTCAGGGTCACCGACAGCGACGTGCCGTCGGGCGTGTGCGCGAAAACGTTGCCCAGCAAGGCATCCACGGACGCGGCCAGGTCGGCTGCGGTAGCGCGTACCCACAACGGCCCACCCGACAACGCGACCGACACGTTCCGGTCGGTGTCCTCGGCGAGGACCGACCAGAACGCGACCCGCTCGGCGACCACGGCGGCGGCGTCGCACACTTGGTCCTCCGGCTCCGCTGCTCCGCGCCGGCGCGCATCGGAGATGACCTGCGTGACCGCGCGCTCCAAGGCGTCGACACCGTCCCCGATCCGTCGGGCCTGGTCCGGATCGTCGATTGCCTCGGCCTCGAGTCGCAGCGCGGTCAACGGTGTGCGCAGCCGGTGCGACAGGTCCGCCACGGCCTCGCGCTCGTCGGCCAGCATCCCGGTGATGCGCCCGGCCAGGCGGTTGAGGCCCGTGGCCACGGCTTGCACCTCTGGCGTGCCGCCCGGCTCGACCCTGGCGTCGAGCTCGCCGCTGGCCAGCCGTTGAGACACGAGCGATGCGTCGACGAGCGGGCGTACCAGACGTCGCGCCATGCGATCCGCGAGCAACACTCCCAGTCCCACCAACGCAATCCCGAGCAGCGCAAGTAGCACCCAGGTGCGGAGCACGCCTTCGGACAGCTCTTCGTCCGGCACGAAGGTGCGGATGACTGCGGCTCCGTCGGGCAGGCCCACGGCGACGAGCACCTCGCGCCCGCCGTCGGCCTCCGCCGTCAGGCTCTCGTTTCTCGCGGCAGCGAGCTGCACGGCCGGTGATGCCTCCGCCGGAGTCCCCACCGTCGTCCCGTCCGGGTAGAACACGGTGAACGGGTGCCCGGTCTCCGCGGTTACGCCGGCCAGCGCGAGCGACACCGTGTCGGTGCTGCGATCGGCCGTCGCGACGATGGGGCTCAGCGCGCTGGCCTGGCTGCTCGCCGCCGACACGGCGCGCTCCTCGGTGCCCCACCGGATGAGCAGTCCGAGCGGGACGAGGAAGGCGATGAGCACCAGTGAGGTCGTGGCCGCGACCAGGAGGGCGAACGCGCGTCTCATCAGGGACGACCGGTCATGCGGTCGGCGGGGTCAGCTTGACGCCGACACCCCTGATGGTGTGCAGGTAGCGCGGCTGCTGCGCCGTCTCGCCGAGCTTGCGGCGCAGCCACGACAGATGCACGTCGACAGTCTTGTCGGCACCTCCGTACGGCAGCTGCCACACCTCGGTCGACAGCTCGCGCTTCGTGACCACCTGCCCGGCCCGCAACGCCAGGTAGTGCAACAGGTCGAACTCCCGAGGTGTCAGCTCCAGTGCTTGACCGTCGAGCAGCGCCTCTCGGGCGCCCGCGTCGATCCGCAACCCACCGACCTCGACAGGTTGGTCGGCCCCGGCAGCTGCCCCGGCCCGCCGGAGCACGGCGCTGATGCGGGCGTGCAGCTGCGCGCCGCTGAACGGCTTGACGACGTAGTCGTCGGCGCCGGCGTGCAACGCCCCAACGATGTCAGGGTCGCTGTCGCGGGCCGTCGCGACAATGACCGGCACCTCGTGCACCGCACGCAGCATGGCCAGCACCTCGCGGCCGTCCATGTCGGGCAGGCCAAGGTCGAGCACGACGATGTCCGGGCGCTCGGCAAGGGCCAGCCGCAGTCCCTCAGCGCCGGTGGGGGCCGAGGACAGGGCGTGCCCGTGCTCCCCCAGCGCGCGGATCAGGGCCGTACGGATCGTCACGTCGTCCTCGATCAGGAGCACGTGAGCCATGAGGGGAACGCTAACCGACGCGGGACCCCGCGCCGGGCCCTCGGGATCTTGCGTTGAGGCCCGCTTAGGCTGGCGTTAATCGCCGCTGAGGGATCCTGGTGTGATGCAACAGAGTCCTCGCCAGTTCGCCCGCGGCCTCGGCGTCGTCGGTGGCTGGCTCGCGGCCGCAGCGATCGCAACCGCGGTCACGCTGGGCGCGGTGTCGGCGATCGGGCTCGGCCTGTTTGGCGGTTCGACCCGGCCGTTGAGCGAGGCCGACGTCAACGAGGCCCTGGCGTCAGCGAGCGCATCGACGAGCGCGCCGACGACCCCGAGCGCGACGCCGACCAGCAGCCCCACAGCCTCACCGTCAACGACAACCCCTCCTCCGCAGACGCGGCCAGCGACGTCCGGCACGGTGCCCCTCAGCGCCGCCGGCAACACAGTCCTCGCCCGATGCGTGGGCGACACGATCGAGGTCATCTCGTGGACCGCCGCACAGGGCTATCACGTCGACGACGGCGTCAACCAGCAGGGCCGCGACGCGGAGGTCGAGTTCGAGTCGGAGGACAACGACGTGAAGATCCGGGTCACCTGCGCCGGCGGCGTACCCACCGCCGTCGGGGACGACGACGACTAACACACCCGATCAGGGTCCCCCATGTCCAATAGGTTTGGACAAGGGAGACCCCGATCAGCATTTCCCGGTCACGGCCGGGAGGCGGTGTCGATTAGCCCGAGGCTCGTTCGTCATCATCGGTAGAGCGACCCATCGGGGGTCGCCACCTCGCGAGGGGGTTGCTATGCGCTACCTGTTGTTGATCTACGGCGAGGAGCAGATCTCTCCAGCCGCCGCCGGACGTGGCAGCGGCGGTGATGGCGGAGTGGAACGACTACACCGAGTCGCTCAAGTCGGCCGGCGTCTTCCTTTCCGGCGAGGCGCTGGAGCCAACGCAGACCGCAACGACCGTCCGACTCAAGGAGGGCGAGCGGGTAGTGACCGATGGACCCTTCGCGGAGACGCGGGAGGTGCTTGGTGGCTACTACGCCATCGACGTGCCCGACCTCGACGCCGCGATCGACTGGGCGGCCAAGTGTCCCGGCGCCAAGTTTGGGTCCATGGAAGTTCGTCCGATCATGGAGTTCGACCAGGTGCCGTGACTACGTCCGAGGGTGAGCGGGCAGCCGAGACAGCAGAGGCCGTCTTCCGCGAGGAATGGGGTCGGCTGCTCGCCACGCTCGTCCGTTGGGTCGGTGATCTGGACCTGGCGGAGGAGGTCGCCTCCGACGCCATGGCGGCGGCTCTCGAGCGTTGGCCGGTCGACGGCGTCCCGCAGAACCCCACGGCCTGGCTGCTCACGACCGCACGCCGTCGAGCCGTCGACCTGCTGCGCCGGCGCAAGACCTACGCCGCCAAGCTCGCCGTCCTGCAGGTCGAGGCATCTCGCGCGGAACCCCACTGGACCAGCTCGGAGGCCGAGGGCGCGCCGGTCGTCGACGATGACCGACTGCGGCTGTTCTTCACCTGCTGCCACCCGGCGCTCGCGGCCGAGGCTCGCGTCGCGCTGACCCTGCGCTATCTCGGGGGACTGTCGACGGCCGAGGTGGCCCGTGCATTCCTGGTGCCCGAGGCGACGATGGCCCAGCGGCTGGTCCGCGCCAAGCGGAAGATCAGCCAAGCGCAGATCCCCTACCGCGTCCCGTCGGCCGACGAGCTCCCGGAGCGGCTGTCTGCCGTACTCGCCGTCATCTATGTCATATTCACCGAGTCGTACGCCGCCAGTGCCGGCCCCCAGTTGGTCCGCCCCGACCTCGCTGACGAGGCGATCCGGCTCGCGCGCATCCTGCGGCGGCTGCTGCCCGACCAACGCGAAGTGGCCGGACTGCTGGCCCTGCTGATGCTCGTCGATGCCCGGCGGGCCGCGCGTAGTGACCCCGCCGGTGACCTCGTGCTGTTGGAGGACCAGGACCGCTCGCTGTGGGACGACGCGCTCATCGAAGAGGGGCGGTTGCTCGTCACCGAGGCCCTGCGCGGTGGCTCGCCCGGTCCGTACGCGCTGCAGGCCGCGATCGCGGCCCTGCACGACGAGGCCCCGGCCTTCGAGGCGACCGACTGGCGGCAGATTCTTGCGCTCTACGGACTGCTGCGACACACAGCGCCGTCACCGCTCGTGGAGCTCAACCGCGCGGTCGCGCTCGCCATGGTTGACGGCCCGGCCGAGGGCCTGTCGATGCTCGACGAGATCGCGGCAGCCGGCGCGCTGGACCGATACCACCCGCTGCACACCGCACGCGGCCGCCTACTCGCGGAGGTCGGCCGCCACACGGAGGCGGCCGCCGCCTACCGTCGCGCGCTCGAGCTGGTCGGCAACGAGCCGGAGCGTGCCTACCTCGAACGCTGCAAGGCAGCAGCCGAGGAGGCGACGCGGCTCACGCCCTGAAGTCAACCCGCACGCCGAGCAGTCTTACGGGGCGGTGCAGGTCGAACTTGTCGAGCAGGTCGACCGCGGCCTTGGCAACGGTGTCGGTGTCTGTCGTCGGCTCGGCCAGCTTGTGCTCGCGGGTGTTGGTGAAGAACGGAACGACGCGAACCTTGACCCCCACGCGGAACACCTGTCGGCCCTCCGACTCAGCCTCGGCGGCGAGCTCCCGTGCCAGCCGGTCCACCTGTTCCTCCACTGCGGCACGTTCCACGAGATCGACCCGGAAGGTCGTCTCCCGGCTACGCGACCGTGGCTCCCATGGCTCGGCGCTGACCGTTGTGCTTCCTGCGCCCCGGCCGACGTCTCGCAAGTAGGGCCCGATCGTCGGGCCGAACCTCGCGGCCAGTTCGTCCGGGTCCGCTGCGGCAAGCTGAGCGACCGTGTGCACGCCGAGCCCGTCGAGCTTGCGGGCGGTCTTGGCCCCGATGCCCCACAGCTCGACCGTCGGCCGCTCCCCCATCACCTGCATCCACTCGGCCTTGGTCAGCCGATAGACGCCCGCCGGCTTGGCGAAGCCCGTCGCAATCTTCGCCCGCAGCTTGTTGTCGCCGATGCCGATGGAGCACTCGAGGGCGGTCGCCTCGCGCACTGCCAACTGGATCTGCCGAGCCAGCGCCTCAGGGTCGTCAGTGCGGGCGCCAAGGAATGCCTCGTCCCAACCCCACACCTCGACGACGATCGGGAACGTACGAAGAGTCCCCATCACCCTGGCCGACGCGGCCTCATAGGCAGGCGCGTCCGAGGCGAGGAACACCGCCTGCGGGCAGCGCGCCAACGCCGTACGCAACGGCATGCCGGACCGCACGCCGAACGTCCGCGCCTCGTATGACGCCGTGGCCACCACCTGGCGGAGCTGGGTCGGGTCACCGTTGCCGCCGACCACCACCGGCAGGCCGCGCAACTCGGGTCGACGGAGCACCTCGACCGCGGCGATGAACTGGTCGAGGTCGACGTGCAGGATCCACGAGCGTCCAGCCAACGTGCTCTGTGCCATCACTCCCAGTGTGGTGCAGGTTCACTCACCGGGTAGCGTCGGTGGCGATGCTGCAGCTCCTGTTCGGCGATCTGCACAACCACACGTTGCTCTCCGACGGCGCAGGCGACCCGCGCACCGCGTTCGCCGCCATGCGCGCCGCCGGGCTCGACTTCGCCGCGCTGACCGACCACGCGTCGATCCCGCACCATGGCATCGAGACGGTCATCGACGCGGCCGACTATCCCGACGACGACGCGCGCGCGCTTGCGCTGCTCGCCGCCGCACAGCCTCGACGACGACGGATGGTTGCTGCACCGGCCAGCTCGCTGACGCCGCCGACGTGCCGGGGACGTTCACGGCCATCCGCGGCTTCGAGTGGACCGAGCCGTGGCTGGGGCACGCCAACGTCTGGTTCAGCGATGAGTTCCACCACGTACGACGCCGGCGCGCATGGACGGCCTGCATCGCTGGCTCGCGGAGCAGGCAGCCGGACGCACTGTTCGGCTACAACCATCCCGGGCGCGAACCCGGGCTGATTCGCCGACTTCGCCCTCGACCCCGAGCTGGCCCCGACCGAATGGTCTCGCTCGAGGTGTTCAACCGCTATTCCGACTTCCTCTTCGAGGGCTGGTCGCTCACTCGCACGTCGCCGGTCGCCGCGTGCCTCGATGCCGGGTGGCGGCCTGGGTTGGTCGGCAGCAGCGACGAGCACGGAAGGTCGTACGGACTCATCGGCAAGGGACGTACAGGACTCTGGGCCGAGGAGCACTCGCGGCGAGGCGTCCGCGAGGCGCTGCTCCAACGCCGGACATTCGCAACGCGTGAGGTGGGCCTTCGGCTGGATGCCACCATCGGTGATGCACCCATGGGCTCGTCACTCTCGCGTGGCGGGCGCCGGCAGCTAGTCGTCGACCTCGAGGCGGGCGAGGGGGCGTCCGACGAGATCGTGCAGCTGCAACTGCTAGGTCCGTTGGGCGTCGACGGCACCCCGACGGTCCTCACGCTTGCCGACGCCAAGCTGGGGACGGTCACCGAGGTTGACGTGGACCTGCCCGATGACGGGTGGGCTCTGCTTCGAGTCGCGCACACCGGACGCCACAACGACAAACCCGGACCTGACGGCCATCCGGGCAATTCGTACGCGCTCGCCTACGCCAGCCCTTGGTGGCTCGGCAATTCCGCGCATTGAGGTTGAACCGGCATGCGAGGGGGAAGGACTCCTGTGAAGGAGGTGCGCCCACATGGTGTTCCTGTTGTGGATTCTCGCGGTGATCCTCGTGGTGTGGGGGATCGTGATGCTGGTCCGCGGCCAGATCCTCGGTGGCATACTCGCCATCATCGTCGGCCTGCTCGTAGGCCCCGGGGGGATAAGCGTCTTCACCTGACGATGCGGGTACCTTCAAGGGCATGAAGGGCGATCGCGTGGAGATCGTGATCGATGCCGGCAACGGCTTGCGCACCTACGAGATCGAGGCCACGCGAGCCGGACGTCGCGTCGAGACGACGGTCAGCCGTGGCATCGCAGAGGTCACCGAGGTGACCCGCGGCGGCACGGTCGTACGCTCTGCGCGGTTCATGGCCACTCGGGTTGTTGCGCTGGTCGAGCACCCCGCCAACCAGAAGGCATCGTCGCCAGGATCGCCCAGCTGAGCACCACCAGCGCGGTCGCGAACACTGCTCCACCTCGACCTCGTCAGAGCACGGCCGAGTGGGTGTCTGTGGACATCCGCCCCCGCTGATGGTCGGCTGTGGACAGCGAGTGGCCGGAAACCCTTGCGGATTAAGGGATCCCGACCACTTGCACAGCCGAGTTCTGTCAGACCCACCTTGTAGATTCCAGGCATGGAAGCGCACTCGACCCCACTGCCGACTCACACCGGTGGAGTCCGCGCTGGGCGCCGCCCACACTGCGGTGGCCGACCTCCTCGATGCCGACGTGTCGGTGCTCGGCTCGTCGCTGCTGGTCGACTCGTTCGACGACCTCGTCCGGCTGCGGCGAGCGACCGAGGCGGCCTATCTGCGGCTGCTCGGCGAGGTCGACGACCGCAAGATCGCCACCGACGTCGGCGCCAAGTCGACCGCGGAGTGGCTGCGGCTGCGCCACAACCAGGTCGGCTCGGTGCGTGACGTGGGCGCGGCCCGCGCCATCGGCCCGGACGGCGACCTGCGCGAGATGGGTGCCGCACTCGCGGACGGTCGGATCTCCCGCGAGCACCTCGACGTGGCGGTGCGCTGCCTCGCGCGGATACCCGCCCACCTCAAGGACGAGCAGCGCGGCAAGCTCGCACAGTTCCTGACCGAGCAATCCGAACAGTTCGCCCCCCGCGACTTCGAAGACGTCGCCAACGCGCTGCTCGGCGTGCTCGACCCCGACGGGTCCCGCACGTTCGACCCGGACGCGCACCAGCGCAGGTCACTGACCAAGGCCGAGGATGCGACCGGGATGCTGGCCGGGCGGTTCCTGCTCGACCAGATCGGCTCGGCCTGGTTCACCGCCGCGCTCGCACCACTACGCCGCCCCCGACCCGGCCGCCTGCGCCGTCGACGAGCACGGCCAACAGACCCTCCCGGTCAAGGACACCCGCAGCAGCGCGCAGCGCTACGCCGACGCGCTGGTGCTGATGGCCAAGGCAGCGCTGGCCAACGCCGGCGAACGCGGCGGCGAACCACCCCGCATCGTCATGCACACCAAGCCCGACCAACTCGCCGACGCCGCCCACACCAGAAACGACCGACGCAGTGGGGACGGCGACAGCGTCACCGACAAGCCTGACGCGGCGGACGCAGACGACCGCGCACGCGGACGACGACCCCGGATGACGCGGAAGGCACCGCACCAGAGGGGGCTCCGACACCGACGCCGGCGACGCCGGGTAACAGGGACACGCGCCGCGGGCGCCGACGCGGCCGGGGTTGGCCCGCTGCGAGCAGACCGGCCACCTGTCATCTTTGGCGCTGGGCGTGCTGTCCTGCGACGCGGTCCTGGAGCGCTGTACGGTCGGCCCGTTCGGGCAGATCCTCGACTACGGCCGGGCCCGCCGGCTGGCCTCCCCGGCGCAGCGCCGCGCACTTGCCGCCCGCGACGGCGGATGCCTCATCCCAGGCTGCGGCGCCCTCCCCGCATGGACAGATGCGCACCACCGCATCCCCTGGCAGCAAGGCGGCCCCACCAACCTGTCGAACCTGTTGCTGCTATGCCCCCGGCATCACACCGAGGTGCATGCCGGCACGTGGGTCATCGTCCCACGCGGCGGCCTCCCCTGGGTGATCCCACCGAAATGGCTCGACCCCCACCAACGACCGCTGCGCAACCAACTACCCGGCACCATCGACCAAGCCCACCGACTCGCCCAACAACTGCTCTTCGACGACACCGGATAGACTTTCAGAGGCGCACGAGTCAGGCAGCCACCAAGGCCAGCCCCCATCCAGGAGCCGATCGGCGCCGAACTCCCCTCTGACCGGACCGTGACAGGAGTTCTCGATCGGCGGGGGTTTGACGCCCATGCGAGCCCGTTCTGACCAGACCACAACGACGCCCACCGGCCGGCATCGGCGGCCCCGACCACGCAGGAACCAGCGGCTAGTCCCGGCGCTCGGGCTGGCTGCGGTGGTGGCCGTGAGCGCATTGGCCGGCTCCGCGATCGGCGGTACGACGTCGCAGAACATGCGCGAGGTCATGCTCGACGCCGGCGGCGTCGTCGACCCGGCGGTCGAGCCCTATCTCGAGCCGGAGCACCTCGAGGCGGTGCCGGTCGGGCCCGAGGAGGTCGCGGAGCCCGTCGAGGCCGTGTTGACCGGCATGGATATCACCGAGGAGCTTGGCGAGAGCGGCATCCCGGCAGTTGCGCTTCAGGCGTACATGGACGCGGCCGACCGCGTGGCGACGACCGATCCCTCATGCGGCATCCGCTGGACGCTGCTGGCGGCGATCGGGCGTGTCGAGTCCGACCACGGCCGGTTCGGTGGCGCCAAGCTGCAGGAGGACGGCTACGGCACCAAACCGATCCGCGGCATCCCGCTGGACGGACGAGAAAACGTGGCGCTGATCCGCGACTCCGATGGTGGCGCGCTGGACGGCGACACGACGTTCGACCGCGCGGTCGGACCGATGCAGTTCATCCCGTCGACCTGGGCCTCCTTTGGTGTGGATGCCGACGACGACGGCAAGAAGGACCCCAACAACATCTTCGACGCGGCGGCCGGTGCCGCCGAGTACCTGTGCGACGGCGACGGCGACCTGACCGATCCCGATCAGGCCGCGCGCGCGGTGCGCCGCTACAACAACGCGGATGAGTACGTGCGCGTCGTGCTGAACCTGGCCGCCAGGTACGAGCGCGGCGAGGTTGTCGACGGACCGCCGTCCGATGACCCGGCGGACGAGCAGTACGACGCCTCGGACGGCTCCGGGTACGAGTTCGAGTACGACGCCGAGGAGGAGTACTCGTACGAAGAGGAGCCCGAAGAGCCCGCCGTCGACGACGAGGTCATCACCGCCCTGCCGGCCGACCCGGCGCCCGGGCAGACCGCCGCGCCGGCACCGCCGGCTCCCGCGCCTCCCGCTCCCGCGGCTCCGCCTGCCGCTCCTCCCGCACCGCCGGCCCCGGCACCTACTCCGGAGCCGCCGGTCGAGCAGCCGGCCGAACCGCCGGCATCGCCCGCACCAGACGCGAGCGCGCCCACCGAGACCCCGGCGCCGGACGAGTCCGCACCCGCGGAGTCCCCTGCGCCGACCGAGCCGGCAGCTCCTGAGCCCTCGGACGAAGCACCGGCACCCGAGGAGCCGCCTGCGACCGAAGAGCCGCCCGACAACGCGGCCGTGGGTTGGGCACCGGCGATGCGGGAGGTCGTTGTCAAGGTGCTGACGCAGACACCGCCTCCCCCGGCTGATGTACCCGCCCCGGCACCCGAGGCACCCGCCCCGGCACCCGAGGCACCCGCCCCTCCGGCTGAGGCACCGGCCGAGCCGCCCGCCCCCGCGCCCGAACCGGTGGCTACTGAGCCGGAGTCGCCGGCCCCCGGCTGATCGCCGCGAACCGGTCCGATGCCCGTGTCCGTACTCCTCTGCGAACGGCCGCCGACGCACGGTCGGCGGCCACGCAACGGGAGAGGACACCATGGACAACACGGGCATACGCAGGGCGACTCGGCTCGGAGTCGCCGCCGGCGCCGCGGCCATCCTTGCCATCGGCTTCGGAACACCTGCCTCGGCTCACGGACACCGACAGGGATCCGCCTCGGTCAACAGCGACACGCTGACAGTTGAAGGGACGAGGCAGGCCGACAGGATCGCGTTGCGACTCGCCGCCGGTCAGCCGGGATTCCTGGAGGTGGACTTCGGCGACGACAACAGCGCCGAGTTCAGCTTCGACCGGGCCACATTCAGCCGGATCCATGTGCAGCTGCGTGCCGGCAATGACGAGTTCCGTGTCGACCAGACCAACGGTGCGTTCGCCGACGAGTCACTCGCCGTCCGAGCCGGCCACGGCAATGACACACTCAACGGTGGCGACGGCGCGGAGCTGTTCGAAGGCAACGCCGGGAACGACTTCGTCGACGGAAACCGGGGTGACGACACCGGTCTCATGGGTGCCGGCGGCGACACCTTCCGCTGGGATCCGGGCGACGGTAGCGACATCATCGAAGGCAAGAGCGGGTTCGACACGCTCGACTTCAACGGCGCCGGCGTCAACGAGAACATGACCTTGCAGGGCAACGGCAGGCGAGCCCTGTTCCTCCGCGACGTGGCCAACATCCGGATGGACATGAGGGGCGTCGAAAGGCTGGACCTGACGGCGCTCGGTGGTGCCGACAGAGTGACGGTCGACGACATGACTCGTACGGACTTCCTCCAGGCTGACGTCGACCTTGGCGGTGCCGATGCCGCCGCCGACGTGGTCCAGGTGATCGGTACCCAGCGGGCCGACAACGTCACCGTCACCGCCGACGGGACCCGGGTCGACGTGTCCGGGCTCAAGACCCGCACAAGCATCACCGGCAGCGAGGTGGCCGACCAGCTCCAGGTGCGGACCCTCGGTGGCGACGACAACGTCACGATCGACCCGGCGGTTGCTGCGCTGCTGACCGCGACTGCCGATCTGGGCGCCGAATAGCCAAGTCCGCCGTTGATCACGAAGGGTTCGGGTCCGTTGGCGGGGCCGAACCCTTCGTGATCACGGGTCTAGAAATGTCGAAGGCAGAGAGGACAGCCGCGCTGATGCTCAAGAATCCTGAGGCGAAGGCCAGCAGGATCGCCCAGGTGAGGTCCTCCCGGGTGGGGTGGAACCCGCCTAGGATCCACGGGACAGTGACGATGAACACCACCGCCACAGATCCCAGCAGCTCGTTGAGCAACAGAGCACTGGAGCGCGAGACTCGCGCGACCGGCATCACGCGACGGGCACTGTCGACGTTGGCGGCGACAAGCGTGACGCTAAGCAGCAGGAAGAGCCAGCGGCTCCACACGAGCTCCAACGCGACCAACGAGATCGCGAGGCCGATGGTGATCGCGTAGAGAATCAGCACGATGCGCGTGCCGGATCGGAAGTACGGCTCCATGACGTCCCGAGCGGCAGCCGACCGGCTGAAGCCGTTCTCGACAAAGAAGAAGACGCCGACGAGGAAGAGTCCGACCAACGCGGACGAGACCTCGGCGATGTTGAGCAGGAACGCGTCGGACACCGGCCTCATGCCCAGTCAACCTAGCGTCGGGGGCGGACCCTTGCTGCGACACAAGGGGCCCCTGCGTCGATAGGTTCGACGCGGGGTGCCATTGCGTCGAAACGTGCAAGCCGCCCGCACACCTGCCAGGATCGGCCGATGGCTCGCTTTTCGACGGCGCAGCGGGCCGGCGTGATGTCCCTGGCCTGTGTGGCGGTGTTCTGGGTCGGGATCGCGGTCGCCGGTTGGCTTGCCCCTGGCTACTCCCCACGCGACGACTACATCTCGGCTCTCGCGTCGCGGGGCTCCTCCGCAGCGCCGCTGGGCATCAGCGTGCTGACCGCGCTGGGCCTGGCGTATGTCGCAGCCGCAGTGGCGGTCTGGGCCGTCGTGGCAGGCGCGCGTCCTGTCGCTGATGCTCGCCCTGGCCGGAGTCGCGGGTCTGCTCGTCGCCATCGCGCGGATGAGCTGTGCCAGTGGCGCGGCCGGGTGCGGGATCACGATCCGGTCGGGGCATGACGCCATCGCGACGACTCATGGGTGGGCGGTGGCGCTCAACGGGGCGTTCGTCGGGCTCGGGATGGTGGTTGTCGCGCTCGGACTGGTCAAGGACCGTCGACCGCCCTGGCCCGTATGGTTGCGGCTGGCCAGCGTGGCACTCGCCGTCGCATCGCTGTCGCTTGCGCTGCGCATCGGCGAGCCGGACGCCGGACTCTGGCAACGCCTGTGGGTAGCAGTCAACTCGGGCTGGCTGGTGCTAGTGGTCACCTGCGCGACCCGTCCCTGGAGTAGAACAGGCGAATGCGTGAGTTCTTCGCTGCCCGCGCAGCCGACTGGGAAGACCGGTTCCCCGACGACGACCCGCTCTACGCCCAGGCGGTAGTAGAGCTTGCGCCGCGCTCCGGCGGAGTCGCGCTGGACGCAGCATGCGGCACCGGCCGGGCAATTCCGTTCCTGCGTACCGCCGTCGGAGACGACGGGGCGGTCGTCGCCGTCGACCTGACTCCCGAGATGCTGGCCGAAGCCGTACGACGCGGTCGCGGCTCGCTGGCGGCCCTCGTGCAAGCCGACGTCACCACGCTTCCGGTCGCCGCCGCGTCAGTCGATGCCGTGCTCGCCGCCGGGCTTCTCCCGCACCTCCCTGATCCGGTGGCTGGATTGGCCGAGCTGGCTCGGGTGTGCCGTCCGGGCGGACGGTTGGCGCTGTTCCACCCGGTCGGCCGCGAGCAGCTCGCACGACGCCGAGGCCACCAACTCGACCCTGCCGACATCCGGGCCGAGCCGCAGATCCGGACCGTACTCGCCCAGACCGGCTGGTCATGCGAATCGGTGGACGACTCCGAGCACCGCTACCTCGTCCTCGCAGTCCGCGCCTAGCCGTTGCCGAATCGCGATCAACCGGATTTCTCCCAACCCTTGCGCGCATCGGGGCAGCCACGTACGTTCGGCGTCACCTTTGCGGCGGGGAGATCCCCGCCGCAAACACGTGCCAAGGAGGTCATGTGGTTCGCGAAAGCAAGGGCAGACGCCGAGCAGCAAGCGCGGTCGTCGTTGCCAGTGGTGTGGCACTGGTGGCTGCGGCGGTCACGCCGACGGCAATCGCCAGCAACGGCAACAACAACACGTCGAAGAAGCTGCGGGCAGCAGTCAGCGCCGCAGGGCATGTTCGAGCACCTCGAGGCCCTCCAGGAGATCGCGGATGCCAACGGTGGCAACCGGTTCTCCGGGCTCCCAGGGCATGACAAGTCCGTCGAGTACGCGGTCGGCGTCTTCGAGGACGCCGGATACACACGTCGACGCAGGCTTCGAATACTTCGCGTCCGCCGTCCTCGGCCCGGGCGTTCTCGAGCAGACCGCTCCCACACCGACCACGTACGTCCAGGACGTCGACTGGGGCTACCTGTCGCAGAGCGACCCCGGCGAGGTCACCGCCCCCGTCACGGCGGTCGACCTTCAGCTCGGGCTCGGCAACACCTCGACAGCGGCTGCGAGGCGGAGGACTTGGCCGGGTTCCCCGCGGGGCAACATCGCGCTCGTTCAGCGCGGCACGTGCACGTTCGAGTTGAAGATCGAGAACGCTGCGGCGGCCGGCGCCGTCGGTGCCGTGCTCTTCAACCAGGGCAACACCACACGGCGTCAGACCGCACCGGGATTCCCGCCGTCACCTCGGCGCGACAACACGTCCGGCATCCCCGGCATCGGCGCCACCTACGCGCGCGGCGTCGAGTGGGTCGGACGACCGCAGGTCTGGTCATGCACCTCGCACGCCAACGTCGTGCGTGAGCTCAAGACCACCTACAACGTCTTCGCCGAGACGCCCGGCGGCGACGCCGACAACGTCGTGATGGCTGGCGCCCACCTCGACTCCGTCGGATGCGGGTCCGGGCATCAACGACAACGGCACCGGCTCGGCCGCGATCCTCGAGGTCGCCGAGCAGATGTCCAAGGTGAAGCCGAAGAACAAGGTCCGCTTCGCCCTCTGGGGCGCTGAGGAGTCCGGGCTGGTCGGTTCCAACTTCTACATGGACAACCTCGCCGAGGCGGAGCGGCAGAAGATCGCGCTCTATCTCAACTTCGACATGGTGGGCTCGCCCAACTACGTGCGGTTCGTCTACGACGGCGACAACTCGAAGTTTGCGCCTGGCCCCAACGTCGCCGAGGGCCCGCCCGGGTCGGACGCGATGGAGCAGATGTTCCACGACTACTTCGCGGGCCAGGACCTGCCGTCTGCGGAGACGGCGTTCAGCGGGCGCAGCGACTACGGCCGGTTCATCTTCTACGGCGTGCCGTCGGGCGGCCTGTTCACGGGCGCCGAGGGCGTCAAGACCGCGGAAGAGGCCGCGATCTTCGGCGGGGAGGCGGACGTCGCCTACGACCACTGCTACCACCAGGCCTGCGACACCCTGGACAACGTCAACCGGCAGGGGCTCGAGGAGATGGGCGACGCGATCGCGCACGCCATCCTCACCTACGCCTTCGACACCCGCTCGGTCAACGGCAAGGGCAAGGGCCACCCGGTCAGCCCGCCCGGACAGCACGTGACCGGCACGCGGACGGGCGTCACGTCGCCCACCGGCGGCGGCCTGCACGAGGACGAGCACGCAGCGTCCTGATCGTCCAGCAATAACCAAGGGCCCGGTCCTCCAGGACCGGGCCCTTGCCCTGTCGTCCAAGCCGGGCTCAGATCCCCAGCAGTTTGGCCTTGGCCGCGGCAAACTCCGCATCGGTCAGCGCGCCCGCGTCCTTGAGCTGCACGAGCTGCTGCAGCTGCGCCATCGTGTCGGGGGCCGCCGGTGCCGCCGGTGCCGCAGGGGCTACGGGTGCCGCGGGCTGCCCTGCGGCCATCTGCGCCTGCATCGCGGCCACCTGCTGCTGCTGGGCGGCCAGCTGCTCAGCCATCTCTCGCCTGCTGCTGGTCCTCATACTGCTCGTTGGCAGCCGCCTGCTGCTTCTTGTTCGCCCGGTTGGTCATCGCGCGATTCGTCGCTGCGGCCGTCCCAGCCACCACCGCCGTACGCGCCATCGTGCCGAGCAATCCCGGCCTTCCTATTCGTCGCATCATCCACCTCCAGCCGAATCAGGTGGTGGCCTTGGCGGCAAGTTCGGCTGCCTCGACGTCTTCGGGCGGAATCCGGACGTCGAGCGCGAGCTCGATGCCCACGTTGCGCAGTGCCGCGGCAAACTCCCTGGCCCAGACGTGCTCGATCACGAGCACAGCCGCCGACTCCCCGGGTCGAGCACCGCCCCAAGGTCGTCGATGTCCTCGTCGTTGACGAGATCGAGGACTTCCACGTTGAGCTCGGACCAGCCGGCGAACTCCTCGGACTGTTCCAGCTCGATCGCGCGCGCTTCGCCGTCCTCGCCCCTGGCGATGACGAGCAGGTCCACGATGCGCACCGAGCCCCCGGCGATGACGTCGCGGACGGCAGCGGCCACTTCAGGGCCCGGTCGGTCGGTGGGGAAGGTCAGGACGATCATCTCGACGGCTCCAGAGCCATCGACGGGTTCCAAGCGAAGGGTTGAACACCGCCTAATCTGCCGCGACGCGCGCCGTCGCGCGCGTCGAGGCGTCGACGCCCCGGACACTGGGCTACACGGACAGATCCAGCGCCGGCTCCGGCTCGCGCAGTGGCGGCGCGACCAGCTCGTCACGACGGATCAGGGTCAGCGCAACGACAACCCCCAGCGCCGCGATGCCCGCTCCTGCAGCGAAGGCGGCGGTGAAGCCGTCGACGAGGGCGGAGGGCAATGGGGTGCCGTCGGCCAGCGGCGTTGTCCGCCCGCGAGGTGGCGACGGTGGACAGCGCCGCGATGCCGAGCGCCCCACCGATCTGCTGCGACGTGTTGATCAGGCCGGAGGCAAGACCTGCCTCATGCGGCTGCACGCCGGCCAGCGCCGCGATCGAGATCGGCACAAACGAGAAGCCGATGCCGACGCCGATGAGGAGGAAGCCGGGCAGCAGATCCGCGACGTACGACCCGCCGACCGACACCTGCGTGAAGAACACCAGTCCCGCGGTGAGCATCGACATCCCGATGACGAGGACGGGCTTGACGCCGACCCGAGTGACGAGCTGGGCGGCGACGGCCGACCAGACGATCGCGGTCCCGGCGACCGCGAGGTAGGCGACCCCGGTCGTCATTGCCGAATAGCCCAGCACCTGCTGCATGTAGAGCGTCAGCATCAGGAACATCGAGAACATGGCGGTGCCGAGGATGAAGCCCGCCACGTTGGCACCGCTGACCGTACGAATCTGGAGTATCCCGAAGCGCATGAGCGGCTCCGGATGCCTGAGCTCCCAGCCGACGAAACCGGCCAGCAGCACAACGGCGGCGCCGAAGGCAAACGAGTGTCCCGCCCGCGGTCCAGCCGTCCTGGCCGGCTTGGGTGATCGCATAGACCAGCGAGGAGAGCCCACCGGTGACGAGCACGGCACCGGGGATGTCGAACGACGTCGCGCGGGCGTCGCGGCTCTCGTTGAGCAGGATCGGGGCAAGGATGAAGGCGCCCACCCCGACCGGGATGTTGACGTAGAAGATCCACTCCCAGCTCAAGGCGTCGGTGAGAACCCCGCCGAGCAGGACGCCCGCGGCCGCACCGAACCCGCCCACGGCGCCCCACACGCCGAGCGCGATATTGCGCTCGCGGCCTTCGACAAAGGTCGTCGACAGGATCGACAGCGCCGCCGGAGCGATGATCGCCGCGCCGAGACCCTGGAACGCCCGCGCCGCAATCAGCGACGCGTCCGACCATGCGAGCCCGGCCGCCAGTGAGGCAACGGTGAACAGCACGACACCGACGAGGAAGATGCGCCGTCGGCCCAACAGGTCGGCGGACCGCCCGCCGAGCAACAGAAAGCCGCCGAAGACGAGCGCGTAGGCGCTGATCACCCACTGCAGGTCCTCCTGCGAGAACCCCAGGTCAACCTGGATCGATGGCAGCGCGACGTTCACGATCGCAATGTCCAGGACGATCATGAACTGCACCACGCTCAGCAGGGCCAACGCCAGCCACTTGCGCCGCTCGGGAGTCACGTCGATGTTTCCTTTCAATTTGGAAGGAGCGACTGCTAACCTAGCAGTGAACTTCTGATTTGCAAGTGGTATCTTCCAGAGAGCAAGCAGCGATCTAGGATTGGTGCGCCATGGCCAGCCGGTATGACCAGTTCTGTCCAGTGGCGCACGGGCTCTCGCTGGTCGGGGAGCGGTGGGCGCTGCTTGTCGTGCATGAGCTGCTGCGCGGGCCGAAGCGCTACACCGACCTCGTCGACAACCTGCCCGGCATCGGCACCAACATCCTCGCCAGCCGGCTGCGCGACCTCGAGGCGTCCGGCATCGTGACCCGACGGCTGCTGCCACCGCCCGCCGCCGCTCGCGTGTATGAGCTGACCGACTATGGCCGGGCGCTCAAGCCCGTCATCCGCGAGCTCGGGCTGTGGGGGGCACGGTCCCTGGGGCCGCCCTCCGAAGACGATCTGTTCCCCGGCTGGCTGGTCAACGCGATCGACGTGGCACTCGCCACGGTGGCCCCGCCCGGCCGCTTCGAGTTCCGCGTGGGCGACGAGGTCGCCTCCCTCGTCGACGGCGAAGCACAATCCGGCCCCGCCGACGACCCCGACGTTGTCGTGGAAGGCTCCGCCGCCGACGTCTACCAGATGTTCACCGAACGGCGGATCGATGTCGTCCGGGTCAGCGGTGACCGCCAGCTGCTCGCGAGGCTTGTCGAGGCCACGCCGACGTCCGTCGCGGCCCAGGCAGGCTGAGCCGGGTCAGAGCCGCGGGCAGCGCTCCCCGGATGCCTCCGGGTAGAAGACGTGTGCCTGCCCGTCGTCGAGATGGTCAGAAGCACCGACACAATGTGACTGATCGACGGGGTTCCCACCGACCGTGCGCGCTAGACCTTCGCCGTAAGGCCGATCAGGTGGCCGGATGCGAACGTTTTGCACGCGCGGTCGCGGGCCTCAGCAAAGGGTCGCGCCGGTGCGCAGCATCCCCACCTCGTTCGAGTAACCGTCGTCTGGGGCTTCCCTTCGCCGGACAGCGACTACGACCGGACCGCGAATGAACCTGAAGCAGCCCGAGACTTCGCGCCCTAACTCCGCGAAAACGCGGCATGCGGGGCCCCGAAACGCGGAGTTAAGGCGCGAGGTCAGGCGGGACGCAGTCGTACGGTCTCGGTGATCGTGCGGCGCAGATCACGCTCGTCCAGCAGCTGGCGGTAGGTCTCGTTGGTCAGCCAGTGCGGCAGCAGGTTGGCGTAGTGCGGGTCGCCGACGTCGCGCTGGTGCCACCAGGCAGGCTCGACACCGCGTAGGGCAAGCCAGGGCGTGCCGTGAACCACGAACCGCCGCACCGGGCCGCCGCCGAACATGAACTCGTTGACCGCGTCGGCGCGGGCCGTTGTGGCTGGACGCGTCGACCGTGTTGAAGCCGCCGTCGGTGGCGATGCCGGCCAGTCCCGCGGCGCCGGCGTGACGCCACCCGCCGGCGGGGATCGACCAGGGCGGGCCGAGCACGGGTCGAGCGGAACCCGGTGCAGCTTGCCCCAGCGGTAGTCGTCCTGGTCGGTCGAGCCACCGAAGGCTGGCGCGAACGCGTCGCGGCGAGCAGGTCGAGCGCTCGGCCACGGCCTTCAGCAACAGCACGTCGCGCCGGTCCGGCGGAGTCGTCGACGCCGCGGCACCGCGTAGAAGTCGAGCCCGGACAGCCCGACACCCGCCCGATCGTCGAACGGACCAGCAGCGTCTTGAGCGCCTTCAGGGCCTCGTCGCTCGCCCGGCAGCTGGCTGCCGGGACCCACGGCGACGCAGGTGCGCGTCGATCACGTTGCGCACGTACTGTCCGCGCCACACCGAGTAGATCGTCGCTGCGACGCTGGCCTCGACCTCGCGGTCCGTCGGCGCCGCCGTTACCGCCTCGACATCGGCGGCGTCATAGCCCGCGTCGATACCCGTCGGCGTGGTGTGGTCCCAGTCGGCCAGCCGGCCACCGCCTCGGCGATGCCGCGTGTCGGCCGCCAGCGCGGCCAGCGCCGGATCGGCGCCGCCGCTGTCGCACGTTCGAACGCCGTGAGCAGGTACGGCGATAAGGACTGCCGCGTCGAGCAGCGTCACGTCGGCCTGCCATGCCTGAGGTCGTCGACGGACAGCTTGCGGCCAGAATCGACGGCCAGCCTGCACCAGGTCGGTGATGCGGCCGCCGCGGAAGCCGTCGTAGCCGACGTTGAGGTAGTAGATGCCGCCGCCGGGTCGCAGCTGGTTGAGCGGGTTGTTGTCGAAGCGTCGTGCCGGCCGGGTCGTTGTTGGCGTTGACGAAGAACCCGCTTTCGGGGTTGACGATGTGCGGCATCTCGGCGGGCGGCAGGATCTCGTACGGCACGGCCTGGCCGGGCTGCGTCGTGGTCCGCGGCAGCCACTCGTTGCCGCCCGTGCCGTCGCGGATGAACCACGGCGGGGCCCCGTTGACGGTGCCGGCCTGCAGGTCTTCTCTCAGCGGCATCTCGGCACTGGTGAAGTAGGCGAAGTTGCCCCGGTCGTCGGCGTATGCCCAGTTCTGCGAGCCGACGTCGAAGAACTTCAGTCGCCTTGCGGAAGTCGTCGAGATCCTTGGCACGGTTCGAGGTGGCGGAATGCGTCGAGCTCCCGCGTGGCGCTAGAACCCGGTGTATTGCACGCTGACAGCGCGTTGCCGGCCGTCGCCGACGGCGGCGTCAGAGCGACGATCGGCCCGTTGTTGCGCCGGGGCACGATCGAGCGTGGCGGCGGGGACCTGCGCGCTCGGCGGTACGACGATGTCGCTCGCCCCGGCCCAGGGTGTTGAGCGGAAGGTCTCGGGCACGGCGACGCACATGCTCCGGGCCGCCGTTGTAGATCGTGCTGAAGTCCCGACGGCGAGGTGGGGTCCGCGACGACCTGTTCGACGTAGGTGTCGGTCACGTCCATCGGGTTGGTGGTCGCGCCCCACATGACGTGCTTGTTGTGGCCGAGGATGACCCCGGGCGTGCCCGCGAACTGCTCGCCCGCCACGTCGAGCGAGCCGGATCTGAGTGCGATCGGATAGAAGGTCGACGGCATACCGAGCGACAGGTGCGGGTCATTGGCGATCATCGGCTTGCCGGTTTGCCGTGCGCCGGCCGGAGATGCCCCACTCGTTGGAGCCCGGCGTGCTGCACCTGGTCGAGGCGCTCGGCGAGGAACGGCACCGACTCGTTCGAGCCTGGTCGCGCCACTGCAGGCGCAAGTCGAGCGTGTCGTCGGAATAGGTCGGCACGGCCGCCGCACGTCTGCGTGGCCCGCGCTCCATGCGGCCGGTGCGGCTGTCGCAACCGTCGCGTCCGGCACCGTCGGCAGCCTGCGCGAACGGCTGCGAGCGGCCAGGTGTCCTGCCTGAAGAGCGCAGTCGCCGTCGAAGCCGGCGCCTGCCCGGTGCCGACGTAGGTCTGCGCGGCGATCGTCGCGTCGATGTCGAGGTCGAAGCTGAGGTTGAACGCGATCGCCTTTCCGATGACCACACTGTCGACGGAGTCCACGAGGCGAAAGGTGTCAGCTGCAGCGCCTGGTACTCCGGAGTCGGCGCCAGGGTGCGCCGCCATCCAGGCGTTGACCCCCTTGGCGTAGGCGTCCAGTGCCTTGCGGCTGTCGCGCCGACAGCGCCGGAAGGCTGCGCTCAGCGGCGCGCCGCAGCCCGATCGTGCGCGCCTCGACGTCGCCGCGGAGTGCTGCCTGCCCGAGCAGCTCGGCGACGTGCCGCTGGGCCTGCCGCCGGGTGACGTCCATCTGGAACATCCGATCCTGCGCGTGCACCCAGCCGTTGAGGAAGTAGCAGGTCGTGCTCGCCGTGCGCCTCGATGTGGGCGATGCCGTTGACGTCACGCGAGATCTCCGCCGGGTGGTGCAGACCATCAATGCGTACGGTCTCGCGGTCGTGCCGACCATCCGGGTGGGCCGCGGCGGCGGCGGTAGCGCCGGCGAGCACGGCCGAGGCGGCGACGATGACCAGAATCTGACGGCGCACGGTCACTCCTCGTTGAGCGGGTGCGCAGACGTTACCGAATTGGGGACGGCTACCGATAGACGAAGGCGGTCTTCGTCTTCGGCTCCGGGTGGACCCAGTCCGTGAGCTTGGCAGTGATGGCCTGGAGAACGTCGTGCGCGTCGCGAGTGACCGTGCCCGCATAGTCCTCGGCATCGTTGCCGTACTTGAAGCTGAACTCCACGCACACCGGTGGGCCCGCGACGTCAGCGTCGTCGTGCCAGATCACCATGGCGCACTCGGCTGCGATGTCCCGCTTGCCGAGGAGCACCTCGCCCCCGACGAGTACGAGCTCGCGGGCGCAGAAGTCCCGGACCACAGCAAGATCACTCTTCGGGTCGAGATCGCGCAGCTTGTCGGCCAGCCCGGGGAACATCTCAGCGACGTCATCCACCCGCGCGAACTGCTGATCAGCGTCGACCACGACCGTCGTCGAATAGCTGAAGACGGCCACGAACGGTGGCTTGACGTCCTCCTCGAACTTCGTCTTGACCTCGCCGCCGCCCTTGACCTTGGCATCCATGTCGCGGTCCTGCGCGACATAGCGGTCGGAGTGCCGGTACTTGAGCGTCACCTCCCGTTCGTCACCCTCCACGTCGATCCGCTCGCGAAAGATGTACCGCTGGCCGTTGAAGCCGCGCTCGGCCGTGTCGAAAAAGCGGATCCGCCGGTGTGCCTTGACCTCGCTGAACGAGCCCTCGGTCGGGATGTCCATGTCGTTGAGCATCCGGCTGAGATCGGCCCAGAACGCATCGACCGCCCGGCGGGCCTCCTCGTCCGTCCCCGCGAACCGCTCCGGGAGCAGCATCACCTTGTACTCGCGTGAACCGACCAGTTGTCGAGGCATCGGACCGACCCTTCGCTCTGGGGACCTTCAAAGGTTCGCCCCAGGAGGCCACCCTGTCCACATGGGCAATAACTAGGCAGCGATGCGTCGGCGTCTAGGCAGCATTGCCGATTCGTGAGCGGTCATAGACCAGCACGCTGATGCGCAGTTACTGGAGTGGGCGCTGGGTCATGGGTCCGACACAGCTCCCACTCCAGTTCCTTGCTCGCCGACCGCCCTTTCTCGAGGACGACCACCCCGGCCACCACCAAGACTCCGCCGATGATCTGCGCGGGCCCCAGCTGATCGCCGAACACTGCGAAACCGAGCACCGGAGTGAACGCCGGCTGCACCGCGGAGACGATGCTCGCCCTCGATGGGCCGAGCCTGCGCATCCCGCCCACGAAGGTGAGCATCCCGGCCACGCCGACGAGCCCCACCGCAGCAATGAGTCCAAGTGCATCCGACCTGAGATCGAGTGTCACGTCACTCTGGACGACACCGGCGGTGCCGAGCGTGATCGCTGCCCCCGCACTCACGAGCGCCGTCAGCAGGATCGGGTGCGTCCGCCCGACCTCCTCGGCGGAGAGCAGGATGTACGAGGCGTACGCGACAGCGGCACCCAGGGCGAGGCCTGCGCCAAGCAGGTCGATGCTGCCAAGCCCACCGACCAGGACGAGAGTGGAGCCCGCGGTCGCCGCTCCAAGCGCCACGGCACGCCGACCGCTCCAGCGATCGCGGCCCAGCACGACGGCGCCGAGCGTCACCAGCGCTGGGTAGGTGAACACCAGGAGGTCCACCAGCCCCGCGTCGAGACGAGCCAGTGAAGCGGCGAACAGCCATGCGTGTGCGCTGAACCCGACACCGAGACTGAGGCCCGCCGCGACCTGCCTCCGCGTGGGGCGAGGCAAGCCCAGCATCCAGACAATGGGCCACAGAGCCGCGGCAGCGACAAGGAAGCGTCCGGTCAACAAGGTGCCGACTGTCACGCCTTGTTCGTACGCCAGCTGCGTGAGCACGCCCAGCGTTGAGAGGAGGACAGCCGAAGCGACTGTGAGGAACAACCCCGACGCGGCGACACCGACAGGCCGGGAAACAGTGACAGGCACCATTTACTCGACGGTATGAACCTGACTGCTCGCCAACATCGGCAGATCCGCCGAGTTGTCCTGCCTATCAGAGCAGGCCGTTCTCCTCGGCAAAGCGTCCCGCGGCGGCACGCGAGCGCACCCCAAGCTTGCGATAGACGGCGCGCAGATGTGCATTCACCGTGCGCACGCTGAGGTAGAGCTGCTGCGCCACGTCGGCGTCGGACAGCCCGATCGCGACGAGCCGGAGGACGTCGACCTCACGCTCGGTGAGTCCCGCTGGGTACTCCGTCATTCCTTCCTTCGCGCTTCGTCGAAGAGGTCGCTCGTCGCCTGCCGCTGTGTCGTGCGACGTGATGCTGGGATGTACGGCAAAGAGCTGCCTCGCCTCGGGCATTCCAGGCAGCGAGTGCACCCCACGATCGGTGAAGTCGAAGCCGGCGCCGGTGGCCAGCTCGCGGGTCGTGGCGCTCACGAGCACTTCGCCGGCGACAGCTCGCGCTGAGATCCGGCCGGCCACGTAGACCGCGATCCCGCGCAGTTGCCCCTCGAGCTGTTCGACCTCGCCGGTGTGAATGCCCACCCGGATCGTCAGGCCGAGCGGAGCCGCCCCCTCGACCGACGCGAGCGCGCACCTGATAGCCAGCGCGGGGCTGTCGAACGACAATTGGAAGCCATCTCCGGTCGCGGCGAGCTCCTGGCCACCGAAGAGAACGAGCTGCTCCCTGACGACTCGTTCGAACGAGCGCAACAACTCACTCCAGGCGCGATCGCCGAGCCGCTCGGCTGTCTTGGTGGACCCGACGACGCCGGTGACCAGGATCGTGCTGATCTGGCGGCTGTTCAGGGCACCGTCTATAGAACCTTCGCCCTTGTCCAACGGAGCCTTGACGCTGTACGTCCCGTCACCCAGCGGCGCGAGCGAGAAGCCCGAGCGCACGGCAGTGGCGACCTCTTCGGTCACGAGCAGACCGGCTCCGGTTGGCCCACGAGCCAACTCGACCGCTCGGTCGACGGGTGCGCCTTCGGCCGCAAACACCCAGCGGGTGGCACTTGAGTCGGTTGTGCGCGACGAGCCGATGCGCGCCCGCCCGACACTGATCGCGACACTGGTCGTCACTGCCGCGGTCCGGCCTGCCGATCTGTCCGTCCGGTTCTCCTCGATAGCGTCGAGCGCAGCCTCGACAGCCGCGGTCGAACGGTCGACGATGTCCGACCCCTCGAAAATCGCCACGAGCAGATCGCCAGGAGTCTCGGTCGGAGAACCTCCGAGATCGCGGATCCGGGCTGCCGCCACGTCACGAGACGAGCGCGCGACGAATGCGACAGCCTCGTCGGGGAGGCTGGCGTCGCTCAGCCGCCACACCATCGCGAGCACTGCGACGTCACGCTCCTGACGGCCATATCGCTCGAGATGCGCAACGCTGGCGCGGAGCTCTCCCACGGCCTCGTCGATCGTCCGCTTCAGGCTGAGAGCTGTGTTGATCCTCGCCAGGAGCTCCCGCTCGTCGACCGGCTTGGACAGGAAGTCGTCGGCACCGGCTTCGATGCCACGTACACGATCCTCGACGGCGTTGAGCGCTGTCATGACCACGACCGGGATCAACCTGGTGTCTGGGTCGCCCTTCATGATCCGCAGTGCCGTGATTCCGTCCATCTCCGGCATCATCACGTCCATCAGGACGAGGTCCGGCGGATCGGCGGCCACCCGCTCGAGTGCCTCGAGTCCGGTCGCTGCGGTGTCTGTGACGAACCCGTGCGAGTCCAGTTCCTGCTCGAGGTAGTCCACATTGAGCGGCTCGTCGTCAACGATGAGGATTCGAGCAGTCATCGGCGCACCAGTTGAGCGACCAGGTCGACGAGCTGCACGTCGTTGATGGGCTTGCCGACAAACCCGTCACACCCGGCTTCGATCGCCTTCTCCCTGTCGCCGGGCATCACATGGGAGCTGACCGCGATGATGGGCACGCGGGAGGACCGGGCCCTGATCTCACGCACCGCGTCCAGCCCGCTCAACCCAGGCAGCCCGATGTCCATGAGGATCAGGTCCGGCCGCTTGGACATCGCCATCTCGACCGCGGTCTCACCGTCGTCGGCAAGCTCGATGTCGTAGATGTCCTCGAAGATCTGCACCAGCAGGTCGCGGCTCAGATCGCTGTCCTCGACGAGGAGAAGCCTCTGTCTCATGCGCCCTTTTCCCACCATCCGGTCCCCGCTGCGCCGTCGTACGACAGAGGCAGGTCGAGCCAGAACGTCGATCCGACGCCAAGGCGGCTCTCGACAGTCACATCGCCGCCCAGCGTCCGCGCCAGCCGACGTGCGATGGTCAGGCCGAGACCTGTCCCGTGCCGCTGCCGCGAGCTGCTGGAGTTCGCGCGATGGAACTCGTCGAAGATCTTGTCGAGCTCCTTTCGTGGGATCCCGACTCCGGTGTCCGACACGCGGACCTGCAGCCGCCCGTCCAGCGCCGCTGCCCGTACGTCGATCGTGCCCCTGTCCGTGTACTTGATGGCGTTACTGAGCAGGTTCAAGAGGATCTGCCGCAGCTTCTCGGGGTCGGTGACCACGGTGGGAAGGCCTGCTTCGGCGTGCACGCGCAACAGCACGGTGGGTCGGTCCACGAGCGGTTCGAGAGAGTCCGCGACCTCTCGTACGACCTCGTTGACGTGGGCCTCCGCTATCTCGAGCGTGATCCCGCCGGCCTCGATGCGCGACAGGTCGAGGATCTGGTCGATCAGGCCGAGCAGATGCTCCGCACTGACGAGGATCTTCGAGAGGTTGGCCACCTGCTTGTCCTGCAGACGGTCCGAGTTGCGCGCAACGATGCGGGAGAACCCGATGATCGCGTTCAACGGTGTGCGCAGCTCGTGACTCATGTTGGCCAGGAAGCGACTCTTCGCGGACCCGGCTTCCATCGCTGCGTCACGTGCCATCTCGACCCGTCGCAACAGCTCAGCCAGCTCGGCCTCGTTGCGCTTCTCAGCGGTGATGTCAATATCGATGCCGGCTACCGCCACCGCCCGGCCCGATCCGTCCAGCACGGGGAACCGTACGTCGGCGACCACGTGCTCGCGGCCCTGTCGGACGATGCGCATTTCGCGTCGGCGCGGCTCGCCGGCAGCGACAACCTCGCGGTCGACGCCATCGTTGGCGTCAGGCTCCAGGTCAGCGATCGCCGTTGCGGCGCTGTCGAAGACAGTCCTTCCGCGGATCTCCTCGTCGCGCAGGCCCCAGAAGTCCTCGTACTGCCGGTTGACCAGGATGTAGCGCCCGCTGAGGTCTCGCAGGTAGACCATGGCAGGCATGTGGTCGATCATGGCGCGCAGCCGCGCCTCCTCGGACCGCTGTCGTTCCACGACCCGGCCCAGCTGAGTGCCCACGCCAAGAAGCACATCCAGGACGTCGGGATCGGGCTGTAGTGCGGTGTCGGAAAAGAACTCCAGCACACCCACGCCGTCGCTGCCCGCCATGATGGGGACGGCGATGCCGGTGCGCAGGCCGAGGTTCACCCACGCCGCCGCTCGGCTCCCCGGCAGACTGTCCAGCGGCGTGATGACCACCGGCTTGCGCGCCTGCAGTGCGATCCCCCCAAGGCCGCTGCCGATGGGGATGCGCTCGTCAAACGATGCGTTCCCAAGTGCTGCGTAGCGCTCGACATCGCTGATGTGGGTCACGCCGGACGAGATCAGCTGGTCGGGGTTCTCTCGGCTGACCAGCAACGCGTGCCCGATCGGCCAGCCGGTGTAGCTGCACACCTCGCCAAGGGCCACGGCGAGCGCCTCCTCAACAGAGGCGGACTCGTTGGCCGCTGCTGCCGTACGCCGTAGTAGCTGCAGCGAGTCGGTGCGGTGTCCGATGGCCGCGAGGACGCGGTTGTACTCGGCCGCGATCTGGCCGACTTCGGTGTTGGGCTCGACGCGGATCGGGCGCCCATAGTCGCCGCTGCGCCGCTGCTCGTCCATGTCCGAGAGCAGATCGGCGATCTCGGTGCTCGCGCCGTGCTCGGCGATGTTGAGCCCAGCAAGCTCCCCCGCCGGGTCGAGGCGGAACGGGAAGCGTCGATTGATCAACCACAGCACGAGGAAGCCGAAACCGAACGCCCAGGCGAAGCACACCCCGATGCCGAGGAGCTGGATGCCCATCTGGCCGACGCGGCTCGTCGCGGAGGGGAACTGCTCGACGTCCCCGAAGAGCGCAACGGCGAACGTGCCCCATACGCCCGCCGCGAGGTGGACGGGCACGGCTCCGACCGCGTCGTCCACGCGCAGCCTCTCGAGGAGGACCGTGGCCAGGCGCATCACGCCCGCAGCGGCTCCCCCGATGAGCGCGGCCTGCCAGGGGCTCGTGATGTTCGCCGAGGCGGTGATCGCGACAAGCCCGGCAAGCGACGAGTTCATGATCGCGACGACGTCGGGACGTGGGTCGATGAGCCACGTCAACGCGAGCCCGACCAGTCCCCCGAACACCCCGGCAAGGGTCGTGTTCAGAATGACTTCGGGTACCTCCGGCGTCATCCCCAGCGTGCTACCGCCGTTGAAGCCGTACCAGCCAAGCCAGAGCACGAAAACCCCGATCGTGGTGACCGGTAGGTCATGGCCGTGGATGGAGACGGCGCCGGGGCCGAAGCGCCCGATCCTCGGCCCGAGGATGATGATCGCGGCGAGAGCCACCCAACCCCCGACCGAGTGGACGACCGACGATCCGGCGAAGTCGATGAAGCCGACCTCCTTGAGCCAGCCGTCCGAGCCGGTCTCCCCCAGGATGCTTGCGCTGCCCCAGGCCCAGTGGCCGAAGACCGGGTAGATGACCGCCGCGACAAAGGCCGCCAGCACGATGTAGCCACTGAAGCGCATGCGCTCGGCGACCGCGCCCGACATCAGGGTTGTCGCGCTGGCAATGAACCCGAGCTGGAAGACGAAGAAGGCCGTCAGGAACGCGCTGTCGCTCTCGAAGAGGAACTCCGCATCGCCGACGATTCCGTCGGCGCTCGTGCCGAACATGAGCGCGAACCCGAACAGCCAGAAGAGCGCAGCAGCGAGCAGGAAGTTGGCGAAGTTCTTGATCGCGACATTGATCGAGTTCTTCGATCGGACCAAGCCGCTCTCGAGCGCGGTGAACCCGGCCTGCATGAAGAAGACCAGTGCCGCGGTGACGAGAAGCCACGCGATGTCGACGGGCGCGCCGCTCATCGCCACAAATCGGGTCTATTTGCCCAAGTCCAGGCTGGCGCAGCAAAAACCGCACCGACTGCACCGTCGGTCAGAGCCATATTTCAACAATACGAACGCGAGTCAACAAAATTTCCGTACGCGTTCAGCGGGCTATCGCTCGCCTCACGACCGGCCGGTCTGGCTTGCGTCGATACGACTCCGAGAAGCCGGCGTGGAGGAACAGCGACACCGTGCCTTGGTAAACGTCGGCTGACGCGCGTCGGTGACCTGCCGTGTCGATCGGATAGCCCTCGACCGTGAGCGCGTGGTTCGCCGCGGCGTGCTCCACCGCACCCGCAAGGAGTGCCCCGGCAACTCCCGTACCACGGTGTTCTCTCGGCACCCAGAAACACACGACCGACCAGACGCCATCATCGGCGAGGCTGTCGCGATCGACGAGCGGCGAGCGCAGCACGCGCGCGTACTCCTCGCGCGGTGCCACGCTCACCCATCCGACTGGCCTGTCATCGCGGAGTGCGAGCAGGCCGGGGACCGCGCCTTCGGCGGTCAGGCGCTGCAGCATCCTGCGGTTGGCGGCTCCGCGGTCGCGCACGCCCGCTTGGTACTCCTTGCCCGACTGGCGAAAGAACGTGCACCAGCAGTTGCTGTACGCCCCCGACGGGCCGAAGAAGCTCGCAAGCGGGCGCCAGCGATCGGAAGTCACCGGGACGATCTCGGTCACGATCCTAGATTGCCCGATGGCGCAGGAAAACCGTGCCGTTGTGGAAGCGACGCTCGTCGAGGAGCTCGAGGTCCAGCCTGACGCCGTCGGGGAAGAATCGTGTGCCGCCGCCCACCACCACGGGCACGACGAACAGGTGTAGCTCGTCCACCAGTCCCGCGCGGAGCGCATGCGCGGCGAGCCCGGGACCGCCCACGCCGACGTCCCGTGCGGCCGACGCCTTCAACCGGCCTACCGCCTCGGGGTCGAAGTCGCGCTCGAGCCGGGTGTTCGCGCTGGAGACCTCCTCCAGCGTGGTGGAGTAGACGACCTTGTCGGCGGCCCTCCAGAGGTGGGCGAAGTCCTTCATAGCGGGCGGTTCAGCGGAGACATCGAGGGTCTCCCATGCGAGCAACACCTCATACATCCGCCGGCCGAGGAGAAAGGTGCCGACCTCACGCGAGAGGTCGTTGACGAACGCGTGCACCTCTTCGTCTGGCTCGGCCCAGTCGAAGTTGCCGTTCTCGTCGGCGATGTAGCCGTCGAGCGATGCGAGCGCGGAGTAGATCAGCTTGGCCATGAGGCACCCTACTGAGCCGTCGCGAGTGCATCAACCTGCCATTCGACGACATCCGCGCTGGCGTCTGACAGAAGCGTTATCATGTCCGACATGGCCACCGTGACCGTCCGACAGCTGCAGCGGGAGACATCGGCTGTCCTGCGTGCCGTGGAAACCGAGCGCACCCGGTCGTGGTGACTCGCGACGGTGAGGAGATTGCCAAGATCGTCCCACTCCGAGCCGACGAGCGCCGGTGGCGGCGATGGGTGCGAGAGCTCGGTGGCGATCCAGACGATCCTGCCTGGCGACGTCCAGTCGACGCCCGACCCAGGCGCGCCTTGCGTGGGCGGTCGCTCTCCGCTCATCTCGCTGAGGCACGGCAGGAAGAGCGTTGATCTACCTGGACCCCAGCGCCATCGTCAAGCTGCTGCGAACCGAACCGCACTCCGAGTCGCTGCACCTGTTTCTGTCGGCCGACGAGGCTCCGCCTCTCTTCACGTCCCAGTTGACGATGACGGAGGTAAAGCGCGCCCTGCACGCCGCGGGCGACGCGACGGGCGCTGCCGCAGTGGCCAGCCTGTCTCCACCGGCGGTTCTTGTGCCTGGTCATCGTGTACTGGCCCTGCCGATCACGGCTGAGATCGTGCTCCGGGCCGGCGACCTCCTGCCCGGCTCGGCGCTGCGCACCCTGGATGCCCTGCACATAGCCACTGCACATGAAGCGAGCACGGGCCTCACCGCGCTCGTCACCTACGACGCCCGCATGCTTGCCGCCGCCGCCACCCTTGACTTGCCGTTGGTGGCGCCTGGCGCGACCTAAGAGTTGGGGGATTCCCCTGGCGCGACGACCGTGAATCCGGGCGCATCGTCTCGGCATGACGACTCTCACCGCCATCGGTCGGACCTGCTGCAACACTGCCTCAACTCCCCCCTCCGCCGCCCCCCGGCGGCACATAGCTACGTTGACGCCATGGCCTCCGCCACGCAAGGCCGCTTCAAGCGCTGGCTGTCGCGCCCGCCACGCGCACACGGCGAGCCAATTCCGGACCGGAGAGTCAGCTTTCTCGAGCTGTTCTATGACCTGGTCTTCGTCGTCGTCATCTCGCAGGCCGCTCATCACCTCGCCGAGCACGTCACGGTACGCGGGATCGCCGAGTTCGCCGTCGTGTTCGCGTTGATCTGGATCGCCTGGGTCAACGGGTCTCTCTACCTCGAGCTCCATGGCCGGGAGGATGGGCGTACACGCACCATCGTCTTTGTACAGATGGGCTTGCTGGTCTTGCTGGCGGTGTTCACCGCCGATGCACCGGCAGAGGATGGTCGGGCCTTCGCCATCGTGTACGCGGCATGTCTGGCGCATGTGACGTGGCTGTACTTCACAGTCCGGCGACAAGACCGTCAGCACCGACCCGAGTTCCTGGCGCAGACGGGGCTCTTTGTGATCGGACTCGCTGTCGGGGCGGCGGTTGTCCTCACGAGCGGCTTCCTCCCCGCCGTGCCGCGACTCACTGTGTGGGCGGGTGTCGCCATCGTTTGGATAACGGGCCTGTTGCTGGTCGGGCGGACTGAAGTGGGCCTGACCCAGGGCCTACATCCCACCGAGTCGCTGGTCGAGCGGTTCGGATTGTTCACGATCATCGTTCTCGGCGAGGTCGTGTTCGGCGTCGTGGACGGGATGTCCTCCGCGGAGCGCGACGTCAAGACGATCACGACCGGGATGATCGCCCTCGTGATCGGCTTCGGCTTCTGGTGGATCTACTTCGACCTGGTCGGCCGCCGGATGCCGCGACCAGTGGGCAGTGCACTGGCGAGCTGGTCGCTGAGTCACCTGCCCATCACCATGTCCATCGCTGCGGCTGGTGCCGCGATGGTCAGTCTGATCGAACATGCCCACGACACCCGCACGCCCGCGGGCACGGCCTGGCTGCTCTCTGGCGCCGTTGTGGTGGGCCTGCTCGCCCTGATCCTCATCGAGAGCGCGCTCGTTGACGCAGAGCGCCTAAGCGTCGTCTATCGACCGTTAAGACTTGTGCTGGCCGCGGGAGCCGCCGCAGCCCTTGTCGTCGGCTGGGCCCGGCCGGCGCCTTGGTTGCTCGCTGTGTTGCTCGTCGCGATTCTCTCGGTGATCTGGTTCTTCGCCGTCATGCGTTTTCTGCAAGCCGATGCGTGGGGCGAGTGACGGCGCGCTCACCCAAACCCGATCAGCCCGAAGGAGAGCGCGAACCCCGCGACAGTTGCGATCCCTGCTCGGACACCCGCGTGCTTGTTGGCCTCGGGCACGAGCTCCGTCGTCAGACTGCAGAGTACGGCGCCTCCCGCGGCAGCCAGGGTGAGGGCCACGACATGGTCGCGGGCCTCGTGGAGGAGTGAGTAGCCGACGAGGGCGGTCACGCCGCACAGCACAGCCAGCCCCACCCACATCGCCAAAATGTGCCTGCTGTCTACGCCTCGCTTGAGCAGTCCGGTCGTGTGCGCCATGGCCTCCGGCGCACCGCACAGGAAAACGGCCACGATAATGGCTATCTCGATGCCGTGGCCGGCGAGCAGGCCACCCACGATGATGATGGCTTCTGGGGTCACACTCATGGCGTGGACGGCCACCTGTTGTGCTGTCAGGTGACCGTGAACTCTGTTGAGCCCATCGATCACGGCGGCATAGGCCGCCGCGCCGGCGAGCAGCCCGATCGCCACCCGGCTGCTCGCACCGGCGAACTCACTGGCCTCGCCGACGAGCTCATAGGCGACTGCACTGATCAGCGCGCCGGCACCGAGGCCGGTTACGGTTCCGAGGAGGACGTCGTTGACACGCCAACGGACGGCGATCGCGCCGCCGATGACGAACGACAGCCCCGCCACCAGGCCCCACACGAACGCTCCGGTCATGGTGGGCGATCACCGCCTGACGTCAGATCGAGATGCTGACGGGGAACGTGGCCAGCCAGGCAACCGTACCGACGAAGATGAAGACGCCGAAGCCCAGCAGGAACCGGCGCAGGCGGGGGGACTGCAGTTTGGTGCTCATACCGGCGAAGAAGAGCACGGCTGCGAAGAGCACCACACACAGCACGTAGTTTGTGGCCCGCTGGATGTTTGCCCTCGCCGTCGCTGACAGGCGCTCGGCGTCGGCCTCCAGCCGCTCTGCGTCATCCCGTGCCTCGAGCTGGTACTCGGGCATGGCGAACGGCGTGAGCGGGGCATCGGGGTTGCGGAGGGGCATGGTCGCAACCCAGGCGTCCATCGCGGGCCTGAACTCATCGCGGAAGCGCTCGTAGTAGAAGTCGGTGAGCTCCGTCTGCTCCTGCGCGTAGGCGTCGACCCACTGGATGAAAGTCGCCACGTCGACCTGGGTCTGGGAGTTTGCCAGGCCATCGGCCTTCGTCGATTCGACGCGGGCGGCCCCGGCGCGGCTGAACGCCGTTGCCTGCTCACCGTTCCAACGGCTCGCCTGGTATCCGCTCCAGGCGGTGGCGACCGTTGCTGCCGCCAACAACACCGTTGCGACGAGCTCGAGAAGACCGTTGGTCCGGCCCGAGCCCGGGGTCATGACGCGCCCCCCGCTTCGTCGCACGGAATCGGCACCTGCAGGTTCACGGCGGCCAAGGCCTCGTCGATAATCTCCAGCGACCGCTCCATCGCGACCGGATCGAGCCCGCCGACGCCGCCGTGGAACGGATTGTCCAGCGTGTTCAACAGGAGCAGCAACGTCACGATGACCGAGACAACCGCGCCCATCAGGAGCCCCTGGACGACGGCACGCTCGCCGCTGTCGGCGAAGAAGAGCATGTAGACGAAGATGACGGCGGCAATGAAGAACAGCGAGATCCACAGCGGGATCGGGATCACCCCGACGGCGCCGTGGACTCTATCGAGCCGCGCGGCCTCGCGGGTCGAGGTCTGCTCGAGCCATTTGTCGTAGGCGGACTGCTCGCTTGCCAACTCCGGCTCCAGGGCCTGTATGGAGCGGAACATCTCGACACCCCACGGATTGACGTGGTCGCCGAGCGTGCCCGACCGCATCCGGTCCCATTCCTCGCCGACGACCGACCTTCCATAGCAGATGACCTCGCCGGTCAGCTCAGTCGCTGTGTCCTCTGGGAACAGCAGTGCGGTCTCGACCTGCTGCACGACTGTGAGTGCCTCCGTCTCGGCGCCCGTCCGTGACTGGTCATAGCTCGAGAACGCCAGGAAGATGATGAAGCCGAGCAGGATCGAGAAGCCGGCCGCCAGGACGCCGAACACCCCGGACGCCCGGTCGCCGTCTGCGAAGTAGCTGCCGTCGGGCGCCGTGCGCCGCACCACCAGCATCACCGCAATCGCAACGGCCGTGATGCCGAAGATGATGAGGGCGCCCACGACGATGTTCACGACGTGTCGCCCCCATCCCCGTTCACTTGACGCGCTGGTTCACTATGCCCCAGCGAGCAGCTTGGCCTTCTGCGCGACGAACTCGTTCTCCGTGAGGAGACCGGAGTTCCGCAGCTCGGCGAGTTTGGCGATCTCGTCCGCAGTGGAGGATCCGTTCGGCGATGCCACGGTTTGGATGTACTGCCGGGTCGCCTTCTCCCGCTCGGCGGCCTCTTGCATGTTTCGATCGCTCATGGAGTTGCCGCGGGCGATCAGATAGACGAGCACTCCGAGCCAGGGCACGAAGATCACGAAGATTGTCCAGAGCGCCTTGCCCCAGCCAGACAGGTCACGGCTGCGGAAGATATCGCCGAAGATCGAGATGACGAGCCAGATCCAGGCGAAGAACAGGAAGAACCACAGCGTGGTCCAGAACAGATCCATCAGCGGCATGACACTTCTCCTTTGTCGGTTGACTTGATCACTGAGTCAGGGCTAGACACTCATTGCCTTGCCATGGCGATGCGGACGCGTTCTTCGGGGCTGATGAGGTGGTCCGTGTCCTCGGCGGCCGCGTCGATGTCGATTTGCACCCAGCGGACCCGGCCGGTGAAGTGGCTGTCCTTCGGCCCGTAGTCGTCACTCACGGGTGTCGCGGTGTCGCTCCCGACGTCGGTCGTCTCGTCGGCGGAGAAAGCCATCGGCACTGTTCCGTCGACGCGACCCTCGCCCACCTTGTCGCCGTCGACGTACAGCGCGACGGTGCCGCCCTTGCCCGAGGCCGCCTCCGTCGTACGTGAACTCCATCCGCACCTGGTGCTCGCCCGCGGGGATGCGGATCGGAGCCGTAGACCTTGAACTGCTGGAGACCGAACAGGTTGTAGCAGTAGGCCGGCTTTCCATCCTTGGCGTAGAGCACGAAGCCGCCGAACGCCCCACCCTGGGAGACGATCACCCCGTTCGCGCCTGTCTCTGGCACCACGATCTGTGCGGTGACGGCGTGCGACTTGTTCTTAATGACGACCACGGAGTTCTCCGAGAGCCGACCCATCCCACCGAAGAGGATCTGGGAGTTTCCCCGCACCAGTTGAGGGCGACCGGCGAGGTCAGAGTTGAACCGCTCGAAGCGACGATCGTCGAGCGGGAGAACGTTGTACCTGCCGGCCTCCATCAGGAACAACCGCTGCAGCTCGGCCAGCTTCGCCGGCTGCTCCTTCGCCAGGTCGCGCGCCTGCGTCCAGTCGTCCGGGCCGTAGAGCTCCCAGACGTCGTCATCGAACGCGGGCATTTCCGACGCCACCCACGGCGTGCTGTGCCGGGTGACGGCGGTCCAACCCTGGTGGTAGATGCCGCGGTTGCAGAACATCTCGAAGTACTGCGTCGTGTGCCGGTCGTCGGCTGCGGCGTCGTCGAACGAGTACGCCATCGAGACACCCTCGTAGCGGGATCTGCTGGACGCCGTTGACGCTGACAGGCTCCGGTAGGCCGGCGGCCTCGAGCACGGTCGGCGCCACGTCGATCACATGGTGGAATTGGGAGCGAATCTCGTCCCGCGCCGAGAAGCCGCCTGGCCAGTGGACGATGGTGCCGTTGCGGGTGCCGCCCCAGTGCGACGCCACCTGCTTGGTCCACTGGTACGGGGTGTCCATCGCATGCGCCCAGCCGACCGCATAGTGGTTGTAGGCGGCCGGGCGTGCCGAAGTCGTCGATCCGAGAGGCCATGAACTCGGTCGTCTCCAGGCCGACCGCGCCGTTAAGGACGATGAGCTCGTTGAAGCAGCCCTGCGGCGTCCCCTCGGCCGACGCCCCGTTGTCGCCGATGATGTAGTAGATCAGCGTGTCGCCGAGGATCCCGAGGTCCACGAGGCTGTCGACGAGCCGGCCGACGTGGTGGTCGGTGTGCTCCAGGAACCCGGCATAGATCTCCATCTGACGTGCGAGCACCGGCTTCAGATCGTCGGGCATGTCGTCCCAGGCAGGGATCTCTGCCGGCCGAGTGGTGAGCTCGGCATCGGCGGGGATCACCCCGAGCTCCTTCTGCCGGGCAAAGGTCCGCTCCCGCAGCGCGTCCCACCCGTCGTCGAACTGGCCCTGGTACCGCGCCGACCATTCCGCGCGGAACGTGGTGCGGAGCATGCGTCGCGCCCGGCGCGAAGTAGATGAAGAACGGCTTGTCTGGCGTCAGTGCCTTCTGTTGGCGGATCCAGTCGATGGCCTGGTCGGTCATGTCCTCGGTGAAGTGGTAGCCCTCTTCCGGGGTACGGTCCGGCTCGACGGGCACGGTGTCCCGGTAGATCGCGGGCGCGTACTGGTTGGTCTCACCGCCGATGAAGCCGTAGAAGTGCTCGAACCCGGAGCCGGTCGGCCACTGGCGGAACGGGCCCATTGGGCTGGTCTCCCAGACGGGCACCTCGTGGCACTTGCCGAACTGCGCGGTCGAGTAGCCGTTGAGCTTCAGCGTCTCCGCCAGCGGCGCCGCCGTGTTCGGCCGGATCGAGTTGTAGCCCGGAGCCGAGGTGGCGATCTCGGTGATGCCACCCATGCCGACCGAGTGGTGGTTCCGGCCGGTGAGCAGAGCCTGCCGCGTGGGAGAGCACAGGGCCGTCGTGTGGAACCGGTTGTACTTCAGGCCGTTGGCGGCAAGCCGCTCCGCCGTCGGCGTGTTGATCGGTCCGCCGAATGCGCTCGACGCCCCGAAACCGACGTCGTCGATGAGCACAACGAGCACGTTCGGCGCGCCCGCCGGCGGCCGCAGCGGCTCGATCGGCGGAAACGACGGTGTCGGGATCCTTGGCGTCGTACGTGACGAGCCCGGAGTACGCGCGGTCAGGAATAGGCAGGGCCGTACGGCTGTCATCGGGCGACATTCGCTTCCCCTTAGTCGCGGCGGTCGTCTCTGCGGTCGTCACGGCGGTCCATGCGGCGGTTGACGCCGTGGGCGACGACCGCGGCGGTTGCGGCGGTGGTGGCGACCCGGGCGACCGGGGCGGGTCCGATCACCGCAGCGCGGCGCATTCGTCGACGTGCGATCCCCATGACTAGGCTCCCTGCTCGATGGTCTCGTCGGTCTCGTCGGCCTCTTCGGCCTCGAGGGCCGCAAGGATCGCCTGGATCGGGATGCGCCCGCTCGCGACCAGCTGGCCGCCGGAGTGACGTACGGCGCTGGCGAACGGGGCGGCCCAGGTGTTCTCCCAGACGAGGACCGCGGCCGACGAACCCGGCTCGATTGCCGCGGCTAGCGCGGTCACGTCGTCCTCGCTGAGCAGCATCGCCAGCTGCGTCTCGTACGCGCGGAGCTCGCCCAGCTCATCCATGCCGAGGTCGGACAGCTCGAACGGCTCGACCGAACCGTCGGCGTCCTTCTTCAGGATCAGCAGGTCGAGCACGCGGATGATTCCCCGTTCGACGAGGTCGTCGAGGGCCGGGGCGATCGTTCCGTTGAACTTGCTCCCTGGGAACTCGACCACGATGTAGTCGACGGGACCGAGCTCGTCTAGGGCCGTTGTGTCATCCATGTCCTCACCTAATCCGCCAAATGGGGACGTCGCATCACATCGATCAGGTGATTCGGATCGAGCCGGCTCCAAGCTGGCGCTAGTCCGCGCCTTCGGCCTCTGCGACCTCGATCGCGACCGCGAGCCCCTTGACGATCTTGCCCGTCGCGGACGCGACCCTCGCAGTGCCGACAATGGGCGCGACCGCGGCAAGAACGCCGCGAATCCGTTCGGGGTCGACACCGGCCTCGCTTGCAAGTCCGAGGTTCAACAGATACGAGATCGATGGGGCATCGACGGCGACAAGGGCGGCGATGCGGACCAGCATGAGCGTTTCCGGATCGAGACTCGACGCGGCGGCCGAGTCCGCGGTCATGTTCGCGAGCAGATCCAGGACCGGGGTCTCGCTTGCGGATTCAGACATCGTGCTCCCCTTCGTTCGGGTTCCTCTCGTCTCAGCCAATACGACGGGCGGAGCGGCGGCATCACACTGATCGGGTGATTCGGTTCACCCGATGTGCATGATGCGGCACCTGTGGGCACGCGCCGAGGATGGGGTCAGCGTCGTACGCGAAGAGGGGAGCGGACGTGGACCACACGGATCGACTGCGGCTGCTGTCCCTCAACGATGCACGCTTCGCTGACACGCCGGGCGGCGAGCTCGTCACCTTCGAGGCGCTCGATCCCAAGTCGTTGGCACTCGTCCAGCTCGCTGCGCTGATCGCGGTTGGTGGCGAGGTTCCGTCCTACGGCGCGCAGGCCGACGCCGCGGTGAGCGCCGGCGCAACGGCCGCGGAGATCGTCGATGTGCTCGTCGGTGTGATTCCCGTGGTCGGTCTCCCGCACGTGGTTGCCGCAGCACCGAAGCTCGCGTTGGCGCTGGGCTACGACACCGACGAGGCGCTGGACAGGTAACACGAGCAACGGCTCAGTTAGCCACCCAACAGGCCCAGCGCGGTGGCGCGCTGCACCGCGTCGTCGCGCGACGAAACGCCCAGCTTGCGATAGATCGCGGTGACCTCGGAGGCGACCGTGTTGCGCGAGATGAACAGCCGGTCGGCGATTTGGCGAACGCTCAGGTGCGTTTGCAGGTACGGCAGCAAGCGGAGCTCGGCTGGGCTGAGGGGTGATGCGCCGGTTGCCTCGACAGCCACCTCCGATGCGTGAACGCGCAGTTCGTCGACTTCGTCGATGAGGCTCCCCAGAGCCGGTCGGCGGATCAGGATGTCGTCAATCTCTCGCAGCAGATGGCGCGCGGTGCTTGGTTCTGCGATGGCGAGGTACACCTTGGCCAGATGCAGACGAAGCCGAACCGCCACGTACGGCACGGCGTACGTCGCTGACGGTCGTGACCGCATCGCTTGTCCGAGCTGGACGCGGGCTTCCTTTACATCACCGCGATGCACGGCAAGCCGCGCCGCCCCGGCGAATGCCAGGAGACTGAGGACGTAGTCATGCATCCGCTTCTCGTCGATGATTTCCAGCGCGAGCGCTAAGTGGTCAGCAGCGTCGTCCCAATCGCCGCGGTCCATGGCGAGCATGGCCAGCTCTGATTCATTGATGACCACCGTGTCTGCGTGGTCCATCGCTGACGCGAGAGCGGACGACTCGGAGAAGAAGCCCCGTGCCGCGTCAATGTTCCCGGCGAGCAAGTTCGCTTCGGCCAGCTCACACAGGGCGGTGTCGCGCCACAGGCTCCACTCCGGTTCCTGGTCCACAGCGAATGCCGCGTCGGCCAGCATCACCTCGGGCCCCTTCGCGCAGACGAGCCCGCGCAGCATGGCCCGGGCCGAGTCGAACGACGCGGTACCGTCCGTAGCCACAAGGTCGAACGATGCTGAGTCGACTATCCCTGCCCAACGCTGGGCACCAGTCGCATCCCCGGCCAGCGCGCAGATCCAACCGGCCAGCACGGCCAATGGCGGGTAGGCCTCGATGTCCTTGTCGCCAAGGGTCGCAAGCCAGCGCTGCACGGTCGATATCCCGCCGCCACTGTAGGTCGACAGCACCAGCTCTGCCGTCAGCTCTGCGGACCGTTGTCGCTCAGGCGTGTGCAACAAGTGCTCGAGGGCCAGAGCCGGAGAGCCATTCGACTGGTACCAGTCAGCGGCTCGCAGGTACAGCGGCGCCATGATGTCGGGCTCGGCATGCCGAAGCTCACCCAGGAGGAACTCCCGGAACAATGCGTGGTAGCGATACCAGTCACGCCGACGATCGAGCGGGACCAGGAACATGCTCGAGGCTTCGAGTCGACGTAAGTGCTCAGCCGAACCAGCCGACTTCAGGACCGCATCGCAGAGCGGACCAGAGAGCTGATCGAGCACGGCAGTGCGTCGCAGAAAGCGTTGTACCTCCTCGGGCTGCTGGGTCAGGGCCTCGCGGTACAGGTAGTCGGCGACGTACCGGTCGTCACCGGTGACGGCCAGCGCCCCGGCTTCGCTCTCTCGAGCGATCACGGCAGCGAGGTACAAGCCCACCGGCCAACCTTCAGTCCGCTGGGTCACAGCGGCCGCATGCTCCGGGGTCAGGCTGACCTGCGCCTCGGAGAAGATGTGCTGCGCTCCGGCTGAATCAAGGGCCAAGTCGCCGGCCAGGAACTCCAGCGCGTCACCCGCGGCCCGCATCCGCGGGAGGTGCGGCTGCTCGGATCGGCTCGCCGTGACGACTTGGGACTCTCGAGGAATCTTCGCAAGCACGACACCCAACACATCCTGGCAGGCCGGTGAACGCAGCTCGTGAAGGTCGTCCAGCATGAGCACGAACGGGGCTGGGCTCGCACCGAACGCCGAGGCCAGCCGCGGCGCCGCGCGACCCAACACTGACACCCCGCTGCCGGCCATGTCGGCGACCAGGTCGGCGCGGCCCGGGTCGATACGACCGTACGCCGACGCCAGCAGCGCAAGCAGACTCGCCGGGTCATCGTCGTACCGGTCGAGTGACACCCACGCGACGGGACGTGTCTCCGCGTGGGCCCATTCAGTCAGGAGGGTCGACTTTCCATAGCCCGCTGGCGCCGTGATCCCGACGACGCGGCACGCGCTCGCACGGGCCTTCTCGATGAGCGCTGCGCGGCTCACGGTGCCCGCACGCGGCTGCGGAACTGTCAGCTTGGCATCGAGCAGGACCTGGCCGAGGTCAGCGACGAGCGGTTCCGCCCCCCTCAGGTCCCCGGTCACGCTCGCAGTCTAGGTCTCGCTCCCCCGCGAGAACCTGCAGGTCATGGCGATATTTGACCGCCGGAAAGCGGGGGAAATGCTGACATCCCACTGCGTTTGGCGTTATGTCCGACTCCTCAAGCTGCCGTCACGGTCCTGGTCGCTCGACGAGCGCAGGGGCTGGACCGTCCGCACGCACATCTGCAATGGAAGGATGCCGTGAATGGACGTCCGTCTGGTCACCGCGAGCGGTGTTGAGCAACACACCGTCGATGAGCTCCCGGGCCTCCTCGCGGCCGACGAGGGCATCGTCTGGGTGGACATCCCTGATTGTGACGACGATGCGGTGCGGGTGCTGTCGGAGGTCTTCTGCTTTCATCCGCTGGCGATCCAGGACGCCGTCGAACGCAACCGCGTTCCGAAGATGCACGCCTACAGCGACCACGTGTTCGTCATCCTGCACGCGCCGCAGCGGGGCAAACGCGGGCACGTGCACTACATCGAGCTCGACCAGTTCATCGGCAAGCGCTACCTGGTGACAGTGCACGGACCGATCAACCCGGCGGTCGATCCCGGCCGTTGCCGTACGTGAGACCGGCGCAGTGCTCGAGCGCATCAAGGCCGGACGCCTGCGGCCGGCAACACCGTTCGAGCTGTCCCACGCGATCGTCTCCGCGCTGACCCGCGAGCAGGAAGACTTCGTGGAGACCGTGACCAAGGACGTGTGGCAGCTCGAGCAGCGCGTCACCGGCGGGGAGGTCGGCGAACCCGAAGAGTTCCTCAATGAGCTGTTCCGTGCCCGACAGGAACTGCTCGCCGTGCGGACCATGGCCGCACAGTGCGGTGCGATCTACAGCAGCCTGATGGGCCTCACTGGCATCTCACCCGAGGGCCAACGAATGGTCGTCGACAGCGCGCACTCGTTTGACCGTGTGCGCAGCCTCGCGGACGGTCAGCGTGAATACCTCCAGGGCGTGATCGAGTACTACCAGACCGCCCTGGTCATCAAGTCCACGCTCGTCGGGCAGGCGCAGAACGATAAGGTGCAGCGGCTGACCGAGGCCAGCTACAGCCAGAACGAGGAGATCAAGAAGATCTCCGCCTGGGCCGCCATCTTCTTCGCCCCGACCCTGATCGGCACCATTTACGGCATGAATTTCGACCACATGCCCGAATTGCACTGGGTTATCGGTTATCCGCTCGCGCTGGTCGCGATGGCGGTGTTCGCACTCGGGCTCTACTGGGTGTTCAGGCGGCGGGAGTGGTTGTGACCTGTCAGGTCACGCCAGTGCATCGGCCACGGTCTGCGCAAGGCGTGTGGTGGGTCGGCCGAGCAGTGCGGCCAGGTCGTCTGTCGGCTGGCCGAACTCGGGCAGCCTGAGCAGCGGCAGGACGAATGCCAGCGGGCCGGAGGCCTCGTCCTCGACCTCGCGGAAGTACACCGGCCGCCCGGAGACCTCCGTCAGTGTTTGCGCGAGCTCGGGAAAGGTCCAGCCCGGGCCGCGGAGCTCGTACACCGCATTGTCATGTCCTTCGCCGATGACGGCGGCCGCGGCTGCTTGCGCGAGGTCGGAGCGGGTGGCGGTGACCAGTCGGTGGCCGAACGCAGGCGCGGTCAGCTCGCCGGCCTCGACTGCGGCAGCAAGACCGGGGTTGACGAACACTTCCGTGTAGAAGGTGTTGCGAAGAACGGTGTAGGTGAGGCCGGAGTCGCGGAGCGCCTCCTCCGTGACCTTGTGCGCCGCGAGGAATGACTCACCCCGGTCGGCGGTGATCGCGCTCGTGTAGACGACCCGACCGACACCCGCCTTGACCGCGGCGTCGACAACGTCGGTGTGCTGACGCTCCCGGACACCCGGCTCGGTGGTCGGCGACGAGACGAAGAGCAGCACGTCGGCTCCCGCGAAGGCGGCCACCAGGCTAGCGGGGTCGTCGTAGTCGCCCTGCCGCACGGCCGCACCGCGCGCGGCGAGATCCTGGGCCCTCGTCGTGTCTCGGACCAAGGCCGCAACCTGATCGGCTGGGGTGGTGGTGAGGATTCGTTCGGCGGCGATACGTCCAAATGGTCCGGTAGTACCGGTGATGACGATCATGAAGTGCTGGCTCCTGCGTGGTCGGTCAGTGGCTAGCCTCGACGCTATGCGCAATACTTACTCCTGGTAAGTACGTACCTGCAGGTAAGTGTCGGAGGTCAACGTGAGCACGCAGGTCATCGACCAATTGACGCGGCTCGATGGCGACGTATTCGACAGCAACTGCCCCGCGCGGATGGTGCTCGACCACGTGACCAGCCGATGGGGTGTGCTCGTGCTGGCCGCCCTGCTTGATCGGCAGCTGCGGTTCAGCGAGCTGCGCCGGCGCATCGGCGGTGTCAGCGAAAAGATGCTCGCGCAGACGCTGCGCACCCTCGAGGCCGACGGGTTCGTCGATCGCACGGTGGCGCCGACCAAACCGCCGCAGGTGACCTACAGCCTCACGCCCCTCGGCGTCGAGGTAGCCGAACACCTGACGATCCTGCTCGAGTGGGTCAACGGCAGAGTGCCGGAGATCATCGCGGCGCGCGATCGACGCGCAGCAAGTGGGGACCCGCATAAGGGAGCCGAGTCTTCCGACTAAGGCTTCGCCTGACGCGCTCCCGGCTTACCCGCCGGACAGTGAAGCCATGTCGTACGTAGAGCAGCTCCAAGCCGCAACGCTCGCCGAGCGTCCCGAGCAGGCACTGGACCACAACGTGCGCAGCCACCTGGTTCCGTCAGTGGTCTGCACGCTGGTGTGCTTCGCGCCGCTCGGGGTCGCCGCGGTCGTCTGCGCGGGCAATGTCCGCACCCGGCTCGCCCTGGGCGACATCGAGGGCGCTCGCCGGGCCTCGCGCGCGGCGAAGTACCTCTGCCTGGCAAGCCTGGGGACGACGCTCTTCTTCCTGCTGGTCGTCGTTCTCGGCGCGTCCAGCTACTCGCACGTCCACTGAGCGCCCGCCTCCCGCTCAGCGAACGAAAGGGCCGGGTCCGATTCGGACCCGGCCCTTCTGTGCGTCGCGTGAAGCCGGTCAGTCGATGTAGCCACCGTCATGCAGGCCGGCCCACTGCTCGAACACGTTCTGGTGGAAGTCCCCGTCCGTTCGGACACTCTCGGCGCCGTAGAGGGCGGGGAACGTCAGGCCGAACATGGCCCACTGGTCCGAGTGCCGCGCCTCATGGCGGTGCCGGGCGGCGCCGCCGAGATCGTCGTACAGCCAGGTGTTGCCCACCATCAGGCCGTAGCTGGAGTAGCCGCTGTCCATCGACTCGCAGGTCACTATCAGGTCGCTGTGGACGTCGCACTCACCGCCATGAGTCCTGCCCCAGACGACACCAGCTGCGCTGGCTGGCAGGTTGACGACTGCCCGGGCGACGGTGACGAGCTGGGGACTGGCGGTGAGGACGGCGACAGCCAGCGCCGCGACGACGCCGTTGCGTCGTGCGGCGGTGACGGTGCGCTCCTGCTGCGTGTACGTGCTCATGCACGCAGAGTCCAGCGATCAGGAGCTCACCGCGTCCGGCATTCGCCTTGTTAGGGAACCCGGCACCCTTAGTCGCCGTTCCCCGGATCAGGCTAGAGGTCCTCTTCGCCGCGCCCCTCGCCCACGATCTCGTCGCCGGCGTTCTCAAAGTCAGGGGTCCACGCCTTCTCGCGCTTTGGAGGGAAACACGTCCTGCACAGGCTGGTGTATCCGGCGACGACGTCGACATCGACTACTTCGAGGCCGCACAAAGTAGTCGTCGACTGTTCGGAGTCACATGCGTGCATCTTGAAGGTCGGGTTCCCACCCGTGTCAGCCTTCGAACGGCATGGACGCACCATGACGATTCCCCCCTGCTCTACGACGTGAGTGAGTTCTACACCTCGTCCGGCTCCGAAGGAAAGAGGTTCAAGCGTTGCGCGGCCGTGGCGGCCTGCAGGCGATTCGATACGCCCAGCTTTGTGAGGATGTGCGAGACGTGGACGCTCGCCGTGCTCTCCGAGATGAACAGTCGCCTGGCGATCTGCTGGTTCGAATGGCCGTGGGTGAGCATCAGCAGGACGTCTCGTTCGCGGGGCGTCAGTGACACCGCAACCCCCTCCGGTGTTCGAAGCTGGGCCGTGGCGGTGACCTCCGCCTCGGGTTCCTCTCCTGCGAGTGACGAGGGAGGCACTCCTGCGTGCCGCGCCAGAGTCCGCAGCGAGTCTTCGAGTGGTGCGCACCCCAACCTCTTGGCGGTCTGCAGAGCATCAACGAGGGCGCGCGTTCCCTGGGCGCGAGCGCGGGATCCGAACAGTGCCTCGGCCTGCCGCCACTGGGAATACGCCGTCGGGTGCGGATACCCGAGCGACCGCCATACCGCGGCGACGGCCGCCCACAGGCTCGCCGATTGCGCCATCGACGCCCGCGCGGCCTCCGCCAGACACAGCAGCATGTGGGCACGACCCAGCGCTCCCGTGTCCCTCTGTGCGGCGTCCCGAGCGACGGCGAGCAGACGCTCTGTCTCGCTGGTCGCGGAATCGCGAGCGGTTCGATCGGCGCTGGATGTCATCAGATCGGCTTGTGCGCGCAGCGCCCAGCTGCACATGCTGACAACCAAGCCCGCGTCTTCCTGGTCGGCGAGTAGACCCAGTGCCTCCCGCGTGACGCCGCGGGCCTCGTCGAACTGGCCCCGCCACAGAAGGTGCTCGGCGCGAGCTCTGGTGAGGTCGTGCAGTGCGTACGGATCGTCGGTGCGTGCGAACTGCTCGATGATGGACATCCGGCGCTCGAACCTGTCTTCGTCGCCACGGGCCGCCGCGATCTGGACCACTTGGAGATGGAGGGCCAAGGCAATGCCTTCGGCCGCCCACTGCTGCTCCAGCTCCTGGGCAACCTGTTCCGCTTCGTCCCATCGACCGGTCGCCACCAGAGCAGCGACCCAGTTCTCGACGAGCGTGGGTGCAACGAGCAACAGCGGCCCGAAACGCTGGCAGATTTCCGCACCCTCGCCCGCGATCTCGAGCACCTCGTTCTGCCGGCCAGATGTCGAATAGAGGAAGGTGAGATTTCCGAAGCAGCGCACGACAGCCTCGAACGCGTCGGTGGCAAGAGCCGCTGACAAGCATTGGCGCAGCTGAGCCGCGCCGGTCTCGAGATCGCCTTGGCGCGCGATGACGGTGGCGAGCGTGATGCGAGCCTGAAGCTCGTCCCGTCCGGCGCCAAGCTCCCTGGCCAGCGAGATCGCGGATTCGGCTGCCGCCCGGGCCTGCTCGTAATGGCCGGTCACGGTAAGGCCCTTCGCGATCGCGGCAAGCACTCTTGCGCGCAGAGACGGCTCGCCGGGCCCGACCTCCAGAGCCATCTCACTGAGTTCGAATGACGCCAATGCACCAGCGGGATCACCGGCAACCCAAAGCGCCTCGCCCAGCTCGTGCTCCAGCCGTGCGCTGCCGTATCCCGCCGCCGAAGCCCTCGCTATCGCCCCACGGATGAGCTCGACCGCGCTCGCCGGTTGTCCGGCCCACCGAGCCATCTCGGCCTCGCGGCACAGCAGATCGTCATATGACAGTCCGCTGAGCTCCTCCGGGTTGTCGACACGATCCCAGAGCACCTCCCTGACTACGGCCAGCAGGCGTCGGGCCTCGGCGAACGCATAAAGCCCACGGGCGTAGTCGGCCGCAGCCATGACCACGGGGAGCGCCTCCTCGTATTCACGAGCCGCCACGAGGTGATGGGCGAGTTGCGCGAACGCGGTGGGCGACACATCCCGGCGCGAGTTCCGAATCCCTTGCACGGCTGCCCGATGTGCAGCCGCCTGTTCGCTACGCAGCGCGTGCCGTACCACGTTCTCCCGGAGGATCGCATGGCGAAATACGTACTGATCGTCAGTCCGCGATCAGCAGCCCGCGATCCGTGAGGAGGCGGAGGGAGGTGGCGACATCGCAACCCGTGCTTTCGATGGCGCTCTCTAGGACCTCATGCGGGATGTACTGACCCAGTACCGCGGCAATGTGCAGCGCTGATCGAGCGTCGTCCGGGAGCTCGTCGACAGGACCTAGGAGTGCTTGGTGCAGGGAGGCGCTGTGGGCGCCCTCGATCTCATCCTGGGCCGCCAGCTCAAGGGCGATGAACGGGTTCCCGTCGCACAGAGAGACCACCTTGTCATGCTGCGTGACGGGGAGCCGTACGTCCGACGCAGCAAGGAGCTGCTTGACCTGGTCCGCAGTGAGTGGCGGCAGACGGAGCTCGCGACTGAGGTCGGCGCGAGTCAGCTCGCCGATTGCCTTGCGCGTGGTCGGATCCAGGGCGGCATCGCGGTCGCGGCACGTGAGCACAAGAAGCAGTCGTTCCTGCCCAGCGGTGCGGGCCAGGTAGTTCAGCAGGTCGAGGCTGGACGAGTCGGCCCAGTGAATGTCCTCCACGACGGCCAACACCGGCTGGCGCTCGCCAAGGTTGTGCAGGAGGCGGAGCACGCTCGTGAACAGCCGCGAGCGCTCCAGGCCGACGTCCGGCGAGGCGACTCCGGCGGATGGGCCGGAGACGTAGCGCGGTGCGCAACACGTCCGACGCGGTGCCGGTGATCTGCGCCAGGCCGCTCGGCTCAGCCGCGATCTGGCTCAACATCTCGACAAACGGTCCGAACGGCAGCTCACTGCCACTGACGGGTGTGCAGTGACCCACCGCGACAAGCACGTCGGACTGGCGAGCATGCTCCATCAGCGCCTCGGCCAGCCGGCTCTTTCCCATGCCGGACTCACCCTTGATCAGGACCACGGACGCCTGACCGGCGCGGGCCGACTCGAGGCAGGCATCAAGCTGCTGCAGCTCCCCCTGCCTGGCGATCAACGGGCGCGCCGACCCCACGGAAGGAGTCAAGCATCGTTGCGTGCCACAATCGACCGGTGCCTCGGCCCATGACGCGTCCTGCGCGTCTTCGGCGCCGCGCTGCCCGCGTGGCGCTCATGCTGGTCCTTGGCTATGGCGCCTTCTGGGTCGTCGGGACGGTCGGGGTGCTGGCGGCGTCGACATGGGCCAGGTCCCAGGTCCCTCCGGCAACGACCCAGGACACCGGGATCGACCACTTCCAACGCGTCGACAAGGACGTGTGGCGCGGTGCGGCACCCGGAGCCGCCGGCTACCGGCGCCTCGCCGAGCTCGGCTTCCGCACCGTGGTTGACCTGAGATCCGTGGAAGTCGACGACAGCGACTACGCGGTGCCCCGAGCCTTGGGGATCAACATCGTGCGGGTTCCCATCCACGATGGCCAGACACCGGGATCGGAGCAGGTTGCCGAGTTCGTTAAGGCCGTACGCGCCAGCAGTGCTCCAGTCTTCGTGCACTGCGGTGCCGGCGTTGGACGTACGGGATCCCTCGCCGCCGCCTACCTCGTCGCGACCAACCAGGCCAGCCCACGCGAGGCCATGCTGACCAGTCTCGCAGTCGGTCCGCCGACACTCGAGCAACTGAGCTACATGCGCGCCCTGGCAGCGGACGGGACCCTCCGGGATCCGCCGCTGCCTGTCACGGTGGTGAGCCGAGTCTTGGACGCGCCACGCCAGCTATGGTCGCGATTCACCCACTGACACCCTGCGTGCGCGTGTGAACGGACTCGACACGTGACCTGACGCGGTCCACCGTCAGGTCGCGGAAACATCCGAGCAGGCGCTCCTTGCCGTGCTGGCCGAGCGAGGGTGTGATCGAGTACCGGTAATCACCGTCCCCGATCCGCTCGATGCCGGGCGGGGCAAGCTCGCCGCCGATCGTCGCCGAGCAAGCGCCCCAAAGCGCCTGCGCTGCGGTGTCCAGGCTTTGGAGATAGTCCTGAGATTCAAGGTGGACGACAACTTCGGTAGTCCGGTTGGCGTCACGCACATCGGGACGCGTCTCCGTAGCCTCGCGCATCGCCGTTACGCCGAGCGCAATGGCACACACGAGTGCGATGACGAAGAGAGTCCTCTTCATGGCGTGCTTCCACGACCAGGCGCGAACAGCGCGTACGGGTCGGCGTCACGAACGATCAACCTCTGCGGGAGGGCGAGCGAGCCCAGCCGCACGGCCAGGCCTCGCTCCATCGAACGCGCGGCCGTCGCCCGAGCGACACGTTCCATGACCCACGCGATGCCAGAGAACACGACGCCCGCTCCCAGCAGAATGGGCACGAACACGTTGGTGGTGTCTGGGCGAAGCCATGCGAACTGGTTGCGGGGTCGCGGCGCCGACTCCCGGATGTGCGCGAGCACGTTCGGGTCGGGGTCACGCTGAGACTGCGCGTGCGCGGTCAGCGTCCTGCGCAGCCGGCGGATGTGGTCGAGTGTCAGTGCACCGAACAGGGCGATCTCGGCCGCAAGGAGAATCACGCCCGCAGTCAGCGCACGGTTCCACTCCCACCTGTTCAGGTAGACGAAGAAGTAGGCGCCGGAGGCAGCGACCGTCAGGAACGCCGCCACGTAGCCCCAACGTCGCGCGTTCACGCCGCAGCCTCCGCACTCGCAATCGTCGATACTTCGCCGGTGTGGCCGTCGACGACGATCTCGCTGCCATGTGGGAACCGGTTGACGGCGTCCTCGACACCGACCACGGTGGGCACCCCGGCCTCGCGGGCAAGGATCGCGAGGTGAGAGAGCACACTGCCAGTCTCGGCGACGAGTGCACGCAGCCCGGGCAGCATCGGAGCGAGGGCCGGGTCGAGCGTGCGTACGACCAGCACCGCGCCTTCGGCCGGCAGCCAATCGGCCGACGTCACGACCCCTGTCGCCCGACCCCCACCCGCGCCGCGGCCCGCTCCTCCGCGCGGATCGCCCGCTGACGTGTGTACGGCGACAACCTCGCCGTCGGTGGTTAGCCGGAATCTGGCGGGCAGCGGGCCGACGTCGTCGGGCTGTGGTTGTGGCTCGGCGTATGCCACCTCGCCACGCACGGCAGCGCGCAATGTGTCGTACGACAGCCATCGCACGTCAGCGGAGGCCGCGATGCGGTTCGTGCGCTGGAGTCGGTTGCCCAGCTCGACGGCGGCGCGCGCTGTGAGCTCCTGGAGCCAGCGGGCCCGCAGCCGCAGCGCCTCCCGCAGCAACTGCGCCGCGTCGACGGGCTTTGACGGCGAGATCGACGCGGGCACCGGCGGCAGCTCGATGCGACCGCCGATGGAAGGCGGGGCAAGGGAAAGCAGGACGGGGTGTTGTGCAACAAGCTGCTCAGGAGTTGCCTCGACATCACGCTCGGCGGCAAGCACCCGCAACGCGTACATCGCGGCCGAAGCGGGCGCGCCGTCGACGTCAAGCAGCCGACCGGCGAGCATCTCGTAGCCATATGCCGAGCGCAGCGCCTCGCGCGAGCCCTCGAGCAGACCGAGCAACTCGTGGTCGGAGAGCTCGCTCACTGCTGGGACATCGGCGAGCAGCTCATCGAGTGTGTCGATGATGTCGTGAGCGAGGCCGGGCAGTGCCGCTGTCAGTCGACCGGCGGTCCAGGCAACCCGCATCCGCCGTACGGATGAGCGGGGGTCGAATCCTTTCCCACAAGGATCGCGCTCTGCCCTGCGGTCGCTCGACGCCGAGCAGCTCGAGGTCGGCCGCGAGGCGCCCGGCGAGGCTCACGATCACCGGGGACCGCGACAGCGCCTTCGTGGACCGCGCGCCGGTGATCGTGAGCACCTCACGAATCGCTTCGATCATCGGCGTCACCCACAGGTCGTGCTCGAGCGGGGCGAGCGGGTCTGGAAACGTCTCGGCGACCGGCCCTGGCCCGAGAATCGGGCCGGTCACGGTCTCGTGGGATCCGGTCGCGGTGATCGGGCGGCTCTGCAGCAGGACCACCGAGCCGTCGACGACCGCCCACTCGACATCCTGTGGGCCACCGAAGACTGCTCGGACGCGCTTCTGCAGCCGTACGAGCTCGCGAAGATATGTGTCGATTCCGGGAAGCGTCCCGGTCGACTCGACGACCTTGCCCCGAGGTGTCACGGTGAGGGTGACGCCGTCGACGTCGCCGCTCACGAGCTGGTGCGGGCCACCGGTGACTGCCGCAATCACGAAGCGGTCGCGTCGACCGGTCACCGGATCGGCCCCGAACATCACCCCGCCCGCTTCCGGTGCGAGAAACGGCTGCACGAGCACGGCCATGGCAGCGCTCGAGTTGCCGGTTCGTCCCTCGTCGCCGGAGCGGACAACCTCGCGCACCGCGTCGATGAACGCGTCCCAGCCGCGGACGTCGAGCACCGAGGTGAATCGGCCGGCCATCGATGAGTCGACCCCGTCCTCGGCCGTTGATGATGAACGGACGACCACCGAGCGGCTGCCGTCTCGGGTCAGATCGGTCCATGCGTCTCGGGCGGCACGGACGATCTGGTTGGCGGCGCCGGAGCGAGCCAGTTCGAGCGCGGCGGCAGGCGCCAGCACGAATCCCGGCAACACCGGCAATCCCGCGCGAATCCCGCGCGCAAGTGCCGCCGCCTTCGCACCCGCCAGGGCCATGTCTTGAGCGTGAGCGAGCGGGGTCACCGCCTCGTCCCGGCGGGTCTCGTGGGCGACAGCGCGAGGGTGAGAACGGTTCGCCCCGAACCGCTCAGCCAGTGCCCCGCTGTCGCTCATCGCTCATGCCCTCGCTGCTCTCTTTCCTATGATGACGAACGAAACCATCGCGGTGTGACACATTTTTCGGCCCTTGGGACGCCGCACGTCACTTTCTACGTCCGGGAAGGCGTCCACCGTCAACAGCGCGCCAAGATAACGGGCTGGGCGGCGGATCCTATTCCCGCAACAGCTCCTGTCATGAGTTGAGCACCACGGTGTTCTGGGCGGCGACTATGCGCCAATGCCCGTCCTCCTTCGCCATGACGTAGAGCGGGGTGCCCTCCTGCTGACCTTGGATGGCCTTACCGTCGAGCGTCACCGGCCGCTGACGCACCTTCACGGCGGCGACGTCGGGCTGGATGAAGAGCACGTGCACGACCTCGTACGTCGCCGTTGATTCCGTCATCGCTCCCGGCAGCACGTCGTGCGTAAACGCGGAGATCGCGTCGCGGCCCAAGAGCAGCATCCCGTGCCCTGTCGTCCAGATCGCGTCATGGCGGAACAAGCCGACGAACTCGTCGGGAAGCTCGTTCTGCTGCGCATGCTCGAGGGTGGCTACCACATTCCGGATGGCGTCGACCTCCGCCTTACGCGTCAGCACGTCCATCTCTGTTGCTTGCATACTTGGAGAATCGCACCTCAAGTTCACTTGAGGTCAACGCTGCTGCGCCGAAGCGGCAGGTGTTCCTGCGCGGCGCACTCCACTGAACGATGGCGGCGCTGCCAGGATGGGGCGCATGGCGGATATGCGTCGCGCAGCCCGGAACCACCGCCAGGGCTGCCGCAGATCCAGTTCAAGCCTGGGCTTGCCCAGGAGATGATGCGCGAGCTGGCGCCGCTGCTGGCCGAGGAAGGCATCGACGTCGACCGCATCGACGTCCCCGACCTCGACACGCTGCAGGGTGCGCTCGATCGTGCGGTCGAACGCCGCAACATGCAGCTGTTCAGCCCCGTCGGGCAGACCCGCGAGATCGCGCTGGTCACGCTGCGGCTGATCGTCGAGGCGATCCTGGACCGCGACTCCACCCTCGCCGGCTCGCTCCTCGACCAGGTCCAGCCCGAGTCGCCGGACAACTCGAGCGCGACCGTCGCCAGCTGCATCGGCATCGCGCTCGGACTGCTCGATGACTGGCTGTCCGGGCAGGCCGCCGGCGCGCCAGCGAGCCTCTGCAAGCGCACCGTTCTGTCGGCGGGGCACTGGACCGGTAAGCGCGCCGCGGCAGACATCCTCGGCCTCGCCTGCAAGGGCCGAGCGTTCCGCTCGTTGGACAAACTGCTCATCCGCCAAGGCGGCCACCAAGTCCTTGCCGGCTCCGCGCTCGCGCTCGCCGCAGCTGTCCAGGCCTGGGCCGCGCAGACCGACAACCTGCGAGCCGAGCTGATCCGCACCGTCATCCGCTGACCGCCCAGCTCGATCGCGAACAATCAACATCGCTCGTGTTGCGACGATCATCGGAATCCTCTTTGACGTTTCACTGATCGTGCTGGTTGTGTCCGGACCTGCGTCTAGGTCTGTGGTCGTGGGGGCTGGTCGGTGGTCGTGCAGTGGCCGCCTGCCGGGGCGATGTCGGCGGGCACCCGGTGTCCGGTGGTGCGCATCGGCCGGGTGCTGCTCGGCCGCCAGCGTGCCCGGAAAGCCTTGCCAGACACGGAACTCCGTCCACAGAGTCTTGCGTGTCGAACAAATGTTCGATAGACTCCGGGTATGGACCCGGACCGGCTCGACCAGCTCAGCCGGCAGCAGCTGGACGCCTGGGCCGAGCAGTGCTGGGCGCTCGACGACGAGCGGTGCGATGACGCCGGGTTCGATGACGACGGGCTGTTGGATGCCGAGCTGCACCGGCTCACCGCCGGTGTCGGTGCGCGGGCCGCGCTGCTCGACGAGCTGGCCGCGCTGGAAACCCACCAGCGCGCCGCGCAGGCCCGCATGCAGCTGGTGTTGGCGCAACTGTCGCGGCTGTCGCCGTTCGCCGACGGTGAGCCGCTACCGCCGGGCGCCGAGGTGCTCGATGATGACCGGCACGCCGTGGACGCGGCCGCGTTGGAGACCGCGCTGCTGTTCGGCCTGGCCCCATCGACGGCGAAGGCCCGGCTGTTCGTGGCCCGCGAGCTGGTCGAGGAACACCCGGGTGTGCACGCCGCGCTCGCCGACGGACGGCTGGACGGGTGGCGGGCCAAGCTGATCGTCGAGGCGCTGCGCCGCCTGCCCGACGAGACCGCCCGCGAGGTCGAGGCCCAGCTGCTGTCCGACCTGCCGCCGACCGCGGGCAAGCTGCTCGACCGGCTCCGTCGGCTGGTGATCGCCGCCGACCCGCGCGACGCCGCCCAACGACATGCCGAGGCCCGGGCAGCTCGGCGGGTGACCAGCCGAGGCGTCGAGGACGGCATGGGTCAGCTGTTCGGTGAGCTGCCCGCCGAGGGCCTCGCGATCGTCGACCAGATCATCGACCAGGTCGCCGACGCGCTACGCGAGGAGAACCCGGCCGATGGCCGCAGCAAGGCACAGCGCCGCGCCGACGCCCTGGTCCGGCTGTGCCGGGACATCCTGCGCACCGGGCACACCGGCGGCTGCCAACCCGGCTGCGGCCACCACCAGCCGGTCGACCCCGACGACGAGCCCACCACGACGACGACACCGCTCATGACGACGTCACCGCCGACCCGGGTTGCCCGCCGCAGCCCGATCCGCTGCTGCGGCTACGCGACCGGGCCGGCAGCTCGCACATCCTGGTCACCGTGTCCTGGACCACCCTCGCCGGCCTGGACGATCTGCCCGCGACGCTGGCCGGCTACGGGCCGATCACCGCCGACCAAGCCAGAGCGCTCGCCGCCGACGGGGTGTGGCGGCGGCTGCTGACCGACCCCGCGTCCGGGGGGCTGCTCGACTACGGACGCACCGTCTACCCGCCACCCCGGCTCCTGCAGGAGTTCGTGCGGGTCCGCGACGTCACCTCCGTCTTCCCCACCGACAACACCCCCGCGCACCGCACCGAGACCGACCACCACCTCGAATGGGAACGCGGCGGACCCACCAGCGCCACCAACTGCGGGCCGCTGACCGGCTGGATCAACCGCGCCAAAACCTGGTACCGCTGGTCCGCGCTGCGGCTACCCGACGGCGGGCTGCGCTGGACTTCCCCCACCGGCATCACCGCCGACCGACCCCCGACCCAGGTCGGGCCCACCGACACCGAAGCGCGGGAGGCCGCCGCCCGACTCCGACAACCCTCGCCTGGGCTGGACCGCCGCGCCGCCAACCAGGCGTGGATCGACCACTACCGCGCTCACTGGGAAGCACGCCGACAAAGCGCCGACGACTCACCGCCCGACGACCTGCCGCCCGAACCGGATCCGCCACCCGACCCCGACCTCGACCCACCCCCCTTCTGACACCCGTGACCCGCGATGTCATGCCACGGGTCGACGGTGCCCCAGGAACAGCCGTCCGGCAGCACTCGGGCGTTGGATTATGAGTCGAGCTTGGCGACCTTGTCCCCCGGGCGGACCACGCCGGCGCTCACGACGCGAGCGTTCAGACCACGCAGACGCAGCTCGCGTCCGACGCGGGAGTTGACGAACCGCAGCGCCGGTTCGCCGAAGCGTGCCATGAACTTCGCGCACCCGAGGTGCGGCGGCTCGGTCACCTCGATGACCGCATCGCCGACCGACAGCAACGTGCCGGGCGGCAGGTTCGCCTCAGACAGGTCAAGATCCAGATAGAGCTGGTCCCCGGCGAGCGGGCGGCGCGCTGGGTCGATGGCGAGGAACTCGACCATCCGGTGGTTCATCACGTTCAGCTGCATTTCCGGATCGACCGTGCCGTCGACCGTCCGGGTGCTGCCACGCAGTCGCCACGAGTCGCCCACCAGTCCGTGCTCGGGATCGAGCACGCCTTCGGCCAGCACCTCCCGCTCGTCCTCCGCCGGCCGCCTCACCACGAGCTCGAGCGTCCCGACATCCTTCGGCGCGCCGCGCACGTGATCGATGTGCGCTTCCAGTTCCTCAGCTGTTCGTTGCCGCATGCGGCGAGTCTCCCAAGCGAGGGAGCGGACAGTACAACGGGTTTCCTGGAGGCGACTCTCAGTCCTCGACCCGAACCACTGTCTTGCCGCGGGCCTTTCCGCCGGCGATGCCAGCCAGGCCGTCGGCGGCCCGGTCGAAGTCCAGCACCTGCTCGACGTCGATGGTCAACGTGCCGGCCGCCGCCTGCTCTGCGAGCGGCCCGACGACGTCCCGGGTAGGGGCGGCCATGATGTTCAGACCAGTCAGCGACCTGGCGGACAGGATTTGCTCGTCCGCCGCGCCACCCGTGCTGGCGACCGCGCCTCCGGCGCGGACCACGTCCAGCGGCAGGGTGTCCGCTGTGCGCGACACCAGGTCGATGAGAGAGTCCACGCCATTCGGGTAGGCGGCGCGGACCTGCTGGGCGACGGGCCCGGCGGTGTAGTCGACGACACTGGTCGCGCCGAGCCTGAGGAGCCGGCCGGAGTCGTCAGCGGTGCCGGTCGCCACAACTGTGACGCCGCGCCCGGCCAGCAACTGGACCACGTAGGAGCCGACGCCGCCGCTGGCGCCGACCACCAGCACGATCTGCCCAGCGCGGGCATTGATCGCGGCGACGGCGGCAAAGGCGGCGGCGCCCGACAGCGGCAGAGCCGCAGCGGCCCCAAAGTCCAGAGCGGCGGGCTTGGCCACAACGGCGTCAGCGGGCAGCAGCGCAAACTCGGCGAGGGTGCCATGGTGGATCGGCGGTGCCAGCAGCACATGACCCAGCACCTCGTCACCAACTGCGACGTGTTCGACGCCCTCACCGACCGCGGCTACGACACCGGCCGCGTCCCTGCCGAGGACCAGCGGGTACTCGTGCGCGATCATCTGCGCCATCACCCCGGCCGCCAGAGCATTGTCGATGGGATTGAGGCCGGCCGCCTTGACCTTCACGAGCACCGTGCCCGCACCCACCTCGGGCACGGGAACGACCGAAATCTCCGGCTGGGCTCCAGCCTCAGCAACGTTCCAGGCACGCATCGCTTTCTCCTATCTCGCTGACTTGAACCTTCAAGCTCAACGTAGGCGCTCTCACTTGAAGCGTCAAGTGACATGTCTCTCATCTCACTTTCAGCTTCAACTCTCCAGCCGTACCCTTGGCGTTGTGGCAGCCGAGTCAAACCGCACAGCCGAACCCGAGCCGAGCGTGCTCGCGCCGGAGGAAATGGACGCATGGATGCCGTTCGCCTGCGTCCTCAACCGGCTGCCGGCGGCCCTCGACGCACAGTTGCAGCGCGACGCGGGGATCAGCCACTTCGAATACATGGTGCTCGCCGTGCTCGCCGACGCGCCCCGACACGAACTGCGCATGAGCGACCTCGCGTCCGTGATCAACAGCTCGCTATCCCGACTGTCACATGTGGTGACGAGGCTGGAGCAGCAGGGCTGGGTCAGGCGAATGCCATGCCCCGAGAACGGGCGCTACATCAAGGCCATCCTGACCGACGCCGGCCTTGACAAGGTGCTCGCCACCGCACCTGGCCACGCGGAGGCCGTACGCGACCTCGTCCTCGACACACTCACCACGAGACAGGTCAAGCACCTGCGCGACATCAGCCGGCGCATCCATGCGCGGGTGGCCGCACCGCTGACGAACGCTGAGGAAACCTAGAGAAGTCCGCCGATCGCACGGGACATCGCATGCACTATCGACCGCTGGGACAGGACGACGTACGCCGATGACGACTGGCGCTCTGACTACTTCCGTGGCGACCGACAGGCGCAGGTCTTCGAGCACGTCTCTGCGATCGTGGACGACCTCGGTATCAAGTCGGAACAGCTCCCAGAGATCGCCCTGCGCTACGTGCTGAGCAACCCGGCCGTAACTACGGTGATCCCAGGCATGCGACGCGCCGCCAACGTCGACCGCAATGTCGCCGTCTCCGATGGTCGCGGGCTACCGGCGGATCAACTTGAGAGGCTCCACACGCACCGCTGGGTGCGGATCTTCTACGACTGAGCCGCGGCGCGCGTACCCGAAGAACCGGACATCCGGTGTTACCTTCGGCCCGGAACGGTTGCAGCCACACCGCGATCCGTGCGGGGCCAGTAAGGCGTGCCGATGACATCCGAACGGCTTCGGGCGATGCCGCACATGCCGGGCCTCGATGGGCTGCGGGCCGTGGCCGTCGCGGCCGTCGTGCTCTACCACCTCGGGTTGTCCTGGATGCCCGGCGGCTTCCTGGGTGTTGACGTCTTCTTCGTCCTCTCCGGATTCCTGATCACCACATTGCTCATCGAGGAAATGGACCGCGAGGGACGACTCGACCTCAAGCGGTTCTATGTCCACCGAGGTCGGCGGCTGCTTCCGGCGCTATGGCTGATGCTCTTCGTCGTCTCGACCGTGTCGCTCGTCTTCCTGCCCGCCGAGGTGCCCGAGCTGCGCGGCGATGTCACGGCGGCTCTGTTCTACGTGTCCAACTGGGACTTCATCGTCGCCGACCAATCGTACTTCGAGATGACCGGACGGCCGCCGCTGCTCCAGCACCTGTGGTCACTTGCGGTCGAGGAGCAGTTCTACCTGCTGTGGCCGGTGGTTCTCGCCGTGGCCATGGTGGGTGGACGTCGGAGCATCCGTCGGGTGGCGCTGATCATCGCCGCCTTCTCTGCAGTGTGGATGGCCGTCCTCTCCGTATCGTCCGGCTTCCCGGTGCCCAACGACCCGAGCCGCGTCTACTTCGGCACCGACACGCACGCGTCTGGCTTGCTGCTCGGCGCGGCCCTGGCGGCGAGCTGGCGACCGTGGCGCTCCTGGCGATCGAGCCGGTCATGGGTGACGAGCCGGCGCCCGCTACCGCACCGCAGAGGCGTTGCCGCACTCGACTTCCTGGGAATGGTGGCGCTCGCTCTTGTTGTGTACGCGTTCATCTTCACGAGCGAGTTCTCCGAGGGCCTCTTCCGTGGCGGCTTCTTCGCCGTCTCGGCGGTGACGGCGATGGCCGTGGCGGCCGTGGTGCACCCGGGGGGCGTGCTGGGGCGGCTGTTGGGGATACCGCCGCTTCGCTGGCTGGGTGAGCGGTCGTACGCGATCTATCTGTGGCACTGGCCCGTCCTGATGCTCACCCGACCAGGAATCGAGCTCGGATTCCACGGCCTGGCCGCGAACGTCGTCAGGATCGCCATCGTGCTGGTGCTCGCGGACCTGTCGTACCGACTGGTGGAGCATCCCATTCGCACGGGCTCATTCCGGCGGAGACTGCATGGCCGCGGAACGGTGAGCAGCAGGGGTCCTGCCTACACCCGGCTTGCCGGTGCCACGACGGTGCTCGTCGCAACTCTCGTCGTCGGCAACGGCCTGGCCACGGCGACCGCACCGGATCCTGCCGATCCGCCCGCTGCCGACGTGCCAACAGCCTCGCTGCCGGCGCCCGAGACGGTGACGCCCCCTGAACCGGCGGCTCCGCAACCAGCGTCACCGCAACCAGCCGCTCCCCCGCCGGCCACGCCCTGGGCGTTCGGCGACTCCGTCATGGTCGGAGCAGCCGAACTACTCGGGGGCGCCGGGATGCGCGTGTCCGCTGCCGTCGGCAGACAGTTTGGCGACGTGGCGGCCGAGGTAGTTGCCGCTGCGGACTCGGGACAGCTCGGCCAAACCGTGGTGCTGCACGTCGGCAACAACGGGCCTTTGCCGGAGAAGGCAGTGCGCGGGCTGCTCGAGCGGATCACCGACAGACAGGTCCTGATTCTGACCGTCCACGCGCCGCGCAACTACGAGCGATACAACAACGAGCTCCTCACCAGAGTTGCGCAGAGCTATGCCAACGTACGCCTGCTTGACTGGCACGCCCTCGCCGCCGCGAACCCCAGCTGGCTCGCTCGCGACCACATCCACCTCACCGCGAAAGACGGACGGCAGGGGTACGCGGCGTGGCTGGTCGGGGAGATCTGCCCGATAGCCCCTGCCGGGAGGCAGCCATGGCTGCGTTCGGTGTGCGCACACCGCTTCCCACGCGACATGCTGCTGCGGTGATGCGGCATGTGTTGGTGCTGGGCGCTGGCTTCGGGGGGCTGGAGCTGGCTACCCGGCTGTCCGAGTCGTTGCGCGACGAGGTGCGCGTCACCCTGGTCGATCAGAACGACTCGTTCATCTTCGGGTTCTCCAAGTTGGAGATCATGATCGGCCGGCAGACCCGGGAAGAGGTGCGCTGCCCCTACCGGGACATTTCCAGGCCGGGGATTGAGTTTCGTCAGGAACGCGTCACATCGATCGATCCCGGAACGCGTCATGTCGTCACCGACGGCGGCTTCTACGAGCCCGACATTCTGGTCGTGGCGTTGGGCGCCGACTACGACCCGGAGGCCACGCCGGGCTTCGTGGAGGACGGGCACGAGTTCTATTCGGTCGCCGGCGCCGAACGCCTGCGCCACGTCCTGGCGTCGTTCGCGGGCGGGAGAGTGCTGGTGGCGGTCCTAGGGGTGCCCTTCAAGTGCCCGCCGGCACCGTATGAGGGGGCGCTGATGCTGCACGACTTTCTGGTTGATCGCGGTGTGCGAGACGCCACGCGGATCGACGTCATCAGCCCGATGGAGTCGCCGATCCCGGTGTCGCGAGAAGCCTCTGAGGTGCTCGTGCAGGCGATGGCGGAACGAGGCATCGGATACACGCCCGGGCGGCGGGTGCTCGGGCTCGATCCGACGGCGCACATGGCCAAGCTGAAGACTGGAGATCTTCCCTACGACCTTTTCATCGGCATCCCTGTTCACCGGGCACCGGCGGTTGTCGAGGCGTCCGGGCTGACGGCCGGCGGAAAGGACGGCTGGGTCGCGGTCGACCCCCGCACCCTCGCCACCCGCTTTCCCAACGTGTACGCACTCGGGGACTGTGCCGACGCTCCGGTTCCCCGGGCCGGTGTGTTCGCCGAGAACGCCGCGCGCGCGGTCGCCGACGACATCGCCGCAAAGATCCACGAGCTGGGAGCGATCAAGCCCTACGAGGGCAAGGGGTCGTGCTATGTCGAGTTCGGCGGAGGGCTGGTGGGCAAGGTCGACGCCGACTTCCTGTCCGGGCCGTCGCCGAGCGCACCGTTCCTCGGCCCGTCTACAGATCTAGCTGCCGAGAAGGAGCGGTTCGCCGCCACCCGACGCCGACGCTGGTTCGGGAACTGACTAGTCGTACGCGCGGGCCAGTGCAAGCACGGCAGCAGCAAAGCACTCCATCGGGGCCCGGGCGATGCCGGCGCCGATCTGCCCCAGCCCTTCGGTCGCATGCAGGATGCCCGTGTTGATCGCGGGCGCGGTATCCGTCTCGACGACAGCGCATGCGTCGATCCCCAGCGGTGCGCCTCGATGCTCGACAAGCGGCAGGGAGAACCGGCTGCTGCGTCCAGCGCACACGAGAGCCATCTCCTCGGTGGTGGCCACGGCGTCGTGGACCGACCCACCGAGGAACGACGCGACCGCGGGCGACGCCGCAGACGCAGCCCCTCCGAGTCCGATGAGCTCGAGCACGGCGCTGTCCCCGATGTCCCTGGCTGCATCGTCTTCGTTGTACCCGGGGTGATAGAGCGCGTTGCCTACCGGCGGTGCCGGTGCCAGGAACTCCTGCTCGCCGGTGCCGGCCAGCCGAACCCCGAACGTGGTGCCATTTCGGGACATTGCGACGACGATGCTCGAGCCCGCGACGTCATACGCCGACATCAGGACCGCCTTTGCCGCTGCCATGGCGACGTTGAGAAAGAACAGGTGGTTCGCCGAGAGAAGCCTGGCGGCCTCGGCACGCGCGGGGGACCTCGCGCTCATGAGCGACGGCAGCAACGTGCGCCAGAGCAGGTTGGTGGTGGCCTGCGACCTCATGTGCATCTCGTCGCCCATCTGCAGGCCCTGCGCGACCAGAGCGAAGACGTCGATCGGCCCATTCGACGACAGAGCCTCGGCCAGCACCGGTGCTACGGCGTCGCGGATCGCCGCCAGGTGGGCGACCGCTTCCGGCCCGTCGACCCCGAACCACGCGGCCCGGCCGGGGCCCTGGTTGATCGAAGAGAATGCCCGTGTGCCGGCCGCCTCATTGTCGACCACCAGTACGGGCGACGTCGGCCCGATCGAGCTGGCCATAGGGAGCACGGTGTCGTGGACGTTCGCGGGTTCCAGTCGCACTTCTCCCTGCGAGATGAGCCGCGACACGTCGGTCACATCACCCGCCAAGCCCTCGGCTATAACGGTCGCGCTGACGGACCGGCGCAATGGGTCACACATCTCGGACCACTCCACGGCCGGGCCGCAGTGGAGCACGATGCGAGGATCGACGCCCGGCACCACATCGATGCAGCGAGCGACTCCGGTCAGCAAGGGCGTCCCGCTGTCGAGGCGACGGTGGACCTCCTGGTTGGCTGCCTGCACCCGTGCATGCAGCGGGCCGGCAAGGCGCGTCAATGCCTCGACAAGGTCTGGACGGCCGCCGGCCGGTATGCGCCAGTCGACGTCAACGGCCTGCGCGCCCTGATCGCGCACCGAGTCGGCGAACAAGCTCAGCCCCACGTTGACGACGTTGACCTCAGCTGGCAACGGAGCGGGAGGAGACGAACCCGTTGGCATGCGACTACCGTCCAGAACCGTGCGGCTGACTGCCCATTGGGAAGGTGGCTACCACGTCCGGGTGCCGGTGCGGGGTTTCGACCTCGTGTCGGACGAACCGCCGGAGTTTGGCGGCGAGGACCGGGGGCCGATGCCCACTGAGTTGTTCCTGGCCTCCCTCGCTGCCTGTTTCGCAGCCTCGGTGGCGCACGCGGCCCGAAAACGCGGCATCACGCTGCCCGATCTGCAGGTCGACGTCGACGGGACGTATGAGGGACTGCGCTTCGAGATGCTGCGAATCGTGGTCCGCTCGACTATGGCTCGCGCGGAGCTCGAGCCTTTGGTCGAGAAGGCTCGGACGTACTGCTATGTCTCCCACACGCTGCTGACCACACCCCGACTGGACGTCGTCATCGAGCCCTAGCACTCGGTGTCCCACCCGCCACCTCCTCTGCCTGTGCCACGAGCTCGGATTCTGCGGCGGTCATGGCATCCGACCGTGTTCGAGCTCGCTCAACGAGTGTCTCGGCGTCCTGCCTGCAGCGCGTCGCCATGTCACGGACAACGGCTGGCGCGGCGCCACCGGGTGCGACTCGCGTCCGCACAATCGAGCGCGGATCCAGCACCGACGCCAGGTCATGGCCGGCAAGGCCGAGTGGCCTGCCGAGCTGCTCGACCGCCGCCTCGTCGAGCAGCTCGCCCGTGAGGTCGACCCCGCGTAGCCCGCGCCCGCTCGCCGTGCGCACCGCTCTTCCCACGACGAGATACGCCGAGCGATAGTCGATCGCGCACGCCTCCATGACGTACTCGGCCAGGTCGGTTGCCTGCGAGAAGCCATCGACGAGTACGGCCCACATCCGCTCCGCATGGACGTCGAGCGAGGACGTGACGCCCGTCATGAGCCGGGTCACGCGGCCTGCCAGATCCAGCGCCCGCGGGACCTCCCCATAGGCAAAGATCAGGTTGTCGCTCCGCGCTGACGGCGTCTTTGCCACGGCGAGAAATCCGGTCAGCCGGCCGATGAGAACCCCGCCTGCGCCGCGTACGATCGCGACGGCGTACGGATTGCGCTTCTGCGGCATCAGCACGCTGGCGCGCGTGTAGGGGCCGGCGATGTCGACGAAGTCGAACTCCTCGCTCGCCCAGATCTCGAGGTCTTCGGCGAGCTTGCTCTGGTTGGTGACCAGGCTGGCGGCTGTGGCCAGGAGTGTCACGAGCCCGTCGAGCTGCCACATCGCGTCACGGGTGTGCTCGATGACTCCGCCGAAGCCGAGCAGCCGTGCCACATGGTCGCGGTCGACGAGCAGTCGACTGCCGTTGACGCAGCCGGCACCACCCGGCGAACGGTCCACCCAGTCGAGTCCCTCGAGGAGCCGATCGCCGTCTCGCAGAGCGGGGTAGGCGAACGACAGCACGTAGTGACCGAAGGTCGACGGTTGTGCTTGCTGAAGATAGGTCTGGTCGGGCATCCAGGTCTCGGCGTGCTGCCCTGCGAGATCACTGACGGCGACAGCGAACCGTGCGGCGTCCGCCGCCAGCCCGGCAACCTGCATACGGAGCATGAGGCGCAAGGCAATCCGCGCCGCCTCACGACGGGGCCGACCCGCGTGCAGCCATCCCGCGTCGTCGCCGAGCCGCTCGACGAACCAGCGCTCCCGGCAGTTGTAGACCTCGCCGAACGCCGGGTCGTACGGGAACTCCTCCGCCGGGATCTGCAGCGACTCGAGCGCCGCGAGGAGCAGCCGGCGCAATGGTTCGTCGGGGACCACGGCGCGGTGGCGCAGGTCGAGCAGGTGAGCCAGGTCGGCGAGCCCGAGGCCGCGGTGGAGCAGCGGCGCGTCCGCGACCTCGAGCGCGAACCCCGCCTCGATGAGCTCGACAGCCGGGCCCTGCTCGGCGGGTCCGCGCACCCGGGTCATGTGGCCACCGCCTCCGTCGAGGTTGTCATCAGATGCGCGAGTGCGGCCGCATGGCCGCCGGTGTGCCAGAAGACGATGGGTTCGGGGAGCTTCGGCTCGGTCAGCAGGAGACCGAGCGCCTTGGCAGAGAACACCGGGTCCAGCAGCAGACCCTCGGTCGACGCGGCGAGCTCAGCGGCCCGCTCGCCCGCTGCCGAAGGAACGCCGTAGCCAGGGCCCATCGCGTCACGCACGTCGGTGTCGGCCTCGGCCGGAGCCGGCAGCCGACGCACCGCCGCCGCGACAGCCGCCAGGGAGAACACGCGTTCAGCGGTCTCCGCAACCGACCGGCTCACCGCGGCAGCGACGACGCGCCACGATGCTGCACCGGACGCGGCCACCAGGCCGGCCGCCGTGCCACCCGAACCGGCCGCGACGAGAACCGTGGCCGGGCGAATCCCCAACGAGTCGCACTGCTGCACGATCTCGAGCCCAGCCTCGACATAAGCCAGCGCTCCGACAACCGTGGCGCCGCCCCGCGGGACCACGTAAGGAACGCCGCCGTCAGCTCGGACCTCCGCTTCGATACGAGCCAGCCCATGGTCAACCGACGCGCGATCAGGATCGCCGGTGAACTGCACCTCCGCGCCGTGCCACCGCATGAGCGCAAGGTTGGGATGAGTCGACCCGTCGTCGCCGTAGAGAACGAGACGGCAACGCAGACCAGCGACCTGTGCCACTGCCGCCACCGCGGCGGCGAAGTTCGACGCCGGGCCGCCGCCGCCAACGAGCGTGTCCGCGCCTTGCGCGAGCGCGGACCCGACCAGCCGCTCCAGCTGCCGGGCCTTGTTGCCGGCGAGCATGAACCCCGTGAGGTCGTCACGCTTGACCCACAGATCGCCGCAGCCCAGGGCTCGGGCCAGCCGCGGGGCCGACACCAGCGGTGTCGGCAGGACAGCCAGCGGAAAGCGTTCGGTCATGGCCACTGCTCCGGCTCGCGCTGCCGCGCTGCCCTCGCCCGCTCCACAACCGTGTCCACCATCGCTGCCGCGTCGCCGGTGTATGGCGCGGAAAGGCGTTGCTCCAGTGCGCTGTCGAGCAACCCTGCGGCTCGAAGCGCGTCGACCAGAGACAGGCCGACGTCTCGCCCGGCAGCCAACGCATGCTGAAGCGTCGCCTGCGCCTGGTGCTTACCGAGCCTTGCTGAGAGCAACGCAAGCGCCTGCTCCGAGCCACTGTAGGGACCGAGGTTGCGCCGCATCGCGGCAATGTCAACCTCCAGCCCAGCGATGAGGCTCACCGCCATGGACACCGACGTTCCGGTGAGCAGGCACGCCTCGGGGAGTGCGACCCACTCGGCCTTCCAGCCACGGCCGTCACGCTCGTGCTCGGTGACCACCCCCTCGACGAGCACGTCGGCCGCGGAGCGCACCAGTCGCGCCAGGGTGGCGAGGTGCTCGCTCACCTCCGGGTTTCGCTTGTGCGGCATGGTGATGCTGCCCACCGCATCGGCAGCTGGTCGCTCGCGCAGCTCGTCAATCTCCGACCGCGCCAACTGGTAGACCTCGGTGCCGATCCGCGCCATGGTGCCGGAGACAAGGGCAAGGAGTACGCCGAACTCAGCAACCCGGTCCCGCGACGAGGTCCAGGACACGCCTGGGTCGGCCAAGCCGAGCCGATTGCAGAACAGCCGGCGCAGCGCGGCCCCATCGTCGCCGAAGAACGCGAGACTGCCAACCGCCCCGGCGAGCTGGCCGACAAACCAGCGTGGGCCACCCTCGCGCAGCCGGTCGAGGTGACGTCGCACCTCGTCGGCCCATGAGGCGACCTTGAGCCCGAAGGTCGTTGGCGCCCCCGCCTGCCCGTGGGTGCGCCCGGCCATGACCGTGTCCCGGTGCTGCTCCGCGAGATCCAGCAGCGAGCTCTCCAGGCCGCGCAGGTCGCGCCAGAGCACGCCGCAGACGTCCTTGACGGCCAGCGCTGTCCACGTGTCCGTCACGTCCTGCACGGTCGCGCCGTAGTAGACCCACTGCCCGGCCTCCTCAGGCAGCACCTGCTGGAGGGCAGCGATCAGGCCGAGCGTCGAGTGCGAGGTGCGCCGTGTCTCCGCGGCCACGAGCTCGAGGTCGAGCGAGTCGACAGTCGCGCCACGCGCAATGTCCTTCGCTGCGGAAGCCGGGATGATGCCGAGCTCGGCCTGTGCGTCCGCGAGGGCGACGAGCACGTCGAGCCAGCCTTGGAGCCGAGCTCGCTCGTCAAAGATCGCGCGAAGCTCGTCGGTGCCCCACAACTGCCCGAACACCGCGCTCTCGGTCATCCGCGCAACCACGCCGCCTCCTCCGAGACCAGGTCGACGAGGGCGGACCTGATGAGCCCCAACGAAGCCCCCCACGGCACGACGACCTGCCGGCCCGTCCGCTCGTACCGCTCCTCCTCCAGCAGGCAGCACTTTGTGAGCGTCGCCTCCGACGTGTTGCCGGCGAGGCGGCGCGGGCACATGTCGATCGTCGGCGCGTCGCGACCGTAGAACCAGCGATGGATCTCGCGAGATCGGGTGCACCCGACAAGCACCCAGTCCGCCTCGGGCGGCCGCTCGTCGAGATAGTCGGTCGGCGTCGTGAGAACGATGCCGGAGCCGCGGCACGGCAGCAGGTAGCGGGCAGCCGGGCGGGATGCCGCGAGCTCGGTGAGATCGGTGATATCCGCGACCAGCTCGACGGGGGGAATGTCGTCGCTGATCGCGACGAGCGACTGCGCTTGGTCGACCAGCTTGGCTGGGTAAGGAGGTGCGACGTCGACGACCCGGATCCGTACGGGCGCGGGGTCGAGCAGGAAGCTGACGTGGCCGTGACGGCCAGCCACCACCACGCATCGGGCGGTGGGTGCTTGCTCGCGTGCGACCCGTCCGAGCTCGCTCGGCACACTGGTGTCCGCGTCTGGCGCATCCACCCACGCCGTGTCCCCTGGTCCGGCGAGCACGTCCACGTCGACGACCGGTGCGAACAACGGCGCGTCGTCGACCTTGGTGACCGCGGCGACCGCCGTCTCGCCGTCGGAGACGCAGCACGACATAGCGGGTGCGGCGGTAGACCTCCCGACCGAGCAGATGCTGGCGCACAGCGGCTGCGGACAACGGACCGTCGACCCGCGCCACCGAGACCTCCCGGTAGCGGTCGGGCGTCAGGTTGCTCACTGCAGCGTCTCAGTCGTCGATGCCTGACGTACGGGCGCCGCAAGGGTGTCCGAGCGCAGGCCGAGCCGAAGCGTCTCCACCCCGAGCACCTCGGCGGGAGCGATGTTGCCGAGGCTCACCTCCAGACCGAGGGATCGCAGCAGCCAGACTTGCTGATCCTTGCGTGGTGCTTCGAAGATCACTCGTTCCACGCCGACTGCGTCGATCAACGCGGCGACCACTTCAGCGCGCACCCGCCCATCGGCCTCGTACAGTCCGACGCTCCCGGCCTCCCGCCCCTCGGCAACCACCCAGGTTGCGCCTGCGGCGAGGTCGCCCAGCGCCTCTGTGGCCCAGCGGTCGGGCGCCACAGGGGCTTGCGGGTCCTTCGAGCCGACCTCGGCGAGGACGGTGAACTGGTCGGCGGCCGCCTCGATGAGCTCGCGCTTGTTCTCGGCCGGGATGACCGCCGTGCCGTTGGAGACCTCGACGCACGGAAAGCCGCAGTCGGCTGCCCAAGCGAGACAGTCAGCGTGACGCCCTTGCACCCAGGCCAGCTCGAGCAGCGTGCCACCGGTGCACGCGTGGACGTCGGCATCGCGCAGCAACGCGACCTTGGCCTCGACAGCGGGATCCAGATAGGACGTCCCCCAACCGAGCTTCCAGATGTCGACGTAGGGTGCGCAGACGCCGAGCAGCGAACGGACATCGTCGAGGGGAAGCCCCTTGTCCAAGACGTGGGTCAGCCCCGCGGTCCGCGGCTTTCGGGTCCGGGCCGGAAGATCGAGGAAGTCCGCCGCCCTCGGCACTTTTCCGATCGTAAATGCGCGTCTATCTTGGTGCAACGGCCCGAGGCGGGAGAGCGCAGTGGACCCGGAGCTCGCAGCGCTGGTCAGCGTCGTTCGCTCCCACCCTGGTCTGCGCGGCAAGGCATCGATTCGGCTCGTTCGCGAAATCCTCGGGTCGACCGACTGGCTGGCGGGACCGGGCGATGATGCCGCGGTGGTGGCCGAGGTCGGCGGACGCACAATACTCGCCGGCGGGGAGGCGCTGTGGCCACCCTTCATTGAGGCCGACCCCTTCGGGGCCGGCATCGCCGCGGTGCTGGCCAACGTCAACGACCTCGCCGCGATGGGCGCTCGCCCGCGGGCGATTCTGGACACCATCGTCGCCCCTGAGCAGGTGGCGCGCGCCGTGCTCGAAGGCATTGCGCACGCGGCTCGGCTGTACGACGTCACGGTGGCGGGTGGGCATCTCACCGTGCGCGAGGGCCCGGCGGCAGTGTCCGCATTCGGTGTCGGCGAGGCGACCGCCGTCCTGTCGGCTCGGCACGTCGAGCCCGGACTCGCGCTGCTGCTCGCCTGCTGCCTCGACGGGACGATGCGAGATGACTTCCCGTTCTTCGCTTCCATTGACTCACGAGGCGCGCGGCTGGCCGGCGATATCCGGGTCTTCGCCGACGCGGCCGAGGCGGGCGACGTGGTGGCCGCGAAGGACGTGAGCATGGCGGGGCTCATCGGCTCGCTCGCCATGCTGCTGGAGTGGCGTCGGGCCGGCGCGGTCGTCGACCTGACCACCGTTCCACGTCCACCCGAGGTCGATCCAGCGACGTGGCTGGTGGCGTTCCCGGCGTACGCGTTCCTGCTGTGCACACCCCCCGATCGCGTGGTGCCGACCGTCGCGCGCTTCGCCGAGCGTGGGTTGACCTGCGCGCAGATCGCCACGCTGGACGACACCGGTCTCGTGCGGATCCAGCGCGGGCCCGAGACGGCGACCGTGCTCGACCTGACCCGGGAGCCGGTCACGGGTCTGGCGGTGCCAACGGGATCGACATCTCCTGATGAACCACCCCTACGTAGGGCGCCGGATCCCCCACCCGCTGCCAACCGAGCCGCTCGAAGAACTTGACGTTGCTGAGCTGGATCTGAGCCACCATCCGCTGGCCGAGACGCTCCCCTGCCGCACGCACGGCAAACCGCACCAACGGCGCGCCGAGGCCATGCCGGCGGAAGGCGGGAAGCACGGCAAGCCGGTCGCCCTTCCACAGCCCGGGCTGGCCGAGGGGATAGAGGCGTACGGCCCCGCCGGGGACGCCGTCGGCGCAGCCGAGGACATGCAGCGTGGCCGGATCCGCGTCGTGCTCGTCCAGGTCGTCGCGGGTGAACAGATGCTGCTCGACCACGAATACCTCGTGTCGGATGGCGTGGTGCAGCTGACGGTCAGCCGGGTCCGTTGCGACACGGCAGGCGATGACGCCTGGCGCGTCAGCGGACGTCGACGAGCGGGAGGTCGCGGCGCTGGTCGTGGCCAAGGGAGCGCTCCATCGCAGTCATCGCGGAGCAGGCCTGGCATCGAGCACACCCCGCACGGACATTCCACGAACCCAGGCCACGCTCGACGAGGTACGGCACGACACGGCGGTAGACCGACTCCATGGATTCGGGGCTCGGCGGCAACATGTCACCCATCGGCGTGCCGGGCACCGGTCGCAAGGGCACAACGAACGGGTAGACGCCGGTGTCGATCGCGCGCCGACAGCCCGCCACAGTCAGCTCGAGGTCCTCCCCCATGCCAAGGATCACGTACGTCGTCACCTGGCCACGGCCGAAGAGCTCCACGGCTCTCTCCCAAGCACGGAAGTAGCCATCGATGCCGGTACGAGCCTTGGCCGGTGCGACGCGGGCGAGCACGTCGGGATCGAACGACTCGACGTGCATGCCCACCGAGTCGACCCCCATGTCGTGCACGGCATCAAGCACCGCGAGGTCGTCAGGCGGTTCGAACTGCACCTCCACGGGCAGCCCGCTCGCCTGCTTGATGGCCTCGGCACAGCGGGCGATGTAGAGCGCGCCCTTGTCATGGCCGTGTGTCGTCCCGGTGGTCAGCGTGGCATCGACGGCACCGTCGAGGTCGCGGGCGGCGACGGCAACCTCGGCCAGCTGCTCGGGCCGCTTCACGGGGATCGTCCGACCCGCGCCCAGCGAGAGTTCGATCCCGCAGAAGCGGCAGACGTCGTCGGTGCCCCAGTACATGCATGTCTGGATGACAGTGCTCGCCACCGAGTCGAGGTGGAGCAGGGCGATCTGCCAGTACGGGATGCCGTCCTCGGTGGTCAGGTCGTAGTAGCGCGGCCGTGTCGTCCCCCGAGCCGACGCCACCCGCTCGCCGTCACGGTAGATGCCGAACTCTTCACCCTCGGTGCGCAGCACGTATGGCGAGTGCGCTGCGTACGACGCTGCGACCGGTACGGTCACGGCGACGCCCTCGACCCAGAGCATCCCGGCATCGGCGGGCCCGGCGCCACCGCGTCGCGACTCGAGCGGCTCCTCCACGCGCAGGCCGAGACTCTGCAGGTCCGCAAGCAGCGCGGACAGCTGCGGGGTCAGCGGAGACGCGTTAACCGAGCTTGTGCCCATAGAGCGCCTCAAAGTTGGCGTGGAACACGCGGTCCTTGAGCTCCTCGCTGACCGGGGCGCCCTCGATCTTGTAGTACTCCCCCCAGAAGTCGCTCCACGGCTCGTCGGACGCGAACAAGACCCGGTCTGCGCCGACGCCGCGGCGCTCGATCTCGGTGAGGAGCCAGCGCGGCCCGAACCCCACAGTCCATGTTGTGTCGGCGTAGACGCGGTAACCCTGCTCGACCCAGTCGAGGAACCTCGGCACCAGCTTGATGTGACCGCTCACGCCGCCGCCGAAGTGGACGAGGTAGATCTTGACGCGCTTGCCATAGCGCTCGATGAGCGGCACGAAGTTGTTGAGGTCTGACGCGCCGCCCGGGCTGGTGTGGAAGTGGAAGACGAGATCGTGCGACTCGGCGGCCGCGAAGCACGCCTCCGCAACCTCGGAGGTGGCGTCGTCCCACGAGCCCGGGTCGGGGTTGCCGCCGAGCAGGAAAGTCGTCTTCAGTGCGACGATGCCCTGCTCCCCGGCGTGCTTGAGTGCATCGAGCGTCAGCTCCCGATTCTGGGGAAGGAACGACACCCACAGCGCCCCGGCGAGACGGTCACTCGCGGTCACCGAGTCCAGCACCAGCCGGTTGAGCTCGAACGGCTGGCTCTGCACGGGGATGCCGTAGTTGGGGATCACCAGCCCGCGCTCCACACCAAGCCCGTCAAGGTGGCGAACGAAGTCGTCCGTCGACGCGAAGTCGTAGACCGTCGGCTTCACCGGCTCCGCGAGGTCGTAGAACTTCCATGCCTGCAGCTCGCCGATGTGGCTGTGGCCGTCAATGACCTGCCGCGGAACCCGATCCGTGGGCATGCTCCCACCCCAGACACTTTCGGGAACGGATCTACACCATAGTGAAAGTGGCACCCACCATCAGGCGGTGTCAAGAGCGCTGGTCGCGAATGGCCCGTTCCCACTCGTCGCGGGTCGCGTAGGTAATCGAGTCGGTGCTAGCTGCAGCGTCTGGCACCCAGTCGCCGGTCACCGGGTCGAGCTGCACCATCTCGACGGCGTACAGCGGCCCGCCTGTCGTGGGATCGATGGTGACGGACGCGTGCAACCCGAGCCCATCGGCTACCCGCATCTCCAGCCGACGGTAGGGCGAGAGGGGAGCCAGCTCCGGTCGTCCCGTCTCGTACAGCACAACCCAGGTGTCCCCGGCTGCTCGGGCGGCCACGATGCGCTGCTTAGCCTGCTCCCGCTGGGCTGCGGCGCGCAGGTCACGATGCCTGATGTTGAACGCCGCTCCCGCGACGAGCCCCAGATCGAGCCCTTCGGTCACGACGCTGCTGTCACGCACGACATCCGCTACAAGCTGGGCGGAGTGAGCGTACGCAGTGGCAAGTGCCTCAGGTGTCTCGTACTCGTGGAGGCGATCGACGACAGCCCGTACGAGGGTGAGCGCGGAGGCGTAGGCGTCGGGTCGGACCAAGACCACTGGATAGAGCTTCTCTTCCGCCGCCTGCCAACGACGGGCGAGCTCGTCCAGCTCCACCGGCTCTGGCCCGCCACTCGCCACGCTCGTACACTATCCTGCGCAAGCCGTTTGCTATCGGTAACGGAGGCGGCATGACCATCGTCATGGCCGGCGCACCGACAACCGCAGGCGAGCGATGATCACGACGGTCCGCTCGCGCGCCGATGCGTATCACGACTCGATGCTCCTGCTCGCCGCGTCCCGAGCGCTTGAGGAGAGCCCCGGCGTGAGCTGGGCCGCCGCACTGATGGGCACGTCGGCCAACGTCGAGGCGTTGGCGAAACAGGGTGTCCAGGTTTCTGATGTTCGGGCAAACGACCTTGTCCTCGCCGTCCGCGCCGACTCCGCTGCCCTGGCTGACCAGGCACTTGACGCTGCCGAGGCAACGCTCGCCGGCACCATCGCGGTCTCGTCGGACGCCGAACCGACGAGGATGCGCACCATCGCGGAGGCCGCCACGAGCCTCCCCGGGGCCAATATCGCGGTGGTGTCTGTCCCGGGGCCGTTTGCTGCGCTCGCCGCGCATCACGCGCTGTCGGCCGGGTTGCATGTTCTGCTGTTCAGCGACGGAGTGTCGGAAGACGACGAGGTGGCGCTGAAGGCCCGCGCGGAGCACGAGGGACTGCTGGTCATGGGTCCAGGCGCGGGCACCGCGATGTTCAGCGGCGTCGGGCTCGGCTTTGCCAACGTCGTGCCACGCGGTCCGGTCGGTGTCGTGGCGGCAGCCGGCACGGGTGCCCAGGAGGTGCTGGCCCTCCTCGCCGCGGCGGGCACCGGAGCGGCTGCGGTGATCGGCGTCGGTGGCCGTGACCTGTCGCGCGCAGTCGGCGGGCGGATGACGCGGGCGGCTCTCCGGCTGCTGGCCGCCGATCCCGGCATCGAGGTGCTGCTTCTGGTGTCCAAGCCGCCCGACCCGCAGGTCCTCGCCGATGTGCTCCCCGCCGCGGGCGGCAAGCCCCTCGTGGTGGCGGCGATCGGAGTGGAGACAGCAGCTGGTCACGGCGTGGCGATGGCGCGGACGATCGACGGGGCGGTGAATCTGGCGCTTGCGCACCTCGGGCTGCCGGCCCCACTGATGAGCAGCACAACGGTCGCGCTGGCTGCGCGGGCGATCGACGCACTCGAGCCTGAACGCACGACCGTGCGCGGGGTCTTCTCCGGAGGCACGCTCTGCTATCAGGCGATGCTCGTGCTCTCCCGGCGCCTCGGGCCGGTGCACTCCAACGCACCGTTGCGGCCGGGTTGGGACCTTCCGGCGCCGGACGGCGCTCATGTGTGCATCGACGCCGGCGAGGAGGAGTACACCGTGTCGCGGCCCCACCCGATGATCGACGCCGCGGCGCGCATCGGGCTCTTGCAAGAAGCGGGACGGGATCCGGCCACGGCAGTGCTGCTGTTCGACGTGGTGCTCGGCTATGGCGCCCACCCGGATCCGGCCGGAGTGTTGGCGCCTGTCGTCGCGGACCTGAACGGGCCCGTGGTCGTCGTGCATGTCCTCGGCACGGACGCCGATCCGCAGAGCCTGCGAGACACAGCGCCGCGCGTTCGCCGACGCCGGCTGCATCGTTGCGTCGAGCGGCGCTCAGGCCGCCCTGCTGGCTGCGGCGATCGCGAGTCGCAGCCCGACAGTCGTCGAGGAAGAGCCATGACGAGGCGGGTGGCGCTGCTCACCTACTCGACGCGGCCGCGTGGCGGGGTCGTGCACTCGCTGTGCCTCGCGGAGGCGCTGCACGGGCTCGGGGTCCCCGTACACGTCATTGCGCTCGGCGACCCCGCCGTCGGCTGGTTCACGGACGTCACGGTTCCCTCAACGATCGTCCCGGCGCCACCGTGGCGCCAAACACTCGAGGAGCGCGTGTTTGCCGCAGTCGACGCGCTGGCCGATGCGCTCCGTGAGGTGGCGAGCGAGTACGACATCCTGCACGCGCAGGACTGCATCTCGGCCCGGTCGGCGGCCCGCGTCCGAGACGCCGGAGCGCCCGTCGTCGTCGTGCGGACAGTCCACCACATCGACGACTTCACCACGCCTGCGCTGGTCGACTGCCAAGCCAAGGCAGTGCTCGAGCCGGACCGTGTGCTCGTCGTGAGCCGCTTCTGGCAGCAGGTGCTCGCGCGCGACCATGGCGTGGCGGCGACCGTGGTGCACAACGGCGTCGACGTCGGCCAGGTTCGCTCGGCGACCGTCGACATCCACGCTGGCGGACATCAGGGCGCGCGTTGGTGCCATCGACCGGCCGCTGCTTCTGGCCGTCGGTGGGGTGGAGCCGCGCAAGGGCAGCAGCGAGCTCTTCGACGCGTTGGCCCGCCTGCGCGAGACGCTCGAGCCCAGCCCTGTGCTCGCCGTGGTCGGAGGGCAGTCGTTCCAGGATCACCAGGCCTACCGGGACCGGGCGCTCGCCCGCGCTCGGCAGCACGGGCTGGTGCTGGGCGACGACATCGTCCTCGTCGGCACGGTCGACGACGCGGAGCTTCCGGCGTGGTACCACGCCGCGGACCTGCTGGCGTTCCCGTCGGTCAGCGAGGGCTGGGGTCTCGCTGTGCTCGAGGCGCTGGCCGCCGGGCTCCCGGCCGTGGTGAGCGACATCCCGGTGTTCCAGGAATACCTCACCGCCGGTGTAGGCGTGCTATGGTCCCGGCACTCGACGCCGACGCGCTAGCTGCGGCGATCCGGGCCATTCTCGTCGATCGCAACCTTGCTGCGCGGCTGTCGGCATCCGGCGTCGCGGTGGCCCGGCGCTACCCATGGTCGGCCAGCGCCGAGCAGCACCGCGCGCTCTACCGAAGCCTGACGCTGCCGCGGCGACCGGCTCCGGCCTGACGGCTACGGCCCGGTCACACGGTCCACGTGTTGATCTGGAATGCGCCCGCCCGCCACGCGGTGAGGGCCGCATCGAGCACGTCCAGTGGGTTGAACGCCTTCACGCCCTCGATCAGGTCACCCTCGCGGAACCCGTAGAGCGCACCCATCGCGAACCGGCAGGCGTAGACGTGGGCGCCCTCCTTCAGCAGCGTCTTGATCTGGTTGTTGATCGCGAGGTGGCCGGGGAACGCCTCCTGACCCACAGCGGGGTAGCCGCGAGTCCCCGAGGCGAGCAGCACGCCAGGGCCGTACAGCACGATGTGTACGTCGAAGCCCTTGCGACCGAGTCGCGTGGCGGTGAGCAGATTGACGAGGGCGACCGAGCCTTCGTACGGCACGGTGTGGATGAAGACGTAGGCCTGCTCACCCGGGTTGGCCTGGAGGTCCTCGAAGACCTTCTCCTCGGTGTTGAAGAGGTACGCACCCTCCTCGGGGCGGGTCGTGTCGACCGTCGGCAGTGGCATGGTCACTCCTGTCTGACCTGGCTCACACCGCGGGGTTGCGGCGTGTCGGGGCGGGATGCCAGACCCGCCGATGGCTGCCGGGCATTCGCGCCATGACGCGACGTCGCAGCGACCAGGGCAGGCGGCGATAGGTGGGGACGAAGACGTGTCGCCAGAACAGGGCCGCCGGGCCCGTCGTGCCGGCCGGCGGCGAGCGGCCCATCCGACGTGCCAAGTCCGTCTGTGCTGACTCCAGGAGGTAGTGCTCAGAGTTGCGTCGCAGCCAGGCGGCGCCGCCAAGGCTGGCGCGGCGCACGCCACGCCGCGACGAGGCAAGCGCTGATGCCCGGCGGGTCTGATGCGTCATTGCGACAACCGGCTGAGCGCGTTCTGGGCGGCGAGGGCGATCGGCTCATTGAGGGCGCCGATCGGTGGCGAGTACACGTTCTCCATCCAGGCGAGATCCTCGAGCGTGACCCCGGTGCGTACGGCCATGGCCAGGAAGTCGGCCCGCTCCTTGATGCCCTCGCCGCCGACCAGCTGAGCCCCGATGAGTCTCAGCGTGCCGGGCTCACCCAACAGCTTCACGTGGGTCTTGCGGACACCCGGGTAGTAGCGAGCACGGGAGATGCCGTCAGCGACGCCGACGACGTGCGGGATCCCGAGCGCCTTGGCGAGCGTCTCGCCGAACGAGACTCCGCCGATCATCCACTTGCCAGCCACCATCGCCCATGGCACGTAAACCGGCGAGTACCGCCGGTTGCCACCCGCGGCGTTGGCGCCGGCGACCTTGCCCTGCGCGTAGGCGTGGCTGCCGGAGAGGCCCTGGACAGGGATCCAGGTCACGCCGTGCGGCAGCTCGGCGCAGTCACCCGCCGCGAACACGCCCGACCGCGAGGCCTCCATCCGCTCGTCGACGACCAGACCTCCTGTCGACCCGATGTCGAGCCGGGCCGACCGGGCGAGGGCGTTGTTGGGCCGCTTGTGCGTGCACACAACGGCGACGTCGCATGGGAGCTCGCCGGTAGACGTGGCCACGGCCCGGACGTGGCCGCCGGAGCCGACGAACGCCTCCAGCTTGGTGTTGAAGTGGGTGGTGACGCCCATCTCGGCCCAGGACTCCTCGACCGGTGCCATGACGTCCGGGTCGGCGACCTCGGCCAGCGGCCAGGGGTGCGGGTCGATCAGGTGAGTCTCGATGCCGCGGTGGGCAAGAGCGGTTGTCATCTCCAGGCCGAGCGGCGTCGCCTCGACGACAACGGCCCGCTTGACCGAGTCGAGGACCTTGTCCCATTCCATCGCTCGACGGATGTTCTTCACGTAGTAGAGCCCGTCGAGGTCGCTGCCCGGCACGCCCGGGGCGGCGTACTCGAAGCCCGTGGCGATCACCAGCCGGTCGTACGCCACCTCCTCCCGCGCCCCGTCCTTGGCCAGGACCCGGACCCGTTGCCGGTCGAGGTCGAGGTCGGTGACCCGGGTCTCGTAGTGGATGTCGATCCCCGCCTGGACGTAGGCCTCCTTGTCGGCGAGGAACAACGACATGAAGTCGTCGATCTCCCGTGCCATGGACGTACGGGATCCCGCACGGGCTGTAGGCGACGTCCTCGAACTCCGTGAACACCGTGACGGAGGTATCTGCAGCAACCTGCTTAGCGGCACCCGCGGCACCGATACCGCCCGCGCCGCCACCCACGACGACCACACGAAGCGGCATGGGGCAGCCCCCTATCTGTTTCCGATAGTGACGACGTTTCGATAGGACATGACATCGCCTATACTAGAGCCGCCGTTTTAGCCGTCAAGGAGGTCACGTGCTGGACGAGATCGTCGCTTCCATCGGCCCCAAGGTCCGGCGCCTTCGCCAGCAAAAGGGACTGTCCCTGCAACAGCTGGCGGACCGGTCGGGGGTCTCGGCGGCGGCGATCCACAAGGTCGAGCGCAACGGCATGGTGCCCACGATCACGACGCTGGTAAAGCTCGCGGCAGCGCTCAACCGACCGGTGTCCTACTTCGTGGACGAGGACTCCGAGATGGACAAGGTCGCCGCACTGGTCCGGCGCGCCGACCGCAAGCCGGTCTTCACGTCGAAGGGCGGGCTCGCGCTGGAGAACATCAGCGGGCCTTACGGCAGGTTCTTCATCGCCGGCGCTGCCGCGACGGTGGAGCCGCACGCCGACAGCGGGCCGGACCCGATGGCGCACCCGGGTGAAGAGCTCGTCCACGTGCTGCGCGGCAAGCTGGACTTCGACGTCGACGGCGAGCAGTACCGGCTGTCCGTCGGTGACTCTCTGCACTTTCGGACCGACCGTCCGCATCGGTGGAGCAACCCGACGGATCGACCGGCCAAGGCGCTGTGGATGGCGTTACGGCCGAGCTGACCGGCGCGCTCACGGCGGGATGAACGGAGATACTCCGAACGTGACGAGCATGCCGTCGCGGACGTGGTACCACCGGTCGCTGGGCTGGCACGCCCCAGAGCTTCGGCGAGCGGTCGTCGTAGCTGGCATCGGGGCGATTGTGGCGCTGGTGCTCGCCCGTTTCGTGGCGTGGGAGTTGGCGGTCATAGGGGGATGGGACGCCGCGGCTCTTATCTACCTCGGGGCAGCCTGGCCGATCATCATTCGAGCGGACAGCGTCCGCACGGAGCAACTCGCCAGGGTCGAGGACCAGACACGCGGTTCAGCCACGCTGCTCCTGCTCGGTGCCAGCCTCGCCAGCCTGCTGGGTGTTGGCTTCGCGCTCAACCTGGCGGGAAGGGAGAGCGGCACGCGGGAGGCGCTCCTCGTCGCCGTTGCCGTCCTGACGGTAGTGCTGTCGTGGACGGTGGCCAACACCCTCTTCACCCTGCGCTACGCGCATCTCTACTACGCCTCGGCGGGTGCGGGCATCACTTTCGGCGACTCGGCTGCTGAGGAGCGCCCTACATTCCGCGACTTCGCCTACGTCGCCTTCACTGTCGGGATGACGTATCAGGTGTCCGACACAACATTGCGCGATCCCCGTATTCGTCGCACCGTCCTGCGCCAAGCAGGGCTGTCGTACGTCTTCGGTGTGGTGATCGTGGCAGGTGCGATCAACCTCATTGCCGGGCTGATGGGGTGACGCGGACTCACGAGCGGTTGTAAGCGGCCGGCCCGGACGCGCTCTCGGTACCGCTGGGCTCGACTTTCGGTGGTTGCGTCTCGATCACCCGGATTGGGTGAGGCCGCGTGGCCGGAACATCGCTAGCGTGACCCACATGGCTGCGTACGAACCGGTCCCGACCGAACGACCCCCACACCCCACCGTGGATGCCGGCAGGCTATGGGCCGGCGGGGTAGCCACGGCCATCGTTGCGGCCCTCGTGGCGTGGGTTGGCGTGCTCATCTGGGAGGACGCCCTTGACGTGGTCATGGTTCGCCCGCCTCGGCTCGAGGTCGGGGATTCGTTCGCCTTTCAGTACGCCCTGACCGCCGCCGTCCTGGCGCTGGCGGCCACCGGTCTCGCCCACCTGCTGGTCCTTGCGGCACCGCGCCCGCTGACCTTCTTCGTGTGGATCATGGCTCTGGCCACCATCGCCGGCTTTGTTATCCCGTACACCCTTGATGGGACGACGGAGGGCCAGGTCGCCACCAGCATCACCAACCTGGTCATAGGCCTCTGCATCCTGTCCCTCGTGTACGCGATCGTGGACAGGACCACCCATTGGGACCGTTCGGCCTGATCATTTGCGGCTCTCCTGCTGGCCGGAGAGGGTTCGCGCTCCGGGTGCACCCGCTCCAATGGGTCCGTTTACACCGCTTTGGCGGCTGGAGGTTGCGGTGAGATTTCGCTCTCGGGCGTGTCTGACGGAGGCGGAGTCTCGGGATCGTTCGGCTCGTCCTGGATGACACGGGTCTTCATCGCCGCTCCCATCGCCGGTGATGGACTCCCTTCCAACGTGCCAGGCGTCGAGTCCTGGAGTAAGGCGGGCAACCCGTCGGTTCGAGGGCCGGTTTTCTGGTGTTGACCGAGGAGTACCGTCAAAGTGACGTCTGGAAGTGGGCGAGCCATGGCCGGCATCTCGGCTGGATCGGATCCGCCTGCGATTGAGGTGCCCGCGCCCAGCCCCCGGATGCTCGGTGTTGTGGGGCTCGCTGCCCTGGCGGCCGTCAGCGTGTCGATCTTCCTGGCGGCAACAGGTGACACCGCCCCGGCGCATGCGGCACTGATCAACTGGATCGCCGCGTCGTACGTCTTCAGTGGTCTGGTGGCTTGGTGGCGCCGCCCGGATAGCCGCTTCGGCCCGCTGATGATCGTCACCGGCTTCAGCGGCTTCGTCTCCACGTTGTCTTGGTCGGCCAACGCCGTGCTTCACACCATCGGGATGACGTTCGACCTGGTGCCGCTGGTGCTGTTCGTCCATGTCTTTCTCGCGTTCCCGACCGGACGGCTTGGCGGGCGAGTCGAGCGTGGCCTGGTTGCCGTTGGATACGTGGCCGCGCTCGGCGGCCAACTGGTTGTGATGCTGTTGGGTGGCCTTGGCACGGAGCATCTACTTGGCTTGGTCGAGGCGCCAGACGCCGCCACGGTCATTCACAATGCCGAGCTGATCGTCATCAGTGGCGTTGCGCTCGGCGGCGTCGCCGTGCTCGCAGCCAGACGCATCGCTGACGGCAGGCCGCTACGGCGCTCGTTCACCTTGCTGATCGACTCTTTCGCACTCGGGCTGGTGATGATCGCGGTGCTCCTGCTCGTGGGGGTGTTCGCCGGATCTACGTTCCCGACGATCCAGCGGATCAGCCTCGCCGTGCTCGGACTCGCGCCGATCGCCTTCCTCGTCGGGCTCCTGAACGCTCGGTTGGGTCGCAACGCCGTCGCCAAGCTGATGGTCGAGCTCCGCTCGGAACCGGTCGACGTGCAAGCCCCGCTCGCACGTGCCCTTCGCGACCCCTCACTCACGCTTCTGTACTGGCTGCCGCAGTTTGGCAGCTGGGCAAGCCAGGACGGCGAGCCGGCAGAGCTGCCACCCAGCAACGCATCGCGAACGACCACAATGGTCACACGCAACGGCGAGCGCGTGGCTGCGTTGGTGCACGACGCGGCACTGAACGACGAGCCTGAGCTGCTTGACGCCGTCAGCGCTGCGGCCGGGATAGCGCTGGAGAACGGCCGACTACGCGCTGAGCAACGCGCCCATCTCGATGAGTTGCACGCATCGCGGGCGCGGGTGATCGAGGCAGGCCAGCGCGAGCGTCAACGACTGGAGCGAGACCTGCATGACGGCGCTCAGCAGCGGCTGGTGGCGCTCGCGCTCGACCTCGGCGTCCTCGAGGGCCGTCTCAACGCAGACCCCGAGGCATCTGCATCGCTCGATCGGGCTCGACACCAGATCGCGATGTCACTGGACGAGCTGCGCGACGTTGCGCGCGGCCTGTACCCGGCCGTTTTGAGCGGACACGGGTTGGAGGTCGCGCTCGAGTCGCTGACCGCCCGAGCCTCGATTCCGGTCCGGCTGACCGTACGGCTCAACGGCCGCCTGGCCGAGTCGGTCGAGGTCGCTGCCTACTACGTCGTGTGCGAGGGCCTCGCCAACATCGGGAAGCACGCTCAGGCGAGCGCTGCCAGCGTCAGTGCCACCAACGGGGGCGGAAAGCTCGTGATCGAGGTGGTCGACAACGGCGTCGGTGGGGCCGACACCGAACGCGGAACCGGACTTCGTGGCCTCGCCGACCGGGTGGAAGCTCTGGACGGACGGCTGCGGGTGTGGACGCCGCTCGGTGGCGGGACTCGTGTCAGGGCGGAGATCCCATGCGGGTAGCGATCGCCGAGGACAGTGTCCTCCTGCGAGAAGGGCTCGCCCGGCTGCTTGACGACGCCGGGTTCGACGTAATTGCCCGCTGTCCGGACGCCGACGACCTCCGCTTGGTGATGAGCCGCGACGTTCCGGATGTCGCCATCGTCGACGTCCGGCTCCCGCCGACGCATAGCGACGAGGGCCTCCAGGCGGCACTCGAGATCCGAGCCACGCATCCAGAGGTCGGCGTCCTCGTGTTGTCCCAGTACGTCGAGCCCGGGCTGGCGATGAAGCTCCTTGCCGACTCGGCCGAAGGCGTCGGCTATCTGCTCAAAGACCGCATCAGCGACGTCCCCGACTTCGTCAACGCCGTGAACCGCGTGGCGGCCGGTGGCTCGGCGATCGACCCGACGATCGTCTCGACACTCCTGTCGCGACGCCGCACCGACGATCCGCTCGCGGTACTGACCCCGCGGGAGCGCGAAGTGCTCGAGCTGATGGCTGAGGGCACCTCGAACCAGGGCATTGCGGACAGGCTCGTCATCACGCTTCGCGCAGTCGAGAAGTACGTCTCGAGCATCTTCGACAAGCTCGGACTCCCGTCGACCAGGAGCGAGTCACGACGCGTCTTGGCCGTGTTGCTCTTCCTTCGCTCGTGACGCGTCCCACCTGTCCACCAGAAACCCGCCCCCCAAACGGCTAGTTGACCGGCTTACCGCCGACCACGGCCGATGCGACGTTGAGTTAGCAGTCCTCGACTCACACGCGTCCACGGGGAGCTGATCCTTCATGACCGCCACACCGACTGCCATCCCTGGTCGACCAGCCGCTCCGCCACCTCGACGATGGAGCGCCCCTCGCACGATCTCGGTTGTCCTTGGATGCCTCACGGCGCTCTTCGGCCTCGGTGTGCTTGCCAGCAGCGCCTTCGCATTCGGAATCGACCGGGAGCGGGACGACGGGTACCTCACGACGTCGTCTGAGCTGTTCGCGACTGACTCGTACGCGTTGACCACCGAGTCCCTCGACGTGAACGGGACGGGACCGGATGCGCTGTATGAGCAGGATGCCCTTGGGACGATCCGGGTCGACGGGACGAGTGCGAACGATGGGACAGCACTGTTCCTCGGGATTGGCCCGACCAACGAGGTGCGTACCTATCTAGCCGACGTCAGCCACGACTTGATCAGCGACTTCGACGTCGATCCGTTCCGCGCGACCTACGCCGCACAACCCGGCGGAGCGCCCGACGAGACACCTGCGACTCAAGACTTCTGGGTTGCGAGTGACGAGGGCAACGGCCCGCGGTCCGTGACGTGGGACGTGTCATCCGGTGACTGGTCGGTCGTGGTGATGAACGCCGACGGATCCCCTAACGTCCAGGCGGACCTCAGCGTGGGTGCGACTCTGCCGGTTGTCGGGACGATTGCCAACGTGTTGCTCGTGGTGGGCATCGTGCTGCTGGTCATCGGGGCCGCGCTCGTCATCGTTCCCATCGTCGCAAGCAAGCGGGGTGTGGAGGCGCGGCCGTGACCGACGGCCATCGTGCTCGCCAGCCGCGCCGACCGCTCAGGGCGGCGTTGGTCACGATGCCGGCAGCGCCACCTGTCCCGCTGGCGACGCTCGACGGCACGCATCTCGTCGCCGAGCGGCCGCCAGTTCGCCGGCGACCGTCCGGCGAGCCACCGCCCTTGCCGCGAAAGCTCAACACCTCCGGCAAGTCGTGGCTGGTCCTGACATTGGCGGTGGTCGTGTCGTTGGTCGTCATCGCCTTCAGCTCGACAGTCGCGTCCGTGCTCTACGCGTTTGACCACGCATTCCTGGAGCGGCTGGCCAGCGTGCGCTCGCCCGCGCTCACTCGTGTGATGACGTGGATGGGCAAGCTCGCGAACGGAGACGTGCTGCGAGTCTTGGTGATCGTCAACGTCGTCATCCTCGTGATCTGGCGACGATGGCGACAGTTGTTCGTCTGGCTTGGTGCCGGCCTCTTCAGTGCCGTGCTCGTCTTCTGGCTCACCCTGGTCGTCCAACGTCCGCGGCCTCTCGGCATCGAGATCCTGGGGCCGTGGGAAGGCTTTGCCATGCCGTCGTTGCCGATGGCTGTGCTGGGCACATTCCTCCTGTGCGCCGCCTACGCCACACTTCCCGCCGGTCGGCCAAGGGACATCGGCAAGTCCGTGGTTGTGCTCATGCTGGCCGTCACTGTCACGTCAAGGCTGTACCTGGCCCAAGAGGGTCCGAGCGACGCACTCTTCGGCGTCGTCATCGGGGTCGCCATTCCCATCGCCGCATTCCGCTGGTTCGCGCCGAACAGTGTGTTTCCCGTGACCTATCGCCGCGGCCGGACGGCTCATCTCGATGTCAGCGGTCCCCGTGGGGACGCGATCGTGCGCGCGCTCCGGGACCAGCTCGGAATCATCGCCACCGACGTACGGCCGTTCGGGCTCGCGGGGTCTGGCGGCTCTACGCCGCTGCGCGTCAGCGTCACAGGTCAACCCGACCCGTACTTGTTCTGCAAGCTCTACGCGATCACGCACCTGCGTGCCGACCGTTGGTACAAGCTGGGGCGCACGTTGCTCTACGGTCAGCTCGAGGACGAGAAGCCCTTCAACAGCGTCCGCCGGCTCGTCCAGTACGAGGACTACGTTCTTCGTCTGCTGTACGACGCGCAGCTTCCGGTGCCGAAGCCGTACGGCATCGTCGACATCACACCCGAGCGTGAGTACCTGCTGGTCACCCAGTTCTTCGACGGTGCCTCCGAGATCGGCGAGGCCGAGGTCGAGGTCGACGATTCGATCATCGACCAGGGTCTCCTCGTCGTGCGCCGGATGTGGGACTCCGGCCTCGCACATCGCGACATCAAGCCGGCGAACGTGCTGGTCCGCGAGGGGCGGCTGATCCTGATCGACTCAGCATTCGCTCAAGTACGGCCGAGTCCGTGGCGTCAAGCCGTAGATCTCGCGAACATGATGCTCGTCCTGGGTCTGCGCAGTGACGCCCGCCGTGTGTACGAGGCCGCGCGTCGGCACTTCACCGAAGCGGAGATCGCCGAGGCCTTCGCGGCCACCCGCGGGATCACGATGCCGTCCCAGCTGCGCGGGATGCTGCGCAGCGAGAGCCGCGACCTGCACGCGGAGTTCCTCACGCTGCTTCCGGCGCAGCTGCCGAAGGTGCGAATTCAGCGTTGGAGCGTTCGACGCATCGCCCTGACTATCGCCGTCGCAGTCGGCGGGTGGATCGCCGCCTTCGCGGCCGTCTCTCTCCTGTTGTCGAGGCCGCTATGAAAGCCCTCGCCGCGCTCGCGTGTCTCCTGCCAGGTCTGGTCGCCTGTTCCGGCTCGGTCGAAGCCGAGTTCGGCGCCGACACGTTGGGGGGACGGCCCGCATGCACCACCGAAAGCGACCGGGGGCTGGGCCCCGTGAGTCCTGGCTTGGTCCTGATGGCCCAGGCGGTGCCAACCGCGTCGATGCTGCCGTGCCTTGGCGAACTACCGGCCGGCTGGACCTTCGAGAGTCTGCAAGCCAACGATGTCGGCGCCACGTTCTGGCTCGACTCAGAGCATGACGGCAGGCATGTGATGAGCGTTGCCGTCAGCCGTCACTGCGATACAGACGGTTCGACGAACGTAGCCAGTGATCGCGGTGGGATGCAGCTCTATGAGAGCGTCGACAGCCTCCGCCAGAGCGGTCAGTTTCACTACGTGTTCGCCGGCGGCTGTGTGACCTATGACTTCGACGCCCCCGGCGCGCTAGGTCCCGAACCACTCGCCGCGATCTTCGACGCGCTGGGCTTCGTACCACGCGCCGAGATCGCGAACGTCATCCACGAAAGCACCAACGGCCGCCTGTCGCTCGATCCGGCCGACTGAGGAGGCCATCGTGACCAGTACCGCTACCACCCCGAGCCCCCCGGCATCGTCGCGTCGTCGATGGCGCTTGCGCAAGCTGGTCGGCCCGCTGATCTCCATCGTGATCGTCGTCGCCGTCTTCTGGTATTTCCTTCCCCAGTTCACCAGCCTGTCCGACGTCTGGGCATCGGTGAAGTCGATGACCTGGATGGAGCTCGCGACGCTCACACTGCTCGCGCTATGGAACCTCTGGACGTACTCATTCGTCTTTGTCCTCACCATGCCTGGCCTGCGAGACCGGCAGGCGATGGTTGTCATCGAGTCGAGCACCGCGGTGGCCAACACGCTGCCCGGCGGCGGCGCCATCGGCATCGGCATGACCTACTCGATGTGCTCGTCGTGGGGATTCTCGCGCTCGCGGACTTCTGTGTCGCTGCTCGTCGCGGGGATCTGGAACAACTTCGCCAAGCTCGGCCTGCCGGTGATCGCGCTGGCCCTGCTCGCCGTGCAGGGCAACGCCAGCGGCGCCCGCATGTTTGCCGCAGCCATCGGCGTCTTGTCCCTCATTGCCGCCATCGCCATCTTCAGGATGTTGCTGCGCAGCGACGCCAGTGCACGCTGGGTGGGCGAAAGGGCAGGTCAAATCGCGTCGGCAATACTTCGTCGCCTCGGCCGTCCGCCAGTGTCCGGCTGGGATCTCGCGACGATCAAGTTCCGCCAGCGCACCGTGCTGTTGCTTCGCGCCCGATGGCTTCCGATCACGGTGGCTACGCTGGTCAGCCACCTCTCCTTGTACGTCGTGCTGCTGGTCACGCTGCGGCATGTCGGGGTATCCGAGGAGGAGGTCAGCTGGGTCGAGGTGCTCGCCGTGTTCGCGCTGGCACGGCTGCTGACCGCCATCCCGCTGACTCCCGGCGGTCTCGGGATCGTCGACGTGGCGCTGATTACCGGCCTTGCCGCCGCCGGTGGCGACCGCGCGGAGGTTGCGGCGGCGGTGCTCATCTTCCGGGCGCTCACCTACGTGCTCCCCATCCCGATCGGGCTGGGCACGTACGTGTTCTGGCGGCGCAACCGCTCGTGGCGCCGGCCACCGAACAGCGCACCGCGCACGGATCTTGTGCCGGAGACGGTTTGATGGCCCGCCCGCTGGCACCACAGGAGACCAGCCACCCGCAACGATATGTTCGCGGCTGGCCCGAGATTGCGCTGCTGGGTGGTGGGATCGCCTTGTTCGCCCTGGCGTCCCTTCCCGTCGAACCTGACTCCGTTCCGGGATGGGAGCAGGGCATCTTCCGGTTCATCAACGACCACTCGGTGCTGCCCTGGTTGCTGGTCTGGCCGTTCATGCAGCTCGGCAACTTCTTCGCCGTCCCGATCGCCGCGGCCGTCGCTGCATCCACCAGGCGCTTCCGGCTGGCGGCCAGCATTCTGCTCGGCGGTGTCATCGCCTACGTTCTGGCGAAAGTCGTCAAGGGTGAGATCGAGCGCGGTCGACCCGCAGCGATGCTGGACGACGTGTTCATCCGCGGTGATATCCCGCTAGGCCGGGGCTATGTCTCCGGACACGCAGCGGTCGCGACACTCCTGGCCGCCCTGGCTTGGCCCTACCTTGGGACGCGCGGACGAGCGGCGGCCGCGGCAGCCGTCCTGGTCGTGCTCACCGCGCGGATATTCGTCGGCGCGCACCTGCCACTGGACGTGATCGGTGGAGCGGCACTCGGGCTCGCCATGGCGGGGCTGTCCGCCTGATGCTCGGGCGCCCGGAGACTCGGTCCGGTTAGGCGACTCTGCCGGAGACATCCGCGATCCTTAGTCCGGCGAGAGTGAAACCGCGACGAAGAGGAGCCGGACCATGGCAAAGCCGTTGATGGTTGCCCTAGAACCCCGCCAGCGTCGCAGGCTGTTCATCGGTGTGCTGCTGCGGACCGCACTGACGTCGACCGTGCTGGTTGCCCTGTACTACGTCCTTCCATTGGACGACTTGGGACGCCTGTCCGCATGGGCTCGCCTCGTTGTTGGCTTGTTTCTGATGACCGTCGTGATCACCTGGCAGATCCGGATGATTCTCGTCGCGGTATCCAGGCCTTCGGGCGATCGAGTCGCTGGCCGTCTCTCTCCCGCTGTTCCTGCTGTTCTTCGCGTCCACATACTTTCTGATGTC
>CAWCTX010000010.1:0-16204 GCA_963798505.1 uncultured Actinomycetota bacterium
TGGCCTAGTTAGACACCCCGACCCGTACAGCCGCTGGAACTACAGGCCGCAGCCTGTCGCGATGGTCATTGCCCGACAGACGTCGTTCATCCGCGACGCGCTGAGGGTCGTCACGTGCTCGGTGAGCATCGCCTTCCACGCGTCGCCCAGGTTGTCGAGGCTCACCGCGCAGCGGACCGGCATCCCGTCGTCCTCGTCAAGGACCACCTCGGTCGGGATGCCTCGGATGGTGCGTGAGATCGACGCGATGGTCACTCGCTTGAGCACAGGTATGGCGGCGTCGCGGGTCAGGACCAGGATCGGGCGGCGACCCCACTCCGGATGCTCCAGGTAGTAGACGCCGCCGCGCGTCACCACGGCTCGAGCCCCGCCTCGCGCTCCTCCGCATTGAGCTGGCGCATCTGATCGGCGGTCAGTGCGAACATGAGCCGCTCGATGTCACCCCACTCGTCGGCATCGAACTCGCCGCCTTGCGGCTGCCGTCTGTAGCCCTCGATGATCTGACGATCGACTGTGGCCGCCTTGTCGGACTCGAGAAAGGCCTCGATCGCCTCCCTGATCAACCGCGAACGGGACACGCCCGCGCTCGCGGCCCGCCGATCGAGCATCTCGATCAACTGCTCGTTGAGTTGAACCATGGTTTGAGTGCGAGCCATAGGCATATCGTAGCCCTATGATCCCTCCGCCGGGGATTGCCGCTCAAAATCGATCACCGCAAGTGTAGAAGTTGTGCTACGGTCACCCAATGACCGGCCCTTCGCAGATTCCGGTGCGGGAGCTTCGCAACAACGTGAGTGACGTTCTCCGGCGGGTCGAGGCAGGGGAGACGCTCGAGGTGACTGTGAACAACCGTCCGGTAGCCATGCTGGTCCCAAGGCGAGATCGACCGCGGACTCTGCCCACCCAGGCGTTTCTGGCCGGTATTCCGCATGCTGACAGCCAGCTCACCGAGGCGCTTGCCGCTGAACTCAGCGAGACCACGGACGATCTTGGCGACCCGTGGCAGGAGTAGGCGCTTCGGACTCAGCTTCCAGGCGTAGACGACGGTCGTCTGAGACCGTGGGTCTGCTCGACACGTCAGTCTTCGTCGCAATGGAGACGGGTCGCGCGCTCCGGGTCGACCGACTGCCCGCCGAGTCAGCTGTCAGCGCCATCACAATCGGGGAGCTGCGCTGGGGCGTGTTGATGGCTCCCGACGACCAGAGCCGGTCCCAGCGACTGGACACGCTCGAGTACGCATCTCGCCTCGACCCGCTGCCAGTCGACGGACGTGTTGCAGCCGCGTGGGCCCTTCTGCGACAACGACTGAAGGCAACACGAACCAAGATGGAGATCAACGACTCCTGGATCGCCGCCACCGCCATCGCTCATCGATGGCCGCTTGTCACACAAGATGATGGCTTTCCGACCGGCATCCCCGATCTGATCATCATCAGGGTCTGACTGCGCGGGCGGGCTCAGCCCACGTCGCAGGCTCCTTCGTCGCCAGAGTGGCCACGCTCGAGCCGAATCGTCTGAGCCGGAGCAGGGAGGCGATTCGGTCGTCGTACTGAGTGATTTGCCGAACAGTCCTGAGCCGGCTCTCGTGCCCAAGCTTGTCCATCGCGATCAGCGGATAGCGAGTGAACGTGCCATGTTGGACGATGCGGCTCGAAGGCAGCGCCACCTCGAGCGGCGCGACGCGGTCGCGTGTGAGAGGACGGCAGTGGACCTCTACCTCACGCTTCCCGAAGATCCGAGTCCCGATGCCGTAGAGCGGCGCGCGCCAGGGATCGACGGCGGCGAAGCGACCGTCGGCATCAAGGACGCGGGCAACCTCGTCGAACACGACGCTGGTGTCCATGTGATGGAGGCATCCCATCGAGAGCACGCGATCGAACGACTCGGGCGGGAAGGGCAGCTCCTCCGCGATGCCCATGACGCAGCGAAGGCGGTCCGCCACGCCAACGGTGTCCGCGAGCGCCTGCGCGAATCGAATTTCACCGAGCATCGGCGTGACCAGCCATCCCTCGATGGCTCCTCCGACGAGGAACTTGACGACATGCCCGCCAGTTCCTCCGAGCTGGAGGACTCGTTGGTCGCGGATGGGCGCCAGATGCTGATACGCATCCCATTGCGCGTTGCAGTCGTACCGTGCATCGAGCCAGACCTGCCAGGGGTCTGGAAACGTCGCCCCCGCTGCCGGCCCGGCCCGCGTTACGGCCGACACGTACGCATAGGCGGTTGAGCCCTCGACGTCGAGGGCCTTGCTCCGGCCCACCTCGTTGTAGAAGTCCATCTCCTCGTACGCCTCGGCATACCTCGGGCTCCCCAGGTCGAACGTCCGGCGCTGAGTTGCCGAACCCAAGGCCTCGGGCGCGAGAAGCACGGGGATGTCGGCCGCAATTGGATAGGCGATCGCGTGGTCGTCGCGGACGAGGACCTCGTCAGTCACGCCAAGCGGTTGGGGCGCCAGGCTCCCGGTTCCGATCCGAAGCGCGTCAAGATCGCGCCCCAGCAACTCGGTCGCCCGGGCCCGCGACATGAGCACCACGCGTTGATGCGTCACCGGGCAGACGAGCGGAGTCGGCACCTTCGCAGGCTCGCACGACGTGCCCAGCCACGCACCTGCGGAGCAAGCGGCGCACATGACAAGCCCGAGCCGACTCCCTAGCGTGGCGTGTAGTCGGCAAGACAGGGGACCCATGCCGTCGCTCCCGCTCAGAGCCCGCACCTCCGTGAAGTCGGCTGTGCGCAGCATCGTCCGCAAGGTGGGCTACGAAATCGGGCCGCTCTCGACGTCCTTCTCTGACCTGCAGCGCGCGCTGTTGGCTAGGTGCGATGGTCTTATCGACGTCGGGGCCAACACCGGGCAATACGTTGACTTGGTCAGGGCCCTCGGATACGAGGGCTGGATTCGTTCGTATGAGCCGAGTTCCGAGGCATACGCCGTGCTCAGCCGACGAGCCGCGGGGGACCCGCGCTGGACCCCCCAGCGGCTCGCGCTCGGTGGGCAGGAGGGCACAGCCACGCTGCACGTGAGCGCCAACAGTGTGAGCAGCAGCGTTCTGCCTGTCCGAGGCGACCACGTCCGTGCTGCCCCCAAGAGTGCGACCGTGGCGCACGAGCAAGTGCCGATGTCCACGCTCGACGCCCAGCTGGCGGACGTCGCGGGGGAGCGCTTGTGGGTAAAGCTGGACGTCCAAGGAGCGGAGGGCGCGGTCCTCAGATGCGCGTTGGCAACACTGCGCCGAACAAGTGTGGTGCAGAGCGAGATGTCGCTACTCGAACTGTACGAGGGCCAGACGGACTACCTCGAGCTGTGCGAGCTTCGGCGCCGCCAACGCATGCGACTCGTCCACGTATCCCCGGGCTTCCAGGACCCTCACACGGGCGAGCTGTTGCAGATGGACGGTCTGTTCGTCCGCGACGAGGACTAGGCGGCCAGGGCCAGGAGGCGGTCGACCCAGGCGTCGTAAGCCTCCAAGGCAACCTTCTGTCTGAAGTGCGAGTCCGCGTAAGCCTTGCCAGCGCGTCCGAGCTCCAGGGCTCGAGCTGGGTCGGCCCGGACCTCCGCCGCCGCTTCAACCAGCAGGTCGGGTTCACCGGGGTCCACCCGAACGCCGCCGCCGCTGGCTGTCAACAGGCGGGCGCTCCCGCTTGCCGCTCCCGTCGCCGCGATAACGGGTCTACTAGCGGAAAGGTAGGACGTCAGCTTGCTTGGCAGGCTCATCTCTGCGACGCCTGGGCGCTCGTTCAGAAGGAGCGCATCGGCCGCCTGGAGGACGTTGGCGTACTCGCTGGCGCCTGCTGGCTCGCGGAACTCAAGCCGAGACAAGCCACCGGCCGCCTGCTCAAGCTGGGCCCGGGCGTTGCCCGCACCCATGAGCACGAACCGGATGGGAAGCCGGTCGGCGTCCGCTATGCGTGCGGCTTCGGGTCGGTCACCGGCTCTTCGAATGGCCCCATGTCGCCCGAGCTGCCCTGCCGCTCGATGGTCAGCTGCCCGCCTTCCGCCCGTACGATCGCAAATGCGCCGGCGATGCCGCCTTGCGACCGCACCTCCGCGAGGTTCTGGAAGAGCAGCAGATAGGTCTTCGGCTCCGTCGGGTTGAGCAGCGCTGGCACAGCCGCCGCGGCGCGCGCGGCCGTGTCCAGGTCGTGGGCGGCTTCTGCTACCTCGGGCCGCAGATCTCCGATCGCGTTGGCCAGCGGCGAGACGAGGTCTGCTGTGTCTATGGCTTCGACTTCGCGCGCAGCGCGCTGCGCCACGTCGTGCGCCGCCTCGAGCGTCGGCTGCGCCGCGCCCAAAGTCTCCACTCGCTGTTGCATGGTCGCCTCGGGGACGGCGAGCAACCTGCCAACATCGGCCAGCGGCTCCACGGTGTTGTCGGCTAGGTCGTCGGCGATCCGGGAGACCTGCTGCACGGCATCGAGGTCGTCGCCGAGCCAAGGCAGATGGGTGGCGGCCTCCCAGACCGGGTCGCTGCTGTTTTCGCGCGACGACTGCGTCGCTGCCTGCAGGTCGGTGACCAGGCCGTCGAGCCCGGTGACGTCTCCCGTGGTTGCCCGTGCGTGAAGCTGCGACATGAGTGCCGCCGAGTCGTTGAGGTCGTCGCGCACATGCAAGGCTCGATAGCCCACCCATGCCGTGCCGAGCAGCAGGACGACACCGACGCCTGCCAGCGTCCACGCCACTCTGCGTCGTGTCATCCGCGGTCCAGCTTGGGATCGAGGATGCGGGCGAGCTCCGATACGGCCGGCTGCGCTCGATCAGTGAACTTGCGGAACACCTCGAACGGTCGACCGTACGGATCCTCCAGATCGTCGCTGGCGCCGGGCACCGGGGGGCTGCATGCCGCGGCGGGAGTGCGCGTAGGGAACCAGCTGCTGCAGCCGTTTGGCGGGATGGTCGCCGAGGTCGGAGGGGTCGACGTCGCGGATCAGTCGCTGGAGCTCCAGCAGGGTGAACGTGCGGGACAGGGCGCGGGGATAGAGGGTTGCTGCCTCGGCGCGGTGGGCTCGCTCCGCGGTCAGCACGAGCGTCGCCGCTTCCATGTCAGATGGGTGGAGCTGCCGGGCACGGTGTTCGGCGAGCGACCCGCCATATCTTGCGGCCGTCGTCCGCGTCCGCTCGTCGGGTGGAGAGCCGACCAGCGCGTGCGTCCCCGCACTGGTCACGGTGATGCCGCCGTGGTCGGCGCCGACCAGCTGGGCGAGGTGGATATGCAGAACGTGGGCGAGGAAGGGGGAGCGGCAGACGTTTGCGCCGCACACAATCAAGATCGTCTCGCCCACGCGGTCACCGGCCATGACCCTCGATCAGGGTTGCAGGATCACCTGTCTCGGCCATCCTGCCAGCGGCGGACGTCAGCCGCTGGTCTCGACTTCGCTCGTCGCGCTGGTTTCAACGGACACGCTTCCGGCTGAGTCGCCCGCAGCGCTCGGCACCGTCGGCTCGATGGGGGTCGGTACTGCCGGCTCAACGGGGGTCGGTAACGCCGGCTCGACGGTTGTCGGGGCTGGTGGCTCGATGGGGGCTGGGACTGCTGGTTCAACAGGGGTCGGTACAGCCGGTTCGGGGGTCGTCGATTCGCCCTCGTCCTGTCCCCAGGTGCCAGCCTGCCAGGTGTTGCCGGTGTTCTCGACGGTGGCGACGAACGCGGCCGAGGAGCGATCCAGCGCGGCTGGAGCGACGACGGCGGCGGTGCCGACGATCGCGAGCATGAACACGCCAGCGGTGGCGGCGCCGAGCCCAATCGCAGGCGCCGTAAGTCGGCGCTCACTGCGTGGGTCGCGAGCGACGAAGGCCAGCGCACCGAGCCCGACGACGGTGAGGCCGAGCGGCACGAAAGCGCCGGTGCTGAGCCAGTGTGCTGGCAGCCCGGCCCAGGGCACGAGGAAGAAGCCGCGACCCTCGATGTCCTCGCGGGCCACGGGCATGCGATCGGGGTCGCGGTTGGCGTCGCCACGTGTCATGTATGTGCCGTCATCGTTGTCGGCAACGACCCGGTGTGTCAGCAGGTTGCCCGGCTCGGCGGGATTCTGAGCGGTGACGACACGGCCGACTATCTCGGTGGCCGCGTCGAGGTCACGGGTCACCACCACGTCGCCAGCCCGGATCGACGGAGCCATCGAGTCAGATGCGATGACTGTGGCGCCAAAGCCGAGTGGAAGGAGAGCAACTGCCCAGAAGGCGAGACCGAACACCACCCACAGCACGGTGCGAGCGAGCACCATGGGCGCGTGCCGGAGGGTCTCGTTGAGCATCGACCGCTGCGCGGTGGTCATGGAAGTCGTCTCCTTGAGGCGTTGCAACTGGAGACCGTGGCCACGACGGGTCGTCGTGGCCACGGTCACTTGCTAGCTAGGTCAGACGCTCCACGTGAACGTGGTCGCGCCGATCGTCTGCCCCGAGATCGAGTCGGGGGTGTTCGCTGCGAGCTTCGCGTGGAAGTTGAAGGTCATGCTCTCGCCGCTGCCGGTCCCCTTCGTCTGCCACAAGGTGTCGACGCCGCCGGGCATTGCGGCGAGGTCAGCCAGCGTGCCGGTGTAGAACGTCTTGTACCCGTTGGTGATCGTGAGGTCGATGTATTTGGCGATGTCGCCGGTGCCAGCGGGCAGGGCGACGGCTAGCTTCACGTTCGCCTTCTCAGTGCCCACATAGTCCACGGCGATGTACTTCCATGCGGTCGCCTCGCCCGGCATGAGCGCGCCGTCGAGGTTCTTCGCATCGAAGATGCGGAACTTGTTGCTGTACTCGTCTGTGAGGGACACGCTGCCCGCGGCCCAGTTGTTGCCTTCGTTGGTGGTCTGTGCCGTAAACGCGGCGCTCGAGAAGCCGAGGATGAGGGCGCCACTGGTGAGCAGGCCGACCGGAACAGCCGCGAACTTGGCGATCTTCCGGGTCCGGGTGGAGGTGGTCATTCATGAACTCCTTGGTCGATCCGGCTGTCTCGCCGGTCTGGGGTGATGTCTTCACTGTCGGCTCTTTCGCGGTCCAGCGAATCTGGCCACGGCGGACACCTCGCCGTACTCCTGGGGATGTATCCCGCGACCCGGGTGTCACCCCAGGTTGATCTCGACGGCGGGCAGGATGCTGTCGCCCGGCCTACGCTGCCCAGCAGGAGCAACCTGGATCTTGGAGCGGGGCAGTGCGGCGACGTGTAGTCGGCATCCTGGACCTGCCGGGACGCCTGGCGCTGACATCCGGTCGAACGCATCCCTGGCTCGACCTGCTCATGGCCGGCCTTCTGCTGGGCATCACCCTGATTCGGCTCCAAGTCGACGAGAGCTTCGATGCCTCCATATGGGCCGTGGCGGCTGCGGTGCTCACTGCCGCAGGGGTGGCATGCGCCTACTTCTGGCCCCGCGTGGGTTTGGTCGCGTGCGTTGCTGGCGTAGTCGGCTTTGGTTTGCTCGACTTGCCGCTCGTGCTTCTAGGGGTCGGAGTGGTTGTGCCCTTGTTCTACGTGGGGTTGAGACGGCCGACGGCCGAGGCCTTTGCGATCACATTTGGGACTGTTGTGCTGCTGCTGATCGTTCGCTCTACCCAAAGCATCCCGTTCACATGGACGACGACTCTTGCGCCGATGGGCTGGTTGTTCAGCGCCGGGGCGTTCGGGTCGGCCGTACGGAGCCAGCGTGCATTTGCCGCGGCGATGTCGGACCGGGCGGAACTGGCGGAGCGAACCCGTGAACAGGAAGCCATGCAGCGCGTCGGCGAAGAGCGACTGCGCATCGCCAGGGAGCTGCACGACGTCATCGGCCACAGCATCGCCCTCATCAATGTGCAGGCCGGAGTTGCCGCTCATGTCATCGACACCAACCCGGCCGCCGCCAAGACTGCGCTCGAGCGGATCACCGACGCGAGCGGAGGCGCGTTGCGCGAGATCCGCGGCACGCTGGGCCTGCTGCGCGGGGAGGCGGAGTCCCCGAGTCCGGAGCCAGTGCCTGGTGTGGCAGATATCGAGCGACTCGTCGCTGACGCCCGCGCGTCGGGGCTCCCGATCGAGCTCACGATCGAGGGTGAACCGCCGGCGGCCCTGACATCAGTGATGAGCAGCAGTGCTTACCGGGTCGTTCAGGAGAGCCTCACCAACGTGATGAAGCACGGCCGGGATGTGACACGTGTGCGGGTGCTGCTTCACTACACAGGGCGAGACCTGGAGGTCGAGGTGGTCACCGACGGCGCCGAGGTGACGATCCCGGATGACTCGACCGGGCATGGCCTCACGGGGATGCGCGAACGGATGCTCGCCGTCGGAGGCGAGTTGCAGGCCACCGCCGAGCCCGGCGGCGGTTTTGCCGTACGTGCCGTCATGCCGCTGCGGGCAGAACCATGACCGTACGCGTGGTCATCGTCGACGACCAGGAGCTCGTGCGCGCTGGTTTCCGTACGCTCGTTGACTCCGATCCAGGACTCGAGGTCGTCGGCGAAGGGGGCGACGGCGCCGAGGCGGTGCGATTGGCACGAGCGTCGCGGCCGGACGTCGTGCTGATGGACATCCGCATGCCTGGAGTCGACGGCATCCGGGCCACCGAGCAGATCACCAGCGATCCAGCGCTTGCTGACGTACGGGTGCTCGTTCTTACTACCTTCGGCGAGGACCAGTACATCTTCGGTGCGTTGCGGGCGGGAGCCAGCGGCTTTCTCCTGAAGGACACACGCCCGGCACTGCTTCTCGACGCGATCCATACCGTCGCGAAGGGCGAGAGCCTGCTGGCGCCTCAGGCCACTCGGCGGCTGATTGAGGAGTATGTGTCCCGTCCGGATCCGGACAGGGTCATGCCAGAGTCGCTGGCCGTACTGACCGAGCGCGAGCGTGGTGTCCTGTCGTTGATCGCCCGAGGCCGCAGCAATATCGAGATCGCGCAGGATCTCGTGATCAGTCCGCTCACCGCGAAGACGTACGTCAGTCGCATCCTGTCCAAACTGAACGCGCGTGATCGCGCGCAGTTGGTCGTGATCGCCTACGAGACGGGTCTCGTCGAGCGCGGCAGCTGATCCCCCGAGCGGCTTGCTCAGCCGGCCAGGCGGCGTCGTCGTGCCACGGCCACGGTCAGTGCGCCCGCGGTTGTCCCTGCCGCCGAGAGGATCAGCAGCAACATCACGTTGGATCCCGTGAAGGGGATGGGCGGCGGAGGCGGTGGCGGCGGTGGGGGAGTCGTCCGGTGGTTCGTGGAACATGGCTCGACCACAGCCGCGACGAGTTGGATTGTCAGCGACGTTGTGCCGAAGGTGATCGTGCGGGTTGCGGCTTGCGCGAGTGAGCTACCAGGTGCGCACACGTCAGGGGGCGTTGGGCCTGTGCCAGTGACCACGTTGACGAGTTGGACGTTGTTCGCGCCGTCATTGACGCGGACTGTGTAGCTGAGCGTCTCCTCGCCGCTGAGCGTGGGAATGCTCCATACCAGCTGGTTACCGCTAAGTTCCGCAGTGCCGGTGCTGGTAGTGATGCTTCCTGCGACAAGCGTGGCATTGTTCAGCACCGCGGACAGATCGTCGGTGACGACCACATTGGTGGGATCGACTCCGGCCAGCTTGGTCGCCGTGATCGTGTAAGTGATCTCGTCACCTGGATCGACGGTCGTACCGCTGGCCGGATTGCTGCTCTTCGCCAGCGTCCACTCCGGCGGCTGCGCGGTGTTGATGATCGTGCAGGTGACGTCGTCGCCCAGCGCGATATCGACTGTCGATCCGGTCAGCACGCCGCCGTCGCACGTCCAGTCCGACGCGCTGTAGTTGTCCGGGCCGCCGGACTCCGACAGGTCGTACGACCCTGGCTGTACGGGCTCGTCGGTCACGCCTTCGCTGTTGCCCGGGCCGGACACCGGCGATCGGGCCGTCGGCGCTGAGGGTCCAGTCCTCCGGTACCGCTGTGCCACCGGTGTCGCCGTTGTCGACCACCTTGACCAGGGTCAGCTGCGGGAGGGCGGTGTTGGTGATCGTGCAGGTCACGTCACCGCCGACCGGCACGGTGACCGTGGCGCCGACCAGGCTGCCGCCCTTCGCACACCCAGCCCGACGCGGTGTAGCCAGGTGGACCCGGGCCGTCCTCGGAAAGGGTGTAGGTCCCGGCGTTCACCGGTCGCGTCGGTGACCTCGGCGCTGCCGGTCGTGCCGGTGATCGGGGTCGGGCCCGTCGGCGGAAAGCGTCCAGTCAGTGGGCTCCGCGGCGCCCGCCGTCGTCGTTCGTCGACCACCTTGACCAGGGTCAGCTGGGCGGGCTGGTCGTTGTTGGTGATGGTGCAGGTGACGTCCCCGCCGAGCGGCACGGCGACCGAGGCGCCGGTCAGGGCGCCGCCGGCGCACGACCAGGCCGAGGCGGTGTAGCCGGCCGGACGCCGGTCTCGGACAGGTCGTAGGTGCCGGCGTTCACGGTCTGGTCGGTCACCGCCGGGCTGTTGCCGGCGCCCGGAGATCGGGGTCGGCCCGGCGGCGGTCAGGGTCCAGTCGCTCGGCACGGCGGTGCCGCCGTTGTCGTTGACGACCACCTTGACCAGGGTCAGCTGGGCGGGCTGGTCGTTGTTGGTGATGGTGCAGGTGACGTCGCCGCCGGGGGGCACGACGACCGTGGCGCCGGTCAGCGTGCCGCCGGCGCAGGACCAGGCCGAGGCCGTGTAGCCGGCCGGACCCGGTCTCTGACAGGGCGTAGGTGCCGGCGTTCACGGTCTGGTCGGTCACGGCCGGGCTGTTGCCCGGACCCGGGATCGGGGTCGGGCCGGCCGCGGACAGCGTCCAGTCGCGCCGGCGCCGCGGTGCCGCCGTTGTCGTTGATGACCGTCTTGACCAGGGTCAGCTGGGCCGGCTGGTCGTTGTTGGTGATGGTGCAGGTGACGTCGCCGCCGAGCGGGACGGTGACCGTGGCGCCGGTCGAGGGTGCCGCCGACGCAGATCCAGGCCGAGGCGGTGTAGCCGGCCGGGCCCGGTCTCGGACAGGTCGTAGGTCGCCGGCGTTCACGGTCTGGTCGGTCACGGCCGGGCTGTTGCCGGCGCGCCGGTGATCGGCGGTCGGGCCGGCGGCGCGACAGCGTCCAGTCCGCGGGCACGGCGGTGCCGCCGTTGTCGTTGACGACCGCCTTGACCAGGGTCAGCTGGGCCGGCTGGTCGTTGTTGGTGATGGTGCAGGTGACGTCGCCGCCGGGCGGCACGGTGACCGTGGCGCCGGTCAGGGTGCCGCCCGTGCACGACCCAGGCCGACGGCGGTGTAGCCGGCCGGGCCCTGTCTCGGACAGGACGTAGGTGCCGGCGTTCACCGGCTGGTCGGTCACCGCCGGGCTGTGCCCGGCGCCCGGTGATCGGGGTCGGCCCGGCCGCGGACAGCGTCCAGTCGCTGCGGCACCGCGGTGCCGCCGTTGTCGTTGATCGACCGTCTTGACCAGCGTCAGCTGCGCCGGCTGGTCGGCGTTGGTGAACGTGCAGACGGCGACGTCCAGCGGATCGAGGTTGACGGTGTTGCCGCCGCAATGCCGTGGCACGAGGACGCAGCTCGAGACTTTCCAGGACGTAGCCGCGGGACATCTGATTCGGTCAGCGCGTAGTCGACGTTGGGGCGGACAGTGAACGGCGCGCCCAGGAGCGCGTCGGTGCCAGTGACAGTGACGGGTCCGAGCCCGGCGGGCACGTTGCGCCGGTCGGGGTTGCGGTGAGTTCCCAGTCCGCTGGGATCGCGGTGCCACCGCTGTTGTTCACGACCACCTTGCGCAGAGCCAGAGTGGCCGCCTGGTTGGTCGCCGTACACCTGACCGATGCACCCAGCGGAACGGTGACGCCGCCGTTGATCCCGTCGGAGAAGCCGGGGATGACCTCGCCGTTCGCGTCGAGCTCGACGCAGTCCATCGAGCCCGTCGAGAGTGGGTTGATCTCCAGGTCGGTGCGGTTGTCGACCTGGACAAAGCGCGGGTCTCCGCCCGACTCCGCCAGCTGGTAGACCACATCGGGGGTGACGGGTACCAGCGTCGTGCCCGGGGTGCCACCGATCCCGGATGGTCCGGGCAGCGCACCCGCGGGTGCGATGGCCGTGAGCGTCCACAGGTCCGGGTCCTGGTCTGCCGGAAGCCCGCCGCGGACCACCTTGTCGAGAGTCAGCAGGGTCTCACAGGTCACGGTGTTGGTGATCGTGTAGGTGTTCGCCGGCAACGTCAGCGTCGGCGTGACGGCAGCGCGCGTTGACGGGCGCGCCGTTGGCCTCCGTCACCTCGAGCTGTCCAGGGTGCAAGCGTGCGCTCGAGTACGACCGTCTCGTTGATCGTCGTGGTGTCACCGACCTGGTAGCCGGCGCGCGGCTACGCCCCACTCCTGGGGCGAAGCGGGTGCGCCAGCTGGTCCGGTCAGCGTCAGGCTGGCCAGGAAGCCGGTCGGCTGCGTGCCCTCGTCGAAGGCCACGCCGTTGATCACCCAGCTGCTTGTTGACCTCGACGTGGCCTGGGGTTGCGGTGCCCGGTTGTAGACGGTGCAGCGACACCGCTGGGTGCTGGGCACGTTGACGGTGAACCCCGAGGCGCCGCTGTTCGTGATCGGCACCGGTGAGTTGGTGTCAGGTTCGTGCAGACTGCGTTCTGCCCGGACTGTGTGACGAGGGTGTAGCCGGGTTGCTGCGTCTCGGTGACGCTCACCGGAGCGCTGGTGACGCCGCCGGGGAAGGTCAGCGGGAAGTTGACGCCGCCGGTCCCGTCGGCCGTCGTCGTCTGCTCGTCGGCGGGCAAGCCGCCGATCCCCGGGGTCGGCGTGCTGGCCGTCGAACACCCAGTCCGGCGCCGGCCGGGCGCGGCTCCGGTGATGTCCTCACCCGTGGTGCCGGCGCGGAACGATCTGCTTGACCACCGAGATCGAGCCCACGCAGTTGCCCAGCGCGAGTGCCCGGAGCGCGGCGCCGGCTGCGGCGTAGTTGGTGGTCTGGTAGTAGTCGGCGACTGCGCCGTTGGTGCCGTTGAACGCGTCGTACCGGAGATCGACCGCAGGTTGAGCCCGGTGTTGGCGTCGGCGACGCCGGCACCGACGCCGAAGGCGATGACTCGCGTGTCCTGCGCCTTGATGGCGTTGGCGGAGAAGATGCCGTTCTCGACCTCGCGGAGCCGGTTGAAGCTCCCGGTGCCCTGCGGCGGGCTGCTGTAGATGGTGGGGTTGCCGTCGGTGATCACGACCGACGATGTCGTAGATAGGGAGGCGCGTTAGCCGCCGCTGGCGAAGCCGCGGTCCCAGTTGGTGCCGCCGGCCGACGGTCCAGGCGCGTACCGAGCTCTTGAACCTCGGCTGCGCCGGCTGGGGTCGAGACCGAGGTCAGGGCGGGGAAGTTCTGGGTGGCGCCGGCTGCGGGCGAGTCGCTCGGAGAAGGAGAAGATGGCCATCCGTGACGGCGTGCCGACGAGCGAGTCGACGAAGGTGTTGGCGGCCGACTTGAGGTTCGGCAGCTGCGCGCCGACCGAGCCGGAGAGGTCGAGGATCAGGGCGACGTCGAGGCCGCAGGCGGCCGGCAGCGTCGGGATTGACCCGCGACTGCTGCCAGATGCCGCCGGACGCATTCCGAATGTTGCGCCGGTGGCCTCCATGAAGTCTTCGGTGGAGGTGTAGGTCGTGCCGGCGCGAAGCTGCGGTCCGGTCTGGAATCGGTACGGCGTCTGCTCGCTGCCGGACGCCGTGGCCGAGCCGGTGCGCAGCGTCGGGATTGGTGAACCACCCGGCGGGCGCTGAGATCTGGCGCACCCAGAACGGCCGGTCCCGGTTGGCCCCGGGTGTGAGGCCCCCCTGCGTGTTCGGGCACGACGAAGCTGCAGTCGCCGTCGGCGTCGGAGGTGCAGGTGAACTCCGCTGTCCCACCGGTTTCGGTGCGGTAGAGGCCGAGCACCACACCGTCAAGACTGCTGACCGCGCTGCGTCCCGACACGGTCCGTACCGACCTTGACGGTGATGACCGCTTCGTCTTCGCCGGCACCGGCACCTCGGCCGCGACAGGCGGGACCGAGAGCGTGCTCGCAGTAACAAGCGTCGCCGCCGCGAGCGCGAGCCCAGCGCCGAGGCGCGCCCGAACCCCCCGCCTCATGGTGTGCGACCCGGCACGAGCTCTCCCCTCGGCACTCCGTCTCGCAGGCTAGCGCCCTGCTGAGGCTCCACTCTGCAGCCTCGTCGGTGTTGGGGCCGATGTTCCGACGGTAGTGCTTGTCCCGCAAGTCGGCAGGCGGAACGTGACTGCACGTGCACCTGCGGTCACCCGTCGCTCACTGGCAGCCCACCCTGCTGAGGGGCGGCTACACATATGCAGGTGGCGGCGACGAGCGCGTCCCGGATTTGATGCCACACACCCTCTGGGCGCGACGTTGTTCCTCGATCGATAGGGTGGTCACTCGTGCGTCGCGCAAAGATTGTCTGCACCCTTGGTCCCGCCGTCGGTTCTCCTGAGCGCATCCGTGAGCTCATGGAGGCGGGCATGGACGTCGCCCGGTTCAACCTGAGCCACGGCGGCTATCCCGAGCATGAAGAGCGATACCGACGTGTACGAGAGGCAGCGGATGCCCTCGGCCGCAACGTCGGGGTGCTCGTCGACCTCCAAGGCCCCAAGATCCGGCTCGGCCGCTTTGCCGACGACAAGGTCAACCTGGCAGTACGGTCAGCAGTTCACGATCACGACCGAGGACGTGGTCGGCACGGCGGAGATCTGCTCGACGACCTATGCCGGCTTACCGGGGACGTTTCTGCTGGGGACAGGCTGCTGGTCGACGACGGGCGCATCCTGCTCCAGGTCGAGAAGGTCGACGGCCCCCAGGTCGTCACGCGCGTCATCGAGGGCGGCCCGGTCAGCAACAACAAGGGCATCAACCTGCCGGGCGTCGCGTCAGCGTTCCCGCCTTGTCCGACAAGGACGAGCGCGACCTGCGTTGGGGCCTGAACCTCGGGGCGGACATGATCGCCCTGTCGTTCGTCCGCAGCGCCAAGGACATCGAGGACGTCCACCGGATCATGGACGAGGAGGGCATTCGCCTCCCCGTCATCGCCAAGATCGAGAAGCCGCAGGCGGTCGAGAACCTCGAGGAGATCGTCGACGCGTTCGACGCCATCATGGTTGCCCGCGGTGACCTCGGGGTGGAGCTGCCGCTCTGGGACGTGCCGCTCGTTCAGAAGCGGCTGTTGAGCTGGCGCGTCGCCGGCCAAGCCCGTGATCGTGGCGACTCAGATGCTCGAGTCGATGATCAGCAAGCCCGCCCGACTCGTGCCGAGGCCTCCGACGTCGCCAATGCCGTACTCGACGGCGCCGATGCGGTGATGCTCTCCGGCGAGACAGCGTCGGCGCACCCCGTCGAAGCCGTCCGCACGATGGCGCAGATCGTCGAGACGGTCGAGGAGCACGGGCTAGCGCGGATCCCACCGCTCACGACGCGGCCGCAACGAAGGGTGGCGCCATCACTCGTGCCGCGGCCGAAGTGGCCGAGCTGCTCGGTGCGACAGTACGTCGTCGACGTTCACCCAGACTGGCGATTCGGCCAAGCGCATGGCACGACTGCGTACGCGAATCCCGCTCCTCGCTTTCACCCCGGTCGGCACACCCGCCGGCGGCTGTCGCTGACCTGGGGCGTCGAGGCCTTTCTCGTGCCAGAGGTGTTCCACACCGACGACATGGTGCTCCAGGTCGATCGCATGCTGCGCGTCGGGCCGGTGCCGGATGGGCGAGCTCGTCATCATCGTGGCCGGGTCGCCGCCGGGGATCCCGGGCTCGACCAACGCACTCCGCGTGCACGAGATCGGCGACGCGGTCGCTGGGTCTGCGCCGGCCTACCGCGACTGATTGCGCTCGCCGTCAGCCCAAGCCAGGACTCGCAGTCCGAAGGCTCAGACTGCGGGCCGCCTCGAGCATGCGCTCGTCGTAGGTGACGACGAGCCTCAGGTCACTGCCTAATAGCATCGCGGTGGCCAGATGGATGGCGTCGAGGGATCGCAACTCTGGAGGGTCAAGCAGTCCCGGCTGCGTTGAGGACACTGTCACTCACCCGCATCAGGTCGATGCGAGCAAGCACGGCTCGACCCCGAGCGATCCCTGGTGCGCCTTCGAGCAGCAACGCTCGGGGAACCTCCGTGCGAGCCAGCGCGCTCGATACCACCGGTCTGCGCCCCCGCAGGTAGCGGCGAAGCGCTGCCGACTGCGGCTCGCGGATCGCGAGCTTCACGATCGCAGACGAGTCCAGGTAGGTCGCGGCCATCAACGCTCGTGGTCCCGGAGGCGTGCGAGAACGC
>CAWCTX010000011.1:0-192016 GCA_963798505.1 uncultured Actinomycetota bacterium
AGGTGCGTCACGCCCGGCGCGTCCAGGACGTTGACTATCTCGAGGCGCGCCGGTCCGCCGATGTGGTCGAACAGCCGCACACCTCCGCCAAGCAGCATCGGTGCCACCGAGAGCTGGATCTCGTCGAGCAGTCCTGCTTGCAGGGCCTGTTGCGTCGCCTGCGAACCGGTGAGCGCCACGTACTTGTCGCCCGCGGCAACCTGGGCCTGCTTGATCGCGCTCTCGATACCGTCAGTGACGAACGTGTAGGGCACCGTCGTCTCGGGCACCTCGGTGGGCAGGCTGTGGGTCAGCACGAACAGCGGCAGTCCGGGGACCGGACCGTTGCCGCCCCATGCGTTGGCGATGTCGTACGTGCGCCGCCCGGATACGACTGCGCCACACGTCTCGACGCCGGCGTCGAAGAAGTCAGCGTTGACCTTGGCCATGCGGAACATGTCGTAGTACTTGCTGGGCGTGTCGCCGGTGAAAAACCACTCGAACAGCGGCTCGCCGCCCTCGCCGAGCGGATGCTCGGCCCCGTCGTTCGGCCCGGCGATGTAGCCGTCGAGCGACACGGTGATGGCTACCAGCACGTTTCCCATGATCTCCTCCTTTCCGGCTCAGGCGAGCGACACGGCGACCTGCTCCAGCAGGTCCATGCCCTCCTGCATGCCGCCCTCCATCCCCGAGTTGATGACGAGGTCGCGGATCTCCTTGCTCGGCAGGTCGGTGAGCATCGTCAACGTCGTGCGGCCGTCGACCTCGGTGAACGTCACGGTGTTGACCGCCGGGTCGCCTTCCTCCGGCACCCCCTCGTAGACCTCGGTGAAGACGAGGCGCTCGTCGGCGACGATCTCGCGGTATTCCCCGTGGAAGCCGACCTCGAATCCCTCGTTGGCCACCATCACGTAGCGCCACGTGCCGCCGACACGCAGGTCGATCTCGACGCTCGTGACGTTGCCGCGCTGGCCGGCCCACCACCGCTGCACCAGCTCTGGTGTCGTGTAGGCCTTGTAGACCAGGTGCTTGGGTGCGTTGAACTCCCGCGTGATGAGGATCTGCTCGTCGGTCGGGAGCGTCACCTTCGCGGTCCCCGTGCTTGTCTGTGCCGCCATCACTGTTCCTCCTCCTTGAGCTCTTCGAGCACGACGTCCATCGCGTCAAACCGCTCGGACCAGGTGCGTTCGTAGGCCTTCACCCAGTCGTGGATGGGCTTGAGCGCGTGACCGTTGAGCCGATAGAGCCGATGCCGTCCTTCGTCACGCACCTCGACCGCCCCCACTTCGCGGAGCACCCTCAGGTGCTTGGACACCTGTGGCTGGGCAAGCCCGAGCAGGGACACCAGGTCGCCCACGGGGCGCTCGCCGTCGGCGAGCAGATCCAGGAGCTGCCGCCGCCGGGGCTCGGCCACCGCATTGAAGGCGTCGGTCGTCGTCGCTGCTCGTGCCATGCTGCGATCGTATTCCCATATGGGAATGTGTCAAGCGGTCAGCGGATGCGTACTGCCAGACCCGGGTAATCGAGCGCCAGACCGTGCCGGTCGAAGACCAGCACCTCGTGGGTGTCGAAGGCAGGCGACGCGTAGTCGATAACGCCGCCGGTCACCGTCGTCGGCAATGCGTGTGTAGGTCTGCTCCAGCCGCTCGACAGCCGCATCCTCGGCGCGGACGTACGCCGCGGGCGCCTCGGCACTGGCGCCCACGCGAAGGGCCAACCGGTGCACCGGCATCGTGTTGGTCGCGGCCGAGGACTCCAGGTCGACGTCCAGGCAACCGTCCAAGATTGGCGCCGGCCTCCCGTCGATCTGCCAGTGCCCAAGTCCGTCGGTGGTCAGCTCCACCGAATGTCGCCCCAGCTCGGACTGGACGTCGACCTGCGCCCGTCGCGTTGTCCAGCCGGCGTCCAGCTCGATCTCATAGTCGACCACCCACGCGCGGCCGTACTCGACCGCGCACGTGGTGCCGGCAAGCAGGAGACCCGCGCTCGTGCGTTCGATGCGCAGGACCTCGAAGCCGTCGCGCGCCTCCTGATGCCGCCACGCCGCGACCGACGGCGGCGGGGCGAAGGCCGCGTCAGTCATCGGGCAGCAGGTCGGCGAGCTGTCGGGCGTTGACCTGCGCATAGTCGCGGTAGCAGTTGTTCATCAGAACGTGCACGGTGCTGGCTTGCTCGCCGAGCGCCTGCACGCGGGGCGCCCACTCGCGCAGCTCCTTGGCGGAGTACTTGTAGCCGAACCGCTCGTAGATGTCGTTGCTCTGCCACTTGTCGCTGTGCCCGTGGAACCGTACGACGGCAAGGTCGGCGGTCGCCTCCGCAACCGGTGGTACGGACGACGGGTAGCCCTGCGGCATGTCGACGCAGACGTACGGCACCTGGTAGGAGCGGAGGAAGTCGAGCGTCTCCTCGCGGTTGTCGTCGGAGAGCCAAGTCTTGTTGCGGAACTCGACACAGATCGCATAGGGCGCCGCGCGACGCTGGCACTCCAGGATGTAGGTCTTGTTGGCCTTGCCAATGGGAAACCACTGCGGGAACTGGAAGAGAACAGCGCCTAGCTTGCCGGCGTCGTGCAGCGGCTCCAGCGCAGCCAGGAACCGCTCCCAGACCTCGTCGATGACCTTGGGCTCGAGATCTTTGGGGTAGAGCCGCGCCTTGTCGGTCTCGGGGCGCAGGTCCTTGTAGAGGGCTGTGGTGCGTGTCGGGTGCTGCGTGAGCAGCGAGAACGCCTTGATGTTGAACGTGAACCCGCGCCGGAGTGCGCTCGGCCCACAACTGCGCGTTGCGCTCGTTGGGCGGCGTGTAATAGGTGGAGTCGACCTCGACGAGCGGAAACTGCTTGGCGTAGTGGGCGAGGCGTTTCTCGGGCGAGTCGGCGTCCTTGGGATACCACCCAGACTCGAGCAGCGTCTTGTCCGTCCACGAGGCCGTGCCGACGAGGATCGACATAGTGGTTGTTCTACCCGTCTCGACTGACAGCCACCCGTCAGCGATCTGTCAGCGGGTGCTGGAAAACTGGCACATGTCGTGAGGTTTCCGTGCCACGGGAGGGCACCGTGTTCGAAAAGCTTGGCCGCTTCGTGGTGCGCCGGCCGTGGTGGGTGATCGGGGCCTGGATTATCGCGGCAGCCGCGATCATCTCCGTCGCCCCGACGCTGACCGACGTCACCAACCAGGACCAGACCGAGTTCCTGCCCGACTCCTACGAGTCGATCCAGGCGCAACAGCTCGCCGAGGAGACCTTCGGCACTCGGGCCGATGTCACGGCGACGATCGTGGTCACCCGCACCGACGAACAGCCGCTCACCGATGCCGACCAAGAGACGGTGGTCGGCCTCGCCGGCGACCTCGAGTCGGCAGGCATCGACCATGTCGTGGCGGTGACGACGGGGCCGGAGTTCGTGGCACCCAACAGCGTCGTCCAGCTCGTCAACGTCGACCTCGAAGGCAACCCCAACGACCCCGAGCTCACTCAGGCGATCCGCGACCTGCGCGACGAGATCGAGCCGCTGGTCGACGACACAGGCCTCAACGCCGGGGTGACCGGCGAGCTTGCGCAGTTCGCCGACAGCGAGGACGCGTTCGAGCGTGCCTTGCAGGTCGTCGGCATCGCCACGTTCGTCCTCATCATCGGCCTGCTGCTGCTGATCTTCCGCAGCCCGGTGGCGGCTCTGCTGCCGCTGATCACTGTGGGCATCGTGGGCACCGTTGCGCCGAGAGTGATCGCCTGGGTAGCGGAGCTGTTCGACCTCCAGGTCGACCCGTCGCTCTCGACGATCCTGCTCGTCGTGCTCTACGGCATCGGCACCGACTACATCCTGTTCCTGCTGTTCCGCTATCGGGAGCGACTGCGCGAGGGCGACGACAAGAAGCATGCGATGGTCTATGCGGTGTCGAGGGTCGGCGAGGTCATCGCGTCCGCGGCCGGTGTGGTCATCGTCGCCTTCCTCGCGCTGCTGCTGGCGACGCTCGGCTTCTTCACGTCATTGGGGCCGGCGCTGGCTATTGCTGTCGCCCTGATGCTCGTCGCCGCGCTCACGCTGGTCCCGGCCATCGTGTCCCTGCTCGGCCCCAAGGTCTTCTGGCCGTCGAAGTCGTGGCAGCGCAAGCCGGAGGGTGCCACCTTCCAGCGGCTCGGTCGGTTCGTCGGCCGGCGGCCGGGGCTCACGGCCGTGGCGTCCGGAGGCGTGCTCCTGGTGCTCGCCGCCGGCACGCTCGGCATCAAGGTCAACTTCGACCAGACCGGCCAGCTGCCGCAGGACACCGAGTCGGCTCAGGCGTTCCGCGACCTGCAGGAGGGCTTCCCGGCCGGCGCCATCAACCCGACCAACGTCTTCCTGAGCAGCACCGACGGCGAGCAGATCGACGTCGACGCGGCCACCGAGTTCGCCCAGACCCTGGGCGAGATCGACGGGGTCGGCCAGGTGGTGCCAGCAGGTGAGGACGGCTCGCCCGTCGTGCTCAGTGACGACGGTCGCGTCGCGCAGATCGACCTGCTGCTCGACAGCACTCCCTACTCCAACGAGGCCCTCGACCTGGCCGGCGACACGATCCGCGATGTCGCCAGCGCCAATGCTCCGGACGGCACCGAGACTCTGGTCGGCGGCCTGAGCTCCGCCTACGCCGACATCCGGGCAGCCAACAACCGCGACATGGTCGTCGTCTTCAGCGTGGCAGCCGTGCTCATCGCGATCATCCTGGCGTTGCTGCTGCGCAGCCTCGTCGCCCCGCTCTACCTGATGGGCGCGGTGGTGCTCGGCTTCCTGGCCACGATCGGCGCGAGCGTCTACGTCAACCAGGGCATCCGCGGCGAGCCCGGATTGTCGTTCACGCTGCCGATCATCGTCTACCTGTTCGTGGTGGCGATCGGCACCGACTACAACATCCTGATGATTGCGCGGCTGCGCGAGGAGGCTCGCGAGGGCAACGATCCGCGCACGGCGGCCGACCTGGCGGTCGAGCACGCCGGGCCGTCGGTCACCTCGGCCGGCCTGATCCTCGCGGGCACGTTTGCGTCGATGCTGCTCGCCGGCGTCACATTCCTCTACGAGCTGGGCTTCGCGGTCTCGGTCGGCATCATTCTGTCGGCGTTCGTCATGGCGCTGTTCCTCGTGCCCGGCCTCACCGCGGTCATCGGGCACAAGGCGTGGTGGCCCGGGCACGGTGACGAGCCACCGAAGACTGCCGCCACTACGCCGGCGCCGGACGCCGAGGAACGCGAGCGGGTCTAGCCGACCGGGCTCCCACCCGATCGGAAGATCGACAGCCTTCTTCCACGCGACTCGCCGAGCGGCGTGTCGCACGGGGGGAGGCTGTCGATCTTCGCGGGGTGGTCCGCTTGGCTCAGCTGCCACCGTTGTGGTTCTCAGCGATCAACAGGTGGTGGCGGATGACCTCCTCCACGATGAAGGCCAGGAACTTCTCGGCGAACACCGGGTCCAGTCCCGCGTCCTTGGCCATCTCGCGCAGCCGCGCGATCTGCTCGGCCTCGCGGGACGGATCCGCCGGCGGCAAGCCCTGCCGTGCCTTGAGCGCGCCCACGGCCTGGGTGAACTTGAACCGCTCGGCAAGCAGATGCACGAGCGCAGCGTCGATGTTGTCGATGCTCGCGCGCAGCCGGGCCAGGTCAGCGGGCACATCGGGGCGCGGCGAGTCGGTCACGCTGCGACATCGTACGGACGTCGGGGAGGGGGCGGCCCTTCCAAGTGACCCGAGCAGCGGGTCCCGACCACGTCGTCTGGGAGTGTGATCATGCCGAAGTGATCCATCTTCGCCGGTCATCACTACAGCGCACAACGCTGCGAGGACGTCCTCGGCGTTCTCCGCGGGCGTTCCGCTGTCGACGTCGACGACGACGTCGGCGACCTCCGCATAGAACGGCTCCCGGTCGGCAGCCAGCCGCGCGACCGCGTCTTTGAGGTCACCGGTGAGCCACGGCCGGTCCTGCGGGTCGGCGGCGATGCGATCGGCCAGGGTCTCCACGCGGGCGCGCAGCCACACAACCGGGGTGTCGTCGGGCAGTCCGGCAAGGAGCACGACGTTGTCGGGGTCGAGCACCACGCCGGCGGCCACGCCGGCGACGAACGGCCCGGGACGCCCGGTCAGCTCCCGCAGCGCGGCGGACTCGGCCGCCCGCAGCCCAGCCTCGCCCTCCCGCTCGACCAGGGTGTCCTTGGCGGCGCCGGCAAGCTCCTCCACGACCTCGTCGTTGTCGATGTAGGGGCAGCCCAGTCGAGCGGCAACCGCGAGACCGACCGTCGTCTTGCCCGAGGCCATGAGACCGATCAGCAGGACGCGCACGTCGATGTCACGCGCTCGAGACGAAGACGTGTGCGGCGATCGCCGACGCCACCTCCACGGATCCGTCGCCCGAGCCGAGCTGGTAGCCGCTGTCCGTGCGCTCAACGCGGATCGTCCGGTTGGGGAGCACCCCCGCCTCGCGCAGCTGAGCCATGAGCTTGGGGTCGGTCTGCAGCGGCTCGCTGATGCGGCGCACCTGCACATTGGCCGCGCCGGCCCTTACGACGCTGGTGACCGAGGCGACGCCGTCCTGAAAGTCTTCGACGGCCGGCGTGGCGCCGAGCTCGACGAGACCGGGGATCGGGTTGCCGTAAGGGGACTCGGTCGGGTTGTTCAAGATCTCGATGAGGCGCCGCTCGACCTCCTCGGAGATCACGTGCTCCCAGCGGCACGCCTCCTCGTGGACGAGCTCCCAGTCGAGGCCGATCACGTCGGTGAGCAGCCGCTCGGCGAGCCGGTGCTTGCGCATGACCCGGATCGCGTGCGTGCGACCCTCGTGGCTGAGCTCGAGATGACGGTCCTCGTCGACGTGCACGAGCCCGTCGCGCTCCATGCGGGCAACGGTCTGGCTCACGGTCGGACCCGACTGGTGCAGGCGCTCAGCGATGCGGGCGCGAAGGGGGACGATGCCCTCCTCCTCGAGCTCGTAGATCGTGCGGAGGTACATCTCCGTGGTGTCGATGAGATCGCTCACGGCGCGCGGTCGCTCCCGTCCGGTGGGGCCCGTCCCATTGTCGTGGACAAGTGTCCCACGGGCGGCGACTCCGAGGCTGCCCAGGCTGACCGGAGACCGCTCAGCCGCCGAGACAGGAACATCCGGGAAATGAGACGTTTTCCATGGGCTAACGGCGAATGCCATGGCACACTCCCTTCGTGCAGGTCCTGAGCGTTGTCAGCGTCAAGGGCGGAGTCGGCAAGACGACTGTCGCCCTCGGGCTGGCCGGCGCCGCCATGGGGCGTGGTCTGCGCGCGCTCGTCGTCGACCTCGACCCGCAGGGCAACGCGACGACCGGGCTCGAGCCGGAGACGATCCGGTTCACCAGCAACGACGTCCTTGCCGATGATGCTGCCGCGTCGGTGGCCGGCGCAGCCACGCCCAGCGGATGGGGCCCGCTCGTCGACGTGGTCGCGAGCGAACCCGCCCTGGAGCGGCGCAACCACGTGCACGGCCGAGGACATCCGCATCGGCTCCGGCAGGCCATGGACGGGCTCGCCGCCTACGACCTGGTCGTCCTCGACTGCCCGCCCAGCGTCGGCGAGCTCACGCGCAACGCGCTCGCCGCGGCCCACCATGCACTCGTCGTGACCGAGCCGTCGCGGTTCGCCGTCGCAGGGGCGCAGCAGGCGCTCGAAGCCATCGACCTGGTGCGCCGTGGGTTCAACCTGCGGCTACGGCCGGCCGGCATCGTCGTCAATCGCTACCGACCGCGCAGCGCCGAGCAGCGTTTCCGGCTCGACGAGCTCACGACGTCGTACGGGGCGTTGGTGCTGCCGGACACCGTGCCCGAGCGGTCGGCGGTCCAGCAGGCGCAAGGGGCCGGTCTGCCGATCCAGCGTTGGCGCTCGCCCGGAGCGCGCGAGGTGGCGGTTGTCCTCGACCGCTACCTCGGCCACGTCCTGTCTCTCGAAGGCCTCGACGGCCCGCTGACGAAGGGCAAGCGATCCGCATGAGCAACCCGGTGATCCCCAGCCCACGGCCAGCGTTGCGTCGGGCCAAGGACGGCAGCATCCATCCAGCCGGCGCCGCACCTGTCATCGCTCGCGGTGGCGCTGCGTCCCGCAGACGCCCGCGGCAAATCCAAGCCCAGGGATCGCGACGACAGTGACGACAAGACCGTCGAATTTGTCGTGCAGATTCCCAAGTCGCTGCGCAAACGGCTGCGGAAGCGCGCCGAGGAGTACGGCTGGACGACCGAGGAAGCCGTCACACACCTGCTGCGCGCCTGGGCTGACGGCTAGGCCGTCTGCGGCCGCACCACCCACTCACCGCGGGCCAGCACCCCACCCAGCGCCAGCGACTCGTCGAGCACGACCAGGTCGGCGGCCAGCCCGACACCGATGTCGCCGACCTCGCCGGCAAGGCCCAGCAGCCGAGCCGGATTGGTGGACGCGGCGCGTACGGCGTCGACCATCGCGAACCCGGCCCGCGTCACCGCGAACCGGAACGACGAGTCCATCGTGAGCGTGCTGCCGGCGATGGCGCCACCATCGACCAGGCGCGCGACGCCGTCCTGCACACGCACCGGCAGGTCGCCGAGCATGTAGTCGCCGTCGGACCCGCCGGCCGCCGCCATCGCGTCGGTGATCAGCACGACCCGGTCGCCACCGGCAGAGCCGTACACATGTGCCGCGATGGCCTCGTGCAGGTGGACTCCGTCGCAGACGAGCTCCACGCTGACCCGCTCGTCCTCGAGCAGGGCGATCACCGGACCCGGTGCGCGGTGCTGGACCGGGGCCATGGCATTGAACAGGTGCGTCGCCACCGTCGCGCCCGCCTCGATCGCCTCACGGACGACGTCGTACGTGGCGTCGGTGTGGCCGACGGCAGCGATCGCGCCGTGCTCGACGACGGTGCGTACGGCGTCGATGCCGTGCTCCAGCTCGGGGGCGAGCGTCACCATGCGTACGGTCCCCGCCCCCGCGGCGAGAAATCGCGCCACCGCGGCCGGCTCCGGCACCGCCAGCGCACCCGGGTCGTGCGCGCCCTTGCGGCCGGACGCGATCCACGGGCCCTCGAGGTGGATGCCCGCGATGAGGCCGTCCTCGACGAACTCGGCAAGTGCGCGAACGTCGCGCTCCAGTGGGTCCAGGTGCGCGCTCACCAAGCTGGCCACAATCGTGGTCGTGCCGTGCCGAAGATGGGTGTCGACGAAGGTGCGTACGGCCTCTGCCGCCGCCCCGACGACGGTCGCGCCGCCGCCGCCGTGGGTATGCACATCCACGAAGCCCGGCACCACCCATGAGCCGCCGAGCGACACATCGGGCGTTCGCGGCGGGACGCCGTCGCCCACCGCCGTGATTACTCCGCCCGTGACGTCCAGCCAGCCGTTCGTGAGCACTGCCTGCGAGGTGACCAACTTGGCATCGGCGATGAGCACAACTGTGATTCTGTCGGAGTCTTACCCCGCGTCGCGCGCCGGCGTTGTGGGTAGGTTGCGATCATGGCGGAGACGCTCTCCGACTCGGAGCGACCCGGCGCCGCACAATGGGTGCCCGAGACCGGCGGCATGCGGGCGTTGCGCGCGGCGGCCCCCGACTGCCGCGGGTGCGAGCTGCACGCCGACGCCACGCAGGTGGTCTTCTCCAAAGGCCCGGTGAGCGCCCGCGTCATGCTGATCGGCGAGCAGCCGGGCGATCAGGAAGACCGGCAGGGGGAGCCGTTCGTCGGGCCGGCCGGGCAGCTGCTCGACAAGGCGCTCGCCGACGCCGGGATCGAACCGCACTCGGTCTATGTCACCAACGCCGTCAAGCACTTCAGATTCACGCCAACTCCCAAACGCCGACTGCATCGCACCCCCGACCTCGTGCACCTCGAAGCCTGCCGGCCGTGGCTGCTGGCCGAGCTGCGCATCGTCGACCCCGAGGTGATCGTGTGCCTCGGCGCGACCGCCGTGCGTGCGGTGCTCGGCACGGCGTACCGCGTCATGCGCGACCGTGGCCAACTGCTCACCTGGCAGGGGCTGCTCGCCGACGAGCCGGCCGGTCGGAAGTCGCCGTGGGCGGTGATCACCGTGCACCCGTCCGCCGTGCTGCGGGCCGACGACCGCGACGTCGCCTACGGCGGGCTTGTCACCGACCTGCGGGTCGCGGCGGAGGCGCTCATGACAGGCTCTGTCCGGTGACGATCCGGATCGAACGACGGTTCTGCGGACCCGACGGCAGCGGCAATGGCGGCTACACCGCCGGCTTGCTCGCAGTGCGCGTCGGCGCCGACGTCGCGACCGGTGGAGCCGTCGTCACCCTGCGTCAGCCCCCGCCGCTCGAGCACCCGCTCTCCGTCGTGGCCGACGACGCCGGGATCTTCCAGGTGTTCGACGGCTCGACTCTCGTGGCCGATGTCGCACGGACGTCGCTCGATGTCGACGCCGTCCATCCCGTGACGTATGACGCGGCTCGCGCGGCGGAGGTGTCGTACGCCGGCCTGGCCGCCCACCCGTTCCCGCGCTGCTTCGTGTGCGGTCCGGAACGTACGGATGGCTTGCGGCTGGCGCCCGGCCCGGTCGGAACGGGCGCCACCGCGTGTACGTGGGAGCCCGACGACTCGCTGCCGGCCACCGACGGCCGGGTCGGCGCCCAGGTTGTCTGGGCCGCGCTGGACTGTCCGGGCGGCTGGACCGCTGACATCGTCGGCCGGCCCATGGTGCTCGGCCGCATGGCGGCCGCCGTCGCGTCGCTGCCCAAGGTCGGCGAGCCGTGCGTCGTCGTCGGTCAGCAGCTCGGCCTCGAGGGTCGCAAGATGTGGACGGCTACGACGGCGTACGGCTCGGACGGGCGTGAGCTCGGGCGGGCGCATGCCACCTGGATCGCTGTCACCGTTTAGCCGGGAGCCCCGGGCACGGGGCGCGCGGAGGGTTTCGTCTCAGTTGGTGTTGAGCCGGGCAAGCGCGTCGTCGTCGAGCCATACGTCGCGAGCGGCCATGGCCTCGTCCACCTGCGCGAGCGACGTGGCGCCGACGATGGGCACGATCGGGCGCTCGCGCTGCATGAGCCAGGCCAGCACCACCTGGTTGACGGTGGCACCAGTCACGTTGGCCACCTCGCGCAACGCTGCCAGGCGTGACGCGGTGCCGGGGTGGTCGTACGCGGCCTGCAGAGGCCGCTCGGGTCGGGCGTAGGCGCCCGACAGCAGCGTGGAGTAGGCGACCAGCGTGAGGTCGGGCTCGGAGCCGACATAGTCGAGCAGCTCCTGGCTGGCGTGCCGGTGCCCGCCCTCGAGAACGGCACGTCCGACCGCGGCTGGAGGTAGCTGTAGCGGAGCTGGATGCAGGTATACGGCTCTACGCCTTGCGCTCGGGCGATCTGGCGGGCCTGCTCGATCCGCCATGTCGGGTGGTTGCTCACGCCCACCAGTCCGACCAGCCCTTCGGCCGCCAGCTCACCGAAAGCGCCGACGGTCTCGGCCAGCGGCACCGTCCTGTCCTCGATGTGCGAGTAGTACACGTCGATGCGGTCGGTGCCGAGCCGCCGCAGGCTGTCCTCGACGGCGGCGCGGATGACCGGGGCCGACAGGCCCTCGGCGTCCTCCAGCCCGGCGCCCGGCACCCGCGGCCGCGCACCCACCTTGGTGGCAAGGACCAGCCGGTCGCGCAGTCCGGGGCGGGCGGCGAGCCAGCGGCCGAGGGTCCGCTCGCTGGAGTCCGAGTCACCCAGCCAGTACGAGTAGTTGTTGCTCGTGTCGATGAACGTCCCGCCGAGCTCGACGAACCGGTCGAGGATTTCGAACGACCTCTCCTCGCTCACGGTCGAGCCGAACGGGATGGCGCCGATTGCAATCGGGCTGACCTCGACGTGCCGCTCGCCGCCGAGCAGCCGGGGCTGGGTGTCGAAGGACGACGGTCGGGTCTGTAGATGCGTCATGACAGCTAAGGCTGGAACCTGGAGCGCGCTCCAGGTCAAGGGGCAAGCCGCTCCCATCTCCAGCCGATCGTGCGTCGCCGAGTAGCGGAACCGGTCGTGCATCCGCCCGATGCGCCCCTGCCAGAACTCCACCGTGTCGGGCAGCACTCGAAAGCCACCCCAGAAGTCCGGCAGCGGCACCTCCCCCGGAAAGCGCGCGGCCATCTCGGCCACCGCCTTGTCCAGCACCGCTCGCGACGCAACCGGCGTCGACTGTGGCGACGCCCAAGCGCCGAGCTGCGACTCGCGCGGCCGGGTATGCCAATAGGCGACGGTCTCCTCCCGGCCAACCTCTTCGACCGCGCCGGAGACGAGGACTTGCCGCTCCATCGGGAACCACGGGAATGCGAGCGCCGCCCATGGGTTGGCCGCGAGCTCTCGCGCCTTGCGTGACCCGCGGTTGGTGTAGAACGCGAAACCCCGATCGTCGAAACCCTTGAGCAGCACGTGCCGCACACTCGGCCGCCCATCGGGTGTCGACGTAGCGAGCGCCATGGCATTGGGCTCGGGGACGCGCGCGGCGACCGCATCGGCCAGCCAACGACGAAACAGCGCGTACGGCTCCGGCGTCAGGTCGCTCTCGCCCAGCCCGCGGGCGAGGTAGGAGCGGCGCAGATTGGCGAGGTCGACCGAAGGCTCGGACGTCACGCGCCCAGCCTTCCACCCGACGCGGCTGCGGTGTCGGCGCGCCGGACGATCGCGTCCAGCCAGCGTCGCCTGATGAGGCCACTGAATGGCCTGATGACAATCCAGTAGCGGCGGAACGCACGCCGTGACCGCTCATCTGTCAACTGCACTCGCGTCTCAGTCGTCAGCGCACCGGGTATCACGCGGAAGTTGAAGATCATCTTGGCCGAGCCCGGAGCGTCGTACGCGGCGAACACCGCGCCGGGGTCCGGGAACTCGTGCAGCCTGGGACCGCGGCCGCCGCGGCCTCGCCACGGCCGGCCGATCGCGCCGATGACGAGCTCGTTGTCGGACCTGGCGAGCTCGGTGAAGCCGATGTCGGACATCACCGCAAGGATCGTGCGGTCCCCGGGCAACTGCAGCAGCCCCGCCGACCGCAGGCGCATCAGCGTACGCATGACCGGCACCTCGGCCCAGGTCACATGTTCGGCCGCTGTCAGCAGGTCGTCCGCGGATGCCAGAGTCAGGACGCCGTGCCGCTCGCGGAAGTGCCAATGCGGCAGCAGCTCGTCGATGAGCATGCGCACCCACCTCCGTCCGCGTGCGCTCGGCTGGCAGAATGCGATAACCCGCTGACAGAGCCGTCAGGCCCGCGTACGACGCACTGACGTTCGGAGCATCTCACCATGGCAGAGGCCACGCCGCTCACCATCCCCGCCGACCTCAAGCCCGCCGACGGCCGCTTCGGCTCCGGGCCGAGCAAGATCCGCTCCGAGGCCCTCGACGCGCTGGCCGCCACGGGCTCGTCGCTGCTCGGCACCAGCCACCGGCAGGCGCCGGTCAAGGGCCTGGTCCGCCGGGTACGGGAGGGCGTCGCCACGCTGTTCGGGCTGCCGGACGGGTACGAGGTGGCGCTCGGCAACGGCGGCTCCACCGCGTTCTGGGACATCGCGGCGTTCAACCTCGTCCGCGACCGCGCCCAGCACCTGTCGTTCGGCGAGTTCTCCGCGAAGTTCGCCGCGGCGACCAAGGCCGCGCCATTCCTCGGCGATCCGACTGTCGTCACGGCGGAGCCCGGCACCGTCGCGGTGCCGCACGCCGAGGCCGACGTCGACGCCTACGCCTGGCCGCACAACGAGACGTCCACCGGAGTGATGGCGCCCGTTCGCCGGGTTGACGGCGCTGCCGCCGACGCTCTGGTGCTCATCGACGCCACAAGCGGTGCAGGCGGGCTGCCCGTCGACATCACGCAGGCTGACGCCTACTACTTCGCGCCGCAGAAGAGCTTTGCCTCCGACGGCGGCCTGTGGGTGGCGGTGCTCTCGCCTGCCGCCATCGCGCGCGTGGCCGAGATCAAGGCGAGCGGTCGCTACGTCCCGACGTTCCTCGACCTGACTACCGCGATCGACAACTCGCGCCTGGACCAGACCTACAACACGCCCGCACTGGCCACGCTGTTCCTCATGGCTGAGCAGCTCGACTGGCTCAACAGCCAAGGCGGGTTGGATTTCGCGGTCGGCCGCACAAGCGACTCGTCCGCGCGCCTGTACACCTGGGCGGAGAAGAGCGACATAGCGACGCCGTACGTCGCCGACCCCAGCGCACGGTCGCTCGTGGTCGGCACGATCGACTTCGCCGACTCGGTCGACGCGGCCGCGGTGGCCAAGGTGCTGCGCGCCAACGGCATCGTCGACGTCGAGCCCTACCGCAAGCTCGGCCGCAACCAGCTGCGCGTCGCGATGTACCCCGCTGTCGACCCCGCCGACGTCGAGGCCTTGACCGCAAGCATCGACTGGGTGGTCGACCACTTGGCGTGACCCGCGACCGGACGACCTGGCTCTGCTATCTGCTGCTGGCGGTCTACGCCTGGTTCCTCTACGGGTTCGGGCCGGTCGTCCCGCTGCTCGGCGACGAGCAGGGGGTCAGCCGTTCGGTTGCCGCGCTGCACGGCACCGCACTCGCGGCCGGCACCGTCATCGCCGGGCTGACGGGGCCGAGAGTCGTCAAGCGGTTCGGCCGCGGGGTCTCGCTCTGGGGCGGCGCATGGGGGATGTGCCTGGGCGTCGCGGTTCTGGTGACCGCGCCGGCAACTCCCGGGACCCTGACCGGCGTGCTCATCGTCGGGCTCGGGGGCTCGATCATGCTCAACAGCCTCAACGCGCTGCTGTCCACCCACCACCCCGGGCATGCCGCCACGGCGATCAGCGAGGCCAACGCACTGGCGGCCGCGGTCGGCACGGTTGCCCCGCTCGCGGTGGGCGCCGCCGAAGGACTGGGCGTCGGGTGGCGGGTCGCGATCGCCGCGGTGGCGCCGATGGTCGCCGGGCTGTGGGTCGTGCTGCGACGCACTCCGCTGCCGGACGCCACGGCCCTCGGTGAGGTCAAGGGCCGGCTGCCGAAACCGTACTGGTGGGCGTGGACGGTGCTCGTGCTGCTGATCGCCGTCGAGTTCTCGTACACGATCTGGAGCAGCGCGCTCATCCGTGACCAAACCGGGGCGAGCGACGCGGCCTCTGTCGCCGCCGTCTCGGCCCTGGTGCTCGGCATGGCGATCGGCCGGTACGCAGGGGCGCGGCTGGCTTACCGGTCGACGGTGGACACATTGGTGCTGGGCGCGATCGCCGTCACCACGATCGGGTTCGCCTGCCTGTGGCTCGCGGGCACCCTATTGGTCGCGGCAATAGGTCTGTTCATCAGTGGCCTGGGGATCGCGCTGCACTTCCCGTTGGGCCTGGTGCGGGCGATCGAGTCGTCGGCGGGCCAGCCCGACTTGGCGTCCGGCCGCGCTGCGCTTGCGGCCGGACTCGCCAGCGGCGGCGGCCCGTTCGTCCTCGGTGCGCTGGCCGACGTCGTGGGAGTGTCTGCGGCATTCCTCATCGTGCCGGTGCTGCTCGCTGCGGCAGCGATGATCGTGCTGCTGGGACAGCGCCGACGGTAACGGTGCCCGAGCGACAGAGAGGTGCGCCCGGTCCGCCAACGAATGTCGTCGGTGTCCCGGGCGCTGGCCCCCCTGCCTGCCGCTCCCCCCCGAGTTCGCGGCTACCCGCCTCCCCCAGGCGGCTGCTATGGACGTTAGCCGCGCGCCGAGTCCCGTCGCCATCAGCCGTTTGGCCACAACGCGCTGACCGGGTGATCGGCCCATCATCCGTTCGGGGGATTGTGCTCAGGGCAGGACGTGCGCGCGGCTGAACACCGGCGCGAGCTCCTCGCCCAGCAGCCGCTGCAGTGCCGGGGTGACACCCCAGGTGCGGGTCAGCTCCAGATAGTCCGCGACGCTCTCGGGTGTCGCCGGCGAGTTCGTACGCACTGCCCGCAGCGCCACGTTGCGGGGGGTGTGCTTGGACTCCACGAACTCCACCACGTCGACGCGGTAGCCGAGCATGCGCAGGATCGCGCGCGCGCAGCGCATCGGTGAGGCCGTCGGCGAGCCGCTCGCGCAGGATGCCGTGCCGGGTGAGCAGCGAGTACGGGCTCGGCGCCGGGCTGCCGCGCAGCTGGGCCTGCAGGTCGTGATGGCAGCAGGGCGCGACCAGGGCTACCGGCGCCTGCCAGCGCACGACCTGCGCGAGCGCGTCGTCGCTTGCTGTGTCGCACGCGTGCAGCGCGAGCACGAGGTCGGGCCGCTGGTCGAGCTCGACGTCACCGATGCGCCCCTCGATGAACCGGGCGTGGCCCGCCCAGCCGAGTGACTCGGCGACGGCCGAGTTGCGCTCGCGGGCCTGGGCCTTGACGTCGACCCCGACGAGGTCGACACCACCGTCGCGTCGCTGGGTGAGGAACCGGTAGGCGGCGAAGGTGAGGTAGGCGTTGCCGCAGCCGAGATCCACCACGCGCAGCGGCCCGTCGGGCAGCTCGGTCACCACCGGCTCGAGCGTGCGCAGCATGTCCTCGATCTGCCGCAGCTTGGCGGTGCGGCTCGGCTTCACCCGACCCGCGGCGTCGCTGATGCCGACTGCACGAAGCAGCGGGTCGGCCGGATCGAGCAGGCGAGGCTTGGCCCGGTCGTGTCGGCGCGCCTCCGCGATGTCGATGTCCAGCTCGCGGGCGCGGCGGTGGACGAGCGCTTCGCCGCGCTTGGTCACCCGCACCTGCACGGTGTCGCTGAGCGTGTCGACGTGCCAGTTGCCGTAGGGCTGGGCGAGGGCCTCGGCGATGACCTCGGCGGCGGCGTCCGCAGGCACGTTGCGGGTGAACGCCTGCGTGTCGTCGTACGACACCACCTGCAGGTGCGGCCCCTCCGCAAGATCGACGAAACGCAGCTCCTGCTTACGCCAGGGCGGGGGCTCCTGGCCCTTGCGTCGACCGGCCGCCACCGCGCGCACCAGTGTGTCGGCCGTCAGGTCGGCGCGCAGCGCTTCGAGCGCCGTCTGCAGCGGGACCGGCATGCGCCCAGTCTCACGCATCCCGCACGGCGGCTCGCCGCTCGGCTGCGGCCGGGGCGAACAGGAACACGCCGAGCCCGCCGATGGCCACGACCCAGAGCGCGGTGCCGAGGCCGATCGCGTGGCCGAGGAAGCCGATCAGCGGCGGGCCCACAAGGATCGCCGCGTAGCCGAGTGTCGCCGCGAACGCGATGGCGTCGGCCGATCGGCCCGGCGTCTCGCCCGCCGCGCTCATGGCAGCCGGGAACACGAGCGCGGCGCCGAGCCCCCACAGCAGCGCGCCCACATAGGCGGCCGCGAGCACCGGCACCGCGAGTGTGACCACGACCCCGACCGTCAGCGCGACACCCGCAAGGCGAAGCGCGGCCGTCCGACCGCGCCAGGCGATGATCTGCGGCCCGGCAAACCTCGTCAGGCCCATGGCGAGCGCGAACACCGTGTAGCCGGCCGCGGCGCCCGCCTCCGTCGCGCCGCGCTCGTCGGCGAGCAGCAGCGCAAACCAGTCGGATGCGGCGCCCTCCGCGATCGTCCCGCTGAGCGTGAGCGCGCCGATGGCGGCGAGGCGCGGGCTCAGGAACCGTCGGGCGGCGCGGGGCTGGTCATGCGCGTGCTCGTCGGCCGCGGCTGCCACTGCCCGGTCGGAGATGAACATCGTGAGCGCGACCACCAGCACCGGTGCCGAAACCAGTGCAGCGGTCAGGAAGTGTCCGCGGGGCGACACGTCGAGGGCCGCGGCACCGACGCCAAGGACGGCGCCGATCATCGCTCCGAAGCTCCACATCGCGTGGTAGCGCGGCATCCAGTCGCGGCCTGCCTGTGACTCGGCGGCGTGGCCGTGCACGTTCATGGCCACGTCCCACGCGCCGTAGGAGAAGCCGAAGACGAAGAGCGCGGCAGCGAGCATGAGCACCGACGAGGCGAACGCGAGCATGACCATCGCGGTAAGCGCAACCGCGGCGGTGATCGTGATGACCCGCTTGCTCCCGACGCGCGAGACGACGCGCCCGGTGAGCGGCATCGACAGCAACGACCCGATGCCCATGGCCAGCAGCGCCCGGCCGAGCTCGGCCTCGGTCGCGCCAACGGCGTCGCGCAGGGCGGGGATGCGAGAGGCCCAGGTGCCCTGCGCGACGCCGCTCACGGCGAAGACGACACCCGTCGCGATGCCGGCACGGCGCAGCCGTTCAGTGATCACCAGTCACCCTCCCACTGAGCGGCCAGCTCTCGACGACGGTGTGCAGGGCAGACCGTGCTGGGCCCTGGCCGAGCTGGGAGCGCATGAGCGAGTACGAGTGGACTGGCCAGGCGGGTCCCGGCGTAGCCGCGGAGCGCGTCGACGAACGGTCGGAGGTCTTGCGGTGCGGTGGCCCGGGCGACTGTGAGGTGCGGCCGGAAGGGCCGGTCCTCCATCGTGATCCCGCTGCGCCGGCAGGCCGCCTGCACCGACTGGGCGAGCGCGCGGAGCTCGGCTCGCGCCCCATCAAGGCCGACCCAGAGGACCCGGCCGTCGAACTTGCCGGCGCCACGGAAGGCGACCTCGTGCTCGTGGTGCCGGCGACCGGCTCTGCCCAGCCGCGCCCTCAGCTCGGGCAGGGATTCGTCGGGCACCTCACCGAGGAAGGCCAGCGTCAGGTGCCACGTGTCCGGCCGTGACCAGCGGAGAGCCCCCGCGGCGTCGAGGGCACGCGCCGCGCGCAGCCCGGTCTGGAGGTCGGCCCGCGCCGGAGCCGGCGGGGAGACGGCGACGAACAGCCTCACTGCGTGGCGACAGCCATGCGCTCGCTGAGCAACGTCAGCGTCGCCGCACTGCCGTCCGTGCGCAGCGCGTCGATCGGACCACGCCCCCAGAGCCACAGCAGCAGATCGACAGGGTCGCCGGCAACGACCGCGTCGGTGGCATCGGCCTTGTCGCCGACGGTGCCGGGCTCGACCGCGACGGAGTCGGACTCGAGACAGACGGTCCAGGAGCGGTCGCGGGTCTGCAGGACGACGGTGGCCGGCGGGATCTCGGCAACCGGCCACCCAAGGCCGGGATCGCCAAGAAATCTCGTGAGCACCTCGTCGACGCCGTCGAGCGCCAGGGACGCGTCGATGCTCGTGACGTCGTCGGCAGCCTGTTCGGCATCGATGCGGTGCACGACTGACTCCTGAGCCATGCGACGCGCCCAGAAACCTGCGGTCTGCTCGGCCGGCCACCAGGTGTAGGCCTCGGTCGTCTCGTCCCGGGCGCGCAGCTCGGCGAGGAGGGCGGAGTGCGCCGATTCGAGCTTGTCCAGCGGCGGCTGCTCGGGACGCTCCGCCGGCCAGGCGCTCGGCCGGCCGTGTCGCAGGCAGTGGACCTTGTGCAGGTAGACCTCCCCGACGTGATCGACGAGGTCGGTCACGGTCCAGCCCGGGCAGGAAGGCACGTCGGCGTCGAGATGGGGAGCGGCTATCTCCCGCAGGCGTTGCCCGTCGGCGTCGAGGTGCCGAAGGTAGGCGTCGTACGGCAGCCGAGTGCTCATGCCAACGATCCTGCCGCAGCCGACCGCGCTCGCCACCTCACCGGTCGCATCTCGAGGCCACTCCGCGCGGCGAACACCGCGGTCACGGCGATGGCGCCCAGCGCGGTGGCCAGTCCGCCGCCGGCGATCGTCCACCGGGGGCCCAGGTGCTCGCCGACCCATCCAACGAGCGGCGCGCCGAATGGGGTGCCGCCCATGAACACCAGCAGGTAGAGCGACATCACCCTGCCCCGCATGCCGGGGTCGACGGTTGTCTGCATGTAGCTGTTGATCGCGGTCATGAGCGTGAGCGCGGTGAACCCGGCAAGCGTCAGGAAGATCGCGAACAAGGCGTACGTGGGCATGGTGCTCGCCGCGATCTCCACGGCTCCGAACAGCACCGCCGCGGCAACCACGAACCGGTGACTGACCTGGCCACGGCGGGCCGCCAGCAAGGCGCCCGCCAGGCTGCCGATCGCCAGGATCGAGCCGAGCAGGCCGAACTCGCCGGCGCCCTTGCCGTAGACCTCAGTGGACATCAGGGCCATCGTCATCTGGAAGTTGAGGCCGAACGTGCCGGTGAAGAACGCGACTGCCATGATCAGCTGGAGATCGGGGCGTCCACGCACGTAGGCGAGGCCGGCGCGCAGGCCACCGCTGTCCTTGGCCCTGCGGCGCGGCGGCGTGAGGCCGCGCATCCGCATGAGCATGAGCAGCGGGCCAAGGAACGTCAGCGCGTTGAGGACGAAGACCCAGCCGATGCCGACGAGCATGATCAGCAGGCCGGCCACTCCCGGCCCGACGATGCGGGCGGTCTGGAAGGAGACGCTGTTGAGCCCGACCGCGTTGGGCAGGTCCTCGACCGGGACGAGCTCGCCGACGACCGACTGTCGTGCCGGCGTGTCGAGGGCGTTGACGACGCCGAGCAGGAAGGCCAGGAGGTAGACGTTCCACACCTGGATGGCGCCGCTGAGCGTGAGGATGCCCTGCGTCAACGCCAGCGCGGCCAGCGCCACCTGGGTGACTTTGAGGATCTTGACCTTGGGCAGCCGGTCGGCGAGCAACCCGCCGAGCGGGCTCGCCAGCATCGGCAGGAACTGCAGGCCGGTGGTGATGCCGAGCGCGACAGCGCTGCCCGCGGTGAGCTGCAGGACGAGCCAGTCCTGGGCGACTCGCTGCATCCACGTTCCGATGTTGCTGACCACCATCCCTGACCAGAACAGCCGGTAGTTGTGGTGGTGCAGCGATCGGAACGTCGGACTCAAACCAGGGCCAGCCTTTCCAGGATCGGCGCCGCGCGGCGCAGGAGATCTCGTTCGTCAGGGGTGAGCTCGCGCAGCCGCTGGGCCAGCCAAGCGTCCCGGCGGCGGCGGTCCTCGGCGAGCAATGCGGCGCCCGAGTCGGTGAGCGCGACTAGCACCTGGCGCCGGTCGACCTCGGCCGCCGTGCGAGTGACGTAGCCCAGCTCCACCAGGGATGTCACGGTGCGCGTCATCGACGGCGGCTGGACCTTCTCGGCCTGGGCGAGCTCGCCGACGGTGAGCGGACCCTTGCTCTGCAGGCAGGCCATGGCGGACAGCTGGTTGAGCGTGAGGCCGGCCGCCCGCTCGCTGCGCAGTCGCCGTACGAGGCGCTGCACCGAGATCCGCAACGCGCTCGCGAGAGCAGTATCGCTGCGGACCGGGGTGGGCGTGGGCATATTCGTTAGCATAACTCATTACCTCTGCTAACGAAATATCGCGTCGGGGGGCGAGGGTCGGCATGCCGCCGGTGACGTACGCTCCGGCCATGGCTCCACCAGTCCTGCCTCAGCGTGCCCGGGTCGTGATCATCGGCGGAGGAGTCATCGGCACCTCCGTGGCCTACCACCTCGCCCACCTGGGCTGGCGCGACGTGGTGCTGCTGGAGCGCGACCAGCTGACGTCCGGCACGACCTGGCATGCCGCCGGGCTCGTGGTCACGTTCGGGTCGACCTCCGAGACCTCGACCGAGTTCCGGAAGTACACCCGCGACCTCTACACCCGGCTCGAGGCCGAGACCGGCTTGTCGACCGGCTTCATGCCCGTGGGCTTCATTGAAGTGGCGACCGACGAGGACCGGCTGGAGGAGTATCGCCGCGTGTCGGCCTTCAACCGCTACTGCGGAGTGGACGTGCACGAGATCTCGGCACGCGAGGTCGGTGAGCTCTTCCCGTTGGCGCGTACGGACGACATCCTGGCCGGCTTCTACGTCAAGGAGGACGGTCGCGCCAACCCGGTCGACGTGACGATGTCGCTGGCCAAGGGCGCGCGGATGGCCGGGGCGACGATCGTCGAGGGCGTGCCCGTCAGCGACGTCCTTACGCACAACGGCGCAGTCACGGGTGTCCGTACCCCGTACGGCGACATCGAGGCGGAATACGTCGTGAACTGCGCGGGCATGTGGGCCCGGCAGCTGGCGGCGATGTCGGGCGTCAGCGTCCCGCTCCAGGCGGCAGAGCACTACTACCTGATCACGGACGAGATCGCGGGGATATCAAAGGCATGGCCGGTGCTGGAGGACCCGGGCTCCTACGGGTACTTCCGCGAGGAGGGCGGCGGCCTGATGATCGGCCTGTTCGAGGAGGTCTGCGCGCCCTGGCAGGTCGGCGGCATCCCGGATGACTTCTCCTTCGGCGAGCTGCGCCCGGACTGGGACCGCATGGGCCCATACCTGGAGAAGGCGATGCGCCGGGTGCCGATCTCGCTGGACACCGGCGTCCGCAAGTTCTTCTGCGGCCCGGAGAGCTTCACCCCCGACCTGCAGCCGGTCGTGGGCGAGGCGCCGGAGCTCAAGAACTACTTCGTCGCCGCCGGGCTCAACTCGATCGGCATCCTGACCGGCGGCGGGATCGGTCGGGCCGTCGCCCAGTGGATCGTCGACGGCCGGCCGGACATCGACGTCACCGGGCTCAACATCGACCGGCTGCACGCCTACCAGGCCAACCCGGAGTACCTCGCCACGCGCACCGTCGAGTCGCTCGGCCAGGTTTACCAGTGCCACTACCCGACGAAGTCGATGCAGACCGCGCGCGGCGCCAAGACGTCGGTGTGGCACGACCGGCTCGCCGCCGCGGGCGCCTACTTCCGCGACGTCAGCGGGTGGGAGTCGCCGGACTGGTACGCGCCCGCCGGGGTCGAGCCGGTGGTCGAGCGCCTGTCCTGGGGGCGGCAGAACTGGTTCCCCTACTGGGCGGAAGAGCACCGGGCCGCCCGCGAGGGCGTCATCTGCATGGACATGTCGTTCATGTCGAAGTTCCGGGTGGAGGGCCGTGACGCCGGAGCCTTCCTCGACCGGCTCTCGGCGAACCATGTCGACGGCGAGCCGGGACTCATCACGTACACCCAGTGGCTCAACGACGGCGGCACGATCGAGGCCGACCTGACGGTGACCAAGCTCGCCGACGACCGGTTCTGGGTGGTCGCGACCGACACCGCCCACCGCCACGTCGAGACGTGGATGCGCCACCACCTGGGCGACGGGCACGCCTTCGTCACCGACGTGACCGGCGGTTACGCGCAGCTCAACGTCCAGGGGCCGCGGTCGCGCGAGGTGCTCCAGTCGGTCACCTCCGCCGACCTGTCCAACGAGGCCTTCCCGTTCCGCACGGCGAAGGAGATCGACATCGGTTTCGCCCGGGTGCTCTGCGTGCGCATCACCTACCTCGGCGAGCTCGGTTACGAGCTGTACGTCCCCGCGGAGCAGGCGACCCACGTGTACGACCGGGTCGTCGCGGCCGGCCGGGCCGCCGGCATGCGGCACGCCGGGCTGAAGGCGCTGAGCAGCCTGCGCATGGAGAAGGGCTACCGCGACTACGGGCACGACATCGACAACACCGACTCCGTGCTCGAGGCCGGGCTGGGCTTCGCCGTCGACCTGTCCAAGCCGGAGTTCATCGGGCGCGACGCGGTGCTCGCCAAGAAGGCCGAGGGCCCACTGACCCGGCGGCTCGTGCAGGTCCTGGTGCGCGACCCGGAGCCGATGATGTTCCACGCCGAGCCGGTCTTCCGGGACGGCAAGGCCGTGGGCTATGTGCGCGCGGCCTCGTACGGTCACACGCTCGGGGGCGCCGTCGGCCTCGCGATGGTGGAGGCCGGCGAGCCGGTGGACCAGGCCTATCTCGACACCGGCGACTGGGAGGTCGACATCGCCGGAAGGTTGTTCCCGGTCACCGCGTCGTTGCGTCCGCTGTACGACCCGACGATGACGCGCATCCGCGCCTAGCCGCCGTACGCTAGAATTGGTTGCACATCGGCCTCCGCGGTGACGCTCGTCAAGCGAGAATCATGTCTCTGCGGTAGCCGAGGTGATCCGACCGCATGGTGCGGCCACCGAGGCTCCAGCCGCCGTACGCCTCATCGGCGTCCGCGTGCGGTTTGCGCTCGGCCGCAAGCCAGCCGGCCCGGTATTTGCACAGGAGGAGCTATTGGCTAGAGGAGGCAAGCGCCGGTCCGGCGCGACCCAAACGGCCCCGCAGCCGCGTCGTGACCGCGGCCTCGACAACGAGGGCATCATCCCGATCCTCGCGCGCGGCGTGCGCGAGGTCGAAGCTGACGTTCAGCGCGGTCCCTTGCGGCCCTCGGCACGCACCAAGTTCCAGGTCGTCGCCCTGCTGGTGCGCGAGGAACGCGCCCGCGTCAAGGCTGACCAGACGAGAAGTGACGCCTTCCGTGCCGGGCAGCTCAAGCGGCTCGACGGGATCGCGACGATCCTGGCCAAGTCCGCCGTCCGCGACACCTCGCTCCTCGCGCTGCTCGCCGAGGACGCTGTCATGTCCGACGCGGCCAGGTCACTCAAGCGCGACATGCAGATCGCGGCCGGTCTGCAGCCCACGGCCGACGAGGTCACCACCAGCGAGCCCGCCGCAGCCGACCCTGCCACGACCAAGCGTCAAGTCGTGCCGCAGTCGGTCGTCTCGCGACAGCTTGCCAATCCCTTCCTCGCTCCCGACTACACGCACGTCGGCGCACGCGAGCCGCGGGCGCGCCTGCTGGCCAGCTGGGAGCTGATCGGCCCCCTGCTCAACTCGTTCGAGTACGCCGCCGCCGGAGCCTCGGCATGCATGGCCCTTCCCGAACCGTCCTCCCTCCGAGCGCCGCATGGAATGCAGTTGATGCCACACCAGGCGCAGGTGGTCGCCGCGACGAAGCGCGGCCACCGGACCTTCCTGCTCGCCGATGAGCCGGGCCTGGGCAAGACGGCTCAGGCACTGCTCGCCGCGCAGGCCGCCCACGCCTACCCACTGCTCGCTGTCGTACCCAACGTCGTCAAGACCAACTGGGCTCGCGAGGCCGCGTTGTGGACGCCCGGCCACCCGGCCACCGTCGTCCACGGAGACGGCGACACGATCGACGGCTTCGCCGACATCGTCGTCGTCAACTACGAGCTCCTCGACCGTCACATCGGCTGGCTCGGCGACCTCGGCTTCCGCGGCATGGTGGTCGACGAGGCGCACTTCATCAAGAACAAGAAGTCGCAGCGCTCGCAGCACGTCCTGCAGCTCTCCGAACGCATCCGGGCCCGCACCGCACGCCCCCTGCTGATGGCACTCACCGGCACCCCGCTGATCAACGACATCGAGGACTTCACGGCCATCTGGCAGTTCCTCGGCTGGATCGACGAGAAGAAGCCGCGCGGCGAGCTCATGGAGTCCCTGGAGCGGACCGGCCTGACACCGGCGGATCCCGGGTTCTACTCCGCCGCCCGCGCCTGCGTGATCGATCTGGGCATCGTGCGTCGCCGCAAGGTCGACGTGGCCGCTGACATCCCCGCCCGCCGCATCGCCGACCTCCCCGTCGAGCTCGACGACGCCGTCGGCCGCTCGATCCGCGATGCCGAGCGCGAGCTCGCCGGCCGCCTCATGTCTCGCTACGAGAGCGCACTCAAGACGCGGACCACAGGTGTCCAGATGACGGGCATCGACCACGCCCTCGTACGCCGGGTCGCCGAGTGGGAGCTGGCTGATGCGGCCAACTCGAAGACCGGCGAGCACGTGTTCAGCATGATGCGACGCATCGGCCAGGCCAAGGCCGGCCTGGCCGCCGACTACGCCGCGCAGCTCGCACACAGCGTCGGCAAGGTTGTCTTCTTCGCCAAGCACGTCGACGTGATGGACCTCGCCGAAGAGACCTTCACCAAGCGCGGCATTCGCCACGCGTCGATCCGGGGCGATCAGACGACAACGAAGCGCCAGAAGAACATCGACGCCTTCGTGAACGATCCCGACGTCTCCATCGCGGTCTGCTCGCTGATGGCTGCGGGCGTCGGCATCAACCTTCAGGTCGCCTCCAACCTGGTGCTCGCCGAGCTCTCCTGGACCGACGCCGAGCAGACGCAGGCCATCGACCGCGTGCACCGCATCGGTCAGGCAGAGCCCGTCACCGCCTGGCGCATCATCGCTGCGCAGACCATCGACACCAAGATCGCGGAGCTCATCGACAGCAAGGCCGGACTCGCCGCCAGGGCACTCGACGGCTCGGACGAAGAGGTGTCATCGGCGACCGACGTCCAGCTCGAGGCGCTCGTCGCACTGTTGACGGACGCGTTGTCAGCCTCGCTCTAGCCACGTGCCGCAAGGCCGGCAAGGGCATGCGTGGGGGTCTCGGCGCCGCCGTCCTGGTGCCTATGGTCCGCTGCCCCCAGCGAGACGCCACCCATGTGCGGCGCCCACGAGTTGCGCAACGCTGTGTTTCGACATCTGCAGCGGAAGGAGGAGGCGATGGCTATGGCCAAGGTGTTTCCTTGTCTCTGGTTCGACGGCAACGCCGAGGAGGCGGCCGAGTTCTACGTGACGCTGTTGCCGGACAGCCACGTGGACGATGTCTGGAGGTCCCCGGCGGACACGCCGTCTGGGCCGGCGGGCATGGTCTTGACCGTGGACTTCACGCTCGCCGGCCAGCAGTTCCAGGGTCTCAACGGCGGCCCGGAGTTCAGGTTCAACGAGTCGGTGTCCTTCGTCATCGACTGCGAGGACCAGGCGGAAGTGGATCGGCTCTGGGAGTCGCTGACGGCGAACGGCGGCGAGCCTGGCCCGTGTGGCTGGCTGAAGGACCGGTTCGGGTTGTCGTGGCAGATTGTCCCGCGTCGGTTGGACGAGTTGGTCAACGATCCTGACCCGGAGCGCGCCCGCCGTGCGATGGAGGCGATGCTCAAGATGGGCAAGATCGAGGTCGCCGAGCTGGAGCGCGCCGCCGACACGGCCTGAGGACCATGACGCGCTGAGAACGGAGGAAACCTGATGCCAGAACTGTTGGTGGACTTCATCACGTCGCTCGACGGCTACGCCGCAGCGGAGGGTTGGCCGGGGTTCTGGGGCCTCGAGGGACCTGAGTATCTGGCGTATCTTGCGTCGCTCGAGCAGTCGCCGGAAGGCCGCTACACGACACTGATGGGGGCGACCACCTATCGGTTGATGTCTGGCTTTGCGTCCGAGTCCGACGACGACGGCCTCGCGCAGCTGACCGAGTCGCCCAAGGTCGTGTTCTCCTCCACCCTCGAGGAGCCGTTGGCCTGGGCCAACACACGCCTGGTCAACGAGGACCCGGTCGAAGCCGTACGGTCGCTGAAGGCGGACAGCACCAGTGGGTTACGCACGATCGGCAGCCTCACCTTGTGCCGGTCGTTGCTCGAGGCCGGCCTCGTCGACCGCTTCCGCGTGGTCGTCTTCCCCGTCATCACCGGCCGCACTGGGCGGGAGCGGATCTACGACGGCTATCCCGACGTCGGCCTCGAGATGGTCGCCAGCCGTACATTCGACGGCAGGATCCAACTGCTCGAGTACGCCCCCACAGTCCTCACCGGTCCGCCGGGCAGCGATGACCCCACGACCTGAACCGCGGCACCCATCGTTCGAGGAACCTACTTGCATGCCCGGGGCTGCGCACCGTGCAAGCGGTTACAACGAGACGGTCTGCCTGGCGCGGTTGCGTTCCTGCCGCCACGCCGGCACATAGAGCGGCGCAGCGAGCGCCAGGACCGCGGCGCCGACGTACATCGCGACGCTGACTGAGATTCCTTCTGCGATCGCGGTGAGGACGATCAGGCCGATCGCACCGGCCGGCTGCGACATCATCGAGTTGAGCGAGACGACGGTGGCGCGTACCTCGCCGGTGGCTTGTCGGTGCAGCAGTGTCGCGTGCGCGGCGTTCGACGACCCGTGCACGGCGTAACAGGCGAGATAGGCGATCAGGATGCCGGTCACGCCGCCCAGGAAGCCCATGAGGGCGACCGCGAGGCCCTGGAGCACCCGCGTCAGGGCGCCGACCGGCGCCATCCCGATCCGCCGGCCCAGCCTCGCGGTCACCGCCGCACCGGCCGCGGAGGCAAGCCAGGCCACAGATGCGGCCGGGCCGGTGATCGCGGCGGCAGCCTCGGTCCCGCCGCTCACCTCGGCCAGCCGAACCGGCAGCAGGCTCTCGAACGTCGCCATTCCGAAGCCCCAGAAGAGCTCGACGCACACCAGCGCGAGCAGGACGTGCGAGGTACGGAGCAACCGGACGCCGGCGGCGACGGTGCGCGGCGTCTGCTTCACCTGTGCCCAGACCGTGCCGGCGACAGCGGGGCGGTGCTCGACCATCAGCATGGCGATGGCTACTGCGCCGATTGCCTGCAGAACCAGGGCGGCGAAGACGGGTACGACGAGTGGGTTCACGCCCGGCACCGGGTCAAGCGCGACAAGCACTCCGCTGGTGATCGCGCCAGCGGCGATCGCGACGCCGAGCACCGTGCCGTGGGCGCTCATGCCGCGGTCAATCGGGGCGTCCGGATCGGCGGCCAGAGCGGCGTCGACGTACCACGCCTCCAATGGGCCACTGTCCAGCGCGCGGTAGACGCCCATCAGCGCCGCGACCACGACGAGCTCGGCGAAGCTGTCGGTCACGGTGAACAGTGCGATTGCGGCGAGCGACAGGACCGTGGAGGCAAGCAGCACCCGGCGCCGGCCAATAGTGTCGGCGAGGCCGCCGGTGGGGAGCTCGAGGGCGAGTACGACGAACCCCTGCGTCGCGTACGCCAGCCCGATCTCGGCGAGTCCGAGGCCGCGGTCGAGCGGCAACAGCACGAAGACCGGGATCAAGAACCCGCCCGGCAGCCAGCGCAGTGCGGTCAGGACCAGGAACCGGCGCAACGCCGCCTGGGCGCTCAGCGGGCTCATAGCGGCAGCTCGCCGAAGATCGGCACCACGTGCTGCCACCAGATCACGCGGGCCGCCCCGGGTGCGTCGACGTCGCTCTCAGCCCGGTAGCGCTGGACGACCTCCCAGACCTCCCTGGCCATAGCCTCGGCCTGGGCCGGCGTCAGCGTCAGGTAGTCGTCGGAATCGTTGGCGGCCTTGATCCACGCCTTGTCCCACTCGGCTTCCTCCGCGAGGCGCTGCTGCAGCAGCCGAAACAACCAGCGGTAGTAGTTGAGTCGCAGGTCCGTCGAGGCCCGATGCGCCGCGGGGTTGCCGAGGAAGTCGGCCGGCGACCAGCTCGTCAGCTGGTGTGCCGAGCTCCACCACCGCTCCTTGCGAGTGCCGCGCTCGACGTCTTCCTCCACCAACCCGACCGCGGCGAGCTTGCGCAGGTGGTAGCTCGTGACCCCACTCGACTCGCCGACGCGCTGGGCGAGCTTGCTGGCCGTCCCCGGGCCCTCGACACGGAGCAACGCAAGCAGCCTGCCCCGCAACGGATGCGCCAGCACCTCCAGGACTCGCTCGTCGGTGATCCGAAGAGTCTTGCGTTTCGCGGCCATGCCAGCGAGCGTACGTCGTGCAAAGCGGATTTGCAAAGAGGCTTTGCAAACACGGACGTTCGGCCAAGGGTGCGGTTCGCTGCTCGACGCAATCCACTGTCAGGCGTCGCATTGCGCGAACCAGGCGCGGACTCCGGGGCGGTCCACCCGATGCCAGCGAGAACGAGCCCGCCTCGGGCGTTGCGTCCGGTGTTCCACCGATGCGAGCGAGACCATCCCGCCTAGCGTCGCGTTCGGTGTCGACAAGTGGGAAAGGGCTTGTCATGGGCACATCCGGAAACGCGTTCGACCCGTGCCCCGTCAACGTGAGGACCAAGATCTCAGCTTTGTGGGCGTCGACGCTGTTCGTGTTCGCCTACGTCGACCTGTTCAGCTTCTACCGATCCGACTTTCGAGCCGACGTCGAAGCCGGTGAGGTCGGGGGCTTCACCGTCGACCAGTCATTCCTCCTCGCGACCACTGCATATGTGGTCATCCCCAGCCTGATGGTGTTCGGCTCGCTCGTCCTGCGTCCGCACATCAACCGAATCGCCAACATCGCCCTCGGCATCGCTTACGCCGTCACGATCATCGCCGGCGCGGTCGGCGAGTGGAGGTACTACATCCTGGGCAGCAGCATCGAGGTAGCCCTGCTCGCCACCGTCGTCTACTACGCGTGGACGTGGCCAAAGGTGTCAGAGCGAGCACTATTGACGTGTTGCCCGCCTCGCAGCGGCGGGCGACCCCGGCGTGGGGAACCATCGCCACACCACTGCAGACTGGCCGAGCGTCCAGACCGCGTTGCAGAACCAGTAGCCAAGTAGCGCCACGGGTACCAGCCCGCCAGCCACGAGCAAGCCCAGCGCGGAGAGGGCAGGCATGACTTGCTGTGCCTGAACCATCGCGTCGGGCATCCCAGTGGTCACGGTGTTGGGGGTAACCAGGTACCTCTGCGTGAGGTACGACAACGCGGCGATCGCGCACGCCAGCCCAGCGACCACCGCTAGATGCGACAGCCCGGCGCCGAGATATCCGCGCTGGGTCAGCTGTACGCCGAGCAGGGTCGCACCGCCCAGGGAGGCGACCAGCCCCGCGCTCATCGCTCCGACGGTGTGACCGGCAGCAACCTCGGCCAACAACCGGTAGAGCGCCAGCCAAATCGGCACCTGCGCGAGCAGCGGCAGCCAGCCGAGTCGGGACATGCCGTGCTCCGACGCGACGCGACGGCGCTCATCCCTGAAGGCGCGCAGGCTCTTTGCGTCCTTGCGGCCGCGGTAGCGCTCGGCGAGTTCCTGCAGCTTCGGCCGTGCCCGTGCCGAAGCGTGGGCGAGACGGACACCGTGCACGGCGAGCGGCAACAGCGAGAGGCGTACCGCGGTGACAACGGCGGCGATGCACAACAGCCAGGTGGTTCCTGACGTGGGATCGGCGCCGAGTGAAGTGAGGCCCGTATGGGCGGCGGCGATGACCGCTGCCAGGGCGTGCGTCAACGGGTCGAGAAAAGACATCGGTGCTCCCAGGATCGTGAAAGTGGATGGCCGTCAGCCCGCTCGAAGGCGAGCGTCAGGCCAGCCCAGGAGCACGAGGGCGAAGCGGGTGATGGGGCGGGTCTGTTAGTCCCGCCGTCACCTCGGGTTCCCGGGTGATCGACCCCAGGGCACCAACCGAGACCGCGCGAGCGGGAAGCCGGGCGTACCGGCTACCGACGGCCATCAGCACGGTCAGGACAAGCGCCAACAACGCCACACCCGTACTCGGGGCGGCGTCGACCGGTGCCGTACCCAGCAGTGGCGCCGCCAGGGCAAGCGCCAAGACCGCGGTGGACGTGAACACGACCCAGGAACGCGCCAACACGCCACCGGCCTCCCGGATCATGACGACAGGCTACGCGCAGGGACTCCAAGGCGCCCGCCGCGGCAGTTGAGGACGTTCCCGCTGGAATGCTTCTGCCGCCCAACCGAGCAGAGAGTGTGGCGGGCGTCAGCTTTTGCGGTCAGTCCGTGGGCCGGCGTGCCTGGTTCACCTCGCGACTGAGCGCCCAGGCGTCGGCTACCGGACCCACGTGCCCGAGCTTGTCGGGGTTGATCACGGAGCGGATGGTCTGGATCTGCCCATCGAGTACGTCAAGCGTCAAGGTGGTGAGCACCTTGTCGTCCCGATCGCGGAGGATCGCGCCCGGCTGGCCGTTCACGACGTGTGGCTCCAACGTCACTCCGATCCGAACGACCCAGGGGTAGATCGAGGCAAGCACCCGGGCCACGTTCTCGGCACCGAAGACGGTCCTGGCAAAACTTGGGGCCTTGCCGCCGCCGTCGCCGACCATCTGAACGTCAGCGGCGAGCAGCTCCCGCAGGCCGTCGAGATCGCCTTCTCGGAGCGCGTCGAAGAACCGCGCCGCCAGCTCCTCCCGCTCCCGCCGGTCCGCGTCGAACCGAGGGCGCCCCGCGTCCATGTGGCGCCGCGCCCGCACCGCGAGCTGGCGGCACGCCGCCTCCGACCTGCCCACCGCCGACGCGACCTCGCCGAAGCCGAACCCGAACACTTCGCGCAGTACGAACACCGCCCGTTCGAGCGGGCTGAGCCGCTCGAGCAGTACCAGGGCCGCCATCGACACCGAATCCGCCAGCTCCGCCGACCGCGCCGGATCCTCGTAGGGGTCGGTAAGCAGCGGCTCGGGAAGCCACTGCCCGACGTACTCCTCCCGCCGTACGCGGGCCGAGCGCAGCACGTCGATCGAGATCCGGGTCACGACGGCCGAGAGGAAGGACTTGGGTGAGGTGGGTTGTGTCGGAGAGGTCTCGTAGCGCAGCCAGGTCTCCTGGACCGCGTCCTCTGCCTCGCTCACGCTGCCGAGGAGCCGGTAGGCGATCGCGAACAGCAGCGGCCGCTGCTGCTCGAACTCCTCGGTGCGGGTCACGCCAACTCTTCTTTGAAGCCCTGGCGCCATGAGGGGTAGCGCAGCTCCCAGCCGAGCTCCCGCTTGGCCTTGGCGTTGGAGAACGCGCGCCCGTCAGTCAGCATCTTCACCATTTCCCCGGCCAGCAGCCGGGCCACCCACCTGGGGACCCGCATCGGCTGCTTCGCCCCTGCGCTCTCGGCGAGATACGGCAGCCACTCCCGGACCTGGGCAGGCTCGTCGTCGACGATGTTGAACACGCCCTTCGCCTGCTGCTCCAGGGCCAGGACGGTGGCGCTCGCCGCGTCGTCGAGATGCACCCAATTGAAGTAGCCGGTGCCGCCCCCGACGAGCGGGAACCGTCGCTTGCGTACAAGCTCGACCAGGTCATCGGTGGAGCCCGGCCCGTAGAACGCGCCGTATCTCAGGGCCGCGCCACCAGCCTTGACGACCACATCCTCAACATGACGGAGCGCTTCCACCCCTTTGCGCAGCTTCGGCCCCACCTCGTCGGACGGCAGCGGGTCCTCTTCGGTCACCCATCCGTCTTCGGAGGTTCCGTTCCAGAGGGCGACACTCTGCGCCACGACGTGGGGTGCGCCGGTCGCCTCGGCGGCGGCCAACAGGTGATCCGTTCCCTCGGCGCGCAGCCGGGTGGTGGTGACAGCCCAGCGGTCGGGGTGCCTGAAATCGGGCTTGCCGGCGTGCGCCACCGAAAGTGCGGTCATCTGGTGCACGATCGCGTCCGGTCGGGCCGCGGCCACCGCCTCACCGACTGCCATCGCATCCAGTCCGTCCATCACGACCCCTTCTGCGCCCAACTGCCGCAGCAAGCCCAGCTTGGCCGGGCCCGTCGTCGTCGCCGTCACCTGGTGGCCACGGGCCACCAACTGCGGCACCAGCCGCCGACCCAAGGCCCCGGACCCGCCCGCCACGAACACCCGCATAATCGTCACCTTCCTGATCCCCGAATCTGTCTCTGAGATCTGAGACGAGATAGCCCCTGCCGTCAGTGACATGGGGAGGGATGGCAGATGCGTGCGCCCTATTCGATGTATCCGGTCACAGGTCCCCCTGCGACAGGAAGTTCCGGATCGCCTCCTCGTGGTCGACGAGCCTGGACGTCCGTCCGTCCGATGACGCCGAGGAGAATCCGTAGCCGGGATTTGGTCCAGAGATCCATGCGTAGTGGTAGTGACCGGGGTGATCCGGTTGCGCCGAAACTTCGAACACTTCGCCATCGACGGTGACGCGAAGCGGCGGTTCGGTCTCGTTCCCGGTCGGAAGCGTTGTCCATACCAGATGGCAGACGAGGGGCCGGCCCCGAACTCATCGCACACCCGTGGCGTGGTATGGCCACGCGCAGAGTGGAGGGCCGGTGCAAGGAGTGCCCTACTGGCGGCCTACCACCAGTAGGGTGCCTGCGGCGTGTAGGGCGCTTCGAGCATGTGGATTTCGTCGTCGGTCAATGTGACATCGATGGCGGCGACAGCGTGCGCAAGATGGTGCGGCTTGGTGGCGCCCACGATTGGGGCCGATACGACGGGCTTCGACAACAGCCAGGCGATAGCGACTTGAGACATCGGAATTCCCCGCGCGTCCGCGAGCTTCTGGACCGCATCGACGACCGGCCGGTCGACGTCAAGGTCGAAGCTCTTCGCCACGGCGTCCTTGTCTGAGCGCGCCGTCTGTGTGCCCCACGGCCGAGTCAGGCGACCCTTGCCTTGCGGCGAGTACGGGATGCAACCGACCCCCATGTCCGCGCACATGGGGAGCATCTCGCGCTCCTCTTCGCGCTTGAGCAGGTTGTACTGGTCCTGCATCGCCACGAAGCGGCTCCACCCGTGCAGGTCCGCGGCATGCTGCAGCTTGGCGAACTGCCACGCGAACATCGACGACGCCCCCAAGTAGCGCGCCTTACCCGCCTGGACCACGTCATGCAGGGCCTGCATGGTTTCCTCCACCGGCGTCTCGGGGTCGAACCGGTGGATCACGTAGAGGTCGACGTAGTCGGTGCCCAGCCGGGTCAGCGAGGCGTCGATCTGCTCCAGGATGGCCGTGCGCGACAGCCCGTGCCCGCCCGGCCCGTCATGCATGCGGCCGGAGACCTTGGTGGCCAGGACAATGTCCTCACGCCGGGCGTATCTCTTCACCGCGCGCCCGACGAACTCCTCCGAGCTGCCCAACTGATAGACGTTGGCGGTGTCCCAAAACGTGACGCCGAGCTCGACCGCCTGACGGAAGAACGGTTGGGAGGCGTCCTCATTCAGCGTCCACTGATGCAAGCCAGTCGACGGGTCGCCATAGCTCATGCATCCCAGCGCAATCCGGCTCACCCGCAGACCGGACTGGCCCAACCGGACGTAGTCCATCGCTCGTCTCCGCTCACCGCGATCCGGTCCCTGGCCCAACTGTGTCCCGCTGCGGCAAGCCTACGCAGGAACCGGGAACCGGCTCCGGCCCACAACATGGCACATCCTCGGGGCCAGGACTGAACACCAGCCCGACGATCCATCGGCGTGCTCAACAACCAACGGTCAGCAGGCAAGGCCGCTCGGTATGCGACTACTAGATCCTTGGCGTAGGACCGGAGTCTGGCCAGACTCAGTCAAGGTGCCTGGCGAGACGCTCTCAGTCTGCGTGCTGCCCACGGCTCGTTGGTGGGTGTGATCCTCGGGATGGACCCGCACAAGCGGTCGGCGACGATCGAGGTCATCGACGAGGCCGGCCGAGTGCTCGAGGTCGGCCGGTTCGGCATCCACAAGGACGGCAAAGCCGCCGGAAAGACCTCGATGGAAGCCATGCGATACCTGCGCCGCCGACTGTCCAACGTCGTCTACCGGCAGATCGTCGACGACCAGAAGCGCAGACAGGCAGCGGGCCCGGGTGGGCACTCGGGGACGACTCTGCAATCCAGCGTGACCGATCTGACCCCGGACATCGGCTCTTCGGACAAGCCACATCCCGGACCCGCCAAACACCACCGTAAACCCATTCTCCTCGCCACCCCTTGACACAAAGGGGCGCCAGATTGGGAAGGTTGATCAAGGTTGGGGGGCGGCCCCGCACGAGGCGCCAGATGCAGGCAGGTTGCCCACGCTCCGCACAAGCTCGAGTGTCGCGAATGTCAGAGGGCGCCGGAGGGGGATCCTGAACCATGACCGACCGCGACGATTTCCTAGCCTGGGTTGAGACCGCGCTGTACGAAGCGGAGTTCGCGCTGCACAACGGCGACGCAGGCCCACGACGGGCTCTGTGGTCCCGCAACGAGCCGGTCAGCGTCCTGGGTGCGTGGCGCAGCGGCTATGGGCAGGCTGAGCTGGATGAGCTTTTCAGTGCTCTCGGGAGAAGCTTCTCCGACTGCACGTCATACGCGTTCGAATTGCTGGCGTATGACGTGATGGGTGACATGGCCTATACAGCCGGCCTTGAGCACACCTCGGCTTCTGTCGACGGTCAGCCGCGCACGTACACGCTGCGCGCCACCCAGATGTACCGCCGCGAGCGCGGCGAGTGGAGGGTGGCCCATCGCCACGCCGACACCGTGACCGAGTGACTGAGCCAGATCACCGGCAAAGTCGGACGTTCCCTTCTCCCTGAGTTGATGCTGTCACAAGGTGGTGCGAGCGTTGACTGCGCTGCTTTTGCCTGGCTTAGTCATGGGTCTACTGCTGCGTCCAGGGAGGACCGATCATGATGGGGGACGCTGCCAGTGCACTGGTCACGCAGGCAGCCCTGGACTATTTCGAGGGCTGGTACGACGGGGACGTCGCCCGAATGGACAGGGCCCTTCATCCGGAGCTCGTGAAGCGCTGGGCCGGCGAGAAGGAGGGGACGGTGCTCGGTCCTACCAGAGGGAAGGACTTCATGCTCGAGGCCACCGCTGGGGGTGGCGGCCGCGAGGAGGGTTCCGGGCAGGAGATCGAGGTCGAGGTTACGGACGTGCACCAGGACATCGCCAGCGTTGTCGTCCGCTCGACGCAATACCGCGAGTACCTCCATCTCGTCCGAACGCCTGACGGTTGGAAGATCGTGAACGCGTTCTGGCGTCTGACTTGAACGGCGCCACGGAACCGGCACTGAGCATCCGCACGGAAAGCATCTGGTAGCAGGCTGATCGTGCGACCGGCGCCGTGACGGGACGTCCGGAGGCAACAATTCCGGCGCGTCCGCTCATCGGCTATGTCCGAAAGATCCCAGGCAATTTCGGATGAGAAGACGTTCCGCTCATCGGTATGACCGCGCTGTCGGTGGCATGTGCAGACGTGGATGCCGGACCGCACGAGGTTTCGCAGCGGCACTACCCCAGCTGGTCCTGGCGGCGTGTCAGGTAGGCGGTATCGGCGGTGTTGCCGGCCAGCTCGATGGCTTTGTCGTACGCCGCGCGCGACTTCTAACTGCGGCCGAGCCGGCGCAGCGCGTCGGCGCGGGTCGCGTGGTAGGCGTGATTGCTTCTCCCTTTCCGCGTGCGATTCCGTCTCATCGTGCACGTGCATGCCACGTCGTGATCGACGCGCCCTACCGGGTCGTGTTGGTCGTCTCGCTAGGCGCCTCTGGGAGAGTGTGCTCGGCCCGGGTCGGGATCGGTCACGACGTCCACGAGCTCCGGATGCAGGTCGGGTGGGCCGGGCACTGCGCTGCCCGGGAGCGTGACGGCGGCGGTTCCGTAAGCCACGGCGAGTCGCAGCGCGTCGGGCCCTTCGGCCCCACCGGCGAGGAACCCGGCGAGAGTGCAGTCCCCCGCGCCCACCGTGCTACGGACCTCGACGCGCGGGCCCTGCGCGTGGTGAGTCCCGGTGCCGTCAACTAGCAGCGCCCCGGCCGCGCCGAGGCTCACCAGCACGGACGGCACGCCGCGGGCACGCTGTTCAGCCGCGGCGGCGGCGACGTCCCCCAACGTCGGGAGCGGGCGGCCGACCAGCTCGGCGAGCTCGACGTCGTTGGGCTTGATGACGTCCGGCTCGGCCGACAGGGTCGCGGCGAACGGGTCCCCGCTGGTATCCAGCGCGACCTTCACTCCGATGTCGTGCAGCCGTTTGGTGAGCCGGGCGTAGAAGGCCGCGTCCACGCCGCGCGGCAGGCTCCCGCACAGCACGACCCACGTCGCACGGCCTGCCTGTGCCAGCAACTTCTCCTCGAGCGCGGCCAGCTCGACCGGGCTGAGCTCGGGCCCCGCCTCGTTCAGCTTCGTCGTCGTGCCGTCCGGCTCGACGAGGGTGATGTTGCTGCGTGTCGGTTGCTCCACCGGCACGCTCACCGCGACGACCCCTTGAGGTGCGAGCAGGTCAGCCAGGCGGGCACCGTCCAGCCCACCGCTGGGCAGCACCGCAACGGTGGGGTGACCGTTCGCGGCAAGCACCCGCGACACGTTGACGCCCTTGCCGCCGGGGTCAACTCGGTTCGACGTCGCGCGGAGCACCTCCCCGCGCACGAGCGCCGAGATCTCCACCGTGCGGTCCAAGCTCGGGTTGGGGGTCAGGGTGACGAACATGTGTTCTCCGCTCCTTGTCCTCTCCGTGACGGACCCTCCGCGCTCGCGCCCTGCTCGACGACCTGGCGCCGTTCGGATCCGTCGTCGAGGTCCAGAAGGTCGTCGACACGTGGCGACACGAGTACAACACGGCCCGGCCGCACCCAGTCCCGGGACATGCAGACCCCGGCGGGCCGGTTCAACCCCGTCCCGGCGGGTCGGCAAGGGCGGAGCCCGCTGTGGCTGCCGCCCGACCTCGGCGGCGTCCCCACCGATCGGGACGCGCCCGAGCCCACCGGAGAGGACCCGACCAGGCGTAGCGCTTTCGTGCGGGTTCCCGGGCCGGCAGGAATGTCGGCCATAGGTCCAGGATCGAGCCGCTGGGCAAGGTGCACGCCGCCGGGGTGGGTCCGTCAGGGCTCGACGGTGACCTTGATGGCCTCGCCCTTCTTGACGATCTGGAAGGCGTCGAGGACACGGTCGAGCGGGATGTGCTCGGTGATGAGGTCCTTGACTGGCACCTGACCGGTGGAGATGTACTCCAGCGCCCGCTTGTTGTGCTCGGGCGCCGACCCGTTGGCGCCGTGGAGGTGCAGTTGGCGGTAGTGCACCAGGTTGGAGTCGCACTTGATGAACGGGTCGGTCTTGGGCAGCCCGCCGAAGAACGAGATCCGCCCGTTCCGCGCCGCCATCGAGATGGCCTGCTCCTGGGTGATGTTGGCGGCGGTGGCGGTGATGATGATGTCCGCGCCGCGCCCGCCGGTGAGCTCCATGACACGCTCGACGACGTCGACCTGCGAGCCGTCGATGGTCTCGTCCGGGTGCACCGCTTCAGCCGACATCTTCAGCCGCTCCGCGTTGACGTCGACCAGGTACACCGGCCCGGACTTGTACACGCCGCGTGCGATCCGGATGTGCATGCACCCGATCGGGCCGGCACCGAACACGACGACACTGTCGCCCTCCTCGATGCCCAGCAGCTCCTGGGCGTTGATCGCGCAGGCGAACGGCTCGGCGGCCGAGGCCTCGTCATAGCCGACGTTGTCGGGGATCCGGTTGAGGCCGTCGACCTTGAGCACCTGTCGCGGGACGATCATGTACTCCGCGAAGCCTCCGTCGTACTGATAGCCGACCGAGGTCTGATTCTGGCAGACCGCCATCCAGCCCTTCTTGCACTCGTAGCAGTCGCCGCACGGCACCGCAGCGATCACCTGGGCGCGGTCGCCGACGTGCCAGTTCGAGCCGTAGGTCGCATTCACGTCGGCGCCCACATCCACGACCTCACCGGCGATCTCATGGCCCGTGATGCGCGGCGGCGTGAGGTTCTGGTGGCCGTTGTAAAAGATCTTGACGTCAGTGCCGCAGGTCGAGCAGTTGCGGACCTTCAGCTTGATCTCATCCGGGCCGCACTCCGGCTCGGGGACCTCCTCCAGCCGGACGTCCTCCGGGGCATAGAAGCGAAGCGCCTTCATGACGATCCTCCTGGAGCAAGTGGGACCTGAGCGGGCGCAGCATCTCGACGCCACGCCAGCGCGCACCTAGCATCGCCGCGCGCCGGACGCAATACTTGCTCCAGTTGGAAAGGCACGCAAACGTTCCCGACTCGTCACACTTCTCGCGGGTATCGCCGCAGAGGAATGGTTCCGACAGCGGAAGGACCAATGGTGGCCACGCAGACCGCTTCTCCCGCGAAACCCGGAACAGGGATGTCGCTCCGGGTGCGGGTCCAGAAGTTCGGCACGTTCCTGTCGAACATGATCATGCCCAACATCGCGGCCATCATCGCGTGGGGCCTCATCACCGCGTTCTTCATCCCGGTCGGGTGGATCCCCAACGAGAAGATCGCGACCGTGGTCGGTCCGTCGATCTTCTACGTGCTCCCGCTCCTGATCGCCTACACCGGCGGGAAGATGGTCTACGGCGTTCGAGGCGGCGTCGTGGGCGGCTTCTCCGTCATCGGCGTGATCATGGCGACCAGCGACCCGCTGTTCATCGACGATCGTCCGGGCTCGCCTATGTTCCTGGGCGCGATGATCATGGGTCCGCTGACGGCGTACGTGATGAAGCATGTGGACGCCATCTGGGCGGGCAAGATCAAGCCCGGTTTCGAGATGCTCGTCGACAACTTCTCGGCCGGCATCCTCGGCGCGATCATGGCAGTCGCGGGCATGTTCCTGCTCGCACCGCCGCTGCTCTGGAGCATCGACCGGTTGGGTGACGCGGTCGAGTTCCTCGTCGACAACTCGCTGCTCCCGCTGACCTCGATCTTCATCGAGCCGGCGAAGGTCCTGTTCCTCAACAACGCGATCAACCATGGTGTGCTGACACCGCTAGGCATCCAGGAGTCGGCCGAGGACCGGCCAGTCGGTGCTGTTCCTCCTCGAGGCGAACCCCGCTGCGGGCCTCGGGCTCCTGATGGCATACACGTTCTTCGGCAAGGGCACCGCGAGGGCAACCGCGCCCGGTGCGGCGATCATCCAGTTCTTCGGCGGTATCCATGAGGTGTACTTCCCCTACGTGCTGATGAGGCCCCGCCTGATCCTGGCGATGATCGCCGGTGGCATGACGCAGATCTTCATCAACGTGCTGTTCGGGACCGGACTGCGCGCCCCAGCTGCGCCCGGGTCGATCTTCGCCGTCTACGCCCAGACCGCGTCCGGCAGCTTCGTCGGCGTCACCCTCTCGGTGATCGGAGGAGCCACGGTCGCATTCGTCGTGGCGGGCGTCCTGCTGAAGATGGACAAGGGCGACTGGGCCGAGGCTGACCTCGACGTCGCCACCCGGAGCATGGTGGCGATGAAGGGCAAGGAATCGATCGCCTCCAGCATTGTCGGGGACCGCCAGAGCCACCACACGGGACCGATCAAGTCCATCGTGTTCGCGTGCGACGCCGGCATGGGCTCCTCGGCGATGGGCGCCTCGGTGCTGCGCAAGAAGATCCAGGACGCCGGCTACCGCGACGTCACCGTGATCAACAAATCCATCGCCAACCTCGAGGACACCTACGACCTGGTGGTGACCCACCAGGACCTCACCGACCGGGCGCGTCAGCGCACCGAATCGGCCATCCACGTGTCCGTGGACAACTTCATGGCCAGCCCACGCTACGACGACGTCGTGGCGATGCTGCACGAGACGAACCGCGCAGCCGGCGACAGTCCCCGCGGAAGCCGCGGGCGCAACGACAGTGGTGGCTGCGACGGCGACGTCGCCGGATGACCAGTCCGGCGGCCTGCGCTCGCTGTTGCCCGACGAGGCGATCGTGCTCGAGGGGACCGCCCGCACCCGGGACGAGGCCATCGACGAGGCCGGCCGCCTGCTGGTCGCCACCGGCGCGGTCGATCCGGCGTACATCCAGTCGATGCACGAGCGCGAGCAAGTCGGTTTCGACCTATGTCGGCAACAGCCTCGCAATCCCCCATGGCACCAACGAGGCCAAGGAGTCGATCAGGGCCACCGGGCTGTCCTTCATCCGGTACTCGAACGGCATCGACTGGAACGGTGACGGGGAGCTGGCGCGGTTCGTCGTCGGGATCGCCGGGGCGGGCAACGACCACCTGGCCTTGCTCGGCAGCATCGCCCACGTGTTCCTCGACGACGAGAAGGTGGCAGCACTAACTGCGGCCACCACCAAGAGCGACGTCGCAGCGGTGCTGGGCAACGTCCTGTGAGCGCGCGATTTCCGGATAACCTGTGCCCTTCCCGGTCCTACCGGGTTCTGCTTGTCCTGGCGCGCCGACAGGACATCGTGGTGCTCAACGCGCTGATCATCGGCAGCACACGTGACGCCGACGGCTAGGCCATCGTGAGGACGTGACGACACCGCCGCGGACCTCCCGCCCCACGGTGGAGCCACGCTGGCTGATCTTGAACCAGCGTTCCGAGTGGACTGATCGGACGTGACGGGCGCAGTCATCAGTGGCAGACCTCTCGCAAGCGGCGGAATGACCGACGGTTAGCCTTTTGGGTCATGGCCGGTCGACGCAAGCGCAAGGGCACAACTTCTTCTGGCCGGTCGCCGTTGCGTCCGGTCGACGTCGACGGCGTGCGCACCATCTCGATCGGCACCGTGCTGTGGAGCGTCGCCTTCCTGGTGCTTGTCTTCCAGCGCGACTCGCTGGAGGCGCAGGACCGCGAGTGGTGGCTGTGGACCTGCCTCGCGGGTGCGGGGCTCGGCCTGCTGGGCCTGGAGTACTGCCGGCACCGGCGGGACGCCATCGAGCGCGCCCAGCCGCCGCGCGGAGGTCGACCAGGCCTAGCTAGCTAGGCCGGTCGAACGCCGTCTCGGCCAGCAGCACGTCGAGCGCGTCGGGATCCCGCAGCACCTCGGCGACGAGCAGTCGCCGCTCCCAGGCGCCGGCCGCCCAGGCGAGCCCGCGGGCCAGCCCGTCAAGCGTGCTCGCGTGCACCCCGGCCTCGGTGATCCACCAGGCGACGCCGTGACCACCGACCGTCAGCTCCTCGTGCTCGAGGTACGTCTTCGGCGCGTCGGGCAGCACGGCGAACACGACGTCCGGCACGTCGGCCAGGATGCCGCTGCCGTCGACATCGAGGCGGATCCGCTCATCGGCCAGCGGCAGGTCGAGCACCTCGGCCAGGTCCTCGGCCGCGCCCGACTCGGCCGCGACGAGCGCGACCCCCGGCACCTGCGCCCAGTGCGGCCCGTCGGCGACCAACGCCTGCGTCGCTGGGACGACGCGGCTGCCAGCGCCGTCGCCGATGCGTACGAAGTCGGGGGGCGCGACGTCCTCGGGATCGGCGGCGGCCAGCGCCGTGTAGATCTCGCGCAGCACCGACGCGGTGACCTCCAGCGACTCGTCGGCCAGCCGTTCGAGTACGGCGTCGCTACCAGCGGGATGGGCGAGGATCGACGCCAGGTCACCGCGCACCCCGATGGCGCGCAGGAACTCCTCGTCGAGCGGCAGCGGGAACGGCTCCCACAGCGCGGCCACCACCGGATCGGCCGAGGGCAGCCGGTAGTCGTCGAGCGGTCGGCGCGCCACCCGAGCGTGCATGGTGAGCCACCACTGGGTGTAGCTCGGCAGCAGCACCCGACCACCGTCGGCCAGCAGCGCCACCGCCGGCCCGGTGACGAGATCGCGGTAGGGCGGGCGCGACAGGGCCTCGAGCACCTGCGGCCACGCGTGATCCCGTACGAGATCAAGGTCGCCCACCGCAGCCAATTCGGACAGCAGCGGCGGAACCGGCCCGTCGGGCAGCCGGACGAGCATCACGTCGACCCAGCCGTCCTCGTCGTCGAGCTCGTGCCAGGCCAGCCCGTCGAGCGCGACGTCGGGCGCCCGAACGATGGGCAGTTCGGTGCGCACACCCACCGCCTGCAACGTGGCCGGGCCCCAGCGCTGGACGACGGTGTCATGGACCACGCCGATCTCGACAGGGTCGAGCCAGTCGAGCGTCGGCGATCCTGGCAGGTAGAGCGACCCGGCACGCGACGATCCGCCGTCGGCGCGCCGCAGCGTCAGCTCAGCCAGCCATGGCTCGTCACTCGTGGTCGTCTCCGATTCCGCGACGAGCGCCAGCACGACGTCGGCGACCGGCTCGCCGGCGACGACAGCACCGCGGACCAGCGCATCAGTGAGCAGGCGCCGCGCCGAGGCGACCTCCGCGCCGAGCCGCCCGAGCAGCGGGTGGACGGCATCGGGATGCACGACGCGCAACCCGAGCTCGGCGATACCCTCCGGCAGCGTCCCGTCGCCGAGCAGCGTGCCGCGCGGGCCACGCACCATGCGCCCGTCGGCGAGGGGTACGGGCAGCGCGGCAAGCGACTCGGGGTCGGCGCCGTCGAGCGCGGCGTAGAGGTCGCGCCACTGCGCAGGCGCCAACCGCAGGCCGGACAGGTCGGTCACAACGTCGTCCAGCGACGCGACCGTGACACCGAGCCGAGTGAGCACGTCGATGCGCGACCAGCGCGGGTCGACAAGTCCGCGGATGATGCGGCCGATCGCGCTCGGGTCGGCCGCGGACACCAGGCCGGGGACCGCGACGGCATCGGACGGCTGCACCCGCTCGGCACCGTCGGCAGTCGCGAGCATCGCGGTGTCGCGCAACGACGCAAGCACGACCCGCCCCAGCTCGCCGTCGACCGCGCCGCTGGCCAGCGGAGGAGGCACCAGGTCGAGCAGCGCCGGGTCGGGCGGCAGGTGGCCGACAAGCTCGGCGTAGGTCTCCCCGAGCCGGCCGACGACGTAGTCGCGGGCCGGTCCGGGAGCCGCGTGCCGCCTGGTCGGGTCGAGCGGCACCGACGCCACGAGCAGCGCGGGCAGCGAAAGCGGCTCGTCTGTCGGGGTCGGCGCGTGCAGCACCCGTGGCGTGGTGCCGGGCAACCGCTCGGGACGGCCGTCGTGGTCGACCGGCAGCGCGGCGAGCACCGACCACCAGGGCCGATCCCGCTCCTCGACCGGCCGGTCGGCGAGCAGCTCAGGCTCGAGCGGCCCGGACCGCTCCAGGCGCAGCCAGCGCGTGGAGCGCTCGCCCTCGTCGATCACGACGTACGGCCCGTCGGTGCGTGCGCGCAGCACCCTGACGTGCCCTTCCACCTCGACGACCACCTCGGCCAGGGCAGGCAGTGTGAGCAACAGGGCGTCGTCGATCCACGCGAGCAGCCGCCGGACGAGCCCCTGCGAGGCGCCGTCGCGCAGCGGCACCCGGACGACCGTGTCGTAGCCGGCGATCAGCGACGGTTCGGCGGGGAAGGGCAGCCGCAGGACTGGTACGGCGTCGCCTCGGCGAGCGACCTCCTGCCCGAGCTCGGGTATGCCGAGGGTCGTGGCGAGTGCGGCCGCACGCGACCAGCGCACCGCGCCACCACCGGAATGCACAGACGGCTCGTCGCTGACCGCGAGAACGGCGGCGAAACCCACGCCGAACCGGCCGACCGCGCCCGGCTCGTCACGCTTCGCCGAGGCGCGCAGCGTCGACAGGCTCTCGACGCCGTCGACGTCCAGCGGGGCCCCGGTGTTGGCGGCGACGAGCACCCCGTCGGTGAGCCGCAGCAGCAACCGGCCGGGGACGCCGGCGCGTGTGGCGGCATCGGCGGCATTTTGGGCGAGCTCGACGACGACCCGGTCGCGGTAGCCGCCGCGGACGAGGTCCTCCTCGGCGTTGGCGTCCTCCCGGAACCGCGCGGGCGACGCAGACCAGGCGGCAAGCACGCGTGCCCGCAGCGCCTCGGTCCCGAACGGGTCGACCGGTGTCGGCTCAGGCGTGGCCGGTCTCCGTTTCGGAGTCGGGCAGCTCACCCAGTGGATCGCTGCCCAGCGTGTCGAGCACGGTGCCGGTGTCGGTGTCGGGAGACGGCATCCGCACCGACGAGTGGGCGCCGCAGCCGTGGTCGTACGACACAACGCGCCCGTCACTCGGGGACATCTCGTTGGTGCAGACGCCGAACGCCTGCGCCAGCGGCCCGCCGAGCCGAACGAGGAATGCACACGTCACGCAGTGGGCCGGTGCGGCTTGGGCGATGGGTGCCTCGGGTCCGCCGTCGCCGGAGTACCAGCGGTCGGCGGCGTCGTCGCGACCCTCGCGCGACAGCACGAGCTCGCGGCCGAGCCCGATCTCGTAGGCGACTCCGGCGAGGTCATCGGGATCCGGCACGGCCTCGTCGGCCCCGGTGTAGCCGGGGGCGAGGCGGTAGTCGTCGAGCGTGGTCGGAAGCAGGTCGCCCGGGCCGAGGTCGCCGGGCCGCAACCGCTCGTCCCACGGCACCCATGCCGGCGCAAGCAGCGCGTCGCCGCCGGGCAGCAGGAGGACCTCGCTGATCGTGACCGTCTTGGCGCGGCTCGCGCGGGCGACCGTGACGCTCCAGCGCCAGCCGATATAGCCGGGAGCAGTGCAGGCGAAGAAGTGGGTGACGACCCGCTCGCCCTCGACGTCGTGCCCGAGGTAGTCGCCGACCTGACCTGCGCCGGCGGTCTCCTCAGCGGCGGCGCGGGCGGCCTCGACGGCCTCGACCGCGGCGCTGTCGGCCTTGGTGACGGACGCGCGCCTGGATGGCCTCGCCGCCCCTGGCGTACGCGTCGCTGCACTCACGAGGCGTGATTCTCGCAAACTCTGGGCCTGGAATGAAACGCCTGTGACGATCTCGGCGTCTCGGAGTGATTGTTGCGCCTCGTTGCGGCCCGAGTTTGGGCAGGATAGAGGGGTGGCGGAGGAGCCGAGGTCGCAGCAGCGGTTCGCGTCGCGTGCGGCCGACGCAACGTCGCGGGCCGCCGGCACCACGGTCCGCAAGGTGCGGAAGGCGACCCATGCCCAGGGAGCCGGCGAAAGCGGGCTCGCACGGGTCATCGAGCTCCACGGAGTGAACTCCGCGGGTGATGCCTTGGTGGCGGTCGCCCTCGCGGGGACCCTGTTCTTCTCGGTGCCGAGCGACGATGCCCGCGGCCGGGTCGCTCTCTACCTGATCCTGACCATGGTGCCGTTCGCGATCGTGGCGCCGATCATCGGGCCGTTTCTGGACCGCTTCCGGCGGGGGCGCCGCTGGGCGATCGGCACGACGTTCGCGGTGCGCGCCTTCCTCTGCTGGGTGATGGCCGGCGCGGTCCAGGACGAGTCCATCTCGCTCTACCCGACGGCGCTGCTCGTGCTGATCAGCTCGCGGGCCTATGGCGTCGCCAGGGCCACGGCGGTGCCCCGTGTCTTGCCGAGCAACGTCGGGCTCGTCACGGCCAACTCGCGCATCGGCCTGGCAGCGGTCGCGGGGCTGGTGGTGGCGGCGCCCATCGGGGTCGCGATCTCATGGTTCGGGCCGGAGTGGGTGCTCCGACTGGGGTTCGTGGTCTTCGTCCTCGGCACGGTCATGTCCATCCGGCTGCCGGCCCGCGTCGACTCCAACGAGGGCGAGGAAGAAGCCGCGGTGCTGCCGGCCGCGGCGGGCCTGCGTGGCGGCCGACGGCTGCAGTTCGGGACAACGGTGGTGCGCGCGCTGCGCGGCAACGCCGGCCTGCGCTGGTTCTCCGGGTTCTTGACGATGTTCCTGGCGTTCGTCATGCGCGACGATCCGGTCGGCGGGGTGAGCGACGTCGTTGCCATCGCACTCATCGCGATCGCAGCCGCCGTCGGAAGCACCGCCGGCACGGCCCTCATGGCGACCCTGAAGGCACGGCATCCGGAGCGCCTGGTTCTGGGCTGCCTCTTGCTGGCCGCCGTCGCCGCGCTGCTGGCGGCGTTGCTCTGGGGTGCGGTGACCGCGTTGCTCGTCGCCCTCGTCGCGGGCCTCGCGCAGACGCTCGGCAAGCTCTGCCTCGACGCGGTGATCCAGAGCGACGTGCCCGAAGCCGTACGGACGTCAGTGTTCGCGCGCTCGGAGACTCTCCTCCAGCTGGCCTGGGTCGTCGGGGGCGGCGTTGGCATCGCCCTACCGTTGTATCCGCAGCTCGGCTTGGGGATCGCCTGTGCCGTGCTCGTGGCAACGGTGGTGCTCAGCGCGCGGACCCGTCGTGCCTAGCGCCCGGCGTTAGAGCTCCAGCTCGTCGGCCAGCCGGCGCAGCACCTTGGCGATGCTCTGCGACTTGCGCGACTCGGGGTGCCGGCCCCGCCGGTAGGAGGTGGCGGCATCGTCGAGCATCTTGATCAGGTCCTCGACGAGGACGGCCATCTCATCGGGGCTGCGCCGCGACGCCTTGGACACCGACGGCACCGGGTCGAGCACCCGGACCGACAATGCCTGCTCACCGCGCCGGCCCTCGGCCACGCCGAACTCGACCCGCTGGCCCTTACGCAGGGTGACGCCTGCCGGCAGGGCCGAGACGTGGACGTGAACGTCGCCGCCCTCGTCCTTGGACAGGAAGCCGTACCCCTTGTCGGCGTCGTACCACTTGACCTTGCCGGTAGGCACAGAGGACCCCATATCGATTCGCGCGGGTGGTAGCGGGCAGGGTCAAGCCTAGAGCGAACCCGTCGCGCGGTGTAGATCGGCCATTTCGGCGGCCAACCACTCGGGGAACGCCCTCATGTCGGGCAGCACCACGTCGGCGCCGGCGGCCGCGAGCTCGTCCACGGAGTACGGTCCGGTCGCTACCGCCACCGCCGTGACGTCGGCGGCGTGCGCCGCGACGATGTCGCCTAGGTGGTCGCCGACGTAGATCGCCGCGCCATGCTCGACCAGCGCCGCGCCCTTCGCCTCGGCGAACAATCCACCCACGACCTCATCCGGCGACAGGCCGATGTGGTCAAGTAGCGCCTGCGCGACGTGGGTGAGCTTGGCGCTCACGACCAGCGTCCGGCCACCGTGCGTGCGGACGGCCGCGAGTGCCTCCGCGGCCCCGGGAAGAGGACTTGAGACGGCGATGCCGAGCGCCGGGTAGAGCTCGCGGTATCGAAGCGTCGCCGCCGCCACGGCCTCCGGCGGCAACAACCCGCCCAGCACGCGCTCGAGGGGCAGCCCGACGTCACGGTGTAGCCGCGCGGCGTCCCAGTCGAGACCGTGCTCCCGACCGATCGCCTGCCAGGTCGCGACGATCCCGGCCGCCGAGTCGGCGAGCGTCTGGTCGAGGTCGAAGCCGACGACAAGTGGGCGCACGGGAGTCAACCGTAGCGAGCACTGGGCTCCCGCCGTTCCTAGTGTTCATGAAGGATTGCAGCCCCCAGGGGGGTCACGATCCTTCATGATCATGGGATGGGCGTTTCCGCGGCTTCCCCATGCGTGCGCCGCGGGCCTAGAGGTCAGGTCCTCCGCGACAGAATCCGGCGCACCTCCTGCGCCGACTCCTTGTCCGGCGCGGTGTTGATCAGCGCCGTTCGCGCCGTTGCCAGCTGCCGGCCGGCGGGGAGGTCGTCGCGGCCGACGCCCCAGAAGTCCTCGAGACCCTCGACCTTCAGTGCGACGTACGCCAGGTAGGCGTCCCGCGCCGCGTCGAGATCGTCGTGCCACGGCAGGATCCGTACGTCCGCCACCGCGTCGACGTGAGCGTTGATGTCGGCCACACCTTGGTTGGCCATGTGCTGGACCGTGCTCTTGAGGTTCTGCCGAAGCGACTCGGGGATGTCGAACGAAAGGATTGTCGGCTGCATGTACTGCAGCGTTGCCCACACCAGATCGTCTGCCTGGTTGGCCTCAGTCTGGGTGCTCGCGATGGCGTCCATCAGCGCCTCGTGCTCCCGGTCGCGCACTTCCGCGTCGCCCCACCAACCGAGGAGAGCGGCGACGAGGAGCGCCGGCAGCACCGCCCGCCGCCAGGCCGTGCGAGACGGTGGCTCCTCGACCGTGTCATCGAGGACCTCGCTCTCGCTCCACCGCAGCTCGGAGGCCACACCCCTACTGTCCTCCCGCGCGCCCGCCTTGTCAGGCCGGCGTGGCCCGTCGCACCGAGCCCCACACCAGGACCGCCGCACCCAGCAGCCCCGCCGTCAGCGGGTAGACCCGCTGCATGACGAAGTCCCAGTCGAACGCCACACCCAGCAACGCCATCACCACCAGGAGCGCCGCGGGAAGCCAGAGCAGGGCGACGACCCGCACACCGTACGAGGTGCGCGGCAGCGACCAGCCGAACAGCCAGGCGATGGCATAGCCGAGCCAGCCGAGCCAGTTGACGAGCAGCAGCACGGCAAGAACGGCGACCGCAAGCATGACGACCGGGCTCAGCTCGGGTCTGCGGTCGATGGAGCCGCTCGCGCCGCGCGGTGATGGTCGTACCGGGGGACTCTTCGGCCGCCCCGCCCGATGGCGGCGGTCCCGAGGTGCGCGCGCTAGCCATGGCGGCCGACACCTGCGCGACGGGGTCACCTAGCCGGTGCAGGATCGCCCGCACCACCTCGGGGTCATCGCGACGACCGGCCCGCTCACGATCGATGCGGGCCCGCAGCTCCGCAATGAACTTTGTCCGGTCGGAGGGGTGCATTCGGCGCCGCTGTGCCTCGTCGGCCACCTCGTCGAGGTAGTCGAGGACAACGTGGTCGCTGTCTGCGCTCATCCCAATCCCGTCGCGTGGACCTGGCGTGCTGCAACGATCATGCCTCGCATGGGCCGCCGAACGGTGCGTCGGCTCGCCGCTCCTCACTACCGTTGGACGGATGACCACGTCCGGGGCGCAGGCGCTGCCGCGCACGCTGGCGGAAGACCTGCGAGCGCGCGAGGACACCGCGGTGGCCGCGCTGCTCCGCGGCCGCCCCGATCTGGCCCAGCCCGTGCCCGCCGACAGCGCTCAGTTGGCGTCGCGCGCCAGCACTCGGGCGTCGGTCGTGCAGGCGCTCGACCGGCAGGACCGGTTCATGCTCGATGTCGTCGACGCGTGCGCCGTCGCCGTGGCGCTGCACGACGGCCCGGTGCAGCCGGCGACCGTCGCGAGCCTCCTGGGACGTCGCACGGCCGAGGTCGAGCCCGCGATCGAACGGCTGCGCACGCTCGCCCTGCTCTGGGGACCCGACGACGCGCTGCGCCTGGTGCGAACCGTGCGTGACGTGCTCGGGCCGCACCCCGGCGGTCTCGGCCCGCCGACCCGGCAGGCCCTGTTGGCGCTGGCCCCGTCACGCATCGCGCGCATCGCGGGCGATCTCGGAATCGAGCCGACGGGCGACCCGGTCGCCGACGCGCACCACGTGGGCGACCGGTTCGGCGACCCGCTGTGGCTCGACGGCCTGCTCGGCCGGCTCGGCCCGGAGACGCGGGCCGCCCTCGATGCGGTGGCCGGCGGGCCGCCCGTGGCCCGCCTGTCCAACGCTCGCCGAGCCGTCGACGCCGACACCGCCCAGTCCCCCGTCGACCGGTTGCTCGCACATGGCCTGCTGGTGCCGGTCGAGTCAGGGAGCGTGCTGCTGCCGGCCGAGGTGGGGCTGCACATGCGTGGCGGTCGGATCCGCGCCGACGTTGCAACCGCACCGCCGACACCCGCGACGACCGCGCGCTCCCCCCAGGACGTCGACCGTACGGCGGCGGGTGCGGCTGCCGAGTCCGTGCGTCTCCTGGCGGCCCTGCTCGACACCTGGTCCGCGGCCCCGCCGAGCGTCCTGCGCGCCGGCGGCCTCGCCGCGCGTGAACTGCGCCGCACCAGCACCGTGCTGCAGATCGAGGACCGCACCGTTGCGCTGCTCGCGGAGATCGCCCAGGCAGCCGGACTGCTGGGCCGCACGGACGACTTCGAGCCCGTGTGGCTGCCGACCAGCGCGTACGACGACTGGTCGGCCCGCGGCACGGCCGAGCGCTGGGCGGTCGTCGCCCGCGCCTGGCTGGGCATGCCCCGGGCTCCGGGCCTCGTCGGCAGCCGCGCCGAGCGCGACCGGCTCGTCGCACCGCTCGGCCCGGACCTCGATCACCCGGTCGCACCCGAGGTGCGCCGGTCGGTCCTGCAGGCGATCGTCGCCCTGCCCTCCGGGCACGCGACAACGCTCGACGACCTGCTCGCGGTCGTCCACTGGCGGCGGCCGCGACGACGGTCAAGGCTGCGCGACGACCTCGCCCGCTGGTCGTTGCAGGAGGCAGCCCAGCTCGGCGTGACCGGTGCCGGCGCGCTCTCATCGTTCGGCCGGGCGCTCCTCGCCGACGACGACTCCGCGGCCACCCTGGAGCGGCTGCTGCCCGCACCCGTCGACCACGTGCTGCTGCAGGCCGACCTCACGGCGGTCGCGCCAGGCCCGCTGGCCGCCGACCTGGCCAGCAGGCTGGACACGATCGCCGATGTGGAGTCCACCGGCGGGGCGACCGTCTACCGGTTCAGCGCCGACTCCATTCGACGCGGCCTCGACGCCGGCCAGTCCGCGGCCGACATCCAGCGGTTCCTCGAGCAGGTCTCCCGCACGCCGGTGCCGCAGCCATTGGCCTACCTGGTCGACGACGTCGCCCGCCGGCACGGCCTGCTGCGCGTGGGAGCGGCCGGGAGCTTCGTCCGCTGCGACGACGAGTCCGCCCTCCTCGCGCTGCTCGCCGACCGCCGTGCGGCGGGGCTCGGGCTGCGACGCATCGCCCCGACCGTGCTGGCCGCCCAAGCGCCCCCCGACGTGCTGCTCGACCGGCTGCGTGGCATGGGCCTCGCGCCCGCGGCCGAAGGGCTGGACGGTTCGGTCGTCGTCTCGCAGCGGCAGGCCCGCCGGGCGCCGGTCACGGTCCGCGGCGGAGGGCAGTCGTACGACCCGCCGCCCCTCACCGACCGGCTGGTCGAGGCAACCGTCCGCGCCCTGCGCACCGGCGACCAGGCCGCCGACAGACGACCCGATGGCGTCGCCGTGCCGCGCCTGCAGCCGGCCGAGGCGATCGCGGTGCTCCGCGAGGCGGCCGATGCCGGGCATTCGGTGTGGATCGGCTACGTCGACAACCACGGCGTCACGAGCGAACGAGTCGTCGACCCCGTACGGCTGGAAGGCGGCTGGCTCACCGCATTCGACCACCGCAGCCAGGAGGTCCGGTCGTTCGCGGTGCACCGCATCAGCTCGGTGGCGCCGTCTCCCGCGTGAGACGACAGAGCATGATCACCTCGTCGCGGTCGTCCCCCGGCGCGACGCGAATCACCCCGGGCACGCGGCCGACCTCGACATAGCCGCAACGGTCATAGAACGCACCGAGCCCGAGCCCCTCCCGGTAGGTCAGCCGCAACGCCTCCAGCCCGAGATCGCGGGCGACGCCGTGGATGCCTGCCACGAGGACGCGGCCGAGCCCGGCGCCCTGCTGCCGCGGGTGCACCTGCAGCCGCAGCAACGTCCCCCAGTGCGCGAACAGCGGGTTGGTGGTGCGCTCGATGAAGCCGAAGCCGGCGAGCTCGCCGCCGCAATGCAGCACCACGAGCACCATGCCGCCGGTCGCGACGCCGTCGAGAGCCGCGTCCAGCGTCGGCGCGACGTCGCGTGCGGTCACGGGCGCGACGAAGCCGACCGCCCCTCCCGCGTTGGTCACGTCGACCCAGCACGTGAGCAGCTCGTCGCGCAGCGCGGCATCGACCGACCGGACGCGCTCCACGCGCGGACCCCGCAGCAGCACCGACGGGACTCCCTCGTGCTCGATCGTCTCCGCCCGCACGAACCCGCTCCGCTCGGCGACCCGCAGCGACGGCTCGTTGTCAGGAGTGGTGATCGCGACCACCGGCAGATCGGGTAGCTGCTCCGCGGCAAACGCGACTGCCTCGCGGGCCACCTCGCGCGCGAAGCCGCGACCCCACGCGCTCGGCCGGTAGCGGTAGTAGAGGTTGAGCACCTGCTCGCCCTCGACCACGGAATGGCGCACGCCGGAGAACCCGACAACCTCGCCGGCCTCCTCGACCGCCCAGTAGCCGAACCCGTGCTCACCCCAGTGCTCCAGCCACTCGGCCAGCTGTGCCTCGGACCGAGCGACGTCGCGGTGCGGGCCGGCCGGGTTGTAGCGGTTGGTCGCCGGATCGCCGTGGATCTCGAACGCGGCATCCAGGTCGGACGCCGTCGGCGGGCGGAGCAGCACCCGATCAGTCCGCCGAATCGACCCCGGCAGCCGCTCCGTACCCACGCTCATCGCCACTCACCCCAAATCAGGACGTAAGGATCACATCACCCATTTACCAATTACACGCTAGACGATTCGGGGTAAGATGCAAGCATGGAGTTCGCCTCTTACGCGCGCCAGGCCGTCACGCTGGCAAACGCCGACCTCGACAGCCTCGAATCGCTGCGCGGCGAGCTCGCCGACCGGCCCTGGTACGTCGACCGGGTAACCGACCAGGATCTTGCCCTGCTGCGCAAGGTCCAGCCGCGGCTGCGCGTCATCTTCGAGCGCGGCGCCGCGGGCGAGGACGCGGCGGCCGTCGACGAGCTCAATGCGCTCCTCGACGAGACACCGGTGTCGCCGCGGGTCTCCGGCCACGACGCGAGCTCCTGGCACCTGCACGTCACCGGCCCGGGCACGCGACCCGCACAGGACCTGCTGGCCGAGTCGCTCATGGGTCTCGCGGTCACTGTCATCGACCACGGCGCGCACCGGCTCGGCGTCTGCGCGTGCGCCGACTGCGACGACGTCTACATCGACACCTCGCCCAACCGGTCGCGGCGCTACTGCTCGGAGCGCTGCTCGTCGCGGGCCAACGTGGCCGCCTTCCGCGCACGCCACCGGGTGCAGGCATGACCGACGGCCCGCTGATCGTCCAGTCCGACAAGACACTCCTCCTGGAGGTCGACCACCCGCAGGCCGACGAGTGCCGCCGGGCGATCGCGCCGTTCGCCGAGCTCGAGCGGGCACCCGAGCACATCCACACCTACCGCGTCACCCCGCTCGGCCTGTGGAACGCCCGCGCTGCCGGCCACGACGCCGAGCAGGTTGTCGACATGCTGCTCAAGTTCAGCCGGTACGCCGTCCCGCACGCGCTGCTCGTCGACATTGCGGAGACGATGGCCAGGTACGGCCGGCTGCGGCTGGAGACCGACCCCGTACACGGGTTGGTGCTGCACGCCCTCGACCGCCCCGTCTTCGAGGAGGTGCTGCGGTCCAAGAAGGCCCAGCCCCTCTTCGGCGCGCGCATCGACGACGACACCGTCGCCGTGCACCCGAGCGAGCGGGGTCACCTCAAGCAGGTGCTGCTCAAGCTCGGCTGGCCCGCCGAGGACTTCGCCGGATACGTCGACGGCGAGGCGCACGAGATCGACCTCGCCGAGGACGGGTGGGCGCTGCGGCCCTACCAGCGCGAGGCGGCCGACGGGTTCTGGCACGGCGGGTCGGGCGTGGTCGTGCTCCCCTGCGGCGCCGGCAAGACCCTTGTCGGCACGGCTGCCATGGCCCGGGCCAAGGCGACGACGCTCATCCTCGTCACCAACACGGTCGCCGCGCGGCAGTGGCGCGACGAGCTCATCAAGCGCACCAGCCTGACCGCCGAGGAGATCGGCGAGTACTCCGGCGCCAAGAAGGAGATTCGGCCCGTCACCATCGCGACCTATCAGGTGCTCACGACGCGCCGAAAGGGCGTCTACACCCACCTCGAGCTGCTCGACGCCCGCGACTGGGGCCTGATCATCTACGACGAGGTGCACCTGCTCCCGGCGCCGATCTTCCGCATGACAGCCGACTTGCAGGCCCGGCGGCGGCTCGGGCTTACCGCGACCCTCGTGCGCGAGGACGGCCGCGAGGACGACGTGTTCACGCTTATCGGCCCGAAGCGCTACGACGCTCCGTGGAAGGAGATCGAGGCGCAGGGCTACATCGCGCCGGCCGACTGCGTCGAGGTGCGGGTCACCCTGACCGACTCCGAGCGGCTCGCCTACGCCGTGGCGGAGCCCGACGAGCGCTACCGGCTCGCCGCCAGCGCCGCGTCGAAGACCCGAGTGGTCGAGGCGCTCGTACGACAGCACGCCGACGAGCCCCTGCTCGTCATCGGGCAATACATCGACCAGCTCGACGACCTCGCCGCCCGCCTCGAGGCGCCGGTGGTCAAGGGCGAGACGACCGTACGGGAGCGCGAGCGGTTGTTCGGCGCGTTCCGCACGGGCGAGCTCGGCCGGCTCGTCGTGAGCAAGGTGGCCAACTTCTCGATCGACCTCCCCGAGGCGTCCGTAGCCGTCCAGGTCTCTGGCACCTTCGGCTCCCGCCAGGAGGAGGCGCAGCGGCTCGGTCGGGTGCTGCGGCCCAAGGCCGACGGGCGAGGTGCGAGGTTCTACGCTGTCGTCGCACGGGACACGGTCGACCAGGACTTTGCACAGCACCGGCAACGGTTCCTCGCCGAGCAGGGCTACGCCTACCGCATCGTCGACGCCGATGACGTCCTCGACGGCGAGGGCGTGGGCGACAGCGGCTGAACAGCCGCGTTGGCACCTGTCTCAGGTGGCGCCACAAAGTTGGCTTCACGTGCAACAGCGACGGCCTCGATCCTCGCCGGCGCACCGGGGAGTGTTCGTTCGGGTAAAAGAATCTTGACACGATGTCAAAGTAGTTTTACGTTCGCAGGTGTCAAGTTTGTTTTACATAGGAGCGGACGTGACATCCGAGGAGAAGAGCGCCTGGATCATGCTGGCGACTGCCGTCGGCGGCTTTGCGATCTACCTCGCCATCATTCTGGGACGCAAGGACGGCACGCCGCTCGCCGAGGTGCCGTACGAGTCGACGATGCTGTGGGTCATCGGCGCCTCGATCGTGGCGTCCATCGTGCTCGCCATCGCCGTCGCCATCGCCTCCCCCAAGGAAGCGGGCAAGAAGGACGAGCGCGACAAGGAGATCTACCGGTTCGGCGAATACACCGGCCAGTTCTTCGTTGTCATCGGAGGCGTGGCGGCTCTCGCCATGGCGCTCGCCGAGTGGGATTACTTCTGGATCGCCAACACTCTCTATGTCGGGTTCGTCCTGTCGGGGATCCTCAGCTCGGTGGCCAAGATCGTCGCCTACCGCCGGGGCTTCCAGACATGGTGAAGCCCACCAAAGTCACCAACGCGATCCGATCCCTCCGCTTCGCGCACGGCGAGATGACGCAGGCCGAGCTGGCCGACCGGATCGGGGTGACCCGACAAACCATCATCGCGATCGAGCAGGGCCGCTACTCCCCCTCGTTGGAGATGGCCTTTCAGATCGCCCGGGCGTTCGGCGTCCCGCTCGACGACGTATTCCACTACCCGGACAGCGAAGGAGCGAGCTCATGAAGGCAATCGTCCAAGACGTGTACGGCGCCGCCGACGTCCTGCAGTTCAAGGACATCGACGAGCCCGTGCCCGGTGATCGCGAAGTGCTCGTCCGGGTGTGCGCGGCCGGGTTCGATCCAGGCGTCTGGCACCTCATGACCGGGTCGCCCTATCTGGTGCGTGCCATGGGATTTGGGCTGCGCGCACCCAAGGCGAGCGTGCTGGGCTCGGACGTCGCAGGCCGTGTCGAGGCCGTCGGCTCGAAGGTGACCGGCGTCAAGCCGGGTGATGAGGTATTTGGCATCGCCGCCGGCTCCTTCGCCGAATATGCCTGCGCCCGGGACGACAAGATCGCCGCGAAGCCGTCGAACCTCACGTTCGAGCAGGCGGCGGCCGTGCCCATCTCCGCGATCACCGCCCTTCAGGCGCTTCGCGACAAGGGTCGCGTCAGGCCCGGTCAGCGGGTCCTCCTCATCGGCGCCGCCGGTGGGGTGGGGACCTTCGCAGTGCAACTGGCCAAGGCGTTCGGAGCGGAGGTCACCGGCGTGTGCAGCACGACCAAGGTGGAGCTGGTCCGGTCGATCGGCGCGGACCACGTCATCGACTACGCCAGCGACGACTTCGCCGACGGGACGCGTCGCTACGACCTCATCCTCGCCATGGCAGACGAGCCTCTGTCTCGGCTGCGTCGTGCGCTCACCCCGCACGGGACGCTCGTCATAGTCGGCGGCGAAGGAGGCGGCCGGTGGACCGGAGGCGTCGAGCGCCTGCTCGGCGCGATGCTGCTGTCACCGTTCATCGGTCAGAAGTTGCGCGGGATCTACTCGAGGGAAAGCAGGGAGGACCTGCTTGCCCTGAAGGAGCTCATCGAAGACGGCAAGGTCTCGCCGGTCGTCAACCGCACCTACCAGCTCAGCGATGCCCCCGAGGCCATCCGGGATTGGGCCGCTAACCGCGGACGCGGCAAGGTCGTCATCACGGTGTAGGCGCCGGTCGGGCGACAATGGCGCTCACCATGGAAACGCCGGCCAGCCTCCGCGCCGACTGCGAGCACTGCTTCGGGCTGTGCTGCGTGGTCTCGGGGTTCGCCGCATCCGCGGATTTCGCGATCGACAAGCCGGCCGGAAGTCCTTGCCCCAATCTGCTGTCAGACTTCCGATGCTCCATCCATGACCAGCTTCGCCCGAAAGGCTTCCCGGGCTGCGTGACCTACGACTGCTTCGGCGCAGGCCAAAGGGTCGCGCAGGTCACGTTTGGTGGTCGGCATTCGCGGCACTCACCGCAGATCGCCGAGCAGATGTTCGCGGTGTTCCCGGTCATGCGGGATCTACACGAGCTGCTCTGGTACCTCACCGAGGCGCTCGCCCTTCCTGCTGCGGCTCCTCTGCACACCGAGCTCCAGCGCGCCCTCGACGACATCGAGGCGTTGGCGCGGCTCGGACCTGCAGTGTTGGTCGAAGTGGATTCCGCCGCGCACCAGCGCAGCATCCGCGATCTGCTCACAGACGCCAGCGCACTCGCACGCGCCGAGGTCATGCGGGACGAGACCGATCTCCAGGGCGCCGACCTCGCCGGTCATGACCTGCGGGGCGCCGACCTTGTCGGCGCCGATCTCCGAGGCGCCACGCTGATCGGTGCCGATCTGCGGAACGCCGACCTGAGGCTGGCGGACCTCATCGGCGCCGACCTGAGGGGCTGCGACATCAGCGGAGCCGAGGCCGCGACCAGCCTGTTTCTCACCCAGTTCCAGGTCAACGCGGCACGGGGCGACTCCCGTACGACACTGCCTGCGTCCGTGGCCCGTCCAGCGCACTGGCCGACCCTCGACTGACCTGCTCAACGACCCGGCACGTCGACCCGCACGCCACGGTGTGCCAACTCGTCGTCCAGCGCACGGATCTGCTCGTCGAGCGCGTCGAGGAACTCGTCGACCTCCTGCATGTCATACCCCTCACGCAGCCGCACGGTCGTGAACTCCACGTTCTCGATGTGCTTGCTCAACAAACCGACATCCAGCGACCTGAATGACCCGCCGGCGTGCAGTCGATCTTGTGCCTCATAGCGCAGTTGCAGGTTGCGCTTGGCGATGTCGAGAAACTCGTCGACCTCCTGCATGTCATAGCCCTCACGCAACCGCACAGTCGTGAACCGAGCGGCATCGATCGTCTCCGGTGTCACTCCGGGCGACGGTGTCGTGACTGGTTCGGTCAGAGCCCTGCGTTGATCCGGATCGTTGACGACGCGCACGCGGTAGCGCGCGAGCTGATAGTCCAGATCGTGATAGCGCTCGGCAATCTTGGCGACGAACGCATCAACCTCGGCGATGTCGTAGCCCTCGTGCAGCCGGACCTTCGGAAACCGGGTCGCACGCACCTGCGCCTCAGTGAGCGAAACCGGGAGCAGCCCAGGCTCCCCATCCGCGCGGACGCCCTCGAGGGCGCTCAGCCGGATCTGCAGGTCGGCCTCCGCAAGGTCCATGAACGCGTCGACCGACGCCATGTCATAGCCCCGCTTGACGCGCACCGTGCTGAACTCTGCGGCATCGACAGCCGCGGGAGTCAACGGTTCCACTCCGCTTTCTCCTATCCGCCGAGTGGGTATGCGGCAAGTGCCGTGGCGTTATCTTGCACCGAAACTGCTTGGACAGCAGCCCCATCTGCGTCATAAGGTTCCCGCTTGCCCTCGCACGACAGCGACAACGCCGATCTCACCCTTGAAGCCGAGCGTGAGCATCTTCGACGATCCCGCGCTGATCTGCGCGCGATGCGCGAGCGCACGCTGTCGCTGACCGCGCAAGCCGGCGACGCGGTATCCGAGGCATACCTGCAGGCCAGCCTGTATAGGCGGGCCAAGGCACTCGAGGACGATCCCGACGTCCCGCTGTTCTTCGGCCGCATCGACACGACAGGCGAGCTCTCTGGCCACGGGCCGGAGAGCTTTCACATCGGTCGCCGGCACGTCATGGACACAGCGGGTGATCCCGTAGTCATCGACTGGCGAGCGGACATGTCTCGTGCGTTCTATCGCGCGACGCGCGCGGATCCGCAGGGCGTGCGGCTTCGCCGGCGGTTCGGCTTTGCCCGTGGCGAGATCACGTCGTACGAGGACGAGCACCTGCTGGACGCCACCGAGCAGGACAGCGCCAGCCGCATCCTGGCCGACGAGATCGAACGACCGCGAGTCGGGCCGATGCGCGACATCGTGGCCACGATCCAGCCGGAGCAGGATGAGGTCGTTCGCGCCGACCTGCGGCAGACCGTGTGCGTGCAGGGCGGCCCCGGCACCGGGAAGACGGCCGTCGGGCTGCACCGTGCGGCCTATCTCCTGCATGCCCACCGTGCTCAGCTTGCCCGCCGAGGAGTCCTGGTCGTGGGACCGAACTCGGCATTCCTGCACTACATCGGGCAGGTCCTGCCCGCACTCGGCGAGGTGGACGTACGACAGGTCACCATCGACGAGCTTGCCTCGGCGGTGATCGTGCGCGGCCGGGACGACCCGCAGGTCGCCACTCTCAAGGGCGATCCACGCATGGCCGAGCTCCTGCGCCGCGCCCTGTGGTCGCACGTCAGCGAGCCGACCGAGGCGCTGGTCGTGCCGCGGGGTGCGCACCGGTGGCGGGTGCCGGCGCATGAGATCCGCGACGCTGTCGAGGAGTTGCGGGCGCGGGGCGACGGGTACGAAACCTGCCGCGGCCTGCTGCCGCAGCGCCTGGCGCACCTCGTGCTGCTGCGCATCGAGGCGCTCGGGGGCGTCACCGATGACCGCGTCCAGCACGCGGTGGCGCGGTCGCGGCCCGTCCGCGCCTACGCCGACGCGGTCTGGCCGGCCGTCGACGGCGTGCGCCTCGTGCTGCGGCTGCTCACTGACGTCGAGTTCCTTGCCGCGCACGCGGACGGTCTGCTCGACGCCGGGGAGCAGGAGCTGCTGCAGTGGCACAAGGCCGCACGCAGCCCGCGCACCGCACCCTGGTCCGTCGCCGACGCGGTGCTCGTCGACGAGGCGGCCGCGCTCCTCGAGCGCACACCGGGCGTCGGTCACGTCGTGCTCGATGAGGCACAGGACCTATCGCCCATGCAGCTGCGCGCCGTCGGCCGCCGTGCCGCGCTCGGATCGGCGACCGTGCTGGGCGACATCGCGCAGGGAACTACCCCGTGGGCGACGCCGTCCTGGGCCGCGGCACTCGAGCATCTCGCCCAGGGCGATGCGCACATCGAAGAGCTGCGCAAGGGTTATCGCGTGCCGGCTGAGGTGATCGCGTTTGCGGGGCGGCTGCTGCCGCACATTGCCGAGGGCGTCGCGGCGCCTGCGCCCGTACGGTCCAACCCCGGGCGGCTCGACGTACACCACGTCGACAGGGGCGCACTGCTGTCTTCGGTCGTGGCGGCGACCGCCGCCGCATTGGAGCGCGAAGGCTCGGTCGGCGTGATCGCGGCGGATTCGTCGCTGGGTCCCGTGACGGCCGCGCTGGATGCCGGCGGACTGACCCCCCGGGCGCTCGTGGACGAGGCCGACTCTCGACTCACGGTGGTGCCGGCGTCACTTGCGAAGGGACTCGAGTTCGACCACGTCGTCGCGGTTGAGCCGGCCGACGTGATCGCGGCCGAGGCGGACGAGCGCACCGGTCTGCGTCGGCTCTATGTCGTCCTGACACGCGCGGTCACCTCGCTCGCTGTCGTGCACGCGGACGCGTTGCCACAGGCGTTGCAGTCATGACGTGGGACACGAAAGACATCCCGGACCTACGGGGTCGAACGGCAGTGATCACCGGCGGCAATGGTGGGCTGGGCCTGGAGACTGCCAAGGCGCTGGCGGCGGCCGGCGCTCACGTCGTCATCGCCGCGCGGGACCCGGCGAAGACGTCCGCCGCCGTGGACACGATCCGCGCGTCGGTCCCGAGCGCCAGCCTGAAGACGGTCGCGCTCGACCTTGCGGCCTTGGACTCCGTACGGCAGGCCGCCGCAACGATCACCGCGGCGCATGAGCGTGTTGACGTTTTGGTCAACAACGCGGGGGTCATGGCTGTCCCGGAGCGCGCCACCGCTGACGGCTTCGAGATGCAGCTGGGCGTCAACCATCTCGGTCATTTCGTACTCACCGCTCGCTTGCTCCCGCTGCTGCTGCGCGCCGGCGGGCGGATCGTCACGGTGACGAGCACCGCGCATCACACGGGACGCAGGCTTGACCCGGGCAACCCGCATCTGCGTGGCCGCTACAACCCTTGGCGGGCGTACGGGCAGTCCAAGTTGGCGAACTTTCACTTCGCGATCGGGTTACATCAGCGGCTGACGGCGGCCGGCGCCAGGGCATCGAGCCTGCTGGCCCACCCGGGGCTATCCCCCACCGACCTGCAGTCGCAGAGCGTGCGCGCGACCGGTGGCGGCACCAGCCAGCGGACCTGGGAGTGGCTCGCCGCCCACACCGGGATGAGCCCGGCCCGCGCGGCGCTGCCGCAGCTGAGGGCGGCGACTGATCCCAGGGCGCGCAGCGGCGAGCTCTATGCGCCGCGGTTCATCAACAACGGGCCACCGGTACGCCGGCCAATCCTGCGCAGGATCGGCCTCACCCGGTCGATCGAGATCCTCTGGGCGGTCTCCGAGCGGGAGACCGGGGAGGTGCTCGACGTCTCCGCCGCGATGCGGTCGCTGCCGACATGAGCCTGCCGCGAGCCGATGGCCGGGGCCAGCCGCCAGAGGGCCGCCGCCGCCAGCACGTGCCAGACCGCGTGACCCTGGAGGAGGCTGTCGGGCTGGCACAGCGAAGTGCGATCGCCCAGGGTGCCGGCGGCGGCGCCGGTGGCCAGGATCGACAGCGAGGTCAGCAGCGTTCGGCGCAGTGCCGGACGGGCCTTGGCTCTTAGCAGGCTCAGCCCGACGGCGGGGACAGCCATCGCCGCCTGAGCGAGGGAAGCCGCGGTCGGACCGACCGCCACGACCGGCACCATCGCCGCCGTGGGCACGAGCCACCAGGCGGGTGACAGCTCGCGACCGCGGAGATCGGATGCTGCATCGACAGCGACGAACGCCAGGACGCCGGCGAGCGGCAGGTCGTGCACGTAGGCCTGCCAGGACGGGTGCGGCCCGTGCTGGAGGAAGGACCCCACACCGATCCCCGCCACCAGCAGCGCGAACACAACGGTCTGCCGCCTCTGGACCAGCGGGCGCCGCCGGCCCGAGACGAGGATGCCGGTGGCCGCGACCACGAAGGCCGCACTCGTCACGGCACTGGCCGGCTGACCGAGCCACCCGCTCCCATACGCCTCGCACCCCGTGGCTAGCTCCACCCTCGGAGTATCTGCCCTTTCGGGAATCCGGGTCAGCCCGGCGGCGTCGCCGCCTAGAGTCGGACCCGTGGCAGAGATGAGCATGAACAAGGCGATCCACGGCGCGTTCCGTCGCGACCTGGCCCGGTTCCTCGACGCGCTGGGCAGCTTTCGTGACGGCGATCGGGCGCGTGCGGCGCAGCTGTCAACGGCCTGGACCAACTTCTCCGATCAGCTGACTCGGCACCATGAGGGCGAGCACGAGGTCGCTTGGCCGGCGCTCCAGGCCGTCGGGGTCAGCCCCGAGCTCATCGAGCAGATGGACAACGAGCACGAGCGCATGGCCGCTGCTCTGGCGTCGGCGGGTTCCGCCATCTCGACCCTCCAACGCTCGGCGTCCGCCGCCGACGCCGCGGCGGCGCGCGACGCGATCGCGGCACTGAAGACGGTCACCGTGGAGCACCTCGAGCACGAGGAGGCCGCGATCGAGCCCGTCTATCTCAGCAAGCACGACGACCCCGCGATCAAGGCCATGGGCCGACAGTTCGGCAAGGTCAGCCCAGCGGTCGGCGGCACGTTCCTCGCCTGGGTCACCGACGGCGCCTCGCCCGAGGAGCTCGCGGCCATCAAGAGCAATGTGCCTGGTCCGGTGCTGGCGATCATCGGCGGCGTGTTCGGCCGGAAGTACCGCCGCGAGGTCGCGTCGGTCTGGCAGTAGTCCGCTGTCAGTCCTCGGCCGGCGGTGTCAGCGGCAGCCGTACGGTGAACACGGTCTCCCCCGGCGTCGACGCGACGCGGATATCGCCACGATGCCGGTTGACGACGATCCGCCACGAGATGTCCAAGCCGAGCCCGGTGCCTTCGCCGACGGCCTTGGTGGTGAAGAACGGCTCGAAGACGCGATTGAGCACGTCCGGCGGGATTCCCGGGCCGCTGTCGGCGATGTCCACGGCGACATAGCCATCGTCGAGGCGGGTGCGCACGGTCAACGTGCCCTCGCCCGCCATAGCGGCCGCCGCGTTGTCGATGATGTTGGTCCAGACCTGGTTGAGCTCGCCAGGATAGGCCGGGACCAACGGCAGCGACCGGTCGAACTCCTTCACCACCTGAAGGCCTTTGAGCTTTCCGGACAGCATGACGAGCGTGGACTTCAGGCCGTCGTGGACGTCGATCAGCTGGAACGGTGCACGGTCCATCTGGCTGTACTGCCTTGCCGCACCCACGAGCCCGGAGATGCGGTGGACCGAGTCCTCGATCTCCTTCATGAGGGATTCCGTCTCCACCGTGTACGTGAGCCACCGCGCAGCATTTCCGAGCAGGTCGGCGGGCACCCGGCCCGAGACCTCGTCGAGCCATTCAGGGTCGAGCCCACCGGCCACGAGTACGGGTGCCATGTCGTAGCCGCCAGGAACGTTGTGCTCGTCGAACCAGTCGGCCATGGCGTCCTCGCGGTCGCTCGTCTCCATCGGAGAGAGGTCACCGGTGGCCTTGGCGGTGCGTTCGGCCGCCTCCTCCTGGAGCTCGACGAGCTCGCGCATGTTCTCCGTGGGCAGATGCCCGTCGGCGAGGAGTGCCAACTTGTGCCGCATGCCGGCAACGCGCTCGCGGAGTCCGGCCGTCGCGCGAACGGCAGCCGAAGCCGGGTTGTTGAGCTCGTGAGTCAGCCCAGCGGTCAGCGACCCGAGGGCGACAAGCCGCTCACGCTGCCCGATGACAGCCTGTGAGCTGCGCATCCCGAGGAACAGACCCTCGAGCAGGTGCACCGCCATCGGGAACCACTCGCGCATCATCGTCGCGAAGGTCTCCGCGGGCAGGACCAGGAATGCGGACGGCACGACCGCGCGCATGCTCATGGGATAGCGCTGATCGGCATCCTCGACGTAGGCCTGCGTGGCTCCGGCGTAGACCCCTCGTTGACTCGTCCGGCTGGTCTCGACGTCGTCCGGCCCGACGCGGCGCAGCAGCGCGACCTCGCCCTCGAGCAGCACGTAGAAGCAATCCGCCGGCTCGCCCTCCACGAACACCGCTCCGGCGTCGACGTCCTCGATCCGGCTGTGATCGGACAGCCAGCGCAGCTGATCATCAGTCAGCTTCTCGAAGAGGAACAGCGTTCGCAGCTCGTCAACCGGCAGCCGACGGGGGGCTGCGTCGGGTGCACTGTTTGTGGTCACAACTTCTCCAAGTACCGGTGGACGAGGGTGACAGCCATCGCGCCTTCGCCGACTGCGGAGGCGACCCGCTTCACCGAGTCCGCGTGTACATCCCCTGCAACAAAAACACCCGGCACACTTGTTTCCAGGTGCCACGGATCCCGGTCTAGATCCCATTTCGGTGGCCGCGCGCCCTCGACCAGCAGGTCCGGCCCGGCGAGCACGAAGCCACGGTCGTCGCGGCGGACCACGCCGTCCAGCCATTCCGTCCCTGGCGCGGCTCCGATGAACACGAAGAGGAACTCGGTGGGGAGCCGCTCCTTGGTACCCCCGGTGGAGTCGAGCACCTCGATCCACTCGAGGTGCTCGTCGCCGCCGCCGTCGACGACCTGAGCGCCAGTACGGATCCGTACGTTGGGCCGTGCGGCGAGTTCCTCGATCAGGTAGTGCGACATCGACTCCTCGACCGACTCCCCCCGCACCAGCAAGGTCACGGAGTTGGCGTACTGGCACAGGTGGACCGCCGCCTGACCTGCGGAGTTGGCGCCGCCGACGAGGTAGATGTCGTGGTTGACGCAGGCAGGCGCCTCGAAAGCCGCGGCACCGTAGTAGACGCCACGCCCGGTGAGGTCTGCCAGCCCGGCCGAGTCAAGCAGCCGGTAGGTGACGCCGGTGGCGAGGATGACGGTGTGCGCGGCGATCTCCGAGCCGTCATCGAACATCACGACGCGGGCCGGGCCACGGACCTCGAGGCGGACGACTTCGCGCGCCGTGAGCAGCTCGGCGCCGAAGCGCAAGGCCTGCCGGCGGGCCCGCTCGGTGAGCTGCGCGCCGGAGACGCCATCGGGAAACCCCAGGTAGTTCTCGATGCGGGAGCTCTGCCCAGCCTGCCCACCGGTGGCCTCACGCTCGACGAGCACGGTCCGCAGTCCTTCGGTGGCGCCGTACACCGCGGCGCCCAGCCCCGCCGGTCCGGCACCGACCACCACGAGGTCGTAGAAGTCGGTGGCGGGTTGGGTGGACAGTCCGACGGCCGCCGCGACCTCGGCGTTGGACGGCGATGCGAGCGCCTGGCCGGACGCGGTGACCAGCACGGGTACGGCCGACTCGTCGAGCCCGGCCGCCTCGAGCAGGCGCTGGCCTTCCTGCTCGTCGGACGGCAGGTAGCGGTACGGCACCGCGTTGCGGCCCAGGAAGTCACGGACGTCGTGCGTCCGTGACGACCACCGGTGCCCGACCAGCCTGGTCGCGACCTCGGACCCGGCCGGTCCCGCCGCGGCCCACAGCTCGAGCAGTGCGTCGACCACCGGGTAGAGGTGCTCCTCCGGCGGGTCCCATGGCTTGAGCAGATAGTGGTCGAGGTCGACGACGTTGATGGCCTGGATCGCTGCGTCGGTGTCGGCATAGGCGGTGAGCAGCGCCCGCCGGGCCCGCGGGTAGATGTCCATCGCCTGCTCGAGGAACTGCAGACCGCTCATCTCGGGCATCCGGTAGTCGGCCAGCAGCACGGCCACCGGATCGTCACGGAGCCGCAGCTCCCGCAAGGCGTCGAGGGCTGCCCTGCCGGACTCGGCGCGGACGATGCGGTGCTCCTCGCCGTAGCGCCGTCGCAGGTCGCGTGCCACCGCCCGGGACACGCTGACGTCGTCGTCCACGGTGAGGATCACTGGCTTCGACGGCACCGGTCCATGCGATCACGCCGGGCAGCCCCCTGTCACCCTGGCTGCATGGCGGAGCTGCTCGAACGGTGGAGTGCGGTCGTCGGACCGTCCGACGAGGCCCGGGTGGCCGGCGAGGCGCTGCTGGCGCGGTGGGCCGAGCCGCACCGTCGCTATCACGACACCGCGCATCTGCGCGCCGTGCTCGACGCGATCGATCTGCTGGCCGGGGAAGCCGACGATGCCGACGTCGTACGGCTGGCCGCGTGGTTCCACGACGCGGTCTACGAGGGCCGCGCCGGCGACGACGAGGAGGCCAGCGCGGGCCTCGCGGAGGAGAGCCTGCCGCCGTTCGGGCTGCCGGCCGAGCGGGTGGTCGAGGTCGCGCGGCTCGTACGACTGACGGCAGGTCACGACCCGGCGCCAGGGGACCGCAACGGCGCGGTGCTGTGCGATGCCGACCTGTCCGTACTCGGCGGCGATCCGCGGGCGTACGCCGCGTACGCGGCGGCGGTACGCAACGAGTACGCGCACGTCCCGGACGTAGCCTTCCGCGCCGGACGCAGTGCTGTCCTGCAACGTCTGCTCGACCACGACCCGCTCTTCCGGACGGCGACGGCCCGGGATCTGTGGCAGCCTCGCGCCCGCCGCAACGTGCAGACCGAGCTCACTCTGCTCAGGGCGAGTCGCGGCGCGGCTTCCGACGTCGCAGGCCGGCCCGAATGAGCCGCTTGACGAGCTCGTTGCTCGAGACCGGCTGCCCGCCGGCGGCCACGGCGTCGTCGTACCGATCGGCGGGCAGGTCGTAGTGGTCCCCGTCGAACCCGCGCGCCGGCACACCGAGGCGCCGCGCGAACGCGTGCAGCTCCTCGTACGACTCATCCGACACCAAGTGCGACCACAACCGTCCGTGACCGGGCCACTGCGGCGGGTCGACGAGAATCACTGACCGCTCACAGGGTGGCCGCGACAGCGTCGTCGATGAGGGTCCGCCAGGAGCGGACAAGGTCGGCATCGGCGTAGGCGTTCCACGCGCCGCCCGGACGCACGCGGCTGCCGACGTGAAACCTGCGCACACCGGCGCGGGCCAGCCACGGCACGTGCTCGGGCGCGAGGCCACCGCCGGCCATCACCGCGTTGGCGATCCAGGCGTTGTCGCGGCAGCGCCGACACAAGTCGTCGAGGCCTTCGGTCACGCCGCGAGCCGAGCCAGCCGTCAGCACGGTGTCCAGCCCCGGGAGGTCACGCAGCAGCCGCCACGACCGGTCATGGTCGAGGGAGTGGTCGATGGCGCGGTGGAACGTCCACGGCAGCCCACCGGTCGACTGCGCCAGCACAACCGTGGCGTCGACGTCGACGTCCAAGGACGGGGCCAGAAACCCGAACACGAAGCCGTCGGCGCCCGCCGCCGCGAGCTCCTGTGCCGCGCCGCGCAGCCGCGACATCTCCGAACCGGATGTGGCGAACCCGTCGTTGGCGCGCAGCATGACGCGCAACGGCAGCGACGTCTCGCGTTTGATGTCGCGCACCGTCTGCACCGCCGGTGTCAGCCCGTCGGCGGCCATGTCGGCCACCACCTCGAGGCGGTCGGCGCCGCCGGCCTGGGCGCCGGCCGCGTCGCCAGGTCCGAGCGCGATCACCTCGAGCAGCGGTCTCGTCACGGTATGAGGGTAGGGGCCGGGTCAGTTGGTGGGGGTCCACGGGGGCTTGCCCCCCGTGTGTTGGCATGCTCGAACCCGTGGGGCGACGTCGAGGCGGGGAGCCGGAACGGCACCAGGTCGACTCGGGAGTTGCGATCCTCGAGCCCGACGCCGACCGGCCGCGGGCGTTCACGCTCTACATCGACGGGACGCCGCAGTCGCACGTCGACCTCGACGACCCGCGCTACTTGGACTTCGAATACGTGCAGCGCATCGGCATCGCCGTCGATGAGTGCTTCCCGACCGGCGAGGCCGTACGCGCGCTGCACCTGGGCGGCGGCGCACTGACCCTGCCGCGTTACGTCGGCGTGACGCGGCCGGGGTCGACCCAGCGCGCGGTCGAGATCGATGCTGCGCTCGCCGAGCTCGTCCGTCGCGAGCTGCCTTGGTCGAGTGCCCTGCGGTTGCGGGTGCGGGTGGGCGACGCGCGGGCCGCGGTCAAGGGTGCGCATGACCAGGCGTACGACCTGGTGGTGAGCGACGTGTACGCGGGCGGACAGATGCCGGCGTCCCTGACCAGCCGCGAGTTCCTCGTGGACGTCGCACGCATCCTTCGGCCGGGCGGCCGGTTCGTGGCCAACGTTGCCGATGGGGCGCCGCTGGCCTTCGCCCGCGCCCAGCTGGCGACGGCCCGTGCGGTCTTCCCCGAGGTGGTCCTCCTGGCCGACCCGGCGGTGCTGCGGGGGCGGCGGTTCGGCAACCTCGTGCTGGCCGCGTCGGCCGTGCCGCTGCCGACGGCGGCACTTGCCCGGCGTGCAGCGGGCACCGGCTTTCCGGCGCGGGTGGTGCATGACGAGGACCTCGAGCGGTTCGTCGCAGGTGCCCGCGTGATCACGGATGCGTCGGCGGTGGCGTCCACGGCTCCGCCGGGCGAGCTGTTCGGCCCACGATCGAAACGGGCGGCAGACTAGCCGGCATGACCACGCCGGAGCCGCTGCTCACCGCTCGCGCGGTGGTGCTCCGCGACATGACGAGTCGGGGCCTGGCCGAGGCGGAGTACGTCGACCTGCTCGACGAGATCGTCGTCCAGCGGACTTGGTGGTTACAGCAGTGGCCCGACGGCGAGGCGTTTGTCGCGGGTCAGGTGGCGCAGGACATGCAGGAGCGGCTGCTCGACGGGCCCCGCATCCGGTGGCCGCGTTGCACCGCCTGCGATGATCTTGACGAGCACGAGCTGCGGGTCGTCCCGGAGCTCGGTGCGGACCCGAGGTGGGCGTGCGAGCGGGGCGGCTTTGTCGTCGCTGAGCTGGGTGCGCTCGGCTGAGCGGTGCTGGCGGTCGGCGGCGCTCAGGCGGCCGAGTGCGCCAGCTCCTTCTGCTTGGCCCGGTCGAGGTCCGGCGTCGCCGCGGCGGGCTCGATCTCCCAGTGCATCTCAAGACGGATCTGATAGGTCACAGGGTCGATCACCTGAACCCAGTGCATCTGCGGGCGCAGCTGCTCCTTCACGACGGGACCTCCTCCCAAGGTGAACGTAACTCCAACGGTCCGTTCACTTTCTGTTCACCTTGACGATAGCAGGAGTTGGGGTCGGTTCCAAACATCTTCCCCACTCTTGCCATCAAGAGCGCGTCAATTCGCCCTGGCAGCCCCACCGGCGAGTTCTCAGACCGCGAGAACGCACGAGGGGCGGCCCTCCCGTACGGGAGGACCGCCCCTCTTCGAGCGTTGAGCTGCCTAGAGCTCCTGAGCCGCTATGGTCGCGCTCAGAAGTCCATGCCACCCATGTCGCCGCCACCCGGGGCCGCCGCGGCGGCCTTCTCCGGCTTGTCGGCGATGACGGCCTCGGTGGTGAGGAAGAGACCGGCGATCGACGCAGCGTTCTGCAGCGCCGAGCGGGTGACCTTGGCCGGGTCGATGATGCCGGCCTTGAGCAGGTCCTTGTACTCACCGGTGGCGGCATCAAGGCCCCAACCGGCGTCGAGCGAGCGAACCTTCTCGACCACGACGCCGCCCTCGAGGCCGGCGTTGACCGCGATCTGCCGGAGGGGCGCGTCGAGCGCGACCTTCACGATGTTGGCGCCGGTCGCCTCGTCGCCGTCGAGCTCGAGCTTGTCGAACGCCTTGGCGGCCGCCTGGATCAGCGCGACGCCACCACCGGCGACGATGCCCTCCTCGACCGCAGCCTTGGCGTTGCGGACGGCATCCTCGATGCGGTGCTTGCGCTCCTTGAGCTCGACCTCGGTGGCCGCGCCCGCCTTGATGACGGCGACGCCGCCGGCGAGCTTGGCGAGGCGCTCCTGGAGCTTCTCGCGGTCGTAGTCGGAGTCCGACTTGTCGATCTCCGAGCGGATCTGGCTGACCCGGCCGGAGATCTGCTCGGCTTCACCGGCACCCTCGACGATGGTCGTCTCGTCCTTGGTGACAACGACCTTGCGGGCGCGGCCGAGCAGGTCGAGGCCGACGTTCTCCAGCTTGAGACCGACGGTCTCGCTGACGACCTGGCCACCGGTCAGGATCGCGATGTCCTGCAGCATGGCCTTGCGGCGGTCACCGAAGCCCGGCGCCTTGACGGCGACCGAGCGGAAGGTGCCACGGATCTTGTTGACGACGAGCGTCGACAGAGCCTCGCCCTCGATGTCCTCGGCGATGATCAGCAGCGGCTTGCCGCTCTGCATGACCTTCTCGAGGATCGGGAGCAGGTCCTTCACCGCGGAGATCTTGGACTCGACGATGAGGATGTAAGGGTCCTCGACGACCGTCTCCATCCGCTCCGGGTCGGTGATGAAGTAGGCCGAGATGTAGCCCTTGTCGAAGCGCATGCCCTCGGTGAGCTCGAGCTCGAGGCCGAAGGTGTTGCTCTCCTCGACGGTGATGACGCCTTCCTTGCCGACCTTGTCCATGGCCTCGGCGATCATGTCGCCGATCTGGGTGTCGGCAGCCGAGATCGAGGCGGTGGAGGCGATCTCCTCCTTGGTCTCGACCTCCTTGGCGGCGGCGAGCAGCTGCTCCGAGACGGCCTCGACGGCCTTCTCGATGCCGCGCTTGAGGGCCATCGGGTTGGCGCCGGCCGCGACGTTGCGCAGACCCTCCTTGACGAGCGCCTGAGCGAGCACGGTGGCCGTGGTCGTACCGTCACCGGCTACGTCGTCGGTCTTCTTGGCGACCTCCTTGACGAGCTCGGCGCCGATCTTCTCCCACGGGTCCTCGAGCTCGATCTCCTTGGCGATGGAGACACCGTCGTTGGTGATCGTGGGGGCGCCCCACTTCTTCTCCAGAACGACATTGCGGCCCTTGGGGCCGAGCGTCACCTTGACGGCGTCGGCGAGGGTGTTCATGCCGCGCTCGAGACCGCGACGGGCCTCTTCGTTGAACGCGATGATCTTGGGCATGGAGAGATGATCCTCCCAGTACGGGTGGCGGCCCGGCGTCAGACGCCCGCGACGGACGGCGCGCGGGACGCCCGGACTCCTGTGCCGGGCGCCCGGGCACCTCGTCGACCCGGGACCGTATGGCTGTCACTCTGCACCGCAGAGTGCTAACACGTGTTTAGCACTCTCACTAGCCGAGTGCAAGCCACCGGGAGCTGCCCGGTGCGCTCAGACCGTCGGAGTGCTGGCGGCGCGGCGCCGCAGGAACCAGCTCAGCCCGCCGACGACGAGGACCGAGCCGATGAGGGCGCCGATGAAGCCGCCCCAGTCGAAGATGTCGTCGTCGCCGATGCCGAACAACCCGGTGAAGATCCAGTAGCCGAGCAGCGCGCCGGCCAGCCCGATCGCGATGGAGACGAGCCACGAGACCGGCCCGCCCATCTTGCGGAACGCGTCTAGCGGGACCAGGACCCGAGCGAACGCACCAGCCACGAAGCCGAGCAGGATCGCACCCAACATGCTGATCACCCTCCGGATCCAGCATGGTCCTCCGGGGTCGCCGCGCGCTAGTCGAGCGACCGGAGACGACGAGCGGCCCGGCCCCGGATCAACCGGTGCCGGGCCGCTCGAGCCAGGTCAGGGTGCGATCAGGTCAGACGACCCGGACGCGCTCGGCCTGCGGACCCTTGGGGCCCTGTCCGACCTCGAACTCGACCCGCTGGCCGTCTTCGAGGGTGCGGTAGCCGTCCATCTCGATCGCGGTGTAGTGCACGAAGAGGTCCTGACCCCCGTCAACGGCAATGAAGCCGAAGCCCTTCTCGGAGTTGAACCACTTCACCGTGCCCTGTGCCATGTATCTCTCCTCGCTGGCAGGTCGCAGAGCGCAACCTACGTCCCTGCGGGTCGTGCTCGCTTCCACCGCCCGAGGCTTGGCACCACGGCTTGGTTTCACGCGGGCGAGTTCCGCTTGCTCTGGATGCTCGCGTCACATTCGACCGAGGGCGACCATACACGTCACTTACGGCCGTGTGGAGAGGGTTCACCCGCTAGATATCGGTCCGTGACCGTTTGTGCCATCGGCACCCGTCAGCCGCCGGCGACCGCCGGGATCACCGAGACCTTCGCGCCGGCACGTACGGGCGTCGCCAGCCCGGACGCGAACCGGACGTCGTCGTCGTCCACGTACACGTTCACAAACCTGCGCAGCGCACCCTGGTCATCGAGCACCCGCGCGCGGATCCCGGGGTACGACGTCTCCAGCGCGTCGAGCACGTCGGCCAGTGTCGACTGCTCCGCGACATCGAGGCTCACGTCGGACTCGCCCTTGGTGTAGGTGCGCAGGATCGTCGGGATGCGTACAGCGACGGTCATGTGTCAGGCCTCCGTCTTGATAGCGGCGTGGAACGCGTCCGTAGACGCCGGGATCGTCGCATCCGGCCCGACCACGGGCGACACCGCATCCAGCGTCTTGAGGCCGTCACCGGTGTTGAACACCACGGTCTCGGCCTCGGGGTCGAGCTGCCCAGTCGCGAGCAGCTTCTTCAGCACCGCCACGGTGACGCCGCCGGCGGTCTCGGCGAAGATCCCCTCCGTGCGGGCCAGCAGCCGGATGCCCTCGACGACCTCGGCGTCGCTGACGTCCTCGACCGCTCCGCCGGTGCGCCGCGCGACGTCGAGCACGTACGGACCGTCGGCCGGGTTGCCGATCGCCAGCGACTTGGCGATCGTGTCCGGCCGCACCGGGCGGACGACGTCGTGGCCGGCCTTGAACGCCGCGGCCACCGGCGAGCAGCCCGTGGCCTGCGCGCCGAAGATCTTGTACGGCGTGGGCTCGACCAGCCCCAGCGAGCCGAGCTCGCGGAACCCCTTGTCGACCTTGACCAGCTGCGCTCCTGAGGCGACGGGGATCACGACCTGCTCGGGCAGCCGCCAGCCCAGCTGCTCGGCGACCTCGTAGCCGAGCGTCTTCGAGCCCTCGGCGTAATAGGGCCGGACGTTGACGTTGACGAAGGCCCAGTCCTCGTGGATCGCCGGCGAGCTCGGAGGCCAGCCGGTTGACGTCGTCGTACGTGCCGTCGACGGCGACCAGCGTGTCGCCGTACACGGCCGTCGTCACGATCTTCTGCTGCTCGAGGTTGCTGGGTACGAAGACGTACGACTTGATGCCGGCGCGGGCGGCGGCGGCGGCAACGGCGTTGGCGAGGTTGCCCGTGGTCGGACAGGCCAGCACGGTGAAGCCGAGCTGGCGGGCGGCGGCGAGCGCCACGGCGACGACGCGGTCCTTGAACGAGTGCGTGGGGTTGACCGAGTCGTCCTTGACCCACAGGGTGCGCATGCCGAGCTCTCTGGCGAGGTTGTCGGCGCGGATCAGGCGGGTGAAGCCGGGCTCGGTGTTGGGGGTGTCGGCGACGTCGGCCGGAACCGGCAGCAGGTCCTTGTAGCGCCAGATGTTGCGCGGACCTGCCTCGATGCGGGCCCGCGAGACGGCGCTGAAGTCGTACGCCACCTCCAGCGGCCCGAAGCACTCGAGGCACGCATAGAACGGCCCGAGCTCAGACCTGGCTCCGCACTCACGACATGACAGGTGCGTGGCGGCGCCGAGGTCGTGCTGGGTCGTCGAGCGCGCGGTGGTGACGGACATGGACGAGGCCTCTCTCTCATCTTTCCCGCGGCCGGCGGTCGGCCAGCGGGACGGACTTGGCACCGTGTCCGCCGCTGGGCCTCGCCGATGAGCTGCGAGCGCGTGCGGGTGGTTGCCGGGGCTTCGTCGGGCCGTGTCCCTCTGCCCCTCTGGATGAGTCCGATGTTCAGTTGTTGTCCTGGATCCTAGGAAGGCTGTCCGCAGTGCGAGCGGTCTAGTCCACGTCGTGAGACGCATCCGCGGCCGCTAGCGTGACCGGCATGCGCGCGGATGTGTCCGACTGGTTCGAGCGGCGCAGCGGGCATGCGCGCGACTTCCCGATCGGCGTGCTGCGCCGGCTCAAGGGCGCGCAGCGGATCAGCGTCGTCCTCCCCGCCCTCGACGAGGAACGCACCATCGGACCCATCGTCCGCTCCATCCGCGAGCATCTCTGCGTCGGTCCGACACCACTCGTGGACGAGCTCATCGTTGTCGACTCCGGGTCGACCGACGCGACGATGACCATCGCCAACGAGGCCGGCGCCCGCGTCATCAGCCGCGAGCACGTTCTGCCCGACTTCGACCCGATCCCCGGAAAGGGCGAGGTGCTCTGGCGAGGGCTGGCCGCGACGACCGGCGACATCGTGGTCTACGTCGACAGCGACCTGGAGGACTTCACGCCCGCCTTCGTCACCGGGCTGCTGGGTCCATTACTCACCGACCAGCGCGTCCAGCTGGTGAAGGCGACGTACGACCGTGCGCTGCGCAGCGGGGAGACCGTCCTCCCGGCCGGCGGCGGGCGCGTGACCGAGCTCGTCGCCAGGCCGTTGCTCAATCTTGCCTGGCCCGAGCTGGCCGGGTTCATCCAGCCGCTGTCCGGCGAGTACGCCGCCCGCCGCACCCTGCTCGAGCGCATCCCGTTCCCGACCGGGTACGGCGTCGAGATCGCGGTCCTCATCGATGCGTTGCGACTGGCCGGGCTCGACGCGCTCGCCCAGGTCGACCTGGTCCGGCGCAAGCACCGCAACCAGTCCGACGCCAAGCTCGGGCAGATGGCCCACGAGATCGTCCAGGTGGTGCTCGGGCGGCTCGACCGGGAGGGCCGGATCATGCTCGACACCGATCTGTCGCCGCTGCTCACACAGTTCAGCCGTGACGGGAGCGGCTATCGGACCACCGTCGCCGACCTGACACCGCACGAGCGGCCGGCGCTCGTCGAGGTGGCGACTTACGCCAATCGTCGCGGGACACTCTCAGCGTGAGGGGGAGCCTGCGGACCCGCCAGGTCGTCAACGTCATCAACCTCTCGACGCCGCTCGGCCTCCTGGTGGCCGCCCTAGGGCGGTGCCGGTTCCAGCGCGGGCCAGACGGCCTGATCCTGGCGCGCGGCTATCGGCTGCCGGTTCCGCCTGCGCCGGCGTTCACCCTCGGCAACGTCGTCATGCTCAAGCTGAGTGACGAGCGATTGGCGAGGCGGCCGAAGCTGCTCACGCATGAGTCGCGGCATGCGACGCAGTACGCGTGGTGCCTGGGCGTGGTCATGCTCGTCCTCTATGCCCTCGCCGCCTTCTGGTCGTGGACGCGCACGGGCGACCCGGCGTCGCGCAACGTGTTCGAAGTACGTGCCGGGCTGGCCGACGGTGGCTATCGCGAGCGCCCGCTGCGCCGGGATCAGCGAGCCAAATCGCCCACATAGCTGCTGCGCAGCCGGAAGCGCAGCGGCTCCTCCTCGTACTCCTCCAATGCATGCGCCACCCACCCGGCTGTCCGGGCGAGCGCGAAGATTCCTTCGCCCGCATCGCCGGGCATGCCCGTCGCGTGGGCGAGGGCGCTCACCGCGAAGTCGATGTTGGGGCGCAGGCCGAGGCGCTGCTCGACAGCCGCGACGAGCCCGTCGACGGCGCCACGGACCGCCCGCGTGGTGGCGGGCAGATCCCGTACGCGGTCGAGCAGCGCCACCGCCCGCGGATCGCCGTCGGGGTACAGCGGGTGCCCGAAGCCGGGAAGGGTCGCGCCGGCGCGCAGCCGCTCGGCGATCGCGCCGAGCGGATCGGCCGCGAGCGCATCGGCGATCAGCCGGTAGGTCTCGTCGGCGGTCGCGCCGTGCAACGGGCCGTCCAGCGCCGCGAGGCCGGCGGACACCACCGCGTACGGGTGGGCCCGGATGGATGCGGCCACCCGCGCAGCCACCGTGGAGGCAGCGAGGTCGTGGTCGGCGAGCAGGACGAGCGCGGCATTGAGCGCGTCGATTGCCTGCGGCTCGGGGCGAGCGGCCGTCAACCGCGACCACAGCCGGCCGGCCAGCGATGTCGGAGACCGGCGGGCGGCACTGTCCGGCAGTGGCAGCGCGTCGACCATGGTGCCGATCAGGCTGGCCGCGGTCGCAGTCACCGCGGCGGGCCGGATGTCGAAGCGCAGCGGATCACTGGCCGCGGCCGCTGCCACGATCAGCCGCAGCCGGTCGGCGATGCGCGTCTGCGCCGGGAGTCCGCTCGCCGCCGCGCGGGCCGGCTCGAGCAGCGCTCTCGACGCCGGGAAGGTCACGTCGGCCGCCCAGCGCCCGGTCCACAGCCAGGCGGCCACGGACTCGTACGACGCGGTGCCGGCCAGCTCGACCGCATCGCGACCGCGGTAGCGCAACCGCCCATCGGCGATCTGGGTCAACCGAGTCTGCACGGTGGGCGGAGTCCGCCTGGCGAACCGGCCGGCCCGGGTGGCGCGGCCCGCCAGCTGGTCGATCTCGTGCGCCGGGTAGCGGCTCGAGCGCTCGCCGGGCACTCGCGTGCTCGTGAGCAGCCCGCGGCTCACATAGGCGTACAGCGTCTCGGGCTTGACCCCCAGCCGGCTCGCTGCCTCCGCGGCCGTGAGCAGCTCCTCGTTCACCCGGGTCATGCTGCCCGTGACCTTGATTACAGTCAATCTCGTCAACATTGACAATATCAATGTGTTCGAGCCACGCTGGCGGCATGACATCGACAATCGAGCAGCCCATCCGTGCGCCCCGTGGGCTGGCCGGCGTGGTGGTCACCGAGACCGAGCTGGGCGACGTGCGCGGTCGGGAGGGGTTCTTCCACTACCGGCAGTTCTCCGCGATCGATCTCGCGAAGGCCCGCAGCCTGGAGGATGTGTGGCGGCTGCTGGTCGACGGCGCGCTGCCCGACGAACGTGAGGCCGCGGCGTTCCGCAAGGAGGTGCGCCCGCTGCGGGCGATCCCCGCGGCCGTGCGACCGGTGCTTCCGGAGATCGCGGCTGCCTGCCCGGATCCGCTGACCGGACTCAGGGCGGCGCTGTCGGTGGCCGGTGGGGCGCGCGGCGTACGCCCCTCGTACGACCTCACTCCGGCTGAGCGACGCGCCGACGCGCTGTGGGTCGCCGCCGTGACACCGACGCTGCTCGCCGCGCTGCATCGCCTGCGGCGGGGTGAGGAGCCGGTGGAGCCTCAGCCTGATCTGTCCGTCGCGGCCAACTACCTCGCGATGGTGACCGGACGCGTCCCCCACCCGGCGCACGCTCGCGCGGTGGAGCAGTACCTCATCGCCACGATCGACCACGGTTTCAATGCGTCGACGTTCACCGCGCGGGTGATCGCCTCCACCGGCGCCGACGTGGTCGCGGCCGTCGTCGGCGCGCTTGGCGCGCTGTCCGGCCCGCTGCACGGCGGCGCACCGAGCCGGGCCCTCGACACCTTGGACGCGATCGGCTCACCCGACCGGATCGACCCGTGGATCCGTGCCGCGATCGCGCGTGGCGAGCGGATCATGGGGTTCGGGCACGCGGTCTACCGCACCGAAGACCCGCGCTCGCGGTTGCTCAAAGACGTTGCCCGCTCGCTCGGCGGCCCCCGGGTCGACCTCGCGATGCAGGTGGAGTCCCGCGTCGTCGAGCTGCTCGCCGAGCTCAAGCCGGGACGCGAGCTCTACGCCAACGTCGAGTTCTACGCCGGCGTCGTCATGGAAGCGTGCGGGCTGCCGCCCGAGATGTTCACGCCGACGTTTGCGTCGAGCCGCATGATCGGCTGGACGGCCAACGTCCTCGAGCAATCCCTGGACAGCAAGATCATCCGACCGAGCGCCGCGTACGTGGGACCGCCGGCGCCGCAGCCTGTCCCTGGGAATGATCACGAGTAGTAGGAGTTGCCCTGCACCGCTAGGCCGACATTCCTGGCGTCACGGGGAAAGCCCTACTACTCGTGATCATTCCCGTGCGGCAGGATCGGCCCATGACTCTTGTCGCCGGCGTGGACAGCTCGACCCAGTCCTGCAAGGTCGTGGTCCGCGACGCACTGACAGGCGAGCTGATTCGCGAGGGGCGCGCAGCTCACCCCGACGGCACCGAGGTCGACCCGGAGGCCTGGTGGGCGGCGCTGCAGGACGCGATTGCGCAGGCCGGCGGCCTCGACGACGTCGAGGCGATCGCAGTCGCAGCCCAGCAGCACGGCTCGGTCTGCCTCGACGCAGACGGGGCGGTCGTCCGTCCCGCGCTGCTCTGGAACGACACCCGCTCCGCCCAGGCGGCCGCCGATCTCGTCGACGAGCTCGGCGGCGCAACCGCCTGGGCCGACGAGGTCGGCCTCGTGCCAGTCGCCTCGTTCACCATCACCAAGCTGCGCTGGATCGCCGAGCACGAGCCCGAGGCGGCGCGGCGCATCGCGGCCGTCTGCCTCCCGCACGACTACCTGACCTGGCGGCTCGCCGGATCGCCCGGCCTCGACGCGCTCACGACCGACCGAGGCGACGCCTCCGGCACCGGCTACTGGTCACCGATCAGCGGCGACTACCGCCTGCACCTGCTGCGCCTGGCGCTCGATCACGACGTCGCCCTCCCGCGCGTGCTTGCTCCGCAGGAGCCCGCCGGCAAGGCCACCACAGGCGCACTGCTCGGGCCCGGCACGGGCGACAACATGGGCGCCGCACTCGGCGTCGCCGCCCGGCCGGGCGACGCCATCGTCTCGATCGGTACGAGTGGCACCGTGTTCGCCGTGTCGGAGACGCCGACGCGTGACGGCTCCGGGACCGTCGCGGGGTTCGCCGACGCGAGTGGCCGCTACCTCCCGCTGATCGCCACGCTCAACGCCGCGCGGGTCCTCGACAGCGCCGCACGGCTGCTCGGCGTCGACCTCGCGCGGCTGTCTGACCTGGCCCTCGACGCACCGCCCGGGGCCGCCGGCCTCACCCTCGTCCCCTACCTCGAGGGCGAGCGCACCCCCAACAAGCCCGACGCCACCGGCGCGCTGCACGGCCTGCGCCTGTCCAACACCACGCCAGCGCACCTGGCGCGCGCCGCGGTCGAAGGGCTGCTCTGCGGCCTGGCCGACGGGCTCGACGCACTGGTCGCGCAGGGAGTTGCCGTCGAGCGCATCCTGCTCGTCGGTGGGGGTGCGCGGAGCGAAGCCGTACGCGCCATCGCGCCCAGCGTGCTCGGCCGGCCCGTCGTTGTGCCTGCCCCCGGCGAGTACGTCGCCGACGGCGCCGCCCGGCAGGCCGCTTGGACGCTGCTCGGCGGTGACGAGCCGCCGCAGTGGCCCGCGAAAGGTACCCAGGCCTACGAAGCGCCTGTTGAGCCGCGCGTCCGTGAGCAGTACGCCAAAGCCCGCGACCTCATCATCAGTCGCTGATCACGGACAGCACGGCCAACACGCCCGCCGGCCCGTCGACCACGAGATCGCAGCGGTCGCGCACGGCCGCAGGCGTCTCCGCCGAGTCTGCGCACACCGCCAGCGCCGCCAGCCCTTCCGCGCGGAACTCGTCGAGCGCGTCCAGTGCGGGGACGTCCCCGAGATCGTCGCCGGCGAACAGCACGACATCGACGCCCTCGTCGCGTACGAGGGCGCGCAGTGCATGCCCTTTGTTCATGCCCGGCGGCCGCACCTCCAGCACGTACCTACCGGGCACCACCTCGAGGCCCGCGGCCGACGCCACCGACAGCCACCTCGGCGCGCAGTCCGGCGAGCGTTCCCGCGGGATCGTCCGTGTTGCGCGTGTGCACCGCCAGCGAATGGCCCTTGTCCTCGAGATGGGTACCCTCCGGCGCCGGCGCGACCAGCGCCCGCAGAGCCTCCCGCGCCACCGCGACACCCGGATGGTCCGCCGGCGAATCGATCCGGCCGTCGGCCCACCGCTCGAGCCCGTAGTGGCCCAGCACCACGAGCCCCGGCACAGCATCCAGCCCGCCGAAGGCAACCGCGTCGGCCGCCGGCCGACCGGTGACCACCGCGACCCGACGCACCCGCGCGGCCAGGCGCGTCAGGATCGCCGCCGCTCCCGGCAGCGCGCGTGCGTCCTCCGGCCGCGGCACGATCGGGGCGAGCGTGCCGTCGAAGTCCAGCGCGACCAGGCCGTGCGACGGATCGGCGACCAGGCGGTCATAGGCCTCGCGGCCCCGCTTCGTTCGGATCGCGTGGTGCATGCTGGCCAGTCAGCCCTTCGACAGCGTGATGTCCTGCGCGAGCACCAAGGTCAGCTCGGTGGGGCCCATGCCCTCGCGCGCCGGCTCGATCGACGTCAGCTCGGGGTAGGTCCGCGAGAGCGTGGCCGCCGCATCCTCCAGCCCGACCGGGGTGAAGATCGTCGTCTCCGTCAACTGGCCGCTGAAGTTGATCAACCCCGCCACCTCCCAGCCGTCGGTGCGCAGCGTATCGGCGGTGCGCGCAGCGAGCCCCGCCACGGTGGTGGCGTTGGCGACGCGGACGGGAGCCTTGACCTCGGGCGGCGGCTGCTCCGTCACCTCAGGCGCCACTGCAGCATCGGTGGGGGCGTCGGTGCCGGCGGCCACCGGGTCGTCGCCGCCGTCGACGTCACGACCGAAGAACAGCAGTAGTCCCCCGACCACGACCAGGGTCCCCACGAGCGCGACCAGCGAAGGCCAGATGGCGTTCCACCGGTCACGCATCGGACGCTCCTTGGCTCAGACCTCGAACCCGAGCCGGCGAGCGGAGCGGGTCCGCTGCCGCGACGACCGCAGCCGCCGCAGCCTTTTCACGAGCATCGGATCATAGGCGAGCGCATCCGGGCGGTCGATGAGCTCGTTGAGCACCTGGTAGTAGCGCGTCGCGGACATGTCGAACAGGTCGCGGATCGCCTGCTCCTTGGCGCCCGCGTACTTCCACCACTGACGCTCGAAACCCAGCACAGCGCGGTCGCGGTCGCTCAGCGCAGCAGCGGCATGCGCCGCAGCGGGACCGGTGACCACTGGGTGGCCCGTGTTGCGTGCCGCCTCCGTCACCGCTCCTCCTCCTCGCGCGCGTACCTATCGTCTCGCCAGCGTCTTCTGTCGCGATTGCCCGACCTCGCCAGCCATCGTACGGGCCCATGAACGACAGCCCTGTCATTTGACACGCTCTTAGTGCCGACGACATCCAAACCACACTCTGCGGCGATTCAGGCGGTAACCAGGAGGGCATACTCTGGGATACCCCCGACGTGCGGAGGGCTTTCCTGTGAGCGAAGCCAGCCAGTCCACCGCCGGGTTCGTGGTCGTTGCCAACCGGCTGCCCGTCGATCGCGTCACGGACGACGACAACTCGGCCGAGTGGCGACGCAGTCCGGGCGGCCTCGTCACCGCGCTCGCCCCGGTGATGCGCGCCAACGACGGCGCGTGGGTCGGGTGGGTCGGTGCCGCCGACGAGGTGCCGGAGCCGTTCACCGAGGACGGCATGCACCTCGTCCCCGTTGCCCTGACCGACGTGGATGTCGAGCAGTACTACGAGGGCTTCTCCAACGCGACGCTGTGGCCGCTCTACCACGACGTCATCGTGCAGCCGCGATATCACCGCGAGTGGTGGGAGTCCTACGTCAGCGTCAACCGGCGTTTCGCCGAGGCCGCCGCGCAAGTGGCCGAAGAAGGCGCCACAGTCTGGGTGCAGGACTACCAGCTGCAGCTGGTCCCGCAGATGCTGCGCATGCAGCGACCCGACCTGCGCATCGGGTTCTTCCTGCACATTCCGTTCCCGCCCATCGAGCTGTTCCTGCAGCTGCCGTGGCGCACGCAGATCCTCGAAGGGCTGCTCGGCGCCGACCTCGTCGGCTTCCAGCTCAACGGCGCGGCGACCAACTTCTGCCACCTCACCGAGCGCCTGCTGGGCCTGAAGGTCGAGAACGGGCACATCGTGCTGCCGGACCGCAAGGTGCGTGCGGCGGCTTTTCCGATCGCCATCGACAGCAAGGAGATCGCGGAGCTCGCCGACAGCCCGGATACCCAGTCGCGAGCCAAGGAGATCCGCGGCGAGCTGGGCAACCCGCGCTACGTCCTGCTCGGCGTCGACCGGCTCGACTACACCAAGGGCATCGGCCACCGGCTCAAGGCGTTCTCCGAGCTGCTTGACGACGGCCGGCTCTCCACCGAGGACGCGGTGCTCATCCAGGTGGCGACCCCGAGCCGCGAGCGCGTCGAGCAGTACCGCATCCTGCGCGACGAAATCGAGCTGCAGGTCGGGCGCATCAACGGTGAGCACAGTCGTCTCGGCTACCCGGCCGTCAACTACATGCACGCGTCGTACGACCGCGCGGAGCTTGTTGCCCTGCTTCGTGCGGCCGACGTGATGGTGGTGACCCCGCTCCGCGACGGCATGAACCTCGTCGCCAAGGAATACGTCGCCGCCCGCTCCGACGAGCAGGGCGCGTTGGTGCTGAGCGAGTTCGCCGGCGCGGCCGCCGAGCTGCGCGACGCCTACCTCGTCAACCCACACGACATCGTCGGCCTCAAGCGGGCGCTGCTGGACGCGATGCACGCGTCGCCCGAGGAGCAGCAGCGGCGCATGAACGCGATGCGCACGCACGTTCTCGAGCACGATGTCGCCCGCTGGGCCCGGGACTTCCTCGACGCGCTGCGCGACCCGACCCTCGTACCCCGGCACTGATGGGAGCGTCGTCAATCCTCGTCAGGGGATGATCGTGCGCGCCCCGAGATGCTCCGGCTGATCGTCTCGGCAAGCAGCACGGCTGACGCGACCGCCAATGCCCGGAAGGCGGCGTCGAGGAACGACACGATTCCTTCGTTGGTACGTCCATCGGTGAGCAGCAGCAGGCTCGTATAGATCTGGAGGCCGGGCAGCAACGGAGTGATCCCGGGGACGACGAGCGAGAGCGGCAACGCCCGCTGGCGCTGGGCCAGCACGTAGCCGAGTGCGCCGACCGCCGCGCCGGCGACCGCCACGGCCGCCTGCGCCGAGTCGGTGATCGTCTCCACGATCGCCGCGGTGACAACACCCGTTGCCCCCGCGAGGGCGGCCGATGGCACCAGGCGGCGCGGGGTATATGCCCCGACCGCGACGGCGGCCGCTGCCACAGCTGCTGCCGCAGTGCGCAGCGCGAGCTCCTCGTACGGCTGGGCGCGGAACACCACGGACAGGTCGACGTCGAACCGGTTGCCGATGTCCAGGCCGATGGCGACGCCGGCGACGATGCCCGCCACCAGGATCATCGCTTCGAACGCCCGCGCCGCTCCGGTCACCAGGAACCCCGTGAGCGCATCCTGCATCGACGTGACGAGCAGCACACCGGGCAGCAGCACGATGATGCCGCCCGACACCACCAGTGCCGGCGAGATCGGCGCACCCAGTGCGACCAGCGCGACCGCCACAACCGTGGCGAGCGTGCCGCCGATGACGTTGAGGAAGAAGGTCGGAACGGCTCGGTGCGCCAGCACGCGACCGATACGGTCGAGCACGCAGCCCGTGGCGAAGGCCACCGTCGCGCCGAGCACTCCGCCGCCGAGCAGCACCACGATCGCCGCGGCAAGCACGCCCCGGGCCAGCGTGACGAACCATCTCGGGTACGGCCTTGGCTGCCGCTCGATCGCAGTGAGCCGCTCGAACGCCTCCTCGCGGGTCACCTTGCCCTGGGTGAGGTCGAGCAGCAGTCCGTGCGCATCGGTCAGCCGGGCATGGTCGTCGGCACGGGCGCGGACGACTCGGACAGCCGTCACCGGCGGCGCCTCCGGGTCAGGGCGCACCGACAGCGTGATCGCCGTGAACGTGACGTCGGCCTCCGCCCGCTCCAGGCCCATCGCTGTCGCCGCGGCGAGCACCGACGCCTCGACGTCGGAGACAGCGGCCCCGCGGGTCAGCAGCATGTCGCCGACGCGCAGCGAAAAGTCGAACGACCGGTAAAGCTCGCGGTCCTGTGGCCCGGGCAGCCGCTTGTTCGTGGCCCACGGGCTACGCCGCAACCCCGGTGACGTCGGCGGATCGGTGTCGCGCCACAGGCGCACCATGCGGTCCCGCGTCGAGCGGCGTAGGCGCGGCACGTCAGCCCGTCGCCAGGTCGGGGCGGCCGACGAGGCTGCGCGCGATCCGCGCGGTAGCCGCACCCAGCCCCTCGCGCGCGGCAGCCGCGAGGTCATCGAAGGTGTCGATGTCGTGGCGCAGACCGGGCGCGGCAGCGAGCCGGAAAGCGGTGCGGGCGTGGGCGAGTGCCGAGCCGGGGCCGAACGCCGGATCGAGCGGCACCCCGGATGCGGTCACGATCGTGGTGCCGGTGCCGGAGCGGTCGGGCACGAAGCCGCGCGGGTGACCGGCCGCCTCCGCGAGGACGGCCGACAGGTCGGCCGCGGTCAGCAGTGGCAGGTCGGCCATCACCGCAGCGACCGCTTCGGCCGAGAGCGCCCGGGCGCCTGTCGCGAACGCGGCGTTGAGCCCCCGGCCAGGATCGGGTACGACCTGTGCGCCGCCGCGGCGGGCCACCCGGGCAACGTCGTCATCGGAGGAGACCACGACGATCCGGTTCACCCGCGGGGTCGCGTGCACCTCGGCCAGCACGTCCGTCAGCATCGCCAGCACGAGCCGCGCACGCACCGGCGCGCGCAACGTACGCATGCGGCTCTTGGCCCGGTCGAGATCCTTCACGGCCACGACGACGCCCCACTCCACGACCCGAGGGTACGGGGCGCGTGCCCGCGCTCGCGTACCCGTGCAAGGGTTGGAGAATCGCTCACCCGCCCCGACCGGAGGACGACACATGCCGCGCACGACCATCGGCTACGCCGCGATGCTCGAGCAGTTCAGGCCCAACGACGTCATCCGGTTCTCCGAGCTCGCCGAGGCGCACGGCTTCTCGGGTGTCATGGCCGCCGACCACTTCCAGCCGTGGGTGCCGCAACAGGGCCAGTCGGGGTTCGTCTGGAACGTGCTCACCGGCATCGGCTCACGCACGACCGGTGACCTCGGCACCGGGGTGGCCTGCCCGTCGTTCCGCATGCATCCCGCGGTGGTGGCGCAGGCGTCGGCCACGCTGGCCGCGATGTACCCCGGCCGGCACTGGCTCGGTCTCGGCTCGGGCGAGGCGCTCAACGAGCACGTGACGGGCGGCTACTGGCCCGAGGCCCCGGAGCGCATCCGCATGATGTTCGAGGCCATCGACATCATCCAGAAGCTGTTCACCGCGTCGTTGGAAGGCAAGGACGTCAAGCACTCGGGCGACTATTTCAAGCTCGGGACGACCCGGCTGTGGACCATGCCCGAGCAGGCGCCGCCGATCTATGTCGCGACCGCCGGCCCGGTGACCGCCAAGCGCACCGGGCGCGTCGCCGACGGCATCATCACCGTCGGCGCGCCGCTGGAGAAGATCTCCGGGGTGTTCGCCAAGTTCGAGGAGGGCGCGCGGGAAGCCGGCAAGGACCCCGACACCATGCCGCGCATCATGCAGCTGCACCTTTCGTGGGCGCCGACTGACGAGGAGGCCCTGGTCAACGCGATGACCGAGTGGCCCAACGGCGGCATGAAGTTCCCCAAGCAGGACATCCGCTCACCGCACGACTTCGCGGCGATTGCCAAGCTCGTCCGTCCCGAGGACTTCCAAGGCCGCATGCTCATCTCCAGCGACCCGGACGCGCACCGCGCCGAGATCCAGCGCTTCCTCGACCTCGGCATCGACCGGCTCTACCTGCACAACGTCGGGCGCAACCAGGAGGAGTGGATCGAGGTGTTCGGCCGCGACGTGCTCCCCAAGCTGGTCAGCTAGGGGCCCAGGCCGCCCACTTGTCAGATGTCAGATTGTCAGAGCGCTGCATCCTTGCAGGTCAGCGCCCTGCCTTCGAGTCTGACAATCTGACAACTCGGGTGAGCCGACCCAGGAGCAGCATCGCCACCGCCCCGACGAGGATCGAGCCGACCGAGGCGCCGAGCCAGTCCGGCATGGCGAACGGAAGATCGGCCGCGCGGCGCCCCCACCAGTCACTCCAACCGGAGACGGCGCCGGGGTTGATGAGCTGGTACGTGACGAAGCCGGCGAGCCACGCCACCGCAGGCTGCCACCGGAACCGTGCGTGCTCCGACACGTCCCACCGGCCCCGGCTCACGACGAAGAAGTCGACGATCGCGACCGCGAACAGCGGCACGAAGACCGCCCCGATCAGGTACAGGAACGACGTGTAGCCGCTCATGTCGACCCACAGCGCCAACGCCGTCGCCAGCACGCCGATCACGACCGACACCAGTCGCCGATCCAGCCGCGGCGCGAGGTTCTGCACCGACATGGTCGTCGAGTACACGTTGGCAAACGCCTCATCCACCTCGTCGACGAGCAAGATAAACAACGCCACCGCGCCGGCCGGCAGCGCAACGAGGGCGAGGATGACGTTGTCGCCGTCGGTGCCGAGCGTGGCCACGGCCAGCACTCCCAGCCCGTAGTAGGCGAGAGCCGCCAGCCCGTACCCGATCGACGCACCACTGAACGCCGCCGACCGCGACCGCGAGTGCCGCGAGTAGTCGGCGGCCAGCGGCGCGAACGACACCACCCCCGCCACCGCCAGGTCGACCGCGAGCCAGAACCCCGAGAAGTCGCCCGCGGTCAACGATCCCACCGGGCCCCCGCGCAACACCTGCACGAACAGGAAGACGCTGGCCAGCAGGACCAGCCACACCATCACCTTGCGCAGCGCCCGCACCGAACCGAGCGGTCGTACGGCCATGAGCGTCGCCACGGCGCCCGCCAGCAGCACGAACAGCCAGCGCCACTCCTCACCGACGATGGCCTCGGCCGCCGTCGCGATGAGAATGATCTCCAGCGTTGCCCAGCCGAGGTTCTGCGCGATGTTGAGCGCGGTGGGCAGGTACGACCCCTGCCGCCCGAACAGGCCGCGCAACGACACCATGGCCGGCGCGCCTGTCGCAGCACCGAACACGGCGGCGCCGCCGAGCATCGCTGCCCCGAGCGCGACGCCGACCAGCGTCGCGAGCAGCCCAGCGACCAGCGACCCCGTCGTCGCCGCGATGAACGCCCCCGTCACCGGGCCGAACAGCGAGATGCCGAGGTTGCCCCACAGGGACAGCTGGTCGAGAAGGCCCAGCGGCCGCGGCGGCTCGGTGGTCAGGACGAGCGGCGCCTCCTGCGGCGCGGTCCTCGGTTCACGATCGACGAGCGTCACAGGACACACTCCCTACGCCGGCATTACCCGGTCAGGTTCCGGCGGTCGGTGACGCCTGCCGTACGGAGGACGTACGGGCGCTGTCACCCTCTCAGCCCGCTATGGCGCGAGCTCCCGCGTCAGTTGTTGGTCGTCAGCCTACTGCTCGACCGGAGCGACCCGCTGCACGTCGTCGGCGCTCTCCGCAGCGTCCTCGGCGACCTCCTCCACATCTTCGGCGTGCTCCTCCACGATCTCCGTCACTTGCTCGGCGGCCGACGGCCGCTCCGAATCTCGACCGCCTGGCTTGCTCACGATGAGCGAGTTGATCCACCGTGTCCTGGGGTCGATGTCGATGAGCAGCGCCTTTGTGAGCAGCGTGAGCGGGATGGCCAGCAGGGCGCCGAGCGCACCCAGCACCCATGCCCAAAACACCAACGACAGGAAGGTCACCGTCACGGTGAGCCCGACCGCGTCGCCGACGAACTTGGGCTGGATCAGCGACTGGATGACGAAGTTGATGACCGAGTAGACGATGATCACCGCCAGCATCAGGTCCCAGCCACCTTCGAGCAGGCCGAGCAGAGCGGGTGGGATCACCCCGACGACGAAGCCGATGTTGGGGATGTAGTTGGTGATGAAGGCGAGGAGTCCCCAGAGCAGCGGTAGCGGGATTCCCATGATGCTCAAGGCGATCGTGTCGATGACGGCCACGATCAGACCGAACACCGTCGACACCACGAGGTAGGTGCGCGTCCCGGAGGCGAAACCACGAAGCGCCGCAATGACGTCCGGACGGGCACGCTCGGCGATCTCGAGCCGCCGGTCGAAGGACATCGCGTCGATCGCCAGGAAGAACATCAGGGCGAGGATGAACGCGATGTTGGAGAAGATGTCGAGCAGACTGCTCAGGAGCGTCTGCACGACATCGACGACCTGGGTCCAGTCGAAGCTGCTCAGGGCATCGTCGATGCGCTCGCTGCTGACGCCCTGGTCGGCGAGGAGCTGCTCGACCTCGTCGACGAGGTCGTTGAACTGCTCGGTGTATTCGGGCAGCAAGGTGGCCAGGCGTGCCACCGACACTACGAGGGCTACGGCCAACCCGATGATGATCGCATAGGAGACGGCGAGGGCGACGATCCCGGCGATGATCCGTGGCGTCCCCTTGCGGATGAGCCAACGCATCAGCGGGTCGACGCCGATGACGATCATCAACGCGAGGAAGAAGGGCGCAATGACCGAGGAAAACGCACGTATCCCCGCGACACCGATCACGACGGCCGCGCCGCTCAGAACCACAACGAGGCCGCGCGGGATCATCCAGTCGCCGCGACCGGAGCCGCCGCCGTCCTCCGAGGGGATCACGTTGTCCGACATACCGCGATGATGTCGCGTCTGCCCGCCTGGGGATAGCACTTCGCACGGCGCGCCCTCCCGGCGCGCCGACATGCCAGGCTCCGCGGCCGGGGCTAGCGTCGATCCCGGCGACGATCACGTCGCATCGCGTTGTGGCATCTCCGGGAGGATCCGATGTCGACCGAAACCGTGGACACCAAGCGCAGCAGCGGAGTCAAGCTCCTCGCGACCCTCATCATCGTGGCCGGCATCGTCATGGTCGTCGCCGGTGTCGTCACGTGGTTTGTCGTCCAGGACCAGCTTGCCAACGAGAACATCACCGTCTCCGACGACGCCGACTTCCTCGCCGGCAACGAGGTAAACGGCCCGTTCTCCGCCTACGCCGAGGCGGACATCATCAACGAGCACGCCCTCGAAGCCTCCGGCGGCCTGACCTACGCCGAGCTCGAGCAGGACGACCCGGTCCGCCAGACAGTCATGACCGCGTCATTCCTGCGGGCGTCGCTGTTCACATCCGTGGTGGCGTTCGGAGTCGCCTTCATGGCAGCCGGCCTGGGCGTCGTGCTGGTCCTGATCGGCATCGCACTGCGGCGACTGGCCGCGTCGCCCACGCCTGCCGTGGTGACCGGCCCGACTGACACGGCACCATCGGTCGGTGGCGCCGCCTGACGGCCTCAGAACAGCTGTGACACGGCGTGGATGGCGACACCCACGATCGCGCCAACGACCGTGCCGTTGATCCGGATGAACTGGAGGTCGCGGCCAACCTGCACCTCGATCCGCCGGCTGGTCTCGTCGGCGTCCCACCGCTCGACGGTGTCGGTGACCAGCCGGGTGATCTCGTGCCGGTAGCCGGTGACGACGTGCACCGCCGCCGTCTCGAGCCACCCGTCGACCTTGGCGGCGACCTCGGGCTCCGTGGCGAGCCGCTCGCCCCAGCGCACCAGCGCTTCCCGGATCCGCACCCGCAGCTCGCTTTGCGGGTCGTCGAACATCTCCACGAGTGCCTTGCGCGCCGCGGCGATCAGGTCGGCCAGAACCTCCCGGCTCTGCCCACCCTCCGCGAGCGACCGCATCGCCTGGTCCACCCGCGCCTGAGTGGCGGGGTCGTGCTGCAGGTCGTCGGCCAGCCGTGTCAGCCACCCGTCGAGGGCCTCGCGGGCGGGATGCTGCGGATGCCGTACGACATCGCCGGCCACGCGGAGCAGCTCTGAGTAGGCGCGGGTGGCGACCCGCTCGTCGACGAACCGTGGCGACCAGGCGGGCGCCTGCTCGGTGACGACCCGCATGATGAGCTCGCGGTTGGTGAACAGCCAGTCGTACGCGCTGCGCGCGAGCAGGTCGACGATCCCGCGGTGCGCGCCGTCGCGTACGACCTGATCGAGCGTGCGGCCCAACGTCGGCGACAGGCGAAGCTCGACCAACCGACGCTCGACGAGCTGCTCGAGCACCGGCTGCACATCGTCGTCGCGGAGCAGCTCGATGCCGGCCTTGGCCACGTTAGCCAGCTCGCTGGCGGCGCGTTCGGCGTTCTCGGGGCGCGCAGTCCAGGCCCCCAGCCGCCGGGCCACCTCTGCGCTGCGCAACCGCTCTCGAACGGCATCCGCAGACAGGAAGTTGGCTCCGACGAAGTCGCCCAGCGTCCGCCCGATGCGGTCCTTCTGCGTCGGAATGATCGCGGTGTGCGGGATCGGCAGTCCAAGTGGGTGCCGGAACAGGGCGGTGACCGCGAACCAGTCGGCCAGCCCGCCCACCATCGACGCCTCTGCGGCGGCTCGCAGGTATCCGGCGAACGCAGGGGCGTCATCCGACTGCTCCCACGCGCGGGCAAACACGTAGACGATCGCCGCGGCGACCAGCAACCCGGTGGCCACGAGCTTCATCCGCCGGAGGGCAGCAAGGCGATCCTCGTCGGCGAGCGCGAACGGCGTCATGCCGCTGTGCCTACCAGATCAGCCGCGAATGAACACTCAGCCAGGCTCGGGCAGGCCGGACGCCTTGATGACGAGGTGGCCGATCCCGGTGAACAGACCGTCGCGCGCGTCCTGGGGCAGGAAGTCCAGGTGCCCGTAGGCCTCTAGGCACGTGAAGCCGTGCAGGATGGACCAGCAGTGCATGAGTGCCTGGAAGGACTCGGCGGGCAGCGGCGGGTCGTCGTCCTCGTGCTTGTCGGCGAGCTCGCCAAGCACGCACTCCTGCACTGCCGGGTGGACCTCGCGCAACAGCGGTGGGCCCAGCACCCCGAGGCGCGCCGCATCGTAGAACAGCGACTTGAGCTGCGTCATCGCCCGGTCGGCGGCCTCGGTCGTCGGGCCCTCCTCGGGTGGGCAGAAGCCAGGGACCGGCATGCCGAGGATCAACGCGAAACGCTGCGGCTCACGACGCGCCCACTCGCGGTAGGCCTGCCCGACCGCGAGCAGCCGTGACGACGGGTTGTCTGGGGGGAACTGGTCGCGCGCCTCGGCGACCGTCTCGCCGAGGTCGTCGAAGGCGTCGACGATCAAGGCGGTGAGCAGCTCGTCAGCGTCAGCGAAGTATCGGTAGAGCGCGGGAGCGGTCATGCCCATCTCGCGGGCGATGTCGGCGAAGCGAACATCGGTCGAACCCGACTCATGCATGAGCCGCCGTGCCGTCGCCTTGATCTCCTCGACCGTCGCGGCCCGCGCACGCTCTCGGCGCGACAGCAGTGGCGGCGTCGACGGCTCTGGCGACGCTGTGGACACGTGCACCTTCTCCCAGGTTGACCGTTCGGTAACGCATGGTTACAGACGTGAAGGGGCTTGACAAGTGAACGACTTTCGTGTTCGTTACGGAGCATAACTCAACTGAGGTCCATTCACCAGAGTCATGTCTCGTTGCTAAGGAGAGGCACCGTCATGCCGCAGCTCTACTCCTCCGCGGGCACCCAGGCCGGGTCCGCCGAGCGACCCGACCAGCGCCCGCAGATCGGGCCGTTGGGCCGGCTGGCGGGTGTCGCCTTCCGGCACCGATGGCGCGTCGTCCTGGCGTGGGTCGTCGCCTTGGCGGCCGCCATCGGGCTGGCAGCCGCCGCCAGCGGCGAGTTCAGCGCCGACTACTCCGCCCCCGGGTCGGACTCCGCGCAGGCGCAGTCCCTGCTGGAGGAGCGGTTCCCGAGCCGGTCGGGCGACACGATCGACGTCGTCGTCCGCTCCGAGACGGCGGTCACCGATCCGGCCGTGCAGCAGGACGTGACCGCACTGCTGGACGAGCTCACCACGCTCGGGCACGTCGCCTCGGTGGATGACCCCTACGCGACCCCAGGCGGCATCGCGCCCGACGGCCAGACGCTCGTGGCCCAGCTCCGGCTCGACGTTGTCAACCCCGGCGACATGCCCGTCGCCGACACCGACCGGATCATCGAGGCCGCCGAGTCGCATCAGAGCGACGGCTTCGAGGTCGCTCTCGGCGGCCAGACGGTGGAGATGGCCGAGATGGGCGAGATCGGATCCGAGGCCATCGGTCTCGCGGCGGCCGTCATCATCCTGCTGATCACGTTCGGCACCGTCGTCGCGGCCGGGCTGCCGGTCCTAGTGGCCCTGGCCGGTCTCGCCGTCAGCAGCGTGCTGGTCGGCGTCGTGTCGGCGATCGTCGACGTGCCCGACTGGTCGACTGCCCTCGCGTCGATGATGGGCATCGGCATCGGTATCGACTACGTGCTGCTGATGGTCACCCGCTTCCGCGAGTGGCGAGCCGCCGGGCTCGATCCGGAGCGCGCGACGGTAGCCACGCTCGACACGGCCGGACGTGCGGTTCTCGTCGCTGGCGGCACCGTGGTGATCAGCTTGCTCGGCCTGTTCGCCATGGGGCTGTCGTTCATGCAGGGCGCCGCCGCCGTGACGATCGTCGCCGTTCTCGTGGTGATGGCCGCAGCCGTGACGCTGTTCCCGGCGCTGCTCGGCTTCTTCGGCCGCTGGGTCGACCGGCTGCGGCTGCCGCTCGGACGCCGCCGCCAGATTCACGTCGCAGCCGGAGGCCACATCGAGCCGAGCCCGGGTTGGATGCGGTGGGGTCGCCTCATCGAGCGGCACAGCATCCTCGCCACGGTCGCCGGCGTCTCGCTGCTGTTGGCGCTCGCCCTGCCGTTCCTTGACGTCCGCTACGGCTTCCCCGATGCCGGCAACCGTCCAGAGGACCAGACCTCCCGGCAGGCCTACGACAGGCTCGGCGACGCGTTCGGTGACGGCGCCAACGGGCCGCTCCTCCTGGCCGCCGAGCTCGACACAGCCGGCGACACGAGCGACCTCGACCGGCTCGCCGCCGAGCTTTCGAACACAACGGGCGTCGCGGTGGTCAACCCGCCGCTGCTCAACGAGGCAGGCGACACGGCCGTGATGACCGTGCTGCCGACGACCGGGCCGCAGGACGAGGCAACCGAGGAGCTCATCCACACCATTCGCGACGACGTCGTCCCGGCGGCGATGGAAGGCACTGGGACGAGCGTGCACGTCGGCGGTGTCACCGCGACATCGATCGACAGCACCGCCAACGTGGCAAGCCGGCTGCCGTTCCTCATCGCGGGGGTCGTGGCGATCTCGGTGCTGCTGCTGCTCGTGTCGTTCCGCAGCATCGTCATCCCGATCACCGCCGCGGCGATGAACCTGCTGTCCGTCGCAGCGGCGTACGGCATCGTCGCCCTCGCCCTGCAAGGCGGCTGGTTCGGGCAGCTCATCGGCATCGACAACGCGACACCGTTGCCGGCGTTCATCCCGGTCATCATGTTCGCGGTGCTGTTCGGGCTGTCGATGGACTACGAAGTGTTCCTCGTGACACGGATGAGGGAGTCGTGGGAACGCCATGCCGACAACAGCCGCGCGATCGTCAGCGGGCTGGCCGGCACCGGGCGGGTGATCACCGCGGCGGCCGCCATCATGGTCGCGGTCTTCGCGGCGTTCATCCCGAGCCCCGACGTCATGCTCAAAGTGATCGGCGTGGGCATGGCAGCGGCGATCCTGGTCGACGCGACAGTCGTCCGGCTGCTGCTCGTGCCGGCCGTCATGCATCTGCTGGGCCGGGCCAACTGGTGGCTGCCCGCGTGGCTCGACCGCCGGCTCCCGCAGCTGCACGTCGAGGGCCGACCGGACGCGTTCCTGCCGCCGCCTGCTCCCGCATCCGCGCCGGCCGAGCAGGCCGAGGAGGCCGAGGAGCTGCGACGCGAGCCCATCCCGGCAGCCAATCCGGCCGGCTAACCGCGCCGTCCGACACAACGCCACCCAGCGTCGAACCTATCGACGCTGGGTGGCGTTGTGTCGAAAAGGGCAGCGGCAGTCAGTGCCGAGACAGATGGTCGAGCCGGCCAAGCTCGTCGGCGCTGAGCGAGAAGCCCCAGATGTCGAAGTTGGCGGCAATGCGCTCGGGCGTCACCGACTTGGGGATCGCGACGAAGTCGTGCTCGATGTGCCACCGCAGGACGACCTGGGCAGCGGTCACGCCGTGCGCGTCGGCGATGTCGAGCAACACCGGGTTGGTCAAGTCGCTGGCCTTGAACGGGCTGTATCCCTCGAGCACGACGTGACGCGACCGGTGGTGCTCGACGCGCGACGGGTCGAATAGCCGCGGGCTCCAACGCACCTGGTTGACCTCAGGCGCCGCGCCAGTCGCGTCGACGAGCTCGTCGATCTGGGCTGTGCTGTAGTTGCTCACCCCGACCGCACGGGCAAGGCCCTTGTCACGCGCGGCCAACAGCTCGCGCCACACGTTCGGTGCCGCGCCACCGCCGGGTGGCCAGTGGATCAGCCAGAGGTCGACGTAGTCGAGCCCGAGCAGGCTGAGGCTGCGCTCCAGCGTCTGGTGCTCGCGCCCAGCGTTCTCCGCCGGGAGCTTCGTCGTCACGAAGATCTCGTCACGCGGAACACCACTGTCACGAACCGCCCCGCCGACATGCTCCTCGTTGTCATACATCGTGGCGGTGTCGATGAGGCGATAGCCGACGTCGACGGCGGTGCGCACGGCGTCGTAGGTGCGTCCGCCGCGCAGCTGCCAGGTGCCGAGCCCGAGCAGCGGCATGGATGTGCCACCGGAGAGCATCACGCTGCGATCGTGCGACTTGGCCATGCCCACATCCTGCCCGAGGAAGTGAGCCGCGCATCAGGTCAGGACGCAGTGAACTTGTGGTCCCAGTTGTCTCCGGGTGGGGGGCCTTGCAAGGCCCACTTGTTGCCATCGGGGTCGGCGAAGTAGACGAACGTGCCCCAGGGCTGCTCGTCGACGTCGCTTGCCCCGACGCCGCGCCCGCGCAGCTCGTCGCGCGCGGCGGCCGCATCGGCCACGACCATCTGCAGGCCCCCTTGCGATCCGGGTGCCATGTCGGTGATGCCGACACCGATCACGACCGAGCACGCGGAGCCTGGCGGTGTCAGCTGGACGAACCGCAGACCCTCGTGCACCAGGTGGTCGTGGTCGGCGTTGAAACCCACCTGTTCGACGTAGAACTGCTTGGCGCGATCGACATCGGACACTGGCACCGGGACGACCTCGAGCTTCATCTGCATGTGGTCGACGCTAGCGGTCGCGTGGGACAAGAATTTGACCTTGATACCCCCAGTGGGTATACATGCCACGTGCAGCATTCTCACCACGGGCAGGTTCATGACCATGACCACGGGCACGACAAGCACGCCGGCCATGACCCGGAGATGTTCCGGCGCAAGTTCTGGATGACCCTGCTGCTCACCGTGCCCATCGTCGCGACCAGCGAGATGGTCATGGACTGGTTCGGCTACACGCTGGACTTTCCCGGCATGTCGCTTGTCGGTCCCGTGCTCGGCTCGGTCGTCTTCCTCTCCGGTGGGTGGCCGTTCCTCGCCGGCGGCGTGGCGGAGGTCCGCGATCGCGCGCCCGGGATGATGCTGCTCATCTCCATGGCGATCACGGTCGCCTATGTCGCGTCGCTCGCCACCAGCATCGGGTGGTTCGATCTCGAGTTCTGGTGGGAGCTGGCCGCGCTGGTCACCATCATGCTGTTCGGCCACTGGCAGGAGATGAAGGCCATCGGCCAGGCGCAGGGCGCGTTGGCGGCCCTGGCCGAGCTGCTGCCCGACGATGCCGAACGCATCGGCGACGACGGCAGCATCGAGGTTGTCTTCGCCGCGAACCTCACCGTCGACGACGTCGTCATCGTCCGTCCGGGCGCCCGCGTGCCCGCCGACGGCACGATCGTCGGCGGCGCCGCTGAGCTCGACGAGTCGATGATCACCGGCGAGTCGCGCCCGGTCGCCAAGAGCGAAGGCGACCGGGTTGTCGCGGGCACCGTCGCGACCGACTCGGCCATCCGGGTGCGCGTGACCGCGGTCGGCGACGACACCGCGCTGGCCGGAATCCAGCGGCTCGTAGCCGAGGCGCAGCAGTCGCGCGGCCGGGCGCAGGTGCTGGCCGACCGGTTCGCGGCACTCCTCTTCTATGTGGCGGCCGGTGCCGGGCTCCTGACGTTCCTCGTCTGGTGGGGTGTCGGCGACCTCGACGAGGCGGTCGTGCGCACGGTCACGGTGCTGGTCATCGCCTGCCCGCACGCGCTCGGACTGGCCATCCCGCTCGTGATCTCGATCTCGACCGCCGTGGCCGCCAAGGCCGGCATCCTCGTCAAGGACCGGCTGGCGCTGGAGCGGATGAGGCAGGTCGACGCCGTGCTGTTCGACAAGACGGGCACCTTGACGAGGGGCGCGCACGTCGTCACCGACGTTGCGCCCGCCGACGGGGTGGCCGAGGACGACCTCGTCCGCATCGCCGGCGCCGTCGAGTCCGACAGCGAGCATCCGCTGGCCCGAGCGATCGCCAAGCTCGCCGCCGACCGAGGGCTCACCGTCGTGGCGACCGAATTCCTGGCCCTGCCCGGCCGCGGAGTTCAGGCGACCGTGGACGGGGTGGCCTACGCGGTGGGTGGCCCTGGACTGCTGCGCGACCTAGGCGCGTCGCGTGCCAACCGATCTCGCGAGCCGTGCGGAGTCATGGTCGGCGCGCGGTGCCGCAACACTCCATCTCGTACGCCTCGGCAAAGAGCCAGTCGTGCTCGGCGCCCTGGCGCTGGAGGACGAGGTACGGCCGGAGGCCAAGCAAGCCGTGCAGGAGCTTCGCGACCAAGGCATCCACAAGATCGTGATGATCACGGGTGACGCGAAGGCGGTCGCCGATGCCGTGGCCGCCGACCTGGGCTTCGTGCCCGGCGTCGACGAGGTGTTCGCCGAGGTGCTGCCCGCCGACAAGGACGACGCGGTGGCCTCGCTGCAGCGGCGCGGGCTGACCGTGGCCATGGTCGGCGACGGCGTCAACGATGCGCCCGCACTGGCCCGAGCGGATGTCGGGATCGCGATCGGTGCCGGCACCGACGTCGCGATCGAGTCCGCCGGCGTGGTGCTGGCCTCGTCCGACCCGCGGGGTGTGACGGGAGTGATCCGGCTCTCGAAGGCGTCCTACCGCAAGATGGTGCAGAACCTTGCCTGGGCAGCCGGATACAACGTGGTGGCGATCCCGCTTGCCGCGGGCGTGCTCGCGTGGGCGGGTGTGACCTTGTCGCCGGCTGTCGGAGCGATCCTGATGAGCGCGTCGACGATCGTGGTCGCCCTGAACGCTCAGCTGCTGCGGCGGCTGCGGCTCACGCCGGACCAATCCTGACGCCGGAGCGCCGGGCCTCGCCGAGACCCAGGTTGGCGAGCGCATCTGCGCGCTCGTTGCCGGGGTTGCCGGCGTGACCCTTGACCCACAGCCACTCCACCTCGTGCCGCGCCATGGCGTCGGAGAGTCGCTGCCACAGGTCGGCGTTCTTGACCGGCTGCTTGTCGCGCGTCCGCCAGCCGTTGCGTTTCCACCGGGGCAGCCATGAGGTGATGCCGTTGCGTACGTAGGAGCTGTCGGTGTGCAGCCTGACGACCGCCGGTTTGGTCAGTGCCTCGAGGGCCTGGATGGCCGCCATGAGCTCCATGCGGTTGTTGGTCGTCGCGCCAGGCTCGCCGCCGTAGAGCTCCTTCTCGTGCCGGCCGGAGATGAGCACGACGCCCCACCCGCCAGGTCCAGGGTTTCCGCTGCAGGCACCGTCGGTGTAGATCTCGACGGCCGTTGCCCGCATCCCCACCCGCCACCTCCGCGGTCAGGATAGGGCGGCCTCAACGGACGGTGAACGCGACCTCGAAGAGCGTCTGGTTGCCGCCGCTCTCGATGGCGAGCAAGGTGATGCTGACTCCGCAAGGATCGGAGTCAACGAAGATCTGAAGCCCCCGTCGCAGTCAGTGGGCGCGCAGCACTGAACCCGTGCTGAACCATGCTGGTCGTCGAAGACTCCCGTCGCCCCGGCTTTGGCTGCCCGCAACCACGCATTCGCGCCCTAGATCCGCGTCCTGCGGGCAATATCGCCCCGATTGCGCGGAGGTAGGGCGCGAAGCGGCGGGAAACAGCGGCGACGCTCACGCGACGTTGCCGCCCGCGACGACGAGCAGTGCCGTTACGCGCGTCCCACCCATTGGACCACCGTGCTGAATGCGTCCCGCAGGCGCGGGTGGATCAGGTCGAGCCCGCGCCTCCCGAGCCGTCGGGTGCTGCGCGGGAGGCCGCGACCGCGTCGTCGACCGTCCCCCGGAGGACCACGACCGGCTCCTCCTCTCCTGCTCGCCGGATGACGTCACGCACCTGCCCGACGCCCCGCACAAGCAGGAGCCGGATGCCGTCACGCTCCAGGTCACGGGCGAGCTGGCTCAGCATCTGGGCTGCGGTGACGTCGACGGATGGCATGGTCTCGCCGTCAAGGATGACGGCACGAGTGCCCGGCGTGCATGCGTGCCGAACGACATCCCGTACGTGATCGGCGTTGGCAAAGAACAAGCTGGACTCGACGCGCAGAACCACGATGTCGTCGTCCGGCGTCAGCCCTGGATGTCTGGCCACGTCGGCCCAGGCACCGCCCCCGTCACTGGTGCTGACGCGAACGAGGCGAGCAACATGAGGCCGCGCCGTGCGTGCCAACAGCAGCACCAGGGAAGCGACGATCCCGATGATCAGCCCGGGCAGCGTGTCGAAGAGCAGAACGCCCAGCAACGCGGCAAGGGCGGCGTAGAAGTCGGCTCGCGCGGTGACGGTCTGCAGACCGCCGAGCGGGCCGGACCAGACGCGATACAGCCGGCGGAGCGCCTCGATGTCGACGAGCTCGATGACCGCGGCGATGACGACTGCCGCCAGCGTTGCCTCGGGAAGGTTCTCGAACAGGCTCGTCAGGAAGAGCAAGGTGACAAGGGTCAGCACGGCCACCGTCAGCCCGGACAACTGGGTTCGAGCGCCGGCGCTGCCGTTGACCGCCGTCTTGGACAGGCTGCCGTTGACGACCATGCCTGACGAAAGCCCGGCGCCGATGTTGGCGCCGCCAAGACCGATGAGCTCGCGGTTGGCGTCGATCTCGTAGCCGGCCCTCGCGGCGTACGTCTTCGCCGCCGCCAGTCCTTCGGCGAAGGCGATGAGCAACAGGCCGACTGCTGGGCCCACCAGCACGAGATAGTCGGTGAGGGGGGCATCAGGCACGCCCACTGACGGCAGCCCCGCCTCGATGTGCCCGACGATGGCGACACCCTCGTCGTCAAGGTCGAGCAGTGTCACCGCTGCGATGCCTAAGAGGACGGCCACGAGCGAGCCGGGCACCAACGGCAGCCAGCGACGGATGGACAGCACTACGGCGAGGCTGGCCAGGCCGACCACCAGCGTGCGCCACTCGATGTCACCGAGGTTCCGCACGACGTGCCAGAGCTTCTCGAAGAAGTTGCCCTCGCCGCCCTCGATGCCCAGCAGCTTCGGCACCTGGCCGATGATGATTGTGAGCGCGAGGCCGACGATGAAGCCCTTCAGCACCGGCTCGGAGATGAACGACGCCACAAACCCGAGCCGCAGCAGCCCGGCGACCAGGGCAAGCAGGCCCGTCACCACAGCCAACGCTGCCGTCATGGTGACGTAGTCGTCCGAGCCCGCCGCGACGAACGTCCCGACGATTCCCGCCGACAGGGCCGCGCTCGCCGACATGGGCCCAACCACGAGATGCCGGGAACTGCCCAAGAGCGCATAGATGACGAGCGCTGGGACAGCCGCGTACAACCCCACCACCGGCGGCACGCCGGCGATCGTGGCGTAGGCCAGCGACTCCGGCACAAGCACGGCCCAGACCGTGAGGCCGGCAACCAGATCGGCGCGCAACCACGTCGATTGGTATCCGCGCAGAACGGTGGTCATCGCGCCCCCTCGCCATGCTGGACCAGCCATGTCTGCGCGTCGGAAACTGCCGCACGGGTCGACTCGCCGATCTCCTCCGTGGCATCGAAGACGTGAACGCTGCCAGCCGTGTCGCGACCCCTAGTCCGCCGATATCGCTGAACCATGACGGGATCCACTCCGCTCAGATAGAGCCGACCGCCACGATCGGCCAGCCGGGACGAGTAGCCCGCGACCACGGCGAAGAACGTCGCCCCGAGGGACGTTCGGCCGCGCAGTCGCAGGATCACAACGGGCTGGTGGCTCTCGCCCGGATCTGGTAGCCGCGCCTGCAGCGTGCGAGCTCCCGCGTAGAGCAGGCTTCCGTAGATGTTGAGGACGACGGGTTCGCCGCTCGGCAGCAGCACCGGGGCAGGGCGTTCGACCACGCGGCCGTCCTCGGTGGTGACGAGCTCGACGACCTTGAGGTCGAGGGCTTCCCGGTTGAGCTGCAAGAGCAGCGACACCACAACTCCGAGGCCGACGGCGACGGCCACCGGCAGCAGCAGCGTTCCGACGAAGGTCGCGACGAGCGCAACTCGCGCGGCAGGACCGGTCCACCAGATTGCGCGCAGCTCGCCCACCCGTAGCGACCCGATGGCCGCAAAGATCAGCACAGCGGCCAAGGTCGGCATGACCACCCGGGAGACGAGCCCGGAGAAGGCCACCAGGATGAGCAGCATCCAGACGCCGGCGAAGATCGCGGCCCAGCGACTGCGGGCTCCCGCCGCGATGCTCAGGGCGGTCGCGCTGACGGATCCGCCGACGGGGATCCCCCGGAAGAGGCCGGACGCGATGTTCCCCATCCCCTGACCGACGAAGTCGCCGTTGGTGCTCGATGGCCGACCATCCGGGTTGGGTGCGGACTCCGCAACTCCGGCGCCCTGCACCAGCACGATCACCGCCACGGAAAGCGCCCCGGCTACCAGCGAAGGACTCAAGTCACCGAGTGACGGGAATGCCAGCGGCGGGAACCCCCGTGGGACGTCGCCGGCGTCGCCAACCGTGGCGACGTCGTCGGCCCCGGCGATGATGACTGCGAGCGTGGGCAACAACCACCGCGACGAGCGAGCCGAGCAGCGCAAACCGCGTGCGATCCAGGAAGAACAGCAGGCCGAGCGCCGCCAGTCCCGCGAGCAGCGCGGCCACCATGATGCCGGAGGGGTGCGTGATGACGTACCACGCCTTGGTGAGCTGGATGCTTCCCTCGGTCGCCGAGCCGGTCAGGTCGGCCAGCTGACCGAGGATGATGTTGACCGCAACCCCTGTGAGGAAACCGAGCATCACCGACCGGGAGACGAAGCGCACGTACCTCCCCAGCCGGAGCACGCCGGCCAGCACCATGAACGCCCCGGCCAGGACGGTAAGCATGACCAGCGCGTCGGCACGCTCCTCTGTGGGCACACTCTCGAGAGCGGAGCCGGCCGCCAGCGCGGCGGCCGTGGTGGTTGTCACCACCATGAGCTTCGTGCTCGTCCCGAGGCCGCCCCCGATCGGACCCGCGAACGCCGCGTAGAGCCCGTAGGCCGGGTTAACCCCAACGAGCACCGCGGATGCCATGCCGTCCGGTACGGAGCTGATCGCCCCCGGCAGCCCGGCCAGCCCGTCGTTCTTGAGATCTTTCCGGTCCGGGCGGATGCCAACCGCCCAATCGCGCATGACGCTCGGCACTTGCCGTGCGTCGATCACTGCTGCGCCCACGCGGGCGTTGCCGGCTCTCCGGCTCGCAGCCAGCGGCCCAGCCAGCCTTCGTCCGTATAGAGCACCCGGCCCAGCACGGTGGTGAGAACGATGGCGAAGCCGATGACGAAAAGCCACGAGATGTATGTGAACGCGACGCCGAGACTTCCGAACTGGCGCGCTGCAACACTCATAGCTCGCGGCAGGTAGATTTCGCCTGCTGAAGAGAGCAGCGCACCGGCGACGCCCATCAGGACCGCACCCGGTGCGAGGCTGCGCCACGACAGCCGACCGGCGAGCAGCAGCCAGGGCGCCCAGAGCCACACCCCGGTCCACACGATGAAGGCGATCGACGCCTCACCGAGGCCGTCGTAGGGCCTCACGTCAATCGCCCGCCGAACCGCGTACAGGGCATAGGTCACCATCGCGAGGGCGATGATCACGGCAAGCCATCGCCAGGCGATCGAGACTCCCTTGGGCCGTTCGACCTCCCACGCCCTGGCATAGCTGCGCGAGACCGCGCGCGAGAATGCCGTTGCCGAGATGAGAATCACCAAGAACCCGACGATGCCGAAGCCGCTGCTCACGGTCGCGTCTTCCAGCGGCAGCGATCCGACCAGCGCTTCCCGAGCGGTGTCATCAAGCTGGAGTGAGTCAGCGAGCGACGACCCGATGGAGCCGTCACGCAACGGGTTGAGCGTTGCCAGCACGATCATCACCGGCAAGACGCAGGTGAAGGCCTGCGCCGCAAGCGTCATAGCTCGGTCGAAGATCTCCACGTCGGCCATTCCCCGCGCGGTCCGCGCGACCGTCCGGATGGGGAACGGCGCAGTACCGCTTGCCGTGCCGCGCATCGCCGCCAACAAACCGGTGCCCACTGCGCGATTGTCGGCCATGGAGTGATCCCCTGCGAGTGCGGAACGCGTGAGCCTGGTCGAACATCGTGGCAGGTCGACGCCGGTCTGCATCGGAGGTCACGCCGTGGGTGCGGTGATCGGAGACCTGCTGCCCATGGCCGTAGGCGTGGCGATCAGCCCGATCCCGATCATCGCCGTCATCCTGATGCTGCTGTCGCCTCGGGCGGGTGGCACGAGCGTGGGGTTCCTCGTCGGCTGGGTCGTGGGCATCGTCGTTGTCACGACCGTCGTGCTGCTGCTGTCCGACTCGCTGCACGAGGGCGGCGAGCCTCCGGCGTGGGCGTCGTGGCTCAAGATCGCGCTCGGCGCGCTGTGCCTCCTGCTCGCGCTGGGCCAGTGGCGCAAACGGCCGGCCGCCGGTACCGAGCCGGAGTTGCCGACGTGGATGTCGGCCATCGACAGCTTCACCTTCGGCAAGGCCGCCGGCGTGGGCTTCCTGCTCTCCGCCGTCAATCGTCGGCAAGGGCATCGCCGGCCTCACGGCCTGAACGGCGCTGGAAGGTCGACACCGCATCGGCAACCGACCGATAGACCTTCCCGCCGTCGACCCAGGCCCGCCACGCCGCGGCACGCTCCGCCTTCTCGAGCGCGTGGACCGGGATGGCCGCGACCCACAATTCTCGGCCTTGGCGCGCCAGCTGCTGGTCCGTCTCCGCGAAGACGTCCATCACGGTGACCGACGTGTCAGCGGTGCCGCCGACGTCGAGAAGGACCACGCCGGGCTTCGCCACGTCGACGCGCGCCAGAATCTCCGCTTGGACGCCGCGAACGTTCATCGTGTAGAGCCCACCCTCGATCCGCAGGACGAGCAGACCGGGGATCGCCACGTCGGCGGGCCGGGCGGGTTCGAGCTCGCCGCCGCCCGGCGGCTGCCGCAGCTCCACGACCAGAGGGTGGTTCAGCCGGCGCAGGACGAGATAGAACGTCAGGAGCACGCCGACCAGCACGCCGACCAGCAGGTTGGTCGCCAGCGCGAACACCCCGGTGATGACGGCGACGACGAGTTCGACCGGGTCAATGCGCCTCAGCCGCGCCAGCTCGGCAACGTTGATCAGGCCGAGCACGGCGACGACCACGACCGCGCCGAGGGTGGCTTCGGGCAGGTCGCTCAGCAGCGGTGCCAGCAGCAGCGCCACTGCCAATGCCCAGGCGACGGTCACGAGCTCGCTGAGCTGCGTCTGCGCACCCGCGCCCGTGTTGACCTGCGTCTGCGAGAACCCGCCGGCGGGCGGCACGGTCTGGAAGAACGCACCCGCGAGAGTGGCCGCGCCCACGGCGACGTACTCCTGGTTGTTGTCCAGCGGCGGGTCGTCCGGACGGCGGGCGATGCGTGCGGCCGTGACACTCTCGAAATAGGACATGAGCGCAATGGCGAGCGCGTACGGCAGCAGCGCGTCGACCTGCTCGAGTGGCGGCAACGCAGGGACCGGCAGCCCCGTCGGCACCTCGGGGATCAGCGCAACGCCGTGCTCGTCGAGCCCGAACCAGGCAACAAGCACGATCGCACCAGCAAGTGCGACCAGCGGGCCTGGCACCCGAGGCGCAACGCGTTTGAGGACGACGAGTCCGGCAATGGTCCCGAAGGAAAGAGCGGCCGTGACCGCGCTGGCGTCCCCGAGTTTGGCGAAGGCGTTGCCGACATCGTCGAAGAAGCCGTCGTCGGCCGCGCTGATGCCCAGCAGCCTGGGCAGCTGGTCGGCGATGATCGTGAGCCCGACCGCGATCTTCAGCCCGGTGATGATCGCTTCCGAGATGGCCTCGAGCATCCAGCCCAGACGCAGGAGCCGAAAAACGAAGAGTGCCAGCCCCACGAGCAAGGTCAACGTGGCGGCGGTGTCGACGGCCTCGGCCCCTGAGACACCGACGTCGCTGAGTGCCAATGCGGTGAGTGCCACGATCGTGGACGTCGTCGAGAAGCTCAGCCGGCGCGACCCGCCCAGGAAGGCATAGACCGCCATCGGCACGATGCAGGTGTAGAGCCCGATCTGCACTGGCAGGCTGGCCACGGTGACGTAGCCCATGGCCTGTGGGATGACTACGGCCGCTGCTGTTGTGCCAGCGATGATGTCAGCGCGGAGGCTCGACTTCGTGAAGCGGGGCTCACCCATCCGGGAAGACCGTGGCCCAGTCGTCCTTCATGCTGACCACCGTCCACCCACGTACGGCTGCCCGCTCGAGGGCCTCTTCGGCCCCGGCGGTGTAATCAAACTCGCGGGCGGCGTCGTCGTGGCGGACGAGGAGCCGCAATGATTCGCGGTCGGCGTGCTTGGCGAACCGCAGCATGTGGATGTCGCCATTCGAGTTGCCGCCCGCGACCAGCGGCCGACGGCCAATGCGGCTCCAGATCCGCACAGGCTTCTCCGGCCCGTCGTCGAAGAACTCGATCTTCGACTTGTAGAGCAGGTCCGTGCCCGCGTCCTCAACCCTGACCTCGAGACCGAGCGAGCTGCCGATGACCCGCTCCGGCGGGATCCCGTACAGCTCGCCGGCGAACGGGCGCATGAAGTCGCGGTCCCCGCCGGACGCGATGTAGGTCGTGAACCCGTTGGCCTCGAGGTAGCGGAGCAGCTCGACCATCGGGACGAACCCGCAGGTGAGATACGGGCGGCGCAGCACCGGGTCCTCGGCTGTCTCGAACCACTCGAGTACCTCGGCGCTGTAGGCCTCGACCGACATGCCTTCGAATGCCCGCTCAACGGCAGCCTGGAGAAGGCCCAGATCGCCGTCATCACCGTTGTAGTGCTTGACCATTGCCTCGCCGAGCCAGTGGTAGTCGCGCTCGACCGCCGACTTGAAGGGCTGAACTTGCGCAAGGCTGGGATCGACAGTGGCCAGCTCGGCCATCCTGAACAGTGTGAAGTCGAGCTGGATCGGGATCGGCTTCTCGCTCCACAGCGTGCCGTCGTTGTCAAAGGTCGCGATGCGCTCCTCCGGCGGCACGTCGCGCGTCGCAGCTTCGACGAAGCTGGTGATCGCCTGACGGGTCGCCGTGTCATTCCACGAGCTGAGCTCGGCCGTGCCGGCCATGGCACCTCCCGCTCTAGTCGCGTGCCAGTGCCGCCTGCATCTCCTGCTCGACGTCGACGTACTTGTCGTCGGCGACGTCGATGACGCCCTTGACGATCCGGCCTCCGCTGAACTCGAACTTGGGCTGGTACTCCGAGCTGACCGCGTCACCACCGTCATAGCCAATGCACAGCCCCTCACCGCAGAGCGAGTAGCGCGAGGCGATGGTGCGGATCTCCGCCGCCTCGGCGACATCTGGTCGTCGACGTGCAGTTCAGGGGTCCGTACGGCTCGTGATGCTCGCCCATCCGCTCCTTGGTGAACTCCACGCCCACAATGTGCGTCCCGTCGGTCGGTGCGTCGGCGACGACCTTCTGCTCGGGCGGGATGCCGAGGAAGTTGTAGACGTAGGTGAGCTTGCCGTCCTTGACGAACAATGAGTGGCCGCCGAAGCGCGAGCCATGCGCGAAGATCACACCTTGGCTCTCCTCGGTGAACTCGACCTCCGCGAGGATCTTGAAGGAGACGTTGATGGTGTTGGCCGCCGACGCCTCGGGGACCGCACTCGTGCCGGGGTAGTAGGTGTACTGCCCGCTCGCCGGCACGGCGACTTCGTACTCCAGGTCGCGGAATTCGATGATCGACAGGTCGTTGAGCGGCAGGACGTCGTACTGCTTCGCCTCCTCCAGCCACAGTGCCTTGAGCCCCTCGAGCTTGTCGGGGAACTGCTCGGCCAGGTCGTGCGCCTCGGCGCGGTCCTCGTCGGTGTGGAAGAGCTGCCAGCGATCCTGGTCGAACTTGCCGAGCCCGAGCGGGACCGGGCCATGCTCGGTCACCGCTTTCCAGCCCAGATGCCAGATGGCGCGCGTGCCGAGCATCTCGTAGTACTGCTTCTCCTTCTGCGTCGGCGCGTCGGCGGCGTCGAACGAGTAGCGCATCGACACACCTGGCAGTGGAGTCTGCTCGTGGCCATCGACCACCTCGGGCATCTCCACGCCACAGCAGTCGAGGATCGTCGGGACGATGTCGGTGCAGTGGTGGTACTGGTTGCGCACCTCGCCGCGCGCCTGCATGCCCGTCGGCCACGAGATGACGAGTGGGTCGCAGACGCCGCCCTGGAAGGAGTAGCGCTTGAACATCCGGTACGGCGTGGAGAACCCAACGGCCCAGCCAGTCGGGTAGTGGTTGTAGCCGTCCGGACCTCCCAGCTTGTCGAGGAGGGGGAGGTTGTCCTCGATCGTGTCGGGCCAGGCGTTGAAGAACTTGTTCTCGTTGACCGAGCCGTTGGGGCTGCCCTCGCCCGAAGCGCCGTTGTCGGCGCAGTAGAGGATCAGCGTGTTGTCGAGCTGGCCAGACTCATCCAGGTAGTCGATGATGCGCCCGATCTGCGCATCGGTGTACTCCGAGAAGGCCGCGTAGACCTCCGCCATGCGGGAGAACAGGCGCTTCTCCTCGTCGTTCAGCGTGTCCCAAGGCCGGACTCGAGTCACCCTCGCTGAAGGTGCCCGGGGTCATCGGGTTGATGGGGGTGAGCTCAGTCCCCTCCGGCAGGATCCCGCGCTCGACCATCCGCGGGAGCACCCACTCGCGGTAGGCCTCGTAGCCGTCGTCGAACTTGCCCTTGAACTTGTCAATGTAGTCCTGCGGCGCGTGGTGTGGCGCGTGATTGGCGCCGGGGCAGAACCACAAGTACCAGGGCTTGTCCGGCTCAGACTGCTTCGAGTCGCGGATGAACTCGAGCGCCTTGTCGGCGAGGTCCTTGGAGAGGTGGTAGCCGTCCTCGGGGCCGTAGGGCTGCTCCGCGTAGTGGTTGTCCTCGGCAAGGTCGGGATACCACTGGTTGGTCTCACCGCCGAGGAAGCCGTAGAACCGGTCATAGCCGAGGCCGAGCGGCCAGTCCTTCTTGGACGAGCCCATGGTCCACGCATCCACCGGGGTGTTGTGGTTCTTCCCGACCCAGAACGTGCTCCAGCCCGCGTCGCGCAGGACCGTCGCCATCGTCGCGTTCGCGCGGGGGATGTGGGAGTTGTAGCCGGGGAATCCCACTGCGGTCTCCGAGATCGAGGCGAATCCGTTCTGGTGGTGGTTACGCCCGGTGAGGAAGACCGAACGGGTCGGTGAGCAGAGCGCCGTTGTGTGCCATTGCGAGTACGTGAGCCCGTTGGCGGCCAGCCTGTCCATAGTCGGCATATTGATCCTGCCGCCGTACGGCGACCAGGCGGCGCAACCGGTGTCGTCGTACAGGACCACGAGCACGTTGGGCGCACCCTCCGGCGCCTTGTCGGGGAGGAATGCCTCCCAGTCCGGGGTCGAGTCGCGAATGTCGAGGTTGATGACGCCTTGGAACTCCCGTGCCACGATGATCCTCCTCGGCGGACGGTCACTGCCTCGGACGCTAGTGACTGCCGCCCGGGGCCTGCACTCCGGCGACAGGTTGTGCGCGGGCACAACCGATGCGAGGTGAAGACGATGCGGATACACATCGACGGAGACGCCTCGCGTCTCACAGGATTAACCCCCTCGAAACCCGCTGGGCTGAGCCGGTGTCGCCGAAGCCGCATCATCGAGAGGTAGGTGTCACCGTGCTGGAGGTTCGCAACCTCGAGGTCGTCTATGACGACGTGATGCAGGTGCTGCGCGGGGTCAGCCTCCGCGTGCCGGACGGATCCATCGTCGCGCTGCTCGGGGCCAACGGCGCCGGGAAGTCGACCCTGCTTCGCGCCGTCACCGGGCTGCTCGACGTTCATAACGGAAAGGTCACGAAGGGCTCGGTCAGTCTGGACGATGCCCCGATCCACTCCATGGACGCCGCACGGATCGTGGACCGGGGCATCGCCCAGGTGATGGAGGGCCGCCGCATCTTCGGCGAGCTCACTGTCGAGGAGAACCTCAGAGTCGGCGCGCACACCAAGCGCCGAGCGATCGCGACCAACCTGCAGCGGGTCTACGAGCTGTTCCCGATCCTCCAGGACCGCCGCAGCCAGCGGGCCGGGTTCTTGTCCGGCGGCCAGCAGCAGATGGTGGCGATGGGCCGGGCGCTCATGTCCGAGCCGCGCTACCTGCTGCTGGACGAGCCGAGCCTCGGGCTCGCGCCACTCCTGGTGCAGCAGATCCGGGACCTGATCGTCGAGATCAACAAGCAGGGCACCGCGGTCCTCCTCGTCGAGCAGAACGCGACGATGGCGCTGTCGATCGCCTCGCACGGCTATGTCATGGAGACCGGCAAGGTCGTCATGGACAAGCCGGCGAAGGCTCTGCTCCAGGACGAGGACATCCGCGAGTTCTATCTCGGGTTGGGCCCCGAGGGGGCCGCGCAGTCGTTCCGCGACGTCAAGCACTACAAGCGGCGGAAGCGGTGGGCAGCATGACCGCGCCCATCCTCGAGGTCCAGGACGTCACCCTGCGCTTCTCGGGTGTCATCGCCGTCAACGGCGTCTCGTTCACGGTGGACCCGGGAGAGCTGCTCGCGGTCATCGGCCCCAACGGCGCCGGCAAGACCTCGCTGTTCAACATCCTCTCCGGCGTCTACCGCCCACAGCAGGGCAGCGTGCGGTTCGCGGGTGAGGAGATCATCGGGCATGCGGCCCGCACCACATCGCCGCCCTCGGGATGGCGCGCACCTTCCAGGGCATCGAGCTGTTCACCAATCTGTCCCTGGTCGACAACCTGATGCTCGGCCGGCACCTGCACCTGAAGTACGGACCGCTCGCTGCCCTGGTCTGGCGTGGCCGCGCCCGCCGCGAGGAGATCGCGCACCGCGCCGCGGTCGAGCACATCGTCGACTTCCTCGAGCTGGAGCCGTGGCGCGCGCTGCCGGTCGGCCTCCTCCCGTACGGCATCCAGAAGCGGGTCGAGCTGGGACGCGCGCTGGCCATGGATCCCAAGCTGCTGCTCCTCGACGAGCCGGCCGCCGGCATGAACCTCGAGGAGACGCAGGACCTGGCCCGCTTCGTCCTCGACATCCGCGACGAGCTCGGCGTCGCGATGGTGATGGTCGAGCACGACATGGGTCTGGTCATGGACCTCGCCGACCGGGTGCTCGCCGTCGACTTCGGCACGCCGATCGCCCTGGGAACGCCGGCCGAGGTCGCCCACGACCCGGCCGTGATCCAGGCCTATCTGGGAGTGGAGGCCACGGCATGACCGAGACGACCTTGCCCGCCCCCCGCACCGAGTCGGCGGGCGAGCCCGCGGCCCGCACGATCGCCGCCCGTGTCCGGGACCGTGCCCTGTCGCGTCCCGCCGGGGTAGCTATGCGGGCCAAGGAGTACGGAGTCTGGGAGGAAGTCACCTGGTCGGCCTACTGGGACACGGTCCGCACTGTCGGCCACGGCCTGCTGGCGCTCGGCGTCGATCCGGGCGACCGGGTGGCCATCCTTGCCGAGAACCGTCGCGAGTGGCTCTACACCGACCTCGCAGCAGTCTCCGTGCGTGGCGCGACCGTCGGGCTCTACTCCACCAGCCCGTGGCTCGAGATCCGCCACGTGCTCGCCCACTCCGGCGCCAAGGTGCTCCTGGCCGAGGACCAGGAGCAGGTCGACAAGGTCGTCGACATCCTGGCCGACAACCCCGACGCCCTGCCCAACCTCGAGCACGTCGTCTATCTGGAGCCGCGCGGACTCCGGGGCCGCTACGACCAGCCGTGGCTGATGTCGTGGGACGACCTCGTCGCCGCCGGCACCGCGCACCGCGCGGAGCATCCGAGCGCGGTCGACGAGCGCATGGCGGCGGCGCGGGTCGACGACCTCGCCGGGCTCATCTACACCTCCGGCACCACGTCGGCACCCAAGGGCGCCATGCTGTCGGTGGCCAACGTGAACTTCGCGATCGAGTCGCTGGTCGAGCGATCCGGCTTCCTGAAGGCGCCGCCCAACGAGCGCGACGTCGTGCTCTCCTACCTCCCGCTCTGCCACGTCGCCGAACGGCTCTTCACGACCTGGTTCAACGCCGGCGGCGGAGTACAGGTCAACTTCGCGGAGTCCATCGCCACCGTGGAGCCCAACCTGCGTGAGATCCAGCCGACGATCCTGTTCGGTGTCCCCCGCATCTGGGAGAAGATCCTCGCCGGCGTCCGCATCCGGCTCGCCTCGGCCAGCCCGGTCAAGCGCGCCTTCGGCCGCTTCTGGTTGCGCCGCGCCGACCGCATCGGCGACACCCTCGTCCGTACGGGTGGCAAGCACACGCTCGGCACCCGTTTCGTCGCGGCCATCGGGTACGTCATGTTCTTCCGCGCGCTGCGCGACCGGTTGGGCATGCGCAAGGTGCGCTACGCGGCGTCCGGCGCCGCACCGATCGCGCCCGAGGTGCTCAAGTTCTTCATGGGCATCGGGGTGCCGATGCACGAGGTCTACGGCATGACCGAGCAGACCGCGGTGGCAACGGCCAACCGACACGGGCAGCATCAAGCTCGGCACCGTCGGCGAGCCGCACTGGGGCGTCGAGCTGCGCATCGACGAGGAGACCGGCGAGATCCTCACCCGGCATCCGGGCATCGTCGTCGGCTACTGGCAGGACGAGGCGGCGACCCGGCAGGCGATCGACGCCGACGGGTGGCTGCACACCGGCGACGTCGGTGAGTGGGTCGACGGCACGCACCTGCGCATCACCGACCGCAAGAAGGACATCCTCATCACCGCCGGCGGCAAGAACATCGCGCCGTCGCCGATCGAGAATGCGCTCAAGGCGTCGCCCTACGTCAAGGAAGCCATCGTCATCGGCGACCGCCGCCCGTACCTGTCTGCGCTCGTCGGCATCGAGCTGGAGACCGTCGGTGAGTGGGCGCAACGCAAGCACATCCCCTACACCACCTACCGCGATCTCAGCGAGAAGCCAGAGGTCGGAGAGCTCCTCCGTGGCGTCGTCGACGGCGTCAATGCCCGCCTCGCGCCGGTCGAGCAGATCAAGACCTTCTGCCCGCTTCCGAAGGAGCTCGACCACGAGGACGGCGAGCTCACCGGATCGCAGAAGGTCAAGCGCGCGGCCATCGCCGACCGCTACGCCGACCTCGTCGAGTCGATGTACGGAGGCCGACAATGAGCGAGCTTATCGAGATCGTCGCCCGCGGGCTGGGCACCGGGTCCGTCTACGCGTTGCTTGCCCTCGGGTTCGTCGTCATCTACCGATCCACCCGGGTGATCTCCTTCGCCCAACCCGCCTTCATGGTTGCTGGCGCCGTCGCGGTCAGCTACCTGTCGCCAGAGATCGGCTACCTGCTCGCCGTCCCCGTCGCCGTGCTGATCGGTGCGACGCTTGGGCTGACGGTCGAGCGCACCACGATCCGGCCGATGATCGGCAAGCCGGTCTTCGTCATCGCGATCATCACGCTCGGCGTGGACGTGGTCGTACGGGTCTTCGTCAACGCGCTGATCGGCACAGACGTCCGACAGCTCGGCGACCCATGGGGCCTGGCGACCGTCGAGGTATTCGGCGTCGCGGTGCAGCAGCGGTTCATCGCCTCGTTCCTCGTGACCGGCGTTGTCGTCTCCGCCCTGTTCGCGTTCCTCCGCTGGACTAGGTACGGCCTGGCGATGCGCGCCGTCGCACTCGACCAGGAGGCGGCGATGGCGCAGGGCGTCTCGGTCGGCCGGGTCTTCGCCCTGTCCTGGGCATTGGCCGGCGGCCTCGCTGCGATCGCCGGGGCGTTCGTCGGCACCGGCTCCGGGATCGACCAGACGACGTTCATCGTCGCGTTCTCGGCGCTGCCGGCGATCATCCTCGGCGGCATCGACTCCATCGGCGGAGCCGTGGTGGGCGGGCTGCTCGTCGGCCTCGTGCAGTCGCTGGTCGCCAGCTATCAGCCCGATTCCCTGCCCTGGCTGGGCGCCAACTTCCAGATCGTCACGCCCTACCTGCTCATGATGGCCGTGCTGCTCTTCCGGCCGTACGGGCTGTTCGGAACCCCGGAGGTGCAGCGCGTATGACCACCACACTGCGCTCGGGAGGCGAGGCCACGCAGGTTCTCGGCCGTCACTCCCACGGGTCGCCGCAGCAGGCCGCTGCGCGGGCGGCCGGCGATGTTCACCACCTACGCCCAGGAGCTGCGGCTGTTCAACACCCGGCCGAAGCGGATCTGGGTGCGGCTGATCGTGCTGGGCGCGCTGCTGTTGCCGTTCGCCGTCGCCGATGACTGGCTGCGGCTGCTCGCAGTCGGCTACGTGGCGGCCATCGGCGCCATCGGGCTCAACCTGGTCACCGGCTACGCCGGTCAGGTCACGCTTGGGCACGCCTTCTTCCTGGGCGTCGGGGCCTACACGGCGGCAGTGGTCAGCGGCGACCCCGACGGGCGCACGCTCGGGTTCGGCATCACGTCGATCCCGGTGTGGCTGCTGGCGGCGGGCACGGTCGCGGGGTTGTGCGGGCTCCTCGTGGCTCCGCTGGCGGTACGGCTGCGCGGGCTCTACCTCGCGATCGTCACCCTCGGCCTCGTCTTCATCGGCGAGCACATCTTCAAGGAGTGGGGCTACGTCACGGGCGGCCCCGGTGTGGGCCGAGCCGCGGCGGTGCCCGAGATCTTCGGCTACGAGCTCAACCGGGACGGGCCCTACCTGTCGGCGATGCAGCAGATGTACCTGCTGATGCTCGTGCTGCTGGTCATCTTCGCGGTGCTCGCTCGCAACCTGATGCGGTCGAAGGTCGGACGCGCCTTCGCCGCCGTCCGTGACCGCGACATCGCCGCCGAGATCATGGGCGTCGGGCTGACCAAGCACAAGGCGCTCGCGTTCGTCGTGTCGTCGTTCTATGCGGGCTGTGCCGGGCGCGTTGCTCTACACGGTGAGCGGGTTCTTCGATCCCGGCTCGTTCAACCTGCTGCTGTCCGTGCAGTTCATCGCCATGGTGCTCATCGGGGGTGTCGCCACCATCTCCGGCTCCATCATGGGCGCGCTGTTCATCACGTTGCTGCCGCGGTTCACGCAGGAGCTGCCGTCATTCATCCCGGCGGTCAGCAACTCGCCGACCGAGTTCCCCAACGTGTTCCAGGTCGAGTCTTTGCTCTACGGTCTGTTGATCATCGTGTTCCTGATCTTCGAGCCACGTGGCCTGTACGGCATCTGGATTCGCATCCGCAATTACTGGAAGGCATGGCCCTTCACCTATTGATTGGGAGGACGACATGACCACAAGACGCACCACCACCCTCGCGGTGCTGCTGGCTGCGGCGTTCACAGTGACGGCGTGCCGTGGCAGTGACGACGATGGCGAGGCGAGTGAGGACGAGGGAGGCGTGACGACCGAGGTCGGCGTGACCTCGGAAGCGTGCCCTGACGCGGTCAACCCCGACAACGGCTGCATCTTCCTCGGCACCATCTCCGACCTGACGGAGGGACCGTTCGCGCCGCTCGCCGTACCCATCGTCGAAGCGCAGGCGGCCTTCTGGCAGCGGGTCAACGAGGACGGCGGGATCGGCGGCTACGACATCGACGTCACGACCTACGTCCGCGACAACAAGTACAACCCCGAGGTGCACAACCAGGCCTACCAGGAGATCAAGGGCGACGTGCTCGCGCTCGCACAGACGCTGGGCTCCCCCACGACGGCGGCCATCCTCGAGGACATGAAGGCCAATGACGTCGTCGCGGCTCCGGCCGCGTGGACGTCCGCCTACGACTTCGAGGACGTCATCGTCGAGTCGGGCACCAACTACTGCTTCGAGGCGATGAACTCCGTCGACTGGGCCGTGCGCGAGTTCGGCGCCGACAAGGTCATGGCGGTTCACTACCCCGGTGACTATGGAGGCGACGCGGCGGGCGGTGTGGAGGCAGCGGCCGAGGCGCTGAGTATCGAGTTCGCCGACGCTGAGACGGGTCAGGGCACGACCAACCAGGGTGCCGCCATCCAGGCGATCCTCACGCAGCAGCCCGACGTGGTCTTCGTGACGACCGGGCCGGCCGACGCCGCGGCGATCATCGGGCAGGCGGCGGCTGCCGGCTTCCGAGGCGCCTTCGTCGGCACCAGCCCGACGTGGAACCCGGCGCTGCTGCAGAGCCCGGCGGCACCCGCCCTCAAGGCTGCCTACTACCAGTCCGGCCCGTGGGCACCGTTCGGCGGAGACACCCCCGGCCACCAGGCGATGCGGGACGCGCTCGGTGACGTGACACCGAGCGACGGCCACACGGCCGGCTGGGTGTGGTCGTACCCGATGAAGGCAGCCCTCCAGGCCGCGATCGACAACGGGGACCTCACCCGGGCCGGTCTGCTCGAGGCGGTTCAAGGCCTCGAGACGGTCGACTACGAGGGCATGCTGCCGGCGGATGCGGGCAACTACGCCGGTGAGCCAAGCGAGGCCGCGTTCCGGCAGAGTGTCATCTCCAAGGTCGACGAGACCGCTCCGACCGGCGTCAGCGTCGTCGAGGAGCTGTTCGCCAGCGAGGTCGCGGAGTCGCACGACTTCTCGGGGCCGTGCTTCTAGCCCGCGTCGCCTGACTCGCTGAGGGTCGCCGCGCGCCACGACGTTGGCGCGGGGCGACCCTCACGCATATCGACCGGAGAGCTCGGTGCCGATGCGCGCCAGCTCGACCTGACGGACGGCGGTTCGAGCACCTCGACCATCGCGCCCCAGCCGGCGAGGTTGCGCGCGATGTCCAACGGGGTCGGTGCGGCGAGGCGGACCCGGGCACGACCGTCGTCGAGCTCGCCCTCGGTGTGGCAGTGCCGGCCGAAGTGGTCCCGCAGGATCGGGACGAACCTGCTCTCGATGACAACGGTCGCCCAGGTGCGCGAACGTCGCTGCTCCACCTCGCCGACCACCTGTTGCCATGCGGCTTCGAGCGCGAAGTCGTCCGGGCGCTCGGCGGCCTGGCCGGTCGGCTCGGCGGCGACGATCCGGTCGACGCGGAAGGTGCGCTGGCCTCGTTCGGTCCCGGCGATCAGGTACCAGACGTCGTCCTTGTCGACCAGTCCCCACGGGTCGACGAGGCGCTCGGTGCGCTCCCGCTTGCTGTTGGTGTAGGTCAGGCGGACCTTGCGCCGACGGATCACGGCTGCCTGCAGCAGGTCGACCGTCTCGGGTCGGCGTCGATCGCGATCGCCCCACCGGGTCGGGTCGATCATCGTGGCGCTGGCGGCGGCCTCGGCATCGGCCCGGAAGGTCTGCGGCAGCGCCCGCACGAGCTTGCGCAGCGCGGCCTTGGCCTCTCCCGAAACGGCGGCCGCCGGGCCGACGAGCAGGAACAGCGCCTGCGCCTCGGCTGCCGACAGTCCGCTGAGGTCGGTGCGGGCACCGCCGACGAGCGACCACCCGCCGCCGCGTCCAGGCTGGGGATAGACCGGGATGCCCGCGACGGACATCGCCTCCAGGTCGCGACGAGCGGTTGCCACCGACACCTCGAGCTCGTCGGCCAGCTCGGCGGCGGTCACCCGGCGCCGGGCCTGCATGAGCAGGAGGGCGGCGACGAGGCGGTCGGCACGCATGTCTCTCCGAAACCTCGTTGATCATGGCGGAGTGGTGATCATTCCTCGCGGATGATCACGCCTTTGCCATGATCAACAGCGTGAGGTGTGTGTGACCCGTAAAGTGCTCAGTTGGTGAGCACTTTAGCCGTCAGGATGGTGATTGTCAGGAACCGAGGGAAGGAACCAGAGATGTTGCGAGGACTTGCCAACGTCAGCTTCTACGCCGACGACGTCGCGGCCGCCGCCGACTGGTACGGCACGGTGTTCGGGGTCGAGCCATACTTCGCGCGCCCGGCCGACGGGCCGCCCGCCTACGTCGAGTTCCGCATCGGTGACTACCAGCACGAGCTCGGCATCATCGACAGCCGGTTCGCTCCGCAGGGCCGGTCCGACAGGCCCGGCGGCGCCATCGTCTACTGGCACGTCGACGACGTCCGGGGCAGCTTCGAGCGGCTGTTGTCGCTGGGCGCCACGGCCCACGAGGAGCCGGTCGAGCGCGGACCCGGATTCGTCACCGCGTCCGTCGTCGACCCGTTCGGCAACGTCCTCGGCGTCATGTTCAACCAGCACTACCTCGACGTGCTCGGTTCGCAGGCGGAGGCGTGACGTGAACACCTTCCACGCGAGCACCACCCACGACTGGCGTGCCTGGCTGACAGAGCACTGCCGGTCCGAGAAGGAAGTGTGGCTGGTCATCCACCACAAGGACAGCGGCACGCCCAGCGTGCGCTATCACGAGGCCATCGAGCACGCGCTGTGCTTCGGGTGGATCGACAGCCATGCCCGCTCGCTCGACGCCGACAGCTCCCAGCTCCGCTTCACCCCGCGCAATCCGCGCAGCACGTGGAGCGCGGTCAACCGGCAACGCGCCGCGAAAATGATCGAGCTGGGGCTGATGACCGAGCCCGGCCAGGCCCTGATCGACCTGGCGAAAGCCAACGGGACCTGGCAGGTCATCCCCGACGCCGAGAGCGGCGCGCTACCCGACGACCTGCGGGAGCAGCTCGACCGAGACGCGGTCGCCCGCCAGCACTTCGAAAGATTTCCGCCGTCGTCCAAGCGGCTGATCCTGGAGTGGATCGCGAAGGCGAAGAAGCCCGACACCAGGCAGCGCCGGATCAGTCAAACGGTCGAGCTCGCAGCGCAGAACATCCGTGCCAACCACCCCCGCTGACTGGGCCCGATCCTCGCGCTCGCGCAATCCGCTGTCGCGCGATCCCTCGTCACGTGCCGACTCTCCCCAGATCGCGACGCCGCGGAGTTCCCAGTCCCGCGTAGTGGCGTCGTGGTGAGACAAGCGCCCGCGCGACTCCTGCTGGGCGACGACAGGCGACGCGATCTCAGCCGGCGACCGCCGTGCTCGGCGCCGGAGCCCGGCTCGCACTCGGCCGTCGCTGCCTGGGAGGGCTGACCGCGCTGTCGCGCGGTCCGATGCCCAGGATGCGGATGCTCTCCAGCGCCAGGTGCAGCTCGCCGACGGCAGCGGGATCGGCGAAGCTGCGGCCGGTCAGGCTCTCCACGCGGCGCAGCCGGTAGTGCACGGTGTTGCGGTGCATGTGGAGGCGCACAGCCGCCGCCGACGCCGAGCCATTGTCGGCGAACCAGGCACGCATGGTCTCCAGCAGCGCATCCCGGTCGGCCTCCGGCAGCGCCAGGACCGGGCCGAGCACGCCCTCTGCCACGTTGCGACCAAGCTCGGGGACACTGGCCAGGAGGATGGCGATGGGCTTGTCCCCATAGCGGACCAGCTCGCTGCTCCCCGGAGCCGCCGCGGCGCACGCGATCAGTGCCTGGCGCAGAGCGGGACCCGACTGATCGAGGTTGGTGTACGGCTCGCTGACGCCGACGCGCCTCCGAATCAGCGGTGCAAGGTGCTGGTAGACCTTGGCCAACTCGTTCGCCGCGCGCACACTGATCACGCCCACCTGCCGCTCGGCGTCCAGCCGCCACACCGACGTGACCGCATGCCGCCGCAGCACCGACTCGACACCCGGTATTGCCTCGTCGCCGGCCCGAGGCGTCTCAGCGGCGACGACCACGAAGATCCCCTGGTGCGGCAGGTTGAGGACGGACGCCGACTCCCAGAGCTGCGTGCCGCCGCCGATCGTGCCGTCAAGGAGCCCACTGAGCACGGCATTGCGCACCTGCACGTTGTGGCCGGCCTGGTCGGACATCGTCTCCCGGTAGGCCTCGATCAGCGCCTCCGAGTAATCGTCGATGATGGTCCAGACGTCGCCAGCTGTCCGGAACAGCGCGTCGCGTGCCGCGTCGTTGTCCTCGGCGTGGGCAACCAGCGTGTCCCAGACGAACCGACCGCCGATGCGGTAGGCGTGCAGGATGGCCGGCAGCGGGACACCCTGCTCGGCCCGGCGCCGCCCCGTGGCGCGCGCCGCGTCCATCTCCATGGGAGCGTCGCCAGCCAGCTGCGTCCAGATGTGCTTGAGGTTGTTGCGGCAGGACTCCCACAGATCGTCGCGTGGCACGCCGCCTTGGCTGGCGGCGTACTGCGCCTCGCCGTGCCGGATCCGGTCGGCCAAGTCGGCGGCGAGGTCATCCACCTTGGCCAACAGCCGGCGGGCTAGCGCACGGACGCTCGGCTCATCAGATGCGCGCAGGCGTGCCATGGAGCGCAGCATGCCCCGTCATTGAGTTGTGCACAAGCACAATGCCGCGATCGACATCATGATGCGACCAGACATCGACGTCTTGTGGTCCGGTCACCGACGATGAACGCTCATCGCAGTCGTCAACGTATCCGTAAGGGCTGGTGACCGTCGTGAACCTCGCGTCGAACCTCATCCAGACGATCGGCACGCACGCCGACCGGGTCGCGATCCGCCTCGGTGACTCGGTGATGACGTTCCGAGAGCTCGGCGAGAGCAGCGCGCGTGTCGCTCGCCTGCTCAAGGACCGGGGCATCGAGCCGGGCGACAAAGTCGCCATCATGCTGCCGAACCTCCCGCACTTCGCCTCCATCTACTACGGCGTGCTCCGTGCCGGCGGGGTCGTCGTGCCGATGAACCCACTGCTCAAGTCGCGGGAGGTCGGCTACTACCTCGGCGACTCGGGCGCCCGGCTGATCTTCGCCTGGGACGGGGTGGCCGAGGAGGCCGGAAAGGGCGCCGCGAGCGCGGGTGTCGACCTGATCGGGGTCGACCCGGCCACCTTCGGCACCCTCCTCGTCGACGACAGCCCCGGTGGACGACGTCGTCGACCGCGGCGCCCAGGACACCGCAGTGATCCTCTACACGTCGGGGACGACGGGGCAGCCGAAGGGCGCCGAACTCACGCACTTCAACCTCAGCACCAACGTCGAGGTGCTGTGCACCGACCTGATGGAGCTGACCCCCGATGACGTGATCTTCGGCGGGCTGCCGCTGTTCCACTCGTTCGGGCAGACGTGCACGCTCAACGCTGCGATCACGTCCGGCGCGACTCTGAGCCTGTTGCCCCGGTTCGACCCCACGCAAGCGCTGCAGCTGCTGGCCGGGCACCGCGCGACTGTGTTCGCCGGCGTGCCGACGATGTACGGCGCGCTGCTCGCGCACCCCGATCGGCGCAGCTACGACGTGTCCGCACTGCGGGTGTGCGTGTCGGGCGGATCGGCAATGCCGGTCGAGGTGCTGCGCGGCTTCGAGGAAGCCTTCGGCTGCAAGGTGCTCGAGGGCTATGGCCTGTCGGAGACGTCTCCGGTCGCCTCGTTCAACCACCCCGACCGCGACCGCAAGCCGGGCTCCATCGGCACCCCGATCCGCGGCGTGCAGATGCGCGTCGTCGACGATCAAGGCCGCGACGTGCCGCAGGGCGAGGTCGGCGAGATTGTCATCCGCGGCGACAACATCATGAAGGGCTACTGGCAACGGCCGCAGGAGACGGCCGCCGCCATCCCCGACGGATGGTTCCGCAGCGGCGACATGGGCCGCATCGACGAGGACGGCTACTTCGCGATCGTCGACCGGAAGAAGGACCTGATCATCCGCGGTGGCTACAACGTCTACCCGCGCGAGGTCGAAGAGGTGCTGTACGAGCACCCCGCCGTCGCCGAGGCCGCGGTGATCGGAGTGGCCGACGCGCAGCTCGGCGAAGAGGTCGCGGCCGCGGTCGCCCTGAAGCCGGGAGCCACCGTCGACCCCGACGAGCTGCGCGACCACGTCAAGAGCCTGGTCGCGGCCTACAAGTACCCGCGCAAGGTCTGGATCGTCGACGAGCTCCCCAAAGGGCCGACCGGCAAGATCCTCAAGCGGGCGATCGTCCCGCCGGACGACCAGCCCGACCAATGACCGCGGAGCCCGTGCCCGACGAGGTCGCCAACCAGGCGGCACCGCTCGACGCCCTGCTGATCGACGCCGCGCTCGGGCCGCTGCGCAGGTTCGTGCCCAACGCGTCCACCGCGCGGTTCGCCGGAGCTCTGGTCCGGCGCCCGCGGACCACCGGCCGGCGACTCGGGGAGCTGGCCACCGAGCTCGGGCAGGTCGCCGTCGGCCGGTCTGCGCGAGCGCCGGCGCCCCGCGACCGACGCTTCGCCGACCCGGCATGGGCCGAGAACCCGCTGCTGCGCCGCCTCGTCCAGGCCTACCTCACCGCCGAGGACACCACCGGGCGCCTCGTCGGTGACGCGGGCCTCGACTGGCGCGACGAGCAACGGGTCCGCTTCTTACTCGACAACCTGACCGAAGCCCTCGCGCCCAGCAACATCCCGCTCGTCAACCCCGCGTCCGCGAAGGCGATCATCGACACCGGCGGGCTCAGCGTGCTCCGCGGCGGCGCCAACCTCGTGCGCGACGTCGCCACGGCGCCGCGCGTGCCCCAGATGGTCGATCCTGCGTCGTTCCAGGTGGGCCGCAACCTCGCGATGACACCGGGGGCGGTGGTGCTGCGCACCGAGCAGTTCGAGCTCATCCAGTACCGGCCGCAGACCGAACGGGTGCGGCAGGTTCCCGTCCTCATCGCACCGCCGACCATCAACAAGTTCTACGCGCTCGATCTCGCTGCCGGCCGCAGCCTGATCGAGCACCTCGTGCAGAACGGCCAGCAAGTGTTCCTCGTGTCCTGGCGCAACCCGGACACGCGGCACGCCGGATGGGGCCTCGACACCTACGTGACTGCGCTGCTCGACGCCCTCGACGCCGTACGACGCATCAGTTCGTCCGATCGCGCCGCGCTGTTCGGCTTCTGCTCCGGCGGCATCATCGCCGCCCTGGCCGCCGCCTACCTCGCGGGCAAGGGTCAGCAGGACCGGCTGTCGGCGCTCGGCCTGGGCGTGACCGTGCTCGACTTCGCCGACGCCGGAGTCTCGAGGGCGCTCGTCGACGAGCGCCTGGCGGGCGCCGCCAAGGCGAAGTCGCGGCGCCGCGGATACCTCGACGGTCGCTCGCTGGCCGAGGTGTTCGCCTGGCTGCGTCCCGGCGACCTGGTCTGGAACTACTGGGTCAACAACTACCTGCTCGGCCGCAAGCCGCCGGCGTTCGACATCCTGTTCTGGAATGCCGACACCACACGGATGACCGCCGCGCTGCACGCCGACTTCGTCGACCTGGCGATGGACAACCGGCTCGTGCGGCCAGGCGAGACAACCGTCCACGGTGTCCCGGTCGACCTGTCCCGCATCAGCGTCGACACCTACGTCATCGCAGGGATCGCCGACCACCTCACGCCATGGCAGAGCTGCTACCGCTCGACCCAACTGGTGGGCGGCGACAGCAGATTCGTGCTCTCCACGAGCGGTCACATCGCGGCGCTGGTCAACCCGCCGAGCAACCCGAAGGCCACCTACCGAGTCAACGACGACCCCGCCGCCGATCCCGACACCTGGCTCAAGGGTGCCGAGACGCGGGCCGGCAGCTGGTGGCCCGACCTCGTGGAATGGCTCGCCGACCGCGGCGGCGCGGAGCGGCTCGCGCCGAAACGGCTCGGCGCGCCGCCGGCTGCCGCCGATCGTGGACGCACCAGGCACGTACGTCTTCGACAGATGAGAGAAGGACGCCATGTACGAGGGAATCGGCCGCTCGCTCGGCACTGACTTCTTCCACATCGCCGACCAGCTGACCCAGGAGGAGCTGAGCTATCTGCGCCGCACGCGCGAGTTCGTCGACGACGAGGTGCTGCCCGCCATCAACGACTACTGGGAGCGCGCGGATTTTCCGTACCCGCTCATCGAAGGGCTGGCCAAGCTGGGCATCGTCGGGGACGGCATCGAGGGCTACGGCTGCCCGCCGATGAGCCCGATCGCCTGCGGCCTCGTCCACATGGAGCTCAACCGTGGCGACGGCAGCCTTGGCACGTTCCTCGGTGTACAGGCCGGGCTCGCGATGCAGTCGATCGCCATGCTGGGCTCGGAGGAGCAGAAGCAGCAGTGGCTGCCCGCGATGGCCCGCCTCGACAGGATCGGGGCGTTCGCGCTCACCGAGCCGCTGCACGGTTCGGATGCGGTGGCCCTGGAGACGTCGGCCCGCCGCGACGGCGACGAGTGGGTGCTCAACGGCGTCAAGAAGTGGATCGGCAACGGCACCATCGCCGATGTCGTGGTGGTGTGGGCCCGCGCCACCGATGATGGCCAGGTCAAGGGCTTCCTCGTCGAGCCGGACACGCCCGGCTATGCCGCGACCCGCATCGACGGCAAGGGGTCGCTGCGCGCGGTCTGGCAGGCGGAGATCGCGTTGACCGACGTACGGGTGCCAGAGGCCAACCGGCTTCCGGAGGCCCGCAACTTCAAGGACACCGGACGGGTATTGGCCGGCACGCGGAACTCCGTCGCCTGGGCAGCGCTGGGCCACGCAACAGCCGCCTATGAGATCGCGGTCGCCTACTGCCGACAGCGCAACCAGTTCGGCAAGCCGCTGGTGAGCTTCCAGATCGTGCAGGACCGGCTCGTCAAGATGCTTGCCGAGGTGTGCTCGATGCAGCTCTACTGCCTGCGCCTCGGCCGGCTCATCGAGGAAGGGCGGCTCTCCGACACCATCTCGGCCATCGCCAAGATGAACAACACACGCAAGGCGCGGCAGGTCATCCACGAAGCACGCGACCTGCTCGGCGGCAACGGCATCCTGCTGGACTTCCACGTCATGCGGCACATGGCCGACATCGAGGCGATCCACACGTTCGAAGGCACCGAGACGATCCAGACACTCATCGTGGGGAGGGACATCACCGGTGTCGGCGCGTTCGCGTAGCCGTGAAACCATTCGCTTCGTCGACGTCGACGATGTCCGGCTGCGCACCTCTGTACGGGGGTCCGGGCCGCCCGTCCTGCTGATCACCGGCCTGGGCGCGAGCCTGGACTTCGGCCTGCCGTTCGAGCAGGAGCTGGCCGCGCGACGGTTGCAGGTCATCAGCTTCGACTTCCCGGGCGTGGGGCAGTCGACGGCGTACGCGATGCCGCGGCGCATGCGCGGGATCGCCGGCACGGTGCAGCGCATGGTGCAAGCGCTGGGCTATGACCGTGTCGACGTGCTCGGCATCTCGCTCGGCGGCGTCGTCGCTCAGCAGCTGGCGCGCCAGTCGCCCGAGCTGGTGCGGAGGCTCGTTCTCGCAGCCACCGGGCCTGGTCTGGGCGGCCTTCCCGGGTCGCCGTCGGTGCTGTGGGCGCTCGCCACGCCGCGCCGCTACTACCAGCCCGACTACTTCCGGCAGATCGCCGGACGCATCTATGGCGGCCTGGCCCGCCAAGACCCGGACGCGTTGCTGCACGGCTCGGTCGGGCCGTTCGTCGAGCGCCCCTCGGTGCGCGGCTACTTCGGCCAGCTCTTCGCCATCAGCGGCTGGACGAGCGTGCCGTGGCTGCATCGGCTGCAGCAGCCGACCTTGGTGCTGGCTGGTGACGACGACCCGATTGTCCCGCTGATCAACGGCCGCATCCTTGCAGGACAGATACCTCGCGCCGAGCTCCACGTGGTCGAGGGCGGCGGGCATCTGTTCCTGCTCGAGGATCCTGCGGGGACGGCGGATGTAGTCGCGGAGTTCGTCACCCGCGCCTACGATCCGCTGCTGTGAGCGACTCGACGGTAAGCCTTCTCATCCTGGGCGTCGTCGTCCTGCTGTTCGTGTGGAATCGCTTACCGGTGGAGATCGTGGCCATCGGGACGGCTATCGCCCTTTGGGCGACGGATCTGCTGAGCATCGAGGCCGCGTTGTCCGGCTTCGGGGATCCGGTGGTGGTGTTCATCGCCGCCCTGTTCGTTGTGAGCGAGGGGCTGTCCAGCTCTGGGCTCACCACGTGGGCGAGCCAGTGGGTGGTCGATCGGGTGGGGCAGGATCCCCGGCGCATCCTCGTGCTCACGTTGTTACTCTGCGCGCTGCTCTCGTCGCTCATCACGATCAATGGTGCGGTGGCCGCACTGCTACCCATGGCTGTGATGCTGGCCATGCGGGTCGGTCAGTCACCGTCACGGATCGCGATGCCGCTGGCGTTCATCGGCAGCGCCGGCTCAATGCTGCTCCTCACGGGAACACCGGTCAACGTCATAGTCTCGGACGCGGCCGACCGCGTCGGCGTCGGTGCGTTCGGCTTCTTCGAGTTCGCCCTCGTCGGCATCCCACTTCTCGTGGGCACCATGGTCATCATCGTGCTGTTGGGGCCTCGCGTGCTGCCAGAACGCGCTCCGGACTTCGCCGGTCCGGACATCAGCAAGCACGCGCAGACTCTCGTTCAGGAGTACGCGCTCGAAGGCGCGATGTTCCGGCTGCGCGTCCGCGAACATTCGCCACTCGTCGGGACTCCACGGGATCGACTCGACCTCGTCGACTATCCGGGCGTCACCGTGGTCGGGCTTCAGGGCGCCGACCACGCCCCGCGACTCGGTGGTGAGGACATCCAACGCGACGACCTGATCGTCGTCCATGGCGATGCGGACACGGTCAGCCGCCTGGTGGTCGACAAGGTCCTTGCGGTGAAGGGCCAGTCCGCCGGCGTCGAAGAGAGCCTGCTCTCACCCGAGGTGGGCGTGGCCGAGGTCGTGATCCCACCTCGGTCCCGCCTGATCGGGGAGACTGTGTTCCCGGGCATGCGGCTCGGCAGCGGCCTGGTGATCCTCGGCGTCAACCGCCTGGGTCGCGACCGCGGACCGCGGGAGACCGAGCTCGCCGTCGGTGACACCGCGCTCGTCCAGGGCACCTGGGAGGCGTTGGATCTGACGGTCGACAACGATGACGTGTTGGTCGTCGACTCGCCGGACCTGCTGCGCCGCCAGATCCCACAGCTGAGCGCTGCGGGCGTGCGGGCTCTGGTGGTTCTGGCCGGCATGGTGGTGCTGCTGGCTCTCGGATTGGTGCCGCCCGTGGTGGCCGGACTCCTTGCGGCACTTGCCATGATCCTGCTCGGAGTCGTGCGCATCGAGCAGGCCTACCGTGCCATCTCGTGGACAACGGTCATCCTTATCGGCGGCCTGATCCCGCTGTCCGTGGCCATCCAGCAGAGCGGGGCCGCCGACGAGATCGCGGACGTGTTCGTCAGCATCGTCGGCGACGGGTCGCCGTACCTGCTGCTGCTCGGGATCTTCGTGCTCATCGGCGTGCTCGGACAGTTCATCAGCAACACGGCCACGGCCCTGATCATCCTGCCGGTCGCGCTGTCGGCCGCGGCCGAGACGGGAGTCGACGCCCGTCCAGTCCTCATGGCGGTCGCTGTGGCAGCGGCCACGAGCTTCCTGACACCCATCGGTACGCCGGCGAACATGATGGTGATGGGTCCGGGCGGATATCGCTTCGGTGACTACTGGAAGCTTGGGCTCCCCATCATGCTCTGGTTCATCGTCGTCGGGATGACGGTCATCCCACTGTTCTGGCCTTTCTAGCTTCCGGCAGCGACGCAAACAGGCTCAGCCCTAGCCGCCGCGACAGGAACCGTGCGACGAGCTGTCCTCTCACGCTGTTGCCGGCCTGGTCCAACGGTGGCGCGAAGGTCCCGAGGCCACCCTTGCCCGGCGCGACGGTGACGATCCCTCCTCCGATGCCGCTCTTTGCCGGCGCGCCGACGTCGTACAACCAGTCGCCCGAGGTCTCGTACATGCCAGCGGTCGCCATCACCGCCAAGACGTACTGACAGACGTCGGGGTCAACCACCCGGATCCCGGTGCGCGGGTTTACGCCCCCGTCGGCGAGTGTGGCGCCCATGACGGCGAGATCCGTCGCGCTCACGGCCAGCGAGCATGCCCGCGTGTAGAGCTCGACGGCGACGGTCGCGTCGGCATAGACCCGGCCAAGGCTCGCGAGCAGGTTGGCAAGGCTGCGGTTTCGGTGGTTGGCCGAGGACGCGGAGGCGTAGACATCGTCGTCGAGCCGCAGCACGCGGCCGGCGAACTGCGAGACGCCGTGATGCAGGAACCGCCACTGGGCCTCGGTCCCGTCGCCCGGCGCCAGGCTCATCGCCGCGATGGCGCCCGGGTTGACCATCGGGTTGGTCCGGCCGTCTGTGCTGCGCTCAACCGCCTCGAGCGAGTTGAACGGCAGCCCGGTTGCGTTGGCGCCGAGCCGGCTCTTCGCCTCGTCGGCTCCGATCGACTGGCAGACAAGCGCGAACACGAACGGCTTGACCACGCTCATGAGGGTGAACTCATGCGCGGCGTCCCCCGCCGCGAACACGTTGCCCGTCGTGTCCACGACGCTGATCCCGAACAGGTCGCTCGGAACTCGCATGAGGGCTGGGTAGATCGGTGAGTTCTCCCCAGAGGCGTCCGACCGGAACAGGTCGTAGGCCTCGTCGACCCAGCGCTGAACCCTCGTCGCTGCCGGCAAGTGCCCGGTGGAGACGTAGAGACCCTCGGTTGCCACGCCCTCGTCGTTTTCGGTCATGTGCCGCCCTGTCGCGTGCAGATCGGCCTTCCCGGTCCTAGCATGATCGCAAGTCACTCTAGGAGGCTGCGCATGTCGTTCTGGGATGTGGTCTGGCTCATCATCATCAGCTTCGCCTTCTTCGCCTACCTCATCATCCTGTTCACGATCGTGTCCGACCTCTTCCGCGACCGGGATACGAGCGGGTGGGTCAAGGCTGTCTGGATCGTCGCGCTCATCTTCCTGCCGTTCTTGGCGGCCCTCGTCTACCTAATCGCTCGCGGTGGCGGAATGGCGGAGCGGTCAATGCAGCAGGCCCAGGATGCGGCGAAGCGTCAGGAGGCCTACATCCGCGACGTGGCCGGCGGCGGGGGCGGCGGCGCCAGTCCGGCTGATCAGATCGCCCGGGCCAAGGAGCTGCTGGACCAGGGCGCCATCACGCAGGACGAGTTCGCCACCATCAAGGCGAAGGCTCTCGCCTAAGGACGAGGGCCAGCCGTTCGGCGGCCATCGTGACGCCAGCCGACGCCACTCTCGACGCCGGAAGCCGTCGCCGTATGCGACGGCTACGGCTGTTCGCGGCGCGAGAGGAGCAGCCGCGGTCACGGCGGGCGACTGACGTCGTCGAGGCTGTCGCCGCAGCCGTTGGCATCTGCCTCATCGCGCTGGTTGCTCTCCCGGAGTCCTCTGTCGAGCGAGCTGTCGTCGAGCTGATATCCACGTTCCCGGCGGGCCTCGACGTGCTTTGGCAGCTCCTCATCGCGGCTTTGATTCTGACCGCAGTCGCGGTGTGCGTTGCGGCCGCACTCCGGCGACGACTGCCATTGCTCAGAGACGTGGGTCTCGCACTCCTGCTTGCGGTTGGCGTGTCGCTCTTGGCGGGCCGCGTCGTTCAGGGCTCCTGGCAACCACTGTGGACCACGTCCGCCGATGAGGGCGGGACGTGGCCGCTGGTCCTTGCCGTGACACTGCCGACGGCGGCTGTCCGCACGGCTGTCCCTCATCTCGCCAAGCCGGTGCGGTTCCTCGGGCGTTGGCTCATCGTTCTGGCCGCAGTCGCAGCAGTCCTGCTGGGCGCAGCCCCCTCCGCCGCAATCGCCGCACTCTTGGTCGCACGGATCAGCTCGACTGCGATACACCTGGCCTTCGGGTCGCCGCAAGGCCGCCCGAGCCTGGCTGATGTGGAGCTGGCCGTTGCGAGCCTCGGGGTTCGCGCCCACTCATTCGGCGAGGCAGAGCGCCAGCCCGCCGGGCTCTACGTCGTCAATGCGGTGAGCACGCAGGATGACCCGCTCGTGGTCAAGATCTACGGCCGGGACGCTTACGACACCCAGCTCCTGACCACCGCATGGCGCAGCATCTGGTATCGCGAGCCGGGGTCACCCGGGGCGTTCGGGCGACGACAGCAGGTCGAACGGGAGGCTTTCCTGACGCTTCTCGCGAAGCAGGCAGGGTTGGCAACGGAGACTGTTGTCGCTGCCGGCATGACCCAGGATGACGACGCGGTGCTCATCCTCAAGCGCATCGGGAAGCCGCTGGCGACGATTCCGAGGCCGTGGACGGACGACGTCGTTCGAGACATCTGGCAAGCCGTCCTGCGGCTGCACGACAGCGCAATCTCCCACGGCCAGCTCGACGACTCGCATCTGGTCATCGACGGGAATCGGATCGGAATGATCAACTTCCGCGGAGGCGAGCCGGGTCGCATGCAGGACACGCTCCTGGCCGACCGGGCGCAGACCCTCGTGACGACGGCGTTGGCGGTCGGCCCGCAGCGAGCGGCTACCGGAGCGCTCGATGCCTTGGGACCGAGCGGACTCGCGGAGCTCCTGCCGTTCGTCCAGCAGCCCACCTTGTCCTCTCGGCAGCGCCAGCAGGTCAAGGATGCGGATCTCGATCTCGATGGTTTGCGAGACGAGGCGGCGTCCGTGGCCGGGATCGAGCTCCCGGAGCTGCGAAAGCTGCGACGGGTCACGGTGGGCTCGTTGGTGCAGCTCGGCTTGCTGATCGTCGCATTCCTCGCTCTTTCCGCAGCGTTTGCGGATCTCGACCTGGCCGATCTGGTCGACCAGCTGCAGTCGGCGTCGTGGGTGCTCATCGTGATCGGGTTCGGCATTGCCCAACTGCCCCGGCTGGCGCAGGCTGCCGCGACGCTGGGCGCCGCGCCGATTCCGCTTCCGCTCGGCCCGGTCTACGCACTCCAGCTCGCGCAGTCTTACATCGGGCTGGCCGTACCGGCCAGCGCCGCCCGCGTCGCATTGAATGTCCGCTTCTTCCAGCGCCATGGTCTGTCCCCCGGTGCGGCGCTCGCCATCGGTGCGATCGACGGCTTCGCCGGCTTCGTCGTCCAGGCGATCCTGCTGCTCACGATGCTGTTGCTCACATCGGCAACGCTCGACCTTGACCTCAGCTCCACAACCCCCAGCGGTCTCGGCCGGCTTGTGCTCATCCTGGTCGTGCTGTCATTGGTGGCGATTGTCGTCGTGCTGTTGGCGCCGGCATGGCGCAGGGCGCTGTTCGGGTGGATAGCCAGCGCGGCACGCGACGCTCTGGAAGCAGTGCGAAACATCAGGTCGCCGCGGCGCCTCGGACTGCTCTTCGGCGGCAACTTCGCCGCCGAGCTGCTGTTCGCGCTCGCACTCGGGACGATTGCAGCTGCGTTCGGCTATTGGGTCGGCCTCACCGAGCTGCTGCTGATCAACATGACAGTGTCGCTGTTCGCCGGGCTGCTACCGATCCCCGGCGGCATCGGCGTCGTCGAAGGTGGTCTCACCCTCGGCCTGGTCCGGGCCGGAGTGCCGCAAGAGGCGGCATTCGCGATCGTCATCATGTACCGCCTCGCAACGTTCTACCTGCCGCCCATCTGGGGCTTCTTCGCGCTTCGCTGGCTCGAGAAGAATCGTCATCTCTAGACCATTGCCCGGTCGCCGCCACGAATGGTTGACGCTGCCGGCCGAGAGTACGGTGCGGGACATGAACGCCCGGAGAGGCGGCCTCCTCGGGGGCGCACTCATGCTGATGCTCCTGCCGATCGCCGCCTGCGCCGACGACAACGGGCAACAGGATCGGCTTTCAAACCCGAGACGCCCCGACAGCGTCAACGCCACCGTCGGTGACATCAGATTGATCGCGGTGCGCGTCGAGCACCCCGAGGACGAGCTCCACGTCGAGGGCGACAACACCGGGCTGTTCCTGACCATCGCCAACGGCGGAGAGTCGGACGACACGCTGATCGCCGTGAGCACCGTCGACGCACAGGGGGTCGTCTTCCGCGACGGGACCGATCCGCCCGCCGATCGCATCAACGTCGAGGTCCCCGCCGGCGATGTCGCCTCGCTGCAATACCCAGGTGGACCCCACCTCGAGCTGGTCGAGCTGAAGCGTGACGTACGAGGTAGTTCCTTCATGCCGGTCTCGTTCCGCTTCGACGAAGCCGGAACGATCACCGTGAACGTGTTCGTCCAGGGATTCGGGCGCCCGACCGTCGCACCGGCCGGATAGGACGCGACGCTGGCGAGGTCCGCGTCAGCCGGCGCGGGCGGCGCGGCGTGCCTTCAACGCGTCGCGTCGCTCTTCGAAGCGGGCCGCCGAACGCTCCAGGTCGTCCAGGAATGCGCCCAGCTCCTGACGCGCGGCCTCACCTTCAGGACCCATCCCGGTCATCTCGAACACCCGCAGCGTGCGCAGGACCGGCATGAGGACCTCGTCGTAGTGCTGCCGCTGGTCGTAGATGCCCGCGATGGCGATCTCGACGGCCTTGCGCTGGAAGCCGGCAATGCCGGCGCCGGGCATCTCGAAGTTCTTCACGATCGACGTGACCGCCTGCATCGCCTCGTCGGGCGCAAGCTCGAAGGCCGCCGCCAGCAGGTTGCGGTAGAAGAGCATGTGCAGGTTCTCGTCGAGCGCCACGCGGGCGAGCAGCTGATCGGCCACCTTGTCCTCGGTGGCACGACCGGTGTTGCGATGCGAGACCCGGGTAGCCAGCTCTTGGAAGGACACGTACGCCAACGCGCCGAGCAGCGAGTCGTCCAACGAGTTGTAACCCTCGGCCATGTGCGCCATGCGGGCGCGCTCCAGCGCCACGGGATCGACGGCGCGTGTCACCGTGAGGTAGTCGCGGATCGCGATCGCGTGCCGCCCCTCCTCCGCAGTCCAGCGATGCACCCACGTACCCCACGCACCATCGCGGCCGAACGTCGTCGCGATCTCGTGGTGATAGCTCGGCAGGTTGTCTTCGGTGAGCAGGTTGACGATCAGCGCGGTGCGGGCGACGTCCGGCAGCTTCGACTGCTCGGGCGACCACGCCTCGCCACCGAGGAGCCCGTCGAAGTTGCTGCCCTCGCTCCACGGCACGAACTCGTGCGGGAACCACTCCCGCGCCTGTGACAGATGCCGGTTGAGCTCGCGCTCGACCACGGGCTCAAGCTCGGTGAGCAGCTGTGTCTGTGTCAGTCCCTGCGTCGATCCAGTCACGGCACTCCACCTCACGCCAGGCTTCCCTACGGGAACGTAGGTTACGCTACCGTAGGTTACCGCGTCACGCGGAGGGTCAACCGCGCCGGGCCAGCACCTGGACGACCTCGGCGCCCGGCCACGCCGCGAGCACGCTGCCGGGGATGGCGAGCTTGGACCGGCGTACCCCACTGCCGATGACCGCGTACGGCAGATCGGCGACGGCGGCATCGACGAGAACCGGCCAATCCTCCGGCAGTCCCAACGGCGTGATCCCGCCGTACTCCATGCCCGTGGCCGCCACCGCGTCCTCCATCGGCAGGAACGACGCCTTGCGCACGTCGAGCCGCCGCTTCACGACGCCGTTGACGTCGGCGCGGTCGGTCGCGAGCACCATGCACGCGGCGATACGGGTCTCGCCACCGCGGCGGCCCGAGACGACCACGCAGTTGGCCGACACGTCCAACGGCACGTCATAGGCCTCGCAGAACGTCGCCGTGTCCGCGAGCTCCGGGTCGATCTCGGCGACGAACACCGACGCGTCGGGGTGCGCGGCCAACGCACGCGCGACTGGTTCTGCCAACAGGTCCAGACGCGTTCGCCGCGGGGACGTTGACGAGTGTGCCGATTGCGGGTGGGCTCACGCTGACCGACCCTAGCGTGAGGCGACTTCCGCTCCGGTACAACCGGAGGGTCGCATGGGAGTCCAGGACTGGGGAGCCGGACTAGCCGGCCGCGGCGAGCAGACCGGCCTGCTGGTCGCTGCGGCAACGGCGCCGGGCACGTTCGAGCCGTCGCTCTTGCCGCGCAGCCCGGTTGACCAGGGCATCGTCACGGGGCTGGCGATGACAATGTCGTACATCTTGACCGTCACCACCCAGGACGTCCTCGAAGGCATCGCGTCCACGTTCGCGGAACGGATGCCCGGCGCGTCGGGCGAGTCGCGGCAGCGGGCAGCGGTGACCTTGGTCGACCTTGCAGTGATTCCCGCAAGCCTGGCGGCCATGCGCGCGTTGACGCGGCGTCCCGGTGAGCCCGTTGGCGCGGGGCATGGCTCGACAGGTGGCGTGGCGCGCTGGGCGTCACCGGCCTTGGTGGGACCACGTTTGCCCTCGTGCAGTCGGGCGCCCGACGCCTCGACGACGCACTCGACGCCGGGGGCTGGCTCGCCCGGTTCCCGGTGGCGGTGCCGGCGGGCCTCGCCCTGGGTTGGGCGGTCGACGCTCGGCTCAAGCGTGGGCTGCCCGACGAGCCGGAGAGCACGCAGGCCCCCGCCGCCGACCCCGTACGCGCGGTGGCGATCAGCCTCGGCGTCACCGGGGCCCTGTCCGTTGTCGCCTTCGGGGAGCGGCAAGTCGCCAACGTCACCGGGTCTGCGCTCTGCGGACTGGTTGCCCGGAACGGACCTGTTCTGGAAGCCGGTCGGCCACGCGCTGTGCCTGGGTGGGCTGGTCTTCGGTGGCAGCGTCCTGTGGCATCGCGCGATGCAGAAGATCGAGGCGGGTGCGACAGAGGTCGAGCCGGTGCTCAACGACGAGACCGCGCACCGTTTCGTGGGTCCGACCGCGAGCGGCTCTACCGAGAGCCTGGTGCCGTGGGACACGTTGGGTCGTGAAGGGCGGCGGCACGCGTTCGCCTACGCGCGGCCGCAGCCGCGTCATCGAGCGCCCGGAAGGGGATGCCCGACATGTCGATCGAGACGGTCATGGGCGAGCCGGCCAAGGCCACCCCGATCCAGGTCTACGTGGGGCTCGACAGCGCGCCGACGGCGCAGGAGCGGGTCGACCTGGCGCTGGCCGAGATGGACCGCACGGGTGCGTGGGACCGCTCGCTCCTCATGCTGGTCTCCCCGACCGGCACCGGGTACGTGAACTACTGCGCCGCCGCGGCCGCGCAGTATCTGTCTCGTGGCGACATCGCCATGGTGACACTTGCAGTACTCGAAGCGACCCTCGCCACTGTCCCTGTTCAAGGTCAAGGACGCACGCGAGCAGAACCGGTTGCTGTGGCTGCGCATCAGCGCCCGGCTTCGCGAACGGGAAGGACCCCGACCCCGCGTCGTGCTCTTCGGCGAGAGCCTTGGCGCGCACAGCAGCCAGGACGTCCTGATGCACTGGGGCACGCTCGGGCCGGAGGCGCTCGGCATCGAGCGTGCGCTGTGGATCGGCACGCCCTACGGCAGCGGGTGGATGCACCAGGTCACGGGACCACCGCGGCCCGACGTCGACTCCGACGTGGTCGCGACGGTCAACGACTTCGGGCAGATCGAGGCCATGCCAGCGGAGCGTCGAGCGAAGCTTCGCTACGTGATGGTGACCCATGACAACGACGGCGTGCCCAAGTTCGGCGGAGACCTCATCGCGTCCCGGCCGGCCTGGCTGTCCGACGCGAGGCCAACTGTCGAGATCGTCCCCGGAGCCAGCCCTCGTGGCATTCCCGCACGGCTGCGCTGGCGCCCGATCACCACGTTCCTGCACACGCTGGTGGACATGAAGAACTCGCAGATCCCCGGCGTCTACCGAGCCTGGGGTCACGACTACCGCCCCGACCTGACGCGCTTCATCGCGGAAGTCTTCGACCTGCCGGCGAGCGAAGAGCAGCTGCGCCGCGTCGAAGCCGTGCTCGAGGAGCGCGAGTCCATCCGTGCACGCATCTTCTCCGCCGAGAGCCTCGAATCGCTGCGGGACCCCGAGACGGCGTGAGCGTGCTGCTGCTCGTCGCGGTTTTCGTGGTCATGGTTGCGGCCAACATCGCGACCAATCGGCTGTCGCAGAAGTGGTACGTCCCCGTCTGCGTGCTCGCGTCGGCTGTCCTCGTCGCTCTGGCCTGGCTGGACGGACTGCGTGCCGACGACCTCGGCCTCGGAAGGGGGACCATCCTGCCGGGGCTGGCCTGGGGTTTGCTCCTCGTGGTCATCGTGGTCGCCGGATACCTCGTTGCCGCCGCGATCCCCCGCGCCCGAGGTGCCTTCACCGACCGACGAGCCATGGAAGCGACCGGACAGGCCATCGCCGTGCGAGCGCTCATCGCCATTCCCTTCGGAACCGTTCTTCTCGAGGAGACCGCATTCCGCGGAGTCCTCTTCGGCATGGTCTCCGATCGGCATGGCACGGCCTGGGCGGTCAGCGTCACGTCGGTGCTCTTCGGTCTGTGGCATGTGCTCCCCGCTAGCGCCATGCACAGCTCGCACGAAGCGGCCGGCGAGCTCCTCGGTCATGGCCGCCGCGGCCAGGCCCTCGCTGTTCTGACCACGGTTCTGTTCACTACGGCGGGTGGTTTCGGGTTCGCGCTGCTTCGCGTGTGGACGGACAGCCTGCTGCCGCCGATCGCGCTGCACTGGGCGCTGAATGGCATGGGGGTCGCGGTCGCGTGGTGGTTGGCTCGACGAGCGTAGGCTCACGCCCTGTGACTGAGCAGCGGTTCCAGGCTCGGCTCGAGTCTGCGGGTGGCGGGGGAGCCTACGTTGAGCTGCCCGCCGAGGTCCTGCAGGCGCTCGGCGGCGGGGCACAGTTCCGCGTCACCGGCGCACTCAACGGTGTCGACTTCTCGAGCTCAACCATGGGCCTGGGCGGCGGCCGGGTGTGCTTGGGCGTGCACAAGGCGACCCGCCAGGCGGCCAACGTCGAGATCGGCGACCTCGTCGACGTACGCGTCGAGCGTGACGAGAGACCACGCGAGCTGACGATCCCCGATGAGCTGGCCGAAGGCCTGGCGTCGGACGCCGTGGCAGCCGAGGCATTCGAGCGACTGTCGTTCACGCACCGCCGCGAGTATGCCCAGTGGGTGTCGGAGGCCAAGCGCCCCGAGACCAAGGCGCGGCGCGTCACACAGACGCTGGAGAAGCTACGGAATGGCTGACGGTCCGCTGTTCGAGGTCGCCACGGATGTGCGGGCCGCCGTTGAGGATGGGCGCCCGATCGTCGCGCTCGAGTCCACCATCTTCACGCACGGACTGCCACGGCCTCGCAACCTCCAGGTTGCCTTGGAGGCGGAGCAGCAACTGCGCGACGCCAGTGTGGTCCCGGCGACCATCGGTGTGGTGGACGGGGTCGCGACCGTGGGTCTCTCCTCGGACCAGATCACGCGACTGTCCAACGACAGCTCGGTGACCAAGATCAGCCTGCGTGATCTGCCGGTGGCCGCGGCGAAGCGGCTCAGCGGTGGGACGACGGTCGCCGCGACATCGTTCCTGGCGCATCGGGCCGGCGTGCGGGTGTTCGCGACCGGCGGGCTGGGAGGCGTGCATCGTGGCGCGTCGGCGACCTTCGACGAGTCGGCGGACCTGCCGGTTCTCTCGGCGACGCCGATCGTCGTGGTCAGTGCCGGCGTCAAGTCGATCCTGGACATTCCGGCGAGCCTGGAGCGCCTGGAGACGCTGTCCATCACGATCGTCGGCCACCGCACCGCGCGGTTCCCAGGCTTCTACATCGCCGACTCCGGCTACGAGATCGAGTTCTCGGTCGAAGACGCGGCCGAGGTTGCTCAGCTCGTGCGGGCAAGGGACGAGCTCGGCATCTCGACCGCCATCGTCGTAGCCAACCCGGTGCCCGAGGAGTCGCAACTGGACCCGGGTGAGCACGACCGCGTGCTGGCCGCCGCCTTGGAGGCCGCGGCGACCGCGAGCATCGTCGGTCACGACTCGACGCCGTTCCTGCTCGACCACATGCAGCGCGCGACCGGCGGGCGCAGCCTGGAGGTCAATGTGGCGGTCTATCGAAACAACGTCCGACTCGCGGGCGAGATCGCCGCGTCCCTTGCTACGTCGGGGTGAGGCCGATGCTGGGGGTCTTGGGCGACCTGCTCGAGGACATCATCATCTGGACGACCGAGCCGATCCGTGAGGCCACAGACACCGCTGCCACCATCCATCGCGTACGGGGAGGCAGCGCTGCCAACGTCGCCGCTTTCGCCGCTGCCCACCATCCGACTCGGTTCATCGGCTGCGTCGGGGCGGATCCAGCCGGTGACGCATTGGTTGCCGATCTGGAATCCGCCGGTGTCGACGTACGCATACAGCGTCGTGGCGAGACCGGACTCGTCGTTGCCGTCGTCGTACCTTCCGGCGAGCGCACGATGTTTCCCGACCGCAAGGCATCTCGGCACATCACCAACGTCCCGCGCGAATGGACCGACGACCTGCAGCACCTGCATGTGCCCGCCTACAGCTTCGATGGCGGCGACACGGCCGGCACTGCCATCGACCTGCTCGAACGCTTCGCGGACGACGGTCGCTCGACATCGATCGACGCATCGTCGACCGGCATGCTCGCCGACTTCGGGGTCGCGGAGTTCTTGCAGCTTGTCCGCCGTCTTCGCCCTACGATCCTGTTCGCCAACGAGGACGAGGCCGAACTGCTCGAGCTCCGTGTTCGGTGGGAGGGGTCAGAGCCCCCGTTCGGGTCCACGATCGTCGTCGTCAAGAACGGACCGAAGCCGACGGTGGTGCTTGCCGCCGGCTCGCCCCCGCTGGCCGTCGCCGTGCCTGCTGTCGTGCACGTACGAGATGTCACCGGTGCCGGCGACGCGTTTGCGGCTGGGTTTCTCGTGTCGTACCTGCAGCAGCGTGACCTGCTCAAGGCAAGTCAGTTCGGACACGCGACCGCCGCCCCGCTGCTCGCCTCGCCAGGGGCTCGAGCTCCTGGAGATCGTCCTCGGACAGCTCAATCAACGCAGCCTTGACGTTCTCCCGCAGATGCTCGAGGGTGCCGGTGCCGGGGATCGGCAACATGACTGGCGATCGCCAGAGCAGCCAGGCGAGGGCAACCTGGGCCTGGGTTGCCCGATGCCGAGCGGCGACCGCTGCCAACGCGGGCGAGGAACCGAGCAGCCCACCCATGCCGATCGGCGCGTAGGGCATGAAGCCGATCCCAACGTCTTCGCAGGCTGTGAGGACGCCGTCCTCCGTCTGCTCGCCGTGATTGAAGCGGTTCTGGACAGTGGCGATCTCCATCACCTGTCGTCCCTGAGCCAGCTCCGCGGCAGACACATTGGACAGGCCGACGAAGCGCACCTTCCCCTCGTCGCGGAGCTCGCCAATGGCGCCGAGCTGCTCCTCGAGCCCAACCTTGGGATCGATCACGTGCAGTTGCCACAGGTCGATGACGTCGACCCGCAGCCGCCGCAAGCTCTCCTCGCAGTCGGCGCGCAGACGTTCGGGTCGCCCGTCCGGAATCCCGCCACGACCGAGCCCGCCCTTGGTGGCGATGACCACTCCTTCGGGGTACGGGTGCAGGGCCTCGGCGATCATCTCCTCGGACCGACCGTAGGCATGCGCCGTGTCGATGAGGTCAACATCGAGCCGTACGGCTTCGCGGAGGATCTCGAGCGCTGAACTCGGGCTCGGGGCCACGCGCATCATCCCCGGCAGGCGCATCGCGCCGAACGCCTGCCGATGCACGGTCAGCTCACCGCCGATGGCGAACGTCTCTGCCAGGGTCACGATGGCGACGGTAGGACCTCGATCGCGCTTCAGGTCAAGCGATCGAGGGCGCATGGATCCGCAGGTCGGTTTGGTGGCCCGATGCGATGGATTGGCGCGAGCGGTCGAGGGCAGCGGTCCGCGCCGCGAGCAGGTTCGGTGGCCGCTTTCGCGGATCTACGACGCGGGTCGGCGTGGCCATGTGATGCGCCTGTCCGACGCGGTAGCGGGTGTCGGCCCTGCTGCCCCGGTGTGGCCCCGGGATGACGGTAGTGGGTGTGGGCCGGATGGCGGCGGAACTGGCTCAGATGCCCGAAATTGGTCTGTGGAAGACCAGCATTGACTGCTTGACCTGCTATTCTGGACGTATGTTCGAAGACCTGACGGGTGCCGACCTGGCCGCCGCGATCGCCGCGGTCACCGACCCGGGCGGCCTGCCCACCCCGGACGCGCTGGACATGCTGGTCGCCGCCGAGAAGCTGATCGGCTGGGCCCACGCGGTGCAGGCCCGGGCCACCCTCGCGGTCCTCGACCCCTACCGGGCGCCGCTGCCCGGCTTCGACCCCGTCGTGGAGATCGGCGCCGCGCTGGGCGCCACGATCCGCGCCGGGAACGCCAAGACCACCTTCGCCTACGGGCTGTCCCGCCTCCCACACGCGCGGGAGCTGCTGCTGGCCGGCCGGATCAGCCTGCCCCGGGTGCGCAAGCTGATCACCGAAACCCAATCCTGTGACGACGCCGTCGCCGCCGAGGTCGACGCCCAACTGTCCCCGCACGCGCACCGGTGGAGCGTCGCCGAACTCGGCCGCCGCGCCGCCCGGCTGATCGGCGAGCTCGACCCCGACGGCGTCCGCCGCCGCCACGAACGCCAACGCGCCGAACGGTGCGTGGAGTGGGAGCCGTGCGGCGACGGGATGGGCTGGATGAACCTGTACGGGCCGGCCGAGGACCTGGCCGCCGCCTACACCGCGATCAACGACCAGGCCCTCGCGAAGCGACGAGCCGGCGACGAGTCGCCGATGGGGGTGTTGCGGTTCGACGCGGCGATCGGCCTGCTCACCGGCCGCGCCGACAGCACCGAGTCGGCCGGCCGGCCGGTGGTCCGGCTCACGGTGCCGGCCCAGACCCTGCTCGGCCTCTCGGATACCCCCGGCGACCTCGACGGTGCCGGCCCGGTGCCCGCCCACGTCGCCCGCCGCCTCGCCGCGCAGGCCGAGGTGTGGGAACGGATCCTCACCGACCCGGCCACCGGCGCACCCTGCAGCCATGACCGCCGCCGCTATCGGCCCAGCGAGGCGATGCGCCGACGCGTCCTCGACCGTGACCGGCACTGCCGCGCGCCCGGCTGTGATGCGCCGGTGTGGCGCTGCGACGCCGACCACGACACCCCATGGCCGGCCGGTGTGACGTGTGACTGCAACCTGACCACCTTCTGCCGCCGCCACCACAACGCGAAGACCCACGGCGGCTGGACCACCAAGCTGCATCCCGACGGCACCCTGACCATGACCAGCCCCCTCGGCAGGGTCTACACCACCAAGGTCGAGCCACTCCCGCACCAACCCGGCTGGCCCGACCAACACGGCCCACCCGACATGTCAGACGACGAGTCCTGGCAGGCCGAGCACCTCCTGCACCTGATCGCCGACCCCTACCACCTCGACAACGCCGCCTGACGCTGACTCCTCCCGATGTGGCGAGCGCGAAGTCAGCTGACCGCGCGCTTCACGAGGGCGCCGACCCGCTTCTCCACGGCGGCGGTCACTTCCGTCAATGCAAAGGCAGTCGGCCACATGTCGCCGTCGTCGAGGTTCGCCTTGTCGTTGAAGCCGAACGTCGCGTACCTCGACTTGAACTTCTCCGCGCTCTGGAAGAAGCACATGACCTTGCCGCCCTTGGCATAGCCGGGCATCCCTTACCAGAGCTTCGGCGAGAGGTCGGGCGCGCTGGCTGTGATGACCGCGTGGAGCCGCTCGGCCATGACACGATCCGATTCCGCCATCTCGGCGATCTTCGCGAGCAGGGCGCTCTCGTCGTCCGCCTCGCCTGCGCGTCCCCCACGGCGCTTGGTCGCCTTCAGCTCTTTGGCGCGCTCCTTGATGGCGGCCCGTTCGTCTTCCGTGAACCCCTCCGCGGGCTTGTCGGTCGTGGCCGCGTTCTTGGGGATCTCTTCTGCGTGTCCTTCAGTGTCTGGGCTCCAAGCGCCCGCTTGGGCGCTTCTTGAGGACTGATCGAAAGTCATCCATCCTGCGCTAAGTTGCTCGGCGTGTTCGCCACAGCATTCGTCAATCTCTACACAGCAGACATCGAAGCCGGACTTCGGTTCTACCGGGATCTCCTAGGATTCGAGGAGACCTTCCGCACCCCGACGACGGGATCCCCCGAGCACGTCGAACTCACACTGAATGGGTTCGCGCTGGGACTCGGCACAGTCAAGGCAGCGAAGAACGCGCACGGAGTTGATGCATCACCGGGCAGCCCCGCTATGGCCTTGGTCGTATGGACCGACGATGTCGACACCGCTTTCACGCACCTGACATCCGCCGGCGCTCCGATCGTTCGCCCGCCACACGACACCGGCAACAACAACCGCAACGCGCTACTGCGCGACCCCGATGGAAACCTGGTCGAGATCGTGGCGAAGATCGCCTGACGGACCGCCGATGAGCCAGCGTCCTTAGGATGCAGGTGTGATCACCTGCGTTGTCGAGTACGTGATCGACCCGTCGAAGATCGACGCCTTCGAACGCTTCGGTCGCCGATGGATGGAACTGGTCGATGCGCACGGTGGCACCCACCACGGCTACTTCCTGCCGGCAGAGGGTGCCAGTGACAAGGCCCTCGCCTTGTTCAGCTTCCCCAGCCTGGCCGCCTACGAGGAGTACCGGGGCCTGTTCGGCAAGGATCCCGATTTCCTTGAGGCGGACCGCATCAGAGATGAAAGCGGCTGCGTCCTCCGCTACGAGCGCACCTTCATGCGCCCACTGCTACCTGAGCACCCAAAGGGATAACACGGTGCACCGGCAAGGGCGAGAGACAGCGGAGGCAGCGACCCGCGTATGCCGCGCGAGCAGAGGGCGTTCCCGAGGCGACTCAGTTCACGACTGCGGGAGGAACACCTAGATCGTCGCGCAGATGCGACTCACGTGCCCTCGACCGGCATGAGTTGTTGTGCCGCAGCGGCCTCGGCGAGTGCCGCCAGCAAGGCGGCGGTGGCCGGCGGGTCGGGGGGGTCGCCGTAGGTTGCCGCGTAGATGTGCCGTCGTGACCCGGGCAGTTCGCTGGCGAGGATGCCCTTGACGCGGTGGGCTCTCAGGGCCATCCCGGGAATCGTGGTGACGCCCAGTCCGGCGGCCACCAGCGCCTGCATCACGACCATGTCGTCAGACGTGTAGCCGATCCGCGGCTCGAAGCCCTCGTCTGCGCACAGCGACAGCAGGTGGCTGCGGCATCGATCGCAGCCGGCGATCCACGTCGCGTCGCGCAAGGCGGCCAGCTTGCGCCGGCGGCCGGTGGAAAGCAGATACATCGGATCGTCGAGGAGGTGGTGCAGGCGGACACCGTCCCGCTCGGGCCTGGTCTCGTCGTAGCGGAAGATGACCGCGACGTCGATCTGGCCAGCGCGCAGCAGGTCCAGCGCCTCGGGCGGATGCATGTCGATCAGGCTGATCTGCAGACCTGGATGGCGGCTGGCCAGCGTCGCCACCGCTCGCGGCACGAGCGAGCCGATCGCGGACGAGAAGCCGGCCAGGCGCACCCGCCCGGCGGTCAGCCCCACGTGAGCGGACAGTTCGGCGTCGGCGGCGTCGATCCGTCCGATGATCTCGGCCGCCCGGTCGGCCAGCAGCTGGCCGGCTTGGGTGAGCCGGATGCCGCGGCCGACGCGTTGCAGCAGCTGCGCGCCGGTCTCGGCCTCGAGGCGGGCGAGGTGATGGCTGACCGACGGTTGCGAGTAGTGCAGTTCCCTCGCTGCTGCGGTGACCGATCCGTGACGGGCGACGGCGTCGATGACGCGCAGCCGAGTGACGTCCAGCATGCATCAACTCTATCTATGAGTTGCCCGCAAACTTGGCATTGGACGTATAGGTTGAGCCCGCGCACGCTCAAGCCATGACGACGTTCGCGATCGCCTCGCTGGTGCTGATCATGATGCCCGGGCCGGACCAGGCACTGATCACCCGGAACTCACTGGTCGGCGGGCGCCACGGCGGGCTGCTGACGATGCTCGGCGGCGTACTGGGTCTGACCGTGCACGCGGGCACCGCCGCGCTCGGGCTGTCGGCGCTACTGGTCACCTCATCGACCGCGTTCACCGTGCTCAAGCTCGCCGGCGCTGCGTACCTGCTCTGGCTGGGTCTGCAGATGCTGCGCTCGGGGACCCGGTCCCGGCGCGAACCGACCGCGGACAGTCCGGTAGCGAAGCCGAGGCGACGGTCGGCGTACCTGCGGCAGGGCTTCCTGTCGAACGCGCTCAACCCGAAGGTGGCGCTGTTCTTCGTCACGTTCCTTCCACAGTTCCTGTCCGTCGACACCAGCGCTTCCCAGGCGCAGGCGCTGCTGCTCTCGGCGACCTTCGGTGGGCTCTACCTCGCCTGGTTCGGCCTGTATGTCGTCGCGGTCGACAGGCTCGGCAGGTGGATGCGCCGGCCAACGGTGCAGGCCTGGATCGAGCAGATCACCGGCCTCATCCTCGTCACCGTGGCCATACGGCTGGCAACCACCAGCACCTGAGGTCCAGTGGGTGGTGTCCTAGGCAACCGCGCTCGGAGATTAGGCAGCGCTGCCGATCCGCGGCCGGATGCCTGGCGCGCACTGTGGAGAGCGCAGCGGCTTGTGTGCAAGCCGAGCTGCTTGAACCAACAACCTGGTGTGGACCCGACGCCTGTCGACTCGGGTCCACACCAGCTCAAATCTGGGGAGGTGTCATGGACCTGGTCCTCTGCCCGGAGTGTGGCGCCCTGGCCGAGGTAACCCGACGCGACGGGCATCCGCCGACCGGGGACCCGACCGAGCACGTCGTCGTGCACTGCGTACGCAAGCACTGGTTCTACATGCCGCGGAGCCGACTGAGGTCAGCATCAGGCGAGGGGAAGGTCGCCTAGGAACTTCCGGCGGTGGTGTCCGGCAATCCGGGGCCCCTCTGGGCCCCGAATGCTGGCCGTGATGCTGCAGCGTCGGCGCCCGCACCGCGGCGACCCCCCGGTCGCGGTGCGGGCGCTGGCCGGGCTGCTGGCCGCGGGTGCGGCGCTGGCCGCGGCCGAGGCTGTGGCCGCGCTCACGGGCGTGCTCGGCTCGCCGGTCACCGCGGTCGGAGGCGCGACGATCGACCGGACGCCGCGGCCGCTCAAGGAGTTCGCGATCCGGACGTTCGGCGAGGCGGACAAGGCCGTGCTGCTCGGCGGCATCCTCGCCACGATCGCCCTGTACGCGTGTGTCGTCGGAGCTCTGGCCTGGCGACGCACGCGCCTTGCTGCCGCCGCCGTCGGGCTGCTCGGGGCCGTAGCGGCCGCGGCGGCGGTGTCCCGGCCCACCGCCTCGCCGGTTGACGCTCTCCCCGCGCTCGTCGGCGCCGCGGTGGGCGCCGGGATACTCGTTCTCCTGGTTCGCGCAAGTCGCCTGGCCGCACCGGCACCGACGGGCCTCGATCTGCCGACGATGCTGGCGCGCACCGACCGCTCCGATGGGGGTTGGGACCGGCGCGGCCTGCTCCTCACCGCCGCGGGCGTCGGTGCCGCAGCGACGGTGAGCGGCGGCATCGGTCGCTACGCGTTGACCCGGCAGAACGACGTCAGTGCGTCGCGTGCCGCCGTACGGCTGCCTGCTCCAGCGTCACCTGCTCCCGCGCTGCCGGCCGGGGTGCAGCCGGACATCCCCGGCATCACGCGGTTCACCACGCCGAACCCCGACTTCTACCGGGTGGACACCGCGCTCGTGCTGCCAAGCGTGCGTGCCGAAGACTGGTCGTTGCGTGTGCACGGCATGGTCGACCGCGAGCTGCGCATCGACTACACCGACCTGCTCGACCGGCCGATGGTCGAGCGGGACATCACGCTGACTTGCGTCTCCAACGAGGTCGGCGGCCGGCTTGCCGGCAACGCACGATGGCTCGGAGTAACCCTCGCCGACGTGCTCGAAGCTGCCGGGGTCCATGCCGACGCCGACCAGCTGGTGAGCCGCTCGGCCGATGGCTGGACCTGCGGAACGCCGGTCAGGACCGTCCTCGACGGCCGCGACGCGATCCTCGCCGTCGGCATGAACGGCGAGCCGCTGCCGCAGTCGCACGGCTTCCCGGTGCGAATGGTGGTGCCCGGCTTGTACGGCTACGTGTCGGCCACCAAGTGGGTCGTCGACCTCGAGCTGACGACGTTCGCCGCCTACGACGCGTACTGGGTCAAGCGTGGCTACGCAGAGCAGGCGCCGATCAAAACCATGACTCGCATCGACACCCCGAAGTCGCTTGCCGAGGTGCGTCCAGGACGAGTGGCCATCGCCGGGGTCGCCTGGGCGCAGCACCGGGGCATCGACGCGGTCGAAGTCCGGTTCGACAACGGCCCGTGGCAGCCTGCCCGGCTCGCTGACGAGGCGAGCGCCGACACCTGGCGGCTCTGGTCGTACGAATGGGACGCCTCGCCCGGTCGCCACACGGTCCAGGCCAGGGCGACCGATGGCACCGGCGACGTCCAGCCGGAGGAACGGGCACCGATCTTTCCCAACGGCGCGAGTGGTTGGCACTCCGTCATCGTCAACGTCCGCTGAACCACCCAGACAAGGAGCAGATCATGCGTACGACAACTCGCGCCAAGGCGGCGCTCATGAGCCTCGCAGCCGTGGCAACTCTTGTCCTCGCCGCGTGCTCCGACGACTCCGGCGACAACGCCAGCAGTGCCGACAACGCCGCATCGCCCCCGCCCGCGGCCGCAGGCGGTAACGCGATGGGAGCCGAGTTCGGGCCGGCGTGTAGCGCCGTGCCCGCGGATGGCGCCGGCTCGTTCGAGGGCATGGCCCAGGACCCGGTGGCCACGGCCGCGTCGAACAACCCCGTCCTCTCGACCCTCGTCGGCGCAGTCGGCGCCGCCGGTCTCGGAGACACGCTCAACAACGCCGAGAACATCACCGTCTTCGCGCCCATCAACGACGCGTTCGCAGCCGTCGACCCGGCGACGCTCAGCGCCGCGATGGCCGACCCGACCGGCCTGCTCACCACCGTGCTCACATACCACGTCGTCGGTGAGCGGCTCAGTCCGGCGGACCTGGCCGGCACGCACCAGACTCTCCAGGGCGGCGAGGTCACCGTGAGCGGCTCCGGTGAGGACTTCACCGTCAACGGCGCCGCGAAGGTCGTGTGCGGCAACGTGACGACCGGTAACGCGACTGTCTACCTCATCGACGGTGTCCTGCTGCCGTCGAGCTGAGGCGGCCGGAAAAGAAATCTGCGCTGGCGACCAATCCAAGTCGGTCGCTGATCCGAATAACCCGGCGAGTGCGTGCGGTTCTGGCCCGTGCAGGGGGCGGGCCAGGGCCGTCCGTGCCGCTTTCTGCGTGATTGCGGTGCTCAGACGCGATCACCGCGTGGCGGGCGCGCCGGCAGCGCTCAAGATGCCTGCGACGTTGTCCTCGGCGAAGAACTCGGCGGGTGAGGTCACGCCCGCGTTGACCCGCGCGAACCCGTCCATGGCTTCCTGGTTGCCGGCCATGGCACCCAACAGCTGCTGGAGCTCTTCCGGCGGGGGCTCGAGGGTCGCGAGCTGCGTAGTGAACTCGTACATCGGGAGGACGTGCTCGTCGCGCGTGGACTGGTAGCTCGCCATCGCGTCATCGAAGGTGCGTTCGCCGGTGAAGCTTTGGTCGAGAGCCGCGACACACAGTTCGGCGTCGCGGAACGCGTCGGCGATTCCCTGCGCGGTGATGAAGTCCTTGTTGTAGCCCGCGTCTCCGACCAGCGCCCAGCCGGGGCCGTATGGCTTGCGGAAGTAGTTCAACACCGCAGTGCCGACGAAACGCTCCTCGCGCTTGGCCTCCCGGACACGCTCGGCGAAATGCGGCGCGAGGTCGAGCATTTTGAGGAAGTTGCCCTCGATGTCCTGTTTGTTCGCAGCGAGCTCGGCGTATGGCCATCCGCCCACCAGGAGGGTCAGGCCGTCGTTGGTGGGCCACGCCGCGAATCCGCGATCCGGGCGAACGTACGTCTCCCAACGGCCGTTCATCGGCAGCCCGCTCCAGTAGGCGTAGTAGCCACACAGCAGCTGTGGCTTGTCGTTGTACTGCTCCGCGCCGACGGTCTTGGCCACGGTGGAGTGCCGTCCGTCCGCTCCGATGACGACGCGAGCGCGCTCCGTGACGGTTCCGCTCCCCTTGCCATGGCCGCGGACCCCGACGACCCGGCCGTCCTCGAACACCACGTCCTCGACGGTGAAGCCCTCACGGACCTCGGCGCCCGCCTCGGACGCAGCGTCCACGAGCAGGGCGTCCAGCACGGTCCGTCGTGGGCCGTAGGCAACCGGGGCTTCCGCGGTCCCTGGTGCTCCGGACAGCGTGAAGGGTCCGAAGTCGAACAAGTACGTGTCAATGGGCGGACATCCCGTCGCGGTCAGCCGCTCGAGCAGCCCCCATCTCTGGAGCGCCGCGACGCCCGGCGGGTGGACGAGGTGGGTGGAAATAGTGTCACTCGGGAAAGTCGCACGGTCGACCACCAGAACGCTGTAGCCCTCCTGGGCCAGCAGCATCGCCGTTGGCGATCCAGCACAGCGCGCTCCCACTACGATCACGTCGTACGACTGCATGGCTATGTCTCCCTAGCAGCTAAATTTGGTTCTGCTGGGCGGGCGGGTGGCCCTTTTCGGCTTCTCGGGCCGTGCGTCCACAGATGTGCCTGGCAATGTACGCCGCGTCGCGCCCTACCCCGCCAATGAGCCCAGAGGTGAAGGCGTACAGGAAGAGCCGGCCCACGAAGAAGAGTCCCGGAACGTCCCGCGTGATACCGCGGTCTTGGACGGCTCACGTCAGGCGCAAACGCGGGCAGCTCGACCCACCCGAAGTCTGGACGGAAGCCCGTGCACCAGATCACCGTCGAGACCGCAAGTACATGCCCATCTGCGAGCATCGGCATCCCGCCGCTGGCGCCGACGGTCCGTGGGACGCGTTCGACGCCTGCCGCGGCCAGGTCCTTCGACTTGACGCTCTCGAGCGGCGCTCCCGCGGACAGGAGCTTCGATCGCATCCGCCGACCGATAGGCGTCCCGGTCGTGAGGACGTGGTTGGCGAAGAACCATAACGGTGCGACCTCGTATGCGATCTCGGCTCCTGAGTTGCCCGCGCCGACGACGAGGGCATCGCCGGTCGGCAGCGCTGACGGACGGCGGTAGTCGCTCGAGTGCAGCTGCACGATGTCTGGCGCGAGTTCGCTGGCGAACGGTGGGATGTTCGGCGTCTGGAATGCGCCGGTGGCGACGACGACATTCTCCGCACCGAAGGTGGCGTTGCCCGACTCGATGACGAAGGACCCGTCGGCACGGGAGAGCCGGTCAACGTGGATCCCGTGGCGCACGGGGAGTGCGAAGTGCCGTGCGTACATCTCGACATAGTCGGCCACCTCGTCCATCGTCGGGTGGCCACTCGCCGGTCCCGGAAAGCGCATCCCCGGCAGTGCGGAGAAGCGCGCGGGCGTGATGAGAGACAGCGAGTCCCAACGGCTGCGCCAGGAGTCGCCGGTCTGCTGGCGCTCGTCCAGGATCACGAACCGTCTGCCCCGCCGGGCGAGCTCGTACCCGACGGCGAGGCCGGCCTGCCCCCCTCCGATGATCACCGTCTCGAATGGCTCCGGCTCATCGGCAAGGCCCACAGCACTCACCTCGCTCCATGCGACCGGGATAAGCGCAGGATGCTGACGAATCGGTGCGGCAGTATCGGGGAGGTCCCCTACTTAGAGGCGGATCTTCTCCCGAGTCGCGTACGCGGCCGCTTCGGCACGATTGCGAAGGCCGAGCTTGGACAGCACATTGCCCACGTGGTGCTCGACCGTCTTGCGCGTGATGTAGAGGCGGTCGCCGATCTCGGGATTGGACAACCCGGCGCCGATGAGGCCAAGGACCTCGGTCTCGCGCTTCGTCAGTGCGCCCACTCCCTTGGTACCGGTCCGGATGGGCACACCGAACGAGCGCAGCAGCGCACCGGCCGCATCGGCGTGCCGAGCGGCTTGGAGCCGCTCGAAGTCGGCGAGCGCAGCTTTCGCTTCGGAAACGGCCACATCGGGTGAGCGTTCGGCGAGTGCGCGGGCCATCTCCAGGCGCGTACGGGCGAGCTCCAGCGGCAGCTTGGCACGCGCGAAATCTGCCAAGGCGTCCTGCAGCAAGGGACGCGCAGCATCGCCATGTCCTCTCGCCACGTGGACCTGTCCCATGGCGAGAGAGGCGGCCGCGGTGAGATACGGCAATCGCTGCGTCGCGGCGAGCCGGCTCAGTCGCTGTGCGACCCGCCAGGCATCGTCGACGTTGCCCTCGTCGAGATGGACGTCGACCAACAGGGCCAGCAACGGGCCGGCCATGGTCGACGCCCCTACCGAAGGAGTGTCGTCTTCAGGATCCGAAGTGTGCCTCTCGAGGAGGTCGCGGGCGAGCTCCGTCTCGCCGCGGGCCAGGTGAACCGCGGCGAGCGCTCCGACGGCATCCGGGTGCTGCTCGAGTCCCTCCAAGAGCTGAACTGCCTCCTCGATACGGCCCTGCCGAAGGCGCAGATTCGCGAGGCGGATGAGGGCAGCGTCGCGCCGCGCCGAGACGCCCCGATCGAAATGCCTGGCCGCTTCGGCGAGCTGAACCTCCGCCTCGCTCCAGCGTCCTGCGGCCGTGAGGATCCCTCCGTAGTGGGCGCGGCAGAACGCGGCGACAATGTTCCTCCGCTTCATGAGGTCCTCGGTCGCGCGCATCCATTGGTCCGCGCGGGGAACGTCGTTGACCAGCTCGCACGCCCAAAAGAACGCACAGAACGTCGAGTCCACGACGCTGAAGTCGGTGAGCTCACCCGCGATGGCCGCTGCCAGGACCTCGTCGAGGCAGACCAGTCCGTCCTCGACACGGTTGGTCAGCAGGAGGACGCCGCCGAGATAGGCCAACGCATCGAACTCGACGGCCGGATCGCCGAACCGGCGGCCGATGGTGCTCGCTTCACGGAGCATGGACTCCCGGATCTGCATGTCCTGTTCTGCGAAGGAGTCGACGATCAGGACCCATCCGGCTTCGGGTGTGTCCTCGCCCGCCTCCTCGAAGATGCGGCGGGCGCGCGCCAACCATCCGCTCTCCACGGCCCAGTCGCCGAAGACGCTCCCGCTGATCCACGCGAGCCGGCGCGCCGCGCGGCCAGCAGCCGTGTTCAGGCGTTCCCTTCGATAGGCGGAGTAGGCACGCTCGTAATGCTCGACAGCCGAGGTGTATTCACACTCGAGGTACAGAGCGTCAGCCAGGCCTTCGAACGCCGCGCCCGACTCATCCTGACGAGAACCCACCCAATCGATGATGGCAGCGGCTAGTCGTCCAGGCTGCCCATGGTCAGGTTGACAGTCGTTCCGGTCATCCCGCTGGCCTTGTCGGAAGCCATGAAGGCCGCCACGTCAGCCATCTCCGTGAGCGTCATGAGCCGTCGGGGATGGGTCCTGCTTGCGAGAACCTCCTGGAACTGCTCCCAGGTCATGCCCAATGCCTTGGCGCGAGACTCGAAGAAGCGTCTCCGCGATCCGACCGATTCCGGCATCGCCTGCGGCCGCAGACCGACCACACGAATACCCCGAGGCGCGAGCTCCGCGGACAGGTCGCGAGTGAGTGCCTCCTTCGCAGCCTGCGCCGGACCGTAGCCTCCCACCAAGGACAGGCCCGTACGCGAGTGGAGTGTGCTGACGGTCATGATCACCCCCGCTTCGTTGGGAGCCATCCGCCGGGCCGCCAGGCGCGCGGTCAGGAAGTACGACCTGCTGTAGGTCGCAATCGGTAGGGAGAACTGCTCGACATCCAGCTCGACCAGCGGCACACCAAGAATCGCCGGGTCCGAGTTCCCGACCGCGTTGAACGAGATGTCGAGGCGACCCGCCTTGTCGATCACGGACTGCAGATGTGTGTCCACAGCCTGCTCGTCCAGAGCGTCGACCTCCGCGGCGTCGGCGTATCCGCCGGCGGAAACGATCCCCTTGGCGACTGCTTCGACAGGTGCCAGGTTGCGCCCGGTGAGAAACAGCTTGGCACCCTCGCGCGCAAAGGCGAGTGCGACGGCACCGCCGATGGCGCCCCCGGTTCCGTAGATCACCGCAACCTTGTCCTCCAGCATCATCTCTGGCTCCGTTCTGGATCGTCACAGCCGTCGAGGATGTAGACACCGGAGCGTCGGGGAAATGGGCGCTCACCAACCGCCCAGATCGTCCCTCCGCCGGTGTCCATACAGGATGGAGGTGCGACATGGCGCAGGAGGACGGTGACACGATGGCGTCGGTGGCGGCAGCGGACCTGATCTCAAGGGCACGAGCTGGGAACGGCGACGCATTCCGCGAGCTGACCGAGCCGTATCGCCGAGAGCTACTGGTGCACTGCTACCGGATGCTCGGATCCTTTCAAGATGCCGAGGACGCCCTCCAAGACACGCTGCTGACCGCGTGGCAAGGCCTCAAAGGGTTCGAGGGACGCGCCTCGCTGCGTACCTGGCTCTACAGGATCGCCACCAACCGCTGTCTCAACGCGCGCCGTTCGGCCAGCCGACGCCCGGCCAAGGAGTGGGACGTGCCCAAGGTGCAACCGCCCGAGCCGACGCGGCTCGGCGAAGTCGTCTGGCTCGAGCCATTTCCGGACACCCTCCTCGAGGGTGCGATCGACATGCCGATCGGCCCGGACGCCCGCTATGAGCAGACCGAGTCCATCTCTCTCGCCTTCGTGACCGCGCTCCAGATCCTGCCCCCGCGCCAGCTCGCCGTCCTCATCTTGCGTGACGTCCTCGGATTCCATGCAGGCGAGGTGGCCGACATGCTGGGCTCGACCGTCGAGTCGGTCAACAGCGCCCTCAAGCGGGCGCGCGCCAGCCTGCAGCGCCGACGGTCGCCGACCGCCGACCGCGAACCCCCTCCCGCCTCCGACTCACCCGCCGAGGATGCGATCGTGGCGAAGTTCGTGCGCGCGTACGAGTCCGCCGATCTCGACGCGCTGGTCGCCCTGCTGACGGGCGACGTCTTCATCTCGATGCCACCGATGCCCTTCGAATACGAAGGCCGCGACATCGTGGCTCCGTTCTTCGCGAGCATCTTCCGCGCGGGGCGCAGGTTCGACCTCGTACGGACGCGGGCCAACGGTCAGCCGGCTTTCGGGGCCTACCTGCGCGCGCCTGCCGGCGTCAGCCACGGGGTCGGCCTCTTCGTCCTCACCCTCGCCGGGGAACGGATCTGCGCCATGACGCGCTTCGACAACAGCGTGTTGCCCTGGTTCGGGCTGCCCCGATCACTCCCAAGCCGATAGCAGGATTCCCCACACTGCCTCCGGAGTCCGCCACCGATTTGAAGCAACTCGCGCGAAGGGTGGGTGTTCGCTCGCGCCCGACGATTCCGGGCGACGCTGGCAGCGATCTTCGCGGTGAGTGGCGCGGCGGGCGGGGTCGGCGGATGGATCGGTGACCACGTCGTCCGGCGTATCGATCCGGCGCACTTCCGGCGGGTCGTGGTCTCGGCGCTCGTGGTGAGTTCGACCGTGGCGCTGCTGCACACCGGAGCCGCCGCCTCTGACGCCGACCGGGGATTTGGCTCGGTAACACCCTGCATACCGTCTGGACGGTATTGACAGACGGCTCATCCCTGGTGTCTGATTCGAGCCCACGGCCAACGGTGGCCGGGCGAGCATGATCCCGCCCAGCCACGCGGCCGCCCGACGCGGACACCGGAAGGCTGGGGAATGGGCCACTACCGAAGCAACCTGCGCGACCTGCGCTTCAACCTGTTCGAGGTGCTCGGGCTGGGTGAGCTGCTCGGGACGGGCCGCTTCGCGGAGCTCGACGCGGAGACCGTCGAGGACATGCTTGCCGAGGTGGAGCGGCTTGCCTCCGGACCCGTGGCCGAGTCGTTCATCGAGGCCGACCGGAATCCGCCGGTGTACGACCCGGCCACCTGTTCGGTCACGATGCCCGAGGCGTTCAAGCGGTCGTACGACGCGTACATGGCCGCCGAGTGGTGGCGGCTCGACCTGCCGCCCGCGCTCGGCGGGGTCGCCGCTCCCCGCGTCCTGTGGTGGGCGCTCATGGAGATGATCCAGGGCGCGCAGGCGGCGGTCTACATGTTCAGCGGCGGGCCTGGCTTCGGCGGGCTGCTGCACAGCATGGGTACCGAGGAGCAGCAGCGGGTCGCAGAGCTCATGGTCGACCGCCAGTGGGGCGCCACGATGGTGCTCACCGAGCCCGACGCCGGCTCGGATGTCGGCGCGGGCCGCACCAGGGCCGTGCGCCAGGCCGACGGTAGCTGGCACATCGAGGGCGTGAAGCGGTTCATCACGTCTGCCGAGCACGACCTCGCGGAGAACATCGTGCACTTCGTGCTGGCCCGACCGGAGGGTCATGGGCCGGGCACCAAGGGCCTGTCGATGTTCCTCGTGCCGAAGTTCCACTTCGACCCGGAGACCGGCGAGCTGGGCGCGCGCAACGGTGTCTACGCGACCAACGTCGAGAAGAAGATGGGCCTGAAGGTCTCGACGACCTGCGAGCTCACCTTCGGCGAGAACGAGCCCGCCGTCGGCTGGCTGGTCGGCGACGTGCACGACGGCATCGCCCAGATGTTCAAGGTCATCGAGTCCGCGCGCATGCAGGTCGGGGTCAAGGCGATCGGCACCCTGTCGACCGGCTACCTCAACGCGCTCGACTACGCGCGCAGCCGCGTGCAGGGCCCAGACCTGGCGCAGTTCAGCGACAAGACCGCACCGCGCGTCACCATCGACCAGCACCCCGACGTGCGACGGATGCTCATGCTGCAGAAGGCGTACGCCGAGGGCCTGCGCGCGGTCTACCTCTATACCGCCAGCCAGCTCGACCTCGGGGTCAGCGCGGTCAACGACCTGCTGCTGCCCATCGTCAAGGGCGTCGGGTCGGAGCGGTCCTACGAGCTGCTCGCGCAGTCGCTGCAGACGCTCGGCGGATCGGGCTTCCTGCAGGACTACCCGATCGAGCAGTACGTCAGAGACACGAAGATCGACACGCTGTACGAGGGCACCACCGGTATCCAGGGGCAGGACTTCTTCTTCCGCAAGATCGTGCGCGACGACGCGAAGGCCCTCACGGTCGTCGTCGACGAGATCGAGGCCTTCGTCGAGACGCTCGAGCACGACGGCCGGCTCAAGCTCGAGGCGGACCGCCTGGCCGCCGCACTGGGCAACGTCATCGAGATGGTCGACCTCATGCGCGGGTGGAACGACGCCGCTGCCGACCAACCGGAGGAGATCTACAAGGTCGGCCAGAACACCACCCGGCTGCTCATGAGTGTCGGCGACCTGCTCATCGGCTGGCTGCTGCTGCGGCAGGCCGCCGTCGCACAGGACGCGCTCGCGCGAGGAGCAAGCGGTGCGGACGAAGACTTCTACGCGGGCAAGGTCGCGGTCGCCCACTTCTTCGCCGCAACCGTGCTGCCCGAGCTCGCTGCCCGCCGCCGCGTGGTCGAGGAGACCGACAACACCCTCATGGACGTCGCGGACGGGGCGTTCTGATGCCCCGGCCCAGGACCATGACCGCCGACGGCGACGTCCGCACACGCATCCTCGCCGCCGCGGTCGAGCTGTTCGCCGAGCGGAGCTTCGAGGGAACCCCCGTGCAGGAGATCGTCGAACGTGCGGGTGTCACCAAGGGTGCGATGTACCACTACTTCAAGGCGAAGGAAGATCTGCTCTTCGAGATCTACAGCGCCGTCTACCGCGAGCAGTTCGCGTCGCTCGAGCGCATCCTCGCCAAGAAGGAAGACCCGGCCACGACGCTCCGAGCAGTGATCGAGGACGTCGTCACGATGACGGCCACCTACATCCGCGAGGCGCGGGTGTTCGTGCGGGACTCCTGGCGCATCGATGCCGCGCGCTGGCACGAGCTGCAGGCCGACTGGCGGCGCTACCAGGACTCGGTACGCGCAGTCATCCGCGATGGCCAGGATTCCGGGGTGTTCAGCGCGGCGGCCTCGCCCGAGGTCGTCTCGTGGTCGATCTTCGGCCTGACCAACTCGATGCCTACCTGGTTCCGGCCGGACGGCCCCAAGCCGGCCACCGTGATTGCGTCGGAGCTCGCCGATCTCGTCCTCGCCGGCCTGCGGCCGACGACCACCGAAGGGGAAACCCAATCATGAGCCGCCTCACCGGTCGTGTCGCGTTGGTCACCGGAGCCGCTCGCGGCATCGGTGCCGCTACCGCGCAGCGCCTGGCTTCCGACGGTGCCGCCGTCGCCGTCGTCGACCTGCGCGAAGCCGACACCGCCGAGACCGTCGACGCGATCCGGAGCAAGGGTGGCACTGCGATCGGCATCGGTGCCGACGTGTCCGTCGCCGACCAGGTCGAGGCAGCGGTGGACCGCACGGTTGCCGAGCTAGGCGGCATGCACATCCTCGTCAACAACGCCGGCATCATCCGCGACAACCTGCTGTTCAAGATGACCGAGGACGACTGGGACGCCGTCATGGCGGTCCACCTGCGCGGCGCGTTCCTGTGCTCGCGGGCCGCCCAGCGGCACATGGTCGAGCAGCGCTGGGGCAAGATCGTCAACATCAGCTCCACCTCGGCGCTCGGCAACCGTGGCCAGGCCAACTACGCAGCCGCCAAGGCCGGCATGCAGGGCTTCACCCGGACCCTCGCCATCGAGCTCGGGCCGTTCGGCATCAACGTCAACTCAGTCGCACCCGGCTTCATCGCCACGGCAATGATCGACCAGACCGCGCAGCGCATGGGCGTCAGCAGCGAGGACTTCGCCAAAGCAGCCGCCGATGCGCTCCCGCTGCGCCGGTTCGGCGTGCCCGACGACATCGCCGGCGTCATCGCGTTCCTCGTCAGCGACGACGCGTCGTACATCACCGGGCAGAACATCTACGTCGACGGTGGCCACCGCTGATGCCAGAGCTCCACGAGCTGGATGCGCTCGCGCAGGCGGCCGCCATCCAAGCAGGGGAGGTGAGCTCGAGCGAGCTCGTCGACCACCACCTCGCCCGTGTCGCCGCCTACGACGCCCAGCTCGGCGCGTTCATCACCGTCACCGCCGACACGGCTCGCGACGAGGCGCGGCGGGCGGACAAGCGACTGCGCGAGGGCGACACCGCCGGGCTCTCCCCGCTGTTCGGCGTACCCACCGCAGTCAAGGACCTTGCGGCGACCGCCGGCGTACGCACGACGTTCGGCTCGGTCGCGTTCGCCGAGTTCGTGCCGGAGGTCGACGCACACACTGTCACGCTCATGCGCGAGTCCGGTCTGGTGAGCCTCGGCAAGACCAACACACCGGAGTTCGGCGCGTCCGCCTACACGGACAACGACGTTGCACATTCAGCCCGTACGCCGTGGGATCGCACCCGCTCCGCGGGCGGGTCGAGCGGTGGCGCAGCGGCGGCCGTCTCTGCGGCGATGGTGCCGGTCGCCCACGGCAGCGATGGCGGCGGCTCCCTGCGCATCCCCGCGAGCGCCTGCGGCGTGTTCGGCTTCAAGCCGTCGCGCGGGCGGGTGAGCAACGGACCGCTCGGCGCTCGACGTCACGGGTCTCGGCGTGCAGGGCCCCATCGCACGGACCGTACGGGACGCCGCCGCGATGCTCGACGTGCTCGCCGTGCCGATGCCGGGCGATCCGTTCTGGGCACCGCCCCAGCCCGAGGGTAGGACGTTTCTCGACGCTGCCAGACGTGACCCGGGTCGGCTGCGCATCGCCCGCTACGCCGACCCTGGCCTGCCCGGCATCGACGTCGACCCGGCGTGCGTGGAGGCCTACGAGGAGGCGTCTCGGCTGCTGTCCGATCTCGGGCACGAGGTCGAGGACATCGCCAACCCGTTCGGCGCGGAGTTCGAGCAGCCGTTCATCGTCACCTGGGCCGTGCAGCAGCTCGCGCTCCCGCTGCCCGACGACGCGGAGCCGCTCCTGCGGCCGATGACCCGCTGGTGGCGGGACCTGGCACGAGCCACGAGCGCCGGCGAGCTCTTCGATGCGCTCGCGGCGATGCAGCTCGGCGCCCGCCGCGTGCTGACCGCGCTCGACCGCTTCGACGCGCGTACTCACTCCGACGCTTGCGATGCTGCCGCAGCCGCCACAGTGGTTCACCGAGCCTGCCGACCGGGACGTCGAGCGCCAGCGGCAGACCGAGTTCAGCCCATTCACTGCGGCGTTCAACATCACCGGCCAGCCGTCGGCGAGCCTGCCGCTGCACTGGACCGCCGACGGGCTGCCCGTGGGCGTCATGCTCAGCGGCCGGCCCGCCGGCGACGCGCAGCTGCTCTCGCTATGCGCGCAGGTCGAGGCCGCGCGCCCGTGGCGAGATCGTGGGCTCACAATCACCGGAGGAATCTGATGACATTCGCCTCGATCGACGACCTGCGGGCCGCCGTCGGCACCGATCTCGGCACGAGCGACTGGGTCGACATCGACCAGAATCGCATCGACCTCTTTGCCGACGCCACCGACGACCACCAGTGGATCCACGTCGACCCCGAGCGTGCCGCGGCGGGCCCGTTCGGCACCACCATCGCGCACGGCTTCCTCACCCTGTCGCTGCTGCCGAGCCTGGGAGAAGGGCTCAGCGACGTCGAAGGCGCGAAGATGGGCGTCAACTACGGGCTCAACAAGGTGCGCTTCCCAGCCCCGGTGCCCGTCGGGTCACGCGTGCGCGCACACGTACGGCTGCTCTCAGTCGACGACGTACCCGGCGGTGTCCAAGTGGTCACGCAGGTGACGATCGAGCGCGAGGGCGGAGACAAGCCCGTCTGCGTCGCCGAGTCCGTGTCCCGCATCTACGTATGACCACGCGCATGGACCTGCGGGGCGCACGCGTTGTCATCACCGGTGCCGGGAACGGCATCGGGGCCGCGATGGCGCGACGGTTCGCCCGCGATGGTGCCCGTGTCGTCGTCAACGACCGTGACGCGGTCGCCGCGCGGCGGGTTGCGGACGACATCGACAGGTACGCCGTCACTGGTGACGTGGCTCGTGCCGGCGAGACCGAGGCCCTGGTGGCAGCCGCGCGCGAGCGGCTCGGCGGCATCGACCTGTTCTGCGCCAACGCGGGCGCGGGCACTCCCGGTGGGCCGGATGCCGACGACGAACAGTGGGACGCCGCCTGGCAGGTCAACGTCATGGCGCACGTACGCGCGGCGCGGGCGCTCCTGCCCGAGTGGCTCGAACGGGGCAGCGGGCACTTCCTGGCGAGCGTGTCGGCCGCCGGACTGCTGACCATGCTGGGGTCCGCGCCATACTCCGTCACCAAGCACGGCGCGCTCGCGTTCGCCGAGTGGCTGTCGACGACGTACGGCGATAAGGGCATCACCGTGCAAGCCCTCTGCCCGCAAGGCGTACGCACCGCGATGCTCGCCGAAACCGGGCACGCCGGGCAGTTGCTGCTGACCGACACGGCCGTGTCCCCCGAGGAGGTCGCCGACATGGTCGCGGCGTCGCTCGGCAACGGCTTCTTGATCCTTCCACATCCGGAGGTGCGCGACTACTACGCGATTCGCGCATCGGACACCGACCGTTGGCTCGCGGGCATGCGGCGACTGCAAAGCCGCCTCGACGCCCTGAAGGACACACAGGAGGCACGGACATGAGGGCATGGCAGGTTGACCGGTTCGGCGAGCCGGGCGACGTCATGAGTCTGGTCGACATCGACGCGCCGACGCCAGGTGCCGGTCAGGTGCTCGTTCGCGTGCGCGCGGTCGCGTTGAACTTCCCGGATGTGCTCATGTGTCGTGGCCAGTACCAGATACGACCCGAGTTTCCGTACACCCCGGGTGTCGAGCTGTGCGGCACGGTCGAAGCGCCTCGGCCCCGACGTCACAGGCTTCGCCATCGGCCAGCGCGTCATCGGCGTTCCGGCTCCTGCCGAGCTGGTGCGCTGGCCGAGTTCTCGCTGGTCCCGCCGATGAGTTGCTGCCCGCGCCCGACTCGCTGGATGACGCGCAGGCCAGCGCCTTCCAGATCGCATACCAGACGGGCTGGTTCGGCCTGCACCGACGAGCGCGCCTGCAGCCGGGCGAGACGCTGCTCGTGCACGCGGCCGCGGGTGGTGTTGGCAGCGCTGCGGTGCAGCTCGGCAAGGCTGCCGGCGCCAGGGTCATCGCCGTCGTCGGCGGTCCCGACAAGGCCAAGGTGGCACTCGCCCTGGGCGCGGACGTCGTCGTCGACCGCCGCGAGGAGGACGTTGTCGCCGTCGTCAAGGCGGCGACCGGTGGGCGCGGTGCGGACGTTGTCTACGACCCGGTCGGCGGTGCCGCGTTCACCGCATCCACCAAGTGCATCGCCTTCGAAGGCCGCATCGTCGTCGTGGGCTTCGCTAGCGGTGACATCCCCGCGCCGCCGCTGGGCCATGCGCTGGTCAAGAACTACGCGATCGTCGGCCTCCATTGGGGCCTCTACAAGAAGCACGACCCTGCCGCCGTGCACCAGGCGAACGTCGAGCTCACCCGGCTCGCGTCCGAGGGTGTCGCCGTGCCGCTGGTCAGCGAGCAGGTCCCGTTCGTTTCCGCGGCCGACTGGCTGACCCGGCTGGCGGCCGGTGACACCGTCGGGCGCGTCGTGGTGCAGGTATGACCGTCGACGTCGTGGGGCTCGACCTGCACCGGCTCACTCGGCACCTCGCGGACGTCGCCCCCGGACTCGTGGGCGGGCCGCTGACCGCCGAGCTGATCCCCGGCGGCAAGTCCAACCTGTCCTATGTCGTGAGCGACGGCGTCAGCCGCTGGGTCCTGCGGCGGCCACCGCTGGGTCACGTGCTCGCCACCGCGCACGACATGACCCGCGAGCACCGGGTCATCACCGCGCTGGCCCCGACGCCGGTGCCCGTGCCACGCACCGTGCTGCTGTGCGAGGAGGCCGGACGTGCTAGGCGCGCCGTTCTTCCTGATGGAGCACGTCGCCGGCACCGTCTACCGCAGCGCCGAGCAGACCCGCGCGTTGCAGACGTACCGGTGCCACACGATCGCGTACGACCTCATCGATGTGCTCGCCGAATTGCACGACGTCGACGCCGCGGCGGTGGGGCTCGGTGACTTCGGTCGTCCAGACGGTTTCCTCGACCGGCAGCTGCGACGGTGGAAGGCCCAGCTCGACGCCTCCCGCAGCCGTCCCGTGCGCGGCATCGACGAGCTCCACAAGCGGCTGTCCGCCGACGTCCCGGCCAGTGCCGCGGCTGCGATCGTGCACGGCGACTTCCGCCTCGACAACGTCCTGGTCGGCGACGACGACCACATCGCGGCGGTCCTCGACTGGGAGATGGCCACCCTCGGCGACCCGCTCGCCGACCTCGGCCTGCTGCTCGTCTACTGGGACGGCCTCGCCGCCATCCCGGACAACGCCGTGTCCAGCGCCGTCATGGCGGGCACCGCCTTCCCGCCGGGCGGCGATCTCGTCGCACGGTACGCAACGCGTCGCGACGTCGACCTGTCGCGGCTCGACTGGTACGTCGCACTCGGCTGCTTCAAGCTCGCGGTCATCGCCGAGGGCATCCACTACCGGCACGCCGCCGGCCAGACGGTCGGTCCGGGCTTCGACACGATCGGTGATGTCGTGGAGCCGCTCGTGGAGCTGGGCCTGTCCACCCTCGCCGGCGGCTTAGCAAAGGAGCGGTGATGGACTTCGGCTACGACGCCAAGACCGAGGAGCTGCGCGGGCGACTGCTCGCGTTCATGGACGAGCACGTCTACCCGGCCGAGGCCGTGCACCGCCAGCAGCTCGCCGAGGTGCCGGAGTTCAGCACCCCGCCGGTGGTCGAGGAGCTCAAGGCCAAGGCCCGCGAGCTGGGTCTGTGGAACCTGTTCCTGCCGCACCACCCGCTCGGCGCCGGGCTCAGCAACGTGCAGTACGCACCGCTCGCGGAGATCACCGGACGCAGCCCGCACCTCGCGCCCGAGGCGCTCAACTGCAACGCCCCCGACACCGGCAACATGGAAGTGCTGGCGATGTTCGGCACGCCCGAGCAGCAGGAGCGCTGGCTCAAGCCGCTGCTCGACGGCACGATCCGCTCGGCATTCGGCATGACCGAGCCCGACGTCGCCTCATCCGACGCGACCAACATCGGCACCCGGATCGAGCGCGACGGCGACACCTACGTCATCAACGGCCGCAAGTGGTGGTCGTCCGGCGGCATGAACCCACGCGCCGAGATCTTCATCGTCATGGGCAAGACCGATCCCGACGCCGAGCGGCACCGTCAGCAGAGCATGATCCTGGTGCCGCGCGACACCCCGGGCATCACGGTGCGCCGCTCGACCACCGTCTTCGGCTACGCCGACCGCTGGCACGGCGGTCACGCCGAGGTCGTCGTACGACAACGTCCGGGTGCCGGCGACCAACCTCATCGGTGGCGAGGGCGACGGGTTCGCGATCGCGCAGGCTCGCCTCGGGCCGGGCCGCATCCACCACTGCATGCGGCTCATCGGCATGGCCGAGCGGGCCTTCGAGCTCATGTGCCGGCGCGCCAACGAACGCATCGCGTTCGGCAAACCGCTGGCCGCTCAGGGCGTGGTGGGCGAGTGGATCGCCGAGGCGCGCGTACGCATCGAGCAGGCGCGGCTGCTCGTGCTCAAGACCGCCTGGCTTATGGACACCGTCGGCAACAAGGGCGCGCACACCGAGATCCAGGCCATCAAGATTGCCACCCCGTCGATGGCCGAGTGGGTCATCGACAAGGCCATCCAGGTGCACGGCGGCGCGGGCGTGAGCCAGGACTTCCCGCTCGCCGAGTTCTGGGCCGGCGCCCGCGTGCTGCGGCTCGCCGACGGCCCAGACGAAGTGCACAAGATGTCGCTCGCCAAGCGCGAGCTGCGTCGCTTCGCCCTACCAACCGACAAGGAGCACCATGCGTAACGCCGTCATCGTCGCCACGGCCCGCTCGCCGATCGGCCGGGCGGTGAAGGGGTCGCTCGCCGACGTACGACCGATGCGATGGAACGCCACCAGGTCACTGTGTTCGTCGGGGTTCCCACGATGTTCCATGCGCTGCTCAATGCCGACCTCGGTGACCGGAAGCTTTCGGCGTTCCGCATCGCGAGCTCGGGTCGGCGCGTCGATGCCCGGCCCCGATCCTGCATGCGTTCGAGGAGCGGTTCGGCGTCGTGATCCTCGAGGGCTACGGGATGTCAGCCGACCGGGCGGGTGTTGCCATCGGGGTCCGAGCAGGTCGGCGAGTTGCAGCTGCGCGGCCACAACGTCACCAAGGGGTACTTGGGCGACCCGGAGGCCACGGCCGACGCGCTGCGAGACGGCTGGCTGCGCACCGGAGACCTCGTCTACCGCGACGACGAAGGGTTCTTCTTCGTCGTCGACCGCATCAAGGACCTCATCATCCGAGGCGGCTACAACGTCTACCCGCGCGAGGTAGAAGAAGTCCTGTACGCACATCCTGACGTGAGCGAGGCCGCCGTCATCGGCCGGCCGGATCCGCGGTTGGGGGAAGAGATTGTCGCCGTCGTGACCGCGCGGCCAGGCCGGTCGATCGACGAGGCCGACGTCATCGCGTTCTGCAAGGCGCGGCTGCCCCGTACAAGCAACCGCGCGAGGTCCGGGTCGTCGACGCGCTTCCCAAGAACGCCACCGGAAAGCTCCTCAAGCGCGAGCTCCGGATGTGGAGCGAGTCCGAGGGCTGACTCGCGCATTCCCGAGCTCCATGACGTGATCTCGTCGGCATGGACTTCTGGCTAGCGACGGTCCACATCCCGGCGTAGGCGACGAACCACACCCACAAGCAAGAGTCCTGAGCCAACCAGCGTGACCACGAAGGCGACCGACGCTAGATCGTGGATCCAGCTCCAGCCCGGGGCAGTGGAGCCCGCGAGCACACCGGCCTTCACGTCCACCCCGCCGTCGCTCGCCCGGTCATGCTGCCGAGCGCGATTTGCCGTTGAGCGAGCGCTTGGAGCAAGCCGACCGGATCTATCGCGGCGTTGGCGGGGTGGCGCCCTGGGTGCGGTCGGTCAGGGTCCAGCTGGTGAGCAGCTGCAGCGCCTGCTCGTCCGGAGACCCAGGTTCGGCGGTGTAGGCGACCAGCGACTGTCCTGGTGAACCGGTCACGCTCATCGTTTGGAAGTGCAGTAACAGTTCGCCGACGAGGGGGTGCCGGATTCGCTTGATGCCCGCTGTCTTGTCTTGCACGTTGTGATCGGCCCACCATTGGCGGAACTGCTCGCTTTTGACCGACAGTTCACCGACGACGGCGGCGATGCGCGGGTCGTTGGCGTGGTGGGCCGCGTGCAAACGCAGGTAGGCGACCGTCTCCCGGGCCTTGCCCTCCCAGTCGACGAAGATCTCTTTCGTCCGCTCGTCGAGCAGGCACAGCCTCGCCCAGTTGCGCTGCTCGCGTGGCAGCGCGCCGAAGTCGAGCATGAGTGCAGCGGCCAGCTCGTTCCATGCGAGCACATCGGCGCGGTGATCGATGACGTAGGCAGGTACGCCGGGCATCGCGTCGAGCAGGTATCGCACCTGGGTGGCCACTGGCCGCTTGGGTTGCGGGGCGGTTCTCACCGGGCGGGCCACGGTGAACAGGTACGCGCGCTCGTCGTCGTCGAGGCGCAGCGCCTCGGCCAGCGCGTGCAGTACCTCGTCGGACACGCCTTGGGCGCGGCCCTGCTCGAGCCGTACGTAATAGTCGACGCTGACCCCCGCCAGATGGGCCAGCTCCTCGCGGCGCAGGCCAGGCACGCGGCGTTGGCCCGACGACGGCAACCCGACATCCTCGGGGCTGACCTTCGCCCGGCGAGACTTCAGGAACTCACCCAGCACACTGCCATTGTCCCCGCACCTCGCCGGCGAAGGGTGGCCCTGCCGGTCCTAGGGACAAGCAGGGCACTGGGCAGCCGCTTCGGGTCGGCGCAACGTGAAGGTCATGAACCTTGCAGACATGACCATCAGCAGGATGGGGTTCGGCGCCTGGGCCATCGGCGGTGGTGGCTGGCGCTACAGCTGGGGCAGTAACGACGACAGCGAGGCGATCGCCGCGATCCGGCACGCCGTGGAAAGCGGCATCAACTGGATCGACACCGCCGCGGTGTATGGGCTGGGACACTCCGAGGAGCTCGTCGCCAAGGCCATCAGCGATCTCGAGCCAGCCGCCATACGTGTTCACCAAGGGCGGGCTCGTCTGGGACGAGCACGACCGGCTCGCCGAGCCGCGCCGCACCATGCGTCACGTCCGGCGCGAGGTCGAGGACTCGCTGCGCCGGCTCGGGGTCGAGCGCATCGACCTCTACCAGGTGCATTGGCCCGATGCAGACGGCGGGCTTGACGAGTACTGGCAGACCATGGCCGACCTCAAACGCGAGGGCAAAGTACGCGCGATCGGCCTGTCCAACCATGACGCCAGCCAACTAGAGGTGGCCGAACGGATCGCCCACGTGGACGCGATCCAGCCACCGTTCTCCGCACTCAACCGCCGCGCGGCAGCCGAGGTCGCCTGGGCGCGCGAGCACGGCACCGCGGTCATCGCCTACTCCCCGCTGCAGTCCGGGCTGCTCACCGGTGCCTTCTCGGCTGCGCGGGTCGCGGCGCTGCCCGATGACGACTGGCGCCGCAGAAGTCCCGACTTCACGACCCGGCTGGCGGCCAACCTCGCGGTCACCGACGCGTTGCGGGCGGTCGCCCGACGACTCGAGGTCACCGTCGCCGAGGTCGCGATCGCCTGGGTACTGGCCTGGCCAGGAATCAGCGGCGCAATCGTCGGGGCTCGCCGACCCGAACAGGTCGACGGATGGGCTGGCGCCGTCCAGGTGCGGCTGACCCCCGCCGACGTCGAAGAGATCGCCGCCGCGCTCCGGCAGACCACGGCCGATGCCGGCCCGGTACGGCCATGACCCGACAGCTGCAGCCCCCGCGGCCGGCCGAGCCGGCGCCGTCCAGGCACCGCCGAGCCCTCCTCACCTGGGTGGCGATCTTCCCATCCGTACTCGTGGTCCAGATCCTGCTCGCGCCGATCGACAGTCACTGGCCACTGCCACTCCGCACGCTCGCGCTCACCCTGCTCGTGGTGCCCTTGGCGGCCTATGTCCTGATACCCGCGCTACTGCGAACCAATGCACACTTCCTGAAACTCCCGACCAAGCAAACCCGACCCTCATAACAACAGGCGGGACCGGGGCGCACGGAGTATCGCCGGTCGGCTTCCTCACACGCGGCTCTCCGAGAGCGGACGTCCAGGTTGCTAGGCGTGCCGGGGCCACCGTCCATCGCCACCGTGATCGACTTTCCGCCATTTGCCGCAACCCGCGCTTCGGTCACGTCCGGTCTGGCTCGTGTGACTCCAGTACACGGAGCCCGACGACCACGGCCCTTCACCCATGACCTGTTGACTGATGGTTGGGTCCAGGAGCGGCTGGACAGCTGTCTTGGTGGAAGTTTCCCCGGTTTCCGGCCGGGTCGGGCAAGGGTGTCTTCGTCCAGCTGGCAGGCATCCGTGCTGGCAACGGCAGCGCTGATCGCTGACCTCGCCTGCTCGGGCGAGCTGCGGCATACTCTGGCGGACTCGGTGAAACCGTCCTAAGAGGAAGTGGTGACGACCATGGCCGCTGAGACCCCGACGATCGTCCTCGTCCACGGTGCCTGGGCCGACGCGACCGGCTTCGACCCCGAGATTCGCGCCCTGCGCGACCGTGGGTTTACCGCCATCGGGTTCGCCAACCCGCTTCGCGATCTCGCTGGCGACGCGGCGTACCTCGCCGAATTCCTGCGGACCCTGACCGGTCCGATCGTGCTCGTCGGCCACTCCTACGGCGGCAATGTCATCTCGAGCGCCGCGACCGGCAACGACCAGGTGCAGGCGCTCGTCTACTTCAACGGTTGGATGTGCGACGAGGGCGAGAGTCAGCAGGAGTTCCTTGAGCGGTTCGAAGGCAGCCTCGTGGGGCCAGCGGTCAGGCCCGTGCCGTTCACCGGCCCGGACGGGAGCGAGGGGGTCGACCTCTACCTCGACCCTGAGGCGTTCCGCGAGGCCTTCGCCGCCGACGTCGACCCCGAGACGGCCGCGGTGATGGCCGCGGCGCAGCGGCCGTACGCCGCCGCCGCGTTCGCAGCCGCGCCGTCGGGCCCGCCAGCGTGGAAGACGCTGCCGTGCTGGTACCTGCTCGGCACCGAGGACAAGGCGATCCCGCGCGGCGCTCCAGCGGTTCATGGCCGAGCGCGCGAACGCGACGATCGTGGAGGTGCCGGCCTCTCACGTCTCCTTCGTGTCACAGCCCGAGGCCGCAACCCAGCTCATCCTGCAGGCCGTCGAGGCGACGAGCCACAGCCGGACCTGAGCCGGGGAGCGTCGACCCGCGCGGCGGCGCAGAGTTAGGACGCTGACTGCGTCGCCGCCGAAACCGCTCAGCGACCTCGATCACCAGCGCTCGGGAGTGTCACGCACGTCCTGAGAACGATCCGTCACGCAGCTCCCTAGACCGGACACGGCTGCCCAACTCTAGGTTGTCGTCGCCGGTGAGAACTTCCTCCACGCTGTTAAGGCACTATCTCCGCCGGCGCACGCGACGTGCCCGAGCGCCCTCCGAGTGACGGGTTCTCACACGTGCACACGGTTCAATCGACCAGGCCACTCACTTGCGTGTTCGGCCTGCGTCCAGCCCAGGCGCTGGACCTTGATCATTTTCCAAAGCTGACAGCGCCAGTTCGATTCTTGTCACCCGCTCCAAACAGAAGGCTCAGGCCAGAGCGAGCGCGTCGTCGCTCAGGCGCCCGTCGATGAAGCGTTCCGCGAGACCGCGCAACGTCGCGCCCTCCCTGATCGAGGCCCGCTGGCGCGGAGGACCTGCGGATCCGCTTGAGCAGCTCCGCGGGGTGAGAGCAGGCGCCCTCCGAAATGCTCCTCGAGACGCGACAGGATGGTTCGCGTCGCCCTGACGGGGCGCTGCTGGCCGGCGACCTTGGAAGACGAGCGTGCTGAAGGCATCGAGCACAAGGAGCTTGTCGACCCACGCGCGCCGACGGAAGTCCGGATGCGCGTCGATCAGGCGCGCGAGAACAGGATCGGCGTTGCGGAGGAACTCGCGCGTCTGGGATCGGCGACTGCCGTTGCCGTCATTGCTTCAATAGTCGCTCGGTGAGCACGATCTCGACGACCTGTTGCACGGTCTCGAGGCGCGCCCATTCGCGCTGGAGCTCGCAGGCGAGCGCGACCCAGCTAACCGGGTTGGCTCCGGCTTGGACGACCCGCTCGATGCCGGCGAGGTGCGCCTGCTCGCTGGTGCCGCCACTACGAGGAACGACCAACACAAGACGCGCTCCTCCGATGACGCAGCGGGTTCGCCGGGCCTTCGTTCCGCGGGACCAAACTCCTCGGCCGTGAGCTGCGCTGCGCGCTCGGTTCGGCACGCTAGGTGCTTGCGCTGGGACGGCCGAACTCGGCGGCGGCGGTGGCGTGGAGCTGGTTCAGCTGCCCGGGGGTCGGACACCAGTTCGATTCGAAGCTGGAGGTGTCCCAGCCGGCAAGGCGGGCGCCTGCCTCGTATCCGCTCTGGCAGAACGCCAGCAGTGTTGTTCTTGGATCTCGCGCGCTGCGTACGGTCTCGTAGGGAAGCACCGCCAACGAGCCTGAGCCGTACTCGATCCAGCTGCCCGCGGACAGCGGTTGCTCGCGGAGTCCTTCGGGCTCGGGCGCCGTGTAGGAGTAGTAGGTGGCGTCGCGGACGGTGTCGTCGCCCGCCCAGAACCCGAACGAGATGACCTCGTGCGAGTAGGCCTCCTGGTTGACCGGATCCGCATCGATCGGCATGCCGGCCCGGCCTGAGAAGCGAGTGACGGCGAGGTCGAGGCCGTGCCAGAAGAGGTGTACGGGGCTGGTCTTGCCGTTGAACCAGCCGCTGAACTCCTCGAAGACCGCGTCCGTCCAGTCCAGGACGCGGCCGAAGCGCTCGATCGCCTCTCGATCCCACGACGCGTGCTCGACGTCCTCGGGAAACGGCGTCGTCATCGGGACCCCGAACGGCTGCTCCTTGATCTCGACGTCGATGCCGAGCTCGGCGAGCATCGCGTGGAGGCGGGCGTCGAAGTCCGCGACGGGCATCCCGTCGCCGAGCTCGAACGCCCGGTTGCGCCCGTCGCCGGTCTGCACGAGCAGGGCGTGACCGAGGAAGTCGAGTCTGATCTCGAAGGTCGTCCCGCGATGATGGAGGCGCCGTGTCGTGAGCCCGCGGACGTCGACGTATAGGGGGGCGTTCCACCAGTGGTTGCGCGGCGCCGTCGTGGCGAGCCGGATCTTGCCGATGATCTGGGCGTACAGGTGCAGGGTGTCCTTCGTCGGGCGCCAGTCGGCGAGGTGCAGCTCGGGGAGCGTCATCGTCCGCTGACCACGAACGCGACGTTGTCGAGGTAGCACCAGCTCCAGTTCTCTCCCGGCTCGGCGGAGCGAATGATCGGGTGTCCAGAGCCGCGGGCATGTGCGGAGGCGTGCCGGTTCGGTGAGCTGTCGCAGCAGGCGATGTGGCCGCAGGACTGGCACATGCGCAGGTGCACCCAGGTTCCGCCGATCGCGAGGCAGTCCGTGCAGCCGGCGATCTGGTCGGGCAACTTGGTCAGCGTGATGCTGTCGGTGTGCGAGCAGATCGCGCTCATCGGGCCAATGCTTCCAGCAGGGTCGCCGCGTCGTAGCCGCCTCGGTGCACGACGCGTCGATGAACAGCGTCGGTGTGCCGCGCACCTCGCCGGATGCCAGTCCGCTCTCGACGTCCCGCCTGATCCGCCGCGCGACGCCCGCGTCGGCCCTGTCTTGGGCGAACTGCTGGACGTCGAGGTCGAGCTCGGCGGGATAGCGCCGCAGGTCGTCGTCTTCGAGCCCTCTCTGGCGATGAAGAGCAGTTGTGCATCTCCCAGAAGCGGTATTGGAGCGCGGCTGCCTCGGCGGCGGCCCGCCAGCGCGTGCGGGTGGATGTCTGTGAGCGGGAAGGGCCGGAAGGCGAAGCGAACGCCACCGGTAAGTTCGCGCTCGACCCGTTCGATCGCGCGAAACGCCTGCCGCGAGTAGGGGCATTCGTAGTCGCCGTACTCGACAAGGACACGAGCGGCCGAGGGGCCGAGCACGTGATCGACCTCCTCCTCAGGAGGCTCCATCGTTGGCTGGCGTTTCTCCGGCATCGCTTCTCCGCCTCAGAACCCAACCTGCTGCCGGATGAGGACGATGTGGATGCGGCCGGGGTCCTCCTGGTGGATTTCGAGGATCTTGCCGACCCGGCTGTTCTGCCCGTAGGCGGCATACGCGCGGGCGTCCTCGAGCTTCAGGCTGTGCTCGCGGATGCGTTGGTGGGCGGCGTCCAGGCCGGACACGAGCTTCTGCGCGCCGACGACGAAGATGACGTTGGCGGCACCCCAGGCGTACGAGGCGAGCTGGCTGCCGGAGGCCGACGCGATGACAAGGGTTCCGTCGCGGGTAACGGCGTGCACGCTGCCGAGCGCATAGTCGGGCTGTCCGGCGATCGCCTTCATCTCCCGCAGCTGGGTCGCGAAGTCGAGCGCCATCATCGTGTTGCGAGCCGACTCGTACGGCCCGCCGCCGTCGATCGCGTCCGCAATGCCCGTCTCCTGTAGCGTCACCGATGTGTTGGTCATCACCGAGGAGCCTTCGGGGATCCACGCGAGGACGGCCTCGCGCGCCGCGTCGAGGTCATCGACGACCTCGACACTGTATCCGTGCTCTTCGAGGGCGACGACGGTGTCCGCGAGCGTCTGCTCGTCCGGAAGCGTCGTGAAGCGGTCGAGTGCATGGGTCGTACTCACGGTTGATCCTCCTCGGTGGGAAGGTCGCCGTCGGCGACCATGGAGGGCTGGACGTCGGGCAGCCGCCGAGTGATCTCCTTCGAACTAGTAAGAACGTAGCGACTACGATAAATGGAGTAACGGCGATGGTGCTAGTGGTATTCCGTGGAAGCTGCGCCTGAACCCCAGCCGCCCGTCGACGCCGAAGCCTGCGTTCGCGCCGACGCCGCGCTCGTGCGCGCGTTCGACCTGCTCGGCAGGCGCTGGACCGGGGTCCTACTGGGCACCCTGAGCGGCGGCCCAGCAGGCTTCCGTGCCATCTCGCGCGCAGTCGACGGCATCAGCGACTCGGTGCTCTCCGACCGACTCACCGAGCTTTGCAACGTCGGGCTCGTCACCCGCACGGTCGCCGACGGACCACCCATCTCCGTCGCCTACGAGCTCACCGACGCAGGCCGGGCGCTGCTGCCCGCGCTCGAACAGATCACCCGCTGGGCCGAGGAACATCTCCCCGCCACCGAGTAGCACGTCCCGACAGAGCGTCTTCTGGCTGGCTCGACGCCGCATCGAGGGCGGGAAGCTCGTCGATCGACGCGCGCGGACGGAAAGTCCGGATGCGCATCGATCACCCGCTCGAGGATCGATAACGCGTTGCGGGGGAACTCGCGCGCCTTGGGATCGGCGACTGCCGTTGCCGTCATTGCTTCAGTAGTCGTTCGGTGAGCACGATCTCGACGACCTGTTGCACGGTCTCGAGGCGCGCCCAGTCGCGCTGGAGCTCGCAGGCGAGCGCGACCCAGTGTGCTCTCGGTGAAGACGTCGGCCGCCGCGAGCACGGCGAATGTGACCCGGCGAGCGTCGGAGGATTCATGAGCACGCGCACCATCGCTATCGCCGCTCTCGTCATTGTTGTTCTTGTGGTCATCTTCATCTGGGTCGTCTAAGGACTCGGGGATCCACCGCACACGTCTCGGCTTGCGCAACCCGAACACAGGGCGCCGGCGCCTTACATGCGCCGCGCTCCGTTGCTGCCACGAACGACGGCGACCAGCTCGTGGGTCTCCTCGAAGTCGTCAGCAGCGGCGAACTCGGCGAGCAGCTGCTGCGGGGATCCAGTGTGCTGAGGAACGACCTGATCCCAGAACGCGCGTGGCACCGCGGCGTGACCTGGCGGCCGCCACCTGCGCGGGGTTCGTGGTCATCTGCGGGCCACCCGTGCCCAACGGTGCCGTAGCTGGCACTACCACTCGGTCTTCGGGACGTGGGCTACGCCCGCGTAAGTTCGAGCACAGGAATGGTGCGGATTCCAGCGGTTTGACGTGCGTACTCGGCGAAGCCCGGGTAGCGCCGCGCCTGCTCGGCGTAGATGCGGTCGCGTTCAGCACCGGTCAATTCGCGGACGGTCACCTTGTAGGTCTCGGTTCCGCGTTCGACACTGCCGTCACCGGCGGCGGTCAGGTTGTGGTACCAGTCGGGGTTGGTGGGTGCTCCTCCCTTGGTTGCGAAGACGTAGATGATGTCCGGCTCCGTGTCGTGCGGGAGGTACATCATCGGATTGACGTACTCGCGCCCGCTCTTGCGGCCGCGGTGATGCCCCAAGACCAGCGGAGCGCCCTCGAAGTTCCCGCCAACCCTGCCCTCGTTCGCTCGGAACTCCGCGATGGTCTTCGCGTTCCAGTCGAGCGTGTCGCTCATGTCGAACTCCTGTCGTTCACGGTCCCGGGGTGTGCGCTGGGACGGGGTGATGGACGGTGCGACGCGGGACGCCCTCGGGGTCGTGGCCGAAGCCAGCCCCGTGGAGGTTCCAGCTGGACCTTCGGTCACCGGCTGCGTGAAGCCGGTCTGCTCGGCTCCATCGGCCGGGTCGCCAGCTCCGTGGACAACTCGATGATCGAGCCGTTCTGGTCGACCCTGAAGGTCAGGCTCCAAGGCTGTTTGGGCGTGGCTCGGCTAGTGGGCGAGTTGAGCCTTCAAAAAGTCTGATGCCCGGTCGAGCGCCGCTCCTGCCTCATCGAGGAGGCCCGCATACGCCTGGAAGACGTGCGGGACGCCTGGGGTGACATCGAGCGTGACTGGGACATCGGAGATGGCTGCCCGTGCGGCGAGCCGGAGAGCGTCGCTGAGGAGGACCTCGTGGGAACCAACTTGGATGAGAAGCGGAGGCAACTCCCTGAGATCGCCGAAGATCGGGCTGATCAAGGGGTCAGAGGCGTCGGCCCCGCCCACATAGTCCGGAACCCGAGCACGGAGCCCGTCGGGAGTGAAGAGTGGGTCGACCTCCCGCTTCGCTGCGAGTGTCTCGCCCGACAGCGTCAGATCTACGTAGGGCGACATCAAGAACCCACAGGACGGCAGGGGCACGCCGGCTTCCCGTAAGGCGAGGAGCAAGGCCACTGCCAGCCCGGCCCCCGCTGACTCGCCCGCGAGGGCGATCTGAGCTGGGGCAATGCCCTGAGCGAGTAGTCCTTCGTAAGCCGCTCGAGCGTCTTCGACCGCGGCCGGATATGGGTGTTCGGGAGCTAGTCGGTACTCGAGCGTGATGGCCTTGGCGCCCGTTCTTCGAACTAGATCACCCACCAGGGGAACCGTCGCTGCCGCATAGCCGATGACGTAGACACCCCCGTGAAAATAGAGGATCACATTCTCGGACTCGTTGCCCTGGATGGTGACCTCGACGCCAGCGACACCACCGATCTCAACCGGACTCTGCTGGACATCGGGAGCCACCGGCACCTGTGCCATGAGTTCGCTGAACGCCGCCCGCATTGTCGTGACATCCGCGCTGGTGTCGAGCCCGCCCTGGCGAAGGATGGCGTCCAACTGGAGCTGCTGCTGTTTGCTCATCAGTTGTTCTCCCGTCTCGGAGTCGGCTGGCGCGAGACTGGTCCACGTTGACGTCGCGCCGATGCAGGGTGGTCTCCATCGATCGAACCGTGACTCCGCACAGGCGGCCTGGTGTCAACCGAGCTGGACCTGTCCATCACTGTCGTTCCTCGAATTCCGAGGCGAACAGGTAGCTCACCGCGAGGCTCCGGTACGGGCGCCAGCGCTCTGCCACCTCGACCATCTCTCCTTCTGTGGGGAGGTGGTCGAGCCCGTACAGCCGTTGAACAGCGTGCCGAAGTGCGAGGTCGCCGGGAAGGAGTACGTCGGGCCGGTCCAGAGCTAAGATCAGGAACCCGTGTGCCGTCCGGGGCCCGATACCTCGGTGAGGGCGGCCTCGATCTCGTCGTCCGTCATGCCAGCGAGCGCCCCGTCTCTGAGCCGCCCGTCGACGAAGCGTTCGGCGAGCGCGCGCAACGTCGCGCCCTTCCGCGTCGAGAGCCCGCTGGCGCGGAGGACCTGCGGATCGGCTTGGAGCAGCTCCGCAGGTGAGGGCAGGTGTCCTCCGAAATGCTCCTCGAGCCGCGACAGGATGGGTCGCGTCGCTCTGACGGACAGCTGTTGGCCGGTGACCTGAACGATGAGCATGCCGAAGGCATCGAGCCCAGGGAGCTCGTCGATCCACGCGCGCGGGCGGAAGTCCGGATGCGCGTCGATCAAGCGCGCGAGAACCGGATCGGCGTTGCGGAGGAACTCGCGCGCCGTGGGATCGGCGACGGTCGCGGTCATGCCGTCAGCAGTCGATCGGTGAGCACGATCTCGATGACGTCGGCCACCGTTTCCTCGCGTGCCCACTCGCGCTGAAGCGTCCGGTTGATCGGCGGGCTGTTCTCGAGCAGCTGCGCGAGCTCGGGCACGGTCGGTTGCCCGCGTCCCGTTGCGACGTTGATCGTCGAATGGACGATCGGCATGTCGAATGCCTTCGCGGTCTTCACGGTCGAGACGATGTTGTCGAGTAGCAGGTCGCGATCCATCGACCGGACCGCGGCGAACTGCGACGGCTGGTAGTCGATCACCACGAGCGCCGAGTTCTGTGGCGTGAGCAGGTGATCGGCGACCGGGTCCCGTACAGGGAGGCTGGCCATCACGGGTGGACCTGGGAGCCGTAACCAAGATCGAGCCGGATCGACTCCATCACCCAGAACGCTGTGCTCTCGGTGAACACGTCGGCGGCCGCGAGCACACCGGTGTACTTCTCGATGACGGGCGCGGCTGCGACCGCCGCGACCTCGTCGAGGTAGCCCTTCACCGCCGCCCAGGAGTTCTCGCCGTACTTCATGAAGTACCGCGTGGGATCGACGGTGTCGATCGCCTTCCTCGAGCTTTCGGAGATGTCGGCCATGTACTGCTGATGCAACGTCACGTCGTCCCGCGTGCCGAGTCGACCGAGGTGGCCGCCGATGAAGTGCTTCCAGGCGTACGCAAGCGCGTTCGCCGGCGCCTCGAGGTAGCCGGGGATGTCCTCGGTCAGGTTGGAGATGTATACGGGTGCCCAGCCGGGATTGACGATGTCGATGAGCATCAGAGTGTCGTGGTCTGGCAGGTGGATGAGGATGTTGTCGGGTGTGTGGTTGGCGCCGTGCCAGGCGAGGTCGATGCGCTCGCCGCCGATCTCCAGCGTCCGGTTGTCCTGGAACGTCACTTCGTTCGCGGGTCTGGCCGGATCGTCGTCGCGCAACAGCAGGCGGCGGGTCTCCTCGTGTCCGATTCGTGTGACGTTCCTGTCGAACAGGAACGACGCGCCGACGTGGTCGGCGTGGTGATGCGAGTAGATGAGGTGGGTCACCTTGTTGCTGACGCCGTTTGCCGACGCGATCTCGTCGACAGCCCGCTGGATGTTGTGGCCGATCGTCGGCGGCGCGTCGAGCAGGACGACGCCGTCGGAAGTCGTCAGGAACGCCGACTGGTAGGTGCCGTCGGTGACCCAGTACAGGTTCTGCTCGACACGGCCGACGTAGTAGCCCTGCTCGTTCACCGCGGGCCCAAGCGCCGACCGCGGCACCGGCGCGTAATCCGGCAGGTTGTCTGTGGCTGCTTCGCTCATAGGGGGATCGTGACCGCAGCAGCCAGCCGATCGAATCCCGGAAACCCGTAGTCGTGACCCCGGTGGCATGCTGCGGGGATGGTCGTCACCGCACACGCGGGGGGTTTGCTCGGCAGGCAACGCGAGCGCGCGGTGCTCGAGCGGCTGCTGGATACCGCGCGGGACGGTCACGGCGCCGTGCTCGTCGTGCACGGAGACCCCGGCGTCGGCAAGACCGCGCTACTCCAGTACGCGGTCGAGGCGGGCGAGGGTTTTCGCGTCGTTCGGACCGCGGGCGTCGAAGGGGAGATGGAGCTCGACTACGCAGCGTTACAACAACTCTGCTCGCCGATCATGGGATTCGCCGAACGCCTGCCCGATCCTCAGCGTGACGCGCTCGACGTTGCGTTCGGCCTCAGCGCGGGACAATGCCTCGAGTCCGTTTCTTGTCGGGCTCGCGGCTCTCGGCCTGCTCTCCGAAGCTGCCGAGCAGCAGCCGGTGCTGTGCCTGGTCGACGACGCGCAGTGGCTCGACGGCGCATCGGAACGGGCTTTGGCGTTTGTGGCTCGTCGCCTGCTGGCGGAGAGGATCGCGCTCGCGTTCGCGACGCGTGACGTGGGCGGTGGACTGGCCGGGTTCCCGCAGCTCCGCGTCGATCCGTTGGGCCGTCGGGACGCACGGGCGCTTTTGGAGTCCGCCCTGGCGGCGCGGCTGGACGAGTCCGTACTTGAGCGGATCGTCGCCGAGACCGGCGGGAATCCGCTCGCGCTTCTGGAGCTCCCGCGCGGGCTTTCGCCCGCCCAACTCGCGGGCGGCTTCGGCCTTCCTGTGGCGCTGCCGCTCTCCACCGGCATCGAGCAGAGCTTTACGCGGCGACTGGCGCGGCTTCCCAGCGAAGCGCGACGGTTGCTGCTCCTGGCGGCGGCAGAACCGGTCGGCGACCCTGCGCTCCTATGGCGCGCCGCGCAACAACTTGGGATTCCCGAGACGGCCGCGGTCGCCCTCGAGTCGGAAGGCTTGTTGATGGTGGACGGTGCGGTGGTGTTCCGGCATCCGCTCGTGCGCTCGGCGGTGTACGGTGCGGCCGAGCCGAACGAGCGTCGCGAGGTTCACCGTGCGCTGGCGGACGCAACCGATCCGAGGATCGACCCGGATCGACGCGCGTGGCACCGTGCGCAGGCGGCGTTCATGCCCGACGAACAGGTGGCCGGCGAGCTCGAGCACTCGGCCGCGCGGGCGCAGGCGCGTGGCGGCTTCGCCGCTGCCGCCGCCTTCCTCGAACGCGCTGCGATGTTGACCCCCGCCCCAGCTCGGCGTGCGCAACGCGCGCTGGTCGCGGCTCAGACGAAGTTCCGGGCTGGTGCGCTCGACGATGCGCTCGGTCTGCTCTCGTCAGCAGAGGTCGGCGCGCTCGACGAGCTCGATCGCGCGCGGGTCGACTTGCTACGCGCGCAGATCGCGTTCGCCTCAACGCACGGCAGAGATGCGCCTAGGCTGCTGCTCCGCGCCGCCCGCCGACTTACGCCACTATCACAGACGCTCGCCTGTGAGACTTATCTCGAGGCGCTGTCGGCGGCGCTGTTCGCGGGACGGCTGGCGGCGCCGGGCGCACGCGCGATCGACGTGGCGCTGGCCGCGAAGGCCGGCGCCCAGGCCGCGCGTCCTCAGCGGCCCCGAGCTGTGGCTCGACGGACTCGCGACGCTGTTCACCGACAGCTACGAGGCGGCCATTCCGATCCTTCGCCGGGCGCACAGGGGGTTCGACGGTGGCGACATGCCCGCGGGTGAGCAAGTGCGTTGGAAGTGGCTCGCGACCGTCTTGTCCATCCACATGTGGGAAGACGTCCGCTGGCAAGCGATCTCCGAAGCGCACGTGCAGATCGCTCGGGAGACCGGTGCGCTCGGCGAGCTCCCGCTCGCGTTGAGCCAGCGTGTCTACGCGCATCTGTTCGCGGGCGAGCTGACGACCGCGGCGTCGCTCGTCGAGGAGATCCGGGCGGCGACCGAGGCGACAGGCAGCACCCTCGCGCCGTACGGTGCGGTGGGCCTCGTCGCGCTACGCGGCCGAGAGCCCGAGGCGGTCTCGCTCATCGAGGAAAGCCGTAGGGAAGTGGCGCGGCGAGGTGAGGGAATCGGGCTCTCGGTGCTCGACTGGGCTCAGGCGGTGCTGTTTAACGGCCTCGGCCGCTACGAGGAGGCCCGCGACGCCGCGCTTCGGGTCGCCGAGTATCCGCACGACCTCAGCACCTCGAACTGGTCGATGGTCGAGTTGATCGAGGCTGCGGTCCGAGCCGGAACACCCGAACTGGCCGCGGGCGCTCGCTCGCGTCTCGCGGAGATGGCCCGGGTGAGCGGGACGGACTGGGCCCTCGGGATCGCGGCGCGCTCGGAGGCGCTCTTGGTGGAAGATCAGCGGGCCGAGAAGCTCTATCTCGAGGCGGTCGACCGACTCGGTCGAACTCGGATTGCCGTCGATCTCGCTCGCGCTCACCTCCTCTTCGGCGAGTGGCTGAGACGTCAACGCCGACGCCTTGAGGCACGCGGTCAATTGCGGACGGCGCATGACCTGTTCTCCGAATTCGGCATGGAGGCGTTCGGCGAGCGCGCACGCGTCGAGTTGGAAGCGACCGGCGAGCATGCTCGCAGACGCAGCGTCGACAGCCGCGGTCAACTGACGCCGCAGGAGGCACAGATCTCGCGCCTTGTGGCGCAGGGAAACACGAACCGAGAGGTCGCCGCTCAACTGTTCATCAGTCCGAGCACGGTCGAGTACCACCTGCGCAAGGCGTTCCGCAAGCTCGGCGTCAAGTCGCGTACGCAGCTCGCGAACCACTTGCGGGATTAGGAATCAGCGGTCGGGAGCCAGGCGCACAGCGGTGTCGCCCGCGCCGGCCAAGCTGCAGGGGGGCTATCCGTCGTGTCCGACGATCATGTCGCTGATCACGGGTGTTCTCCTTCTCGGCTGCGACGATGGGCCGACAGGGCCTCGCTTGGGTCGTTCGATTGAACTCATCGACATCCTGCTTGGGCCAGCGGCATGGGCGACTACCGGCGGGTAGCGTTGCCGCGGAGGAGATGCATGTGGCTAGCCCTCGCGCTGATTCGCGACTCGCCGGGCTTCTCGGCCGAGACGACGAGCTGGCTCAGGTTTACGGCCTGATCGATGCGGTCGGCCAGCGCGGCGGCGCGCTGGTCGTGCGCGGCGAGGCCGGGATCGGAAAGTCCGCGCTGCTCGAGGCCGCGGCGGTGCGAGCACGCGAGCGGGACGTGACGGTGGCGTCGGCGACGGGGATGCCGTCTGAGGCGAGATTCGCCTATGCAGGGCTGCATCAGCTGCTGCTTCCTTTTCTCGGGACGCGTGACCGACTGCCCCTGCCGCAGCGCCGCGCCCTCGAGACGGCGATCGGCCTTGCGGACGGCGATGCCCCAGATCCGTTCCTGGTTGGGCTGGCGGCCCTCGGGTTGTTGACGGAACCCGAGGCGAAGAGGCCGCTGCTCTTCCTCGTCGAGGACGCGCAGTGGCTCGACGTGTCGTCGTCGGAGGTGCTCGGCTTCGTCGCGCGGCGGCTCGAGCTCGAGCCGGTGATCGTGCTCTTCGCCGTGCGGGACGGAATTGCGAGCGTTGTCGATCAGTCCGGGCTGCCCGAGCTCCACCTCGGCGGTCTCGACGACGAGTCGGCGAAAGCGCTCCTAGAGCTGACGGCGCCAGGTCTGGCGCCACATCTCAAGGTGCGAATCCTTGACGAAGCCGTCGGAAATCCGCTTGCGCTGATCGAGCTTCCGGCCGCGGCGGCGAGCCTGGATGGAGCGGAACCAGCCGACGCCCTCCCGCTCCCGACGCGCCTCGAGCAGGCGTTCGCGGCGAGACTCGTTGGTGTCGACTCCGATACCCGCCGTTTGCTCCTGCTCGCCGCACTGGAGGACGGCGACCTTCCCGAGCTTGCGCGCGACCCGGCCTGGGCACCCGCGGTGGCCGCCGGACTCGGGACCGTCGACAGCGGCACGTTTCGGTTCCGGCATCCTCTGATCCGGTCGGCGGTGGCACAGGCCGCGACGTCGGAGGAGCGCCGGCGAGCGCATAAGACGCTCGCCGAGGCACTCGAGAACGAGCCGGACCGCGCCGTGTGGCATCGGGCCGCCGTCGCGGCAGCGGGGCCTGACGAGGAGGTCGCGAAGGACCTGGACGCCGCCGCCGAGCGAGCACGGCTTCGCGGCGGGCGCGACGTCGCGCTGACGGCGCTCGAACGGGCGGCGGAGCTCTCCGTCGATCGAGGGGCGCGGGCGTTGCGTCTGTTCCGCGCCGGTGAGCTCGCGTTCGAGCTCGGCCGCCCGACCGACAGCGCACGGCTGCTGAGGGCCGCGCAGCGGCTCGGCCTTCCTCCGCAAGAGCGCGCGCTGGCGTCCTTTGACGTCGAGTCACTCGAGCCGACGTGGTCCGGTACGGCCACGGTTCGAAGCTTCGCCCGCATCGCGCAGGAGCTCGCCGATGCGGGGCATGAGGATCAGGCGCTCCAGACGCTCAACGCGATCGCTCTTCGCGCCCACTGGGAGAACCTCGACATCCAGACGCGGCGAGATGTCGCGGAGATCACTGAGCAGCTCGCGGGCGCACCGGACGACCCTGTGCGGTTGGCGACGCTGGCGCTGTTCGACCCGGTGGGTCAGGGCGCGGAGGTCCTGCGGCATGTCAGGCGGACGGCTCCGCTCGATGTGCCCAAGCCGGAGGCGCAGTTCGAGGTCGCTTCAGCCGCGGCCGCGGTCTGGGCTGACAACCTGGCGCTCCCGTTCCTTCGGGCGGCCGCCGCCGGCTACCGCGCCGACGGGAGGCTCGCGCTGCTTGCGCAGGCGCTCGTGTTCGAGGCCTGGGCGGAGGTCCGCGAAGGTGCGGCGCGGGTCGCGATCACCGCAGCGGCCGAGGGTGTGCAGCTGGCCCAGGAGACGCGCCAGGTTCGTTTCGTCGTGGTCGGACAGCTCGCAGAGGCGATTGCAGCGGTCGAGATGGGTGCGGACGAGCCCGCCGAGCGGCTCATCGGAACGGCCGAGGCGATGCTCCTGCCGCTTGGGGCGAATCCGCTCCTCTCGCTCGTCGCGCTGGCACGCGGTCGGCAGGCGCTCGCGCAGGAGCGCTTCGCCGAGGCGTACGCACACTTGCTTCGGATCTTCGATCCGAACGACGCGGCGTACCAAGAGTTTGTCGGCGGCTGGGTGTTGGCCGACCTCGCCGACGCGGCCCTGCAAGGTGACGGCGACCGCGAGGTGGTGCATCGGTTCCTCCGCGAGTGGGAAGCGGTGGCGACGGCAACTGGTGCACCGCACCTGGACGCCCAGCTCAGGTACGCGAATGCGGTTCTCGCCGACGACGGGAACGCAGAACCGCTCTACGCGAGTGCGATGAGCGCCGGGGCACAGGGCTGGCCGTTCTACGCAGCGCGCGCGCAGCTCGCGAACGGCGCCTGGCTGCGGCGGCAGCACCGTATGCCCGAGTCGCGGGCGCCGCTACGTGAGGCCGCGCAATCGTTCGAGGCACTCGGCCTCCTCCGCTACGCAGAGCGGGCGCGGCGCGAGCTGCGCGCCTCCGGCGAAGCTCCACGGAGAAGGGTCCCCGAGGCGTGGGCGCAGCTGACGCCACAGGAGCTCCAGATCGCGCAGCTGGCGGCCGAGGGTTTCTCGAATCGAGAGATCGGCGAGCGCCTCTACCTCTCCCACCGCACGGTCGGGTCGCACCTCTATCGGCTCTTCCCCAAGCTCGGCGTCACCTCGCGCACACAACTGCGCAACGTGCTCGGCCCGGCCGCGCGCCTGACTGAGACGCAACTGCAGTCATCCGACGTAAGCGAAGTGCAGTAGCCGGGCCTAGCGTCGGGCAGCGTCCCCTCAGCTCGACCGGAAGACGTTGCCGCCATGAGCGAACGCCCGAACATCGTTCTCGTCCACGGAGCCTGGGCCGACGGCTCCTGCTGGAGCGGCGTCGTCGAGCGCCTGCAGACCCAGGGCTTTCAGGTGTGGGCGCCGCAGTTTCCGCTCACGTCACTTGCCGATGACGTCGCGCGACTCCGGCAGGTGCTCGAGTTCCAGGCCGGCCCAACTATCGTCGCTGGCCACTCTTACGGCGGGCAGATCATGACGGCGCTGGGCGACGAGGCCCCCAATGTCGTCGGTCTGGTCTACATCGCGGCGTTCGGGCTCGACGAGGGTGAGTCCCTCAGCGCGCTCCTGTCGGGCGGGCCGCCCACGCCGGCGCTCGCTCATGTGTTCACGGACTCTCGAGGCTTCGGCTGGCTATCGGAGGACGACTTCGTCAATCACTTCGCGGCCGACGTCGACCCGACCTGGGCTCGCATGATGTACGCGGTGCAGCAGCCGCTCGCGCTGTCGGCCTTCGCGCAGGTGATGGCCGTGCCGGCCTGGAAATCGCTGCCGTGCTGGTACCTGGTCGCCCAGTACGACGAGGCGATCCCGCCCGACGCCGAGCGACAGTTCGCGCAGCGGATGGGCGCGACGACGATCGAGATCCCGTCGAGCCACGTCGCGATGGTCTCCCATCCTGTCGAGGTCACCGACCTGGTCGAGAAGGCGGCAGTTGCGGTCAGGGCCGCCGCTGCCGCCCGCTGACGCGTGGACGTGAAGGGATTTGTCCAAATGGCAATCAGAGGAAGAACAGACACGGCCAACACCAATGAGTACGTCGACGCTTCGATCCGAAGGGTCACGGCCGACAACGCGATCGAGTACGCGTACCGCGACCTCGAGAGGAGTGTCCGATGCCTGCCTCGCTTCAGCTTGAAGTCTTCAACACCGGTTATGCATTGATCCCAAGCGCGATCCCGGTCTGGCCCGAGGGCTGGCAGGCAACGTGGCCAGCCACCACTGCAACGCTTGTCTCAGGTGATCGGGACGCGATCCTTGTCGACTCGTTCATGACGCGGGACGAATCGAAACGGCTCGCCGAAGGGGTTCTCGCGACTGGGAAGACGCTGACTCGGATCTACATCACCCATGGTCACGCCGATCACTTCTTCGGGCTGAACACTGTCCTCGAGACCTTCCCGGACGCGCAGGCGGTCACGCTCCCCGAGATCATCCCGTTCCTCAAGGAGCAGACCACGCCGGACTGGATGAAGATCTGGGATCGCATCTTCCCCGGGCAGCTCTTCCACAAGCCCATGGTGCCGGTCGCGCTCGAAGATCGTGAGCTGACAGTTGAAGGCCACACGCTCCTGCCGATCAACTTCGGTCAGAGCGACGTGCCCGACTCGACCGCCGTGCACATCCCGGAGCTCGACACGCTGATCGCAGGCGACATTGTCTACAACGACATCCACCCGTGGATGTTCCGGTCCGACCACGACCACCGGATGGCGTGGATCGAGACGCTCGGCGATGATCGAGGACCTTCGCCCGAAGACGATCATCGCCGGCCACAGCGACCCCGATGCACCAGACAACGACGGGTCGCGCATTCTGGGCCAGACCCGCCAATACATCCGCGACTTCGACGACGCCGTCTCCGAATGCTCCTCCGGCCAGGAGGTCGTCTCGAAGATGACGGAGAAGTACCCCAAGCTCGGGAACCCGTACACGCTGTGGCTCGCTGCCTACACCCAGCCGTACGGAGGCTCCTGATGCCGATGATCGACGTCTACGCCAAGGAAGGGACCTTCAAGAGCAAGCACGCGCTTGCACAGGATCTCGCGAGGGCGGTAATGCGGTGGGAGCAGGTCCCCGAGCTCCCGCTGTTCTTCGACAACACCGCAGCGTTCGTCCACGACCTTCCTGCCGAGGCGATCTCGAACGCCGCGGGCGACAACAGCTATGTTCGCGTCCAGGTGCTGACTCCGATCAACGTGCTCGACCGCGACAAACAGCTGGGTGTCGTCCAAGAGCTGACCGAGATCGTTTCTACGGCGGCTGGCGACCCAAGTCTCCGTGACCGCACCTGGGTGTTGATCACCGAGTCCCCGAAGGGGGCTGGGGCATCAGCGGTCACGCGAACACAAACGCAGACATCGCCGACGCTGCACGAGCCGCGCTCTCTGAGCAAGGCCGAGCCCCCTGATGAAGGCGGCCACCCCTTGACCGGCGCGGAAACGCACATGATCGTCCTGCCCGGCGGAGGCTACGCCGAGCACGCGGCCCACGAGGGCGAGCCCATTGAGCGTTGGCTGCAAAGCCTGGGACTCGCAGCGAGCGTGTTCCGCTACCCACTGATGGTGCGCCACCCCCAGCCACTGACCGCGTTGCGCGGCGAGATTCGCCGGCAGCGGGACGCCGGCTCAGCGCGCATCGGCCTGATCGGCTTCTCCGCCGGCGGCCATCTCGCGGGTCTGGCTGCGCTTGCCAGTGACGCCGAACAAGATGAGGTGGTCGATTTCTGTGTTCTCGCCTATCCGATCACGTCGATGGAGACCGAGACCTACCGCCCGTCGCGCCTGATCCTGTTGGGCGATGACGCGACACCGGACCTGCGGCGTGCGACCTCGCTGGACGCGCTGGTGACGCACTCGTCGCCGCCGTTCTTCGTCTGGCACACCGCGGAGGACGCCTACGTCCCGCCAGAGCACACCTACCGTCTCGCCGCCTCGCTCGCGGCTCACAACGTTCCACACGCCGTCCATGTCTTCGCCCATGGCCCACACAGCCTCGGCTTGGCAAACGGCGCCGGCGATTCCGCGGCTTGGACGGCTCTCGCGGCGTCGTGGATCACAGAACAAAGCACCAGTCACGAGGCGACTGTCGCAAGCGAAGGAGCCGAGATGTCATGAAGCTCGCACCTGGTCTCATCTGTCCAAGCAGAGGGCTGCACAGTTCCACCGTGGCGCGGACGTACCTGAGTGTCCTGCGTCAATGCAATTCCGCTCCATCGACAGCCTTCAGATCCGTTACGCGATAGTGCCGTCGAAGCCGGCAGTGTCCGACGACGTTCGCCCAGGTGACGCGCGGCGGTCGAGGGAACGGTGACCACCAGCACGCCAAGCACGCGCGGCCATGGGCTGCGCGTCATGTCGGGCCGCGATCCGCTGGAGGAGAATCGCTCCGCCACACCACTGGAACTGCTCTTCGACCTGACGTTCGTCGTGGCGTTCGGAGCTGCAAGCAACGAGTTCGCCCATCTCCTCTATGAAAGGCATTACGGGGCGGCCCTTGCCGCGTTCACCCTCGGGATCTTCGCCATCGTGTGGGCGTGGATCAACTACTCGTGGTTCGCGTCCGCCTACGACACCGATGACTGGGCGTTCCGGCTGGCCACGATGGTGATCATGGTCGGGGCCGTCATCCTCGCACTCGGCCTACCTCGGCTGTTCCACTCGATCGACGAGGGTGGGTACGTCGACAACGGCGTCATCGTGCTCGGCTATGTCGTGATGCGCGTGGCCATGACCTTCCTGTGGCTGCGTGCCGCAAGGCCACCCAGCGGGTGCCCACGCCACACGCGGGCGCCAACAGAGATGCCCACAACGCCACCGTAGGTGTCGAGACGCCACTGCGATTGCGGGCGCCGACGACCGCCACCTGAGTTACCGCTCTTACCGCTCTCAGATCGTGAGTGTGGGTCCTACGCTGCCCGGGAAGACCGGGGCTGACGTGCAGGGACGGGGATCGGTGCCGCTCTGGTCGGCGGTCGAGGACGGTCTTCGAACGCCGTCATCAGCCGACGTCCAGTTCACCGTTTCGCTCGGTCACCTCGGCACGGCCCAGCGGCAGGACTGTGGTCAGTAGTCGGTAAGCGAGCCCGAGTCCGGGCACCTTCGCGAAGACCCCTTGCGGTCCTCGGACCATCCGTCCGGTGTGCACGTCGTACGCCGACTGATGCCACGGGCAGACCAGGCAACCGTTCTCGTCGATAGTTCCCCCGGCCAGGTCCGCACCGAGGTGCCGACAGCGGCGGGTGACCGCAAAGTACTCGCCGTTTCGGTTACCGACGGCGTACCGGCCGACACCGACGACGCTGCCGGGCGGCAGGTCATGTACCGAGCTGACCCGCTGTGCGGACATCGCGCCAACTCCGTCCTGAGGAATCGCCACCGCAACCGTACCGATCAGCAGACCTCAATACTCCGCTGCCTGGGTCGGTATGTGCACCCGCGCGAAACGACCGCCGCGCGATCGCGAACCATCCGGCCATTCCGCTGTCGTGTGGTCTTCCCGATGGCCGCGCGTCCGAGTCCGGTCGGATATCGTCCCGGGCCATGGGCTTCTTCGGCACCTTCGTCTACAGCAACGGCCGGTGGGCCGACCAGCGCACGCCTGACGAGCATCTGGGCATCGAAATCCACGACAGCGACATCGCGACGATCGACTACCGGCCGAGCGGTGTGAGTGGCGGACGGTACAGGCTCGCGGTGGGGTGCTCGAAGTACACGATGCTCGGCGCCGGACAGCGAGCCCCAAGCCACTGAGAGGTCGGCGCGGTCAGCTCGGCGGGAGGATCTTCTTCAGTCATGCCATCTGCGGCAGCCAGCGCTCTGCTGGGCGGCTGAGCCGAGCACGTCGATCGACTTCATGGCCAGGCCGCAGTGCACGCCGTAGAAGATCCCGATGCTGGCATCACCGCGGTGCAGCTCCATGTTCGCCAGGCCGGCCGCAATCGGGCTCATTGGTGGGCAGCCGTAGCCTTTGATGCCGTCGGCTACCAGATCGAGCTTGGCCAGATTCTCCACCAACGGGAACGGGAACTCCGCCCGCTCCCAGTAGCCGTTGACGACCGGCAGGACTTCGCGGTCGACGAACTCCCTGGTGCGCGCCAGGTAGTCGAGCTCTGAGTCCGTCAGCTGCTCTGCGATCAGGAAGTAGTCCGTGCCGCGGGCCCGCCCGATGTCGTCGGTTCTCATCAACCCCTCCTATCCCTCCAGGACATAGGTGCCGGGTGCGTCGACGAGTGGTTCCAGCCCACCGCCGCCTAGCTCACTCGGTGCAGCTACTTCGGGCCCGCACCGCTGCCGCAACCAGTCGGCGTAGTCGTGCCACCAGGTCCCGTCCTTGCGCTGCGCCTCCTTCAGGAAGCGCTGCGGGCTCTTGGGGTTCTGCTCGGACACCTGGTACTTCGCCTTGGGGTTGCCCGGCGGGTTGACGATCGCGGCGATGTGGCCGCTGGTCGACAGGACGAATCGTGTGGTGCCGCCGAGGAGGTGGGCGGTGCGGTAGCAGGACTCCCAGTCGCACAGATGGTCCGCGATCCCAGCAACCACGTAGGCGTCGCCCTTGACCGAGCTGAGGTCCACGGGTGTTCCCAGCAGTTGTGCCTCACCCTGCTTGACGAGGGAGTTCTCGACAGACATCTCGAGGAAGTCGCGGTGCAGCCGCGCTGGCATTCTCGTCACATCGCCGTTCCAGAACAGGATGTCGAACGCCGACGGTTGCTTGCCGAGCAGGTAGTTGTTCACCCAGTAGTTCCAGATCAGGTCTCCGGGCCGCAGCCAGGCGAACACTTCGGCGAGGGTTCGGCCGTCCAGGTAGCCCTTCCGCGCCGAGACCGCGGCGGCCGCTTCCGCCGTACGCCGGTCCACGACTGAGCTGGCCAAGCCCGCCCGTGACTGGTCGAGCACGGTGACGACCAGCGTCAGCCCGGCCAGCCGGTCGGCCTCGCCGATCGCCTGCAGGTGCGCGGCGGTCATGGCCGAAAGGATGCCGCCGGAACAGGCGCCGTAGAGCACGGCCCGCTCGCTCGCGGTGACCTGGCCGACGGCGTCGAGGGCGTCCAGAACCGCCTGGGCATACCGATCCAGCCCCCAGTCGCGGTGCCGTGCGTCGGGGTTGCGCCACGACACCATGAAGACCTGCACGCCCTGCTGCACCAGGAACTCCACCATGCTGCGCCCGGGCGCGAGGTCCATCACGTAGAACTTGTTGATCATCGGTGGGATGACCAGGAGCGGCGTGCTGAGCACGGTGGCCGTTGTCGGCTGGTACTGGATGAGCTCGAACATCTCGGTTCGGAGCACGACTGCGCCCGGTGACGCGGCGATGTTCTCGCCCAGCCGATAGGGCGTGGGGTCGACCATGCTGGGGGTCCTTGGCGGCGCCGACACATCCGACAGGAAGTTGCCCGCCCCCCGGACGAAGCTGCGCCCACCGGTGTCGATCGCCAACTTGAGCGCCTCGGGGTTGGTGAACGGGAAGTTGGACGGCGCCAGCGCCTCGATGAGGTTCTCCGCGATGAACCCAATCCGCTGCGCGGATGCCCAGTCAAGCTCCGCGTCGTCGAGGAGCGTCTCCACGGCCGCGCTGCTGGCGAGATAGGCCTGAACCAGGCGGTGCAGCAGCGGGTTCCCGGCCCAGGCAGGGTCGCTGAACCGTCGGTCGCGCGGGGACGGCTCGATCGCCGAGGTGCCGCCGGCGATCCGGCCGAGCTCGGCGGCCAGTGCCCAGCCGCGCTGGGCCACCGTCCGTGGCCGTCGAGCCAGTTCCCAGGCAAGCCGCGCGCCGGCCACGCCGGGATTGAAGCGTCGAGACGTGCCGAGCGCGGCTGCGGAGAGCAGGACATCGAACGGCTCGGCCCGTCCCCCTGACCCGTCGTCCAGGCCGGTGCTCTCAACCTTCTCACTCATCTGGTCAGCCCTTCCGTGAGGTCGGCCGGTGGCTTGATCTCCCGCTTGAGAATCTTCCGGTTCGGACACGCTGGCGTAGGTCAAGACAGCATCACCTGCCTTGATCGCGGTCCGCTCGCCGTGGGCCTGTACCGACTTCACCAGCGCGTGCGCCAGATTTCTCATCGCTGCCTTTCCAAAGGTCCTGATCTGGTGATGCCGTCGATGCGGGTGGGAAGACCGAGCTGCGACTCGAGCGAGCGGGTAAGCGCGGCGGGATCCTTGCCCGAGACACCGAAGACGAACTTGTCCGGCCTGAGCACGAGCAATGAGCCTGTCCGCGCCCCCGCCCGCCTGAGCCAGCCGGCGAGCGCGTCGGTGGTGTCCTCCAGCTCGAGCAGACCCGCCCTGCCCCGGGTGTCGTGGTGGTGACCCTGGGGTCGCTCGCCGGGGCCGTACAGCGTCGCGAACATCGCCTGCACCCGTCGCCAGGGCTCAAGGTCGGCGCCCAGGACCTGGATGGGGTCGACGCCGATGCCGACGACGGCCCAGCCGATGCCCAGGACGTCGTCGAGCCGGACCAGCCGACCGTCGTGAGTGCGGACCTGAGGCTGGGGCGCGAGCTGCCCCTCCACGCCGCGGAAACCGCGCGGAAGACCCAGGTACGTTCCCTTCCGATAGCGCGGCTTTGGTTTCATCCCCATGTTGCGTACCCAGCCACCCAGCCAGGGCGTCCGCAGCGCGGTCCACAGGGCGGCGTTTCTCGTCTTGGCCTTGATGGGATGCTTCATCGAAACCAGTCGCTTGTTGAACACCGAGAAGTCGATCATTGCCTTGGCATGGGGGCGGCGCTCGGACTCGTAGGTGTCGAGGATGGCTGGGTCGGCGCCGTGCCTGACGACGGCTTGGAGCTTCCACGACAGGTTGTGGGCATCCCGAATGCCGGCATTCATGCCTTGGCCGGCAAACTGGGGAGTCATGTGCGCCGCGTCGCCGGCGAGCAAGACCCGCCCTTCCCGCCAGCGGTCGGCAACGACCGCGTTGAACGTGTAGACGAGCTGACGCAGGACGACGACGTCGTCGGGGTTGACGTACTGGGCGATGAGCCGCCGGACGGTCTCGTCGGACTCGAAGTCTTCTCTGTCGTCCTCGTCCTTCAGTGCGAACTCGAACCGGTGGTGCCCACCGGGCAGCGGGCAGCTGACCGTGGGCGACTCAGGGTCACAGACGAAGTTGAAGTAGGGCAGATGGCGGAAGGGATCTGCTCCGTCCCTGGCAGCGAGGTCGGTAACCAGCCAACGTTCGGCGTAGCTCTTGCCGACCATGTCGATGCCGAGCCTGAGCCGAACGACGCTGCGTCCGCCGTCGGCGCCCACGAGATACTGCGCCCGTGCCGTCTCGGACGTGCCTTCGTCCACGACGCTGACACCTCGGCCGTACGACGTGCCGGTCGAGGCGGCATGCACGACCGAGACGCCCGCCGAGTCCTGCGTGAAGTCGACGACTTCTCGCCCGCGGCGCACCTCGACCTGCGGATACCGCGTCAGCAGCGCCTCCAGGGTGTTCTCCAGGTACGGCTGGTAGAGGAAGTTCACGACAGGCCACCCGTGGGGCCGCTCCTTCGGCTGGAACTGGACCATCACGCCGCCGTCCGCGCGCACCCACTGCACGGCGGAGTCGACGTTCATGTCGGCGTGTAGCCCGTCGGCCACACCGGCGGCCTGGAATGCGCGCATGGCCTCGTCGTCGGTGTAGACCGCACGGGCGTTGCCGTAGAACTCCGGCTCCCGCTCGAGAACGAGGACGCTCAGCCCGCGGCGACCGAGAAGGGTGGCGAGGGTGAGACCGGTAGGGCCCAACCCCACCACGATGACATCGGAGGAGGTGCTCATCGGGCTGCTCCATTCAGCGACGGGACGCGTGCGTGGTGGGTTCTCGTCGAGATCGGTCAGATGGCCGCGACGGCGAGCCACAGATAGGCCACAAGCAGCGCGATGACGACGAGCGCTGGTGCCATCTCGGTTGGGCCGTCGTGCTGGCGCAGGTGCGCGCCGAGCGCTCCGAGCATGAGAAGCAGTAGGCAGGTCGCGGCGAGCACGCCGAGCGGGGGGATCGCGAGGCCGAGCAGGACTCCTGCGGCACCCGCGACCTCCAGGACCCCGATGCGCTGGTAGGCGTCGACACTGAAACCGACGTGTGCGGCCCGGGCCTGCATCGCCGGAACGGCTCGGATCTTGCTTGCGCCCAGGACCGCAAAGGCGACAGCGATGAGCGCGGCGAAGAAGACAAGGAGTGGGGTAGTCATGGCTGGATCTCCAACTTCCATGGAATGGTGAATGCGTCGATGACGGCCTTGACGGCTGCCTGGTCGACCTCTGTGGACACGGTGAGGCGGGCGGTTACGGTGCCGTCGTCGATCGCTGTCGTCACGGCGATATGTCCTCCGACGCCCGCGAGGGCGTCGGTCAGGGCTTTCCCGGCGGCGTCGGCGCGTAGGCCGAGCTTGTAGGACTTCCCGACCGCGGTGACGGGAAGGGCGTCAAGGATGGTCACCGACTTGGGGGCGGCCACCCGTTCGCTGACGTGCTCGGCCGCCCAGGCGAGCAGCTCCGGTTCTGTCACGGTGGCATTGGGAGCGACGGTGACGTAGGCCACCGGGACCTCACCGGAGTGCAGGTCCGGCCGGCCGACTGCGGCGGCTTCGTTGACCTCCGGGTGGCCGAGCAGCGCCTCCTCGATCACGAGTGGGTCGATGTTGTGCCCGCCACGGATGATGATGTCCTTCGCCCGTCCGGTGAGATAGACGAAGCCGTCGCGGTCCACGCGACCGAGGTCGCCGGTGTCGAGCCATCCGTCGTGGAGCTTGCCGAGACTGTCCAGCGCGTGCCCCGTGTCGCTGTGGCCGGTGACGTATCCGGCGAACACCGTCGGGCCGTTGATCACCAGGACACCTGCATCGCCGGTTGGAAGCTCCTCCCACGAGCCGTCCTCGTGGATGCGTACTGCCTTGACCTTCTGGTAGGGCAGGCGCTGTCCGACCGAACCCGCCCTCGGTTCGTGCGGGAAGCTGCGTGCGGTGGCACATGTCGCCTCGGTCAGCCCGTAGCCCTCGAGCAGTGGCACGCCGGTGCGAGCCTGGAAGGCGTCACGAATCGTGCCGGGCAGCATCGACGCGCCCACCATGGCGAACCGGAGGCTGGAGATGTCGGCGTCGACCGGTCGTTGAGCCAGCGCGCCGTAGATCGTTGGCACCGCGCTCATCGTGCTGATCTTGTGGTGTTGCACGATCTGCCAGAAGTTGCGCTGGAGCTCAGCGTCGCGGTAGCCGGCCGGCCCCGCCCACACGACCTGCTGGCCCTTGAACAAGGGGGCAAGCAGCGTGACGACCAGTGCGTTCACGTGGAACAGCGGCAGGGCGGCGAAGCACACGGAGTCCTGGTCGAGAAGACCGATGGCCGCAATCATCCAGGCATCGGTCACCTCGTTGGTGTGGCTGTGTGCCGCCAGCTTGGGGATTCCGGTGGTGCCGCCGGTGTGGAACAGCGCGGCCAGATCGGTGCGTGAAGGCAGCTGGCCGACGAAGCCGGCGGCGTCGTTGCCGGCGGCGAGGTCGGCCAGGTAACCGATCCGCAAGTCGTCATGCGGCAGTTCGGGAGCGGGTTGCTCGGCGGCCGTGGGTCTGAGCACGATGAGCGCGTCGACGACGCCCTCTCGGGCGAGGCGGAGACCCGTTTGCCATGCCGTTGCGTCGAGCTCGGGCCCCGCAACGACGAGGACGCGGGCGCCGGACCGGGCGAGCAACTCGCGCACGTGCGGTGCGGACAGACTCCCGTTCACGGGTGCGGCGATGCCGGCCAGCTGCGCCGCCAGCGTCGCGGTAAGCAGCTCGTCGCAGTTGGGCGACATCAGCGCGACGGCGTCCGTACGGCGAACACCGAGACCATGCAGAAGGTTCGCCACCCGGTGCACGTCAGCCAGCAGCTCGGAGAACGTCCGGCACACCGGGTTGTTCCAGCCTCTCCGTCGGGAAGGACGGCAAGCGCCTGACGATCCGGCCAAGTTCTGGCTGCCCGTACGAGCAGGTCGTACGTCGTGCCGGGCAGACCACGCTGTTCCAGGGAGATGGACTCGATCTCGGTGAGATCGCCGGAGTCGAGGTACCTCGGCCACATCAAGGCGTCGTCTCATCTCGCAAACCTCACGGAAGTGTGCTGGCGCCCCAGGTCGAGGCTGCCGTCGTCGGTGGCGATGCGGGTCTCGACGACATCGCCGTCCTGCAGGTAACGGGCGTTCTTGGCCTGAGCGGCGAAGAAGGCCTTCCACTTGATCGCCGGAGGCAGCAGCGAGGCGATGATCTCGACGGGCTTGGGCGGTGCGCTCAGGGCGGTGCCAACCGGCGTCCCGGTCAGGATCAGGTCGCCCGGGGCAAGCCGCTGAAACCGGGTGAGCGACTGCAGGGCCTGGACCGGTCGGTAGATCATGTCGGACGCGGTCATGTCCTGCCGTAGCTCGCCGTTCACCCAAAGCTTGAGGCGCAGGTCCTGTACCCGTTTGAGTTCGTCGGCGTCGACGAGGACCAGTGTGGGCCCGACAGGCGTGAACGTCGGGTAGGACTTCGCCTCATAAAACTGGGTCTGCGGGAGCTGGACGTCTCGGGCGGACACGTCGTTGGTGACGACCAGGCCAGCAACGTAGTCGGAAATGTTGTCGTCGGTGATGACAGTTCCGAGCCCGGGATCTCACGGCCGACCACCAGCCCGATCTCCACCTCGTAGTCGAGGAACCGGACGTGTGGAGGCTTGACGATCTGATCGTTGGGGCCGCTTATGAAGCCGGAGGAGCTTCCTGAAGAACGTCAGGGGGACGCTCTTGGGGTGCAACCAGGAGTCCTTGGCATGGACGCGTACGTCGTCATCTGCGCGACCACTCGGCATGGCGTCGTCACTTGGGGACGCCGGGCGAGCTGGTCGAGAGGGGACGGTGCGCGTGGCCGCCCAAGGCAGTTTCCACGGCATCGCGGTCGGCGAGAAGCCTTCCCTGTGCTGGCAGCCATGGTGGCGACTCTTGCGGCACCGGCCGGTGTGGCCACCCACCAAGCATCGGCGGTGCGGAGAGCGGAGAGGGCTCATGATTTGACAGCTTTCAGAAGGCCAGCAAGCGCTGCATGTCAAGTTCGTTCTCGTGATGGAGAGCCCGCGCGATGTTGGGCAGCTCCTGCTTGATGGATTCCAGCGGCGTAAGCCCAAGGAAGTCCTTGGTGGCGGGCAAAGTTGCCGACTGGGCGAGCCCCGTGGTGCTCGTCGGTGCCCACCCCGGTTCGAGGGAGGAGTCGAACATGTCGCCATCGGCGAAGTGCTCGACCAGGAGAAAGAGGAACCCGTCGGGATCGCGCCAGTAGTCGAAGATCTGGCTGCCCTGGATGTGACGCCCGATGCCCCAGGAGCGGCGGTATCCCTCGGCAAGGAGGTACTCACGCCGGCGGCGAGCGCGTCAAGATCCGACACCTGATACGCGGAATGCACGTACCGGTTGGCCGGGCCCAGCAGCATGGCCAGCGTGTGGTGATCAGTTGGGGTGTCGCCGCGGTCGCAGCGGATGAAGCTCGTCGCCGTTAGCGGTCCCGCTAACCGGGAGATAGAGGAAGTCGCTCACGATGAGCCCGAGATGCTCGAGGTACCAGTTGAGCGTCTCCATGTACGTCGTGGTCTGCAGCACGACATGGCCGAGCCGCTGCACCCGGGCCGGCTCCCGGGCGGGCCGCTGGGTCGCCTTGCTGCGCGCCACGCGGTGTCCGACGTTGAACGCGTGGGGCCGCTGAGAGGGAGTCGCGGCGAGCTCGTGCGTGTCTGACACGACCCGCACCACTGCCCCGCTGGGGTCCGTGGAGAACGGCCACCGGCCAGGCCGCCCAGGCCCTCCGGGAGCTTGCGCGCCTCTCGGCCCGTCGCCGCGGCAACAGGTTCGACGTCACCTCCGCCGGCCGCACGGAACGCGGAACCGGCGAATCGCGACCGCGGCCCGCGCCGGATGACGACGCACGGGGAACCGGGGTCGGTGCCGCGCAGCTCCACCTCGTCCGGCGTACGCAAAGCGGTGCTGAAGCCGAACGCGTGGGCGAACCGCTCCGCCCGGTCCAGATCCGGCTTCTCGAACTCCAGCCAGGCGAGGTCGTGCACCTTGACCACCGGGTTGCGCTGCCCGGCCAGGGGGTGCTCCCCCTTCAGGTGCGCCGTGCTCGCTGTGCAGGTCGCTATGGGTGTCCCACGGGTCTGTCATCTGCCTCTCCTCCCAACGGGATGACGGGATCGTCACTCATGATGGTATCGTCGTCAAGAGGTAAGATGAGCAAAATGCTCAGTTGAGTGGTTAAATTGAAGGAGTCGTCAGTTCTGACAGAGCCGCATCAGAGGAGTCGCCCGTGAGCGCCATCCCCACCGTTGCCCCGTCCCGCCTGGAGCGTCGCAAGGCACGCA
>CAWCTX010000012.1:0-29858 GCA_963798505.1 uncultured Actinomycetota bacterium
CGCCCTGACCGCGGCCATCCTGGCGCTGGCGGCCACCGGTCTCGCCCACCTGCTGGTGATCGCGGCACCGCGCCGACTGACCTTCTAGGGCTGGATCATGGCTCTGGCCACCATCGCCGGCTTCGTTATCCCGTACACCCTTGACGGGACGACGGAAGGTCAAGTCGCCACCAGCATCACCAACCTGGTGATAGGCCTCTGCATCCTGTCCCTCGTGTACGCGATCGTTGACAGGACCACCCGTTGGGATCGCGTGGCCTGAAGATCCGCCTTCGGCACTCATCCGGGCGCGGTTCAGCCACCTGGTGGATTAGAGCGTTCTCATCTTGGTGTCATGCTCGTGGTGTCGTCGCGAGCGAAGACTGAGTGCGTGGATCCGCGTGGGAGCGGAGTGGGAGCGGAAGTGAACCGCATACTGATCGCCGAGGACGAGCAGCGCATCGCGTCGTTCGTGGAGAAGGGGCTCAAGGCCAACGGCTTCACCCCCACCGTGGTCGCTGACGGAGCGTCCGCGCTGGGGCATGCCCTCTCCGGCGATTTCGACCTCCTGGTCCTCGACATCGGACTGCCGGGGATGGACGGGTTCACCGTGCTTCGCCGGCTGCGGGAGGCGCGCGGATCGATCCCGGTGATCATCCTCACCGCGCGCGACTCGGTGACCGGCACTGTCGCCGGACTGGAGGGCGGCGCCGACGATTACATGTCCAAGCCGTTTCGGTTCGACGAACTGCTCGCCCGCATCCGGCTGCGGCAGCGGTCGGACCGATCGCCGGAGGTCACCGTGCTCCGGCAAGGGGCCCTCACGCTCGATCTCCGTACCCTGTAGAGCCGCTGTTGGCAACCGGACCATCGATCTGTCAGCGCGGGAATTCGCGCTCGCGGAGGTCTTTCTCCGCAATCCGGGTCAGGTGCTCTCGCGAGAGCAGCTGCTGTCCCACGTGTGGGGGTATGACTTCGATCCCGAGTCGAACGTCGTCGATGTGTACGTGAGGTATCTGCGAAAGAAGCTCGGCCACGACCAGATCGAGACGGTACGTGGGATGGGCTACCGGCTCGCCACAGGGGCGGACTCCTGACCGACGGCGGATGAGTGGGCTCTCACTTAAGCCTCACGGCCGCACCATCTGACACCCGCATCGTGACATCGTGGCTGCAACGCGATTTCGATGGTGGATGCCGGGGCTTGGCCTTTTCGCGATGTCGGCCGCCCTCCTTCTCTACTGCCGCGACCCCGGGACGCTGGTGCACAGGGTTTCGACGTGCGCGGCGCTAGTTGGTGGGCTGTTCACCACTGCCCTTGCATCTGCCCTACTTCGTGACCCTGTTCTTCCTGATAGGCGGCCTGATCGAACGCATTGGGTTCTATTGGAGGGGGCGTAAAGCCGGAGTCGGGCCGGTGGAGCGGCCTGACGGTCTATCCAACAGTGTGCGTTCAGCTCCCGATGTTCAACGAGCATGCAGTGGCGCAGCGCGTCATCGAGTCGGCCAGCAGAGATGACCTGGCCGACCGGCCGGCTCACCGTGCAGGTTCTCGACGACTCCACTGATTCGGACACGTTGGCGCTCGTGGAAAAGTGTCTGCTTTGCGTATCCAGAGCATCGACGGGTCTTGAACTGTTACGTGAAGCACCGGGTCAATCGTCAGGGTTACAAGGCTGGAGCCCTTGAGAGGGGCGGAAGGCCCACCGACGCCGAGTTCCTGGTCTATCTTCGACTCGGACTTCGTGCCACCTCAGGACTATCTTCTTCGCACCGTCCCGCACTTCTACCTGCAAGGCGGCCCAGCCAGATGCCCGACTCGCGCTCGTCCAGACGCAATGGGGCCATCTCAACCATGACGAGTCGCGCCTGACCCGGGCGCAGTCGCTCTGGGTAGATGACCACCACACGTTGCAGATGTCATGGCGCTCCGCCATGTGGAGCTTCGTCAATTTCACGGGCACGGCCGGTGTCTGGCGCGCCTCAGCCATCGAGGAAAGCAGGCGGGTGGCGCGCCGCAAGCCTCGTCGAGGACTGCGAGCTCAGCTTTCGAGTTCTGTTTGCGGGATACCGGACGAAGTTCGTCAAGGAGATAGTCGTACCGGCCGAGCTTCCGGCGACGTACACCGCCTACAAGGCGCAGCAACGGCGCTGGACGCAAGGCTGGGCGCAGCTGCAGAAAATGCATCTCTCACCCTGGCGGCTTCGGTACCCGACCTGGTGGCTCCGCAGGATCCAGCTGGTCTACCACATGTGCATCTCGTGGCAGTGGCCGGCGTGGGCGGTCTGGATCAGCACGTTCCCGTTCCTGATCTACACCGACCATTGGTTCGGCACACTCGGCTTTGCGACGGTCGCGTGCCTGTACGTGCTGCCAACGGCAATCTGGGCCATCCTCGCCGCGGCCGAGGCGTCGCTCGAGACGAAGCACACCTACGACGACGGCATGGACGCCCGCAATCTTCCGCAGACGCTTTGGCCGCATCATCCCGTACCTCGTCATCAACACCGGGATGCTGCCACATCAGTTCAGCTCATTCGCCGAGGGCATGTTCGGCCCACTGCACGGAGAGTTCGAACGCACTCCCAAGGCAGCGTCAGTCACCGGCCGGCCCGATGGTCGAGTCGCGGCCCCGGGTCGGCACCAAGTCCTACGCGGTCAAAGTTCATTGGCCGTACGTGCTGACTGAAGCGTTCTTCGTCGTACACCAGCTTGGTTGGGCTGTGCTCTTCGCGATGAACGGTCTCGTGCTATGCGCGCTCGGCGCCTCGTATGTGGCCACGAGCGTCCTCTATCTGGGCCTCTTCTACGGTGACCACGCCGGCAAGGTCTGCTTCGTCCTCGACAAGACCAAGTTACGGCTCCCTGCGCCCAAGCCCGAGGCCAGCCGCGGGGGGACACGACTGGCCTCGGAGTAAATGCGGCGCCGACTCAGTCGTCTGACTCGTCGGAGCCGTCGCCGGGTAGGGAATCGTCATCGTCGTCGTCGTCCGCGGGAGGTACGACGGCGGGTTGTGGAGCCGGCGGATCGTCAGCGTCGTCGTCGGCTGGCGCAGCCGGTTGCGGAGCCGGTTGCGGAGCCGGTTGAGGCGCCGGCTGAGGAGCCATGAGAGGCGTCGGCGGGGACACCGGCTCCGGAGAGACGGTCACCGACGCGAACGGCGAATGGGGGCTTGCAGGGCTGCTGCTGGCATCGGACCTCACCGGAAGCACGATGGCTGGTCCCTGGTCACCCCTGGCCGAACTGTTGTTGAGGACCAGTAGCGTCGCCACGGCGACGGTGCCGCTGACACCCACTGCCGCGCCGATACCGAGGGCCACCCACATCCTCGGCGCGCTCATTGGCTGCTCCCCGCGTCGACCGGCACGTGCCGACTCTGATCCCTCTCAGGGTTGTCGTTGTTGATGAGCCCAGCAGGAGACGCAGATGAGAGGACTGCCATGTTCGAGGTGTCGCCCAACGAACTCACTCGTACACCACCGTGCCGGGGCAGCACGAGCGTGAAGGTCGAGCCCACCCCAGGCTTCGACTCGACGGTGACCCGCCCCCGGTGCGCCCGCGCAATCGCCGCCACGATGGCCAGCCCAAGGCCGGACCCGTCAACACCGCGCCCAGTCTCGGCTCGCATGAAGCGCTCAAAGATTCGCTGCTGGTCTACTTCAGCGATCCCGCAGCCCTCGTCCCGGACCCAGATGCGGGCCTCGTGGTCCGTCACTGTTGATCCCACCGCCACCGGAGTACCGGGATCGGTGAACTTCACGGCATTGTCGGCCAGTTGCAGCACGGCCTGGGTCAGCCGCTGCTCGTCCCCGGGCACCGTCGCCTCGGCCCGCGCGTCGACGGTCCAACGACGTTCGCCCAGCGCGCGCGCCTTGTCCAGCACCTGGTCGGTGAACCGCGTCAGCTCGACGCCGCCCGTCCGGACAAAGTCCGGCTGACGTGCCTTGGCCAGGAGAATCAGGTCTTCCACAAGGCGGCTCATCCGATCAAGCTCGTCGAGCAACAGGGCCCGGGTGTCGGCCACCTCGTCCGCGTTCCCCGAGTCCAGCACCTCCAGATGGCCACGGACGATCGTGATGGGCGTGCGCAGCTCGTGCCCCGCGTCGTCGATGAACTGCCGCTGCCCATCGAACGCAGCCTTCAACCGGTCGAGCATGGAGTTGAAGCTGCGGGTCAGATCGGAGACGTCGTCATCACCACGGACCGGGATCCGCTGCAGCCAGTCGCTCTCGGTGACTCGTTGCGCTCCATCGCGGAGCAGCCGCAGTGGGCGGAGCACTCGTCCCGCAACCAGCCATCCGACCAACGCCACGAGCAATAGCGAACCGAGCGCGACGAACGCGTAAGTACGGGTGATGTCGACCAGCTGCGCCTGCTCGAGATCGACGCCGTAGGCCACCACGTATGAGCCGATGGTTGGCTGGCCGTCGATGCTGACCTGCACGACGACGAGCCGAGTCCTGCCGGCCGCGGTCTCGACCTCATGTGCCCTGACCGGCGCATCGGCGGGCAGGCTACGAACGTGCTCCAGGACCTCCGGCTCGGTCTCCAGGGCGATAGGCCGGTCGGCGAAGTCGAACTCAAAGGGGACGCCGTCGACCAGCGTCAGATAGGTCTCGTTCTGGTCAGGGACGTTGCGCTGCAGCGCAACCCGCATCAACTGTTCGACACTCGTGAACTCGTCGCCGGTCTCAGGGTCGACCCCTTCGGTGGCCAGATTGCGGAACTCCTCGACCTCTTGCTGCATCGCAGCGTTGATGCGGGCGTCGAGTCGCTGTTTCTGGATGACGAACGACGTCGCCTCGGCGAGGGCCATTCCCAGCGCCGCCATCAGCAGCACCGACGCCAAGACCTTGGTACGGACTGTCGCCGCCCACCGCCACCGCCGGCGTGAAGGGCCGGTGGCATTCTCCTGGGGCATGAGGGGGCGCACTACCGCCACCCTAGCCACCTCCCAAACAAGCACTCACGCCAGCGCGGGGGGAACACACTGGCGTGAGTGCGGGCCACCCGTCGACGACTTAGCCAGCGGGTGCGAATGTGACGACGAGCTGAGGCCGGTTACCACCGCTCTCGCGGCTGCTGAACGACTGCTCAGGGCTCGATGGACTGTTCTCAGCGGCGTCCCGGATGAGGAACCCGTGGTTGGCGCCGGCGTACATTGCCTGGACCTGGGACGTCACAGCCCACTCCCGCCAGCCGGTACCCGACGACGTGGTGGCAGCTGCCCCGGTGGTCGCCGGTTGGTTGGCCCACGTGACTGCCGACTCCGTCCAGGCACTGCCCACCTGAAGGGCCTGCAGGGTGCGCCCGGAAACGGCCGACCCGGAGTTCAGCCGCAGGGTGGCCGACTGAACGACACAACCCGCAGGAGCTGCCGGCAGGTCGAATCGTACGAGCGAGCGCAGGTTGCTGTTGCCGTTCTTGGACATGACCTTGAGGTTCGAGTCGGTGCCCTTGTTGGTGCTTGGGCTGCTCTGGTCGACCCAGGCGTCAGCAACTGCGTTGACGGTGGTGGCCGATCCGCAGTTAACCGGCGGCGTGGTGATGGTCCATGCATGGCTCGCCGGCTCTTCCTCGACGTTGCCGGCGGCATCCGTGGCCTGCACGAGGAACGTGTGCGGGCCGACGGACAGGCCGGTGTAGCTCTGCGGCGAGGTGCAGCCGACGAACGAACCCTGGTCGAGCGAGCAGTGGAACGTGCCGTTCTCATTCGACGCGAACGTGAAGCTCGCGGTGGTCGCTGACGTCGATGCCGGCGGTCCGGAGCCGATGGTGGTGTTGGGTGGCGTGGTGTCCGGCGGTGGCGGTGGCGGCGCCTCGGCGAACCGGAACACCAGTTGCGGCCGGTTCTGGCTGTGCGTCCGGCTGTTGAACGACTGCTCGGCGCCGGGGCCACCCTCGTTGGCATCCTGGATCAGGAAGCCGTTGTTGGCCCCCGAGTCGAACAGAGCCTGCAGCTGGGCAGCCACGTTCCACTCGCGCCAGCCCTGACCGGACGCCGTGGTTGCCGGGCTCCCGTTGGCGCCGGGCTGGTTGACCCAGTTGACCGTGTTCTCGGCCCATGGTCCACCAGCTGTCGCTGCGGCCAAGGTGCGTCCTGGTGCGGACGACGAGGCGAACATCCGCAGCGTGGCCGACTCCACCACACATCCTGCGGGTGCCGCGGCGGGCAGCGGGAACCGCACGATGGCGCGGAAGTTGCCGTTCGGGCCTTGCGACTTCACCTTGAGGTCGGAGTCGGTGCCCTTGTTGCTGGTCGGGCTGGCCTCCTCGAGCCAGCTGTCGGCGTTGGCCGTCACCGTGGTGGTGGTGCCACACGTGGTGATCGTCCACGTCACGCTGGCAGGACTGGAGTCCGGGTTCCCGTTGAGGTCGGTGGCCTGCACCCGGAACGTGTGCGGACCCGCAGCCAGACCGGTCAGCTCCACGGGCGATGTGCACGCCGCGAAGGCTGCGTTGTCGAGCGAGCACTGGAAGCTCGACGGCTCGCTCGCCGAGAAGGTGAACGCCGCACTCGTGGACAGCGTGGCAGACGGCGGCCCGGTGTCGATCGTCGTCTGCGGCGGCGTCGGCGTTTCGACCGTCCACTCGTGACTGGCGGGCGACTGGTCAATCTCGCCCTCGGCATCGGTCGCCGCCACCTCGAACGTGTGGTCGCCGACCGCCAGCCCCGTCAGGGTGACGGGCGAGGTGCACGCCGCGGGGAGCGCCTCGTCGAGCGAGCACGTGAAGGTCGACCCGGGCTGGTCCGACGAGAACGTGAACGTTGCGCTCGTGCTCTCGGTGAGCAGAGCCGGTCCGGAGTCAATCGTCGTCTCCGGCGGCGATGGGCGGTGGCGCGTCGACCGTCCACTCGTACACCGCAGGCGACTCGTCGAAGAGCAGGAACGTGTTCCTCGCCTGCACCTCGAACTGGTGGAGTCCGCCGAACAGACCGGTGTGGGTGACCGGCGACGTGCATGCCGCGAACGGTGCGCCGTCGAGCGAGCACTGGAACGTCGAGCCGGCCTGGTCGGACGAGAACTCGAACGTCGCCGTCGTCCCCGCGCCTGTCAGCGGCGGCCCGGAGTCGATCGTCGTCTCGGGTGGGCCGATGACTGTCCAGGTGTACGACGCTGGCGCGCCGAGATTTCCGGCGAGGTCGCTCGGCCTGGACCTGGAGCTCGTGCGGGCCGGGCAGGACGCCTTGGACCTCGTTCGGCGACTCACATGGCTCGAACGCCGCTCCGTCCACCGAGCACTCGAACAGCGGGAACGGGTCGTTGGCCGAGAACGTGAACGCCACGTCGGTGAGCGCCGTCTGCGCCGGCGGCCCCATGGTGATGGTCGTTACCGGCGCGATGGTGTCGCCGGTGAACTCGAAGGCCAGCTCCGCCGGCGACCCGTCGACGTTGCCCTCGAGGTCGATGGCCCGTACGTAGAAGGTGTGCGGGCCGACGGTCAAAGGCTCAGGAGCATCTGGGTTGGGGTAGGTCCACGCGCTGGTGCACGTCGCGAACCCAGCCTCGGTCGGGTCGTCCAGGCTGCATTCGAAAACCAGCCCGGACGGCGCCGTCGCGTTGTCTGTACCGGTGAACGTGAACGTCGCCGATCCGCTCGGGTCGGCCGGTCCACCGGTGATGGTTGTGTCCGGTGCCGTCACATCGAGATCGGGGATGACCGTCCACTCGTATTCGGTCGGCTCCGCCTGGAGCACGCCGTCGGAGTCCGTGGCAAGCACGCGGAAGCTGTGCTCCCCGATCGCGAGTCCGGTGTAGGTGATCGGCGACTGGCACTCGGTGAACTCGGCCAGGTCGAGCGAGCAGACGTAGGTCGCGTCCGCGACGTTGGCGACGAACTCGAAGGTCGCCGTCGTGTCCCCGGTCTCGCCTCCGGTCGGCGGCTCCGGCGGCTCACCGGGCCCGCCCGGCTGGCCGGGCTCGAAGGCCGGCCCGGAGATGATCACGGTGGACGGCCCGAGGATCCGCCACGTGTTCTCCGCAGGCGACTGGTCGGTGTTGCCCTCGAAGTCGGTTGCGCGCACCCGGAAGGTGTGCAGCCCCGTCTGCGTCACGTCGAACTCGTGCTGGAAGGCGAACTCACACGCCTCGAACGCCCCCGCGTCCAGTGCGCACTCGTAGGTCACGTCTGGCTCGTTGGACGAGAACGTGAACGTCGCGTCGAAGACCCAAGTCTCCAGCGGCGGGTGCAAGCCGATGAAGGTGTCCGGTGCCACGCCCGCAGGCAGCGGGACGTACGTCCAGGTGTACGTCGCAGGCGTCGGGTCGACCTGCCCGGCGAGGTCGACGGCCCTGACCTCGAACGTGTGCGTTCCCGGCGCCAGCTCGAAGTACTCCTGCGGGTTGTTGCACTCCGCCCAGTCGAGGTCGCTGGTGCTGTCCAGGCGGCACTCGAAGCTGAGATCGACGAGCGGGGTGGTGTCGTCAGTCCCGATGAAGGTGAACAGCGCGTTGCGGCTGTTGCTCGGGTCCGTCGGCCGGAGGTCGATCTGGGTGTCGGGGGCCCCCGGCGCGAGGCCGATCTCGCAGACAACGATGAAGCACTGGGCCGGCTCGGCGTTGCCCGTCGCCCGGTTGCCACCACCGTCGATGACTCCCGGCTGCGCGAGGATTCCCCAGCCGTCGTTGGAGTCGACGGTGTTGCCGGTGACAGTGTGGCCGGCTCCGACCTCGATGCCGTCGCCGCTGTTGTTGTTGGCGACGTTGCTCTCGATGACGTTGCCCTGGCCGGGCGGCGCGGCGTCAGCAGACTCGATGCCGGTGCCCGAGTTGCCGCTGGCAGCGTTGCCTCGCACGACGTTGCCGAACGACAGGCCGGAGAGCATGATGCCTCCGCCGCTCGTGGCACTCGCGTTGTTGGACTCGATCAGGTTGCTGGTGGAGTCGCTGACCTCGATGCCGCCCGCGTTGAAGCGGACGTCGTTGCCGCGCACCACACCATTGTTGGCGTTGTCGAGGACGATGCCACCATCGCTCGACTGCTTGATGTTGTTGTCGATGAGGTCGTTGCCGTTGGAGTCGATGACCTCGATCCCAGGGCCGCCGCTCGTGGCAATGGTGTTGGTGTCGACGAGGTTGTCGTTGGACGGGCCGAGGTTGGCGAGCAGGCTTACGCCGCCACCTGAGTTGGCAGCCAGGTTGTTGGCAAACAGCGTGTTGCTACTTGATCCGTCGAGGACGATCCCGGCTCCGCTCGACCCGCTGATGCGGTTGGCCTCGAGCCGGTTGCTGCTCGATGCCTCGAGCCGGACCCCGTCGGTGGCAGTAGTTCCGACTGTGTTGTCCAACACGAGCGTGCCTTGCGTGCCGTTGGCGATCAGAATCCCGGTGTTGTTGCCGACGATGTCGTTGGACCGGATCGTGTTGCCCATGCTGCCGTTGTCGGCGTCGGACAACGAGACGCCGGCCACCTGGTTGAGGTTCAGCGCGAGGAACGAGACGATGTTGTTGGCGGTGCCGGCGCCTAGCTGCACGCCGAAGTCGAACTCCTGCACCGACCCGTTGACGATGGTGACCCCGTCGAAGCCCGGGTTGAGTACGCCCACTCCGAGGCCGATCCCGTCAAGCAAGCGACCGTTGAGGTCGATGGTGATCCCGTCTGCACCGACCACCAGCCCGTTGCCCGAGCACTCGAGGAGGTCGTTGGCGACCAGGGTGCTCTGGGTCAGCACCTGACCGCACGTCACGCTCGCGGAGGCCGGTGGCGACGAGACGGTCCATGCGTACGTGTCTGGCGAGGAGTCCGTGTTGCCCTCGCTGTCGACCGCGCGTACCTGGAACTCGTGCGGGCCGACGGCCAGGCCGCCGTACTCCTTGGGCGACGCGCACCCAGTGAAGTCTCCTGTGTCGATCTTGCACTGGAAGGTGACGTTCTCCTCGTTGGCGGAGAACGTGAAGCTCGCCGTCGTCTGCACGGTGGTGAAGTCGGGCCCAGAGTCGATCGTCGTGTCCGGGGCGACTCCGGTCGGCCACGGCACGATCGTCCAGGCGTGCACGGCCGGGGTCAGGTCGGTGTTGCCGGAGAAGTCGACGGCGCGGACCTCGAAGGTGTGGCTGCCCAGGCTGAGGCCGGTGTAGGTCTGCGGGCTGCTGCACGGCACGAACGCCAGGCTGTCGAGCCGGCACTGGAACGTGACCGTGGTGGCGTTGTCGCTGCCCGTGAAGTGCAGCGTGGCGCTGGTGAAGCTCGTCGGGTTGCTGGGACCAGACGCGATTGATGTCTCAGGCGCCGTGGGGTCGACGGGCAGCGGCGGGCTGCCGTCGCAGCTCACGCCGAAGCACTGGAGCGGCCGGAGGGTCAGCGGGTCGAGCGCGCCCCCGATGTTGCCTTGGGCGGAGTTCTGCCCGCCGTCGATGTTGGCGCCCGCGACGGTGCCGAGTGCGGCGTAGATGCCCCAGCCGCCGTTGTTGTTGGCGACGTTGCCGCGGATCATGTGGCCGACGTCGTTGACGGTGATGCCATCGGCGGCGTTGTTGCTGGCGATGTTGGCATCGATGAGGTTGCCGAGTCCCGGCGGGGCCGGGTCGCCGATGTAGATGCCCTCGGAGTCGTTGGCGCTGGCGATGTTGCCGACGACGACATTGCCCAGGGACAGGGCCTCCAGCGAGATGCCGGTGCCTCCGCCCTCGCTGGCGTCGTTGGCCTCGATGCGGTTGCCCGTCGAGTTGAGCAGCTGGATGCCGCCGCTGTTGGACCGCAGGTCGTTGCTGAGGACAACGCCGTCCTGGGCGTTCTCCAGGAGCACTCCCACGCCGCCCATGAGGCTGGCGTCGTTGTCGACCAGGTGGTTGCGGTCGGAGTCGAGGACGTGGATCCCCAGCTCGCTGTTCTCGAGGACGTTGCGCTCGACTCGGTTGTCGTTGGATGCGAGTTGCAGCCCGATGGCTGCGCCTGAGGCGTCATTGACCAGGTTGTCGGCGATCGTGTTGCCGCTTGCGCCCTCGAGACGGATCGCCATGCCGCTCGACGTCGTGAAGACGTTTCGCTCGAGCCGGTTGCCGCTGGCGTTCTGGACGAGGACGCCGTCGAGGGAGCTGCCGCTCACGATGTTGTCGGCGATGACCGCGCCCTGGGTGCCGTTGAGCAGCCAGAGGCCATGGGCGTTGCCGGCGAAGGTGTTCGTCGCGGACTGATGTTGCCGTTGACGCCGTCGTCGGCGTTGGAGAGCTGGACGCCGGCCACCTGGTTGAGCTGCAGGGTCAGGGTCGAGACGATGTTGGCGGCCGACCCGGTGTTGAGGAAGACGCCGACGTCGAACTCGTTCACGGTGCCGTTGGTGATGGTGACCGAGTCGAACCCGTCGTTGCGGATTCCGAACCCGAGGTTGGTTCCGTCGATCGTGTGGTCGTTGAGGTCGATGGTGATGCCGTGTGCGCCGATGACCAGTCCGTCGCCTGGGCAGTCGACCAGGTCGTTGTCGAGGAGCGTGCTCTGGGTCAGCACCTGGCCACAGCTCACCGTGGTCAGCACCGGAGGAGCGGAGACCGTCCAGGTGAACGAGTCAGGGGTGGGGTCCGTGTTGCCCGCTCCGTCGACCGCACGGACCTGGAAGGTGTGGCTGCCGACGCCGAGGCCCGGGTAGCTCTGCGGGGATGTGCAGGCCGCGAACGCCGCCCCGTCGAGCGAGCACTCGAACGTGGCGCCCGTCTCGTCGGTGGAGAACGTGAACGTCGCTTCCGTGCTCACGGTGGTGAGGTCCGGTCCGGAGTCGATCGTCGTGTCAGGCGGGTCGACGTCGGGTGGTGCTGCGCCGACCGTCCAGGTGACGCTGGCCGGCGTCGGGTCGGCGTTGCCTGGCCAGATCGACGGCGCGTACGTCGAAGGTGTGCGAACCGAGCGCCAGACCGGTCAGAGTCACGGGGCTGGTGCACGGTGCGAAGTCAGCCTCGTTGGTGCTGTCGAGCCGGCACTGGAAGCTGAGGTGCGGACCGGGGGTCGCGTTGTCGCTGCCGCGGAACGCGAAGGTCGCGCTCGGGCTCGTGCTTGCGGTGTCCGGCTGCTCGAAGATCGTCGTGCTCGGCGGGGTTGCGTCCGGTCCGGGCGCAGCGGGCACGACCTTCCAGATGTACTCGGCCGGGGTCGCGTCGAAGTTGCCGAACGGGTCGATGGCGCGCACCTCGAACTTGTGCTCACCCGTAGGCATGAACTGGAACACCCTGGGGCTCACGCACGTTCCCCAGTTCTCGCCCTCGGGGATGTCCGGTGGCTCCGGTGGCTCGGTCGGGTCCGGCGGGTCAGGATCCGGGTCGGGATCCTGCGGTGGGTCCGGCGGCGCGTCGAGCCGGCACTCGAAGCGCAATGCGGTGACCGGGGCCACGTTGTCGTTGCCGGTGAAGGTGAATCGGGCCGCCTGGAAGCCACTGGTCGGGTTGGCCGGGCCTTCGGTGATCGTCGTGTCGGGGGCGGTGATGTCCGGGGCGAGGGTCGGCACCGCGGCACCCGGGGCGCAGACCACCCCGGTGCACTGGTCGGGCTCGGCGTTGCCGTTGGCGGTGTTGCCGCCGCCGTCGACGTTGTCCGCCTCGACGGAGATGCCCCAACCGTCGTTGTTGTTGGCCGCGTTGCCGCCGACCGTGTGGCCCACGCCGCCGACAGCGATGCCGTCGCTGCCGTTGTTGTGCGCGGTGTTGTGCTCGATGCGGTTGCCGAGAGCGGGGTTGGGGTTGCCGAGCGGGTCGACCGCGTCGCCGGCGACCGCGATGCCGCCGCCGGTGTTGCCGTTCACGGCGTTGAAGCTGATCCGGTTGGTGATGCCGTCGACCTCGATGCCGGTGCCGTCGCCGAGGCCCGGCGATGTTGGACTCGATCACGTTGCCGTTGGAGTTCTCGAGCTCGATGCCGCCGGGGTTGAAGCGCACGTCGTTGCCCCGGATCTCGCTGCCGTTCGAGCCGTTGAGGCTGATGCCGGCGTCGGAGCCGAGGTGGGAGACGTTGGCGATGATGCGGTTCCCGTCGGAGTCCTCGATGGTCACGCCGGCGTCACCGGCGCGGGACATGGTGTTGCCTTCGACGAGGTTGCGGTGCGAACCGGCGCTGATGACGAGCGCCGGCGTCACCGGTGTCGACGAGAGTGTTGCCGAGTGATGACGTTGTCGGTCGCGCCCTCGAGGCGCATCCCACCGTCGCTGTTCAGCGCGGGGTCGGTCGAGATCGCGCCGCTGATGACGTTGTTGGCGATCCGGTGGCCGCTGGCGTCGAAGAGGAAGATGCCGAGGCCGAGGTTGCCGGTGAACGTGTTGTTCTCGACGACGCTGTTCTCGGAGCCGATCATCAGCGAGACGCCGATCTCGTTGCCGTCGAACGTGTTGTTGCGCACGGTGTTGCCGTTGCGGCCGTCGTCGGCGTCGGCCAGCTCGACACCGGCCGTGGCGTTGCCGTTGATGGTCAGAGCCCTCGACGGTGTTGAACCGGGTGCCGGCCATGAGCAGCACGCCGTAGCCGAACTCCTGGACCGTGCCGTTGGAGACGACGACGTTCTCGTAGCCGAGGTTGCGCACGCCGGCGGGGAGGCCCTCCTCGGGGGGCTCGATCGGGCCCGGCGTGACGATCTGGTGCTCCATGTAGCCGAGACCGTCGATGATGTGGCCGCCCAGGTCAACGTGGATGTTCGCGGCACCGATGACCAGGCCGTCCAGCGGGCAGTCGAACAGGTCGTTGAGCACGAGGGTGCTCTCGGTGAGCACCTGGCCGCAGCTCACCAGTGCGGGGTGTCGGCGCGGGCGGCGGCGGGGGCGGCGGCGCGTCGGGGACGTCGAACCGCAGCACGAGCTGCGGCACCTCCGGCGGCGCGTCGGGCTCGATTGGCGTGTTGCGGCTGGAGAAGGACTGCTCCTCGCCCTGCGGGTCCTCTTCGACGGAGTCCTGGATGAGCCATCCGTTGTTGGTGAGACTGCCGTCGAGCATGGCTGTCACCTGAGCCGTGACGTCCCACTCCCGGTGCCCGGTGCCCGAGGTGGCCGTGGCAGGAGTGCCGCTCGTCGTCGGCTGGTTGAGCCACGTGACGGTGTTCTCGCCCCATGGTCCGGCGATTGGCACCGCTTCGAGGGTCCGCCCGGGTGCTCCCTCGGAGTAGAGGCGCAGTCGTGCCGATAGCAGCTCGCACTCGGCGGGTAAGCCGGTGGGCACCTCGAACAGCACGAGCGTGCGAGCATCCTCGCCACCCTCCGCCGACCGAACGGTGAGCGAGATGTCTGCGCCGAAGTTCTCCTCGGTGTTGCCTTCGTCGATCCAGCTGTCGGCCTCGGCGGGAACAGTCACGTTGGCCTCGGCGCAGTCTGTCGGTGACGCGACCGTCCAGATGTAGGTGGCGGGCGTGGGGTCGGCGATGCCGGCCTCGTCGATCGCCCGGACCTCGACCCGGTGCTGACCCGTGGTGAGGTTCGTGAAGCTAGTGGGGCTCGTGCACTCAAGCCAGGCCTCGGGGTCGAAGCTGTCGATGCGGCACTCGTACTCGAGAAGGACTGGCGGCGTCACGTCGTCGGTGCCCGCGAATCCGAAGATCGCGGTGCGGCCGGCGCTCGGGTTGGGCGGCGTGAGGGTGAAGAACGTCTCGGGCGGAGCGAAGTCTTCTCCTCCGACGAAGTGGTGCACGGCCGGCGTCGGGTCGACGTTGCCGGCCCGGTCGATCGCTCTGACCTCGAGGGCGTTGAAGCCCTCCGCGATGGCCGTCACCTGGTAGGGATTCGGGCACCCGAGGAATACGAGCTCGGGGTCGGGCGGTGCCGTCGGGTCCGGCGGCTCGGGGGGCTCGGTGGGGTCGGTGTTGATGAACCGGCACTCGAACAGCAGGTCGGCCGGTGGGGTCACGTCGTCGGTGCCGCTGAAAACGAAGGTGGCGACCTCGCCCGTGCTCAGCGGTCCGTCGACCACGGCTGTGTCCGGCGGTGTGGTGTCCGGCGCGGGGAAGGGGCCCTCGAACTCGAACGCACCGATGTCGCACAGCGCGCCCTGCGGCCGTGTCACGCCTCGCTGGTCGGTAGGCGGACACGGGGTCACGCCACCATCGAGCGCGAAACTGCCCTCCTGGAGGGCGTGGGTCAGCGTCGGCCCGCCGTTGTCAGCAATCGCGTCCAGCCCCGGGCTGCTTGCGTGGGTGCGGTCCCGCGTGCCGCGGAAGAAGCACGAGTCGCCGTCCTCCAGGTTGCCGCCCTCGGACCCGAGGGCGAAGTTGCAGGCCTGGCTGTGCAGGTTGCCGGCCACGATGGTGTTGCGGAACAGCACCGACGTGCTGGGCATGATCGGGAAGTTGACGACGTTGAGCTCGCCGCCGACGCCGCTCGCGGTCGGCGCCAGATTGCCGGTGATCGTGCCGTTGACGATAGACACCGCCGCGTCGGAGTCGGTGTAGAAGCCGCCGCCTCGCACCTGCGCCAGGTTGCCGGAGATGGTGACGTTCTCGTACTGGGCCTGGGCGTCTCCCAGCCCGTAGATGCCCCCACCGAGCCCGGAGTCGTCGTTGATCCCGACGACGGCGCGGTTGTCCCAGACGGTGGTGCCGACGACGCGTGTCGCGCCGTCGGCTGCGTTCGCGAACCCGCCGCCGTTCTCCGCGGTGTTGCGGAACAGGCTGCTGTCCTTGAGGGTGAAGTCGCCGCTGCCCTCGCTGTGGACGCCACCGCCATCGAGAGCGGCGCGGTTGTCTGTGATGGTCGCCCGTTCGACGGTGACCCGCATGCCCTCGTTCTGGATGCCGCCACCGGCGGCCTGGGTGCGGTTGTCGCGTACGGCACTGTCGACGATCCGCACCGAGCCGTTGTTGTTGATCAGGATGCCGCCGCCGGCACCGGTGGACAGGTTGGTGGCGAATGTCGCGTTGGTGACCGTGATCGCGCCGCTGCCACCGGCAGCCAGGCCGCCGCCGCCGCCTCCGCCTTCGACCGGCAGGCCGAGCTCGTCGGTCATGGTGGCGCCGGCGACGTTGTCGGAGAAGGTTGCTCCGCTGATGGTGACCGAGCGTTCGGCGTCGGCGTAGACGCCGCCGCCGTCGCCGACGGCCTCGTTGGCGGAGAAGATGCCCCGGGTGACGGTCAGGCTCGCCTTGGACGTGACCGCAACTCCGCCGCCGTAGTCGAATGCGGCGTTCTCGGTCACGGTGGCGTCGGTCAGCGAGAGCGCGCCCTCGTGCTCGCTGAAGATGCCGGCGCCGCCGGCGAGCGCGGTGTTGCCGGAGATCGTGGTGCCGGTGATGACGGCGCGGCTCGGGAAGCCGGTCTCGCTCAGCTGGCCCGCGTTGTAGAGTCCGCCGCCGTTGCGCCCCTGGTTGTCGGTGATCGTCCCGCCGGTGATCTGCAGGGTGCCGAACATGACAAAGAGCCCGCCGCCCTCGCCGCCGGTGGTGTTGCCGGAAACGGTCGAGTCGACGAGCTCAAGGCTGCCGGTGCCGCCGATGCAGGGCTCGACACAGTTGAAGTCGATCGGCTCACCGTGGTAGATGCCTCCGCCGGAAGTGGTGGCAAAGCTGTCTAGCACCTCGACACCCCGGAACGTGACGCTCCCGTGCGACGAGTTGTGGACGGCGCCTCCGGCCTCCTGGTGCCAGCCCTCGCGCAGGGTGACCCCGGAGATGGTGACGTTGTTGGCCGTCGGGTGGATCTCGAAGAGGCGGTCGAGGGAGAGCTGCTCGACCGGCGCGCCGGTGAAGGGTTCGCCTCCGTCGATGATGGTGGCTCCCACGCCGGCGCCTGTCACCGTTACCGAGCCGATGACATCGAGGTCGCCGCTGTCGGCGAGGTTCTCGTTCAGCGGAGGGAGGGCGAGCTCGTACGTCCCCGCGGGCACGATGATGTTGTCCGCGCCGGGCAGGTCGTTGGTCTCTTGCACGGCGGCGCGGAGCGTGCACGTTCCAGCCGAGGTGGCACAGAGGCCGTCTCCCACGGCGACATCGACGGCGTCGGCGGTGCTGTTTACCGTGAACGTCACGGCGGCGACGGCGGGGGTCGGGATCAGAGCCATGGTGGCGACCAGCGCCAGAATTCCTGCACCTAGACCGGACGCGCGCCTCAACCGACGAAACATTCCCCCACCTCGCCCTCGCCCGCCCCGTTGCCGGGGCATGATTGGCGGCCGCCCGTGGCGATCGAACTGCCGAGACCGAGATCGATCCCAAGGTCAGCAAACCGCGAAGCGCGTGCGCGGGTAATTGGTGTGTCGGCCGTATTTCCGTTCAGGCGTCTGAACGAATAGCACCGTGGCCATGCGGTTTCAGCAGTTCCACCGCTTCTTCCCGTGTTGACACTCCGAGCTTGCGGAGCAGCTCGGAGATGTGCCGCCGAACCGTGACGGCGTCGATCGCAAGCCGCCTCGCGATGTCGGTCGTCGTGAGGCCCGCGGCGAGCAACTCGAGAACGTCCCACGCGCGGCGCGGCAGCTCGACCGCATGTCCGTCCCTGGCGACAAGGCTGGTGCGGCGGCCCCGCCGACGGAACTCCTCCACGAGCCGGCCGGCGAGCCAACCGGGCATAGGCGCCTCGCCCGCAACGGCGGCCCGCACCGCGGCCGGCAGCTCTGCCGGGTCCATGTCCTTCAGCAGGTATCCCGCCGCGCCGGCCGTGAGCGCGTCGAACAGATCCTCAGCCTCGGCTGAAACCGTGAGCATGACGACGGTCGAATCCGGCAACTGGGACGCGATCTCCGCGACCGCCAAGATGCCATTGCCCGGCATCCGCACGTCCAGCAAGCAGATATCGGGGTGCTCGCGGAGTGCCACAGAGATCGCATCGTTGGCGTTGGCCACCTCGGCACAGACGACGAATCCGGCATCATCGAGCGTCTGCCTGACGGACTCGCGCACCGGTGCATGATCGTCGGCGATGAGGACGCGCAGCGAGCCGGTCACGGAACCACGACCTCGACTGTGGTGCCAGCGCCAGGTGCCGACTCGATGCTGAACTGCCCGCCGAGCGACTTGGTGCGCTCGCGCATGCTCGTCAACCCAGAGCTCTGTGCCGATACGAAGGCGTGAACATCGAAACCATCCCCGTCGTCGCGCACCTGAAGCCGCACCGCATCACCGTTGCGTAGCCGTAAGGTCACCGTGCGTGCGTGACCATGACGGACCGCATTGCCGACCGCCTCGCGGGCAATGCGCAGCAATGCGTCTCGCCAGTCGGCGCTGAGCCCCACATTCCGGTCGAGGTCCAGCTGGAGCCGGGCGCCGACACGGTCGGCGACATCTCTGGCGGCGTGCCCGAGGGCAACGTCGAACGGCTCGTCGAAGGGCCGGTTGAGCGCTGCGATCGTCCCGCGGGATTCCTCCAGGGCACGTTCGACCGAGTCGAGGATCTTGCCGAGAGGCGGGCCCGTGCCTGCTCCATCAACGAAGAGCTCCGTCTGTGCGCTGACGTAGGCCAACTCCTTGACAACCCCGTCGTCGAGATGACGCGCGACCCGCTTGCGCTCCTCGAGCACGGCGGAACGCAGGTGTGCGGCTTCGACATTCGAGATCTCGCGGACCGCCCCGATCAGCAGCACCAGCACCGCCGCGAGAAGGAAGAGGTCACCGGCGTAGAGCAACTCGGTGAACTCCGAAGGAAAGAGTGTGTAGTTCACGAAGGCGACGCCCGCGATCGCCGCGCCGATGCCGAGCCATCTCATGAAGTGGTCGTCAGTGGCTTCAGAGAGCCGCGCGAAGACCACCGCGGCCAAGCCATAGCACAGGGCAGTTGCTGCCTCCACCGCGACGAGCAGCGGATGCGCGTTCAGCAGTTGCATTTCGTCCGCGCTCTGGGGAAGGGACTCGAATGCGGATGGCAGTGAGTCTCCGAGAGCGGCTGCTAAGCCGACAATGACGGCCATCGTTGTCGCGCTCGCTAGAAGAGCTGCGAGCGCCGCGCGATTTCTTCGCCGGATCGGCCGGTCGGGCAGGACGGCCGCGGCCGCGAGCACGATGCCGCCGAGGGCGCCACTCGCAGCGGCGGCCCACGTCGCAAACCCGCTCCTTGACAACGAGTCGGCAGCCGTCGTCAGGAACGTGGACAACAGGTTGTCGACCGCGAGCACGAAGAGGCTGGCGACAAGTAGCAGGTCCCGCCGGGAGCCGTACAGTCGAAAGCGCCCGAGCAGCACCGCGCCAACGAAGACAAGGACCATGGCCGCCGCTGTCTCGAGTTGCCCCTCGCGAAGATCATCGAACTCGATGACCCCGACGTCGGCCACGTGAAGCAGGAGGGTGACGGTGAGGCAGGTCGCCACAGTCAACGCGACGGCTTGGCTGGCCGTGAGTCCTGCTTCTGGCGGTTCAGTCACGGGATCACGACCTCGACGGTTGTACCAGCGCCAGGTGTCGACTCGATGCTGAACTGGCCGCCGAGCGACTCAGTGCGCTCCCGCATGCTGGTCAGGCCGAAGCTCTGGGCCGACACGGGGGCACTCACGTCGAAGCCGTCGCCGTCGTCGTGAACCTGCATCCAGACCGCTTCACCGTCCCGTAGTTGCATGGTCACCGTGCGTGCGTGACCATGGCGGACCGCGTTGCCGACCGCTTCGCGGGCGATGCGCAGCAGGGCGTCCCGCCAGTCGGCGCTGAGTCGCACGTTGCGGTCGAAGTCGAGCTGGAGCCGGGCGCCGACACGGTCCGCGACATCGCCTGCGGCGTGGCCGAGCGCGACGTCGAACGGCTCGTCGAACGGCCGGTTGAGCGCGGCGATCGCCCCGCGCGATTCGTCCAGGGCGCGCTCGACCGAGTCGAGGATCTTTCCCATCGACTGCGGATCGTCGGGCCTGCGGATCAACCAACGCAGCTGCGACGAGATGTACGCCAGCTCCTGTGCAACGCCGTCGTGCAGGTCGCGGGCGATCCGTCGGCGCTCATCCAGCACCGCCGTGCGCACCATTGCGGCCTCGAGGGTGGAGATCTCCCGAACCGCTCCGTATAGCAGGGCGGCAACCGCGCCGATCCACAGGACCTCGCCGCCGTAGAACAGTCGTGTGAAGCGGGACGGGTACAGCGCGTAGTTGACGAAGGCCACGGCCGCGATGACCGCGCTGATGCTCACCCACTTCATGAACTCGTCATGGTGTTCATCGGCGAGGCGGGCGAAGACGAAGGCGGCGACGCCGTAGCAGATGGCGGTGATGACGTCGACCATGATCTTCACCGGGTTGCCGCTCAGCAACTCGAGTGCCGCGAAGTTCTGCGACTCCAGCGCGGTGGGGAGATGGTCCTCAAAGACGGCCGCCAGCAGTATTACGACCACGACGATGGCGACACTGGGGGCGAGCACCAGCACAGTGGGCCGCGTGTTCGTGACCTTGCGGTCCGGGAGGACCGCGGCCGCAGCGAGCAGGAGCGCACCCAGGGCTCCGTTGATCGCGGTCGCCCAGATCGTGAACGGGCTGAGCGGAAAGTCGTCAACCACGATGGTTGTCACGGCGAAGAACAGGTTCTTGAGCGCCAGGACGATGAAGGCGGTCAGCATGAGCTGGCTGCGACGCGAACCATCACGACGAAAACGCCCGAGCAGCACAGCCGCGACAAAGACCAACACCATGGCGTCAGCGGTCTCGAGTCCGACATGGAATCGTCGGTTGCCGACGTCGGGGTTGAGGTCAGTGAGGTGGACCAAGAGTGTCGCGATGACGCAGATACAGGCAGCGAGCACGGCGAGATACCGCGCGCTCAACCTCGCGGTTGGCGCCGGCCTGTTGCCTTTGACACTCGAGGTCACGTCTCCTCCCGACCGGTTGAGACGCCTCGACGGCGAAAGTATCCGCGACTCTGCCGCCCCGCAAGCATGGGCCCTGACCTCGCCCGCCTACACGATCTTGCCGCGTACGGCTCGCACCGCGGCCTGCACTCGGTTCTGGACCTGCAGCTTGATCAGGATGTTGGAGATGTGATGACGAACAGTGCTCGGGCTCATCATGAGCCTCTCGGCGATCTCGCTGTTCGCCCATCCTTCCGCGAGCAGCGCGAGGACCTCTCGCTCGCGGCTGGTGAGGTGGGCGCTGACCACAGGCGGGGCGCCCTCGGCATCTTGGACTCGCCGGAGCAGCAGGGTCGCGATACGCGGTGAGATGTAGGAGTGCCCGGCCGCGACGGCCTCGATGGCAGCGACCACGTCCTCGACGGGCGCCTCCTTGAGCACGTAGCCAGTCGCGCCGGCCACGATCGCCTCTGTCACATCGGCTTCCATCGCCGACACGGTGAGGACGAGCACCTTGGTGGCAGGCGCGAGCTCTGCGAGCTTCCGGGTAGCGTCCAGGCCGGAGATTCCCGGCATGTTGAGATCCATCACGACGACATCCGGCCCGAACTCCTCCACGGCGCGGATGGCCGCCTCACCGTTGGGTACGTCGGCGACCACCTCGATGCCGCTCTTACGCAACAAGCCGGTGAGACCGTCCCGGTAGAACGGATGATCGTCGGCGAGGACAACGCGCAACGGCTCGGATCCGCGCTGGCGCGGGAACTGGCCCGTGCGTTGCGAAAGGTCCGACATTTCCGGCCAAGTCCCCCAGGATCGAGCCCGCAGGCAGGCACCCGCATGCCGCCTGGCCGGTTTCATTGTGGCCCCTCGGCATCGCCGCGTGGGGCCGGAAGGAAAAACTAGGGACGGTGACGGCGGCTGGCAGCGTCCCCCGGCCCGGGACAAAGGGGCTCGCGCACATGTCACAGGTGCGGAAGGATCCGCTTGTCCTGCATCCGTGACAACCAATAGAGGATCGAGTCTTCGGTGTCGAAGCACCCTGTGAAGCCGGCCTGACGGAGCTTGATCGGGCTCATCACGATGCGGTCCGGGGGATACTCCTGTCCGTAGGCGAACGCGTGGTCCGCAAACTGCCATGCGCCGCCAATAAGATCGGCCATCGCGAGTGGCTGCAGGCGGTGCAGCTCCACGATCTCGTCCCAGACCCTCGCATGTTTCGGCATCTCGTCGGCAAGTCGCATGGGGACCGCGTCGGCCATCGGCATGTCGAAGTGCCCCGACAGTGCGGGCCAGAGGTCCTGCCAGACGAGCACGTCGCCGTTGACGACATTGAACGTCTCGCCGGCCGCCTCCGTGGTCGTCGCGACGAACTCGACCGCGTCGGCAATCAGCCGGCTGTCGGTGCACGAGGTGACGTACCGGCCGCCCCCTGGATAGCGCAGCGGCTCCCCCAGGTGCTTCATGACGGAGGCGTACACGCCCAGTGCGGCGACGATGCTCATCGGGCTGCCGACCGACTCACCGAGGATCATCGAGGGCCGGAGGATCGAGAGGGTCCAGTCAGCGTTGCTCTGACGCTCGCGCAGCAGGTCCTCCTGCGGCCAGTAGAAGATCTCAAGGTCGCCTCGGGGCCAGCGTTCCTTGGCCGGGAACGGGACCGGGTGCCAGATGCGATCCGTACGCCTTGCCGCCCTGCAGGATCGTGACATGCCGCAAGCCTGAGGAGGAACCTCCAGTGCGTCCAGGAGGTTGCGTGAGCATCTGGAGGTTCACGTCCATCTGAGACCGCTGGCGCCAGCCCTGCACGAGGTCGTCCTCCTCGTGGAGCGCCATGAAAGCCAGGTGCGTGATGTCGGGGATTTGGCCGAGCACCTCTTTGCACTGCGTCGCGGTCGGTCAGGTCGACCGGAGCGTGCCGAGCGCCGGGCGGCAGAACGGGCCGGCGCCTGGACAAGAGCCACGGCTTCCCAACCAGGCAGCGACGCGAAGTGCTGCACGGTTGCGGTGCCGGCGATACCAGTGGCGCCCGCGACGAGAATCCGCTTCATGCGCGCACCACTCATTGCGCGGTCCGATCGGACAGCACGGACTGCGGAACGGTCACCGGCGAGGACGAAGGCATTCGAGGATTCCTCGTCGTAGAGCAGTCCGTGTGCCGGCATCGAACTCGACGCGGACGTCACTCCCCGACGGGGTGGATCACGCTGGGGTTCTCGTTGACGGTGATGAGCCCTCCGTCGACGAGGACCTGGTAGTCGACCGCCTCCCCCAGGAACGAGACTTCGGCGACCGTGCCGCGCAGCCCGTTGCGGCCCTGCGGAGGCAGTGTCCCGCAGCCGCATGTTCTCCGGACGTACGGCGAGCACGGCGCGGCTGCCTCGCGCGCGGTCGGCGGTCGGAGCGGACGTAGAGGACGCAGGACCGACCCGGACCACCACCTCGCCGCCGAGCCCATCGCCCTCCACCACGGCCGGAGAACCTGTTGATCCGGCCGAGGAACCCGGCCACGTAGAGGTTGGCCGGCTTGGAGTAGATCTCCCGCGGTGCGGCTGCCTGGACGATGACCCCGTCCTTCATCACCGCCACCCGGTCCGACATGCTCAGCGCCTCGGTCTGGTCGTGGGTGACGAAGAGCGTCGTCACGCCCACGCTCTTCTGGAGTCGGCGCAGCTCGGACCGCATGGACTCCCGCAGCGCGGCGTCGAGGTTGGACAGCGGCTCGTCGAGCAGCAGCAGTCTGCGGCTTGAGAGACCAGGGCGCGAGCGAGGGCGACCCGCTGCTGCTGTCCTCCGGACAGCTCCGTGCCACGCCGCCCGCCGACGTCGTACAGCTGCACGGCGTTGAGCGCCTCCTCGGTGCGGTGCCGCGATCTCGCGGCGGCCCACCCGGTGGCGCCGGTCGACCTGGAGCGGGAAGGCGACGTTGTCGAAGACGCTCATGTGCGGCCAGATGCCGTAGTTCTGGAACACCATCCCGATGTCACGCCGGTTCGGGGGGACGAAGACGCCGGCCTTGCACGGAGGAGACGACCGCCCCCCCGATGGTGATCGCACCGTCGTCGATCCGCTCGAGGCCGGCGACGCAGCGCAGGGTCGTGCTCTTGCCGCACCGGACGGGCCGAGGAGCGTGTAGAACTCGCCCTCCTGGACGTCGAACGTGACTCCTCGCGCGGCATGGAACGTCCCGTGCCTGGAGTGGTAGTACTTGCTCAGGCCTGAGACGGTGAGTGTCGACTCGCTGTCCCGAGTCCCATCTGTTCCTCCTGGCTGTGGTCGGAGGCGCGTCGGCGCGGCTCCGGATGCGAATGTCGTGGTGCTACTGGTGGGTGCGACTCCGAACCGGTCGCTGACGTATCTGCAGGACCCAGCCGAGGCCGGTCAGCACGAGCGCGACGATGCACGCTCAGCGCCGCCGCCTTGGTGACCTGGCCGATCTCCCAGAGGTTCCAGATCGTCACCGAGACCATGCGGTTGTCCGCCGCTCTGCAGCAGCAGCGCCACCGGCAGCTCGCGCGCGGTCATCAGGAAGGCGTAGACCCAGCCGGTGAAGAGCGCGGGCAGCAGCAGGGGCACGAGCACCCGCTGGAGCATGACCCGATACGTCGCACCGGCGACGAGGGCGCTCTCCTCGAGCTCCCCGCTGATGCCGAGGATCCCGGCATGGTTGAACCGCATGGTGTAGGGGATCGAGCGGACCAGGTAGGCGACGACCAGGATGGCGACGGTGCCGTAGATGGGAAGCGGCGACCCGACGTACGCCCAGAGCACGCCGACGCCGAGGACGATGCCGGGGACCGCGAGCGGGACCACCGAGACGAAGTCCAGCGTGGCACGCCCCGGCACCCGGGACCGCACGATCACCCAGCAGGCGGCCGCGGTGAGCAGCACCACGACCGTCGCGACGACGATCGCGACGACGCGCGGTGGTGACCATCGTCGGGACGACCTGCGAGCCCGGGGCGAACAGGTCGCGGTAGTTGTCCAGCGAGGCCGAGCCGAGGGCGTCGGGCGAAGGCGAGCGGTAGAAGGGGAACAGGGAGCCCCAGAACAGCACCAGGATCGGCGCGATCACCAGGACCGGGAGCGTCAGCATGAACACACCCGCGAGCCAGCGGTAGCGGCCGAGGTCGGCGCGCCTGCTCTTCATGCCCTTGCCGGTGATGGTGGCGTACTTGCCCTGCCCCTTGGTCGCCCGGTAGTAGCCGTAGAGCAGCGGAAGCACCAGCAGCATCAGCAGGATCGAGTACGCCGACACCTGGCCGTAGTCCGGGACCACCGTGGCCTTGAGCCGCGTGAAGATCTCCGTCGTCAGCACGTTGACGCCGCCCGGCAGGCCGAGCATCGCGGGCACCTCGAACGCCTCGAGGTTGCGCACCACGGTGATCAGCAGGACCGCGAGCCCGGAGGGCACCGCGAGCCGCAGGGTGATCGCGGGAGAAGACCTGGGGCCCCGACGCCCCGGCCGCGCGCCCGGCCTCCTCGAGCGTCGCGTCCATGGCGCGGAACGGGACGACCATGAGCAGGAAGACGACCGGCGTCCAGAGCACCGACTCGACGAAGATCATGCCGGCCATGCTCTGTACGTCGAAAGGCTGGGACAGGATGCCGAGCTCGTCGACGAGCAGCTGGTTGATCGCGCCGTTGCGCGGTCCCAGCAGGAAGATCCAGCCGAGCACCTGGATGACGGTCGGAAAGGCGAAGGACGTGAACGCGGAGACGTAGACCAGCCGCCGGAAGGGAGCGTTGGTGCGCTCGGCGAACCAGGCCAGCAGCGAGCCGAACGTGAACGACAGCACGGTCGACGTCACCGCGAAGACCAACGTGTTCCAGAGCAGGTCGGCCTGAGCAGTCGCGGGAGGATGTCGGCGAAGTTGTCGAACGTGAGGGCGCCGGTGTCGGAGTCGGTGAGAGCGATCTTGCCCAGCGAGAAGATCGGCGGCACGACGAGGCCGACGAAGACGACGAGCAGGCAGCCGAAGAGCGCCAGCGAGAACGGCTCGACGGTACGGCGAACGGCGTATCTCCGGCTGCCCGGGCGGCGGAGCGGCCGACAGTCGAGCTCGGTGCGCTCGTCCATGACCTGAGCAGAGCAGTGCTAGTAGGCATCGATGACCTCGCGTTCCGCGCAGCAGCGGGTGGTCCCGCTTGAGGATCACCGATCGGGCGTGGATCGGGACCGCACCTGCCTGGACGGCAGCCAGGTCGGCCGCTGCCAGGTCGGCGTAGTGCACGACGGTGCCCTCGACGGTCGGCGGCAGGTGTCCGGCGTAGTTGAAGGGGGCGTGGTCCCGCACCAGGCTCGCCACGCGTCTCCGGTACGCCGCATCCAGCGCCAGCTCGGCGCCGGCAGGGCCGTGGTCGTCGATCGTGTAGCCGTCGACGTACTCGATCGCTCCCGAGGGCTGCAGCCGCTGGATGAACGCCTTGTCGACGTCGTGGAGGATGGCCCCGGCCAGCGCGGTGTCGCGGTCGGGCGACAGGCCGAAAGTGTCCTCTGCGAGATCGAGCAGGTGGGCGGCGAGCGCGTTCACCTCGTTGACGTGGTCCAGCAGGCTCCGTCCCGGGAAGGCGGCGCTCTGCGGCACGTCGCGGATCGAGCGGTACCCGCCCGCGGTCGAGTGCCGCCAGCCAGGTTCGCGTGACGGCTCGTTGCAGCGAGGCGTCGGCGATCGCGTCGATCGCCGGCACCTCCCCCCTCAGCTGTGCAGCAGCCATGGTTCCCACTCCGACCTGGGCTCCTACCTGGTCCATGGTCCTCGTCATCGGAAGAGGGTGGCAACCCGGTCGGCGAGCTCGTCCGCGCGGTCGAGGAACTCGACGCCGCTGTCGAGGAAGATCAGCTCCGTGTCCTTGTCCTCCGGCCGCATCAGGTCCGGCGCGAGGGAGTCGAAGCCGTTCTCGAGGTAGATCTGCTGGCCCTCCGCCGAGGTCATGAAGTCGATGAGGAGCAGCGCGGCGTGCGGGGTCGGCGACTCCTTGGGCAGCGCGATGGCCGTGCTGATCGAGTCGACCGGCTCGATGGTGATGAACTCCACGGGCGCGCCCTCGGCGATCGGGCCGGCGACGTGCGCTCGCGTGATCGTCGGGGAGAGCTCCACCTCACCGCTGATCAGCATGTCGGCCAGCGCCCTGGTGGTGATCTCGACGAGCTGAGGGTCCTGCGCGGCGAACTTCTCGACGTAGTCGTCGCCCTCCGCGTCCTCGAAGTAGGCCACCAGCCTCGTCGCGGCCTCGCCGCCGGCGACGGTGATCCGGCCCTTCCACTTCGGGTCCAGCAGCTCCTCGTAGGACCGCGGCGCCTCCGGACGGGGGATCCGGTCGGTGTTGATCGCCAGGCCGCGCTGGTTGCTCCGTGTCGTCACGTAGTAGCCATCGGGGTCTGTGGCGCTGTCGATCTGGAGCTCCGAGTTGGGCGTGGCGAAGGTCGTGAGCATGCCGCCCTCGCGCAGGGCGTTCACCCCGGAGACGAAGGTCTCGACGACGCCGATCTCGCTGCGACCGGACTGGAACTCGGCCACCGCCCGCGTGGTGACGTCGGCGGGGCTGTTGACGCAGCACGGGACCGAGACGTCGATGAAGGGGTACTTCTTCTCGAAGGCGGCGACCATCTCGCTGATCGCCGGGTCGCCGGTCGAGGAGAAGACAGTCAGCTCGCCTTCCTTCCGCGCGCCCTCCTCGAGCACCTCCTGCCGGTCGCTGCCGGTGTAGTGCGCGATCCCCGCCTCCGTGTCATCGGTCTCGGCCGTCCGTGGTTGACCAGGACTGCCGCAGGCGCCCAGGAGTGCGGCGAGAGCCAGCGGCACTAGTGCCTGCCGGCCGTGCAAATGAATTCCGCCAACCCTCGCTGCCGCCTTGCGCTCACGTGTGGACATCGATCTGCCTCCCACTCAATTGCTGGCAGTGTCCCACTTGCCGGGACGCAGTCCCATGATTATGCTTCAGGCACGGGTGTCAAGGGTCAGGCTCAGGAAAGCCATCAACCCGAGAGGAGACCGGATTGTGAGTGCTCTTGTGCGGTTCTGGTCGCCAACGGGACCACAGCTCGGCAGCCTTGAGCGGGGGACAGTCACGCCGTCGGGACTGGGCGACGACGTCTGGGCGCCGGTGCTCCAGAGTGGGCCTTCTCCGAGTCCGACCTGCCTGCGGTGGCGCGGCCCGAGCATGTCAGTGAATTCCGCTTGCTTCCGCCACTGACTGACTCTTCGCGGGTGTTTTGTGTGGCCCAGAATTATCCGGCGCACGCGGCCGAGGCTGGTGGAGCCAGTCCGCCGAGACCCGTCTGTTTCTCTAGCCGCCCTCGGCCTTCGTTGGCCACAACGAGACCGCAATGTTGCCTCGGGCGTCCGAGTTCTTCGACTACGAGGGCGAGATCGCCGTGGTCATCGGGCGTCCTGCCGCCTCGGTCTCCGCCGAGTCCGCGATGGGCGTTGTCGCCGGCTACACCATCGCCAACGACGGGTCGGCCCGCGACCTCCAGCCGACAACGCTGGCTGATCGGTTTCAAGTCGACTGGTTCGCCGCGAAGTCCTTCGACCGCGGCTCTGCCCTGGGGCCGGCGGTCGTCCGGGCCGCCGGGCTCCCGGATCCGGGAGGCCTGCGGATCCAGACGCGGCACAACGGAGCCCTGGTGCAAGACGACGTCGCCAGCTCGATGTACCACCCCGTGGCCCACCTAGTCAGTTTCCTCTCCCGGATCGCAAGCCTGAGGGCTGGCGACATACGTCTCGACCGGGACCCCCGCGGGCGTTGGCAAGGCTCGCGGGATCGCCCTGCTCGACAGTGACGTCGTCACGGTTTCGGTTGTCGGCCTAGGTGAGCTGACCACCCGCTACCGATCCTCGTTGACCACAAGCCAAACGACCCATAGAATGGGACGGCGTCCCGAAATTCCGAGTCCATAGGAGCCGACCATGGACAAGCTCATCATCACGGCCGCGTGCGACTCGCGGGTCTCGTATCCGTCGAACCACCTTTGTCTCCCGTCGACTCGGGAGAACGTGCCGCTGATCGCCGACGAGTACGTGCGATGCCTCAACGCAGGAGCGTCGATCGCCCATCTGCATGGGGTGCGGAGCCTGGAGCCGGAGATCCAAAGAGACGGAAAGAAGCTCAGCAGACTCGATGTGGACGGCTGGAACGAGATGACCACGGCCATCCGCGATCAGGCGGACGGAATCATCCAGTACGGCATTGCGGGCGCGCGGCTGGAAGACCGAGTGCCCCTGATGAAGCTGGGACCGGGCATGATGTCGGTCGCGTTCAACTCTCATGACGAGTACTTCCAGCCAGATCCCGACTACCCGGCCAACGCCATCTACTCCCTGCACCCGCTCGACGAGCTCGGGACTACGCCCGGGTCACGGCCGAGCATGGTGTGAAGATCGAGGTCGAGTCATTCCACAGCGGTGCTCTGTGGAACCTACGTCGACTCCAGTCGGAGGGACTGCTTCCCGGGCCAGTGTGGACGACGCTGTTCATCGACTGGGCGGGCGGCTCGTGGACTCCTCCGGAGGAACGCGCCCTGCAGTTCTTGGTGGACTCCTTGCCAAGCGGTGTGAACTGGAATGTCAGCGTGATGAGCCCCCAACGGCAATGGAACCTCCTGGCCATGGCCATCGGCCTCGGTGGGCACATTCGGGTCGGCTACGAGGACAACCCCTATCTCTCCCCCGGTCAGCTTGCCGACAGCAACGCTCGCCTGGTCGAGAAGGCAGTCGACCTGGCGACGCTGCTCGGACGAGAGATCGCGACGCCGGACGAGGCGCGAGACATCATCGGCCTGCGCAGTCGCGTCCTGGCGTGAGCTGTCGATGATTCACAGATGAACGAGGACGGCAACGGCGCACACATCGAAGCCCGCTTGCGCTCTGCCGGTCTCCGGGATGTCAGGTCCGATCGCAACCCGGGCGATGTACTCCAGCGATGCGTCCCTGTATCGGGTGCTGCCTCAAGCCGTCGCGTTCCCCTCTTCCGCAGAAGAGGTGGCAGCCGCCCTCGCGATCTCTCGAGAGTCGGGTGTTCCGGTCACCGCCAAGGTGCCGGCACATCGGTCGCCGGCAACGCGATCGGCCCCGGCATCGTGCTGGACTTCAGCCGCCACTTCAACCGGATTCTCGAGATCGATCCCTCGGAGTGTGTTGCCCGGGTGCAGCCGGGAGTCGTGCTGGCGACCCTGCAACGGGATGCCGCGGTCCACCGGCTCCGGTTCGGACCCGATCCGTCCACGCAC
>CAWCTX010000013.1:0-44430 GCA_963798505.1 uncultured Actinomycetota bacterium
CGGACGCGTTGCCCGCCAGTGCTAGCGACGTCGTCATGCCACGACTGAGCCTGGCTGCTGTGGACGTGGACAAGACCGACGCCGAGCAGTTCTGGCAGGTCGTCAAGCCGACCGTCAAGCAGTCGCGAGCGGGCACCGCGGTCGCCACCGGCAGTGCCGGCGTCGCCAAGGCTGGTCGACGGCATCGCGGAGGTCGCGCTGGACCAGAGCGTGCCGAAGATCGGCGCCCCCGAGGCGTGGGCCCAGGGCTACGCGGCAAGGGCGTCAAGGTGGCGGTCCTCGACACCGGCGTCGACCTGAACCATCCCGACATCGCGTCGGAGATCGTCGGCCAGCCAGAGCTTCATCGCCGGCGAAGCGGTCCAGGACCGGCCACGGCCACGGCACTCACGTCGCGTCCACGATCGCGGGCAGCGGCAGCGGCGTCCGGCGGCAAGTACAAGGGCGTGGCGCCGGGCGCCGACCTGCTGGTCGGCAAGGTGATCGCGACGCGGCCTCGGGCCCGTATCGGAGCATCATCGCCGGGATGGAGTGGGCGGTCGCCAGGGCGCCGACGTCGTCAACATGAGCCTCGGAGCCGCGCGCTCGACTTCCCCGGCCCCGACGTCGATCACCAGGCCGTCGACTCGCTCAGCGCGTCACCGGCACCCTCTTCGTCATCGCCGCCGGCAACCCGGGCCCGCCGCAGACGACGCTCGACACTCCCGGCGACGCCGACGCGGCGCTCACGGTCGGCGCCGTGGACAAGTCCGACGTCCTGGCGAGCTTCTCCAGCCGCGGGCCCCGCATCGGCGACAGGGCGATCAAGCCCGACATCACCGCCCCCGGCGTCGGTATCGTCGCCGCCCGGGCCGCCGGCACCAGCAGCGGGCGCTCCGCGTCGACGACCACTACACGGCATGAGCGGCACCTCGATGGCCGCGCCGCATGTCTCGGGCGCCGCTGCGATCCTGGCCCAGGCCACCCGGGCTGGCCCGGGTCAGCGGATCAAGGAGGCGCTGACCGCGCACTCCAGGCCGTCGGACAGCTACACCGTCTACCAGCAGGGCTACGGCGGCTCGACATCCCCGCCGCGCTCCATGCCACGCTCGAGTGGCAGGCGCGGCCGACTATCGGCGTCGTCGAGTGGCAGAACGGCACATTCCCAAGGAGACCCGCACCATCACGTTCCGCAACACCGGAACCTCGGACACCACGCTGCAGGTCGCCGACTCCGTCGAGGACAGCAGCGGCAACCCCGTTGCCGCGGAGGTCGTCACCGTGGCGGGCGCCGGCATGACCGGAAGGCATCTGACGTGCCGGCCGGCGGAACGGCCGCGGTCACGGTAAGCCTCGACCCGAACGGTTTGGCGGCCGGCGAGTACAGCGGGTACGTCACCGCGACCGCCGCGAGCGGCGAGTCGGTGCACACGCCGGTCGGATTCTCCAAGGACGTCGAGCGGCACGACGTCACGGTCGCCTTCAAGGACCGTTTCGGGAACACGCCCGGCAACGTCAGCGTGACGATCCATGGCATGGACAACACCTTCCGGCAGAGGGACACCCTTCACCAACACGGCCAGCCGCACCTACTCGCTGCCGGTCGGCCGTCACTCGATCGAAGGCGCGCTCTTCAGCCTGGTCCCCGGCGACCCGCGGAGCACGTACGCGGTCGACCTCTTCGCCCTGCCCGAGATCAGCGTCACCGACCAGGGCGAGGCCCAGACCCTGACGGTCGACGGCACGACCGCGACCGACTTCACCGTCGAGATCACGGGCGAGAAGCGACCGCTGGAGCGGGGTGCGTACATGACGCAGGTCACGCGCGACGACGCGCCGGCGGCCACAGCAACGCCCTGGGTCTCGCCGGCCTGCTCAACGGGAGGACGGGGTCGGGGCATCCCCAGTCGAGGCGGCCACCCATCGGCACGCTGAGGCTGCACACCTTCCTCACGCAGCGCGAGCCGCTGGCCCAGCTCTCGGTGACCAAGCCCGAGCGGGCCAGCATCCCCGCTCACGATGCCGGTGCTCGCCCGCGCTTCCAGGGCACGAAGAAGCGCAGCTGGTCGGGGCCGGCACCGGCACGGCCGAGGACTTCGCCGCCGTCGACGCCCAGGGCAAGGCGGTGCTCATCAGCGCGGCCGACCTGCGTGCCGTCGACGCCCAGGCCCGCAGGGCCGCGGCCGCCGGGGCGGCGTGGCGATGATCGTCGCGCCCACCATCCTGTGCCCACTGACCATTGGGTCGGTCGCGGAGGACATCACGATCCCAGTCGTCGACACCAGCCTCGACGGCGGCCAGGAGCTGCTGTCGCTGCTCGGCACGAGCGCGGTCACCATCGCCTAAAGGGCGTACTCGAGTCGGGCTACACCTACTCGACGCAGCACCTGGAGGAGGCCGGTTCCCCGACAAGCCTGGCCAAGCCGGCGGCCGACCGGGACTTCGTCAGGATCAAGAACACCTTCCACTCCGACGGCGTCCGGCGCCTGGCCCAGGAGAACCTGAACGCGTGGGCCCGGCCAGACGGCGTCGTTCCGCGCCGCCCAGTACCTCTACGCGGGCAGGACCGGGACGACTACGTCCTGGCGAGCACGCGTCGACTACCAGCAAGTCGCGTACGCGAGCACCAAGTACAACTCGCAGATGTTCGGTCCTCCGCGGGAAGTACGACCGGCCGGGAAGACCTTCCAGAAGCACTGGTTGGCCGCCCCATGCGGCTGTCAGCCGTCGAGCCGACGCCTGCTCCTTCTGCCGCAGCGATACCTGGACACGTACCACGCCCGCCGCGGCGGCGACAGCGAGCCAACGCATCAGCTCCTCAACGGGATGATCGCGACGTGGGCGTACTTCCGTAACGGCGCGCAGATCACAGACGTCAGCAAGGTGATGGTCCCCGAGAGGCCGAGTACCGGTTCGTCCTGGAGGCTCGACCCGAGCCCAGGACTACCGGGCGTCAGCCTCGGCAAGAAGGTGCGCACCGAGTGGAGCTTCACCTCCGCCGCGCCGACCGATGATGGAGGTCGAGGGCTGCGAGACGATCCTGCCCAAGCCGACGGTCTGCGAGTCGATGCCGGTGGTCATGGTCGACTACGACGTCCCTGTTGATCGGCTCAACTCGGCGCAGGCCGGCCAGCCGTTCACGTTCACCGTCGACGCCGCGCGCCCCAAAGGCTGGACCGGCTCGATGGCGATGGCCGGAGCCGAGTATCGGTGTCGTACGACGAGGTGCGACGTGGACACCTACCACGGTCGTGCGCCAGGACGAGAACTCGTTCAAGGCACAGCTGACGCACCCGCGCTGGCGAACACTAACGGGTTCGTGACCCTCAAGGCAGAGGCGTGGGACGCCGACGGCAACCGGACCGTGCAGACCATCACCCGGGCCTACGCACTCAAGTAACCCATCGGCACAGGCCTATGTGGGACCCCGCGACGTCCACGGCGCGGGGTCCGCGGAAAGATCTTGCCTCGCCCGCATGTCCAACCTCGGCCGTGTGATTTCGCCTGTCCTCTCGACGCCTGGACGCCCCTGGGTTGTCGTACGGGCGGCGGATCGGAGGATCTGCGCGTCGCGGGGCCGGCTGCTCAGACACCCAAGCCCTCCCAACTATGTTGTTCTTCCGCGGCCCGACGGAGGGGCGGCGGGGACTAGGTGGAAGCAGGCGCCGGGCCTGGTGCCGGAGTCCGGAGGGCGTTGTCGAGCTGCGCGCGGGAGCTGATCTCGAGCTTGCGATAGGCGTGGCTCAGGTGCACCTCGACCGTCTTGATGGTGACGAAGAGGGTTTGCGCGATCTCCTTGTTGCTCATCCCGTCGGCCGCCAGTTGTGCGACGCGTCGTTCGCTGGCGGTGAGTGCGTCGAGTCCGGTCTGGAGGACTTTTCGTGGCCTAGCGCCGGTGGCGGCGATCTCTTCGTTTGCTCGTCGGGCGAGCCTGAATGCGCCGAGCCTTTGCGCGAGGTCGACGCCCTGCCGGAGGCGCCGGCGTGCTTCGGTGCGTTGGTTCGCTCGGCGGAGCGCGGCGCCGAGGTCGACGAGGGCGTGCGCGTTCTTGAGCCGTGCTTCTGTGCCCGCGAGCACCTCGACCGCCTCTCGGAGCAGCCCGATGCCCGCCGTGCCGCCCTCCACCAGGCCGAGCACGCGCAGGCAGGCGCCGATGGCATGCGGATCACCCCAATGTCGAGCGAGCGCCAACTCTTCAGCGGCGAGCGCGCGCGCCTCGTCGTTCCGATCGAGGAGGCGAAGGCCTTCGGCGGCCCAGCTGCGCCACGGCGCTGTGCCTGGATTGTCGAACGGGAGCAGCCGAACGGTCTCGCCGACTTGGAGCAGCTCCTCGACTCCCCGCTCGGGGCTTCCGGTCTCGATGCGCACACGGGCGCGGTGGAGCCGAAACCAGACCAGGTGGACCTGGTCGAGCGGTAGCTGCTCGGAGAAGCCGCCCCGGTCGATGACTCGCGCCGCCTCGTCCGCATCGCCCTGCTCGAGCAGCGCATACGCCAAGAACCCAATGTTGTACGACCAGTGGAGCAGCCCGCCGTGCGCGACGGAGAGTTCGATCGCCTCCCGCAGATCGGCGACCGCTGCTCGAAGATCGCCGCGATCCGTCTGACACGCACCGCGCCGACATCAACAGAAACGCGACGTTGAAGATGTCCCCGCGCCGGCGGGCCTGGGCGATCGCCTGGTTGAAGGCCGGGACTACTTCATCGAGCACCCCCGATCGGAATAGCGTCACCACCGCGTACAAGAACGCGATCGGGCTGCTAGCCAACAGGTTCCCGGACGCGAGCGAGCGGCGGGCGAGGCCGATTGTGAGTTCGCGGTGCTGCCCCAGCCGGTACTCGTAGTGGGCGATCGTGGCGAGCAGGATCTCGCTGCCGAGACCTCCGTGCAATGCGTCCAGGTCAAGCTCGCCGATCGCCGCCTCGGCGATGGGGTAGGTCCGCGGGTTCCACCACGCCGAGCTGATCAGCTCCGCCACCAGCAGCTCGTAGAGGTCCGGATCGTGTTCCCGGTCGACCTCGTCTAGCGCCCGCTGAAAGACCGCAAGAGCATCCGCGATCCGGTCGGTGAACCAGAGAGCACGGCCCAGCTCGAGGCTGACCTGGCCGCGCCGCCCGGGGTCGGCGAGCAGCTCCAGACCGGCCCGCAGGTGGTTGACCGCAGCCGGGCCGTTCGTCCGCCGCTCCGCAAGACCGAGCTCGACCAGCACCTCAGCCCGCGCGGCCGGATCAAGCTGCTCCTCCAGCGCACGGGCCAGAATACCCGACCGCTGCCTCGGCTGCGCCCTGGGCCAGTGAACGCGCGGCCGCTTGGCGAAGGGTCGAGACCACGAACTGGTCGGCCCGCGGGGTGACGCGGAGGAGGTGGCCCGCCGCGCTCTCCGGCAGGGCGCCGGCCTGTAGCAGCAGTTCGGCGGCAGTGCGGTGCGCGGCATCTCGTTCAACCACATCCAGCGTCTCGTAGACGGCGCTGCGGACGACTGGGTGGAAGAACTCCAGCGGATCCTCACGCCGCAGGAGATCCAGCCGACGAGTGCGGCAGCAGCCGCACCAAGCTCATCTGCCGCCACGCCGGCCAGCGCGGCCGCGTGGCGCAGCGCGGTCCCGTCGCCCAGGACCGAAGCCGCGCGGAGCAGGGCAAGCGCCTGCGGCGGCAGCCGAGCGAGGCGCAGCCCGACAACCCGAGAAACACCCTGTCCCCCGATGTCCAGCAGTCGCGCCGCGTGCTCGGCGGTCGGGCTGGTTCCCTCCCGCGCAACCGCATCGAGCACCGCGCCGACGAACAGCGGGTTACCGCCGGTCGCCGTTTGGAGGGCGGCGCAGTAGGCCTCGTCCGGGCTCGAGCCCGTACAGCTCGCGCGCGAGCACGCCGATCGAGGCACGCCCCAGCGGTTCGAGGCGAATCGCGGCGACTTCCGGGTCGGCGACCAACTCCGCGACAAGTGCAGGATCGCGGCCCTCCCCCTCCGGCGGCCGGGTCGCCGCGACCACCAGCAGCGGCACCCCCTCCAGCCTGCGGGTCAGATAGAGCAGCCACCGCAACGACGCGGTGTCCGCCCAGTGCAGATCATCTATCGCCAGAAGCGTCGGCTGCTGAAAGGCCACATTGGCCGCCAGCCAGTACAGGCCGTGCAGGACCGCAAAAGAGCCCTCCCCGGGCGGGTCCTGCGAACCGGCGGGTGGCGAGGCCCCGAACAGCGCCTCGACGAGCCGGCCGGCCCCGAGAGCAGCTCCGCGCGGAGATCCGGAGCAGCCGACGCGAGCAGCGGCTCGAACAGCTGCCGGACGATCCCAAAAGCAAACTCGCCCTCGAACTCGCCGCCACGGGCTACGAGCACCCGCATCCCCGCCGAGCCGGCAATGGCGCGCGCCTCGCCAAGCAGGCGGGTCTTACCGATGCCGGCACCCCCCTCGATGACCACGAACCGCCCACCACCGAGCCGCGCCGCGCCGGCCAGCGCCCGCAGCGCCGCAACCTGCGCCTCGCGCTCCAGAAGCAAGCCGGCGGCTCCGCCCGAACGAAACACACCCGCCGTCACCATCACGACCAATCCACAAAACCCCGCAGAACCAACAGCTTAGAGGCGAACTCAGGGTCAACCCCGACGCGAAGCGCGCCCGTCCAAGGCCAGCCTTGGGGCGAGATGATCGCATTTCGCACCGCTCACGGGGCTCCACCACTAGGTGCACCAGTGACGTCAGCGGCTCTGAACGGCTGCTCATCCTGCCCGCAGCGGGGGATCACTACCCTCCCTCGTCGCCGCGGCCGAGGCGGCACCGGCGAAGAGACCGCGAGTAGCCCCTGCATCGCGACCATGCGCGAGGAGGACCAATGGCACCCGACAGGCGCGCAAGGCCGGACGAGTCCCGTCCTCGCCACGCTGTTCCAGTGACTGACGAACCTCGATCCCAGAAGCCACCCATGCCTGCCAACGAAAAGAATGAAAGAAAGGGGAACGACATGCTGCTGGAGAACAAGAAGGCTGTGATTTACGGAGGCGGTGGTGCAGTCGGTGGGGCGGTTGCGCGTGCCTTTGCTCGAGAGGGCGCGACGGTCTACCTGGCTGGGCGAACTCTCGCATCGCTGGACCTGGTGGCTCAGGAAATCTCTGCAGAAGGTGGGAAGGCGGAGACTGCGGAAGTCGACGTCATGGACGAGAGCGCAGTCGACAGCCACGCCGACGCCGTGTCGGCGAGCGCGGGCGGCATCGACATCGCACTCAATGCCGTTGGCATCGCTCATGTCCAGGGCATTCCGTTCGCGGAGTTGCCTTTCGAGGACTACACACACCCGATCACGGCCTACGCGCGAATGAATTTCCTCACTGCGAAGGCTGTTGCGCGGCACATGGCAAGCCAGGGCTCCGGCGTGATTCTTCTGCTCGCCCCAGGACCGGGCGCGCGGTTGTCCGGTCAGGGGTTCCTGGGAAACGGCGTTGCCGCCGCCGCCGTCGAGGCGCTTTCGCGCATCCTGGCAGGGGAACTCGGCCCCAGCGGCATTCGCGTGAATTGCCTGAGGCCACATGCCATTCCGGAATCGGTGGCGACCTCGCACACGCGCCAGCTCTTCAATGGCATGGCAGGGCTATCCGGACTGACCATGGAGTCCTGGCTGTCGGGACTCGCGGGCACCACATTGCTGGGGCGCCTTCCAACGCTCGCCGAAGTGGCCAACCATGCCGCCTTCGTGGCATCCGATCGCGCGGGCGCGATGACCGGCGCCGTCGTCAACCTGACGAACGGCGCGCTCGTGGATTAGCTCAAGAACAGCGGTCAGATGCCTTAGGAAGGAGTCTGACCGACGTCCTCGTCCAAGACCATCAACGACGGGTCGTCCGCACTGCACCACGTGAGGGAATGCTCTGATCCCTTCCGATTCTTATCTCGAAGCATCTGGGAGAGGTCTTGCACTCGCCGGCGGCGTCGGCCCAAATGCTGGGAGGAACGTGAATGACTGAGCATCCCAACCCAGAGCCGAGTGGCTCTCCGACTCTCGAGAAGCAGCCAGTCTTTCTCGTCACTGGCGCGACAGGTAACGCCGGCGGGGCTGTGGTTCGAGCGCTCGCTGCCGACGGTCGACGTGTCCGCGCCCTCGTGCAACAGCGTTCCGAGTCAGATGGCTGGTCGCCAGGAGTGGAGCCGGTCGTGGGGGACCTCAATCGACCGGAGACGCTGCGTTCGGCGTTCAGCGATGTAGAGGCCGTGTTCATGCTGAGCGGCTACGACCACCTGCCAGTAACGCTCGAAGAAATGCGGCGAGCAGGTGTCGCACGCATTGTCCTGCTTTCGAGTTCGGCGGCGCCCAGCGGCGATACGACTAACGCCGTCGCCCGGACCCACATCCTTTCCGAGCGGGCGGTGCGGGCGTCACGCCTTGCGTGGACGTTTCTGCGGCCGAACAGCTTCATGTCGAACACCTTCCGCTGGATCGCACAGGTCCGGTCTGGCGATGTCGTTCGTCTGCCGTTCGCGGATGTCCGCGTCGCCACGATCGATCCGGATGATCTCGGGGCAGTTGCTGCCGTCGCTCTGACCTCCAGGGACCACGAGGGGCGCGCGTACCGCCTGAGCGGTCCCGAATCGCTGCTTCCCGAGGAGCAGGTGCACATCATCGGGGAGGTGATCGGTCGTGACCTTCGCTTCGACCCCCAGTCGAATGAGGAGGCGAAAGCCGAGATGAGCGCGCGCATGCCTGCCGAGTATGTGGATGCCTTCTTCCGGTTCTTCGGAGACGGCGAACTCGACGAGTCACAGGTTCTTCCCACGGTCGAGGAGATCACCGGGCGCAAGCCGCGCGCGTTCGCGCAGTGGGCCCGGGAGCACGCGGAGGCTCTCCTCTAGTGGCGAGGCAGGAGCACGTGGGCGACGGCGCCCGGGCAGATGTCGACCGGGCTTCTGTGCTGTCTGTCTTGACGACAGAGCACTTCACCCTGCAGTCGGCCCGAGCCTCGACGATCGGTGAGAGCTCCGCGCGGGCGTACCTGTATGTCGGCGCGGTATCGAGTGCGCTCATCGCTCTGGGCTTCATCGGTCAGGCCTCAGAGTTCGGAGCCGAATTCGATGCGTTCGCGCTCGTCGTGCTCCCAACCGTCTATCTCCTCGGCCTCTTCACCTTCGTGAGACTCGTGCAGACCTCCATGGAAGACCTGTTCTACGGTCGGGCGATCAACCGTATCCGCAGCTACTACCTGCAGTTGCTGGGCGATGACTCGGGCTACCTCCTGCTCGGCGGCCACGACGATGTCTACGGGGTGCTCGCGAACATGGGTATCACCAAGCCGTCGCGATGGCAGCTCTATCTCACCCTGGCGACGATGATCGCCGTACTGAACTCTGTCGTCGGCGGCACGACGATCGCGTTGCAGCCTCGCAGATCGCCGCACCGCCCGTGGTTGCTGTCCTCGTCGGCGCAGCGGCACTCGCCGCGTCCATCGCTGGACACCGCACCATGCAAACGAAGACCCACGTGTCGACGCGCGAGTCGACCACGGCGTGGTTCCCCTCTCCTGCTCGGCAGGAGCCAGCAGCCAGCACGCAAGAGTCTGGCCAGGATCTCGCCAAGGCGGCCAACGATGCCAAACGCGTAGGCCGCAATCGTCAATGAAGAAGTTGATGCGAGCGATGGTGCTGGACCGCTTTCGTCCACCGCATGTGCTGAAGCCGGTGCCTGCTCGTTTGTCACCCGTGTCGCTGGTTCTGATCGGCATCCTCTCGGTGCAGTTCGGCGCGGCGGTCTCGAAGGGGCTGTTCGACGAGATCCCGCCCGTCGGGATGGTGCTGCTGCGACTCCTCACGAGTTCGCTGATCCTGCTCGCCTTCGCCCGCGCCCGGCTGGCTGGCCGCACCGCGGCAGACTGGCGACCGGTGTTGGCGCTCGGGCTGGCGCTGGCTGCGATGAACTGGGCGTTCTACGAATCCTTCGCCCGGATCCCGCTCGGAGTGGCGGTGACCATCGAGTTCGTCGGCCCATTGGCGCTCGCGGCCGTGGGCAGCCGCCGCCCGCGCGACCTGATGTGGGTCGGTCTCGCCGCGCTGGGCATCGCCCTGTTCGGCGCCGGGCCAACCAAGGTCGATGCCCTCGGGTTCGGCCTGGCACTACTCGCGGGCGGCTGCTGGGCGCTGTACATCGTCACCGACGGCGGCCACTGGCCGCCGCTGGGCCGGCGTCGACGGGCTGGCGGTGGCCAGCATGGCCGCGACCCTTGCCATCGCGCCGTTCGCCGTGGCTACGGCCGGCGCGCACCTGCTCGAGCCACGCCTGCTGATGCTGGGCGCTCTGGTCGGATTGCTCAGCTCGGTGATCCCCTACAGCCTCGAGATGGCCGCCCTGCGCACCCTCACGCCCCGGGTGTTCGGCATCTTGATGAGCCTCGAACCGGCCGCCGCGGCGCTGGTGGCTGCCGTCCTCCTCCGCGAGTGGCTCACCCCACTGCAACTGCTCGCGATAGCCTGCGTGACCGCGGCCAGCGCGGGCGCCACTCGCGCGACGTCGGCCCGCGACGCCATCCCCGGCGACTAGCTGTGGCTGCGAATGGGTCCGGTCAGGCGCACGACCGGCACTTCCCTTCCGTCGCTGGCCGGGCTGCCCGTCCGCACGAATGCGTTTACGCAGCCGGCGCCGACGCGCATGCGGCTGGTCCGGATGCGGTGCGCGATGGGCCGCCCAGCTTTAACCCACGAGCCGGGCGCAACCGATGTTGCCCTCATCGCATCTTGTTGCGCCGGGCGTACCCGATCGACCGACTCGATGTAACGAGCACTACCGCCCCACAGAACTCCCGCGTGGAACCGGCCGACTGTGTGGCCGTGTTCGTGGCCGCCGTACCAGTCGCCGTACGAGCCGTCGGAGACCCAGCCGAATGTCGACGGGCCGGTCGGGCCGGACGCCACTGTGCCCGGCTGCGGAGTCTGCGTAATGCCGGAGGCGAGGCCGCGCATGAAGAACCCGGAGGTGCTGATTGGCCTCGGAGGTGACCCCCAACCTCGCCCTAATGTTCTTCCGCGGCCCGACGGAGGGGCGGCGGGCGAGACTAGGTGGAAGCAGGCGCCGGGCCTGGTGCCGGAGTCCGGAGGGCGTTATCGATCTGCGCGCGGGAGCTGATCTCGAGTTTGCGATAGGCGTGGCTCAGGTGCACCTCGACCGTCTTGATGGTGACGAAGAGGGTTTGCGCGATCTCCTTGTTGCTCATCCCGTCGGCAGCGTGCTGGGCCACCCGTCGCTCGCTAGCGGTGAGTGCGTCGAGCCCCGTCTGGCGGACCCTTCGCGGCCTGGCACCGGTGGCGGCAATCTCTTCGTTTGCCCGCCCGGCGAGCCCGAATGCGCCACTCCGCAGCGCGAGGTCGACGCCCTGCCGGAGCCGCTCGCGTGCCTCAATCCGCTTGTTTTCGCGCCGGAGCGCGGCGCCGAGATCGACGAGGGCGTGCCCGTACTTAAGCCGAGCTTGTGAGCCCGCGAGCACCTCGACCGCCTCCCGGAGCAGCCCGATGCCCGCCGTGCCGCCCTCAACCAGGCCGAGCACGCGCAGGCAGGCGCCGATGGCATGCGGATCACCCCAACGTCGAGCGAGCGCCAACTCTTCAGCGGCGAGCGCGCGCGCCTCGTCGTTCCGATCGAGCAGGCGAAGGCCCTCGGCGGCCCAGCTGCGCCACGGCACGTTGCTTGGATTGTTGAACAGGACCGGCCGAAGGGTCTCGCCGACTTGGCGCAGCTCCTCGACTCCCCGCTCGGGGCTTCCGGTCTCGATGCGCACACGGGCGCGGTAGAGCCGAAACCAGACGAGGAGGACCTGGTCGAGCGGTAGCTGCTCGGGGAAGCCACCCCGGTCGATCACTCGCGTCGCTTCGTCCGCGTCTCCTTGCTCGAGCAGCGCATGCGCCAGGAAGCCGATGTTGTGCGGCCAGGCCACGCGCATGCCGTGCGCGACGCTGAGATCGATCGCCTCCCGCAGATCGGAGACCGCTGCTCGAAGATCGCCGCGATCGGTCTGGCACTTGCCGCGCCAGAGCAACAGGTACGCGAGGTTGAAGATGTCCCCGCGCCGGTGGGCCTGCGCGACCGCTTGGTCGAAGATGGGAACCGCTTCGTCGAGCAACCCCGACCGGAATAGCGCATTCACCGCGTAAACGAACGCGCTCGAGCCGCTCGCCAACAGATTCCCGGACGCGAGCGCGCGCCGGGCGAGCTCGATTGCACGCTCGCGGTACAGCGCCAGCCGGGACTCGTAATGCGCCATCGTGGCAAGCAGGATCTCGCTGCCGTGGCCTCCGTGCAGCGCATCCATGTCAAGGTCACCGATCGTTGCTTCGGCGATGGGAAAGGTCCGCGGGTTCCACCAAGCCGAGCCGATCAGCTCCGCCAATAGCAGTTCGTAAAGGTCCGGATCTCGCTGCCGATCGACCTCGCCAAGCGCCTGCTCGATGACTGCAAGAGCCTCCCCGATCCGGTCCGTGTACCAGAGCGCGCGGCCCAGCTCGAGCGCGATCGCACCGCGCCGCGACGGATCGGCAAGGAGCTCCAGACCGGCTCGCAGGTGGTCGGCCGCAGCCGGGCCGTTCGTCCGCCGCTCCGCAAAACCGAGCTCGACCAGCACCTCAGCCCGAGCAGCCGGATCGATCTTCTCCTCGAGCGCTCGGGTGAGATACCCGACCGCGGCCTCGGCCGCGCCCTCAGCGAGCGACCGCGCGGCCGCTTGGCGAAGGGTCGAGACCACGAACGGGTCGGCCCGCGGGGTGACGCGGAGGAGGTGGCCCGCGGCACTCTCCGGCAGGGCGCCGGCGTCGAGCAGCAGTTCAGCGGCCGAGCGGTGCGCGGCGTCTCGTTCAACCACATCGAGCGTCTCGTGGACGGCGCTGCGGACCACGGAGTGGTAGAACTCGAGTGGATCCTCGCGCCGGAGGAGGTCGAGCCGAACAAGGGTCGCCGCCGCAGGACCAAGTTCGTGCGCCTCCACGCCGGCCAGCGCGGCCGCGTGGCGCAGCCCGGTCCCGTCGCCGAGAATCGAGGCGGCGCGGAGGAGGGCAAGCGCCGCCGGTGGCAGCCGAGCGAGGCGCAGCCCGACGGCGCGAGAAACGCCCTGCGCCCCGATTGCCAGCAGACGGGGTACGTTGTCGGCGGTCGGGCTGGTTCCCTCCCGTGCAACGGCGTCGAGCACCGCCCCGATGAAGAGCGGATTCCCACCGGTCGCCGCTTCGAGGGCGGCGCCGAAGGCTTCATCCGGCTTTAGGCCATGCAGCTCGTGTGCGAGCACGGCGATCGAGGCTCGCCCCAGCGGTTCCGGGCGAATCGCCGCCGCCGCCGGATCGGCAAGCAGCTCCGTGACCAGTGTCGGATCGCGGCTCTCCCCCTCTGGCGGCCGCGTTCCCACGGTGACGAGGAGAGGCACCCCATCCAACCTTCGCGTCAGGTAGAGCAGCCACCGCAGGGACGGGGTGTCCGCCCAGTGCAGGTCGTCGATCGCGAGCAGCGTCGGCCGGTGAAGGGCGACGTTGGCGGCAAGCCAGTAGAGACCGTGGAGGATCGCGAACGAGCCCTCCGCGGGCGGGTCCTGAGAACCGGTGGCTCGCGAAGTCCCGAACAGCGGGTCCACGAGCGTGGCAGGCCCCGACAGCAGCTCCGCACGGAGATCCGGAGAGGCGGACGCGACCAGCGGCTCGAACAGCTGACGGACGATCCCGTACGCAAACTCGCCCTCGAACTCGCCGCCACGGGCGGCGAGCACTCGCATCCCCACCGAATCCGCAATCGTGCGCGCCTCGGCCAGCAAGCGGGTCTTGCCGATGCCGGCACTCCCCTCGATGACGGCAAACCGCCCGCCGCCACCCTGCGCCGCCTCCACAAGCGCCTCCAGCGCCGCGACCTGCGCCTCGCGCTCCAGGAGCAACACGGTAGGTCCACCCAGAGGCACGCCACTCGCCAGTGCCATCACGACCAATCCGTTGAACCCTCAGCACCCACAGTCTAGGGCCGCGTTCGGGGTTGGCCCCGACGCGAGGCGGCCCGTCCGGGTGCAGCGTCTACCACGAATGATCGCGACAGCCCCGGCTTGGCCGATCGAGCGATGGGACGGAGATGGGATGCGCGCAGGGTGATCGTGAACGAGTTCATGAGTCTCGACGGGGTCGTGCAGCGCCCGGCGCCGCCGACGAGGCTACGAGCGGCGGTTCACGTATGGCGGCTGGTACCTGGGCTACTTCGACGACCTCTCCCAGAAGTGGGTGGTCGAGAGCTTGACCGGGCCGGCGGGCTTCCAAGTCGGGCGTTGCACCCACGAGGTGTTCGCCGCCTGCGCCGACGAGGAGCAGGAGCTCACCCAGCCTCTGAACACGCGGCCGAAGTAGGCGGCATCGACGACGCCAACTCTTGGGAGCCGCTGGGGTGGCAGAACGCGACGCAATTCCAGAGCGACCTCGCCGAAACCGGAGCCGCTGAAGCGAGACGGTGATGACGTGCACGTGCTCGGCAACCCCCACATGGTCCAAAAGAACCGTCCGGATGAGAACAAGCGACAGAGCAACAGAGCTCAGATCACCGCTAGTACCGCTAGTACCGAGTCCGAGAACAGACGAGGAGGTAGACGGACACATGATGGTGGGCCCCGGCTTCGACCAGACTTTGGCTGTCGAGGTGCTTCCCTGCGGGAGCGACCCGGAGCTCTTCTTCGCCGAGTCACCCGAGGACGTCGAGTTCGCCAAGGCCCTCTGCCTGAGCTGCCCCGTGCGGGCGGCTTGCCTGGCGGGAGCCCTCGAGCGGCGCGAGCCCTGGGGGGTATGGGGCGGCCAGCTCTTCATCTCGGGAGTCGTTGTTCCACGTAAGCGGCCACGCGGTCGACCTCGTAAGCGCGACGTCGCGGCGTAGACCGATCCACCGGGGTCACCCGACCCCTATCCAGGGAGCCAGGAATCGACATGAATCTCACCCCACGGAACCACATCGGCACCGACGACACCGGCGCCGGCGACACCTACACCGCCTACAGAGCACCGAGATGAATCTCATGTATGAAGGCCTAAGAGATGGCGCGGATGGGGCGCCCCCTCCCGATGGCAAGACACCCAGCATCACGATCTACAAGAACGGCGAGGCGGTGTCGCTGGGATGCGCGCCCGGCGCCATCGCCCCCGGAGCCGGCAGCGTGTGCGGGTGGGACACCAGCGGTGACGGCTACACCGTCGTGTACAGCGCCGAGGCTTACTACCGGAGCGCACTTGACGATGACTACTACTCGAGGCGGCGCTCGTTCTGGTTCGATGGCTGGCGCGAGCGACCCGCGCCCCACCAAGGGTCGCTGAAGTCGTGGTGAGTCCCACCCCCTTCCCGGCGTCGACCACCTGCACCACCTTGGGATCGATCACGCAAAACAGGGTTCGGTATCCCTTGCCTGAACGCGAAAGGGGTACCGATGTGAAGGTCGGCGGAAAACGGGTGGCGGTCTGGCGTCACGAAGTCGAAGACTGTCTAACGATCGGGTCCGTGAACCTTGGGGGTGCCCGATGAAGGTTTTCGACTACGTCGCTTGCGCGGGCCTGTAGCCGCCATCCTGGGCGCACGCTCGTGGCGTGGGGTGTTGTGCTGGTTGGTTCGGTCGTGGCGCTGATGCTTGTGTTGACCGGGTTTACGACCGAGGCGACCGGGACGAACAACCCGGAGTCGGAGCGGGCCGAGGAGCGGCTGGTCGCGGCCTTTCCTCCGGGTCCGGAGCGGGCGGTCTCCGATCTGATCGTCGTGCGGTCGGCGAGCTCGACGGTCGACGACGAAGGTTTCCGCAGCTTCGTCGACGGGCTGGTGGGTTCGGGCGACGAAACCGGCGCCGTGCGTCAGCGCGCTGACGTACTACGACACCGACGACCCGTCGCTGGTCTCGGCCGACCGCCGGGCGACGCTGGTCCTGCTCAACGTCACCGACGATGAGGCGGTGGGCGACGTCATCGACGTCGTCGAACGCGCGGACGCCGACCCGGATTTTGCGGTCACGATCACGGGGGGCACGACGCGCGATCACGACTTCAACGAGCTGTCCGAGCGGGATCTCATCAACGGTGAGGTCAAGTTCGGGTTGCCGGCTGCGCTGATCGTCTTGTTGCTGGTGTTCGGCACGGTGGTCGCGGGTCTGGTGCCGCTGCTGATGGCGCTGGTCGCGATCATCAGCGCGCTCGGGCTGGTGGCGCTGCTCACCCAGCTTGTCGAGCTGTCGGTCTTCACCACGAACATGCTCACCGGGATGGGGCTGGCGCTGGGCATCGACTACGCGCTGTTCGTGATTTCGCGCTACCGCGAGGAGCGGGGCCGCGGGCGGGTGCCGGGCGAGGCGATCGTGGCGACCGGGGCGACGGCGAGCCGCGCCGTGCTGTTCAGCGGGTCGGCGTTCGTGATCGCCATGTTCGGTCTGCTGCTGGTGCCCTCGTCGATCTTCCGCAGCCTGGCCGCCGGCGCGATCCTGGTCGGCATCACCTCGCTGGCCGTCGCGCTCACCCTGCTGCCGGCGCTGCTCGGGCTGCTGCAGTGACCGTGTCGACGCGATCAGGTTGCCGTTCGTCGGGCGGCGCTCGTTGGAGCGCGACAACCCGGAGGGCCGGTTCTGGGGTGCGATCATCGACCGTGTGCTGCGCCGCCCCGCGGTCAGCCTCGCCGATAAGTACCGCCGCGCTGCTGGCGCTGGCATTGCCCGCCTTCGGGCTCAACATCGGCACCGCCGGGGTCAGCACGCTGCCCGACGACCTGGCGGCCAAGCAGGGCTATCTCGCGCTGCAACGCGACTTCCCGGCGCAGACCACCGACCCCGCCCACGTGCTTGTCACCAACTCCTCCGGCGAGGTCTCGGCCGCCCTTGAACGGCTACGCGACCTGCTCGCCGCCGACCCGCGCTTCGGGCCGGGGGAGATCGAGGAAGGCGGCGGCGAGGTGGCCGACCTCATCTTCCGGTGCGCGGCGACCCCGCCAGCGATGACACGATCACGCGCCGTGCGCGACCTGCGTGAGCAGCTGGTCCCGGAGGCGTTCGATGGGACCGACGCGGATCCGCTGGTGGGCGGGGCCACCTCGGAGTTCATCGACTACGTCGACAACGTCACCAACCCGGCGCCGCTGGTGTTCGGGTTCGTCCTCGGACTGTCACTGGTGCTGCTCACCGTCGCGTTCCGCTCGGTCGTGATCGCGCTCACCGCGATCGCGCTCAACCTGCTCTCGGTCGGCGCCGCCTACGGCCTGCTGGTGCTCGTCTTCCAGCACGGCATCGGTGCCGACCTGCTCGGCTTCCAGACCGTGGACACCATCGAGGCCTGGGTGCCGTTGTTCCTGTTCTCCGTCCTGTTCGGCCTGTCGATGGACTACCAGGTCTTCCTGCTCAGCCGCATCCGTGAGCACTACGACCAGGGCGCCGACACCGCCAGTGCCGTGCGCTGGGGTGTCGCGTCCACCGCCCGCATCATCACCGGCGCGGCGCTGATCATCGTGGCCGTGTTCTCCGGGTTCGCACGCGGCGACCTGGTCATGTTCCAACAGATGGGCTTCGGCATCGCTGTCTCGCTACTCATCGACGCCACCGTCATCCGCTCCGTGGTGCTGCCCAGCGCGATGGTGCTCCTCGGCGACCGCAACTGGTACCTCCCGCGCTGGCTCGAATGGCTCCCCCGCATCCAAGTCGAAGGCCACGTCGAGGCGCAGCCCCAACCAACCCCCGTATATAAGTGAGAAGTGCCCACAACCGGCGTCGTGTGTCCAGCTCTTTCCGCGCTCGCCGTCAAGCTTCACCAGCCGACCGGCGAGCGGCAGCGCCCATGGGCGCTCGGTGCTGGACAACACGCCGACTGGGCGAGGTGCCAGGCGATGACGGATCGAGAGATTCCGGTTGTCGCGCTCGAGCGAAAACGCGCCGCCGGACACGAAACGACGATTCGAGGAGGCACACAATGACGACCGTTGCAGCACGAGACGTCGTCGCTCTCGCCGAGCAGGCGGACACGTTGCGCCGTCTCCACACGGGTCCACGGCCGTTGGTCCTGCCCAACGCGTGGGACGCGGCGAGCGCCCGGTTGGTGGTGAAGGCCGGATTCCCTGTCGTTGCCACCTCGAGCGGCGCGATCGCCGCGACCCTCGGATACGAGGACAACGATTCGATGCCGGTGGACGAGGCGTTCGGCGTCATCGCGCGGATCACGCGGAGCGTGTCGGTCCCGGTGACCGCCGACGTCGAGGCCGGCTATCGGCTCTCGCCCAAAGACTTGGTCGAACGGCTCATGGACGCGCGTGCCGTCGGCTGCAACCTCGAGGACACCGATCATCACCGCGGTACCGGCCTTGTCGACGCCGGCGAGAACGCCGAACGCCTACGCGCCGTCCGCCAGGCGGCGAGCGAGGCCGGCGTCGACATCGTCCTGAACGCGCGAGTTGACGTCCTGCGCCTGGAGGGGGACCGCCGTGAGCTGTTCGAGGAGGCGGTGCGACGCGCGCGCCTCTACCTTCGGGCGGGCGCCGATTGCGTGTTCCCGATACGGCTCTCGGACGATGAGCTGATTGGTGAGTTCGTCCGGCGCGTCGAGGGCCCGGTCAACGTCGTGGGGGCCGGCGCGCCCCCGCTCGCGCGTCTGGCCGAGCTCGCTGTCGCCAGGGTCAGTTACGCCGGGCTCCTCATGAACCAGCTCTACGCCGCTCATGAGGCGAAGCTGTCCGAGATCGCGGCGGAGGCTACCGCGATCGCCTGACCGCATGCGCTGTTCGACGGCGAGCGATGGATTGCGTCGCCTTCTTGGATCTCAACAAGAAACGAGAAGGAGGCCCAGTCATGAGTAGCAGTACGACAGTCGCCAAGATTGGAAGTCGCGAAGAGTGGCTCGTCGCGCGCGAGCAGCTCCTCGTCCGCGAGAAGGAGCACACGAGGCTCGGCGACGAACTGGCACAGCAGCGACGCGAGCTGCCCTGGGTTCCGGTCGAAAAGGAGTACCGCTTCGACACGGACGACGGGGAAAAGGCGCTCGGCGAGCTGTTCGACGGGCGCTCCCAGCTGCTCGTCTACCACTTCATGTTCGGCCCGAGCTACGAGGCCGGAGACCCGGTCAACTCGTCGATTGCCGACACGATCGGCGGCGTGCTCCCGCACCTGCATGCCCGCGACGTGACGTTCCTGCTCGTCTCGCAAGCACCGCTGCAGAAGCTGCAACCCTACAAGCGCCGCATGGGCTGGAGTCTTCCCTGGGTCTCGACCGCGCGCACCGACTTCAACTACGACCTCGGCTTCTCGCACACCGAGGAACAAGGCCGCGAGGTCGTGGCGCAGATGACGGGGAGCGGGCTACCGCCGATCGTCGAGCATAACGCCAGAGCGACGGGCACCGACGTCGGCGGCTACATGACCGAGAGCCCCGGCTTCAGCACCTTCGTACAAGACAACGGGACCGTCTACCACACATACTCGACCACGTGGCGTGGACTGGAGTTCCTCATGGGCTACTACCCGATCCTCGACCACGCACCGAAGGGCCGCGCCGAGGGCGAAGACTGGCAGCGCTGGATCCGCCGGCGCGACGAGTACGAGAGCGAGTGACGGCTGCGCCGGAGCGACTGTCATGAGCCCGAACCAGCTGTTGCCTCGACGGGTCGTCCATCTCGAGCTCCACACGCCCGATCAGGTGCGGGCGAGCGCCTTCTACGCCGAGCTCTTGCATTGGCGCCCGGAGGTCGTCCGAGCCGCGGCGGGTTCCTACCTGGCGCTCGACACCGGTCCGCATCTCGGCGGCGGTGTCGTCGAATGCGGAACGCCACGGCCGCTCTGGCTGCCCTACGTCGAGGTCGACCGCATCGAGCGGTCGACCGAGCGCGCACGTGAACTCGGAGCGGTGGTGGTGCTCGAGCCGCGGGAAGGGCCATCGGGCTGGCGCAGCATCGTCTCCAGTCCGGAAGCAGGGGAGGTCGCGCTCTGGGAGCCGAAGCGATGAGCGACGAGCGCCCGCTGCTCGAAGCCGCACGGGCAGGCGACGAGGAGGCGTTTGCCGGCCTCGTCGCGCCCTATCAGCCCCAGCTTCGCGCGCACTGCTACCGGATGCTCGGCTCCCTGGACGACGCCGAGGACGCGCTGCAGGAGACACTGCTCCGCGCCTGGAGCGGACTCGAACGCTTCGAGGGTCGAAGCTCGCTCCGATCGTGGCTCTATCGGATCGCCACCAATGCCAGCCTGCGCATGCTCGAGAAGCGGCCCAAGCGCTTGCTTCCGATCGACTACGGGCCGGCTGCCGACCCCCACGCCGCTCTCGGCGAGCCGCTCACCGAGTCGGCCTGGCTTGAGCCGTACCCAGACGCCGAGCTCGGAGTCGAAGCCGCGCTGCTCGGCCCGGACGCACGCTACGAGCAGCGGGAGAGCATCGAGCTCGCCTTCGCAGCCGCGTTCCAGCACCTGCCCGCCCGGCAGCGCGCCGTCCTGATCCTGCGCGACGTGCTGGGCTTCTCAGCCAAGGAGACCGCCGAGGCGCTCGAGACCACCTCGATCTCAGTCGACAGCGCGCTACAGCGAGCCCACAAGGCGATCGAAGAGCGCGTCCCCGCCGAAACACAGCAGGCGACGCTGCGCGCGCTCGGAGACCGCGAGCTCCGAGAGATAGTCATGCGCTTCGCAGATGCGTGGGAACGCAAGGATGTCGACGCCGTCGTCGCGATGCTCGCCCACGACGCGCGCCTGGCCATGCCACCGTGGCCGAAGTGGTACCGCGGCCGTGACGCCGTCGCGAACTTCCTCCGCGGCTGGCCGCTCTCCGTGCGCAAGCGCTGGCGGCTCCTCCCGACCGGCGCCAACGGCCAACCCGCCATCGCCGGCTACCTGTGGAACAAGCACGCGGGCGCCTTCGCACCCGAGACGATCATCGTGCTCACCCTCCGCGCCGCCAGCATCGAGGAGATCACCGCCTTCCGCTCCCCCGAGCTCTTCCCACGCTTCGGCCTGCCCGAGCAACTACCAGCACGAGCGACCTGAACCTCGTGGTGGGCGCCACCAGCGCGATCGCGACCTAGGGAACACCTCGCCAGGCGTCGCACGTGGGCGAGTTCAGTCGCGATCGGCGGCAAGTGAGGACGCTTCCACCGGATACTTGCGTGTGATGACAGCCGCTCTTGGCCGCACGATCCACGACTGGATCCGTTCCGAGATGCCGTTTGGGAGCTTCGCCTGGACGGCCGCGCGGTCGGCTATCTGACGACGCAGGTCAGTCGCATGAGGTCGTTCCCGCTCTTGTGGCTGAGGCAGGAACAACTCTGGTATCAGGTCAACTGGCTGGATGGCCGGCGTGATCGGATCCAGCAGGATTACGGCGCCGACTGGTGCACCGTCGCGGAACTGGAACATGCGAGGTTCGAGCCCGACTTCGGCCCCGTGCTCGAGGCAAGGGGGATTGAAGGGGCCGAACGCGAACGCCTCATGTCGGTCGGTCGGTCCTGCCGAGCGTCACCCAAGTTCAGATTGCAGGATCTCGGCGGTGGGGACGCGGGCGCCGAGGCGGGCGGGGATGGTGGTGAGCGCCGCCACGACGAGCACCGTCCCGGGCACGACGGCGAGCAGCTGCCATGGAGGTGGACCCGTGACCCCGTCCTGGCGGCCGCCCACGACGGCGAAGAGTCCGAGGCCCCCAGCGATGCCGAGGAGGGCGCCGACAAGCGCGGGCAGCACCTGCGCTGCTGAGAGTCCTGCGCTGACCTGACCCGGAGTCGCGCCAAGGGCGCGGGCCAGCGCCGAGGATTGCTTTGCGTCGAGCGCAGTCGCCCAGGTGATGAAGACGGCGTTGGCGGCCGCCAGGGCGACCAGCGCGACTGTGATTACCAATAGCACCTGGTTCATTCGGACGGTCCCGGGATCGGTCCCACCGACGAGTTGGGCGTCCTGGTTGTTCAAGGTCTGGGCTGCCAGCACGGCGACGAGGCCGGTGACCGTGACCGCCATGCTGGCCGCGCTGAGCACGAGGCGGCGCGGGCGGCGGGCGGCGACCCGCAGCCCGAGGAGCAGGGGTACGGGCAGGCGCGCCGAGATCGCGATCAGCCAGGGTGTGCGCCGGGGTGGGCGGGCCGCGTTGGCCAGGGCGTGGACGGTGCTGGTGCGGGCGGCGCGGACGGCGGGAACGACGGTCGCGAGTGCCGCAACGCCGATCGCCACGGCAGACACCTGACCGACCGTGGACAGGGTGAGCGATGGTGTACCCGCGCTGCCGAGGAGGCCGGCACCGGGATCGGTGAGCAGCGGAGCTGCCAGCCATCCGGCCGCCAGCCCAGCCGCGGCCGCGAGCAGGGCAAGGACCAGGTACTCGGTGAGCAGCACGACCGCGACCATCCGCGGTGTGCCGCCGACAGCTTTGAGCAGTCCGACGCGTCGGGTCTGGTCGGCCATCCGGCCACCGACGAGGACCGCGACGCTGGCAACGGCGAGCAGGCCGAGCAGCTGACTGCCGACCTGCAGGACCTCCGCCTGGCCCTGCATCACCTGGTCGTGCGCATCGCGGATGTGCTGCCACGTCTCCAGGATCTGTGCGCGTGTCGACGGCGAGGGGTGGGTGTCCACGAATGCCGGCGCGGTGGTCGGGTCGGTCAGCTTCAGGTTCACGACATAGGACAGGTACTTCTGTCCGGGGGCAAGAGCGCGGGCGTCGGCATCGGTGAGCCAGACCAGACCTGGCTCGACCGGGTCCTCCATGACGCGTACGTCGTCGAGCTCGTCCGGCGGCGGCTCGTTCGGCGGCGGCTCCTCCGTCACGACATCTTCCATGGCCTCGGCGAACCAGGGGCATCCGGGGCGAAGCACACACCCGGGTACGGCCTCGCCGCGGCGGTGACCGCCACACCGACGACCCGGAACGACCGGTCGGTCGCGACGTGACAGTCCGGCAATTTGGTGGGCGTCTGGAGCGTGCACAGCCGGGTCTTCAGGGTGATCTGATCCCCTTCGCCGACATCGAGCGCGTCGGCGAAGCCCGCCTCGACCACCGCGCCACCGTCGCGCACCCAGGTACCTTGCGTCAGCTCCGGCTGATCGACCGAGGCCGCGGCCGGGTCGCGCCCCACTGCCCACACCCCCGCCGCACCGCCGACCACCTCTCCTCGCGGTGTACGCCTCGATCCGGTGACGCCGTCCGCCTCGAGTTCCGCGCCGACCACCGGGAACGGTCCGCTGTGGTCGATGACGCCGGGCGCGTCGGTCAGTGCCTCCAAGCCGGCGAGGTCGGCGGGCTGGCCGATGACGGCATCCCCGGCGACGCTGGCAACGACGTCGGGCCCGGCCGTGGCCTGTCGAGTGTTCTGGTAGGGGTCGTTCGTCACCCCGTGCAGGACGAGCCCAAGCGTGAGCGTGGCCGTTGCAGCCGTGATCGCCAGTATGAGGAGCGCGGCCTCCACCGGGCGTCGCCGCAGGTTGCGGGCGGCGAGGCGGCCGACAAGCCGGATGCGGCCCATGGGTCAGCCCTCGAGCCCGATCAGGGCGCCGAGGCGACCGGTGGTGCCTCCGGTCAGTCTGGTCTCGTCGACGAAGCCACCGTCGCGCATGGAGATCAGCCGGTCGGCGGTGGCCGCGATGCGCTCGTCGTGGGTGACGATGGCCAGCGTCTGCCCACCCTCGTGCAGGCTCTCGAACAGGCGCAGGACGTCCACAGTGGCGGCGCTGTCGAGGTTGCCGGTGGGTTCGTCGGCGAAGACGATGAGCGGCTCGTTGGCAAGCGCCCGGGCGATCGCGACCCGCTGGCGCTGGCCGCCGGAGAGAGCGGAGGGCAGGAACGTCGCCCGGTCTGCTAGCCCGACCCGCTCCAGCAGGTCAGCGGCCCGTCGTCGTGCCGCCCGCGGTGTGCGTCCGGCCAGCAGCGCCGGTAGCTCGACGTTCTCCACGGCGGTTAGCTCATCCATCAGATGAAAGGCCTGAAAAACGAACCCGACGTCGCTGCGCCGCATCCGGGCCAGCGTCTTCTCCCCGAGGTCGTCGATGCGGCGCCCGGCCAACCACAACTCGCCACCGGAAGGCCGGTCCAGCCCGCCCAGCAGGTGCAGCAGGGTCGACTTCCCGCAGCCGCTGGGGCCCATCACCGCCACCGTCTCTCCCGGGGCGACATCGAGGTCGACCCCGTCGACGGCGCGAACCAGTCCTTCACCCTTGCCGTACTCCTTGCGCAACCCGCGGGCCCGGAGCACCGATGTGTCGGCGGTGTCAGTCACGATCGACTCCTTCGGGTTGTCCAGTTCTGCTCGCATGCCTCCAGCCAGCGCAGGTCCGCCTGTAGCCGGAGCACAATGCCCTCCAACAGCAGCGCCGCGTCCGAGCGGTCGGGCTCGGCCATCGCGGCACGCTGGGCCTCACGCAGCCGGCGCAACAGCTCCCGGCGCTGCGTGTCCACGATGGCGAGCGGGTCAGCCAGCCCAGCCGCCGCAGCCGCGACCAGCTTGAGATGGAACTCCGCCAGGTCGGGCTTGGGCCAACTCACCTCCGCCAGCCACTCGGCGACCCGCTGCTGGCCGTCGGGGGTCAGCGTGTACAGCTTCCGGTCCGGCCGGTCCGCCAACCCGTCTGACCGCTCGGAGGCCACCAGGCGCGCCTTTTCCAGTCGGGTCAGCGTGACGTAGATGTGCCCCGGGTTCATCTCGTCCCCGAGCGGGCCGAGCGCCTGGCGCAATCGCGCGCGCAGCTCGTAGCCGTGCGAGGGCTCCTTCGCCAGCATCGCCAGCACCACTTCTTGCTGCATCAGCCCTCGCTCCTATACTCGACGCCGAGGCCCATGGTGATCATGGCGCGTCGCAGTCATTGCAGTGCACGTCGTCGAGTGGTTCGCCGGCGACCAACGCGTCGACCCAATCGACCAGGGTCACGCCGTTGACCATCACGTTGTAGAACCTGTCAGTGTCGGTGATCCCGTGGTCGTCGCCGGGTGCCGTATAGCTGTGCTGGACCACGCCGCCGGCCTCGATCGTCGCCTCGTTGGCGTCGATGACTGCGAGGAGTTGCGACGGGTCTTGACCTCTCGACTTAGCCCCCTCCGCTGCCGCCCCGTCGTAGGCGTAGTCGAAGCGGGACAGCACGATCTCGGGGTTGTGCGCGCCTGTCTGGATCCAGAACCGTTGGACCCCCCAGTCTCGCGCTGTCAGCCCTTCGTTGACCTCCCAGTCGGGCATGTTGTCGTACGCGCCCCACAGCTCACCGAGGATTTCGACGTTGAGGTCGGGATCGTCAGGGATGTGGCCGGACTGGGCGCCGAACACGGTGACCTGGGCGTCGGGGAGCAGATCGCCGGCTAGGCCGCCGTAGACCGGCGCAGCGATCGACCCGTCGGTCTTGCCGACGACGACGACGTGGGCTGCGTCGGGATAGTGCTCGGCGAGATAGCTGAGCACCGCGGTGCCGTTGACGAAGCCGTTGTGCTCGACGGTCAGCTCGGGCGAGTACTCACGAGTCACGTCGCCGAGGTGCGCATCACCGGTGCAGGAAGGCACGTAGAGGAAGCTGTAGTCGAGGAACGGGTTGTCGGCCCGGGCGAAGTCGAAGATCCCGCCGTCGTGCGCCGGATCCTCGCCGTAGATGCTCCAGTCATAGTTCGCCTCCCCGCCGGTGCCGAGGCCGGTGAACGCGCAGGTCGCCGCGTCGTAACAGGCACCGCCACCGTCGAGGAAGAACACGACCTTGGTCGGGTCGGCCTCGCGCTCCCAGAAGGCGAACTCGCTGCCGTCGGCACACTCGCAGTCGCCGCCCGGGGCGATCTGCTCCCACCCGGCGGCGTCGGTGCCTGTGGTCGGGTCGGAGTCGACGCTGGTTTGGCTGCCGTCGTCAGTGCCGCCGCCGCTACAGGCACCGAGCAGCACAACAAGACCCAAGGCTGCAAGCACGGCCGCGACTGGGTGCCTGGTTGCGGGCGCACGATGACGCCAAGACAGAGATCTCATGGGCTCGCCCATCTAACGGTTAGCCAATAGGCTAGCGGTTATCTGCTGTGCTGGCAACCCTCCTCCGATCTTGTGATCCTCCGAGGGGGTCGCAATCGCGAGCGCGGGCCGTGACGAGCGCGGTGACGTGCCGCCTCGCTCCGCGACGGAGCAGGGTCCGACCACTTGACACGCAGCAGGGTAACGGTTATCTATATGGATAACAGTTAGATCGGAGCGTCGTGAAAACAACATCTTCGCGTCATCGCGCGCCCACGGCTAAGTGCCCAATCAGAATCACGCTCGTCGTGTTGGCCTTTGCCGTGCTCGGCGCGTGCAGTGGCGGCGGCGGCTCCTACGGCGGCTACGCCCGTGCGGGTTCGGAGAACGATCTGTCCGCGGAGCAGCAGGCCGAGCTCGAGACCGAGGTCGAGTTCGCCCGATGCCTACGCGACCAGGGCCTCGAGGACTACCCCGACCCGCAGGTCAGCGAGAGCGGCTACCTGCTTGTCGGTGTCCCGTTCGGAGCCAGCGAGGAATGGCAGGCGGCCCAAGACGCCTGCATGCACGTCGTCGACGAGGCCAGCCCTGCGGATGACAGTGACGCCGACGACGCCGGTTGGGAGCGCGTCGTGCCGGGAGGCGACTGCCAGTGCTCCGATGGCTCGGAGTTCAGCTTCTGGGTGCGCGAGGCCAACCCGGACAAGGTCGTCTTCTTCTTCCAGGGCGGCGGCGGGTGCTTCTCCGCCGAGACGTGCGCACCGGATAGCGGGCTCTACAACACCAAGGTCGACGAAGGCCCGACCGGGGAGGGTGGCATCTTCGATTTCGCCGACACGCGCAACCCGTTCTCCGAATATTCCGTCGTGTACGTCCCCTACTGCACCGGCGACGTGCACATCGGCAACGCCATCAAGGAGTACGCCCCTGGCCTCACCATCCAGCACAAGGGCTATGTCAACGGCACCGCCGCACTCGACCACCTGGCCGCAACGTTTCCCGATGCGACCGAGGTTGTGGTGACGGGCGAGAGCGCCGGCTCCATGGCCGCACCGCTCTACGCCGGGCTCGTGTCTGATCGCCTCCCCGACGCCAAGATCACGGTGCTGGCTGACGGCTCAGGCGCCTACCCCGACGTGCCCGACGTCCAAGGCAGCGTCGGCGCCGTCTGGGGCATCGGCAACGCACTCCCAGACTGGGCCGAGAACGCCGGCGTGACCGCCGAGCAGTGGAGCTTGCCCGGGTTGTTCGTCCAGAGCGGCCGGCACGACCCCGAGATCGTGTTTGCCCGCCACGACTACGCCTACGACGCGAACCAGATGATACAGGCTCCCGCTCGCAGGAATTCCTGCGGGGGATCTCCTGTCGCTGATCGACGGCAACGAGACTCAGATCGAGGGCGCCGGCGTGAGCCTGCGCAGTTACATCGCGCCCGGCGACGACCACACCGTGCTCACCGACGGACGGTTCTACACCGAGGAGGTCAACGGCCAGTCCCTGGTGGATTGGGTGACCAGGCTGATCGTGGGTGACCAGGTGGACGACGTCCACTGCATCGACTGCACGGCCGGCTGAGTGACTTCCCGGCGCTGGCCCGTGGAGCGGTGAGCGGCGACGGTTGCCGTTCATCGGAACGATCGCATGATCTAAAAGAGCCAAGATCGACTTCACGCTTCTCGGCAGATCCGGCAACAGGCCACCGCCACGAAGGCAGGGCGACTTTGCTTGTCGCTTGCGTTGTCGGTACAGTCGAGTTCACGTCCCGAGTCGATGCGATGCGTCGTCTGCCCGAGGCCATGCGCTCCGCGGGATCGGGGTTCCGCGCGACACGCACGCATCGAGGTGAGGTCGGCGTCGTCCGACAGCGCTAACAGGAGGGCTCCGACCTCGGCAGCCAGACCCGAGGATGAGGTTGGCCTCGTCGTCGTGGCAGTCGTGAATGCTCTCGGTGGCTCCAGCACGTCACCACCGGAGGAGGCGGCGATTGGGGATACCCGCAGCCAGATTCGCGACTGCGGCACGGGCGTGGTCAGGCCGGGGAGAGTTCGTCGAGGTCCCGCTCGTGACTCTCGCCGACGATGTCGATCTGGTCGCCGATTCCGTGCAGTGACGCCAACGCACCTTCTGCGCGCAGCAAAGCTCGCTGGTCTCCGAGGCGCAGTTTGTCTATCTCGAGCCGTCCGTACCGCGATGGCCATGACGGCTCCAGGCGACGGTCCCCCGCGGAACGTCCGGATCCAGGCGCAGCAGCGTACGCAGAAGCTGCAGCGGTGCAGCCGCTGCCCACGCCTGCGGCGAGCACGACGTGGGATACGGCAACGGCGTCGGGTAGTCGTCACGCGAGAAGCCACAGAACAGCTCAGGCAACCGCCCCTCGAAGGCCGACGCTGCATCGAGGATCCCCCCGCCACCCGCTGTGCCTCGGCCACGAACCCGTACCGCATCAGGCCTGCAGCTACGAGCGCGTTGTCGTGCGGCCACACCGACCCGTTGTGGTAGCTCATCGGGTTGTACCTCGCCATCGACGACGCCAACGTCCGCACACCCCACCCGGTGAACATCTCCGGCGACATCAGATGCGCTATCACCGACGCCGCATGGTCGTCGGAGACGATCCCCGACCAGAGGCAGTGCCCGATGTTCGAGGTCAACGAGTCGATCGGTTGCTTGTCCCGGTCGAGCCCTACCGCGAAGTAGCCCCGGTCGGGCAACCAGAAGCGCTCGTTGAAAGCAGCCTTCAACTCCGCCGCCCGAGACCCCCAGAGCTCGGCTGCGAAGACGTCGCCAGCGTCGTCAGCGATCTCGGAGCGCGCGATGTACGCCGCGTACACGTACCCCTGCACCTCGCACAGAGCGATCGGCGCCGAAGCCAGCCGACCGTCCGCGAAGCTGATCCCGTCGTACGAATCCTTCCAGCCCTGGTTGACCAACCCGTGCTCGCTCGCGCGTTCGTACTCCACGAAGCCGTCACCGTCACGGTCGCCGTATCTCCCGCACCCACTCCAACGCACGGTCTGCGGCCGGCAACAATGGGTCACCGCAGTCGGCGCGACACCCCACCGGTGCAGCTCGCCGAGCAGCACGACGAACAGCGGCGTCGCGTCGGCCGTGCCGTAGTAGACGTGCCGCCGCCGCGGGTTAGTGGGAAGCTGACACCGAGCACGGGCCTCGTGCAGGATGCGGCCGGGCTGCTCCTCCGACGCGGCGTCGACCTTCGTGCCCTGGTACCGCGCGAGTCGTTGGAGCGTCCCACGGCGAGAGTCGGCTCCAGACAGATCGACATGTACGAGGTCAGCAGCGAGTCGCGGCCGAACAGCGCCATGAACCACGGGGCGCCTGCCGCGACCGCGAACTCCCCTGGGTGCTCAGGGTCGATCAGCCGCAGGGACCCCAGGTCGTCGAGGCTGCGCAGCAACGTCTCGGAAAGCGCGGGGTCGCCGGTGGTGATGAGGTGCGGGCTCTCCGAACGCCAGGCACGCAACCGCTCCGCAGGCGGTGACTCCTGCCATGGCAGGCCCAGCGGAAACTCCACGTTCGCGCCGCGTCCGTGGATCTCGGCTGTACGAGGACGCTGGCCGTCCACTCGCTGTGCGGGCCGACGTCCGCGTCGAACGAGAGGCCGTCATGCGTCGCCACACCTCCCTCGGCGGTGACGAAGATGCCCCGCCGCCCCGCCCCGCTCGACCACCCGATGTCCAGGCCGCCATCGCGCACCTCGACAGTGTGCGCCCGTGCGGTCGTACGCGGTGCTCTTTGACGGCGAAGACGTCTGCGAAGTCGGCCGCCACGTCGAGACTCAGCCGCACCGTCACGGGCTCTTGGCCAAGGTTGCGCAGGCGGATGTCCTCGCGCATGCCCTCGCCCACGAACCTCGTACGCTCCACCAACAGCTCTGTCTGCGAGCCCTGCGGAGATACACGGGCGATGAACGTCGCGCGGTACGGGTCCTCCTGCAAGACCATGAGCGGCTGTGTCGTACGCCCGTCGAGCAGCAGCCGCCACCCGGACACGATGCGTACGTCACGGAAGAACAAGCCCTGAGCCTCGTCGGCATTGATCTGACCGGAGTAGGCGGACACGCAGAAGGTCGAGCCCTCCACGATTGTCACGTTGCCGGCGACCTGCGTCGCCGGCTCGACCTCATGCTCCATGGTCGCTCACGCTATGGCTGCGATCCCCTTGGGATTGCGGAGGGCGTGCTCGATGGGTATGACGACGGCCGGCTTCGTGGTCGTGAGCCCTGCGTACACAGCTTCGTACGCCTTCGCGACGCTGTCGACGGCGAACCGCGCCTTGACGTGCGCTCGGCAGACCTTGGGATCGATGTCCTTGACCATAAGGACAGCGGCAGCCATCTCCTCCTCGTCGGCGACGAGGAAGCCGGTCGTGCCGTGCGCCACGATCTCGGGAGCTGCGCCCTCGTCGAAGGCGATCACCGGCGTGCCGCACGCCAACGCCTCGACCATGACCATGCCGAATGGCTCGTTCCACCGGATGGGCATGAGCAGCGCTGTCGCGTGGGCGAAGAGGCTGCGCTTGATGTCGCCGCCGATCTCACCGACGTACTGCACCTGGTCCTGGTCGACATGCGGTTGAACATGGTCTCTGAAGAACTGCTCCTGGCCGGGCTGGATCGGGCCGGCCAGGATGATGCGCTTGTTGGCCAGCTTGGCCACCTTGATCGCGCGGTCGGCGCCCTTGGTGGGGTGCATGCGACCGACCCAGAGCAGGTAGTCGTCCTTGACCGGCACGAAGGGCCATGCGTCGACGTCGATGGGGTTGGGGATGACGTCGTGGACCCGCATCCCTTGTGGCGCCGAGGCTTTCTGCGCCTCGCTGATGCCGACGATGTGCCCCTTGTGGCCGTGCTGGGAGTAGAACTGCGAGGTGGACGGCACGAACGGGCCGTGCAGGGTGTGCACGACCGGTACGTCGATGCGGTTGGCCATCGCGAGCGCGGTGAAGCCGCAGTGGTCGTGGATAACGTCGAATGGTGCGAACCGGCTTGCATCGTCGATGCGGTCCAAGACCTGCGCGACGTGGTCGGACTCGATCATCGCGGAGCCGATCTCATCCTCGTGACCCTCGGGGAGCACGTGCTGGACCATGGCCGCAGATCGCGAGCCCGGCGCGGCGTACAACGTGACCTCGTGACCGCGCGCCACCAAGCCGTCGCAAAGCAGATCGACCACATGCTCGATCCCGCCGTAGCCGCGGGGAGGTACTGAGATCCAGGGTGGTGCGAGCATCGCGATCTTGGTCAAGTCGGGTCCCGCCCGTTATGGGATATCCCTACCGGGACCGCGAAGCGAGGGATGATCCCTGTACCCACCATTAGGATACGCCTGCGCGTCGATGTTCCTGACCACTCAGTTCAAAGGGTGCTGACGAGACGCAAAGCGTGCAGGCCCCAAGCAGTCTCTAATCACACTGTCGACGGTGCATGACACAGCCCAGACCGAAGCCGCGCTCCGCCGCCACCGACGAATCCTCTGAGCCGTCTGGTCCGCACGTCCTTTCGCGGCGCGACAGACGCTCGCTGCTGGGCTGCGCTTTGCCAACCAGCCGTTACAGGTACTGGCCGGTCTCGGCGCTGTCCGACTTCGACACCCGTACGGACACCACGTTGGCGAGGTTGATGACCACGCCAGTCTCGCGGTCCTCGCCGTCATACCGAGCCGCAATCAAGACCAGGCTGCGCCGCTCGTCCAGAGCCTTGGCGATCGCCTCCAGCGCCTCCCGTTCCCCGGCATAGTCCTTGCTCACCACGGAGACGTCTTCGCCGCCCACCGAGTGAAACCGCATGAACACCTCGGCGTTGTCCGGCACGGTTGCTCCTTTCCACGAGAGTCCGGTGTCCCCGGCTCTGCTCAACCATCGCAGTGTCGACGATGGGCAGATTGGGCACCCACCTCACCGACAGACTGCACCCCAGCCTCTGAGCCTCCGTGGCTACGAACGCCACCGCCTTCAAACTCGTGTGTCACCGAGACCTACGTGATCCCGCCCGGCGATCACGATCTCCGTTTGGGGGGCTGGCAGGGCGACCAGTCGGGCCTCGCCCCCGATGGCGGACTGGTAGTCCTGGTAGACCAGGTCGGCGATGCCCTGGCGGCATCCGTTAAGCCGGACTAACAGCGCCGTGCCGAGGTCGCGGACAGCATCCACTCCGTCGTTGACAGGCGCGGTTTGGAGATCGTCGCTTCTCCGCTGGATGTCGTGGGCGTCAACCTCTACAAGCCCGGCTGGCATGTGACCCATCCGATCGACGCGGCTGCAGCTTGAGCGCCGCCGTTTGACGCGCCCAATCCGGACAGCGGCCAGCACCGAAGTTTCGTACACGCGCTCCGACCACGAAGCGCCATCCCTCCTCGCTGGAGGTGCGCCGTGAAACGCACCGTGCTGCTCATCGCTGCCCTCGCCACCGTCTCGGTCGCCGCGATTCCCGCCGCCGCGCAGGATCCAGGTGCTACCCCCGACCTGCGGCTGCAGTTCAAGGAGATCCCGCTCGACAAGGTGGATCGCGAGCTCATGCCCGCCCTTGCCGACCCGAACCGCACCGTCTCGGTCATGGTGGAGATGGCTGGCGACCCGGTTGCGGTCGAACGGGGGGAGGCGCTCGAGGCGGGCGCCACGCTGGCAGCCAGCCAGGAGACGCAGGTCCAGCAGGACCTGGAGTCGGCCCAGGACGCCATCGTTCCCGAGATCAGAAAACTGGGCGGGCGGGTGCAGTCGCAGCTGCAGCACGCCTACAACGGGATGCGCGTACGTGTACCCGCGGGGCAGGTGCAACAAGCTCGCCGACCTCCCTGGTGTCGTCGCGGTCCGCCCTGTCAAGGTCGCGAAGGCCGACAACGTGGCCACCAATACGCTGCTGCAAACAGCCAGCGTGTGGCAGGACCTCGGGTTCACCGGCAAGGGCGTCAAGGTCGGGATCATCGACCGGGGCATCGACTACTACCACGCCAACTTCGGGGGCTCCGGCGTCGCCGCCGACTACGCCAGCGACGACCGTACGGTCATCGAGCCCGGCACCTTCCCCACGGCCAAGGTGGCCGGCGGGGTCGACTTCGTCGGTGACGCGTACGACCCGCAGAGCGACGACCCGGCGCGCAACACGCCGAACCCCGACTCCGACCCGCTCGACTGTGACGGACACGGCTCGCACATCGCCGGCTCCGTCGCCGGAACTGGCGTGCGCATCGACCGGTCGGCCTACACCGGCCCGTACGACGGCACGACCCTGAGCAACGGCTTCCTCGTCGGCCCCGGCATGGCGCCGGAAGCCACGCTGTACGCCCTGAAGATCTTCGGCTGCGACGGCCAGGCCGGCACCAGTACCGACCTGATCGTCGAAGCGATCGACTGGGCAGTGGCCAACGACCTCGACGTCGTCAACCTCAGCCTGGGCGCCGCATTCGGCCGTCCCGACGACGCGGACGCCGTGGCCGCCACGAACGCTGCGCTCGCCGGAGTAGTCGTCGTGGCCTCTGCGGGCAACACCGGTGGAGGTCCGTACGTCCTCAACACGCCCGCGGCAGGCAAAGGCGCCCTCGCGGTCGCCGCGATCGACGCGAACCAGGGCATTCCCTTGGTGAACTTCAACACCGCCACCGGCAGCATCCGGATGGTGAACACCAACTCGTCTCCCGCGATCCCGCTCAGCGCAGCAGTGCGACTACTCACCGACGAGCCATCGACGCCGGCCAACGAGTCGCATGGGTGCTCCTTCGACGACTACGCCACGGTCCAGCCCGGCGAGATCGTCGTCACGCGACGCGGGACGTGCCCAGACACTGACCGCGTCACCCTCGCCAGCCAGGCCAATGCCAGCGCGGTCGTCTTGATTCATCAACTGCCTGGGTTCTTCCCGCCTCTGGCGGGCAACCAGGGCGGGGCAATTCCGCTCCTGGGCGCCAACCCGGCTGACGACGCGGCGATCACCGCTGCCGCCGGGAGCACCGCGAGCGTCGAGGACGACGGCTTGGTGTTCAACCCGAGGTTTGGCGGGATCACCCAATTCTCGTCGTCCGGCCCGCGCAACGGCGACAGCGGCCTGAAGCCGGATGTCACCGCACCCGGGGTGGGCATCTGGTCCACCGGCGTCGGCACGGGTTATGGCGCGTCGATGAACACGGGTACGTCGATGTCCACAGCTTTCGTCAGCGGGATCGCCGCGCTCGTTCGCGAGGCCCGACCGAACTGGCGGGCGACCCAGGTCAAGGCCGCCATCATCAACAACGCCCTGCCCTTGGGGGATCCACGCAGAACCACAAGCATGGGCAGCGGCCTCGTGCTGCCCCGGCTCGCGGTGGGCGCCGAGGTCGTGGCGATGGGTGAACGCACCGGTGGCGGCCTGTCGTTCGGGTTCGTCGAGTCCACAGGTCCCGTCGTGGACACGAAGACGATCACGATCACCAACCGGAGCAATCGCGCCGTGACATACACACTGAGGCCGGAGTGGTTCTCCGACATCGCGCTGCCCACGATGACGTTCTCGCAGGACACCGTCACCGTCCCAGCCCGCGGTAAGGCCACGGTGGACGTCACGTTGCGGGTTGAGCCGAGGCTGGTGCCAGGCGGCGACGACCCGAGCACCGCCATTGCCCGGCAGCCGGCGATGGTGGCCGGCAACGTGGTGCTCACCACCGGCGAAGAGGGAGAGTTGTTGGGGTTGCGCGTGCCGTTCTCCAGCGTGGTGCGCGGGAACTCCACGATCTCGACCACGCCCCGATCGACCCGGGTCGCCGACCAGATCACCTTCACGAGCACCAATGCCGCCGGGGTGTTGGGCCCGATCGACGTCTTCGCCTGGGGTCTGTCCGATCCGCGTGGCGACTCGCTCGGCACCGACGTACGCAACGTCGGCTTCCAGTCGCTGCCCGATCTGGGCTTCGGCATCTTCGCCATCCACTCCGCCAACACCGAGTCGAACCCGTCGGTGAACGAGTGGAACGTCATGCTCAACACTGACAGTGACGAAGAACCCGACTATGCGATCGTCGGCCGGGACTCGGGCACCGTTCTCCTGGGCGGGCTCACCGGCAACAACCTGGTCGCGCTGACGGTCGATCTCGAGACCGGGCAAACGGTCCGCGCCTTCGAGTTCGCCTTCACCCAGCTGAACAGCGGGATCGTGCTGCTGCCCTTCAACCTCGCCGACGTTGGGCTCGCTGCAGGCGCGCAGGAGGAGTTTTCCTACACCGCGGGAGTCGTCTCGCAGGAGGTCGGCCGCGGCGAGGACCTGGTGGACGGCGTCGCCCAGTTCAACGCGTTCAGACCGCCGGTGCAGACCGGCCAGTTCAACATTGCCTTCCCAGGCGCCCCCGCGCAGTGGACCGCCACGGTCGATCGTGCGCAGCTCGCGGAGACGCCGGTCAAGGGGTGGCTGGCGGTCTACCGGTTCAACAAGGGCGGGAGCGCCCAGGCGCAAGGGATTGAACTTAGGTGAGCACGCCGAACGAGTAGCGCCGGCTCGGCCAGGGAGATTCTGCCGACCGAGCTGGTGACTACCGACAACGCCTCAGACGTCTACGCCAAGAACGGCGGCCAGTGAGGCGGGGCCGCACGTCGTGGAACTGCCTGTCCGATCGCTGGCCGAGGGTGTGACCTCCGGAGCGGGGAAGCCACCCGCCTTGGGGGGTGCGGGCAATCGCTAGCCCGTGAACTGGAAGGAGCTACGGATCGACTCGAAGATGCTTCGATCCTCGGCATCGTCGTTCGCGGTCGGTGACGCGAGGAAGATGATGTAGCCGCGCCCTCCGTGTAGGGCCGCGAGCTTGTTGACGTCGTACCCGTCGGTGCATGTGTGCGTCCAGGCCAGCGCCGGCTCGCTGCCGAGTGTCGTCTCCTCGACCGGCGAGGGATCTGGGCAGACGGCAGGTGTGGCGCGAACCATCGCGGCCCTCCACTCGGCCAGCTCCATCCCCTCTGGTGCTGTTGCGGCGCCGACAACGAACTCGCGCCTGGTTGCCGTCGCCGGGTCCGTGAACCTGGCGAAGCGCGGCGACGAGAGTGATTCGAGCTCCTTGCCGTCCCAATCGGCCTCTGCGTCGGCTTCCGACCAGTCCTCGGGCGGGGTCACGCGGAAGTCGTACCGCTCGGAGATGAACGTTCCCTCCGGCGCCGCGGTCGTGGTGGGGTCTCCGGTCTGATTAGTCGCCGTCGTGTCACTGCTGGCCGCGTCATCGTCGTCGCCACTGCAGGCGGACGCCATGACGAGCAGCGCGCATGCGAGCGCAACGACCTGTGCTGTGCGCCTCACGCGGCCCCCCGGGGTCCAATCCGATCACCATGCGGCACGAGGGTGACCCCCAACGTGTTGCGAGCATCGCACTGTTAACACACAGCGGCACCGCATCGGCACCCTGCGTCCCGAAGTGACTACGCAAACGTCGCAGCCGCTGGCCCGGCAGGGCGGTCTCGTCCTCAGGTTGCTACGGGTGGTTCTTCAGGTTTAGGTAGTGATCGCGTTCGTCCCGATCGAGGTGCTCGATGGCGTAGCGTAACGCCGCGCGCGGCATGGTTGCTGCGTGCCGGTCGAGGAATCGGCGCAACAGGTTTGGGTCGCGCTTGCCTGCCTCGCGGACCCAGCCACCGACGGCCTTGTGGACGAGCACGTCTTGGTCGTTGGCGAGGATGTCAGCGATGGCGAAGGTGTCTTCGAGGTCCCCTCGTCGGATGAACGCGTACGTTGCGACGATCGCCGTGCGCCGCTCCAACGGGTTCGGCGACCCGGCTTTTCGCCCGCAATCCTGTCACCCCTGCCGACACCGACCAGGCAGTGAACCGAGCAGACAGTTGATGGCGCGTGGGCCCGCACAAGTCAGCAGTTCCAGCGGGCCTCGATTGTCCTGCCGCACGCCTAGTGCTGGCGACGCGCCGTACTTCCCGGATGAGCGGACCTTCCGGGCCTCGACAAGTTTCGCATGACCTTCGGTCACGACAAGCGGGCGAGTTGCGAGTCGTTGACGACGCGGTCGCGCACATCTATGGCGCGGTGCCCATTCACGCGGTGACCAAAGTCGCCCCAGTCCAGCGGACACGGACGGACGACTCGCCCTGCCGGGGAGCACCATCGGCCGGCCAGCCCGCGCGACCTCCGCGCTACTGCGCTTTCTGACGTTGCGCGGGCGTGACAATCATGGCTGACGAGCCACACCGGATGACTAGGCTCGCGCCGTGCAGATTATCGAGGGTGCGGGGGCATGGGTGCCGCCCGCCGGTGCCGCCAACGACTGGGTGGAGCACCTGAGGGTGCCGGACCTGTCGGTGGGAACCTACTGCATCCCGGCGGGCGGGCTCGACGATCAGAGCCCGCACAGCGAGGACGAGATCTACGTGGTCACCAGGGGGCGGGCCAGGATCGTGACGCCCGATGGCGCGGCCGAGGTGGGTCCCGGTTCGGTGGTCTTCGTGCCGGCGGGCGAGGAGCACAGGTTCGACGACGTGACCGAAGACCTTGCGCTGCTGGTGGTGTTCGGCCCGGCGTACGGCTCGCGCACGAGGCAGTAACCGGGGCGTCGAGCGGGTGTCAGGTTGCCGGTCGGGCCATGGCCGAGCGGACCTGTCCGGCCATGCTGATGCCCCAGCCGAGCGCGGGCCAGATCGGCCAGGGGTACCAGGCACCCGTCACGGCCCCTACGCCGAGCCAGATGGCAACGAGCAGGGCCATCACCGCGAGGTAGGCGGAGACGCGCGGTCGCAGTGCCGCCCGGGCGGAGCGTCGCGAGGCCACGGCCGCGGCCCGGCGGTGACGCAGCGCCAACCAGTCGGGGGGCAGGTCTGCGCGAAGCGGCTGCAGGTCGGCCTGCGTCCGGGCGGTCAGTGCGGTCTCGAGGCGGGTGTCGAGCTCATCCGGCGTGAGGTATCCCTCGGCGGCCGCGTCGCCAAGCAGTGTGACGGTCTCGTCGCGCTCGGCGTCCCCGATGCGCGCGTCAGGGTCCGCCGGCGCCCGACGGGTCGGGCTCATATCGGTGCGACCGCGGGTGACGCCGGTCGTGCGAAGCGAGTGGCACATCGCGACCCTCCGGGCTCATTGTCCACTGTGGACAGTTGAGATCCATGATGTACCGTCCACAGTGGACTGTCAAGGTGTCCACCGCACCGGCGTGACGACGGGAGAGCCATGAACGCCACCGCAGCCTCGCTGCTGGGACTGCTCGACCTCAGCGGCGGTGAACTCACCGGTGCCGAACTGGTCCGGGTGGCCCAGCAGCGCATCGGCGACTTCTGGAGCCTGACCCGAAGCCAGGTCTACCGCGAGCTCGCGGCATTGGAGGCCGACGGACACGTGGAGCCGGGTCCGCGCGGCGCCCGGGAATCCCGGCCGTACCGCATCAGCGCCTCCGGCCGTGACATCTACCGGACGTGGCTGACCGAACGACTTCCCGGCGACACCGTACGCGTGCCGATCCTGCTCGCGGTGGCGTTCGGTTCGGTGCTCCCCGAAGGCCGGGTGGCCGCCCTGCTGCGCCGCTCAGCCGAGGAACACCGCAACCGGCTCGACTCCTATCGAGCACTGGCCGCCGACCTCGACGAGCTTGGCGTGGACGTGTGGACCCGATCCACACTGTCCTTCGGAGTCCACTACGAGGAGGCGGTGCTGCGGTGGTTCGACGCGCTGCCAGACGAAGTGGCCGACCTCGTAAACGCAGCCGAGGTCGCCGACCGCGAGAGTGATGCGTCAACAACATGACGCCGTTATCCGGCGCCCGAGCTCCCGGAGGAAGGCCGCAGCCTAGTCGGCCTCGGACGTCGCGCCCATCCGGTCGAACGCCTGAAGGGCGCCACCGAGGCAAGGAGGCGCAGCCCCAGCCACAACGGGTCGAGACCCCCGACCGTCGCCGGGGTCGCCAAGCCTCAACTCGGGAATCGCGGGCGATAGCGCCGGCGCAGCTGACCGATTCTCCGGTAGCCCATCGCCCCCAGCAGCGCGCCGGTCGCGAGCGCCACCAGCAGCCCCACAGCGATCTGGAGCTCAACCGCTGCGCCGAGAGCCTGGCAAATGATGACCGCAATGACCCCGGTGACCACGGTGTCGACGATGCCGATGATCACGGGGGACCCGGCCAGGAGATGGCTGACACCGACATCGGTGCGGAAGCTGTAGGTCTGGAGCACCCCGAGCTCGTCGTCGTTCTGACTGGTGACAAAGTACGGATCGAGATCCGGGGCAAGTTCAAGATAGGCGTGGCGGAGCCGGTTCATTCCCACGACGAGCCATGCGTCCTCGATATCGGCCTCGAGCAGCCGGATGTAGGTCGCCAGCCCGACCAGGAGCACGACAGGCAGCACGAGGAGCGCGAAGACGCGAAAGCTGTCACCGAAACCTGTCGCCTGCGCCACGAGGGAGAGCGCCACGACCGTGGCCGAGAGCACCGTGAGGAACGTGCCCGTCCGGCTGAAGATCTCATTCCAGGTCATGCTGCGCGTCGCGAGCAGGCTCCAGTGCTCGGTCGCCAGGATTTGAGCGCGTAGCGAGAGCGCGGCATCACCGCCATCCGGCGCCAGCGGCCGTGTCGCGGGCGGGTTCTGCTTCATCGTTGCCTCCTGACAGATCGTGTCTGTCGGCGATGGGCGTCTGACACCTCGTGTCCTCCCCGAGCCCGACCACACCTACCAGGCAGAGGCGACACTTTGGGGCCGCGGACTCACTCACCCCGTGCTTCGCGCACGACAGTCCGCAGCTCGGCGAACAATAGTCGCGCCGTGTCCTCCCAGCTGGGGAACGTTGCTGCTCGCCGGGCCGCCGCCGCACCAAGTTGGCGGCGCAGCGGCTCATCGGTCGCCAGAGCGGCCAGTGCCGCGGTGAGCGCTGCTCGGTCCCCGAGGAGGGAGGACCCGACCTTCCACGCCGTCGCGGGCCAGGTGCGGCAGGTTGCCCGCGTCCCAGCCAACGACCGGCAGTCCCGCCGCCATTGCCTCGCCGTAGACGGTGCCGTAGGGCTCCCGGAGGCTGGCCAGCGCAAACATGTCCGCGGCCCGATAGAACCCAGCCACCTCCTCCGGAGAGCATTGCCCGTGTACCACCACCCGATCCACGAGATCCGGTGCGGCGAGACGGATCCGCACTTGCGCGGCGTACGCAGGCTCCGCATCGGTGTCCCCGACCAGATGCAGCGTGACCAAATCAGCGGGCAACGCAGCGACGGCTTCAAGCAGGTCGAGCAGGCCCTTGCGCGCGACCCAGTTCCCGACGGAGAGCAACGCCGCCTTTCGGCCGGCCCTGAGGTCGGTCATGGCACGACGGCCTCCGCGGCTACATCTCTGCCCGGCGGGACCACCCGGAGCAGGCTGTCGGGAACGCCCAGGCGACGCATCTGCTCGCCGAGGTCGGCGCTGGCCACCAGGAGCCGAGCGGCGTGTCGGTAGGCACGACGATCGAGGGCAGCCTGCACCCGCTTGCGCGTCCGGCCGTGGTCGATCCCGCCCGGCGGCTGGTGGAGGATGCCGACGAGCGGCACCGACAACCGGCGCCGCCACAGCCACGGACCCAGGAAGGCAGCAGCAATGCTGTCGAGGAGCACCACGTCTGATCGCTGTCGGCCCACCGACCGCAGCAGGGCGGCGCCAGCCAAGGCTGGCAGCGGGAACGGCCACGTAGGAAAGGAAGCGAAGCCCACTTGGGCGTCGAATGTCGGGGCCATGTCGGCGATCCTGCGGTGGTACAGGTAACCCCCCGTCATGGTCCTGGGGTCGCCCAACGTCACCAGTGAAACCGTGAGCACATGCGGGTCATTCATGTCGTCCCGACGCCGTTCGGAGCCGGCGGGCTGCTTGGTGGAGGCGAACGTTACCCTCTCGAGCTTGCCCGCGCCCTGGCCTTGCACGTGGATTGCGTACTGCTCACGTTTGGGCCCTCGGCACGTGTGCTGCGGGAGGCGAGCGGAGTGCAGATCCGCATCCTGCGCCGGTTCGGTCTGCTGCGAGGCCATCCCGCGCAGCCGATCGCGCCTCAACTAGCGTGGTCGCTTCGCGGGGCAGACATCGTGCATTGCCATCAACCGCGTAGTGCGCCGAGCCGGGTGGCTGTGCTGGCCGCCGCTGTCGCCGGGCAGCACCGAGTCGCGACCGATCATGGGCTTGGCCGGGGCGGATGGGGCGGCTCCCTGGCTGGCTCTGTTCGAGCGGTTCCTGACCGTCTCGAGCTATTCCGCCCGCGTGCTCCACGCACCGCCGGCTCGCACACGCATCATTTATGGCGGTGCCGATCCCGCACGTTTCTGCCCAGAGCCCGCGGCCGGCGTAGCGGCGTTCTGTACGTCGGCCGGCTGACGCCTCACAAAGGGATCGACCTCCTGCTGCGGGCGATCCCGGACGGTACGCCCCTGACGGTGGCGGGGTCTCCCGGCCACGATCCGCGGCCACCGGAGCGGGACTACCCACTGTTGCTGCGGCGGCTGGCCGGTGGCCGCGACGTACGATTCATCGGGCCGGTTCCGGAGCGGGAACTGCCGGCACTCCACCGCCGGGCGGCTGTCTTTGTTCTTCCCACCGTCGAACGAACTTGTTACGGCCGACACGTGCCGGTCACCGAGCTCCTTGGCCTCTCGGCCCTGGAGGCCATGGCCAGCGGCACACCTGTGGTGGCGAGCCGAACGGGTGGCCTAACCGAGATCATTCGCGACGGCGAGACGGGCTTTCTCGTCACTCCGGGCGATGGACAGCTGCGGGATCGCCTCCAGATGCTGCTCGGCGACCAAGCACTGGCCCTGCGAATGGGAACTGCCGCGCGGGACGCCGTAATCGAGCAGTTCACGTGGACGAAGACAGCCGAGCGCTGTCTGTCCGCCTACGAGGAGCTGGCCGGATCCGGCAAGGCCGCGACGTAGCCGCCGAAGGCCACGGGCGTCTCCCAGACGCGCACCGCCACCGTCGCGCCTCCCACATGACCGAGCGCCTGAGCCAGCCGGTCGTGCACCCAGCGCGCGAAGACTTCGACGGTCACCGCGTCCGCCCCGGTCGCGGGTCCCACAACGTCGTCAAGGTCAGCGCCGTCGACCATGTCGGCGATCCTGCGCATTGCCTGCTCCAGCACGTCGAGGTCGACGACCATGCCGCGCTCGTCAAGGTGCTCTCGGGACACCACGACATCCAGGCGGTAGGTGTGTGCGTGCCGCTCCCCTTCGGGTGGAGGCATTCCGGGCATGACATGGAACGCGCGTACTTCTGCGGCGGTGCCGGTCTCGTACATGCGGTCATTCATAGCGCAGTGCAGCGTGCAGCAGCCCGTCCTCACCGCGCTCGATCGCGGCGTACGCGGCCGCTGCGTCGGTGAACGCGAACTCGCTCGTGGCTATGGCGCTCAACGGAAGCTGACCGAGCAGCTGCCGTACGGCGTCGCGGCGGTGTCGTACGTCCCAGCGGCCGGACTGCGCCGCGGGGATTGTCGATACCTGGCTGCTGCGGAGTGTAAGCCGCCGTCGGTGGAACTCCGCGCCCAGTGACAGGGACACGGGCTTCGTGCCGTACCAGGAGCCAACAAGTGCAGTCCCCTCGTGAGCTAGCAGCGCCAGCCCCGCCTCCAGAGCCGCCGGCGCCCCCGACAGCTCAACCAACAGTGGCGTCCCGCGCCCTCCGGTTGCTTCTGCCACCTGCTCCCGCAGACGCTCTGGCGGGACGGCGGCCACACCCAGCCCGCCGGCGATCTCTCGCCGCCACTCCCGCGGCTCGCTGGCCAACACAGCGGCACCGGCGCGCTGCAGCAGCAGCGCGGTCAGCAGGCCGACGGCACCCAGGCCGGTAACCACGACGGTCTCGCCGAACACGGGACCCGCGTCAAGGGTCAACTGAAGCGCCGTCTCCACGAGCGGGAAGAGAGTGGCCAGCCGTGGATCCGAGTGCGGGTCGAGCAGTACGGCGTCGGCCTCTGCCACCACGAACCGGTCCTGGTGCGGGTGGAAGGCAAACACAAGCGAGCCTGCCGGAACCGACGAAGTCCCGTGCTCAACCAAGCCCACGCAGCTATAGCCGTACCGGAACGGGTAGGAGAACGTCCCGGACAGCCCGCCGATGGACTCGTCGAGCTGGGTGTTCGCATCGAGCTCCCCACGGTAGGCGAGCATCTCCGTGCCGCCGCTGATGCCGGAGTACGCGGTGCGTACGACCAGGTCTGTGGAGGAGGCGGCTTGGGGGAGGTCGACGGACACCACCTCGACGCGACGGGGGGCGGTGAACTGTACGGCACGGGCTCGCATCGCACTCCCTGCGGAATTTCGGTTGGTTTCTGTCGGCCGACCGGTGTAGGCCATGGCCATGGTCCTTCCCTCAGCCCGCGCCGGCGACCCCAGCCGCGCACCCCTCGAAGTGGGGTCCGTGGTGATTCCGACCTCGTACGGCGAGTACCGCACCCGGGTTTTCCAGACCGCTGCGGGCCATGTGTATCTCGCCCTAATCAAGGGGGACGTGGCAGGCGCCGAGTCCGTACTCACCCGTCTGCACTCCGAGTGCCTCACCGGTGACGCGCTCGGCTCATTGCGTTGTGACTGCGGGGTTCAGCTGCGGACCGCGATGCGCGAACGGCGGCCGAGGGTCGCGGCGTGGTGCTGTACCTGACCGGCCAGGAGGGGCGCGGCATCGGGTTGGTCAACAAGTTTCGCGCCTACATGGAGCAGGATCTCGGGGCGGACACGCTGGATGCCAACGTACGGCTGGGATTCCCCGCCGACGGCGGGATTACGCCGATGCCAGCGCGGTACTGGGTGCTCTCGGGGTGCGTTCCATCCGACTGTTGTCAAACAACCCGGCCAAGGCCGACGCGCTGCGCCGGCACGGCGTACGAGGTAGCGGCGGTCGAGCCGCTGGCTACGGCACCGCACGGTCGCAATCTGCGTTATCTCATGACCAAAGCCGGCCGGTTCGGACACGTGCGGCCAACCGGCGCTCAACTGACGCCCGCTCCGGCTGCGCCGGTCGATGCGAGTGTGCTGCTCGGCGAGATCCGGCCGCGCAAGGAGCGGCCCTACGTACTCGTGAAGTATGCGCAGACGCTCGACGGCCGCATCGCTACCCGGACCGGTGACTCCAAGTGGATCAGCGGAGAGGCAGAACGACGGATCTCGCACGCACTACGGGCCGCGTGCGATGCGGTGCTGGTCGGCTCCGGCACCGTGCAGCAGGACGACCCACAGCTGACCGTACGCCTGGTGCCAGGTGCCAACCCGATCCGCGTCGTGCTCGATTCGTCGCTGCGCATACCTCCCAATGCCAAGGTCGCCGGCGACGGCGCCACCACCATCGTGTTCACCACACCCGCCGCCGACCCCGCGCGTAGGGCGGAGTTGCGGTCGGCCGGGGTGGCTGTACGCGAGGTGGCGGCGGGGCCTCAGGGGGTCGACCTGGCGGCGGTGTTCGCGCAGCTACGCGATTCCGGAGTCGAGTCGCTCATGGTGGAGGGAGGTCAGCGCGTCATCACGTCGGTGGTTGGCGGCCGGGCTGGTGGACCGCCTGGTTGTGTCGATATCCCCGACCGTGATCGGTGTCGGTGTGCAGGCCGTGGGCGACCTCGGCATCGACCGGGTCGCCGACGGCGTGCGACTGAGCAATCGGGCTGTCTATCTCGCTGACGACGATGTGCTGCTGGGCTGGGACGTG
>CAWCTX010000014.1:0-16427 GCA_963798505.1 uncultured Actinomycetota bacterium
GGTCGCTATGGGCGCCCCGGGTCAGTCATCTGCCTCTCCTCTATCAGACTGATGATATCGTCACTCATGATGCTATCGTCGTCAAGAGGAGATGACGAAATCCTCAGTTGAGTGGTTAAATGAAGGAGTCGTCAGTTCTGACAGAACCGCATCAAGGAGTTGCCCGTGAGCGCCGTCGCTACCGTTGCCCCGTCCCGCCTGGAGCGTCGCAAGGCACGCACCCGTGCAGCGTTGATCAAGGCTGCGCAGTCCTTCATCGCGGCGGGGCGAGACAACGTTCCGGTCCTCGAGATCACTCAGGCCGCGGACGTGGGGCTGGGTTCCTTCTACAACCACTTCGAGACCAAGGAGGAGCTGTTCACCGCTGCCGTCGAGGACGCGCTGGACCAGCACGGCGCGCTACTGGACCGACTGACCGAGGGGATCGACGACCCGGCGGTGGTCTTCGCCCAGAGCTTCCGACTGACGGGCCGTCTGCACCGACGCGAGCCTGAGCTGAGCAAGGTGCTGCTCCAGCACGGCCTGCAGCTCATCAGCGCGGAGACCGGTCTCGGACCTCGCGCCCGACGCGACATCGAGGCTGCCACACGGGTGGGCCGCTTCAAGGTCGCCGACGTCGACCTGGCCTTGAGCATTGCCGCCGGGAGTGCCCTTGCCCTGGGTCAGCTGCTCCACGAGCAACCGGCACGCGACGACGCTGAGTCCGCCGACCGCGTGACCGAGGCCTTGCTTCGCACATTCGGCCTCACGCCGAGGGAGGCACGCCGGATCTGCTCGCTGCCCTTGCCCGATTCGTGGACCGGCCCCGCGGCCGACTCGACAACGACTTCCTGATGGCGACGCCCGGCTCGTCAAAGCGGTCAGAACGTGACCAACGCCGCGCGCCCCGACGCGGCGTGACTGTGCCCAGAAGTCCTTGCGGAAGTGGCCCGGAACAGCTGCGTGCATGACGCATCGAATGATCTCCACGCGCACTGGATGTCTGCAGCGGCCGGTCGGGGCGAACTGGCCGACAGCGGTGTCAGCCCGACCCAGCTGACCGTCACCGTCGACCTGACCACCCCGAGCAAGGATCTCGGCGCTCAGACGGGCGATGGCTTCGGGCTACGGCTGCCCGCGGAGTCAGAGTACGGACTGGCCTGCGACGCCCAAGTCCTTGCCGGTAATCCTCGGCGGCGCCGACCCGGCGACATCGGCCGCCTGCCCCGGCCCATGCCCCGGCGCGGTTGTGCGGGCATCACCCCCACGACCACGGGGAAGTCACCTTCGCCGGCTGCGACCCGACCCCCCTGGATCAACCCGGATCAACCAGGCCTGCGCCACATCCGCCACCTACAAGCCCGCGACGGACCATAGGCGCAGGCAACATCCCGTCCACCTCACCGTCGCGGACGTGCCGCTCTTCACTGAGCTCCGGGCCGACTCGCCGGCGTGGCTGTAGCGCTCGCCGCGTGGATCTCCTTGGTGAGATCGAGGATCTCGTTGGACAGGCGGAGCAGCCTCTCGTTCTGTTGCTCCTCCTCCTGGACTGTCCGCCACTCCTGGTCCGCGATCACTAGGCGCTTCTCGTCGGCGCGGTTCTGGCTGATCATCACAAACGTCGACAGGAAGATGGCCTCCAGCGACACGATCATCGTCAACAGGCCGAACGGATAATCCTCGACCCCAAGGCCGATCCACAAGCTGAACCAGATGGCATGGATGTATACGAACTTCATCGAACCGGCGAACCGCGTGATCTGGTCGGCAACCCGGTTCTCCCGGCGCTTGCTGCGCTCTTGGACATGCCGCAGCAGCGCCGGGTTGACCGGTTTCGGCTGGCCCGCTCTCACTTCTGCTCCTTTGCTCCGTGCCCGGCTAGCCGGTGCTAGCCGTTTGAAGACCGCGGCCTCGCCCGGTGCGGCGTCGCGGAGAGCGCTGCCGGAACTGGCCGCTCGGGCGGCGGTCAGGCCGCCAGCCGCTCCGCCTGCTTGCCGGCTTGGCGCACGGTGAAGCCGGCGAAGATCTCGCTGACCCCGCGGCAGATGGCCCACACTCCGACCAGGGTCACCAGCGTCACCAGCGAGCGCTCCCAGGAGCGGGCTGCCCACACCCCCAGCACCAGCTCGGAGATGCCGAGCAGCAGCCCGGTCCACCACCACGACAGCTTGGGGCCGGCCAGCGCGCTGACGATGTGGATGATGCCGAAGACGATCAGATACCAGGCCACCATGATCGACACGACGTAGAGGGTGATGTCGGGCCAGACGAAGGCGACGATGCCGGCGGCGACCCCCAGGATCCCGCCCACGATGGACAGCCAGCGCATCGTGGGTACCCGGCTGGCCACCACGAGCTGGGTGATGCCGCCGAACAGGAACGCCACCCCCACGAACGTCGCCACCGCGACCAGGCTGCCCACGTTGTACGACAGCACGAACGTGCCGAACCAGATCCACAGCGCCCCAAGGGCCAAGAGCCACCACCAGGCCGCCGACGCCTCCCGGGCGCCGGCCCGGACCGTGTCGCGCAGCAGGTCCGGGGTCTTCACATCACTAGTCATTGCAAACCTCCTTTGGGTGAGCCGCGCGGGCAAGGCGTCAACCGTTCCTGCCCGCGCGGCGCGAGTGCTGTTAGGAGAACTGGGGCCTCATGGCCACCAGTCCGATTGGGGATTACGAGTTGGCTGCGGCCTTGGCGAGCTTGTCGGCGTGGGCGCGGGCGTGGATGGCGTCGAGCATGGCCAGCTGCGCGCTCTCGACCGCCCAGTCGGCGTAGTCGAGGGCTTCGGCCGCGTCAGCTTCTGCCCAGTCCGCGTCCTTGGCGGCGACCTTGGCGTCGACCTGGCGGGACCGCTTGTCGATGTTTGCCTTGACGTCGCTCATCTTGGCCGCGGCGTCAGCCTTCAGCTGCGCCCACTTCGCCCGGGCGCTGTCGGCGGCCTGCGAGACCTCCTGCCGTGCGTTCTTGACCGACTGGTCCAGGTCGGCCTGAGCCCGATCGATCCGCTGCCTGAGCTGTGCGTCGGACTCGGTCGCGGCAGCCTGCACCGCCGACCTGGCCGTCGCGACCCGCTGCTGCAGAACATCCAGCCGCGTGGAGAAATCCGTGTGCTGCGTCATGAGCTACTACCTCCGTGAGATTCCGGGCCCGGTGTGGGCCACTTGTTATGTTCCTGCAGTACTGACGATATCGTCACTCATGACTGTGCGCAAGAGGTCGTGGCGAGGATGTGACGGAATCCTCAGTTAGCTGCTCGGAGATGGGCGGTCGTCAGTCCTGAGACAGCCGCGTGGGTGACCGTTCATTGCGGGAAGCCCGCGGCGCGACGAGGCCGCTTTCCTCGCCGGGAACGTCCGCGAGGTCTTCGGCGTGGAGAACCAGGTCGTCCTGACCGCTGCGTGGGCGGCCCCTGCTGCCACCGCCCCGCGACCGTCTCACTGTCTCGTGCTGATCCGCGGCGCCTCGAGACACTGTTCACCCTCGGCGGCTGGCCTCATCGCCTTCGGCGTGGAAGTGGGAGGCCGTGATCCGTCATCGATGGCAGGTGATTTGCGAATCGCGCCCTTACCGTCGTCGCACGAGAATGTCGTGGATGGTGTCGGAGCTGTCGCCGCATGGCCGGCGGTCTTTGGATCCGCCGCAACGGCCGGTGTTGTTTGTCAACCCGACATCTGGCGGGGGCAAGGCCGCACGCGCTGCGGTTGCCGAGCGGGCACGCGAACGAGGGATTGAGACCGTCATCTTTACGCCGGGCCAGAGCCTGGAAACGCTGGCGCGGGAAGCCGTGGCCAACGGTGCGGACGCGCTGGGGGTGGCCGGTGGCGACGGGTCGCTGGCGGTCGTGGCCGCGGCGGCCGCCGCGCATGGGCTTCCGTTCGTGTGCGTGCCGGCCGGGACGCGCAACCACTTCGCTCTCGATCTGGGGCTGGATCCGCACGATGTGCTCGGCGCGCTCGACGCGTTCACAGGCGGGATCGAGCGCCTGATCGACGTGGCGGACGTGAACGGCCGCCTGTTTCTCAACAACGTCTCGCTCGGGATCTACGGCGAAGCGGTCCGCAGTCCGGCCTACCGCGACGCCAAGATGCGCACACTCCTGAAGACCGCCGAGAAGGTGCTCGGTCCAAGCGCAGAGGTGCCAGCCCTGCGCCTGGTTGACGATGTCGGGCGCGAGCACCAGCATCTCGCCCTTGTGCTCGTGTCGAACAACCCTTACACGCTCGATCGCCCGCTGACCCCCGGTGCCCGTCCGGCGCTTGACAGCGGCCGACTCGGGATCATCGTTCTCGACGCACCCGGCGCTGCCCCGTACCCCCCGGGGGCCACCCCCCACCCTCCAGGGCGAGCGTGGAGCGCGCCACGTCTGGACGTCAGTGCGCTGCCACCGGTACACGCCGGGATTGACGGCGAGGCGATCGATCTGAGCCCGCCGCTGCAGTTCACTAGCCGGCCTGGGGCTCTGCGGGTCCGAATCTCCTCCCGCCATCAAGGCATGCCACGATCGGCGCCGTTATCGCCTGCCAGGCAAGAGCGTCCGCTACCAGAGGGCTGATACGACGAGAAGATGCGGGCGCGTCAGGGCTGCCGGTTACGCACGCTTCAGTTCGGGTCCTGCAGTCGGTAGATGCGGTCGCATGCTGCTGCGACTGTCGCCGCGGTTCCGGCTCCCACGATCGAACCGATCACCACGTCACCCGGATAGTGCACGCCGGTGTGGACTCGCGAGTAGGCGACGGCGCCCGCCAGCAACCGGATCGGCACGGCCAGCACAGGCAGGTGCCTGCCGACCGCGTAGGCGAACGCGAACGCCGACGCCGCGTGGCCGGACGGGAAAGAGTCGGATTCCGGCATCGGCACACCGCGAGCCGCAAACATGGCGTGGCCGCTGCGATCCGGGCGCCGTCGCTGGGCAAGCGGCTTCATGCCGAGATTGACCGTCGCCGAGGTCACCCCGATCGCTAGCACGCCCTCCAGCGCCGCGCGGCGTCCGCGCCTGCCAGCGAGCACGGCGATCACGGCGGCGATACCAAGCCACAGGCGCGAGTAGTTCGCCGCGTTCGAGAGCCGGCGAACGGGGCCGTCCAGCTCCGGCGTGGGGGTAACCGCCACAGCCTCATACACCGCCCGGTCCACCGCCCCCAGCTCACGCAACGCCTCCACCCACACAGACTCGGCGCCCCGCCGCGCCTCGACCCGCCGCGCCAGCGCGTCCGCGACACTCTGTTGCTCTGTGCCAGCATGGGAGGACATGGGGAGGATCCTTCGATTCAACCGGTGGCCGGACATGAGGTGCGAGCGCAGCACAAAGACTAGACCGGACCTGGCGGTCAGCGCCTACGGCCACCCCAGCAGCGGCGGCGCCGGCGAACGCAAGCTCCATCGCGGCACCCGCCGCTCAGGTCGGCGACTGGCGCCGAACCTCGATCAGCTCGAGCCCGAGCCTCTCGACCCAGCCTGCCGTTATAGCCGCGCGCCGCCGATTAGGCGGCGTCTCGGCGAACTCGCAAGCCGCGGCGCGCGACTCCCGGAGAGACAGCGCGGCCAGCTCCCTACCCGGTTCCAGTACAGACTCCGCAGTAGTGACGAAATCGTCACACCACTTGACTGACGGTACCTTCTTGTGTGAAGATATCGTCAGTAGTGAGTTGCCGCACTGTGGTCTCACGTCAACTAATGCGAGGACAGCCATGATCGAGCTTCAGCAGCTCACCAAGCAGTACGGCGACAAGGTCGCCGTCGACGGCATCAGCGCCGTCATCCGACCAGGAAGCGTGACCGGGTTCCTCGGTCCCAACGGGGCCGGGAAGTCCACGACGATGCGGATGATCCTCGGCCTGCACCGGCCGACCTCGGGGGTAGCGCTGGTCAACGGTCGTCCTTACGTCGCATCCGTCGCGCCGCTGGCCGAGGTCGGGGCATTGCTCGACGCCAAGGGGGTCGACGCCAACCGGAGCGCACGCAACCACCTCCTCGCCCTCGGCACGACCGTCGGAATCGGAACCCGACGCGTGGATGAGGTCCTGGCGACGGTGGGTCTGAGCGAAGTCGCCCACAAGCCCGCCGGCTCCTTTTCGCTGGGGATGGGGCAGCGACTCGGCGTGGCCGCAGCGCTGCTGGCCGATCCCGGCGTCCTCATCCTCGACGAGCCCGTCAACGGCCTGGACATCGACGGCATCCAGTGGATCCGCGCGCTCCTCACCGAGCTCGCCGCCGAGGGACGCACCGTGCTGCTCTCCTCCCACCTGATGAGCGAGATGCAGCTGGTCGCCGACCACCTGCTGGTCATCGGGCAGGGCCGCATCCTCGCCGACACGTCGATGGCCGACTTCATCGAGGACTCCTCCGACGGCATGATCGTCGTCGCGTCGCCCGACTCCGGCGCACTCGCACCGCTGCTCGCCCGCGACGGCGTCATCCTGACCTCCCGTGAGGCCGGCACGTTCGAGGTCCGCGGGCTGGGTGCGGACGCGATCGGCGACATCGCCGCCGCGCACGGGCTCCGCCTCCACGAGCTGTCACCGATCACGCCCTCCCTGGAGACCGCGTATCTGGAGCTCACCCGCGAGAGCGTCGAGTACGCCGCTGTCCGCACCCCAGGCGGCGGCAACTCCGGCACCGCGCACGGTGAATCCGGCCCCCGAATGGCCGCCTGATGAGCACCCACACCACTCCCACTACCCAAGAAGGCGGCACCATGACCAGCCTGACCATCTTGACCACCACAGCCCCGGCGACCACGCGGCACGCCGTTACCTCGGGCGCCACCACGAACTACCGGCAGACCCTGGGCCGAGCCATCCGCGCGGAGTGGGTGAAGCTCCGCACCCTCCAGAGCACCTGGATCGGGATGGCCTCGGTGGTCCTCGTCCTGGTCGGCGTCGGGGCGCTCTCCGCGGCCATGTCCACAGGCTCTGTGACCGACCCCGGCGAAGGGGGTGGTGGGTTGGGAGGCACCGACCCGCTGTCCACGGTGTTCGCCGGCGCCAATCTCGCGGTGCTGCTCGTCGGTGTGCTCGGCGCGCTCGCCGGTGCCCGCGAGTACGGGTCGCGGATGATCGCGGCCACCGTCGCGGCGGTGCCGAGGCGTTGGCAGGTCGTCGTGTCCAAGGCGACCGTGCTGACCGGCGTCGTGCTCACCACCGCCCTGGTCGCTGTCTTCGCCACCTACGGCGCCGGGATGGGCGTGCTCGCGGCCGGTGACAGCCCCACCGTCGCCCTCACCGACGACGGCGTGCTGTCCCAGGTCCTCGGCATGGCCGGATACCTGACCGCCGTCGCGGTGCTCGGCCTCGGCCTCGGCATCCTGCTGCGCAGTGTCGCCGCCAGCATCGGCGTCCTGATCGGCGGCATTCTGATCGTGCCGGCCCTGGCCGCCACGCTGCTGCCCGCCAGCTGGGACTCCGTCCTGCAATACCTGCCCAGCGCCGCCGCCGCCGCCTTCACCACCGTAATGGGCAGCGGCGACAAGGTGCTCGACGCCGGCGCCGGAGCCCTCGTCCTGGGGGCCTGGGTCGTGGCCGCGTTGGGCGCCGCGACGGTGGCCATCACCAGGCGTGACGTGTGACCGCCCCCGCCCAGCCCCCTCAGCCCCCTGCGGACCGCGGCCGTGCTGGCCGCCTCGCAGCTCCCGGTCACCTTCTCCCAGTGGCCGGCGGAGGAAAGGTCGCCGATCAGTTGGCGATCCGCTCCAATGGTTACACCGCGGCCCAAGCCGCCGTGGTCTTGCGAGGTCGGCCGTGACCACCTCCGCACTGGACCGCGCGCTCACCCGCACACGACTGCCCGACGATCTGCAGGCCGTGGCCGTCACGCGGCAGGACCCGTTCTACCGCGACCTCGCGCCGACGTTCTTCCGAGGAGGGGCGCCGGCGGTCATCCTGCAGGCCCGGCACGCCGAGCACGTGCGCTCGGCCGTCCTGCTGGCCGCGAAGCATCCGGACCTGCCCTTCTCTATCCGCAGCGGCGGACACGGCGTCTCCGGCCGCTCGACGAACCACGGCGGGATCGTCCTCGACCTCGCGGCCATGAACGACATCGCGCTTCCCGATCCCGGCACGGGCGTGGTGCGCGTAGAACCGGGCGCCCGGTGGCTCGACGTCGCCCGCACGCTGCAGCCGCACGGGCTGGGCATCAGCAGCGGCGACTACGGCGGCGTCGGGGTCGGGGGGCTGGCCACCGCGGGCGGCGCGGGCTGGCTGGTCCGCGAGCACGGCCTGACCATCGACCGCGTCCAAGCCGTCGAGATGGTGTTCGCCGACGGCGCGTCGGCGCGCGCCGACGCAACCACCCTGCCCGACCTGTTCTGGGCAGTCCGCGGGGCCGGGTCCAACTTCGGGGTCGTGACCGCGTTCGAGATCGCCGCGTCGCCGGTTTCCGCCGTGGGGTACGCGCAGTTCGTGCTGGTGGCCGACGACGCCGCCCGGTTGCTCGTCGACTGGGGGACAGCGCTGGAGTCCGCGCCTCGCCAGGTCACCAGCTCGGTGATCCTCGGGACCACACCCCCCGGCCAACCGGTTGTGGCGCAGGTCAACACCGTCGTGCACAGCGAGCAGCCCGAGCAGATCCGCGAGTTGCTGGCGCCTTTCGCCGCCGTCGGGCAGCTGGCCCAGCAGTCGGCGCAGGTGGTGCCGTACCCGGACGTGATCGACAACGTCTACCCGGGGCCGCACCGGGGGGTGGGCGAGCCGCACGCCCGGGCTGCCGTGGTACGGCACATCACCGACGACCTCGCGCATGGTTTCGCCGAGATGCTGGCCAGCGGTGAGGCCCTCTACTTCCAGATCCGTGCCCTCGGCGGCGCGGTCGCCGACGTCCCCGCCGAGGCCACGGCCTACGCCCACCGGGACGCCAACTTCCTCCCGGGGGCACTGGGCCGCAGCCGGGACGGCATGAACCGCGAGTGGGACCGCCTGCGTCCGCACTTCGACGGCCTCTACCCCAGCTTCGAGACCGACGACCGGCCGGGCCGACTGGCCGAGGCTTTCCCTCCGGCGACCTTGGCCCGGCTTCGCGGTCTCAAGCGCAGACACGACCCCCACAACGTCTTCCGCGACAACTTCAACATCGACCCCGCGGGGGTCGAGGAGAGCGAGCACACGTGATGAACGAACCGATCACCGCCGACCTGTCCGGGCAGACCACCGTCATCCTCGGCGGCACCGGCAACATCGGCGAAGGCATCGTCCGGGCCCACATCGCCGCCGGCGCCACCGTCGTCGTCCCCAGCCGTAACGCCGATCGCATCGAGATCGTCCGCCGGGCCATCGACGGGGACGTCGACCGACTCGTCGGGATAGAAGGCGACACCCAAACTTTCGACGGCATGCACCGCATCGCGCAGGAGGCCGTCGACCGTGCCGGCATACCGACGCACGTAGTGGCCAGCATCGGCGGCTGGTACGGGGGCCAGCCGGTCTGGCAGACCGACGAACGGGCCTGGAACACCTACTTCGTCGACCCCAGCCGGGCCCACTTCGCAGCCGCCCGCGCCTTCATCCCGGCGATGACCGACGGGGGTAGCTACACCATGATCCTCGGCCTGTCCGCCTACCTCGCACTGCCCGCGACCAGCCCTAGAGCTATGCACGGCGGAGCCCTCCGGATGCTGCGCCAAACCCTCACCACCGAAGTCGGCGAGCAGCGGCGGGTCAACAGCCTCGCCTTCGCCCCGCTGCTCAACCGCGCACGACCGCACGGAGACCCCACCTGGCTCAGCTCCGACGACGTCGGTCGCCTCACCCTGGGCCTCGCTACCACCCCGACCGTGACCGGCCAAGACTTCCAGGTGCCCGCCCTGGCCGACTACACAGCGCTGATGACCACCGAGTTCACAGCGGAGGCGGACCTCGACCGACTCGGCATCTCGGTCAATGGGTCGAGGACGCCCGACGGGTCGAGAAAAGCCGGGTCACCCCTGCCCGGGCGCAGGAGCCGCGCCTCTTAGTCCGCGGCCCAACCGATCGTCCGACAGCTCCTGCAACTACACCGGAGCGTGGGCACACAGCCTGGTTGTCGCCCAGGTGTCGCCGCGGCTCAAGCCCGAGCGGATGCCGTCAAGCCTTCGGCAGATGTCGCCGAACCGCTCGACCTTGTCCTCGGTCATCGTGAAGCGAGGACTCCCCGCCACCCCACGAACACTGGATAACCACCAAATGGTCAGGGAGCTCCCCCGGCGGCATGTTCGTAATCTGGCGCGAGTACGTCAGCCGGACTGTCCAGGCGCGGCGCGTCCAGGCGGCTCACGAGGGATCAGGGACGGCGTTCGCCTCCTCACTCCGGGTCGCGGGAGTCGCCTCGGTGATAGAGACCGCTTTCATCGAGTCTCACGCGGGCGCCGGGATCTCGCGCACGAGGTCGCGGCCCAACTGGTCGATCAGCCGCTGCAGGTCCGGATGCTCCTCCGGGTTCCAGCCGTCGAGCAGCTCGCGCAGGTCGTCGCACCGGGCGGCGACCACGCGCTCGTAGCTCTCCCTCCCCAAGGTCGTCAGCGTGATCTCCCCGTTGGTGTGCACGAGCCCCTTCCGGCGCAGCTGCTCGAGCGTTGGCGACACCTGCCGAGCGTCGACCGCCAGCTGCGCTTCGAGCTGCGCCTCGGTGACCGGCACCCGCTCGCCGAGGCATGCGAGCAGCCACAGCTCCGGCGGCGGCAGGTCGACCGCAGCGCGGGCCGCCGCGCGCTCGTAGATCTCCCACCGCTCCTCACGGCTGGCGATCCTGGACAGTGCACGTTCGATCCGGCGGTACGGGTCGTCGTCGCTGGCGCCCTCGAAGCCCTCGCCGTAATCGGGCGCCTGCGTGGTAGTCCGCAGCGGCACCTCGGGCAGCAGCCACGCGAACGCGAACGCGAGCAGCGCCAAGCCAGCCCCGGTGAGGAAGACCGGCTCGAGCGCGTCCGTGACCGCGGCCCGGTAGACCGCACGCACCGCCGGCGCGAGCCGCTCGACCGCCGCCGGGTCGGTCTGCTCTGGCAGCTGGGCTCCCGCCGGCAGGCTGCCCGCGAGGTTGCCCGCGAGCTGGTTGTTGAAGATCGCGCCGAACGCCGCCGTGCCAATCGCGCCGCCCATCTGGCGGAACATTGTCGTGCCGGAAGTGGCGACGCCGAGGTCCCTGTAGTCGACGGAATTCTGGACCGCCAGCACGAGCACCTGCATCACAAGCCCCAGCCCGAGCCCGAGCACCAGCATGTAGGCGCCGCTGACCACCGCCGACGTGTCCACCTCCAGGCGCGACAACAGTACGAACCCGAGCGCCATGATCGCGGTGCCGGCGATCGGAAACGGCCTGTAGCGTCCGAACCGGCTGATCGCCTGTCCGCTCCCGATCGACGTGATCAGCATGCCGACCATCATCGGCGTCATCAACAGGCCGGATGTCGTCGGGCCGTGGCCCCTGACGGTCTGCAGATACAGCGGCAGGAACGTGACCGCACCGAACAACCCCGCGCCGACGAGGAACCCGATCGCGCCGCTGACGCTGAACACGCGGTTGCGGAACAGCCTCAGCGGCAAGATCGGCTCCGGCGCGCTCCGCTCCACGAGCACGAACCCCGCCAGCAACACGACGCCCGCCGCCACCAACGCGAGCATGAACGTCGAGCCCCATGGGTACTCGGTGCCGCCGAGCGTCGTGTACAGCACGATCGCTGACAGACCGCCGGCCAGCAGCGTGGCGCCGGCGTAGTCGATCCGGTGCTTCACTCGGTCGACGGGGGCCGCGAACGCGCCCGCGATCACGGCGAGCGCGATCAGCCCGACCGGGAGGTTGACGAAGAAGATCCAGCGCCACGAGAAGTTCTCGACGATGAACCCGCCGAGCAGCGGCCCGAGCACGGTCGCGACGCCGAGTATGGCGCCGAGGAACCCCTGGTAGCGGCCGCGATCGCGGGGCGGGATGATGTCGCCCACGACGGCGATCGTGACGACCATCAGACCGCCGCCGCCGACACCCTGGACCGCGCGGAACGCGATCAGCTGCGTCATGTCCTGCGCCGCCCCGCACAGCACCGAGCCGGCCAAGAACAGCAAGATCGCCGCCTGCAGCACGATCTTGCGCCCGTACAGGTCGCCGAGCTTGCCGTACACCGGACCGACCACGGTGGAGGCGAGCAGGTAGGCCGTGACGACCCACGAGACGTTCGAGGAGCCCCCGAGATCACCGACGATCGTGGGCAGCGCGGTCGCGACGATCGTCTGGTCGAGCGACGCCAGCAGCACCACCAACATCAGCGCGCCGAAGATCACGCGCACGGGCTGCTCGCGTGCGACCGAGGTCGGATCGGCGGCTTCGGCGCTCATCTCGGGTCCCGACCTACCATGCTCGCGTCCGCATTGCGTTCGCGCCCGCTCGTGAGTTGGAGTCGATCACGGCTTCCTCCAGTTCGTCGAGCACGCGTGCGGGAATCACGTATCGACCACGGATCTTCACCGCGGGAAACTCCCCCGCGCGGATGGCTCTATATACAGAGTCATGTCGGCCAGACCATGCATCCTGGCTACCTCGGCGACGCTGTACCAACGCGGCTGGACCTGTTCCACCCGAGCACGGTTCGTCCGCATGGACACTCCAAGTTGTCGGTCCCAAATGCGATTCACGCGCACTCAAAGAGGAATTGCCAACTCGAACTCACTAGCAGCGGTTCCGGTCGATGGTGCAGATGTAGACGGCGGCCGTCCCGTGCCTCTGCGTTGGGCACCAGCGGATGTCGGGAATCCCGTCCCCAGGGCAAACCGGCAGAGCATGTTCCGGGCTCGCACCTGGATGTCCGGGATCGCGTCTGTTGGTTCTCGGGTAGCCGAGCGAACGGACGAGTTCGATCTCAGAGATAAGCCCGACCAGATGCCGTCCATCCTCCGGTACGCACCTCTATCAGGTTCGCTGTCCGCTCGTGATGGGCAATACCACAGCCGAGGGATTGGAGCTTCTGAGCACCTGCCCACCCAAACAGGGCGCGCGACACGGTGATTGCTTTTGGCACGCCTTTGATGCGCGCTGTCACAATGTGTGCCGTGGCCAGCTCCACCCTGCTCGATCGGGCGATCTACACCTACGCCGACGTAGATCGCCTCGTTGGCCTGCCCCCGGGAACCGCGCGTCGGTGGATCGATGGGTACCACCGCGGGGGTGTGGACTACCCACCCGTGCTCCGCGCGCAGCCCACTGGCAGCGAATCGGTGACCTGGGGGGAAATGGTGGAGGCCCGCCTGCTGTCCGAGTTCCGCGACCGCCGAGTCCCTCTTCAGAGGCTTCGCCCGGCTATTGGTCGGCTGCGTGAGGAGTTCGGTCCGTACCCGCTGGCGCACGCTCGGCCCCTGCTTAACGTCGCGGGTCGTGAGCTGGTCCTTCGCGTGCAGGACGAGGTCGGCCTGGACCGCGGTCTGCTACTCGTGGTTGTGCGCAGCGACCAGGTGATGCTCGACCTGCCGGCCGAACGGTTCACCAGGCTGGTCGATTATGACCGGGACGTGGCGGTCGCCCTCCGCCCGGCCGCCGTGGCACCGGAGGTGCGCATGGATCCGGCACGCGCGTTCGGGCAACCAGCCGTGCGGGGTGTCCGCACCGATGTGCTGGCCCAGGACTACCGTGCCGGTGAGTCCAGGGAAAGCCTCGCCGACCTGTATGACCTGAGCGTCGAGCAGGTGGACCAGGCGCTGCGCTACGAAATGATCGCCGCCTCGGCCGCCGTGGCTTGAGCGGATGCAGGCGCCGCGGCGGACCCATGTCCGCTACTTCGCGGACGAGAATGCGCTCGGACTTGCCAAACTCGTGCTGCGGGACCGCGACGACGTCGTGCACCCGGGCCACCCGCTACTGCCGGAAGTACCGCTGGGAACACCAGACCTCGAGTGGTTGCCCGTGGTGGCCCGACTCGGCCTGATCGTGATCACCCGGGAGCGTCGCATCCGCACCCGACCCGCAGAGCTCGAGGCCTACTGGAGCAAAGGGGTCCGCTCCGTTCGCATCGGCGGGAAACAGGACCTGCGCCCGGCGGAGCTGGCCGCGCTTTTCACGCGGCTTGAACCTCGTCTCAACAACCTCATCGTGAAACTCGGGCCCGGTCCGTGGGCGGTCGCCATGCGGCCGACCGGTGTCTGGCAGATCCGCCTTCGCTCGCCGGAGGACCGGTAGCGCGCCCGCTCGTACCGTCTGTTCATGAGCAGACCGCCATTGCCATTGGGCACATTCGGATCCATCGACGTCAACCACGCCAGATCGGGTCGAGTACGGGCCCGGGCACGGTTCCGTGATTACGACGGTTCCTGTCGCCCAGTCACCCGTTGGGCCGGCAACGAGGACGAGGCCCGATCGCGCCTCCTGCAAGCCCTCGCGGAACGAGCGCGCTTTCCCGAGGGCGAGCTGGCCGCCGGGACACGTCTTTCCGCCGCAGCCAGGGTGTGGCTGGCCGACCTCGATGCATCCGCGCTGACGACCAACAGCAAGCAGCTGTATCGGGCGGCAGCGCGGCTGTACCTGGTGCCAGCACTCGGTGACGTGCGCCTGGCGGAACTGACTGTGGCCGGCATCGACCGCGCCCTCGCGACTGTTCGCCTTCGTCACGGCCCGGCGGCCGCGCGGGCCGCACGCCAGGCGTTGTCCAGCCTGTGCCGCACCGCGGTGCGGCACGGCGCACTCGCTGTCAATCCGGTCCGCGACACCCGCCCCATCCGCTGCCCACGCAGACGGGTGCGGGCATTGACAACCGGCGAATCCGTCGACCTGCTGCACCGGCTCTACGCCGATGCCGTGGCGGTCAGGCTTGACCTGCCGGACCTGGTGCGGTTCATGCTCGCACCGGTGTGCGGATCGGCGAGGCGGGGGCGGTGCGAGAGTCCGTGCTCGACCCGAACGCAGTAACCGTGCACATCAACGCCACCGTCGTTCGGGTGGCCGGAGCCGGGCTGCAGGTCCAACCCCGCACGAAAACCGCGGGCTCCGAACGAATTCTCGCCCTGCCAAAGCCGCTGCTGCACATGATCCTCGAGCGACCAGCGAATGGTCATCCGCTCGGGCCGGCGGGGGTGATCTTCACCTCAACCGCCGGCAGGATCCGAGACCCGTCGAACACGCAGGCAGACCTACGCAAGGCAATGGATCGGATCGGCTACCCGTGGGTGACCAGCCACGTCTTCCGCAAGACCGTCGCCTCTCGGCTCGACGACCTCGGGTTCAGCATCCGGCAGATCGCCGACCAACTCGGACACTCGCGGCCATCGACCACCCTCGACTTCTACCTCGGCCGCCGCGCCGTCACCACGGCAGACTGTGCGGTCGCACTCGAACCCCTCGTCGATCCCGACGGCCGGTAAATGGTTCGTTTCTGGTTCGTTTCTGGTTCGCCGCGACACCCGCCGACGCAAACCTGCAGGTCAAGTGGGCCCCGTCGGACTCGAACCGACAACCCGCGGATTAAAAGTCCGCTGCTCTACCTATTGAGCTAGAGGCCCCTGGGATCCACAACCTTGTGAAGCCCAGGACAGTTTCCACTACCCGCGCCCAGGCGACGCTGCTGGGCGGCGGTCATGGATGCCCCGAGCCACGTGCACGCCCAATAGTCTCGTGGATATACCTCAGGCTATACTCACGGTATGTCCAAGGTTATGGTGTCCCTTCCCGACGATCTTCTGGCTGAGGTCGACGCCGAAGCCGCACGTCGGGCGACAAGTCGAAGTGCCTTCTTGGCAACGGCGGCTCGACGCGAATTTGCCCGCCGCGACCCAGAGGCAGTCTTGGCGGCCCTGGACAGATCGGAGCACAGGTTTAAGCGCGCGGGGGTGTTTGACTCAGCCACGCTTGTGCGCGTCGACCGCGACGCACGACGGTGATCCACTTACTCGCGGACACCTCGGTCCTCCTCAAGTGGTGGCACAGCGAGGGCGAGACTGAGCTACAAGAGGCCCGAGCGTTGCGCGATGCACACGTGGCGGGCACGGTCCAGGTGCGCATCATCGACCTTGCTGTCTACGAGGTCGGAAACGTGTTGACCCGGGCCCTGGGGTGGGCGCCATTGGACGTGGCGGATCAGATCGACGACCTGCTCGTTATCACGGGGACACCGCTCTCCCTGACCACGGATATTCTCCGCACAGCAGCCCACCTCGCGGGGGATCACGGACTGACCTTCTATGACGCGGCATGGGCAGCGGCAGCAGCGGGGTTCGGTGTCCCGCTGATTAGCGCCGATCGGCAGATTCTGGATGCCGGACTTGCCGAGTCACTCACCGCGGTCGTTACGAGATTGGGACTGACGCAGCGCTGATATGACAAGGCGCTGTTGCTCGGCACGCACTGCGTCGTGGTCCACATGGCCCACACAGCGCGCAGAGGAGGCAATCGATCGCTACCACCGCACCGACGAGACCCGTCAGGGTGCCGGCGTGTGCATCGGAAGCGATGGCCGCGCATGACGAGCCGATGATGCGACCGCACCCACAGCATCCGGCCGGGATCAG
>CAWCTX010000015.1:0-356006 GCA_963798505.1 uncultured Actinomycetota bacterium
GTGACCCGTAGGTGCTCAGTCAAATAGGTCGGAGGCGATTCGAGACCAGAACTCCTCGATGCGGGTGGGACCCTGGCCCGGCCAGCCACAGACCAGGTAGTCAATGCCCAAGGCAGCGCGGGCCTCGGCGTTGCGTCGAACCTCGTCCCACGGCTCGGACAACGACAGCGACGCAGCCCGCACGATCGAGCCACCGTCACGACCTGCGGCCTCTGCGAGCCGGTTCGACCTCCCGTGACAACTCGGCATGATCATGCAGTCTGTCGGCGTGCCACACATCCGCGTGCCGCGCGACCAGCGGCAGCGTGCGACGCCGGCCCGTCCCACCGATCCAGATCGGCGGGTGGGGGCGTTGCACAGGCACCGGCCGCAGCTGCGCCCCGTCGAGGCTGATCTGGTTGCCCCGGTACGACACGACCTCGCCGGTCATCAGTCGGGTGAGGATCTCCAGCTCGTCCTCGAGCAGATCGAACCGCGCACCCAGTAGGCGGGAACGCCAGGCCGAGCTGCCGATGCTCGGGGGCGTACCACGACGCGCCCACGCCGACATCAAGTCGGCCATGGCTTGCATGGTCGATGGTGACTACCTGGTTGGCGAAGATCGACGGGTGCCGGTAGGTCACCCCCGCGACCAACAGGCCGAGACGGATGCGGCTTGTGGCCACCGCCAAAGCAGCCAGCGTCGTCATGCCGTCGAAGCAGTTGCCCGGCCCCTCGCCGTACATCGGCACGAAGTGGTCGAACCCCCAGACCCCCTCGAAGCCGAGGGCCTCGGCGAACCGAGCCCGCGCAAACGACCTCGTCGAACTCCACGCGCTGCTGAGCGATGTCCAGTCCTAGGCGCACGAGACCGATCCTGCCCGGCAGTCTGCTGTGGGGTCACAACAATGATCGGCAGCAGAACGCGCTTGCCGAACTGCTGACGGACAGGCAAAGTCGGACGCTCCCGCGGGAAAACGCCTTTACGCAAGCGCAACCGGACCGGCGGTGATCGCGGCGACGCCAGAGGACCCGGCCTTGCAGCCAACCTCCCGCCGGGCCGGTGAAGAGTTCGTGCACGCGCGTCGCGGCAACGGCGGGCGAGCGAAGCCGCCCTCACCGCGGCGAAGAGCGGATACCTGGGTAAGGCCCGCTCATATTCTCTTACGGGGATTGTTTGGCGCCAACCCCGCACCAATCGTTTGAGAGTGATTCCGGCGTCTCCGTTGAGATTCTCGGTCGAACCGGCATCCGGTACGTCGAGGATGGCCGGACGATGATGGCTGACTCCGAGGCTCTCGAGGGGCCGGGTCTGCTGACGCGGCCTGCCGCGTGAGCGACCCTCTACTTGATCGCTCCGTCACTCGGGCGACAGGAAGGGGGATCAGCCCACGCGATCGCGTGCCTTTCGGGGCGATCAGTGACGCGACCCCGGGGATGACGGCGTGCCTTCACCAGTGAGGTTGGCGCGGCGCCGATCGCCGTGGCGGCCAGTCTGTCTAGTGTTCCTCGGTACGGCCATACGGCCCCGAGGCTCAGGGACCCTCAGAAGGTGTTCCCGCGCCGCCCCATACGACCCCTCCGGTGGAGCCGTGTCGGGCCCGTACACGAGGGCGGACACCGGCGGCGAAGGTCTGCGCCGAGATCAGTTTTAGCGGGAGGGTGCGCGCGCCTCCTCAAACAGCCGCATGCCCTTCCGACGGAAATGGGGTGCACGAACAGGTGCAGCTCGTCGACTAAGCCTGCGGCGAGCAGTTGGCGAACCACCGATACCGTCGCTCAGGGCGATATGCCCCGAGCCCCGGTCGTTTTAGTGCCCCGACGCCCTCGACGAGGTCGCCCTGAAGCTGTCGGCGTTGCGCCACGTGAATTCCATCTGCCGGTTGGAGGTCACGATCTCGCGCATGTCGCCGAGCGCTTTGGCGAACGGCGCGTCCGCCTCGCCCGCGGCCTCCCGCTCGGGCCATGCACCGGCGAAGCCGTCATAGGTCTTGCGGCCGAACACCATGATGTTGGCCACGCCCTGGTTGGCATCGACGGCCGCGCCCATCTCGTCGTTGAAGTACGGGAAGTGCCACTCAGCGGGGTCCTCGACGACGCCGTCGAGGGCCATGAACAGGCTTGCGGTGACCTTGGACATCGGGGACTCCTTTGGTTGAAGCAACCCTTGGACTGCGCAGATGAGTCAACCCCATCGGAGGCGTGAACGCCGAGGGACGCAAGAGCGTGCGGGGCTCGCCCAGCGGCCTGTCCGTGCGACTGATGTCCCGTCAGCGAGAGGCCAGCCAGCCTCGGGGCTGCGCGATCTCGGCATTGTGCAGTTTTCGCTTCGGTCCCTGGCCCGGCCGGGCGGTTCGTCCTCGGGTTGCTACGGGGGGTTCTTCAGGTTTAGGGAGTGATCGCGTTCGTCCCGATCCAGGTGCTCGATGGCGTAGCGCAACGCCGCGCGCGCATGGTCGCTGCGTGCCGGTCGAGGATCGGCGCGCAGGTTTGGTCGCGCTTGCCTGCCTCGCGGACCCAGCCACCGACGGCCTTGTGGACGAGCAGGTCTCGGTCGTTGGCGAGGATGTCAGCGATGGCGAAGGTGTCTTCGAGGTCCCCACGTCGGATGAACGCGTAGGTGGCGACGATCGCAGTGCGCCGCTCCAACGGGTTCGGCGACCGGCGAATGCGTACAGCTGGTCGCGCGGCTTGTCGGCGAGGTATCCGCCGATGACGAGGGTGCAGCCCGGTCCACGAGGTCCCAGGTGTCGGTCAGGTCGCGCCGCCGCACTAAAGGTCGTACGCACCTGCGGCGGACTCGCGGACGCCGTGGTCCTGGCTTGGTAGTCCATGACGCCGACGGCGCCGACCCGGGCCTCGCGCCCCGGCCCCGCGAGCAAGGCTGCGACCGCTTGTTGCTGCATGCCGATGAAGGCGTCGGCCGGCGCCAGGATCTCACACATCGGCGGGCGCCGCGCCCGCGGCACGCAGGATCCCGGCGCACATCAACTTAGCCGCCGGGTCACGCTCGCCATGACTCCCCCGGGTATCTGCGGTGACCGGCATAGGTGCAGCTCGGCCGGCCAGTTGATGACACGCTCGACATCGACGGATCGGCCACTACGAGCGCCTCCCTGGCTTGGCCTGTCGCCGCAATCCTGTCACCCGTGCCAACACCGACCAGAAGCTAGACCCACTCGTGGCCGCTGATCTGGCCAATGAAGACTGGCCGGACAACGGCCGTCGCCCTCGGCCCATGGACCGACCGCGGCAAAGTCGTAAAGTCGATCAAGTACCAGAGACCTCACGTGCGAACCAGATATCGGCCCGCCTGCCTCTCTGGGGCTCAGCGCGATCGCCCGGGGTCACGAATTCCGGATGCGAGCGAGCGGCAAGCTCGATCAATATCGCCTGATCAATGTCAACGCCTTTCGTCGGCCATGTCGAATGGCCTGCCATGTCCACGGCGCAAGGCGTGGAGATTTCGCCACCGGCGGCAAAGGTGGACGCCGGCTGCGCGCTGCACCCCCAAGCGGCCGAGAGTTCGCGGACCTTCCCGGCGCCGATGAGTGGTGCGATGCCCCGCGCCGCCCCCGCGGGCCGCTGTGGATCGCTACAGTGCGCTTAGCAGCGTCTCGCCGGTGCGCGACTCTCAGCCGCCGCCGACTGGCCGCACTGTAGGGGGTCGTGAGATGGCAGGTCAGCAGCGCATCGTGGCGCCGTTCGCTGGACACGTGATCGGCGAGGGCATTTCTGAGAACACCCTCGAACGCATCGGGACGGGCGTGCGCGCTGCGGTGGAGGGCGAGGACGCGCTGGCCGACGGGCAAACCGCCGAGTTCAAGTTCCGCATGGTGACGTCGCAACAGTCGCTGGAAGAGGAACTCAACATCGGGGTTGGCATTGACGCCCGTTACGGGCTGTTCAGCGGTGGCGCCCGCTTCGACTTCGCAAAGTCGAGCTCGCTCGACACGAAGTCGACGTACATCCTCGCCAGCGCCACCGTAAAGAACGCGCTTCGGTCGGGACGCGACTTCAGCCAGACCGAGGCGGCTCAGCAGTTGATCGACGCCGGCGACGTCGAGGGTTTCCGTCGCGCCTTCGGCACGCGCTTCGTGCATGCGCTGCGCACGGGCGGTGAGCTCTACGTGCTGGTGCGCGTGACATCGTCGAACGTGAAGCACCAGAGCTCCGTCGCGGCCAGCCTCCACGCGGAGTACAACGGTCTCGTCGCCGCCGGTTCGTTCAAGGCCGCGTTCAACACCGCGCGGTCCGATGCGTCTTCCCACACCGAGGTCAGCATCACGTCGATGCAGGTCGGTGGTCAAGGTGCGCAGCTGCAGTTCGTCGGCGCCGAGGCCGACAAAATCAAAGCACAGATGAACGCCTTCGCCGCCGCGGTCCACGATCACGCGGTCGCCTACGAGGCCGAGCTGTTGTCGTACGACGCACTCGCCCTGCCGTTCCCCTCTCCGGCCGAGCTCGAGGACAAGCGCGAGGTGCTCGAAGACTGTCTGCGCCTGAAGCAGCGCTACTGGTCGATCCTCGCCGATCTCCGGCTTGCTCAAGGCCCAGACTCCGGGCTGTTCTTCAGTGCCCTGCCGCCGGCCGAGGAACTCATCGCGTTAACCGCCCGCTTCACAACTCTGCTCAACGACCTGATGTCGCACGCTCGGAAGGTGGCTGACGGCATGATCCCACCCGCCCTCTTCGTGCCGGTCGACGAGCCCGCGCTACCACTTCTGAAGCGGCGCAGCTCCACTAACTTCGGCCAGTGGTGGACCCGTCGCAACGACCCGACCCTGCTGGGAGACGAGAGCCTCATCATCCATCGCGTCGGCGACGAGGTCGCACAGCACCTGACCGTGTCCATCCTCGACGCGACCCCCGAGATCATGGAGCGAGGCTCGACATTCGTCGAGAAGCTCGACCTGAGCCAAGGCGACCTCAGCACCATCAAGCGCCTCCCCGCGATCCTCGACTCCCCGCTGCGGCGGCTGTCGATCAACCTCAATCAGGTCGCATCCCTGTCCGGCGTGGAGCAGTACCCGGGGCTTGAAAGCCTCGGCTGTCATGGCAACAGGGTCGAGGACCTCGACCCAGTCGCCGCCCTCGGTGGCCTGACATCACTGTTCGTGATCGACAATGACATCACGGACCTCGCCCCGATCGCCGCCCTAACCCGGCTCGAGGACCTGCACCTAGGCGGCAACAACGTCGAGACGCTGGACGTCCTGCGCCACTTCCCGCGCCTGCGCAACCTGGCGCTGGCCAACGGGGAACCCGAACAGTTCGCCGATGGGGTCAGCGTGCGGCCGTTCCGTTTCCTCGACAACCCGATCGACAACGCGCGCGCCCTCGACGATGTGCCCCTGCTCCGCAACGTTCTGACCGCGGCCGATCGCCTGCAGGTGACGGCGGTGAAGTACCCGGACCTGACACCGCACACCGCCGGCACCGCGCAGCGACGAGGAGACTCGAACCGGTTTGAGCTGTCTCCGGCGGCGGGCGGCCCCTCGATCCAGCTCATCCTGGCGACGCTGACGCACACCCCCGGGGCCGGCGCCGATGCCGTGATGATCTCCGCCTACATCCCCTCGCTCAAGACCGCGGCCCTCGCGTTCGCTGACCCCGAGAATCGCAACGCCACGCTGCCGCTGGCCGTGACCAAGGCACGACTCGATGCCGAACCCATCATCGGTTTCGCCATCGCCGTGCTCGTCGGGGTCGAGCCGAGCCTGATCTTCGAAGCAACGGCGGCCGAGTGACGCTGCCGGACTTAGCGACGCGGTCGGTCCCTAAACAGTCGTCCGTATCGGTGCCCGAGTCCAGTAGCCCGCCACGCGGCAGCGGTCCCCCCGATGACGGTCGCACGGCCGAGTGCGCCCTGGTCCTTCGTCGCACTAGCTCCGCATGACGACTGTGTACGCCCTTTGGGAGACATGTTCAGGCGGTCACGCGGTGGCGACCGACGATGCCCGGCATCCTGGGGCAGCGGTGGGCCGCCCTAGCGGCGCATCCGCCCCTCGGCACGACCGATCGACCGCGCCTATTGCGGATGGTTGATCAGCGCGATGACTAGCTCTGGTCAGATGCGGTCCCTAATGGGTCGGTCACGACGTCGGCTGACCATCCCAGCGGGATCACAAGCCGTCCGGCCATGTTGCTCGTTCCAATGTCCGCCAGTGCTTCGATAAGCGACGCAAACGCTTTGTGGGGCGTGTCAATACCGTCGCTGGGCGTGTAGTCGTCCAGGATCTCGTCAAGATGATTCGTCACGAACGGGTCGGATCCACTCCTCACCCTGGCATTCGCCTCGGCTGCCCATACCCGAATCGTTGGCTTCACCGCCGATGTTTCGCATGGGAAGCCTGACGATCAGCGGCACGACCGAGCGACTCGCGGCAAGAGCGGGCGAGCGTAGGCCCCACCGCGCGCATATCAGGACGTCTGCAGGACCACCCGTGCGCCCTCAGTGACGGTTCGAGGATGGGTGACGGACGTTGAAGACCCGACTGGTTACCGCTCCCGCTTCCACTTAACTCGTCCAAGCAAGCGGCCAAGTCTGTCTACGACAGACGTGCCAGCATCGCCACGCGCATCGACCCGGAAGACGGGCGTGTCCTCGGGTAGTGGAAGGTTGGCCGCGTCAGCCGCAGACAGTGTGGTTCTGACGTACGAGGTGAACATCGAACCAATGTGACTCGTGTCAATAAATCGCGTGCCAGCGGGCGTCTCGACAACGATGCCGTCAAACACGTCAACCTCTTTGACCACGAGCACTGCCTCGACAGTGCCGAACTGGTGCCCGTCGCTCGACTGCACTGGTGTTCCAGGTTGAAGCGCGGTGTATGCGATGGGCGCAGGATCGCCAGTCATGCAGCAACCCTACGTGCGGCTGATCGTTGTTCTCACCACTTGTCTGCAAGGACCGGGCGGCCGCCGCCAGCGTGCGGAGGGGAAGGTCGGATGCATGGAGGTGGGGTGGTCTCGCCTGTCCGGAGGTCGCAGGTGCGCAGAAGGCGTCACGCAGAGCGAGGCACTCCTTGGGCGGCGACAGGCAGGCTGTAGCTAGCCCCGACGAGCTCGACCTAATCGCGGGGGGATGACGCTGTCACGCAGCGAGTCGACGGCACGCGGGTGATCGTGTTCGCGGGCAAGCGACCAGACGACAACCCGTCACCGAGAGATCACCATCCAAAGTCGACCTTGAGTCAGACCACACACTCGGCAGCAGAGTCGGGCGTTACGGAGGCACACCGGTCTGCATGGTTATGCCCCGAAAGGAAGGCCGTGTGAGTTGCGTTCTCCGGGCCGAGTGCGCATGGCTGCGTGCTGGCCGTCCGTAGAGGGATTCACCCTCAACGGGAATGTGGACGTCCCGAGCGCAAGGATGGCGCTGTCAACCCCTCGTTCGTCGAAGCGGAGACGGCCATGACGCAACCGGGACTAAGTCCGGGTATTTCTGCGGAGGTGCAGGCGTCACTTGGATCGCCGCCCAAGCTTGATACCCCGTTCGGGGTGATGGAGTTCTTCGACGGGGTGCCAACACCTGCGACCGTGGGGCTGGGCTACGACGCGCTGGACCTGTTGCGCGGCATCGACGTGTTCTTGAACTGCATGCCGGGCGCGTCGATGCTGGCCATGCGCACTGGTCTGCGCAGCGTCGGCGCGCGATCCAACATCATCGCCTGCACCGACCCGCGCAGCACCTCCGCGCCGGTGGTGCTGACCGCGAACACCGAGACGACCTACGGCACAACGTTCCTCGACCTCAACAGCGACGGGCCGACGGTGGTCGAGGCGCCACCGAACTCTTTGTGCTTCGTCGATGACCTGTGGCAGCGCTACGTCGCCGACATGGGCAACGCCGGACCCGACAAGGGTCAGGGCGGCAAGTACCTGTTCCTGCCGCCCGATCATTCCGGAGACGTACCGGAGGGGTATTTCGTGTACCAATCCCCGACGTACTCGAACTGGATTGTCATCCGCGCCCTGCTCGGCCTGGACTCCCTGCTGACGACTCGGATATACCCGCTCGCCGCTGCCGACAATCCGCCCCAGACCGGGTTCGTCGACATGGCCGAGTCCTCGTTCAACGGCATCCACCCGAACGATTTCACCTTCTTCGAGGAGGTCAACACGATCGTGCAGGAGGAACCGGCCGGCGCCCTCGACCCGGAACGCGCCGGACAGCTCGCCGCGATCGGGATCGTCAAGGGACGCCGATTCACACCGGACGATCATCAGCGTGCGATCCTCGACCAGGCCGCGAAACTCGGCGCCTCCCTGGCCCGAACCCTGCTGTACAAGCCCCGCGACCGCGCCGCCTACATCTACCCCGACGGTTCGTGGAAGACCGCGTTCGTCGGCGGCAGCCACGAGTTCCTCGCCGATGGTGCACGGTTGCTCGACTTCCGGGCCTTGATGCACTACGTCGGCACCGGAATCACACCAGCGATGACCCACGCCGCCGTCGGCGTCGGAGCCCAGTACGCCTACACGGCCGAAGACGCCGATGGTGCGCCGCTGGACGGAGCGAAGACCTACAGCCTCACGCTGCCCACCGGGATACCGGCAAGGACATTCTGGGCCATCGACATTTACGACACGCAAACCAGGTCGCTGCTGCAAACCGACAACCCGTACCCGAGCATCAACAACCGCTTCACCAACGTCCACACCGAAGACAACGGCGATACGATCATCAACTTTGGGCCAACCCAGCCGTCGCAGCCCGACGTCAACTGGCTGCAAACCTTGCCCGGCAAGAGTTGGTTCCCCATCCTGCGGCTCTACGGCCCACTCGAACCCTGGTTCGACCAGACCTGGCGACTCGGCGAGATCCAACCCACCTGACCCACCCGCAGCCCCACTGACGTGTGCCATTCAAATGTGTTCTGGCCCATACATGTGCGTCTTCTCAACACCCGACATTCGGCAGAGGACGGTTGATCAAACGGCTTTGCCTCGGTGAGCTTGGTCCGGGGGTCTCGGCATTGACGTCAAGCCTTGACTGGTCGGCCTGCGTCGAGGTGTTCGACGTGTCGTCGGATGACATTGTTTGTGGCGCTACAGTCCCAGTGTGCGGGCAGCGGTCACCACCTCGTATGGGCCGCCGGGTGTGGTGCGCGTGTGTGACGTGGACGTGCCATCGGTGACCGATGATGGGTTGTTGGTTCGGGTTCGGGCGACGACGGTGAATCGCACGGATTGTGGGTACCGGGCGGCCCGGCCGTTTTTCATCCGGCTGTTCAGTGGGCTGATCCGGCCGCGGGCGGCGGTGCTGGGTACCGAGTTCGCCGGGGTCGTCGAGGATCTGGGTCCGCGGGTGACGTCGTTCGCCGTTGGCGATCGCGTCTTCGGCTACGTCGAGGGTTCCTTCGGCGTGCATGCGCAGTACGCGTCGGTTCCCGCGAGCGGTTTGGTGGCCACGATTCCGGAGGGTTTGACGTTCGAGCAGGCCGCCGCGAGCACCGAAGGCGCGCATTACGCGCTGTCGGCGTTCAGGCGGGCGAAGGTCCGCCGGGGCCACGATGTGCTGGTCAACGGCGCGACCGGGGCGATTGGCTCGGCGGCAGTCCAGCTGTTGAGGAACATTGGCGCCAACGTGACCGCCGTCTGCGCCGCCGAACACGTGGAGCTGGTCCGCGCCCTGGGCGCCGACCGAGTGATCGACTACACCGTCGGAGGACTTCACCCGGGACACCCGCAGCTATGACCTGGTCCTGGACGCAGTGGGAAACAGCTCGTTCGGCCGGTGCCGGCGGCTCCTGAAACCAGATGGCGTGTATGTCTCGTCCGACCTGGGACCACTGTCGCAGAACCCTCTGTTGGCGCTGATCACTCCGTTGTTCCGCGGGAAGACGGTGGTGTTCCCTATCCCCATCGAAGACCGGCAGATGATCGCCACGATTAGGGAGCTGCTCCAGTCCGGCGCGTTCAGACCGGTCATCGACCGGCGTTACACGCTAGAACAGATCGTGCCTGCCTACACCTACGTTGAGACCGGGCAGAAGATCGGCAATGTGCTCATCAGCATCGATTCCGCCGAGCAGCCTGACTGATCGCGCTTGTCGGGGAACCGGACAAGACAAGCACCAACCCACCCCGTGATCACCAAAGCGGCCCGATGACCCGCCGGCGCCAGCAAAGTCAGCCACGGCTCGGTCCGCGGCATGAGTGTGCGTTGCGTGGCCGGACGCATGGGGCGGCACGCATGGTCAACTTCGCCTTCGGATCAGGCTCGTCGCTGATGGGCAATGTCGGCGATGGTGTGTGCAAAATCGATCATCCGGGGTTATCCGCCGTTTGGGTTGCACGGACGACGTCCAGGATCGCGTTGGTCACGAGGGTGGGGTTCGCCTCCTCGACGGCGTGGCCCGTGTGCACCACCAGCTGCTTGGCTCGCGGGCTGATGACGAGCCAACCCCGTTGGTCCTCGACGTTAGAGGTCATTCCTTGGCGCTCCGATTCGAACTCTGCCGCCGCAATCTCCTCGGGTGAGTACTCGTTGCTGATAACGGTCACGGGGATGTCGCCGACTCGCTGGCGAGCGGACCACGCATCCTTCTCGACCTGGAGGTAGTCGCGCTTTTCGATGTTGACCGGCGAGTCCCAGCGAGTGTCTTGAACGACCGGAGCAGGCGGGTCGACGAACGGGGAGGGCACCTCGACGAACACCATGCCCGCGACCTGCCGGGGGTGGGCGAACGCGTAGCCCGCGGTGATGTAGCCCCCTCCGGAAGTCCCGACCAGGACGTAGGGACCGGGGATCTCCGCAGCGGTGATCACTTGCTCCAGGTCCGCGACCAGCTCCGGCAGCCCTCGCGGCCCGGGAGCCGGGTCGCTCTTCCCGAGGTTCGCCCGGTCATACACGCATGTGCGGGTGACCTCGGCCAACGACGGGACTGCGAATGCGTACGAAGCGCTGGTGTCTTCGTCGCCGCCCTCAAGGATGACAGTCGGTGACCCGGCGCCAGCGCATCGGACATAGATCCTGCGACCGCCGGCGATGTCAAGGAGACCATCGACATCGCCCTCGGCTGCTGGTGTCGCCGATGTCGATCCCGCCGGCGCTGCTGCGGCCGGCGGCTCAGCCTGCTGGTCGGAACAGCCAGATAAGCAGACACACGCCAGGATCACCAGAACCAGGAGACCAAACCCCCGGTGCCGCCTGACCAGACACCCCCGTCTTGACCCAACGCGCTCAACCGCAACGACCATCGTCGTCTCCAACCACGACGGGGCCGCGCGGCGCGGCCGATTCTCACGATGTTCCTCCCTCCCTCCATGTTTCCGGTTCATCACTACCAACCCCAGCGCGATCACTAACGCTGAGTAACCCCACGCAACGACCACGCGCCGCTTCAAATCGCGGCCCCCGGCACACACGTTCGCGGACTGACGGGCTGAGCAGCGTTGGGACACTGAGTCCTTCTAGGTGGGACGCGCGCATTGGCGCTGGGGACAGAGACATCCGGTCGGCTTGCTCCAGACGCTCGCACATCGGCAAGATCGCGCTCGGCGGCAGATCCGGGCCAGGACAACCCAGCAGCCGGTCCTCTTTCTTGAGAACGATCGGGCCGGTGTCACTTGACGCAGCTGCGCCGGCGTGGTCGAGCCTGACGGATAGACGGGCCGCGTGCACGAAGCGCTCACAGGGCTTGGTCAAGGACTGTTGAGGCGCGGGTTCTCCTGACGAGTGCGCCTGACTAGCCTCGGTTGGAGGGACGCTCACTCTCTCCACACACACCAAGGGAGGCGCGCCATGTTTGTCCAGGTCATCCAGGGCAGGACCTCGCAGCCGGAGGCTCTCGCCGAGGCATTCGACCGCTGGAAGGCGGACTTGTCGCCCGGTGCCACCGGCTGGCTCGGCTCGACCGCCGGGGTCACGGAGGACGGCAGGTTCATCGCGGTAGCTCGTTTCGAGACCGAGGAGGCGGCCATGGTCAACAGCGCGCGCCCGGAACAGGACGCGTGGTGGGCAGAGACCGCGAAGCTGCTCGAGGGCGAGGCCACCTTCCGCAATAGCACCGACGTCGACGTCGACGTGCACGGCGACCCCGACCAGGCTGGCTTCGTGCAGGTCATGCAGGGCCGCGGCAGCGACCCCGAGCGCGCGAAACAGCTGATGGCCCAGGATGCCGACAAGTGGGCGGAGTTCCGACCCGACGTGATCGGCAGCGTCGCGATCGGCCATGACGAGGGTGCCTACACGATGTTTATGTACTTCACGTCCGAGGCCGAGGCCCGCGAGGGCGAGCGCAAGGAGCCTCCGCCGGAGTTGCGGGCCCAGCTGGAGGAGATGAACAAGCTGAGCATCGACGAACCGGAATTCTTCGACCTCATGCAGCTGATTCTCAGCTCGCCGGACTGAGCGGGCATCGACCCAGCGAGGACCCGTCAGAGCCCACGGGGAACATGGAGGGTGATCTGGGGTGAGGCCATTCGGACGGGACGAGGGTCACCCAACGCATCGGCCTCTGGCGCCGCGGTGTCGGTGCGAGCCAGTTTGCCGTCTCCGTTCTAACGGCAGATCCGGGCGAGCGTAGCCGCCCTCCACGCGGCAAAGCGGAAAGTTGATCAAGCCCGCGATTGGGGCCAGCACGGTCCTGTCGTCATGGAAGTGAGGCGCCTAGTGCAGCGGCTCGTCTGACCGCAGCTGGAGGGGCACGGCCCATGGTCCACCGTCGCAGACTTGTCGGAGAGAGGGTCTAACGTGCGGCAGGTTCAAAGCTTCCGGTACTCATGTGGAGGGGACGGACGATCCCATGGCGGGTTACTCAGTTGCGCATCTGGACGATATCGACGAATTCAGCGACGCAGGCTGTCACTATCGGCCGATCCGACACCACCTGGGCATTACGGCGTTCGGAGTGACCGCTTGGACGGCCCATACCGCGGGCGACCTCGTCATCAACAAGCACGACGAGGACGACCCCACAGCAGACCAGGAGCTGTTTCTCGTGCTGCGCGGCCACGCCGTGTTCGAGGTTGACGGGGACCGGGTCGACGCGCCGGCCGGAACTCTCGTGTTCGCCCCTCCCCGCACCACGCGAACGGCCTACGCTAAGCAGGACGGGACGACCATCATCGCGCTGGAGGGCACGCCGGGAAAGGCGTACGAGGCCCGCGGCTGGGAACTGTGGGCTCCGCTCGCCCCCCTGTATCAGGCGGGCGAGTACGCCGAGGTCGCCGACCGTCTGGGCGCCGTGGTCGCAGCCGATCCGCAGTACCCCATGTTGTTCTTCAACCTCGCTTGCTGCGAGAGCCTCTGCGGCCGAACGAGTGACGCGCTCGATCATCTCCGGCACGCCATCGAGATGTCGGAGGAGTTTCGCGCTTCCGCAAAGGCGGACTCCGACCTCGATCCGATCCGCGACGAACCCGCGTTCAAGCAACTGATCAACGACTAAGCCTGGAGACGATCGAAGTCATCAACGGCCTCGCGAACAATCCGGACGAGGTCAGCGTCGTCGTCCCGGATGGCGCCCCGCCGGGCCGTGGGACGATACGGATGTGGCTCCCCTCGGGACGCGGGGGCATTCTCGTGAGCCTCAGTTGAAGTCGTTCCCGCGGAAACGCTCCTGTGTCCGGCCCGCGGCAGATCCGGGCGAGCGTGGCCGCCCTCCATGCGGCAGACCCGGTTGGGCAGCGATCGCCGGTTGGAACGCTGCACTGGTCTAGGCAACCGTGCCGGGTGGGACGATCCAACGCGTGGGTTGGCCAGTTATCTCGGCGATGGTCTCGAAGTCGTGGTCGTAGTGCACGACGATGGCGCCGTTCAACTCTGCGGTGGCGGCGATCAACAGATCAGGCACGCCCGGGCCTCGATGCTGACCGCACTTCGCCAGCTCTCGTTGAACCGTGCGGGCGCGGTTGGTCACCGCGAGGGTGATCGGCAACTCCTGGTACAGCCCGCGCCGGTCGGCGGCGACCGAGTCGTACTCTGCGACGTTGCGGGCGCTGTAGCCGATCTCCAAGTCGATGATCGGATTGGTGGCCAGCACACCCGCCTCGTCAAGCTGCTCGAGTGCCGCCTGCACCGTCGGGTGACGGCCAACCCTGGCAAGTGCGCTCTTGTCGATCAGGTAGACGTCGGTCACTGCCAGGAGCCGGCCATCACGTCGTCGTCGGCCAGATCCGGCCCGCCGGCGCTGTTGGCCAGCCGCCGCCGCCGCTCGGCCCGGCGCTCGGCCTCAGTGACCGCAGCCTGGAGCGCCGCGTGCACGGTGTCCTTCTTCGTCTTGGTGCCCAGCACCTGAGCCGCCTTGTCGGTCAACTCGGGGTCGAGATCGATCACGGTCTTCACCCCACCACCTCCTCGTATATCCACTGTATATACGCATGGCGGAAAGGCGGAAGGAACACGCGCGTGGGCGGGCAATATGTCCGAAAGATCACGCGCATATCCCGGATGATCGCGCATCCGCTCATCGGCAGATCCCGTAACAGACGACCGTTGCCGGATCGCACGTCAGGGCTGGCTCGCGTCGCCGATCCCGATCGGCGGGGCTGAGGTCTGCCGTGGTCGCTCAGTGCGGCCCGGCGACGCGGCCTGCAGCCACGGCGGCCGGTGAGTCTGCTCCCACCAGGCCGCCCAATGGGGCCGAGGCCCGCGGCGGTCGTACGCTGCCGCGGGCCTGCCCGGAGTTGCCTCTGCTAGCGCGTGTTGATGCCGAACGCGCGGGTGATCTCCTGCTGGATGCGGTTCCCGTCGCTGTCCCAGGCTTCCACCTTGATGGAGATTTCCTGCTGACGGTGTGGCAGCACGGGGAACGGCGTCCAGTAGTTGCCCGCGCCACCACTCTTCAGGACGAGCGCCGGGATCCACTTCTGGCCATCGTCGATCGAGAACCAGACCTTCAGCCGCTCGACCTTTGCCGCGGTCGCCCCATCCTGGTGCCGGACCTGGAACTTGATCGGGCTCACGCCAGGTCGGTCCAGCACGTTCCTCAGGTTGAGCGGTACGTCGTAGTCGACGTGCAGCAGCGGCAACACCGTCTGGGCTGTGCCCTCGGGTTCCGGGCTTTGCACCGTCCACGCGGTCTTGGTCGCGGTCGAACGTTGCGACCAGTCGTGGTTCGACGTCGTCGTGGTGTCCATCTCGAGCCGGAGCTCATGGTCACCGGGGGCGACGTTGAACGTGCCCGATCCCTTTGCCTGTGAGGCAATCAGCGTGCCGTCCTGGTAGAGCCTGAAGGCCGTCTGCAGGCCAACGAACGGGTTGACCGGATTGAATGCGTTCGTGTACGCGACATGCGTCGGATCGGCGTCCGTGAACTCGGTCAGGTTGGTCCGCACTGAGGTACTCGTGCGCGCCGTCCGCGTCGTGAAGGTCGGCAGCGGGATTCTGCCATTGACGACGAACGTCGGGTGGAAGGGCCCACGGAACCAGCTCGACTCGGTGTCCTCGCCGGGGGTGTAGTCCGTCCACTGCCCCTGGACGCCACCGACCAACGCGCCGGGCCCGGACGGGAACTGCCGCACCGCCCTCAGCACCAGCGAGTCGCTGACCGCACGCGTATGGCTCTCGCGCTCCAGCGGCCCGGTGAACGCGTGCAGGACTCCGAAGGCCAGCGGGACCCACGGCCGCACGAAGAACCGGATCTCGTCGAACGCCGCCTGCGGCGTGTTCGTCGCCACCTCACTGTGGTCGCGGGAGAACTCGGTCTCGAGCGCCTTCTCGTCGATCACGTACGTCAGGTCGTCGGGGATGCGGCCGGTCTCGACGTAGTCGGCGTCGATAACGACCGGCCCGTTGAAGCGGAGGACCGGGTCGACCAGAACCTGACGGTGGAAGAACTCGAACGTGCCGGTGGTCACCGGCTCGGTCTCCGCGGCGAACAGCTCATAAGGCTGGGCCGACTGGAATATGGCGCCGCCGACGAGTCGCCCCTGCGCATCCCACTGTCCCCAGCCGATGTTCTGCTCCACGGGTGCGACGTTGTGCGTCCGAACGTCCACAGTGATGGGATCGGCCGTACGACCGTCGAACTCGAGCGTGGTGTCAGCGGTAACGTCGATCTCGGTGTCTCCGACGAAAGCCAATGGGCAGCCTGCGCCGAGGCAGTCTCGAAGTGCCGCGACAGCGGTGTACTTGCCAGGCGGCACCCGCACCGTGGCGACGCCGTTGACGAAGTTCGCGGCCGGCATCAGGATCTGCTCCTGGTCAAGGCTCCGAATGGTGATCCCCGAGAACGACGTTCGCCGCGGCGCCCCTTCGGGTGGTGCCGATAATCGTGATGTCGTACAGCTCTGGTTCCTTGTAGAGCCCTATCGGCGTCCGTACGACCGTGTCGGCGCTCGTCGCAGTGACATAGCCGCCATAGATCGCCGGCGTCCCGACGGTGAGATCGACCGTCACCGTGACGGAGGCGCTGCCGCCGGCTGGCACCGTGACAGTGGTGGTGTCGAGGGCCAGCATCCCGTCCGTCGCGGGCACGCCCTGCTGAGTTTCGAGGTCCGCGACGAGGCTGAGGGTCACGTCCGCGTCGGTCGGATTGTCGTACGTAATGGTCTTGCTCGCCGACCCTGACTGCGGGTATTCGAACTTGCCGAAGCTCAGTGAACCTGTAGCGGAGGTGACCTCCTGCGTCGTTGCTCGCACCAGGTCGATCCGACCGCCGCCCTGCTTGAAAACGTCGAAGTCACCCGGCTTACCTGTCGAGCTGAGCACACCCTTTACCCGCTGCGCGGACCAGTCGGGGTGTTGCTGCAACAGGATCGCTGCCGCGCCGGACACGTGTGGCGTTGCCATGGAGGTCCCATTGGCGGATGTGTAGTTGTCGTCGACCGGCGTACCCATCGTCGTGCCGGCGGCGCGGGCGGCGACGATCGCAACCCCGGGTGCGGTGACATCTGGCTTGATCGCGTAGTCGCCGACTCGCGGACCGCGGCCGGAGAAAGCCGCGAGCGCCTCGGTCTTGCTCACCGCGCCGACGGTGAGCGCAGAGTCGGAGGCGCCAGGCGTGGTGACGGTCCGGTCACCAGGACCGTTGTTGCCGGAGGCGATGACGAACAGCGTGCCGGACTGCTCGGTGAGCTGATCGACCGCCTGGCTTGCCGGGTCGGTGCCGTCCGTGAACACACCGTTGAAGCCGAGGCTCATGTTCACGATGTCGGCGCCGCTGGCCGCTGCCCACTCCATGCCGGCGATCATCGAGCTGAGGCGTTCCGGTCCCGTTGTTGCCGAGCACCTTGCCGACGAGGAGATCGGCCCCAGGGGCTACGCCCTTGTACTTACCTCCGGAGGCTGCGCCGCTGCCGGCGACGGTGGACGCGACATGCGTGCCATGGCCGTGGCCGTCCTGGACCGCCTGGCCGGCGATGAAACTCTGGCTGGCTACGATCCGCGAGGCGATGTCGGCGTGGTTCAGGTCCGCGCCGGTGTCGAGAACCGCGACCTTCACGCCCGTCCCGTCGTATCCCGCGGCCCACGCCTCCGGCGCACCGATCTGCGGCACGCTCTGATCGAGCGCGGCATGAACCGGCTCGTCGAGCCAGACCTTCTGCACGCCGGCCAGCGGCCCCGCGGCTGCCCGAGCTGTGACCGGTCCGGCAGTGCGTACGGACTCCCACCACGTGTCGCTCGGCTCCACCGTCGTCGCAACTGCGCTGATGCTCGCCAGCAATTCGGGCGACTCCGTGCCTGGGTCGGGGCTGGTGGCCTCGGCGGCAGCCTGCTGATCGCGCATGTAGTCGACGATGACCGGCACGCCGGCGTCGTAGTCGGCCTCAACCAGCTTGGTGACGTTGAACAGCTCACGGTCCAGCACGCCCGACGCGATCAGCGGTTGCGCGTCGTCGGGGATGAGGTAGGTGTAGTCGCCTTCAATGGTCTGCCCGAAGATCGGCACATGTCCGTCGGCACGATCCGAGGCTGTCACGGTCACCGCCATCCGGCCGCCCGCCCTGGCAACGACATCGAGGACGTCGCCGGTGACAAGGGTGATGCGGGAAGCGTCCGACGCGGGCGTGGTAGTCGGTGTTGAGGACGGCGCAGTCGCCGTGTCTGGCTGTGTGGTCGCGGTGGCCGCGGCAAGCGGGCCAGTGAGCGTCAAGGCGACGACTAGAGCGGCCCCCTTGGCGGTTGCCGAGAGCCGCGTCGGCCCATGCGGTGCTTTCATCGGGATCCTCCAGCGAAGGTCAAGCTCGCAAGCGAGTGGGTGGAGGCTATTGACCCGGCACACGGGACGGCCACAACAATGCGCTGGCGAGATATTCGACTTGGCGACAATGCGCCAGCCGACGGGACGGAGCTGAAGTGTCTGACACTGTTGCCGACGCCATCACGGACCTGTGCAGTCGAGTTGGTGTCGACGCTCGACTGGTCACGGTCATCAGCGACGAGGACGTCACCTGGCCGGATGCCAGCCTGGGTTGCCCAGAGCCCGGCCTGATGTACGCCCAGGTCTTGACCGAAGGCAAGCGGATTGTGCTCGAGGTTGGCGGTCGCCGCTACAAATACCACTCAGGAGCAGGCGGGCCGTTCCTGTGTGAGGGCCCCGCGCGCTGACTCGATCCGATTGGATACTGCTGGCGATGGCTTCCAGTGGCGAATCGTCGCCATGGCCAATCTTCGCCAGCGCCTTCTCTTCAATCCCGCCCTTCAGGTCAGTAGACCCCTGCCATGCCCTTAACCGTGCCGCCTGTCCGCGACGATCAACGTCGGAAGCTCGTGACTGTGCTCTTGGCGGCGCCGCTCATCGGGGCGATGCTCACCGTGCTGCCGGGCGGAGCCGTGGCCTCCCCGCAACCGGCCGTCGGCGCGCCTGCACCGGCTGCCGCTCACACGATCACCTTGGTGACCGGCGACGTCGTCACGGTCACCACACTTGCCGATGGTGCGCAGACCGCGGAGATCGATCGTCCGGACGACGCAACTGGCGGAGTGCGTCTGCAGCAAAGCAATGACGACCTGTACGTCCTGCCCGACGAGACCCTCCCGCTGCTCGCCGCAGACAAGCTCGACCCGCAGCTGTTCAACGTGACCGACCTGATCGAGATGGGGTACGACGACAACGGGTCCGGCACGGTCCCGCTGATCGCGACGTACACGCCGGCCATGTCACGCGCCGCCGCCGCGCCGGCGCCGCGCGGCAGCAAGCTTGTCCGCAAGCTCCCCAGCGTCGGCGGCGCCGCGTTGCAGACGGACAAGGACGAGACCCGTACCTTCTGGACGACCGTGGCCCCGGCCGGATCGACGTCGTTGCAGGCCGGCGTAGCCAAACTGTGGCTGGACGGCCGAGTGCAGGCCGATCTCAAGGAGAGCGTCCCCCAGATCGGTGCGCCGACCGCATGGGCAGCCGGATATGACGGCGCCGGCGTGACCGTCGCCGTGCTCGACACGGGCATCGACGCCACCCACCCTGACCTGGTCGACCAGATCGACGACAAGGTCAGTTTCGTGCCCGGGGAGGACACCTCCGACGTCCACGGGCACGGCACGCACGTGGGCTCGACGATCGTCGGCACCGGCGCCGCGTCCAACGGCGACTTCAGGGGCGTGGCCCCCGGCGCTGACCTGATCGTAGGCAAGGTGCTGGCCAACGACGGTTTCGGCCAGCACTCGTGGATCATCGCGGGAATGCAGTGGGCCGCCCAGTCCGGTGCCGACATCGTCAACATGAGCCTGGGCGACGAGCTACCGTCGGACGGCACCGACCCGCTGTCGATGGCGGTGGATGCGCTGACCGCGCAGCACGGCACGCTCTTCGTCATCGCATCCGGCAACCGAGGGCCAGAGACGATCTCCACGCCGGGTGCCGCTGCGAGCGCGCTCACCGTTGGTGCGGTCGACAAGCAGGACCGCCTGGCGTCGTTCACCAGCACTGGCCCGATCTTCAAGACCGGTGCCATCAAGCCGGACATCTCCGCACCGGGTGTCGCGATCAACGCCGCTCGCTCGCAGCAGATGACCACTGGCTCGGGGCTGTACCGCTCGATCAGCGGCACCTCGATGGCGACGCCACACGTCGCCGGCGCGGCGGCGATCCTCGCGCAGCGTCACCCCGACTGGACCCCTCTACAGCTCAAGAACGCGTTGATGAGCAGCAGCAAGGGCCTGGCTGCCTCGCTAACGCCGTACCAGGTGGGCAACGGTCGCGTCGACGTGGCCGCCGCCATCAGCAGCACTGTGCACGCGACCCCATCGGCACTCCTCGGCAACTTCACCTGGCCGCACGAGCCCACTGACTTGCCGGTTCACCAAGCGATCACCTTCGCCAACTCCGGTGCCGCCGACGTGACGCTCAACCTGGCCCTCACGGCCACCGGCCCGTTCTCGCTGAGCGCCAGCTCGGTCACCGTCCCCGCGGGCGGCAGCGCCGAGGTCAGCGCCATCGGCGACCCGACCGCCGCGGCACCGGGCAGCCGCAACAGCGCGTACGTCGTCGGCACCGACGTCGCAACGGGCCAAGCCGTGACTCGCACGTCGCTCGCCCTGATCAAGGAGGACGAGCGGTACGACCTCACGATCAAGCTGATCGACCGGGCGGGCAACCCGGCGACGTCCCCACGCGTCGTTGTCAACCGGGACGGGTCCTTCTTCGCCAACTTCTACGCCGTCCAGGGCGAGCGGACGCTGCGCCTGCCGCCCGGCACCTACACGGTCGAGACGCTCCTCGACGTCCCCGGCGAATCGGCTGACTCTCTGGGCGTGGCGTGGCTAGTCGCTCCGGAGACAGTGCTCAACGGGCCCGCCGAGGTCGTGCTGGACGCGCGCAAGGCCCGGCTGCTGGACACGGCTGCGCCGCAGCTCGCGGAGGACCGTCAGCGCAAGCTCGACTTCAGGGTCGACTACGCGAGCGGCCGCTTCTTCCGGGACACCTACCAGGTGCCCATCAAGTACGACGACCTGTACCTGACGCCGACCGCAGCGGTGACCCAGGGCGCGTTCAAGATGGCGACCCGCTGGCGCTTTGGCGAACCCCTGCTGGATCTGCGGGCGTTCGGCGTCCTCCCGATCGACACGCTGGTGCAGGTCGGCAGCACGCTCACCGCCGGCTGGGACGCGCTCGAGGTCGTCCATGCAGGCACCGGTGCGGCAAGCGAATACGCCGACCTCGACCCCGCCGGCAAGGCGGTGATCGTCACCCGCAGTGCCACGGTCACTCCCTCGGAGCGTGCGCAGGCAGCCGTCGCGGCGGGGGCGAAGCTGTTGCTTGTCGTCAATGACGGTGTCGGCAGGTTGAGTGAGAACGTCGGTGCGTCGCCGATCCCGGTCGCGTCGGTGCACCGGGACGCGGGTGCCCATCTGATCAAGCTTGCGGAGAGTGGATGGCTGCGGCTGACCGCCAAGCAGACGCCGTACGCCAACTACCTCTACGACCTGACCCGCAATTACACCGGCCAGGTCCCGGACGAGCCGCTGCTCTACCACCCAACTCAGGAGGATCTTGCTCGGATCGACGCACGCTTCTCCTCCGTCACGGACGTCGACGGCCGCGGCTATCGCTACGACATGACCTTCACGCCGTCGGCCGGTTTCCAGGAACGCGAGCGGTACGCCGGTACACGGACCGAGTGGGTGACGCCCGGCCAGGCGTGGCACGAGACCCACAGCCAGGGCAACGGCTCGCTCTCCTGGGAGGACCGTGCCTTCAGGAACGAGTACGCCAAGGGGTCGACGACTGAGCTGAACTGGTTCGCGCCCGCTGTGCACGCGTCGTTCGGTGAGGGCTACAGCGTGCGCAACGCCCGCGGGGGCGACCGCATGACGCTCAACGTGCAGGCGTGGACCGCCTCGGGCTCGGTCATCGACCACGGCGGAACCGTGTCGTTCGGCTCGGTGCCGGAGAGCCTGTCGCTCTACCAGGGCGACGCCCTGATCCAGCATCGAGCGATTTCGTCGGACATGCAGGGCGTCCTGGTGCCGGCGGGCACGTTGCCCTACCGGCTGGTGCATGACGCGTCCCGACCGGCCGACCCGTGGCGGCTGTCCACGCGCACGCACACCGAATGGACGTTCGTCTCGGGCACGACCCCGGCGGGCCCCGCTCAGCCGTTGGCGCTGCTGGAGCTCAACTACCACCTGAAGACCGACCTCCGCGGAGACACCAAGGCCGGCAGCAGCCAGCACATCACCCTCGAAGCTGGCCCGCAGGCAGGCGGCGGCCCCGATGTCGGCACGGTCGGCTCGGTGACGCTCGACGTGTCCTACGACGACGGCGCCACCTGGCAGCCGGTGACACTGCGGAAGGAAGAGGACGGCGGCTGGAGGGGCAAGTTCAAGGCACCCGAGCAATCGGATGGCTTCATCTCTGTGCGAGCGGGTGCGGTCACCGACGCCGGGTGGAGCATCAGCCAGGAGATCATCAGGGCGTACGGGCTGCGATGAGGCTGTTCGTCGTTCTCCGAGGAGTCGACTCCCCGGAGCCAGGGCCCTCTTCCCCGGGTTCGCCGCTTTCGCCGGTAACATCCGCCCGGCGAGCGATGAACAGGAGGCGGCCACCGATGCTCGACGCACTCGGGCTCAGCCCGGATGAGGAGGCGATCTACCGCGCCCTCATCAGGCAGCCGTTCTCCAACCCGCACGAGCTCTCGGGCGACCTGGACCTGAGTGAGCTGCAGGTATCGGCGGCACTGGCCCGCCTGGTGGAATGCGGTGCCGCGACCTCCGTCGGTGACGGATTCGTCGCCGCCCCGCCCGCGATGGCTCTCGGTGCCCTGATCACCGAGCGACGGGACGCCTTACGAATGGCCGAGTTGGCGCTCGTCACCCTTACCGAAGAGCATCGCACCGCCATTGCTGGTCGAGGCATCGGCGAGCTCATCGAGGTCGTCACCGGTCCCGATGCCATCCGGCACCGGTTCCTGCAGGTGCAGCAGGCGGCTCGGCATGAGATCCGCACATTCGTCACGACACCATTCGTTGCCGTTCCACCTAAGGAGAATCAGGCTGAACAACCAGCCGCCGACCGTGGAGTGAGCGTGCGCGCCGTACTGGAACGCAGTGTCCTCGCGGAGCCGGGTGTGTTTGCAGGGACGATCGACTCACTGCGGACTGGCGTGCAGGTGCGCGTCACGGACTCACTTCCGCTGAAGCTCGTGCTGGCCGATGGTGATCTCGGCCTCGTGCCGCTCACGACGGAGCAGCATGAGGAACCGGGCGCCCTGGTACTGCATCGCAGCGGTCTGCTCGCGGGCCTGGCAGCGCTGTTCGAGAGGGAGTGGCAACTGGCCTATCCGCTCGACGCCCTGAAGATGGCATCCGAGGGTGCGGACGCTCTCGAGCAGGCGAATGACGCGCCCACCGAGCTGGACCGAAAGATCCTCGCGCTGCTGATGACCGGTCTTACTGATGTTGCCGTGGCAGCCCAGCTGGGTCTGTCCCCGCGGACGCTGCAGCGCCGTGTACGCAGCCTCATGGATCTCGCCGGGGCGGAGACTCGGATGCAGCTTGGCTGGCATGCCGCCCGTCAGGGCTGGGTCTGAGACGTGGTCGCGGTCGCCACCGAGCCGGCAACTGAGATGTGCGGCAGCGACCCGAGGTTGCGCAGGGCTAGCCCTTGTTCGTGAAGCTGACGACACAAGGCGGAGTAGCGCAGGCCTCCGCTGACGGTCGCGGTCGAACCCGCTGCGTCCACCTCGACGACCGCGGGCAGGTTCCGAGAGACACCAGGAGGCCTGGCGTGTCGGCGATCTCGTTGAACGAGTGACCACTGCCGAGCACGCGCACGCGCGGGCTGGCGGCCCCTGCAACTCCTCGACCGAGGTCGGCGCCGCGATGCGGTCGGCGTGAAACTCGACATTGCCTGCCCAGTTGCGCATACGCCAAATCTGTCAGGTCCATGACGGCGCAGGTAAAGACTTCCACGCCCGCGGGACGGGCATGACAATGGTGACAATCCCCTTCGAGTCGGGACGCCACATGACCGTCGTCACGACCGCAACGCCTCGCCGCGCGACACCGCCGCCGACCTTGCAGGCGGCAGCCGGACTGCTCGCCGGTACCTTCGCGCTCGCCGTGGCCGAGCTGGTCGCAGGTGTGACCGGGTCGCTCGGCTCTCCGGTGGCTGCCGTGGGCAGCGCGGTCGTCGATCGGACGCCAGCGTGGCTCGAGCAGTTCGCCATCCGCACCTTCGGTCAGCAAGACAAGGCTGTCCTGCTCGTCGGCATTCTCGTCCTGACCGGTGCATACGCCTGCCTGGTCGGAGTGCTTGCCTATCGCCGGCTGCCCTGGTCGTTCGCCGCGATCGCCGTGTTCGGCGCGTTCGGCGCTGACCGCCGCGTTGACGCGACCCAATGCGACTTGGGTCGACGTGCTTCCGTCGGTTATCGGTGCGGCTGCCGGCGCCGCCTGCCTGCAGTTCATCGTGCAGTCGAGCACGTCGGATACCTACACGGCCGTCGACGTTGGCTGGGACCGTCGGCGGTTCCTCGTCACCTCGGCACAGGTCGGCGCGGCCGCGGCGGTCGCTGCATGGCTGGGCCGGTGGCTGCTGGGCGAGCAGTCCGACGTCAGCGCCTCCCGCGCCAACGTACGGCTCCCCGCGCCAGTCCCGCCCGCCGCCGTGCCACCGCCATCAGCCGACCTCGCGGTCCCGGGCGCGACGCCGTTCATCACGCCTAACGGGGACTTCTACCGGGTCGACACTGCGCTTGTGCTGCCCGCCGTACCCGCCGAGGACTGGAGCTTGCGAGTGCACGGCATGGTGGACCGGGAGCTCACCCTTGACTTCGCCGACCTGCTCGACCGGCCCATGGTCGAGCGAATCATCACTCTCGCGTGCGTCTCCAACGAGGTGGGCGGTTCGCTGGTGGGGAATGCGCGATGGCTCGGAGTCCCGCTGCGCGATGTGCTCGAGAGCGCTGGGGTCCACGAGGGGGCCGACCAGCTCGTCAGCCGCTCGGCGGATGGGTGGACCGCCGGCACGCCCGTCCGCATCGTCACGGACGGCCGCGACGCCTTGCTGGCCGTCGGGATGAACGGGGAACCGTTGCCTCAGTCGCACGGCTTTCCCGTACGGATGGTCGTGCCCGGCCTCTACGGCTATGTGTCGGCCACGAAGTGGCTCGTCGACCTGGAGCTGACGACGTTCGATGCCTACGACGCCTACTGGGTGCGGCGCGGGTGGGCTGAGCAGGCGCCGATCAAGACCATGGCCAGAATCGACACACCCCGAGCCGTCGCCACGCTCGACGCCGGCCGCGTCGTGATAGCCGGAACGGCGTGGGCGCAGCACCGCGGCATCGACACGGTCGAAGTGCGGGTGGATGACGGCCTGTGGTCGGCTGCTTCGCTGGCCGCCGAGGCCAGCGTCGACGCCTGGCGCCTGTGGTCGCACGAGTGGGTTGCCACACCCGGGCAACACACCCTGCAGGCGCGGGCTATCGACGGCAACGGCGACGTTCAGACCGAACGCCGAGCTGAGCCCTTCCCCGACGGTGCCAGCGGCTGGCACTCGGTAGACGTAGAAGTCCGCGACTGAGCCGGCGGCGAGGGCATCGGCTCAGCCCAGGTCAGTCGTCTGCCTACTGTCTTCGGTGGGCTCAGCGGGCACGCGCTCGGCGACCTCATCTGGCCCAAGCATTTCGCGGCGCGTGCACAAGGCCCAGTGGTGTCCGAACGGGTCACGAACGATGCCGTATCGCTCTCCCCAGAACATCTCGCCGAGGCCGAGGGGTCGTTTCCGGGTCACGCTGTCCTCCGGTCGGCTCCGAGGAGTCCGGCAGCCGCGGCGGCGTCGGTGAGGCGCGCAACGAACTGCGACTCAACGCGAACAGCCTTCGCGCCAAGAGGGGTGAGCTCGTAGTACCGGCGACGCGCGTCGTGCGGGGCGTTCGGGTCGGTCGCGGCCGACTCGATGACGAGGTCGTCGGCCACGAGTCGGGCAAGCGTTCGGTAGAGCGTCCCTGGGCCGAGACGTACGCGTCCATCGCTCAGGTCCTGGACGACCGCATCACTGCGTAGCCGTGGCGGTGCCCCGAGGCCAGCGCCAGCAACACCTGAAAGCCGGTGGTCGTGAGTGCCGGAAATTCGAATTGGATATAACGGCTTCGAATACAGCGCTTGCGGGAAAGAGTTTTCGTAGCCGCCGGCGCGGCAGCCCGACGGGTCTTGCCGCTGAGTCAAGGAGGAGCGGTGCGAAAACTCGCGATCACTCAAAACATGACCCTCGACGGTGCGATAGAGATGCTGGGCGACTGGTTCGAGCCCCAGGGCCAGGCCGGCGTCGACACCTCCGACCTGCTCGAAGAGGTGCACCGCCAGGACAGCCAAGCCGACGCACTTCTGCTGGGCCGCCAGACCTTCGAGGACCTGCGCGGGTACTGGCCGCTGCAGGCCGACGACGCCACGGGTGTCACGGACTACCTGAACAAAGTGCAGAAGTACGTCGTGTCCTCAACCCTTTCGGACCCGGGCTGGGAGAACTCCACGATCCTGTCCGGCGATGCCGTCGAGCATGTCCAGGAGCTCAAGGAGAACCCGGGCCGGGACATTGTCGTCACCGGCAGCATCACGCTGTGCCATACCCTGATCCCAGCCGGACTCGTCGACGAGTACCGCCTGTTCGTCTACCCCGTCGTGCAGGGGGCTGGCCGCAGATTGTTCCCGGACGGGTTCAAGCTTGCGGCGCTGCGACTGCTCGACGCGAAGGCGTTCCGCGGTGGCATCAACTTCGCCCGCTACGCCGCCACCTGAGGAAGCCCCATGCGAGCGGCCCTCGTCGTGATCCACTCTGATGGGCGAGACCGGCGATTGGCAGCCGTGGATGCACAACAGGTTCAGCAGGATTGGCTAGCGGATGGGAGGTTCGACGATGCGCATAGGCCTGATCAGCGTCTACGTCGACGACCAGGACAAGGCCGAGAGCTTCTACACCGAGGTGCTCGGCCTCAAGGTCAAGACCAACATGCCCTACGGCGAAACCGAGCGTTGGCTGGCCGTCGTGTCGCCGGAGGAACTCGACGGAGTGCAGTTGGTGCTGCACCTGGCCGACGACCCTGCGCGAGCATTTCAGGCGGCAAGCCGCGGGATCGGCCGTCCTGCGCTGTCCCTGACTACGGACGACTGCGAGCGTGACGCCGAGCGGCTCAAGGCCAAGGGTGTGGTGTTCGTCATGGAGCCGTCGAGGATGGACTATGGCGGGATGGACGCGGTCTTCGATGACACCTGCGGCAACTTGATCAATCTGCACCAGGACTGAAGACCAGCGCCGATCATCCCCTCGTTCGGTAGAGCCGCGTCGTAAGCGGGGCGAACACGGCGGTCAGCGCCGCTGCCGTAGCCAACACGAACGCGATGTCGGCCATCTCCGGGTTGCCCTCCATCAGCCCTCGCGACGCAGTCGCAAGGATGGAGACCGGGTTGACATTGACGAACGCCTCGAGTGGGCCGGGCAGCGTCTCGGGGTCGACGAAGACGTTGCTCAGAAAGGTCAGCGGAAAGATGCCGGTGAAGCCCGCGTTCATGACAGCGTTCGGCGAGCGCAGCACCAGACCGAGCGTCGTGAACACCCACGACAGCCCAAACGCGAAGACGATGACCAGACCAAGCGCCAGGATCACGCCGCCGACGCCGGCAGCTGGCCGGTAGCCGAGCGCCACGCCGACCACGACGATCACCGTGCCGGCCAGCAGGTAGCGCACGCTGTCACCGAGCAACGCCCCGACCAGCGGCGCAGGTCGCCAGATCGGCAGCGAGCGGAACCGGTCGACGACTCCCTTGGTCAAGTCCGTGTTCAGTGAGACGCCCGAGTAGACGGTCGTGAACAGCACAGTCATCACAAGGATGCCGGGCAGGATGTAGTCGAGGTAGTCACCGGTGGACCCGGCGATCGCGCCTCCGAACAGATACGTGAACATCAGCACGAACAGCACCGGCGTCAACGTCACGTCCATCAGCTGTTCAGGGACGTGCTTGATCTTGAGCATCCCTCGCCACCCGAAGGTAAGCGCCGCCGACAGCGCGCTGGCGCGTGGCGGGCGGGGGGTGGAGGCCAGTGTGCGGCGCAGTGCGACGTCGGTCATGCCCGCTCCTCCTCCGGGATCGACCCGTCGGCGGCCTGGTCTTCGGCTGCGTGGCCGGTCAACGCGAGGAACACCTCGTCGAGGCTCGGCTGTCCCAGCGAGAACGAGGCGATGCGGATGCCCGAGCGGGATAGCTCGGCCAGGGCCTCAGCCGCACGGTCGCCGTCGGAGCACGGCGCAGACAGGGCGGCCGGGTCGGCCTCCAGGTGGGCCGCGGATAGCTCGCGCGCGAGCACCCGCTGCGCGTCGAGCCGTTGGTCCGGGTCGAGCAGGCGCACATTCAGCGCCCCCGACCCGATCGACGCCTTGAGCTGGGTCGGCGTGCCTTCCGCGATCACCCTGCCGTGGTCGATCACCGCGATTCCCTCGGCGAGCTGGTCTGCCTCCTCGAGGTACTGGGTGCAGAGCAGGATCGTGGTGCCCTCGGCTGCCAACGCACGGATGATGTCCCACACCTGGTTGCGAGAGCGGGGGTCCAGCCCTGTTGTCGGCTCGTCCAGGAACATCACCTGGGGAGTAACGACGATGCTGGCGGCGATGTCCAGCCGCCGCCGCATCCCGCCCGAGTAGTGCTTCACCAGCCGTCCGGCCGCGTCGGACAGTCCGAAAGCATCGAGAAGGTCTGCCGCGCGGGCCTTGGCGGCCGCCCGTTTGATCCCGAGCAGGCGGCCGAGCAGGACCAGGTTCTCCCGACCCGTCAGTTCCTCGTCCACGGAGGCAAGCTGCCCGGTGAGGCTGATCAGGCCCCGCACCTCGGCTGCCTCGCTAACGATGTCGTGCCCGAGCACGCGCGCCGAGCCTTCGTCGGGACGGAGCAGGGTCGCGAGCATTCGGATGGTGGTCGTCTTTCCGGCGCCGTTCGGGCCGAGCACGCCATAGACGGAGCCGGCCCGCACCGACAGGTCGACGCCGTCGACGGCACGCGTGTCGCCGAACGACTTGACCAGGCCGGAAGCCTCGATCGCCAGAGGCAATTGGGTCATACCCGTCTGACTGTCAATCGTCGATGAACTCATCGCATCACGCTAAGACCCCAAGCCTGGTTGAGGTCAAGCGGGTTTGTCGCCGCGAGACGCGGAGCGGCGCTGGCCGGCAGGCTTCCTTGCAAGGCGAATGGGGTCCTCGCAAGGCCTGCAGGCCTTGCAGAGGACCCCATTGATCACGTGAACGTGATCAATCCGTTCGACGTCGCCGGGTCAGCAGCCCACCTTCCCCAGATCGAAGTTCGCGGTGGTGGTCTGACCCGCGGTGATCCGGACCGTTCTTGTCTGCGGCTTGTACCCGTCCTTCGCCGCGATCAGGGTGAGCGGGTTGTTGCGCCGGTCGATCCAGTACGCGTACGACCCGTCGGACTCGGTGGCGAAGGTGAACTCCATCGCCCATGAGTTGACCTGCACCGTAGCGCCCTGGAGCGGGCTCTTGCTGCCGTCACAAGCCACGCCGCTGACGACTCCGGCGAGCTTGCCCCAGGTTAGCGGCGGTGTGACAGTCATCGTCACCCCAACAGGCGCCGCCGGGTACGGCGTGTCCTCGCTGATGGTGACGCCGGCGGTGTAGACGCCGGGTTGCTCGACCGCGGCCGAGGTCGTCACCGTCACGGTGACGCTGGCTCCGACGGGCAGTGTCGCCGTGGCTGGGGCGACAGAAAGCCAGTCGACGTCGGCTGCACCGGAGGCGCAGCTGCCGAATCCGGGCAGCATCTCGCTGGCCACGTTGGCGTTGAACTGGCTGACCGATCCGCCGATCTTGAAGAACCCGCAAGCGGCGCCGCCGCGGTAGCGGGCGGTGTTGGCGTTCGGCAGTGGGCTCCACGCGTCGGTTGCCGGGTCGTATGCGAACCCCGCGTTCGAGATCAGCCCGGCCTGCACCCCACCGACCACCAACAGCTGACCGTTGGCCACTGAGTAGCTGCTGGCCCACGTGTCGGCCGGAGCGTTGGCCACCTCCGTCCAGCTGTTCGACCCCGGATCGTACGAGTAGGTGGCGTTCGTGGCGGCCGTGCCGTTGTTGCCGCCCGTGCAGATCAACGCACCGCCGACCGCGCCGCACGAGGCGAACGCCACGGACACCGGGTAGTTGGCCAACGTCTCCCAAGCGTCAGCAGCCACGTCGTAGGCGACCACAGTGTTCGACATCGGAGTGCACCCTGACGTGGTGCACCCTCCGACGGCGTACACCTTGCCACCCAGGACCGCTTGTCCGGCCGCCGATCGCGGCGCCGGGTTCGGCGCCATCGTCGACCAGGAGTTGGCGGCCGGGTCATAGATGTACGTGGCAGGATCCGGCCCGGCCGGCCCCCATCCACCGGAGGCAACGATCTGCCCGTTGACCACGCCAACGGTCATCGCGTTGCGGGCCGCCGGCAGGTCCGCGATCGGGGTCCAGCCCAGGGTCGCCGGGTCGTACACCCAGCCGCGGGCCGTGGACGCGGTCCCACTGCTGCCACCGATCGAGTAGATCTTCCCCTCCAAGGTCACGACGCGGTTGTCCATGATCGCCGTCGGGTAGTTCGCAATGTCCACCCACGGAGGCGCGGACGGGCCCGCCACCGACCCTGCGTTCGCGCCAAAGCCGGCACCCGACCCGGCCGTAGCCGCGAACGACACCGGCGCGTCCAGCCGCTGCAACGGCGTACCAGCCGCACCAGCGATCTGCTGCCGCGACATGGTTGAGCCATCTGCCCGCTGCATCACGAACTCGCCGCCGGCCTCGCCGAACTCGACCTCGGCCGGTGCCGTGCCCGTGTTGGTGACCGTGAACGTTCTCGTCGCCGTCCGGTCGCCGAGCCGCAGCGTCGTTGCGACCTCGGCCGGCGTCACCGACAACTCGCCCGCCCGCAACCGGAAGTTCGCGACCGTGACACCGTCGAGGTCGACGTCCACCGTGAGCGCGTGGGACACGTAGTTGCCCGCCGACGCAGTGAACTGCTGCGGACCCGTCGCGGTGGAGAACAGCCAGTAGAACCCGTCGGGCTGCCCCGGGTCGTCCGGCGTCGGAGAAGTCGTCACGGACGTTTCACCGACCGTTACCGTCGCACCATTGACACCACCGTTGGTATTGGCGTCTCGCACGTTGCCCACCACGAAGCCACCGGCGACGCTCGGGACGCACTCGAACGAGTTGTCGCCGGGGCTGGCCCATTCGACCGCGTTCCAGAAGATGCGGTCAGAGTTGGGCGACCAGTCTGCTGGTCCCCGCGTCGCGGACGACCCGTGGATGGACAGCAGGACGTGCCGGTTGTTGGTCCGCTCCTGTACGCCGATCCCGGAGCCGAGGATGCCGCTGGTACTGCGACCGGCATCGGCGATGACCGTGCGCCCCTCCCCCTCGTACCCGCTGAACCAGGCGATCCAGGCTGCGAGGGCAGGTTCGTGCAGGATCTGGTCCCCGACCGCGAAGCCCTCGAGAACGGGGTGCACCTGAGTGACCTGGTAGAGGTTGGACTGACCCGTGCCGCCCGTCGAGCTCTTCGTCACCGACGCGGGTTGGCCGGTGAACTCGGACAGCGCCGAAATGCCTTGCCAGTTACCGAAGGCGTGGTCGAGGAAGACCACCCCGGTGCCGGCGGTGTCGGTCGTGTCCAGGAAACCCTGGAACGCCGCCGCAGTCGGGGCCGCAGTGTTGTAGCCCCACACGACCAGGTCGTACCCGACCACCTGCGCCAGCTGGCTCGTGCCGAAGAAGTCGACCTCGATCCCCCGACCGGTGAAGTAGTCCTCGAACTGGTCACCCGGATCGGATGTGATCATCGCGATCCGCGGCTGGTCGAGCACGTAGCCGAAGGCGTCGCACCTGGTTGCGTCGACGGGCACAGCCACGTTGCGTACGACGTTCGCCTGCCCAACCGTTACCGACTCAGTGACGGTCTGGTAGCCAGGGTAGACGGGCTCGATGCTCAGCCCGTACGTCGCATCGGCCGGCACGGTGATGGTGAAGCGCCCGGTGTTCGGCCGCGTGAAGAACACGCCGTTGGGCACACCGGCAACGGTGACCTTGGCATAGAGCGGCCAGCCGTGCCCGGAGCCGTCGGTCACGCGGCCGGTGATGTTCACGGACGGCGCAGCCGCCAGCACGAACGACTGTGTCGTAGTCGCGTCCTCGGTGATCGTCACGGTCGCCGTCTGCGTGATGAAACCGAACTTGCTCGACCGTGACGTCGTAGTCCCCGATCGGCAGTTCCACGGAGTAGATGCCGTCGGCGGCGGTGGTGAGCGTCCGGTCGACGTCCCCACCCGTCACGCGCACGGTGGCCGCGGGCAGCGGCGCACCAGCCGACGTGACCGTGCCGGACAGTGTGCCGGTGGGTCCGACGTTGCCGGCCGTCACGAGAGCGAGTGCGTCGAGTCGGCCTTCGCCGTAGACGTTGTTGTCATCGGCGGTGCCACCGCACTGCAGATCCTCCTTGTCGATCGCCGTGTCGTCGAGCAGCTCGCGCGTGGCGGTGATGTCCCCGACCAGCGATGGAACCGCCGACCACAGGAGGGCCACCGCGCCGGCGGCGTGCGGAGCCGCCATCGAGGTGCCGTTGGCATTGCCGTAGGCGTTGCCGGGCAGCGAGGAACGTACGTTGACTCCGGGGGCGGAGATGCTCGGCTTGATCGTGCCGTCCTGGCCGGGGCCGCGCCCGGAGAACGGCGCGATGTTGTTGGCGATGTCGTGGGCCCCGACCGAGTAGTTGACGATGCGGCTGCCCGGCGACCCGCTCGTTGCGCAGTTGGGCCCGCTGTTGCCGTTGGAGAACACGCCGAAGATGCCGGCCTGCTCCCACGCCAGCGAGATGTCCTCCATGAACGGGTCGTTAGACGGGATCTGGCTGCCCCACGAGTTGTTGACGATGTGCGGCCGCTTGCTCACGTCTGGCGCGCTGCCGTCCACCTTGGTCGGAGCCAGCATCCACTGACCGGCCTCGATGAGGTCCAGGTTCGAGCACGTGTTGCACCCGTTGGCCTCGATCCACTTGGCGCCTGGCGCGACCCCGATCTGGTTGGCCCCGTCGGCGCCGACCATGGTGCCCATGGTGTGCGTGCCGTGCCCGTCGGGGTCACACGGCGCCCCACCGGCGCATGCGTTGCTGGTGTCCCGCCAGTTGTAGTCGTGCGTGAACGTGCCGTCTCCGTTGTTTCCCCGATACTTGCCGACCAACGCCGGATGGTCGTACTGCGCACCGGAGTCGATGCTGGCCACGACGATGCCCTCACCCGTCACCCCGATCTGCGACCAGACGTCATCGGCGTTGATGTTCGAGATGCCCCACTCGATGGCCTGCGTCCCCATGCTCGGGGACTCGGCGAATCCCGGGTCCGGCAGCTCGTAGGTCCGGGGCGCAAGGATCTGGCTCACGCTGTTGAGCGCGGCCAGGTCGTTGGCCATCTCCGCGGTGCCGTCCCTCACCAGGACGGCGTTGGTGATCCAGTACGACTCGTAGGTCACCTGCTGCGCATCCAGTAGCTCTCGCGCCGACGCCTGTGACTCGTCCGCAGTTGCCTGCAAGGCGTCCACCACGAGCTGGCCACGCGCTGTCCAGTCGCGCTCTGCGGGAGCGGCGGACAGATCGGCCCGCGCAGCGAACCGCACCCAGAAGTCGCTTGTCTGACCGTCGGCCAGGGCGGTGCGTACGGCCTCCTCCATCTTGGCGGCCGGATCGGCCTGGCCGGGCTCGCCGGGCTGGCCGGCCGCGGGGACCGCCAGTCCGAGCATCGCTGCGATGAGTGCGCTGGCGGCGACCAGGGTCGTCACCGCACGCCTGTGTCGTCGAGCCTGTTGAGCTAACACCACGCGCCTCCTGTGAGCCGGTGAAACTCCACGGGTCTATCGCTTCGAGCCGGTGATCTTGATGCGGTGGACACTGCCTCCGAGCGTTCCGGCGTACAGATGCTTCCCGTCGGCAGAGACGGTGAGGCTCAGCACGTCGGTGTTGTCGAGGCCTTGGGTCATCGACGCCCAGGACCGGCCACCGTCGTCGCTCCGCCAGACGCCCCGCCCGTTTCGCAAGACGCCGAGCTCGTCGAAGAACGGGCCCGAGGCGGCGTAGACCGTGTCGGGGTCGGTCGGTGAGAAGGCGATGTCGGTCACCCACATGTCCAGGTCGACGTGACTCGCGCGCTGCACCGTGGCTCCAGCGTCCTGGGTCAGCGACAATCGTCGGCCACCGACGAGGACGGTGCCGGGATCCGTCGGGTGCGCTTCGAGCGTCGTGACGGGGACGTCGGACACCTGCCGGAACGACACGCCTGCGTCGTCGGACACGTACAAGCCGGAGAAGTCGCCGGCCCACACCCGTTGCGGGTTGACGGGATCTCCTGCGAGTGCCTGGAAGACACGGCCCTGGTCGAACTTGTGCCAGGTCTGTCCGCCGTCGCGGCTGATGGCGAGGCCAGCGCCAGTGAGACTCACATATCCGGCGTAGACGTGGTCGGGGTTGGCGGGATGGACCAGCAACGACGACGGGAACTCCGAGATGCGCGCGCGCCTCGCCCAGGTCTGCCCGCCATCGTCACTGCGCCAGACGGTGAAGGACAGGACGGGATCCTTGGTGATCTTGTAGACCACCGAAGGGTTGGCCGGATCGGTCTGGAGGAACTCCACAGACAGACCCAGCAGGCCCTCGCCACCCGAGGACTGCCACTCGAAATCGCTCGGCTCGACCGACTCTCGGTTTGGCGGGTGGGTGCGGAAGGTATCCCGGAAGGTGCCGGCTATGAGCACTTCCCCGGCTGCGTCCCTGGCGACGGAAGGCCAAAGACGTCACTACCCGGGACCCCCGTACGCCGGAACGAGCCAGGCTCGTCGGTGGCGTAGATGCCGGCGCCCGAGGCGCCGACGTAGAACGTGTCCTCGTGCTTCCTGTCCGGGTTGGTCCACGTGGCGATGTTCGACTTCACTGACGCAGCGTTGGGATCGCCCCACTGCTGCCACGTGGCCCCGCGGTCGTGTCCCACATAGACGCCGCGGGTGTTGATCGCATAGACGTCGTCTCCCACCAGCGCCACGTCTTGGAAGCTGCTACCTGTCGCCTGGAAGACCTGGCGGAACGTGGCACCGTCGTCGGTCGACGCGAACAGCAGCGGAGTGGGGTAGGCCGTGACCAGCAGCAGGTCCCCGTCGCCGGTCACTTCTCCGGCCCAGCCGAGCACACCGGGGCGGAGCAATACCTGCGCTGGTGACGGGCTGCCGCTCGCCGCACCGCGGACGACCTCCAATCCTCGGGTGGACGTGACATAGAGGTCGTCGTCGATCCAATGCAGGTCCTGGAGCACGGACCGCGTGCCGGCAAGCTCGATCCAGGTGCCGAGATCCTCGGCCCGGAGCCGGATTCTGCCGGCCGAGTCGGTGACCGCGATGACCTGGCCGTCGGGGCTGACGGCGATCTGCGACAGCCGCGTGTCGGGGTGGCTCAGGTCGCGCCACGACTTGCCCGCGTCGTCCGTACGCAGAACGCGTCCTTGATAGCTCGGGTCTGCATTGCCACCGTTGAGCGCCGCGTATATGACATCGGTCCGGCTCGGATCGGCGACGGCGCCCGCCAGCGATCCACCCGCCATCGGCATCGTCTTCAGCTGGCGCCAGGTGTGGAGCTGGTCGGTTGTCTGGAACAGGCTCGGTGAACCCCATGGGAACACGGCCATCTGGCTTTGGTGCACGGCGTCGAAGACAAGCTGTCCTTCGGCACCGTTGGGGCCGATCGGCTTCCAGTGCCCCGCGCTCGGCGATTGTCGGACTGTTGCTGATACCTCGAACCGCACCGTCCCGGTGAGCGTCACACCACCATGTCGAGCATCGGTGGGAACCGCCGCGCGAGCCGTGCACAAGCCCGGATCCTCGACCTGGACCTCTGCCCGCCACAGCGAGGTGCCGGCGGACTGCATGAGTGCGTTGTGCTCGGCGGTGCCAGGGCAGGCGACCTGCAGCAGAGGCGCCTCGGCCGCAGCGGCGGGACTGCGCACGTAGACCGATGTCGTCGACGTCTCCAGCACCGGATCGGGGGTCACGTGCAGTTGTAGATGGCGTACGGCGAGCAGGTAGGGCACCCGCAGATCGACGGTGCCGTCTTCATGCAGGTCGACGGCTACCCACCCGGCGACGTCCTGATCCACTGCGGGGACGGCTCCACCGAGGCTCAACGTCGTCGCCGCGGACATGCCCGATTGCACACGCAGCTGGCGCGGCTGCACGTCGACCTTGATGTCAGAGTCCCCGGCGATCTGTACCGACAGCGACGCCGTGACCTCGTGGTCGCTGACGTTGCGCAGCGCGATGTCCGTAGTCCGGTCTATGGCCGGCTGTGCGCCGTCGGCTAAACCGAGAGAGACTGCTCGCGGGGAAGGAATCAGCTCGGCTTGCGCCGCCGCAGCGACATCGAGCCGCCCGGCGCCCTGCTCGCTCGGGCTGAGCTCACCGAGCGGGTGCGTTGCCGATGAGAGCGCGGCGGCAATCTCGTCTGGCGAGTGGCCGGGGTGCAGCTGTCGCAACAAGGCAGCTGCGCCGGCGACGTGCGGCGCGGCCATGCTGGTCCCGCTCATTCGCACGTGGCCGCCGCCAGGGGCCGTCGACAGCACCTCAACCCCCGGCGCGACCAGATCAGGCTTGGCGTTGAAGAGGCCTGTGGGTCCGCGGGAGCTGAAGTCCGCCAACAGGTCGGTCGCGTCGACTCCTGAGATCTCGACTTGGACGGAGTCACTGGCAAGGCCACGCTGCAGGGCCGAGGCACTAGCACCCGGGATCTGCATCGCCACAAGGGTTTCCAGCCGCCCATCAGGGATGAGCCCAAACGCGTCGACGAGGCCGTCGGATGTGTTCGGAGAAGGCTCGGACGGGGCTTGCCGTGCCTGCGGTTGTGGCGGCCAGAAGTCCGGGATGTAGAACAACGCCGCCGCAGCCCCCCGCTCTTCGGCGGCGGCGGCCTGCCCGAGCGCGTTGCCGGTGTCCGAGATCAGGACCGTCTTGTTCGTGACGTCGACATCGTCGTACGACCCCGGTTCGCCGGTTCCGATGTCGACGACGTCGCTCACGAACGGCGCTACGGGGGCGGGGGCGGAGAAGTCTCGCCGTACTCCGTGCATGTCCTGCTGCGCTGGGACGAGCATTCTGACCCGGGGTACGACGACCCCGCTGGCACTGGCGCCGACCGCGAGCACGTCGGGTGACGCTGCCGGAGAACCCACGCTCTGAGCACCTGGGCCGTCATTGCCGGCCGAGGCCACGACTACAGCGCCAGCGGCCTCCGCCCTGCTCGCCGCCACCGAGAGCGGGTCACTGCCGTCGCCGGGCCCGCCGAAACTCAGGTTGACGACGTCAGCCCGATGCGGGTTGTCCACGGACACAGCAAGGTCGAGCGCCGCCAGGATGTCCGACAGCTGGCCCTGCCCGAACCGGTCGAGCACCTTGTAGGCAGCGATACTGGCGTCCGGTGCAACGCCTTGCACGGCTCCGTCGCCGGCGACGATGCCGGCCACATGAGTCCCGTGCCCTCGGTCGTCCATCGGGTCAGGGTCGTCGTTGACGAAGTCGTAGCCCGTGACGACCTTGTGCGCGTGGCCGAACCCGCCCCCCAGATCCTTGTGCGTGTAGTCCACACCGCTGTCGAGGACCGCGACGACGACTCCGGCTCCCTTCACAGGGCCGCCGCCCGGAGCAGAAAGTTGCCACACGTCCGGCGCGCCCACGAGAGGCACGGAATCGTCGAGCGTCGCCTGGTATGACGTGTTGGGGTGCACTGCCCGCACCCCTGGCGTCGCAAGGATTTCGCTGATTTGGGAATCACGTACCTGGGCGACGACCCCGTTGAACACGGTCGTCAGTGGCCGCTTCACGATGACGTCGAGCCCGCGGGCTGCTGCATCGCGCAGCACGCTCGCCCGCTGGTCACGCAGGTCAGCGAGGCGGTCGCGGGAAGCGGCCATGCGCATGCCCAGCGAACCTTCGGCGGCGAGCGCGTCGGCAGCCGGCGGACCATCGAACTCGATGATGACCTCGTTCGTGGCGCCGGCGCTGGTGGCTACCGTGGCAGGGGCCGCCAAAGGTGGCGAAAGCGACAGGGCGCAGACGGCGCCGACCAGTGTTCCCGTGACTGAGACCGATGCGACGCGACGCATGTCACCCCTGCGGTCGGACGAGCCCATCCGTTGCGGAACGTATCATCATGAACGCGCTGCGTAGTCGGTGAGCGTTGTCCACTAACGGTCACTGTCCAGAAATGGACAGGCGAGTCAGCGCAGCAAGCCCCGTCGATGTGCCTCCAGGCCCGCCTGGAATCGGCTCGTGGCGTTGAGATGCGCCATCACCTCGGTGATCCGGCGGCGTGCGGTTCGTACACTCACGCCGAGCTGTCGCGCGATGGCTTCGTCCTTCACCCCCGAGGCCAGCAGGCTGAGTAGCTCAGTATCGAGGCGCCCACCGCCCTCCGCGTCCGCAGCCGGCGCGTCGAGTCGGGGAGCGGAACGCCAGAGCGCGTCGAAGAGGGCCACCAGCGCGTCCAACAGACCCGATCGGTGGACAAGCACAACACTCGCTGTGGCCTTCGCGGTCACCGTCAGAGGAACGACGGCCGTCCGTCGGTCGAAGATCACGAGCTTCAGCGGCAGCGATGGCAGCACCCGCGCCTGCTCGCCGTAGCCGACCAACTCACGAATGTTGCTCAGCCGCTCCGGCACTTCGAGCGCAGCGGCACTGTAGATGGCCTTGATCGCGACGCCTCGCCGCAGCCGAACGAGCTCTCTCTCCACTTCACCGGTGAGGTCCGCGGAGTACGGCGGCGTGTCCAGCGCAAGCATCTCCGACTCGACCGTCAGTCCGAGGTCGCTGGTGCGTCGCACCACCTGGTCACGGCCCATCACTACCTCGACGGCGCGGTTGGTCGCATCTGTGGACGTGCGCACGCGGAAGTCCGCTGCAAGGTCCGGAATCAGTGACGCGACGGAATCGACCTCCGACCGACGGCGGTCCACCAGTGCGTGGAGGGAATGGTCGGGGTCTATCGGCGTCGGGAGAGCACCTGGCCGGCGGGCCCGCACCAACCCGGACTCGGCGAGTCGGAGCAACGATGCATCCAGGCGCTTCCGGCCGATTCCGAGTGATCGGGCGAGCTCGGTGAGGTTCCCCGACGAGCCTCGCAGCAGGGTTCGATAGACCGCCTCGTCCAGCTCGGACACTCCCAAGGAACGCAGCACGCGGTTGACGCTAGCGGTCCCGTCAACAACGCCTATGAAGTGGATCATCCGGCATCTGCGGCGTCATAGCCCCTCAGTTGTCGGATCGTTCTCGGGGCTAACCCCTGTCCGTACGCTCAGGATGGTGCACCTGGAGAACCTCGTCTTCGACGCCGCAGACCCTCGCACGATGGGGAGGTTCTGGGAAGCCGTCTTGGGCACGACTACCCTGACCGACCGGGCCGACGTCTACGTCACGCGACTGTCGGTCGCGGGTGGGCCGGTGCTCAACCTCCGCTTCCCACAGGTGTGGGACGCGACGGTCCCCTCACCGCGGCTGCATCTCGACTTGCGTGGAGGAGCCGAGCAGCAGCAGGTGGTTCAGCGGTTGCTTGGTCTTGGCGCCAGCCACCTCGATATCGGTCAGGGCGCCGTGCCATGGGTGGTGCTCGCGGACCCGGAGGGCCACGCCTTCTGTGTCATGGAAGAGCGCGACGCCTATCGCGACACCGGGCCGGTCGCGGCCATCCCGATCCTCGGCCCGGACCATGAGATGAACGCGCGGTTCTGGGCTGAGATGACCGGCTGGAGGCTGTACGACGGTGCCGCCCCGGTGTCCCTTCGACACGCGTCGATGCGTGGCGTGATCCTCGAGTTCTTCCCCGCACCCGTGCCGAAGCGCGGCAAGAACCGGATGCACCTCGACCTGCGGCTTGAGTCGGGTGACGATGCGTCCTCGGTGCTCGACCTCGCGCGGGAGATGGGTGCCGCTCCCCTGGACCACAGCTGGGGTGAGCTGCCCTGGACCGTCCTCACCGACCCGTCCGGCAACGAATTCTGCATCCTGCCCGCGCAGGCCTGAAACAGCCGGTGCTCATCAGCTGTCCGAAAACGCTGCGCGCAGTCTCTGCTCCTGCTCCTCGCTGAGGTTCGTCGAGATGAGTTCGGGGTGCAGTCCCACGAACTCCACTTTGAGTCTGCCCATCGCGGCGTTGTTTGACAGCAGGAACAACGCCGACGTGCCCGGCGTGACCTTGTCCTGGACCTCGCGGATGAAGTCGCGGTCGATGCCGGTGTCGGCGAAGTGGCCCGCCAGCGCGCCAACACCGGCGCCGACCGCCGTACCAAGCAGCGGCACAAAGAAGAGCAGGCCGAACAGGAATCCCCACAGAGCACCCCACCCTGCTCGCTCCCCCGTGAGGTCGGTCAGGCGCCGCGTCTGGGGCTTGTTCTGACCGGGCGCCCAACTCACGTTGGCCGCATCAAGGATGTCGATGTCGCCTTCCCGGGCGACTCGCAGCAGGATCGCCTCAGTGCGCTCGGCACCATCAGGGGTGTCGAACCGCCATACGGTCAGAGTTGCCATCACGATTCCCCTCTCGTCGAGCTACGCGAGCCTTCTGCAAGTAAGTCAGCCCAGGGCGAGTCCTTCGACGGACCCAGATGACTTGGGGTCTGGCAGGCGCATCATGCGGAAGGAGTTGACCAAGCCGGCTAGACCAGCGAGCAAGGGGACGAGCAACGCCACCTGGAGTGCGATCGGTCTTGCGTCCGTGTTTATCCGCACGATCTCGTCCTGGATGTCCTCGGGTTGGTCGACGAGCAGTTCCTCGAGCTGAGTGTTGCTCATGACCTCCGCGTCGTCCTCCAACGCCTGGGCCACGCGCTGCTGATCGTCCGGTGGGAGGACTGTGCTGTCCTCCGCCATAGTGGTGAAGGTGAAGGAGAGCGTTGCCAGCATGATGGCGCCGGCGAAGGCCAAGCCGAACGACAGCCCGAACGACCCGGCCGCCGAGTTGACGCCGGCGGCCTCGCTGACCCGCTCATCAGAGATCGGCGCGAGCGTGTAGTTGTTGAGCTGCGACACGAGCAAACCCAGACCCGCTCCCGCAATCATCAGCGGTACCACAAGCGGCCATCCGGAGTCGGCCCGAGGCACGATCGCGATCAGCAGAAGTGTCCCTGCCGTGAGAAATCCGAAGCCAAGTCGGACGATGCTGCTCGGGCGCCGGTGTCCCGCTCGCTTCCCCGCGAGGATCGCGATCGCGAACATGCTGAGTGAGAGCGGTGCGAGCGACAGGCCCGCCTGCATTGCGTCGTACTCGAGCACCATCTGCAGGTAGATCGGCAGCGCGATCATCGTGCCACCGAGCGCTATCTGTTGAAGCATCTGCTGAGTGATCCCGAGACGGAAGACCTTGGATTTGAACAGGTCCGGGTCGATGAGCGTGGGCAGCTGATCGCGCTTGCGCCGCCGGAGCCAGAAGACCAGACCCGTCATTGCCAATGCGCCAATCGTCAGGATCGCGGCAACCGACTCGCCGCCTTCCTGCCACACCAGGATGCCGAGGACGATGCCGCCCATGCCCAGGACGGAGATGACGGCGCCAACGGCGTCGACCTGACGAGGTCCGGTGTAAGGCGCGTCGCGAACGAGGCCGATGCCGGACAGAACGACGGCGATGATGACCGCCTCGAGGAGGAACGCGACGCGCCACGACAGGTACGTCGTGATGAACCCGCCGAGCAGCGGCCCGACTGCGGCGGCGATCGCAGCCGCGGCGCCGACCAGCGCGTAGACCTTCTTTTGAGCCGCCCCCTCGAAGTTGCCGTGGATGAGCGACTGCATGGCCGGCAGCAGGAGCGAAGCACCGAGGCCACCGAGCACCGCCCAGAAGATGATGACCGCGGTCAGGCCCTGCGCAACGGTCATCGCCAACGCGCCGACCGCGTAGCCAAGCAGACCGAGCACATATGCCCGCTTGCGCCCGAAGAGATCGCCGATCTTGCTGCCTATCAAGATGAACGCGGCAGAGACCAGAGCCTCGAGGGCTATCGCGGACTGGACACCGCTGACGGTCGTGTCGAGATCCCGCACCACTGCCGAGATCGACACGTTCATCAGCGACGTGTCGACGACGAGCACGAACATCGCCATTGCCAGCAGCACGGCGAGTCGTCGATTGCCCGTTTCCTCTTCAGGAGGGCTGATCGGCCCGCCCTCGGTCATGAGAGATCCACCACCCCGGACATCGTCGAGCGGTCAGGTCGCCGGACTCACAGTCCGAGCAGCTTTGCCTTCGCTGCCGCGAACTCCTCGTCGGTGAGCATCCCTTGGCGTCGCAAGTCGGAAAGGCGCTCGATCTCGCCTGTCAGCGCGCTTCCTCCTGCGCTCCCTGGCGACGGCGGTGGGACCGGTGCGGGTGGAGGCGGTGGAGCTGCTTGCTCGTACTCCTGTTGTTGCCAGCGCTGCGCCTGGCGTCGAGAGACGTTGTTCGAGACCGCCGTCGCGGTCCCGGCGATCACCGCCGTACGCGCCATGCCGCCAATGAGCCCCATCGTCATCGCCTCCTCATCTGACGTCCTGCGTGGCGCCGCGGCGGACCATGGCCACGACGTCAGACGGGACACGTGCCTGGTCGACGAGCTCACCGCCGGCGTTGCGGACGGCGTAGATGAAGGGGATGGCCCACATGTTCTCGATGGCGACGACCGCGACGGAGCTGCCTGGCTCGATGTCAGCCGCCACATCGTCGACGTCCTCGGCGTCGAACAGCCCGCCTCCCAGCTGCCCGTCGAGGTCGACGAACGACGGCTCAAGGGCAGGGCCCAGGCCCCCCAGCTCGATCGAGCCGACGGTGCCATCCACGTCCTTGTAGACGAACAACAGATCGAGGACGCGCACCAGTCCACGTACGACCAAGTCGCGCAATGCCGGTCCGATCTCTCCCCTGAACTGGTTGCCCGGAAACTTCAGCAGGACGACGTCGACCGGGCCGGCTTCCACGGTGTCCATGGTGATGCCCTCCATCTCGAGACCTTGAACCCATCGTTCTGGCGAGGTGGGTGGCTGCGCCCCACCCACCAACGGGTGGGATGCAAGGGACGCCTCCGACTGCTGCATGACCACCCCCGATGGGGTGGTCCGCGCTACCCCTCCCGGCGCGACGATGGGCAGGAGTGCCGCCCGTACCAGGACTGGCCGGTGACATGACTGATGAAATTGGACGCCGCCGCAGAGCGATGGCAGTCGATGCCGACCTCGTCGAGTACCTCATCGTGGTGGTGGAGGATCTCGACTCGTTAGGCACCGTTGCCACGGCGATCGCCGAACTTGTCGAGGCAGAGACCATCCAGGTCCTCGACCTCGTCGCAATCACGAGGACTGACGACCGGGACGCATCCGTCAGTGTCTTCGAGCTTGAGGCGGTGCCTAGCCTGGCCGTTCTCCGCGACGTGAAAGGCGAGGTTGGCGGCCGGCTGAGTGACCGCGACATCGATCGGGCAGCTGTGGTTCTTGAGCCGGGCACGGCGGCGATCATCCTCGTCGCGGAGGATCGATGGGCTCGGCCGCTCTCGGCGGCGGCGCGGCGCGCGGGAGGCCGGATCATCGCCGGCCCGAGCGGAGTCAGCTTCGGCAGCCCTGATCCGCGACCCTGTTGAGCAACTCAAGGAGCTCGCCGACCTATACCGCCGGGGTCTGCTGTCGAGGGAGGAGTTCGTGAGTCAGCGGGCCAAGGTGCTCGAGTGGTGATTTCGGTCTGTTGATCCTGGTCTAGCCATGTCGCGGGCGACCTCTGCCGCCTCGGCTCGGGATTGGACCCCGAGCTTGCGGTAGATCACCTTCAGGTGGAACTTCAGCGTGTTCACGGACACGAAGAGCTCACCGGCAATCTCGCGTAGCGTCAGCCGACTCGGTAGGAGACGCAACACGTCACGTTCCCGGTCGGTGAGCGACTCACCCAGCACCCGCCGATCAAGCTGCCACCCACCACGGCTCGTCGTCGCGGCTCGCCGCAAGCGGCCCATCCAGGCCTCGGGCGCGCGCGACGCGGCGTGTTCCACGAGCTCCACGACCTCGGGTCCCTCAGATGCCACGGTCTGCAACATCCCGTGCGCTGTGGCGCGCTCGACCGCGGCGATCACATGTTCCAGCGCCTCAGCGCGGGACTCGAGGGCACGTGACCGAAGAAGTCCTCGGATCACTTCGTGCCGCGGGCAGCGCGGCACAGCCGCGTCAAGGGCGCTGATGGCGGCGGCGCGGTCGCCGCTCGCGAGAGACACGCGAGCGGCGCTGACGCCGCCCCAGAAGGGGTCGCTGTCCTGCTCGGACCAGCGCCGTGCCACCTCGACGTCACCGCAGGCTATGGCAAGCAGCGTCCCTACCCGTGCCAGCCACTCGCGACCGCCCGGTCCCGGAAAGTCGCTGTGGACGAGCGACTCCGCCTCGTCAAACGTACGTCGAGCGTTCTGGAGATCGCCGTCGTCGAGATAGGTCTGAACGAGGTCCAAGGCCGCCAAGACGCGGCAGTACGGCACCGGCTCGACCCTCGCATGGGCGAGTGAATCGAGCTCGGCCATGGCGCGCGGCCGATCTCCGAGCTCGCGGTGGGCCACGGCTTCGGCGATGGCCAGCTCGCCACGAAGGATCGTCATGTTCGTGACCTCGGCTGTGTGTCGAACTCCGGCGGCCACGCGCAGCGCGTCCACCGGCCGCCCCGCCAGGGCTTCTCCCAGCGCCCTTGTCCCCTCGAGGGCGAGGCGGTGCTCCGAGTCTCGGCTGAGCACGAGATCTGCCTCACGTATGTCGCCGTCCGCGTCATCCCAGCGCTCCGACAGTGCGACGTCACGGGCGATCATGTTCCAACCAAAGCGGCCGAGAGGGTCGCGAGGCCAGTCGTCGCCCATCTCGAGCATCGAGCGGCGGGCCAGCTCCCTCCCAGCGGCCCAGTCTCCCCCGATCGTCGCCGCAATCGACTGAAGCATGGACAGGCGTCCGCGGGTCGTCTTGTCCAGGTTGGTCGCCTGGCTGGCCCACCAGTTCACCTGCCCGACCATCTCCAGGAAGCGGCGCCTGTCGACGAGCAGGTGGCACCATGCGAACTCGACCATGGCCTCGAGGTCTGCTGCGGCATATTGGGGTGGGATGCCGGCAATGGTCCGGGTGATGGTCATCTCCCGACCGCTGTCGTAGAGCTCGGCATGCCGCGATGCAAGAAGGCGCAGTGCATCACGTGGCCGGTTAGCCAGGAGCCAGTGCTCGAGCGCAAGGGGCGTCTCGCCCACGTCCTCGAACCACTTGGCGGCCGTGGCGTGCAGCTCGTCGAGCCGGCCTGGTGACCGCCGGGCCAGCTCGTCCAGCAGGGACGAGCGGATCAGTGAGTGCACCTCGGACCAGCCCTCGACGTCGCGGCTGACGAACAGCCCCCGGGCCTCGGCCTGGAGCAGGAGCTCACCGGCATCCGCGCGACCGGTCAGGCTCCGGGCGAGGCCGGGGTTGATTCGATCCGCCACCGAGACGTCGAACAGCGCGTCGACGACGTCCGAAGGCTCTCCGGCCAGGACCTCACGCAGCAGGTAATCCGTGACGAAGCGGTCGTCCTCCGCTGTGGGTGTCTCAAGGCCTTCCTGCGCCCGAGTGGACCGAGCCGCAATCGCGGCCAGCTGCAGCCCGGCGGCCCATCCGTCGGCGTGTGTCGCAGTGGCGTTGATCCGATCCTTGATGAGCGCCGGAGCCAGCCGCGACAAGAGTTCGCAGGACTCCTCGTGCGAGAACCTGAGCTCAGCAAAGTGCACCTCGGCGAGCTGCCCCCGTGCGCGAAGGCGATCGATCGGAAGCCTCGGCGTTCGTCGCGCCAGCAGCACGACATGAAGGCTCGACGGCAGGTGCCGGATGAAGAACTCGAGCGACGCAGCGACGACCTCGTCCTCGTCCACCAGGTGGGCGTCGTCGATGATCAGCACCGTCGGACCGTGATCTTCAACCTCGACATCGTCGAGCAGCGTGGACACGGCCTCCATCAGGAGATCCGGCCGCCGGATCAGTGTCACTGCGCGCTCGCCACAACCTGGTACGAGTGTCTCGAGTGCCGCGATCATCCCCGTCCAGAGCTGTGCGGCGTCCCGATCTGCCTCGTCCAACGACAACCAGGCGACCGGGGATCGTCGCTTCGGTCGCCCAGCCGGAAAACAGGGATGTCTTCCCCGACCCGGCCGGCGCGGTGACGAGGGTCAGTGGCGCCGTCACAACGTCATCAACGAGCGCCAGGAGGCGTGGGCGACGCACGTAGTGCTGCGGGATCGCCGGCACCCGAAGCTTGGACCGAAATAGCGACGACACGGGCAAAAGGGGCGTTTGCCCGCGGGCTACTCCGCCGCCTCGCCGCATCTCGACCCCCCCTGCTTCCCAACGAAGGTCACCTGAGCCTAAGTCAGGTAGGCCTGGATGGCACAGGGGCGAGGTTCGCGGCGTGGCGGCCTCCCACCCGCGCCAGGGTGATGTCGGCCCACCCGCGAGCGCGCGACTGTCAGTGCATGTCGAGGAGCGATCGGTGAGCGCCACGCGCCAGCTCAGGCGCAGGAGGGCAGCTCGACCGGCCGGGGGCAGGCACTCCCTGCGCTCTCGGCCGACCAACTCGCCCAGGTGTTGAAGCTCATCAAGGGTGCCGACAGCGTTGAGATGAAGTTGAGCGTGCCGGACGCGAACCGTCGATCCACCGTGACGGCCTTGGGGATGGATCCGCTGGAGGCACAGATCCGCCAGGTGGTCTTCTTCGACACGCCAGACCTCGCGCTCAACCGTCAGGGTGTTGTCGTCCGGGCGAGACGGGTCCAACGGAAGCCGGGCGACTCCGTTGTCAAGCTCCGACCAGTGGTGCCCGACGAGCTCACAGCTGAACTACGCAAGTCACCCGGCTTCTCGATCGAGGTCGACACAATGCCGGGAGGTTTCGTCTGCTCCGCCTCGATGAAGGCGGAGGCAGCGGATGCTGACGTGAGGGAGGCGTTGGCGGGGCGGCGGCCCGTGCGCAAGCTGTTCACCAAGGAGCAGCGGGCATTCTTCCTAGCGAACGCCCCTGAGGGTCTCCAACTCGACGACTTGGCAGTCCTCGGCCCCATCAACGTGCTCAAGCTCAAGTTCACGCCCCTTGATTTCGGTCGGCGCCTCGTCGCTGAGCTGTGGAACTACCCTGACGGGTCGCGCATTCTGGAGCTTTCGACCAAGTGCGCTCCGACGGAGGCCTTCCTCGCGGCTGCCGAAACCAAGGCCTTCCTTGCCGACCGCGGCGTGGACCTGCTGGGAGAGCAGCAGACCAAGACGCGATCAGCGTTGGAGTTTTTCGCGGGTGAGCTCACGGCTACCCCGGCGGGCGAGTGAGCGGAGATCGGCCAACCATGACTACGACAGCGACCGCGCCCCCTACCCCGGCCGAAACGCCGACAGACTGGTATCGCCTCACAGCAGAGGACGTCTGCGCACGACTGAACGTCGACACCGCAGTCGGGCTGAGCACGGCCGAGGTGGCCGCGCGCCGGCAGCAGTACGGAGCGAACAAGCTGGCCGAGGAGGCCAAGGAGCCAGGGTGGCGAGCGTTCCTGCGCCAGTATCGCGACCTGATGCAGCTGGTGCTGGTCGGCGCGGCCGTCGTCAGCATCGTCGCCCTCCAGGACGTCTCGACCGGGCTGGTGGTTCTCGGCTTGACGGTGATCAACGCGATAATGGGGCTGCATCAGGAGGGCAAGGCCGCTGAAAGTGTGGCGGCACTGCGCAAGATGTTGATCATGACGGCCAATGTCCGCCGGGACGGACAGCTTGTCGCAGTCCCGGCCGAGGAGCTCGTGCCGGGAGACATCGTTGGCTTCCAAGCGGGCGACAAGGTTCCCGCCGACGGCCGGATCCTGGTCTCGGCGACGCTGGAGATCGAGGAAGCGGGGCTCACCGGCGAGAGCACACCGGTGGCCAAGAGCGTGCCCGCGGTCGGTGGCGTTGATGTGCCGCTGGGTGACCGCGTCGACATGGCGTACATGAACTCACAGGTGACCCGCGGGCGCGGTGAGATGGTGGTGACGGCCACGGGGATGTCAACAGAGGTCGGCCACATCTCCGGGATGCTGAGCGGTGTCGAGCAGGAGAAGACACCGCTCACCAAACAGCTCGACCAGCTCACCGTCGTGATCACGATCATGGCCGCAGCTGCGCTGGTGGCCATCATCGTGCTCGGGCTGGTCCGCGGCGAAGACTTCGACACGCTGTTCCTCGTCGGCATCAGCCTCGCCATCGCCGCCATCCCGACCGGCCTCCCAGCGGTCGTCACCATGCTGCTCTCGCTCGGAACGCAGCAGTTGGCGGAGAAAGGCGCGATCGTCAAACGGCTTAGGTCCGTAGAGACACTGGGATCAACGTCGGCGATCTGTTCCGACAAGACCGGGACACTCACCCTGAACCAGATGACGGCCCGTGAGCTGATGGTGGTGGGCCGTCGGTTCAGCATCGACGGCGAGGGGTATTCGACGGAAGGCCGGATCACTCGGGTGGCCGGCAGCGATGGCCCGCTCGAGCCGTTCATGGAGCCGATGGCGCTGGCCAACGACGCGGTGATCAGGGACGGCGCCTGCATCGGGGACCCGACCGAGGGGGCGCTCGTCGTCCTGGCGGAGAAGGGCGGACTGGACGTCACAGAGACGAGGCGGGTCTATCCGCGGGTCGCGGAGGTACCGTTCGACGCCGAGTACAAGCTCATGGCGACCTTCCATGAGATGGAGGATCACGGCAGCACCGTCGTGCGGTGCTTCGTCAAGGGCGCCCCGGACGTCCTGCTGGCTCGCTCCTCCCGCTACCTCGACGTCGACGGCTCGCCCAAACCGATGGACGATCCGGCGCACGCCAAGGTCGTGGCGGCGAACGATCGCCTAGCAGGCGACGGCCTCCGCGTACTAGCAGTGGCAAGACGGGACTTCGATCCCGCCACATTCGACCCTGCGAGCGATCTGCTTGCCCTCGTCGACGAGCTGGAGCTCTTGGCGCTGGTTGGCATCGTCGACCCGCCCCGCAAGGAAGCCAAGGACGCGATCGCGCTGTGCAAAGAGGCCGGCATCCGGGTGCGGATGATCACCGGCGATCACGCGACCACCGCCGCCGCCATCGCGGGTCAGCTCGGCATCGAAGGGCGAGCCCTCACCGGCGCCGAGTTTGCCGCGATGCCAGATGACCAGCTGCTCGCCGAGGTCGGCGACATCGGTGTCGTGGCTCGGGTCGCTCCCGAAGACAAGGTGCGCATGGTCGACATCCTCAAGCGACAGGGAAACATCGTCGCGATGACCGGCGACGGCGTCAACGACGCGCCGGCGCTCGTGCGGGCCGACATCGGGGTCGCTATGGGGATCACCGGCACTGAGGTCACCAAGGATGCCGCGGAGATGATCCTGACCGACGACAACTTCGCCACCATCGTGACAGCGGTACGGGGTGGTCGAGGACTCTACGACAACTTGATGAAGTACATCCGCGTTCAGATGATCATGCTGACCGGCTTCATCCTCACGTTCGTCGGAGCCGGCATCTTCACGATCGCGAACGGCACACCCCTTCTCCCGCTGCAGATCCTGTGGATCAACTTCGCTGTCGACGTACTGCTGGCGTTAGGCCTCGGCTTCGATGCCGAGACACCTGGCCTCATGCAGCGTCGCCCGCGCTCGCCGACCGAACCCGTGATCCGGCGGGCGCTCGGAGTTCGCCTTGGTGTGGCAGGACTCCTGGTCGCCATCGGCACGCTCGTTGTCGTCGCTTGGGCCGAAGATCGGTACGGGCTCGCGGTCGCCACGACGGCGGGGTTGACAACAGCTTCGCTGCTGCACATCGCGGCCGCCTACGAGTGGCGCGACCCTCGGCGCAGCATCTTCACCCGCGACACGTTCGCCAACCGACGCTTCAACCTCCTCGCGCTGGCCGCCCTGGCGCTGGCCTTCGTGGCCACGGCGCTGCCCGGTCTGAACCGCATCCTTGACACCGTCGAGCTCAACGGCGACCAGTGGCGGGCCTGCCTCCTGGCCGTACTCGGTTACGTAGCACTGGCTGAGCTTGGAAAGCTCGTTCTTCGCCGCTTCGACCACGGGAGCACGTGATGGACACTCTGACATCCAAGCCGGACGGGGACGTCGGGCGCCGGGCTCGGATCCTCAACGAGTTGCGCGTCCACCCCGACCTTGCGGCAAACCTTGCCAGGCGCGACACCTCTTGGACGGGCGGCGGGGAGTTCGACGAGCTTTCGGCGGACGAGCTGGACGCCACTGCCAAAGACATTCTCGCGCGCGGCGTCGAGCAACTGGCTGACGCGCAGGAACTTCTGTGGGCAAGCGACACGCACTCATTGTTGGTCGTGTTCCAGGCGATGGATGCCGCGGGCAAGGACTCGACGATCAAGCACGTCATGTCCGGCGTGAATCCTCAGGGTGTGCACGTCGTGTCGTTCAAGCAGCCTTCGAGTGAGGAACTCGACCACACGTTCCTTTGGCGCATCTCCAAGGCGGTTCCTGAGCGAGGCCGCATCGGGATCTTCAACCGATCGCACTACGAAGAGATCGTCGCCCTACGGGTCCACCCGGAGTGGCTCGACAAACAGAAACTCCCTCCGGGCGACCGCGGGAGGAGGTTCTGGGCCGATCGCTACGACGACATCAACGCGTTCGAGCACCACCTCGCACGCAACGGCACCAAAGTGGTCAAGCTCTTCCTCAACGTCTCCCTCGCGGAGCAGAAGCGGCGCTTCATGGCTCGCCTCGACAACCCCAACAAGCTATGGAAGTTCAGCGCCGCCGACGTTAACGAGCGTGCGCTTTGGTCCAACTACATGCGGGCCTATGAGGATGCCATCACGGCCACCTCCACAGCGTGGGCCCCGTGGTACGTGATACCCGCCGACCACAAACACGTCATGCAGGCGATGGCAGCGGCCGTCATCGTCGACAGCATCCAGACGCTCGACCTGCATTGGCCGGAGGTACCGGACGAGGCGCGCGACGCCAACGCGGCAGCGCGGCGTGCCCTGGAAGCCGAACCAGATCCCGCGATCTCCCGATAGCACACCGATCACCACGTTGGAGGTTTCCATGACCGTCGCAGCCGAATGGGGCACCGGAGAGGTGTTCTGGTCCACGCTGTGGTTCTTCTTGTTCTTCATCTGGATCTGGCTGCTGATCGTCGTCTTCGGCGACATCTTCCGCAGCCGCGACCTGTCCGGATGGGCCAAGGCCCTGTGGACCATCTTCATCATCGTCCTGCCCTACCTGGGCGTCTTCATCTACCTGATCGTTCGCGGCCAGAAGATGGGCGAGAACGCAGCACAAGCGGCCGCGGAGCAGGAAGCCGCAACGCGTCGCTACATCCAGAACGTCGCCAGCACGGATGGGGGTGGCGCCGCCGACGAGATTGCCCGGCTGGCGGATCTTCGCGACCGAGGAGTGCTCAGTGAAGAGGAGTTTCAGCAGGCCAAGGCCAAGGCTTTGAGCTGACCTATAGGTCAGCGCGCAATCCACCCTCGGAGCGATCGGAGCGAAACATGACGCGTTATGCAACCCTGCGGACCTGGGCCATGGTCCTCAAGGTCATCGGTGCCGTTGGCATGGTCTTTGCCGGTTTCGGAGTGATCTCTGCGGCCATCGCTGTAGAGGGTTTCTGGGAGACCATGGGTGTCGTCTTCATCGGCGCGCCCGTGGTGCTCTTGCTGGCCTCCTGGCCGATCGCCATGGGCCAAGCCCTCAATGCCATCGCCGACATTGGCGACACCGTGGCCGTCGGCGCCTACCAGTGACGCGGTAGGCGATACCCGCTGGACGCGCTCGTGCACCGATCGTCATCGTCCGGTCGTGCGGCAGACGTAGACCAAGTCCAGCGGGTCGCCCGGGGCGTCGTGCACGGTGACGTCGACGAAGCCGGCGTCCGCGAGCATCTGCCGGGCGAGCTGCTCGCCCCACGCCGTGCCCAGCCCGGCGCCTCCGACCGCAAGCGAGACCGTCATGCAGTGCAGCGTGCTGATGGAGTAGAACAGGGGCGCCAGTGGGTTGCCGATGTTGTCTTCCACGTTGCTCGACGCCTTGATGTCCACCATCACAAACCAGCCGCCCGGGACCACCGCCTCGTGCACCCGATGCAGGACGCCGGCCGGGTCAGCCTGATCGTGGATCGCGTCGAAGGCGAACACCGCGTTGAAGCCCCGTTCCACCGGCAGGGCAGCCACGTCTAGCACGTCGAACGAGGCGTTGGACAGGCCGAGTGAGGCGGCCTCGTCCCGGGCGAGGGCGATGGCATCGGGTGCGAGGTCGTAGCCGACGAACTGCGACGCCGGATAGGCGGCCGCCATCAGGTTGACGCAATGCCCGGTGCCACACCCGATGTCCGCGACGCGGATGCCAGCGGTCAGCAGTTCCGGCAACGCACCGGTCAGCGGAAGAAAGCCGTCGAGCAGCATTTCGTCGTACGTTCCTCTGCCGAGGACGTCCATCACCGATGTGAACTCCGGACGGAAGACTTCGTAAGGCACCCCTCCACCCGCGATGAACGCCTGTGCGACCGCTGGCACGTGGGGTGCAAGCAGGGTGCACACCTGGCTGGTCGGGGCCAGGTTCGAGGCTCCGGCGCCGGTCAGGCAGGCGGCGTGCTCGGCTGGCAGTGTGAAACGGCGACTGGCCGGGTCGTACTCGAGGACGTGTCCTGTTGCCAGCGCTGCCGCCCACTCGCGGACATAGCGTTCCTGCCGGCCGGCCCGGGCCGCGAGCTCCTGCGAAGTCGCCGGGCCGATTGCCGCAGCCTCGAACAGCCCGGTGCGATGCCCGATGTCGACCATGTAGGTCAACAGCCCCGACGCATAGAGGTTCAACAGCCGTCCGGCGAACTCCTCGACCTTGTCCGCGTCCACCTGGTCAATGACATCTACAGCCATGACCAGACGGTACGGAGGCAGCGGTCTGGCTGACTTCCGAGAAATTGCGTAACCATGGATCGGGGCAGGTACGAGCTTCTACGCACGTGGCAGCGGAACGAGACCGTGCTCGAAGGCGTACGCCGCAGCCGCCGTGCGCGATGGCAGCCCAAGCTTGGTGAAGATGTTGGTCAAGTGCCGGGCAACCGTCTTCTCGCTGAGCACCAGCGCCGCCGCCACCTCCCGGTTGCTCTTGCCAGCCGCGACGAGGGCGAGCACCTCAGCCTCGCGGGGGGTCAGGCCGTCCGGCAGGGCCGGCCGGCCGCGCTGGCGTTGCACCGTCGCCGAGTCCAGGGCCGCCCCCAGCCGGGTGAACGTCTCCTCCGCCGCGTCCAGCTCCAGCGCCGCGGCGTCCTCGTCGCCCAGCTCGCGGTAAGCACGGGCAAGCAGCATGCGGCTCCTCGCCACCTCGTATGGCGAAGCAAGCTCGGTCCACAGGCCACACGCGGCGCGGAGCAGGGAGAGTGCCGCCGCAGGGTCACCTTGCGCGAGGAGTACGCCACCACGCGCCTGCGCCGCAGCCGCGGCAATCCCAGGGACCGCGTACGTCGACGCCGTCTCGTCCAGGCTGTCGCTGGCCTGGGCGGCGGTCGACAGGTCGCCCGCGGCAATCGCGATGTCCACCTGGGCAGCCCATAGCCGCAGCCGCTGCAAGGAACCCCGCGACTCTGCCGCAAGGGCTGACCGGATCGAGACAACCGCCGCGTCCGGTCTCCCCTGCGCCAGCAGCAGCATCGCGTGTCCTGGTTGCGGGTCACGGCCCAGCCTGTGCGACTGCGCGTAGGCCACGCCAGCGCCGGTCAAGTCACCGCGTAACCGCCTCACGTCACCGACTGCGTACCAAGCCTCGGCTGCTGGAGCCACGTGCATACCCACAACGTCGGCGCAGGCACGTGCCGCCTCGCGCTCTGCCTGATCCCAGGCACCTTGCACCTGCAACAGCTGAGCGCGGTGCACGAGGCAGATGCCGCCGAAGACCACGGCGGCGGGCAGCCGCGAAAGCCACCGCTCGAGCGCATCAGTCCAGTCCCGAGCCCGCCGCAGGTCCGCCAGCTCCCAGCAGGCTGCCACGAGATGGCAGTAGATGTTGCCGGTCAAGGCCGGCGGCAGCTCGTCAGACAGGGCAGCCAACATCGCCTCATCCAGCAACCTCATTCCGTCACGCACGTGCCCCAGCCGAACAAGCCCCCGGCCCTCGGCGAGAATCCCGAGGGCGACCAGACCCGGATCTCCCTGACGGTGGCCCATATCCTGCAGCCGCCGACCGCCCGCTACCACGGCATCGAGGTCGCCCTGGTCAAGGGCCCCCTCCACGTCGGCGTACAGCAAATGGCCGTGCTCGACGCACTCCGGCTCGTTCGCAAGCAGGCGTTGCGCGCGGCCCATCCAGCCAGACCCCGCAACGACGTCGCCGCGCAGGAACAGGGTGACGGCGGCGCCGCACGCCGCCATGGCCGCGCCCCGGAGCCGGCCCTCGCTCTGGAAGATCCGATACGCCTCCGTGTAGGCCTCGACCGACTCGTCTCCCAACCCCAACCACCAGGCGCAGTCACCCAAGGCGTCCAGGTCATCCGCGGAGAGGACCGCGACTGCCTCGCGGGCCGCGCGGAAACCTGCGCGCGCCACGGCCCAGTCTCGGTGCGCGTAGGCGTCGCGCGCAGCTCTGAGTACTTCGCTCTGCTCCATCGGCGTCTCCGGAAGGTACGCCCGAGTATCCCACCGGGCGCTTCAGACCGGCTTTCGCCGACGGTGCCAGAGCTGACGTGCATAGAGCAGGAGATGCTCTTGCATCCAGTCCGTCATCTTCAGGGCCACCGGATGTGCGTCGGGGTCGCTCGCCCCCACCCATACCTCGACCGGGTAGTCCCCCGCTTGGGCCTTCACCCATCCGGGGCCCGGCACGGGACGGGGCACGACCAGCTCCGCGGCAATGTTGTCGGTCACCAGCACGGCAAGTGGGCGCACGACACCGTCCGGAGACGTTGCGATCGCCACCGCCACCTCCTCGCCGAGGAAACCGCGCATCAGCCCCGACAGTTGGCCGGGCTCCCGCAACGACTCCTTCACCTCGACCCACGTCGTGCGCTCGTGGTCTTCCAGACTGATGGCTGATGTCGGGCCGCACATGCCGGTTCGGACTCCTTCCTCAGGCCGTTTAGGGGTTGATGGCCAAGAACATGAAGGCCGCGAGCAACACCAGATGGACCCCTCCCTGCAAGCGGGTCGCACGCCCGGGAACCACCGTGAGGCCAGCCACGACGACCGTGACGACCAGGAGGACGGTCTGAGTTGCACCGAGCCCGAGCACGAGAGGCCCATCCAACCAGATGGTCGCTACCGCAATCGCAGGGATGGTCAGGCCGATGCTTGCGATCGCGGAGCCGAGTGCAAGGTTGAGGCTTGTCTGCACGCGATCCCGGTGCGCCGCCCTGACAGCTGCCAGCGTCTCAGGGAGCAGGACGAGCAGCGCGATGACCACACCGACGAAGGACAGGGGGAAGCCGGCTGCCTCCACGGCGTCCTTGATCGCGGGCGACTCGACCTTGGCCAGACCGACGACACCCACAAGCGCGAGCATCAGAAGGGCACCGCTGATCGCGGCGGTCCTGGCAGTCGGAGGGCTTGCATGCTCTTCCTCCTGCGGGATGACATCTCCCCGCGCGTCAACGGGCAGGAAGAAGTCTCGGTGCCTACCAGTCTGGGTCGAGACGAAGAGGCCATAGAGCACGAGCGACGCAATGGCTGCAAAGGCGAGCTGTCCCGAGGTGAACTCCGGACCTGGCTCGCTCGTCGTCGTCGACGGCAGCACCAGTGTCAGTGTCGCCAGTGCTGCCACCGTGGCGAGTGCCGCGCCGGAGCCCTCGGGGTTGAAGACCGCCATCTCGTGCCGCCATGCCGCAACGAGGAGTGACAGACCGACGATGCCGTTAGTGGTGATCATGACCGCGGCGAACACGGTGTCGCGTGCCAACGTCGCTGAGTCCGGGCCTCCGGACACCATAAGCGTGACAATGAGCCCTACCTCGATGATCGTGACAGCGACAGCCAGAATCAACGAACCGAATGGCTCACCGACCCGGTGTGCGACGACCTCAGCATGCTGCACCGCCGCGAGCACGGAAGCACCAAGAATCACGGCAACCACGGCCACGGGCACCGGGCTGAGATCGCGACCCCACGTCAAAGCCAGCACAGCTACTGACAGTGGTGGGGCGATGCTTGCCCACGACAGCAGGTGCGAGCTCCACTTGGCGACCATGCGGACAACCCTGTCAAAGGTGCCACGCACCCACAAAGACCTGCTGAATCGCCGCGTCCGGCGCCACCGAGTCTGGTGAACTGGCTTGGTGAAGTTCGGCGTTCACCTGCCTCTCATGGACTTCGGCGACGCTCGGTTCGCCGTTGAGGACCTTGTCGAGTACGTCGAGTCGGCGACGGCAGTTGGCTTCGACGCCATCTCGGCCAACGACCACATGGTGTTTGACGCCCCCTGGCTGGACGGGCCGACGGCACTTGCAGCGGTGGCCTCGTGTTCGGGCAGCGCGAGGCTGGTGACGACCGTGGCCAACCCGGTCGTGCGCGGCCCGGTTGCGCTCGCCAAGGTGCTGGGCGGGTTGGACATCATCTCCGGTGGCCGTGTCGTGGCCGGACTTGGCCCAGGTTCCTCTGAGCGCGACTACCGGACTGTGGGCGTCCCGTTCGGAGAACGATGGGTTCGCTTCGAAGAGGCGGTCGTGGCGGTGCGTGCGCTTCTCCGCGGCGAGTCCCATGTGGGGCACTTCTATGCCAATGAGAGCCCGCTCGAGCCCGTCTCACCACAGCCTTCGGGGCCGCCCCTCTGGATCGGGAGCTGGGGTTCCGACGCTGGCCTGCGCCGCGCCGCACGGCTCGGTGACGGCTGGCTGGCGTCGGCATACAACATCACCCCGGACGAATTCGCGGACGCCTGGCGGCGGGTGCAGCGGATGCTCGAGGAGTCGGGACGCGATCCGGCGCGCTTTGCCAATGGACTCTCGACGATGTGGTTTCACATCGATGATCGCCTGGCTGATGACGTGCTCAACCAAAGGCTTGTTCCGGTGATGCACCGTCCCGCAGAACAGCTGCGTGAGCGCCTGGCCTTCGGCTCGGCCGCTGCCGTGGTGGACAAGCTGGCTGCGTTCCGTGATGCAGGCGTACAGCAGGTGTTCCTGTGGCCGGTCGTCGACGAGATCGAGCAGCTGCGGCGGTTCAGCGAGGAGGTCATGCCTCAGGTCAGTGCCTAGCATCAGAGCCATGACAGAGCACCGAGGCAGTGACAGCGAGGATGAAGTCCACCGCCTGTCGATGACGGTGCTGATGACCCCGGACATGTCGAATTTCCGCGGGAACGTCCACGGCGGCATCCTGCTGAAGTATCTGGACCAGGTGGCCTACACCTGCGCCAGTCGCTACGCGCGCGGCTACGCGGTGACGCTGTCCGTCGACCGGGTGGTGTTCCGAGAGCCGGTGCACGTGGGTGAGCTGGTGACGTTCCAGGCCAGCATCAACTACACCGGCCGTACCTCGATGGAGGTCGGGATCCGGGTAACGACCGAGGACCTCGTTCACCACAACGTCCGCCACACCAACAGCTGTTACTTCACCATGGTGGCCGTGGACGAGGACGGACGGCCGACACCGGTCCCACCTTGGGTTCCCCGCACCGATGTGGAGCGCCGACGCCACGCGGCGGCCTTGCAGCGCCGCGCGCTCAACCGAGAGCCTGCGCGCTGAGCAAACCTGCTGAGTCTGAAATCTTGCACAACACGCAAGATTACTGTACGGTCTCCAGCATGTGCGCGAAGCAGGGTCTCCGGGAGCGGAAGAAGGCAGCAACCCGGCGGGCCCTGTCCCAGGCGGCCATGCGGCTCGCGATGCAGCGAGGCGTCGAGCACGTCACCGCCGAGGCGATCGCCGCGGCTGCGGATGTCTCGCCGCGGACGTTCCACAACTACTTCTCGAGCAAGGAAGAGGCCATCGTCAGCACCTTCCTCGACCAGGCCACCGCCGTCACCGAAGCGCTTCGCCAGCGGCCTGCCGAGGAGCCGATCTGGGACTCCCTCGAGCACGCCATCGTGGGGATGCTCGCCAGTTCGGAGGCGCGACCGGACGAGATGATCGCTCAGCTCCAGCTGATCAAGTCCAGCCCAGCTCTCGTCGCGCACCAGATGACGACGCACGCCGAGTTGGAGCGCCGCTTCGCCCAGGTCATCGCCGATCGCACAGGGACCGATGTCGAGCGTGACCTCTACCCGCACGTGCTGGCCGCGGCCGCGGGTGCAGCCATGCACGTTGCCACGAGCATCTGGGTGGACGGAAAGACAGACCGCCAGCTACAAGACCTCATCGTTGAAGCGTTCGCGTTGATGCGGGCCGGGGTGCCTGCAACATCACGAAAGTTCGTCGCGGCCGCCACAACGTAGTAGCGGCCAGCCCCTCCCACAACTCATACCAACTGACGACTCCTCGGGTCGTGAGGCGGACGAAACACGCCTCCACGTCCCGGCCGAACCTGCACAGGAGACCTCCATGGCGACATTCCTCTACCAGCTCGGACGAGTCTCGTTCCGTCGACGCCGAACGGTCTTGGCCGCGTGGCTGGCCCTGCTGGTGCTGTTCGGCATCGGCGCGGCGACCCTGTCCGAGGACACCTCGGACTCGTTCTCAATCCCGGGTACGCAGTCCCAGCAGGCCATCGACCTCTTGGGTGAGCGCTTCCCCGAGGTATCCGCCGACGGCGCGACCGCGCGGGTGGTGTTCGCGGCGCTGGAAGGGCAAACCCTCAACGACCCGGCCAATCGCGCAGCAGTCGAGCAGGTGGTCGCTGACCTCACGAATGCGCCGCAGGTTGTGAACGTCGCCGACCCGTACGCCACGAAGCGCTGTGTCACCCGACGGCACCGTCGCGTATGCCCAGGTCACGTACGACGTGCAGGCCGGCGAGCTGACGCCGGAGGCGCGTGACGCCCTGGCCGCAGCCGCCGAGCCCGCCCGTGACGCGGGCTTGGCCGTCGAGATGGGCGGCGATGCCGTCATGGAGCAGATCGAGCAGGGCGGCACCGAGATCCTGGGCGTCGCGGTCGCGGCCGTCGTACTCGTCATCACGTTCGGCTCGCTGCTCGCCGCCGGCCTGCCGCTGCTCACGGCGATCGTGGGCATCGTGATCAGCGTCAGTGCCATCACCGCCGCGAGCGGCTTCGTCGAGCTGTCCTCGAGCACGCCGACCCTGGCTCTCATGCTGGGCCTCGCCGTGGCCATCGACTACGCGCTGTTCATCGTCTCCCGCTACCGGCACGAGATCGCGCTTGGCCGCGAGGGCGAAGAAGCCGCTGGGCGTGCCTTGGGTACGGCCGGCTCCGCGGTGGTGTTCGCCGGCCTGACTGTGATCATCGCGCTGGCCGGGCTGTCGGTCGTCGGCGTGCCGATGCTGACCGAGATGGGGCTGGCCGCGGCGTTCTCGGTCGCCATGGCCGTCGTGATCGCGCTGACTCTGCTCCCCGCACTGCTCGGCTTCGTCGGCCGTCGGATCGTCGGCGGCCGGATCCCCGGCTTGCGGTCGGGCGACCCGGAGTCCGACGAGGGCAAGCCGCGGATGGGTCTGCGCTGGGCGAGGTTCGTCACGCGCCGACCGATCGCTGTGCTGACGGCCGCTGTGCTGGCCATGGCTGCCCTGGCGATACCCGCGTTGGATCTCCGGCTCGGCCTGCCGGACGAGGGATCCATGGCGCCGGACACCACGCAGCGCAAGGCGTACGACTTGCTGGCCGAAGGATTCGGACCGGGCTTCAACGGCCCGCTCACCGTCGTCGTCGACGCGGCAGGCAGCTCGTCGCCGCAGGCAGCGGTTCAGCAGGTCGCCGACACGGTCGGGACCATCCAGGGTGTCGCGGCGGTGACCCCGGCGGTGTTCAACCAGGCCGGTGACACGGCGCTGCTGACAGTTGTGCCGACGACTGGACCGGGTACGCCCGAAACAGAGGCCCTGGTCGCCGCGCTCCGGGACCAGTCCGCCAGCCTCGAGTCCGACACGGGCGCCGCCATGCTCGTGACCGGAGCGACCGCCATCAACATCGACTTCTCGGAGAAGGTTTCCGCGGCGATGCTGCCGTACCTTGCCCTCGTCGTCGGCCTGTCGCTCGTGCTGCTCATGCTGGTGTTCCGGTCGATCCTCGTCCCGATCAAGGCCGCGCTCGGATTCCTTCTTACGATGGCCGCGACGTTCGGCGCTGTTGTCGCGGTGTTCCAGTGGGGCTGGCTGGCGGACCTGATCGGGGTCGAGCAGACCGGCCCGGTGATCAGCCTGCTGCCGATCTTCCTGATCGGCGTGGTCTTCGGGCTGGCGATGGACTACCAGGTCTTCCTCGTCACCCGCATGCGCGAGGCGCACGTGCACGGTGAGGAGCCGACCCCTGCCGTGGTCCACGGGTTCCAGCACGGCGCACGCGTCGTCACCGCGGCTGCTATGATCATGATGAGCGTCTTCTCCGGGTTCATCTTCTCCGGGGAGGACATCATCAAGCAGGTCGGCTTCGCGCTCGCCATCGCGGTGTTGTTCGACGCGTTCGTCGTCCGGATGACCATCGTGCCGGCGGTGATGACGCTGCTCGGATCACGGGCCTGGTGGCTGCCCCGTTGGCTCGACCGGCTGCTGCCCAACGTCGACGTCGAAGGCGAGCGGTTGCAGCGACAGCTCGAGGCGCCTGTGGAACGCGAGCTGGAAACCGCATCGCTCCGGTAATCGCTGCGGTCTTCCGCTGCGAGATCCGCCGCTGGCGCAACGGCATCATCGCCGACGTCGCCGAGGCCGTCGCCAGCCTTCAGCCGCATTGGTTCACTTCCTCACACGATCGCAGCCGAGGAGGAAGCGTCCACCGACGGCGAGCACGTCCCGCTTCCGCACGGCCCACTCCTGCTGTCTATCCAAAGAGACTGCACCCTGTGCCAGCCCTAGCGCAGCGCGCCGTCGGGCTTCCACTTGGGCGGACGTCACCACAGGTTCGATGACGGTGCAACAACCAGCGTGGGCCGCTAGCCGGTGTCTTCGTGGTCGAGGCGTAGTTGTTGGGCGAGTCGCTGGGCCCGGTTGATGGTGTCGGGCAGCCGGTTGCGTATCGGGCGTTGTTGTGGGTCGAGCCAGATCGGGTGGGATGACCCACGGCAGCCCGTCGCGGTGCGCGATGATCCAGCGGCCGGCGTGCACCTCGGTGTGGTGGCGGGGGCAGAGCAGCAGCAGATTCTGCAGGTCGGTGCGGCCGCCTTGCTGCCACGGGATGCGGTGATGCGCATCGCACCAGTCGGCAGCGCGCCGCAACCGGGGATGAGGCATCCGCCGTCGCGGGCGGCCAGGGCGCGGCGTTGCGCCGGGGTGGCCAGGCGGCGGGCCCGGCCGTAGTCGAGGATCTGCCCGAACGGGCCGACCGTGCAGCGTTCCAGGATCGCGTCGCAGGACAGCACCCCGAGCGCTAGCGCCGACAGGGGTCCGGTCTGCTCGCAGCGGGCCAGCCCGGCCGCGCCGGGTCCGCCGCGGGTCGCGCCGGCGGCAGGCGCCTTGCGGTCCGCGCTCTGCTCCGCCGCGGCGCCGTTCTCTCGCCGGCGGGGTCGGGCTGGTCGGTGGTGTTGGCGAGTTGGTCGGGGTTGGTGTGGATGACGACCCGCGGTGGTTCGCCGCCGCGGTCGCCGGCATTGGCGAGCGCGGCCTTGGCCATCAGCACCAGCGCGTCGGCATGCCGTTGGGCGGCGCTGCGGGTGTCTTTGATGCCCAGCACCTGTTGGCCGTGTTCGTCGACCCCGCAGCCGGCCGGGTCCGGCTGCGGCGTAGTGCTGCAGGGCGGTGGCGAACCAGGCGGTGCCGATCTGGTCGAGCAGGAACCGGCCGGCGGTCATCCCGGTCGCGTCCTCGGCGTAGCTCAGCGACCGGCGCTCATGCGCGTTCGGGTCGAACGAGCGCGACCCGTCGGGGTCGAGCACCTCCAACAGCTGCTTGGCGACGACCTCGAAGTCGCCCGGGGCGAACCGCTCGGCCTGCCCGGTCAGGAACCCGGCGACCTTGCCCCGCTGCTCCTCCTTGAGATGCGCGGGGATCCGGCCCAGGCAGCGGGCCGCGACATCCACATGCTCGCGGGAGACCCGACCGTCGGCCAGCGCCTGCACCCAGCTCGGTCAGGTCGCCGTCGGGGCCGATCGCCCGCGCCGCGGTCACGTCGCGGACGCTGCCGTTCTGCTGGTGCCGCAGCCGCAGCCACTCCGCGGTCGACTTGGCGCCGACGTCGGTGGCCACCTTGCGCGTGTCGACCTCACCCAACAGCCGCAGGTAGGCCGCCTCCGTCTTGCGGCGCAGCCGCAGCAGCTGGTCGAAGGAGTCGACCAGCACCGACGTGCCGAGCACCGACGGGTCGGCGTCGCGCAGCTCGGTCAGGCCCCTGTCGATGAGGGCCAGCGCGGACTCCACCGCGGTGAGCGGCGGTGGAGTCGACGTGGCTTCCATACCTTCGAATGTACAAGGGAGGTCGGACAGAACTCGCCGCCAACGAATGGCCCGATTCCCTTACCCCACAAGGCATTCCGGCCACTTGCTTATCCACAAGCTGACCATCGCAAGCCCCACTATCCACAGATCAGCGCCAGCACCTTGACACGTTCGACCCTGTTCTTCAGCCGTCTTGTTTGCCGCTCCAAGACTTGATTGTCTGCTGTGTCGGGCCGGTCGAGTGCAATACCACGCGTCACGACATCTCACGACGATCCACGCCCAATCACGCACCCGGAAGCGATACCCCCCGCCGATGCCGTGCACACGGGTACACCGCCGACCACTCCGCCGGTGCCCGATCGCGGTCCGGGCCGACTACAGGGCCGTGTGGAGGCCTTCGGGCTCAATCCCGTGGACTTTCAGGTCGCTGCTCGCGGTCGCCGGATTGTACGGCCGAACGTCCCGTGCGGCCCGCCACACTGTCAGTGAGCGAGGACGCTCAGGTCTATGACAAGAAGGCGGGATCAACGTGAGCAACAGCGGTAGTGCGGCTGCGGGTGGCGCCCCTATCTACGGGCTAGGCATCTTCGGCGCGTGGGTCTTCTACTGGCAACAGGCCGACGGTTCTGGGAGTACGTGCTCGCGGTGCTGCAGGGCTTCGTGTGGCCGGCATTGATGGTCTATGAGGGCTTCTCAGCGCTCGCGGGATGACCGCACCGTCGGGAACAGGTTCAGGTCTCGCCCCCGATGTCGGACTCGTACGCCTCGTACATGAGGTCTGAGCCGTGCTGCCGGTGACGGATGAGCCTGCCAAGCAGCACGATGCCGACGCCGCGCACACGGTTGACGTCGCTGCGCGTCTCCGCTGCATCGACACGGGCGAGTAGATCGTCGACAACGCTCCTGACCTGTTCATGCTCACGGGTGAGGTTCGCGACCGCGTTGGACAGCCGCGGGGCGGTCGTGAGGACTCGTCGATACAGTCCATCCTGCCCCTCAGTGATCTCGATGTGCTCTCGGAAGTCACCGAACAACTCGACCAGCGCAACGTGGACTCGCTCGGCCCACGCACCTATGCGTTCGTGTGCGGGTGCGGCCAACGCCTGCTCCAATGCGGCCATGGACTCGCGCAGCTCGGCCCGGCGCGCACGGAGCACATCGACGAAGTCCTGCTCGGAAGGCGGCCAGGGTTCCATCGACACCTCCACGTCCAAGGTACAGATCGGGATGCCGATCCCGACACCGACGACGACCCGCTGCACAGCCAAGGCGCAGGACTCAACGCGGCGCGTCGGCCGACCAGATGCTCTGTCTCAGCCATGGCTCACCAACGGGCAGCAGCCGACGGTTGCCGACGATGAGAAGGCCGCTCGACACGGCTGCGACCACCGCGAACATAACCGAGACAACCAGGTCATCAGAGCTCAGCGAGTCACCGCCGGTGATCACGAAACCGATCATCGACAGCACGGCCAGGCTCAAGGTGAGCAGCTTGCACAGCAACACCGCGCCCAGCACCGGTCCGGATGGATGACCCCGCAGCAGCAGCAGACCCGTCGCGATCACCAACGGGATCACGAACGCGAGGTCCAGGACGTACACAGGGTTGGGCAGGTCGTACGCCAGTCGCGTCTCCGGCAGGCCACCGGGAAACGCCTGTAGGACGTCGGAAAGCCACAGGAGTGCAAACACTCCGCCCGCTGACAGCAACAACCAGGCGGTTCCTCGGCGGGGCGTCGGATCGAATGCCGGCGCCACCACGTAGACACGGAGGTGCAGCATCCCGTCGAGCATCCCAAACGCTGCCATCCCCAGGGCCGCGACATAGAGCAGGAACACGTCGTTGTACGGAATGCCGAACGCGTAGACGGCGTAGCTGTAGGCGACGTACATCATGAGGCCGCACCACACCAGATGCGCCCGCAAAGAACCCCTGCGTGCCGCCTGCGCGGTCAGCAACAGCACGGGGACCGAGAGCAACGTCAGCAGATCCTGGCCTCGGCCCTGCGCAACGACGTCATCCGCGACGCGGTAGGCGTCCTCGGAAAGCAGGCCATACAGGGTCGCAACCACCAGCGCGAGGCCAAGCATGGCGGAGTACCACACCGGCAGCGGCCGTCCCCCAGGAACGGCGCGGCGCTTCACGGGCTCGACCGGGAGCCTCGACACGTAGACCGCTCGCATGACGACTACCTCCAGTTGCCGCCCAACGAGACCGGGGCGCTCGCCATCGGATCGAGCAAGGCCCTGAGCACGTCCCTGATCGATACCATCCCGACGGGCATGGCGTCGCGCAACACAGGCAGGTGCCGAACACCGAGCTCGACCATCAGCCGGCCGGCGTGGGCAACAGTGTCGTGCGGCGTCACCCAGAACACCGACTCACCGATGACGTCCGCCGCGCGCGTGTCGTCGAGATCGGCACCGGCGTCGATCATCCGCACGAGATCTCGCTCGGACGCGATCCCGATCGCCGTGTCGGCCTCAACAACGACCACTGCACCGACACCGGCCCGACACAACGTCGCGGCGACTGACGCAGCGAGTCGTTGCATCGACCTTCACCAACGGAGCGTGCATGATGGTCGCGACCAACGTGTTCATGTCTCCATCAGATCCCCGGCACTCGCCCGGAACAGGGCCACCCGGCCAGAGCTGAAGGGACCTTCGTCCCAACCTGTTGCTGCTAGGTGAGCACCTTCTCGAAGCATCGCGCCGTGTCGTCACCGACCCACCTGCCAAAAGGTCGGCTCGGAACGAACCCGGCCGCCGTATAGAAGCGGAGTGCCTCGGGTTGCGGCTCGCCAGCGCGCAGGCGCAGCACGCCGACCCCTGCAGTGCGGCAGTGCGACTCGAGCGCGGCGAGGAGCAGTCTCGCGACCCCTGCCCGCCGATGCTCGGGAGCCACGTACATCACATCGAGCTCCGCGTCCGGCGGATCGAGCGGAGCCAGCGCGATGCTCCCAACCGGCTTTCCGTCGTTGTCCACAGCCACCCAGAACCGGCCAACTGGCCCGCTGAAGGACGCCGGTTCGTACGGATTGGGAGCCGTGAATCCGTACCGCTGCTGGATCTCCACCCACAACGCGTCGCTCATCCCCCGCGCCTCCGCCGAGAACGGGTCGGAGGCGATGACCTTGAACGCTCCGTCCATGAAGCCCATCCAAGCAGTAACGCCTACAGGGTCACGAGCATCTGCCGCGACACCAAGCCAACCGTGCGAGCGAGTGTGAGCCGGTAGACTCTGCTCAGCCCGCGGGCAGGGCGCAGCTCCCACAACGTGAGGGCATGGACCCAGGCCGCGTCCCTTGCCGTCTCCAGTGACCAGGCGGAGATCAGGTCAGCCAGCGGCGAAAGCGGCGCGCCGGCCTTGACGATGTGCGAGTCGAGGAACGACTGCCTGATCGGGCGCACGATGGTGGCGAGCACCTCGTTGATGCGCTCATAGTCGCCGTGCACGCTGGCCGGTTCGCGGCGAGTTCGGCCGCACGTCTTGACGACCGCGATCGCCAGATCGTGATTGATGTGCGCATTCATTCCCGCCAACGCGAATTGCACCGGCTCCACCCCTCGCCGACGTCGCGCCTCGACCAGGGGCGGCCACGGCCGCGGCACCTCTCCCCCGGCCTCGGCCGCGTCCACCGCGTCGAAGTAAAGCCCGGCAAAGGCCACGCCGAGACGCTCCATGAAGCGCGGATCTCTGTAGAAGCCGTCACGCAGTCGGTCACGAGCGAGCTCGCTGACCTGCAGATACACCCGGTTGAACTCCGCGATGCCGTCACCACGCGGCAGTTTGGAGTCGATCTCGCGCAACCGGTCGATGACGCCATCCATCCCACGCGCCATTGCGATCACCCCCGCCGACGTCCGTGCTCCGGCGACAGGATAGTGGGACATCCGGGGTCGGACGGACGGCTGGTCTAGACGGCTAGCGAGCTAACGGTCCCACGGAGGCGTGTCCCCCATCTTCGCGTAGTACTTCGCCAGGTGGCTCTTGACACGGTCGATGTCCTGCTTCGGCAGGTTCACCCCGCCGCGCGACCCTTGCATAACCGCCCCGGCGGCCATGATGCCGCGAGGCATCGCCTTGAGTCGCCCGTCGATCACATCCGCGATGAGCAGCTTATAGGCGGTGAAGTTGTCCTTCTGGTCCGCGTCGTACCAGACATGCGCGTCGCGGTAGCGCTCGTTGGGTCCGTCCTCGGCTTTGGCCCAGGCCCGTACGCGCTTCTCGGCAGCGTCACCGTCCCACTCGCCGTCGCGGTCAGCGAGCGGGAAGTCCTGGAACGCCGTCACTGCCATGGCAGAACTCCTCGCGTCAGAGCGTCGAGTCCGGTCGGCGCGGGCGGTCCTCGACCACGTGCTCCTCATGCCGGTGAGAGGTGTGCGAGCGCTGGGCGTTCATCACGAGTGCGATGACCAGTCCCAAGACACCCACACCGGTGAGGATCCATCCGACCTGGACGAGATCGACGTTCTCGATCCGATCGGACACGCCGAGCGCCAAGATCAGACCGACCGCAATCAGGAAGATGCCTACACCAACACCCATGGGGCGCACTCCTCCACTCGATTCACCTGAGGGATACGTACCCCCTGCTTCCCGCGAGAAACCCGGCAACAGCGAGCGTTTGCCACCCGGGCGTCAGGAGAGGGACAGCGGCAAGTTGGCCGGCCCCAGTTACACCTGCGTGCGGTCGAGGAAGGATGCAATCAGCGGCGCGATCTCTGGCAGCTTCTCCTCCAGGGCGAAGTGACCGGTGGCGAACGTGTGCAGCTCGGCACGCGGCAGGTCGGCGAGGTAGGCGTGCGCACCGGCGTCCGGGAAGAAGGGATCGTTTCGCCCCCAGAGGATGAGCGTCGGTGGCTGGTGATCGCGTAGCCACCGCTGCCAGGTCGGATACAGCGCGACGTTGGTGTGGTAGTCGAGCCCCAGTTGGATCTGGGCGTCCTGGCGATCATCGCGGTCGAGGAAATGCTGGTCCAGGGTCCATCCGTCGGGCGCGACGAGTCGACGTCGTTGGTTCCGCTTTCGTACTGACTGCGCGTGACCGGAAGGGTGAGCAGCTCACCTATTCGTGCTTCCGCGCCCGGCACGCCAGGCTTGTTGGCGATCACGGCACGCGCCGCTTCGGACAGTCCTGACTCGTAGGCGTTGGCATTCTGGATGATCAGGCCGGCAATGCGGCTCTGGGCACACGCGTGGCCAGCCGGAACCCGACGGGTCCGCCGAAGTCGAACATGAACATGACGAACCGGTGGAGGCGCACCACGTCGAGGAAGCGCTCGATGACGTCGGCGAGGGCGTCGAAGGAGTAAGGTGAATCCGGCCGGGACCTCGGTGTGGCCGAAGCCGGGATAGTCGGGGGCGACAAGGTGAAATCGAGTGCCAAGCGCGTCGATCAGCCGACCGAACTGGTGCGACGCCGATGGGAAGCCGTGCAGCAAGAGCAGGGTTGGGCGGTCCGGTGGCCCAGCCTCCCTGTAGAAGACCCGGACCTCACCAGTCGTCGACCTTGACGCTGGCTTGCCGGTGGCGCACGCGGGAGCACCTGGACTGTGGACATGTCCTCAATGACACTCCTCGGATGGCTAATGTGTCAACAGAATGATGTAGCATTAGGGCTCATGGCTCAGGTTCCCGTCCCCTTCGTCGGAGAACCGCTGGCACTTGACTTCGTCAACACCCGCGCGTAGTCGCCGGCGGGGCAAGCGCTGGATTTCCTGAGCACAACGCAGACGTTTCAGGTGTGGTTGGCGGCAGAGCACGAGCGGCTCGAGTTGCGCCGTCGGGCACCATCGATCGTTGTCGCGGTCCGTGCTCTGCGTGACTCACGTCGCGAGCGCCGTGGACAAGGCTTCGCAAGGGCAAAAGGCCCTCCGTCGGTCACGCTCCGCGCGCTGAAGGCGGCCCAGCGGGCGGCACCCGCCTATCGCGCCCTCCGCTGGGAGGACGCGGGGGCAACGGTGAGCTCGGCGCGCGATGGAGACCCGACGTCGACACTCCTCGCGGAGTTAGCGGAGGCCGCTACCGATCTGCTCACGGACCCTGCGGTGCGCAAGGTCAGGCAGTGTGAAGGGCCATCGTGCCGGATGTTGTTCCTCCCCGCGCACCCGCGCCGACGCTGGTGTTCGCCGGCGCTCTGCGGCAACCGGGTGCGAGTCGCCCGCCACTACCAGCGGCACAAGCCGCCGCCATACGATCGCTGATATGGCGTACGACGAGGAGCTCGCCGATCGCATCCGCGAGCCTGGTCGCGGAGGAGTCCAACCTGACCGAGCAGAAGATGTTCGGCGGCCTGGCCTTCCTCATCGGCGGCAACATGGCGGTTGCTGCAAGCGGCCAGGGAGGACTGCTGGTCCGGGCCGACCCGGCGGACTCGGAGACCATTGTCGCGACGACGACCGCGCGGCCGATGGAGATGGGCGGCAAGCAAATGCGGGGCTGGCTTCGCGTTGACGCGGACGACGTCGGCACCAAGCGCCAGCTCGCCAAGTGGGTCAAGCTCGGCACGACCTACGCACGGTCGCTCCCCGCGAAGCGCAGCCGTTAGGCCGAGGCGGCGGCCGCCTGGATGGCCGCCTCGGCGACACCGGCCGCGCTTGCGGGGTTCTGGCCGGTGACCAGACGGCCGTCAGTGACCACGTGCGGCCGCCACTTCGGAGCGCCGGTGTGCCTGGCGCCGAGCTGTTCGAGGCGTGACTGAAGCAGGAAGGGCACGACGCCGTCGAGCTTGACGGCCCGCTCCTCGGCGTCGGTGAACGCCGAGAGAGTCTTGCCCTCGATGAGCAGGGAGTCGTCAGAGAGCCGCACCGTGGTGAGGGCGGCAGGCCCATGGCAGACGGCCGCGACGACACCGCCACCCTCATAGACCGCCGCTGCCAGCCGCGACAGGTCAGCGTTCCCGGGAAAGTCCCACATCGTCCCGTGACCGCCGACGAAGTAGATCACGTCGTAGTCGGCGGGGTTCACCTGCGACGGAGCGCGTGCCGCGTCGAGCTTGGACTGGATCTGCGGGTCGGCCGCCCAGGCAGCCTGGTTCGGCTTGGACGCGTCGAAGCCGTCTTCCGGTGCACGGCCACCTTGGACTGTCGTGATGTCGACTGTCCCATCCGGCGTTGACGAACGTCCGCCACGGATCGGCGGCCTCAGAGACCGTGTAGCCGGTCGTTCGACCGGTGTCCCCTAGATCGCGGTGGCTGGTCAGCACAAGCAGGGCGCGTCGGTTCGCGGTGGTTTGGTTCGTCACGTCTCGGTCCTCTCAATGCGTACGCGCAGGACGCTATCCACAGCGCCAACGCCCAGTGTCCGCGGGGCATAGCGATGACTCCTGTGGGGGTACGCTGGGGGTATGCCCAAGGTGAGCGTGTATATCCCAGACGCGCTGTACGACGCCGTGCGCAAGCACGACATCGCCGTGTCCGCAGTGGCACAGCGTGCGCTCGAAGACGAAGTGCGTCGCCATGTCAACGCGGCGTGGATCGAGCGCACGCGCTCACGCAAGCCTAGGACTCAGGTCACCATCGACACGTCGACTCTGCTCGACGAGGTTCGTGAGGAGTTCGGCTCGTGATCGTCCTGGACGCGTCGGCCCTGGTCGACGTTGTGATCGATCAGCCCGCCAAGGAGCAGGTGCTGGCTCATCTTGATCAACTGGTCGTGTGCACCGGCTCACCAGCCCGCCGAGCTGTTGTCTGCGTTGGCTCGACTTGTCCGTGCTGGGACGATCAGCAAACGAGTCGCCCGAGCAGCCTTGGATGAGGCTGCGGCCCTGGATCAGGAGCTTCTCTGTTCCTCCAGCGACGCACTTGCGGCGTGCTCTCGAGCTGCAAGACCGCATCCGCGTTCTCGATGGTCTCTACGTTGCGATCGCGGAGGAACGGAGCTGCCCGCTCCTGACCACGGATCGGCGACTTGCCGCCGCCAAGCCTCCCTGCGAGGTCATTCTCGCCAGCAGCGGAAGCAACTAGGCCGTGCCATCCCCGCCGGGTTGCGGCTAGCTGGGTGGAGGCGTGCCGACGTTGAGGATGTTGCCGTCGGGGTCCTTGAACCAGGCAGCCCTGAAACCTGCCGAGCTCCGCAATACCCCGCTCGTCGGTCGTGAGACCAGGCAGGTCGTATTGCTCGAACACGACGCCCTTCCCGGCTAGCTCTGTGACCGTGGCATCGACATCGTCGACTGCCCAGGTCGCCACGGTTTGTTGGGCAGACGCCGCGAACGCGCTCGGATAGAGCAGAAGACGTGAGTCCCGCCCGATCCGTACCAGACCCCAGCAAAGGGATCCTCGGACTGGACCTTGAACCCGAGCGTTCCTTCGTAGAAGGCCCGCGCCCGGGCCAGGTCGCCGGTCGCGATCGTGGCGTAGACCGGATTGTCGTTGAGCATGCCGACCACCCCCCCGTGGCGAACGTACGCGCTCTCGACACGCCGCAACAACAATGGTCACCGCTCAGCGACGAACTGACGACCGTGCGTGACGCAGGCGTCGTAGGACTCCCACCACACCACATCGCGATCGCCGTGGTACACCTTGGCGCGTGCTCCTCACCATCGAGCGGGTTGCACTGTTGCGGCGCGCCGACCTCTTCGCCGCAACTCCCGGCCGAGTCCTGGCCGGACTCGCACAGGTGCTGGAGGAGGTCGAGCTTCCCGCCGGCGCCCACGTGATGGTGGAGGGTGCGGTCGAGGACTGGCTCTACATCGTCGAACACGGCGAAGTCGAGGTGATCCGCTCCGACCGTCGCGTCCAGATGGGCGCAGGGTCTGTTGTCGGTGAGCTCGCTGTTCTCGATCCGCAGCCCCGCTCCGCGACCGTCATGACCCTGAGTCCCGTCCGCCTTCTGCGACTTCGCAAGGCGGTGTTCGACGAGGCCTTGCGCTCACGGCCAGAGATCGCTCGCGGCGTCATCGCAGACCTCGTCCGCAGGATCCGCGAGACCCACGAGCCCGTTGCCTGACATGCGCGCCCGACTGCTGTTGCTGGGTGGGCAGGCGATCGCGCTGGGTCTGATGATGGCGTTCCTCGTGGTGCCCGCGAGCTCTCTGTTTCTGGTCGAGTACGGCGCGGACGCGCTGCCTTTCGTCTACTTGGCGGTGGCCGTGCTCGGCGTTGCCGTGTCCTGGTTCATGTCGCGCGCCCAACGACGATGGTCACTGAGCCGGCAGGCACACACGTTGCTCGTGTCCTACGCCGTCGTGTTGTCCACAGCTTGGCTGCTGCTTGCGGCGGCCGACGCGGCATGGGTGACCTTTCCGCTGTTGGTCATGTTCCCGCTCTCGATCCCACTGGGCTTCGTGCTCATTGGAGCGCAGGCCGGACGCCTCCTTGACCTCCAGCAGCTAAAGGCACAGTTCCCGCGCGTGGTCGCCGGCTTCTCGGTTGGCTTCTCGATCGGAGGGTTGCTTGCGGCCTGGCTGGTGAGGGTCACAGGCGACGTCACGCATCTGCTGGGCGTTGGCCTCCTGGCCACGGCCTTGTTCATCGGGTGTGTGGTGGAGGTCGGTCGACGCTTTCCGGCACAGGTGCGCAGCAGACCCGAACCCCCAGCGGCAGCGGCGGTTCATGGCAAGTCCGGCAGGCGCGCTCGCATCTCGCGCATCCGCTTGGTCCGACTGGTGTTCGGCTACCAGCTGTTGTCAGCCGCCGTCACTCAGCTCCTTGACTTCATGGTCTGGGAGCGCGCGGCGTCCCGGTATCCCGATGCGGACGATCTGGCCGCGTTCCTTGGCATCTTCGGCGCGATCATCAACGTCGTCAGCATCGCGTTCGTCGCCTTGCTGGCCGGTCGGCTGCTGAGCAGATTCGGGATCCGCCTGGGATTGCCCGCCAACCCGGTCGGCGTGATCGTGGTGCTCGCCGGGTGCCTGCTCGCCGGCTATCTCGGCGGCCCTGCGACGCTCATCTTCTTCGTCCTGGTCTGCGCCGCACAGGTGACGGACATCGCGCTGACCGATGGCACCACGCGCACATCCATCAACGCCACCTATCAGGCATTGCGGCCAACGGATCGGCTGCGAGCCCAGTCGTTCGTGGAGGCCGCCGGCGTGCCGCTGGCGCTCGGGTTCGTCGGCGCCCTCCTGTTGCTGTTCGACGCGCTTGGTCTTGATGTGCTCACCGTCGCGACTGGAACCGCCTTCCTGGCCGTGGGTTGGCTGATACTCGCGGTTCTTACCTACCGCGAGTACGGCGCCAACCTGCGCAGCGTGTTCGCTCGTCGCGACTGGGACCCGACCGCTCTGCGCGTCGACGATGACGCATCGCGCGCCGTGCTCGAGAATCTCCTGAGCAGCGACGACATCCGGGACATCCGCCTGGGCCTCGACGTTCTGGCAGCGGCGGATCCCCTGCGGCTTCCGGCGCAGGCCGCGCGCCTGCTCCGCGATCCGGACAACGACCGCAAGACGCTGGGCCTCGAGGCCGCAGCCCAGGTGCGTGACCCAGCTCTGCGGACGGATGTACTCGCCGTTCTCGACGACCGCGTCGTCCCCTCGCAGCTGCGCGCCCTGTCCGTAGCGGTCGCCACGGACCTTGGCGCCGACGCCGCTGCACTGACGTCGACCCTGTCCGACCCTGACCCCGTCGTACGGCTCGCAGCCGCCGCCGCTGTGGCGCAAGCACCCGTCCGGCGTGGGTGACCAGGCGCGGGCGCTGTGCGCGGAGGCCCTGCTCGCGCAAGACCCGGCGACCATCGAGGCGGGCCTCGCCGCCGTCGCCCATGCACCGCGTCCCGAGTACGCCGACGCCCTTCTCGACCTCGCCCGGCGACCGGCTCCGCCCGAAGGGTTGGCCGACGCCCTCGCGGCGCACGTCGGTTACGCGAGTCTTGACGCCGCCACGTTGACCGGCCTGGCATCCGACAGCCCGCCGGCCGCTGCGCGCGTCGTCGACGCGCTAGGACAGAGCCGTCACGAGAAGGCCTATCCCCTCCTGGTCGAGCTTGCCTTCGCCGAGAAATCGAGACCTCGCCGCGGCGGCAGGGCGAGCACTCGCCGCCACGGGTTTCAGCCTGGACGCAACGGCGGCGGCGGAGCTGGCGGCCGCGGAGTCGGCGCGTGCGAGCCGTGCCGCGACGGCCGCCAGAGCGCTGGCCGATCACGGCTCCTCAGAGCTCCTGGTGCTGGCGCTCGACGATGAGACCGATGACTGTGCCCGGCGCGTACGAGTCACACTCGGCATGGCCCATGGCGGTCTCTGGCTCGAGCGCGCCATCGGCCAGCTCGGCTCATCGGTCGACGGCGAACGAGCCCTCGCGATCGAAACCCTCGAGGTCGAGCTCGGCCACCGCACGTTGGGGCTCGCCCTTGCCCTGGTCGACCCGACCCTCGACGTCCGGGAGCGACGAGACGCTCTCGCCGGCCACCACATTTCGGCGGAAAGCGACCCCACACGCTGGCTGGTCGAGTTCCTCGATGACCCGGCTGACTTCTGGCAGGACCCCTGGCTGGTCGCGTGTGCCCTGCACGCCGTGCCCGAGTTGATGCCCGCCCAGGTCGTAGAGCGTGGGCATGAGCATCAGAACGACCCCGACCCTGTCGTCGCGGAGACGGCGCGATGGCTCCTGAACGGCCGCCCACTCCCGTAGCCTCCAGGACTGTGGGGGTCCTGTCGCCGTACGTCCCGCGGCTGGTCGTTGACTGGCTGCGCACAACCCCCGCGGACTCCCACCGCGTGATCGACGGGACGCTGGCGTTTCTCGACATCAGTGGATTCACTCGGCTCACCGAGCGCCTCGCTCGCAAGGGCAAGGTCGGCGCCGAGGAGATGAGCGACGCGCTGAGCGCCACCTTCGCGGAGCTGCTCTCGGTCGCCTACGCCGACGGCGCGGATCTCGTCAAGTGGGGTGGCGACGCCATTCTGCTGCTCTTCGACGGAGACGAGCATGCGGCGCGAGCGTGCCAGGCCGCCCACGAGATGCGGCAAGTGTTGCGGGAGCGTGGCGTGCGCGACAAGTCGTCGGGGGGAGTGACACTCAGGGTCTCCGTCGGAGTGCACAGCGGTCCGTTGCACTTCTTCCTGGTCGGCGACCCGACGATGCACCGCGAGCTCCTGGTCTGTGGCCCGGCGTCGACCAGGACGGTGGCCATGGAGTCGGCGGCGGCCGCGGGACAGATCTGCGTAAGCCCGGAGACTGCGGCGCTCTTGCACCCGAGCCTGGTGAAGTCGGGGCCGCATGGCTCTTTCCTCCTCCGGGCCAGGCCCGGCGCTCGGCCGTACGCGGCACCCGCCGTCCGCCACGGCCTGTCCGACAACGAGCTCGCGCAGGTAGTCCCCAGCGCCCTCCGCGAGCACTTGGGCCAGGGCGCAGGCGAGGCAGAGCATCGCCCGGTGGCAGTGGGTTTCGTCCGGTTCTCGGGGACGGATTCGGTCTTCGCGCAATCCGGCCCCAACGGCCTGGCAGTGGCGTTGGACGAGTGCGTACGGAACGTGCAGCACGCCTGCGCGACACACGGAGTCACGTTCTTCGAGAGCGACGTCGACCATGACGGCGGCAAGATCATGCTCACCGCCGGTGCACCGCTGAGCTCCGGCCACGACGAGGAGAACCTGCTGCGGGCGGCTCGGCTGATCGTCGAGCGGCCCGGAACCCTGCCCCGCCAGGTCGGGGTCAACCACGGGTATGTCTTCGCTGGGGACTTTGGGCCTCCCTTCCGACGGACGTACTCCGTGAAGGGCGACGCAGTGAACCTCGCGGCTCGCGTGATGGCCAGGGCCGAGCCTGGACTCGTCATCGCCACCAACGCCTTGATGAAGCGATCACAAGCGCGTTTCGAGACACGCGAGCTGGTGCCGTTCTCGGTCAAAGGGATGGCTGCCGAAGTCCACGCTGTGGTCCTCGGGCCAGCCACCGGCACCCGCGACGAGGACCTCGCGGACCTGCTCCTGATCGGCCGCGACGCGGAGATGGACCAGCTCACTTCTTGCCTGACGGATGCAAGCGCGGGCCAGGGCCGGCTGGTCGGCATCGTCGGCGAGGCGGGTATCGGCAAGACGCGGCTCGCCACCGAGGTTCTGACACGCGCAACCGGGGTGACGGTACTTCGCGTGACATGCGACGAGTACGAATCGGCAGTGGCGTACTCCGCCTTCCGAACACTGCTGCGGGGAATGCTGGGCATCCCACGAGCAGCCGAGGCGGACCACGCCCGTGAGGTGCTCGCCGACCAGGTGACCGCGCATGCACAAGCTCTGCTGCCGTGGCTGCCACTGCTTGGTATCCCGCTGGACATTCCGTTCCCTTCGACCCGACAGACCGCACAGCTCGAGGAGCAGTTCCGCAAGTCACGCCTCGAGGAGGTGACATGCGAGTTCCTGCTCCGGAGTCAGAGGACCCCCACGGTGTTCTGCTTTGAGAACGCCCACCTGATGGACGAGGCATCGGCGGATCTGCTTCACGCACTCGCTCCGCACATTGCGACGATGCCCTGGCTGGTCCTCCTGACGCGGCGCGACGAAGCAAGGGGCTTCGTGCCCGGCGAGGATTCGCCTACGGTGACCCTCCGGTTGGGGCCGCTGCCGCCCGCATCAGCCGTCGTTCTCGCCGAGATCGCCACCGAGGACGCGCCGATGCCACCGCAGGTGATGGACATGCTGGCCGCCAGAGCGGGCGGCAACCCGTTGTTCTTGCGCGAGCTCGCCCGGGCCGCTTCTCGATCCGGCCAGCTCGATGGCCTTCCTGACTCGCTCGAGCAGTTGGTCACCCACGAGATCGACGAGCTCGCCCCGCAGGACCGGACAGTGCTCCGCTACGCGGCTGTGCTCGGCGTCCGATTCGAGACGGACATGCTCCGGCAGATGCTGCCCGCCGAGCTTCGGGGTCAAAGCATCGAGCAACGGCTGCGAGGCTTCCTTCACGAGGACCGACCGCGCGAGCTGCGTTTCCGACATCCGCTGCTGCGCGATGTCGCCTATGAGGGTCTCGCCTACCGCAGACGACGTGACCTGCACGCGAGGGCCGGCGAGACGATCGAGCGAAGCCTGCCCGACCCGGAGGCTGCGCCGGAGCAACTGGCGTGGCACTACTTCCACGCAGCGAGGTACGACCATGCGTGGAGGTTCTCACGACTGGCTGGCGATCGAGCACGCGCAAAGTTCGCCCACGCGGAAGCGGCCGAGTTCTACCAGCGCGCTGTCGACTCGGCACGTCGCGCTGATGGCGCGGCAGCCGACGACCAGCTGGCCGACGTGCTCGAGTCGCTCGGAGACGTCCGCTATCTCGTCGGTCAGGCGACCGAGGCCGCCGACGCCTACAAGGCTGCGCGGCGGCAGCTCGAGCACCAGCCGGTCCGTGCTGCGCAGCTCATCCTCAAAGAGGCCCGACTGCAGCAGCGGCTGGGCCACTACCCGCAAGCGTTGCGCTGGATCAGCCGCGGCTTCAAGGTCTTGGGCGGACTGGACGACGACACCGCCCGAGCCACCCGGTCGATGCTGGCGACCCGCCACGCGGTGTGCCGAGTGAGCCAGGGCCGCTATCGCGACGCGGGGCGGTGGGGTCGGGTCGCGGCCCGAGAGGCGGAGGCCGCCGGCGACCGCATGGCCTTGGCGCAGGCCTACCTGGCGCTGCACACGGTCGAGCTCTGGTCCGCCGAGCATGGAGAAATGCCGTACGGCGAGCGCGCCCTCGCGCTGTTCGTCGAGCTGGACGATGCGGCAGGCCAGGCGCACTGCGAGAACAACCTCGCCATGCGCGCCCTGTTCGAAGGGCATTGGACAGAGGCGCTCGACATGTTCGGTCGCGCGGCGGAGAGCTTTCGCCTGGTGGGTGACGCGACCAACGCGGCCAATGCGGCGTACAACCAGGCGGACGTCATGATCCGCCAAGGACGTCTGGCCGAAGCCGAACCCGTACTCGCGGATGCCCAGCGCGTCGCCCGTGCGGTGGGCGACGAGGAGCTCGTGGCGCTGTGCCTGAGGGAGAGCGGCCGTGCGTCCGCCCGGGCCGGACGGCATGACGACGGCATGGCTCGTTTCGCGGAGGCGAGGCGACGGTTCATGGAGCTGGGCGAGCCGCACGAGGTTGTCGACACCGATGCTGCCATCGCCGAATGCCTGCTGCTCCACGGTGACTGGAACCAGGCGCATGAGACAGCCACCGATGCGCTTGCACGGGCGACGTCCCTCGGGGCCGCACAGATCGTGCCGACGCTGCGACGAATCCGCGGCGTCGCGTTGATGCAAGCGGGTCAAGTCGATGATGCCCACGACGAGCTGACCGAGGGACTGCGCCACAGTGAGGCGCCCGACGTCGCACACGAGCGCGGCTTCCTCCTCGCCGCGCTCGCGGACGTTGCGAGATTACGAGGTGACCCCTCGGCCGACCAGCTCGCCGCCGACGGCGAACTCGTGCTGGCCGGCCTCGGAGTCGTCACGCGGCCGATGCCGCCGACTGCTACGGATGGCTCGCCCGCACGTCGATAGCGAAGAGCAGGTAGGTGATCGGGTCTCCCGCGTTGTTTCGGTGACTCAGCCTGTGGTCGACGCAGAAGGCCGCGCGTCGTCTCATCGGGGAGATGACGCCCTTGCTGCGGGCACGAGGGGGCGTCCACGAAATTGCCATTGCCGACGATGTCGACGACGAGGCCAAGTATGAGGAACCCCGGCGCCGCCACAGACGGACTTGTCGCACTGGACGACCAAAGTGGCGGGTTGCTGCGGGTGTAGAGCGGGTTGCCCTTGCGCGTCCTTGAGATTGGAGGTGGCATCCACGAGCAGTGTCTGGACGTCGCCCGCTACGAACGGCACCACGCGACGATGTCCGTCGCAGGAGCCCGCGGAAAGGAACACCGTGCCGTTCGCGCCATTGGGCAACAGCAGCGTCGGCGCACGTCGGCAACTCCGGTGTGGTGTCTGCGCAGTCGTTGGGCGTCAGTGCAAGGGCGTCGCCCGGTGTCGCGGCCGCGGCAGCAGCGACCGCCTGCACGTTGACCTCGACGAAAGCGGGCTGCAGTGCTTGTCCAGCGATGGCCGAGACCTTCAGCTTGACGCCGTTCTCGAACACCGAGTAGATCGCGCCAGCGATCGTCGCCGTCGACTTGCCCTTCGGGATCACGGCCGTCGTGACACCGGTCAGCGCGCCGGTGCCCGTGGTGACCGAGAGCTTGACCGTCGTGCTCTTCGTGACCGCAGCTGGAGCCCCGGTGGACTTCTTGCTCTGCACCACGACGTCGAAGGGCTTGCCCTTGACCGGCTTGTTGAGGCCCGTGCCCTCGTCAGTCACCGAGACCACAGCCAGCTTGGTCGCCTGAGATCCAGTGGCGCTCGCGCTACCGGCGGCCACAACCCCCGTTGCCGCCACGGCGACTGCCAGAGCCGAGAGCACCGCTCGGCGCAGCGTGAATCGAAGTCGTTTCCTCATGATCCCCCCACAGATCGATAGGTTGCCCAATCTTCCGGCCGAACGGGGCCTGGTCAAGCGACGGAGTACGGAGGCTCGTACGACTATTCACCCCGCATCCCTCTAACACGGACATCCTGGTGGCCCGGGGCACGTGCCACGTCGAGCTCGTCGCCCTCACGCGCCAGCCGTACGGAGATCGGCGCATCGGCAACCGTGACCGCCAAAGCGTCGAGCTCGTCGTCCGTACGGGCCGGACCGTGGTGGAACAGGACAAGCAGACCCGCATTGGCCTTGGTGGCTAGAGCAATCGCGTCCTGGACCGTCGCGTGACCGTAGTCGTCGGCGATTGTGCGCTCTGCGTCGATGAACTGTGCGTCGTGCACGAGCACGTCCACGCCGTCGAGCAGAGCCCAGGTCGCATCGCTCACTCCCCTCGCCGGCGCGTGGTCGGGCAGGTAGGCCATTGATCCGAGATCGTCCTGGACGCGGTAGGCGAGTGTCCGACCGCCCTTGTGCGCGATCTCGGAGGCGACGACCCGGAACCCCTCGATCATGTGGTCCCCGGGCTCGATGCTCTCGAACGACCACGCCCCGCGAAGTCCTTCCGGCGTGATCGGGAAACTGGGCGGCGACATGCTGAGCGCGAGCAGGTCGCGCGCGGAGGCTCCAACCTGCCCAGGGATGTGGAGCGTCACTCGCGCGTCATCGCGGTCCCCGGCCGCAAAGAAGGGCAGCCCCTGTACGTGGTCCCAGTGCAGGTGACTGAGCAGGATCGAACCGGAGAACGGACGCATCGTCCAGGAGCGCGCTCAGCGATCGCAGCCCCGTACCCGCGTCGAGGACGAGGTGGGGATCCCGCCGCCCATCCGCGGCGAGCGCGAGACACGACGTGTGCCCGCCGTAGCGCACAAATCGAGGACCGGGGGCACCGGTCGATCCGCGCACCCCGAGCAGGTGAAGTCTCATTGCGCGGCAAGGTACCAGCGATATGGTGGCCACCTGGCCGAAATGGTGGGGGCCTTATGGGCAAGGTCGGGGATGCCGTCCGAGAGACGGCAAGCTCGCTGGCAACCGTCTTTCGCAACCCGGCACTTCGGCGGGTCAACCTCGCCTTCGGTGGGTCACTCATCGGTGACTGGGCATATGCCACCGCGGTAACGGTGTGGGCGTACGGCGTCGGCGGCGCGACCGCCGTCGGTGTCTTCGGCGTCGCGCGGCTCGGGTGCATGGCACTTGCCACGCCGCTCGCGTCGACGCTCGCCGACCGATATCCGCGCAAACTCGTCATGATCGGCTCGGATTCGATCCGGGCCGTTCTTGTCCTGGTCGCAGCCGCGTTGGTGTATTGGGATGCGCCCGTGTTGCTGGTGTTCGTCGTGGCGACGCTAGCTGCCGTGGCCAGTACGCCGTTCCGGCCGGCGTTGTCGGCATGGCTACCGTCCCTGGTGAGCAAGCCGTCGGAGCTGACAGCCGCCAACGGCACGTCGAGCACCCTTGAGAGCCTCTCCTTCTTCCTCGGCCCAGCCATAGGGGGCCTGCTGCTGACGGTCGCCGATGTGCCCGCCGTGTTCGTCTTCAACGCGCTCACGTTCCTGTGGTCGCTGACGTTGGTCGCGGGGATCCGAACGCCTGCGCGTGACCCGGCCGATCTCGAGCCCTCGGCGTCAGCCGAGGACGAGCCGAAGGTCGGGCTTCGTCGAGGAGTCGATGGCCGGGTTCCGGGCGATCTGGGCGCACCGGGATCTGCGGGCAGTGGTCGGGATCTACTGCGCACAGACCATCATCGCGGGGGCGTCCCTCGTCTTCGTCGTTTCCATCGCCGTCGATCTCGTCGATCTCGGGCCCCAAGGGGTCGGCTATCTCGACGCAGTGCTTGGCGTGGGTGCGCTTATCGGTGGACTGCTTGCCATCGCACTGGCTTCGCGTCAGAAGCTGGCGACCGACTTTGGTTACGGGGTCCTCCTTTGGGCCTTGCCGCTGCTGCTTGTCGCGGTGTGGCCAGAGCTGCTCGCGGCGTTCGCCGCCATGTTCTTGATCGGGGTGGCCAATCCCGTCGTCGACGTCAACGCCATCACGATCACCCAGCGGCTCACGCCTGATGCCGTGATGGGCCGAGTTTTCGGAGCCATGGAGACGGCGCTGATCGCGACGATGGCGCTTGGCGCGCTTCTGATGCCAAGCCTCATCGCGCTCTTCGGTCTGCGCTGGGCATTGGCTGTGATCGCCTTGCTTGTCGCGGCGCTCGTGATCCCAGGGTTCCGCCGCCTCCGGGGTCTCGACGCGACACTGCGCGAGCCGTCGGGCGTGGACCTGCTGCTCGGTGTACCCCTTTTCACCCCCTTGTCACGTCCTGCCATCGAGCGGCTGGCGCAACAACTCGTACGAGTCGAAGCGTCGGCCGGAGATGTGGTCATCCGCGAAGGCGACGAGGGAGATCGGTTCTACATCGTCGAGTCGGGACGCGTCGAGGCGACCCACAACGGGTCGTCGCTGTCGTACGCGGGTCCGGGCGAGCCATTCGGCGAGATCGCCCTGCTGCGAGATGTCCCGCGCACGGCGACTGTGACCGCCGTCGAGGACACGGTGCTTCGGGCCCTCGAGCGCGGTGACTTCCTCGCCGTTGTCACGGGCAGCGACGATGCGCGCAACCGCGCAGATGACCTGGTTGCACGCCGCATCCCGACGACCTGACATCAGCTTCCGGGTCTAAGCCAGTCGTCCATCACTCGGTCGGCCGCGGCGAGGCTCCCGCGATAGCCCGTGACGGCGGGGACGAAGTGCCGACGGTCGAGAACACACAGGGACAGGTCCAGACGGGCAGTTATCGTGGCGGTTCGGACCGTATCGCGCAGCAGGGCAATCTCGCCAAACCCGTCGCCCGGCCCGAGTGACCGGAGGTGTGCGCCGTTCTGGGTCACCTCCGCCTGCCCGTCGACGATCACGAAAAACTGATCACCGCGATCACCTTCGCGGAAGACTGCATTGCCGGACCTGATCTGGACCCGCTTCGCATTGACCGCGAGCAGCGCGATAGCGGGCATCGGCAGCAGTCGAAGCATGTCCACCTGCCGGAGGATCTCGATCTCCTCGTCGCCGCGAGCGACCTGCTCGTCCAGTCGCCGCAACCGAGGCCAAGACAACGCCACCGCGACCGGGCCGACCAGTCCGAGCGCGAACATCGCGCCGCGAATGCCGAGGAGGTCGATCACCAGTGGTGTCAGGATGGAGCCAACGCCGACAGCGAGCGTTGCCGTCCCCTCGAGCACGCCGAACGCTCGAGCGAGCACCTCGTCGGGCACGAGCCGCGCGAACAGCGTGAAAGCGCCCACATCTACCAAAGCGTTGCCGACGCCGATGATCGCGAAGGTCAGAGCGACCATGGGTTCGGACGAAAGCAGCCCGGCCACCGCGATGGGCAGTCCCCACAACGCGACGCCAACGCCCAGGAGTGCCGCCAGCCCATGGCTGCCAACCGCGAGAAACGCGCCCAGCGACCCGATGACCGCTCCAGCGCCGACAGCCGCCGTGAGTGTGCCCACTCCCGGCTCACCGGTACCGAGGACGTCGAAGGCGACGACCACCACGAGCACCGTGAAGCAGCCCCGAGTGAACGTCTGGGCCACGATCAGGCATGAAAGGAGCAGCACGTCTCTCTTGGCGAGGATCGCATGAACGCCCACCGCGACCTGACGCAGCAGGTGCGGACGCGGCCCGGTGGCAGGTTGTGCGCGCTCGTAGCGCAATCGGAGCACGAGCCATGCCGACCACAGCGAGGCCAACGCTGCCGCGACGAACACGCTTGCGGCACCGCTCAGGTCGAGCAGGAGTGCGGCCACCAACGGGCCGACCAGCACGCTGAGTGAGTCGAGGAGTCCCCGTACGACATTGGCGCTTGTCAGCTCGAACGGTGTGTGACAAAGCGCGGGCAACAGTGCCGAGTGGGCAGGGCGAAACACCGTGAAGGCCACCGTCTGGAGGATCGCCAAGACGTAGAGCAGGAGCAGCGCGCCGTCCAGGGCCACTACGGCTGCGCAGCCGGCTAGGGCGGCAGCTCGGAACGTGCCGACCACCACCAGCACGCGGTCGCGCGGCAGCCGATCCGCCACGGTGGCACCCAGGGGCCCGACCAGCGCAGCGGGGACCATCCGGAGCAGCGCGACGAGCCCGACTGCACTGGCCCCACCCTCGCGGAACGCGACCACACCGATGGCCACGGTGAAGGCCCACTCCGCGGCCCACGCGGCGCCGAAGGACAGCTGCGCGCGGCGTAGGTCCCTGCTGCGGGCGTTCGTCGCGAGAGCCCGTCCGGCCTCGGCAAGCCGCTGCCTGACCCGGTTCACGATGCGAAGGTATCCAAGCGCACGAGCATGTGGCGCCCTGACGTGCGGATGACGCCACGCGTCGTAACGGCTAGATCGCGGCGAGGGCTGGGAATCCGCGCAGGAGCACCACCGGCAGGCGCAGTGGCGGCACATCGTCGAGGGCTGCAATGGCTTCGGCACGCACGGCAGCAAGCACAGCAGGGTCAAGCTGTGCGACGAAGGCCGCCGCGTGCGCCATCCCGAGCCGCCACTCGACCAGATCCGCCGCGTCGAGGTCGGAGAGGTCGACTTCAACACGCGTCGCTTGCGTGTCGACCAAGCCGGCCAGGCGTGCCTGTCCGAGGGTCGCTTCTGGTGAGGCGACGGTTGGCTCGCGGTCCTGCTTGAACGATGCGTACCAGTCCGGCATTCGGAACCCATACCCAGCAAGCGTTTCGTCGACGATCGCCTTGGCCGGGTGCGTCGCACCGGCGAACGAGGACGCGACGACTTCGCCGCCCGGCCGGGTCACGCGCGCCATTTCGACGAGCGCGCGCCACGGCTCGGCCAGGTGACTGAGCAGGAAACCGGCCGCGGTCACATCCGCTGCTCCGTCCGACACCGGGAGGCGTAGGGCATCACCCGCGGCGGCCGGCATGCGTGCTCGCGCGAGCATTGCCGTGGACTGGTCGAGAGCGACCACTCGAGCGCCGCGCGACCGGAACGCCGTCGCCACGACACCCGTACCCGCGCCCACGTCGATCACTAGGCGCCCGTCCAGCGGCGTCTGTACGGACTCGACCAGCACCTCAGCCAGTCGGCCGTACACACGCTCGGGTCCCTGCGCCCACCGGGCGCCCGCGGCGTCGTAGGCGGCGAACATGCCCTGGTCCGGGGAGCCCGTCACAGTGTCCTCGCCGTGGGCAGGACGCGCTCGACCCACCAGCCGAGCTCGTCGGGTTCGTCCACCTTGTCCCAGCCGAGCTGGACGAAGGCACCGAGCAGTGCCAGCTCGATTTGCTGCTCGAACCACCCCGACGTCGGGATGCCGCGCGATTCCAGCTCCTCGCGGTAGACCTCGATGACGGCGTCCTTGGGTTCGGCGAAACGCCGACTGTTGATCGCCAGGTAGTAGGCAACGTCGTAGCAGAACGGCGTCACGCCCGGAAGCGCCCAGTCGAGCAGGATGGTGCGGCCATCCGGGTGGGACCCGAGGTTGCCGTACTTCCAATCGCCTTGGGAGAGCGTGGTGGGCGTTCCCTCGAAGGCGGTGACCAGCGGCCACGGGTCGGCAGCCAGCGCCGTTGCCACCTCGCCAGCCTCCGGGGCGACGTCACGCAGTCGCGGCCATTCGGTGGCGAGGATGGCGGGCACGCCTTGCGCACGACCGAGGTCGGCTTCCACTCGAGCGGTCAGCTCGGAGAGCACGGTGTATTTCGCCGGAAACGGAGACAGGTCAAATGGCGTCGCGTTCCGGCCAGCGAAGTGCGCGTGCATGACGGCCAGATGCTCGAGGAAGCGCCGGTGCTGCTCATGTGGGATCGGCTCGTCACCGGTAGGCACCAGTAACTCGCTGACGTCGCGCATCACGAGCACGGCCTCACGACCGTCGCGGTGGGCTCCGATCACAGCCGGATCGATTTCGCCCGGCAGCGCGGCGTACAGGCCACATTCCCAGGCCCGGTATGCGTTGCTGCCCACATCGCCGGCAGCCCTGGCGAGCCAATCAAGCTCGGGAGACAGGCGCTTCACCACGTACGACTCCCCATCGACCACGATGCGCTCGAGCGGCACCGCCGTCTTGCCGTCGGCGGAAGCGAGCGGCTCGCGTGTCTCGGCGCGGCGAAGGAGCTCCACGACGTCGATGGCCATGACTCAACTCCGAGGTCTCTGTCCTAACCGTGGACCCGACCGGCCGCGGGCACAACCCACGCGCTGGAGCCATGATCAACACTGTTGGTGCCGTGTCTCGCTCTACGCTGACGCCCCATGGGGAGCGTGAAGCACCTGCCCAACCTCAACCAGCTGCTGTCCTATGACCGCAGCTGGTTGCGCGGCGATGTGGTGGCCGGGGTCACGGTTGCGGCGTACCTGGTGCCGCAGGTCATGGCCTACGCGGAGGTGGCGGGACTCCCGCCCGTCGTGGGGTTGTGGGCGATCACCGGTTCGTTGCTCGTGTATGCCGTGATCGGCTCCTCGCGCCAGCTCTCCGTCGGGCCGGAATCCACCACGGCGTTGCTGACTGCGACTGCGATCGCTCCGCTGGCAGCGGGTGACCCCGAGAAGTACGCAGCCCTTGCCGCCGCTCTCGCCTTCATCGTCGGCGCTCTATGCCTCGTCGCCTGGGCGGCGCGGCTTGGGTTTCTGGCCGATCTGCTGTCGAAGCCTGTCCTGGTCGGCTATATGGCCGGCGTCGCGGTGTACATGATCGTCAGTCAGCTCCCGAAAATGATCGGGCTGAGCAGCGAGGGCGACTCACTGTTCGACCAGCTGAAGTCGTTCTTCGAACGCCTCGACCAGGCACACGGCCCGACCATGGCCCTCGGTATTGGTGTCCTGGTAGTGCTCTTTGTGGGCGCACGGTTGTTCCCGAGGGCGCCGATGCCGCTGATCGCCATGCTGCTCAGCGCCACCGTCGTCGCCGTGTTCGACCTGCAGGACAAGGGCATCAAGGTTGTCGGCGAGATCGAGTCGGGGCTGCCGACGCCCGGGCTGCCGTCGGTGACAGTGACCGAGCTGACCGAGCTCTTGCTCCCGGCGTTCGGGCTCTTGGTCGTCGCCTACACGGACAACGTTCTGACCGCCCGGGCGTTCGCCGTCCGCAACGGGTACGAAATCGACGCCAACCAGGAGTTCCTGGCGCTGGGCGTCGCCAACTTCGCGGCCGGCGGCATGCGCGGGTTCCCCGTCAGCAGCAGCGGCAGCCGCACCGTCATCGGCGACGCACTGGGCAGCCGCAGCCAGCTCTACTCGCTGGTTGCGCTTGCCATCGTCATCGTGACGCTGATGATCGGTGGAGACGTACTTGCCTCATTCCCGACGGCAGCACTCGGAGCACTCGTTATATATGCCGCCGTACGGCTCGTCGACGTCGCGGAGTTCCGCCGGCTCGCCAGATTCCGCCGCAGCGAGTTCGTGCTCGCATTGGCCACCACCGCTGCGGTCTTGATCTTCGGCGTGTTGTACGGGGTCCTCGCCGCCGTGGGCCTCTCGATCCTCAACGTGCTGCGCCGGGTAGCTCGCGCGCACGACGGCATCCTCGGCTACGTCCCAGGCCTTGCGGGCATGCACGACATCGACGACTACCCGGACGCTCGGCTGGTCCCGGGACTGGTCGTCTACCGCTACGACGCGCCGCTCTTCTTCGTCAACGCTGAGGACTTCCGGGAACGGGCACTTGCCGCGGTGGACTCCTCCCCCACCCCCGTGGAGTGGTTCATCCTCAACGCCGAGGCCAACGTGGAGGTGGACATCACCGCGCTCGACGCGCTCGAGCAACTGCGTGCCGCCCTGGCCGAGCGCGGCATCGTGTTCGCTATGGCGCGCGTGAAGCAGGATCTGCTCGCCGACCTGCGGGCTGCCGGCTTGACTGACCGGGTCGGATCCGACCGGATCTTCCCGACCCTGCCGACAGCCGTACAGGCCTTCGAAGAGTGGCAGTCCTCGCGTACATGACTCTCAGAACGTGAAGACAAGCCGCGCGGGCACCTTCCCGGCGAGGACCTCCTCGAAGCAGGCGTTGACATCGTCGAGCTTGCGTGGCTCGCAGATCACCTCGGTCAAGCCCTGGCTGTGCAGCGTGAACACCTCAGCAAGGTCGGCGCGTGTCCCCACAATCGAGCCGATGACGCTGATCCCGTGCAGCACGGTCTCGAAGATCGGGAGCTTCATCGCGTCGTCGCGCGGCAGGGACACCAGCACCAGTCGTCCGCCCGGGCGCAGGCTGGCATGGGCCTGCTCGAGTACGGACGGATTGGCGGCGAGGGCAACCGCGACATCGGCACCGCCCATCTTGCGGATGGCTTCCGCAGGATCGTCAGCGCGGGCGTCGACGGCTGTTGCTCCCAACGACTCGATGAGACCCAGTTTCGCGTCCTCGACGTCGACCCCGATGACGCGGGCGCCGGCGATGCGCGCGTACTGCACGGCGAGGTGCCCCAGTCCTCCGACGCCGAAGATGGCGGCGGTCTCGGTCGGGCGAAGGCCGCTGACCTTGATCGCCTTCCAGGTTGTGACGCCTGCACAGGTCAGCGGAGCGGCCTCCATGGGCGAGATGCCGTCAGGAACGGCAACGGCATACTTCGCGTGCGCCACGGCGTACTCGGCATAGCCGCCGTCCATCCCGTACCCGGTGTTCCGCTGCGAGGGGCAGAGCGTTTCCCAGCCGCGTACGCAGTATTCGCACATCCCGCAGGCATACCCGAGCCATGGCAGCGCAACCCGGTCCCCCACGGCGTGTTCCGTAACCCCTTCGCCAAGTGTTTCGACGATGCCGACACCCTCATGGCCTGGGATGAGCGGCAGACTGGGCTTGACCGGCCAGTCGCCACGTGCGGCGTGGATGTCGGTGTGGCACAGGCCGCTGGCTTCAATCCGTACGAGGATCTGGCCCGGCGCGGGCGACGGGGTCCGACGCTCCTCGATCGTGAGTGGTTGGTCGAACGCGTGGACAACGGCGGCCTTCATGTTCGTGCTCCCATCTCTGCTGCGATCTCGTCCGCCCAGGCACGCACCTGCGCCCGGTCGATGTGGTCGCCGGACAGTCCCCTGGCGATCAGCCGTCGCCCGAGGAACCCGGCGGTCTCCGGCTCGAGGACGCCGCCAAACGTGGCGTGCCCGCGAGCGCCCAGCTCGGTGATGAACACCCGCACGTCCGGGACGGCTGGCAGCTCTTGCATCGATGCGCTGTCGTCGAGCGGGCCGCTGCTGAACAGCCACAGCGGGCGGTCCCGAAGCGCGTCTTCATGCTTTCGGGCGAACGCCTTCGAGTCGTGGTGCCACCGACCTGCGTACAAGGCACCGCCGAGCACGACAGCGTCGTACGCATGGACATCGTGCGCGTCAGCGGCCGGCATGACATCGCAGTCGAGCCCGGCTTCTGTCAGGGCTTCGCCCAGCAGGCCGGCTACGCGGTTGGTGCCGCCGTGCTTTGATCCGTACGCCACAAGCACTCGTGGAGCGCCCATCAGTGTGTCCTCTCCCGACTGGCCCGTCACGCGGGCCGATATCTCCATCCCAGTCGTCGCTGGGGCCGGAGCACAGGGCGTGACGTCCCGGGTCGTCGGGACTTAAGGCCCGGCCTTGCGACCCGCTGGCACGGAGCGTAGTTTCCTGTGCAACAACCTCCGGAGGGTCGCGTGACAGCCGGGTTGGCGTTCACGTACGACGGCGTCCCGCAACGGGTTCTCTTCGGGTTGGGCACACTCGCCCGGCTGGGCGCCGAGCTGCAACGGCTGTCAACAGCACGCGTACTTCTCATCGCCGGCGGCGCCCACAAGGCAGTTGCCGACGATCTTGCCGTCACGCTCGGCGACGTCGTCGCTGCGCGCCTGCACGAGGTCCGTCAACACGTCCCGGAAGGTCTCGCTGCGCACGCATCAGACGTGGCCAGGGATGCGGAGGCCGATGGCCTGGTCACCGTCGGTGGCGGCTCGGCCACCGGACTTGGCAAGGCCGTGGCCCACGAGCTGGGCATCCCCTTGATCACGGTGCCCACGACCTACGCAGGCTCCGAGGCCACCGCCGTCTACGGCATCACCGGACAGCACAAGCGCACCGGACGTGACGAGCGGGTGCTGCCCAAGGTCGTGATCTACGACCCCGCACTCACGGCGTCGCTGTCGGCGCACACATCGGGCACGACCGGTTTCAACGCGCTGGCTCATTGTGTCGAGGCGTTGTATGCGCCGGGGGCCAACCCGGTCAGCTCACTGCTCGCCGTAGAAGGTCTCGCTCGGCTGGCGGCGTCCCTGCCCGTCGTCGTTACGGCGCCCACCGACATGAACGCTCGGAGCGACGCCCTGTACGGCGCCTACCTCGCCGGCTCGGCGCTTGCGGTCGCAGGCACTGCGCTGCATCACAAGCTCTGCCACGTGCTGGGCGGGACGTTCGGCCTCGACCACGGTGAGGTCAACGCCGTCCTCCTGCCGTACGTCACGGCCTACAACGCACCAGCCGCCCCGGCTGCGCTTCGCGACGCTGCGCTCGCGTTGGCCAGCGTTGACTCGCGTTCCGCCGATGCGGCGGCCCGGTTGCGGGACCTGGCCGCCCAGCTCGATCTCCCGGTGAGCCTGGCCGCGATCGGCATGCCCGCCGAGGGACTCGACACCGCAGCGCGGCTCGCTGTTGACGCCGTGAGAACTGACAACCCGCGCCCGGTCGATGTGGCCAGCGTGCGAAAGCTGTTAGACGACGCCTACGTCGGTCGATGGCCGACAGAAGGAGAGGCCTGACATGAGCGAATGGAACGTCATGACGTACGAGGGCAAGGACACGGCCCTGCGCGTCATCAGGACCGAAGCGGACGGCTTCATGGACCTCGCCGCACGCCCCGATACGTGGGAGGGTCCGACGGCATGCAGCGACTGGCAGGTCCGTGACATCGTCGGACACCTCGTCGACACGACAGAGAGCTACTTCGAGCGGTTCGACGCTGCGCGGTCTGGCACCGATGTCGGGCCGCCCTACCCCCTCACCGGGATGTGGCAGCGTGCTGGAGACCAAGGCCGGAGCTTCCGCCAGGTCCCGCAGCCTGAGATGCTCGAGCCGACTGAGCACGGACCTCGACAAGATGCTTGGCATCTTCGAGGCTCTGAACGAGCAGGACTGGGGCGGCCTCGTCGTGCCGCACTTCTACATGGGTCAGCTGCCCGCCTTCTTCTACCCCGCCTTCCAGATCGTGGACTACGGAGTCCACTCCTGGGACATGCGTGACGGCACCGGACGGGGGCATGCTCTCGACAGCGATGCCGCAGATTTGCTCGTACCGATCATGTTCGTGCTATGGCAGGCAACGGCCAAACCCACTGAGGATGAAGCAGACATTGGCGTACGCGTCACAAGCGGGCCCAACGCCGGCGACACGCTCGTGCATGTGGGCCCGGACGGGATGTCGTATGAGCAAAGCGATCTGTCCGGCGTCGGTACGGTCCTCGAGTTCGACCCGGGAAGCCTGGTGCTCACGGCATTCGGCCGGTGCAATGCCGGCACGGTGCGTGGCGACCGGGCGACCGCCGAGCGCTTCCTCAACCTGTTCTTCCGGATCTAGGTGATGGCAATGACGACGCTTGACTACGAGAAGATCGCGACCGAACGCGACCGGATCCGCGCGACCTATGTGGCACCGAAGGATCAGCGTCCCGAGTCGTCCGCCCGAGGTGTCCACCACATGGCGCTCATCAGCTCCGACGTCGAGCGCACGGTTCGCTTCTATCAGGAAGTGCTGGAGTTTCCACTGACGGAGATCTTCGAGAACCGCGACTACAAGGGCTCCAACCACTTCTTCTTCGACATCGGCAACGGCAACCTGCTGGCCTTCTTCGACCTACCGGGGCTCGACCTCGGACCGTACGCGGAGGTGCTCGGCGGCTTGCATCACATGGCCATCTCGGTGGAGCCGGAGCGGTGGGAACGGCTCAAGGGCAACCTGGATAACGCCGGCGTCGAGTACATGATGGAGAGTGGGTCGTCGATCTACTTCCGTGATCCTGACGGCGCGCGGCTCGAGCTGATCTCCGATCCGCTGGGCGAGATGTACGGCAACGCGGTGCTCTGAGTGCCGTCGATAAGGGGTGCATCGACGAGATCGCCGAGGCGGGCAAAGTCGATGCCGAACACATCGCGTACCACCACGCCGTGGTCCTGAATGAGGAAGACGGCGAGATCTGTGTAGACCCGACTGACGCACGCGATGCCGGTCAGCGGGTAGGTGCACTCAGGCACGAGTTTGGGGGCACCGTCGCGCGACAACAGCGTCATCATGACGAACGTGTGCTTGGCGCCGAGAGCGAGATCCATCGCGCCACCGACCGCTGGAATATCGTCCGGCTTGCCCGTATGCCAGTTGGCCAGGTCACCGCGGGCTGACACCTGGTAGGCGCCGAGGACGCAGATGTCGAGGTGGCCGCCGCGCATCATCGCGAACGAGTCCGCGTGGTGGAAGTACGACGCGCCAGGGAGTTCGGTGACCGGCACCTTGCCGGCATTGATCAGGTCGGGATCGATCTCGTCGCCGTGCGCTTCGGGGCCCATGCCGAGCATGCCGTTCTCGGTGTGCAGCGTGATCCGGCTCTCGGGGTTGAGATAGTTCGAAACCTTGGTGGGAAGCCCGATGCCGAGGTTCACGAACGAGCCCGGGGGGATGTCGGCTGCTACCAGGCGAGCGAGTTCGTCACCGCTGAGTCCGGTGATCACGGCCCTCCTCCGACACGGACGATGCCGTCGACGTAGATGCAGGGGGTGATGACATGCTCGGGGTCGAGGCCGCCGACGGGCACGATGTCCGTAACCTGCGCGACAGTGACCGCGGCAGCCGCGGCCATGATGGGCCCGAAGTTTCGTGCGGTCTTGCGATAAACCAGATTGCCCTGCTCGTCACTGACGTGTGCGCAGATGAGCGCGACGTCGGCGCGAATCGGGTACTCCAACACGTACGGCTTGCCGTCGATCTCGCGAACCTCCTTGCCGGCCGCGAGCGGTGTCCCATACCCCGTGGGCGTGAAGAACCCCCCGATCCCCGCCCCGCCGGCGCGAATGCGCTCAGCGAGCGTGCCCTGGGCGACGAGTTCGAGCTCGATCTCGCCGGCGCGGTACTTCTCGTCGAAGTGCCAGGAGTCCGACTGCCGGGGGTATGAGCAGATGATCTTGCGAACTCTACCCTCGCCGATCAGCGCGGCCAGCCCTCGGTCTCCGTTGCCGGCGTTGTTGCTCACCACGGTGAGGTGTCCTGCGCCGGTTCCGATCAGGGCCTCGATGAGCTCCACCGGCTGACCGGCCGACCCGAAGCCGCCGATCATCACCGTCGCCCCATCATGAATGCCAGCGACGGCGGCCTCGGACGTCTTGAACAGCTGAACCATGCCCGATTATCAACCTTCACGCCTGCCCCTCGCTGCGTGTGCTGAAACCGCGGTTGCTATGTAACCGTGGTTGCGATAGGCTGCCGGACGTGCCGAGAGCGCGTACCGAATGGGTCCAGCTCGCCTACCGGCTCCCCCGCGAGCCTTCGACGCCGCGGATCGCGGTTTGGCGCCGGCTCCGAGCGCTCGGCGCGGTGCAGATCGTCGACGGCCTCGTCGCACTCCCCCGCGACAGCCGTACGCAAGAGCAGCTCGAATGGCTCGCGGACGAGATCATCGACGCCCAAGGCGAGGCGACGATCTGGTTCGCGACCCCCGGGTCGGCCGCGCACGAGCGCGCGCTCGCCGGGCGCTTGGCCGAGGCGATCGCGGCGGAATACCAAGCCGTGGTCGATGCCGCCGAGGCCGCCATAGATATGGACGGCGCCGCCCGACGACGGACGCTCGCCCGGCTGCGCAGGACGCTCCATGCCATCCGCGCGCGCGACTACTTCCCTCCGCCCGAGCGGGAGCGCGCCGTACAAGCGGTCGAGGAGCTGACCACCGCCATCCTGGAGGTGACGCCATGAAGTGGGCAACGCGCGCGAACTGTCACGTCGACCGCGCCGCGTGCGCGTGGCTGATCCGCCGATTCATCGACCCCGACCCGTCGTACGTCTTCGTCGACGACCCAGACGAGATCCCCGACGACGCCACCGCCTTCGACATCCGCGGCGCGGAGCTCTCGCACCACGGCGGCGACTGCAGCTTCGAGACGTTTCTCAAGCGGTACGAGCTCGAGGACCCCGTGCTCTGGGAAATCGCCAAGATCGTGCACGAAGCCGACCTCGAGGACCAGCGCTTCGACGCCCCGGAGGCCTTCGGGCTCAACGTCCTCGTGCGTGGCCTCTCACTCGTCACCGACGACGAGAGACTCCTCGAGCTGACCGGGCCGCTCTTCGACGGCCTCTATGAATACCGGCGCAGGGCGACGCTGCTTGGGCGCGAGCCCGCCTGAAGGAGGACCCTATGGAATGGGTGACCCGCGAGCGACCGAAGACCGACCGCATCGCCTGCCCCTGGCTGATCCGCAACTTCATCGATCCCAAGGCCGAGTTCCTCTACGTGCCCGCCGGAGACGTCCTCACCGTGGCCCAGCGTGAGGGTGCGATCTCGTACGACGCTCCCGGAGCGCGCTACACACACCGCGACGGGCTGTGCAGCTTCGAGGTGCTTGTCGAGGAGTACGCGATCGACGATCCGGCCGTCCAGCTCATGGCTCGGATCGTCCATGGCGCCGACATCGCCGACGACCGCGACGCCACTCCGCAATCGCCCGGTCTCCTCGCTATAGCCGAGGGCTTTCACCTGCTCGGGCTCAGTGACCATCGCCAGCTCGAGCTGAGCATGCCCGTCTACGACGCCCTCCACGCATGGTGCACAGCGCAGGTCGCAGCGGGCAGCATGGCATGACCCTCGTCCAGACCGGCTTTATTGCGCTGCCACCCGGGACGAAACCCGGCTTCGATCACGCCGACGTGTTCCGCCCCGCGCGGCGGATGTGCGTCGCCCACACGGGCGCCGACCGCGTCGACGTGCTCGATTGCGAACAGCGGGGGTTCGTACGTTCGCTCGCCGACCTCCCCGGCGTCGCCGGGATTCTCGTCGACGAGGAGCACGACCTGCTCTTCACGAGCGATCGCGACGCGGCCCGGGTGAGCGTCTTCGGCTGTTCGGACGAGCGGCTGATCGGGCGGGTCAACGTCGGGCCACACCCGAACGGGCTCGCGTACGACCGTCGGCGTGGCCGCTTGTACGTGTTCAACCTCGGCGAGCCGCTCGGCCACGACTGCACTGCCTCCGTCGTCGACCTCCTCGCGATGCAAGTGGTCGCTGAGCTGCCATTGCCCGGCCGCCCTCGCTGGGCGTTGTGTGACCAGGAGCGCCGGCGTGTGTACGTCAACGTCCGCGAGGAACCCGAGATTGCGGTAATCGACGCCGAGACCATGGCGATCGAGCGATATCTCCCGGTGCCGAGCGAGGGGCCGCACGGGCTCTGGCTGGATAGCGGACGGCTGTTCTGTGCCGCTGACGGCGGCGCACTCGTGGTGCTCGATGTCGACACCGGCGATGTCCTCGCGAGCTTGCCGCTACCCGGTGCTCCGGACGTTGTCATGCACGACCCTGTGCGGCGCCGGTTGTACGTGGCGATCGGCGACCCCGGACTGGTCTGCAGCGTCGACACCGTACGGCTCACGGAGCTCGAAACCATCAAGACCGAGCAGGGAGCGCACACGACTTGCTGGGATCCCGTCGGCCGCAGCCTGTACGTGTTCTGCCCCGAAAGCGGCGGCGCCGCGATCTACGAGGACGTCGACTGACTCCGGATGCACGACGGATCGTCGCGGCCCAGGGGACGCGTGCGCTCGCGTACGGGTTGGGCTCGGTGCTCGTCGGCGTCACGCTCGCCGACCGCGGCTACTCCGCCGCCGCCGTGGGTGCGATCCTCGCAGCTCTGCTCGCGGGGAACGCACTCGCCTCTCTGCTGCTCGCGAGATACGGCGATCGCATCGGCCGCCGACGCTGCTATCGAGCGCTACTCGTGGCGATGGCGGTGGCGGGGACGATCTTCGCAACGACTGAGTGGCTGCCTGCACTGATTGCCGCCGCCCTCACCGGCACGATCTCGACCGACGTGGTCGAGTCAGGGCCGTTCACCTCGCTCGAGCAGGCGATGCTCCCGCACGCTGCGGCAGACCGGGATCCCACAGCGTTGTTCGGCACGTACAACACGGTCGCCACGCTGGCTGGCTCGCTAGGCGCGCTGATCGCCCTGGTCGGATCGTCGCCGCCGTGGCTGCTCTGCTATCCGGCCGCCGCAGCGGCTGGACTCGTCGCGATCCGTGGTCTGTCACCGGTCGTCGAGATCGGTCGCGAGCACACGGCCGAACCACGCCCGCCGCTGCACCGCTCGCGCGGAACCGTCGCCCGGCTCAGTGGTCTGTTCGCGCTTGACAGCCTCGGCGGCGGTTTCGTGCCGCAGACGTTCATCGCATACTTGTTCACGCGCAGGTACGGCGCTTCGCCGGACGTGCTCGCCGTCCTCTTCTTCGCGATCGGTCTCCTGCAGGCGCTCTCCTTCCAGGCCGCCGTCCGGATCGCCGCCCGCATCGGTCTGCTGCGCACCATGGTCTTCACCCACCTGCCCTCGAACATCCTGCTGGCGGCGATCGCGTTCGCCCCCACCCTCGAGACCGCGATCGCGCTCCTGCTCGCCCGGTTCGCCCTCTCCCAGATGGACGTCCCCACCCGGCAGGCCTATGTCGTCAGCCGTCGTCGACCCGAGCGAGCGGACGGCAGCGGCCGCCTACACCAACGCCGCGCGAACGCTTGTCCGCCCGGCTGCACCACTGCTTGCCGGCGCCGCGCTCCGCCTCGGCCTCGGCGCCCCCTTCCTCATCGCCGGCGCGCTCAAGACCGCGTACGACGTCGGGCTCTGGGTGCTGTTCCGCAATGTCTCGCTGCAACCTCAGAGCCCACGACTCGACCACGGGTCCTAGGGAGGGGCGACAGTCGCTTCGCCGGCTCGACTTCGTGAACTCAGTGCGGGAGGTCGACCTGTCAAGCCGCCCGCGGGTGTCTGTGGACATCCTCCCCCGCTGATGGTCGGCTGTGGACAACGAGTGGCCGGAAACCCTTGCGGATTAAGGGATCCCGACCACTTGCACAGCCGAGTTCTGTCAGACCCCCCTTGTAGATTCAAGGCATGGAAGCGCAGTCAGACTCCACCCCCGCTCACGCCGGTGGAGTCCGCGCTGGGCGCCGCCCACACTGCGGTGGCCGACCTCCTCGATGCCGACGTGTCGGTGCTCGGCTCGTCGCTGCTGGTCGACTCGTTCGACGACCTCGTCCGGCTGCGGCGAGCGACCGAGGCGGCCTATCTGCGGCTGCTCGGCGAGGTCGACGACCGGAAGACCGCCACCGACGTCGGCGCCAAGTCGACCGCGGAGTGGCTGCGGCTGCGCCACAATCAGGTCGGCTCGGTGCGTGACGTGGGCGCGGCCCGCGCCATCGGCCCGGACGGCGACCTGCGCGAGATGGGTGCCGCACTCGCGGACGGTCGGATCTCCCGCGAGCACCTCGACGTCGCGGTGCGCTGCCTCGGGCGGATACCCGCCCACCTCAAGGACGAGCAGCGCGGCAAGCTCGCACAGTTCCTGACCGAACAATCCGAACAGTTCGCCCCGCGCGACTTCGAAGACGTCGCCAACGCGCTGCTCGGCGTGCTCGACCCCGACGGGTCCCGCACATTCGACCCGGACGCGCACCAGCGCAGGTCACTGACCAAGGCCGAGGATGCGACCGGGATGCTGGCCGGGCGGTTCCTGCTCGACCAGATCGGCTCGGCCTGGTTCACCGCCGCGCTGCACCATTACGCCGCCCCCGACCCGGCCGCCTGCGCCGTCGACGAGCACGGCCAGCAGACCCTCCCGGTCAAGGACTCCCGCAGCACCGCGCAGCGCTACGCCGACGCACTGGTGCTGATGGCCAAGGCAGCGCTGGCCAACGCCGGCGAACGCGGCGGCGAACCACCCCGCATCGTCATCCACACCAAGCCCGACCAACTCGCCGACGCCGCCCACCAGCACGACACCGGCGCCGAGAACGCCGACCAGACGTCCTCCGACGACACACCCCACGACGACGACACGCCGGCCGACGACACCAGCGGCCGCGACTCTCGCCGGGACGCGGCCGGGTTGGCCCGCTGCGAGCAGACCGGCCACCTGTCTTCGTTGGCGCTGGGCGTGCTGTCCTGCGACGCGGTCCTGGAGCGCTGCACGGTCGGCCCGTTCGGGCAGATCCTCGACTACGGCCGGGCCCGCCGGCTGGCGTCCCCGGCGCAGCGCCGCGCACTTGCCGCCCGCGACGGTGGATGCCTCATCCCAGGCTGCGGCGCCCTCCCCGCATGGACAGATGCGCACCACCGCATCCCCTGGCAGCTCGGCGGCCCCACCGACCTGTCGAACCTGTTGCTGCTGTGTCCCCGGCATCACACCGAGGTGCATGCCGGCACGTGGGTCATCGTCCTACGCGGCGGCCTCCCCTGGGTGATCCCACCGAAATGGCTCGACCCCCACCAACGACCGCTGCGCAACCAACTACCCGGCACCATCGACCAAGCCCACCGACTCGCCCAACAACTGCTCTTCGACGACACCGGATAGCGAACAAGGGCTTACCGGTGACACGCCCCCGGGCGCCGGGTCGCGCGGCGACTGTGGAGCGCGTCTTGTCCACCAGACCCGCCAGCTCGTCGGCGACCGTCTGATGGTTCACGTATGGCCGGCTCTGCCCTGCCGCGATGCTGATCAAGGCGACGGGGCGAGTCCGTACGGGCGCGAGCAGATGTTGGGCCAAGCCGCGCGCGTACTCGTACAGCTGATCCACCTGCTCGGGAGTGAGCAGTCGCTTGCCGCGCCGGAAGTAGCCAGGGACGCCCATCCGGTCCAGGACGAGCACTCGACAGCGGCGCCCGCGGGCCATCCGAGTGCCCCCCAGGCCATCCGTCGGTACTGTCCCCAGGTCGGACTCATCAGCACCAGTCGAGTAGGGAGCCCAAACGGTGAGCGTCTACCGGGTGATCGATGTCGTAGGCACGAGCAGCACCTCGTGGGAGGAGGCGGCCGCGAATGCGATCAAGACGGCCAGCCAGTCGGTCCGGGACCTTCGCGTCGCGGAAGTCATCAAGCAGGACATCCACGTCGAGGACGGTGGCGCGCTCGTCTACCGCACGAAGCTCCAGCTCTCCTTCAAGTACGAGGAGCAGCAGTCCTAGCCGGGCGTCACCCCAAGTAGCGGATCATCCGACAACGCCTGTGCGATCGCACTCTCGTTGTCGGCTGATCCACTCGTCGGCGTGGACCCTCACTCTGGACGCGTGAGCGCCTCCGTCAACCCCTCAAGATCCTCGACAGTCACCGTCAGCGCTGAATGCCCGCTGCGCCGCAGCGCCAGACGGCACCTTCTCGCGGAAGTGGATGCAGACGCCTGCGTTTGCGTTCGTTCCGAACGTCAGCCCGTCGTCCTTCATCGACCCACGGGCGCCGGCCGCCGTCCACCAGCGGTAGTCCCGGGTGATGTGGGCGCCGTCGACGTTGTCGAGCGGAGTCTCGAGCGACAGAAACCCGAACGTCGCCCGCAGCTGACCGTCGTCGGTGAGGGTGACGCCGTCCCTGTCGGGGCGGACGCCGAAAACACCCCAGAAGGCGACCAGTCGCATGTCGCACGCGTAGCGGTACCAGTGGCTCACGGGTGCCAGTCTCCTGTCAGCGCTTCTTGCGATACTGGCCCGTATGTACGGGCGGATCAGCTCTGTGGCCTTCGTCGGCCGTACGGAGGAGCTTGCCAGGCTGACCGAGGCCTGGGACCGCAGTGACGACGGACCCGCAATCGTCGTGATCGGTGGTGAGGCCGGCGTCGGCAAGACTCGCCTCGTCTCCGAGTTCCTGACAAGCCTGACCGACGCACGCATCCTGCAAGGCGGCTGTCTGGCGCTCGGCCAGGCGGTGATGCCATTTGCCCCGCTCGTCGCGATCCTGCGTCAGCTCAGCCGGTCACTCGGTCCCGAACGGACCAAGGAGCTGTACGGGGAGGAGCTGTCGCGCTTCCTGCCCGAGCCGGGCCGGGCCGCCGGAGTCGAAGACACCGCCTTCGCGCCAGGCCCGGCTGTTCGAGTCCGTGCTCGCTCTGATCGCCAAGCTGGCCGATGAGTCGCGCCTCGTACTCGTATTCGAGGATCTGCACTGGGCCGACCACTCGACGCTCGACCTGCTCTCGTTCCTTGCCGGCAACCTTGCTCCGACGCGAGTGCTGCTGATCGCCACCTACCGTTCAGACGAGATGCGCCGGACGCATCCGCTGCGGGCCCTCCTAGCAGAGCTGTCCCGGCTGCCCGAGGTGACGCGGATTCAGCTCGAGCCGATGAACGAGACCGAGGTCGCGCATCTGGTCGCGGAGATCAGCGGCGAGCAGCCGTTGCAGGCGCACACGGACCGAATCCTCGCTCGGTCGGAGGGCAATCCGTTCTTCGTCGAGGAGTTGCTCGCCGCCGATGCGCGCGCCAATGGTGAGCTTCCGTCCAACCTTCGCGACATCCTGGCGGCCAGGCTCGACACGTTGCCGGCCTCGGCGAAGGAGGTGCTGCGCATCGCCGCCGCGGCAGGCCGACGGGTGGACCACAGGCTCCTCGAGCACTTCACCCAGCTCGAGCCGACAGACCTGACGGCAGGGCTTCGGGCTGCCGTCGACGGGGCAGCGCTGGTCGCGGATGCCGACGGCATCGGCTACCGGTTCCGCCATGCACTGCTGCAAGAGGCGGTTCACGAGCAGCTGCTCCCGGGCGAGCGCATGCGACTGCACGCCGACTTCGCGGAGGCACTGGCCAAAGACCCCGACCTGGCTGCGGGTGGCCGCGACGCCGTGGACGCCGAGCTCGCCTACCACGCGCTGGCGGCCCACGACGTCCCTCTCGCGTTGTCGTCGCTCGTACGAGCGGGACGCCGCGCCCGTGACCTGTTTGCGTTCGCTGAGGCTCAGGAGCACTTCGAGAAGGCTGCCGAGCTGCGCGAGTTCGTGCCGGTGGAGCCGTCGTACGACGCTCCTCCGGTCTGGGAGCTCCTGCACAACGCCGCGCTGTGCAACATGTACGCAGGGAGCCCCCGCTCGGGTGCAGTCACCCATCTCCGCAGAGCCATCGACCTCCTCGGGGAGGGTGACCCCGTTGCGCTGGGCGGTCTGAATGCCGAGCTCAGCGAGAGCCTCTGGATGAACGGCCTGGGTGACGAGGCGGTCGAGGCGTCTGACCGCTCCGTGGAGGTGCTCGGCGACGTCGTCGCCCGCGAGACGGCCGAAGCCCTGGCCTGGCGCAGCCGGTTGTTCATGCTGCTTGGCCGCTATGAGGAGTCCATCGCGCCCGGCCACACGGCGGTCGACCTGGCCCGGTCGCTCGAGGCAAAGCGTGAGCTCTCGCGCGCCGCCAACTCCTTGGGCACGTCGTTGATGGTCGTGAGCGATGCCGATGAGGGCCATCGCCTCCTGCTTGAGTCGATCGAGGTCGGCAAGGAGTTCGCCGCCACCGAAGCCGTACGCGGCTATGTCAATCTCGCGTCCACGCTCAAGAAGCCGATCGACGACCTGGCCGAGTCTGAGCGCGTCGCGCGCGAGGGTCTGGCCTACGGAGAGCAACAGCATCTGCGAGGGCCGGTCATGGATTGGCTCGCGTTGGAGCTTGTCGTCACACTCGTGAGGCAGGGACGGCTGCAGGACGCCGAGGAGCTCTTGTCTACCGTCCGCTCGCCATCCCTGGCGGGCGTCAACGGCCAGTACTACGAGAACACGGTCGCGACCATCCGAGCGATCCAGGGTCGCTTCGACGAGAGCGAAACCCACCTCCGCCGGGCCGAGGATCTCGCCCCGTCCATCCGCGACCCGCAGGCGATCGCACCGATCGTGGAGGTCCGCCTGCTGCTACAGCTGGCGAGCGGCGACTACTCCCCGCGAGCGGCGCTCGAGCGGATCCAGCCGATGATCGCGGATCCGAACATCTTCGCGGTCCTGCCGACGGTGGCCCGTGTGGAAGCTGCTGCGGCACTCGCCGGTGACTCGGCCGCGGCGGATCGGATCGCGCAGTTGATCGGCACGCTCACTGAGATACGTGACGGGGCGCGGCCGACCAGCGCCATTCCCGCGAGTGCCGATGGGTGGTTGGCGCGTCCTCGAGGCCGAGCTGTCGCGAGCGCGCGGGGCGACCTCGCCGGAGCTCTGGCGCGCGGCGCTGGACGCCATGACCGTGCGGGGCTTCGCCGAGCATGAGTTGTACGCCGGCCTCCGGCTGGCGGAAGCCCTCGCCGGTGTCGGAGAAGTCGAAGCGGCCCAGCAGGAGCTCGACGCCGCCCACGAACGAGCCGTCTCGATGGGTGCGCGGCCGCTGGTCGAGCAACTGGAGGCGCTGGCCAGACGAGCCCGGCTGAAGCTGCCTGGGCCGGCCGGTGTCGAGCCCGATCCGACACTTGGGCTGACGACTCGCGAACGGGAAGTTCTCGCCCTCGTGTCCCAGGGTCGGACCAACCGGGAGGTCGGCGAGCTGCTGTTCATCAGTGAGAAGACGGCTAGCGTGCACGTGTCCAACATCCTGGCCAAGCTCGATGTGACCAATCGTGGGGAGGCAGCCGCCAAGGCTCGTCAGCTGGGTATCGATGGCGGCTGAGATGGAGGTAGACGCGATGGACCTGGACGAGGCGCGTGCGCGCGTACGTTCTGAACGAGCCGAGGTGCAGAGGCTGCTGACGGACATGGAGTCGGCCGCGCGGCAGGACCGCGACGCCGAGAACGAGACCGGTGACGTCGCCGACCGTGCGCAGCCACTGGCTGCCGAGGGCATCGACGACGCCCTGGCGGAAGGTCTGCGTGAGCGGTTGGCCGCGCTCGACCGTGCGGAGCAACGACTCGATGCGGGGACGTACGGCCGATCCATCCTCAGCGGGAAGCCAATCCCTGACGAGCGCCTCGATGCTGATCCCGCGGCGGAGCTCACCGTCGAGGAGGCCAACGCTAGGTCGTAGCGAGCGTCCCGTCGGATGATCCACTCGTCACAGGATCTCCGTGAGCCACTTGAGCTGCTCCATGTCCTGGAAAGCTTGGCCGCCCTCGTGGTCGTTGAACTCGTAGGTGGTGATCTGCTTCGGTCCGGCGTAGGCGTTGTAGGCGGCGTAGACCGTGGACGGCGGGCACGTCTCGTCCATGAGCGCAACCGAGAAGAGCGCGGGCGCCTGCGCGGACCGTGCAAGCACGGACACATCGAAGTAGGCCAGCGTCGCGAAGACCCGCGCCGCATGGTCGCGGTGGACCGAGAGGTACTTGCCGAGCTCCGTGTAGGGGCCCTTGCTGGTGATCTCGGTGGCTCGGCGAAAGTCGGACAGGAACGGCACGTCTGGCATCACTGCGGCGAGGTCGTCACGGAGGGACGCCACGGCCAGCGAGATGCCGCCGCCCTGGCTGCCTCCGGTCACGACAACCAGACCTGCGTCGACGCCCGGAAGCGCCTTCGCCGCATCGACCGCCAGGACGGCGTCGGTGAAGACCCGGCGGTAGTAGTAGGTGTCCGGATCGAGGATGCCGCGGGTGAGGTAGCCCGGATGCGCGGGCCCGGAGCCGGCCGGGTCCTGCGTGTCACCCGGTAGGAACCCCGAGCCTTGGCCACGCGTGTCCACCTCGAGGCAGGCGTAGCCGGCCAATGGCCACACCGATAGTGGCAGCGGAAGGCCGCGCCCGCCCCCGTACCCCTGGTAGCGAACAACAACGGGCAGGTCGGCCTTGGCGTCGGCGGGCCGGTGGTACCAGGCACGGACCGCATCGCCGCCAAAGCCGCTGAACGTGACGTCGTAGGTCTCGACAAGCCGCAGAGCGTTGTCCACCCGCTCCGCCTTGGGCTCGGTCGCGATCGCCCGCGAGTCTGCCAGCGTGCGCTCCCAGAAGCCGGTCAGGTCCGCCGGTGCATCCACGCTGGAGCGGTAGCCGACGAGTTCGTCGCGGGGTAGGTCGAACAGCGGCATTGCGCGCTCCTCATGGCGTGTCGGCACTGAGCGTTGGTGGATCGGGTCAATGATGGTGGGCATGATTCAGGCGCTGCTCTTCGGATTCATCTTCTTCATTCTCGCCACCTTCCCGGCGACCTGGCTGCTGATGCTGTTCGCCGGGAATGTCGGCCTCCAACAGTCCTACTGGGGCATGCTGCCGCTCGGCATCCTCGTGTCGGTGCTGCTGGCCGGCGTGAGCGCCCCGAACACCACCGTCATCAAGCAGTAGACGGCCGGGCGGTCGTCGTTCATCACCGGGCCGAGCGTGTTCCGCGCGGGGTTGAGCTAGGTCGGCATTCCGGGCTCACCGATTGGTTTGCTCGGACTGGGTTAATGCTCAGGAGTGCGCCGCCGCCACCAGCGTGCCGTCGAGCATGCGCTCGACGCCGGCCTGCAAGGCAGGCCCGGCGGACTCGTCGCCGAACAGATGGCGCAGTAGGCATTGCTGGAATAGGCCGTCGAACAGCGCGTAGGCCAGCCTGGAATCGATCTCGAGCCGGACGTCGGCGAGCTCGAGGTAGCGCATCAGGACCCGCAAGACCATCTGCTCAAGCGTGTGGTCGATGTCGGCCACATCAGGCCTGAACACCTCTTCGAACATCGACTGTGCTCGAAGGTCATACCACAGCCGATGCATGTGCGCGTCGTCTCGCATCGTCGTCGCCATCAGCACGCCGAAGCCCGTGCGCAACTCCTCGGCGCTCTGCGCGGTCGCGACGAGGTCGTCGTAACGGGTCACGCAGCGTGCCTTATAGAGGCGTACGCAGTGGGTGATCAGGTCAACCTTGTCGGCGAAGTAGTAGTGCAGGACCCCATGGGAGAAGTCGGAGTGCTGCGCGATCTCGCGAAGGCTCGTGCGCGCGTAGCCGAGCTTGCCCAGTGTGACGAGTGCAGCCTCAGCCAGCTCGTCGCGGCGGCCGTTGAACTTGTGTACCTGCCGCTGCGAGATGCGGTCGGTCTTGCCAAGTGTCGCGGTCACGATGCTGCCACTCCGCTGTGTCAGTCGACGCCGAAGGTCCAGGTGAACTGCAGGTGAACTCCCCGGCGAGTCTAGGTCTGCCAATGGGATCTGACGACTGGACAGGAAAAACTTGACAGTCGACTAGATCACATTAATCTTGCCGCAACACGCACGGTCGTTGTGCTCGGTCGGCTCCAGCCCCGCGGGGGTGTGCTGGAACCGGCCGACCTCAACCTCCGGACGTCAGCGGATCGAATGTACGGGCCAAACGGGGAGGCCTCCATGACGATCATTGCTCGACTGCCTCGCCCTCGGGCGGAGGTCTGGGAGTGGCAGCTTTCCGGTGCCTGCCGCGAGGCTGATCCGGCGCTGTTCTTCTGCCCGGAGGGTGAGCGGGGCCCGACGCGGCGTCGCCGCGAGCTCGCGGCAAAGGCCGTGTGCCTCGCGTGCCCGGTCATCGCCCAGTGCCGGCAGCACGCACTGTCGGTCCAGGAGCCGTATGGGGTCTGGGGTGGGCTCACCCCCGAAGAGCGCGCGGAAGGACTCATCCGCCGAACGGCCAACTAGGCGCCGCCGTCACATTTCCATCATGTGCTCCGTCAGCGTGATGACGGCCGAGAGCCGGCCGCGCTGACACGGAGGAGCAAGCCATGAACACGCACATCGCCTACGTCACCCTCGGCGTCGACGACCTGGATCGGGCGAAGAGGTTCTACGGGCAGGGACTGGGGTGGACCGCCCAGGTCGACCAGGGGCACTTCGTGGCCTACGCCCAAGCCGACGGGTCGTCCGCAGTGGCGTTGTACCCGCGGAAGGTGCTGGCCGCCGACGCCGACGTGCCCGCGGACGGCAGCGGTTTCAGCGGCGTCACGTTCTCCTACCTCGTGCCGACTGAGGAACGGGTCGATGCGGTGCTGAAGGAGGCTCAGCGTGCCGGCGGCAGCATCACCCGGCCGGCGCAGGCGGCTCAGTGGGGTGGCTACTTCGGCTACTTCGCCGATCCCGACGGAAATCTCTGGAAGGTCGTGGTGGCCGGCCCTGGTCAGACTCTCGTCCGAGTAGCGACAGCGGGTCAGCTAGTCGGGACCTCGGCGTACCCGACAACGGCGGGGTCCTGCCGTGCCGTGTCGCACAGCGTCGCTCTAGTGCGGCGGCAGCGTGGATGCCAGCAGCAGGACAACCCCGCGGGAGGCGGACATGCTCGCCAAGGAACTCATGACCCAACCGGTCATCACCGTGCGGCCGGACGTGACCGTCAAGGACGCGATCAAACGGCTGGACAAGCACAACATCACGGCGATGCCGGTCGTCGATGAACGCGACCAGCTCGTGGGCATCATCAGCGAGGCCGACCTGCTGCATGACACGGTCGTCGACGATCCGAGGGCACACATGCGTCCGACCGAGGAGCGGGACGAGCCGACCTCGACCGTGGTTGCCCAGGTGATGACGCTGCACGTCGTGTCAGTCCATGAGGGTACGGATGCCTCCGACATCGCCCGACTGATGCTTGAGACCGGGGTGAAGAGCATCCCCGTGGTCGAGGACCAGATGGTTGTCGGCATGGTGAGCCGCCGCGACCTCATCCGTGCCCTTGCTACCACCGACAACCGGATCCGCGACGAGATCGCGATCCTCCTCAGTGAGACGGGCCTGACCGGCTGGGCCGTCACGGTCGACGACGGCGCGGTGTCCCTGTTCGGGGCGGGTGAGCCCCGTGACCTCAGGCTCGCAGTAACACTGGCTCGAACCGCACGTGGTGTGACGTCAGTGACCGTCGCGCCGGCCGCGACCACCGAGGGATGACCGCCATGGCCGCACCGCACGAAGCGACAGAGGTGCTCGGCATCTCCCAGTGCTGGGAGCTGCTAAGGACGACCACCGTGGGTCGGCTTGCCCTCGCACGGGACGACCAGCCCGAGATCTTCCCGGTGAACTACGTCGTCGACCACGCGAGCGTCGTCTTCCGTACTGGCCCCGGCACGAAGCTCGCCCATTCGGTCGACCGGAGAGTGGCCTTCGAGGTGGACAGCCACGATCCGGCCAATGGCGTGGCGTGGAGCGTGGTCCTCAAGGGCACGGCTCGAGAGGTCAGCCAACTGCATGAGGTCGTTGACACGCTCAACCTGCCGCTGTTCCCGTGGACCGCGGAGCCCAAGGGACACATCGTCCGCATCGAGCCGGACGACGTCTCGGGGCGTCGTTTCCAGGCTCGGCTGGAGTGATCAGCTCTCGCGCGGACCCCGCATCGCAAGGAATCGGCGGCCGCTGACCCGCGTGCGCTCAACACGCACGAATACCGGCTTCGGCGTCGGGTTCCAGGAGAAGAGCGGCAGCTCCTGCGCGGCGTACACCTCGTTGAGATGCTCGAGCAGCCGCGCGGTCCCATGCACAACGACACTCCAGGCCTCGCCCGTGGACTTGTCGAAGCCGTCGACCTCGAACGCCACCTGAGGCGAGACCGCGACAGCCGCGAGCTTGGTCCCTTCGGCTGTGCGAAACAGCAGAGTCCGGTTGTCGACGACGAAGTTCACGGGGAAGATCTGCGGCCCGTCGCCGACACAGATGGCCAGACGGCCAACCTCAGCGCGCATGAGCAGCGCCCAGCAGTCGTCCTCGTTGAGGACGATCGTCTCGGATTCCAGCGCGTCGGCCATGCACAGACGATGCCAAGAACCGTGGAGCCAGTCAGCGGCCAAAGGTCCCATGCATCGGGACCTTTGGCCCGCCCGCCGAGCGCTGCCACGACTAGCCTTGAGCACATGAGCGATCAGGCCGAGGTCGTACGGGTGTTTCTCCTGGACGACCACGAGGTTGTCCGTCGGGGCATCGCCGACCTTCTGGAGACGGAGCAAGACCTCGAGGTAGTCGGGGAGGCGGGTACGGCGCGTGAGGCGCTGGCGCGCATCCCGGCGCTACGCCCGCACGTCGCAGTGCTCGATGTACGGCTGCCTGATGGGGACGGCGTCAGCGTCTGCCGGGAGATCCGGTCGAAGATGCCCTCGGTCGGGTGTCTCATGCTCACCTCGTTCGCGGACGACGAGGCACTGTTCGACGCCATCATGGCCGGCGCGGCCGGATACGTGCTCAAGCAGGTGCGGGGCAGCGATCTCGTAGGGGCAATCAGGACCGTCGCCGGCGGCGGGTCGATGCTGGACCCCACGGTGGTCAGTCAGGTCATGGCGCGACTGCGCGCGGGCGCGGAGCACAAGGATCCGCTGGCCGGCCTGAGCGACCAGGAGCGACACATCCTCGAGCTCATCGGGGAGGGCCTGACCAACCGGCAGATCGGTGAGCGGCTGTTCCTCGCCGAGAAGACCATGAAGAACTACGTGTCCAGCCTGCTCGCCAAGCTGGGCATGGAGCGCCGCGTGCAGGCCGCGGTCTATTCCACCCAGCTGAAGCAGGGCGAGTCCACCCGCCGCTAGGAGGGACGTTGGCCCTGTCCGCGAGCCGACGGCCAGGGGGACTCTCGAGCGCATGAGCCTTCAGACGTTGTCCCGGGAGGAGTCGCTGAGACTCCTCGAGAGCGTCCCCGTGGGTCGCGTGATCTTCACCATCGGGGCGCTACCGGCCGTCGAGCCCGTCAATTTCGTGCTCGTGGACGGCGGCGTCGTGCTGCGCACCGCCCCGGGCGCGAAGCTGAACGCCGCGCTCCAGGACCGGGTCGTGGCCTTCGAGGCAGACCAGATCGATCCCGTCGCCATGACGGGCTGGAGTGTGACGGTGGTCGGCTTCGCCAACGAGGTGACCGATGCCCTGGAAATTGAGCGCCTGCGGTTCCACCTGACGCCATGGGCGCCAGGCGAGCGTGAGCACTTCCTCAAGATCGGCGTCGGGCGGGTGACGGGTCGGCGGTTGACGACCCCCGCAGCACGACTAGCCGAGCGGCACCCGCCACACGAGGACGGTGCCTCGACCGTCACCCGGCTCGACCGTCAGCTCACCGCCGAGCGCCGCCGCCCTGTCCGCCAGATTGCGCAGGCCACTGCGAGGAACGTCCGGCGGGATGCCGATGCCGTCATCCGCGACGCGCAGAGTCAACTCCTCCCCCGCTGCCAGGCTCACCTCCACATGGGTCGCCTTGGCGTGACGTACGGCGTTGGACAGTGCCTCCCGGACCACGGCGACAACGGCGTCCGCGATCTCATCGGTGGCCATCGCATCAACGGGTCCCTCGAGCCGCAGCGACGGCGCGAGCCCCGAGACCTCGGGGATTGACTCCACCTCGTCGAGGACGCGTTCGCGCAGCCCGTGCAGGCCCGCACGGTCCTCGCGCGGCTGCAACGCGAAGATGGTTGTGCGGATGACCTTGATCGCCTCGTCGATGTCGTCGACCGCTCGGCTCACCCGGCCGGCCACCGTCGGGTTGTCAATCATGCGGCCGATGCCCTCGAGGGTCATCCCGGTCGCGAACAACCGTTGGATGGCGAGGTCATGAAGGTCCTTCGCTATGCGGTCGCGGTCGTGCAGCACCGTCAGCTGCTCGGCGTCGCGCCGCCGGTCGGCAAGCTCGAGTGCGATGGCTGCCTGAGACGAGAACGCGGCAAGCGTCTCCGCGATGGCCGCCGAGAACGGGAAGGCGCCTGCGCGTCGGGCGACGATCAGCACACCGCGGACACGGTCATCTTCCCCAAGCGGCAGGACGAGCAACGGGCCGAGCACGCCCTCGGGATCCAGCACCGTGGCAGGGACATCGGCGGGCAGGGTCATGCCGCTCAGCTGATCGGCGTTGAGCCCGACTGCGGCCTCCACAACGAGCCGGCCGGTCCCGACGAGAGGGACGGCGATCGCCGCCACATCCGAGTCGGCGACGTCCCGGGCCTCGTGGACAAACAAGGAAAGGACATCGGCCGGCGCAGCACCCGACAGCAGCTGGCGGGCGATCTCCTCACTCGCGCGGAGCCACTGCTCGCGTCGCCGCACCTCGTCGTACAGCCGGGCATTTTCGATGGCCACGCCCGCGGCTGCGGCAAGCGTGACGAGCAGCTGCTCGTCACCTTCGTCGAAGTCGGCGTCGTTGCGCTTCTCGGTGAGGTACAGGTTGCCGAACACCGACTCGCGCACCCGGACGGGCACGCCGAGGAACGACCGCATCGGCGGATGGTTGGGCGGAAACCCGTATGAGGCTGGGTGTGCGCCGAGGTCGTGCAGTCGCAGTGGCGTCGGGTGCGTGATGAGCTCGCCAAGGATGCCCCGGCCCTGTGGGTAGGGACCGATCCGCTTGATCTCCTCCGCGGTGAGCCCGACCGTCAGGAACTGCGCGATGCGTCCGTCCTCACCGAGGACGCCCATGGCCGCGTAGCGAGCATCGACAAGCCGCGCGGCGATCTCCACGATCCGACGCAGGATCGACTCGAGCTCAAGGCCCCTGCCGACGTCGAGAATCGCGTCAAGCAGGCGTTGTGCCTCGTGTCCCGTACCCGTGGATTCACCCATGCCACTCGCCGATCAACGGTTTGTGGCAACAACTTAACTGGGCGCAGGGACGAAGGTCCCGTCGATCTAGGTCGGAATGCCGTCGATAGCAGCGGCCGATTCGACAAGCCTTGCAACTGAACGGAGGAGTTGCCTCCGAACGACGGAGTGGAAGAGGACACCATGTCGACAACCGTTGACACACGAGCGAATGGCACCGTGAAGACCTTGGGCCTGTCGGTGATCATCGCGGGGATCATCATGATGGTCGCGGGGGTGGCCACCTGGTTCGTCGTCCAGGACCAGCTCGCCGACGAGAACATCACCGTGTCCGAGGACGCCGACTTCCTCGCCGGCGACGAGGTCAACGGCCCGTTCTCCGCCTACGCCGAGGCGACAGGTCATCAACGAGCACGCCCTCGAAGCCTCGGGGGGACAGACCTACGCCGAGCTCGACCGGGAGGACCCAGTCCGGGAGACCGTGATGAACGCGTCGTTCCTGCGGGCATCGCTGTTCACCTCGGTCGTGTCATTCGGCGTCGCAGCGATGGCGGCTGGGATCGGCGTCGTGCTGGTCCTCATCGGGATCGCGTTGCGCCGCCTCGCCCAGGGAGCCCCCACGGTGGCCGAGACCACCTACGCCCCGCCGGTTGCGAACGCTCCTTGAGTCAGCTCGTCACCGTGGCGACGATGGGGTCGCGCCACACCACGGCGGTGCCGTCCACGACGACGGCGCCGTCTTGGTTTGTGATGCGGGTCTCCAGCGTCGTCACCGGCTTGTCCTGCCGCATCTCGACCACCCGCGCCTCCGCTGTGATCACGTCTCCCGGCCGCACCGGCGCCAGAAAGCGCCAGTCGACGTGGAGGAAGACGCTGCCCGGGCCGGGGAGATCCTGGGCCACCAACGCATTGAGCAGACCGGTCGTCACGCCGCCCTGCACGACGATCCCGCCGAACCGACTGCGAGCGGCCAAGTCGGCATCGTAGTGCAGCGGGTTGCGGTCACCCGACAGCTCGGTGAACAGCTCGATGTCGCGCTCAGTGACTGTTCGCGATCTGCGTGCACTGTCGCCCACCTGCATCAGTCGACTCCTTTCTACGTCTGCTGCGACTGGTCGGGCGGCCGCGAACTGCCCACACCGTCGCGCTGACGTCGAACGGCGCGGGCGGCATAAGGTCTTCACAGCGGGCGCGCAACTGCTCCCGGTGGGCCGCGTCGAGGCTGGCGACGTAGGCACCCGCGGGCCCAACGCCAAGGGTGTAGGGCTCCCACCACTCGTCGAAACCGGCGTGGGCCACGCGCACCGTGAGCTCCGCGCTCTCGAGCCGGCTAAGCCCGGCGATGTCGAACAGCTCGACCAGGTGGCCCTCACGCACGCCAGCGAGGCCGGACTCATCGAGCGCGTCAGCCATCGAGGTCTTTGGCCGCCCGCCAGAACGCCGACAGCGGACCGCGGCCGCCCCCGTAATCCCAAACGCACGCGGCGACCACGCCGTCGGGACGCGTCACTCGCGCCATCTCGCGAAGGCCTTCGACGGGGTCGGTCATGAAGTGCACGACCAGCTGTGCGGCAGCAATGTCGAAACTCGTCGGTCTGGTACGGCAGCTGCTCGGCGGCAGCCATCCGCACGTCGACCTCGGGGAACCGCTGCCGTGCCGCGGTGACAAAGGACTCCGAGGGGTCTACGGCGGAAACGGCGTCCTCCCCGAGGGCCGCGACGAGCTGCGCTGTCAAGGCCCCAGGGCCACAACCCACGTCGAGCACACGCCGCCCGCGACTCGGGTCGAGCATGCTCAGGAACTGCTCGGCGAGTGGCTCGGAGTAGCGGCCCATGAATCTCGCGTACGCGTCGGCACTCACTTCGAAACCCATGACACGACCGTAGACCGAGCGAAGCCGCAGGAACTGGCGGATGATCGTCAGCATGGCTACCAAGTCCCGATCGAAGAAGCCCGCTCCGGCACTCCTGCCGGACCCCTCCGAGGGGCCTGTGCAGCTGACAAAAAAGGAATACGCCAAGGAGATGGCGCGCCTGCAGAGCCTGCTCGTCGCCATGCAGGAATGGATCCGGGAGTCCGGCTACCGGCTCGTGGTGGTGTTCGAGGGTCGTGACACGGCCGGCAAGGGCGGCACCATCAAGCGCATCACCTACCGGCTCAATCCCCGATCCGCCGCGTGGTGGCTCTCCCGACACCGACGGAGCGTCAGCGCACGCAGTGGTACTTCCAGCGCTACATCGAACAGCTGCCCGCGGGCGGGTGAGACCGTGCTGTTCGACCGCAGTTGGTACAACCGCGCCGGCGTCGAGCGCGTCATGGGCTTTTGCACGGACGCGGAGTACGAGGAGTTCATGCGTACGTGCCCTTCGCTCGAGCGCGCGCTGATCCAGGGACGGGATCCACATCGTGAAGTACTGGCTCTCGCTGTCGGACGAGGAGCAACGACGCCGGTTCCAGGCCCGGATCGAGGATCCCGCGAAGCGCTGGAAGCTGAGCCCGATGGACCTCGAGGCGCAGGCACGCTGGGTCGACTACGCCGAGGCGAAGGACCAGATGTTCGCCTACACGGACATCAAGGAATGCCCCTGGTACGTAGTGGACGCCGACGACAAGCAGAGCGCGCGGCTCAACCTCATCGCGCACTTGTTGTCGACCGTCCCGTTCGAACCGGTCGAACTACGAGCCGATCAAGCTTCCTGCCCGGCAGGCGCGCAGCTATGTTCGGCCGCCGATCGAGACACAGAACTTCGTGCCAGTGAGGTATGCACCTGCTCGCTGAGCCCTATTGCCAGATACTCACGATGACTCCGACCACGAGAAGCTTGACCAGCCAGTCACCGGCATGGATCGCTGCCAGCCGCCACGGGGTGTTCTCGTGCACGATGGCACCGACCCAGAGCACGATCGGGAAGCCGACCCAGAGCGCGAGACCGAGGGCCAGGCCGCCGGTCCAGGTGTCCACCAACGCCGCCGCGGCAAGTCCGGCCACCACAGTGGCCAGCACCAAGCAGCGCAGCGCCTCGACCCCCAGAGTCAGCGGCCCCGGCTGGTCGCTGGACGCTGCAGCCTCGCTGACTGCCGCGAGCTGGGCGCCCAGCACGCCGTAGTAGACCGCGCCCAACACGAGGGCCGCGGCCGCGGAGACCAGCACAGCGACGACCTCGATGTCAGGCATCGAACTCGCCGCCCTCGAGCTGCGCCTTGAGCGTGCTCAGGCGCTCCCGCCACCAGGCCTTGGTCTTGTCCGCCGATGCGGAGTCGGGCAGCCGAATGTGCTCGACCGCCACGATCGTGGCCGCCGCACCCTTGGGGTGGAACCCGACGTTGACCCGCGACGGGCCGTCGCCCCAGTCGAACCGGGCCGACTTGGGTTTCGTGGACGTACGCTCGCGCAGCTCGACATCCTCGAGCCAACGACGACGGACAACCTCGTCGACGAACGCATCGAAGACCCGCTCTGCTGGCACCGCGACGGTGCGTGAAGCCGTGATCGTGAACCCGTCCTGGTGCTCACCCACGGCGCGCCCCATCCTGGCCCGCTCGTAACTGGCGGTCACCGCCTGCGCATTCCAGGCCAGCGGGTGGACTCCCAGCTGCGCGGCGACCCAGCGGGCGATCTCGCGGTGCGGTTGGTCCGCCATGCCCGCCTCGTCGAGGAGGTCGAACCATTCCTCCCACCCGCGACCGGTCCGCTGCCGGATCCTCTCGTCGGAGGTCACGAGCACGGGCGCGCGGATCCGCGGCCGACTCGTGGGCGGCAAGCAGGACTGCGCGCGCCGCGGTATAACTTTCGCCCGTCTTCGCCATGCGGGTGCGGACAAGCTGCTTGAACGATCGTTGCCTGGTCACGACATGCTCCCGTTCGCGGCGGCGACCCCGCGACTCACGCTCGCGAGACCCCGCCGGAAAGGGCAGTCCACATGACCGGCGTCCCGAGGGCTCGAGCCCCCTTTGCCCTCGCACTGCCAGCGGCGTGAGCGCCGGAACCGAGGGTTGGGCGCAGGGCGGCGCCCGATCCAGACATTACTGCAGACTGTCGAGGGCGGCGATAGTCATCGCCCGATGGCACAGGTTTCTGAAAGGGGGTGAGGGATGTCGCGCGAGGAGAGAGCCGAGTCGGCCGTCGGCGGCCTGGCGCTGGACTCGTCGCGCGGGCGGATCGCGCTCACGGCCACGGTTGCCGCAAGTGGGATGGCCGCGCTGGACGCCACGGTCGTCAATGTCGCATTGCCCCACATCGGGGACGAGTTCGACGCCAGTGTGAGCGCCCTGCAGTGGGTGCTGACCGGCTACCTGTTGGCGCTGGCTTCGCTCATCCTGCTCGGGGGGACACTCGGCGACCACTACGGGCGACGAAAGATCTTCGTCATCGGCACCATCTGGTTTGCCGGCCGCGTCACTGCTGTGCGGCGCCGCACCCAACATCGAGGTGCTCGTCGCCGCCCGCGTTCTGCAGGGCGTCGGCGCCGCGCTGCTGACCCCCGGCAGCCTGGCCATCTTGCAGGCCAGCTTCCGCCCCGGCGACCGTGCCAGGGCAGTCGGCGCCTGGTCCGGGCTTGGCGGTGGCGTGGCCGCGATCGGCCCGTTCATCGGTGGCTGGCTCGTCGACGGCCCTGGGTGGCGCTGGGCATTCCTCGTCAACATCCCCGTGGCCGCGATCGTCGTCGCCTGCGCCATGCGGGCCATTCCTGAGTCCCGCGACCCCCACGCCGGCCGCGGCCTTGACATCGTCGGCACCGCCTTCGGCGTGATCAGCCTCGGCGGCGCTCACGTGGACCCTGACCGAGGCCGGATCCCGCGGCTGGACTGACAGCGGCGGTCCTCGCCGCGGCGGCGGTCGCCGTCGCGGCGGCGATCGCGTTCGTCTATCGGATGCTTGCACGCGCCCGATCCGCTCGTGCCGCCGTGCGCTGTTCCGCAGCCGCGAGTTCACCGTCACCAACCTCGCGACCGTGCTGCTGTACGCCTCGATCGGCGTCACGTTCTTCCTGGTCACGTACGAGCTGCAGGTCGGCGCCGGATGGTCGGCACTCCAGGCCGGCGCCGCACTGCTGCCCACCACGATGCTCATGCTCGTGCTCTCCGCCCGGTCGGGCGCGCTCGCCCAGCGGATCGGCCCGCGGCTGCAGCTCACCGTCGGTCCGCTGCTCGCCGCGGCTCGGGCTGCTCCTGCTGGCCCGCATCGGCCCGGACGCGTCCTGGGTCACCGACGTGCTCCCCGGGGCTCTCGTCTTTGGTCTCGGGCTCGTGTCGTTCGTGGCCCCACTGACCGCGACCGTGATGGGATCGGTGAGCCCCGACCAGGTGAGCATCGCTTCCGGCGTGAACAACGCCATCGCGCGGACGTCGAGCCTGGCCGCCCTGGCGGTGATCCCCGTGGTCTCCGGCTTCACGACCGCGGCCACCACGGCAGAGCTCACCGACGCCTTCCGGATCTCCCTCGTCATCTCCGCCGTCATCGCCGCGGCCGCGGCACCCCTCTGCTTCGTCGGCCTCGGCACCCACGTCCGACGGCGCGGTCGGCGCGCCGGGTGCACTGCACCGTCGACGCGCCGCCGCTCGAGACTGCGACTTCAGCCTGACTCAGGGAGGAGCAAGCAGGCACACAGGCGACGGCACCGCGGCCGGATCGCTGACCAGCACAGGGACCCGATCTGGGCGATCGACGCGGAACGAGGCCACCGTGCCGGAGCGCTCGTTGGCGACGTGCAACAGACCACCCGTGCGCAGCGCGTGTCGTGGCCACGAGCCCGCGGAGGAGACGTCAGCCACCGCTCGGACGCGTCGACCACCGTCGTCAACCTGCAACGTGCCGATGCGGTCATCGCCGCGCACTGTGGTCCACAGCGTCGATCCGTCCTCGCTCAGCACGATCGCTGCCGCGGTCGTGCCGGCACCGACCGGCTCGGCGAAGGCAGCAACTTCGTCGACGATGCGCAGATCCGCATACGACGCGCCCGCCTCGAGGACGACCACCGTCGAAGCGAACTCGGTGAGGACGTGCACAAACCCACCTGGATGGATGACGAGATGTCGCGGGCCGCACCCGGCCGGCATCGACACCGTCGACACGCGCTCCAGGTCGCCGGTCGATGTGTCCAGCCTGAGCACGTTGAGCGTGTCGGTGCCGAGGTCGGTGGCCAGCACGTGCCCGTCGGGCGCCGTCGTCACCAGGTGCGCATGCGGCCCCTCCTGCCGGTCCGCACGTGGCCCGCTCCCGGGCTGCGGCTCGCACACGGACACGTCGCCCGGTGCCCCACTGTCGTCGAGCGCGACCGCGCTGACGTGGCCGCTGCCGTAGTTGGCGACGAGCACATGACGGCCGTCAGGGTGGACCTCGAGGTGGCAAGGTCCACGGCCACCGCAGGCAGCACGGCCGATCGAGCGCAGCTCGCCATCCGCCCCCACGGCGAAGCCTTCGACCTCATCGGTCTCCTCCAGCACGGCATAGAGGTGACGGCCGTCCGGAGCAAGCGCGAGGAACGACGGCGAGCGTGTGGGTGCGGCAAGCCGGTCGTGGCCGAGCGGACCGTCAGCTCCGGACCGCAGGATGTGGATGCCCTCGCCTCCACCGGCCGGTCTCGTGTACGTCCCCACCCACAGCCACGGCGTCATCGACGGCGACACTACGCTCGGCAGGGTGGCCGTGCACGTGATCCCGCACAGCGTCTCGGCGCGCGTCTCGACGACGTTCCGCCGGATCGTGTCCGGCGACCCGACGGGCCGACCAGCGTGGGTGCGCGCGATCGAGCAGGGCGACGACGCCGGCCTGTATGGGCCAGGGTCCGCGCCGTGGGCCGTGCACGGTGACCTCACCACCCTTGTCGGCGGCGTACGCGCGCTGCTCGTGCAGGCACTGCATCCGGCGGCGTTGGCTGGTGTGCGTGAGCACTCGCGGTTCGAGGACCACGCGCTGGACCGGCTTGCCGGCACCACGCGTTGGCTGGTCACGCTCACCTTCGGTGACTCGGCAGCCGTCGCGCGTGAGTCGGAGCGGGTGCGTCGCATGCACGCTCGGGTTGAGGGGACCTATGCCGACACGGCCGACACCGTCCGTCCGTACGCGGCAGACGACCCGCATCTCCTGCGGTGGGTGCATGCCGCGTTCACCGACTCCTTCCTCACCACGCACCTTGTCTGGGGGGCACCCATCCCCGGTGGCCCCGACGCATACGTGGCGCAGTGGGCTACTGCAGCAGAGCTGCTCGGCCTCCCCGACCCGCCGCGCACCCGCGCCGAGCTGGAGGCGCAGCTGGGCGACTTCGAGCCGGAGCTGGCCGGCAGCCCGGAGGCGCGGCAGGTGGCACGGTTCGTGCTCAGTCCGCCGCTGCCCGCCGTCGGCTCGTCCCGCGTATGCCGTCCTGGCCGCGGGCGCCGTCGCAACCCTGCCGGCGGGTTACCGAGCTCGGCTCGGCCTGCCACCCGTACCGCTGCTTCCCACCCGCATCGCCGTCGCCGGACTGCTGGGTGGGTTGCGCCTCGTACTCGGTGATCGCTCCCCCAGCGAGCAAGCAGCCCGGGCGCGGCTCGCGCGACTGGGGCTGGACGCCGCCTAGTCTGCCGCCGCAGCGTCGGCGCCCGCGGCGGCCTCAACCGTGTCGTAGAGGGGAAACATGGTGTCGAGCTTGGTGATCTCGAGCACCCTGACCACCGGATCGGCAGCACCGACGAGCCGCACCCAGCCACCGGCTTCGCGCGCATCTCGAAGCGCCCCGATGAGGACGCCCAGCCCCGTGGAGTCGAAGAAGCTGACCCCGGTCAGGTCCACCACCACATATGGGGACTCAGCCTTGGCGAGCTCGTCATGCAGCATGGGGCTGGTCGCGACGTCGATCTCACCCTCCGCGACGACCACGCTGTACTGCGGTTCCTCGAATCGCCGAACCGAAGCGGGAGGCACGAGGCCCATCTCAGCCACCTTCCGACTGTCAAGAGACGAGTTTGGAGTCTTCACGAGTCGGAGAGGCATGTCTAGCCTGCGTCGATCAAACGCCATCGGCCTCCCTTACCCGTTCGCCCCGGGTCGTAACCATCGCAGAGCCGGGGTAGAAACCTTGCTGTGACGGAGTCAGTGGCGCACCCGTTGGACCGCCCGGTGGGGCGTCTGCTGCGCCTGGCGCACGTGGCCGACCCGCAGCAGGTCGTGGAGACTTTGTCGATGTCGGTCGCGGAGATCGGCGGCGCCAATGTCGTGCTCTACCTGGTCGACTACGACCAGACACGCCTTCAGCCGCATCCGGAGGTGCTGCCCGACGGAGAGCGGCTCAACGTCCTCAGCCTCGAGGGATCCATGGCGGGACGAGTCTTCGTGTCCACGCGCCCGCTGGGCGCGCAGCGGGAGGATGGCTGGCACGTCTGGGTTCCGGTGAGTGAGCGCGCCCAGCGGCTCGGCGTGCTGTCGATGACCCTGCCGGCCTGGGACGAGCAGGTCGAGGAGTTCTGCGTCGAGCTCGGCATCGCCGCGGCGCACCTGGTGTCCACAGCCAACGCCTACACCGACGCGCTGCACAGGCAGCGCCGCCGCAAGCAGATGTCCTTGCCCGCCGAGATGCAGTGGGGCATCCTCCCGCCGCTGGCTTTCGCCGTGGCGGGCACCACCGTAGCGGGACTCCTCGAGCCCGCCTACGACGTCGGCGGCGACTGCTTCGACTACAGCCTCAACGGCGACCTGCTCGACGTAGCGGTCTTCGACGCCATGGGCCATGGGCTGCGCTCGGCGACGCTGGGATCGCTGGCCGTGTCGGCGTACCGCAACAGCAGGCGCGAGCGGCCAACAGCCGACCTTCGCACGCTGCTGGCCGACGTCGATGCGGTGATTGGCGACTATGCCCTGGGTAACGCCTACGTCACCGGGGCGTTCGCTCAACTCGACATCACGACCGGCCGATTGCGCTGGGCACTGGCCGGCCACCCGGCACCGCTGCACGTGCGCCGGGCGAGCACTCTCCCGCCCGTCGACGCCAAGCCTGCGGGACCGCTCGGGTTGAGCGACCTCATCGACCGCTGGCACGACTTTGACGTCGTCGAGACCAACTTCGAGCCAGGCGACGCCCTGCTCCTCTACACCGATGGTGTCGTGGATGCCCGCGACCCGGAGGGGCAGGCGTACGGCGACGCGCGGCTGCGCGATTTGCTCGAACGGGAGTCGAGCTCCGGCCGCGAACCGACCGAGGTGCTACGTCGCGTCATCCAATCCGTGGTGACGCATCACGGCGAGCGGCTGCGCGATGACGCGAGCACCATCTACCTGCGGTGGGACTCGGCCGCGCCGGTGCGCCGCCTGTGACGCGTGGCGGGACTACCGACTCTCCTTCTGGAGGTCCTCCAGCACGGTGGCGACCTGGTCGAGCGCCCACCCGAGGTCGGTCTCGCTGACCACGAGCGGCGGCGCGAGCCGCAGCGTCGAACCGTGCGTGTCCTTGGCGAGAACTCCGCGCTCCGCGAGTCGCTCGACGACTTCCCGACCGGTCGCGAGGGCAGGGTCGACGTCGATGCCTGCCCAGAGGCCGCGAACCCGTACGGCGTCGAGACCGGCACCCACAAGCGGAGTCAGTCGCCCCTCGAGAACCTTCCCGAGCGTGACCGCGCGCTCCTGGAACTCACCGGTGCGCAGCAGCCGTACGACCGCCAGCCCCACCGCGCACGCGAGCGGGTTGCCACCGAACGTCGATCCGTGCTCGCCAGGGTGGAAGACCCCGAGCACGTCATCGCGGGCGACGACCGCGCTCACCGGGACGATACCCCCGCCGAGTGCCTTGCCGAGCACGTAGGCATCCGGCACGACGCCGACGTGGTCGCACGCGAACGTGCGGCCCGTGCGCCCCAGACCCGACTGGATCTCGTCGGCGATGAGCAGCACGTCCTCGCGGTCGCAGATCTCGCGGACCCGCGGCAGGTAGTCGTCGGGGGGGATGTGGACGCCCGACTCGCCTTGGATCGGCTCCAGGAGCACGGCGACCGTCGTCTCGTCGACCGCGGCTGCGAGCGCCTCGGCGTCACCGTACGGAACGATGCGGAAACCGGGCGTGTACGGGCCGAAGTCGGCGCGCGCCAGCTCGTCGGTGGAGAACGACACGATCGTCGTCGTCCGCCCATGGAAGTTGCCTTCGGCCACGATGATGGTCGCGCGGTCCCTCTCGACACCCTTGACGCGGTAGCCCCAGGCTCGGGCCATCTTGATGGCGGTCTCCACCGCCTCGGCGCCGGTGTTCATCGGCAGCACCAGGTCCGTGCGGGCCAGGTCGGCGAGCTCCTCGCAGAAGTCGCCCATCAGGTCGTGCAGGAACGCCCGCGACACAAGCGTCAGCCGGTCGAGCTGCTCGCGCGCCGCGGCGATCAGCGCCGGATGCCCATGCCCGAAGTTGAGCGCTGAGTAGCCGGCGAGGCAGTCGAGGTAGCGCTTGCCGGTGACATCGGTGACCCACGCACCGTGTCCCTCGTGCAGCACCACCGGCAGCGGGTGGTAGTTGTGCGCACTGCGCCGCTGTGCTCGCTCGGCTCGAGCTGGGCTCCTGTCGTCACGGCCGCACCTCCAGCGTGCAGCACTTCACGCCGCCGCCCGCCTTGTTGAGCTCCGACATGTCGACGCCGACAGGGTTGAAGCCGCGCCGGCGCAGGTCGGCGGCCAGCGTCTCGGCCCGTGCCTCGAGCACGACGTTACGCCCGTCGCTGACGGCGTTGAGGCCCAGCACGCAGGCGTCCGCCTCGGTGGCGATGACGGCGTCGGGGAAGAGCTCTCGGAGCACGCGCTGGCTGCCGGGACTGAAAGCCTGCGGCAGGTAGGCGACGGTGCGCTCGTCGAGCACCGCGAGCGCGGTGTCCAGGTGGTAGAAGCGGGGGTCGGCCAGCTCGAGCGTGATCACCGGAAGGCCGAGGGTCTCCTGGACCTCCCGGTGCGCGTCCGGCGTGGTCCGGAACCCGGTGCCGGCGAGGACCGTGCGGCCGACGAGCAGCAGGTCGCCCTCGCCCTCGTTGACATGCTCCGGCATGGTCACGGGGACCCCCGCGCGGCGGAGGAACGCTGCATGCGCCGCGGCCTCCCCGGCGCGCTCGGGCCAGAAGAACTTCGCGCCCATCGCCGTGCCGTCGACCACGAAGGCGCCGTTGGCGGCGAAGACCATGTCGGGCAGGTCCGGCTCCGGGTCGATCACGTCGACGCGGTGGCCCAGACCCTCGTACGTCGCGCGCAGGGCGGCCCACTGCTCGAGCACGCGCGCCTGGTCGACCGGGACGGTCGGGTCCATCCATGGGTTGATCGCGTAGGTGACGGCAAAGTACGTGGGCGGGCACATGATGTAGCGCCGGCTGGTGGCATCGCGGGACTCGTCCCGAGCGGTCCGCTCGAGAGTCGAGATCTCCGCTGCTGTCAAGGTCACGGGGTGCACGAGCGGAGGGTAACCGGTTCAGGTCGCCTTGCCGTAGTCGGTCTCGGCGATCGCCTGGACCTGCTGCGCCTCGTCAAAATGCTCGGACCCTGGGATGTGCGAGACGAACCCGACCAAGACGTTGTCGCGCATGATCTGAGCCTCGAGGCCGGCGGCGCCGTCGACGTCCCACAGCGCCTCGCGGCCGTCGCCGAGGACGACCCGGACACCGAAGCGGTAGACGTTGGCGCGCTGAACGTGGGCCAGCACGCCCTGCTCCCGCAAGCTGGCCACGACTCGCTGTGCCTCGTCCTCGCGCATGGGCTCAGCCTAAGTGCTCGGCAGCGCGAACACGTGAATGGACTGGTCCTTCTGGCGCTGCCGGGACGATTGGTCCTGCTTGGCGCGATCGGACACCACGACCAGCTCGCGGTCGGTCATCCAGCACACGCCTTCCACGTTGCCGTAGACGATCCGACCGTCGTCGTCGCGCGGGAAGTGGTACGTCGTCCCCTCGTCGACCTCCCAGCCGGACGCGCTCAGCCGGCCGACCCACAACGCGGACGCCTCCTGCGACACCACAGCAATCCGGTCGCCGGACACGCTGAGGCTGCTGAAGTCGGTGAAGGGCAATGCCATAGGCAGGCGGATCGTGTCGACCCGCTTCCAGCGCCCTTGCTGCTCGACGAACACGTGTACGCGGCCGCCGCCCGGGCGGCGTCCGGCGTCCCCGGACTCGCACATGTTGCCCTCACACAGCCCGAGCAGGTGGATCTCACCGTCACGACGGACACACGTCAGCCCTTCGATCCCCTTGTTTGCCCGGTCGAACGGCAGCTCGAGCCACCGGGGCTCCCCGACCTGGAGTTCACCGTCAACGTCGACCACCTGGGCCATGAAGGTGTCCGACGAGTGCTCGGCCGCCTCGACGAGCAGGAAGTACCTGCCGTCGTCGACGTCGAGGGCGATGTCTTCGAAGCCGCCTACGTCCGGCGCGTCGAGGCGCTTGACCGTGTGGCTTCCGTCTGCTGAGAGCGCCGGGGCGACCTGCGCAATGTCGGTGACGTTGTCGAACACGACCCACAACCGGTCGTCGGCGACGAGCACACCGCTCGCCTCGAAACGGTCGGCGTCGAAGTCCGCCCGCGGGAGCAGGTCTTCGAGCTTGGCTTCCCGCAGCAGCTGGAGCTGTCCGTCGTCACCCATTGTCAGCGGAACGCCGGCATCACCTCGTCATGGATGAGCTGCAGCTGCTCGTTGACGGTCGCGACGTTGTCGAGGTCCCGGCCCATGAGCGCCTTGACCAGCGCTGCGTCGGTGACCGCGAAGATGAGGTGGTTGACGCCCGCATCGACGATCTCGCTGCGCAGCTTGGCTACACACTCCTCTGGCGTGCCGGCCACAGACAACCGCTCGGCGATCTCGGGTGGCGTGAGCTCGATAGCACCCGCGAGATCGCCTTTCCCAATCGCGTCGATGCTCGGCTGCAGGTCCTGAGGATTGACACCGTTGCGCTCGAGCTGCTCCTTGGGCATCGATGATGCGTAAAGGCCGACCATGCTGCGCGCTGCTTCCTTGGCCGCTGCCGAGTCGCGGCCGACCGCGAACACGATCCAGGCACCGATGTCGAGTGACTGCCAGTCGCGGCCTGCCTTCTCGGCACCCTGCTTGACGTTGTCGACCAGGTAGTCGTACGCCTCGCGCGTGTAGCTCAACGCGTGGTGGACACCGTCGGACGTCTCCCCCGCAACCTGGAACGACTTCGGGCCCCGCATCGCACCGAGCTTGACCGGCAGTCGCTCCTGCACAGGCCGGGCGAAGGTGAAGAGCCCGGAGTATTTGAAGAACTCGCCGTCGAAGTTGATGGCGCCTTCGTCAAGGAGCGTACGGATCACATGCTGCGCTTCGAGAGTCCGCGACAGTGGCTTGGTCACGGTCCAGTCGATGCCGTATTGCGCCAACAGGCCGAAGTTGCCGCACGAGATGACGCACTCGGCACGTCCGCCGGTGAGCTCGTCGAGTGTTGCTACCGACTGCGCAATGAGCGTCGGCTCACGAAGGACAACGCCTGACACGCTAGGGCCGAAGCGGATGGACTTGGTCTTGATCGGCCGCGGCTGCGAACAGTAGCCACATGTCCTTGTGCCAGGTCTCGTCCACTGCATAGCAGGCATAGAAGCCAAGTTCGTCGGCCTTCTTGATGGCCGCCATCGAGTCGACGAGCGGATAGTCCGGGATCATGACATAGCTGAACTTCATGGGGAACCCCTCACTCCCTTGTGTTCGAGGTGTCGGCCTCCAGCAGCTCCTCGCCGGAGATCACGGTGTCGGCCCAGTGGGCGTGCATCCAGTCCAGGTGCTCCCATCGACTCGCGACGATGCGATAGGTGTCCCAGGCCGGAAATTCGTGCTGCTGTATGTGTTCCTGCATCAGCGCGGGGTCCACCTCGTAGACGTGCTCGAAGCGCTGGACGACCGTGTCGTTCACGCGCTCAGGCTCCGGCGGTATCTGCGCCGAACGTCGGAAACCGATCACTGGTCCCCCTCGTACGCCTGGTCCAGCAGGTACTTGCCGGGGTTCATGATGTTGTTGGGGTCGAGCACCCGCTTGACCTTCTTCATGACTTCCCAGCCACCGCCCATCTCCTGCGGGACCAGGTCGACCTCGCCCTCGCGGCACGAGCCGTGGCATGCGCTGATCGACCCGCCGTACTTGAGTGCGACAGCAGCGATGTCGCGCTTGGCGTCCACCCACGCCGCCCACGACTCGTCGTCGATCTCCTGCTCCCAGATGCCCACGTCGATCTCGGTGAGGTAGTCGCCCCACGGCTTGAATGCGCCGTTGGTGTAGGCGAACATCCCCCAGTCGTCGAAGATCGGGTAGCGATCGGACAGCTGGCGCACGATCTCGTGCCACTCCTCCCGCACGGCGGGCAGAGCCGTCCAGTTGATCGACGCGTCCTCGCAATGCCAGCTCATGGGCACGACCTGCCCCGACCGCGTACGACCGTGCAGCGGCGTGGCGTACCGGTCGTGGCGAGCCGCCCAATCCCCCTGCGAGATCTCGTCGCCGAGAAAGTCGCCTCCGGTCTCCTGCCCGATCCCGAGCAGGCGCTTCGCAGCCGGCCGTACCTCGTCGGTCGTGCCGTACATCGCGGTCGCCACCACGCAGCGCACCGAGTCGGGTTGCGGGATGTAAGCCTCGTCGTCGCGGCGCAGGTAGGCGAGCTTCCACTCGTCGAACAGCACCACGCCGGCGAGCGTGGCGAGGCCTGACCGCGCCAAGGCCCCCGTCGAGCGCCAGGCGGTCTCGTAGTCGGGGTAGGAGAAGAAAGCCGCGAACTCCGCCTCCGGTCTTGGGACCAGCTCCAACGTTGCTTCGGTGACGATGCCCAAGGTGCCCTGGTGGCCCATGAACAGGTGCTTGAGATGGAAGCCGCTGGACGACTTGCGGATCTTGCGACCGCCGCCGTCACCCACCCGGATCAGCTCCCCGGTCGGCAGCACGATCTGGAAGCTGATCACCAGGTCGCGGGTGTGCCCGTAGCGCCCACCGATGAGTGACCAGCCGCTGGTGCCGATGCGCCCGCCGACCAACGAGCATGGGTACGAGGCGGGGTCGTCCGGGTAGATCACGCCATGGGGGCGAAGCTCCTCGTTGAGCTTGAGCATGTTGATGCCCGGCTGCACCGTGACGGTGCGGTCCTCGAGGTCGATCTCGAGGATCTTGTTCATGAGCTTGACGTCGACGAGGATCCCGTGCCGCAGGGGTACGGCGCCGTCGGTCAGGCCGGTGCCGCCCGCCCTTGGCACGACGGGGATCCGCAGCCGGTTGGCGAGCTTGACGACCTCGGAGATCTGCTCCGCCGTCGTCGGCAGCACGACGACGTCCGGAACGTGGTCGGCCCAGCGGTGCACGGGGAATGGCGCGGGCACCCGGGCCCGGTTGACGCGGGCGGACATGCCGGCGAACACGTGGTCGGCCCCGCAGATCTGGACGAGCTCATCGTGGACCGCGTCGTCGACCAGGGTCGCGGTCATGACGCCACCCCCGCGCCGATGGCGAGGTCGAGGCCGGCCGCCTGCGCGACGAGCTCGAGCAGGTCCATGACCTCGACCGGCTGCTCGCGCTTGCCGCCTTGCTCGCCGAGCGGCCGCTCGGACCAGACGCAGGCGCTGATCAACGTGTCGACGCCAAGGTCCGCGGCCCGCTCGACGCTGCGTCGGCTTATCTCGGCGGTGAGATCGGGACGTTCGATGCCAAGCCCCGCGCCGGCTCCGGAGCAGTAGGACCACTGCGTCACGTGGTCGACGTCCTTGAACGTCATCCCGGGTATCGCTCGCAGGATCTCACGCGGCGCCTCGTGGATGCCCTTGCGCTTGTTGAGCCGGCAGGCGTCGTGGTAAGTCACGGCCCGCTCGATCGGCTGCGTCAGGGCGAGCTTTCCCTCCCGTACGAGCTCCGCGACGAGCTCGACCATGAGCACGATCTCGAAGTCGTAGGCGTCGCCGAAGTAGGCCGGGTAGTCCTCGGTGAACGAGATGTAATCGTGCGGGTCGAAGACGATGATTCGCTTGGCCCCGACCGCGCGCCAGTCGGCGACGTTGTGCTCAGCGAACTCGCGCGCGCGGTCGACGTACCCCATCTCGGCAGCAGGGCCACCGCAGCACCACTGCTCGCGCATGAGCCCGAACTCGACACCCGCGGCCTGGAGAATGCGCGCGGCGGCGCGCGGCACCGACGTACGGAAGAACGCGCCCTCGCAGTCGCAGAACAACAGCGTCTCGCCCCCGACCGGGATGTCGAGGCCGGCCGCCCAGTCGCGGACGTTGTCCTGGCTGACCGGCACCTCACCCAGGACCGGTTCGGACCTCTGCCGAGTCGTCTCCTCCACCCAACGCTGCCATTCGGGTTGGTGGATGCCGGAGTCGACGGCCAACGCGCGCATAGCACGGACGAGCTGAACCGTGCGGGTGCGGAATCGGTAGAAATCACCGGTGAAGAGCGTGTTGGGGCAGCGCAGCTCGCACGCACCGCACTGCGTGCAGTGCACATAGTCGCGGGCCACGTCCTCGATCGACAGGAGGCCCTGCTCCATGGCCACGACGTTGGCGTGGAACGCCGTGGGCGTGTGCACCTCGTCACGGGTGACCTGCATGACCGGGCAGACCTCGCGGCAGAACTTGTGGCCCGAGCTGTAGCAGTTGTAGGCCGCGTTGCGCCACTCCGCGACGAACTCCTCCGTGCCCCTGCCGTCCCCCTCGCCCGTCCCCGGCACCGTCGCCTCCCTGGTCGCGTCACCCCATCGTGCTCGCGGCCAGGGCAGTCCTCAAGTGCTGGCGGGCGCCCGGTCAGCCCTCTCGGATCAGCGGAGATCGCGCCGGTAGAGCCAGAACACGCGCTGGGCGCGCGCCCCTACCGCGCGTGCGTAGAACCCGAGCGGTCCGACCCAGCCGATCTGTGCGGAGGACAGCCCGGCGTCGCGCTGGTCGGCGAGGCACCGTCGCAGCAGCACCCCGCCGAGACCAAGTCCCCGCGCCTCGGGTGCGGTGCCCATCGGGCCGAACCACTGCGGCCGCGCTCCCCACGCGGCGAAGGCGAGGATCTTCCCGTCTCGCATCGCATAGTGCAGCCCGGTGGCGTTTGCCGCCTCCCAGGACCACCTGTCGTTCCACTGCTCGCGGACAAACGTGACAATGCCATCACGCTCATCCTCTCGGGGCCGTGTGCACGGTGACGCCGATCGCCGCAAGCCGCGCTTCGGCTGCCTGAACGGAGAGGGCAAAACTGAGATCAGCCGTCATGTTCCAGGCGACGTCGTACCGCTCGTATCCAAGATGTTCGGCCAGGCAGGCGGCCGGTGTGTAGCGCACGTCAATCCCCGGCCACGCGTAAGCGGGTGGGTTGCCTGCGAACCTGGCCTGCGTCGCGCCGGCACCGGTCAGCCACTCCTCGGCCGCACGAACAAGAGCTCGCCCATGACCCGAGCCCTGCTGGTCGGGATGCACGGCCAGCAGGTCGAGGTGGCCGATCGAAGGGTCCCTCTCCGACAGCGAGGCAAGCACTACGCCGGCGCTGGTTCTGAGGGCGATCCACTTGCGGGTTGGCGGCGGGCTCATGAGCCGCGCGACCAGAGCAGGAGCCGCGTCGGCGTCGAGGGTGAGCGCGGCGCGAGCGATCTCGCCCAACGCCTCCAGATCACCGGGACCCGCTCGCCTGAGTCGCGTACTCCATCGACGTCACGCGACCCCGATTGGTGTCGCAACGACATTGCGAGGGTGCGGGTGGAAGCAGGGGTGCTCGATCGTGATATTGCCGCGCCGCTTGAAGGTCTCGGTGATGCCCGACGCGGCAATCATGCGAGCTCCCTGACAGTGACGGCGTTGACCGCGACGGGTGGCAGGCTACCGACCGTAGACCTCAGGGGTCAGGATGTCTTTCCACTTCGGCTCGGCAGAGTTCTGTGACATCGGTGTGCCGCGTCGGGCGAGGTAAGGTCGCCCGGTATTCGATCTGGACCAGCTCGTGAGAAGCGGCGTGGAGGGGACCGAACCCCTTTACAGCGCCGTCGTCGCATCGATCACCGTGGCGGGGCGAACGACGGACTCGGCTGCGGTGGGTTGTCTCGCCAGCTTTGTCGACGCCGCCGGCACGCTGGTTCCGGCCGAGCTTCGCGAGCCGGCGACGTACTCCACCGTCTTCGACCTGGCCTCAGTGACCAAGGTGTTCACCGCAACGGTGCTGATGACCCTGGTCGAGGACGGCAAGTTGCGCCTGGACCACCCGGTTGCGGAATGGCTGCCGTCCTTCGGCGACGGGGCACGCGCTGAGGTCACCCTGCGACACTTGCTGGTCCACACGTCGGGTTTGCCGCCGGTGCTGCGGCTCTGGGAGGACTCGCCTGACCACGCATCGCGAGTCCGTGCGATTCTCGAGGCGCCATTGATGCGCCAGCCCGGGGAGGCATTCGAGTACTCCTGCGTTGGCTATTTGGTTGCCGGGCTCCTGGCCGAGGAGGTCACCGGCGGCAGCTTGCCCGACCTCGTCGAGGAACGGGTCTGCCGGCCACTCGGCTTGACCGACACCTGCTTCCGGCCTGGTCCCGCGCGTGCATCACGAGCCGCGGCGACCGAAGACCAGACGTCGATCGGTCGAGGCATGGTCCGCGGCAGCGTGCACGACGAGAACGCGTGGTCGCTCGGCGGGGCAGTCGGCAACGCAGGGCTGTTCGGCACGGCCGCGGACCTGGCTCGTTTCGGCGAGATGCTGCTTCGTGACGGGGCAATCGACGGCCTGCGCGTGTTGAGCGCGGAATCCGTTCAGGAGATGACCCGGGACCAGTTGCCGACGCACCTGGATCCCGGCTTTCGTCACGGGCTCGGTGTACGGATCGCCGACCCGAATTGGATGGGTGCGCTGGCGGCCACCAACGCGTTCGGGCATACCGGCTTCACCGGAACATCGTTCGTGGTCGACCGTACCCGGGATCTGGTTGCGGTCCTGCTGACCAACCGAGTGCACCCGCACCGCGACGCGTCCGACATCGCCGGAGTCCGTCGAGCGGTTGCTGATCTGGCGGCGTTCCGCTGATTCGAGGGCCATCCTCGCAGCCGTCGCGCGGCGCTTTCTCAGCGGCACGACCTCGACAGACCGCTCAGCCGGCGGGCTCCAGGTAGACGGACGCGAGCCACTCCTGCACCGCCGCGCGACCGGTCGGGGTGTCGACGACGTAGACGGTCAGCCCGTACCAGCCGTCGGCCCCCTGCCGCCACTCGATCAGGAGGCCCGGATGCTTGCCGGGCATGCTCGGCGGCTCGACTACCCAAACGTGGCGTGGCTGGCCGGGCCGCGCCGGCGAAGTCGACTGCTGGCGGCGGGTGAGCTCGAGCCGCTCCGCCAGGGTCAGGCGGTGCTCGGGTCGACCCATCCCGCCTCGTGCCATCACCGACCTCGTCAGCTATGTCAGAAGGGTGGTGGGTCGGGGTCGGGGTCGGGTGGGTGTTTGCGGGCGGCGGCCTCGGGCTTGTTCGGTGTCGGTGGGTGCGATCTGGGTGGCGGGTCGTTCGGTGACGATCCCGGTGGGTGAGGTCCAGCGCAGTCTGCCGTCGGGCAGGGGGAGGGCCTGCCAGCCGTACCAGGTTTTGGCCCGGTTGATCCACCCGGTCAGGGGGCCGCAGTTGGTGGCGTCGGTGGTGCCGCCGTGTTCCCATTCGAGGTGGTGGTCGGTCTCGGTGCGGTGTGCGGGGGTGTTGTCGGTGGGGAAGGTGGAGGTGACATCGCGGGCCCGCACATGATCTTGCAGCACCTGCGGCGGCCGATACATGGTGCGCCCGTACTCCAAGAGCACTCCGGTGGCCGGGTCGGTGAGTAGCCGCCGCCAGGTCCCGTCGGCGGCGATCGCGCGGGCTTGGTCGGCGGTGATCGGCCCGTAGCCGGCCAGGTGACCGGGCAGGTCGTCGATGCCGGCCAGGGTGGTCCAGGACACGGTGACCTGGATGTGCGGGCGGCCGGCCCGGTCGCGCAACGGCAGCAGCCGATCCGGCTGCGGCGGGCAGCCGGTGTCGTCGGCGTCGTCGCGGGTTCGGCGGGCGTCGGCGTCGGCTCGTCGGTGTCGTCCGGCTGCTCGGCGTCGTCGGCGTGTGCGGCGTGGCCGCAGCCGGGTTGGCAGCCGCCGGTGTGTCCGGTGCGCAGGATGTCCTCGCAGATCCGGGTCAGGGCGTCGGCGCGGCGCTGCAACTTGGTCCGGGTGTCGTTGGGGTCGGCGTCTTTGAGGGCGTCGGCGACCTGGTCGATGATCTGGTCGACGATGGCCAGGTCCTCGGCGGGCAGCTCACCGAACAGCTGGCCCATGCCGTCCTCGCCGCGCCGCGTGCTGACCCGCCGGGCGGCCCGCGCCTGGGCGTGGCGCTGTGCGGCGTCGCGCGGGTCGGCGATGATGACCAGCCGGCGCAGCCGCTCGGCAAGCTTGCCGGCGGTCAACCCGGGCGCCTCGGCGAGGATCCGCTTCTCCACCTCGCGGCGGGCGTCGTCGGGCAGCGGGCGCAGCGCCTCGACGATCAGCCGGGTCCGCCACCCATCGACCAGGCCGCCGGCCAGCGCGGCGTGCAGGTCGGGGTGCTCGTCGACCAGCTCGCGGGCCGCGTGCAGCCGGGCCTTCGCGGTGGACGGCGCGATGCCGAACAGGACCGAGGTCTCCAGCGCGGCCGCGTGCCAGGGCGTGCCGGTCATCATCCAACGCTTCGGCACCGGGTGGTAGGTCGCCGTCGGGGAACGGCGACATGCGCGACAGCCTCGCCAACAGCTCTTGTTGGCGGGCCTGCGCGGCGCGCAGCTGGGTCTCCAGCGCGTTCAGCTCGTCGAGCACCACGCCGCGCGGCCATCGACCGGTGCGCGGCAAGCGCCATCCTCGTCGAACGCGTCGTCGGCATCCAGGCAGGACTCGGCCCAGGCGTCCAGCTGCTGCTGGCTCATCTGCTCGATGCGGTCCGGGTCCATCCCCGGAGTCTATCGTACAAATGTTCGAGTCGCAACAGGCTGTGCACAGAAAACCCTTACACCACAAGGCTTTCCGCGGCACGCACGCACCTCGGCACGCGGTCCCCGATGCCCACCACGACCTACGACCAGGGCCGGACAGAACCGCGACCGTCAAGGAGGATGACCCACATGCCGCTCTACCCCGAGACCCAGCCACACGACACGGGCTGGCTCGACGTCGGCGACGGCAACTCCATTTACTGGGAGGTCTGCGGTAACCCCGACGGCAAGCCTGCCGTCGCGCTGCATGGCGGGCCGGGCTCCGGGTGCGGACCCGCATGGCGTCGCTACTTCGACCCCGACGTCTACCGCGTCGTGTTGTTCGACCAGCGTGGCTGCGGTCGCAGCACGCCGTCCGCAGCCGACCCGCGCACCGACCTGTCGACCAACACCACCCAACACCTCGTCGCCGACATCGAGCGGCTGCGCGAGCACCTGCACGTCGATCGCTGGCTCGTGCTCGGGGCTTCATGGGGAACCACACTCGGCCTGACCTACGCCCAGGCCCACCGCAATCGCGTGAGCGAGATCGTTCTGTTCGCGATCGCCACGACGCGAAAGCACGAGGTGGAGTGGATCACGCGCGGGGTCGGCCGCTACTTTCCCGAGCAATGGCGGCGCTTCCGGGACGGCGTGCCGGCGGAGTGGCGAGACGGCAACCTTGCCGATGCGTACGCCAGGTTGCTGGCCAGTGACGACGCCGCCGTACGAGAGAAAGCCGCCCGCGACTGGTGCGACTGGGAAGACACACACGTACGGGTCCGCGCGGACAAGCCCCGCAACCCGCGCTACGACGACCCGGCGTTCCGCATGACCTTCGCCCGCCTCGTCACGCACTACTGGCGGCACGCAGCCTTCCTACGCGACGACGAGCTCCTGCGAGGCATGCCCCACCTCGCCGGGCTGCCCGCCACACTGATCCACGGCCGGCTCGATGTGAGCAGCCCGTTGGAGACCGCCTGGGAGACCGCGCAGGCCTGGCCCGGCAGCGAGCTCCATATCGTCGAAGGCGAGGGACACGGCGGGCAGACCATGACGGACCATGTCGTCGCGGCGACGGATCGCTACGGGCGCGGATGACTACGCTCATGGTCCGTGATCGATGATCGCTTCGAGCTCTCCGGCGATGCCGACGAGCGGACGGTACTCACCACATTCCTCGACTTCCACCGACAGGTGTTGGTCCGCAAGTGTGCGGGCCTGACCGACGATCAACTGCGCCTTCGCGCCGTGCAGTCGTCCAACCTCAGCCTGCTGGGCCTGGTGCGGCACCTCGCGGGGGTCGAGCGCTGGTACTTCCAACGAATCATCGCCGGGGAGTCTCCCGGCCCGCTCTACACCGCAACCGACGATGACGACGAGGACTTCAACGACCTCGATGCCGCAACGGGCGAGTCGACCATCGCTGTCTGGCGCAACGAGGTCGAGCAGTCACGACGCATCACCGCCGAACGCCCGTTAGAGGCCGTGGGCACGCACCCGCAGACCGGCCGTCAACACTCACTGCGCTGGGTGCTCAACCACATGATCGACGAGTACGCCCGCCACAACGGTCACGCCGACTTGATCCGCGAAGCCATCGACGGGGAGACGGGCGAGTGACTCACGTCATTGCTTGACACGGCGCGTGCGGCGCTGTCGCCGCACGGCCGTGGAATCGCGCTCCACGATCTCGACCTCAAGCGTGACCGGTGCGACCCGCTTCTCATCGGCGATCGCACTCAAGAGCATGCCGACGGCGACCGTCGCCTTGCGCCCGATGTCCTGCGAGACGGTCGTGAGCTGGGGGGTCACGTAGGCACCGATGTCCAGACCGTCGAAGCCGACCACCGACACGTCGCGCGGTACGAGTTGGCCGGCATCGGCAAGGCCGCTCATGACACCGATGGCCACGATGTCAGCCGTCGCGAACACCGCCGTCGCGCTTGGATGGGACTCCAGCAGCCGACGGCCTAGCTCGCGCCCGCTGTCATGCGTGGTCGTGGTGACGATCTCGAGCAACGACTCGTCCCACGCGAGGCCGACATCCTCGAACGCCTGGCGAAACCCGTCGAACCGCTGCCGCACCACGCCGACATCCGAGAACGCCGGTCCCGCAAAGACGATGTCGCGATGGCCGCGATCGAGCAGGTGCCGGGCGGCCAGTCGTCCCCCGGCGAAGTCGTCGGACCGTACGCCAGTGGTGGCGGGGTTGTCGGCATAGCTGTCAATGGCCAGCAGCGCCACGTCGCCAACCGTGCGCGCCCGCAGTCGTTTGACGTCCTCGTCGAGGAAGCCGAGCAGGACAGCACCGTCGAGATTCCACGAGCTCACCGCCTCGACGATCTCGGACGGGTGCGCGACCCCACGCAGCAGCAGGTGATAGTCGCGCTTGCGCAGCTCGCGCTCGACCTGGCCGAGCATGGCGACCGTGTGCGGGCTGATGGTCAGTGTGTCCTCGTCAGCCGCTGGGACGAGCAAGCCGATCAGGTGTGAGGAGCGAGCCGCCAGGCTGCGCGCCGACGCGCTCGGGACATAGCCGCGCCGCTCGACGATGCGCTGGACACGCTCGATCGTCTCCGGCGAGACGCGTGCCCGGTTGCCGTTGACGACGTTGGAGACCGTCATGATGCTCACGCCCGCCTCGGCCGCGATGTCCTTCAGCGTGACCCGCACCTTGATCGATCCTCGCTCTCCTGGGCTGCCGCCCACATCGTAAAGGCGCATCTGATGGCCCTGTTGACAGGAACCGCGGCCTCGGGTTACGGTCTCGCCCAACCTGAGGTAGAGCGCTAAACCTACCAGAGGGAACAGCGCCATAAACCGTGGTCGGAACGGAGTCAGGTGAGCATCGGATATGCGGCCCGCGCGGAAACCAATTCCGCACGGAACGACATCGACCGGCCGCAGGATCTGTGGTGGCGAAATGCCGTCATCTACCAGATCTACCCGCGCAGCTTTGCTGATGGAAATGGCGATGGCACCGGTGACCTCGCGGGTGTCCGGGCGCGACTTCCGTACCTTCGTGAACTCGGCGTGGATGCCCTCTGGTTTACGCCGTGGTACGCCTCGCCGCTGGCGGACGGCGGCTATGACGTCGCCGACTACCGCGCCATCGACCCGGCCTTCGGCACGCTCGAGGAGGCCGAGCAGCTGATCGCCGAGGCGCTCGACCTCGGCATCCGCACGATCGTCGACATCGTCCCCAACCACGTCTCCAGCGCGCATGAGTGGTTCAAGCAGGCGCTCGCAGCGGGACCGGGCTCAGCCGAGCGTGCCCGTTTCTGGTTCCGCGAGGGCAAGGGGCCCAACGGGGACGGCCGCCCAACAACTGGGTCTCGAGCTTTGCCGGCGGCACGTGGACACGGACCACCAACCCCGACGGCACGCCCGGTGAGTGGTATCTGCACCTGTTCTCGCCGGAGCAGCCCGACCTCAACTGGGACCACCCCGATGTGCGGCGCGAACACGAAGCCGTCCTCCGGTTCTGGTTCGACAGGGGTGTCGCGGGCGTACGTGTCGACTCGGCCGCGCTGCCCGTCAAGCACCCCGACCTGCCCGACCTCCCCGAAGACCTCTCCCCCGACAACCACCCGCACCTCGATCGAGAGGAACTGCACGACATCTACCGTTCGTGGCGGGCGGTCGCCGACTCCTACGCCGAGCCGCGCGTGCTCGTCGGCGAGGTGTGGCTAGCCGACCACAAGAGGTTCGCCCGCTACCTGCGGGCCGACGAGATGCACACTGCGTTCAACTTCGACTTCATGGCGCGGTCGTGGGACGCCAAGGAGCTGCGCGACTCCATCCAATGCACGCTCGACGCGCACGCACCCGTGGGCGCGCCGGCGACGTGGGTGCTGTCCAACCATGACGTGACCCGTCCGGTGACGCGCTACGGCCGCGAGGACACGTCCTTCGCGTTCTCGAGCAAGCGGTTCGGCACGCCGACCGACGTGGCCCGCGGGCACCGTCGGGCGCGCGCAGCCGCGTTGCTCACCGCGGCCCTGCCCGGCTGCCTGTACGTCTACCAGGGGGACGAGCTCGGCCTGCCCGAGGTCGAGGACCTGCCACTGTCGGCCTTGCAGGACCCCATGCATTTCCGCTCGCAGGGCGTCGACCCTGGACGCGACGGCTGCCGGGTGCCGCTGCCCTGGACGGAGGGCGGCCGGTCCTTCGGCTTCAGCGACGACAGCGCCCCGAGCACGCCGTGGCTGCCACAGCCGGAGGGCTGGGGACGGTATTCGGTCGAGGCCCAGTTGGTGTCGCCCGACTCGATGCTTACCCTGTACCGGTCCGCGCTCGCCCTCCGGCGGAGCGAACCCGCTCTCCGTGAGGGATCTTTCGCCTGGCACCACGTCCTCAATGACACCGAGCAGCCCGTCATCGCCTTTTTCCGAGGCGCTGACTTCCTCTGCCTCGTGAATCTCGGATCCGATTCCGTCCCGCTTCCGGAAAGCAGCTCGATTCTGTTGGCGAGCAGCGATATCCGCGGCCATGAGATTCCCGGTGACACGGCAGTTTGGCTGCGTCTTTAACTTTCCCTTTCGTACCTATCCTCACCCCAACATAAGGAGAGAGACAGTGAAGTCCTCGCGGTCCCTACCCGCGTTCACCCTGGCCGCAGCACTCGCGGTCGGCACCCTGGCCGCCTGTGGCGGCGGCGACGACGAAGGCGGCGACAGCGGCCAGCAGACGATCAAGGTCGCGATCGACGCCGGCCTCGAGCAGGGCGCCATCGACGCCTTCAACGAGCGCATCGCGCAGTTCGAGGATGCCAACCCGGACATCAACGTGGAGACCCAGGAGTACACCTGGACCGCCACGACGTTCACCGCCGAGCTCGCGGGCGACACCCTGCCCGACGTGTTCACGGTTCCGTTCACCGACGGCCGCGGCCTCATCGAGCGCAAGCAGATCGCGGACATCAGCGACCTCGTCGCCGAGCTGCCCTACGCCGACCAGTTCAGCCCCAAGATTGCGGAGGCGGGTCAGGCCGCCGACGGCGGCATCTGGGCGATGCCGATCTCGGCCTATGGCCAGGCGCTTCACTACAACCGGACGCTGTTCACCGAGGCGGGCCTCGACCCTGACGCGCCGCCGTCCACGTGGGACGAGGTGCGCACTGCCGCGAAGCAGATCGCCGAGAAGACGGGCAAGGCCGGCTACGCCCAGATGACAGCAGCAACACGGGCGGCTGGATCCTGACCACTCTCAACAACGCCTTCGGTGGCACCACCGAGGAGATCGATGGTGACCAGGCGACGGCCACCATCGACACCCCGGAGATGGTCGACGTGCTCGAGACGATGCAGGCCATGCGCTGGGAAGACAACAGCATGGGCGCCAACTTCCTGTACGACTGGGGCACCATCAACCAGGACTTCGCCGCGGGCCAGATCGGCATGTACGTGTCGGGTGGTGGCAACTACGGCAACCTGAAGACGCAGAACGGCCTCAACCCCGACGACTACGGCGTCACGGTGCTCCCCCTCGCCGACAGCGCCGACGCCGGCACCCTCGGCGGCGGCACGCTCGCCGTCGTCCGCGCCAAGGCCGACGAGTCCGTCAAGGAGGCGGCGGTCAAGTGGATCGACTTCTACTACATGTCGAAGCTCACCGTCGAGGAGGCCGCGAAGCTGGACGCCAAGGCACGGGCCGACAGTGGTGCACCGGTCGGTGAGCCGGAGCTGCCGGTGTTTGACAAGGCGACCTACGAAGAGCGCCTCAGCTGGTTGTCCGAGTACGTCAACGTGCCGCTGGAGCAGATGACGCCGTACACCGAGAACGTCTTCGACCAGCCGCTCGTCACCGAGCCGAAGACCGCCACCCAGGAGATCTACGCGCTGCTCGACCCGGTGGTCCAGACGGTTCTGACCGACCAGGGCGCCGACATCAAGGGCCTGCTCGCCCAGGCCGAGGCCGACGCTCAGGCGCTGATCGACAAGCAGTGACCCCAGCAGGGAGGTGCCCGCCCACCGGCGGGCACCTCCCTTGCCCGTTCCCGCAAGGCCATCCAGAGGCAGAGCATGACGACTAGCACGACGACCCCGGTCGCATCGACCGAACCGGTCACGGCACCACCGCCGACCCCGACCAAGCGCGCGCCGCGCGCGCCGCTGTCCTGGGTCAGCGGCGGGCGCATTCACACCTTCGTCTTCCTGCTGCCGATGCTCGTGGTCTTCGCAGTGTTCGCCTGGCTGCCGATCGGCCGGGCGATCGTGATGAGTTTCCAGGAGACCAACCTGGTCACCGCCCCGACATTCGTCGGGCTGGACAACTTCCGCGCCGTATTCGCCGATCCGCTGCTGTGGACCGCGGTGAAGAACACCCTCTACTTCGCGCTGCTCGCCCTCGTATTCGGCTACCCGGTCCCGCTCGTCGCGGCCGTACTCATCAACGAGGTGCGGCGGTTCAGGGGCCTTTACAGCGCCCTGGCCTATCTGCCTGTCGTGATCCCGCCCGTCGTCGCCGTGCTGCTGTGGCGGTTCTTCTACGACGCGCGCCCGACCGGTGTGTTCAACACGATCCTGGGCTGGGTCGGGGTCGGGCCGCTCCCGTGGCTGTCGGATGCCGACATCGTCATGCCGGCGCTTGTCATGCAAGCGACCTGGGCCGCAGCCGGTGGCACGGTGATCATCTACCTCGCCGCGTTGACCGGTGTCGCTCCCGAGCTGTACGACGCGGCGGAAGTCGACGGCGCCTCGGTCTGGCGCAAGGTCTGGCATGTCACGATGCCGCAGCTGCGCGGCATCCTGCTGATCACCTTCATCCTGCAGATCATCGGCACGGCACAGGTCTTCCTCGAGCCGTTCCTGTTGACCAGCGGTGGCCCGGCCAACTCGAGCCTCACGATCCTCCTGCTGATCTACAACTACGCCTTCACCAACAGCCTGGGCGGCGACTTCGGCGCGGCGACCGCGCTGAGCCTCATGCTCGCCGCCGTTCTCGGCGTGTTGTCCGCGATCTACTTCCGCATCACCCGCTCGTGGAGCACCTCATGACCACCCGCACACGGCAGGACGACACCACGCGGGGCATCATCTCGCAGTCGGAGTGGCGCCGACCGCGCATCCGGCGCACGACCACCGCCGTCCACGCCGCCCTGCTCGGGCTGCTGTTCATCATCGGGCTCGGTCCGATGCTGTGGCTCGCCAAGGCGGCCGTGACGCCGACCCAGGACACACTGCGCGACCCGTTCGCCCTTTTCCCCCACGGCATCGACTGGGCCAATCTCTCGACGGCGTGGACACGCGCCGACATCGACAAGCACTTCCTCAACACCGTGGTGATCGCGGCCGGCGCCTGGGCCGTGCAGCTCATCATTGCCACATCCGCGGGCTACGCACTGTCCATCCTGCGACCGCGGCTGCGCAAGGTCATCACCGGCATCGTCTTGGCGACGCTCTTCATCCCGGCCATCGTTCTCCTCGTTCCGCTCTACCTCACGGTCCTCGACGTGCCGGTGCTCAACACCTCGTTGATCAACTCCTACTGGGCGGTCTGGCTGCCTGCCGGCGCCAATGCCTTCAACGTGCTGCTCGTGCAGCGGTTCTTCGACAACCTGCCGCGCGAGGTGTTCGAGGCCGCCCGCGTCGACGGCGCCGGCCCGTACCGGATGTTCTGGTCGATCGTCCTCCCGATGTCTCGACCGATCCTCGGCGTGGTGTCCGTCTTCGCGGTGATCGCGGCGTGGAAGGACTTCCTCTGGCCGCTGCTCGTGCTGCCCGACCCCGATCTCCAGCCGCTTTCCGTACGGCTGCCGGCTCTGCAGCGCTTCGTCGAGCTCGACATCTTCCTGGCGGCCCTGGCGATCTCGACGATCATTCCGGTGGCACTGTTCCTGGTGTTCCAGCGGCTCTTCCTCAAGAGCGGCGGTTTGGGCGGGGCCGTCAAGGGCTAGGGCCCCATTTTTCCCCAGGCAGCGAGAACCCTGTCGCCCGCGCCTATCTCGCCGTGACGATTCCGAAGAGGTCACGCAACACGTCCGGATCGGGTCCGCCGCCAGGCACCTCGTCATCCGCAGCGGTGACAGCGGCGATGACCCCCGGCGCGTTCGCCAGCGGGCGTTGCGCAGCGAGCGCGGCCACCCATTCGCTTGATGCGCCCGCAAAGCCGGTGAGCTGATCGACGGCGGCGGCCTCCGTGAGCCGGTCGTACCAACGGGCGAACAGCCGTGCCCGGCCCGCTGGGGTCGGCAACCCGTGCGCGCGGAACCGCGCAAGACCGCCATCGGGAAAGATGTCGAGCCGAAGCGCGTCCAGGGCGACCGCACCGTCCAGCGCGAAACGGTGCACCGTGTCCTTGCGCATCGGCGTCCGCGGCGAACAGCTCGACCCAGGGCCCGTCGCCGCAGCGTCCAGTGACCTGTGCCCAGCCGGGCGCGTTGCCGATGAAGCACCTCGTGTCGACCTCGAGTCGCCGTACGACGCCTTCCGTCGCCAGCGCGACGACCAGCCAGTCATTGCCGTCGTCGCGCCGTCGAGCGGTCTCCCAGCCCTCCCCCATCACCCGAGCAGGTCCCGGCATCAGCACGTTGTCCGGCGCGGCGTAGAACCGGTTGGACGCGTCCGTCACCCGCGCGCCGTGCTCGATCGCGGCAAGGTCGAACGACTCGCCAGCCACCCACCGGGGGTCGCCGACCGGCTCACCGTGCACGCGCAGCCGCGCCACTCCGCCGTCGGGGAAGATATTCAGGCGTACGTGGCTGAACCGATGCTGGCTCGACACGTCGAACGCCTGCCGTGCATCCCCGCGCAACGGCGACCGAGAGACGATCTCGACCCACTCGACCTTGCCGAGCTCAGCCGGATCGGGCAGCACCCCCAACGTGTCGAGGCACGCCGCGTCGACCGACGCCTCGGGCGGGAAGTTGCCGGTGAAGTACGCGGTGTCGACGACGACACCCCTGATCACGCCGGGGACACCCAGACGCACGATCGCCCAGTCATGACCGGACTCCCGGCGGCGCCTGGTCTCCCAGCCGTCCATGATCTGGCCCTTGTTGCCGAACGTCGATGCGGAGAACCTAGGCTCCGCGGCCTTGATGAGGTTCTCCTTCTCCGCGAACGTCTCGTCGTTGGCAGCGACCACACTGCCGCCTAGTGATCGCGCGGTCAGGTCGGGGAGAGCCTCGAAGTCCTCTCGCTTCGTCACCGCGAACCTCGCTCGAGCAGCGCCCCACGCGTCTTCTCCCCGTCCACGACCTCACCCCGCAACCACGTCGACCGTACGACACCCCGCAGCGTCGTCCCGGCATAGGGCGTCACCGGGTTGCGGTGGTGCAATGCCCACGGATCGACTTCGAACGTCGCATCTGGATCGAACGCAACCAGGTCGGCATCGCGGCCGACGGCGATCGCGCCCTTGCTGCCGAGACCGACCAGCGACGCCGGTGCGCTGGACATCCACCGCACGACGTCGACGAGCCCGACCCCGCGTGCCGATGCCTCCGACCACACCGCCGACAGCCCCAGCTGTAGGCCGGCGATGCCACCCCAAGCAGCGCCGAAGTCACCGGTGTCCAGAGCCTTCACGTCTGCGGTCGACGGCGAGTGGTCGGACACGACCATGTCCAGGGTGCCGGTCGCCAGCCCGCGCCAAAGCCCGTCCTGGTTGACCGTGTCGCGAATCGGTGGGCAGCACTTGAACGCCGTCGCACCGTCGGGCACTCGCTCGGCCGCGAACATCAGGTAGTGCGGGCACGTCTCGGCCGTGACGGCAAGCCCCTCCCGTCGCGCCGCATCGAGCACGGGCAGCACGTGCCGGCTGGACACGTGCAGCACATGCACGCGGGCGCCGCTGCGTCGCACCGCATCGAGAAGCCGCTCGACCGCCGTGACCTCGGATGCATCGGGGCGCGACAGGAGGTAGACCTCGTACGACCGACCGCGCGCCGGCGGCGCTCCCCCCAGGACCGCAGGGTCCTCGGCGTGCACGATCGAGAGGGCCCGCAGTCGCGCGGTCTCGGCGAGCACGTCGTCGAGCTGGTCGCCGACCAGATGCGGGAACTCGTCGACGCCGGACGGCGACAGGAACGACTTGAACCCGAAGACCCCCGCCTCGTGCAGGGCTTTGAGGTCGCCGGTGTTGCTGCCTATTGCGCCGCCCCAGAAGCCGACGTCGACGTGCACCGAGCCGCGCGCTGCGGCGCGCTTCACCTCGAGATGCTCCACCGTCGTCGTGGGCGGGATCGAGTTGAGTGGCATGTCGATCAGCGTCGTGACACCACCGGCCGCCGCCGCGCGCGTCGCGCTGGCGAAGCCCTCCCATTGGGTGCGCCCCGGCTCGTTGACATGGACGTGCGTGTCCACCAGACCAGGAAGCAGCGCGAGCTCACCGATGTCGACGATGTTGCCCGTGGCCTGCCCCCACGGCAGGACCGCATCGATGCGCCCGTCGGACACGACGACGTCGGCGGGGCGTTCACCGTCGGGCAGCACGACGCGCTGCGCGCGGAAGACACGATCCGTCACGAGCCACTCCGACCCGTGCGCGCGTAGGCGTCGAGCATGGCCCTATCGAGACCAGTTGCTTTGGCCACCTCCGCCTCATCGAGAGCGCCGCACACGAGACCGCGAACGATGAAACCGCCGAGCGCCCGAGCGGTCGCCGGCTCGTCGAGAGTCCCGCTGTCGGCCCGCTCGACGTAGGCACGAAGCCGCGCTGCCGCCGCTGGAAGGCCAGAGCGGAAGAACGCGTAGGTCGCGACATAGCGGGTCACAAGCTGCGCCGGATGCAGATCCCAGCCTTGGTAGATCCCGCGCTCGAGAGACCGCCGCACCAGTCGTGCGTGGAGAGCCCATGCGGCGTGCACGTGAGCCTGCGACCCGACGGGCAGCACGTTGCTCGAGCCGTCCGACACCCACACGCCGGTGCCCGCCGCGGCGAGCTGCATGACCTCCTTGGCGTGGTCGGCGATGGGGTGCTCGAGCGACTGGTAGGCCGCCGAAATGCCCGCCGCCGCGCTGAAGTCATAGGTGCCGTAGTGCAGGCCGGACAGCCGCCCGGCAGCGGTGTGGACCATGCGCGCCACAAGCGCGGTCCCATCCGGTCCGAGCACGGCCTGCGGCGTCTCCACCTGCAGCTCGAAGCGCAGCCGCCCGACCGGGACGCGGTAGGCATGCTCGAGCCGCTCGCAGACCAGCACCATCGCCTCGACCTGGGCGACCGACGTCACCTTGGGCATCGTGACCACGAGTTCGCCGGACGGGCCACCCGCCGCCAGCAGCTCACCGAGGAACAGGTCGAGAGTCCGGATGCCACGCCGACGAGTCGCCGGCTCGAAGGACTTGAAGCGGATTCCGATGTACGGCGTCGCAACCGTGGCGGCGACCCGGGCTGCGTCGACCACTGCGGCGTCCTCGACCTCGTCCGGCCGGCGCCCGAAACCGTCCTCGAAGTCGATGCGCAAGTCTTCGATCGGCTCACGCTCGAGCTTGCGGACCACCCTCGGCAGCACGTCGTCGACCAGCGACGCGTCCAAGTCGACGATCGTGGCGAGCGACGACGCGTCCGGCGCGTGCTCCGCTAGCGCCTGCCGCGCGGCCGCACCCCACTCGTCGCAGATGCCGGCATGCATGCGGTCACCGGGCACGTAGACCGTGTGCACCGGCTGCCGAGCAGTCGGCTCGCCCGGGAACAGTCCCACGAGCTCGGCATCGGCCTCCGCGAGCATGCTGTCGACCTCGGCGAGCAGCCCCTCGCGCATGCCTCTCACGCCCCGTTGATGAGGTCATAGGCGGGGATGGTGAGAAACTCGACGAACTCGTCAGCCAGCGCGACCTGCTCGAACAGGTCACGCGCGTCCTTCAGCCGGCTGCCTTCCGGTGCCTCTGCGGCGAGCCGTGCGTATTCGGCGTCCAGCACCTCACGGACGAGCTGGTCGGTGACCAGGGCACCGTTGTCGAGGACGACGTCGTTGTGCACCCACTGCCAGATCTGGGACCGCGAGATCTCGGCCGTGGCCGCGTCCTCCATGAGGTTGTGGATCGCGACCGCACCGGTGCCGCGCAGCCACGCGTCGAGGTAGAGCAAGCGCGACCTCGACGTTGGTGCGCAGCCCTTCGGCGGTCACCGCGCCCGGGGTCGATGCGACATCGAGCAGCATCGGGGCCGTCACGTGCACGTCGTCGCGCAGGCGGTCGAGCTGGTTGCGTCGGTCACCCAAGGCGGCGTCGAAGACCTCCCGACACACGGGCACGAGATCGGGGTGCGCAACCCACGACCCGTCGAAGCCGTCGCCTGCCTCGCGTTCCTTGTCGGCACGCACCTTGGCCAGGGCCACCTCGTTGATCGCCGCGTCGCGTCGGCTCGGGATGAACGCGGCCATGCCGCCCATGGCGAACGCCCCTCGGCGGTGGCAGGTGCGCACCAGGAGCTCGGTGTAGGCGCGCATGAACGGCGCCGTCATGGTGACGGCGCCACGGTCGGGCAGCACGAACTCAGACCCCGACGCGCGGAAGCTCTTGATGATGCTGAACAGGTAGTCCCACCGGCCGGCGTTGAGACCGGATGCGTGCTCGCGCAGCTCGTACAGGATCTCGTCCATCTCGAACGCTGCGGTGATCGTCTCGATGAGCACCGTCGCCCGGATGGTCCCGTGCGGGATGCCCAGTCGCTCCTCGGCGAACGTGAAGATGTCGTTCCAGAGGCGCGCCTCGAGGTGGCTTTCGGTCTTGGCGAGGTAGAAGTACGGGCCGCTGCCCCGCGCGAGCAGCTCGGCGGCGTTGTGGAAGAAGTGCAGGCCGAAGTCGACCAGCGCGCCCACCACCGGCCGCCCGGCCAGGGAGATGTGCCGCTCGTCGAGATGCCAGCCACGAGGGCGCACGACGATGACGGCGAGATCCGCGTCCGTCCTCAGCTCGTACGCCTTCGCGTCGGTCTGCAGCCGGATCGTTCGGCGCACGGCGTCGCGCAGGTTGACCTGGCCCTCGATGACGTTGTGCCAGTGCGGGGTGTTGGCGTCCTCGAGGTCGGCGAGCCACACGTTGGCCCCCGAGTTGAGCGCGTTGATGGCCATCTTGCGCTCGGTCGGCCCGGTGATCTCGACGCGCCGGTCACGCAGGTCTGCCGGGGCCTCCGCGACGCGCCAGTCGGAGTCGCGGATGGCGGCGGTCTCGGCCAGGAAGTCGAGGGTGCCCGCTCGCCGGATCTCGTCGCGTCGGGCTCTGCGTCTGTCGAGCAGCTCGTCACGCCGCGGGCCGAACCGTTCCTGGAGCTCACCGACGAACGCCAATGCCTCGGGTGTGAGGATCTCGTCGCCACGGTCAACCGCCGGCCCGTGCACCTTGATGTCGGACATCAGGCACGCCGCCCATCATCGGGTACGTCGTCACGCTGCACGGTGACCTCGATGAGCCCGTACGGTCTGTCGTCCACGTGAAACACCTCACCCGGGTTGTCGATGCCGAAGCGCTCGAGGTCGTAGCGGAAGTGGTGCACGTTGGGCGCCGTCAGCTCGACCTCGGCGATGTCGCCATGGCGTTCGAGCACGGCCTGACCCATGTGGAACAGCGTCTGCTGCAGTGCCAGGCTGTGCACGACGGCGAACTGCTCCAGCAGGATCGCGCGGACGCTGTCGAAGGTGGCGTTCCAGTCGGCGGTGCGGCCGAGGTAGCGCCAACCGGCCACGAGCGACGTCGACAGGATGCGGTCGTGCGTGTCCTCGAGCACGGTGTATCCGTCCCTGAGGAAGCCGGCGAACTCCGAGCCCGTGGACTTGAGAACGATGAGGTCCTTGATGCCGGACACAACGCTGGTTTGCTGTTGGTCACCCCTGCCGTCGACGGTGACGACCGTGGTGCGGGTGCCGCGCCCCGCGCGTACGAAAGCATGGTCGTGCGGCCTGCCGTCGGCGACTATGCGCTCCCAGTCGTACTGCTCGACTGTGACGCGGGCGCCCTCAACGGGCGCGATGTCGTCAACGAAATGCTTGCCGAGGGCGAGCGCATAGTCCTCGATCGAGTCGATGCCCGTCAGCTTGGCGTAGGCATAGGCGGTCTGCTTCTGGGTGTCGGTCGGCAACACCTTCGACTGGTCGCCGACAGTGTGCGCGTCCGCGAAGTCGCCACGCAGTGACGTCGAGACGTTGATGTCGCGCAGGTCGTGCCGCGCGTGTCGCGGAAGATGCGGACGATGCGGTTCTCCGCCTTGCCGTACCGGTTGGGACCCAGGACGATCGCCATCGGCCTAGCTCCCCCGGTAGGTCGAGTAGGAGTAGGGGCTGATCAGCAGCGGCACGTGGTAGTGCGCGTCGGAGTCGGCGATCACGAACGTCACGGTCGCCTCGGGGAAGAATGGCTCCTCGCCGTGGGCCGCTGCGTAGGCGCCGGTATCAAACACGAGGCGGTAGATGCCCTCCGGCAGCCCGCTCGGTCCGAGGTCGCTGATGCGGCCGTCGGCGCCAGTGACGCCGTCGGCGACCGCCCGCGTCACGTCGCCGTCGACCTCCTCGAGCCGCACCGGCACGCCGGCGGCCGGCTGGCCGCGCGCGGTGTCGAGCACGTGTGTGGTCACCGTGCTCATGCGCCGAGCAGCTTCTCGAGGCGGAGCCGGTTGATCTTGCCGAGCTCGTCGCGGACGACCTTGCGCTCGGTGTCGGGGTCGTTGTGCAGCCGACTCTGCAGGATCGCCAGCAGCTCGTCGGCCGACCGGCCCGTGGCACAGACGAGGTAGACATGGCCGAAGCGCTCCTCGTAGGCGCGGTTTCCGTCGGCCAGCGCCGCCAGCGTCTCGTCAGACGTGCCGTCGACCCCCGACTGCTCGAGCCTGGACCAGGCACTGTGCGTGGCGGCAGCACGGTCGCCGATCCGAGGGTGCCCGGCGAGCGCCTTGTCGACCTCGCGCTCGTCGACGTCGGCGAGCGCGGCGTCAGCCTCCGACAACAGGGCGGCCATGGAGTCGTACGGCCTCCGCGCGGTCAGGCGACCCGCCCACTCCGACGATGAGCAGCAGGCCAGCAGTGCAGTGCGCGCCTCCTGCGCCGGCAGCGCGTTGAAGACTATCCAGACCTATGCCTTCGAGCGGCGCCACGACACAGAGCATAGGCGCGGACAAGTGCGACCTGGCATGCGTGCTGTTCATGGTCTGGGCTCCCGCCGGAGGCCAGCGGTCCGTGCGCGGCCAGCAATGTTGCAATCTACGACCCGAGCACGATCTGTCCACCCCTCCGACGGATGGTCCGGGCCCGCCCGACCTCTGGACGAGGTCGCGAGTCAGTCGCGTCTCGCGACCCGCCGAGGCTCCGGAGCCCTTACACAGCAAGGCATTCCGGTCACTCACTACCCACAGATTCGCGGGACCCTCTTGACGTCGCGGCGGTACTCTGACTCGTAGCGACCACGGAACCGCGCAGAGTCGCGATCGGCAGGAGAGGCACATGGCCGACGACCGCGTAAGTGACTCGGTCGGGGCGGCACAGGGCCAACGGACGGAGCAAACCGAACGTATCGCCCTCATTGCCTTTATCGCCGAGTCGATCCTGGCCGGCGGCAACGGGGTCGGCGTGCGGTTCAGCAACCGCGAACTCGACCCGTTGTGGGGAGCGGGGCTGCGATTCGGCCTTGCCGCAGTCCTGCTCGGCGCGATCATGGTGGTGCTGCGGTTAGGCATTCCACGAGGGCGGTCGCTAGCCGGGGCCGTGCTCTACGGCGTGTTCAACTTCGGCGGCGCTTTCGCCCTCGCCTACTACGCACTCGTCGACTTGCACGCCGGGTTTGGGCAAATCCTGCTGTCCCTTGTTCCGCTGTTCACCCTGTTGCTCGCGGTGGCGTTGCGACAGGAACGTCTCCGTACGGCGTCCGCCTTGGGCTGCTCGATCGCACTCGTCGGTGTGGGCCTGATGTCACAAGCACCGCTGCGCGAGTCGATCCCGTTGCGGTCGCTCGTCGCCGCGCTCGGCTCGGCGGTTTGCTTCGCGCTCGCCCTGCTGTTGGTACGCCGGTTCCCGCCCGTGCACCCGGTGACCATGAACACCGTCGGGATGGCGACGGGGGCGGTCCTCCTGCTCGTAGGGTCGGCCGCCGCCGGCGAGCGATGGCACGCACCGACGGAAGCGGAGACGTGGTTGGCGATCGGCTACCTCGTGGTGGTCGGCTCGATCCTCGTGTTCAGCCTGTACATCTTCGTGCTGAAGTACTGGGCGGCGTCGCGCGCGGCGTACGGGTTCGTACTCATCCCGCTCGTCACAGTCTTGTTGTCTGTGTGGCTTGACAACGAACAGATCAGCGCGTGGATGGGGCTTGGCGGGGTACTCGTGCTGATCGGTGTGTACGTTGGCGCGCTGCGCCAACCGACTGTGTAACGCAACCGCGCCCTTCGGAGACATCGTCGAGAGGATCACCGACAACCGCAGCGTCATCGCACCGGCGTTGTCGGATCTTCAGCGCGGGACGATCTCACTCATCGCGCCACAGCTCCCTGGCCGGCTCGCCGGCGCGACGACGCTCGGCCTCGCTGATCTCCCATGCCGCGTTGACCAGTCCGATGTGGCTGAACGCCTGCGGGAAGTTGCCGAGCAGCTCACCGGTGGCGGGGTCGACTTCCTCGGCAAGCAGGCCGACGTCGTTGACATAGGCGGCCGCACGCTCGAACACCACGCGGGCCCGCTCGACCTGCCCCGACATGGCCAGCGCCTGAGCCAGCCAGAACGTGCAGAGCAGAAACGACCCCTCCTCCCCGGCGAGCCCGTCGACGCCCGACTCCGTGCGATAGCGGTAGACCAAACCGTGCGCGTCGGTAAGCCGCTGCTCGATGGCGTCCATGGTCGCCAGGATCCGCGGATCATCAGGCGGGAGGAACCCGACGATCGGCATCATCAGGTTGCTTGCGTCGAGATCGGTGGAGCCGAAGTACTGGGTGAACGCGCCCGCCTCGTCGCTCCAGCCATCGCGCAGGACCGCCGCATGGATCTCGTCCCTAGTCCGGGCCCACGCATCGACGCGCTCGCTGAATCCGAGGCGGTCGGCGAGCTTGATCGCCCGGTCCAGCGCCGCCCAGCACATGACCTTCGAGTAGAGGAAGTGCTGAGGATCGCCGCGGACCTCCCAGATCCCCTGGTCCTTCTCTCGCCAGCGCTCGGCAGCCGCGTCCGCGCAGGCGGCGAGAAACCTGCGGGTGTCGTCGTCGGCGTCACTCGACAGCAGCTCGACGAGCCGGTGCGCGGCACCCAACAGCTCGCCGTAGACGTCGATCTGCCGTTGCACCCAGGCACCGTTCCCGACGCGCACCGGGCGGCTGTCACGCCAGCCACGAAGGTGCGGAAGGACGCGCTCGGAGAGGTCGTGCTCGCCACCGACGCCGAACATGATCTGCATGGCCCGACTGCTCTCGAGGTTCGGCGCCGCCGTGGCCAGAAAAGAGAAGAAGTCCGCGGCCTCGTAGGGACAGGCAGCCACCCACAGTGCCTCCATGGTCAGGCTCGCGTCGCGAACCCAGGCATAGCGGTAGTCCCAGTTGCGATCCCCACCGACCGCCTCCGGGAGCGACGTGGTGGCGGCTGCGACGATCGCGCCGCTCGGCTGGTAGGAGAGTGCCCCCAGGACGCGCCCGCTGACGTGCACGAGGTGGCTCCAGGGGCCTTCGTAGGCCTGGTGCTCTTCCGACCATTCCTGCCAAGCGGTGACCGTCCCGTCGAGCCACGCGGAGAGCTCGGCCTGGCTCCATACCCGCGCCGGAGTTTGCTCGAGAGTGGAGCGATGCACGCCTAGGTGCGCGGTCTCGTCGGCCGCCAACCGCAGTCGACCGCGGGCGGAGCCGTGGCCGTCCGGGTCGAGCGGCACCGGCGTGCTCAGGACGAGCCAATCGGCGCCGCCACGGGAAGTGACGCCTCCCTCGACCGCGGACAGGATCGGGACGATGAGGCCGTACTCCGGTCGCGGCCGGTACTCGATGTCCATCTCGACCGTGCCGGACTGACAGGCGACGCGCCGCGCGAGCAGGTGAGGCGCGCCGGCCCCGAGCTGGTGCCCATCGTTGTGATGCCTGACGAGTAGCGCGTCGGTGACAAGTGCGACGCCGGTGTCGGTCTCGAACCTCGTCTCGAGGACCATGGTCCGGTCGAGATAGCGACGTGACGACTGGTACTGGGTGGATGGCCGGACGGACCAGTGGCCGGCATCTTCATCGAGCAATCTCGCGAACACGGACGGGCTGTCGAATCTCGGGAAGCACAGCCAGTCGACCGAGCCGTCGAGGCTCACCAAGGCGGCCGAGTGCCGGTCGGAGATCAGCGCATAGTCGCCGATGGGTGTAGTACTCACCGATCCTCAGCTCTCGGTACGCGTCCGCTCCCGTGAAAGTGCCACGAGGACGTAGATGAAGGCCACAACCGCCGTGATGAACAGCAACACCAACCCCACCGTGTAGCTGTGGTCTGCCTCGTCGTAGGTCGCCCCCATCACGAGCGGCGGGAAGAAGCCACCGAGCCCGCCAGCGGCGCCGACGATGCCGGCGACACTGCCCACCCGGTCTGCGGGCGATCGCCTGGCGACCCACGCGAAGACACCACCGGTGCCAATCCCCAGGAAGAACGCCATCGCGACGAACGTCGTCCCGGCCGGAATCTCGGGCTCTGGTTGGGTTGCGAACAGGTTGCCGCGGTCCTCCGCGTCGTGGCCCTGCTCGCGCAGCAGTTCCGACGTACCTCAAGGATGTCGTGCTCGTCGACCAGGACCGCTGTCGTAGTCGTAGGTCCAACCGCCCCGACTACGAGCCGCGCGGACGACCTTGTCGTGGCTCCAGCGGTGACGGCACGGCCGTCCTGCGACTCGTCCCAGCGCGTGAAGAACCGTCCGGCTTTCAGCAATGCATCGGCCGCCGGACCGTCAGGTCCGGGCCCAACGCTGAGTGCTCCTGGGCCAGGGGAGGTCACGCACGCGAGTCTAGGGAGGGCCTACTCGGCTGTCTTGGCGAACAGCTGAGCGTTGCGTACGAGCGCCTCGAGATGCTCCTCATCGAGGCTGCCGGCTGCCTCGACCAGGTCGGACAGCAGGCGGGCCTGTCGAGGCGTCTGCGACACCGGCCGGCCGGCTGCGACGACGAACGTCTGCCCGCTGTGCCGGGTTGCGCTGGCAGGGGGTGGCGGTGCGGCCGCGAGTGGCATGCCGCTGTCGGCATGTGGGCTCCCTGCGTAAGTCATCGCGCGTACGGTGCGCGCCCGGGCAGCACGCCTGCCCTCGTAGCCGAGCCGGATCACCCATTCGCTGTCCTCGAGCGACACCACGAAGTCGGCGTCGTCGGTCGGGGTTCCCAACCGGAAGTCCACACCGAGCGCACTCAGCAGGTTGGCCAGCGTCTCGATCGACGGGGTCTGCTTGTCGTCACGGAGCAGGTAGTAGTAGGCCCGCGAGATCTGCGCCTGGTCGGTCAGGGTGGTGATCGGCTGGCCGCGGCGTTTGGTGAGGTCCTCGAGGAAGCGGCCGAGGGTGGTGCGTTGACCGTCGCGGATCCGTACGACTCCGGGCTCGTCGTGGCGCATGCCTAGCGAGTGTACAGATCGACCTGTCTAATCAGTGGACAAGGAGGTGCGGGGTGCCGTACAGTGTCCACTCAGTAGACACACCACACATGACCACCTGGAGGCCAACCGTGCACGTATCCGCCCATCTCGACGTCGACGTCGTGGCCCTGGAGGCCGACGAGCTCGTCACGGTCATGCTCCAGCTCGACGCGCCACCGGCTCCCGCATCGGACGTGCAACGCGCGGAGCACACCGCGGTCGTCGTCCTTGACCGCTCCGGCTCCATGGGGGGTGATCGCCTCGACCACGCCAAGGGCGCGCTGCTGACTCTCGTCGACCGACTCGACGACCGGGACCGGTTCGGACTGGTCGTCTTCGATCACGAGGCGCAGGTGCTCGTGCCGGCCGAGCGGGTCGGGGTGCTCCGCCGCCCACGGGTGAGGCAGCTGATCGCGGCGGTCGACCCGCGTGGGAGCACGGACCTGTCGTCGGGCTACCTGCGCGGCCTCCAAGAGGCGCGACGGGCAGCCGGGCAGACCGGCGCGACCGTGCTGCTGCTGTCGGACGGTCACGCCAACGCGGGCGTCACCGACCCCGACCAGCTGTGCTCGGTTGCCCGCCAGGCGTCGTCGGCTGGCGTGACGACCTCGACAGTGGGCATCGGCACCGGTTATGACGAGCGGATCCTGGCGGCCATTGCCGAGGGCGGCCAGGGCAACCACTCGTTCGCCGAGCACGCCGAGGGCACGATCGTCGCCGTGGCGGCCGAGATCGACGGTCTGCTCACCAAGACCGTCCAGGCCGCAAGCCTGCTGATCCGTCCCCTTGACGGCGTGGCGGCGATCCGGCTGCTCAATGACCTGCCCGCGACCGCGATCGCCGAGGGTGTGCTGGTTGAGCTCGGCGACTTCTACGGCGGCGACGAGCGACGGCTGGTGCTCGAGGTCGCGGTGCCGTCCAAGGCGGCCCTGGGCCTGGCCACGGTGGCCGAGCTCGAGGTGCGCTATGTCGAGCTGCCCGACCTCACCGAGCACGTCCTGACGCTGCCGATCAGCGTCAACGTCGTGCCGGCCGACGTCGCCGCCGGCCGGGTCCCCGACGCCGAGGTGCGGCGCGAGCGGCTCATGGTGGAGACGCAGAAGGCCAAGAAGGAGAGCGAGCGGCTGCTGCGCGACGGTGACGTGAGCGGAGCGCGTGACACGCTGACGGCCGCGTCCGCGGACCTCGCGGCCGCCCCGCCGAGTCGGGAGCTCGACCACGAGCAGGCGTGGATCGCCGAGACGATGACGGCGCTCGGGTCCCGCGACGACGACTACACCCTGAAGCGGATGCGCGCCTCGCAGTCCGCGAGGTCCCGGGGTTACCGAAACCGGCGTCAGGGCGGGGAGATCTGACGGGCTGCACGCCCGCGGCGATGAGTTCGGCCGCTCTGGGGGGTCTGACCAGGTATCTCGACACCGCTTCGCGGCTCTTCATAGCGGAGGCAGCCATGGAACAGATTCGGATCCGGAGACGGCGCTCAGTCCGCCGAGCCGAAGAGGTCGTCGAGCCCGTGCCGGTCGCGCCTGTCGTGTCGACCGATGAGGCCGCCGAGCTCATCGCCCGGATCGACCAGCTGCTCGACCGCTGACCGTAAACCCGTCAGATGCCGTCTCGACCGGGCGTAGCATCCACTGACATGACCGCGTGGCCAGCGGGGCCGGGCGACGCGTTGCTCGAGCGCATCCGTTCCGGAGTGATCGGCGACGACCAGGTGATGACCGGGCCGTACGGTCCTCGACGTGTGACCTACGCCGACTACACCGCCTCCGCCCGCTCGCTCGACTTCATCGAGGACTTCATCCGCGACGAGGTGCTCCCGCGCTACGCCAACACGCACACCGAGAGCTCGGGCACCGGTCTGCAGACGACACGCCTCCGCGAGGATGCCCGGCGCATCATCCGCGACGCCGTCGGCGGCGATGAGGACACGCTCGTCATCTTCTGCGGTTCTGGCTCGACCGGCGCCATCGACAAGCTGATCAACATCCTCGGTCTTCGCGTGCCGTCCGCGTTCGAGGACCGCTACCACCTCATCGACCAGATTCCGCTCGACGAACGACCGGTCGTGTTCGTCGGACCGTTCGAGCACCACTCCAACGAGCTACCTTGGCGTGAGTCGATCGCCGAGGTCGTCCGGATCCCCGAGGATCGCGACGGACACATCGACCTCGAGGTGCTGGAGAAGCGCCTGGTCGAGTTCGCCGACCGACCGCTGCGCATCGGCTCGTTCTCGGCCGCGTCCAACGTCACCGGCATCGTCACCAACACTCATCGCATCGCCGCGCTTCTTCATGAGCACGACGCGCTGTCGTTCTGGGACTTTGCCGCGGCCGCGCCCTACGTCGACGTCGAGATGCTCCCGGTCGAGGATCCTCTCGCCTACAAGGACGCCATCTTCATCTCGCCGCACAAGTTCGTCGGCGGGCCAGGGACACCCGGCGTCCTCGTGGTGCGACGGGAGCTGCTGCAGAACCGCGTCCCGACAGTGCCAGGCGGAGGCACCGTCACGTACGTCAATCCGGAGGCGCATCGCTACCTCACCGACCCCGTACACCGCGAGGAGGGCGGCACACCGGCAATCGTCGACTCGATCCGAGCCGGCTTGGTGTTCCAGCTCAAGGAGGCGGTCGGTGTCGAGATGATCCGGGCGCAGGAGGAGCGCTTCCTCCGCCGAGCTGTGTCGTCATGGCGCACGCACCCCAACATCGAGATCCTCGGCAACCTCGACGCCGAGCGGCTCTCGATCGTGTCCTTCGTCATCCACCGACCGGGTGGCGGCCACTACCTCCACCACAACTTCGTCGTCGCCGTGCTCAACGACCTGTTCGGCATCCAGAGCCGCGGCGGGTGCTCCTGCGCCGGACCCTACGGCCACGCGCTGCTGGGCATCGACATCGAGCAGTCGCACGCCTTCGAGCGCGAGATCGCGCACGGTTGCGAGGGCATCAAGCCCGGCTGGACCAGGGTCAGCTTCAACTACTTCATCTCCGACGCGGTCTGTGACTACATCATCGAGGCCGTCAACCTGGTGGCCACTCACGGATGGAAGCTGCTCACCGACTATCACTTCGACCCCGACACCGGGCTGTGGCGGCACAAGCTCGGTCAGCCGGAGCCGCCACTCCGCCTCGACCATGTCGCGTACGACCACCAGGGCAAGATGCGCTGGCCGCAGCACCATGACCGCGCGCCCGAATCGGCTCTGCGTGGCTATGTGGACGAGGCCCGGCGGCTGTTCGCCGGGATCGACCACGAGCCGACCTTCGACGAGCAGCCGCCGGGCGTCAGCAGCGACTTCGAACAGCTGCGTTGGTTCGACCTGCCCGCGGAGTCAATGGCTGAAAGCGGATCGGGGTAAGTCGGTGTCGCTATGCGGCACGGAGTTACCCCGATGAGGGGCGCCCTGCGGGGCAGTCCGGGCCACACGGGCGCAGCCGACCCGTCCAGCCATGCCGGCTGAGTAGCTGAGCCAGCTCGATGGCTGCTTCGCAGGGCGCGCCGGCCACGTCGTGCCACCCGTAACGCAGACCCGTGTCACCGTCGACGGCGACCGCGTTGTCCCGACGATGGTCGCGATGACGTTCCTCATCTGATGCGCTGCGCGGCCATCGAGCTCGACGCCCAAGCCGTAGGCGCGCGCGTGACAGGGGCGCCATCCTGGGCCGCAGCCACCTGACGCCAGTTGGAGCGCGAGACCGGACTCGTCACGCACCGAGGTTCGCGCCGCCCCTCCGTCCTGCCGATGCCCGACAAGACATCTGTGGATCGGGGTCGCCTCCGCGGCGTGATGTGGATGGCCGGGTGATGCCACGGCATCCGGGAAGTTTGGTGCTCCTATACGACCAGGAGTTACCCGCTCGCGGCTGTCCCGCCCGGGCAGGAGCGGCTAGCGGAACGTGTCAGCCGCCTCCTGGATCGCCGCCACGTAGTCGCTCCACCACTGCTCGTCCCCGATGTCATCGTGATCGGGACCGCCCCGCCCGTCGATGAGCTCACGGACGATGTCGGCGTGGCCGCCGTGGTGGGCGGTCTCGTCGACCATGCGGATGAGCAGCACGCCGAGGGTGGTGTTGCGCCTCTCCTCTGGCCAGTGCGCCACTGACCCAGGCGCGTCCAGGTCGAGCCCGGCGATCGTCTGGTCGGCGTGCGCGCAGGCCCGCTTGTAGAGCCCGATCAAGTAGTCGCTCGACTCGTCGGCCTTCGCCCACATGTCGGCGCTCTCCCAGATGGAGCCGTCGTCGATCCAGGCCAACGGCTCCGGCGCCGGCCGGTCGAACGACTCTCCCAGGTAGCCGTACTCCACCCCGGCCAGGTGCTTGACCAAGCCCAGGAGGTTGGTGCCTGAGGGGGTCATGGGGCGGCGAAGGTCGTACTCGCTCAGGCCCTCCAGCTTGGACAGCAGACCGGCTCGGCTGGCCTGCAGCTTGCGGTGGAGCTCGTCTTTCAGTTCAGTCACGCCCCCACCGTATGTTGGGCCCTGTGACAGAACCCACCGCCAAGGCGCGGCGACCCGTCCCGGCATGGGAGCTGTTCGGGATCGACGCGCTGCTGACCTCCGAGGAGCGCGCCGTCCAGGAGGCGGTGCGCGTGTTCGGCGACAAGCAGCTGCGCCCGCACGTTGCCGAGTGGTTCGAGGCTGGGGAGCTGCCCGCCCGCGACCTCGCCAAGGCGCTGGGCGGTCTCGGCGTGCTGGGCATGCACCTACAGGGCTACGGCTGCGCGGGCAGCAATGCGACGTCCTACGGCCTGGCCTGCCTCGAGCTCGAGGCGGCCGACTCCGGGCTGCGTAGCCTCGTGTCGGTGCAAGGGTCGCTCGCGATGTATGCCATCTGGGCATACGGCAGCGAGGAGCAGAAGCAGGAGTGGCTGCCGCGCATGGCGGCCGGCGACGCCATCGGCTGCTTCGGGCTGACGGAGCCCGACTTCGGCTCCAACCCGGCCGGCATGCGCACCCGGGCCACGCGTGACGGCTCCGACTGGGTGCTGGACGGCACCAAGACGTGGATCACCAACGGCTCAATCGCCAATGTGGCCGTCGTGTGGGCGCGTACGGACGACGGCATCCGCGGGTTTCTTGTGCCGACGGACGCCCGCGGCTTCTCCGCTCCGGTGATCAAGCACAAGCTGTCGTTGCGTGCCAGCGTCACGAGCGAGCTCGTCCTCGACAACGTACGGCTTCCGGCTGACGCGCTGCTTCCAGCTGCGCGCGGGCTGTCGGGGCCGCTCGGCTGCCTCGACGAGGCGCGGTTCGGCATCGTCTTCGGGGCGCTGGGCGCGGCCCGCGACTGCCTCGACGTCGCGACGTCATATGCACTGGACCGCGAGGTGTTCGGCAAGCCGCTCGCGGCGCACCAGCTCACACAAGCCAAGCTCACCGACATGGCGCTCGAGCTCGGCAAGGGCATGCTGCTGGCGTTGCACCTGGGCCGGCTCAAGGACGACCACGCGGTGTCGTCCACGCAGATCAGCCTGGGCAAGCTCAACAACGTGCGGGTTGCCCTCGACATCGCGCGCCAGTCGCGCACGATCCTTGGAGCCAACGGCATCAGCCTCGAATACCCAGTCATCCGGCACGCCAACAACCTGGAGTCAGTGCTGACCTACGAGGGCACGAGCGAGGTGCATACGCTGGCCATCGGCCGGGAGCTCACCGGAATCGCGGCCTTCACGTGACCCTCGTTCTGCCGACGACGGCCGACGCCGACTCGCTGTTCGTGGCGTTCGAGGAGTGGGTGGCCGAGCGTGGCATCGAGCTCTACCCGGCGCAGCAGGAGGCGCTCATCGAGCTGGTGTCCGGGGCCAACGTCATCCTCAGCACACCGACCGGGTCGGGCAAGAGCCTGGTCGCCGCGGGAGCGCAGTTCTTCGCTTACGCCGAGGGTCGGCGCAGCTTCTACACCGCACCGATCAAGGCGCTCGTGTCGGAGAAGTTCTTCGACCTGTGCGACACGTTCGGGCCCGACAAGGTCGGCATGCTCACCGGCGACGCGAGCGTCAACCCTGGCGCGCCGATCATCTGCTGCACCGCGGAGATCCTCGCCAACATCGCCCTGCGGGAGGGAGCCGACGCCGACATCGGCCTCGTCGTGATGGACGAGTTCCACTTCTACTCCGAGCCCGATCGTGGCTGGGCGTGGCAAGTGCCGATCATCGAGCTGCCGCAGGCACAGTTCCTGCTCATGTCGGCGACGCTTGGCGACACGACGTTCTTCGAGGAGGACCTCACGAAGCGCACGGGTCGGCCGACCGCCACGGTCGCGAGCGCTGAGCGTCCCGTACCACTGCATTTCTCGTACGCTCTCACTCCTTTGCACGAGACGCTCGAGGAGCTCCTGTCGACGCACCAAGCACCTGTCTACGTCGTGCACTTCACGCAGGCGGCCGCGGTCGAGCGTGCACAGGCGCTAATGAGCATCAACGTGTGCTCCCGCGAGGAGAAGGACGCGATCGCAGAGCTGATCGGCGGCTTTCGGTTCGGCCCGGGGTTCGGCAAGACGTTGTCCCGGCTGGTGCGGCACGGCATCGGCGTCCACCACGCGGGCATGCTGCCGCGCTATCGACGCCTCGTCGAACGGCTCGCGCAAGCCGGGCTGCTCAAGGTGATCTGCGGCACCGACACGCTGGGTGTTGGCATCAACGTGCCGATTCGCACCGTGGTGCTGACGGGTTTGACCAAGTACGACGGTCGGCGCACGCGGCATCTCAAGGCTCGGGAGTTTCACCAGATCGCGGGGCGGGCGGGGCGCGCCGGGTTCGACACAATGGGCACGGTCGTCGTGCAGGCCGCCGAGCACGACATCGACAACGAGAAGGCGCTCGCCAAGGCCGGCGATGACCTGAAGAAGCGGCGAAAGGTCGTACGAAAGAAGGCACCTGAGGGTGTCCTGTCGTGGGGTCGGGGCACGTTCGACAAGCTGGTTGCCGCTCCACCCGAGCCGCTGTCATCACGGTTCGAGGTGAGCCATGCCATGGTGCTCAATCTCGTGCAGCGGCCGGGGGATGTGTTCGCGCATGCGCGGCACCTCCTGACGGGCAGCCATGAGTCAACGGCGGCGCAGCGCCGGCATGTGCGGCGTGCCATCTCCATCTATCGCGCGCTGCTCGCCGCGGAGGTGGTCGAGCGGCTACCGGCGCCGGACGAGCGGGGTCGCACGGTGCGGTTGCACATGGAGCTTCAGCGTGACTTCGCGCTCAACCAGCCACTGTCGCCGTTTGCCTACGCGGCGTTGGAGGTGCTCGATCGTGAATCGCCGAGCTATGCGCTTGACGTGTTGTCGGTCATCGAGGCGACGCTCGAGGACCCGCGGGCGGTCTTGATGGCGCAGGAGTCGAAGGCGCGTGGCGAGGCCGTAGCCGCGATGAAGGCCGAGGGCATGGAATACGAGGAGCGCATGGACGCCCTCGAAGACGTCAGCTATCCGCGACCGCTCGAGGACCTGTTGCACGTCGCCTATGACGCCTACCGGCGCGGGCATCCGTGGGTGGAGGATCACCGGTTGTCACCCAAGTCGGTCGCGCGGGACATGTTCGAGCGGGCCATGAGCTTCTCGCAGTACGTCGGCTTCTATGGGCTCGGCCGTTCCGAGGGACTGGTGCTGCGCTATCTCGCCGACGCCTATCGGGCGATGCGGCAGACCGTGCCCGAGGAGGCGCGCACCGAGGAGGTCACCGACCTGGTCGAGTGGCTGGGCGAGCTGGTGCGACAGGTCGACTCGAGCCTCTTGGACGAGTGGGAAAAGCTGCGCAATCCAGACCCCCTTGCTGCCGAGGACGCGCTGCCCGACGAGACGCCGCCGCGGGTGACGGCCAATCCGCGGGCATTCCGCGTGCAGGTGCGCAACGCCATGTTCCGCCGCGTGGAGCTGGCGGCACGGCATGCCTATGCGGAGCTGGCCACACTCGACGATGGGCTGACGGCTGAGGCATGGCGGGTCGCGCTCGAGCCTTACTTCGCCGAGCTCGACGAGATCGGTCTTGGTGCTGACGCGCGCGGTCCTGGGCTGTTCATGGTCGAGGAGCTACCTGATCTGTGGCGGGTGCGGCAGGTGCTGGACGACCCAGCGCACAACCATGACTGGGCGATCACCGCGGAGGTCGATCTGGTGGCGTCGGACGACGAGGGGCACGCGGTTGTCCGAGTCATCGACGTGGGTCAACTCTGATCGGAGGTTGTGCAGCGATCAGCGTGGCAGGAGAACCCGGACCTGGTCTCTGATCTCCCGCAGGATGTCCTCGACGGTGCGGGCGATGTTGGTCGTGGCCGCCATGCTGAGGAACATGATCGCGGAGACGATGTGCGCGAGCGTGGCGGCGTCACGGGGGCCGATGCGGTCGTCGCGTCGCAACACGGCGGCGATCGCTTCCTCGGTCTGGATGGTCAGGGCGAGGGCGTCGCGGTGGTGGGGCTCTTCGGGGTCGCCGAAGACGATCTCTCGCAGGTAGGTGCGCCCGTTGTCGATCTGGGTGCGGTTGCACTCCACGACAGGACGGACGATCGCCATCACCGCGCCGAGCGCGTTGGGGATGCGCTCGGCGGCCGCCTTTCCCTCCTCGAGGGCATCGGCGTAGCCGGCGTTCTGCACGAGCAGGAGCAGCTCGCCCTTGGTCTTGGCGTAGAGGAACAGGGTGCCGGTGCCGATGTCGGCCTTGTCGGCGATTTGCTGCGTGGTGACGTCGTCGACACCGTGCTCGGTGAAGAGTTCTCGCGCGGCGGCGGTGATGCGCTCGAGCTTGGCCTGCTTGTTCCGCTCGCGCCGTCCGACCGGTGGGGTGGCCAGTGGCATGACGGGTGTCCTCCAGGAGGATGATCTGACTAAGCTCAGTTATGAGCATAGCTAGGGCTACGCCTGGTAGTGCAGGAGGACTTTGCCGTCCTTCACGTAGGTCAACGCTTCGGACACCTCGTATGCGTGGACGGCGGAAGCGAACACCGACAGCCGGTCCGACAGCGTCGCGAGCTGATCGCTGTCGAAGAACGCCGCTCGCGCGGGTGCGTCTGCGAACCCGAGGATCAGCGAGGCGTGGAATCGCTGGTCGGTGGGGTTGTCGTGCGCGACGTTGGGCGTGTCCCAGAGCTTCTCGTTCCAGGGCATGAACACCTGGGTTCGCAGCTCGGTCGTCGCGCCGGTGTTCGCGAGAGCGGGCACGAGCTCGTTGGTGATGTGCTTGCGGAACGCGACCGGTGCCGACACCTTCTCGTCTCCGGAGGTAGATCAGGGCTCGAGCCCCCGTTTTCTCGCCGGGCCGGGCGACGTCGTACCAGCGGGCCGAGTTCGGCGGCCCGGCGTAGAGCAGCGTGCGCCGGAACACGTTCACTTCGTCTTTGTACGCGAGCCTGGTCTGCTTGCGGCCCCGCAACGGCGAGAGCGCGGAGGCGAACGTGACCTCGGCGACCCCGTCGATCCTGCGCTCTGCGGGAATGACCGTCTCGACACCGTGGATGGCGGGCCACAGCCCGGGATTGGTTGCGGCGAGGTGGAGCTGCCGGTACTCGTCGAACCCCGGGGTCGCCGAGATGATCTTCGAGTGGGGGCCCTTCCAGTAGTCCATTCCCCTCTGACGCGGCTGATCGGTGCGCATCCACAGCAGGATCGATGACGCGAGAGACTTCTTCGTGTACGGAACGGTGCTCGTCATTGCTCGTCCTTTGTGACTTCGGCTGCCGGTCAGCGAGCGAGGAACTCGACGGCGACAGGGGCGAACTTGTCGTGGAACTGGAAGATGCCGCCGTGGCCGGAGTCGGGGTAGATGATCAGCTCGGACCCCTTGATGCGGCGGTGGAGGTCTTCGGAGAGGACCGAGGGCACCATGCGGTCGTTGTCGCCGTTGGCGATCAGGGTGGGCTGGGTGATCTTCGACAGATCTGCGGGCGCCGAGCGTCCCCACTTCTTGATCGCCTTCAGCTGCGTCTGGAACGCCTTCACCTTGATCGGCGCGTCACGGTCGACGGTGCGCTCCTTGAGTCGCTCGACGAACGCCTTCGCGGCGCGCTTGCCGGTGGTGTCGCGGTTGAAGAACAGGAACTCCTTCGGGTCGGACCGGGTCAGGGTCGCCCTCAGCATGTCGATGTAGGTGGTGCCGGCGACCTTGTCGATGTCCTTGCCGCCGGCGGGGCCGGTGCCGGTGAGGATGAGCTTGCGCACGAGATCGGGGTGCTTGACCACGAGGTCCTGCGCGACCATGCCGCCCAGGGAGAAGGAGAAGATGTCGACCTTGTCGAAGCCGAGCGCCTTGACGAAGTTCACGGCATCATCGGCCATCGCCTCGACGCTGTCGGGAACCTCACCGGTGGAGGCACCGACGCCGCGGTTGTCGAAGGTGATGACGTGGTGGTCGTTGGCGATGGCGTCGACGATGCGGGGATCCCAGTTGTCCAGGGTCGCGGCGAGGTGGACGAGGAAGACGACGGGGATCCCGCCCCTCGGTCCCAGCTCGCGGTAGGCGTAGGTGACGCCGCCGGCGTTGATCGTGCGGGCAGGCGCCTTCGCATACGACGTGATGACCGGCTCGTTCGAGATGTTGGCGATGCTCATGAGGGGTCTCCTTGTGGTGTGAGTTGGTGATGATCTGCAGAGGGTGGGTGGCGTCCCGCGAAGTCAGATCCCGAGTACACTCAATTATGAGTGAACTCAGTAACCTTGTCAAGGGGAAGTCGTCGTGAGAGGCGGTCGGCCCGTCGATGGGGCGCCGCGAGCGGGCGAAGCAGGACAAGCGAGACCGCATCATGGCCGCGCCGTGGGAGTTCTTCGCCGGGCAGGGCGTCGGCGGAGGTACGACCCAGAGGATGCCGACCGCACCAGCCGTCACCGCGCTCCCGAATCAAGTTGCCATGGTCACGTGGGCCCGCGAGGTATGTCGGCGCAGCGTGCCACGGTGTCACCACCGGGATGACCGTGGAGGTTGTGGGTCGATCGGCGGCCGGTACGCCCGCTGAAAGCGACCGGGAAATTCGCTGTGGACAGCCGCCACGCGGGCCTGTGACCTGCTATTCTGGACGTATGTTCGAAGACCTGACCGGTGCCGAGCTGGCCGCCGCGATCGCCGCGGTCACCGACCCGGGCGACCTGTCCACCCCGGACGCGCTGGACATGCTGGTCGCCGCCGAGAAGCTGATCGGCTGGGCCCACGCGGTGCAGGCCGACGGGCCACCCTCGCGGTCCTCGACCCCTACCGGGCGCCGCCGCCCGGCTTCGACCCCGTCGTGGAGATCGGCGCCGCCCTGGGCGCCTCGATCCGCACCGGGAACGCCAAGACCACCTTCGCCTACGGGCTGGCCCGCCTCCCGGTCGCAAGGGAGTTGCTGCTGGCCGGCCGGATCAGCCTGCCCCGGGTGCGCAAGCTGATCACCGAAACCCAATCCTGCGACGACGCGGTCGCCGCCGAGGTCGACGCCCAGCTGTCCCCGCACGCCCACCGGTGGAGCGTCGCCGAACTCGGCCGCCGCGCCGCCCGGCTGGTCGGCGAGCTCGACCCCGACGGCGTCCGCCGCCGCCACGAACGCCAACGCGCCGAACGCTGCGTGCAGTGGGAGCCGTGCGGCGACGGGATGGGCTGGATGAACCTGTACGGGCCGGCCCAGGACCTGGCCGCCGCCTACACCGCCATCAACGACCAGGCCCTCGCGAAGCGCCGCGCCGGCGACCAGACTCCGATGGGGGTGTTGCGGTTCGACGCGGCGATCGGCCTGCTCACCGGCCGCGCCGACAGCACCGAGTCGGCCGGCCGGCCGGTGGTCCGGCTCACCGTGCCGGCCCAGACCCTGCTCGGCCTGTCCGATACCCCCGGCCATGTTGATGGTGCCGGCCCGGTGCCCGCCCACGTCGCCCGCCGCCTCGCCGCCGGCGCCCAGATGTGGGAACGGATCCTGACCGACCCGGCCACCGGCGCCCCCTGCAGCCATGACCGCCGCCGCTACCGGCCCACCGAGGCGATGCGCCAACGCGTGCTGGACCGCGACCGGCACTGCCGCGCCCCCGGCTGTGACGCCCCGGTGTGGCGCTGCGACGCCGACCACGACACCCCCTGGCCCGCCGGGTTCACCTGCGACTGCAACCTCACCACGTTCTGCCGCCGCCACCACAACGCGAAGACCCACGGCAGGGTGGACCACCAAGCTCGCCCCGGACGGCACCCTCACCATGACCAGCCCCCTCGGCAGGGTCTACACCACCAAGGTCGAGCCGCTACCCCACGAGGCCGGCTGGCCCGACGACCACCGCGACGGCGGCAGCGACCCACCCGACCCCGACGACGACGAGGCCTGGCAGGCCGAGAACCTCCTACACTGGATCGCCGACCCCTACCACCTCGACGAGGCTGCCTGATCGGGTGAGCCAGCTCCGCCTGTCCGCCGTCAAAGGGGCCCCATCGCCCAGCGCCGGTGACCGGAGCAACGGGAGCAGGCAACGGGTCCTCCTGTTCCACGCCAGTCGACTTCGCCGCGCGACCGGCAAGGGCGCGCAAGCCTGTCAGTCCCGGCTGTCACGCTCATGCTGACGTGCTGTGTTGCTGCCGAGGAGGCAACGTCATGGGAGCGGTGGAGCACCTCAACCCGGACGGGCTGCTGCGCAGCCTCGCGTTCACCCAGGTGGTGACAGTGAGCGGTCCGGCCAAGACGGTCTACGTGGGCGGGCAGAACGCGGTCGACGAGACCGGGGCGGTCGTCGGCGAGGGCGACATCGCCGTGCAAATGACGAAGGTCTTCGACACCTAGAGATCGCCCTGGCGGCCGCCGGAGCGACACTCGATCACGTCGTGAAGTGGAACATCCTCGCCATCGATGGTCAGCGCCCCAATCCCCCGCTGATCAGCGTGGCGATCGTCTCCGGGCTTGCCGTGCCTGGTGCTCTGGTCGAGCTCGATGCGGTTGCCGTCGTCCCCTGAACACGCCGGGAAGCGGCCGGCTGCTTTGCCGGTTGTCACTGGCATGACATCGAAACCCCTGCCCGACACTCACGTCGACCTGCTCGACAGACCGCTGTACGGCCATCTTGCGACGATCCGTCCGGACGGCGCGCCGCAGAGCAGCGTGATGTGGTACGCCTGGGACGGCGACCGCATCCGCATGACACACAAGCGGACACGACAGAAGTTCCAGAACTTTCAACATCAGCCGCGCGTCGCCATGACCATCGCCGACCCGGACGACCCGCTGCGCAGCCTCGAGGTGCGCGGTGTCGTGGAGAGCGTCGAGCCCGACATGGGGGCGACGCTTTACCGCGCGCTGCAGGAGCGCTACGGCAAGGTCTACGAGATCAAGGACGCGGTCGATCGCGTCGTCGTAACCATCCGTCCCGAGTCGTACGTGCCCGTCGTCGGCGGACGGGTGGTCCGCGGCTAGCGGTGTCAGAGGGCCGCTATGAGGCCGTACTCAATGGCAGTCGCGGCGTTCGCGCTTGCGGTCCCGATCGCCATCACGACCGCCGCCACGATGACGACAGCGATGCCTCGAAACATCCGTCGCATCCTCCACCTCCACTGGATTGTCGATGCCGCGCGCTGACGCTCGTGTTCGGCGCTGACGGGACCGGCGGTTTGGGTCACCAGGTGTCGGTGATGTCCTCCGGCCGCACCGGCACCCGAGTCAGCGGTCGGCCAGTGGCGGCGCGCACGGCGGCGACGATCGCCGGCGTGGACGAGATGGTGGGCGGCTCGCCGACACCGCGCAGACCGTAGGGCGCGTGCGGGTCGGCGAGCTCGAGCACCTCCACCTGCATCGGTGGCATGTCGAGGATGGTGGGGATCAGATAGTCGGTGAACGACGGGTTTCGCACCACTCCCCCGGCCACCTGGATCTCCTCCATGAGTGCGAGACCCAACCCCTGCGCCGAGCCGCCATGGATCTGGCCGACGACGGCGTCAGGGTTCATGGCCTTGCCGACGTCCTGGACGGTCGCCAGCTCGACCACCTTGACCAGACCCAGCTCTACATCGACGTCGACGACGGCCCGGTGCGCAGCAAAGGCGTACTGCACATGCGCGTTGCCCTGCCCGTCGGCGTCCAGCTCCTGCGTCGGCCGGTGCCGCCACTCCACGGTCTCCTCCACGGCATCGTCGCCCAGCACCTCGACCAGGTCGCCCAACGCCTCGCTGCCGGCCCGCTCGGTGAGCCGCGCCCGCACAGCCTCGCTGGCCGCTTTGACAGCGCCACCCGTCACGTAGGTCTGCCGCGACGCCGACGTCGACCCGGCGCTGCCGATCTGGGTGTCGGCGGGCAGGATCGTGACGCGCTGCACCCCCAGCTCCGTACGCACGATCTGCGCCAGCAGCGTGACCAACCCCTGCCCCACCTCCGCCGCCGCCGTGAAGACACTCGCGACCGGCTCCCCCGCGATCACCTCGAGTCGCACCCGCGCCGTGGAGAAATCGTCGAACCCCGCCGAGAAGCCGACGTTCTTGATGCCCACCCCGTAGCCAACACCACGCACCACCCCCTCGCCGTGCGTGGTGTTGGCTACGCCCCCGGGCAACCCCCGCAAGTCGGTGTCGCTGTCGCGGCGCGCGGGCGGCAGCGGCATGTCGGCCAGTCGCCTCAGGATCTCGGCCACCGGCGCCGCCGAGTCGATGACCTGACCCGTGGGCATCGAGTCGCCCTCGCTGATGGCATTGATGACGCGTACGGCGACGGGGTCCATGCCCAGCGCCGCAGCCAGCTTGTCCATCTGAGACTCGTACGCAAACGCCGCCTGCACGGCACCGAATCCGCGCATCGCTCCGCACGGCGGGTTGTTGGTGTAGACCCCGAAGCACTCCATATGCGCGTTGGGCACCACGTAGGGACCGACGCCCAACGTCGCCGCGTTGGTGACGACCGCCTGCGTCGACGACGCATAGGCACCACCGTCGAGAACCGTGCGCGCCTTGACATAGACCAGCCGACCGTCGCGCGTCGCGCCGTGCTCGTAGGTCAGCCGGGCCGGATGCCGGTGTACGTGCCCGAAGAACGACTCCTCGCGGGAATAGACCATCTTCACCGGCCGGCCGGTGCGCAGCGCCAGCATGGACGCATGGATCTGCATCGACAGGTCCTCACGCGCACCGAACGCCCCACCCACGCCCGCCAGCGTGATGCGCACCAGGTCGTCCGGCAGGCCGAGGCACGCCGCGACCTGGCTGCGGTCGACGTGTAGCCACTGGGTCGCGACGTAGAGGTCGACTCCGCCATCGGGCGCAGGCACCGCAAGCCCCGACTCCGGCCCCAGAAACGCCTGGTCCTGCATGCCGACCTCATAGGTACCGGTCACGACCACGTCGACCGCATCGGGCGAGACCTTCGACTGGTCGCCGCGCCGGATGACCCGGTGCCGCACGACGTTGCCGTCGGGACGCCCCTCGTGCAGCAGCGGCGCGTCGGGCAGCAGGGCCGCCTCGGGGTCGGTGAGCGGCTCGAGGACCTCGTAGTCGACGACGATGGCCGTCGCGGCGCGCCGGGCGATCTCCGGATGGTCGGCCGCCACGATGGCGATGGGCTCACCGTGGAACCGCACGTCCTTGTCGGCGAGGACGGGCTGGTCGGCATGCTCGAGCCCGTACAGCTGCTGCCCCGGCACGTCGTCCCGCGTGAGCACGGCGCGTACGCCCGGCACGGCCAGCGCGCAACCGATGTCGATGCGTCGGATCCGCGCCCGCGGGTGCGCGCTGCGCAGGGTGGCGCCCCACAGCATGCCCTCCATCCACAGGTCGCTGGAGTAGGCGAACTCACCTTTGACCTTGAGCGTGCCGTCGGGGCGGAGCACGCTCTCGCCGATGCCTCCGCTGGCCGGCGCGCTGAGCGGCTGCCGGGACCGGGCGGGCGCCGTGCTCATGCCGCGGACTCGGCACGGCGCGTGGCGGCCAGCCGCACCGCGTCGAGGATCTTCTCGTAGCCCGTGCAGCGGCACAGGTTGCCCGCGAGCGCTTCACGGATCTCGGCATCGGACGGCTCACCCACCCGCTCGATGAGGTCGTGCGCCTGCACGATGAGACCGGGCGTGCAGAAGCCGCACTGCACCGCGCCCGTCTCGATGAAGCACTGCTGCATCGCGGACAGCTCGGCGCCGTCGGCGAGCCCCTCGACCGTACGGACGTCGCGTCCCTCGGCCTGTCCGGCGGCGACCAGGCACGCGCACACCGTCAACCCGTCGAGGTAGACGGTGCACGACCCGCATTCACCCTGCTCGCAGGCGTTCTTGGTGCCGGGCAGGCCAAGGCGCTCGCGCAGCACGTAGAGCAGGCTCTCGCCCTCCCACACGTCGTCGGCCTGCATCGGCGCGCCGTTGACGGTCACCGTGACGCGCATGTCAGTCAGGCCGCCTTCCGATGGGCGTCCCAGGCCCAGGTGAGCGTGCGCCGGGCCAGCACGGCGAGGGTGTGCAGGCGATAGGAGGCTGTGCCGCGGACGTCGTCGATCGGCGCCGCGGCGGCTGCCACGAGCTCCCCGAACCGGGCCGTCAGAGCATCGGGCAGGGCCGCCCGCGAGTCCCAGAGGCCGTCGGCGGCAAGAGCCTCGGAGGCGAAGTCCTCCGCCTCGACGGCGCGCCGCGGGGTCGGCGCCGCCGACCCGATGCCCGCGCCGACCCGGCGCTCGTCGGGCCGCAGTGCCAGGCCGAACGACGCCACCGCGATCACCATCGCGTTGCGGGTGCCGATCTTGGCGAACTCCTGCGCGCCGGTCGCCGCTGGCGCGACGACCGACCGGATCAGCTCGTCATCGGCGAGAGCGTTGCGTTTGACCCCGGTGAAGAACTCGGCGATCGGGATGGTGCGTCGCCCGCGCACCGACTCCACCTCGACCGCGGCGTCGGTCGCCAGCAGCACGGGGTGGCAGTCGCCGGCCGGCGACGCCGCGCCCAGGTTGCCGCCGACCGTCCCCCGGTTGCGGATCTGCGGCGAGCCCACCGTGCGCGACGCGACGGCGAGGCCGGGCAACAGGCCAGCAAGCTCCTCGATCACTCGGGTGTACGAGACGCCTGCGCCCAGCGTGACCTCGCCGTCAGCCACCCCCCACTCCTGGATATCCGCGCAGCGCGTCAGGTCGAGCAAGGCGATCGGGCGGCGCTGGTCGAAATTGATCTCGACCATGACGTCAGTGCCACCGGCGATCGGCACGGCATCGGGGTGCTCGGACTTGGCGGCAAGCGCGTCCGCCCACGACGATGGCTGCAAGAACTGCACGGTGTCACGAAGTACACCGCCGGGCTGCCTCCACGGCCAGCCACAGCAAGTACGAATCCGTGCACGCAGCGCGCCCGGTCAGTTGTACGTTCATCCAATGAGGCTGGGCGAGCTCCTCACCCGCCCCGAGCTGCGGCTGTCTGTCCTCACCGGGGCGGAGCAGCTCGACCGTGAGGTCGCCTCAGTGCTCACCACCGACCTGCTCGACCCGCGGCGCTACGTGCAGCCGGCCGCGCTGGTGCTCAGCGGCCTGATGTGGCGGCGTACTCCGGCCGACAGCGACCAGTTCGTGGCCGGACTGGTGAGTGCGGGTGTCGTCGCGCTGGCCGCCGGCGAAGCCGCCTTCGACGGCGTCCCCGAGGATCTCGTCGACGCGTGCAACCAGTACGGCATGCCGCTGCTTGCGGTGCCGGTGGACGTATCGTTCGCGGACATCAGTGCGTACGTGCTGACGCGGCTGGGCCCGTCCCAGGACCAGGCGCTCGTCGATCAGCTGTCCCGCCACCGCCGGCTGGTGTCGATGGTGGCGCAGGGCGCCGGGATGGACGAGCTGATCCGGGTGGTCGGCAAGGACATCGGAGTCGACTGTGTCGTGCTCACCACCACCGGCCGCCGGGTCGCGGGTGTCGCTGCCGCGCTGGTGCCCGCGGACCTCGACCTGTTCACCCGCGCCTACCTCACCGCCCACCGGCTGCCCGCGGTCGCCACGGCGGTCGACGACCAGGCGTACTCCCTGTTCGCCGTCGACTCGCCGACCGGTCAGCGGCTCACCGGGTGGTTCATCGCCGGCCAGGGTGACCACCGCAGCTGGGACGACGCCACGACCGCGACGCTGCGCGAGCTCGGGTCGGCGGTGTCGCTCGAGCGGGCTCGGCTCGACGAGGGACTGCGGTTCCAGCGACGGATCTCCGACGAGATCGTCGGCCTGGTCGCCGCGGGGCAGGCCCGCCGAGCCGATGTCGCGGTGCGCCTGCGCGACCTCGGCATCGACCCGGACGCCCGGTTCGCGCTCGCGGTGGCCTCCAGCCCAGGCCGCCCGGACTTCACCGAGACGGCCCGGCTGCTGTTGGACGACGCGGGACAGTCCGTGGCCGAGCGTGGTGGTCACCGGGCAAGTCGACGGGCGCGCGATCGCGCTGCTGGCCTGGTCGCAGTCGGAACCCGCGCTCGACACCTTGCGGGACGCGCTCCGCCGGCTCGCACCGGGGCTCGGCCGCAACCGGCTCGTCGTGGGCATCTCGTCGGAAGCCGGCCTCGACGCACTGTCCGGTGCGCTCGACGAGGCCCGCCATGCGCATCGGGTAGCTGAGCTCCAGACCGGGCCCGTGTGCGTGGTGTCCAGCGACGAGGTGGCTTCTCACGTCACGCTGCTCGCCGCGGTCCCCGACGACGTACGGCGGGCCTTTGCGGCCCGGCTGCTCGGGCCGGTCGTGGACTACGACCGGAACCACGAAAGCGAGCTGGTGGCGACCCTCGAGACGTTCCTCCGCTGTGCCGGGTCCTGGAACCGCTGCGCGGCCGAGCTCCACGTGCACGTCAACACCGTGCGCTATCGCATCCGGCGCGTGGAGGAGCTGACCCGCCGCGACCTGTCGCGGATCGAGGACCAGGTCGACGTGTTCCTCGCCCTGCGGTCCCTGGGCGTGTCGTGACCGCGCGCGGGCCGACGATCGCCGGGCTGGTGCTCGCCGCCGGGGAGGGCCGCCGCCTCGGCCGGCCCAAGGCCGTGCTCGAGATCGACGGCGAGCGCCTCGTCGACCGCGCAGTGCGGATCCTGCGGCACGGCGGCATCGACACGGTCGTGGTCGTCTCCGGCGCGGCCCCGCTCGACGCCGTGGACGCCTCCGTCGTCGACAACCCGGACTGGAGCAGCGGCATGGGGTCGTCGCTGCGTGCCGGCCTCGCCGCGATGCCCACGGAGGCGGACGCCGCCGTCGTCGCGCTGGTCGACATGCCTCTGGTGGGGGCGGAGGCCGTACGCAGGGTGAGCCAGGCATGGCGCGACCGGGCCACTCTCGCGGTGGCGACGTATGCCGGGCGGCGTAGCCACCCCGTGCTGCTGGGCCGCGATCACTGGGCGGGGGTGAGCGTGCTGGCGGTCGGCGACGGGGGCGCCCGCGCGTACCTTCAGCGGCATCCCGACCTCGTCATCGAGGTGCCCTGTGACGGGACCGGCGACCCGGTCGACATCGACACACCCGAGACGGCCAAGGCGGTGCTGGGCAGAGACCCTTAGACCTGGCCGGTGAAACGGTCGGCGAGATAGGCAAACCGCGCGGCATCGTCGCGCGCGGAGGAGAGGTAGCGGCTCCAGGCCTGCGACTCGTGCCAGACGGCGCCGAGCTCCCAGACGCACAGCGTCTCCTTCTGGAGCTCGGCGCGTGGGAGCAGCGCATAACCGCCATCGGTCTTGACGTAGACGGTCTCCCACATCTCGTTGTTGTTGGTCCAGGTGCCCACGATGAGCAGGAAAAACGGGCCGTCGCAGAGGTGCAGGATGGCGAACCCGAGGTCGCCGGCCGGCTCGAGGCGGCCCGAGCGCAGCTCGCCAGCAAGGAAGTCGCGGGCCTCCAGGCGCGCCGCCGCGGAGATGGTGTCGGTGGGGCGGCGGATGTCGTACCACTTGAGGCGGGCCACCTCGGTGCTCACGATCGCACCGGGCTCGATGAGCTTGGGGCCGTGCACATAACCCGGCGCCACCCCGTGGCTGAGCGCCGAGAGCTCCGCGCTGGTTTGTGTCATGCAGGTGAACGTACGCCCGGGGTCCGACAGAAATGCCGTCGCGAACTGTCGGTCGCATCGACTAGACAAAGGGCCATGAGCGGCGACCTGGCGATGCGGCCGATCGAGGACGACGAGTTCGGCGCCTTCTACGCGTGCTTCTTCAACGCCCTCGGCTATGACCCCCGCGACGACGAGCGCGACCTCGAGCGCACCGGGGTCGACATGCGGCGCACCCTCGCGTCGTTCGACGGCGACCAGATGGTGAGCACGGCCGCGATCCTCACCCGACAGCTCACGGTGCCGGGCGCGATCGTGCCCGTGGCGGCGGTGACGATGGTGAGCGTGGCGCCCACCCACCGGCGCCGCGGCATCCTCACGACGATGATGACTCGGCAGCTGACCGAGCTCCACGACCAGCAGGCCGAGCCGGTGGCCGCCCTGTTTGCCTCGGAGGCGGGCATCTATGGTCGGTTCGGCTACGGCCTGGCCGCACGCAGTGCGCAGGTCAGCGGGGCGACGCGGACCATGCAGCTCGCAGCTGACGTCGACCTCGGGCCGGGTCGCGTTCAGCTGCTGACCGCGGCGGAGGCCGAGCCACACCTGCGGGCGGTCTACGAGTCGGTCCGGCCAAGCCAGCCGGGGTGGCTCGACCGGGACGACCCCTGGTGGGGGGTGCGGCTCTACGACCCCGAGCACCGGCGCCAGGGCGCGACCACCCTGCGCTTCGCGGTGCACCTCGAGCCGTCAGCCGAGGCCACCGGCTATGCCGTCTACCGGGTCAAGATGGACTGGAATGACGCCGGCCCGAACGGCGAGGTCCAGGTCACCGAGCTGGTTGCCGCCACCACAGAGGCCTACGCCGCGCTGTGGAGCTTCCTGCTCAACCTCGACATGATCCGACGGATCCAGTGGCGCATGGCCGCGCCCGACGAGGCGGTGCAGCACCTCATCGGCGACCCGCGCGCCGTGCAGCTCACGCTGGCCGACAACCTCTGGGTCCGTGTCGTGGACGTCGACCGGGCGCTGGCCGCGCGGACCTACTCCCGCGACATCGACCTGGTCCTCGAGGTCGCCGATCCCACGTGCCCGTGGAACGCCCGCCGCTGGCGGCTGTCCGGTAACGGCGATGGGGCCACGTGCGCGCCGACCTCTGACCCGGCAGACCTACAACTCGGCAGCACCGACCTCGGTGCGGCTTATCTCGGCGGCCCGACGCTCTCCGCACTCGCCGCAGCCGGCCGGGTCCGCGAGGTCAGCAAGGGCGCGCTCGCCGCGGCCTCGCGGGCGTTCGGCGGCGATCGCGCGCCCTGGTGCCTCGAGATCTTCTGAGCACGGCGGGGCGGCTGTGCGGCCGCTCGCGGGTCGCGGCATGATGATTTGTCGTGAGTTCCGGGAGGTACGGTCCTAGGCCGACTGGCCCGTCCCGGCGGCGTGGGCGTCTGACCACGCGCGGTCGGCTCGCCCTCGCCGGCCTCGTTGGCGCCTCGGTGCTCGTCGGCGGCAACGTCGTCGGTACGCTAGGCGACCCGGCCCAGCCCGATCAGGCGACGACGTCGGACCACACGAGTGCGCTGGACAGCGCGCAGGCCGAGGCTCCGGAGCTGGTCACCCCGACAGAGGCACCGCCGCAAACCCCTGCCGAGCCGCCACCCCCACCGGCCCCGGTGACCGTGCCCGCCACCGGACCCGGCACGTTCGTCGTGGCTGCCGGGGTGGGCAACCCCGTCGGCACGGGCCGAATGACCCGCTACACCGTCGAGGTCGAGAACGGGCTCCCGTTCGACCCGGCCGAGGTGGCCGCCATCGTGGAGGCGGCCATCGGCGACCCACGGGGGTGGACGGCGGCCGGGTCATACGCCTTCCAGCGCGTCGACGCCAACCCTGACGTGCACGTCCGCCTGTCCACTCCGGGCACCACCGACGCGCTGTGCGCGCCGCTGCAGACCAATGGCGAGGTGTCGTGCCGTAACAACGCCAACGTGGTGCTCAACGCCAAGCGCTGGGCCCTGGGCATCGACGCCTACGCGGACGACCTGGCGAGCTATCGGGCCTATCTCGTCAACCACGAGATGGGCCACGCCATCGGCCACGGCCACGTGCCCTGCCCCGGCGTCGGGCAGCCCGCGCCGGTGATGCTGCAGCAGACCTTCGGGCTCAACGGCTGCGTACGCAACGCCTGGCCGGCCGTGGCGCCGTGAGGTAACCCGAGCCCGCTCGTGCCGTTCAGTCACGCTGTACGATCAGTCCCCGAAAGGGGGCCATCGATTGGCCGAGACGCTGCCACCGGTCGGCGACCGGATCCGCTCGGAGCGGGCACGCCGCGGGCTGTCGGTCCGCGGTCTGGCCCGCGAGGTCGGGGTGTCCCCCAGCCTCATCTCCCAAATCGAGACGGGCCGCAGCCGCCCCTCCGTGAGCACGCTCTATTCGATCACCAGGGCGCTGGGCATCAGCGTTGAAGACGTGTTCGACACCTCCGTTGCTCAGGCCGCGGGTGCATCCTCCGGCTTGCACGGCCCGCTGGCCGCAGTTGCCCAGGCAATGGCCAACGCACCCACCGGATCCACGCTGGCCGGCCCCGACCTGACCGCCAGGCGGCCACTCGGACCGCACGTAAGCCCTGATCAGCGGGAGATCCTGGAACTCGACTCGGGCGTGACCTGGGAGCTCCTCGGGCGGGTCCCCGGCGCGCACGTCGACTTCCTCCTCGTGACCTACGCGCCTGGCGGCACGTCGTCCAGCACCGGTCAGCTGATGCGGCATTCGGGTGTCGAGTACGGCTACCTCAGCTCCGGCGAGCTCGTCCTCACCCTCGGCTTCGAGGACCACGTGATGCGCCCCGGCGACGGCGTGTCGTTCGCCTCGACCACTCCGCACCGCTACCGCAACGACGGCACCGAGCCCGCCGTCGGCGTCTGGTGTGTCATCGAGACCGAGTGACATCCGGAAGGCGGGTCAAGATTTGCCGCCGTCCCACTAGTCAGCGCTGTTCAATCCTCGTAATTTCTACTTAACACCCGGGCACCCACCCTGCGGGGAGGACCGATGGCGATCCGCACCTACGGGCCTAACGCTGTCGACTGGGAACAGCGCGTCGATCTCGACCGGCTGCGCACGCAGCGCCTGGAGCGGCTGAACGATCACCTCGCGCGCAGCGACCTCGGCGCCCTGCTGACCTTCGACTTCGCCAACATCCGCTATATGACGTCGACCCACATCGGCACGTGGGCGATGGACAAGCTGATCCGGTTCGCGCTGCTTCCCCGAGGCGGCGAGCCGGTCATCTGGGACTTCGGCTCAGCCGCCCGGCACCACCAGATCTACAACCCGTGGCTCGACGGCACCGACCGCGCCCGCGCCGGCATCTCCACGCTCCGCGGCGCCTTCCACCCCGACGCCGGAATCGCGCAGGAGGTCGCCCGCAAAATCGCCACCCACCTGCGCGAGCACGGCCTCGGCAACGACCCGGTGGGCGTCGACCTCGTCGAGATGCCGATCCTGGCAGCACTCAAAGCCGAGGGCCTCGACGTCGTCGACGGCCAGCAGGTCTTCCTCGAGGCGCGCCGCATCAAGACCCCGGACGAGATCGCCCTGCTGGCCCAGGCCTGCTCCATGGTCGATGCGGCCTATGACGAGCTCTACGCCTTCCTCCGCCCGGGCGTGCGCGAGAACGAGTGCGTCGGGCTCGTCGCCAACGTGCTCTACGGCCTCGGCAGCGAGTACGTCGAGGGCGTCAACGCCATCTCCGGTGAGCGCTGCTCACCGCACCCGCACGTCTACAGCGACCGCGTGATCCGGCCGGGCGATCCCGCCTTCTTCGACATCCTGCACAGCCACCTCGGCTACCGGACCTGCTACTACCGCACGTTCGCGGTGGGCAGCGCCTCGCCCGCGCAGCGCGATGCCTACGTACGGTGTCGCGAGTTCATGGACAGCGCCATCGCGATGGTCAAGCCTGGTGTCACCACCGCCGACATCGTCGAGCTGTGGCCCCGCGCGCAGGACTTCGGCTTCCCCGATGAGGAGGCGGCGTTTGCGCTGCAGTACGGCCACGGGGTCGGCCTGTCGATCTGGGAGAAGCCCATCTTCAGCCGGCTCGTCTCCCTCGACCACCCCGAGGTTCTCGAGGAGGGCATGGTGTTCGCGCTCGAGACCTACTGGCCGGCCGGTGACGGCTGGTCGGCAGCGCGCATCGAGGAGGAGGTCGTCGTCACCGCCGACGGCTGCGAGGTCATCACCAAGTTCCCCGCCGAGGAGCTCCTCGTCGCCGGCCGCAAGTACTGGACCGTCGGCGGCCAGCTCGACACGCTGCGCGAGTCGCAGTCGCATCTCAACACCGCCGCCGGCCGTGGCGAGTCGGCATGAGCCTGCACACCGCACCGTCGTCCTCGGCGCTGGACGGCGCCACGCTGCTGCGTCTCTATGAGCAGATGTCGGTCATCCGCCGGGTGGAGAAGGCGGCCTACGACATGTTCATGCAAGGCCTGGTCAAGGGCACCACGCACCTCGCCTCTGGCCAGGAGGCCGTCGCCGTCGGGGCGAGCGCGGCGCTGCGCGACGACGACTACGTCGTGGCCACCTACCGCGGACACCATCACGCCATGGCGCGCGGCGCCACTCCCTTCGAGTGCCTGGCCGAGCTGATGAGCAAGGCGACCGGGCTCAACAAGGCCAAGGGCGGCTCGATGCACCTGACCAAGGCCGACCGGGGGATGCTCGGGTCGTACGCCATTGTCGGCGCCCACCTGCCCATTGCCGCGGGCGCGGCGTGGTCGGCCAAGCTGCGAGGCACCGACCAGGTGGCGGTCGCCTTCTTCGGTGACGGCGCGACCAACATCGGCGCATTCCACGAGACGCTCAACCTCGCTGCCGTGTGGAAGCTGCCGGTGCTCTTCATCTGCGAGAACAACTTCTACATGGAGTACACGCCGATCCGCTCCGTCACCTCGGTCGCCAACCCGGCTGCCGACCGCGCCGCGGCCAACGGGCTTCCGTCGCAGGTGATCGACGGCAACGACGTCACCATCGTCGTCGAGACGGTCTCCGCGGCGGTGCAGCGGGCCCGTGCGGGTGAGGGACCGACGGTGATCGAGGCGCAGACCTACCGCCACTATGGCCACAGCCGCGCCGATCCGGCCAAGTACCGACCCGCCGATGAGGTCGCGCACTGGCTGAACCGCGACCCCATCGACGTGGCGCGCGGACGGCTTGCCGACCTCGGCGTCCCGGCCGACGAGATCGCCGCCGCCGATGCCCGCGCCGCCGCCGTGGTCGAGCAGGCAATGGTCGACGCCAAGGCGGCGCCGGACGCCGACCCGGCGGAGGCGCTCACCGATGTCTGGGCCGACGGAGGTGCGCAATGGCGGACCTGACGACCTACCGCGAGGCCGTCGCTGAGGGCATCGCCCGCGAGATGCGCCGAGACGCCAGCGTCGTCTGCCTGGGCGAGGACATCGGCGCCGCCGAAGGGGTGTTCAAGACAACGGTCGGGCTGTTCACCGAGTTCGGCCCGCAGCGGGTATGGGACACGCCGATCTCCGAGCAGGCCATCGTCGGCGCGGCGCTCGGTGCCGCGATGACCGGTCTGCGTCCGGTCGCGGAGATCATGTTCTCCGACTTCCTGGCCTGTTGCTATGACTACCTGGCCAACGAGATCCCGAAGATGCGCTACATGACCGGTGGCCAGGTCACGGTGCCGCTGGTCATCCGTACAGCCAACGGCGGCGGCCTGGGGTTCGGGGCGCAGCACTCGCAGGCTGTGGAGAACTGGGTGTTCACCGTGCCCGGCCTGAAGATCGTCGCGCCGTCGACCCCCGCTGACGTCGTTGGCCTCATGGCGTCGGCGATCCGCAGTGACGACCCCGTGGTGTTCTTCGAGCACAAGGGCCTGTTCGCGAGCAAGGGCGAGCCCGCTGCACCCGACCACGTCGTCCCTCTCGGCGAAGCTGCCATCGTGCGGCCGGGCACCGATCTGACGATCGTGGCGCTGGCGTCAACGGTGCCGACAGCGCTCAGCGCCGCCGAGCAGCTGGCCGCCGAGGACATCAGCGCGGAGGTCATCGACCTGCGCTGCCTGGTCCCGCTCGACATGCGCACCGTGCTCGACTCTGTGCAGCGCACGTCCCGACTGGTCATCGTGGAGGAGAACCCCTACCAGGGCGGGTGGGGCGGCACCGTCGCGTCGATCGTCGCCGATGAAGGGTTCGAGTCCCTCGATGCCCCGATCCGTCGCGTCGCGGCGGCTTGCGTACCGCTGCCGTTCGCCGACGCACTCGAGGAAGTCGTCATGCCCACCGTCGACAAGGTCGTCGAAGCGGTCCGCAAGCTGGCCGCCTACTAACTATCCACGCCAGGGCAAAGGAGCAGCGGCACATGCCGAAGACACTCATCAAAGGCGGCACCGTTCTCAGCATGGACGACGCGATCGGCGATCTCCCGCGCGCCGACGTGCTCATCGAGGACGACAAGATCGTCGCCGTGCAGCCCGACATCAGCGCCGACGCCGAAGTGATCGACGCGGCCGGCAGCATCGTCATACCTGGCTTCGTCGACACTCACCGGCACACGTGGGAGTCAGCAATCCGCGGCTGCGCGCCCAACGCGACATTGGACGACTATTTCGTCGAGGTGCTCGATACCTTCGCCCCGGTCTACCGGGCTGAAGACGTGCACGCGAGCAACGTGGCTGGATCGCTCGAGTGCCTTAGCGCCGGCATCACCACGCTTGTCGACTGGTCGCACATCAACAACACGCCCGAGCATCCCGATGCCGCGGTCACCGGTCTGCAGGAGACCGGCATCAGGGCCCAGTACGCGTACGGCAGCGCCAACACGTCCCTCGCCGACTACTGGTTCGAGAGCAAGATCGCGATCCCGGGCGACGACGTACGCCGCATCCGCGACACCTACTTCTCGTCCGACAGTGGCCTGCTGACCATGGGCCTCGCAACGCGTGGACCCGGGTTCTGTGTCGAGGAGGTCGTGCGCGCTGAGTGGGAGCTCGCGCGTGAGCTCGGCATCCCCATCACGGTCCACGTCGCGATGGGTCGGCTCGCCGGCCGGTTCGGCATGGTCAAGCAGCTCAGCGACTACGGACTGCTCGGACCCGACACCACCTACATCCACTGCTGCCACTTCAGCGACGAGGAGTGGCAGCTCGTCAAGGACAGCGGCGGGCGCATCTCGATCGCGCCGCAGGTCGAGACTCAGATGGGGCACGGCTGGCCACCCTTCCTCCAGTCGCTCGGGTTGGGGCTGCGGCCCAGCCTGTCGATCGACGTCGTGACGACCGTGCCCGGTGACATGTTCACCCAGATGCGGGCAGCCTTCAGTGCCGACCGTGGGCGGGTGAACGCTGCCGCCTTCGAGCCCAACGAGCAGGTGCCGAAGGACGTGCTCACCGCTGCGCAGATGCTGCGGGCGGCGACACTCGACGGTGCCTACGTCGCCGGTCTCGAGGACCGCACCGGGTCGCTGACCCCGGGCAAGCAGGCCGATGTGGTCGTCATCGACGCGACCGCGCTCAACATGGCGCCCGTCATCGACCCGGTTGCCGCGGTCGTGCTGTGCGCCGACGTGTCCAACGTCCGCGACGTGTTCGTCGCCGGATCGGCGAAGAAGCGCGACGGCAAGCTGCTCGCCGACGTCGACAAGGCGCGCAGGGACGTCGAGGCCTCCCGTGACTACCTCGTCGAGGCCATCAAGGCCAAGCAGCCCGCATGAGTGCACAGCACCTCGTACGCACGGCGGCGGAGGCCGAGTTCGTTCCGCCGCCCGGCTGGGCCGCCAACGCCAAGGGTTACCGCCGCTGGACGGTGGTGGACGAGGCGGGTGGCTCCGTGCACACCGGCTTCGGCATCGGCGAGCTTTCTCCTGGCGGCGAGCTGCCGCCACACGTCCACTCCTTCGAGGAGAGCGTGTTCGTCGTCGAGGGCACCGGGGTGCTCGAGACTTCGGAGGGGGCATTCCAGCTCGCCGCGGGGAACTATGGCTTGATCCCGCTCGGTGTGGTCCACCGGTGGCGCAACGATGGGGATGGCGTGGTGCGCTGGGCGGAGATGCAGGGGCCGGCGCCGCGTGACCGCTTCGACGGCGACACCTTCGTGGTGCCATCCGTGCCGGTCAGTGGCCCGGCGGCCGCCGTCGACGTACGCGATCCGCGGACCCGCAGCTTCGGGCACATCACTCCCACGCACATGGATCCCGCCAAGCAGAGTCAGGACCTGCTGGCGGTGTCGGCGAGCATGCGCACCGCGTTGCTCGTCTACAGCGGCATCACGGTGAAGATGATGGTCGACCCCGATCTGGGCGCACAGCTCACGACGATGTTCATGGTGCAGTACGGGCCGGACGGCGTCGTCGGTGGCCACGACCATCCGTTCGAGGAGACCTACTACTTCCTCGAGGGCCGCGCGGAGGCGACCTTCGACGGTGCCACGTACGAGCTCGGACCCGGGGACGTCGCCTGGGCGGGAGTCGGCTGCGTGCATGCGTTCCGCAACATCGGCGGCACGACGCTGCGTTGGCTGGAGACCCAGTCGCCGCAGCCGCCGCGACGGCACTCGTACCGGTATTCGCGTGACTGGGACTATCTGCGGGGAGTGCTGGGATGACCGAGTCGAGCACCGTGGTCGTCGTCGGTGGCACGGCGGGGCTTGGACGAGGGATCGCTCAGCTCTACGCCGACGAGGGACGGCGGGTGTGGATCACCGGTCGCGACGCTCAGCGCTGCGAGTCGGTGGCCAAGGAGATCGGCGGCGACACCCGGAGCGTCGCACTCGAGCTGTCGGAGCCCGAGTCCATTGCGGCGGCCCTCGCCGACATCGACCACGTCGACCATCTGGTCCTCTCTGCAATCGACCGGGACGCCAACACGGTCAAGGACTATGACATCGCTGCGGCCACGCGCCTCGTCACGCTCAAGCTGGTCGGCTACACCGAGGTGATCCACGCCCTGCTGCCGCGACTCTCCGAGGAGGCCGCGATCGTGCTGTTCGGCGGACTCGCCAAGGACCGGCCATATCCCGGCTCCACGACGGTGTCGACCATCAACGGGGGCATCACCGGGCTCATGCACTCACTTGTGGTCGAGCTCGCCCCGCGTCGCGTCAACGTCGTTCACCCGGGCATCGTGGCCGACAGCCCGTTCTGGTCCGGCAAGACCGAGGCGACCGAGCGAGTCAGGGACCGCACCCCCACCGGCCGCAATGTGGCGATGGCCGACGTCGTCGACGCGGTCGACTTCCTGCTGAGCAACCGCTCGGTCAACGGCGTCGAGCTGTTGGTCGACGGAGGATGGATGCGCGTGTGAACGTCGCCGTTGTCGGGGTGGGTCGCATGGGGGCGGCCATGCTGGGCCGGCTGCGTAGCGGTGGGCTGGACGTCATCGTCTACAACCGCACTGCGGCTCGGGCGGAGGAGGTTGCGGCGCAGCATGGCGCGTCCGTCGCAGCCACGGCCCGAGAGGCAGCAGCGGCAGGCGACGTCGTCATCGTTTCTCTTGCCGACGACGCGGCGGTGCTGGCGACATACGCAGGGGCCGACGGCCTGCTTGCTGGCCTTCGCGAGGGCACCGTTGTCTGCGACACGAGCACTGTCGACCCAGAGACGGTCCGGCGTCTGGTGCCACTCGTTGCTGAGCAGGGTGCCACGCTGCTCGACACGCCCGTCTCCGGCAGTGTCCCCGTGGTCGAGCGCGGCGAGCTGACGGTGATGGTGGGCGGCGATGCAGCAGCACTCGAGCGGGCCAGGCCCGTGCTCGAGCACTTCGCCAAGGCGATCTTCCACCTCGGCGACAGCGGCACCGGCGCCACGATGAAGCTCGTCGTCAACGCCGCGGTGCACGCGCTGGGCGTGGCGATCAGCGAGGCGCTCACGCTCGCCGAGAAGGCCGGGCTCGACCGCACCACCACCTACGACGTGCTCGAGTCGGGCGCGGTGGGCGCGCCCTTCGTCAAGTACAAGCGGGCGGCTTACCTGCACCCCGACGAGACGCCGGTGGCGTTCAGCCTCGACCTGGTTGCCAAGGACCAGGACCTCATCCATGCGCTCGCCAAGAACGTCGGCGCGTGGATGACGCAGGCCGAGGCCAACCGCGAGCTGGTGGCCGCTGCTGTTGCTGCCGGCATGGGCGAGCGGGACCTCAGCGCGCTGGCGGAGTTCCTCAGGTAGGGAATTACCCTGTTGCCGTCACAGCGTAGAAGGCCTCACGCAGCCGAAGGCGGCCTCACCGATCATCATGCAGTTGTCGCTCGAGCAGCTGGTCGATCCGCGCGATCAGCTCGGCCGCCTCGTCGGCACGAACCAACGGCTCGACTGGCACGGGCTCGACGACCTCATCGGCTCGCCGTGCTACCCGCCGCTGCCGGATCCGGATCCGCTTCATGCCTGCCACCACCCCTCTTGATCAGCCCCGAGGTTGTGCCGAGACACCAGGTCAAACGCCGACCGACTCGTGGCACGAGTCAACGTCGCCGAGTTCCTGCGCTGAGCGGGTAGCCCGTCAGCGCGGCCCCGGGTCGAGCGCAGGCTCGTACGCGGTGATCGGCCGCAGGCGCGGCCCGAGCACCCGCCAGAGCCTGCGCAGCAGGGGCTCGCGGCGACGACGGTGTTGAGGCGCCGCGCGTCCCTTAGCCGCCGCGCGCGCCGCGAGTCGCAGGTCTGCGGCCTCACGGTGCAGCTGCTCGATCCGGCTCGTTGGTCAGTTCGTAGTTCCAGTGCGACATGCATGAGGTACGCCGGCCGATGCCCGACCGGTTCGCGAGAACCGAACCCCGGCTCGATCACGTACTCGCTGTGACCGCACCGCTACGAGCCCAGGGGAAACCGTGTCCGCGCCTGCCACTCTGTCCCGATCTGCACTGGTTCGCCCGTTGCTGATCTTGCTGGTCGGCGCGGCTGTGGCCCTCGCGCTGGGCACCTACGGCCGGCTGCACACCCCGAGCTCCACCTCGATCGCGACGTTCGGGTTCTCCGGGCCGCTGCAGATGAAGGCGTGGCTGACCACGGCCGCGCTGGCGTTCGGCGGCGTACAACTGGTGTCGGCGCTGCGGCTGTACGGGCGCATCGGGCACGGCCGCGCGCCGTCCTGGATCGGGCCGCTGCACCGCTGGTCGGGCACCACGGCGTTCGTCCTGAGCGTCCCTGTCGCCCTGCACTGCCTGTGGGCTCTCGGCTTCGCGACGTACGACCTGCGCACGACTGTGCACTCGCTGCTCGGCTGCGCGTTCTACGGCGCTTTCGCCGCCAAGATGCTCGCCGTCAAGGACCGCAAGGCGCCCCGGTGGCTGCTGCCCGTGCTCGGGGCCGCACTGCTCACCATCCTGGCCGGCCTCTGGCTGTCCGCCTCCCTCTGGTTCTTCACCTCGTCTGGAGCGCCGCTGCTATGAGTGACATCGATCGTCGTACGGTTCTCGCCGCGGGGGCGGGGGATGGTTGTCGGCGTCGCCGGCATCAGCGGCGCGCTGCTCGCCCGGGAGGCGCTCGACGAGAGCGACTCGACAGCTCCCTCGGCCCCGCGGCCGGTCAGTCCACCCCGCTGGCGCGCGCGGCTGACTTGCCGCGTGGTGGCGGGGTCGTGCTCCCCGACCACGGTGTCGTGCTCACGCGCTCGACCGACGACGTCGTTGCAGGGTTCTCAGCGGTCTGCACGCATCAGGGCTGCCTCGTGTCATCCGTTTCGGAGGGGGCGATCCACTGCACCTGCCACGGCAGCCGCTTCGACGCCAGCACCGGCGAGGTTCTCGCCGGGCCTGCCAGACAGGCACTCGCCGGTGTCCCCCTCGCGCTCGAGGGCGACACCATCGTGACCGCATGAGAATGACTTTGACGGAAGGACCTGTGCGATGCGACGACACGTACCAACGCTTGTCTGGCTCGCCGCGGCAGCCTTCTTCGTGGGGGCGCTCACCGCATGGCGCTAAGTTTGCCTTCGTGCCGGTGCCCGCACCAGACCCGGATGTCCTCCGGCGGTTCGCTGCTGGAGACGAGTCGGCCTTCAGCGAGGTGTACCGGCGATACGCGGGGCCCATGTACACCGTGGCCCTGCGCGTCGTCGGTCGGCCGGAGCTCGCCGCCGACGCCGTACAGCAGGCGTTCGTGCAGGCCTGGCGGGCCGCGGCGTCGTACTCCCCCACCTCCGATATCGCCCCGTGGCTGTTCACCATCACCCGTCGCGCCGCGATCGACGCGTGGCGCAAGGAGAGCCGGCACACCGTGGTCGACACCGCGGACCCCATGACCGAGCCATCGGTCGAAGGCCCGTCGCTGGAAGGAGCCTGGGAGGCGTGGCAGGTTCGGCAGGCGCTCGACGAGCTGCCGGCCGAGGAACGGGAGGTGGTGGCGCTGGCCTACGGGGAGGGACTGACGCACACCGAGACGGCGGACCGGCTCGGGGTCCCCGTCGGCACCGTGAAGTCGCGCACCCATCGCGCCTATCGGAAGCTCAGCCATCTACTGTCACACCTCGCTCCGTATGACAATGGGATCGGGAGGTGAGCGGCATGACCAATGACGACGACCTTCCTCCGGCTCTGCCGGATGCTGTGCTCGCCATCCTTCGACAGCCTGAGATGCGGGCCGACCCGCCATCCGACCTCGAAGCACGCACCTGGCGGCCATCCGCGAGGAGAGCGCGCGAGCGGAACCGACGGCCGAGGTCGACGAGGTCACGGCGGCACGGACGCGGCGCGCTGGTCGTCGACGCTGGGTGCCGATGCTCGTCGCCGCCGCCGCGGCGGCTGTCGTGGGGACCGTTGCCGTTGTCACGCTCACCGGCGATGACGAGCCGGAGTCGACCCTGGTGGCGTTGACGGGCACCGAGGTTGAGCCTGCGGCGTCCGGGAGCGCGGAGATCACGTCGACTCCCTCCGGTTTCGAGATCGTGCTCGACATCTCCGGCCTGCCGCCGGCGCCGGCGAATGCCTACTACCAGGGGTGGCTGCGAAACGACAGCGGCGCCGTCACCATCGGCACCTTCCATGGCCGTCAAGGCACCGACGACATCGTGCTCTGGTCCGGTGTCGACACAGCCGACTTCCCCACGCTCACGGTCACCCTTCAGCAGATCGGCGGCGGTGCCGAGTCGTCTGGGGTCGTGGTCCTGCGGGGCGAGATCGACACCGACTAGCGGCGGGTGTACGAAAGAAGCATGGCCGAGTTCGAGCGCACAGCGATGGTGGCGGCGGACCCGCGGTCGGTCTTCGGACTGCTGGCCGACGCGCGGCAGACAGCGGGCTGGGCGCACGGCCACCTGAGGCTCATGCCGCCGAGCGTCGCCAAGGCGTCAACAGCCGAGGCGGTGTCGACTTTGTTCGTGAGCCTGCCCGACCAGCGACGCGTCGAGTGGGGCAGCAAGAGCGGCCACTACTCCGGCTGGGCGCAGGTCTTGGACCACACAGGTGGCGGCGCGGACGTCACTGTCCACGTGTCGCTGACCGGTGAGCTCGAGCCCGACTCGCCGCGTGTCGCGGCGCGCGTACGCGAAGATCTGGAGTCTGCGCTCGACGGGCTGTGCGTGCACTTCGAGGGTGGCGGCGCCTGACTCAGCCGACGACGGTGCTCGCCAGCACCTCCGGCAGTTTGAACGGACCGCGCAGGTCCGGATCCAGGAACGCGGAGATCTCGACGACCCGGCCGTCGCGCAGTGTCAGCACGTTGATCGCACCGAGTCGGTACGGGGCTGGCTCTTGCTGCTCCTGGTAGCAGGCGAAGGCCAGCTGCGCGTTGGCCTGGATCGGGACGAGGCGCCAGTCCGTGGCGAACAGGCGCTCGGTCAGGAAGCTGCCAATGTCGCGACGGCCGTCGAACCAGGCAGGCAACGGCGGCATGGTGAATCGGGCGTCCTCGGCGAGCAGGGCCAGCAGCGCCTCGACGTCGGCATGCTCCCAGGCATGGACGAATGCCGACACGAGCTCGCGCCGACCGTCGTCGCCGAGCGCGTCGAGCTCAACCTGTTGGGACGTGCGCGGTACCCGCTCCTCCGCCGAGATCCTGGCTCGCTGCAGCGCGCTATTGACCGAGGCGACGGTGGTGTCGAGGATGTCGGCCGTCTCGGCCGCGGACAGCTGCAGGACGTCGCGCAGGATCAGCACCGCGCGTTGGGTGCCGGGCAGGTGCTGAAGGGCCGCGACGAAGGCGAGCTCGACGCATTCCCGGTGGAGGTACGCCTCGGCCGGGTCGCCGCCCTGGCCACTTGCCAGCAGCGCCTCGTCCGGCAGTGGCTCCAGCCACACCGGGCCTGTCACCGGCTCGCCCAGGTCGGCGGTCTGCCGGAATGCAGGCCCGTAGTCGGGCGAGAGAATCCGGCGCGGGCGGCGGGCGGAGAGCCGCAGGCACGAGTTGGTGCAGATGCGGTAGAGCCAGGTGCGAAGCGAGCTCCGGCCCTCGAAGCCGGCAAAGCCTCGCCACGCGCCCAGCAGCGCCTCCTGCAGCGCGTCCTCGGCGTCGTGCACCGAGCCCAGCATCCGGTAGCAATGGGCGTACAGCTCCTGGATGTGGCCGCCGACCAGGCTGTCGAAGGCGGCCGCGTCGCCGTCGCGGGCCGCGTCCAGCAGCTCGCCTTGTGTTGTCGCATCGCCGGTGTCCACCGGGCCCATCGTGGCAGCAGCCTCGGTGCCTGGCGAGGGAGATTCCAGCCGTGTGCCTGACCTAGGTCACGGTTGCGCGCACGGCGCGTAACGGTCGCGGCACGGGCCGTCCGCCGCGTGTATCAACGTGCTTGGCGCCCTCTCTTGCCTAGGTGTCGCCACCTGGCGGCCAGCCTGATCCAAGGGGGAGCATCGCCATGACCGTCATCACCAAGGACCGCCCGTCCGCGTCTCTGCCCGCGCCGGAGCGCCCACGCCATCGCCTGACGCTCATCGTGGCAGAGGTCGAGGAGCGCATCGCTTCGATGATCCGGCCGTTCAGCCTCACCGCGCTGCGCCTCTCACTCGGCGTGGTCTTCATCTGGTTCGGTGCCCTCAAGGTGTTCGACGCGACGCCTGTGGCCGACCTCGTCGCGCAGACGGTGCCGTTCCTCGACCGGGACTGGTTCGTGCCGGCACTCGGCGCGGTCGAGGTTGCGCTCGGTATCGCGCTCATCATCGGACGCTGGCTGACTGCTGTGAGCATCGTCCTCGTGGGGCACCTGGCGGGTACGTTCCTCGTGCTGGTGACTCAGCCCGATGTCGCCTTCGACGGCAACCCGTTGATGCTCACGACGATCGGTGAGTTCGTGGTCAAGAACGTCGTGCTCATCTCGGCGGCGCTCGTGCTCGCCTCACGGCTGCGGGACCGTCGCCCCGCCATCTGACTGCCCCCCGTGAAGCCGGCTCGGACCGCCGCCGTCCGAGCCGGTTTCGCTGTTCAGTCCATGGCCAGGTCGAGGTACTGGTCGCGTGGCTCGTCCACTTCGGCGGCTCCGGCCGCAGGCGCCGGCCGCGGTTTGCGCGGCTTCCCCGCGCCTGAGCCGCCGCCGCGCCCTGGATAGACCAAGACGCCGGACACCGGGTCGGGCACCGCGTCGAGCGCCGCGGTCACGGCGGGCAGCGTACGGAACCTGTCGCGCGCGACCTCGTCCGTGAACTCGACTTCCAAGATCACGCCCCATCGCGTGATGTGCCACTCCCAGTTGATCGCCCCGTTGGTGACGGCAGCCTCGACCAGCGACTGGCCGTGCACGCGCCGCCACCCCTCGGCGGAGGCGGCGTCGCCGTGCTCGACCTCGATGGTCAGCCAGTCACCCACGGGGACAACCGTACGGCCGATTGCCGTTGCTGCGCTGTGATCGGCCCGGCTACCGCGCACGCACCAACGACGCGGTGGTGGTGACCAGCAGCCAGCCCAGCAGGACCCCAGCCGTGTTGTTCACGAAGTCGACCGCGTCGCATGCCCGGTGCAGGGACGGCAGCAGGTGTTGCGCCAGCTCGACGGCCGCGCACAGCAGGACCGCGCCAGCCACGGCGGCCGCGCGGGCAGCGGCACCGGCGACCAATGCGGCCGCGGCTCCGAGGGGCACAGCCAACAGGATGTTGAGCAGCTGTTGGTCATCACGCGGCCAATCCGTGAGCGCCGAGAGCGGAGGAACTACGGCGCACGCCGACCGCCAGGAGCGACCTGACCCCGGGGACATGGTCACGGCCACCAGCATCGAGGCCGTGAACGCGTACGCCGCCCAGGCCGCGGCACGGTCTCGTCCAAGGCGCCCGCGGAGCAGCCGCCACACGACCACGGCGAAGAGCACCCCGGCGAGGGCAAGGACAGGCATCAGAGCCGGCACCCGGTAGCCCCACACATGCATGGGCAGGGACGGTAGCCGACACCCCTCCGCGGAGGGCGACCCCGGGGCTAGGGCAGCATGGGCGCCCGTCGAGAGGATCCAACATGGTTGTCGAACGCGTCGCCCCGCCCCTGATCGCAGATGAGCGAACGATGCTGCGCGCCTTTCTCGACTATCACCGCGCCACGCTGGCCATGAAATGCGAGGGGCTGTCCGACGATGATCTACGCCGGCAGTCGATGCCGCCGTCGACGCTGTCGCTGCTCGGTCTGGTCCGGCACATGGCCGAGGTGGAGCGCACCTGGTTTCGACGGGTGATCAACGCCGAGGACATCCCGCTGGTGTGGTCGTCGGAGGGTGACTTCCAAGTGGCGTACGACGCGAGCGCGGCCACGCGGTCGGAGGCGTTCGACGCCTGGCAGGCCGAGGTCGACCATGCGCGCCGGATCGAGCAGCAGGCGGAGTCGCTGGACGTGACCGGCTATCAGGCGAAGTGGGGACAGGACGTGTCGCTGCGGCTGGTGATGCTGCATCTCATCCACGAGTACGCGCGGCACAACGGGCATGCCGACTTCCTGCGAGAGGGAATCGACGGGATCGTCGGGGCTTGAGATGTGGCAGGTGCTGCAACGAGTGTTCCGTCGCGGGCCGAAGTACGGCATCGCCCGCGGGGTCGCCGTGCTGACCGCGAAGGACAGCGACACGTCTTCACTGCCTCTGGTCCTTCGCCCGACGTCCAGCTTTCGGTCCTGGGCTGCGGACCAGGGCGTGACTCTCGACGACAGCCCCGAGAGCCTGGATGCCGTGGAGGCTCGGCTTGATGACTGGCAGGCATCGGAGATGGGTCCGCGGCTCAACAATGAGGTAGGGCTCTACCTGGGGGCTGTGATCGTCGCGCACGTGCCTGGCGCTCGCTGGGTGGTGTGGCCCAACGGCCACCCCGTCGTCCGGCTGGCCTCCGGCAAAGAGGTCGACACCACCGCCATCGTCCGGGAGCGACTCAGCACCGGAGCGCCCAGCCTGACCAGCGTGCTCGCCAAGGCGCACGAGGCACACGATTAGGCGGCCTGGTCGAGGTGGTAGGGGTCGGCGATCAGGTGCAGGAGGTGCTCGGCCTGCCAGGACTCGTCGTCGTCGGACGCAGTCGGGTGGGTCGTTCGCCGTCGCGGTGGTCGTCGGGCCAGCCGGGCTCGTGGGGCAGCGGTTCGAGTTTCGTCTGATAGATGCGGCCGAGTGGGCTGGTCATGGTCAGGGTGCCGTCGGGATGCGAGTTTGGTGGTCCACCCGCCGTGGGTCTTCGCGTTGTGGTGGCGGCGGCAGAAGGTGGTCAGGTTGCATTCACAGGTCGCGCCGGCGGGCCAGGGGGTGTCGTGGTCGGTGTCGCAGCGCCACACCGGCGCGTCACAGCCGGGGGCGCGGCAGTGCCGGTCGCGGTCGAGGACGCGTTGGCGCATCGCCTCGGTGGGCCGATAGCGGCGGCGGTCATGGCTGCAGGGGGCGCCGGTGGCCGGGTCGGTGAGGATCCGTTCCCAGACGTCGGCGCTGGCGGCGAGGCGGCGGGCGACGTGGGCGGGCACCGGGCCGGCACCGTCGAGGTGGCCGGGGGTATCCGAGAGGCCGAGCAGGGTCTGGGCCGGCACCGTGAGCCGGACCACCGGCCGGCCGGCCGACTCGGTGCTGTCGGCGCGGCCGGTGAGCAGGCCGATCGCGGCGTCGAACCGCAACACCCCCATCGGCGACTCGTCGCCGGCGCGGCGCTTCGCGAGGGCCTGGTCGTTGATCGCGGTGTAGGCGGCGGCCAGGTCCTCGGCCGGCCCGTACAGGTTCATCCAGCCCATCCCGTCGCCGCACGGCTCCCACTCCACGCACCGTTCGGCGCGTTGGCGTTCGTGGCGGCGGCGGACGCCGTCGGGGTCGAGCTCGCCGACCAGCCGGGCTACCCGGCGGCCGAGTTCGGCGACGCTCCACCGGTGCGCGTGCGGGGACAGCTGGGCGTCGACCTCGGCGGCGGTCGCGTCGTCACAGGACTGGGTTTCGGTGATCAGCTTGCGCACCCCGGGCAGGCTGATCCGGCCGGACAGCAGCAACTCCCGGGCGTGCGGGAGCCGGGACAGCCCGTAGGCGAAGGTGGCCTTGGCGTTCCCGGTGCGGATCGTGGCGCCCAGGGCGGCGCCGATCTCCACGACGGGGTCGAAGCCGGGCAGCGGCGCCCGGTAGGGGTCGAGGACCGCGAGGGTGGCCTCGGGCCTGCACCGCGTGCGCCCAGCCGATCAGCTTCTCGGCGGCGACCAGCATGTCCAGCGCGTCCGGGGTGGACAGGCCGCCCGGGTCGGTGACCGCGGCGATCGCGGCGGCCAGCTCGGCACCGGTCAGGTCTTCGAACATACGTCCAGAATAGCAGGTCACGCCGACAGTATGGTGGCCGTCCACAAGCGAATTTCGGGCCCGCTGAGCCGCACTCCGGCGCCGCCCGACCCACACAGCGGTCAATGCTTGTGGCGCCTGCAGCCCAATGCCCGCCTCCCCGGTCGGGCTCGCGCGCTTTCGGCTAGGAAGGCCGGATGTTGTGGTTGAGGTGGAACAGGTTGTCGGGGTCGTAGCGACGCTTGACCTCGACAAGCCGGTCATAGGTGCTGCCCGGGTAGGCGGCGCGGACCTGCGCGGGGTCGTTGTGCGACAGGAAGTTGACGTAGATGCCCTCGTTGCCGTTGCGGAGCGACCGCGACAGCTCCTCGACCCACGGCTCGAACGACGCAGCCTCCTCGACGGTCGTGCCGAGGGCCGCGGCGACGCCCATGACGCGCGCGTCGCGATGCGCGAAGGCGGTGGCGTCGCTCGGCACATCGGCCATTGCGCCGCCCAGAGCCCGCAGCTGCACGACCCGCATCATGGCCGTGGATGCCTCGAGCTGGTCGAGGATGCGGGTCGCGGCCGCGTGGTCGACCGAGTCGGTGAAAAACGTACGACCGGTGGCGATCGGCCGGTATCCCTCTGGGTCGGGCGGGAACATTTCCGCATAGGAGATCGGGCGCACCATGTCTGCGACGGGCTCGGCCAGCTCGCGGAACGGCGCCAGTGCCTTGGCGCCGGCCTCGTCGGGCCCGGCGTAGGCGAGCAGGCCCATCACTACGAGCTTGCCGTGCCACTCCTCCGGCACGAACGGCATGGGCGGCGCCGGCATGACGTTGGCAATCGTCGACAGCTCGCGAGGCGCGGCCTGCGCCGCCTCGACAAACGACACGATCGCGTCGGGCGAAGCGGGCAGCAGCAGCATGCCGCCGACCACGGAGGGCAGCTCGTGCAGCCGGAACGTGAACTGCGTGACGGCGCCGAAGTTGCCACCACCGCCACGGATTGCCCAGAACAAGTCCGGATGATTGTCGGCGTCGACCTGGAGGATCTCGCCGTCGGCCGTGACGACCTCCGCCGCGAGCAGGTTGTCGATGGTGAGGCCGTGCTTGCGCACGAGGAAGCCGATGCCGCCACCCAGGGTGAGGCCGCCGATGCCGACCGACCCGGTGTCGCCGAAACCGGTGGCAAGTCCGTGCTCGGCGGCTGCCGCGGTGTAGGCACCGGCAGTGAGGCCGCCGCCCGCTCTCGCCACGCGACCAGGCACATCGATGTCGAGCTCGGTGAGCCGCCGCATGTCGAGGACGAGCCCGCCCTCGGTCACGCCGTGGCCAAGACCGCTGTGGCCGCCGCTGCGGACCGCAAGCTCGACCCCCGTCTCCCGGGCCAGGGCGACCACGCGCGCGGCCTCCGCCGCGGACCGGGGCTGGATGATCGCCGCGGGCCGGCGGTCGACGCCTCCATTGAAGACCGTGCGCGTCTCGTCATAGGACTCGTCGCCTGGCGCGATCACTGCGCCGTCAAACTTCGCGCGCACGCCCTGAACGGACAAATTGGACTGTGCCGATGTCGTCACCTGTGGTGCTCCTCACGCGGCTCTGCGGTTCGTCGGTCTCTTCCACTGTGACGACACGGACTGACAGATCTCATCTGGTTTTCAGGCCGGGTTCACGGCCGCGCCCGCGACAGCGGTGTCGGCCGGCGAGTTCTGCCGACGGCTCGCGACCAGGAACGGTACGGACAGCGCCTGGAACGCGGCGCCGACGATGAACGACGTGCCATAGCTACTCACGTCGGCGACCCGGCCTAGCGCCGGCTGGATCACGACCCCGCCGCTGCTGCCCATGAGCGAGGCGAACGAGAGCACTGTCGCGCGCTGCTGAGACGGGATCATGTCGTTGAGGTAGGCCTGCTGGATGGGCAGCTCTGCGGCAAACACCAGACCCCAGATGACCATGAGCACCAGCGCGACCCAGAACACCTGGTTGATACCGAGCGCGACCAAGATAAGGGCGCTCACCGAACCGCCGAGGATCAGCACGCTGGTCCGCTTGCGGAACAGGCGCCGGAGCTTGGGTGCGAAATAGCCGCCAGCCACCTGCGCACCGGCGACGATAGCCGCGGCCAGACCCGCGATGGAGTAGGCGTTCGGATCGCCGTACAGCTCGAGCAGGTAAGGCTGCAACGCGTAGAACGTGTAGATCCCGACGCCGGACGTGAACGGCGCCGCCAGCATCACGTAGCGCACCGGCGGGTTGCGCAGTCCATGGTCCACCGACGAGTTGAAGATGTCGCGCATGGCACGCAGCGGCCGCTCACCGCGCTGCGGCGTGAAGCCGAGATCGTGCATGAGGAAATAGGCGACGACGAACATCGTGAGCAACACGCCCACACGCAGCAGGAAGGGCACACCAAGCGAGGTCGCCTGGGCAATCACACCCCCGAGCACCGAGCCGCCGAGCATCGCGACGCCGGACACCATCTGGCCCCGTCCGAACACGACCTCCATCCCGCCCTGGTACCCGGCCGTCCGGAGGGCGTCGACAAGCCATGCCTCGACGGCTCCGGAGAAGAACGTGAACCCCAACCCGAGCATGATCGACACCACGGCCCACGACCAGAACGGCCCGTGCACGACCCACAGCAGGTAGTAGAGGAGGGTGCTGAGAGCCAGGGTCAGCGTGCCCAGCAGGTACGAAGTGCGACGTCCCCACATGTCGGCGACGATGCCCGTCGGAACTTCGAAGATGACCATGCCGGCCGTGAAGAACGCGTTGGCGGCGAAGGCCTCCAAATTGGACAAACCGGCGTCCAGCAAGAACAGCGTGTTGATGCCCCAGATGAAGGACGCGGCCAGCGTGTTGCCCAGCAGCAGCGTGAAGTACGTCCGCTGGATCCGCCGGGCAAGGTCGGTCACGGGGGTGCGAACACCCCCGTGACGCCACGTGTTCCGGGCACCCCGGATGCTTGCTGACTCAAGCAGCCGGGTTGGTGTCGACGTCGCGGTAGAGCTGGACGCTCACTCCCGCCGATCTCATGGGGCCGAGCATGTCGGGGCTTGGCTCCATGACGACCTCGGCCTGCAGCACGGCGAGCACCTGCGCGGCGATCGACTCGGCAGCGGCCGCAAGCTGCGCGCCCGACGCGCCGGAGTGCCGCAGGCTGCGTAGCTCCCGGTCGAGGTCACGCAGCTGGGAGCGTCCACTGCGCGTGAGAGTCACCTCGCCATCGGTGACGACGACGAACTGGAAAGCCACCGCGAGCGTGTCGCAGGAGGCGCACTCGATGTTGACGGCCGCGGCGTGGTTGTCGGCGGTCCACACCGCACCTTGCTCGGACAGCACGACCTGAAAGGCGAGGGCCGCCGTACGGCAGTCGACACAGCTCGCGAATGCGGAGGCGGTGTTGACCGCATGCCACGCTGGCCGGGAAGTCTTGTCGAGCTCGAAGTCGCTGCGAATCCTGACCCGGCCGTCTCGACGATTGTTGACCTCGACCTCGTTCTTGATGCGCTTGACGCGGACCTTGCCGCCTGCACGGACGGTGGAGCTCTGCTCGACGGTGGTGGTGCCGGTCCCGTCGACGGAAACCTGCTGCTCGCGGTGCACGACCGTTGTTGACTGGTCGTGCTGTGCGGCGGCCGGAACGACCGCGCCGGCAACCGCGACCCCGATCGCAAGAGCAACGATGGCGACGGTACGAACAAGGCGCGGACGACCCGGCCCGTCTGTCATCGGCGCGCCCCCGGGTCGTCGAACCCGTCGGCCACGGTCGCCGCCAGGGTCAGGTAGGCATTTCGGGTGGCCGGACGAAGCTCGTCGATGCTTGTGCGCGCACCGGCGGCGAGCGCCGAATCCCATGGGATGCGCACGACGCCCGCACACCTGTTGGCGAAATGGTCCTCAATGCGATCGAGCTCCACGAGCCCACCCCCTCGTACCGCGTTGATCACTGCAACAGCACCCGCGGACATAGCACCATAACCGTGCTGTTCCAGCCAGTCGAGAGTGCTCGCGGCCGCTCGCGCGCCGTCCAGCGCAGCCGGCATGACCACGACGATCTGGTCGGCTTCCTCGAGCACGCCCTGGATCGCGCTGTCGAGAATGCCTGTGCCGGTGTCGAGCAGGATGAGGTTGTAGTGCCGGTCCAACAGGTCGATCGCCTGCTGATAGTCACGCTCCCCCAAGGCCTGCGTGATGCGTGGATCGTCGTCCGACGCGATGACCTCGAGGCGCGTGGCGGCCTGAGAGGTGTAGGCACGGATGTCGCTGTAGCGGTCGATGAGGTCGCGGTCACCAAGCAGGCTCGTCACCGTCTCGGATGTCTCCTTGCGTACCCGGTGCGCGAGGCTGCCCGCGTCGGGATTGGCGTCGAGCGCGACCACGCGGTCGCCACGTAGCTGCGCGAACGTGTGCCCGAGCATCAGCGTCGTGGTGGTCTTGCCGGCGCCACCCTTGCGCGACAGCACGGCGACCCGCCGGCAGCCACGGATCGGATGCTGGACGCGGGCGGCGAGGGCGCGCGCCTCCTCCTCGGCGTGACTCGGACCCAGGTTCAGCGTTCCTCCGGTGGCGCGGTAGAGGCCGCGCCGCCAGCCCGTCTCGGGTGCCCGCGCCTTGTTCCGCAGCATCCAGTCGTCGGTGAAGCTCGCCGCCGTGAGCTGCGTGGTCGAGGCGACGGGTGCGGGCAGGGCCGCGAGGGGCGAGTCGGACTGGTCGGGACGTTGCATGGCAGGACTGGTCACGGAAACCTCCGCTGGTGCGGCCGGCCGGAGATCGACCGGGTGGGTCGGTTGCAGGAGTGCGCCGCGCCCGCACGTGCCGTACGAGCGGTGGTACACGACGTAGGAGCGAGACGATCATCAAACCGATACCTACGAACGGCAGAATCACGAGAACGATCGAGATGGCGGCCAGCGCGGCCGATGGGATGTCCCCCTGGTCGAAGGCCGCGGCGGTTGACGACGCAAAGGAACGCACCGAGCGCATCGCCGACGCGAGCATCTCGGGCATCCGCACGAGCAGCATCACCGTCGCCGTGGCAAGCAACGGCACAACAATGAGCACCCAGGTGGCGACGATGACCCGCACGCGTGGTCGCAGCTCGGCGACTCTCGGGTCAACGGGCCGCCCGGGCACGAGCGACGCAAGAGTCGGCCGCACCCGACCAAACAGATCGGGCACACCGACGAGATCGGACAAGACGTAGTAGCCGTCGAATCGCATGACCGGCAACAGTTGTTGGATCGCCTCGACCTGCACGAGGAAAGCGGCCAGCAGCAGCACGGACGATCCCGTCTGCTGGGCCGCCACGAGCAGGATCACCGCAGTGATGGCGTTGAAGTAGATGCCGCCAAGGTCGGTGCGCATCCGGCCGCGGCGATCGAGCCGGTAGGCATCGGTGACGTCGGTGTAGAAGGCCGGGAGGATGACGTAGAGCCCGAAGCCGATGCGTCCGGGGTTGGCACCTCCGTAGCGACAGGCGGCGGCATGCCCCAGCTCGTGCACGAACGTCGCCACCAGCACGATGCCGAGCACCGAGAGGATCTTGCCCGGCAGGGTCGCGACGTCCACCATCGCCAGCAAGAGCTGGTCGCCCCAGAGGACGGTCATGTCGAGCACGCCAAGCGCCACGACAACGACGAGGACGAGCGGGCCCCACAGCAGCGGAGCGAGCAAACTGCCCAGCGGCCGGACGAACCGGGGCGTGAGCAGGGTCCCGCGCATCCGCAACGCCAGCAGCGGATCCGCACGTGGGGGCATTGCGGCGCGGGAAGCACCCGCTAGCAGCCCAAGCGGCGCAAGGCGGTGCGCGACGAGGAACCGCACGCCCTCGGCGGGGAGCCGCCGGCGCACCTGGGCGGATACACGGTCCGCGACCGCATGGTCGTCGCGGCGGCCGTCGAGGCCGGCGGCCACCAGGTAGAGCAAGCGGGACAGGTGGACGATCTGGCCGTCGGAGCGGATCAGCAGGTAGCGCTCGTCCCGGAATCCGGAGCCCTCGTACCGACCGAGCAACCGCACCCCGCGCGCCAACCCCGGAAGCGAAACCGGCGCGACAGGCGGAACGGCGTCCGTCGCGTCGACGGGCTGCGCTCCCATGAGACCCCTTCCGAGTTGCTCGCCACTGACTCGACCGATGGGCGGCGGGAACGGCCCGCCGCCCACCGGGAGCTCAGCCCTGCCCGAGGTTCAGGAATTGCGCCACGAGGGCGTTGGCCTGCGAGTTGATCGTCGCCGCGTTGACAGCGACGCTCAGCCCGACTACCACGGGAACACTGATGTTGATAAGAGCGAGCGCTTCGCGGGCCGGCACGAGCTCGCCGGCTTGAGCAAACAGCTCGTCCATCGTGACGACCGACCGGTAGGTCGGCTCCAGATAGGTAGGCACGTCGGCCTCCCCTCCTGTTCGTGGGTCGCCCTCGCGTCAGCCAGGACGACCCACGGACAATTCGGTGCGGAAAGACGGCTTAGCTCTGGACAACGAAGATCGCCTGGCCGGCAAGAGCCGTCGCTGCGGAATTGATGGTTGCCGCGTTCAGCGCCAGAGCGCTGTTGTTGGCCACAACCCCTGCCCAGTTGAAGAAAGCAAGCGCCTCACGACCCGGCACCAGCTCAGCCTGCTCCAGAGAGAGCTCGGACATCGAGAACTCCACCACGGTGGTCACCTCCCCTCGAGGTTTGTCGGGATGGTCGGTGCACCGAGACCCAGTGAGCCCGAGACGGCGTGACATGGGCGTGACGTGAAGCGTGACTGGAGCGTGACATTGCTGTGACGCCCATTTGGGAGCGGCATAACGTCGCTGATGACCGCAGGCCAGCACCTCCGCTCAGCCGCCGGCGGTGGGGAGGAACCGTGCTCGGCGATCGCGGGAAGGACGACATCCCGGACCGGCGTCAGGACCTGCTGGTCGGCATCCGGTCTGCGTTGGCTGCCGCGGGTGAGAACGACCCGTACGGCCGCCGTCTCGATGACATCGGCGTGCTGGTCATTCGCATCTGGCGCGAGGCCGACGGGCGGCTGCGGGCCCGGCTGACGAGCGTTGATGTCGAGGCCGAAGGCTCCGAGGTGATCTCGTGGGTCAGCAGTTCCGGCGAACTCTTGGGCAGCGTCTCGCGCTGGCTGTCCGAGTTCCGCGACCGAGGACCGTGAGATCAGTGAGACCTGTGGGACCAGAGTGGCCACCCCTGGTACGCAGCGCGACACGCTCCGCGTACCTGTTGACAGCCTGTATTGCATCAGGAACACTCTCAGGTCGCTGCATCACGCACGGATGTGTATCGGCGGGACATCCAACCGACTCCTTCCGTCAAAGGCTCATCTGTATGAGGGGGGCGATGATGGGCAGCGTTGCGGCTAGAGCACAGGTCGAGGCCCGGCGCGCTCAGTCACACCGGCTCATGCTCCTGGGCCATTGGCGACTGCGTGCCGGCACGACAGAGGTCCCGTGTCCGGTCAACGCGCGCCGGCTGGTAGCGCTGCTGGCCCTTGCCGGTCCACGACCGCGACGGTTCCTCGCCGGCACGCTGTGGCCGGAGTGCAGTGAGGCCAATGCTCTGGGCAGCCTCCGAGCGACGATCTCCCGGGCAGCCGGCCTGCGCGGCATCATCGTCGTCGACGGCGAGACCGTGGCGCTGGCACCACACGTCGAGATCGACGTCGACGCGGTCACCGCCGCGGCCAACGAGGTGCTCCGCGACCCGCGCTCCCAGTCCCTTGCCGCGCTCGACGCGCTGATCGCCGACGAGCTGCTGCCCGGCTGGTACGACGACTGGGTGCTGCTGCGACGCGAACGGCTGCGCCAGCTCCGGCTGCACGCGTTGGAGGCGCTGACGGAGCGGTTGGGCGCGACCGGTCGCTACGCCGAGGCCGTGGACGCGGGTCTCGCCGCCGTGGAGATCGAGCCGCTGCGGGAGAGCTCGCACCGGTGCCTCATCGACGCCCACCTGCGGGAAGGCAACCGGGTCGAGGCGCTCCGCCAGTTCCGCATCTACCGCGACCTGCTCAGCACCGAGCTGGGCATCGAGCCGTCCCGCCTGCTTGTCGACCGCCTCGGCGAGCTGGTGACCGCCGCGCGCTAGCGCGAGAGCAGGTTCAGCTCGGCGGTCACCGTGGCCCAGGCCGGCGACAGCGGGTCGATCAGCGCAAAGTGGCCGGTCGCCGGCAGAGTGACCAGCCGCGTCCGTGGATGTCGCCCTGCGTACGACTGCGCCACGACCGGCGGAACCACCGCGTCCTCAGCCCCCTGCACCACCGTCACAGCCGTCCCAGGGCTGGGCAACATCGCCGGGTCGGCGCCCGGCCACTGCTGCGCCTCCGTCCCGAGAAAGGCCCGTACGGCTCCGTCGCCTAGCCCGAGCTCGTCGGACAGCTGCAGGTCGGCAACCGGTGCCAGGGCGAGCGTGCCGCGCACCGGGGCCGTGGTCGCGGCAAGCCAGAGGACGAGATGTCCGCCCGCGGAGTGGCCGAGGGTGACCACATCGAGTCCCGGCGCGACGAGCGTCGGGGCCAGCTCGGCCGCACGACGGACGTCGGTCAGGCTGGCGTCGGGATGGGATGGGATGCGGCGGTACTCCGGCAGGGCGACCGTCCACCCAGAGTCTGCGAGAGCCGCCGCCGCCGGCCGCAGGTGCGTGCGGTCGTAGCGCGGCCGCCAGAACCCGCCGTGGACCAGCAGGGCCAGCACGTTCCTGGGCGAGCCGACGGGCCGCCAGACCTCGACGACGTGGTCGGGGTCAGGGCCGTACGACAGCACCTCGTCGCAGGGCCGAGCACCACGCGACAGGACGGACTCGTCCTCGACGAACGCGGTCATGCCAACGAGCGCACGGCCCACAGGTCGGGCAGCGAGGGGCGGAACAGCGTGGAGCGCAGGTAGTCGGCGCCGGACGAGCCGCCGGTGCCCATCCGGACGCCGATGATCCGCTCGACCATCTTGACGTGGCGGTAGCGCCACTCCTGGATGCCTTCGTCGATGTCGACCAGCGCCTCGCACACCTCGACGGCCGGCCCCTCCTCGTGCGCGTAGACCTCGGCCAGCATCCGCTGGACGTCGCCGTCGGGAGCCCAGGGTGTGCTCGGGTCGCGCTCGAGTGCGTGCGCCGGGACGTCGAACCCGGCGGTGACCAGGAACCGAAGCAGCGAGTCGAAGACGGGCCGGCTGCTGACGGCCGCGGCGAGCTGCGGATCTTGCAGCACCGTCGCGCTGTAGTCGCGGCGGCCGAAGACGGCCTCGATCACCCGGAACTGGCCGGACTGGAAGCCGCTGGCCGTGCCCAGCTTGGGCCGGAAGGACGCGAACTGCCGCGGCGTCATCGTCTCCAACACGTCCATCTGACCGACGACCGTCTTGAGGATCTTGGCGATGCGCCGGGCGGTGTGCAGCGCGCCGCCGCTGTTGCCCTCCTCCAGGCGCCGCTGCATGAGCGCCGCCTCGTGCAGGATCTGCTTGAACCACAGCTCGTACACCTGGTGGATGATCACGAAGAGCAGCTCGTCGTGCTCGTCGGTCAGCGGTCGCTGGCAGGACAGCAGGTCGTCGAGGCCGAGATACGCTGCCGTAGGTGATCTCGCTCGCGTCGAGGGGGCCGGACGTCGTCGTCATGGTCCCCATCATCGCCCGGCAGGAAAGCGCGGGCTCAGGTGACCGGCACGTCGGGCAGGTCGAGGCTGCGGTGGGCGCCCTTCTCGACGATCCCGTGCAGCCGGTCGAAGGCGTCCCACACGTCGACGAACCGCGTGGTGACCGGGGCGAAGCCCAGCCGCAGCCGGTCGGGTGCGCGGAAGTCCGGCACGACGTCGGCCGTCTCGATCAGGGCACGGCAGATCCCGTACGCCTCGTCGTGGGCGATCGACACGTGCGACCCACGCCGGTCGGGGTCGCGTGGGGACAGGACGCGGAAGCCGAAGTCGGCGAGCCGGGTGTCGGTGAGCGAGATTGCGAGGTCGGTGAGTGCCTGGCCCTTGGCCCGCAACCGATCGATGCCCGCGGCGGCGAGCACCCGTACTCCCTCCTCGACGGCCACGGTCCCGACGACGTTGGTCGTGCCGGCCAGGAACCGAGCGATGCCGGGCACCGGGTCATAGCCCTGTCCCATGGCGAACTGGTTGCGCTGCCCGAACCAGCCCCAGATCGGCGAGCGGACGCCGTCTTGCAGGTCGCGGCGGACGTAGAGGAACGCCGGCGAGCCGGGGCCGCCGTTGAGGTACTTGTAGGTGCAGCCCACGGCGAAGTCGGTGCCGGAGCCGTCGAGGTCGATCGGGACCGCCCCGGCGGAGTGGCAGAGGTCCCAGACAACCCGGGTGCCGACGGCAACCGCGGCCTGGTTGATCGCGGCCATGTCGGCGAGCGCGCCGGAGCGGTAGTCGACGTGCGACAGCGAGACGAACGCCGTGTCGGGGTCGATGGCCGCAGCCACCGTTTCGGCGGTCGGGCCGTCGATCTCGTCGAACTCGACGAACTTCACCCTGCCGCCGTGGGCGGCCGCGATGCCCTCGAGGACGTAGCGGTCTGTCGGGAAGTTGCCGACGTCGGTGACGATCGTCTGTCGACCTCCGGCGGCGGCGAGGGCGGCCGAGGCGACCTTGTAGAGGTTGACCGTGGTGGAGTCGGAGATGACCAGCTGCCCCGGCGCCGCACCGAGGAAGTGCTCGCCAAGGAGGTCGCCGACCCGTTGCGGCAGGTCGTACCAGCTCTCGTTCCAGCTGCGGATCAGCCGGTCTCCCCACTCGCGGCGGACGACGTCGGTGAGGCGGTCCGCGGTCGTCGAGGGCAGCCGCCCGAGCGAGTTGCCGTCGAGGTAGATCAAATCTGGGTCGGGCCGCTCGAAACGATCAACGAAGGACGCAAGCGGGTCTTCGGCGTCGAGCCGCTCGGCGTCGGCCCGGGTGATGGGCTGCATGGCCGCCAGCGTAGGCGAAGGAATTGACGTAACTACGCCGGGAATGGACGATACATCCGACATTCCACGATGAAGAGAGCCCCCCGATGGTCGACATTCATCACTTCTCGTACGGCATCCTCACGCCGTTCCTCGCCTACGTGATGTCCTGCACAGGGGCCGCGCTGGGGCTGTCGTGCACGTCGCGGGCCCGGGCGGCCAGCGGCCGCGCGCGCAAGGGTTGGCTCGTGCTCGGCGCCGTCTCGATCGGGGGTACGGGCATCTGGGTGATGCACTTCATCGCCATGCTCGGGTTCACCGTGCCCGGCCTGCCGATCCGCTACAACGTGCTGGTGACCATCGCTAGCGCGCTGATCGCCATTCTGGTGGTCGGCGCGGGCCTGTTCGTCGTCGGCTTCGGCGGCAACCGCGTCGGCCCCTTGCTGCTCGGGGGCGCAATCGCGGGTCTGGGCGTGGCCTGCATGCACTACCTGGGCATGGCCGCGATGCAGCTGCCGGGAACGGTGCACTACGACCGGACCAAGGTCCTCGCATCGATCGCCATCGCCGTCGTCGCCGCCACCGTGGCGCTCTGGTTCACCCTGCGCGTGCGCGGTGTCGCGGCCACGACTGCCGCCACCCTCATCATGGGCGTCGCCGTCTGTGGCATGCACTTCACCGGCATGTCCGCGATGAGCGTCTTCCACACCGGCGCCGAGGGCGACCCGCACGGCGCGAGCGCTGGGCAGCTCCTGGTGCCGCTGATCATGGGCATCAGCGTCGTGACGGTCATCCTCGTCCTGATCGTCGGCATCTGGCCGTCGGAGGACGAGATGCGCACCGAGGCCGAGCTCGACGCCGAGCTGGACGCCGCGGTCGCGCGCCGCGAGCAGGAGTCGGACAGCCGCATCGGCTGATCTCGAGCCGTCACGACGGACCGTCGACGACCATGAGGCCCGTCGGGTCCACCTCCAGGGCAGTGCCGAATCCCGCACTCGCACTGCGCAGCATGCTCGCGAACCACGCGACGTCATCCGGCGATGCCCGCTGGAGGCGCAGCGCCTGCGCCTTCAGCAGCGCGATGCGCAGCGTGCGCAGCGACCCGGTCCCGGGGTGCATCTCCGCGAGATAGAGCGGGCGCAGGTCGTCACGGAACTGCTCGTAGCCGCTGATGCCCTCGTAGTCGTTGATGAAGTCACCGCAGCCGTAGAGCACCAACCTGCCGTCGTAGACCTCGATCGGCCGCGCGTGATGCGACGAGTGTCCGTGCACGATGTCGATGCCATGGTCCACGAGTGCGTGCGCGAATCGCTGGTGCTCCATCGGCACGTCAAGTCCCCAGTTGGATCCCCAGTGGATTGACAGCACAGCGATGTCGCCGGGTTGACGTACGGCCTCGACCTCTCGCGCCAGCCGCGTTGCCGTGTCCTCGGTGAGGTCTCGTACGACGTAGACGCCGGGGCGGTCGGGCGTCACCGCCCACGAGACCGGGATGCCGCTCGACGGGTGGCCCACGGCGAGCACGAGCACCCGGTGGTCGTCGGTTCTCACGATGCCGACGCGTTGCGCCTCGTCGCTGTCACGTCCCGCGCCCACAGTCTGCAAGCCCGCGCCCTGCAGGGTGTCGAGCGTGTCGAGCAGACCGTCGACGCCGAAGTCGAGCACGTGGTTGTTGGCGAGGCCGCAGACGTGCGGTGCCCACGCCTGGATCGCCGGCAGGTTGGCGGGGTGCATGCGGTAATGGATGCCCTTGCCCGGCGCGAACGCGCCACGTCGCGTCACGCTCGTCTCCAGGTTGAGGACGCGGACGTCGGGCGCCATCGCGGCGTCGAGGTCGAGCGCGTCTCCCCATGGCCAGGTGAAGTCGACCGGGCCGCGGCACCGGGCCGCTCACCTGCTCGGCGAGCTCGACGTAATGTCGCGCGTCCTTGACGTACGACTCGCGCAGTGTCGGGTCGCCAGGATGCGGCAACACCTGGTCGACCCCGCGGCCGAGCATGACGTCACCGCAGAGGCTGATGGTGACCGATGCCGTCACGCACCTCCCAAAAATCGTGTTGATCATGGCGAAGGTGTGATCAAACTTCGCGGATGATCACATCTTTGCCATGATCAACTCCCTTGGATGGCCGCGAGTGCCTTGCGGATGCGCTTGTCCGACACCGGGTAGGCGGTGCCGATGGTCTGCGCGAAGTAGCTCACCCGCAGCTCCTCGAGCATCCAGCGGACGTCTACGGCCGCTGCCGAGTCACGTCTGTCGGCCGGCAGGCCGGAGACGACGTCCTCGTGCTCCGCGGCGATGTCCTGCACCGAAGCCATGAGCTCGCGGTCACGGTTGACGCTGTGCGGCAGCTTCTCGAGGCGACGCTCGACCGCCCGCAGGTAACGCACCAGGTCGGGCAGCCGGGCCCATCCGGCCTCGGTGACGAACCCGGCGTGCACCAACTCGCCGACCTGCTGTCGCATGTCGGTGAGCGCGGGCAGCAGGGTGAGGCTCGTGGTCGACGACAGCGCGCTCTCGACGCGTCTGCCACGCGGCGAGGATGCGCTCGACCTTGATGACGACGTCGTACGTCGCATCGTGCAGGTCGGCGCGCACGCGGTCACGGAGCTTCGCGTAGGACTCGGCGTCCCACGCCGGCCCGCCCGCGTCGGTGACGAGCTTGTCGACCGCGCAGGCGACGCAGTCTGCGAGCAGCGCCGCCACGCCTCCGTGCGGGTTGCCGCTGAGCACGAGCTTGCTCTGCGTCGAGAGCCGCCCTGCGACCTGCGAGACAGGCGAAGGCAGGTCGAGGAGCAGCAGCCGCCGGGTGCCGAGCGGCATGGCGCGCTGCTGCTCGGCTGGTGTGTCGAGCAGGCGTACGGCGACGGTGTCGCCGGCGTCCACGAGTGACGGGTAGGCGCGTACGACGTGGGTGCCGCGGCGGATCTCGTAGGTCGTCGGCAACGCGCCGATGGTCCACGAGCGCAAGCCATCGCGCTCGATGTCGGACGCCGCCGCGGAGATCTCCTGCTGCAGCCGCGGCCGGAGGCGCTCCCGCAGCCCACCGAGGTCCTTGCCCTCGGCAAGCGGCTTCCCATCGGGCCCGACGACGCGGAACGTCAGCCGAAGGTGCGGCGGCACGCCGCTCGAGATCGAAGTCATCCCGCGTCACGGCCGCGCCGCCCATGCTCCGAAGCTCGCGGACCATCACGTCGAGCAGCGCCCCGTCGGAGGGCGTCGCGCGCGCAAGGATCGCAGTCGCGTAGTTGGGCGCGGGGACATAGCTGCGCCGGATCGCCTTGGGAAGGGCACGAATCAGGGCAGTCACCAGGTCCTCGCGCAACCCGGGGATCTGCCAGTCGAAACCATCGTCGATGACCTGGTTGAGCACCTGGAGCGGGATGTGCACGGTGACACCGTCGGCGTCGGTCCCCGGTTCGAACTGGTAGGTGAGCCTCAGGCGTCAGATCGCCCTGCTGCCATTCGTCGGGGAAGTCCTCGCCGGCAACCGTTTCCGCCCCGGAGGCGGTCAGCAGATCCGATGTCATGGTCAGCAGATCCGGCTGCGTGCGGCTCGCCTTCTTCCACCAGCTGTCGAAGTGCCGTGCGGACACCACCTCGGGCGGGATGCGGGCGTCGTAGAAGTCGAACAGCGCCTCGTCGTCAACCCGGATGTCGCGGCGCCGCACGCGGTGCTCGAGCTCCTCGATCTCGCCGAGCAGCCGGCGGTTGTCGTGGAAGAACCGGTGCCGGGTGTCCCAGTCACCGTCGACCAGCGCGTGCCGGATGAACAGGTCACGCGACACGACCGGATCGATGCCGCCGTACGTCACGCGCCGGCGAGCCACCACAGGAATTCCGTAGAGCGTCACCCGCTCGTAGGCCATCACCGCTCCGCGGCGACGCTCCCAGTGCGGCTCACTGTAGGTGCGCCTGACGAGGTGCCCGGCGAGCGTCTCGACCCAGGCCGGGTCGATGCGTGCCGCGGTGCGTCCCCACAGCCGCGACGTCTCGACCAGCTCCGCGACCATGACCCAGGCGGGCGGTTTGCGGGCCAGCGCCGATCCGGGGAAGACGGCGAACCGCGCGCCGCGGGCGCCGAGGTAGTCGCGCTTCTCCCCGTCGTACAGGCCGATGTGCGACAGCAGCCCGGCGAGCAGCGCTCGATGCACGCGGTCCGGGTCGGAGGGCGTGGTGTTGGTCGTGAAGCCGAGGCTCTTGCTGGCCTGCCGCAGCTGGGCGCGCAGGTCCTGCCACTCCCGAACGCGCAGGTAGTTGAGGAACTCGGTGCGGCAGACCTTGCGGAACCGCGACGACGACAGCGCCTTCTGCTGTTCCTCGAGATATCTCCAGAGGTTGAGCAGCGACAGGAAGTCCGAGGTCCTGTCGGTGAACCGCGCGTGCTGCTGGTCGGCCGCCTGCTGCTGGTCACTGGGGCGCTCGCGTGGATCCTGGATCGACAGTGCTGCGGCGATGACCAGCACCTCGGCGAGGCAGCCCTCGTTGTTTGCCGCCACTACCATGCGCGCCAGGCGCGGGTCGATGGGCAGCTGGGCGAGCTGCCGCCCGATCGGGGTCAGTCGTCGCTGCGGCTCGGACGCGTCGGTGTCGAAGGCGCCGAGCTCCTCGAGGAGTGCGACGCCGTCGGCGACCTGGCGACGGTCGGGTGGCTCCACGAATGGGAAGGCGGCGATGTCGCCCAGTCCCAGTGCCGTCATCTGGAGCAGCACCGACGCGAGATTGGTGCGGAGGATCTCCGGGTCGGTGAACTCGGGTCGGCTGGCGAAGTCTGCTTCGGTGAAGAGGCGGATGCAGATGCCGTCTGCCGTACGGCCGCAGCGGCCGGCGCGCTGGTTGGCCGAGGCCTGCGAGATCGGCTCGATCGGCAGCCGCTGGACCTTGAGGCGGTGGCTGTAGCGGGAGATGCGCGCCGTGCCTGGGTCGACGACGTAGTGGATGCCGGGCACGGTCAGGGATGTCTCGGCGACGTTGGTGGCCAGGACCACCCTGCGGCCGGCGTGCGCCTCGAAGACGCGGTGCTGCTCGGCTGCGGACAGCCGCGCGTAGAGCGGTAGCACCTCAAACGCCTTGGTCGGCCCGAGGTGCAGCCGCCGCAGCGCCTCCGCGGTGTCGCGGATCTCACGCTCCCCGCTGAGGAACACGAGGATGTCTCCTGATCCCTCGTCCACCAGCTCGGCCACCGCGTCGCAGATGGCCGTCACCTGGTCGCGGTCGGGATCAGCTGCCGGGTCGTCTGGGTCGACGACGGGGCGGTAGCGGACGTCCACGGGATAGGTGCGCCCCGACACCTCCACGATGGGGGCGTCCTCGAAATGCTGGGAGAACCGCTCGGGGTCGATGGTCGCCGAGGTGATGACGACCTTGAGGTCGGGTCGTCGCGGCAGCAGCTGCTTGACGTAGCCGAGGATGAAGTCGACGTTGAGGCTGCGCTCATGCGCCTCATCGATGATCAGGGTGTCGTATGCGAGTAGGTCGCGGTCGTGCTGCATCTCGGCAAGCAGCACACCGTCGGTCATGAGCTTGATGTTGGTGTGCTCGGCGACCTTGTCGGTGAACCGGACCTTGTATCCGACCGTGCCTCCGAGTGGCGTGCCGAGCTCTTCGGCGATTCGGTCGGCGACGGAGCGGGCGGCGATCCGTCGTGGCTGGGTGTGCCCGATGATGCCCCGCACGCCACGGCCGAGCTCAAGGCAGATCTTCGGGATCTGAGTCGTCTTGCCGGATCCGGTCTCTCCGGCGACGATCACGACCTGGTGCTCGCGGATCGCGTCGGCGATGTCGTCGCGGCGGTTGGAGACCGGGAGCTCATGCGGATAGGTGATCGCCGGCACTCCGGCGATCAGGCGGGCCCGCCGAAGCCGCTCGTGGCGGCGCCGCATCCGGCTCTCGTCTGCTTTCAACGGCGTCTCCATACGCGGCCAGGATAGGTGGCACCGTGTCCGAGGTCGGCGTGCCGCCGCCAGTGGGCCGGGCTGGGCTGGCAGCATCGCGGCATGGCCAGGACCTTGCGGCTCACCATGGTGGGCTGCTGCCTGGTCGCCGCTGCGGGATGCGCGGACGAGCCTAGCGCGCCGGCAGCCGTTGCCGTCGCGCTGCACGAGGCCGTGGCCGACGGTGACGGCGACGCGGCATGCAGACTGCTGGCGCCGGCGACGCTCAGCGCGCTCGAGACCGACGAAGACGCCGACTGCGTGCAGGCGATCCTCGACGTCGACCTGCCGCATGCGGGAGGCGCTTCGTCGAGCAACGTCTTCTCTGGCATGGCGCGGGTGATGCTGGACGCGGACACGGTGTTCCTTACCGATGTCGACGGAGCATGGCGCGTCATCGCGGCGGGCTGCGTGCCACGGGGCGACAGCCCGTACGAGTGCACGGTGGCAGGCGGCTGACGTGCGCGTACTCTTCGCCGCCTATCTCGTGGTGGTCGTCGTAGGGTGCTGCTGCGCGATCGCGATCGGGCTGGCACAACGATGAGAGCGCGAGCCAGCGAGTTCCTGCGCACCAACAGCCTCAGCCTCGTGTTTGGCCTGCTGTTCCTGCTGGTCCTCGTCGGGCAGGCGTTTGCCGGCCAGGCAGAGGTCAACGACGAGCGGGCGGCTCACGATCTGCCAAACCTGTCGTTCTGGGCCTACGTCACGTCATCAGGTTTCGCGGTCGACGTGACGGAGAACTGGCAGTCGGAGTTCCTGCAGTTCACGCTTTTCATCCTTGGCACGGTGTGGCTGCTGCAGCGCGGCTCACCGGAGTCCAAGCCGCTGGACAGGGCCGGGAGCGAGTCCGACCGGGAGATGAAGGTCGGGCAGTTCGCTCAGGACGACTCGCCGAAGTGGGCGCGCGCGGGTGGCTGGCGGACCGCGTCGTACTCCAACTCGCTCGGGCTGGTGATGTTCGCGCTCTTTCTTCTGGCCTGGACTGCGCAAGCGGTGTCCGGCTGGGCAGCGTACAACTCGCAGCGGCTCGGCGACCTCCGCCCGCCCAAGGCATTCGGTGACTATCTGACGTCAGCGGAGTTCTGGAACCGTTCGCTGCAGAACTGGCAGTCCGAGCTGCTGGCCATCGGCTCGATGGTGGTGCTGTCGGTCTACCTGCGGCAGCGCGGGTCACCCGAGTCGAAGCCCGTCGGCGAGTCGCATGATGCGACGGGGAGAACCGGCTAGATCACAGCGTCGGCGATTGCGTCAAGATGCGTGACGGTTCTGTGGACGGCGGGGTTTGTGTGTGGTCGGTTGTGGATAAGCAAGTGGCCGGAAAGTCTTGTGGGGTAAGGGAATCGGGTCGTTCGTGGGTGGCGAGTTCTGTCGGACCCCCCGAGTAGGTTCGAAGGTATGGAAGCCACGTCCACTCCACCGCCGCTCACCGCGGTGCAGTCCGCGCTGGCCCTCATCGACAAGGGCCTGGCCGAGCTGCGCGACGCCGACCAGTCGGTGCTCGGCTCGTCGCTGCTGGTCGACTCCTTCGACCACCTGCTGCGGCTGCGGCGCACGACGGAGGCGGCCTACCTGCGGCTGTTGGGTGAGGTCGACACCCGCAAGGTGGCCACCGATGTCGGCGCTAAGTCGACCGCGGAGTGGCTGCGGCTGCGGCACAAGCAGAACGGCTCGGTGCGTGACGTCGCCGCCGCGCGCGCCATCGGCCCCGGCGGGGACCTGACCGAGCTGGGTGCCGCGCTCGCCGACGGTCGGATCTCCCGCGAGCACCTCGATGTCGCGGTGCGCTGCCTCGGGCGGATCCCCGCGCACCTGAAGGAGGAGCAGCGCGGCACGGTCGCCGGGTTCCTGACCGGGCAGGCCGAACGGTTCGCGCCCGGCGACTTCGAGGTGATCGCCAAGCAGCTGTTGGAGGTGCTCGACCCCGACGGGTCACGCTCGTTCGACCCCAACGCGCACCAGCGCCGGTCGCTGAGCTACGCCGAGGACGCGACCGGGATGACCGCCGGGCGGTTCCTGCTCGACCAGATCGGCTCGGCCTGGTTCACCACCGCCCTGCAGCACTACGCCGCCCCGGACCCGGCCGGCTGTGGGGTCGACGAACACGGCCAACAGGTGCTGGGCATCAAAGACCCCCGCAGCGCCGCCCAACGCCATGCCGACGCGCTGGTGCTGATGGCCAAGGCCGCGCTCGCCAACGCCGGTGACCGCGGCGGCGAACCACCGCGGGTCGTCATCCACACCAACCCCGACCAACTCGCCAACACCACCGCCCAGCCCGACCCCGCTGGCGAGGAGAACGGCGCGGCGGAGGAGAGCGCGGCCGCGGAGCCCGCCGCCGGCGCGACCCGCGGCGGACCCGGTGCGGCCGGGTTGGCCCGCTGCGAGCAGACCGGACCCTTGTCCCCGCTGGCGCTCGGGGTGCTGTCCTGCGACGCGATCCTGGAACGCTGCACGGTCGGTGCGTTCGGGCAGATCCTCGACTACGGCCGGGCTCGCCGCCTGGCCACCCCGGCGCAGCGCCGCGCGCTGGCCGCCCGCGACGGCGGATGCCTCATCCCCGGTTGCGGGGCGTTGCCTGCCTGGACCGATGCCCATCACCGCATCCCGTGGCAGCAAGGCGGCCGCACCGACCTGCAGAATCTGCTGCTGCTCTGCCCCCGCCACCACACCGAGGTGCACGCCGGCAGGTGGATCATCGTGCTCCGCCACGGGCTGCCGTGGGTCATCCCACCCATCTGGCTCGACCCCCAACAACGCCCGATCCGCAACCGGCTGCCCGACACCATCGACAAGGCCCAGCGACTCGCCCAACAACTACGCCTCGACCTCGACGACACCGGGTAATCACCCGCTTTCGCGTGCCGCCGGAGCATTCGCAGCACGGCCCTTTCCACCTCGCCGTGGAGCGGACCCATGCTGCCTGCTCGGACACCACACCGGTACGGGCTGCTCGTGGTCAACCAACCCCGGTGCGACCTGAGGACGGGGGTGTGATGCGGGTGATTCCCGGGCACAGTAGGGGCAGGAGGCGACGTGCAGCAGCGGGACGACGACATCTGGGACCGCTCTGCGCGCAACGAGACGCCCGAAGAGCGAGCCGACCGGAACTACAACGAGTTGCTCCAGGAGCTGCGCGTCGCCCAGACGGGCGTCCAGATTCTGTTCGCCTTCCTGCTGTCGCTGCCGTTCCTGCAGGGTTTCGAGATAGCCGCCGATGACCGGCGGATGGTCTACAGCATCACCCTCCTGTCCGCGGCGACGTCGACCCTGCTCCTCATCGCACCGGTGCCGTTCCACCGGCTGGTGTTCCGCAAACATCTCAAGGAGTCGCTCGTCAGGGTCGCGAACCAGCTGGCCCTCGCCGGAGCCGGCTTCCTGCTGCTTGCGATGACCGGGGCGCTTTGGCTGGTCTTCGACTCATTGTGGTCGAGGCAGAGTGCCACTGTCGTGGCAGTGGTGTTCGCGGTGGTTGGGCTGGCGCTGTGGGCATTGTGGCCGCTCTACCGACAGTCCCGCGTGACTGATGTGCGCTGACCCTCAGCGCAGCTCGTCGTCGGCCTCGCCGCTCTGCACGAACGCCTGGAACTGCTGGGTGTCCTCACCTGGCGTCTCGGCGACGGCACGGTCCTCGCCGTTGCCGAGCTGGGCCCACGCGGCCTCCGTGCGATCGACTTCGCGCTGGGCCAGCTCGATCAGGGACCGCAGTCCCTCCGCACCGAGCCGATCACGCACGCTCTCCACCGCATTGATGACGAGAGCATCGAAGTGCGCCACTCGTCTCCTCCTCAACAGCTTCCGCTCGCGACAGGCGTGACCATACCCTGCCGGGGGATGTGGCTATCCACACATTCCCGGTGGAATGCTGGTCAGGGCCCCAAGCGTTACCTCGACGGACCAGACACCGCCTAAGGAGCCCTTTCTCGTGGCCACAGTGACCATGACCCAGGAGAACCACAACGAGACCGTCGCAGACGGCATCGTGCTCATCGACTTCTGGGCAGCGTGGTGCGGGCCGTGCCGCACGTTCGCACCTGTGTTCGAGCGCTCGTCGGAGAAGCACTCTGACGTCACGTTCGCCAAGGTCGACACGGAGGACCAGCAGGAGCTGGCCGGCCGCTACGGCGTGCGGTCGATCCCGACTCTCGTGATCTACCGCGACGGGATCCCGCTGTTCGTGCAGCCGGGCGCGCTGCCGGAGGCCGTACTCGAGGACCTGGTGGCCCAGACGCGCGCGCTGGACATGGACGACGTCCGCGCGAAGTACGCCGCGCAGGTGGCGACCGACGGCGCCTGATCCTGCGCCTGCCCGTCCGCATCGGGTAGAGATGACCCATGGCGGAGACCGAACGTGTCTCGGTGGAGGTTGACGGCCGTCGGCTGAGCCTGTCCAACCTCGACAAGGTGCTCTACCCGGAGACCGGGTTCACCAAGGGCGAGGTCATCGACTACTACTCGCGCATCGCGCCGACCCTCCTGCCGCACATCGTCGAGCGCCCTGTGACGCGCAAGCGCTGGCCCAACGGTGTCGCCGAGCTCAACTTCTTCGAGAAGAACGCCCCACGAGGAACCCCTGGGTGGGTGCGCACCGTCGTGCTGCCGAGCCCAGGCAGCAGCATGGCCAGGGACACCGTGGAGTACGTCGTGGCGGACGATCTCCCGACTCTCGTGTGGCTCGCCAACCTCGCAGTGCTCGAGTTGCACGTGCCGCAGTGGCGCGTGACCGGCAAGGGCAAGGCACGGCACCCCGACCGGCTCGTGCTCGACCTCGATCCAGGGCCGCCGGCCAACGTCATCCAGTGCGCGCAGGTGGCGCTATTGCTGCGTGAGCTGCTCGACGCTGACGGCCTCTTGCCGTACGCAAAGTCCAGCGGCAACAAGGGAATGCAGCTCATGGTGGCGCTGGACGGGTCGCGGCCGGCCGAGGACGTGCACGGGTACGCGAAGGAGCTGGCCGAGCGACTCGAACGCGACCACCGCTCGCTCGTCGTCTCCGACATGAACAAGCAGCTGCGACGCGGGAAAGTGCTCGTCGACTGGAGCCAGAACCACCCGGCCAAGACCACGATCGCGCCGTACTCGCTGCGCGGCCGCGAACAGCCCACCGTGTCGACCCCGGTGACGTGGGAGGAGGTGGAGCAAGCCGCGCGCAGCAAGGCGACAACCAGGCTGCCCCTGCGGTTCGACGGCGACGCCGTGCTCGACCGAGTGGAGGAGCACGGCGACCTGATGGCCGGGCTCCTCGAGGAAGCCCATCCGCTGCCCTGAGCCGGATCACTCGAGACTGAAGCGCCGTGTCCGACACGCCGGCGGCGTGTCGTACACGGCGCTTCAGTTATGGGATCGGGGGGAGCAGCCAGACCTCAGAGGTAGAGGCCCGTCTGGCCGTCGTCGAGCCGCTCGGAGGCCACCGCGTGCAGGTCACGCTCGCGGAGCAGGTGGTAGGACTCGCCACGCACCTCGACCTCGCCGCGGTCCTCGGGGTCGCACAGCACGCGGTCGCCGACCTGGATGGTGCTGACGTTGCTGCCCACGGCGACGACCCGCGCCCAGGTGAGCTTGCGGCCGACCTGTGCCGTCGCGGGTATGACGATGCCCGCGGAGGACCGGCGCTCGCCGGCCTCGCCGTCAATGGTGACGAGGAGGCGGTCGTGCAGCATGCGGATCGGCAGCTTGTCCACGTGGTGGGTCACCCCCTGAGGGTACGTCGACCCGTCACCGACGCCGGCGCCGCCAGGTGATGAGCGCGACACCAAGCACGAAGACGGCGGCCGCCGCGATCACCTCGGGCCTCGGTGCGCCCGACGGGGTCGTGACCTTCTCCTGCAGGCCGGCGAAGCTGCGCTTGGCGATCGCGGACGGCTTGAGCCGCCCCTGCATCTCGTCGATCGCGGCCGCGAGCCGCGTCCGGGTCGCCGCCAGCTCCGCCTCGATCACATCCGGGTGGCGGGGCGGCGGGGGCTTGGCCGGGCGCTCCGGCTCCGGCGGGCGCTCCGGCCCCGGCATCGCCTGGCGGGACGCGGGCAGATAGGGGTTGTACTCCTCGGACCCCTCAGCAACGGGCTGGCTCACAACGATCAAGTTACCCGTCCGCGGCGTCACTGACGCGCCGGAACGCTCCGCGGGTCGAAGCCGTACGGCAGCTCGAGGCGGTGAGCCCTCATCAGCGCCACGTCGGCGAGCACGTCGCGGGTCGAACCGTCGGCGACGAGCACCCCGTCGGAGAGCACGACGCTGCGCTCGCAGAGCTCGAGTGCGTAGGGCAGGTCGTGGGTGACCATCAGGACGGTCACGTCGAGCGCGCGAACGATGTCGGCGAGCTCCCGCCGGCTCGCCGGGTCGAGGTTGGACGACGGCTCGTCGAGCACGAGGATCTCCGGGCGCATGGCGAGCACCGTGGAGACGGCGACGCGGCGGCGCTGGCCGAAGGAGAGGTGGTGCGGTGGCCGGTCGGCGTACGCCTGCATCCCCACCGCCTGCAGCGCCTCGTCGACACGCGCGTCAAGCTCGGCACCGGTGATGCCGAGGTTGGCCGGGCCGAACGCGACGTCGTCGCGCACGGTCGGCATGAACAGCTGGTCGTCCGGGTCCTGGAACACGACACCCACGCGTCGGCGGATCTCCTGCAGGTGCGGCTTGGTGACATCGAGTCCGGCGACGCGGATCGTGCCGACGCCGCCCGACAGGATGCCGTTGAGATGCAGCACGAGTGTCGTCTTGCCGGCGCCGTTGGGTCCGAGCAGCGCCACCCGCTCGCCACGCTCGATCGTCAGGTCGATGCCGAACAGCGCCTGGTGGCCGTCGGGGTAGGCGAAGGCGAGGCCCCGGACGTCGAGCGCCGGTGTCATGTCAGCGCCCAGGCGAGGGCGGCGATGCACGCCGCGGCCACCGGGAGGCTGGCGGCGGCCGCCCAGCTGGCTGCCCCGGCGGCGGTGCCGCCGAGCAACGGCATGCTGCCGGCGTAGCCGCGGGACAGCATGGCGACGTGGACACGTTCGCCACGCTCGTACGACCTGATGAACAGGGCGCCGGCGGTCCGGGTGAGTACGGGGATGTGCCCGGCGTGACGGGCGTTGAAGCCGCGCGACTCGCGGGCGATCCGCATGCGGCGCATCTCGTCGCCGACGACATCGGCGTAGCGGACCATGAACGACATGATCTCCACCAGCAGCGACGGCACCCGCAGCCGCTGCAGCGCGAGCAGCAGGTCGCGCGCGTCGGTGGTCGCAGCCAGCAGGATCGAGGCCACGACGCCGAGGGTGCCCTTGGCGAGGATGTTCCACCCGGCGAGCAGGCCGCTCTCCGACACTGACATGCCGAGCACCTCGACCTGCGGTCCCTGCGCGACGAACGGCAGCAGCATCGCGAACACCACGAACGGCAGCTCAATCACCATGCGGCGCAGGACGAACCCGCCCGGGACACCTGCGACGAGCGCGACCGCGCCGAGCAACAGGGCGTAGCCGGCGAAGGCCCAATAGAGCTCGCGGGGCGTGGCCACGACGACCAGCACGAACGCCACCAGCGCGACGACCTTGGTGTGCGCCGGGAGCCGATGCACGGGCGAGTGCCCGTGCCGGTAGAGCTTGTGAGTGTGCCCGGTAACCATGGTCACGCCCGTGCTCGGACGCGGCGGAACAGCAGGTAGCCAAAGGCGAGCGTGACCAGCACCCCGAAGATTCCGACCACACCGACCGGGATGCCCCCGACCTCGCCGTAGTCGGCGAGCGGCGAGCCACCGAATGCGTGGTCGCTTGCGGTGTCGAGGAAACCCTTGCTCTCGGCGACGTACTCGAGCCCGTCGGGGCTGCTGCTGGCGTAGAAGCTGACCACACCGGCGAGCAGCAGCGAGAGTGACAGGCCGGCGAGCGCGAACGGACCGACGCGTGACCGTGTCGGTGCGGGGGCGGTCGCCTGCGGAACGAGCGTGCGCGTGCCGTCGGCAGTGCGGACCTCCAGGGCCGGGCGCAGGCCGCGGGCGGCGTAGACGAGGTCGGGACGGACAGCGACCACGGCGCTCACGGTGAGCGAGGTGATCACTGCCTCACCGATGCCGATCAACGTGTGCCAGCCGAGCATGGTCGCGGTCAGCGCAGCCACAGGCAGGTCAGCCGCTCCACCGACGACGTACAACAGGGTGAACGACAGCGCCGCCAGCGGCACCGAGGCAAGCGCGCCGACGAACGATGCGGGCACGACGGAGCCCGGCCGGCGCGGCAGCACGCCCAGAACCGCGCGGGCCACCAGCCACCCGCCCCACACTCCGACCACGCCCATGAGCGTGATGTTGGTGCCAAGAGCGGTCAGACCGCCGTCGGCGAACAGCAACGCCTGCACGAACAGCACGACGGAGATCACCAAGGTCGCGGTGTAAGGCCCGACGAGGACCGCCGCCAGCGCGCCACCGAGAAGGTGACCGCTCGTGCCCACGCCGACCGGGAAGTTGAGCATCTGCACGGCGAACACGAACGCCGCGACGAGGCCGGCCAGCGGGGCGGTGCGCTCGTCGAGCTCGGTGCGGGCGCGGCGCAGCGACACGGCGACGGCGCCCGTAGCGACCACGCCGGTCGCGAGCGAGGTCGTCGCATCCAGGAAGCCATCGGGGACGTGCATGGTCGTCGGTCTCCTTGTCTGCCCCGTCTGCGTCGCCTCGTGCAACGCAATCCTACTTGCGAAGGGTTCGCAACAAGCCTCCCGATGGATGGGATCGATCTTGAGGCGGCCCGTTAGCCTGTGGCTGGCCCCGACGCGCCAGGAGGAACCCACCCGTGACCGAGACCACTCCCCGCCTGCAACCAGGCGACACCGCGCCCGACTTCTCGCTCACGGGCGACGACGGCGCGACCGTGACGCTGTCCGACTTTCGCGGGCAGCGGGTGATCGTCTACTTCTACCCGGCGGCCATGACGCCCGGCTGCACCACCCAGGCGTGCGACTTCCGCGACAACCTGTCGTCTCTGCAGGCGGCCGGGGTCCAGGTCGTGGGCATCTCGCCGGACACCCCGGACAAGCTGGCGGAGTTCCGCGCCAAGGACGGTCTGACGTTTCCGCTGCTCTCCGACCCGCAGCACGAGGCGCTGGAGTCCTACGGCGCCTGGGGTGAGAAGCAGAACTACGGCAAGACCTACGTCGGCGTCATCCGCTCGACGTTCGTCGTCGACCCCGACGGCAAGCTGGAGCAGGCGCTCTACAACGTCAAGGCCACCGGCCACGTGGCAAAGCTGCGGCGCGACCTCGGGCTGTAGGCGGCGAGCCGTACCATGGCTTGCGCGCGCGAGTGGCGGAACAGGCAGACGCGCAGGTCTTAGGAACCTGTGCCTTCGGGCGTGCGGGTTCGATTCCCGCCTCGCGCACTCCCGACCAGCGAGGTGACGGATGGGCGCAGGCCACGGGCACGCGGCACCCAATGCCGGCGCCCGCTGGCGCACGCGCATGACGGTCGCGTTCATCCTCACTGCCGCGTTTCTCGTGGTCGAGCTCGTCGCCGGGCTGCTGGCCGACTCGCTGGCCCTCGTCTCCGACGCGGGCCACATGGCGACCGACGTCGTCGCCCTGGGCGCCTCGCTGGTCGCGACTCGCATCGCGGCGCGACCGGACGACAGCGGTCGACGCAGCTATGGCCGCTACCGCGCCGAGGTGTTCGCCTCCGGATTCACCGTGCTCCTCATGCTCGGCGTCGGCGCGTACGTCATCGTCGAGGCGATCGGCCGCATCGGCGACCCCGCCGACGTAGCCTCCGGCACGATGCTGGTCGTCGGCATCGCCGGGCTCGCGGTCAACGCCATCGCCATCGCCCTGCTGCGCCCCGGCTCCCGCGACAGCATCAACGTCCGCGGCGCCTATCTCGAGGTGCTCGGCGACGCGCTCGGATCCGTGGGCGTCATCGTGGCCGCTCTCCTCATCACGTGGACGGGTGACTCGTGGTGGGACACGCTCGTCGCGCTGGCGATCGGCGGCTTTGTTGTCGTACGGGCTGTCGCGCTCGGTCGCCAGGTGCTCGCGATCCTTGGCCAGCATGTCCCGGCCGAGATCGACAGCGAGCGCATCGACGCCGAGCTCGCCACGCTGCCCGGAGTCGCCGACGTACACGACCTGCATCTGTGGACCCTCACCTCCGGCATGAACGTCGCCACCGCCCATCTCGTCGTCGTCGACGAGTCGCAGTCGCATGACGTACTGGACGCAGCGCGTGACCTGCTGCGCGACCGACATGGCATCGCCCATGCCACGCTCCAAGTGGAGCCCCGCACGCACACAGGGTGCCAAGAGCTGCACTGGTGACCCACCGGCGCCGAAAGGAGCCCGCCATGGCCACGTGGGACGACGTGCGCCGCCTCGCCCTGCGCCTCCCCGAGACCGCCGAGCAGACCTCGGGTGAGGGCTTACTGCAGTGGAAGGTGAGGGACAAGGGGTTCGTCTGGGAGCGGCCACTGCGCCGGGCCGACCACGCCGCGCTCGGTGCGGCCGCTCCGACGGGAGCAATCCTCGGCATTCGCGTGCCCGACCTCGGCGCCAAGGAGGCGCTGCTGGCCGACAACCCGGATGTCTTCTTCGTGACCCCGCACTTCGATGGCTACCCGGCCCTGCTCGTCAGGCTCGACGAGATCGATGTCGGCGAGCTGGAGGAAGTGTTGCTCGAGGCCTGGCTGGCGCAGGCTCCGAAGCGCCTCGCCAAGCAGTTTCTCGAGGAACGCAGCGGCTAGCGGAACGCGGCGATCACGCGGCCCAGCCGGTCGAGCGGATCCGCGTCGGTCAGGTCCGGCAGGCGCAGCATCACCTCCCGCGCGCCTGCCTCCGCGAGCTCGCGCAGCCGGCCGACGTGGTCGTCGACGGTACCGGCGTAGAACCGCGACGCGTACGACGCCGCCGACCTGCCTCGCGGGCGCAGCCGCTCGATCTTGGCGGCGACCTCGGCGTCGTCTTGCCCGATGAGCGCGGTCGTCAGCACCGTCGCCTCGACTTCGCCCGGGTCACGGCCTACATCCAGGCAGTGCTGCCGGAGCACGTCGGCCTTGTGGCGTACGACATCGGGGTCGCCGAAGACGTTGCAGGCGTCGGCGTACTGCGCCGCGAGCCGCAGCGTCCGCCGCTCCCCCGACCCGCCGAGGATGACCGGGACGTGCTCTTGCAGCGGCCGGGGATAGCAGAGCGTCTCTGGCATGGACTGCGTCCTGCCCTCGAACGCGGGCGACCCCGGACCCCACAGCAGCGGCAACGCCCGCAGGGCGTCCTCCAACACCGCATAGCGGTGCGCGACTGGCGGGAGCTCGAGACCCCAGGCCGTGTTCTCCTCGCGGAACCAGCCGAGCCCGAGCCCGCACACCGCGCGACCGCCGCTGAGCACGTCGAGGGTCGCGACGCTCTGGGCGAGCTGGCCGACGCTGCGGTAGGTCACCGCGCTGACCAGCGTGCCCAGCCGCACCCGCTCGGTGACGGCCGCGAGGTATCCCAACGCCCCGAACGGCTCGAGCATGTCGTCCCAGGCCCGACCTACCTGCGGGATCTGCCGCAGGTGGTCCATCACGTAGATCGCGTCGACGCCGACCTCCTCGGCCGCCGTGGCGATCTCGCGCAGCCGCGCCCGCGACGCCGGCGCGCCGCCAGGCCAGGTGAAGCTGCCGAGGTGCAGGGAGATCCGCAGCCCGGTCGGGCGGTCGGCCTGCCGTTCGCGGGCGGCGGCCGCGGTGGCGAACTGCGGAGCCACGACTCGTACGGCCGTCGGCCTGAGCACCGCGTCGTACCCCTCCTCGGCCAGCCGATCGCGCACCTGCCGGTAGGTGCGCAGCTGGCTGTCGAGTACGGCCGTCGGGATCTGCTTCGGTCGTCCGCGGTTCCACTCGCGGCACTGCGCGGGCGGCGTGTCGAACGCCACCGCGACGACGCTCAGCCCGCCGGCCCGCGCCAGATCCCGCCAACGCGCCCGCCGATCGTCATCCAGGCCCAGCGTGTCGATGACGGTTGTGAGCTGCCGCCCAATGCGCTGCCGTACGACGTCATCGAGCAGCGCGAGCGCATCGGTGCTCGCGGCGATGTCGTCCTCGCCCGCGCCGACAAGTGCCCGGAGCCGGTCGCTGGAGACAACAGCGTCCGGGGGAAAGTGCGCTGCCGCCCAGGTGGTCTTGCCCGACGCCCCGGGACCGACGAGCACAACCACGACCGGCGACGGCAGGGCGAGCGGCTCATTCACGACAGCCGAGTCTGCCGCTCCACAACGGTTCCGCGCGCGCTCGCCAAGGCCGTGGGAGCGTGCCAGGCTTCACGTGACGGCTGGCGGGTAAGAGCGCCGGCGGACAATCTCGGTTCATTGCGGATCCCTGGAGGTGGACAGATGTCGGTGAGTGACGAGCTGGGCGGCGGACACGGCCCGGCTGACGGCGGCGCGACGGGTGTGCCGGGTGGCCACGACGGCGGAGCCGACGGCGGCGCGGACAGCGGTGCGCACGGCCCGGCTGACGGCGGCGCGACGGGCGAGCCCGGTGGCCACGACGGTGGAGCCGACGGCGGTGCCGACGGCGGTGCCGACGGTGGAGGGGTGCCGACGGCGGTGCGGACGGCGGTGCGGACGGCGGCGCGGACGGCGGCGCAGACAGCGGCGCGTGAGTGTTGACGCACGTGGGCCGGGCGGTCGCTGACGACCGTCCGGCCATCACCAGGTGCCTGGGCCTCGAGCCGGGAGTCTTCGCCCGCGACTACTGGGACAGGCAGCCCTACCTCGGCCCGCGGGCCGCGCCCGACGGCTTTGACGACCTGTTCTCCCTGGCCGCCGTCGACGAGTTGCTGTCTCGTCGCGGCCTGCGGACACCCTTCCTTCGCGTGGCGAAGGACGGCCAGGTCGTGCCGATCGGGCAGTTCACCGCGCCCGGGCCGGCCGGCGCGACGATTGCCGACCAGCTAGACGCCGACAAGCTGGTCGGTCTGTTCGCCGACGGCTCCACACTCGTCCTGCAGGGGTTGCACCAGACGTGGCAGCCGATCGCCGATCTCACGTCGCAGCTGGCGGCCGAGCTCGGGCATCCGGTGCAGGTCAATGCGTACGTGACTCCGCCACAATCGCAAGGCTTCTCGGCGCACTACGACACGCATGACGTGTTCGTGCTGCAGGTGACAGGCAGCAAGCAGTGGCAGATCTGGCAGCCGGTCTTCGACCGGCCCACCCCTGACCATCCGTGGGAAAGTCGGGCTGACGCGGTCCGGGCCCGGGCCGCCGAGCCACCGCTGATCGACACGGTGCTCAGACCCGGCGACGCGCTCTATCTCCCGCGCGGCTACCTGCACGCGGCGACCGCGCTCGGCGGCACGACGGTCCACCTCACGCTGGGCATCCACCCACTGACCCGGCTCGACGTGCTCCGCCAGATCCTTGCGCGCGCGGCCGACGACGAGCCTGAGCTGCGGCGGTCGCTGGCCTTGGGCGAGCTGGACTCGCTCGACGACGAGATCGCGACGACCGCGTCGCTCGCCACCTCGCTGCTCGGCCGGGCCGACATCGATGCCGTACGTGATGCGCTCACCAGCCGGCTCGTTCGTGACACCCGACCCGCACCCGTCTCCCCGGTTGCGCAGGCCACGGCGGCCGCCCAGGTGTCGCCGACGCTCCGCGTCCGGGTGCGTCCGAGGTTGCGAGTCCAGCCACGTACGCACGGCGACACCGTCCGCCTCGTGCTGCGTGGCCGGACCGTCGAGCTGCCGGCGGCCAATGGCCCGGCCCTCGAGCTCCTCCTCGACCGCAAGCCGCACACCGTCGAGTCCCTGCCCGGCCTCGATCCCGAAGGCCAGCTCAGCCTCGTGCGGCGGCTGCTGCGGGAGGCCGTCGTCGTCCCCGACGAGACGTGACCGCGGCGCCGAGCCCGGCGTTCCGTTGCGCCGACGCGGCCGAAGCCCGCGGCGACTCCCTCGCGGCCTCAGCGCCGCCGGTCAACCGCTGGCTGCTCGTCGAATTGCCCGGCGCGTGGGGGCCGCGCGGCCTGTGGGACACCGGCGTCGACCACGAGCTGTCACGGACGCTGCTGCGCCGCGCGGCGGCGGCCGACGCCCGGTTGCTGCTCATCCGACGCCCCGGTCGCACGGATCCAAGGGCGCAACGACGGTGGTACGTCGTCGACTCGCGTCCCGGCCTCGAGGCCATGCAGACCGGCGGGTTCGACAAGGTGGACGACCTGCTGGACCTGCCGCTCGACGGCAGCGCGGGCCAGCAGGTCCAGGGACCGGTCTACCTCGTCTGCACCCATGCCCGGCACGACCCGTGCTGCGCTATCCGCGGCCGTCCCGTGGCTGCCGCACTCGCCGCGGTGCGCTCCGCGGTCTGGGAGTGCAGCCACGTCGGCGGCGACCGGTTCGCAGCCAATGTGCTGGCCATGCCGCAGGGGTTGTACTACGGGCACGTACGCCCGGCCGAGGTCGCCCGGCTCGTCGCGACGCACGAGTCGGGACGCTTGCTGACGGAGTGCTATCGCGGCCGGTCGAGCCTGTCGGCGCCGGAGCAGGCCGCGCAGGACGCGGCCCGGCTGCTGACCGGCTTGGCGGGCATCGATGATCTCGCGGTGCTGTCCTGCACACCGGATCAGGACGGCGGCTGGACGGTCCTGATCGAAGCGCCGGACGGGCCGATGCCGTACGCGGTCAGCGCCGAGCGCCGCGAGCTCGACCACCCGCTGACCTGCCACGCCGAGCACTCGGGCACCGTCACCCTGCACACGGCGCGACAAATGCCGCGGACTGGATAAAGTCGACAGAGATCAAGGTCACCCATCCCGCGGTCGGGCCCGGGCCGCGCACCCGGTAGACTTGTCGCGTCGAGTTGGCTGCACAGGCCGTGCGAGCCAGCTCTCTTCATGTCGGGAACCCTTCCCGACCGACGCCAGACCCGGCGTCGCACTTGCTGGCTCGTTCCGATCGTGATGCCTGGCGGCATGCCTTTGCCAGGCCCTCTTCCGGTGCGCGCCCTTTACACCGGAAAGGGTCAGTCCTTGACCACGCACGCCCCCATCACGTCCTTTGCCGATCTCGGTCTTCCGATCGAGCTCGTCGACACCCTCAACGCCGAAGGCCTCACGACACCGTTCCCGGTGCAGGCCGCGGCCATCCCCGACGCCCTTGCGGGTCGCGACCTGCTGGGCCGCGGTCGCACCGGCTCGGGCAAGACGCTCGCGTTCGGCCTGCCGCTGCTCGCCCGTACGGCCCAGGCGGTGCCCGGCCGGGCCACCCCGCGCAAGCCGCACGCGGTGATCCTCGCCCCGACTCGCGAGCTCGCGCTTCAGGTGTGCGACGCGCTGCGTCCGTACGCCAAGGAGCTGCGACTGTGGCTCGCCCCGATCGTGGGTGGCGCGTCGTATGACCGTCAGTTCCGCGCGCTCGACCGTGGCGCGCACGTGGTCGTCGCCACGCCAGGCCGGCTGTCCGACCTTGTCGAGCGCGGTGCGATCGACCTGTCCGAGGTGCGCATCACCGTCCTCGATGAGGCCGACCAGATGGCAGACACCGGCTTCCTCCCCGCGGTCTGCGAGCTGCTCGACATGGTCGACCCCGACGGGCAGCGGATGCTGTTCTCGGCGACGCTCGACAACCGCGTGCAGGAGGTCGTCGACCGCTACCTGGTCGACCCCATCGAGCACGCCACCGACCCGGCCGAGGCATCGGTGCCCGACATGGAGCACCACGTCATCAAGGTCGCCCCGCGCGACAAGGCCCGCATGATCAACGAGATCGCCGCACGGAAGGGTCGCACCGTGATGTTCGTGCGCAGCCGGATGGGCGCCGACAACGTCGCCGATCGGCTCATCGAGCGTGGCCTGGGTGCCGCGGCGCTGCACGGCGGCATGTCCCAGGGTGCCCGCAACCGGACGCTTGCCGCGTTCAAGGACGGCCACACCCCCGTGCTCGTGGCGACCGACGTCGCCGCGCGAGGCATCCATGTCGACGGCATCGACCTCGTGCTGCACATCGACCCGGCCGGCGACCACAAGGACTACCTGCACCGCGCGGGTCGCACCGCGCGCGCCGGCAGCTCCGGTCTCGTCCTCACTCTCGCCCTTCCGCACCAGGTCAAGCCCGTGCAGCGCATGCTGCGCGACGCCGGCCTGTCGGTGCGTCCGCTCGACGCCCGCCCGGGCGACGACTTGCTCGCCGAGGTGTTCGGCGCGCGCGACCCGGAGGAGGCTGCGGCCGAGCACGCCGTCGCCGAGGAGGCTCGCCGCGAGGCCGAGCGCGCTGCCCGTCAGTCCGGCGGGCGTTCGTACGGGCGCCGCTCGTACGGTGACCGTGGTGACCGTGGGGTCCGCGTCGCTCGTACGGCGACCGGGAGTTCAGCGACCGGCCGCGCCGCTCGTTCAACGACCGTGACGACCGCGCACCTCGTCGCTCCTTCGACGACCGCGACAGCCGGCCGCGCCGCGACTTCGACGGCGGTCCGCGCCGCTCGTTCAACGACCGTGACGACCGCGCACCGCGTCGCTCCTTCGACGACCGGGCCCCGCGCCGTTCCTTCGACGACCGGGCCCCGCGCCGCGGTTTCGACGAGCGCGGCCCGAGTCGCCCCGTTGGTGAGCGCGCGGGCGGCGAGCGTTCGGGCGGCTATGGCAACCGTCGCGAGTTCGGCAACCGCTCCGGCGGCGCCCGTCCGTACCGTGGAAACGACGAGCGTCGCTCGTCCCGCGACGCCCGCTAAGGCATAGCAAGACCGGCGAGGCGTCTTCTGCTGTTGATCATGGCGGAGGTGTGATCATTTCGGACGGATGATCACGTCTTCGCCATGATCGACTTGGAACCGGTGGGTCGCGGGGTGTGCAGGCGGAATCATTCGCCGGCTTGCTCGACGTCCTCGTGCTCGTGGTCGGCATCCTCGGGGTTGTCACCGCGTTCCTGGCGAGCCAGCGTTGACCGTGATGAGCATCCTGTTCTGGACCGCGCTGCTGTGCCTCGGGATGTCATGGGCCAAGCACATGCTGCGCATGGCTACCTTGTCTGCCGCCTCCGCGCTCGACGACACGGCCAGGCAGAGCTTGGTCGCGCGAATGGACGCAGACGCCAACTGACCCTGGTCGGTTTCGAGTGGCGTATCTCGGCGATCTCTGGTGACTCTTTGTCAACGAATGCCCGCGATCCAGAGAGGACACCATGACCACGTCGAGCGCAAGCGTCCTACCCTTTCCGTTGGTCCGCAAGGGCGACAATGACCATCCGGTCGAGACGCTGCAGCACCTGCTCAACCACCACGGGAACAGCCTCGCGGTGGACGGTGACTTTGGGCCGTTGACCGACGCCGCCGTACGCGCCTTTCAGCAGTCGAAGGCGCTGACGGTCGACGGGATCGTGGGGCCCAAGACGTGGGGTGCCCTGATCGTGACGGTCAAGAAGGGCTCGACCGGCGACGCGGTGAAGGGCGTGCAGCAGGAGGCGGCGTTCCGCGACCAGTCCGGCAGCCCGCAGCCGGCTCTGGCCATCGACGGGATCTTCGGACCCAAGACCGAGGCCTTCGTCAAGGGCTTCCAGGAGGCCCTGCACACCGACATCCCCAGCGTCGCTGTCGACGGGATCGTCGGACCGGTCACCTGGCGGGCACTGATCAGCGGGATGCTGTCCTTCTGAGCTAGCCGACCTCGCTGGCGAGCAGCCGGCGCAGCACCGGCGCGAGCGCGCGGAGTGCGCGGCCGCGGTGACTGATCGCGTCCTTCTCGGTGGCCGGCAGCTCGGCCATCGTGAGCGAGCCACCGTCGGGAACGAAGATCGGGTCGTAGCCGAAGCCACCTGTCCCCCGCGGCTCGCGCACGAGGTGCCCGCTGACCACACCCTCGACGACCTCGCAGATGCCGTCGGGCAAGGCCACCGCTGCGGCGCACACGAAGGCCGCCGACAGCCGCTCGTCCGGCACGTCGGCCAGCTGCCCGAGGACCAGCCGAAGGTTGGCACTGTCGTCGCCATGCTGACCCGACCAGCGCGCCGAGAGCACGCCGGGCATCCCGTTGAGCGCGTCGACCGCGAGACCGGAGTCGTCGCCAACCGCCGGAAGCCCGGTGACGCGGGAGATCGCCAGCGCCTTGAGCAGCGCGTTGTCGGCGAAGGTCGACCCCGTCTCCGGCACCTCGGGCGCATCGGGATAGTCGGCCAGCGACACGATGTCAACGTCGAGGTCGGCCGCTCCCAGGATGCGATGCAGCTCTTCGACCTTGTGCTGGTTGCGGGTGGCGAGGACGAGCCGCGCGGTCATGACGCCAGGGCGGCAAGCTGCAACCGCGTCAGCTCGGTGCAGCCGGTGCCGGCGATGTCGAGCAGCTCGTCGAGCAGCGACCGCTTGAACGGCTCGCCCTCGGCGGTCCCCTGCACCTCGATAAAGCGGCCATCGCCGGTCATCACGACGTTCATGTCCGTCTCTGCCTTGACATCCTCGTCATAGCAGAGGTCGAGCCGTGCCTCGCCCTCGACGATGCCGACCGACACCGCCGACACCGTGCCGACCAGCGGCTCGCCAGTGACGAGGCCCTTCGACCGCATCCAGCCGACGGCGTCGGTCAGCGCGACGAACGCGCCGGTGATGGCCGCGGTGCGCGTGCCGCCATCGGCCTGCAGCACATCGCAGTCGACAACCAGCGTGTTCTCGCCCAGCGCCTTGTCGTCGATCACCGCGCGGAGCGACCGGCCGATGAGGCGGGAGATCTCGTGCGTACGACCGCCGATGCGCCCCTTCACCGACTCGCGGTCGGACCGGGTGTTGGTCGACCTGGGAAGCATCGAGTACTCCGCTGTCACCCAGCCGAGCCCGCTGCCCTTCCGCCACCGTGGCACGCCCTCGGTCACGGACACCGCGCAGAGCACCCGCGTGCTGCCGAACTCGACGAGCACCGAGCCCTCGGCGTGCTGCAGCCAGCCACGCTGGAAGCTGACAGGACGGAGCTGGGCGGCGGTTCGGCCGTCGGGGCGCGTCATGGCGCCGAGACTATCCAGTGCTGTCGAGCGGGCTCAGAGCAGGACGACGCGGCTCGTGGTGACCACGGTCTGCCCGGCCTTGGGGTAGGCGTGCCAGGTGCGCCACCACACCGTGCGCAGCACACTCGTGCCAGCCGTGATGGCCGTCACACCGCCGGGCTCGCCGGACGGCTCGGCCACGATGCCGTACGGGCTGTCGGCCACATCGTTGATGAGCCGGTCGACAGCGGCGACGTCGTAGGGCTGGACGACCGAGTCGATGGTGTAGAGCGCACCGGGCAGCTCGCGGCGCTCGACGCGCGGAAGCTCACGCCCGGTCTCACCGGGGAGAACGCCGACCACCTCGCACACCTCGGTGCCGCCGGCCTGGAGCAGGACGCTGTGGGACGCGGCGAGGACCCGCAGCTCGAGTGTCACCTCACCGAACACCACGGCCAGCGTGGCGAGCGGCGCCTCCAGGGGGGCGCCGAGGTGCCACCGCAGGTCGCCTGCGGCGGCATCGCGGAACGGTGCGTCGATCAGCGTGCGCATGTCGTCAAGTCTCCGTCAAAGCTCGGCTGGGTGAGAGCGTTTTCCCCCCGCCAAAGAGCGACTATAGGGCTGACAACGGTCAGATCGGGTCAGAAGACGTACGTGGCGCCGCTCACGGCCAGGTCGACCGGGCCGGCGAACGTGCTGGCCGCCTCGGCCTGAGCGCGCGCGGGGTCGCCCCACGGCGGGATGTGGGTGAGCACCAGGCGCCCGACCCCGGCCCGGGCCGCATGCTCGCCAGCGTCGCGGCCCGTGAGGTGCAGGTCGAGCGGGTTGTCGTCGCCGTCGAGGAACGACGCCTCCGCCAGCAGCACATCGGCGTGGTTGGCGATCTTGACCAGCGCCTCGGTCGGGCCCGTGTCGCCGGAGTAGGAGAGCGTGGAGCCCGCGTGAGTGAGCCGGATCGCGTAGGCCGGCACGGGATGCGCGACCCGCGTGACCTGAGCCGTGAACGGACCGATCTCGAACGCGCCCTCCGGGTAGGCCACGAAGGTGAACTCGCCGGACATGCCCGGCGACGCCGGGAGGCCGTACGCGCTCGCCAGTCGGTCGGCCGTGCCCTCGGGACCATAGACGGGGATCGGCGGCAGCGGACCGCCAGGGCGGTACTTGCGGGCCACGTAGTAGGCGCAAAGATCGACGCAGTGGTCCGGGTGCAGGTGCGAGAGCGCGACGGCGTCTATCGACTCGAGCGGAACGTGCCGAGCGAGCGCCCCCAGGGCGCCGTTGCCCAGATCAAGCAGCAGCCGGAACCCGTCGGCCTCCACGAGGTAGCAGGAGGCAGGCGAGTCGGGGCCGGGAATCGACCCGGAGCACCCGATGACGGTGAGCTTCACACCGCCTCCTCGATGGCGGTGACCGCGTCGACCTCCGGGCCGAGGAAGCGCCGCGCCAGCTCGGTGAAGGCGGTGGCGTCGCCGGTCGCGCGGAAGACGTGGATCGGCGGCGGTAGCCGGTCGTCACGGTTCAGCACGTGGTCGGCCAGCGTGCGGTAGACGTCCTTGGCCGTCTCCTCAGCGCTGGAGACGAGCGTCACGTCGTCGCCCATGACGTACGACAGGACGCCGGTCAGCAGCGGGTAGTGGGTGCAGCCCAGCACGAGCGTGTCGACGCCGGCCACGCGCAGCGGCTCGAGGTAGTCGCGGGCGACGTCCTCCAGCTCCGGTCCGTGCGTCATGCCGTCCTCGACGAAGTCAACGAACCGGGGGCAGGCATGGGTCGTGATCTGAAGGTGCGGCGCCGCGGCGAACGAGTCCTCGTAGGCGCGCGAGGCGATCGTCGCCCTCGTCCCGATGACGCCGATGTGGCCGTTGCGCGTGGCTGCGACCGCGCGCCGCACGGCCGGCTGGATGACCTCCACGACCGGCACGCCGTAGCGCTCGCGCGCATCGCGCAGCACCGCGCTGCTGGCCGAGTTGCAGGCGATCACGAGCATCTTGACGCCCTCGTCGACAAGGTGGTCCATGACATCCAGGGCGTAGGCGCGCACCTGCGCGATCGGCCGCGGACCATATGGGCCGCGGGCGGTGTCGCCGACGTAGAGGATCGGCTCGTGCGGCAGCTGGTCGAGCACGGCTCGGGCCACCGTCAGTCCGCCGACCCCGGAGTCGAAGATGCCGATGGGTGCGTCGTTCATCGGCACCGAGCGTACGGCCCGGATTGAGGCAGAGCGGTCACCCGGGCGCGGTACGTGTCGAAGATCTCGCCCGCCTCCCCTTCGGTCGATCATGAGACATCTGCCGCGCGATCGAGCCCGCGATGTCGCTCTGTCGCATGATCGCCGTCCACAGATCTTGTGCGCGGGCACCCCGCGGCCCTCCGAGCGACGACCATGCGGGAATGTCCGAGTGGAGCTATCGCCCGACCCTGGAGGACCTGCTGGCCCGCCAGCATGGCGTCTTCCGCCCGAGCCAGGTGGCCCCCTGGCTGACGCTGGACGAGATACGGCGCGAGGTGGACCACGGCACGTGGCAGATGCCACACCGCAATGTGTACGTCAGTCACAACGGCCCGCTGACCCGCGACCAGGAGCTGTGGACCTGCCTGCTCGCGGCACCCCGCGGCTCAGCCCTCGGTGGACTGACGGCGGCGCGAGCTCGACGGCCTCCGCGGCTTCCCGTCCGGCGCCGTCGAGCTTGTCGTGCCGGCCGGCCAGCGCCGCCCGCGACGGGACGGACTTGTGGTGCACCTCTCCCACCGTCTAGGCGACGAAGACGTCCACCCACTCCGCCTGCCGCGGCGCACTCGGCTGCCGCGCAGCCTGATCGACGGGGCCTCGCGCGCACCACACGAGCGCATCGCCAGGGCCATCATCCTCGCCGGAGTCCAACAGCGGCTGACCCGACCGCGCGACCTTTCGGAGCACCTGTCCAGGCGTGGCAACTGCTTCCGGCATGCGCTGATCGTCGAGTCCATCGGCGACGCGATCGGCGGACTGGCGTCGGTGCCCGAACGGGACTTCGAGCTCATTCGCCGCCGCCGGCGGCTACCCGAGCCGGACCGACAAAGGATCGTCCGGCGGCGCGACGGCAAGTACTACCTCGACGCGGACTGGGCGGCATACGGGTTCGCCGTCGAGGTCCACGGCGTCCAGCACAACGAGATCCTCAATTGGGATGACGACCTCGACCGGCTCAGTGTCATCGCTGCGCGTGGTCGCCGGATGCTGCAATTCAGCTCCTACGCGGTGCGACACCGTCAGAGACGCGTGGGTGACCTGTTGGAAGAGGCACTCTTCAACGGCGGCTGGCGACCACAGTAAGCCCGACGATCATGCGACAAGACGACATCGAGGACGCCATCGGACCGCAGTTGCCTCATGATCCACGGCGGGGGCAACTAGGCCCAGAGCTCGCCGTCCAGCCGCTCCTCGGCCTCGTCGAGCGAGCCCTCGTAGGCACCCGTCGACAGGTACTTCCACCCCGCATCGGCGACGATGAACGCGATGTCGGCTCGCTCGGCCTCCCGGACACACCGCGCCGCAACCGCCAGGGCCGCGTGCAGCACCGCACCCGTGGAGATCCCGGCGAAGATGCCCTCTGCAGCGAGCAGCTCGCGCACGCGGCGCACGGCATCGCGTGCTCCGACCGAGTAGCGCGTTGTGAGCACCGACTCGTCGTAGAGCTCCGGGATGAACCCCTGGTCGAGGTTGCGCAACCCATAGACGAGCTCCCCGTACCTCGGCTCGGCCGCAATGATCTGCACCGACGGCGCCTTCTCCCGCAGGAACCGCCCGACGCCCATCAGCGTGCCGGTCGTGCCCAACCCGGCGACGAAGTGCGTGATCGTGGGCAGGTCGGCGAGCAGCTCCGGCCCGGTCGTCGCGTAGTGCGCCGTCGTGTTCGCCTGGTTGCCGTACTGGTAGAGCAAAACCCAGTCCGGATGCTCCGCCGCGAGCCCCTTGGCGACACGGACCGCCTCGTTGGAGCCACCGGCAGCCGGCGACAGCCGTACCTCCGCGCCCCACATGGCCAGCACCTGGCGCCGCTCGACTGAGGTGTTCTCCGGCATGACGCAGACCAGCTGATAGCCGCGCATCCGACACACCATGGCCAGCGAGATGCCGGTGTTGCCAGAGGTCGGCTCCAGCACGGTCATCCCCGGGCGCAGCACGCCACGCTGCTCGGCGTCGAGCACCATCGCGAGCGCCACTCGGTCCTTGATGGAGCCAGTTGGGTTGCGGTCCTCGAGCTTGGCCCACAGCCGCACGTCCGGAGACGGCGACAGCCGCGGCAACCCGACCAGGGGTGTGCGCCCGACCGAGTCCAGTGGCGAGTCGTAGCGCATCAGCCGCCGGCCACGGCCGGGAGCACGGTCACCGAGTCACCGTCGGCAATCTTGGTCTGCAGGCCGCCCAGAAACCGTACGTCCTCGTCGTTGACGTAGACGTTGACAAACCTGCGCAGCGACCCGTCATCCTCGACCAGCCGCGCGCGCAGCCCGGCATGCCGCGTCTCCAGGTCGTCGATCAGCTCGCTCAGGGTGTCGCCAGAGCCCGGGACCGCCTTGGCGCCGCTGGTGTACGTACGCAGGATCGTGGGGATCCGCACCTCGATGGCCATCGGTCTCGCTTTCTGTGACGACGCGGTCTCACGTATAGGAAGGGACGACCTTGACCTCTTCTTCCGTGACCGCACCGTCAAGTATCCGAAATGAGCGAAACTCCAGGTCATCCGGGTCACGGGTCGAGACGAGGACGTAGTGCGCGCCGGGCTCGGAGGCGTACGACACGTCGGTGCGCGACGGCACCCCCTCGGTCGCGGTGTGCGAGTGGTAGATCACGACCGGCTCCTCGCCGCGGGCGTCCATCTCCCGATAGAGCCGCAGCAGGTCCATCGAGTCGAACTCGTAGAACGTCGGCGACCGCGCCGCGTTGAGCATCGGAATGAACCGCTCAGGCCGGTCGGTGCCCTCCGGGCCGGCGACGACCCCGCAGGCCTCGTCAGGGTGGTCGCGACGCGCGTGGGCCCAGATGGCGTCGACGATCTCCTGGCTGATGACGAGCACGAGCGCGAGCGTACGGCGCTCGAGGGTTTCGACGCAACTGACACCCTGCGTCGATAGGTTCGACGCTGGGTGCCGTTGTGTCGGGCTCAGCCGAGCCGGGACGTCAGCGCGCGGACCAGCGTCTCCTGCAGCCAGCCAAGCCAGTCATAGATGTCGTGGACATAGCGGCGCGGGTCGTCCTCGGCCATGCGATCCCACCGCTCGTCGTCGTCCTGCTCCACCCCCAGCCGGGTGCCGAGTGCCAGCCGAAGGTCGGTCAGGGTGCGCAGCCACGCCTGCGCCTGGTCGGACGCGAGCACGATCTTGGTCTTGGCGTCGTCGTCCGCCTCCTCGTCGTCGACCAGCTGGAGGGTCTCGAGCACGGTCGCCGCGTCGGCGGACTTCTTCGACCGCAGCCCACGCTCGGTGTAGCGGCGGAAGTCACCGGCGGCCTCAGCGTCGTCGGCATAGGCATCGGGGAACAGCCGCAGCAGCACCGGGTCGGCCGGCCGGTCACTCGGGCCGTCGAAACCCATGCCCTCGAGCGGGTCGCCCGGCGTCGGCGCGGCGGCCTCCGGTTCGTCAGCCGGATGGTCGAGCAGCTCGACGAGCTGGGCGACCAGCGAGCGCAGCAGCGCGACCTCGACCACGAGGAAAGATGCGGAGACCGCCCCACCCGCGGCGCGTCGGAACGCCGAGCCCATCAGTCCCCCGACTTCTGGAGGGTGGCCCAGAGGCCGTACGCGTGCATCGCCTCGACATCGCGCTCCATCTCTTCGCGGGAGCCGTTGGACACGACCGCCTTGCCCTTCTCGTGCACGTCGAGCATGAGTTTCTCGGCACGCTTCTTGGGATAGCCGAAGTAGCTGCGGAACACGTACGTCACGTACGACATCAGGTTGACGGGGTCGTTCCACACGATCGTCACCCACGGCGTGTCGGGCACCACGACGTCCTCGACCTCGGGGCGCTCGAGCTCGACCGGAGCGGTGGTCACCTGAGCCATTCTGCCCGAGTCGTCCCGCCTGAACCCGGGGCCGGACCCGCCACCGCGAGACCGGCACCGCCGGAGCCCAGCCATTAGGCTCGCCAGGGTGACGGGAGCGTCGACCTCGCTGTACACCGACCACTACGAGCTCACCATGCTCGAGGCGTCGCTGGCGCGCGGGTCCGCCCATCGCCGATCGGTGTTCGAGGTGTTCGCCCGGCGCCTGCCCGAGGGCCGGCGATACGGGGTGGTCGCCGGCACCGGTCGGCTGCTCGACGCGCTGGCCGAGTTTCGGTTCGGCGCGGCCGAGCTGGAGTTCCTGGAGCGCGCGCAGGTCGTCGACAAGCCGACGCTGCGCTGGCTGGCCGACTTCCGGTTCAGCGGAGACATCTGGGGGTACGGGGAGGGCGAGACCTTCTTTCCGTACTCACCACTGCTCGTCGTCGAGGGGAGCTTCGCCGAGGCGGTGCTCCTCGAGACTCTCGTCCTGTCGATCCTCAACCACGACTCCGCTGTCGCATCCGCCGCGTCGCGCATGACGGTGGCCGCTGCCGGGCGACCGCTCATCGAGATGGGCTCGCGGCGCACGCACGAGAGGGCTGCCGTCGCGGCCGCGCGAGCGGCCTACATCGCCGGGTTCGGTACGACGAGCAACCTGCGTGCCGGCGAGCGCTACGGCATCCCCACCTCGGGCACGTCCGCGCATGCGTTCACGCTGCTGCACGACAGCGAGCACGACGCCTTCGAGGCGCAGGTCGCGTCACTTGGCTCAGACACGACGCTGCTCGTCGACACCTACGACGTCGTGGAGGCGGTGCGCACCGCGGTCGAGGTCGCCGGCACCGACCTTGGCGCCGTACGCCTCGACTCGGGCGACCTGCTGCAGCAGGCCCGTGACGTCCGCGCGCTGCTCGACTCGCTGGGCGCCACCAAGACGCGCATTGTCGTGACGTCCGACCTCGACGAGCATGCGATCGCCGCGCTGGCCGTGGCGCCTGTCAACGTCTACGGCGTCGGCACGTCGCTCGTCACCGGCAGCGGGGCACCGACTGCTGGGCTGGTCTACAAGCTCGTCGCGCGGGCCGAGTCGGACCAGGCGGACGCCCCACTGATCTCGGTCGCCAAGAAGTCTGCCGACAAGATCAGCGTGGGCGGCCGCAAATATGCGCTGCGCCGACTCGACCGCTACGGCATCGCGCAGGCCGAGGTCATCGGCATTGGCCGCGAGGCGCGCGACGACGGTGACGATCGGCCACTGCTTCGGCAGCTGGTCAGCAAGGGCGAAGTCGTCGGCGCCGAGCCCCTGGCGGCCGCGCGCGACCGGCACGGCTTCTCGCTCAACGAGCTTCCCCCGCAGGCCTTCCAGCTGTCGCGGGGCGACCCGGTGATCCCCACGGTGTACGAGGAGGACTGAACATGGCCCGCGCACTCGCCGTCGTCGACACGCAGAACGACTTCTGCGAGGGCGGCAGCCTGCCCGCTCAAGGCGGCGCCGAAGTCGCCTTCCGGATCGCCGAGCTGCTGCACCGCTGGGCAGAGGCCGAACCCGAGGAACGCGAGTACGAGATTCTCGTGGCGACCCGCGACTACCACATCGCTCCCGGCGAGCACTTCTCCGAAGACCCGGACTTCATCGACAGCTGGCCGCCGCACTGCGTAGTCGGCACCGATGGTGCGGCGTTTCACCCAAACCTGGGCCCGCAGCCCTTCAATGCCGTGTTCGACAAGGGAATGCACGCTCCCGCGTACTCGGGGTTCGAGGGAGTCGAGCAAGGCGGCGCGGGCATGGCCGACTGGCTACGGGCGCATGACGTGCAGGAGCTCGACGTTGTCGGCCTCACGACCGACTACTGCGTCCGCGCCACGGCGCTCGACGCAGCGCGCCTCGGCTTCCGTACGCGCGTCCTCCTCGACCTCACGGCAGGCATCTCACCCGGTGGGACCGCTCGTGCACTGGAGGAGATGCGCGAGGCCGGCGTCGAACTCGTCGGCGCACCCGTCATCCGCTAGCGATAGGCGTCGCTGCGCTTGGCGACACGAAGGATGACCACGGCGTCGTCCGACTCGTTGATCTCGTAGATGATCCGGTACGGCCCGACCCTGATCCGCCAGTCGCTGCCACCGCCGACGAGCTTGACTGCGCCGTGTGGCCGCGGGTCGTCGGCCAGGGCAACGATCTCAGTCAGCGCAGCCCGGAAGACCTCGCGCGGAAGGCGTTGGAGCTCTTTGTAGACCTCGGTGTGGAAGCTGACTTTCACGAAGCGTGGACCTCGTCGATGCTGAGGCCCAGCTCTCGCAACATCTCGTCCAGCGTCATGGTCGCGAACCCGCGGCTGCGCAGGTCTCGCAGACGCAGCGCGTCGGCCACGTCGGCGTGCTGATGGAGCCGCTCGTAGTCGGCCATCGAGATGATCACGGCGACTTCGTCACCGCTGTCGGTGATGATCGTCTCGTCGCCGGTGATCGCCACCTGACGGACGATGCTGCCGAGGTTGGCGCGCAGGTCTTTAAGGCTGGTCGTAGACATGTTCACTATGTTACACATGTTGGACATGTGTGCGCCGGATGCACGGTCACGAGAATCGGCTCGAATTGGTGAGGGGTCAGCCTGTCGACGGATCGAACTCGTCTGACGGGCCGCGCCGCGCCCACGTCCACGCGTACACACCGTCGTCCGTGGCCAAACCGCCCTCGCCCAGCTCCAACGGCCGGAACGTGTCGACCATGACCGCGAGCTCGTCGAAGTACTCGACCCCGATCGACCGCTCGTAGGCCCCCGGCTGCGGCCCGTGCGCGTAGCCGCCCGGGTGCAGCGAGATCGAGCCCTGCCCGATGCCTGAGCCCTTGCGCGCCTCGTAGTCGCCGCCGCAGTAGAACATGACCTCGTCGCTGTCGACGTTGGAGTGGTAGTAGGGCACCGGGATCGACAGCGGGTGGTAGTCGACCTTGCGCGGCACGAAGTTGCAGACCACGAAGTTGTAGCCCTCGAACACCTGGTGCACCGGCGGCGGCTGGTGCACCCGGCCGGTGATGGGCTCGTAGTCGCTGACATTGAAGACGTACGGGTAGAGGCAGCCGTCCCACCCCACCACGTCGAACGGGTGCTTGGGGTAGGTCATGACGGTGCCGACGATGCCGCCTGGACCGGGACCGCGGTGCTTGATGAACACATCGACGTTGTCGCCGTCGGCGAGCAGCGGCTCCGACGGCCCGCGCAGGTCGCGCTCGCAGTAGGGCGAGTGCTCGAGCAGCTGACCGAACTTCGACAGGTAGCGCCGCGGTGGCGTGATGTGGCTGTTGGCCTCGATGGCATACAGCCGCAGCGGATCGTCTCCTGTCGGGATCCATCGGTGCGTCGTCGCCCGCGGCATGATCACGTAGTCGCCCTGACCGACCTCGAGCGCCCCGAACACCGTCTCCACGACCGCGGTGCCGGACTCGACATAGACGCACTCGTCACCGATCGCGTTGCGGTAGAGCGGTGAGGTCTCCCCCGCCACTACGTAGGAGATGCGCACGTCGCCGTTGCCCAGCACCAGCCGGCGACCGGTCACCGGGTCGAGCGCCTTCCAGTCGAGGCCAGCGAACAGGTCGTGCAGCCGCAGGTGCCGCGGCGTGAGCGGGTGGTTCGCCGTCGTCGACAGGTCGGGCAGCTCCCAGACCTGAGAGTCGACGATCGCCGACGGGATCTCGCGGTGGTAGAGCAGCGACGAGTCGGAGGAGAACCCCTCCTCGCCCATCAGCTCCTCGAAGTACAGACCCCCGTCGGGCCGGCGGTGCTGGGTGTGCCGCTTGGGCGGGAGCTCGCCGATGCTGCGGTAGTACGCCATGATCGAGTCCTTAGTGTTCGATAACAGGACGAATCTGTCCGCTCAGCACCACCGTCCGCTAAAGTCCCGAGCGTGTCAACCAGCCCTTTCCGCGCCTTCATCGACGACGCCGCACTGTTCCCGCCGGGCAACGCCCCGATGCCCGACGCGCTGCGAGCGCACGCCGACTTTGCGACCACTTGGTACGCCGATCTGGTCGGCCCGTTCCTCTGCCCGGCGAGCCGGCTCGGCGAGCTGCAACAGACCCTCGGGGACCAGCCGCCGCTCGACCTGATCCTCATCGGGGACACCGGTGTGGCGGGGGTTCTCGAGGCCGCCGACGCCGTACGGGCTGACGCGCGGCTCGTGCTGCGCGGGGCCGAGGTCCCGGTGCCCGCAGCCGATCCGGTCGGCGCAGCGCGACGCACCGCCACGGGGCTGCGCGCGCTCGAGCCGGACCTCGCGACGAGCATCGAGGTGCCGCGCGGTCCCGGGCTCGACCAGGTCCTCGACATCGTCGCCGAGGAGGGGCTGCGGGCCAAGCTGCGCACCGGCGGCGCCACCACCGATGCGATTCCGAGCGAGGTCGAGCTGGCGGAGTTCCTCGCCGCCTGCCTCGACCGCGAGCTCGCGTTCAAGCTGACGGCCGGGCTGCACCACGCGGTGCGCCAACTGGACCCGGCGACCGGGCTCGAGCAGCACGGCTTCGTCAACGTCCTCGCCGCCACCGCCGCGACTCTGGACGGCGCATCCGTGCCCGACGTCGTACGCCTGCTGCAGACCACCGACCCGCAGCCGCTGCTCGACACCATCGACCCGGCCGGCATCGACCGGGCCCGCCAGTGGTTCCAGTCCTTCGGCTCGTGCAGCATCACCGAGCCGCTCGACGAGCTCGTCGCGCTCGGGCTGCTCCGGCAACCCGAGGTGGCGCCGTGACCTGGCTGGAGATCCCCGAAGGCTCGCCGTTCCCGGTCAGCAACCTGCCGTACGGCGTCTTCTCCACCGGCGACAAGGACGCGCCACGAGTCGGCGTGGCCATCGGCGACCACGTGCTCGACGTCGCCGCGGTCGCCGCCACTACCGGGCGACCACATGCCGAAGTCTTCGCCAGCGGATCGCTCAATGCTTTCATGGCGCACGGCCCTCGGATGTGGTCGCACATGCGGGCCTGGCTGCAGGACCTGCTCACCGACGAGTCGCACCGCGGGTCAGTCGAGCCGCACCTGGTGCGCCGCGACGACGTACGAATGCACCTCCCCTTCGAGGTCGGCGACTATGTCGACTTCTACTCGTCGCAGCACCACGCGGAGAACCTGAGCAAGATCCTGCGCCCAGACAACCCGTCGTTGCCGCCCGCCTGGCGGCACCTGCCCATCGGCTATCACGGTCGGGCCGGCACAGTCGTCGTCAGCGGCACCGACATCGTGCGCCCGTGCGGGCAACGCAAGGCGGCCGCCGACCAGCCGCCGACCTACGGGCCGTCGCGACGGCTGGACATCGAGACCGAGGTCGGGTTCGTCGTGGGGGTGCCATCGCGGCTGGGCGAGCCCATCCCGGTGGCGCGTTTCGCCGACCACGTCTTCGGTCTCGTGCTCGTCAACGACTGGTCGGCTCGCGACATCCAGGCCTTCGAGGCCTTCCCGCTCGGACCCTTCCTCAGCAAGTCGTTCGCCACCTCGGTCTCGCCATGGGTGGTGCCGCTGGAGGCGCTGACCGCAGCGCGCGTGGAGCCGCCGGCGCGCGACCCCGAACCCCTGCCCTATCTGCGCGACGCTCCCGGCGAGCCGTGGGGTCTCGACCTCGACCTCGAAGTGCTCTGGAACGAAACCGTCGTGTCCCGGCCGCCGTTCGCTCAGATGTACTGGACGGCGGCCCAGCAGCTGGCCCACCTCACGGCCAACGGCGCATCGGTGCGGACCGGTGACCTCTACGCCTCGGGCACGGTCAGCGGACCGGACCCCGGCCAGCGCGGCTCGATCGTGGAGATCGCCTGGAACGGCACCGAACCCGTGCGGCTCGACGACGGCAGCTCCACGGGCGTTTCTCGAGGACGGCGACACCATCACGATTCGCGGCTGGGCGCCGGGCAGCGACGGCGTACGCATCGGTCTGGGCGAGGTGTCTGGCACCGTACGACCCGCGCAGGCTGGCCGTAGTGGCCGGAGATGTGCCAGATTCGGAGGTATGAACTGGCTGCTGCGCATCGGAATCGGCCTGGTCGTCAACGCGCTCGCATTGATGATCGCCGCGGCACTCTTCGGGAAGTTCGACATCAATGCGGGCCCCTTCTTCATCGCCGTCCTGCTCTTCACGGTGATCATGCTCGTGCTCAAGCCGCTCGCGACGAGCGTGAGCAAGCGCTATGCACACGGGCTGACCGCGCTCGTGGGCCTCGCGACCACGTGGGCCGGCCTGCTGCTCACCGACGTCATCAGCGACGGCGTGCAGATCGAGGGCGTGTTCACCTGGGTGGCGTCGACCGTGATCGTCTGGCTGGCGCTGATGATCTGGGACGTCTTCGACGACCGCGTCGCTGGTGAGCTGCAGAAGCGCATCAGCGGCTCGTCGGGGAGCAAGCCGGTCACCAGCTGACCGCTCCAGCCTGTGGCGGAGTTGCGCCATGGCATGACTCCGCCACGGCAGAGGTGTTCCGCCGGACGCTGTCGCGTCGGTAGACCCTGCGCATGGCTTTCTCTGCGCAGTCCGGCCGCAACAGGCGCCGGCAACTCCTCTCGGCGGCGACCGCGGTGCCGCTGCTCGCGGCGGGACTCGCCGTGCAGCAGGGTCCGGCAGCGGCAACTGAGCCGCCACGCGGGCCCACCGCCCACTCAGTCCACCGATACCCACACCGTCACGCTCGTCACCGGCGACGTGGTCAGCGTGACCACGCTCGCCGACGGCACGCAGACCGCCGAGGTCGAGCGGCCCGACGACGCCGTCGGCGGGGTGCGCGCTGCGGGAGATCAAGGGTGACCTGTACGTGCTCCCCGACGAGGCGATGCCGCTGATCGCCGCGGACAAGCTGGACCGGCAGCTGTTCAACGTCACCGATCTGATCGAGATGGGCTACGACGACGCGCAGTCCGGCGAGGTGCCGCTGATCGCGACGTACACGCCGGCCATGGCCCGCGCGGTCACCCCGCCCGCGCCGGAGGGCAGCAAGCTGGTCCGCAAGCTCGCCGCCGTCGGCGGCGCGGCGCTGGAGGCCGACAAGGACGCAGGCCCGCACCTTCTGGGACACGGTGGCGCCGGAGCGGCGCGACGTCCGCTGCGCGGTGGCGTCGAGAAGCTGTGGCTGGACGGCCGCGTCGAGGTCAACCTCAAGGAGAGCGTGCCGCAGATCGGCGCGCCGACCGCGTGGGCGGCCGGCTATGACGGCGCCGGGGTCAAGGTCGCGGTGCTCGACACCGGCATCGACGCCACCCACCCCGACCTGGTCGACCAGATCGACGACAAGGTCAGCTTCGTGCCGGGTGAGGACACCTCGGACGTCAACGGGCACGGCACGCACGTGGCGTCGACGATCGTCGGCACCGGCGCCGCGTCCGACGGCGACTACAAGGGCGTCGCGCCCGGCGCCGACCTGATCGTCGGCAAGGTGCTCGGCAACGACGGCTTCGGCGCAGACTCCTGGGTGCTGGCCGGCATGGAGTGGGCGGCCCAGTCCGGCGCCGACATCGTCAGCATGAGCCTGGGCGACTCGACGCTGTCGGACGGCTCCGACCCGATGTCGATGGCGGTCGACGCGCTCTCGGCGCAGTACGGCACGCTGTTCGTCATCGCCGCCGGCAACGCCGGGCCCGGAGTCCATCGGCCCCCCGGGCGCGGCCGCGAGCGCGCTCACCGTTGGCGCGGTCGACAAGCAGGACCAGCCTGGCCTGGTTCTCCAGCACCGGCCCGCTCACCGGCACCGGCGCCATCAAGCCGGACATCTCCGCTCCCGGCGTCGCCATCACCGCGGCCCGGTCGCAGCAGATGACCAGCGGCGAGGGGATGTACCGGACGATCGACGGCACCTCGATGGCGACCCCGCACGTCTCGGGCGCAGCGGCGATCCTGGCGCAGCGGCACCCGGACTGGACCGGTCAGCAGCTCAAGGACGCGCTGATGAGCAGCAGCAAGGGGCTCGCGGACTTCTACACGCCGTACGAGGTGGGCACCGGCCGCCTCGACGTCGCCGCAGCAGTCACCAACACGGTGCAGGCCACCGGTTCGGCGTTCTTCGGCAACTTCACCTGGCCGCACGATGCAGGCGACGTCCCGGTCGACAAGGACCGTGACGTTCACCAACTCCGGCGCCGCCGACGTGACGCTCAATCTGGCGTTGTCCGGCACCGGGCCGTTCGCCCTGAGCGCCAGCACGGTCACGGTGCCGGCTGGCGGCAGCGCCGACGTCACCGTCACCGGCGATCCCGGCCGCGGCCGAGGCCGGCGTGCGCAGCACCGGCTACCTGGTCGGCACCGACGCGGCCACCGGCACAGCGGTCACCCGCACCTCGCTCGGCCTCATCAAGGAGGCCGAGCGCTACGACCTCACCATCAAGCTGATCGACCGGGCACGGCAACCCGGCCAGCGGCATGCGTGGTGGTCAACGAGTCCGGCGGACTTCTGGCCCTACCGTGATCCAGGTCGACGGCGAGGCCACGCTGCGCCTGCCGCCCGGCACCTACACGGTCGAGTCCGCGCTTGACGGGCCCGGCGAGAAGGCCGACTCCCTCGGCTTCACCGTGCTGGTCGACGCCGGAGGTGGTGCTCACCGGCGCGACCGAGGTCGTGCTCGACGCCCGCGAGGCCCGCCTGCTGCGACACGAGCTGCGCCGCAGCGCACCGAGGACCGGCAGCGCAAGATCGACTTCAAGGTCGGGTACGCCAACGGCGGCGCCTACCGCAGCGCTTACCTGATGCCGGTGAAGTACGACGACATGTACGTCACTCCCGACCGCAGCCGGTCAGCGAGGGCTCGTTCCAGCTGGCCACCCGCTGGCGCAAGGGCGAGCCGACGCTCGACCTGCGCGCGTTCGGCCTACTGCCGATCGACACGACGGTGCAGCCGGGCAGCACGCTCACGAGTGGCTGGGACACGCTCAAGGCCGTGTACGCGGGCACCGGTGCGGCCAGCGACTACGCCGGCATCGACGCCGCGGGCAAGGCGGTGATCGTGACCCGCAGCGACGCGGTGTCGGCGATCGATCGCGCGGCAGCCGCGGCCGCGGCCGGCGCGGCGCTGCTGTCGTCGTCCACGACGGCGTCGGCTGGTTGAACGAGTACGTCGGCGAGTCGCCGATCCCGGTCGCCTCGGTGCACCGCGACGCGGGCGCGCAGCTGATCAAGCTGGCGCAGAGCAACTGGTTCCGGTTGACCGCGAAGCAGACGCCGTACGCCAACTACATCTACGACCTGACCAACAACTACGCCGGCCAGGTGCCGGACCAGGCGTTGACCTACAAGCCGAGCCAGCGCGACCTGGCCCGGATCGACGCGAGGTACCACGCGGTCGCCGACGGCGAGGGCGCCGGCTTCCGCTACGACATGACGTTCACGCCGTCGCTCGGGTTCTTCGAGCGGGAATGGCACCCGGCGACCCGCACCGAGTGGGTCACGCCGGACCAGGTGTGGCACGAGTCCCACGTCCAGCGCGACTGGGAGGACCGAGCCGTATCGCCAACGCCTACGCCAAGGGCAGCACGACGCAGCTCGACTGGTTCAAGCCGGCCGTCCACCCGTCGTTCGGTGAGGCCTTCGCCGTCCGGAATGCGCGCTGGCAGGACTACCTGACCCTCAACGTGCAGGCCTGGACCGCATCCGGCTCAGCAGCTGGACCACGGCGGCAACCTACGACTGGGGGTCGGTGCCCGACCAACATGAAGCTCTACCAGGGCGACACGCTGATCCGCGAGAACGAGTTCAGCTCGGACATGCAGTTCGTCGAAGTGCCGTCCGGAACGCTGCCGTACCACCTGGTGCTGGACGCCTCACGCCCGGCAGACGTGTGGCGGCTGTCCACCCGCACCCACACCGAGTGGGACTTCGTCTCGGGGACCACAAGCGGTGACAATTTCGACCCGCTGGCGCTGCTGGAGCTCGACTACCACCTGGAGACCGACCTCCGTGGTGACGTCAAGTCCGGCAGCACCCAGCAGATCAGACTGACGGCAGGTCCGCAGGCCGGCGGCGGACCTGCCGTCGGCACCGTCACTTCGGGCACGCTCGAGGTGTCGTACGACGACGGCGCCACGTGGCAGAAGGTGACGCTCAAGAAGCAGGGCGACGGGCAGTGGAAGGGCGACCTCAAGCTGCCCAAGCAGCCGGGCGGGTTCGTGTCGGTGCGCGCCAGCGCCGAGACGGACGCGGCTGGAGCATCAGCCAGGAGATCATCAGGGCGTACGGCCTGCGATGAGCCTCGCTCCACGAGCCCCGGGGAGGCGACTCCCCGGGGCTCGCCCACGCCCTTTCCGATCTGCCCTCCTCGCGGATACCATCCCCGCGGCGGGTGGCCGAAAGGAGGCAGTGGCCGATGCTCGATGCGCTGGGGCTGAGTCCGGACGAGGAGGCGGTCTACCGCGCGCTCATCGGCCGGCCGTCCGCGAGCGCGCACGAGCTCTCCGCTCTGGTCGACCTGGCCGAGCCTCAGGTCGCGGCCGCGTTGAACAGCCTCGTCGAGTACGGCGCCGCGACCCAGACGCCGCGGGGCTTCGTCGCCGCGCCACCCGCGATGGCGCTCGGTGCACTGATCACCGAGCGGCGCGACTCGCTGCGGATGGCCGAGCTGGCGCTGGCCACCTTCGCCGAGGAGCATCGAGCGGCCGTCGCCGGACGCGACATCGGTGACCTGATCGAGGTGGTCACCGGCGTCGACGCCATCCGGCACCGCTACCTGCAGGTGCAGCAGGCGGCTCGCACCGAGATCCGTACGTTCGTCACGGCGCCATTCATTGCCGTGCCGCCGAGCGAGAACACCGCAGAGAACGCGGCTGTCGACCGTGGCGTGACCTTTCGCGTCGTGCTGGAACGGAGCGTTCTCGCGGAGCCGGGGGGCGTTGCCGAGGTCGATCGACGCGGTGCGCAAGGGCGTGCAAGTGCGGGTCGTCGAGTCGCTGCCGATGAAGCTCATGCTCGCCGACAGCGATCTCGCGCTGGTGCCGCTCGCGCACGAGCGCGGGTGCCGAGCCGGGGGCCGTGCTGCTGCAGCGCAGCGGTCTGCTCGCAGGGCTGGAGGCGCTGTTCGAGACCGTGTGGCGTCAGGCCTACCCACTCGACCCGTCGAACGTCGCTCACGCCGCTGACGATGTGGCCGAGCTGGCGGCCGAGGGTCCCGATGCCCTGGACAGCAAGATCCTGGCGCTGCTGCTCTCGGGCATGACCGACCAGGCCGTCGCCAGCCAGCTGGACCTGTCGCTGCGCACGCTGCAGCGTCGCCTGCGCTCCCTGATGGACCTCGCCGGGGTGGAAAGCCGCATGCAGCTCGGCTGGCACGCGGCGCGGGAAGGCTGGGCCTGACCGGTCAGGGCGTCAGGTCGAAGACTCGGCCCGGGTTGAGGATGTGCTGCGGATCGAGCGCGTCCTTGATCGAACGGTGCACGCCGAGCGACACCGGGCCGAGCTCACGCGCCAGCCACTCCTTCTTGAGCACGCCGACGCCATGCTCGCCGGTGATCGTGCCGCCCAGCTCGAGACCGACGCCCATGACGCGGCCGAAGGCGTCCTGGGCGCGCGAAACCTGGTCGGCATCGGCCGGGTCGAAGACCACGGTCGGATGCATGTTGCCGTCCCCTGCATGACCGACCACACCGATCGTCAGGTCGACATCGGCGGCGATCTTCTCCACGCCCTCGAAGAGCTCGGCCAGCCGCGTGCGCGGCACGCAGATGTCGTCGATCAGTGTCGCGCCCATGGGCTCGAAGGCGAGCAGCACGCTGCGCCGCGCGGCAAGCAACAGCTCGCCTTCGGCGGCGTCCTCGGCCTCGACCAGGTCGCTCGCGCCGGCGGCGCGGAAGCACTCGGCGATGGCCGCGATCTCCGCGCGTGCGGGGTCGCCGCCGAGGTCGCTCTGCGCGATCAGCATGGCGGCGGCATCCTCCGGCATGCCGAAGTCGCGCCATGCGTTCACCGCCCGAAGGCAGGCGCGATCCATGACCTCGAGGAGGCTGGGAATGGCACCGCTGGCGATGACTGCCGTGACCGCCTCGGCGGCCGCGGCCGTACTCGGGAACATCGCGGCGACCGTCCGCGGCTGCTGGGCCAGCGGACGCAGCGCCAACGTCGCCTCGGTGATGACGCCAAGGGTCCCCTCGCTGCCGACGAAGAGCTTGGTGAGGTCGTAGCCGGCCACGCCCTTGACCGTCCGTCGCCCGGTGCGCAGCACCTCGCCCGACGCGAGCACCACCTCGAGCCCGAGGACGTAGTCCGTCGTCACGCCGTACTTCACGCAGCACAGGCCGCCGGAGTTGGTCGAGAGATTGCCACCGATCGAGCAGAACTCCCACGACGACGGGTCGGGCGGGTAGAACAGCCCCTGCTCAGTCACTGCTCGTGACAGCACCGCGTTGAACACGCCGGGCTGCACGACGACTGTCCGGTTGGTCGCGTCGATCTCGACGATCGAGTCCATCTTCTCGAGTGACAGCACGACGCAGCCATCGAGGGCATTGGCCGCGCCGGAGAGCCCGCTCCGGGCGCCCTGCGGCACGACCGGGACGCCATGGGCTGATGCGGTGCGCAGCACGTGTTGCACGTGCTCGGTGGTGCGCGCACGGACGACCGCAGCAGGGTGCCCAGCGGGGCAGAAGAGCGCCTTGTCGTACCGGTAGGGCTCGACCAGGTCAGGGTCGGTGAGGACGACCTCCTCCGGCAGTCCGGCGCGCAGCGCGTCGAGCAGGTCTGTCGTCACGCCCACACCGTAACCCGCGACGTCTCGCCGGGAGGCACCGCCACCTGACAGGCTCGACGCATGGTCCGCCTTGCGGTCGTGACGTGGCCGCCCTACGACGTGCGGTCCGTGCTGGCTGCGCTTTCCCGTCCGTCAACGCCCGGCGTCATCTGGTCCGCGCCCGAGCAGTGGATGGTCAAGCTGCGGCCGCTCGGACACGTCTCCGAGGAGCTCTGGCCGGACCTCCAGGACGCACTGCACGATGCGCTGGATGGCATGCCGGCCGTGCCATGTGCCCTCGGGCCGACGACCAGGCTGCTCGCCGGCACCTGGCTCGGCGTGCCCGTCACCGGGCTGGACGACCTCGCCGCGGAGGTGTTCGACGCGACCGACCCGCTCGTGCCGGTGACCCATCCGCAGCCGTACGAGGCCGACGTCGTCCTGGCGCGCGGCCATGTGCCGCGTCGCCTCGCCGGTGAACCGGTGTCCGCGGCCTGGATCGCGACGTCGGTCGCGCTCGTCGCCGACCGGTCGTCACCGCGCCGCCCGATGTTCGAGGAGATCGATGCCGTGCCGTTGGGCGCGGCTGTGCGTTGACCCCCAACAAATCGAAGTTGATCATGGCGAAGATGTGATCAAATCACCTAAATGATCACATCTTCGCCATGATCAACGCTTGCGGAGCGCTCAGAGGTTGCCGCGTCGCTCCTGCTCGCGCTCGATCGCCTCGAACAGGGCCCTGAAGTTGCCCTTACCGAAGCCGAGCGAGCCGTGCCGCTCGATGACCTCAAAGAACACCGTGGGTCGGTCGCCCAGCGGCTTGGTGAAGATCTGCAGCAGATAGCCATCCTCGTCACGGTCGACGAGGATCTTGCGCCTCTGCAGCTCCTCAATGGGGACGCGGACCTCGCCGATGCGCTTCCGCAGCTCGGGGTCCTCGTAGTAAGAGTCCGGGGTGTCGAGGAACTCGACGCCCTCGGCGCGCAGGCAGTCGACAGTCTGCAGGATGTCGTTGGTCGCGAGCGCGAGATGCTGGGCGCCCGGGCCCTTGTAGAACTCGAGGTACTCGTCGATCTGCGACTTCTTCTTCGCGATGGCCGGCTCGTTGAGCGGGAACTTCACCCGGTGGTTGCCGTTGGCCACGACCTTGGACATGAGCGCCGAGTAGTCCGTGGCGATGTCGTCGCCGATGAACTCGGCCATGTTCACGAAGCCCATGACCCGGTTGTAGAACGACACCCACTCGTCCATCTGGCCGAGCTCGACGTTGCCGACGATGTGGTCGAGCGCCTGGAACAGCCGCTTCGGGGCGCCGTCGCGCTTGACGAACGCGGACCGCCTGGCGACATAGCCGGGCAGGTACGGCCCGCTGTAGTTGCTGCGGTCGACGAGCGTGTGCCGTGTCTCTCCGTAGGTGGCAATCGCGGCGATGCGTACGGTCCCATGCTCGTCAGTCAGGTCCTCCGGCTCCCGCACGACACGGGCGCCGGCCTGCTTGGCCTGGGCGATGCACCTGTCGACGTCGGGCACTTCGAGCGCAATGTCGACGACACCGTCTCCGTGCTTCGCGTGGTGGGCGATCAGCGAGCTGGCTGGGTCGACGGCGCCGTTGACGACGAACCGGATTGCGCCGGACTTCAACACGTACGACTTGTGGTCTCGGTTGCCGGTCTCGGGGCCGGAGTAGGCAACGAGCTCCATGCCCCAGGCCGACTGGTAGTAGTGCGCGGTCTGGGTCGCGTTGCCCACCACAAAGACGATCGCGTCCCACCCGGTGACAGGGAACACGTCCTTGGATGCGTCGTACTCGACCAGCCCGACGAGCTGCTTGAGCTGCTCGATGTCGAGGTTGGCGTCTCGCTCCTCGGGGGTCAGATCGATGGGCGCGGGGGTCTGCGTCGTCATGGTGGCCTCCGGTCCGGACAGGGGTGGGCCGAATCTGCCGCACGCTGGGAAGACTGCACAAGCGTCGCTCGGATCGCTGGTCAATGTGTACGGTCTGAGCAGCTAGGCTGACCGTCGACTGGACAATCTGCACACACGGGAGCAGGAGCCGCCGATGGCCGACATCGACAGCCTGGACGCACGGATTCTGACACTGCTCGACGAGCAACCGCGGATCGGCGTGCTCGAGGCCTCCCGCCGGCTCGGGGTCGCCCGCGGCACGGTGCAGGCCAGGCTGGACAAGCTGGTCGGGAGGGGGGTGATCTCCTCGCTGGCGCCGCACATCGATCCGGGGGCGCTGGGCTACGTGGTCACGGCTTTCGCGACCCTGGAGATCCGCCAGGGCGCCCGGGAGGCGGTAGCCGCCCACTTGGCCCGCATCCCTGAGGTGCTCGAGGCTTCCACGATCACCGGCCAGGCCGACTTGATCTGCCGCATCGTGGCGCGTGACACCGGCGACCTGCAGCGCGTGATCGATGACCTCGTCGCCGACGAGAACATCGTCCACACATCGACCTTCATGGCGCTGTCGACGATCGTGGCGCCGCGCGCGCTGCCGCTGGTGCAGGCTGCGGCCCGGCAGATTTCACCGGCGGGCAGTGGCGCCGCCGGGGGCGGACAGGGTTAGATACGTACCCGATGTCTACTGCGTCCCGATCTACTCTCGCGCTGTCGTTGGTCACTGCTGCCGTCGTCGGCTTCGGCGGAGGTGCACTGATCGCCACCGCGGGTGGCGACGGCAGCGACCCCCGCGACGTCACGACCGGCCCGACGGCAGGCGCCGGGACGCAGGCCCCGACGACGCCGGCGGAAACCTCGGAGCCGGCCACCGCGATTACCTTGCAGAGCACCGTGACGAGCTCGCCCCCGGGGGTGGAGATCCCGTTCAGTGGCACGCTGACCCCGGGCGCGGGCGGCATTACGCTGACCGTGCAGCGAAACAACGGAGACGGCTGGAACAACTTCGGCACCTCGCCGGTGACCACGACGACGCGGGACGACGGCAGCTTCACGACGAGCATCATCACGAGGCAGGCGGGTGCAGCGGAGTTCCGGGTGATCGGTCAGGTCGACGGCGCGGAGGTCGCGTCCAACGCGGTTCCAATCACCATCGGGTGAGGGTCAACCCCGCAACGACGCACTGACGGCCGCGGCTGCGGCGATGACCTTCGGCGCTACCGCACCGATGTCGAACGTACTCAGTGAGACGACTCCGACCGAGCCCTCGATGCCGTAGACGTCGCGCAATGGCGCGGCCAGGCCATGCGCGCCGGTCTGCAGCTCGCCCTCGGTGACGACGTACTCAGGGCCGGAGTCGTCACGGGCAGCCAGGATCGCCTTGCCGGCGGCACCGCGCTCGAGCGGGTGACGGCTGCCGACCCGATAGCTGAGGTGCAGGTCCGTCCACGACGGCTCGACGACGGCCACGGCGAGCGCTTCGCCCGCGTCTGCGATGGTGAGGTGCGCAGTCGCGCCCACCGCTTCGGCCAGGCTGCGGAGGATCGGGAGCGCCGTGTCGCGGATGACGGGACGCACGCCGCGGGCAAGCTGGACCGCCCCTGTGCCGATCTGGACCTGACCCTCGCGAGTCCGACGCACGAGCCGGTGCATCTCGAGCGTGGCAACCAGCCGGTAGACGATCGTGCGGTTGAGGTCGAGCCGTTGCGCCAGCTCGGACACGCTGAGCGCGGAACCGGTCTCAGCCAGGAGCGTCAGCAGACGCAAACCTCGATCGAGCGTCTGCGAAGTCTCCACGGGCATGCGAGCAATTCTGCCCTTGCGAAAGGAAAAGAGGGGGAAATGGTTGAGGGGGCCGCCCTGGTGGGTGGCCCCCTCAACGGTGGGTGGTGTTCGGCGGCGTCCTACTCTCCCACCACCTCTCGGTGGCAGTACCATCGGCGCTGGAGGGCTTAGCTTCCGGGTTCGGGATGGGACCGGGCGTTTCCCCTTCGCTATGGCCGCCGAAACGTCTACAAAAATTGTGGGTGTTTCGGTGATTGGTGTTGTGTGGTTGTCAACCGGGTGGGGTTGTTGGTTGGGAACCGCATAGTGGACGCGCAGCAAAAGATTGTGTGTGTGGTCAAGTCCTCGGCCTATTAGTACCAGTCGGCTTCGCCTGTTACCAGGTTTCCACGTCTGGCCTATCAACCCCATGGTCTGTGGGGGGCCTTACCACCTCGAGGGTGTGGGAGACCTTATCTTGGAGCGGGCTTCCCGCTTAGATGCTTTCAGCGGTTATCCGTTCCGAACGTAGCCAACCAGCCGTGCCCCTGGCGGGACAACTGGCACACCAGAGGTTCGTCCGTCCCGGTCCTCTCGTACTAGGGACAGCCCTCCGCAAGTCTCCTGCGCCCGCAGCGGATAGGGACCGAACTGTCTCACGACGTTCTAAACCCAGCTCGCGTGCCGCTTTAATGGGCGAACAGCCCAACCCTTGGGACCTACTCCGGCCCCAGGATGCGACGAGCCGACATCGAGGTGCCAAACCATCCCGTCGATATGGACTCTTGGGGAAGATCAGCCTGTTATCCCCGGGGTACCTTTTATCCGTTGAGCGACCGCGCTTCCACGTGCCACGGCCGGATCACTAGTCCCGACTTTCGTCCCTGCTCGACATGTCTGTCTCGCAGTCAAGCTCCCTTGTGCACTTACACTCGACACCTGATTGCCAACCAGGCTGAGGGAACCTTTGGGCGCCTCCGTTACTTTTTAGGAGGCAACCGCCCCAGTTAAACTACCCACCAGGCACTGTCCCTGGTCCAGATCCATGGACCGAGGTTAGACATCCAGTACGACCAGAGTGGTATTTCAACGTCGACTCCACACTGACTGGCGTCAGCGCTTCATAGTCTCCCACCTATCCTACACAAGCCGAACCGAACACCAATACCAAGCTGTAGTAAAGGTCCCGGGGTCTTTCCGTCCTGCTGCGGGTAACGAGCATCTTTACTCGTAGTGCAATTTCGCCGAGTCCGTGGTTGAGACAGTAGGAAAGTCGTTACGCCATTCGTGCAGGTCGGAACTTACCCGACAAGGAATTTCGCTACCTTAGGATGGTTATAGTTACCACCGCCGTTTACTGGCGCTTAAGTTCTCCGCTTCGCCTTGCGGCTGACAGGTCCCCTTAACGTTCCAGCACCGGGCAGGCGTCAGTCCGTATACATCGAATTACTTCTTCGCACGGACCTGTGTTTTTAGTAAACAGTCGCTTTCCCCTGGTCTCTGCGGCCATCACCGCTGCCCCCAGCATGTGGGTTCACGGATCCGGCCCCCCTTCTCCCGAAGTTACGGGGGCATTTTGCCGAGTTCCTTAACCACGGTTATCTCGATCGCCTCGGTATTCTCTACCTGACCACCTGTGTCGGTTTGGGGTACGGGCGGCGCACACACTCGCTAGAGGCTTTTCTCGACAGCATAGGATCATCCACTTCACCACAATCGGCTCCGCATCGGGTCTCAGACTTGTGCGGCCCGGATTTGCCTGGACCGCGTCCTACACCCTTGCCCCGGGACGACCACCGCCCGGGCTGGACTACCTTCCTGCGTCACCCCATCGCTTGCCTACTACCGGCTCGGGTCCCACCACCTGCCCCACCCCACCCGAAGGTGAAAGCGAAGCTCGTGGCGGTTAGCATCACCGGCCTCGGCATGGGCGCGTGCACACCGGTACGGGAATATCAACCCGTTGTCCATCGACTACGCCTGTCGGCCTCGCCTTAGGTCCCGACTCACCCAGGGCGGATTAGCCTGGCCCTGGAACCCTTGGTCATCCGGCGGAGGAGTTTCTCACTCCTCTTTCGCTACTCATGCCTGCATTCTCACTCGTGTCGCGTCCACGGCTCGGTCACCCGGCCGCTTCACCCGCGACACGACGCTCCCCTACCCATCCACACCCCTGCACCCCACCCCCCAAAAGGGGTGGGACGTGGGTCTGTGTGTGAATGTCACGGCTTCGGCGGTGTGCTTGAGCCCCGCTACATTATCGGCGCGGAATCACTTGACCAGTGAGCTATTACGCACTCTTTCAAGGGTGGCTGCTTCTAAGCCAACCTCCTGGTTGTCTCAGCAACTCCACATCCTTTCCCACTTAGCACACGCTTAGGGGCCTTAGCCGGTGATCTGGGCTGTTTCCCTCTCGACCACGGAGCTTATCCCCCGCGGTCTCACTGCCGCGCTCTCACTTACCGGCATTCGGAGTTTGGCTGACGTCAGTAACCTTGTCGGGCCCATCGGCCATCCAGTGCTCTACCTCCGGCAAGAAACACGCGACGCTGCACCTAAATGCATTTCGGGGAGAACCAGCTATCACGGAGTTTGATTGGCCTTTCACCCCTACCCACAGGTCATCCCCCAACTTTTCAACGTTGGTGGGTTCGGGCCTCCACGCCGTCTTACCGGCGCTTCACCCTGCCCATGGGTAGATCACTCCGCTTCGGGTCTGCAGCACGCGACTCAAACGCCCTATTCGGACTCGCTTTCGCTACGGCTCCCCCACACGGGTTAACCTCGCCACGCACCAGCAACTCGCAGGCTCATTCTTCAAAAGGCACGCCGTCACAGACCACAAGGGCCCGCTCCGACGGCTTGTAGGCACACGGTTTCAGGTACTATTTCACTCCCCTCCCGGGGTACTTTTCACCTTTCCCTCACGGTACTAGTCCGCTATCGGTCACCAGGAAGTATTTAGGCTTACCGGGTGGTCCCGGCAGATTCACACGAGATTTCTCGGGCCCCGTGCTACTCGGGAATCATGCAATGGAGTCGCCGCCGTGACACCTACGGGGGTCACACCCTCTACGCCGCGCCACTCAAGCGCTTCGACTACGACAACGACCTACCACCCCAGGCTGGCAGACCCAGGACACACAACCCCACAACCCCGCCGACGCAACCCCTGCCAGGTTGACACGCCAACGGTTTAGCCTCATCCGCTTTCGCTCGCCACTACTCACGGAATCACAATTGTTTTCTCTTCCAGTGGGTACTGAGATGTTTCACTTCCCCACGTTCCCTCCGCACGCCCTATACATTCAGACGGCGGTAACCACACATGACTGTGGCTGGGTTTCCCCATTCGGACATCCCCGGATCTAAGCTCGGTTGCCAGCTCCCCAGGGCATATCGCAGGCTCCCACGTCCTTCATCGGCTCCTGATGCCAAGGCATCCACCGTGCGCCCTTACAAACTTGACCACAAACAAAAACAAGATGCTCGCGTCCACTATGCAGATCTCAAACAACAACCAGCCACCACCGGCACCCGCCACCCACCCCCACCAGAAACCCCGGCAGAAGCGGTATGACGCAGGAAGCGGCCCAGAGAACCACGAACCCAACCCGGGTTCGATGCCTCAGGACCCAACAGCATGCCTTGCTTGAACGTTGTTGATGTTCCACCCATGAGCCACCCCCCACCGGACACTCGCCGGCAGCAGGGGCGTTCACTACACCAACCCCACCCACGCACACACGGTGCGGGAGCAAGGTGGTGAGCTGCTCCTTAGAAAGGAGGTGATCCAGCCGCACCTTCCGGTACGGCTACCTTGTTACGACTTCGTCCTAATCGCTGGTCCCACCTTCGACCGCTCCCCCCCTCACGGGTTGGGCCACGGGCTTCGGGTGTTACCAACTTTCATGACGTGACGGGCGGTGTGTACAAGGCCCGGGAACGTATTCACCGCAGCGTTGCTGATCTGCGATTACTAGCGACTCCGACTTCACGGGGTCGAGTTGCAGACCCCGATCCGAACTGAGACCGGCTTTTTGGGATTCGCTCCACCTCACGGCATCGCAGCCCTTTGTACCGGCCATTGTAGCATGCGTGAAGCCCTGGACATAAGGGGCATGATGACTTGACGTCATCCCCACCTTCCTCCGAGTTGACCCCGGCAGTCTCCCATGAGTCCCCACCATCACGTGCTGGCAACATGGAACGAGGGTTGCGCTCGTTGCGGGACTTAACCCAACATCTCACGACACGAGCTGACGACAGCCATGCACCACCTGTACACGGCCCCAAAAGGACCCCGCATCTCTGCGAGTTTTCCGCGTATGTCAAACCCAGGTAAGGTTCTTCGCGTTGCATCGAATTAATCCGCATGCTCCGCCGCTTGTGCGGGCCCCCGTCAATTCCTTTGAGTTTTAGCCTTGCGGCCGTACTCCCCAGGCGGGGCGCTTAATGCGTTAGCTACGGCACAGGACACGTGGAATGCATCCCACACCTAGCGCCCAACGTTTACGGCGTGGACTACCAGGGTATCTAATCCTGTTCGCTCCCCACGCTTTCGCTCCTCAGCGTCAGTACCTGCCCAGAGACCCGCCTTCGCCACCGGTGTTCCTCCTGATATCTGCGCATTCCACCGCTACACCAGGAATTCCAGTCTCCCCTACAGGACTCAAGTCCGCCCGTATCCACCGCAGACCCGGAGTTAAGCCCCGGGCTTTCACGGCAGACGCAACGAACCGCCTACGAGCTCTTTACGCCCAATAATTCCGGACAACGCTCGGACCCTACGTATTACCGCGGCTGCTGGCACGTAGTTAGCCGGTCCTTCTTCTGCAGGTACAGTCACCTCACGGCTTCGTCCCTGCTGAAAGAGGTTTACAACCCGAAGGCCGTCATCCCTCACGCGGCGTTGCTGCGTCAGGCTTCCGCCCATTGCGCAATATTCCCCACTGCTGCCTCCCGTAGGAGTCTGGGCCGTGTCTCAGTCCCAGTGTGGCCGGTCGCCCTCTCAGGCCGGCTACCCGTCGTCGCCTTGGTAGGCCATCACCCCACCAACAAGCTGATAGGCCGCGGGCCCATCCCTGACCAGAAAAACCTTTCCACCCCCACCCATGCAGGCAGGAGTCATACCCGGTATTAGACCCAGTTTCCCAGGCTTATCCCGAAGTCAGGGGCAGGTTGCCCACGTGTTACTCACCCGTTCGCCGCTGATCCACCCCCGAAGAGGCTTCACCGCTCGACTTGCATGTGTTAAGCACGCCGCCAGCGTTCGTCCTGAGCCAGGATCAAACTCTCCATCAAGGTCCAAAACGCGAACACCCACCCCACCCCAAACAGAGCAGAACAAGCGCCACAAACCAAGAAAAAACAGTCCAAACCCCGGCAACAAACAACTGACACCCCCACCAAAGTGAGAGTCAGTGTCAATCACCAAAGGAACCCAACCCCACACAACAGTGCAGGGCACGGGGCCAAACAAATGGCATCAACAACACAAGACACACTGTTGAGTTCTCAAACATCGAACCCAGCCACCCCACCAACAGGCGACAGGCACTCGACCAAACTTACCGGAACAGACCCGCCGTGGCAAACCCGAACCGGCCCAACCCAGCCTCAATCAGAGCGCGCGAACGCTCGAGATCCGAACCGGGAAGATGTCCACCGATCGGCCGCCTCACAGGGCGTCCCGCATCGCGCGGCAGGCAGAACTGTACGCACTCTGTGCGCGGCATCCAAATCTGCAGGTCAGACCGGGATCGATCTTGAAACCATGATCGCTTGCGCGGTCAGTCGAAGAGGTCCTCGAGGAAGGACTTCCGCTTCTTGGCGGGCTTGCCGTAGCCCTGCTGGTAGCCGCGCTCATAGCCATAGCTCGGCTGCGGCTGCGGCGCCGGCGTCGGAGCTGCCGGCGGCGGGGTCGGCTGGTTCCCGTGCCAGGAGTTCTCCGCGTCGACCAGCCGCTCGAGCTCGCCCCGGTCGAGGAAGATCCCGCGGCACTCCGTGCATTGGTCGACGACCACGCCACTGCGCTCGTACTGGCGCATTTGGCCTTGGCACTTCGGGCACGTAAGGAGCATTACTGGGGCTCGCCTTCTTCTAGGTCGTGGAAATTGACATCCGAATGACCCAACGAGCCGCCACCGGACCGGGTTCCAGTCACACTCGCACGGTCTGACCGGGGTGCGGCACATGGGTAACCACGTCTGGCGCGCGCTCGGCGGCGAACTTCGCGAACAACGACCCCGGCTTACGGAACAGGGCGTCGCGGAACCCCGCCAAGCCCAGCGGCCAGAACGTCCCGTAATGGATCGGCAGCACCACTCGCGGCCGCAGCAGCGCTACAGCCTCAGCCGCGGCCACCGGATCGAGGTGCCCTCCGCGAAGAGGCGTCGGCGCCCAGCCGCCGACAGGCAGGAGCGCGAGATCAATGCCCAGTGAACCGATCGCGGTCATCCCGTCGAAAAGGGCGGTGTCGCCGGGGAAGTACGTTGTCGCGCTGCCGCGCACCACGTAGCCAACCGCCTCGGCCTCCCATGTCGACCACGGTCCCCGCGCCCCACGGTGCTGCGCCTCGACAACGCGGACCTCCAGGTCGCCATGCCTGACCACATCCCCCACAGCGACCTCGCGCACGTCCAGCCGTGCCACGCGGTGCCGCACCGCGGGGCCGAGGCCGTGCGGCACCAGGACCGTCGCAGCTGGGTGCACCCGCCGTAGCGACCCGATGTGCAGGTGGTCGGCATGCGCATGCGAGACGAGTACGAGGTCGGCCGCGTAGGCGGCTCGGGGCACCGCGCCGCCGCCCCGCCGGTAGAGGTGCGCCAGCCGGTCGACGAACACCGGATCGGTGAGCACCCGGTGGCCGGAGTCGACGAGAGTGAGCGTCGCGTGGCCCCACCAGGTGACCTCCACACCCACGGCAGCCTCCCCCATCCGAGTGCTCCGGAGTCTTGCCCAGAACCGCTCAGGCGTCGCGTTCCAAGGCCCAACTGCGGACGGTGTCGATCCGCCTCCGCAAGTCAGACGCCGAGGCCTGCGCCGCGGGCGGACCACCACAGTCGCGGATCAGCTCGGCGTGGATGACGCCGTGCGGACGCCCGGTGCGGTGGTGCCAGGCGCCAACGAGCCCGTTGAGCTCGCGGCGGAGGGTAGCCAGCATTCTCGTGCGTGTCCGGCTCGACCGCGTCGTCGGCGGCGGAGACTCGGCCGCGCTTGCCCCCCGCCAGCTGGTCGGCCTGCCGCCGCTGCAGGAGAGCGGTGACCTGCTCGGGCTCGAGCAAGCCCGGGATGCCGAGGAATTCCGCCTCCTCCGCACTGCCGACCGCAGCGCCAGCGCCGAACTCGCCGCCGTCATAGAGCACCCGGTCGAACTCAGCCGCACTGCCCAGCGCCTCGAACGCCGACCCCGCCAGCTCGTCCGTGGCCTGCTCCGCTGTCTGCGCCTGCGCGACGAGGGCGTCCTCCTCGGCAAAGAGATCGTCGCCAGGTGCCGCGTTGCCGAGCACGTGGTCGCGCTCCGCTTCCAGCGCCGCCGCATGCCCCAGCAATACCGGCACGCTCGGTAGGAATACGGACGCGGTCTCGCCACGCCGACGTACCCGCACGAAGCGCCCGACGGCCTGCGCGAAGTACAGCGGGGTCGACGCCGACGTGGCGTACACACCGACCGACAGCCGAGGCACGTCGACTCCCTCGCTCACCATGCGCACGGCGACCATCCACCGGCTGTCCGACTCGGCGAACTCCTGGATGCGCTTCGATGCGCGAGGATCGTCAGACACCACGACGGTCACCGATTCACCGCAAACCGAGCGGAGCTGCCGCGCATAGGCCCGCGCGTGCTCCTGGTCGGTCGCGATGACGAGCCCGCCCGCGTCCGGCACGTGCCGGCGCACCTCCGTCAGCCGGGTGTCGGCGGCCTGCAGCACGGCCGGGACCCACTCGCCCTGCGGGTCGAGCGCCGTGCGCCACGCCTGCGCGGTCAGGTCCTTGGTGAGCGGCTCCCCCAGCCGTGCCGACACCTCGTCGCCGGCCCGAGTACGCCAATGCATCTCCCCGCCGTACGCGAGGAAGATCACCGGCCGTACGACGCCGTCGCGCAGTGCTTCGGCGTATCCGTACGTGTGGTCGGCGGCGCTGCGACCGATGCCGTCACCATCGAGCGCGTACGTGACGAACGGGATCGGGTTGGTGTCAGAGCGAAAGGGCGTGCCCGTCAGGCCCAGCCGCCGCGCCGCGGGGTCGAACGCCTCCTGCACCGCCTCGCCCCACGACAGCGTGTCGCCCGCGTGGTGGATCTCGTCGAGGATCACAAGGGTGCGGCGGTTCTCGCAGCGCGCTCGATGCAGCATCGGGTGCGCGGCGACGCCCGCGTAGGTCACGGCAACGCCGGTGTAGTCCCTGCTCGTACGACCGCGCCGCCCGGAGAACGCCGGGTCGAGCCGGATGCCGACGCGCTCGGCCGCCTGAGCCCACTGCCGCTTGAGATGCTCGGTCGGCGCCACGACGGTGAGCTGGGCGATCTGCCGGCGGGCGAGCAGCTCGCTCGCCGCGCGAAGCGCGAACGTGGTCTTCCCCGCGCCGGGCGTCGCGACGGCCAGGTAGTCGCGTGGGGCACGCGCGAGGTAGTCGTCGAGCGCGGCGCGCTGCCAGGCCCGGAGCTTGTCGGCGGTCCCCCACGGTGCACGGTTCGGGTAGGCGGGCGACAGGTGCCCGGCGGCGGAGGTGCTCACGGTTCCCTTCGGTCCGGCGGGCAGCAACGACCCGGCAGCCTAACGGGCTGCGCCGACAACGGTGGGCGGGTTCTATCCTGGGGAGGTGAGCACCCAGCTGAGTCCAGGCGCCGAGACCCTTGTGGACCGCCGGACTGAAACACTGAGAAAGCCCTCCACCGGCGACGGCGATCACGAGCGCTTCTCGCACTTCGTGGCCAAGGACAAGCTCACCGAGGCCATGGTCAACGGCACGCCCGTGGTGGCGCTGTGCGGCAAGGTGTGGGTGCCCAGCCGCGACCCCCAGCGGTTCCCGGTCTGCCCGCAGTGCAAAGAAATGTTCGGCAAGATGCCTGAGGGCGGAGGACGGCGAGGGCGGCGAGGACGAGCTAGGCCGACGCCTGGCTTCTGCTCCCACCGGCTCCACGACTTCTGCAATGCGTGGATGCCCGCTTGCACGGCCGGCCGTCGTGCGCCGGCCGTCCGCACAACGACTTCGATGAGCCTCGCCGGTGCCGGGTCGAGCTGTACGACTCGCAGGCCGGGAGGCAGCGACGGTCGCGCCAACCGTACGACGAGCGCCACGCCAAGCCCCGCCGCGACAAGCTCGAACTGGGTTGAGTATTCCGCCGCGTAGAACCGCAGCCGCGGCTCGATCCCGTGGCGCCGCATGGCTTCGGTCAGCCATCGGTGGCAGACGCTGCCCTGCGGCGAGCTGATCCAGTCGGCTTCGCGCACGACTTCTTCGACCTGGACGACGCCGCGCTCGGCAAACGGATGGTCGGCACGCACCACGAGATCGGCTTTGTCGGTGCCCAGCCCGAAGGCCTGGGTGGCTTCGGGCACGACAAGCGGAAGGTCGTCCCAGCCGTGCGTGACGGCCATGTCCAGGTCACCGTTGAGCAGCGGCGTCATGACGAGATGCGGGTCGAGCTCGTCGAACCGTAGGTCGAGGTCGGGGTGCTCACGGTGCAATGTCACAGCGCATCGGGCAGCAGCGCCCGTGACGCCGTCGCGAACGCGCCGATGGCGAGCCGGCCGGTGACAGACTCGTGGTGTTCCTGCAAGGCGGCGGACGCTAGCTCGGCTCGGTCGAGCAGATCACGCGCGTGCTCGGCAAGCAGGATGCCGGCGTCGGTGAGCCGGATGCCGCGACCCTCCCGCTCGAGCAGCACCGAGCCTGTCTCACGTTCCAGCCGGGACAGCTGCTGGGAGACCGCCGAGGGGGTGAACCGAGCGCCTCGGCCGCACCGCCGACCGAGCCGTGCTGGGCGACCGCCCAGAGGGCGCGCATGCGACCCAGATCAATCATGTAGTGATGCTACATCTTCGGGAAAGGAATATTTGCTTGTCCTGAATGATCGTCCGCTCCGAGAGTGAAGAGGTGCGCATCCGGCATGTGTTCCTCGCCGTCTGCATAGCCCTGGTCTGGGGCTTCAACTTCGTGGTCATCGAGGTGGGGCTCGACCGATTGCCGCCACTGCTCTTCTCGGCTCTCCGATTCGCGCTGGCGGCGCTGCCTGCGGCACTGGTCGTTCGATCGCCCCGGGTCTCGTGGCGCTGGGTTGTCGTCGTGGCCATGCTGCTCGGGGTCGGCCAGTTCAGCCTGCTGTTCTGGGGGATGGACATCGGGATGCCCGCGGGCCTGTCGTCGCTCGTACTCCAGTCACAGGCGGTGTTCACCGCGGCGTTCGCGGCGTTATTGCTGAGTGAGCGGCCCGGCGGCGACGGTTGCTGGGGCTCGGCATCGCCCTCGCGGGCATCGGTCTCGTGGCGGCGGACCTCACGGGCCAGGCGACGGTCCTCTCGTTCGTCTTGGTGGTCGGCGCCGCCGCCTGCTGGGGCGCTTCCAACGTCGCGACTCGGGTCGCGAAGCCCCCGACGTGCTGAGCTTCATGGTGTGGGTCAGTGCGGTCGCCGCACTGCCGCTGTTCGGGCTCAGCCTCGTCTTCGAGGGCTGGGAAAGGATGTCCAAGCCGTACGGTCCATCGACCTGACTGGGCTGGGCGCGCTTGGCTATATCGCATTCGCGTCGACGCTGTTCGGCTTCGGGGTCTGGGGCTGGCTGCTGCGCCGCTACGACGCGTCGGCATGTCGCCCCGTTCTCCCTGCTCGTGCCGGTGTTCGGCATGTCCTCGGCCGCGCTGTTGCTGCACGAGCGATTCGGTGTCCTCGACGTGCTCGGCGGTCTGCTCGTGGTGACCGGTGTGCTGCTCGGCAACGCCAAACCGCGACGTCGTGAGCCGACGGGCGAAGGCGAGAAGGCAGCCTTGGAGCCGGCGCGGTCAGTTGAGACTCGGATCGGGCGGGTAGTTCGCGACCATCGCCAGCGGCGCCGGCTGCCGGCGCAGCACGGCCCGCCACAGGTCGTCGGGCTCCCCCGTGAACGCGTCACCCGGCTCAGCGTCGACGATGTACCACGCGCCCTCGGTGATCTCGTCCTCGAGCTGCCCGTCGGACCAGCCGGCGTAGCCCGCGAAGATCCGCATCGCCTGCAGGCCGCCAGTCAGAACCTCGGGAGGCGTGTCGAGGTCGACGAGACCGAGACCGTCGACGACGCGCCGTACACCGATGGGGTCGGCTCCCGCCGGCACCGCCACCAGGCCCAACGCCGAGTCGAGGGCGACGGGACCGCCTTGGAACACGACGTCGGGCGCCGACACCAATGGCTCCCAGTCGGGCAGGACGTCGGTCACCGGGACCATGGTGGGCCGGTTGACCACGACGCCAAGCGCGCCCTCGTCGGTGTGCTCGAGCATGAGCACGACCGCGCGCGCGAAGTTGGGGTCGACCAGTGCCGGTGTCGCCACCAGCAGCCGGCCGGTGAAGCTCAACGCGTCGCTCACCTTGCCATGATCTCTCGCGTCGGCCGTCTGGTCAGGAGAGCGCCGAGTCCGACCCCAACAAGGTCGGCCACCACGTCCCACGGATCGCCGGTCCGCTCATCGAACAGAGTCGACTGGACCAGCTCGCTGAGCACGGCGTGCGCGGCCAGCACGACCACCAAGGGCACGACGGGCAGCCCCGCGCGAACCCCCGCCCAGGCCACGAACGCGAAGATCGCGACATGGACCAGCTTGTCGGCTTGCCCCGCCGAAGGCCCGACGGCACGAGGCGCGTACAGCACGACGAGCTGAACGACCACCGCCACGGCAAACACCGCGCGATCTCGCCAGGCAGGAGTCACGAGGCAGTCGCTGCGGCGTGTGCCGCTGCTGCCTTCTTGACGGCCTCGGCGACGGTCTCTGCCACGTGCGGGTGGAAGACGCTGGGCACGATGTAGGCCGCGTCGACCTCGTCGTCGCCCACCGTCTGGGCGAGCGCCTCAGCCGCCGCGATGAGCATCGGGGTCGTGACCAGCGCGGCTCTGCGCATCGAGCAGCCCGCGGAAGACGCCGGGGAACGCCAGGACGTTGTTGATCTGGTTGGGGTAGTCGCTGCGGCCCGTCGCGACCACCATCGCGTGCTCCGACGCGGCCACCGGGTCGACCTCGGGGTCGGGATTGGCGAGCGCGAACACGATCGACCGGTCGGCCATCGTCGCAATGTCCTCGGCGGTGAGCAGGTTGGGGGCGGCGACCCCGATGAAGACGTCGGCACCGACCAACACCTCACGCAGCGAGCCCTGAGCCTGCCGCGGGTTGGTGTAGTCGCGGATCCACGCGTCGCGACCGGCGATGTCCTCGCGGCTGCGATGGATCGCACCCACCCGGTCGACGAGCACGAGGTCCTGCGCCCCGGAGGCGGCAAGCAGCTGCGCGATCGCCCGGCCGGCCGCCCCGGCACCGGCCATCACGATCTTGAGGTTGGCCATCTGCTTGTCGACAACCTTGAGCGCGTTGATCAGGGCGGCGAGTACGACGATCGCGGTGCCGTGCTGGTCGTCGTGGAACACGGGGATGTCCAGCAACTCTCGCAACCGCTCCTCGATCTCGAAGCAGCGCGGTGCGGAGATGTCCTCCAGGTTGATGCCGGCGAAGACCGGCGCGATGAGCTGGACGGTTCGGACGATCTCCTCGGTGTCCTGCGTGTCGAGGCAGATCGGGAACGCGTCGATGCCGGCAAACCGCTTGAACAGCGCGGCCTTGCCCTCCATGACCGGCAGGGCCGGCTTGGGACCGAGGTTGCCGAGCCCCAGCACGGCGGAGCCGTCGGTGACCACGGCGACCGTGTTGCGCTTGATGGTGAGACGACGCGCGTCGTCGGGATTGGCAGCGATGGCCTGGCAGATGCGAGCGACGCCCGGCGTGTAGGCCATCGACAGGTCGTCACGGTTGCGAATCGGGACCTTGGACACCACCTCGATCTTGCCGCCGAGATGCAGCAGGAACGTCCGGTCGCTGACCTTGCCGACGGTGACTCCGGGGAGCTCGCGAAGCGCCTCGACGAGCTCGTCGGCGTGCGCGGTCGAGGTCGCGGCGCAGGTCACGTCGACCTGAAGGCGACCCTCGTGTGATCGGGTGACGTCGAGGCCGGTGACAAACCCGCCCGCCTTCTCCACGGCGTGGGTGAGGCCGCTGACGGCACTGCCACCAGCCGGCACCTCGAGCCGCACGGTGATCGAGTACGAGATGCTCGGACTTCCGGCCACCACAAGTCTCCTTGTCCCGCGGGCGCCCGCCCAGCGCCCCTACGCATCCTGTCACGCCGGTTGTCACGGCGATGTCCCGCCTCGATCGAGTACGGTTATCCCATGTACGCGCACGCGCAGCGATTTCTGCGCCCCCGGCCGGCAGCTGCCGACCGGTGGGTGTGATCGCGCTGCGTCGCGGCCTGCCGGGAGCCTGAGCAGAGCCGGTCGGGGGGTGAACCTCCCGATTCGGTTTCTCGCTTCGAAGGGCTCCCTTTCTCATGACTGTCGCACTGACTCCGGCCGCGGTGGCCGATGCTCTTGCTGTTCCTGACCTCACTCGCGCCGAGCCCGGGCGGCCCGCGCCCGCGCTGGCCCTGCTCGTCGACGATGCGGTCGCGGCGCTCCGTGCCGCGTGGGGCGTTCCTGCCCGGGTGCTGCACCTCGCGCCGATCGTGTCGGTCGAGGACAACTACGACCGGCTCGGCTACGAGCCGACAGCCGTGACGCGCGATGCGCGCTACACCCGCTACGTCAGCGAGTCGTGCCTGCTGCGCAGCCACACCAGCGCCGGAGTGCCGTACGCGCTGCGCTCGCTGGCCGCCGAGACGTACGCACCCGAGGACGTGCTGCTGGCACTGCCCGGCGTGGTCTACCGGCGCGACTCGATCGATCGGCTGCACTCAGGCACGCCGCACCAGCTCGACCTCTGGCGGGTGAGCCGCTCGCGACGGCTCGATGAGCACTATCTCCAGGACATGATCGCCCGGTTGGTCGAGGCGTTGCTGCCCGGGCTGCCATGGCGGACGACGCCGGCCTCGCATCCGTACACAACACAAGGCCGCCAGATCGACGTACTCGCGGACGGCGAGTGGGTCGAGGTCGCCGAGTGCGGTCTTGCTGCGCCGCACGTGCTGCACGGGGCGGGGCTGCCTGGATGGACTGGCCTCGCGCTCGGCCTCGGCCTCGATCGGGTGCTCATGCTGCGCAAGGGGCTGCCAGACATCCGGCTCATCCGGTCGGCGGACCCGCGGGTGCAGGGCCAGCTGTCCGACCTGTCGCCGTATCGGCAGGTGTCGTCACGCCCGCCGGTGCGCCGCGACCTGTCCATCGCGATGCCGGCCGCCTGTCGAGGCGGAGCTGCTCGGCGACCGGGTGCGGGAGGCTCTCGGCGCTGAGGCGTCGGCGGTCGAGTCGGTGGAGCTGCTGTCGGTGACGGACTACGACGCAGTGCCGGAGGTCGCCCGCGGTCGAATCGGACTCGACCCGGGCCAGGTCAACGCGCTCGTGCGCGTCGTCCTCCGTCCGGTCGACCGGACGCTGACCGACCGGCAGGCCAACAGGCTGCGCGACCGGGTCTACGCCGCGCTGCACGAGGGCGCGGTCGGGCAGTGGGCGCTCACCGGCTGAGCCTCGCGTGGACGAGTGATCCCGTGTCGACGCCGAGCAGGTCGGCGGCACGGCCACTGTTGACGGCCAGGCTTACGTAGCCCGCCGCGTCGACGAGGAGCACGAGCGCGCCCGCCGGAACGTCGCCGAAGGTGCCGCCTACGGCCGCGGTCAGCTCGCGGTCGCCGGCCACGACGGCGACGCGACCAGCGCTCGCCAGGCCGCTGGCGGCCAGGTCGTCGCCCGTGGCGGCGAGCTGGACGTTGCCGAAGTGGTCGACGGTGCGGACCTCCGCGGCGAGCTCGCCCTCGGCTGTCTCGACGAGAGGCGTCGGCAGCCGCACCAGGGACGCCGGGTCGATGCGCGGACCCAGCTCGTCGAGTGCGACACCGTTGGCGAGGTGCGCGGCGGCGGGCGCGAACACGTCACGGCCGTCGAACGTGCGCGCTGGGCCGGCCAGCCGGTGCGCCAGAGACGTGAGCTCGACCGCGCCGCCCACCCCGCCCAGCGCATCGGCCGCCCACAGCAGCAGCCCGTTGTCGGGGCCGACGAGGACCCCGCGCGCGCGCCTCGATCGCGATCGGCCGGCGGGCGGTGCCCACTCCTGGGTCGACGACGGCCACGTGCACTGACGGGGGCAGATAGCCGACGGTCTGGGCGAGGATGGCGGCGCCGTGCCGCACATCGTGGGCGGGGATCTCGTGCGAGATGTCAATGACGCGCACTTGCGGAGCGATGCGCGCGATCACGCCGTGGCACGCCGCGACGAACCCGTCGCGCAGCCCGTAGTCGGTCGTGAACGACACCCAGGCCGGCGGCCCGGTCATCGCCGGCCGGCTAGCTCTGGGCGTGCCCCGCCACGCGGACCGGCTGCCACCGACCGCGCATCCGCTCGAGAGCGCTGCGCTGCCCGGCCGTCAGCCGGACGGTGGCGCCGTTGCCGCCGAGGATGGCGCGGCGCAGCGCCTCGGCCCGATGCTCGGGCGTGACCCTGACCTCAATCCTCATGGCATCCATTGTGCTCCATTCATGGCCGCTGCGGTGGGGTCGTTGGTTGCGGGTCCGGTGGGCCGATCGTGCCGCGGCCGCGCTCACCGAGGAGGTCGACGAGCAGCCGCGCATAGGTGCGGGCGGCTGTCTCGACGGCCGCCGCGAGCTGCTCCATGCGGTCTTGGGCGAGGTCGAGGTCTCCGGACTGCGGCACGGGCAGCTGTGGGTTGAGCACGACCGCCAGCGCGCCCACCACACGGCCGTCGTCGTCGGCGGCGAGACTGCCCGCGACCCACGCCTCGTCGTCGATGTCGACCGCGACGCCGTCGGTCGGTTCTTGCAGCAGCCGCACCGCCCGCTCGGCAAAGCGTGACCGCACGCCGAACCAGTCATGCGTCACCACAAAGCCCTCCTCGGGATCCTCGGAGAGGCCGAGCACCTGCACCGGCCCGCACCACGAGGGAAAGAACCCGGCCATCCCGAGCATGCCCGCGTGCAGCGCTGCCAATGCGTAGGCACCGGGCCCGCTGCGGGTCACCTCCGCCGGTCCCCCGGCGCGTGCCGCCTGGACCGCGGCTGCCGTCTCGGCCTGCCGCTCGACGTGCACGTGCACGTGCGACTCGACCTCCGCGACGGACTCGGCATCGGAGCGCGAGGCGGCGATGCCGGCGACCTGCAGCTCGGCCACCTGCCGCTGCGTCACCGCGAGCGCGGCGCGTGCCTCCTCGACGTCGCGGCGCAGCCCGAGCACCCCGGCGATCTGCACCTCGGCGAGGTCGGGGATGAGCAGCAGGCCGATGAGGAGCAGCCCCATCAGGATCACCGGTGATGTCAGGGTGATCGGCTCGCAGATCGTGACGACCCGCGACCCGGCCACCGCCTCCCGGCAGACCTCGGGCGGGCCGACCAGCCACGCGACGACGGCGCCGATGAGCAGCAGGGCAACGAGGGCCCACCGCAGCGCGCGCCAGCGACCAAGTCGAACGACCACCATGAAGCGACCGTAGCCAACAGCCCGGACACAACGGCCGACGAAGCCGATAGTTTGATCACGTGTCGGACGAGCGGGTGATCGGCTGGGGCATCCTCGGTGCGGGCAACATCAGCCACAGCGTCGCGTCAGACCTGTCGCTGACCCGCGGTTCGCGTCTCGTCGCTGTCGGCGCCCGCGATCTCGACCGAGCGCAGGCGTTTGCCGACAAGCATGGCGCGGAGCGCGCCCACGGGTCGTACGCCGAGCTCGTGGCCGACCCCCACGTCGACGTCGTCTACATCGGCACCACGCACGAGTCGCACGCAGACCAGACCCGGCTGGCCCTGGAGGCCGGCAAGGCAGTCCTGTGCGAGAAGCCGTTCACCGTCTCGGCGGCCGAAGCTGAGCCACTGGTCGATCTCGCCCGCGACCGCGGGCTGTTCCTGATGGAGGCGATGTGGACGCGGTTCATCCCCGCCCTCCGCCGCATCGTGGAGCAGGTCCGCGACGGAGCAATCGGTGAGGTGAAGCACGTCGCGGCGACATTCGGCAACCAGGTCCCGTACGACCCCACGAGCCGCCTCTTCGACCCCGCTCGCGCCGGTGGTGCACTGCTTGATCTCGGCGTCTACCCGCTCACTATCGCGCGGCTCGTGCTCGGCCCACCCGACCGCGTCGAGGCCGCTGCGCGCATCGACAACGGCGCCGACCTGTCGACCCACATGCTGCTCACGCACCCCGGCGGCGCCACGGCGTCGCTCGACTGCTCGATGGAGATGGCGCTGCCGGCCGCGGCTCACTTGTACGGGACCGAGGGCACCATCGTCGTGCCGCACTCGTTGCCGCATCCAGAGTCGTACACCATCGTCCGCAACGATCGTGAGCCCGAGCATGTCGACGTGCCCAGGACCGGCATCGGGTATGCGCACGAGATCGACGAGGTCAACGCGTGCCTGCGTGCCGGACTCACCGAGAGCCCGACCATGCCGCTCGCCGAAACGCTCGACATGATGCGACTGCTCGACGACGTACGACGTCAGATCGGCCTGCGCTATCCGTTCGAGTGATGTCGTACGGATTTCACACCGTGACGACGTCGCGGTAGTCCGGGTTGCGCTCGATGTAGGACTGCACGAACGAGCACACCGGCACAACCTGTCGCCCCTCCGACCGCGCCCATTCCAGACCCGCCTGGACAAGCTGTCCACCGATGCCGCGCCCCTCATAGGCCGGCTCGACGTTGGTGCTGATGAACGCGAGCCGCTCCCCCTGGTCTCGCCAGCGCAGCACGCCGACCATCCTCCCCTCGAGGTGGGCCTCGAAGCGCCACAGCTCGGGGTTGGGCCGGATCTCGACGTCGGGCACGGTCGCCTCACTCACATCCCAGACAACGCGGACAGCCCGCCGAACCTTCCGCCCGCACAGGGTCAGAGGTAGCGCCACCACATCGTTGCCACACACAGCGCGACGTAAACAGCGATCAGGTTGACTGCCGGTCCGAGCCGCATCTGAACATCTCGCCCGGCGACATCGAAGGCGGTCGCTCGGTCTCGCAGGCACAGTGCGCAGGGATCGTACGCGGACGGTTGCTCACAGTGCGAGACGGGCTGGGCGCCGACGGTGTCGATGCCGCACGATCCCGCTATGGCAGGCATCATCGGCTTCCCCAACCCGGTCAACGAGAAGGCGGCGCGCGTGGTCGCGGCGCTCGTTGCGGTGTCCTGTCTGGTCACGTTGGTGAGCGGCTGGCACTGGCTGCTGGTGCCGATCGCGTACGGCTTCTGGGCCCGCGTGCTGACCGGGCCGCGGCTCAGCCCGTACGGCCTGCTCGCCACCCGCGTCCTGGCCCCGAGGCTCGGGCCTGCGAAGCTGGTGCCCGGCCCACCCAAGCGCTTTGCGCAGACCATCGGGGCTGTTGTCACGACTACCGCGGCCGTCAGCAGCCTGGTCCTCGGCTGGACCACGTTCACCAATGCGCTGCTCGTGATGATGGTCGTCTTCGCAACGCTCGAGTCCGCGCTCGCCTTCTGCGTCGGCTGCCGAATCTTCGCTCTGCTGATGCGGGTGGGCGTGATTCCGGAGTCGGTGTGCGTGGCATGCAACGACATCACGTCGCGAGCGCCCGTGGCGGCAGGGGGTGCCGTGCGCTGAGCTGGTCCGAACACAAAGAGTCCGGACGGCACCGTTGCCGTACGGACTCTCTGTGTCTGAAGTGGAGGTGCCGGGAATCGAACCCGGGTCCATCGGCATCTCGCCAGGGCTTCTCCGAGCGCAGCTTGCTGTGATTTTCTCAGCCCCAGCGATCACGCAAGCAAGTCACTGACGGGCTCAGTCACTGTTTAGTGTCCGTGCGATCCCCGTGACCGGGACCGAACGTGGAGCTCTCTAGATGATGCCGAGTCCGGTTCGAGAGCACTCCCGGGTCGACACAGTTCGGGCCTCGCTCAGGCGGCGAGGGCGAACTGGGACTGCGTCTTGTTGGCAGTTATTGGTTTGCCACGATGGTTTACGAGGTCACGCAGCATCCTCGGCTCGCTTCACCTGGTTCAACGTCCGACGTCGAAACCTGTCACCCCCTCTGAAATTGTCAAGCAACCCCGGCGGACCGAGGCCCTCCAAGGTTACCTCCACCAACCCTCCGGACGCACGGGACATTCCTCCTCCAATGCCCCCTCAATCGCGTTGATCATGGAGGAGATGTGATCATTCGCGCGATTTGACCACATCTTCGCCATGATCAACACCATTGGGGGTGGTTCCCCTTTGGCTACTCCTGGGTAACACTGGTGAGTAACCACCTTCTGCCAGGCACTCGGGGGTCGTCAATGACCAGCCAGCCGCACGTCAGTGAACGCGAAGCCCGCGCTGTGGCCGAGGCCGCCCGTGAGAAGGAGTGGCGAGCGCCGTCATTCGCCAAGGAGCTCTACCTCGGACGGTTCCGACTCGACCTCATCCACCCTGCGCCGCCTGTCGACGAAGTGCGCGCGGCTGCGGAGGCCGATTTTCTCTCCCGGCTCGAGGAGTTCAGCCGCACCGAGGGCGATGGCAACGTGATCGAGCGTGAGGCCCTCATCCCCGACGAGCTGATCAAGGGGCTGGCAGCACTCGGCGTGTTCGGCATGAAGATCCCGACCGAGTACGGCGGCCTCGGCCTGTCGCAGGCGACCTACGCCCGGGCCCTCGGGCTCGTCTCCTCGATCCACCCCAGCATCGGAGCCCTCGTCTCGGCCCACCAGTCGATCGGCGTGCCCGAGCCGGTCAAGCTGTTCGGCACACCGGAGCAGAAGAAGGCTTACCTGCCACGGTGTGCGCGCGGGGCGATCAGCGCCTTCCTGCTCACGGAGCCCGACGTCGGGTCCGACCCGGCCCGGCTCGCGACCACGGCCACGCCGGTCGACGGCGGTCGGGCGTACGAGATCACTGGCACCAAGCTCTGGACCACCAACGGGGTCATCGCCGAGCTGCTCGTCGTGATGGCCAGGGTCCCCAAGTCCGACGGCAGCAAGGGCGGCATCAGCGCGTTCGTCGTCGAGGCCGACTCGCCCGGCATCTCCGTGACCCACCGCAATGCGTTCATGGGGCTGCGCGGCATCGAGAACGGCGTCACGCGGCTCGACCGCGTGCGCGTCCCCGCCGAGAACCTCATCGGACGGGAAGGCCAAGGCCTCAAGATCGCGCTCACAACGCTCAACGCGGGGCGGCTGTCGATTCCGGCGATGTGCCTCGGCGCGGGCAAGTGGTCGGTCAAGATCGCCCGCGAGTGGTCGACGGCGCGCGTGCAGTGGGGTCGCCCAGTCGGCGAGCATGCCGCGATCGCCCACAAGATCGCCTTCATGGCGGCGACGACCTACGGCATGGAGTCCGCGCTCGACCTGGCGGCCCGGCTTGCCGACCAGGGCGACCACGACATCCGCATCGAGGCAGCGATCGCCAAGCTCTGGGGCACCGAGATGGCCTATCGCATCGCCGACGAGCTGATCCAGGTGCGGGGTGGTCGCGGCTACGAGACAGCCGATTCGCAGCGCGCCCGTGGTGAGCGTGCCGTGCCGGCCGAGCAGGTGCTGCGCGACCTGCGCATCAACCGGATCTTCGAGGGGTCCACCGAGATCATGCACCTGCTTATCGCCCGCGAGGCCGTCGACGCGCACCTGCAGGCCGCCGGCGACGTGATCGATCCGGAGGTCGCGCTGTCTGGCAAGGCGCGCGCGGCCGTACGGGCCGGTGGGTTCTACGCGCGCTGGCTCCCCACGCTGGCCAAGGGGCCCGGCCGGGAGACCAAGCGGTCCTTCGAGGAGTTTGGCGAGCTGGCGACGCACCTGCGCTACATCGACCGAGCCTCGCGCAAGATCGCCCGCCAGACGTTCTACGGCATGGCGCGCTGGCAAGGCGGACTGGAGAAGCGCCAGGGCTTCCTGGCGCGGGTCGTCGACATCGGTGCAGAGCTGTTCGTCATGGCCGCGGCGTGCGTTCGTGCCCGGGAGCTCGCTCTGGCCGGCTCGCCCGACGCGGCGTCGGCGTCTGCCCTGGCGGCGGCGTTCTGCGCCCAGTCGCGGGCCCGGGTGGAGCGGCTGTTCGACGAGCTGTGGCACAACACCGATGACGGCGACGAGCAGTTCGCCATGGCGGTGCTGGCCGGAGAGCACACCTGGCTCGAGGCGGGCGTGATCGACCCGAGCGAGGGCACGGGGCCGTGGATCGCCGAACCCGACGGCGAGGATGCCGAGCGGCCGTCGGTGGCACGCCGGATCCTCTGAGGGCGGATCGCGGCGGAAGCCCGGCGGAAGCCTGGCGGAGCGGCGCCCGCTGGGGCGCAGATCCGTCGCCCTGGCAACGCTGGGGCGCCCCAGCGCGGTGGGGGCAAGAGGCATGGGGCGCAGATCGGTCGCGATAGCAACGCTGGGGCGCCCCACCACCGTGGGCGGCTAGTCGCGGCCGCGGGCGCGGATGGCCCGGTCGGCCTCACGCTTGGCCTGTCGCTCGGCGAGAGCCTGGCGCTTGTCGTAGGTCCGCTTGCCGCGGGCAAGGCCGATCTCGACCTTGGCGTAGCCGTCCTTGAAGTACATGGCGAGCGGCACGATCGTGAGCCCGCGCTCGCGGGTCTTGGCGTCGAGCTTGGCGATCTCGTCGCGGTGCAGGAGCAGCTTGCGGGTGCGCCGCGGCTCGTGGTTGGTCCAGGTGCCGGCTTCGTACACGGGGATGTGCACGTTGTGCAGGAAGATCTCGTGGCCGCTGACCTGCGCGAACCCGTCGAGCAGGGAGGCCCGGCCGGCGCGCAACGACTTCACCTCGGTGCCGGTCAGGACGAGTCCGGCCTCGTAGGTGTCCTCGATGTGATAGTCGTGCCGCGCCTTGCGGTTGGACGCGACGACCTTGCGACCGCTTTCCCGAGCCATGGGGTCAAGGATCTCATCACACGGGGGCTCCGCCCTCGTGAACCCCCGGCGCCGTCAGAGGTAGGCCATCGGGTTGGTGTGCGAGCCGTTGACGTAGACCTCGAAGTGCAGGTGGCACGCCGTGGACGACCCGGTCGTGCCGGAGTAGCCGACTAGCTGGCCCCGGCCGACGTTTTGGCCAGGGCCGACCGCGAACCGGCTCAGGTGGCTGTAGGAAGACATCATCGATCGGTCGGCGAGCCAGCCGTGGTCGACCATCACCTGGTTGCCGTAGCCACCGCGCCATTGGGCCCAGACGACCTCGCCGGGCGCGGCGGCGTAGATCGGCGTGCCGCAGTAAGCGCGGAAGTCGGTGCCGGTGTGCATGCGCCGTACGCCGGAGATCGGGTGCACGCGCCAGCCGTAGCCGGACGTGACGTGGACGCTGGCGACCGGCCAGGAGAGAACACCGCCCGACGTCACTGGGCCGCCGCCACCGCCACCGCCAGCGCCGCCGCCGCCTCCGCCCCCACCGGATCCTGCGGCTGCTGCGGCTGCTGCCGCTGCTGCGGCTGCTGCGGCGCGGCGGGCCGCCTCCTCCTGCGCGCGCCGAGCCCGCTCCGCGATCTCGGCCTCGATGCGCTGCCGCTCGGCTTCGAGGGCGGCGGCCTCGCGCTCGTCCTCGGCATGCGCCGCCTGCGCGGCCGACTGCGCCGCCGCACGCTGGGCGACCAGTGCCTGCACCGCGGCCTGGGCGTCGGCGGCGGCTTGAGCCTGAGCCGACGCGGCTGCTTCGGCCTCGCGGGCCTGCCGCTCGAGCTCCTGGGTGCGGGCGAGCTGCTCGGCCGCGAGCTTGCGCAGCCGCTCGGCTTCCTTGCGGAGGGTCTCCAGCCGTACACGCTCGTTGGCCAGCGCGGCGCGCTCGTCCTCGAGCCCGTCGATGATCTCGTTCTGCGACGTGATCGCGGTCTGTGCATAGGTGACGCGCTCGTTGAAGTCGTCGAGCGTGTCCGCCTGAAGGACCGAGACGAAGGTCTCGAGCTGACCCATGGCGCCGCGCTGGTAGGCCTGCGCGGCAAGCCGGCCCATCTGGGTGCGCTGGTCGTCGATGCGGGCGGTCATGTCCGCGATGCGCGCCTCGGCCTTACGCACCTCCTCCTCGGCGGCGGCGAGCTTTTCGGCAGCGGCCTTGTCGGCGGCGCGGGCGGCGACGAGCTGTGCCTGGACGATGGCGAGGTGGTCGCGGGCCGCGGCGAGCTGCTGCTGGGCCACTGCGAGCGCCGCCTGCGCCGCGGGCAGCTGGGCTTCGGCGTCGAGGTAGGCCTGCGTGGCCTGCGACAGCGCGGCGTTGGACTCGTTGAGCTCCTGCCGCTTCTGAGCCAGCTGTTGCTCGACGGCGCGCTTACGCTCATCCGGATCGGCGGCCTGGCTCGGCACCGAAGCGCCGAGCAGCACCAGGACCGAGGCAAGCAGGACGGCCACCAGGCGCCGTGCAGGCGCTGTTGTGCGATCGGCCGTCCCTCTGGTCACAGGTGTCACCTCCGTCACACAGGTGCCGCCAGCGACCGTACACCCCATGTCCGGAGATGGCACCCCAGCGCTAGTTACGCTCCGTAACTACGAGTGTGCCCCACAGGGGTCAGACGCGCAGGTAACGGCGCAATGTGATGAACCCGGTGACCGCCGCCATGGCCACCCCGGTGATCAGCAGGATGGGCATGATCGCGATGACGTCGGACCAGCCGACCCAGGACGTGAACGAGAGCGCCGGAGCCGCGACACGTTGGATGGCCGTGGCCTCCACGATGGCGAGGAAGCCGCAGGCGACGGCGCCGCCGATCAGCCCCGCGATCGCCGCCTCCACGACGAACGGGAGCTGGATGTAGAAGTTGGAGGCCCCGACCAGCCGCATGATGCCGGTCTCCCGGCGGCGGCTGAACGCGGCCACGCGGACCGTGTTGGCGATGAGCAGCAGCGCTGCAAGCACCCCAAGGCCGGCCAGGGCCAAGGCGCCCCGCTGGATGTAGCTGAGCATCCGGAAGAAGTCGCTCAGCAGCTCGCGCAGGTCGACGACCTGGTTGACGCCGGGCAGGCCGGCGATCGCCGAGACCACTCCCTCGTACCGCTCGGGGTTCTTCAGTTTGACGCGGTAGGACTCCTGCAGCTGGTCGGCAGTGATGCTCTCGGCGATGGACTCCTGGAACCGCTCCTGGAATCGCTCGTACGCCTGCTGCTGCGACTCGAACTCGACACTCTCGACCTCGGGGTGCGCCTCGAGTGTCTGCAGGATCGTCGCCTTCTGCTCCTCGTTGACCTGGCCCGTCGCGCACTGCTCGCCGGTGTCGTAGGCGTTGCACATGAAGACCGAGATCTCCACGCGGTCGTACCAGTAGTCCTTCATCGTGCTGGCCTGGGCTCGCATGAGCAGGGCGAGACCGAGCAGGAACAACGAGATCGTGACCGTGACGACGACGGCGATGGTCATCGTCAGGTTGCGGCGAAGACCAGTGCCGATCTCCTGGAACACGTACTGAAATCGCATCGAAGAGGGTCCGAACGTCGGGGACAGTGTCCGTCGGGCAGGGGGTCAGCGCGCGTAGCCGTAGACACCCCGGGACTGGTCACGGACCAGCCGGCCGGTGTCGAGCTCCAGCACGCGCTTGCGCATCTGGTCGACGATCGACTGGTCGTGAGTCGCCATGACGACTGTGGTGCCGGTGCGGTTGATGCGGTCGAGAAGCTTCATGATGCCGACCGACGTCTGCGGGTCGAGGTTTCCCGTCGGCTCGTCGGCCAGGAGGATCAGCGGCCGGTTGACGAACGCCCGGGCGATGCCGACCCGCTGCTGCTCACCGCCGGACAGCTGGTCGGGATAGCGGTCCTCCTTGCCCTGCAAGCCGACGAGCTCGAGGACGGCGGGCACGTCGCGACGGATCTGCGAGCGCGACTTGCCGATCACCTGCAGGGCGAAGGCGACGTTCTCGAACGCGGTCTTGTTGGGCAGCAGCCGGAAGTCCTGGAACACGGTGCCGATGCGGCGGCGCAGCTGGGGGACCTTCCAGTTGGACAGCCGGGCCAGCTCCTTGCCCGCGACCTGGATGCGGCCCGCGGTGGGTCGCTCCTCCTTCAGCACGAGGCGCAGGAAGGTCGACTTCCCCGAGCCGGACGTGCCGACCAGGAAGACGAACTCACCCTTCTCGACCTCCAGGCTGACGTCCTCCAGCGCGGGACGCCCCTGGTTGGGGTAGGTCTTGCTGACGTTCTCGAATCGGATCACGTGTCCTCGCGACCGCTCCTCGGGTGAACACGCACGGGTGTGCGTGCCATCGGCCGAGGGCGAGTCTACGTCGCGTTTCTGGGAGGAGGGTGCACCCGTACCGTCGGCGGCGGGTCAGGAGGTGTGACGAGCGCGACGCCGGCGGGCTTGCGAGAAGCCGCTTGTCAGCCGGCAGTCCGGCGCCGTGCGGCGATCAGCAGTCCGCCGCCCGCGGCGGCGAGGGCCGCTCCGACTGCCAGCAGAGTTCCCGTCGACCCTTGCCCGGTCGCCGGCAGGCTCGGCCCGCCCTGCGGCGGGTTGGCATCGCACTGCGGCGAGGACGGAGGATAGCCGACGGTCACTACTTGAGTCGGGTTGACGTCGAACTGGACGGTGACCTGCGGCCGCACCCAGTTGAACTCGTCACCCTCAACCCACTCACCGTTCTCGAAACGCCAGCCCGGCCAATCGAGCGGATTGCCCGCACTGTCCGCCACGGCACCTGCCCAGAGCACCCGGCCGGACAGCGCCTGGTTCGTGTAGACGACGCTCGGTCCCGTGGGGTTGACCCAGGTGATCGTCACAGTCGTCGGCACGAAGCCGACTGCCTGGATCGTGTACTGGAGGTAGGGCACGTCGTTGTCGCAGATCGGCGAGAGCACCGCCAGGTTGATGCCCGGTGTGGCGGGGGGTGTGGTCGTCGGCGGCGTGGAGGACGGCGGCGTGGAGGACGGCGGCGTGGAGGACGGCGGCGTGGAGGACGGCGGCGTGGAGGACGGCGGCGTGGAGGACGGCGGCGTGGAGGACGGCGGCGTGGAGGACGGGTCCGTGGAGGACGGGTCCGTGGAGGACGGGTCCGTGGAGGTCACCGTCCCGTCGACCAAATCGACCGACGGACTGTCGGTGCCCGCGAATGCGCTGAAGGCGCCCCCTAGCGGGATCACTGCCCCCGCCACGAGAACGGCTCCGACAGCCTGCGTCACCGAGCGCAGCGTGTCGTTCATCTGGAACCCCCGTAGAGGCACGACCAGCTCTCATACCGCCGGTCTGCTGATCAAGGACCATAGCGGAGGAGAAGCGGACGGGCATGCCGAACGGCGGAGCCGCGATCGCGTCGGATCGCGGCTCGGCCGTTTGATCAGGCAGCTCCCGGAGCGTCAGGCCGTGCGGCGCCGGACCAGTACGAGGCCGACTCCGCTCGCCACGAGGACGCCGGCGACGATCGCAACGCCGGCGAGCGCACCGGCGCCAGTGGACGCCAGCTGACCACTGGTGGCCGGCGGGTTGGCGTTGCACTGCGGCGACGACGGCGGGTAGGACACCGCAACGGTCTGCTCCGGATTGACGACGAAAGTCACGTTCACCTGGGGCCGGACCCAGTCGAACTCGTCACGCTGTACCCATTGCCCGCCGACCAATCGCCAGCCTGGCCAGTCCAGCGGGTTGCCGTTGGAGTCGACGACCGCACCCGGCCAGAGCACGCGGCCAGACAGCCAGGTGACGAAGGGACCTTATCGCACCAATCTGAAGTGCGAGGCATGGCTATAAAATCGTGACACGGCTTCCATGTCCGACAGTGCGACGCAGCAGCGGCTGTGATCAGCTCGCGTCTGACGCGCTTGCCGACGCCAGCGGATGCCCGCCTCGATGAAGCCGTCGATGTCGCCGTCGAAGACCGCCTGCGGGTTGCCGACTTCGTACTCGGTGCGCAGGTCCTTGACCATCTGGTACGGGTGCAGCACGTAGGAGCGCATCTGGTTGCCCCACGATCCGCCGGAGTCACCCTTCAGGGCGTTGAGCTTGGCCTGCTCCTCCTGGCGGCGCTTCTCCAGCAGCTTGGCCTGGAGCACCTCCATGGCGCGGGCCTTGTTCTGCAGCTGTGAGCGCTCGTTCTGGCAGGAGACGACGATGCCGGTCGGGAGGTGCGTGATCCGTACGGCCGAGTCGGTCGTGTTGACACCCTGGCCGCCGGGGCCGGACGAGCGGAACACGTCGATGCGCAGATCGTCGTCGCCGATCTCGACGTGGTCGGTCTGCTCGACGACAGGCAGCACCTCGACGCCGGCGAACGACGTCTGTCGGCGGCCCTGGTTGTCGAACGGGCTGATGCGGACGAGCCGGTGGGTGCCCTGCTCGATCGAGAGGGTGCCGTAGGCGTAGGGCGCGTGCACCGCGAAGGTGGCCGACTTGATGCCCGCCTCCTCGGCGTAGGACGTGTCCCACACGTCGGTCTTGTAGCCGTGCCGCTCGGTCCACCGCAGGTACATGCGCAGCAGCATCTCGGCGAAGTCGGCGGCGTCGACCCCTCCCGCCTCGGCGCGGATGGTGACGAGCGCCTCGCGGGCGTCGTACTCGCCGGAGAGCAGGGTGCGGACCTCGAGGTCGGACACGAGACGGTGCGCGTCGTCGAGCTCGCGGTCGAGCTCGGCGAAGGCATCGGCGTCCGCTTCATCGGAGGCGAGCTCGAGCATGATCGACAGGTCGTCGACGCGGCGGCGCAGGTCCTCGACCTTGCGCAGGTCGGCCTGGACGGAGGACAGCTTGCTCGTGACTTGCTGGGCGCGGGCGACGTCGTCCCAGAGGTCGGGGGCGGCGGCTTGCTGCTCGAGGTCGGCCACCTGGTCCCGGAGCTTGGGCAGGTCAAGGACGGACTCGATCTCTGCCAGGGTGTGGGAGAGGTCCTTGATCTCGGCGTCGTAGTCACGGGCTGCCACGTCAAAACAGGGTACGTCAGCCGAGCGGGGCCGCCGCGCTCGCGCTGCCCTCGACCCGTACACCTTGACCGAACCCGTCCGTCACGTCGTTGACGAAGGCCAGCGGCATCGTCGCCGTCAGAGTGACAGTCACCACGCCGGCTCCCTCGTCCACCGCGACGTCGGCTGCCAGTCCTGGGTAGCGCTCGGCCACGCGTTGGCGGTGCAAGTAGTCGGCCACGAACTCCTCGGCCGCGGCCTCGTCGACCGGCAGGTTGCCGGTCAGGCCACCGCCGAAGATCACGTCATCGCTGGCGGTCTGGGTCGCCGCGAGCGCCGCGGCGTCGGCCCACGACGACAGCGAGCGCCGCCACAGGAATGCCTTGGAAGTGTTGGCAATCAGGGTGACGAGCAGCATCACGATCACGGCAAACCCGATGATCATGATGGCGAGCTGCCCGGACTCGTCGGAGCGAACGCGGCAGATCATCATCCGCTCCGGTAGGTGTCGACGATGACCACGTGTACGGCCTCGACCGGGATGGCGGCGTTGGCGCCCTCGGTGAGGAAGTCGGGCAGCCCCGGCAGCGGAACCTCCGCGCGGACGGTGACCGTCACCTCGCTTCCGGGCGTGTGCTGGCCGTTGATGTCCAAGCGCATGGGCGCGTCGATGTGCTGGTCGTCAAGGGCTACCTGCGCGGCGAACTCTGCGAGCTCGGTGTCGCCGGTGCGCGCGTAGACGCGGCCGGCTTCACGAGCGGCCTGCGTGACCCCGTACGCACCCTGCTGCACCGCGAGCACCGCCAGCATGATGTAGACGAGGGGTACGAGCAGCAGGATGCCGAGGTAGTGGAACTCGAGGATCGCGTTGCCGGAGTCGTCGTCGCGGAGGCGCCGGACGAGCCGGGTCACCATCGTCACGGCGCCTCCTCCACGGCATGGCCTGTGACCTCGAGAGCGCCAGCAGGGCCGAGCAGTCCGAGGAGCGGGAACGTCGACTCCGCCCGCACCTCGACGAGGGTCACCCCACCGCGCTCCACGTAGCCCGCGGTGACGTCGTCGGCGAACCCCGGTGAGATCGACTGCGCGATCTCGGAGTGCGTGCGCCGGACGCCGTCGGCGAGATCGCGGTCGGCGTTGGCGGCGTAGCGGGCACCCTCGGCCGCGGCCGCGACGAGGGTGTTGCGTACGTGGATGACGAGCCCGATCTGCAGTACCGCAAGGAACAGGGTGACGAGCAGGACGGAGACGAGGGTGAACTCGACAACCGCCGAGCCGTCGTCTCGCCGGAGCATGTGTGCGACCTGGCCGCTCAGTCGCCGCGAACGCTGTCCAGCGCGTCACTGAACAGGTCCCGGAGCGCGTCGCTGGCGAAAGCCCAGAGTGCGGCCACGATGCCGGCGGTCATGAGGGTGACCATGACCCAGCCGGGCACGTCGCCCCGGTCATCGCGCGAGAGCGCCCGTCGCAGTCGGCTGCTCGCAGCCAGGGTGGCCATTCGGATGGTTGTCATGGTGCTTCCTTGTCTTGTCGTGCTAGCCCGCGAGTGAGCGGATCGTGAGGAACCCGGGGAATAGTGCGAAGAGAACGGTGACCGGCATCACGAGGAACACGACCGGGATCATCATCGCGATCTCCTTTCGTGCACCGGCCTCGATGAGGGCCCGCTTGCCTTCCTCTCGTACGTCGGCGGCCTGCGCGCGCAGCACATCGGCCAGCGGGGTGCCGCGTTCGAGCGCCACGGTCATGCCATCGACGAAGCGGGCAAGCGACGGCAGGCTCGTACGCTCGGCGATGCCATCGAGCGCCTGCACGAGCGGCATGCCGGCGCGCGCATCGGCCAAGGCCCGGCCGAGCTCGCGGGCGAGCTCTCCGCGACCGACAAGGGCGACGCGTTCCAGCGCACCCACGGCGCCCTCGCCAGCGGCGACGGACAGCGCCAGGAGCTCGGCGATCGTGGGAAACTCCGCAAGCATGCGGGCTTCGCGGTCACGCACCTGGCGGGACAGGTGCCGGTCGCGCGCCAGCACCCCGACGACTCCGGCGAGCAGGCACAGCAACAGCAAGCCGAGCGGCGAGTCGGCGCTGCCGTTGACGACGGCGAGGAACGACAACCCGAGCGCGACCCCGAACGCCACCACGCCCCACACCACCTGCTCGATGCGGAACTCCTGCAGCGTCAGGCCGTCGCCGGCCAGCTCGAGACGGCGCCGAACCGTGGTGCTGCCGCCGAGGACGCGCGCGAGCAGGTCGGCAGCGCGGGACAGATGTGGTCGGAGAATGCGCTCGATGGTGGGGAATGGCGTCACGGTGCGGTCGAGCAGCACGATGCGGCGCGCGTGATCTCGCCGGTCAGCGAGGTAGGGCGCGAGCCGGGAGTCGAGCGTGGGTCGGCGCAGCGCGGGAACACGTCCGACGACGAGCAGCAGCCCGAGGCCCGCGACGAGACCGAAGAGTGCGCCGCTGACGGCACCGGCGGTCATCGCAGCACCCGCGCTTCCTCGGGCAGCCGGCCGAGCCGCAGCATCAGGCGGTAGGCGACGACGCAGATGCTGGCTCCGACGACGAGGACCGCTACGCCGGCAGGACTGTCGTACTCACGGATCGCGTCGCTCTGGAACGACAGCAACGCAAGGACGATCCACGGTGCCGCCACCGCGAGGCGTGCGCCGTTGACCACGGTGGCCTGCCGCGACTCGAGCTCGGCGCGGGTGCGTGCATCCTCGCGCAGGAATGCGGAGAGCGTGCGCAGCAGCCGACCAAGGTCGGATCCGCCCACTTCGCGGGCTATGCGCAAGGACTCGATGATGCGGTCGCCGGTGGGGTCGGCGAGGCGTCCCTTCAGCCGGTCGAGGCATTCGGCGAACCGTCCGGTGGCGCGGTACTCCTCGCCGAAGCGGATGAACGGCCGGCGGAGGGCCTCCGGGCCTCGGTGGCCCAGCTGGGTCAGGGCTTCAGGAAGCGAGAGCCCGGCGCGCACTGCGGATGCGAGGTTGTCGACCGCGTCGGGCCACAGCTCGCGCAGCTCCTGCCGGCGCTGCCGAGCGCGGTAGCGCACCAGCATGATCGGTGCGAACGCTGCACCCACACCGAACGCCAGAGCGACGGCGACCGTCTGTGAGAAGACGAAGAAGGCCATGGTCGCGACCAGCCCGCAGCCGACGCATGAGCCGAGTAGCTGGGCCGGACGGACGGACTCCAGCCCCGCCTCCGCGATCAGGTCGGCCAGGCGATCGAGGACCGTACGCCCTCGGCTCCTGCGCGGCCCGCCCTTCGGCGCCGACAGCGCCTGGTAGATCAGGAGCAGGCCGAGACCGAGACCGATTCCGAGGAGCACGCCCATCAGGCAGCTCCCTCGCGTGCGCTGACGTCGCCCAGCAGGACGGCCAGGTCGTAGCCGGACCCGCGCGAACCGCTCCTGGTGCGGCGGGTAGCCATCGGCGCGGACGAGCCGGTCGCCGTGGCGTACGAAGATCGGCTCGAGCTCGACCACCGAGTCCTCCACGCGACCCGGAACCGCGACGATCTCGCCGATGCGGCGCGCACCGTCATGGTCGGTGCTGATGTGCACGACCAGGTCGATCGATCCGGCGACGGTGGGGACGACGAACCGTGAGCCGATGTTCTCCCCGGCGAGCAGCGGCAAGGTGCACATCTTGGTGATGGCCTCGCGGGCGGAGTTGGCGTGGATGGTGCCCATGCCGGGCAAGCCGGAGTTGAGCGCAATGAGGAGGTCGAGTGCCTCCTGCTGCCGCACCTCCCCGACGATGATGCGTGACGGCCGCATGCGCAGCGCCTCTTTGACCAGGTGGCGCAACGTGATCTCGCCGGTGCCCTCGAGGCTGGCCTGTCGCGTCTGCATGGCGACCACGTCGGGGAGCGGGATCTTGAGCTCGAACACCTCTTCGGCGGTGATGACTCGCTCACGTGCCGGGATTGCGGCGGCGAGGCAATTGAGAAGGGTTGTCTTGCCGGCCTGCGTTCCCCCGGCGACGAGGACGTTGAGGCCGGAGGCGACGGACGCCTCCAGGAAGCGCGCCGCGGGGGCCGTGAGTGTGCCGAGCTCGACGAGGTCGTCGAGGTGGTTGGCCCGTACGACGAATTTGCGGATGTTGACGGCCCAGTGCGCACGGGTCACGTCGGGGATGGCGACGTGCAGCCGGCTGCCGTCGGGGAGCATCGCGTCGACAAAGGGTACGGAGACGTCGACGCGCCGCCCGGAGGTCTTGAGCATCTTCTCCACGAGGTCGCGCACCTCGTCGGGACGGAGGATGGTCGTGGTGAGCTCGCTGCGCCCATGGCGGGCGATGAAGACCCGGCTGGGCTCGTTGATCCAGATCTCCTCGACCGTCGGGTCGTCGAGATAGCGCTGCAGCGGCCCAAAGCCGGCGACCGCGTCGAACACCGACTGGCTGAGCTCGGAGATGTCACCGAGCGGCGGCAGGGACGTGGTCAGGCTGCGCTCGTCGTAGGCGCTGACGACCAGGTCGATGATCCGACGCACCATGGCCGGCTGGGCGATCGGGTCAAGCCCCTGGCGCCGGACGGCGTCGCGCACCTCGGCGTCGACGATGTCGAGCGCTGTCATGGTGCCTCCACGTTCCCGGGTCTCCGCGATATAGGGAGGAATTGTGCCACTTCGCGGTGAATGGTCGAGCCACTTGTCCACACCCTGTGGACAGCAGCCACGAAGAGTCCGTGGGATCGGGCAGCCTCTAGGGCGTGCAACTCCCTCTCACACTCGTGTCGCATGGCGGCGCCAGGGACGTCCTCGTGGAGGTCCCGGCCGGCACGCGCCTGGGTGACATCGATCTTGGATCTGACCCCTTCACGGCATGGCTTGGCGGCTGCAGCCTCGATGCCGGGTCCGTGCTCGGCCAGCCGCCGTTGCTGCGCGGCGCACCACTGACGCTGGACAGGGCGGGCGAGGTCGAGTTTGGGCCGCCCGGTGCGATGCTCGTACGCATCGAATCCGGTCCCGACGCCGGCGAGCTGTACAGGCTGGAGCCTGGGCAGCACACGATCGGCCGCGCCCTCGGTGCGTCGATCCGCGTCGATGATCCCGACGTCTCCCGGGTGCACGCCGAGATCGCCCTCGACTGGTCCGGGGCAACGGTCCGCGACCTCGGCTCGACCAACGGCACCGCCGTCGACGGTGTCCTGGTCGGCGCCGGCGTCGTGCCGCTGACGCCAGGAGCGCGGCTGCGGGTCGGGTCGAGCACACTCGTCATGTCGGTGCCGGATGTCGCAACCGCTGCATTGCAGGCCGACGGTGAGGGTCGTCTTCGGGTCAACCGCCCGCCTCGGCTCGAGGCGCCGCTGCTACTGCCCGAGGTGTCGCTGCCCGCACAGCCGGTCGAGCCGGAGCCGGTGCGGTTCCCGCTGCTCGCCACGGTGCTCCCACTCGCTGCAGCAGCGGTGTTGGCATTGCTCGCCGGCCCGATGTTTCTGGCGTTCGCCCTGCTGTCGCCAGTGATGATGGCCGCGCACTGGTTGACCGATCGCGCTCGTCGGCGCCGGTCCGTTGTCGTGGCGCGCGAGCTATACGAGGCCGCGATGGCCGAGGCGACCGAGACCCTCGACCAGGCGGCCGCGCTCGAGAAGGAGTGGCGGCGGACGGTCCAACCGGATGCTGCGGAGGTGCTGCTCGTCGCGCAGGCCCCCTCGCCGCGACTCTGGTTGCGCCGCCCCGCCGACGCCGACTTCCTCCAGGTCCGGCTCGGCACCGGGTCCTTGCCTCCCGGGGTCGTGATCCGCGGTCCATCAGCGGAGCCCAGCCTGCGATTCGAGCCGCCGCTGCTCGAGGATGTGCCCGTCACCGTCCCGTTGGTGGTGGCCGGGGTGCTTGGCGTCGCCGGCCCCCGTGATCGGGTCCTCGGCCTCGCCCGGTTCGTGGTTGGACAGGTCGCGGTCCTGCACAGTCCGCGAGACGTCTCCGTCGTCGTGCTCGCACCGAGGGCACGTGGGGGCGATTGGTCGTGGACGCGGTGGTTGCCGCATCTTGTGCCCTACGACGGACAGGACTGCCGGGCGTTGCTCGGCTTTGACGACTCACAGGTCAGCGCTCGCGTGGAGGAGCTGGTCACGCTTCTCGATGCGCGGTTGGCCGGCTCCGGTGCGGGCACCCCATGGGCAGGACCTCGCACCGTCGTCGTCCTTGACGGCGCCGACCACCTTCGGTCCGTCCCCGGGGTGGCCCGGCTGCTCGCGGAAGGGCCGCAGGTCGGCATCCACGCCGTGTGCATCTCCGACACCCCCGAGTCGCTGCCGCACGAGTGCGGGGCACGGGCAGTGGTCGAGGGCGAGGTGGCGACACGGCTCCTCGCCCAGGTTGCGGATGCCGCACCGATCGCGGGCCTGGTCGATGCCGTGTCCGCGTCCTGGGCTGAGCGCATCGCCCGTGCGCTCGCTCCCCTCGTCGACGCCACACCGGACAGCGGTGGAGCCGCGCTGCCGAGCTTGGTCCGGCTGGTCGACCTGACGGGCGGCGACCTCGACTCGACGACAGTCGAAGCCCGCTGGGCGGGAAGCGACGGATCCGCCCGGGCCATCCTCGGCATGGGCCCCGATGGAACGCTCGAGATAGACCTGCGGCGAGATGGGCCACACGCGCTCGTGGCGGGCACTACGGGATCCGGAAAGTCGGAGCTGCTGCAGACCCTCGTGGCGTCGCTCGCGCTAGGCAACCGCCCTGACCAGCTGTCATTTGTGCTGGTCGACTACAAGGGCGGCGCCGCCTTCGGCGCGTGCGCTCGCCTGCCGCACACCGTCGGCCTGGTGACCGATCTCGACGAGCACCTGACTCGGCGAGCGCTGGCCTCACTCACCGCCGAGCTCACTCGGCGCGAGCGGGTGCTGGCGGATGCGGGATACACGAGCCTTGACGAGGCAGTCCGCGACGGCACAGCGGGTGGCCTTCCGCGCCTCGTGATCGTCGTCGACGAGTTCGCCACGCTCGTGGAGGAACTGCCTGACTTCGTCCGTGGTCTTGTCGGCGTCGCGGTGCGCGGTCGGTCACTGGGCGTCCACTTCGTGCTGGCAACGCAGCGACCCGCGGGCGCCGTCTCTGCCGACATCCGCGCCAACATCGGCCTGCGCATCGCGTTGCGCATGACCGATGCCGCCGATTCGGTCGATGTGATCGATGTACGTGACGCAGCGCTGCTCCCTCGACGTGCACCTGGGCGGGCGCTCGTGTGGCGCGCCGGCGAGCCGCTGGAGCAGTTCCAAGCTGCACTGGTCACCGGGGGGCCGCAGATGACATCCCGGCCGGGTGTGCGCAGCCTGCCGTGGCAACGGTGGGGCGATCCTTTGCCGCGCACAGGCGATGACAACCCCGACGCGTTCAGCGACCTCGACCGCATCGTCGCCGCGACGACTACGGTTGCGGCAACGCTCGGCATCGGGCCCGCGCGTAGCCCGTGGCTGGCTCCGCTTCCGTCAGGCATCCCGCATGACGACCTGCTGGCGAATGCTGACGACGACCGACCCACCTTCCTGCCCTACGGCCTCGCCGACTTGCCACATGACCAGTGCCGCAGTGTCGTCGGGCTCGACCTGGAGCACGGCGGGCATTTGCTCGTCGCGGGCACGCCGCGATCAGGTCGCACCACGCTTTTGCGCGCGGTGGTCGCGTCGGTTGCGGCGAGGGCGACGCCCTGTGACGTCCACCTCTACGTCGTCGACTACGGGGGCTCGTTGCAGCCGATGGCCGGGCTACCGCATTGCGGAGCGGTGGTCGGCGGAGACGATGTCGACCGGGTCGATCGACTGCTGTCGCGGCTGGGTGAGGAGGTCCGTCGGCGTACGGCCCAGCTCGCCGAGCACGGGCACCCAGACCTGGCCGCGCAGCGCGCCGATGCGACAGGCGGTGAGCGGCTGCCCTACCTCCTGCTGCTGATCGACCGCTGGGAGTTGTTCGCGCCCGCGCTCGACGACGTCGACGGCGGGCGGCTGACAGACACGGTGCTCGACCTCATTCGGGCCGGGGCATCGGTCGGATTGACGGTGGTCGTGGCCGGCGACCGATCCGTGCTGACTGGTCGGTTGGCGACCTTGGTGGCCGACAAGCTGGTGCTGCAGCTGGCTGACCGCACCGACTTCGTGCTGGCCGGTCTGCGCTGGCGCGACGTGCCGGACGACATGCCGCCTGGACGGGCGCTTGCAGGTTGCCACGACTGCCGAGGTGCAAGTCGGTTGGGCGGCCGGCACGCCGGCGCTGGACGAGGCGCCGCCCGAGGCGACGCGCCCGTTCCGGGTGGACGCGCTCCCCGAGCGCGTCGACTACGACGCAGCCTCGTTTGCGCAGGTGACGGCAAGCCCGCTGTGGCTGCCCGTCGGAGTGGGCGGTGACGAGCTCGGCCCGGTCGGCGTCGACCTGGGCGTTGACGGTCCCGCGCTGGTGGTGTGCGGACCGCCGCGATCTGGCCGATCGTCGGCGCTCCTCGCGATGGCTCGTTCGTTGCTCGACCGCGGCGGGCAAGTAGGGCTCGTGACGCCGCGTCTGTCTCGTCTGCGCACGCTGCACGGCACCGAGGGTGTGCTCGGCTCCGTGACAGCGGTGACCGCGGAGGACGACCTGCATGCCCTGATCGCCGAGGCTGCGGGCTCCCTCACGGTCTTCGTCGACGACGTAGAGCTCCTGACCGACACCCCTGTCGGTCAAGCCCTGGAGTGGTATGCCAAGCAGATCCGCGACGAGCCGCGCGGGCTGGTCGTGGCAGGCACGACCAACGAGCTGCTGGCAGCGTTCCGCGGTGTGGCGGTCGAGGCCAGACGCAGCCGCGTCGGGCTTCTGCTCTGCCCGGAGTCGTCGCTGGACGGCGATCTGGTCAACGCCCGGCTCCCGCGCAGCGTCCTCGGCGGTCGCCGGCCGGGTCGCGGTGTGCTCGCGGTGCGCGGAGTCGTGACGCCTGTGCAGGTGCCGTTGGCGGCGTAGAGCAGCGGGTCGGTCAGCGGCGCCGGCGCACCTGCAGGACCGCCGAGTCCACGGTGGGCGGTGGCCGGAAGGCCGACCTCGGCAGCGACCGACCCTGGCGTACATCGAACTCGCGAAGCCAACGCGCCGCGCCGGGCGCCCGCCCCTCGGTGAGTCGTCGAGTCACCGCCCGCTGCAGCACCAGGTCGGCCGCGACGAGCCGCGACCCGCGCCCGAGCAATAGCCGGATTAGCTGGCTCGTGATGCCGTACGGCGGATTGGCCACAACGCGGAACGGCCGCCTCGGCAGCCGCAATGATGCAGCGTCGGCCCGGACGACGGTGACGGGGGCGGAGGCGAATCGCTGCCGCAGCACCCGTGCCCGTTCGGGATGCAGCTCGACGGCGATCACCTGGGCACCCGCGAACACCAGATGACGGGTCAGAGCGCCGCGCCCAGCCCCGATGTCGAGGACGAGGTCACCGGGTTGGATGCCGGCGTCGGCGACGATGCGTCCGGCCCACGAGTCAGAGAGCGGATGCCAGCCCCACGCGCTCCGCGAGGAGCCGGTCGGCCGCTGCCCGGAGGCGGGCACGGCGGATCACCATGAAAGCGAAGCTCATGCCTGGAGGCTAGGCACCCGGCCGGGATGGGGCGAACGGTTTTCGATGTGAACGATCCGACATCTGCCAGGCTCATGACCGCGCAGATGTCGGATCGTTCAACTCAACGGAAGGTCGCCGCGATCTGCTGCTCGGCCTGCGCATACGACGAGCCCGCCTGCCCGAGGAGCTGGCTGATGCCGGCGAGCGCCTCGTTGAGCCCGCGGGCGCTCTGCTGCCACTTGTCCCACAGCCCGTTGAACTGCGCCGAGGCGTGCCCGGCCCAGTCGCCACCGACGAGCGGGGCGATCTGCCCGCGCAGCGCGCCGAGGGTGCCGTCGATGTCGCCGGAGCCGCGCGCCACGCTGGCGGACAGCTGCTGCAACTGCTCGGGGGTGACTCTGATCCCGCTCATCCGCGAGGGGTCCTTCCTGACGTCGAAGAGTGCGGCCCACAGAGCGACCGCACCGGAACGACCCCGACGCTAGTGAGATCCAGTCACCCGCCGCGGCCACCGTCCACAGCCTGTGGACAACTCGGGCTCAGGCCGCTCCCGGAGCCCGCAGCAGGCTGCGGATCACCCGCAGCGCCACCGACAGCCTCGCCAGATCGAACGCGTCGCCGTCAACCAGCTCGCGCAAGGTCTCCTCGGCCCGGCCGAAGAGGGTCGGCTCCGCCTGGATCCACGCCTCGACCCGAGCTGCGGCGTCGTGGCCCTCCTCGGTGCCGAGCAGCACCTGCCCGGCGAGCTGCGTGTGCAGGGTGCCCAGCTCATCGCGCTGCGCCGCGCGCGCCATCGTCTGCCAGCGGTCGGCCCGCGGCAACTGCATGATGCGGTCGAGCAACCTGTCGAGCCCCAGCCGCTCCCCGAGGGCGTAGTAGACCTGCGCCACCTCGTAGAGGTCCGTGCCGGTCGCCACCGCGGTCTCGATCATGCCGAGGCCGGCGTAGGCCGGCGACAGCACCGCGACCCGCTCGGCGAGCTCCTTCGGGACGCCGGCCGCCAGCATCCGGTCGCGGCTGCTCTCGAACAGCGCCAGCTCCCGACCGGTCAGCAGCCCCGGCAGCTCAGTGAGCAGCCGTCCCATCGACGCCTCGAAGAACTCCACCTGCCAGGCGATGTCGATCGGTGGGCGACGGTTGACGGCCAGCCACCGAGTGGCCCGCTCGATGAGCGTGCGGCCCTGCAGTCGCATCCACGTCTGCGTGTCGGCCGGCACGACGTTGTCGAGCTGCGAGATCTCCCGCCACAGGTCGTCGACGTGGTAGGCCGCGCGGGCCACCGTGTGCGCCCGGAACAGGTCCTCCGCGGCGCTGCCCGTCTCCATGGCGAGCCGGAACACGAAGGTCGTACCCGCGTTGTTGACCACCTCGTTGACGAGCGCGGTCGTGATGATCTCGCGGCGCAGCGGGTGGGCGTCGATCTCGTCGGGGAAGCGCGCGCTCAGCGCGCTCGGGAAGTAGGCGTGCAGCAGGTCCCGCAGGTAGGGGTCGTCGGGCAGGCTGGTGTTGACGAGCTCGTCGAAGAGCTTGTTCTTGGTGTAGGCCAGGATCACCGCGAGCTCCGGGGCAGTCAGCCCGGCGCCTCCGGCCTGCCGGTCGGCGAACTGCTGCTCGGTGGGCAGGAACTCGATGCGCCGGTCGAGCTCGCCGGCGGCTTCCATGGCACGTACGTACGAGCGGTGTACGTGCATCAGGCTCGGCGCCTGGGCGACCGCGCTCGCGATCGCGACGTTCTGCCCGCGGTTGTTGGCGAGCACCAGCTCGGCAACCTCGTCGGTCATCTGCGTGAGCAGCTCGTTGCGCTGCTTGGTGGTGAGGTCGCCGGCTCGCACCACGCCCTCGAGCAGGATCTTGATGTTGACCTCGTGGTCGGAGGTGTCGACACCGGCGGAGTTGTCAATGGCATCGGAATTTATGTGGCGGCCACCGGCGAGGGCGTACTCGACGCGGCCGAGCTGGGTGAAGCCCAGGTTGCCGCCCTCTCCCACGGCCTTCGCACGCAGATCTGCGCCGTCGATGCGGATCGCGTCGTTGGCCTTGTCACCGACGCTGGCGTGCGTCTCGCTGGAGGCCTTGACGTACGTGCCGATGCCGCCGTTCCACAGCAGGTCAACCGGTGCTTGCAGGATCGCGCGCATGAGCTCGGGAGGTGTCATGTCCTCGACGTCGTCGGCGATGCCAAGGGCGTCACGCACCTGCGGGGTGATCGCGATCTTCTTGGCGCTGCGCGGGTGCACCCCGCCGCCCTCGGATATCAGCGACTGGTCGTAGTCGGCCCACGACGACCGTGGCAGCTCGAAGAGCCGCCGGCGTTCGGCGAACGAGGAGGCCGCGACCGGATTGGGATCGAGGAAGATGTGCCGGTGGTCGAACGCGGCGACGAGCCGGATGTGCTCGGACAGCAGCATGCCGTTGCCGAACACGTCACCGGACATATCGCCGATGCCCACCACCGTGAAGTCCTCGGTCTGGCAGTCGCGGCCCATCTCACGGAAGTGCCGCTTGACCGACTCCCACGCACCGCGCGCCGTGATGCCCATCGCCTTGTGGTCGTAGCCCGCCGAGCCACCGGACGCAAACGCGTCACCGAGCCAGAAGCCGTAGTCGATCGACAGCGCGTTGGCGATGTCGGAGAACGTGGCCGTGCCCTTGTCGGCGGCGACGACGAGATAGGGGTCGTCGCCGTCATGCCGAACGACCATGGGCGGCGGCTCCTTCGAGCCATCGGGCAGCCGGTTGTCGGTGAGGTCGAGCAGCCCGCGGATGAACGTGCGGTAGCACTCGATGCCGGCCGCCAGCCACGCCTCGCGGTCGACTGACGCGTCGGGCAGCGCCTTGCCGATGAACCCGCCCTTGGCGCCGACCGGCACGATGACGGCATTCTTGACGGCCTGCGCCTTCACCAGACCGAGGACCTCGGTCCGGAAGTCCTCGCGGCGGTCGGACCAGCGCAGGCCGCCACGGGCGACCGGGCCGAACCGCAGGTGCACACCCTCGACCGCCGGAGAGTAGACCCAGATCTCGTACTTCGGTCGTGGCTTGGGCAGGTCAGGCACGAGCTGCGAGTCGAATTTGAACGACAGGTACGACTTCTCGTTGCCCTGCGCGTCCCGTTGGAAGTAGTTGGTGCGCAGCGTCGCGAGCACGCAGCCGTGGAACGCGCGCAGGATGCGGTCCTGGTCGAGGCTCGCCACCTCGTCAAGAGCAGCATCGATGCGCTTGCTGATCTCGTTGACAGCGGCCTGCCGCGACTCGTGGTCGTCGCCGAAGCGCGCGGGGTCGAAGCGCGCCTCGAACAGCTCCACGAGCAGCTTGGCGATGCCCCGGTGCCCGACGAGCGTCTCCTGCAGATAGCTCTGCGAGAACGTCGTGCCGGTCTGGCGGAGGTAGCGCGCGTAGGCACGCAGCACGACGACCTGCCGCCATGACAGACCTGCGGACAGGACGAGAGCGTTGAATCCGTCGCTCTCCGCCCGCCCGAACCAAGTGGCCGACAGTGCCTCCTGGAACCGCTCCTTGATGGCACCCTCGCCGGCGGTGTCGACGTCCCTACCCGTGCGCTCGTGGCGAAGGCCGAAGTCATAGATGTACGCCGGGCCGGCGCCGGCGCGCTCGACCTCGTACGGGCGCTCGTCGACGACCTCCACGCCCATCCGTGACAACAGCGGCAGCACGTAGGTCAGCGACACCGGCTGCCCGGTGCGGTAGATCTTCAGCCGCATCTCGTCGGGGCGACCGCCGATGGGGCGATACAGGTTGAGCCCCAGCCCGTCGTCGTCCGGGAGGTCCTCGAGCCGGCGCGCGTCGGCCACGGCGATGCGCGCGGGGAAGTCCTCCTTGAGCGCCTCGGGGAAGGCGCGTCCGTAGCGGCGCATGAGCCGCGCCGCCTCTTCCTCCCCGACCTGGTCGGCCAGCGTGTCGGCGAAGTCGTCGGCCCATGCGCGGGTCGCGGTTGTCAGCTGCCGTTCGAGCTGCGCCTCGTCGACCTCGGGAAGTCGCGCTCCCGGCGCGAACCTGATGACGAAATGCAGGCGGGCCAGCACCGACTCCCCGACTAGTGCGGCGTGGTCGATGCTCGCGCCGCCGGTCGCCGCCATGAGGATGTCTTGGATGCGCAGCCGCGCCGCGGTGTCGAAGCGGTCGCGTGGCAGGTAGACGAGGAACGAGAGATAGCGACCGTACGGATCCCGCCGGACGAACAGCCGCAGCTGTCGACGCTCCTGCAGGTAGAGCACGGCCTTGGCGGTGGGCAGCAGCTCGTCGACCGGCGTGTGGAACAGCTCGTCGCGTGGGTAGGTCTCGAGGATCTGCAGCAAGTCCTTGCCGCTGTGGCTGCTCGACGCGAAGCCGGAGTTCTCGAGCACCGCGCGGGCCTTGGCCCGCAGCACCGGGATGCGCATCACGCTCTCGGTGTAGGCCGCCGCGGTGTAGAGACCGAGGAAGCGGCGCTCGCCGACCACCTCGCCGTTGTCGTCGAAGACCTTGACCCCGACGTAGTCGAGATAGGTGGGGCGGTGCACCGTGGCGCGCGAGTTGGCCTTGGTCAGGACGAGGAGGGTCTTCTCCCGCGCCTTGGCACGCACGGTCGGCGGGAGCTTGCCGAACGACCCCGACAGCCCTTGGTCGGTGCGCAGGATGCCTAGACCCGTACCGGTCACCGCCCGCAGGGCGTCCTCGCCGTCGATGGTGTCGAGGACGTACTCGCGGTAGCCGAGGAACGTGAAGTGGTCGTCGGCGAGCCAGCGCAGCAGCTCGACGGCCTCGTCCCGCTCGTCGTCGGGCACCGGCAGAGTGGCCGTGTCCAGCTCGTCCGAGATCGCCCGAGCGCGGGCACCCATCTTCTCCCAGTCCTCGACCGCCTCCTGGACATCGCGCAGCACGGACCCAAGCCGAACCTCGGCCGCCCGGAGCTGCTCCGGGTCGGTATCACGGTCGATCTCGATGTGCATCCACGACTCGACGATCGCGTCGGGCTCTGCGGTGGCCGACGGCCCGGAGTCGGCGACCTCGCGCACCTCGAGCAGCGCGCCGGTCACATCACGACGGACGACCAGCTGTGGGTGGACGACGAGGTGGATCGGCCGGTCCTCCGCCGACAGCGCCATGGTCACCGAGTCGACCAGGAAAGGCATGTCGTCGGTGACGATCTCCACGACAGTGTGTCCCGAGGTCCAGCCGTGCTCCTCGATGCTGGGCGTGAACACTCGGACGTTGGCAGTGCCCTGCGGTCGCCGCTGCGCGAACGCCCGGTGCGACAGCGCGGCACCCACGACGTCGACCGGGTCACGGTCGACGAGGTCTTCAGGAGCCACATGTCGGTAGTAGCGGCCGAGGAACGGCTCGAGATCGAGCGGCGCCCGCGAGTCGGTGCGGTCAGTCAGCGTGCTCTGCTGGCGATCTACGACTGCCGCGGCCCGAGCAAGGAGCTCGGCCTTAGCATCGTCCAGCCGGTTGTGCATCGTCATCCCCGGTGGGTCCTGTGCCGCACGTCGTTGTACGGACACTCTGACCCTAGCGGCCATCCGTCGGCGCGAAGCACTCAGAGCATGTCCGGCAGAATGCTCGCCATGGACCTGTCGACTCAGCTGACGTACGACGCCGACCCCCAGACCGTGTTCGCCATGCTCTGCGACCCCGAGTTCCTCGCCCGCAAGGCGAAGGCGACCGGGTCGCTGTCGTACGAGGAGTCGGTCAAGCACCTCGACGACGGAGGCGCCGAGGTGCGACTACTGCGCGAGCTGCCGGCGAAGGTGCCGGACCTGGCGAAGCGATTCGTGGGCGAGACGATCAAGTTGACCCAGACCGACACCTGGGCCCCGGCCGACGCATCCGGCTCGCGCGAGGGCAGCTTCGTGGTCGAGATCACGGGCGCGCCGGCGACCGTACGCGGGAGTCTGTCCCTGAGCGGGTCCGACGCGTCGACGACACAGGCCTACGACGGCGAGATCAAGGTCTCGGTGCCGTTCATCGGCGGCAAGATCGAGGAGATGGCCAGCGAGGCACTGCTAGCGGCGATCAAGACCGAGGGCCGGGTCGGCCGCGAGTGGCTGGCGGGCGACCGCTAGGCCCCAGCCCATCCGTGTTGATCATGGCGAAGGTGTGATCATCCGCGAAGAATGATCACACCTCCGCCATGATCAACGCTTTCATGGGTGGGGGTCAGGGGCTGGTGCGGCGCAGCGGGATCGGCGGCGGCAGCTGCTCCGCGGCGGACTCGCGCCGTCCGCGGCGCGGCTCACCCTGTGCACCCAGCGCGTCGAGCAACTCGACCGGGCCGGACACCGCGGCTGCCAGCGCTAAGGCCAGATCGTCCGCACCCGGCGACTCGTCGGTGACCGAGCGGAGCCGGTCGGCGAGGTCGACGACTTTGTCACCGGAGCCGAGGGTCGTCTTCACCGAGACCAGATGCCGCCGGCTGATCGGGCGATCAGCCAGGAGCAGCGCGATCGCCTCGGTCGTGTCGCCCCACTCCGCTGTGCCGCCCGTGCTGCCCAGGATCTCGGCGACTCCGGCGACGACGTGGTCGGACGCGGTCACCAGCCGGGTGGCCGTATCGCCGGAGCAGTCGAGCGCCGCAAGCCGCAGCGCAACGGCAGTGACCAGACCCGTGTCGGCCGTGCTGGCCCGCGGGTTGGCGAGCAGGCGTACGGCCTTGGCGACGAGCGGGCGCGTCGGCACGGAGTCGGACATGCGCGCAAAGCCTCTCGGATGCGTGTTTATGCAGGCGGGGTGGACAAAGGCTACTCGACCGTCAGGGCCGTTCATGCGCCCCAGAGGTCACAGGATCGAGTCGATCGTCACCCCATGTGCGGGTACTCGTGCCGCACCGGCGGGACGAAGGTCTCCTTGATCGCTCGGGTGCTCGTCCACCTCATGAGGTTCTGCGCAGCGCCCGCCTTGTCGTTGGTGCCGCTCGCCCGACCACCGCCGAACGGCTGCTGGCCGACGACGGCGCCGGTCGGCTTGTCGTTGATGTAGAAGTTGCCCGCCGCGAAACGCAGCGCCTCGGCCGCCTGCGCAATCGCGTGTCGGTCCTGCGCGATGATCGACCCCGTGAGCGCGTACTTCGCCACCGACTCCATCTGCTTCAGGACGCCGCCGTAGTCCTCGTCGCGGTAGACGTAGACGCCGAGGATCGGCCCGAAGTACTCCGTCGTGAACACCTCGTTGGTCGGGTCGGTCGACTCCAGCACGGTCGGGCGTACGAAGTAACCCTGCGAGTCGTCATAGCTCCCGCCGGCCACGACCGTGATCGAGTCGTCCGCCTTGGCTCGATCGATGGCGGCCTTGTGCTTGGCGAACGCCCGGTCGTCGATCACCGAGCCCATGAAGTTGCTCAGGTCAGCTGTGTCGCCCATGGTCAACGAGTCGGTCAGGGACACAAAGTCATCGCGCATGCGCTCCCACACGCTGCGCGCGACGTAGGTTCGGGATGCCGCGGAGCACTTCTGGCCCTGGTACTCGAACGCGCCGCGCACCAACGCCGTACGCAACACGTCGACGTCGGCACTCGGGTGCGCAAGGACGAAGTCCTTGCCGCCGGTCTCGCCGACGATGCGCGGGTAGCTGCGGTAGCCACCGATGTTCTCGCCCACCGTGCGCCACAGCCGCTGGAAGGTCGGGGTCGAACCGGTGAAGTGGATGCCGGCGAGGTCGGGGTGCGTGAGGGCCTCCTCCGACACGGCGAGGCCGTCGCCGGTGACGAGGTTGATGACACCCGGCGGCAGCCCGGCCGCCTCGAGCAGCCGCATCGTGTGGTGCGCGGCGAGCTGCTGCGTGGGGCTCGGCTTCCAGATCACCGTGTTGCCCATCAGCGCCGGGGCCGTCGGCAGGTTGCCGCCGATGGCGGTGAAGTTGAACGGCGTGATGGCGTAGACGAAGCCCTCGAGCGGACGGTGATCGAGGCGGTTCCAGATGCCCGGGGAGTTGGCGATCGGCTGCTCGGCCAGGATCTGCCGCGCGAAGTGGACGTTGAACCGCCAGAAGTCGATGAGCTCGCAGGCCGAGTCGATCTCGGCCTGGACGACAGTCTTGGACTGGCCGAGCATCGTGGCTGCATTCAGCGTCTGCCGCCATGGGCCGGAGAGATGGTCGGCGGCCTTGAGGAAGATGGCCGCGCGATCGTCGAACGACAGCGACCGCCACGAAGGCGCCGCCTCCTTCGCCGCCGCGATCGCGGCTCTGGCGTCGTCCTGCGTCGCGTTGCGCATGGTGCCGAGCACGTGCTTGTGGTCGTGCGGCGCCACGACATCGATCTCTTCGCCGCCGCCGAGCTTGGCGTCGCCGCCGATTGTCATGGTGAGCTCGACGCGCTCGCTGCCGAGCTCGGCCAGCCGCTGCTCAACCTGCGCCCGCTCCGGGGTGCCCGGCGCGTACGTCAGGACGGGCTCGTTGACCGGGTGGGGGACCTGGGTGACCGCATCCATGTCGCCCAGGCTAGTCACCGTTGGGCGACCCGAAACCCGCCAGGAGGTCGGGCAGCTCCTGGGTGGCGTACCAGAGCAGCTCGAACCCCTCCGCCTCGTCGACGGTGAACTGGGCGTCGTCGTCGCCGGCCTCTGCGGCGGGCAGGGCCGACACCGCCGCTTGGACGACCGATTCTGCGTCGGCCTCGTCGATGTGGATAGATGCGACACGGTCGAGCGCGACCGGCGCGGTGAGCCGCACGGCAGCGAGCCCCAGCGCGGAGTCGGGCGTCGCGGTCGCGTCGGGGACGTCAGCGGCGACCACCACGCGGCGCGGCGGCGCATCCGGCTCGGCGGCCAGCAGCGCCAGGCTGGCTCGGGCTGCGTCGGCAGTGGCGGCGTACTCGAGCTCTTCGAGGTCGCCTTCGGCGAACGACTCGCGCAGCGCGGGCGTGACCGCGTAGGCCACGTCGGCGTCGACCAGCCCGCCCTCCTGACTGAGTCGACGAAGGACCGGGACGGTCGCGGGCAGGTAGACGCGCATCAGCCCGCACCGACCTGGGTGTGGTTGCGCTGCAGGGCTGCACGTTGGGTGGCGAGCGCGGTCTGCAGGACCTCGAGCCGCCGACCGAACTCCATCGCGTTGGTGCCGAACGCGCGCAGGTCATCGGGGCCAGGTCCGAGGATGGTCACGCGCACCCCCTCGGCCCGGAGCTTGTCGGTCTCGCGCAGCAGCCGACGCGTGGAGGCGAAGCGCCAGCGCCGCTCGAGCTTGCCGATTGCCGAGCGCGGCGCATCGGTGCCGAAGGCGATCATGGGGGCGACGATCAGCACCTCGTCGAGGTCGAGCCCAGCCATCAGGTCGGCAGACGTCACCGAGCAGACGCCGCCGTCGACATAGCGGTGCCCGTCGAAGTCCACCGGTGCGAACCAGCCCGGGATGGCGCACGATGCCATGACGGCCTGCGGCAGCGGCAGCTGCGGCGATCCCGGACGGCCGATCGGGACGCGCCGCCCGGAGGTGTAGTCCAGCGTCACCACCGCCACGCCCGGGTGCGGCGACCAGCCGTCGGGCGCGGTGACGGCCTCGACAAGACGACCGACCGCCGCGAGCGACCCCCGTCCTTCGGGAGCGAGGCCCGCGAGGACTGTGGCGGGGGGCATGCGGCGGATCCGGCGGACGTTGCGGACGAGCATCGCTCCCCCGCCGAGCCGCGCCGCCGGACGCCCGGGCAACGAAGGCCCGGTCGCCGTGTCGTAGTCCCACTCGTGACCGGCCAGCGGTCCGTCGCCGAAGCGCCCGCCGTGTTGATGACCGAACAGCTCACGCACCGGCACCCCGCCACCCAGCAAGGCCGCCAGCACCGCACCCGCCGAGGTGCCTTGGATCTTGTCGACCGAGCGCAGGTCGAGGCCGCGAGCCTCCTCAAGGGCGGACATCGCCCCGATGGTCCACGCCGCGCCGAGGACCCCGCCGCCGCCAAGGACGAGGCCGCGCCGCGGAGTCCGCTGTGCCCGGCCGCGTCGAGTCACCCGTCCAGTGTGACGCTGCGCACCCGCGCCCGCAGGCAGGACACGATCAATGCGGCCGCATGGGAAGATCTTGTCCGGAATTCTCACCGTCTGGAGGCCCGCTCCTTGCGCCCGCTCCGCTCGTATGCCGTCGCTGCCGCCATCGCCTCGGTGCTCACGCTCGCCGCGTGCGCGGACGACGAGCCGTCGACGGCGCCCACGAATGATGCCAGCGCAGCGACGCAGTCGCCGAGCGAGTCGGCCACGCCGTCGGCAACCCCGACAGAGGCCGCGCAGGTGCAGATCGTCGACATCACCATCGCAGGCGACGAGGTCGAGACCGCGTCCGACCGCGTCGCGGTGCCGCTCGGGCGCACGGTGCGGCTCGTCGTGACCAGCGACGTCGCCGACGAGCTGCACGTCCACGGCTTCGATATCGAGGCCCCCCTCGAGCCCGGCGTTCCGACCACGCTCGAGTTCGTCGCCGACGAGCCTGGCGTGTTCGAGGTCGAGACGCACGAGAGCCATCTGCTGCTCGTCCAGCTCGCCGTGCAGTGACCGCTCCGTGACGACCACCGTCCTCGCGCACGGGGTGGGCGACCGGCAGGACCTGCCGATTCCCTTCTCGTACGCGCTGGTGGGTGCCGGCGTCGCCCTGGTCATCACGTTCGTCGTCCTCGCCTTCGCCTGGCGCGAGCCGCGCTATGAGGCGGCGACCGCGGGCCGGCCGCTGCCGCAGGCGTTGCGACGGATCATCGACGCGCCAGCGACGCGGTTGGCGCTCGGAATGCTCGGCGTGGCCGCCGCGGCGTACGTGGCCGTAGCGGCGATCTTCGGGCCCGACCGGGGCACCAATCCCACGGCCGGCGTCGTCTATGTGCTGCTCTGGGTCGGCATCGTGCCGCTGGCGCTGCTGTTCGGCCCGGTCTACGCGTGGCTCAACCCGCTGCGCACGCTGCACCGCTGGGTCTGCCGCGCCGCGGGCATCGACCCGGCCCATGGCAGCCTGCGCGACTTTCCCGCCCGTCTCGGGCTGTGGCCGGCCGCGCTCGGCCTGCTGGCGTTCACCTGGCTCGAGCTGGTCGCGCCGGACCGCGCGACATTGCCGGTGATCCGGACCTGGTTCGCGGTCTTCGTCGCGGTGTCGCTGGTCGGTGCGGCGCTGCTCGGCTCGGGCTGGTTCAGCCACGCCGACCCGTTCGAGGTCTGGTCACGGGTGGTTGCCCGGCTGTCGCTGGGTGGGCCGGCGCGCCGACGGCGTGCTGGTGGCCCGCAGCCCGCTCGCCGGTCTCGACGGCACGCCGCCGCTGCCCGGCCTGGCCGCGGTCGTGTGCGTGCTGCTCGGGTCGACGGCGTACGACTCGCTGACGGGTCACCCGTCGTTCGGCCGCTGGCTGCGCGACGTGCCGCTGCCGGAGACGTTGACGTCGACGTTGGGGCTCGTGGGGTTCGTGCTGTTCGTGGGCGTGACCTACGCGGCGGCGGTCGCCCTGGCCGGTCGGTTGGCGCACGTACGGCGCTCGCAGCTGCCCGACCTGTTCGCGCACTCGCTCGTGCCCATCGCGGTGGGGTACGTCATTGCGCACTACTTCACGCTTTTCATCCTGGAGGGGCAGGCCACCCTGGTGTACCTGTCCGACCCGCTCGGCACCGGCGCCAACCTGCTCGGGACCGGCGACTGGACGCCCAACCGGTGGATCGCGCGACAGCCGGCGCTGGTCGCGACGGTGCAGGTGACGGCGGTGGTCGTCGGTCACGTACTCGGCGTGGTCGCGGCGCACGACCGGGCGGTGCGACTGTTCCCGCGGCGGCAGGCGCTCGTCGGCCAGCTGCCGCTACTGGTCGTGATGGTCGGCTACACGATCGGTGGGCTGCTGCTGCTCTTCGCGGCCTGATTGACAGGCAAGTGATTGCTTGCCTATTGTGATCGGTGTGGGCGATGTGTTCAAGGCGCTTGCCGACCCCACCCGACGGGCCATCCTCGACGAGCTGACCGACCGTGACGGGCAGACGCTCTTTGAGATCTGCGCGCGGCTGATCATGAAGCACTCCATCACCGCGACGCGGCAGGCCATCTCGCAGCATCTCGACGTGCTGGAGTCGGCGGGGCTGGTCAGCACGCGGCGCGAGGGTCGCTACAAGTTCCACTTCCTCGACACGTCACCCCTGCAGACCATCTCCGAGCGATGGCCGCCCCCCGGCCGGAAGGCGTCACCATGAGGATCAACGTGACCAGTGTTTTCGTGGACGACCAGGACAAGGCGCTGGCGTTCTATACAGACGTGCTGGGCTTCGTGAAGAAGACCGAAATCCCGGTGGGCGAGGACACGCGATGGCTGACCGTCGTCTCGTCGGAGGCGCCCGACGGGGTGGAGCTGTTGCTGGAGCCCGACGGGCACCCGGCGGTGAAGCCGTTCAAGGAGGCGCTTGTCGGCGACGGCATCCCGTGGACCTCGTTCGCCGTCGACGACGTCGCGGCGGAGCATGCACGGTTGACGGCGCTCGGCGTGCGGTTCACGCAGGAGCCGGTGGAAATGGGTGGGGTGACCATGGCGGTCTTCGACGACACGTGCGGGAATCTCATCCAGATCGTCGCTCTCGGATAGCGCGTCGACCCGGGCTCCGAGGGCCGACCCGGAGGGTCGGTTTCAGCCCGCGATCGGAGTCGTCTGTACGAGTGCGATCAGCCAGTTGCCGCGCTCCCTGACCAAGACAAACGTCGTGCTGGCCCGCTCTGACAGCGGCGCATCCGGGTCCCCCGGCGAAGATTCACGCTCGTCGGAGATGTGCTTGACGCAGCTCACCACGGCGACGTCAGGTCGGAGAAGGCGCACGTAGACGACTTCGTTCTTCGTGTACACGTGAGCGAAGGCGGTCTCCAGTGCCCGTCGGGCATGGCCTCGTGGCCGTTATCCCTGCCAAGCACCCGACGGCCGCCGAAGTTGACCAGCGCAACGTCCTCTGTGAGCAGCTGGGTGAAGCCTTCGGCCTCGCTCTGGAGTCTGTCGGCCTCCGCGATGACTGCCCGGATCGCGACGAACTCCTCGTCCTGAGCCACCACCGTCATTCGGACGGCTCCTCTCGTTTGTCGCCATCACTCACGAAGCGAGGACCTCAAGCGCGCTTGACGTCAAGTGATCGCGACAAGCTCTGAACCCAAGGACGGCGTGTCGCGCAAACCGCGTCAGTCGGCGGGCTTGTCGAACAGGATCGCGAGCTCCTCGGCGGTGCGGTCGTACGACTCGTGCACGACACCGACGATGCCGAGCGCGACCGCGGCAGACGACATTCGTACGGACGTCGTCGAGAAGCACGCACTCATCCGGACGCAGGCCGAGCTGCGCGCACGCGGCAAGGAACGCGTCCGGATGCGGCTTCGGGGGGCGCGCCGGATCGGCGGCCACCACGGCGTCGACATCGATGCGGTCGAGCTCGTGCGGTGCGGCATCGGTGACGACGGCGACGCGGATGCCGCCCGCGCTCATGCTCGCAACGAGCTCGCGCATCGCCGCTGCGTCTGGGTGTCCGGCAAGGACACCGCCCCAGTCGACGAGCAGCCCGCGCAGTGTCAACGAGCTGCCCCGCGAACGAGTCGGCGGCCCCGACGGAAAGCCGGAGCGCCGGCAATGTCCGCCGCCAGCGCGGCAATGGCTCGTCGAGCAGGAGAGTCGGCCGCAACCTCGGTGAGCGTGCGGCCTTGCGCGAGCGCACGGTCGCAGGCGGCGCGGTCGTAGGGCACGAAGCAGATGTCGTCGACACCGACATAGCGCGCCAGGGCCTCAGCGGTCTGGCTGCGGGCGTCGCCGCCGATCGGCCCGCGACGCAGGCGGTTGACCACAACGCGGATGCGCGTGTCCGGCGCCACGTCGCGCAGATCGGTCAGCGCACGGACGAAGCGCTGCATGCCCACCGGGTCTGCGGCACCGACAGCAACGATGGTGTCCGCCTGGCCGAGAGTGACCAGCGTTGCCGCGTTGCGGCGAGGTGCTGCCGTGTCGAAGGACAGCTCCTCGTCCTGCTCGAGGGAGAACCCGCAGTCGACGACGGTCATCTCAACCAGGCTGCGGGCGATGCCCCAGACAGCGCCGAGGGCCGCAGGGCGCAGCTCCGGCCAGCGGTCGGCACGGGCGATGCCGGTCAGGACCTTGAGCTGCGGGTTGACCTGCCGCGCATGCCGGGCGAGCCCGGGCACATCGAGCTTGCCGTTGTTGGCCGCACGCGTGGCGGCGGCAAGACCTGGAGCCTCATCGAGAAGTCCTATGACCTGGGCGACGACGCCGCCGTAGGAGTCGGCGTCGGCAAGCAACGTGCGCCGGCCCAGCTGCGCCAGCTCGCTGGCCAACGTCACCGCGAGCGTGGTGCGCCCCGGCGCACCGGTCGGTCCCCAGACGGCGACGAGCTGCCCGCTGCCCGGCTCAACGTCGTCGGGGTCGGGCGCACCCGCCCAGCTGGACTGGGTCGCCAGTGTTGCCAGCTTGTCGGCTGCGTTGCCGGGGTCGGCGTATCCCGCCGGGGCGCCGGTGTCCTCGTCGACCGCGGCACGCACCACAGCGGCGACCTCTGCTGGGTCGGCGTCGGCGGTGAGCACATGGCTGACGCCGAGTTGGCGAAGCAGCCGCTCCGCCTCCTCGTCGCCGGGCGCGATGACGCCGACGACCGCGACCCGGGCAACCGCGAGCCGCGTCAGCGCATCCCGGTCGAGTCTCCGCAGATCGGCGGAGAGCAACACAGCGCGAGCATGTCCCGAGGCCGCCGCGGCGAGCAGGTCGGAAAGATCGACGCAGCGCCGGACGACCGCGACCCCCAACGCACCACGCTCGAGCCCCGCGACGAGTTGCGACTCCCAGGGTGCACCGGTGACGGCGGTGAGTAGGGGGAGTGTCATCGAGAGCCGGCCTGAGGAACGACGGTGAGGAAGACCTGCTCGGCCCGCGCAGCGGAGATCAGCCGCGCGACGATCGCGTCGCTGTCTGCGCCCCGGGCGGTCACCGCAAGCGTCACGGACACGCTGTCGGACGGACCCGACAGGCCACCGCCGCCCTGGTCGAAGTCAGTCACCACGACGTCGGTCAGCAATTGTTCGGCGACGCCGGCGACCTCGTCGGGCCCTGCTCCGTCTTCAGGGTCGACCCAGACGTCGACGTGCGAGCCACGGCCAAGCCCGGCAGGGCGCTCCTGGGAGGGGATCGCCATCGTGATGTAGCGCAGATCGTCGGCGGCGTCGGAGTCCGTGGGCACCACAGCGCTTGCGGGCACGAGCTCTCCTGCGGCGACCGACCGTACGACCCGGTAGCCGTCAAGCGCCGACCCGGCGGCGATGTAGCGATCGAGCCCGCCGTCGAACCGGACCGCCTGCTCGTTGAGGTCGCTCGCGCTCAGGGTCATGCCGGGCTCGAGATCCTCGGCAGCAACGAGGACAAGCGTCGTCTCGTCGGCCGCCGCCACCACGCGGGCGCCGACGGCGACCGAGCCCGAGCACCAGCAACGCGCCCATGACGAGGCGGGCGTCCAGCCAGCGCGCCCGGCCCAGTCGACTCGCCGACGGAGAGGCAACGTCGCCGGGTTGCTGGGACGAGCGGGGTGGTGCAGCAGTTTCGATCATGAGGTCCCCGTGGGCAGCCGTAGAGCAGTGCGTCATAGTTTGCCCTAGTTAGGCAAATCCATGGCGGGCACAGCATACGGTCCAGCAACGCCTGGCGGAACTTGTCGGCGGCAACTGTGGACAACAGCAGCCAAGCGGGGCCAACCAGTGCCAGACTGTGGACAGCAGGGCTGAGGCGAGGAGGAGCACATGGCTGGCGACGCACCGCGGTTTCTGCAGCTGGCCGATGTCGCGGAGGTGCTCAACGTCTCCAGTGCCCAGGTCTACGCGCTGGTCCGCAGCGGTGACCTGCCGGCGATCCGCATCGGCGGGCGCGGGCAGTGGCGGGTCGAGGTGAGCGCGCTGGAGGACTACATCCAGCGGATGTATGCAGAGACGAAGGCCTACGTCCGCACCAACCCCCTCGGCCGGGCAGACGACGCACTCTAGGCACGGCGGGCCGTGGCGAACCCGCTGAACGGCACGACCCGTACGGCTCGAACGTCCTCGAGGCGACGAGCTTCGGCCAGGCCGTGCTCGGCCACCTCGAAGAAATCGGCGCCTACGCGGTCGATCGTGCCGGTGACGGCAGAGCCATCGACGAGCATGATCCGCACCGGCGCGCGGTCGCGGGCGAGTGCGCGCAACACGTGGCTCAGGCCGAGCCGCGCCGCCACCTTGCCTGGCTGGGCGGCGGTCACTCCGGAGCCCGGCAGCCCGTAGATCCCGGTCAGCGCATCGACCGACACCACCAACTCACGCCCCGCGTCGTCGATGACGAGCAGCCAGCCAGGCCCCGACGTCTCGAGGCGGCCGGTCAGCGCGCCGGCGCCGACGATCTGCAAGCGGAGGACGTGGCCGACCGCCGCCGTGAGGCGGTCGAGCAGGCGCACGGCGGCGCGCTCGCGCCGCGTGCGGTCGGCGACCTCGCTGGCGAGCTCGGCGGCGTCGGCCGCCTCGAGCTGAGCCTCGAAGTCTGCGAACAGCGCGTCCCAACGCATGACCCACACCCTCCCGTCTGTTGGCTGTCAAACCTAGCCTTCCACAACCTCAACACAAAGAGTTGACTTAGCGGCTGTCATCGGTTGTCATAAGCAAACGTAAGCAAACGAAGGTATCGGAGCACGACTGATGACCAACCTGGCCGGGACCGCGCGAGCGGCCTTCGTTCTGGTGGCCCTCGGCGTCGCCACGGCGGTGTTCGTCGACATCGCGCGAGACGCTGAGCGCGACCGCCTGGACGGACTCGTGGCGTTCCTGAGCAGCCTTGGCGCCGCGGTGCTCAGCTCGTGGCTCGCGCTTGCCATCATGATCACGGCGCTCGCCTCGGTGCCGGGTGTCATCGGTCAAGCGGCCGGCGTGCTCGGGATGCGCATCACTCCGGCGGCGGCGCGGCGAGTCGTGCAGGTCATGCTCGGCGTCTCGCTCGCGACCGCGGTGACGAGCCTCCCGCTCGCCGCATCGGCGCAGGCACCGCCATCGACGGTGATCCTCGCGACGGCGACCGACGAGATGTTCGCGGCGCTGCCACAAGTGAGCCGTCCCGAGCAGTCCCCCGACAGCACGGGCGGGTGGACGCCGGTCGTCCCGGCCCCGATGTCGGCAACAACCCCGCACAGCCCTGTGGCCGTGGTGTCGACGCCACCGCGCGACGCGGAGGCGGTCCCCGACGAGGTTGTCGTGCGCCGCGGCGACAGTCTCTGGGCCATCGCCGCCCGAGCTCTCGGGCCCGCGGCGAGCGACGCCGAGGTCGCGGCGGCCTGGCCCCGTTGGTTCGACGCCAACCGCGCCGCGATCGGCCCGGACCCCGACGTCATCCGCCCCGGCACTGTGCTGCACGCGCCGGCCTGATCGCCCATCTCGCAGTAACCACCCACCTGGTCGAGGGAGGCCCCGTGGTCCACCGCCCCACCGCCCACGCGACGCCGAAGTCGAGGCTTCGTCTGGTCCGTCCGCCGGACAGCGCACCGCCCTTTGACGACGAGTTGGGAAAGCCGCCGGTCATCCCGCCGACGCAAGGCGCCCTCGCGCTCGAGTTTCGCCTGCCGAGCGGAGTCGCCGCGATCCCGGAGCCGCCAGCTCAGCTGCGGCTGATCATCGATGAGCCCGCACCGCGACCATCGAGCGAGCCCGACGACGAAGACCTCGACCGCTTCTGCGCTCGGCAGCCCTCGTCGACATCGACCCTCCCGGACCCGAAGGTGTGGATCGCCCGGCTGAGCCAGGCAACCGTCGAGGTCCTCGCGGGCGTCCGCCCACTCGCCCAACTGAGCCCGTGGCTGGACGAGCGCGTTCACCAGCAGCTCGCGATACGCGTCAAGGCGGCCTCCAAACGCCAACTCGCCCCACGGCTGCAGGCGCGGCTGCGCACGGTCCGCATCTGCCTGCCGGCCGACGGGATCGTCGAGGCGAGCGCCGTGGTGCAGCACGGCCCGCGGTGCCGTGCCATGGCGCTTCGGCTGGAGGGCTTGGACGGGCGGTGGCGCTGCACGGAGCTCGCGTTGGTCTAGGTGGCTGCGTCACGCTTGGGGACCTCTGGCAAGGCGCGCGGAGGGTGCAGCGTGATGCAGCGGCTCGCAGACGGTCGCCGGGTGTTCGTCAAGCGGCACCCGGGCGCACCGCCGGACTTCTTCACGGCCGAGGCCCGGGGGCTCGAGCTGCTCCGCGAGGTTCCCGGCGGCATGCCGGTCCCCGAGGTGGTCTCGGCAGACGCCGAGCAGCTCGTGCTCGCGTGGATCGACGAAGGCCCCCCGTCAGTCGACGCCGCCGACAGCATCGGACGCGCGCTGGCGCACACCCACGCCCACGGCCGACAGGAGCTTGGCCTCCCCGATGGCGACGGCTACATCGGACCGCTGCCGCTGCCCAACGGGCCGGAGCCGTCGTGGCCGCAGTTCTATGCCGAGCGGCGAGTCCGCCCGTTCGCGCGGATGGCGTACGACAAGGGCTCGCTCAGCGGTTCCGACCTCGCCACGGTCGAACGCGTCATCGAGTCGCTCGACGAGCTTGCCGGTCCTGAGGAGCCGCCGGCGCTCATCCACGGCGACCTGTGGAGCGGCAACCTGCTTTGGGGACGCGACGGCAGGGGCTGGCTGATCGACGCAGCGGCCGTGCACGGTGGGCACCGCGAGACCGACCTGGCGATGCTCGCGCTGTTCGGCGCGCCGCACCTCGATCGGATCCTGGGCGCCTACCAGGAGGTCGCTCCGCTCGCGTCAGGATGGCGGGATCGGGTGGCCCTGCACCAGCTGCACCCGGTGCTCGTGCACGCCGTGCTGTTCGGTGGCGGCTACGGCGCGTCCGCTGGTGCGCTCGCCCGTGAGTGCCTCAGCGGTCGGCGCCGTGGCAGCGCTTGAACTTCTTGCCCGACCCACATGGGCAAGGCGCGTTGCGCGAGACGTTGGCGTAGCCCTGCGGCTTCGCCGCCGGGCTCGTGGCCCCCGCTGCACCCGCGGCGCCTGTCGCGGCCGGCGCACCCGCCACCGTTGCCGTGGCACTCGCCCGCGACAACGCGGAGGGAACGCCCTCCTGCCGGGTCACCGGACCGCCCTGCCCGTCGACGCTGGGCGCGGTGTACTCCAGCTGCTGCGGACGCTGCGGCTGGATGAGCCCCTTGGCGACAACGACCGGCTGCTGCTGGGCAGCCGCCGCGGCCTGCTCCTCCTCGGGCTTGCGCACCTGGACCTCGAGGTTGAAGACGAGGCCGACCGACTCCTCCTTGATCGCGTCCATCATGACCGCGAACAGGTCGTAGCCCTCACGCTGGTACTCCACCAGCGGGTCGCGCTGCGCCATCGCCCGCAGGCCGATGCCCTCGCGCAGGTAGTCCATCTCGTACAGGTGCTCACGCCACTTCCGGTCGAGCACGGTGAGCACGACCCGGCGCTCGAGCTCGCGCATGACCTCGGCACCGAGCGCCTCCTCGCGGGCGTCGTAGGCTCGCTCGGAGTCGGCCACCATCTCGCCGATGAGGAACTCCTGCGAGAGCCCGTCGAGCCCGCCCGCCTCGGCGATCACGTCGTCGATCTCGAGCGACACGGGGTAGAGCGTCTTCAGCGCCGTCCAGAGCTTCTCGAGGTCCCAGCTCTCCGGGTAGCCCTCCGACGTCTCGGCGCGTACGTAGTCGGCCACCACATCGTCGACCATGTGCCGGACCTGCTCATGCATGTCGGCACCCTCGAGCACCTCCCGCCGCTCGTCGTAGATGACGTGCCGCTGTCGGTTGAGGACGTCGTCGTACTTGAGGACGTCCTTGCGGGCCTCGAAGTGCTGCGCTTCGCGCTGGGTCTGCGCGCTCGCGATCGCCGAGGTGACCCGCTTGCTCTCGATGGGCTGGTCCTCGGGGAAGTTGAGCAGCGACATCGTGCGCTCGACCAGGTCGGACTTGAACAGCCGCATCAGGTCGTCCTGCAACGACAGGTAGAACCGCGTCTCGCCCGGGTCGCCCTGCCGGCCGGACCGGCCGCGCAGCTGGTTGTCGATGCGGCGGGACTCGTGCCGCTCGGTCGCGAGCACGTAGAGACCGCCGGCGCCGACGACGTCCTCGTGCTCGGCGTGGACCTGCGCGGTGTACTTCTCGAGCGCGGGCCCCCAGGCAGAGTCGTACTCCTCCGGGGTCTCCACCGGGTCGAGCCCGCGCTGTTTGAGCTCGGCGCGGGCGATGAACTCGGGGTTGCCGCCAAGCATGATGTCGGTGCCCCGGCCGGCCATGTTGGTGGCCACGGTGACGGCGCCCTTGCGGCCCGCCTGCGCAACGATCGCGGCCTCACGCTCGTGGTACTTGGCGTTGAGCACCTCGTGCGGGATGCCCCGCTTGCGGAGAAGCTGCGACAGGTGCTCGGACTTCTCGACGCTCGTCGTGCCGACCAGCACAGGCTGGCCCTTCTCGTGCCGACCGGCGATGTCGTCGACGACCGACGAGAACTTGCCTTCCTCGGTGCGATAGACCAGGTCGGACCCGTCCACGCGCGCCACCGGCATGTTGGTCGGGATGGGCACGACGCCGAGCCGGTAGATCTTGTCGAACTCCGCGGCCTCGGTCATCGCCGTGCCGGTCATGCCCGAGAGCTTCTCGTACAGACGGAAGAAGTTCTGCAGCGTGATCGTCGCAAGAGTCTGGTTCTCCTGCTTGATCGTCACGCCCTCCTTGGCCTCGATCGCCTGGTGCATGCCCTCGTTGTAGCGGCGGCCGGCGAGGATGCGGCCGGTGTGCTCGTCGACGATGAGCACCTCGCCGTCCATGACGACGTAGTCCTTGTCGCGCTTGAACAGCTCCTTGGCGCGCAGCGAGTTCTGCAGGAACTGGATCAGCGGCGTGTTGGCGCTCTCGTACAGGTTGTCGATGCCCAGCACGTCCTCGATCTTGCCGATGCCCGACTCGAGGATGCCGACGGTGCGCTTCTTCTCGTCGACCTCGTAGTCGGTGTCACGGCGCAGCCGCTGGGAGATCTTGGCGAACTCGGTGTACCACCGCGTCGGCTGGTCGGCCGGACCGGAGATGATCAACGGCGTGCGCGCCTCGTCGATGAGGATGGAGTCGACCTCGTCGACGATGGCGAAGTGGTGCCCGCGCTGCACGAGGTCGTTCTTCGACAGCGCCATGTTGTCGCGCAGGTAGTCGAAGCCGAACTCGTTGTTGGTGCCGTAGGTGATGTCGCAGGCGTACTGCTGGCGACGCACGTCGGACGGCTGCTGGCTCAGGATGGTGCCGACGGTGAGTCCGAGGAAGCGGTGGACCCGGCCCATCCACTCGCCGTCGCGCTGCGCGAGGTAGTCGTTCACGGTGATGACGTGGACGCCCGTGCCGGCGATCGCGTTGAGGTAGGCCGGCAGCGTCGCCACCAGCGTCTTGCCCTCACCGGTGCGCATCTCAGCGATGTTGCCCCAGTGCAGCGCGGCGCCACCCATGAGCTGGACGTCGAAGTGGCGCTGCCCCAGCGTGCGTCGGGCGGCCTCGCGTACGGTCGCGAACGCCTCCGGCAGCAGGTCGTCGAGCGACTCACCCGCCTCATACCGCTGCTTGAACTCGGCGGTCATCCCCCGCAGCTCGTCGTCGGACATCGCGACGAAGTCGTCCTCGAGGGTGTTGACCTGCACGACGACCTGGTGAAGTCGCTTGAGGATCTTGCCCTCACCAGCACGGAGAAGCTTGTCGAACAGGGCAGGCACGCTGGTTCGCTCCTTGGACGGAAGTCCGGGTCGCCGGGCTGGTAGCCCGGCATGTGGGCGCGGTTTAGCGCCCCGACGAGCCATGGTACGTGGCTCCTGGGAGGTTAAACGCCTGGCCGCTGCTCTGGGTGCCCGTGCGACGATGCCGAGTATGCAGCCTGTCGAGCTCAGCGATGACCTTGTACGCCTTCGCCTGGCCACCCTTGACGACGTCGACGAGATCGTCGAGCAGTGCACCGACCCCGAGGTGGCGCGCTGGACCACGGTGCCGCAGCCGTACGGGCGGGCCGACGCGGAGTCGTTCGTCAGCGAGTTCATTCCCAAGGGCTGGGCCGAGGGCAACGACCTGACCTGGGCCATCGATGTGGGCGGACGCTTCGCAGGGTCGGTCTCCATGCGGCCCGACGGCAACGGGCGGGGCGAGATCGGCTACGGGCTGGCGCGATGGGCGCGCGGCCAGGGCGTGATGACCCGGGCGGCGAAGCTGGCCGTCGCGTGGGCGCTCTCGGCCGACGGCCTCGGGCTGCGTGCGGTGGAGTGGCGGGCCCACGTAGGCAACTGGGCGTCGCGGCGGGTCGCTTGGCGGCTCGGGTTCCGGATCGAGGGGACCGTACGGGCTCTCTGCGCGCAGCGCGGCGAGCTGCGCGACGCGTGGATCGGCACGCTGCTGGCGGGCGAGCCGCTGCAACCGGCGACGACCTGGCTGGACGTGCCGGTGCTCGGCGGGCCGGACGTGATGCTGCGGCCACTGGCGGACGCCGACGCGGACGCGATCGCCGAGGCGTTCAACGACCCCGTGACGCAGCACTGGTTCGGCGGGCTGCCGACGCCGTACCCGATCGAGGACGCCCGTGCCTTCCTCGAGGAACGCCGCGAGGATGCGGCCAGTGGCCGCGGGGTGAACTGGGCGGTGACGCACACCGAGGGCGGACCGCTCCTGGGGTCCGTCGGGCTTGGCCGCCTGAAAAATCGCGACGGCGGAGGCGAGATCTCCTACTGGATGCACCCCGCGGCACGCGGGCAGGGCATGGTGACCGAGGCGGTACGGACTGTGGTGCGGCACGCGTTCATCGACGAGCGGGACGGCGGCCTGGGCCTGCGGCATCTGGTCATTGCGCACGCCGACGGCAACGAGGCGTCGCGGAGGGTGATCGAGCGGACCGGGTTCCGGCCGATGGGTGTCGAGCGGGCGGGAGAGCGTATCCGCGGCGGGGTGGTGGTCGACCTGCACTGGTACGACCTGCTGGTGGACGACCCGACGCCGCTAACTCCCTGTTGATCATGGCAAAGGCGTGATCATCTGCGAAGAATGATCACGCCTTCGCCATGATCAACGCGGGCTTGGGGTCAGGCGGGTCAGGCGGCGAGCGCGACGGCCGCGGACAGATGGGGTGCGAGGTCGCCGCGGCCGTTGACCACCACGTCGGCGAGGCCGAGCCAGTCGGCCATGGTGCGCAGCTCGGCCGCGAGCTCATCGGCAGTGTCGCCGGGCGCATCGGGCTCGACCCACGCCGCCTGCACCCGCAGCGCGCCCGACTGCCGGTCGGCCTTGAGATCGACGCGGGCCACGAGCTGGTCGCCGAGCAGGAACGGCAGCACGTAGTAGCCGTGCACGCGCTTGTCGGCCGGGACATAGATCTCGATGCGGTAGCGGAACCCGAAGATCGCCTCGGTGCGCGCGCGCTCCCAGACCAGCGGGTCGAACGGGGCGAGGAGTGCCCGCGCGTTGACCCGCCGCGGCAGCCGGGCATCGCGGTGCAGGAATGCGGGCCGGTGCCAGCCCTCGATGCGGGCGGGCGTGAGCTCGCCGCTCTCGACGAGGTCGTCGATGGCCGCCCGCGTCTCGGGTGGGCTAAGCCGGAAGTAGTCGCGCAGGCACTGCTCGGTCGCGACCCCGTGGGCGCGGGCCGCGATGCGGACCAGGTCGCGCCTCGCGTCGGCCGGGTCGGGAGTGGGCGCGGCCAGCACGGCCGGTGGGAGCACGCGCTCGGGGACGTCGTACAGCCGCTCAAAGCCGCGCCGACCCGCCGACGTGACCTGCCCGGACCAGAACAGCCACTCGAGAGCGCGCTTGACGTCGGACCAGTTCCAGCCCCAGTCGCTGCGCTCGGGTCGGGGCGCGTCGTGCTCGATCTCACCCGCGGTCACCGGCCCCAGCTGGCGAACCTCTTCGAGAACCCAGTCGACGAACGCCGGCTGCTCCTCCACGATGCGCCGGACCCCACCCCACGCCTCGTCGCGGGCGCGATCCATGCGCCAGCGCAGCAGCGGCTGTGTCTCGACCGGGAGCAGCGACGCCTCGTGCCCCCAGTATTCGAAGAGCGTTCGCGGCGCCTTGCCCGCGGCCCGGTCGACGAGCGACATCGGATAGGGCCCTAGCCGGCTGAACGCCGGCAGGTAGTGGGCGCGCGCGAGGACGTTGACCGAGTCGATCTGCAGCAGCCCGGTCTGGGCGACCACTCGTCGCAGGCCGCGCATGTCGACCCGGCCGCTCGGGCGCGGCACCGTGAACCCCTGCCCGGCCAGGGCGACGCGTCGTGCTTGTGCGCGGGAGAGCTGCTCTGGTCGGCGCGGCATGGGCCCGATCGTGCCAGCCGGCTCCGACAACGCCCGCTGTGCGGGGTCAGTCGTCGGGCGTGAGCGACAGGTGGATGACGCCGTAGTCGTAACCACGGCGGCGGTAGACAACGCTCGGCAGCTTGGTCTCCGAGTCGACGAACAGGTAGAAGTCGTGCCCGACGAGCTCCATCTCGTAGAGCGCCTGGTCAAGGGTCATCGGCTTGGCCTGGTGGGTCTTGGTGCGCACGACCATCGGGCCTTCATCGGCGAATAGGTCCGCGCCGTCGGTCCGCTCGGTGTAGCGGGCGGCCTGCTCCTCCAGGTAGTCGACAGGGCTCTGCTGCGGCAGCGTTGCGCCCGCCGCGGCGGCATCGAGACCGGCAGTCGCCTGCGCGACGGACACCGGCGTGCGGTGGCCGCGGTGCACGCGCTTGCGGTCGGCGACCTTGCGCAGCTGCGTCTCGAGCCGCTCGGTGGCAAGGTCGAGCGCGGAGTATTTGTCAGGTGCGGCGGCCTCGGCGCGGATCACCGGGCCCTTGGAGTGAACGGTGAGCTCGACGCGCTCGGCCATGTCGGCCATGCGCGGATTGGTCTCCTTGGAAACCTCGACATCGATGCGGATCACGCGGCTGTTCAGTCGCTCGAGACGCCCGAGCTTGTCGTTGACGTGCAGGCGAAACCGCTCTTTGATCTCGCAGCGACGGCCTTTGACGACGATGTCCACGCGGGACCTCCCGGCTCTCGAGGAAAAGCCCGAGGGACCGTGGCCGACCCACGTCAGGGGGGCTACCCCCGGGGCCTGCCGGTCCACCTCAGCGGACCGACGCTCGCTCACGACCACCCGGGCGGGTGCCATAGAAAGACGTTAGTCGCTGGTGCCCGCCCCCGGTACCCGAGACTCAGAACGCGAGACGGACGTCACGGCGTGTCGCACGGTCGCCGCGATCGTGGCCGCGCCGAGCACCGGCTGGCCGGTCACGGACAGTGCTCGGGCAGCCTCGACGAGCGTCGCCCCGGTGGTGACCACGTCGTCCACCACGACCACCGCGGAGCCCGCCACCAGCGGCTGAAGTGCCCGCGGCACCCGCAGCGAGCCGGCCAGGTTGGCCCGCCGCGCAGACCGGTCGAGCCCCGCCTGGTCGGCCACCCGGCGGCCCTGGCGGAGCACCGGAGCCACCGTCGCAGCGAACCCGTCCCGGCGCAGCACCCGGCCTGCCGACCGGGCGATGCGCAGCAGCGGGTCGTGCCCACGCTGCCGCGTCACCGCAGGCCGCGACGGCACGGGCACCAGCACCAGCGTCGTCATCGGACCGGCCCGCGGCTCGGCCACCGCCCGGACGGCGGCGGCGAGTGCGGCACCGAGCGGTCTCGCGAGCGCCAGCCGGCCGTGCTCCTTGTGTGCCAGCAGGGCCGCCCGCACCGCACCGTCATAGGCCGTGACCGCCCACGTCGGCGGAAATCCCGCCGGGCACGGCGTCGGCGAAGTCGGATGCGGCGGCTGGGTCAGCTCGGCCGCGCAGTCGCGGCACAGCAACGCCCCCGGCAGGCCGCACGCCGCGCAGCGCGCGCCACCGAAGAGATCGAGAAGGCCCGACACAAAAGACATCCGCATGCCCCCAGCGTCACTGTCGAAACACACGCGGAACAGTCACGCGCAGTCATCTGTGGACGACGAGCTCGCCCCAGCGTGGATGTGGACAACGACTCCGGAGTCACCCCGGGAAGGCGGGTGCGACACCATCGCCGACCGGCACCCACCGCCCCCGCGAGTCCTGCTGCTGCAACCGGCCATCCGAGGTCGAGACCACGAACCGCTCGCGAACAGCCGGCGACGCCGCGATCTGCTCGCCACCCGGCACACCGGGCCGCGACGTAGCGTCCAGTCCGTTGAGCGCGACGATGTACGGGGTTCGAACGGACTGCTCCTCCGACCCGGCGAGCACACCGATGTGCGACACGTCGGTCCAGCCGGCGTCCAGCACCGGCCCGTTGTCGAAGGGCACCTCGCGCAGGTTGACCAGTGACCACGACGACTGGTCCTCGTCGCCCGTCCTCGAGGAGCAACCCGACCAGCGCGACGCGGCGCCCGTCCCGCTCGGCGACGAGCAGCAGCCGGACGCCGTCGGCGTCGATGCGTACGGTGTCGACCTGCCACGGCGCCAGGTCTGGAGCGACCACCGGCGTGACCGCCTCGCCCGTGGTCCGCAGCAGCCGCGCCCCTGCTGCCGTCCGATCGACCAGCCAGACCACGTCGTCCGGCCCCCAGGACGGCGCTGACAGATCCTCGCCCGTCGCCACTTCCTGCAACTGGCCACTGTCGAACCGGCCGCGCAACAGCCGCGTGCCGGACCCATCCACGGCGGCCACCGACCCGCTGTCGAGCGACACCCCGACCGACCGCACGCCGGCGCCCTCCTCACCGAACGGCCCGCCGACCGGGGCGGTCGCGCTCTCGTCCGGCAGGACCGTGACGACCCGCCCGCCGAGAACGGCATAGATCGTCGTGCCACGCGATCAGTGGACGTCGGGTCCAGGTTGCCGACCGTGGCCGCCGACACCACGCCGTCGTCCGGGCTCGTCCCGGGAACGGACAGCGGCGTGCCTTCGACCGTGATGGCCACCTCGTCGATGCCTGTCAGTTGGCTCAATGTGACGAACAGCTGTGCCGCCATCCGTCGCCGCTCCTCCGGCGATGCGGCCCGGGCCTCCGACGTCATGTTGACGACGGCCACGCCGTCCTCGCGCACGGGCACGCTCGCAGTCACGAGCTCGGTCCCCTCGGGGAACGCGGTCGCGACGGCGGGGGCAAGCCACTCGGTGGGGCCGCGCAGCAGCGCCTGCACCAGCAGCGTCGACTGGTTGCCGCCACCGACCGGCAGCATCACCTGGTCAGGGACGACGACCCCGGTCGCGGGCGAGGGGAAGTACACGTTGTACGGGGCGTACTCGCGGTCGAACTGTGACTCCGACAGCAGCAGGCCGGGCGGCGGCTCCGCGATCCGCCACTCGCCGTCAACCTGGCTGAGCGGGATGGTGTACTCGGCGCTCGCGCCGTCGGGCGCCGGCAGGTAGGTCCCGTCGGCCCGCACCAGCCCCGTCACCTGCGCCGACAGCAGGACCTGCCCGTCGGTCACCTTGCGCACCGCCGCGGTGCCCTCCCGTACGACCTGGATCTGCGCGGCCGGGTCCCAGCGGGTCGCCGCCTCCGGGGTCAGGTAGTCCCTCGCACCGGGGTAACCCGGCACGTACCGGCGCATCGACGCGAGGAAGCCCTCGACGATCGAGACCTCATCGGCACCGGGCGCGGGCGGGACGGCGAAGTTGCCGACGTAGGGCGGCTCGGGCTGGGCCGCGATCGGCGCCTCCTCCCGGACCGCCCCGGACGTGGGCAGGCCGCCGGCGCAGCCGGCCAGCAGCAGCCCAGCGACAACGAGCGCGATGCCGCGCCGGTCAACGCGCATCGGGCACCACCTCGTCGATGCGCTGGTACGGCGCGCCGACTCCGCGCAGTCACCGACGCGACCTCAGCGTCGTCGGGTACGAGCGGCAGCGGGGAGTGCACCAGCTCCGCCGCGGTCGTGCGCGGCAGGGTGAGCCGGAACTGCGAGCCGTCGCCCGGCTCGCCCCACGCCTGCAGCCAGCCGCCGTGCAGCCGGGCGTCCTCCAGCGCGATGGACAGGCCGAGGCCGGCCCCGCCGGTGGTGCGGGCCCGGGCCGGGTCGGCGCGCCAGAACCGGTTGAACACCAGGGAGGACTCCCCCGGCTTGAGCCCCACCCCGTGGTCACGCACGGCCACCGCGACTGCATCGTCGTCGGCCGCGACCAGAACCCGGACCGGCTTTCCCTCACCGTGCTCGAGGGCGTTGTCCACCAGGTTGCGCAGGATCCGCTCGATGCGTCGCCGGTCGATCTCGGCGATGGACGGCTCGTCGGGCAGCTCCAGCCGCAGCTCGGTCTTGAGCCGCGCGGCCAGCGGCGCCGACGCGTCGGCGACCGTGCGCACCACGTCGCGCAGGTCGGTCGGCTCGGTCTCCAGCACCGCCGCACCGGCGTCGAACCGGCTGATCTCCAGCAGGTCGGTCAGCAGCGACTCGAACCGGTCGAGCTGGGCCTGCAGGAGCTCGGCCGAGCGTGCCGTCTCGGGGTCGTACGTCTCGCGCGCCTCGTAGAGCACGTCGGCCGCCATGCGCACCGTCGTCAGCGGCGTGCGCAGCTCGTGGCTCACGTCGGAGACGAACTGACGTTGCAGCCTCGACAGCTCCTCGAGCTGACGGATCTGCCGCTGAAGGCTGGCCGCCATCTGGTTGAAGCTGGTGGCCAACCGGGCCAGGTCGTCCCGGCCACGCACCGCCATGCGCTCCTGCAGCCGCCCACCGGAGAAGCGCTCCGCCGTGCGTGCCGCGACCCGCACCGGGTCGACAACCTGCCGTACGACCAGCCACGCGATCGCCCCGAGCAGCATCACGAGCAGGACCGCCGCCGTCGCCAAGCCGTTTCGCAGCAGATCGATGGTGTCCTGCTGGTCGGTGAGCGGGAAGACGTAGTAGAGACCGAACGGCGCCGGCACCGTGGGCACGTCGAGCTGACCGCCGACGACGAGGCCCGGCTCGTTGTCGGTGTCGGTGCCGGAGTGCTCGATCTCGGAGTAGGTCGAGTAAACCAGCGGCTCGGCGAGCACCGCCTCACGCAGCGGCTCCGGCACGGTCACCGGGTCGACGGGCGGGACGCCCGAGGACTGCGGGCCACGCAGCGGGACCGGGACGTCTGGCGCACCGGGCAGCAGGACCACGTCGAACGTTCCCCGCCCCCGCGTGGCCAGGTCCGAGACGATGTCTGTGAGCTGGCTGGCCAGCGCCGCCGGCGACACGTCGGCGGTCTGCTCGACCTGGGCTTGCGCGTCGGCGAGGCCCGCCCCGAACTCGGAGACCGCCTGCTCGCGATGGGTCTCCAGCAGGCCGTCGGTGATCTGGCGTAGCAGGGTGGCCCCGAGCAGCACGACGACGGCCAAGGACAGTGCCAGCGTCGACAGGAGCACGCGCAACGTCAGCGAGCTCTGCCAGGCGATGACGGCCGTACGGCTGACGCGGCCGAGCCACCCCCATGCGCCAGCAGCCGTACGCCTGAGCCATCCGGCCCGGCGCGCGTGCGGCAGGGCGGCGGATTCGGTCAGGGGGTGCCCGCCTTGTAGCCGACGCCGCGGACAGTCACCACGAGCTCGGGCCGCTCGGGGTCCTTCTCGATCTTGGAGCGGAGCCGCTGCACGTGCACGTTGACCAGTCGGGTGTCGGCGGCGTGCCGGTATCCCCAGACCTTCTCCAGCAGCTCCTCGCGGGTGAACACCTGCCAGGGCTTGCGGGCGAGGCAGGTGAGCAGGTCGAACTCGAGCGGCGTCAGCGCGATCGGGCTGCCGTTGCGGCGGACGGAGTGGCCGGCGACGTCGATCTTGAGGTCGCCGATCTCGATGGTCTCGGCCTTGGGCTCGTCGGTGCGGCGCAGCCGGGCCCGGACGCGGGCGACGAGCTCCTTGGGCTTGAAGGGCTTGACGACGTAGTCGTCGGCGCCGGACTCGAGCCCGACCACCACGTCGACGGTGTCGGTCTTGGCGGTGAGCATGACGATCGGAACGCCGGACTCGCCGCGGATCTCCTTGCAGACGTCGATGCCGTCCTTGCCGGGCAGCATGAGGTCGAGCAGGACCAGATCGGGCTTGGCCTCGCGGAACACGCCCATCACCTCGTCACCGCGGGTGACGATCAGCGGCTCGAAACCTTCACTGCGCAGCACGATCCCGAGCATCTCGGCCAGCGCGGTGTCATCGTCGACGATGAGGACACGTCCCTTCATGGACCCCATGTTGACACCTTGGTCCCTCCTGCGCGTAATGCCCGGTGAATGTGATGCCCGATGGGTACGGTGCGGTCGGCGGGGCGGCATGGCACGATTTGCGCGACAACCCCTGCCAGCCGGCGAAGCATGGAGTGTGATGTCCGAGACACCAGGCAGCCCAGGCTGGTCGGCTCCGGGTGGCCAGCAGCCGCCACCGCCGCCTCCGCCGCCCGGGTGGCAGCAGCCGGGCGCACCGCCGCCACCGCAGCAGCCGGTCTGGGGCCAGCCCGCCCCGCCGGGCTGGGGGTGGAACCAGCCGCGGCCGGACGTGAAGCCCGGTGTCGTCGCGCTGCGCCCGCTGGGTGTGGGCGAGTTGCTCGACGGCGCCGTGGCCAGCCTGCGGGAGAACCCCGCGGCAATGATCGGCCTCTCGGCGCTCGTGGCTGTGGTCGTGCAGGTCATTCAGACTCTCGCGTTGTGGCTGTTCGTCAACGACGTCACGGAGCTCTCGACCGACGAGTCGGTCGCCGCCGACCAGGCCGTCGCGGAGCTGGGGGCGGGACTCGCCGCGCTCGCCATCGCGGGGATCGTGACCTGGTTGTCGCAGATCTTCCTGACCGGGGTCCTGACCGTCGTGGTGAGCCGTGCCGTTCTCGGGCGTCGGGTCAGCCCGGGCGAGGCCTGGCGGGCAGCGCGTGGCCGCCTGCCCAAGCTGGCGCTCCTCACCATCGTCGTCCCGCTGATCTCCATCGCGCCGTTCGTGCTGGCCCTGGTGCCTCTTGTCCTGCTTGCTGTCGCCGGAGCCGCCGACGCGGGAGCCGCCATTACAGGACTGCTGGTCCTCGCCGGCCTTACCGACCGCGCTCTGGGTGTACATCCGGCTGGTGCTGTCGACACCGGCCTTCATGCTGGAGACGATCGAAGGGCGCCCGGCCACGATCCGTCAGGCGTTACGCCGCTCTTCCCAACTTGTGCGCGGGTCCTGGTGGCGCACGTTCGGCGTCTGGCTGCTCGGCGTCATCCTCACCTTCATCATCAGCGGCGTCATCTCTACGCCCGTCTCGTTCCTGCTGCCCCAGCTGGGCGGTGACGCGTTCGTCGCCGCCGACGGCAGCCCGACTCCGCTGTTCCTGATCCTCAACGCCCTCACCGCGATCCTCGTCACCGCGCTGACCGCACCGTTCACGGCGGCACTGATCGTGCTGCTCTACGTCGACCGCCGCATCCGCCGTGAAGGTCTCGACATCGAGCTCGCCCGCGCGGCCGGCGTCAGCATCCCCGGCCGCACTCCGCCACCACCGATGGCCCCCGGCCCGGTCCCGTGACGGTGCAGGTCGATCGCGACGAAGCGCGGAGACTGGCCGAGCGCGAGCTCGCCGACCCGAAATACGACGACGAGCCGTCGCTGCAAGAACGCATCATCCAGTGGGTGCTCGACCGACTGAATGATCTGTTCGAGGTAGCCGGCCGGGCCAGCCCCGGCCAGTGGCTGGCGGCGCTCGCTGGACTCGTTCTGGGCGTGGTGGTCGCGCTGGCGTTGCGCCGCGCACTCCGTACGGCCAATCCGCGCGGCGCGGACGAGGCGCTGTTCGAGGAGCGCATCATGTCGGCCGCCGAGCACCTGGCCGCTGCCGACGCCGCGGCTGCTTCCGGTGACTGGAGCGCGGCGGTGCTCGAGCGCTACCGCGGGCTCGTCCGCGCCCTCGAGGAGCGCAACGTGATCGACACCAGGCCCGGGCGTACGGCCGACGAGGCGGCGCGTGATGCGGGGGCGGCGCTGCCGGATCGCGCGGAGGGCCTGTGGGACGGCGCGAGGGTCTTCGACCGGGTGCGCTACGGCCACCACTCCGCGACCGCCGACGACGACGTGCAGCTGCGGGTGCTGGTCGACGCCACTCTTTCGACGCAACGACACCCTGCGTCGATAGGTTCGACGCGGGGTCGCGTTGCGTCGAGAAGCGAGCCGCCCCGATGACCGTCGCCGAGACCAGCCGCCCGGCAGCGCCCACCCTCGCCGAGCGTGGCCGCCGGCTGCGCTGGCCCCTTCTCGTCGGCGCGGTTGTCCTCGTCACGGCCATCGTGCTGGCGCTCGCGTCGTCGCAGCAGCGGCGCGGCTATCTCGATCCGGCCGGTGTCGACCGGTTCGGAGCGGGCGCCCTCGTGCAGCTGCTCCGCGATCAGGGTGTCGAGGTCGTCGAGGCCCGCACCAGTTCGGACGCATTGGGAGCTGCCGGACCGGGCAGCACCGTGCTCGTCACCGTGCCGGAGCTGCTCGACGCCCAGGCCGCAGAGCAGCTGGCCGGCACCGGCGCCGACCTTGTGCTCGTGGCGCCGCAGGAGGCCGTGCAGCTGTTCGTGCCGGGCGCGACGTTCACGCCGACCGACATCGCGGTGCGCGACCCCCAGTGCGACTTGGACGCCGCGGAGCGGGCGGGCCGCGTGCTGATCGGAGGCGGCTACGACGTCGAGGATGACCGCCGACGTCATCCGGTGCTACCCCGTCTCGGGCGGCGCCGCGCTGCTGGTCGCAGACAACGGCGAGTCGACGATCACCATCCTCGGTGCCGCCCAGCCGCTGATGAACGAGCACCTCGACGAGGAGGGCAACGCCGCGCTCGCGCTCAACCTGCTCGGCGCCAACGACACGCTGGTCTGGTACCTGCCGCGCCTCGAGGCGCCACCCGGCGGCGGCTCCTCGATCACCGAGCTGCTGCCCGACTGGGTGCGGTCCCGCGGCCTGGCAGCTCGCGATTGCCGCGGCGATCGCCGCGGTCTGGCGAGGTCGCCGCCTGGGCCGCTTGGTGCCGGAGCCGCTGCCGGTCGTGGTGCCCGCGTCGGAGACCGTGTACGGGCGGGCAAGGCTCTACCGAGGCGGGCGTTCCCGGGGCCATGCCGCGGGGGTGCTGCGCGCGGCGACTCTCGTACGTCTCATTGCTCTTCTCGGCCTGCCGCCCGACGCACCGATAGCGGCCGTCGTTGCCGCCGCGGCCGAACGCTCCGGGCGCGATGACGCCGCCACGCACGCCTTGCTGGCGGGCCCGGAACCGCCCGACGACGCCGCACTCGTACGACTTGCGCAAGACCTGGACACCCTCGAGCAGGAGGTTCGCCGACCTTGACCGACCAGACAGTGCACACCGCCCGGGACGCCCTCATCGCGCTGCGCGCCGAGGTCGCCAAGGCCGTCGTCGGCCAGGATTCCGTGGTGACCGGGCTCGTCGTCGCGCTGCTCTGCCGCGGCCATGTGCTCCTCGAGGGCGTGCCGGGTGTCGCCAAGACGCTGCTCGTACGCTCTCTCGCGGCCGGCCTCGACCTCACCGCGACCCGCGTGCAGTTCACGCCCGACCTGATGCCGGGCGACGTGACCGGGTCGCTGGTCTACGACGCGCGCACCGCGGAGTTCTCGTTCCGCGAGGGCCCCGTCTTCACCAACCTGCTGCTCGCCGACGAGATCAACCGGACGCCGCCCAAGACGCAGGCCAGCCTGCTCGAGGCGATGGAGGAGCGGCAGGTGTCGGTCGAGGGCCGCCCGCGGCCGCTGCCCGAGCCGTTCGTCGTCATCGCGACCCAGAACCCGGTGGAGTACGAGGGCACCTACCCGTTGCCCGAGGCGCAGCTCGACCGGTTCCTGCTCAAGCTGACCGTCGACCTGCCCAGCCGTGACGACGAGATCGGCATCGTCACCCGGCACGCCGAGGGGTTCGACCCGCGCGACCTGGCCGGCGCGGGGCTACGGTCGGTGGCCGGGCCGGACGAGCTGGTTGCCGCGCGGGCGGCGGTGGCGATGACGCGGGTCGACCCGGCCGTCATCGGGTACGTCGTGGACTTGTGCCGGGCGACTCGGGTCAGCCCGTCGTTGCAGCTCGGCGTCTCTCCGCGCGGCGCGACCGCGTTGCTCAAGACGTCGCGCGCGTGGGCCTGGCTGTCGGGCCGCGACTATGTGACGCCCGACGACGTCAAGGCCCTGGCCCGACCGAGCTTGCGGCACCGGCTGTCGCTGCGGCCCGAGGCCGAGCTCGAAGGCGTCTCGCCAGACTCCGTCCTCGACACGGTGCTGGCCACCGTCCCCGTCCCCCGCTGAGCCTGGGCGGACAGCCGATGGCCGTGACCGGAAGGCTCGCCGCGCTCGCCGCGGCCGGGGCGGTCATCGTCGCCACCGTCGCGCCGTCCTGGACGGGGATCCTGCTGGTCCAAGGTGTGCTGCTGCTCGGGGTGCTGGTCGACCTCGCGCTGGCCGGTGCCGTACGTCCTCTGCAGCTCGCCCGATCCGGCGACCCGCGCGTCCGGCTCGGCGAGACCGCTCGGCAACAACTGCTCGTCACGAACCCGGGGACGCGGCGCGTGCGCGGCGTCATCCGCGACGCGTGGCAGCCCTCGGCCGGTGTGGCGCCTGGGCGGTGGCCGCTCGACATCGGGCCCGGCGAGCGGCGGACGTACCCGCTCACGCTCACGCCGACGCGGCGCGGCGACCGGCTGGCCGACCGGGTGACGGTGCGCTCGCACGGGCCGCTGGGGCTCGCCGCTCGGCAGGTGTCGCACTTGGTGCCTGGGCGGATCCGGGCGCTGCCGCCGTTTGCGTCCCGCCGGCATCTCCCGTCGCGGCTGGCCCGGCTGCGCGACCTCGACGGCCGGCAGGCGCTGCTCGTACGCGGAGCGGGCACGGAGTTCGACAGCCTGCGCGAGTACGTCGCCGGCGACGACGTACGCTCCATCGACTGGCGGGCCAGCGCCCGCGCCGCCGACGTCATGGTGCGCACGTGGCGGCCGGAACGCGACCGGCACATCCTGCTCGTCATCGACACCGGCCGCACGTCCGCGGCGCGGGTCGGTGACGCGCCGCGGCTCGATGCGGTGCTCGACGCGGCGTTGCTGCTGATGGCGCTCGCCAGCCGTGCGGGTGACCGGGTGGACCTGCTGGCGTACGACCGCCGCGTCCGCGCCGAAGTGACGAGGGCCTCGGCGACCCGGCTGCTCCCGACGGCCGTCGAGGCGATGGCCACTCTGGAACCGGTGCTGGTCGAGGCCGACTTCCGCGGGATGGTGGCGGAGGCGCTCGACCGCGCGGGGCGGCGGAGTCTCGTGGTCCTGCTCACCGGGCTCGAGACCGCCTCGATCGTGGAGGGGTTGCTCCCGGTGATCGGCCCGCTGGCGCGCCGGCACACCGTGGTGATGGCCTCGGTTGCCGACCCGTCGTTGGCTGTGGTCGCCGAGGCACGTGACGACGGGGAGGCGGTCTATGGTGCGGCGGCGGCCGAGCAGGCACGTGCCGAGCGGGGGCAGGTTGTCGCCTTGCTGGCGCAGCGCGGGGTGCAGGTGGTCGACGCGCCACCCGATGAGCTCGCGCCGGCGCTCGCCGACGCGTATCTGGACCTCAAGGCGGCGGGCGGCTCTGAGGCACCGACGGATTCGCGCTCAGGCTGAGACTGGCACCGTCGCGCCGCGGTCGCGTACACCGACGTCGCCGGTCTCCCCGGCCCGGGCGGCCCGACCGCCAAGCACCCACACGTACGCAAGGAACGCCACCTCGGCAACCACCCCGATGCCGATTCGCGCCCACGTCGGCAGGCCCGACGGGGTCACGAAAGCCTCGATGACTCCCGAAACCAGCAGCACGCCTGCGAGGCCGATCGCCATGCCGACCGCGGCACGGCCCTCCTCGGCGAGCGCCCGCGCCCGAGTGCGACCGCCGGGGTCGATCACGGTCCAGCCCAGCCGCAGGCCGGTGCCCGCCGCAACGAACACCGCGGTCAGCTCCAGCAGGCCGTGCGGCGTGATGAGTCCGAAGAAGATGTCGAGCCGACCGTGCGCCGCCATCAGCCCGGCGGACACCGCGACATTGACGGCGTTGGACCAGAGCAGGAAGACGACCGGGATCCCGAGCAGCACGCCCGAGATGAGCGACATCGCCGCGACAAACGCGTTGTTCGTCCAGACCCGCGCAGCGAACGAGCTCGCCGGGTTCTCGGAGTAGTAGTCCTCGAAGTCCTCCTCGACCAGCTGCCGGATCTCCTCAGGCGCGGCGATCGACGACTGCACTTCGGGGTTGGCCGCCACCCACCAGGCGATGGCGACACTGACCGCGACGAACACCAACGCCGTCGGCACCCACCAGCGGCGACTGCGATAGACAGCGGCGGGAAACCCGGCGAGCACGAAGTGCGACAGCGTGCCGCGCCCCGGCTCGGATCCACCGGTGACCGCGCCGCGGGCCCGCGCAACCGACGTCGACAGCTCGGCAACCACCGCCGCGTCCGGGGCCGCGCTGCGCACGACGGACAGGTGCGTGGCCACCCGTTGGTAGAGAGTGACGAGCTCGTCGGCCTCCGCACCCGTCAGCCGACCGCGGCGGCGGGATAGCTCGGCGAGCCGGTCCCACTGTGGGCGATGAGCGAGGACGTACGCATCCAGATCCATGTCGCTGGCAGACTATGTCTTCCCCAAGGCAGGAAGGGAGCACCGAGGCGTGAGCGAGCTCGTCACCGGCGAGGCCGTTGTCCTCGACCTGCGCTTGGCGCGGCTCCCGACGCGGGCGCTCGGGTTCTTCTTCGACGCGGTCGTCCAGCTCGCGCTTGCTGTGGGCGGTGTGTACGTCGTGGGCCGGCTGGTCGCGACGACCGATGCGGCGCTGGCCAGGGCCGTACTGCTGACGACCATCCTCCTGGCGCTCGTCGGCTATCCAACGCTCGTCGAGACGCTCAGCCGAGGCCGGTCGCTGGGCAAGCTCATCCTTGGCCTGCGGGTGGTCCGCGACGACGGCGGGCCCACCGGGTTCCGGCACGCGCTGACGCGGGCGCTGGCCGGGTTGTTCGTGGACTTCTGGTTAACGTTCGGGGCCGGCGCGGTGATCTGCTCGATGCTCAACAAGGACAGCAAGCGGCTCGGTGACCTGCTGGCCGGCACGGTGGTCATCAAGGAGCGCACGGCAGCACGGGTCACGGCGCCGCTGCCGATGCCGCCACCGCTCGAGGCCTGGGCTCGCGGGCTCGACCTCACCCAGCTGCCCGACGACCTCGCGCTGGCCGCCCGCACCTACCTCGGGCGGCTGCCCACGCTGACGCCCACTGTGCGCGACACGATGGGTCAGGACCTCGCTACGTCCGTCGCCGCGTACGTGTCGCCGGCACCACCGCCTGGCACACCTGCGTGGGCATACCTCCAGGCGGTGCTGGCGGAGCGGCGTCGACGGGCCGAGCTCGGCCTGCATGCCTATGCGGCCGCTGGCGAGGTGCGATGGCCGCAGGGGCTCGTGCCGGTGCCGGTTGATGTCCCGCTGGATGACGCGCCGCCCGCGCCCGCCCGCACTCGATCCGAGCCGGCCCCGGCCACAACTCCCGCGGCTGGCGGCTACATCGCCCCCCGCTAACCGCATCCGGGCAAGGCCAGGCCGGTCTTTGCAAGGCATGCAGGCCGCGCTCAGACCGGGTCGATCACGTTAACGTGATCGACCCGGCCCGCGCCTTTAGTAGCGGTAGTGGTCCGGCTTGTACGGGCCCTCGACGGGAACGCCGATGTAGTCGGCCTGCTCCGTCGAGAGGGTCGTGAGCCGCACGCCGAGCGCGTCGAGGTGCAGTCGGGCGACCTTCTCGTCGAGCTGCTTGGGCAGCACGTAGACGCCGGTTGGGTAGTCGGCCGTCTTGGTGAACAGCTCGAGCTGCGCGAGCACCTGGTTGGTGAACGAGTTGCTCATCACGAACGACGGGTGACCGGTCGCGTTGCCGAGGTTGAGCAGCCGGCCCTCGGACAACACGATCACCGAGTGGCCGTCGGCGAAGACCCACTCGTCGACCTGCGGCTTGATGTTGACGCGCTTGATGCCATCGGTCTTGGCGAGCCCCGCCATGTCGATTTCGTTGTCGAAGTGGCCGATGTTGCCGACGATCGCCTGGTGCTTCATGCGGGCCATGTCGGCGGCCTTGATGATGTTGAAGTTGCCGGTGGAGGTGATGAAGATATCGGCGGTCTCGACGACGTCCTCGAGCGTGACCACCTGGTAGCCGTCCATGGCCGCCTGCAGCGCGCAGATCGGGTCGATCTCGGTGATGAGGACGCGGGCACGCTGTCCACGCAGAGCCTCCGCGCAGCCCTTGCCCACGTCGCCGTACCCGAAGACCACCGCGGTCTTGCCAGCGATCATGACGTCAGTGGCGCGGTTGATCCCGTCGAGGACGGAGTGGCGGCTGCCGTACTTGTTGTCGAACTTGCTCTTGGTGACCGAGTCGTTGACGTTGATCGCCGGGAAGAGCAGCTGGCCGACCTTCTGCATCTCGTACAGCCGGTGCACGCCGGTGGTCGTCTCCTCGGTGACGCCCTTGATCGCGGACGCGATCTCGGACCACTTGCCCGGCTGCTCGGCGAGGGTACGGGTGAGCAGCCGCAGGACGACCTCGAACTCCTCGGAGTCGGCCGTCGACGGGTCCGGCACGGCGCCGGCCTTCTCGAACTCGACGCCCTTGTGCACGAGCAGCGTCGCGTCGCCGCCGTCGTCGAGGATCATGTTGGGGCCCTGGCCGTCGGGCCAGCTGAGGATCTGCTCGGTGCACCACCAGTACTCGTCGAGCGTCTCGCCCTTCCAGGCGAAGACCGGCACGCCCGCCGGGGCGTCGACGGTGCCATTCGGCCCGACGACGGCCGCAGCGGCGGCCGAGTCCTGCGTGGAGAAGATGTTGCAGGAGGCCCAGCGGACCTCGGCGCCGAGCGCGACGAGCGTCTCGATGAGCACCGCGGTCTGCACGGTCATGTGCAGCGAGCCGGCGATGCGGGCGCCGGAGAGCGGCTTGCTCTCGCCGTACTCACGGCGCATCGCCATGAGCCCTGGCATCTCGTGCTCGGCGAGCCGGATCTCGTGCCGGCCGAGCTCGGCCAGGGACAGATCGGCGACCTTGTAGTCGATGGACATGGCATTCCTTTCGGGAGGCAGCCAAAGACTGCCGGGCATTTGACCTCGGCAGTCCGGCGCGGCCCTTCTGGGCCTGCGGCATCCCCTGCGCCAGCGGGCGCCAGTCTAGCGGCTCCCGCCATTGGATCAGGGGCACCCTTGTCGCAACCTATTGGACGAGGGTCCCCCTGATCCAATCCGGTCAGTGGCCCGACGGCGCGTGCGGCACCTCGGGGCGCGGCTCTGGGGTGTAGTCGGCTCGGTAGATGTCCGGCTCGAGGTAGACGTTGGTGGCGATGGGCACGGCGGCGCGGACCCGCCGCTCCGCCGCGTTGATCGTGTCGGCGACCTCCTCGGCAGTGGCCCGGTCGGCGACGCCGATCTTGGCGGCAACCAGCAGCTCATCCGGGCCGAGGTGCATCGTGCGCATGTGAATCAGGCGCTCGACCCTCGCGTCGTCCACGAGGGCCGCCTCGATCTTGTGGATGTGCTCGGTGGTGCCGGCCTCACCGAGCAACAGGCTGGAGGTCTCACGGGCCAGAACGATTGCGATGATCACCAGCAGGATGCCGATCGCTGCGGTGCCTGCCGCGTCCCAATACCCGTTGTCGGTGATGACAGTCATGGAGACGCCGATCAACGCAAAGAAGAGGCCAATCAGCGCACCGAGGTCCTCGAGCAGGACAACCGGCAGCTCAGGTGCCTTGGCCCGTGTGACGAACTGGCGCCACGACGCCCGACCGCGTACGAGGTTGGACTCGTGGATCGCGGTCCGGAACGAGAACGTCTCGAGCACGATCGCGAAGAGCAGCACCAGGACGGGCACCCACCACAAGCCGCCCTCGAGCAGCTCATTGGGGTGACCTTCCCTGGTCTCGTCCCACTTGTGGTACGCCTCGTACAGCGCGAACAGACCGCCCACGCTGAACAGCACGATCGACACGATGAACGCGTAGATGTACCGCGATCGGCCGAACCCGAACGGGTGCTCCGGGGTCGCCTCGCGGCGGGCCCGCCGCCCGCCGAGCAGCAGCAGCGCTTGATTGCCAGAGTCGGCCACCGAGTGGATGGCCTCGGCGAGCATCGACGACGACGCTGTGAGCGCCCACGCGATGAACTTCGCCACCGCGATGCCGAGGTTGGCTAGGAGTGCGGCTACGACCGCCCTCGTACCACCACTCGCTGCCATAAGCGCTCCGTCCTACGCGTTGAGGTTCGTTGTCGCCGCGAACACGACACCGTCACCTTCGACGGTGAGTGGTGCTTCGTCGGCCGGCACGAACACCGACTGGCCGCGCGCCAGGCTGACCGAGTCACCGACGGCCGAGCGGACCTTGGTCTCGCCCTCGACGCACAGCAGGATCAGCGGGCCGTCGGCGTCGACCTCGGCGCGGCCGCCGGCCGGCGCCACCCGGGCCAGTCGGAACTCGCGCGCCGGCGCCACGTACCACTCCACGCCGGCCCCGGCCCGCTCCGGGCGCACCCGGTGCACCGGCGTGTCGGCAGTGTCGAGCACCGCGAGCAGCTCGGGCACGTCGACGTGCTTGGGGGTGAGGCCACCGCGCAGCGTGTTGTCGGAGCTGGCCTGGATCTCGACGACGGTGCCGCTCAGGTAGGCGTGCAGCATGCCCGCCGGAACGAAGAACGCGTCCCCCGGGGCGAGCTCGACCAGCTGCATGAACAGCGCGATGACGACACCCGGGTCGGCGGGGTAGGCGGCTGCAAGGCGGCGTACGGCCCGCAGCTCGGCATCGAACCGGGAGCCTTGGGCCAGCGCGCGCTCGCAGGCCGCGTCGACCGTCGCGACGAGCGCCGGTCGGTCGACTCCTATCTCGCCGAGGAGGCCGGCCATCACCTCGTGTAGCCACGTTTCGTCGTGAGCCCGCAGCGCCTCGTAGTAGGGGTCCAGCGCGCGGCAGTCCAGCAGCTCGAGCAGCGCACGCGTCTCGGGCACAGGTCGGAAACCGACGAGTGCCCGCACCGGTGACAGCGCCACCGCCATCTCCGGCTTGTGATTGCGGTCATGGTAGAGACGCTCCGGCGCGTCGAGCGGGATGCCGCGGGCGTCCTCGCGGGCGAACCCGTCGACGGCCTGCTCGATGGTCGGGTGCACTTGCAGCGACAAGGGCGCCGCGATGGCCAGCACCTTGAGCAGGAACGGCAGCTCGGTGCCGCGCTCGGCGAGCAGGTCGGCCAGCGGCCGCTCCGCGCCGTCGAGCACGACCGAGGACGATCCCTGCGGGTGTGCGCCAAGCCACAGCTCGGCCTGTGGCTCACCGGTCGGCGGGATCCCGAGGAGGTCGGGGATCACCGTCGGCGAGCCCCACGCGTACGGACGGACCTGGTTCGTCAGCTGCAACATGGTGCTGCCGAGGATATCGGGGCCAGGGAGCGGGCTAGGACCGCCACTCGGGCGTACGACCGAGGCCGAGCGCGAGATAGATAGCCGCGAACCGCCCCTGCGCCTGGAGGGACGCGAACCGCCCGATGTCCGGACCGTCGATCGCGGCGACGCGTACGACCCGGACGCCGCGGTTGTCGGCCGCCGCCTGCAACGCACCGCGCGCCTCCCGGATCGGCGGCGAGTCGGAGCCGTCGTCAAGGATCACGAGTACCGGCCGCGCGGCCGGGTCGTCATCGTCGAACGGATCGGCGAAGATGTCGGCCTGCGGCGCCTTGGCCAGCACCGGCAGCAGCTGGTCGGCGTCACCGGCCAGCGCCGGGCGACCGGTCGCGGCCCGCAGGCTCTCCGCGATGCGCCGTCCGGCCCTTGCCGCCAGCACGGATGCGCCCCACAGCAGGGGCGTCATGTCGCCCAGCCCCAGCGCCAGTTCCTTCGCGGGGTTGTCCCCGACCTGCCGGCTGGGCCCGCACTCGACGGCCACCGTGTCGAGCGCCGCGGCGACCGGCTCGGCTTCGACCTCGGGGCCGAGACCGAGCAGGTGCAGAGCGGCGAGCACGGGTACGGACAGCGCGAGCGGATCCTCGCTGCCGGCTGGAATGACCGTGCGGCCTCGACCCTCGGCTACCTCCGCGAGCGGCGACCGGGCCGGGCAGGCAACGAGCAGCCGGCAGCCACGGCGTACGGCCTCCGATGCGATCGCCATGGACTCCGCGTCGGAGCCGCGGGTGCTGACGAGCACGACGAGGTCGAGGGGCCCGGCCCATCCGGGCAGGCCGACGTGCGGCCATGCCACGAACGGCACCGGGCACACCGGCTCGAGCACCGCCCGGAACAGCCGGCCATCGGCACCGCCGGCGACGATTGCGCGCGGCCGATCGGCGGGGTCGAGGGGGTGCAGTGCATCCGCCGCCACGACCGCGGCGCGGCGCACCTCGGCGCCCCAGCCCGCGAGGTGCCGCAAGGGGGCGTCGACTGACGCGATCGCCTCCGGGTCGTCGAGCAGCGAGTCGTCGAACACGCCGGCGCCCGGTCAGGCTTCCGGGAGACGGGCCTCGTCGACCAGCAACACAGGGATGCCGTCGCGAATCGGGTAGGCGCGCCCGCACGACGTGCACACGAGCTCGGCGGCCGGCTCGTCGTGCCGCAGCGGCGAGGTGCAGGCGGGGCAGGCCAGGATCTCGAGCAGCCAGGGCTCGATGCCGGGGCGGTCGGCTTGGTTTGGACGTGTGTTCATCGTCTTCTTCCCTGTTCTAGCCGCGGATGAGCGCGAGCACCTCGTCGCGCAGTGTCGTCATGGTCTGCTCGTCGGCCGCCTCGGCGTTGAGTCGCAACAGCGGCTCGGTGTTGGACGGACGTACGTTGAACCACCAGTCCTTGGCGGTCACCGTGAGACCGTCGAGCTCGTCGGTGGCGACGCCCTCGCGGCCCTCGAACGCCGCGCGGATCGCGGCCATGCGGCCGGCCTGGTCGTCGACCGTGCTGTTGATCTCGCCGGACGCGACGAAGCGCGTGTAGTCGCTGAGCAGCGACGACAGCGTCGTCCCCTCCGGCGTCTCGCCCAGGGCCGCCAGGGTGTGCAACGCGGCCAGCATCCCGGAGTCGGCGCGCCAGAAGTCGCGGAAGTAGAAGTGCCCGGAGTGCTCGCCGCCGAAGATGGCGCCGGTCCTGGCCATCTCGGCCTTGATGTAGGAGTGGCCGACGCGGGTGCGCACCGGGATGCCGCCGTGCTCGGCCACGATCTCGGGGACGGAGCGGCTCGTGATCAGGTTGTGGATGATCTGCGAGCCCGGCTCCTTGGCCAGCTCGCGGACGGCGATCAGCGCGGTCAGCGTGGACGGCGACACGATCTCGCCGCGCTCGTCGACGACGAAGCAGCGGTCTGCGTCGCCGTCGAAGGCGAGCCCGATGTCGGCGCCGGTCTCGCGCACCTTGGCCTGCAGGTCACGCAGGTTCTCCGGCTCGATCGGGTTGGCCTCGTGGTTGGGGAACGTGCCGTCCAGCTCGAAGTACAGCGGAACCACCGTGAGCGGCAAGCCCGCCGAACACCGCCGGCACCGTGTGGCCGCCCATGCCGTTGCCGGCGTCGACGACGACGGTGAGCGGCCGGATGTCGGACAGGTCGACGAGCGTGTTGAGGTGCTCGGCGTACGCGGTCAGCATGTCGCGCTGCTCGACCTTGCCGGCGGCCGCGGTCGGGGCGGGGCCGCCCGCCTCCACCGATTGCCGGATCTCCACGAGGCCGGTGTCGGCGCCGACGGGTGCCGCGCCGGCGCGGCAGAGCTTGATGCCGTTGTACTGCGCGGGGTTGTGGCTCGCCGTGAACATGGCGCCGGGCAGGCCGAGGTGGCCGCTCGCGAAGTAGAGCTGGTCGGTCGACGCCAGCCCGATGTCGATGACATCGGCGCCCTGGCTGGTCACGCCTTCGGCGAAGGCCGCGGCGAGACCGGGTGAGGATGGGCGCATGTCGTAGCCGACGACCATCGCTCTCGGAGCGTCGTCGCCGTCGAGGACGCCGAGCTCCTGCACGGCGGCCGCGCCCACCTTGCGTACGAGATCGGCGTCGAGCTGCTCGGGCACGACGCCGCGGACGTCGTACGCCTTGAACACTGCGGACAGGTCTGTCACGGCGGCGACCCTACCGCCTCGGACGGAGACGGTCCTGGGCGGTCAGGCGTCGGGGTTGCGCAGCACGCGCAGGTGCCCGCGCCGGCCGACGTCGCCGGCCGGCCCCTCGCGCGCCGGGTCGGGTCGGGCTGCCTCGCGCACGGCGTTGGCCAGCGCCTCCAGGTCGTCGCTGCTGGGTTTGCCGGCGGTCGGGTCGGGCGCGAGCCGGACGACCTCCCACCCCCGCGGCGCCGACAGCCGCTCGGAGTGCTCCGCGCACAGGTCGTAGCAGTGCGGCTCGGCGTAGGTGGCCAGCGGCCCGAGCACCGCCGTCGAGTCCGCATAGACGTAGGTCAAGGTGGCGATTGCCGGCCGCCCGCAGGCGGCGCGCGAACAACGACGGACCGGGCTCACGGCAAGCAAACCTAGCGGCGCGGAGGCCGTTGAGGCAGCAGGGACGCGCGGCGACCGGCGGCGTGCGGCGGAGGAGGCTGCGCGCGTGCTCACCCAGCGCCACGAAGTTGGCGCCAGATGCACACCCCGCGAGGGCACCCACCCGTCCGGCTACGCTCAGCCCGTGCGGAAGTGGCGGCAGCGCGGCGGCCCGGCCGGGTCAGGCAGCTCGGGCAAGGGCCACGGGCGCGACCGGCACGGCCGCGGGATGCGCGGGCCGCTGGCTCCGGCGGCGGTGCCGATCGGGGCGAGTCGCGCGCAGCGGTTCGACGACCTGGTGCTGGAGGCCGTCGAGCACGTACGACGCAACGTCGAGGCGCAGCTGTCCGCCGTCGAGTTCGCGGTCGACGACGTGCCGGCGCTCGACGACTGGTCGCGCGACTGGGTGCCGCTGGCGCGGACGTTCCCCGCGCAGGGGGCGCTGCCTGCGCGCGTGGTGGTCTACCGCCGACCGATCGAGACCCGCGCGAACTCACCGCGCGACCTCGCCGCGCTCGTGCACGACGTGGTCGTCGAGGAGATCGCCGAGCTGTTGGGCGTCGAGCCGGACGAGGTCGACCCCGGCTACGGCGCCGGCGAGCCGGACTGAACCGTCAGGACAGCCCGGTCAGCAGGTCGCCGGACACGTCCGGCACGCGCACGTTGACCGTCACTTCGCCCAGCGGCACGAGGTCGAGGAAGGCGCCAACGTCGTTGCTGCCTGTCGTCTCGCGTACGACAGCAAGCTGACCAGGGTCGCGCGGTCGTACGACGATCGTCACCCGCTCGCCCGTCGGTGGCGCAGCCACCTGCACGACCTGGGTGGACTCCGCCGGCACCTCGACGTCCTGCGTGCCGATGATCTTGCCGTCGACGTCGTAGAACTCGACCATCGCCGCCGTGTCGATGTCGCCCGTCGCGGTCATCAGCAGCGTCGTCGCGAACCCGCCGGTGACCCGGGCGCCAAGCGCGGCTCCGATCTCGTCGAGCGGCGCAACCGCTGCGGTGAACGCCAGGTCGGGCGCGGATTCGTCCGCGCCAGCAGCCACCACTCGCACGGCCGCAGTGATCTCGACGTCGCTCTCCAGCTCGAGCGCCGCCGGCGCCTCGCCGACCGCGGCGTCAACCGGCACCTCGATCACGGTGCCGCCCGGCACGGTGATCACCGTCTGGTCAGCCGGGCTGAACGCGCCATCCGGGCCGAGCACCCGCAGCGACACGATGGCGTCGCTGTCGCCCGGGGCGGCAACCTGCAGCAGCCGCTGGCCCGAGCCGGGGACTCCCGGCACGACGAGGCGGGTGCCGAGCTGCGACTGCGGGATCCACGTGATGCCGCGCGGGTCGATGCCCTCGGTCTCGTACGCCTGCAGCGCCGCCGCAACCCGCCCCTGGCTGGCCCGTACGTGCACCGCGAGCTGGCCGCTGCCCGGCGCGAGCGCGTCCAGCGCCAGCGTCTCCTGGCCGTGCGCGGGGACCGTCCGGTCCTCGGCGGCGGGGGTGCGTACGCGGCCGTTCTCGTCCCACACCTCGACGTCGACGACGGCCGCCGAGTCGGTGGGGTTGCTGAGCACCAGCCGTGCCCGGTGCCCGACGACACCGCGGGCGCCCACGAACCACGACTCACGCGAGACCGGGTTGCACGACACGTCGGCGATGCCGTGCCGGTCGTCTGCCGCGGCCAGCGTCGACTGCTCGGCGACGAGGCCGGGTGCGAACGCGTCGGTGCCGACGACCACGTAGCCGCGCGGGTTGTCGGCCTGGATCGGCACGCTGACGAGGGGGCCCCGCGCGGTGGCCTCGGCCACCGGCGGCTCCTGCGTCTCGCCGAGCATTGCCGTCGCGGTCGCCGGCGGCTGGCCCTCGCCGGCGATGACGTCGGCGACCTCGGGCAGGACTGACATGGTGATCGAGTCGGTGCTGCCGGGCTGGCCGCCGCCGTACGGGCACACGACGGCGGTGCGGGTGACCAGCTCCTCAGCGCCGGGGCTGGCCTCCACCACGGACTCCGGCGGCCCGACCACGGTGCCGAACAGAATGGCGGCCGCGGCCACGCCGAGGCCGACCAGCAGACCCCGGCGGGAGCCGAGCGAGGTCGACAGCCGACCGCCGTCCTTGCGCGGGCCGCGCGCGGCCCGCCTCGCGGTCCTGCTCACTCGTCCACTCCCTGCTCGTCCGTGCCGCTCGTCGTCGACCGCCGTCCGCGCGCCCGGCGCCCGGCGGCCCGCCGGCCCGTAGGAGCGGGGACCGGCTCGGGCGTCGGCTCGGGTGCGGGCTCGCGCGACGGGTTCGGGTTGCGGTGCGGGGCGGCTCGTACGTCATCGGCGTCGACGACAGCGGCAAGGGCTCCTCGTCGCCGTCCTCGCCCAGCCATTCCGCCGCCGTCATCGGGCGGTCGCTGCCGCGGCGACGCCGCCCGCCGGACGACCGACCACCGATGACCGTGCCGGCTCCCGCCGCGCGGCGACCCTTTCGCCGTGAACCCCCGTCGACTCGACAGGAACGACCGGCTGCTGTGCGGCATCCTGGGCGGCATCGACGGGCGCATCGAGCGGCAGGCTCGTGATGCTGACCGGCTCCAGCTCCTCCGGTGCGCGAGCCGCCTCCGGCGCCCGACTGGCCCGGCTTGGTGCCGACTCCTCGACCTCGTCGGTGTCGGCGACGTCGTCGATGCCGGCCCGCCGGCGGGCGCCGGGCAGCGCGAGCACGCAGAACGCCAGCGCCAGCGCCGCCTGCACCCACAGCCACCGCGTACGCGAGGTGCCGTCGAACCCGACGTCCAGCTGGCCGCCCGACGCGGGCAGCTCGAAGCCCTGCCCCCACCCATTGACCACGAGCGACTCCAGGCCAGCGCCCTCCAGGGAGGCGGTCCAGCCCGGATCAGCATTCTCGGCGAGCAGCAGGCGGCGACCCTCCGGCCCAGGCTCGATGCGCAGCGACGTGTCGGTCGTGCCGGATGGCAGCGCCTGAGCGGTGCCGTCGGGGTCGAGGATGCGCAAGCGGGATACGTCGGCGTCGACGCGCCAGACGGCCGAGCCGTCGGTGGCGCTGGCACGTACGAGCCCGGTCACCGTGTCCAGCGCTCCGGACAGCTCAGGGTCGGCCGGGCCGGGCAGGAAGACGTACCCGATGCCCAGCTCCACCAGGGAGCCGAGGTCGTCAACGCCGCGGCCACTCACGAGGTCGCCGACCACCTGGTCGAGGATGCTGGGCGTGTCATGGCCCGGCCCCGTCTCGGCGTCGCCCATGCGCGGGCCGGCCTGGCGGAGGACGGCATAGCGCACCTCGCCATCGGACTGCTTCTCGAGCACCAGCGTCTTCGGGTGCGCGGGCCTGGCGTTCTCCTCGACGATGTACGCCGGCAGCACCGCAGGGTCACGCCGTTGCAGCGGGTCGTCGGCGCCGCGCCACGTCCACCAGCCCGCGGCGACCAGCGGAGTCACGGCACAGGCGATCGCGAGCACGCCGATCGCCGGCTGGCGCCAGGAGAAGCCGGATCCGGACAGCCGGGCATACATGCCATCGGCCGCCGCCACGACCGCAACCACACAGCCGAGCACGACGAGCGCGGTCGCGTACCCCGGCCAGCCCGCAACCGGCGAGTCCAGCGTCGGACCCGTGATCGGCATCCGCGACACGACCACACCGAGGACGAGCCCGACGAGGGCGAGCACGAGACCGGCCATGCTCAGCCGCCGGCCGCCCTTGCGGAGCACCACCGCGGCCGCGGCAGCGACCAGACCCGCGAACAGCCACCACGGCGCCGAACCCGGACCGCCGGGATGCCCGAGCGCCACGGCCCACGACGGCAGGTCGGGGTCGGACAGCCCAGGCCCGGGGGCGCCGGCCTCGGCAAACAGCTGAACCGGGTCGCGGAACAGCTCGAACGTCCACGGCACGAGCAGCGCCACCGGCACCGCCAAGATGATCGCCAACCGCACCAGCACGTCCTGGTTGCGGAAACCCGCGACGACGGCAAGGACGGCGAGGACGACTGCCGCGAGCCACGCGAGAGGGACGAACGCGGCGACCACCGCAAGCAGCAGTCCGGCGGTCCACGACGCGCGGAAGGGCCCGAGTCGTTGCGGCCCGTCACCGAGCGTGCGGCCCACCGCCAGCGCCAGCAGCGGTGTCGCGACGATCGCCACGCATGTACCCAGCCGCCCGGCCGCGATCGCGCCGGTGGTGGCGGGCAGCAGCGCGTAGGCAAGGGCGCCCCACACACGCAGCGACCGCGACGTGACGAGCCGGCGCAGCAAGAGGTACGCCGTCAAGCCCGGCAAGCGGCACACAGCCGAGCATCAGCACCGTCACCGCGACGGGCACGTTGCCGAACGACAGCAAGGAGATCAGCGATACGACAGCGAGGTACGGCGGCGCCGCGGAGGGGCTGCCCATGCCGACCCCGTGCCAAGCCGTGACGTACGTGTTCCACAGATCGCCGAGGTACTGATGCGCCGGCAGCAGGGCGCCGCCCATCAGGCGGCCGCCGAGGAACAGCGACCGCGCAGCGACGACTGCGATCACGAACAGCAGGAGCGTGACGAGCACGCCGGGCCGAGCGAACACTCGCCAGAACGTCAGGTCGTCGGCGGCGAGCTCGGCGTCCTCGTCGGTGTCGAGCGGCGCGCTCGCGCGGCGACGCGCCACCGTGAGGTCCTGACCCGCGCCCGTGCCCGAGATCACCGACAGCAGCGCCTCGGACGTGTGCCGCATCTGCTGCCCGGTCGCGGGGAAGAGGTGCTTCATCTGCTCCGACGGTCGGTGCCGCAGCCGGCGCCGCGCGGACCGGGCGCGGATGATCCGGTCGGGGCGCAGCACCACCGCCCCAAGGGCGACGAGCTCTTCGAGTGCGGTCGCCGGCAGCTTGCCGATGAGGAAGCCGAACGTACGCACGATGCTGCCGAAGACGATCTGCAGCGAGACCATCGGAAGGCGCCTGGCCGGGGCGTTGGCGAGCAGCACGTGCAGCGCGTTGCGGCGGTCGACCAGGTGCGGGCGCTGCCGCGTCGCTCCAAGGCGGCGACGGCCGTGCGCGGCGGCCTCCACGTGGTTGACGACCGCATCGGGGCACACGACGACGCCGTGCCCGGCCAGGTTGGCCCGCCAGCCGAAGTCGAGGTCGTCACGGAACAGCGGCAGCATCGGGTCGAACCCGCCCAGCTGGTCCCACACGTCACGCCGGACGAGCATCCCGGCGGACCCGACGGCGAGCACGTCCTTGACCTCGTCGTGCTGGCCCTGGTCGAACTCACGACTATCGAGCCCCGTGTACCGACGGCCGCTCGCCGTCGTCGTCAGCCCCACCTCGAGCAGCTGCCGCTGGTCACGCCAGCCGCGCACCTTCGGGCCGATGACGCCGGCCTCCGGGTGGCGCACCGCGCACTCGAGCAGCGCGAGCAGCGCCCCCGGCTCGGGGGCCGAGTCGTCGTGCAGCAGCCAGATCCACTCGGTGCGTCCTGCTGGTACGGGCATCCGCGCGTCGGCGGCCTGGATGCCCTGCGCGACCGCAGCGCCGTACCCGGTGTTGCGCTTGGTCACCACGACCGCCGGGTCGCCCAGCGCGCGGCGGAGGATGTCGGCGCTGTCGTCCTTGCTGCCGGTGTCGACTCCGACGATGACGTCGGGCACCCGGTGCGATTGAGCGAGGCCGCCCAGAACCGTGGGGAGCCAGCGGTGCCCTTCGTGGCTGACGAGGACAGCCGTGACGTGCTGGCGGGCCAGCTCCTGCGGGTCGACCGGCGGCGGGCCGAACTCTTCCTCGACGCTGATGAAGTCCGGGGCGACCGTGTCGATCAGGTCGTCGGCTTCGCTCGAGAGGGAGCTGGGCTCGGGGACGGTCGTCGACATGGAAGGGATCGGTCGCCTCGGGGGTCCTGGGTCTGCGCCCGGCATGCGCAGCCGCTGGCCACCGGGCTCGGTCGGCCACTTACCTTACGCGACTCCCCTGAGTGCCCCGTCCGGCGACTTGTCAGACTGGCAGAACGGCTGGCCAGGGGCGAATAGCTCGGCTGTTCTGACAGGTCGATCGGCCGGTGGCTTGTCAGAGTGGCAGAACGGCTGACCTGGGCCGATGGGCTCGGCTGTTCTGACAGGTCGGCCCCAGCCGCGGCCGTGGTCGCGTTCGGCGCTGCGCCGATGGACGCCGTCCCCGCCCGCTCGCTCGTACCTCGCTCGCAACGCCCGACCACACCCCGGACGGCGTCCATCCGCTCCGCGCCTGCGTTGTCCGCCGCCGGTTTCGTGGCGGCGGCGCTCATCCCAGACGATCTTGAGGCATCTTGTGGCAAAGCTAACGAGGAGGGGTCGCTCGGGCGACGTTCACGTACTCGCGGGTGCGCTGCTCCCACAATCGGGTGGACTCTTCGGTGAGCCGCCATTCGGAGTGACTGCCGTCCGAATACATGATGGCGGCGTCCTGCCGGGTGGGTCGTTGACACCCACTGGTCGAAGGGGTCCCACATCTGCCGGTTGAACCCGTTGGTGACGTTCAGCCAGGCCGAACCGGCTGAGACGATCCTTCCGTCCCGGACGATGAGAGACCAGAACCAAGGGGGCCAGACTCGGCGCGATCACGGACTTTCTTGATCCGCTGAGGTCGATGTCGGCTGTGGGGAGTAGGGCAGACTCGGTGAAGGGCAGGGTGCGTGCAGGATGCCGCACGAACCGCGATCTTGAGCAGTTCCCGGGGCACACGGCCTCAAGATGTCTCAAGGTCCCGAATGCCGACCGGGCCGGCCTGGTCTCAGACGGCCTTCTTGCGTAGCCGCCGGCGCTCGCGCTCAGACAGGCCGCCCCAGATGCCGAACCGCTCGTCGTGCTCGAGCGCGTACTCGAGGCACTCGGAGCGCACTTCGCACGAGAGGCAGACCTTCTTGGCCTCGCGGGTCGACCCACCCTTCTCGGGAAAGAACGACTCCGGATCGGTTTGCGCGCACAGGGCGCGCTCCTGCCAGCTCAGCTCCTCGGCGTCTGCGGAGAGCAGCTCCAGCCACTCCTGCACGGTCCGCCTCCCTGCCCTCGACTCAGTGCCGCTCTCCCCTGTCGACGGCCGGCCAACGACACTGCTCTGGCCGAGCCGAATGAACGACACGTATGAAATTACATGCCTGCAATCCCCGATAGTCAACCGGGGATCTGGTATTTGGGCATCACCGCAGGTCAACGCACCGGCCCGCCCGGCTCGGCGAGCCGCCCGCCCGCATGGATACCGTCAGCGGGTGCGGATCACAGTGCTCGCGGGCGGCATCGGTGGAGCCCGTTTCCTGCGCGGTCTCAAGGCAGCAGCGCCCGATGCGGAGATCACCGTCATCGGCAACACCGCCGACGACATCACGCTGTTCGGCCTGCGCGTCTGCCCGGACCTCGACAGCATCATGTACACCCTCGGCGGCGGCCACGACGAGCAGCGAGGCTGGGGCCGGGCCGACGAGACATTCACGGTCAAGGACGAGCTGGCGGCGTACGGCGTCGAGCCCACCTGGTTCGGCCTCGGCGACCGCGACATCGCCACGCACATCGTCCGTACGCAGATGCTGTCGGCCGGCTACCCGCTCTCGGCGGTCACCGAGGCGCTGTGTGCCCGGTGGGATCTGGGTGTACGTCTGCTGCCGATGAGCGACGACCGCATCGAGACACACGTCGTCGTCGCCGACCCCGACGCGCCGGGCGGTCGCCGCGCCGTCCACTTCCAGGAGTACTGGGTGCGGCTGCACGCCAAGCCCGATGCGTACGACGTCGTACCCGTCGGCGCCTCCGACGCGACGCCTGCCCCCGGTGTCCTCGAGGCCATCGCGGACGCCGACATCGTGCTGTTCGCGCCGTCCAACCCTGTCGTGAGCATCGGCACGATCCTGGCGGTGCCCGGCATCCGCGAGGCCGTACGCACCACCGCCGCCCCCGTCGTCGGCCTGTCCCCCATCGTCGGCGGCGCCCCGGTGCGCGGCATGGCCGACCGCGTCCTCGCGGCCATCGGCGTGGCAGCCGATGCGGCTGCGGTCGCCGAGCACTACGGCGCGCGCACCGCCGACGGGCTGCTCGACGGTTGGCTGGTCGACGAGGTCGACGCCGGCGCGGTCGCTCCTGTCGAGGCGCTCGGTGTTCGCTGCCGCGCCGTCCCTCTCCTCATGCGCGACGTCGATGCAACCGCAGCCATGGCGAAGGCAGCGCTCGACCTCGCCGTCTCGAACCCCCGCGCCATGATCATGAATGATCGCCCCCCCTCTGACGGGGAAGATCCTTCATGATCACCGCGTACGAAGTCGTCGGCGTCGAAGGGATCCCGCAGGTACGCATCGGCGACGACCTGGCCGAGCTCATCACCACCGCCGCACCGGATCTGCGCGACGGCGACATCCTCGTCGTGACAAGCAAGATCGTGAGCAAGTCCGAGGGCCGGCTGATGCGCGGCACCGACCGGGAAGCGGCGATCGACGCGGAGACCGTACGGGTCGTCGCGCGCCGCGGCGACACCCGCATCGTCGAGACGCGGCACGGCCTGGTGATGGCCGCGGCGGGTGTCGACGCCTCCAACGTGCAACCGGGATGCGTGCTGCTGCTCCCCAAGGACCCCGACGAGTCGGCTCGGCGGTTGCGGGCCGGCATCCGCGATCGGCTCGGCGTCAACGTCGGCGTCATCCTGTCGGACACCTTCGGGCGCCCATGGCGCGAGGGCCTCGTTGATGTCGCGATCGGCGCCGCCGGCGTGCGGGTGCTCGAAGACCTGCGCGGGCAACGCGACTCTTACGGCAACGAGCTGGGCATGACCATGACCGCGCTCGCCGACCAGATGGCCGCCGCGGCGGAGCTCGTCAAGGGCAAGCTCGCCGGCGTCCCGGTCGCGGTGGTGCGCGGCCTCGACGCGCTCGTCACCGCCGACGACGGCCCCGGTGCCAAGGCACTCATCCGGAAAGCCGTTGACGACATGTTCCGCACCGGTTCGCGCGAGACGGTGCTGGCGCGGCGCACCGTGCGCGAGTTCACCGACGAGCCGGTCGACACGTGACGCCGTACGCCGTGCTGTCGCTGCAGCTATCACCGCACCCGCGCCGCACCACACGACGCCATGGCGGTTTGTGCTGCTGGAGTCGACGGACGTCAAGGTCCGGCTGCTCGACGCGATGCGCGACGCGTGGGTGGCCGACCTGCGTGGCGACGGCTTCTCCGAGGAGTCGATCGCCAAGCGCATCCGCCGCGGCGACGTGCTGCGCCGCGCGCCCTACCTCGTGGTGCCGTGCCTCGTCGCCGACGGCATGCACACGTACCCCGACGAGCGGCGCAACGCTTCCGAGCGGGCGATGTTCCTGCTTGCCATGGGCGCCGGCATCGAGAACCTGCTCGTCGCCTTGGCTGCCGAGGGCCTGGGCTCCGCGTGGGTGTCGTCGACACTGTTCTGCCCTGATGTCGTACGGGATGTGCTCGACCTGCCCTCCGACTGGCAACCAATGGGCACGGTAGCCGTCGGCCACGCGGCCGCTCCCCCACGCGACCGCCCGGAGCGCGATGCTGAGGACTTCCTGTTAGTCCGCTGACTCTGGCGGGCCGCTCCGGAGTGCCATCAGCAGGTGCACGCTCAGCACCGCGACCCAAGCCGGGAACAGCAGCTCCAGCCATGGGACGAGCCCGGCGGCGAGCAACAGGACGGCGGCAGTGGCGTAGCCGTAGACGATCAGCCAGCGCGGCCCTACCTGAGCAGCGGCGATGATCGTCGTGGTCGACATGGTGAAAACACCCCGCCATCCGCAGCGCGTACACAGTGGCAAGGTTCAGGGCGAATCGACTGGCGAACTCCCATGAGTCGCGAGCCGCCTGCTCGGACTCGACATCGGCGACGGACTGCACCAACGCCGCAGCAACGGCGGCTGTCACGAAGAGCATGGCCACGAAGATCAGGCCGCTGCCGAGAAAGACGGTGGCGAAGAACCTGTCCTCGTGCTCACCGATCCGGTCGCGGACCACGCCGATGAACCACAGGAACGCGATCCCTGCAAACGGCAACATGCGTAGGCCAACGAGAACGGCCCTGCGCCGTGACGCGTCCGTCACCCACTCGTCCGGCTCGTCCCCCCCGAGGGCGAGCTGTATGGACACCAGGGAAAGCGTGAGGAGCAGTGTGAAGACGAGCCCCGCCACGGCCGCCGCCCGCCGTGCCCTGACCGCCCGGCGCGTCGCCGCGCCGCTCGCCGAAGGCGCCGCGCCGAGCCGACCTGGGTGATCATGGCAAGGATCCTCCCGCGTGCGGGATTGGGCGGCGAGCCGATCGGACCTCACGAGCGCGGCGCGCCCGCAGATGTATGCGTTCGCCTTGGCGGCCAACAGGTCGCGGAGGACACGCGCCACGCCGTCGGTGACCGGCAGCCCTAATCAGTCGACTCCCACATGTCGAGCTCGTCCGCCGGCAGCGGCTCAAAGAAGGAGTCCGGCACCCTTACAAGCACGACGCCAAGTCCGCGCCGTTGCGGAGTCACCAGCGGGGAGGAGCCGGGCGAATCGGGGAGCCGCCGCGGGCGATGATGACTCCTCCTAGTCGATGCGGACTGCGGGGCGAATGGTTGCACGACCGTGCGCGCTAGACGATCGTCGGAGGCCGGTTTCGTGGCCAGACTCGAACGTTTGGCACGCGCATGTCGCCGACAGGGCTCGAGCGCCCAGCGCCGGTCAAGCGAGCGCCGGCAGCTTCCGCTCGTCGAGCCCCAGGTCACGCAACTCGAGAGTCGCCAGCGCGGCAATCGTCTCGGAGTCGCCGCGACGCCACCGATCGACCACGCCGTCGGCCCCCACGACGGCCAGCTGCCTCAGCGGCCTGGTGGCCAGCGCGCGGAGGGCAAGGAGGTCGGCGCCGTCACGGTCTAGCAGCACCTGCCGCGCCGCCTCCGCGCGTCGCATCCAGATCAGCCGTGGCACCGCCCAGAGCAGCAGCAGGAAGACGATGGGCGCGCCGGCGAGGACGACCGCGACGAGCCACGCCACGTCGTTGACCACCTCCTGTTGGCGGATGGCCGCCGACGCGAACCCGGACGCGGCGTCGGCCGCCGCGTTGAACGGCGCCGCCAGCGCGTTGCCGGCTAGCGGTACGCCGTCGACGCGGTCGCTGGCGCTCTGCATGCTGTTGGCCAGGTCCGTGCCCGAGTCCTCGATCAGGCGACCCGGGCCGGCGAGCTTGTTGACGAGGTCGTACGCCTGCTTGGCAAACCAGATGGCGCCGACGATCAAGGCAACAGCGACGACGTCGGCAACGATCTGGCGCGAGCGCCGCGAGGGTAGATCCGCGTAAACCTGCATGCGCCGTGCGTACTCGCGATCACAGCGACCGGCAACCGCGGTCCCTCAGAGGAGCTCGGCGATGAGGCTGGCGGCCCGGGCAGCACCATCGGTCGCGACCGGCCGGTAGTCGACCTCCCGGCCGATCTCGGCGGCGATGGCGGCGGCAATAGCGTCGGGGTCGGTGGTGGCGTAGTCCATCCGCCGGCCCGCCCGGTAGCGGTCAAGGCGGTGGGCGACGTGGAAGTTCTGCTCGAAGTGGTGGGCGAGGGGGAAGTACAGGAACGGCCTGCGATTCGCCGTCAGCTCCATGCACGTCGTCAGTCCACCCTGCACGATCGCGAGGTCGCAGGCGGCGAGGTGGCGGTAGAGATCGTGGACATAGGCGCGCAGCTCGAGGCCCTCGGAGTGGGGCAGCGAGCCCGGATCGATCCGCGGGCCCGTAACGACGACCATCCGCAGTGCCGGGACGCGACGCTTCGCCTCCGGAAACGCCTCGATCACCCGCCGCAACAGATGCCGGCCGACACCCGAGCCGCCAACGGTGACGATGCATACCTGCTCGTCATCTCCGTAGCCGAGCTCGTGCCGCAGACTCGTACGGTCGGCGAAGTCGGACGGGTCGAAGCCGGTCACGTAGTCGGCGAAGGAGTAGTGCTCACGGGTCCAGTCGCGGATCAGAGGCAGCTCCGGCCCGAACGCATCAGGAACGATGTCATCGTCGTTGCCGACGAAGATGGCGCGGTCACGCACGCGCGGGAAACGTGCGATGTGCTCGATCATCTCCGCGTTGTAGTCAGCGGTGACGAATGCTTCGCGCTGGCCTCCATCCGGCATCGGCAGCCACCCGACGAAGTCGGTCAGCCAGACGTAGGCCGCTTGCTTCTGCTCGGGGTTCTCGTGCAGGTAGTAGTCGAGCTCCCAGGCCTCGTCGCCGATCCAGACGTCGTACGTCTCGTCTCGTACGAGGTCGTGAAACACCATGAAGTTCGCGAGCAGGATCTCGTCCATCCGGCGGATCGCCTGGAAGCAGTGCAGATCGTGCTCGGCCGACTCGCTCTCGATGTGCGTCGACTCGTTGGCAAGGAACGCGCTGGCGGGATGCACCCGCTCGCCGCGCTCCTCCAGGACTCGGGTGACCGGGTGTTGAGCGAGCCAGTCGATCTCGAGGTCCGGATGGAGCTTGCGCAGCTCATCGGCGATCGCGGCGTCGCGCTGCGCGTGGCCAAGGCCGATCGGCGAGGAGATGTAGAGCGCGCGCTTACGCCGGGACTTCCCGCGGACCCAGCGCCGCGGCGGCGGGGCCGGCTTGATGAAGTCGCGCAGCAGCAGGTTGACCTTGACCGGGTCGCGCACGTGCGGGCCGTGCCCTGAGCCCTCCAGCAGCACGAGCTCGCCGCCGGTGTGGTCGGCGAGCGCCACACCGCGGGTCGCAGACACGATCGCGTCGTCGGTGCCGTGGATCACGAGCACCGGGCAGCGTACGCGCTGCGCCAGCTCCCGCAACTCCTCGGGCGAGTGCTTCGCGCCGTACTGAGCCGTCACCAGCGTTTCGCCCGTCGTCTCGAGCCCCCAGCCGACGCAGTCCTCGAACGGCTTCGTCGAGTGTGGCTCGACGAAGAACCGCGAGAAGAAGAACTCGAGGAAGCCACGGTAGTCGCGGAGCCAGTAGTGCTTGTTGTACTTCGCCCAGCCCTTGTCGGTGTCGAGCTCGTCCTCCCACGGGACCATGCGCTCGGGGATCGGATCGCCGCCGCCGGAGTACGAGGGCCCGATGAAGACGGCGGCCTCGACCCGCTCGGCATGGTCGGCAGCGAGGATGAGTCCGCGCTGGGCGCCGAGCGAGTAGCCGACGATGATCGCGCGTTCCGTCTCCGTCGCGTCCATCACCGCCAGCGCGTCCGCCGCGAACTCCGCCTCGTCGTACGCCTCGGAGACGTCGGGCCGGTCGGACCGGCCGTTACCGCGTCCGTCGAATGTGAGCACACGGCAATGCCGCGCGAGGTATGGGATCTGCATCTTCCAGTGGCGTGAATGAATGATCGACCACGTCGGCAGGAGCAGGACCGTCGGCTCCCCGGAGCCGTAGACCTCGTAGTGCACCCGCACGCCGTCGCGCTCGACGTAGCCGTCAACCGACGGCTGGCATGCCTGCGTCATTCGTCGTCCCCCTAGCGGTTGGGTTCTTCCTCCATACGCCTGATCAGCACGCCGACACGTCGCAGCGCCGAGCGGATGGGCAGCAGCTCGCGGTCGAAGCCGAGCAGCAGCAACGCCTCGGAGCCGAGAAAGGCCGAGCCGATCAGTGTGGCCGCCTCCTCGGCGGTGAACGGACCGAGTGGGCCGTGGCGCTGCTCGGCCTCGCGGGCCACCTCGACGAGCAGGGCGAACCAGCCACCGAGCAGATCGCGAACCGCGTCGCGAATGTCGGGATTCGACCAGCCCGCGGCAATCATCTCCTGCAGTGACCGGACGTAGCCGGAGTCCAGGTCGTCCTCGAGGTAGTCGCAGGCGCGCTCGTAGCGCTGCCAGAGCGGCTCGTCCTCGGCATACATGCGGGTCTGGCGCTCCAGCCGGCGCAGGTTCTCCTCCGCGAACAGCGCCATGACGAGGCCCTGCTTGGAGCCGAAGTGGTAGTGCAGCTGGCTGAGCGACACCCGCGCCTCTTCGGCCACCTTGCGGGTCGACAGGCCCGCGTAGCCCTCGGCCAGCAGCCGACGGCGGGCCGCCCCAAGGATCAGCGAGCGGGTGTCGCCTGCCACTTCGTCCACCACGGGATGGCTCCTCTCTGCTTACGGTTCGTTTCGGTCGGTCGATCGACCTTGACAGTAGCCCTTGGCGCGAGCAGGCTCAAGCCCTAGATCGGTCGATCGACCGAAGGGGGTGCTCCGGAAGGTTTCGGGAAGGCCGCCTTCCTACGTTGCCAACAACCGTCACCAAGAAAGGGGTCCGCAGTGACCGCCACGAAAGAACGTGCCCCGCTCAACGGGGTCGACACGCCGACGCTGTTCGCCACCCTCGACGCAGTCAAGGCGCAGCCGGAGATCGCCGAGTTCCAGTTCCGCGCGACCAACACGTGGGTGAAGGGCACGCACAACCGGTCCTCGATTCGTGGATTCTTCGGCGCCGGCCAGGAGCTCGAGCACAAGCACGAGACCACGTTCGACGCCGACCACCCCGCCGTGCTCGTCGGGGCGGACAACGCTCCGACCCCGGCGGAGTACCTGCTCGCCGCGCTCGCGGCGTGCCTCACGTCCGGCCTGGCCAACATCGCCGCGGCCCGGGGGGTCCCGCTCACGAAGGTCGAGTCGACCGTCGAGGGCGACATCAACCTGCTCGGCATCCTCGGGCTGTCCGACGAGGTGCGCAACGGCTACAGCCAGATCCGGGTCAGCTTCAAGATCGCCGGCGACGCCCCGCCCGAGAAGCTGCGCGCGCTCGTCGAGCAGTCACAGGCACGCTCCGCCGTGTTCGACGTCATCACCGGTGCCGTACCCGTCAGCGTCGACGTGACCGTCACCTGACCCGCCGCCCCCGATCCGACGCAACGACACCCGGTGTCGAACCTATCGACGCAGGGTGTCGTTGCGCCCGAGAACCGCAACCGCGACCGCTCCCGTAAGGACAGCATGCGCAACGTCGACACGATCGTCATCGGCGCCGGACACGCGGGCCTGGCGACCAGCCGTCTCCTCACGGATGCGGGGCGCGATCACGTCGTCCTCGACCGCGGCCGGTTGGCCGAGAGCTGGCGCACCGCGCGGTGGGACTCGCTGCGCCTGCTCACGCCCAACTGGATGAGCCGGCTGCCGGCGTGGAGCTATCAGGGTCGCGATCCCGAGGGGTTCATGGCGGCGGCGGAGCTCGTACGTTATCTGGAGTCGTACGCCCAGTCGTTCGACGCGCCCGTGCAGCAGCGAACGTCGGTGCTCGACGTGCGCCCCGTCGACGGCGGCTACCGCATCGGCACCACCCGCGGCGACTGGTCGGCGCGCAACGTCGTCGTCGCGGCCGGCCCTCGCCCGCGGGTGCCTAGGCTGGCGGAACGCCTGCACCCGCAGACCTGGCAGATCCACACCAACCGCTACCGCAACCCGTCGTCGTTGAACACGGGCGGCGTGCTCGTGGTCGGCGCGTCCGCCTCGGGAGTCCAGATCGCGGCCGAGCTGCGCCAAGCCGGACGCGACGTCATCCTTGCCGCCGGTGCGCACACGCGGTTGCCAAGGCGCTACCGCGGCATGGACATCATGTGGTGGCTCGAGCAGATCGGCGCCTTGGACCGTACGGTCGACGACGCCGCCGACGCGTCTCACGCGCGGCGCGAGCCCTCGGCCCAGCTCTCCGGCGGTCATGGCGCCCCGGATCTGCACCTGCGCCGGCTTCTCGACCTCGGAGTCGTCGTGACCGGGCGGCTCGCCGGCATGGACGGCCAGCGGGCGTGGTTCCACGACGATCTGCCGAGTACGACCTCCGCCGCGGAGGCGCGACTGCGCAGGACGCTCCGCAGGATCGACAAGTACGTGGTGACAGCGGGGCTCGAGTCGGAGGTCCTGCCCGCAGCGGACCCGGTGCCGGTGGTGCTGAGCGGCGCCATGGATTCCCTGGACCTGCGCGCTGCCGGGATCTCCAATGTCGTGTGGGCGACCGGGTTCCGCCACGCCTACCCGTGGCTGCGCGTTCCCGGGGCGGTGTCCGGCGGCGAGCCGACGCAGTACCGCGGGATCACCCCTGCGCGGGGTCTCTACGTCATCGGCCTGCGCTTCCTGCACCGGCGCAACTCGCAGTTCATCGACGGGTCGCGGCACGACGCGCGGACCATCGTCGAGCACCTGACCAGAGTGGAGGACACGTGCGTACGACACACGACGTGATCGTGGTCGGGGCCCGCTGCGCCGGGTCAGCGACAGCCAGGCTGCTTGCGCAGCAAGGCATGCGGGTCCTCGTGCTCGACCGTTCGCGACACGGCAGCGACACCGTGTCAACGCACGCTCTCATGCGCGGCGGCGTCCTCCAGCTGCAGCGCTGGGGCCTGCTCGACCGCATCCAGGCAGCCGGAACACCGCCGGTGACGCGTGTCGTGTTCCACTACCCGGGCGACTCGGTGCGCATCTCGCTCAAGCCCGCCGCCGGGGTGAACGCGCTGTACGCCCCGAGACGCAGGGTCCTCGACCGTGTCCTCGCCGATGCCGCGGTCGAGGCCGGCGCAGACGTGCGCTTCCGGACCAGCGTCACCGAACTCCTCCGCGATCCGACCGGCCACGTCGTCGGTGTCGCGGGTCAAGACGCGAATGGCCAGCGCTTCACCGCGACTGCGCCGCTCACGATCGGCGCCGATGGCATCCGCTCCCTCGTGGCGCGTTCGGTCGCCGCGCCGATGATCCGTACGGCATCCACCGCCACGGCTTGCCTGTACGGCTACTGGGACGACCTGCCCGCCGAGGGCTTCGAATGGTTCTACGCACCCGGGGTTGCCGCGGGCCTGATCCCGACGAACGACGGGCAGACATGCGTCTTCGTGGGTACGACGCGCGAGGGCATGCGCGTCGCGCGCTCCGCCGGCACCACCGAGGCGCTCAGCGCCCTGCTGCAACGGGTGTCTCCCGACCTGTGGAAGCGGGTGTCCGCGGCGCGGCAGTCCGGCCGGCTGCGCGGCTTTGCCGGGGTGTCGGGGTATCGCAGACAGGCGTGGGGACCCGGCTGGGCTCTCGTCGGTGACGCGGGCGCGTTCGAGGATCCGCTCAGCACGCATGGCATCACCGATGCGCTCCGGGACGCCGAGCTGCTCTCGGCGGCCGTCGGCGACATCCGCATGGGCGCGGCAAGCGCAGCAGGGGCCCTCCTCGGCTATCAAGCCGCCCGCGACCGGATGGCGGAGCCGCTGTTCGGAGTTGCCGAAGCGATCGCCTCCTGCACGTGGTCGATGACGGAACTGCGCCGGCTGCTGCTCGAAGCCAGCTCCGCGATGACCGAGCAGGTCGAGCGCCTGGAGCGTCTCGACGCACTGCGGGAGGCCGGGGCGGGCATCAACTGGCGCATCGCCTGACCGCATGCCCGGTATACAGCCCTTGATGGCGCGACGAGTCGAGATCAGGCTGTTGGGCACCTTCGAGGTGGTTCTCGACGGTCGTCCCGTCGCGACCGACGCGTGGCCGCGCCGCCAGGCCGCGTCGCTGGTGAAGCTGCTAGCCCTGTCACCCGGTCGGCAGCGGCACCGCGAGCAGGTGATTGATCTGCTGTGGCCCGACCTGATCGTCGCCGACGCAGCGCCGCGGCTGCACAAGCTCGCCCACTACGCCCGGCTCGCGCTTGGCCGGTGATCGTCGCGCGGTCGTGCTGCGCGGGGAGTCCGTCGCGCTGTTGCCCGACGCGGACGTCGTCATTGACGTCGACGTGTTCGAGTCGCTCGCGAATGCGGACGCTGCATCCGGTACGTCGTCCGATGCCGCTGCGGCCGCCGATGCGTACGGGGGGATGCTGCTGCCCGGCGATCTCTACGAGCCGTGGACGGAGAGCCGCCGGGAGCATCTGAGACTGCGCTACGTCGACGTGCTCCGGCGTGCAGGGCAGTGGGACCGGCTGCTCACCGAAGACCCCGCCGACGAGGAGGCCGCCCTGGCGCTGGTGGGCCAGCACGTCGCGGCCGGCGACAACCGCGCCGCCCTGCGCCAGTTCGAGCGGCTGGACGCCGCGCTGCGCCGTGAGCTCGGCGTGACAGCGAGTCCGCGGGTGCTTGCCGCGCGCGAGCAGGTGCTTGCCGAGCTGTCCGCTCAGCAGCCGCCCGCACCCCAACGGGCCCTCGTCGGCCGCTCTGCGGAGCAGCGGGTGCTGGCTGACCTGCTGACCGAGGCGGGTCAGGGGCGCGGCCGGACCGTACTCGTCTCCGGCCCTGCGGGGGTCGGGAAGTCCGCACTGCTGGAGTGGGCGCGCGTCCGGGCCGAGCGTGGGGGTTGGCGCACCGGTCACGGTGGCGCGGCGGCGGTGGAAGGAGCCTGGCCGTACGCGCCCGTCCTCGGCGCCTTCTCCGAGCTGTGCCGGCAACACCCGACGCTGCTCGACGGACTCGACGAGAAACTGCGCGACGAGATCGACCGAGGCCTTGCGGGGCGGGAGCTGACCTGGAACGGCGAAGGCTCGCACCAGCGCCTGTTCGTCGCCTCCGCGGAGCTGCTGCGGCTGGCGGCGGCGGGCACCGGCCTGATGCTCACCGTCGACGACATGCACGAGTCAGACGAGGCGAGCCTTCGGCTGCTGCACTACCTCGCCCGGTGCATAGCCGGCGAGCGAGCGGTCATCGTCGTCGGCCACCGCCCGGGTGCGCAGCCGATCGAACAAGTCACAGCCAGCCTGCTGCATCGCAACATGGCCGTCCCGCTGCCGTTGCGCACGCTCGACCGGGCCGGCGTCGACACGCTGGTGCGAGCCGAGGCTCCGGACGCGACCGACCATGTGCTCGACCAGATATGGGATGTCTCCGGCGGCCTGCCCTTCGCCGTCGTCGAGATGGCGCGGGCGTCCGCGGGCGGTTCGCAGGTTGGAGTCGCCGGCGCGGTCGGGCTCGACCGGATGACGGTGGAGGTCCGCGAGGCGCTCCGCACGGTCGCTGTGATCGGCACCAGCTTCGACACCGACGAGTTCATCGCATTGACCGGGCTGCCCGAGCCGGAGGCCTACGACGTGTTGGACGCCGCGCTGGCAGCACTCGTGGTCGTGCGTACCGAGTCCGGTTTCCGGTTCAGGCACGCGCTGATCCGGGACGCACTGCTCGACGGCATCGCACCTGCAGAGGAGCGCGCGTTCCATCGGCAGGCCGCCGAGAGGCTGAGCTGCCATCGGCGCGGCTCCCGCCCGAATCGCCCATCACCTGATCGCAGCGGGGCAACGATCCGACGCCGTCCCGTACGTCCTTCAAGCCGTGGAGACCGAGGCGGCGGTCGGGGCCTATCGCGACGCGCTCGCTCTGGTGGATGCGGTGCGCGCGCACGCCGAGCTCCGCGGACCGCGCCCGGTTGCTGGCCTTGCGTGCCCATCTGCTGTTGGCTGTCGGAGACCGGGGCACGATCGAGGCCTACCGCGACGCGCTCGCCATGGCCGCCGAGCGCGATCGACCGCTGCTGCGTGCTCGGATGGGAACTGCCGCCGCAAGAGAGGGCGACATCGACACCGCGGCAGCCGTCCTCGACGGCCTCGAGCCCGACGGCGGACCGGACGATGTCGCGATCTTGCTCGCCCAGGGAATCCTCGCGTACTTCCGCGGTGACATCGAGGCCGCGCGGGAACATTGCCGCGCAGATCTATGGCGTTCTCGGAGCCGAGGGCAACACCTGGCAGCGGCTTGACCTCCTCACGTTGGAGGGGCTGGTGGCCCACCACCGGGGGGAGCTGTTCAACCGGCTCCTGCTCGAGCTCCGGCGCGCCCAGGACGCGCCGGCACTGGCGAGCACGATTTTCGACGCCGTACGTGTGCGTCGCGGAGTTCCTGCTCTAGGGGTCACGCCGTACAGCGAAGTCAAGGCGCTCGCCACGTCGCTGCGCAAACGGCACGGCGGACGGGAGTCCTGCGGGCCGAGGCCTTTGCCACTGCGCTGTTGGGAGAGGCCGCACTCCTCGCCGGTGATATCGGCGAGGCCGAGCGTGAGCTGCAGGACGCCGTCGACCTGCACCGTGAGACAGGCGCACCTGGTGGCGAGTCCGCCTCGCTGCAACGGCTCGCCGAGCTCAGGTTGTGCAGGGCGACCGGGTCGAGGCCACGCGGTTGCTGAGACAGGCGTTGCTCCGCGGCCGCTGGTCGATCATGGCCCTGCACGTGGTGCAGCGGATCTTCGGCACGATGATCCTCGCCGCTCCCGATGCGCAGGCAGCCCGTGCGGTCGTCGACCAGGCCATGGAGACGATGGGCGCCGAGGACTCATGCTCGTTCTGCGACATCATGCTCGCGGTTCCCGCGGCGATGGCCTGCGCGGACGTCGGGGACGTGGACGAGGCCCAGCGGCACCTTGCTGTGGCCGAACGCTCAGCGGACCTGTGGGAGGGCACGTCCTGGCAGGGCGCGATCCTCGAGGTGCGGGCACATCTCAGCCTGGCCGAGGGCGACGAGGCTCGAGCGGACGCGCTGCTCGACGAGGCGGCAGAGGTTGTTCGAGCAGGCTGGGCAGCCGTTGGACGCCGCCCGGTGCCGGGCAGGCCTTCCGGTCACCCGTCTCGGCTAGGCGCGCGGATACCCAGCGTGCTCGTCTCAGAGGTGCACGTCAGCGCAGCTGGCCCCGAACGGCGCCCACCGGGTCAGCCGTGGTGTGGTAGTTGATGTAGTGGCCGGCAAGGTTGCCGCAGATCGCGTCGGCCTGGGCCTGGGTGATCTCCTTCGTCTCGAACTGCGTGAACAGCCGCGAGTCGGACGAGCCGTCGAACAGGTCGACAACCACCGGGCCGTTCACGTCGGGCGCCCCGCTGTGGATGTGGCCGTCAATGAACGTCTCCCGCGCGGGGTTGAAGATCGCGACGGCGAAGCGAAAGTGTCGTGCCCTTGATGTGGATGGCGGCGGCCCCAAAGGCGCGCGAGTCGACGACCGGATCATTGGCATTTGCGGGGGTACGAACCTCGTTCCTAGGACTGAGCACAGTGGCCGAGCTGCACGTCGGCGAGGCGGTGCTCTGAGCCTGCGCCGGCGTCACGCTGACCGCAGTCATTGCTGCCCCGACCGTGAGGACGGCGAGCAGCCGTTTGGCGACACGCATCTGCCTCTCCCTTCCTGGGCGGTGACCAATGCAGGTAGATACGAACGGAGGCACCCGGAGGATTGCGCCACGCCGAAGTTAGCGGCAAGCGGCGTCACATCTCGCTCAACCGCAGCTCGATTCGCGCGCGCCAGGACGCCAGCATGTCGTCAAAGCCGGCCGCAAACTGCTGCAACCGCGCCACCCCATCCAAGGAGGTGGCCGTCAAGTCGTACGTGACCAGGACCGTCGTGCCTCCACCGGCAGCCGGCTCGCAGCTCACGCTGACCATGCCGGCTGTGCCGTTGTCGGACACCCGCGCATAGGCCACCCGGAGGTCCGTGCGGATCACCGTCACCCAGGTGGTGGTGGTGTGAGCGCCGTGGGACGTCGTCCACACCGCGCCCACCTCGTCGGTCGCGCCTGAGAGGTACGTGGGCTCCCAGCCCTCCACCCAGATGCGCTCGCCTTCGGGGGTGAACAGCGGCAGGGCCATCACCGGATGGATGTGCAGCCCGAACGAACCCGCCCTCGTGAGTCGGCCCAACGCTGCTTCGGGGTCCATGCGCCGAAGTATGGCGGTCGACGAGGCAGATTCCGTGGATGAGCTGGCCAGGGGGCCTTGACTTCGCGCCGCTTCGGCTAGAGCACGATGTCGTCGCCCGACGACAGCCGGCGCGCGGCGACGCCCTCGACCCGGCCGAGCGGGTCGCACTCCTTGAGCGTCCCGAAGCTCAGCCCCGTCTGCTTCTCGATCGTCGCTACCGGCACCTGGTAGGTCTCGAACGCGCCGAAGGTGAACTCCAGGTCACCCATGAAGTCGCGCTGGCTGACGACGTACCCCGTCACCGACAGCTCGCCGGTCTCGTCGTTGACCATCGCGACGACCTTCCAGTAGTCCTCGGGGATCGGCACGTCCCGATACAGCCGGTCGTCGTCACGGAAGATCGGCCCGCTGAAGACGCTGACCTTGAGGTCGCGCACGTCGGCGTTGCCGAGGATGTGGTCCTCGAGGCTGAGCCACAGGTCCTGGTTGTGCCGCGCGTGCTGCGGGGCGGCGTTGGTGTAGAAGAACGTGTCCTCGGCGGCCGCGGCCGCGTCGGCGAGCGTGTCACCCCAGGCGGGGTCGAGCCGGCGTACGAGATGGCCGCGGTCGAGGTTGTTGCTCTCGTACAGCTCGTTGCCCAGCTGCAGGCTCGCAGCCAGCCGCGGGTCCTTGCTCCACTTGTCGCGCTTGCGAGGCACGTTGCGCGCCGCGGTGCCGTCGATGTTGACCGCGGTGTAGATCGCGAGCTTGCGGCCCTTGTGCATGCGCACGGAGTAGTGCGTGTAGTCGAGGATGCCGTCGTCGCGGTCCTTGACCGGCGCGAGCGCGCTGCTCAGCGAGCGGCTGAGCTTGGGGTGCGGCACGTCCGAGCCGAGGAAGTCGACCGCGTACCCGCTGCGGCCACGCATGCTGGCCAGGGTCGGGCCGGCCTCGTCGCGGGTGGCGGTGCGTTTGCGGGTACGGGTGCCGCTGCGCCGCGGCGCGGGGGCGGTGCCGAGGAGCTCGTCGAGCCGCGCGCGTACGGTCGGCGCCGGCGACCGCGAAGTTACGGTCCTTCTCGCGACCGGCGAAGTGCAGGGCGACGGCCTCGCCGGTGTCGAGGTCGACAACGGCCGAGCCCGAGTTGCCGCCGAGCGTGGTGCAGTCGTGCGTGACGAGCTGCTCCTGGTCGCGGACCTCGGTGACCTCGCCGGGCGCGAGCCGCTTGACGTTGTAGACGTTGCCGAAGATGCGGTCCATGTCGTCGGGGATGCGGGTGCGGGTGTCCTTGGCGGGATAGCCGATGACCGCGACTCCCCTGCCGGTCGCTGTGCTTTCGGCCAGCGCGATGGGCTTGCGGCGCTTGGCCGCGGCAGTCGTACCCCAGTCGACGCGGAGGAAGGCCATGTCGGGACCGGGGTCGTCCTCGATGTGGAGCACCTCGAGGATGCGGAACTCCGCGGTGGACTTCCCCTTGTGCTCTTCCTTGAAGTCGACGCGAGCGCCCATCTCGCCCTGGACCGACGTACGGAATATGAAACGGTCGCCGTCACGCCGGCCGAACTCGGCGGCGACGTGCCGGTTGGTGACCATGACGTCGTCGTGCACGACCCAGCCGGTGCCGACCCAGTCGAAGTTGGGGTTGTTGTCGAGCTCGATGCGGCCGACGGAGAGCAGCGCCTTGCGGAGGGCCGGTCGCGCCTTGGTGAGGCGCGTCTTCCACGTATCGGTGTCGTCGGCGGTGAGGACGAACGTGTCCCGCTGTACGAGCAGCACCGGCCGGCCCAGCACCCGGATGATCGCCTCGAGCCCGGGGTTGAACGGCGTGGCCGGCGGGGACTCGATGACCTTGCGGGCGGCGTCGGCGGACACGCCGTCGGGAGCATGCAGCCGCTCGGTGAGCGGCGTACCTTCGCTGATCTTTGTGAGGATCTCGTCCTTCAGCTCCGCATCGCGGTTGATGTCGCGGAATGCGTCCAGCCGACCCATGGCAACCCCCCGGGAAGCGTGACTTCCTGCACTCTGACAGAGCCGCGGAGGGGTGCCATAGATACAGAGCCGACAGTGGTCGCGTGGCTACGCTGCGCAGCGACTCCGAGCGGGGGCCGTTTGTGTGGCTGTCGCACCAGACGCCAACTTCGTGGCACCACTTGAGACAAGGAGGCATGGGCCAGACTGGGCGGCGTGGATCTTGAAGCCTTCGAGCTTGTCCTTCTGCGCCGCCCTCCGGAAGCGCCGGCATACGACGAAGAGACACTGGAACAGATCCAGCGCGAGCACCTCGACTTTCACGCGGCGCTCCGCGAGTCGGGAGTTGTCGTCACCAACGGCCCGGTGATCGACCAGCCCGACGAGTCATTGCGTGGCCTCACGTTCTATCGCACCGGCTCGGTGGACGAGGCGCGCCGCATGGCCGAGCAGGATCCCGCCGTAGTCGCCGGTCGCCTGGCAGTCGAAGCCATGCAGTGGTGGTGCCCGCCGGGCACGATGACGCGGCCTGGTCGGGCGATTTCATTGCCGGACGACTGAGTCGCCAGCATCGCCGTGAACTGGCTCTCCAATTCCTAGAGCACAGGACTCTCCGGCGCACCCGCCGGGCGCCTGTCGCTCGAGAGGCTCGTTGATCTCAGCTCAGTGGGCGGGGCATCGACCGGGCGTCAGCCCAGGCTGAAAGCTCGAGACGTGCATCTGATCGCGGAGCCGTCACTCTCGGCTCGGGCACGTCTATAGAGCCAACGTTACAGGCCCTAGTATGCGTCGACGGGGAAAGACCATCCCGTCACCTCCCCGAGGAGCTCGACCAGCGGGCCCTGCGGAAGCCCGCCGCCGAGGGATCTGCCAAGTGCTGGAAGCTACGCCGGCAACGGGCTGGCGCGTCGCTGCGAAGGCGGATGCTCGAGCGACAATCGGATCTGTGGCAGTCGCTCGCCGGGTTTGGCTCGGACCACTCCGTCCGCCTGAGATCGACAGGTCGTCTACGGCCAGTGAAGTCTCGCTGACACGAGCTGGTGGGTCGCCTCCGTGCGGCTGCCGGTCGACATTCGTGCATGCGGCAGCGCTCGCAGATGCTCGGCGGCCTCGGACGCGACGATCAAGGGCTGACTGAGCAATCTTGTCGTCGGCGAAACGTGGAGTTCCTGCGGCGCAAGGAGGTCACCGCGGCGCAGAAGGATCATTGATCGAGTGGGCTACTGCGAGATCATACGACTGTCACTCGTTGTACACCGGGTCAGCGAACAACAGGAACACGCGGCCTTGGGGACAGGGTCACGATCACATCGACGAGTGGGAGTCAACTCGTTCGTCAGAAGGCGTCCGCTTCCAAGGTCTTGCCGCCGCGCGTAGCCAAGCGCTCGCCCACGACGGCAGCGTACTTCGCCGCCGCTGGGTTCATCGAACTGAGCCATAGTCAGCCGGTGCCCCTCACATCGCCCGAAAGTCCCGCGGGGCCAGCCGCGGCCCGAACCGCGGAGCGCCGACACCCGCCAGCTCTAGCAGCCGGGTGACCCGATAGCGATGGCCCGCGTACGCCTCTAGCAGCGCCAGCATCTCCTCGTCGGAGTCCGACACCCGCCCGGTCAGGTTGTAGATCACCAGCCGCGGGATGTGGAAGTCGCCCACCGAGATCGGCATCGGGATCACCAACCGCGCGCTGCAGCGTCTCCGCGGCCGTCCATCCGCCGACGCCGCGGACCGCGGTCAGCCGAGCAACCCGCTCGTCGCGCGGCAGCCCGTACACCTCCTCCATCCGCGAAGCGACGCGCGCCACTCGTACGACGGTCTCCGCGCGCTGCGGCCCGACGCCGGCGCGGTGCCAGTCCCACGAGGGGATGTGCCGCCAGGTCTCGGCGTCGGGGGCGACCCGCATCCCCGCGGGCGCGGGGCCGGGCGCGGGGGTGCCGTACCAGCGCAGCAGGGTCCGCCATGCGCGGTGCGCCTCGTGGCCGGTCACCTTCTGCTCGAGGATGGCGGGTACGAGGGCCTCGAGCACCAGTCCCGTACGGCCGATGCGCCAGCTGCCGCCCGTACGTCGCCATGCCTCCAGCAGCACCGGCTCGACCGGCGCGAAGCCGTCGACGTCGTCGTCGGCGCCCAGCATCGACGGGACCGAGTCGAGCAGCCACTCCGCGCCCGGCCCCCAGGCCGCGGCATGCACCACGCCGGACGATGGGTCGGCGCGCAGCCGGAGGGTGCCCGGCCCGATTGGCGTGCGGACGGCCCGCCAGACGCTGCCGTCCGGCTGGACGCGGTAGGTCGGGTCGCCCCCGCGCCGGTGGACGGAGAGGGTGCGATGGACGTTGATGGCGTACGGCGCACGCCACTCGCTGATCTTGGCCGGTGTGTCGTCGGCCACGCCCTCGGGAGGGAACCCTGAGCGCGCGCCGTGCGTCATGCCAGACACCGTAGACTTCACGGTCGTCGTCCCCCGACGTACCCGCCGAAGAGAGAGACCCGTGCCGCAGAGTTCGAAGAAGCAGCAGGCCGAGGACCGCCGTGCCCGGGTCGAGGCGTTGCGCAAGGAGCAGGAGCAGAAGGACCGCCGCCGCAAGATGCTGGTGTTCGGGATCAGCGGGGCGCTGGCGCTGGGCATCATCGCCGCCGCCGCGATCCCGCTGATCAACCAGGCGCGCAACAATCCGGCCAACAAGGGCTGGGACACGTTCGGCGTGGCCTCCGGCGACGCGTCCTGCGACGCGGTGATCGAGGAGGCCCAGAGCGGCACCCAGGACCACCGGCCGGACGGGGAGTCGATCACGTACGAGACCGCGCCGCCGGCCTCCGGGCCGCACTACTCGGCGCCGGCGGCCTTCGACCGGAAGTTCTACACCGTCGAGGACACGCCCGAGGTCGAGCGGCTGGTGCACAACCTCGAGCACGGCTACACGATCCTGTGGTACGACCCGTCGATCTCCGACGCCGACCTTGACTCGCTCGAGGACCTGGCGACCAAGGTGACCGAGTCCGACGACGTGTCCGACGACGTGGCGGGCAAGTTCGTCGTCGCGCCGTGGGACGCGGAGCGGTCCGAGGGCGCGTTCCCCGAGGGCATGCAGTTCGCGCTGTCGCACTGGGGCGTCGAGAACTCGTTCCGGCAGTACTGCGGCGAGCTCTCCGGCGAGGCCGTACGCGACTTCGTGCAGGACCACCCGTTCAGCGACTCGCCCGAGCCCAACGCGCTCTGAGCCTGTCCGTGGTGCTCGAGTCGCCGTACGCGCTGCTGCGGGGCGCACTCGCGCGCGACGGCGCCCGGCCGTTCATCACGTTCTACGACGACGCGACCGGCGAACGGGTCGAGCTGTCGGTGGCGACGTACGAGAACTGGGTCGCCAAGACGGCCAACCTGCTGGTCGACGGGCTGGGCATTCCTGATCGCGACGCGCGCGTCGGGGTGGCCCTGCCGGCGCACTGGCAGTCGCTCGTCTGGGTGATGTCGGCGTGGGCGGTCGGGGCTGAGGTGGTCCTTGGCGAGTCGACTGGTGTCGACGTGGCTGTGGTGGGGCCGGATCTCGTGTCGTCTGCGGCCGAGGGTGACGCGGGCGAAGTCGTGGCGCTGTCGCTGCGGCCGCTCGGCGGGCGGTTCGTGGAGCCGCTGCCGCCGCGGGTCTTGGACTATGCGGTCGAGGTGCCGGCGTACGGGGATCGGTTCGTGGCGGGGAATCTGCGCGAGCAGGTGGAGCTGCTGGCGCGGGCGAGGGCAGTCGACGTTCCCGCGGGAACGCGGTTGCTCGTCGAGCGCGACGAGCTGGATCTCGAGACGGTCGTCGCCGCACTGCTGGTGCCGTTGGTGGTCGATGGGTCGGTTGTGCTCGTACGACATGCGGACCCGGCCCGGCGCTACGCGCGAGTACTTGCAGAACGAATCACAGTTCAGCGCTGAGGCTTCCACCACCGGCACGGGTCCCACGCACGCGTTCTTGACCCGAGGCGCAACCGCCGGACTAGATGCGGGTAGTGCTCTCGAATGGCCGATGGCCGCTCTTGCGGTTACCCTGCGATCCGAGCGCTCGCCCTTCTGTGGTCGCCGCCTCTCGGTACGACGGCGAGTGCAGATGGAGCCTCCACGTCGGGCTAGGCCCTGTGCGGGTCGCACGGCTTGGGAGGCCGGAAATGCGTCGATTCCGAGGACTGCGTATGGGTTCGTTGGCGGCGGCGGTGGGGCTCGCGGTTGTCGTTCCGGTGGTTGTCGCGGCGCCGGCGTCGGCAGTGCCTATAGACCCAGCGTGCAGCGGGACGTTGGCCGGATCGACATTCACGTTGATGCGGACTGCGACACGACGGTTCCGCTGGAGGTTCCGGACGGGGTGACTGTGGACGGCGGCGGGTTCACGATCACCGCGCACGATGGGCATGCTGCTTTGCCGGCGGTGTCCTCACAAACGCGGCCGGCGCGCACGACCATGAATGTCCAGAACCTCACGATCCAGGGCATCGGGTTCGCTGCAGGTGTGCACGGCGCCCCTGGCCGGCATCTACTTCAACAACGCCGATGGCACGGTCACCAACGTGACAGTTTTGGACATCACCCAGAACAGCGGCTGCACGGTGGGTGATGGCATCCGTGTCCAAGCAACCGGCACGGAACGAACAGTGAACATCACCGACTGACCGTCAGCGGCTACCAGCAGCGGGGCGTGGTCGCATCCGGCACGGTGACGATGAACGTTTCCGACAGCACGATCGGTCCGCCCGATGTCT
>CAWCTX010000016.1:0-196093 GCA_963798505.1 uncultured Actinomycetota bacterium
CTTCCGCTTCGACAGGACGGTACCGCACGTCCTGGTCGAAGCGCAGGGAAATCGCGGGGACGACCAAGGGCGGTGGTCTATTTGACCGGCGTGCTGATCGGCTTGTCCTTCTCCTTCACCAGGAACACGAGGATCTTGGCCGGCTTCGTCGTGCTCGGCGTTGCGGGACACCCAGTGCACGTCGCTGGGGTTCTCGTAGAACGTCTCGCCCGGTCCCAGCGTCACTTCCTTGGCCGCCCTGAACGGCCATGACCACCGAGCCTTCCAGCACGTAGACGCAGATGCGGAAAACGATGGGCGGCGGAGACCCAGCCCGCCGGGTACTCCACCGTGATGATGTGGTGCCCTCCTTGCCGGGCGTCCCCGTGAGCTCCTTCGTCATCAGCGGCGTCACCTTGGGCTGGTCGGCGGCCGCGGCCACCGTCGCCAGGCCGAACGCGGCCACCACCACCAACCTCGCGCCGGCCATCATCGTCCTCATTGCGTGCCTCCTCGGGCGTACTCCGCGAGCTTCGCGTCCAGCTCGCTCGCCGGGAGCAAGCGGCCGGCCAGCACCACGCCCGCCCGCTTCCACACGTTGCGGATGTCCGCGAGCGGGTCCGCGTCGAGCAGGAGCAGGTCGGCGCGCTTGCCGGCGGCCACGGTGCCGAAGGACTCCGGCACGCCCAGCACGAGGGGCGGGTTGCGGGTCCCCGCCTGCAGGGCCTGGAAGGGCGTGAGGCCCGCGGCCACCATCGACTCCAGCTCCCGCAGGGTCGCGAAGCCGGGCACGTTGAAGACCTGGGGCGCGTCCGCGCCCAGCACCAGGCCCGCCCCCGCGTCGCGCAGCGCGCGGATCAACTTGCGGCGCAGCTCCACGAATTGGCGCGCCTTCGCCGCGTCGAAGCCGGGGCCGCGGAACTGAGCGGCGCCCGTCCGCCACTGGTCGAGCATGGCCTTCGGCATGTATTTCATCTCGGGCCGCGCCGCGACCTCGTCGAGGGTCGGACCCGCGAAGAGGTTGTCGAGGAGGACCTGCGTGGGCGTGTTCCAGACGCCGGCCGCGCGCGTGGCGGCCGCGAGCGGCGCGATCTTCGCCTCGTCCAAGGTCTCCGCGATCGCCGACCCGAAGAAGCCGGTCTGCTCCGGAAGCGTCGTGCCGTCCTTCTGCAGCGCCTCGACGTAGCCGTCGAGGTGCTCGACGGTGCGCATGCCGGCCTCCATCGCGTGCTTCAAGCCGACGGCGGCCGGCACGTGTCCCGCGAAGGGGATGCCTTCCGCCCGCGCCACGCGCGCGACCTCGTCGAACGCCGCCCGCGGGACGCCGGGATGGATCTTGATCAGGTCGTACCCGGCGGCCCTCTGCTCCGTCACCGTTCGCCAGGCCGCGCGGAGGTCGGGGACGCTGTTGCCGTTCACCGACGGTCCCGCGGTGAAGATCTGCGGCCCCAGCCGCGCGCCGCGCGCGACCTCCTCGCGCACGATCAGGTCCCGCGGCCCGCCGATCATCCCGCGCAGCGTGGTCACGCCGCAGGCGACGTTCAGGTAGAGGAACCGGTCGGCCAGCGCCTCGCCGTACGTCTGGATGGCCTGCGGGCCCGGGAAGTGCGCGTGCATCTCGGTGAGGCCCGGCAGCAGGAACTTGCCGCGGCCGTCGACGCGCGTCGCCCCGTCCGGGGCCTTCGTGGAAGCGGCCGGTCCCACCGCGGCGATCCGGCGCCCTTCGATCACGACGGTGTGGTCCCGGAGCACCTGCTCGGAGTCCATCGGGATCACCGTCACGTTCTCGATCGCGAGGACAGGCCGTGGGCGGCGGGGCCGCCGGCGGCGCCTGGGTGGAGACCAGGGCCGCCGTCGTGAAGACGAGGACGCCCGTCGTGAATCTGAGGGTCGAGATCATGAGGTTCCTCCCCGCGAGGGAGGAGGATACCTTGTCATTCCTACCGCAGGGCCACCATCGGGTCGATGGGGCCGCCCGCCGGGCGGGGACCCAGGACGCGAGACCGCCGCGGCACACGCACCGGCCATGGCGCGACCGCGTACGACAGCGGATCGGCCGCGCGCACGCCGTGGAGCTGGCTGGCGAGGAGGCGTGTGACGGCGAGCGCGCCGAGCAGTCCGAGCACGAGCCCGGGCAGACGAGGGGGGCGCCGTCCGCGGAACGACCAGCGACACGATGTCGGCCCGGCGCGCGCCGAGGGCGGCGCGGACCCCGAGCTCGCGGCGCGCCGTGCCACCTGGAACGACAGGAGGCCTAGAGCCCCAGCGCGGAGAAGCACAGGCCGAGCACGCCAAGAAGCCCCACCAGCAGGGTCGCGAAACGGTCCTGAACTAGGCGTCCTCCGCCATGCGGTCGACGTCGCGAAGTTGTAGGGAGCGAGGCCCGGTCGACGCCGTCGAGCGCTGGCGCACCGGCTCGAAGAATCCGGCGCCACGCGCGTGTGGACGACAAGGTTATGCCGCTGGTCAGGAAGCCCGGGTCCTGGGCGTAGGGCAGACCAGAGACCCGGGCACGTCGCCGTCGGTCGGTCGGGATGCCTTTGACGTCGGGCGGCGACGCCGACCACCAGTACTCGGGGCCGGGATCGTCCGCGCGCCCGCGCTCCATGGTCCGGCCGACGCATCCAGGCCGGGCGAACGTCGTCGACGAAGGGTTCGTTCCACCACCGCCATCCGCCGCCTCCCCTCCGTGTCGGCGCGCTCCAGGCCGCGGCGCCCTCGATGGGATTCCGAAGGCCTCGAAGTATCTGGTAAAGACCATCCGGTGATTCACGAGGAAGAACCCACGGGCCGGCGGGGGACGGTGCCTGGCGGCGATGCCGGCGCGGCCGCGCCCGGGGTCGACGACGTCGGGCGTCGTCGCCGTCGCGGAAACGACGCTCGGGGAAGGGCGGATCCGCTCAGTGATTCCTCCATGTAGCCGACCCGCCGCCCGGCGCCGGACGAGGCGCTCCGAGAACGTCACGCTAAGGACGAGTCGGTTCTCGGTCTCGAAACCCATCCTCCGCGGACGAGGTCGTGGAAGCTGCGCCGACGAGCCCGGTCGCGGTCAGAAGAACGGCGGCCACCCTGATCTTCCAGACGACTAGGTGGCGAACGTGCGGCGCGTCGCCCGGTCCAAGGTGGTGCCCGCGCGCGCCGAGCCGTCCCGCCCTCGACATGTCTAGGCGCGATGCCCGCCAGGCCGCTCACCAGCCCGGCGCCGAGCCCGACCCCAAGCGCCATGCCGACCAACGCCAGCAGCACCGGCAGGCCGACTCTTCACCGCGTGGCCGAACTCGCGCACCGCGCCGCCGGTCGCGTCGTGGCGACGGCAAGCGCATAGAGCGGGGCCGTCAGCGCCCCGGCCAGGAGCACTCCCACCACGATGCCGGCGGCGGCGAGCCACAGGCTCTCCAGCACGAAGCGGCCGACCAGGCGCGGCGCGCGACGCCCCGAGGGCGGCCCGCAGCGAGGTCTCCCCTCCCCGCGCTCGACGAGGCGCACCAGGAGCAGGCTGGCCACGTTGGCCCCCGCGATGAGCAGCACGAAGCCGGCGGCGGCGGTGATGGCGAAGACTCGGGCTGCGAGGTCGCGCACGAAGCCGTGGCGCAACGGAACATGGTGGCCTCCCTGTGCGTTGGTTTGGCTCGGGGACTCCCGGTCGATGCGGGCGCACAGCGCGGCCATCGCGCGGCGCGCCTCCGCGACGTCCACGCCGGCCTTCAGCCGAGCCGGCGCGTACAGGAAGCGGCCGGTCGTTGGTCACGGGGTCGATGCGGAGGGCCAGCGGCACCCATAGCTCGGCGCGGTAGGGATGGCGGAAGCTCTCCGGCATCACGCCGACGATGGTGTGGGGAACGCCATCCAGGATCACGCTCTGTCCCACGACGTCCCCGCCCCCGAAGTGCCGCTGCCAGAGGCCGTGCCCGAACGAGCACGACCGGAGGCGCGCCCGGGCCGGTCTTCCTCGAGAAGTCGCGGCCTCGCACCGGCTCACGCCGAGCACCGAGAAGAAGTTGAAGGAGACGCGCGCGCCTGGCGACGTATCGCGGGGGCCTCGCTGCCGCCGCCCGAGGGTCAGGCTCGAGCCTGCGGCCGCCCCGATGTCCTCGAAGACGGCGTTCGACTCGCGCCAGCGCTGCCAGGTCAGCGGAGCCAGCGACAGCTCGGCCTCTCCCCGCCGGTTCGGAAGCTCTCGAAGAGCCGCACGAGGCGGTCCGGCTCTTGAAAGGCAAGGGCCGCAGAAGGACGGCGCGCACGACGGAGAAGATGGCGGTGTTGGCGCCGATGCCGAGGCCGAGGATGACGACGACCACGGCCGCGAAACCGCGCGCACGCGCGAGCGAATCGCAGGGCCTGACGCAGCTCGAAGATCATGTCCAACCTCGTGGACGTCCGCGAGCCCCCTCCAGATTCTATCCGGCGGCCATGGGTGTGCTGGGATGCTGTACGGACTGGAGAGTGGCAAATGTGGACGGTGACCTCCTTGCTCGGCAGCCGCGTTCGTGCTCGCGGCGGCCGCCGCCGGCCTCGAGCCGAAACCCGCCGCGTCCGCAGCTCCCTAGCGTCCCGACCTGCTGCTACAAGCACCCGCAGTACGCCGGCGCCTGTTGTCGTCCAGGGCCCGGGCCGTGCTCGATGACCTGCCGCCTCGACCCCCGCGAGCCGAACCGATCCAAAGGCGTATCCTCTGGGCAAGCCTGACTCGTCGGGGATCACGAGGGGTCTCCGGGGAAAGTGGGAGGCAGGGGCCAAGTGCGCTTCCCCCCCTGGAGGGTGAGCGCCAGCCGCTGTCGCTGTTGAGCGATGGGTGATCGCCAGGGGAGGCACCACCCCGCCCCACGCCCAACCCTCCGGGGTCCACTCGCGCCTGCACTGGTGTTGCAGCGAAACCCCCGGGCGTCGACAGGCCTGCGCGGCGAAGGTCCGGCAGGGCCTTGAACTGATCGGCGCGAGGGGCACTGCCATGATCCCCGTAATCCTTGCAAGATTGCGCCTGACCCTGCTGTTGGCGGCCGTCCTTTCTTATTCCGTTCCGCCCGCGAATGAGCCGGGACGATGAGCCGCCTCCGCCCCACGCGATCGGCGGTGGCGGGCGCGCAAGACGAGGCCGGTCCCATCTTCACCGCCCTCTGGGGTCCCCACTACCGCAAGCTGTGGGCACCGCCGATCGAGGTCGAGGTCCTCGATCTCGCCAGGGTCTCCGGCGGCCTCAAGCCCAAGAAGAAGGGCGGCGGCAAGCAGACGGCGTCGCTGAGCTTCGAGGGCGCCGACGGCCGGGAGTGGAAGGTGCGTTCGGTCGACAAGGATCCCACCATGACCCTGCGGCCCGAGCTGCGCGACAGCGTCGTCGACAGCATCGTGCAGGACCAGATCAGCGCGCACCATCCCGGGGCCGCCCTCGTGGCGGACGGACTGGCCGACGCGGTGGGCCTGTTCCACCCTTCCCGGCGGCTGGTGCTGGTACCCGACGACCCGCGGCTCGGAGAATTCCGGAAAGAGTTCGCGCGGCATGCTCGCCTACCTCGAGGAGGATCCCCAGGTGAAGGCGCCGGTCACGCCGGGCCTCGAGGGCGCGAGCGACCTGATGGAGACGGTGGAGCTGTGGGAGCGCCTCGACGCGAACCCGGCGAACGGGTGGACGAGCGGCTCTTCTTGAAGTCCCGGCTGTTCGACGTCTTCGTCGGCGACTGGGATCGGCACAAGGACCAATGGGACTGGGTCCGGTCCGGTGACACGTGGCGCCCGCTGCCCAAGGACCGCGACCTGGCCTTCGCCAAGTTCGACGGGTTCTTCCTCGCCGTCGGACGGCCGGCGATGGCCCGCATCGTGGACTTCGAGAAGGGCTATCCCGACATCGTCGGCCTCGCCTGGCAGGCCCGCTTCGTCGATCGCCGGCATCTCTCCGGCCTGGAGTGGCCGGTGTGGCAGGAAGTCGCGGCGGAGCTGCAACGCGGCCTGACCGACGAGGCCATCGACGCCGCGGTGCTCCGCTTGCCCCGCGCCCTGGTTCGACCTCGACGGCCGACGCATGGCGGCGAAGCTGAAGAGCCGGCGCGACCTCCTGCCCGGCGCGGCGCGCGAGCTCTACGCGCTGCTCGCCGACGAGGCCGAGGTGCACGGCACCGGCCGCGCCGACCAGGTCGACGTGTTGCGCGGCGCCGGCGGCGTGGTCGAGGTGCGCATGGCCACGGAGGGCGAGGAGCGCTTCCATCGCCGCTTCCGGCCCGACGAGACGGACGAGGTGCGCATCTACCTCAAGGGAGGAGACGATCGGGCGCGCTCCCACGGCGGCAACGGCCCGCATCGAGGTGCGGGTGGTGGGCGGCCCCGGCGCGGACACCCTCGACGACTCACGCGGCGGCCATTCCTCCTTCTACGACCACGAGGGCGAGAACCGGATCGTGAAGGGCAAGGGCACCGAGGAGAGCAACCAGCCCTACGAGACGCCCCGGGACCGTCAGGGCAACGCCCTCCGCGACTGGGGCAGCCAGGTGCTCAAGATCCCGTGGGTGTCCGCGGGCGGCGACCTCGGCGTCTTCCTCGGGGCGGCCTCCGCTTCATCGACTACGGCTTCCGCAAACATCCCTACGCCAGCCGCCAGGACGTGCGCCTTGGTTATGCGACCGGTGTCCCCGGCGTGCGCGCGGAATACGACGCCGAATGCTCTCCACGAACTCGCGGAAGCGGATGGACATCGGGCTGCGCTACACGGACGTCGATTTCCTGCGCTTCTACGGCTTCGGCAACGAGACCACGCGAGCAGCGGCGACGACGAGTTCTACCGGGTCTACCAGCGGCAGTCCCAGTTCCGGATGGGCTGGCGCCTGGGCTTCGACCATGTCGATCTGACCCTCGGCCCCGTGGTCAAGATGTCCCACACCCCGACCGACGATCCCAACCGCTTCATCTCCAGCCGCTCGGCCCTATGGCATCGGAACGTTCGGACAGGCCGGGCTCGCCGCCCGCTTCGGCGTGGACAGCCGCGAACGCGAGTCGGTGAGCGGCGCCCTCTTCAGGCGGAGGGCACCTACTACCCGCAGGTGTGGTACGTGAGGAGCGGCTTCGGCGAGGTCCACGGGCAGGCCGGCGTCGTGCTCGGCACGTCGTCGGGCCCCCGCCCCACCCTCGCGCTGCGTGCCGGAGGCAAGCGCGTCTTCGGCGACTATCCCTTCCACGAGGCCGCCTTCATCGGCGGCTCCGACTCGGTCCGCAGCCTCCGGCCCCAGCGCTACGCGGGCGACGCGGCCGTTTACGGCAACGCCGAGCTGCGCCTGCGCCTCTTCCGCGCCAGCTTCCTGGTGCCCGCCGACGTGGGCATTCTCGGCCTGGCCGATGCCGGGCGCGTCTTCGTGCTTCCCGACCCGTCGACAAATGGCATACGGCGGTGGGCGGCGGCGTGTGGATGAGCTTCCTCGACCGCAGGAACACCGTGACCTTCACCGCCGCCAGCGGTGAAGGCGACGTCCGGCTCTACTTCCAGGGCGGATTCCTGTTCTGACTCCCGCCCAGCGGACCGGCCGCCCCTCCGGGATCGTCCAGCGATAGATCGTCCGCGGCGGATCGCCCGCCTGCTCGGTCCGTTCCGCCTCCCAGTTGCCCATGTCGAACCGCAGCGACACCACGCGCGAGCCGGGGCGCAGCTCGCTCAACAGCCGTGGGCGGAGGCGCAGGTTCGTCGGCCGCAGCAGGTACAGGGTGACGACGGTCGCATCCTGGATCGGCACCTCGAAGAGGTCGCCCTCGACGAACCGGATCAGGCTGGCGACCCCCGCCTTCTCGGCGACTTCCCGCGCCCACTTGAGGCGCGCGGGGTCGAGCTCCACGCAGACACCGCGTACGCCGGGGCGCCGGACGGCGGCGATCACGATGCGGCCGTCGCCGCAGCCGAGGTCGTAGACGACGTCGCCCGGGCGCAGCTCGGCGAGCTGCAGCATGCGCTCGACGATATCGGGCGGCGTCTCCTCGTAGGGAGCGTCCGGAAGCTGGGCAAGGCCGGGCCGGCGGCGCACAGCACGGCGAGCGTGGCGACGAGAGTCCTCACTTGAGCCCCAGCTTCCTTCCTGCGGCCAGGACAGCGACCGCTTCGCGCAGCCGCTTCTCGCGCGTCTCCGGCCGCTTGGCCATGTGGCACCACACCACGAAATGGCGCCGGTAGGTGGGGGCGAGGGCCTGGAAGAAGGCCCACGCCTTCTGGTAGGCTTCGCCTTCACGGCTTTCGCGAAAGTAGGCCGGGAGCACCGGGATGGCCGGCTTCTCGGCGTACCTGTTCTCCGTGGGCGAAAGCGGCCCTGGCCTGGCCGGCGCCAGCAGGCCCTCCGCCTCCAGCTCCGTCCACCGCTTGCGATTGACGTTCGACCACTTGCTCGTGGAATTCCGGCGGCGTGAACTGTGCGTGTACCGGTCGTCGTCCACGCGCTTGATCAGGCTGTCGATCCAGCCGAAGCAGAGCGCCTCGCGCACCGAAGTCCTCGTAGGGGATGGCGGGGATGCCCGTATGGTCCTTGTGGAAGAGGAGCCAGACCCCCGAGTCGAAGCGTGGTGCTTGGCCAGCCATCGCCCGCCAGCGCCGCGGTCCCGGATGTCGAGGGTCGAAAGGGTCTTCACGCCGGCCAGGATCGTAGAACAAAATGGGAGGAACCGGATGCCGACCCTTGGCGCTGCGGTCCGAATAGCGAAGCGCGTGGCGTAGACTCCTTTCCCATGCTGCACGGACTGCGGGAGCGGCCGGAATGGAAGTTCTTTGCGATCCTGCCCAGGGCGGACCGCGGGCTGGCTTTCGGCCTGGTGGGCCGTCCTCCTCCTGCGCGGCTTGCTGGCGGCCGGGCTCGCGGTCGCCATGGGCGCGCTGGTGGGAGCGGTGCAGCGCGGGCGAGCCCTGGCCGCGCCGCTCGCCGTGGTCGGCGTGGTCTTCGTGCTCCTGCAGGTGCTGGCCCCCATCCACCAGGCGATCAGCGCCAACCTGGGCAGCCGGGTGTCGGCCTGGCTCCACGACCGGCTCACCGAGGCCTGCGTGCGGCCGCCGGGCCTCGCCCACCTCGAGGATCCCAAGCTCACCAGCGACCTCACGGTGGCCCGCGAGTTCGACCTCGGGATGACCGGCCCGCCCATGCACATCAACATGGACTTCATCGCGGGGGCGATGGTCCAGACCGTCACGGGGCTCGCCTCCGCGGCCATCCTCTTCGCCTACGCCTGGTGGGCGCCCATCGTGCTCGCCGGCGCCTGGCTCGCCACCCACTGGCTGCTGCGCGAGAGCGCGGTCTGGCACGACCGCAACACGGAGGAGGTCCGCGCCGCGCAGCGCCACGCCGAATACGCCTACCGGCTCGCCGTCGACCCGCCCGCGGCCAAGGAGCTGCGGCTCTTCGGCCTCGCCGACTGGGTGATGGAGCGCTTCGTCTCGTCGCCGCACGCGGCTGCACGAGCTGCAGTACAAGGTGACCCGCCTGCGCGAGCGGCCGCTCGCGTGGAGCCTGCTTCTCGTCACCTCGCCAACGTCGCCGTCTTCTGGTCGCTCGCCTCCGACGCCGCCGCCGGCCGCCTCGACCTCGGCCGCCTCGTCGTGTTCGCGCAGGCGGCGGTGGGCACCAGCGCCATCGCCTTCGGCGGGCTGAGCTGGGCCCTCGACGGCGCGGCGGCGCCGGTGGCCGCGGTGCTGCGCCTCGAGCCCACCATGGCCGCGCCGGGCGCGCTGCCCGCGCCGCCCGGCGGCGCCTCGCCCCGCCGCAGGGCCGGCCCGCGCGCGAGATCCGGTTCCGCGACGTCACGTTCGCCTATCCGGGAGCGACCGGCCCGTGCTCGAGGGCTTCGACCTCACGATCCCGGCCGGGTCGTCGCTGGCCATCGTCGGGCAGAACGGCGCCGGCAAGACGGTTGTCAATGTCGAGATGCCGTCCGGTCTCTACACCGCGGTGGAGAGCTTGAGGTCGTCGAGCAGGGTCCGCACGCGCCGCTCGATCTCGTCGCGGATCGGCCGTACGTCCTCGAGGTCCTGGCCGGCCGGGTCGTCAAGGACCCAGTCCTCGTAGCGCTTGCCTGGAAACACGGGGCAGGCGTCGCCGCAGCCCATCGTGATCACCACGTCGGCGGCCCGAACCACCTCGTCGGTCCACGGCTTGGGGAACTCGGAGGAGATGTCGATCCCCCGCTCGGCCATGGCCACGATGGCAGCGGGGTTCACCTCGGAGCCGGGCTCCGACCCACCTGACCAGGCCACCGCTTGGTCGCCGGAAAGGTGCTGGAAGAAGCCCATTGCCATCTGTGAGCGCCCTGCGTTGTGCACGCACAGGAACAACACGGTCGGTTTGCCGTCGTCGTGCAGGCCCTCCACTTTCGCCAGCGCGCGCAGCCGTTGCCGCGCGAACCGCTCGGCCATCAGCGGCAGATAGTCGGCAACCGTGGCCGTGCCGGCGAACTGGTCGTAGCTGGTGTAAAGGAACCGTTCGATCGTCTCTTGCCCGAAGGTGCCAGTGAACGTCTGCGCGAGCCTTTGCGCCGCGTGCCGCATCGCCAACTGTTGGTCGATCGTCAACTCGGTCATTGCGTGTCCTCTCCCTGCTGGACCGCGGCAGCCAGCCGGCTCACCCGGTCCTCGATCTCCTTGAAGGCCCGCTCGAACGCCGCATCCGTGCCGACACGAACCGGGTCTGGCACCGACCAATGCAGCCGCCACGAATCGACCGACAACTCCTCATGAGCGTTGTCGCATACCGCTACCAGCAGATCGTCCGCGGTGACGACGTCCTCGATGTGCGCCGTGCGTCCCTCCACCAACGACAGCCCGTGCCTTCGGGCCACGCGAACTGCTCGCGGATGCACGCGCGACGCCGGATGCGTGCCAGCCGATGCGGTGGGGACGTGGCTCGTCCGGCTCCACATGGCCTCAGCCAGTTGCGAGCGCGCAGAGTTGTGGCTGCAGACGAACACCACGCGAGCCGGCTGGAGCCGTGCAAGGGCTAGCGGCGCCACACCAGCCACCGCCGTACGCACCAACGTCACGTAGATGCGCCGGCCGTCGCCCTCCGAACGAACCCGCTGCACGAGGCCAACCCGCTCGAGAGCGTTCAAGTGATGTGCCAGCAGGTTCGACGGCATCCGCAGCGACTCGCCCAGCTCGCTCGGCGCCGCGTCGCCGAGCAGCAGCTGCTCCACCAACGCCAATCGCCCGGGATCACCCAACACCGCATGCAGCGCGGCGCGCCGCTCCAGGTTATCTCTCTCAGTCACCACTGACTCAGTGTGGGCTGACTGACCAGGAACCGTCAACTACAGGGTTGCGGCGATCGCGCGGGCGAAGCGGCTCGGGGCAGCCGGGTCCAGGTCGAGGAAGAGATAGGGCTCGGTCAGCTCGAGCTCGAGAAGCGCGTACGAACCGTCGTCGAGCCGCACGAGGTCGACCCGGGCGTAGAGCAGGTCATCGCGCTCGTCGACGGCGGCCAGCACCCCGTCGGCCACGGCGAGCTGCTCGATGGACGGCGTGAAGAGCTCGGACCTGCTGTTGGGCTGCGGTCCCTCGGGGGTGAGGCCGGCCGCTCGGCGTACGGCGTGGCTGAGCTCGCCGCCGAAGTACAACAGGGACAGCTCGCCGGTGTCGTCGAGGCTGGTGATGTAGGGCTGGATCATCGCCGTGCGGCCTGAGCCGTGGATGGCGGAGACGTGCGACGCGGCGATGGCGGCATCGGCCGTACGAATGGTGTCTTCGGCTCCCGCGGAGACCGCGGGCTTCACGACGCTGTCTCGCCCGCCCAGGCTGGGAGCCTCTGCGCCCGGTGGAGCCCACGTGGTTGGCACGACTGGGACACCACGCTCGGCAAGACCGCGCAGGTAGGTCTTGTCGGTGTTCCAGGCGAGCACGCTCGCCGGGTTGAGCAGGCGCGTCTGCCGGGACGTGGACTCTGCCCAGGCGAGGTAGGCGTCGCGCCGCCCCACGTAGTCCCAGGTCGACCGCACGACGGCCAGGTCGAAGGCGGCCCAGTCGGCGGTCGGGTCGTCCCACGCGATGTGCTCGCAGCGCACGCCCAGCGCACCGAGCGCGTCGACCACATGCGGCAGGTCGGCGTCGGGGTGTGGCCCGACGTGCCCGACGTAGGCGACCCGCCGGTCAGCGCGCGACAAGGCTCTCGAGCACCGAGGCGAAGAATCCCAGCCCGTCGGTGGTGGGGCCGGTCAGGGTGTCGACGGAGTGCTCCGGGTGGGGCATCAGCCCCACGACGTTGCCGCGGGCGTTGCTGACGCCGGCGATGTCGCGGTAGGAGCCGTTGGGGTTGTCGTCGAGGTAGCGGGCGACGACGCGGCCCTCGTGCTCGAGCTCGTCGAGGGTGCGCTCGTCGGCGACGTACCCGCCCTCACCGTTCTTGAGGACGATCGTGATCTCCTGGCCGGACTCGTACGCGCTCGTCCACGCCGTTGTCGTGCGCTCGATGCGCAGCCGCTGGTCCTTGCAGACGAACTTGCGGTGGTCGTTGCGGATCAGCGCGCCGGGAAGCAGATGCGACTCGCAGAGGATCTGGAACCCGTTGCAGATGCCGAGCACCGGCAGGCCGTGCCGGGCACCCTCGATGACGTGCGTCATCACCGGTGCGAAGCGGGCGATGGCGCCGCAACGGAGGTAGTCGCCATAGGAGAAGCCGCCAGGCAGGACGACCGCGTCGACCTGGTGCAGGTCGGCGTCGCCGTGCCAGAGCGCGACCGGCTCGGCGCCGGCGAGCTTGACGGCCCGGCGGGCGTCGACGTCGTCGAGCGAGCCGGGGAAGGTCACCACTCCGATGCGCGCGGTCACGGATCAGCCTTCCACGTGGATCGTGAAGTCCTCGATCACCGGGTTGGACAGCAGGGTGCTCGCGGCGTTCTCGATCTCGGTGAGAGCATCGGCGTCGGGCTCGCCGTCGAGCTCGATCTCGAACCGCTTGCCCTGGCGGACGTTGGTGACGCCGTCGAAGCCGAGCCGGCCAAGGGCGCCGAGCACGGCCTTTCCCTGGGGGTCGAGGATCTCGGGCTTGAGCATGACGTCGACGACGACGCGGGCCACTGGCGCGCTCCCTGCGGTGGTGCCTGACGGGCGAGGGTCCATGCTAACCGGACCATCCCTCGTGATCACGAAGGGTTCGAGTCGATTTCCGATGCCGACTCGCAAGCGGTGCGCCGGTCAGGCGCTCGTACGCCTCCAGGTATTTCGCCCGCGTTGCGTCGACGACGGCCTCCGGCAGCGGGGGCGGCTGCTCGCCGGACGCCCGGTCCCACCCCGATTCCGGCGAGGTGAGCCAGTCGCGGACGTACTGCTTGTCGAACGACGGCTGCGGGTGCCCCGGCTCCCACTCGGCCAGCGGCCAGAAGCGCGACGAGTCGGGAGTCAGCACCTCGTCGGCAAGCACGATCGTGCCGTCGGCTCGTGCACCGAACTCGAGCTTGGTGTCGGCCACGATGATGCCGCGGTCGCGGGCAATCGACTCCGCACGCCGATAGACCTCGAGGGTCAGCTCCCGCAGCTTTCCAGCCACTTCGGCGCCGACGACACCCACGACGTGCTCGAAGGTGACGTTCTCGTCGTGCGAACCGAGCTCGGCCTTGGTCGCGGGGGTGAAGATCGGCTCCGGGAGCTGCGATCCATCGGTGAGCCCAGCCGGCAGGGGTACGCCGCACACAGCGCCGCCGGCAACGTACTCGGCGAGCCCCGACCCGGTCAGGTAGCCGCGCGCCACGCACTCGACCGGAAACATGGAAAGCCGCTCGCACAGCACCGCCCGACCACGAACGGCATCGGGTACGTCTGTCGAGACGATGTGGTTGGGCGCCAGATCGGCGAGCTGCCCGAACCACCACAGCGACAGCTGCGTCAGCACAGTCCCCTTGTCCGGGATGGGGCTGTCGAGCACGTAGTCGTAGGCCGAGATGCGATCGCTCGCCACCAGGAGCAGCCGTCCGGCTTCGTCCTCGTAGATGTCGCGCACCTTGCCCGAGTAGACATGGCGGAAACCGGCAAGCTCGGGCGGGTTCGAGGGCAGGCACGCACGGCAGGCTAGTCGAGCGGCACCCGCAGCCCGGCGGTGGACGCGGCGAGCGCCACGTTGAGATCGGCGAACCGGTCGTTGTCGGTGAGGACGCGGTTGTATTGCCCGAACACTTCGAGGCTCACCGACCCGATGAACGCCGACCAGATCGCCAGCACGCGCTCACCGACGTCCTCAAAGGGGGGTTCGGGTGAGCCCGCGGTCGCCTTGGCCAGGTCGGTGAGCAGTCGCGGACCGGGCAATGGCCGCGCAGGCACCTCGATGTCGCCGGCCGCGATGGCGTCCTGCACGACGTGCACGAGCACCCGATGAAGCCGCGTCGCCGGCTCAACCGTGTCCTGTGGAGCCGCGTACCCCGGGATGGGGGTGCCGTAGACGAGCGCCCACTCGTGCCGGTGCCCGAGAGCCCAGCGGCGCACCGCCCGGGTCACCGTCAGCCAGCGCTCCCCCGTGGGTGCACCCGCGCGGACGGCCTTGGCGTCCGCCTTCTCGGCGACCTCACCGAAGGCGTCGTACGAGTCGATGATCAGCGCGGTAAGCAAGTCGTCACGGGAGGCGAAGTAGCGGTAGAGCGCGGACGACGACATGCCGAGATCCCGCGCGACCGCGCGCAGTGAGAGTCCCGCAGCGCCCTCCTGGGCGAGGTGCCTGCGGGCCGTCTCCTTGATCTCGCGGGTCAACTCGACGCGGGCCCGCTCTCGGGCGGTGCGGGGTGCACTCATGGCAGAGCAGCGTGCCACGGCGAGAGCATCGTACGCAAATGCGAGCACTGCTCTTGACTTCGAACCAAAGAAGGAGAACACTGGTAACAGATGTGAACACTGCTCTCGGAGGATCCTCATGGACCGGCATATCGTCATCGGCAGCGGCGTCATCGGCTCCGCTACCGCCCACCTGTTGGCCGAGCAGGGCCATGAGGTCCGGGTGATCAGCCGCAGCGGTGGCACCGCCCGTCCCGGCATCGAGCACGTCGCCCTCGACGTCGCCGACGCGACCGCCCTGCGCGCTGCCACGGCCGGGGCGGCGGCCATCTACAACTGCGTCAACCCGCCCTATCACCGCTGGCTGACCGACTGGCCGTCGATGGCCGCGTCAATGCTCGACGCGGCGGAGGCCGCCGACGCGGTGTACGTGCTGATGGGCAACCTGTACGGCTACGGTCCGGTCGACCGGCCGATGACCGAGGAGATGCCGCTGGCGTCACCAGCGCCCAAGGCCCAGGTCCGGGTGCGGATGTGGGAGGACGCGCTCGCGCTCCACCGGGCGGGCCGCGTCCGGGTGGCCGAGGCCCGCGCGTCCGACTACTTCGGTCCCGACGCCCTCGGGACCAGCCACCTCGGCGACCGGTTCGTTCCGCCCTTGCTGGCGGGCAAGACCATCCGTGTCGTCGGTGACCCCGACGCGGCGCACTCGTTCACGTACGTCCCCGACATCGCCCGCACCCTGGTGCGACTCGGCACCGACGAGCGGGCCTGGGGTCGGGCCTGGCACGTGCCGACCGCTCCGCCGCTCAGTCGTCGCGAGATCGCCGCACGCATGGCTCGGGCCGCGGGTGTCGCGACGCCCACGGTGAAGCAGATCCCGTGGTGGACGATCCGCGCCGCGGGACTCGTGCAACCGCTGATGCGCGAGCTCGAGGTCGTGCGCTACCAGTGGGATGCGCCGTTCGTGGTCGACTCCAGCGCCTACACCTCGACCTTCGGCGAGCAGCCGACCGACGTCGACACCGCGTGCGCAGAGACGATCAGGTGGTGGCGCTCCCGCGCCGAGTCGACGCCGACTGCGGCCTAGCAAGCCCTGCGGCGAGCCGGAGCTCGCCGTAGGCACCGGCCGGCACCACAGGGGTCTTCGGCGCAACGGGCGTGACCCGCTCGTAGCGCTCACCCTGAGCCGGCCGCGGGTCCGCGTCGCCCATGTTGGGCCACATCGCCATGGCGCGCTCGGCCTGCGCGGTGATGGTCAGCGACGGGTTGACGCCGAGGTTGGCCGTGACCGCCGACCCGTCGACGACGTGGATGCCCGGGTAACCGAACACCCGGTGATAGGGGTCGATGACGCCCCGCTCGGGCGTCGCGCCGATCGGGCAGCCACCGAGAAAGTGCGCGGTCATGGGCACGTTGACGACGTCGCCGATAGTGCCGCCCGCGACTCCGCCGATCTGCTCGGCGAGCATCGTCGCGGCCTGTTGCGCTTCCGGGATCCACGTCGGATTCGGCGTGCCATGGCCTTGGCTCGACGTGAGCCGGGCGCGACGAATGAGCCGACCCCGTATGCGTCGCACCTGCAGCGAGTTGTCGTGCGACTGCATGACAAGGCCGATCAAGGTGCGCTCGGACCAGCGCGTCGTGCCTCGGGCGTACAACAGCGGGTTGCGCAGCATCGCTCCCACCCATCGCACCCACCGTGGCAGCCGGCCACCACCCTGTGCCTGCCACGTCGAGAGCAGACCCATCGCGTTGGAGCCTCTGCCATAGCGGACCGGCTCGATGTGCGTGCGCTCGTTGGGGTGCATCGATGAAGTGATGGCCACACCGCGGGTGAAGTCGACCGGGGCGCGATAGGGCGCCGTTGCCCCGACCAGCGCTTCGGAGTTGGTGCGTGTCAGGCTTCCGAGCCGTCTCGAGATGCGCGGCAGCACACCGCTGTCTCTCATCGTGTGCAGCAACAGTTGGGTGCCGTAGGTGCCGGCCGCGAGCACCACCTGGCCGGCACGGATCGTACGACGGTCGCGCAGCGGGCCATCCGTGCGACGCACCTCCACGAGGTAGCCCTTGCCGTCGGGCGCCTCGCGCACCGCGGTCACCGTCGTCATCGCGTGGATGACCGCGCCACCGCGCTGTGCGAGGTGCAGGTAGTTCTCCGTGAGCATGTTCTTGGCGCCCTCGCGGCACCCTGTCATGCAGGCGCCGCACTCGATGCACGCGCGACGCGTCGGGCCGACGCCGCCGAAGTACGGGTCGTCGACCTCGTCACCCGCTGGCACGGAAGGGCCGTTGTCGCCGCAGTCCTGCCCGTCGCCGAAGAACACCCCGACCGGGGCCAGCCGGAACGTATCCCCGACATCCAAGCGGCGGGCAAGCTTGTGGATCTCGACGTCGGCCGGCGTCACGGTCGGGTTGACCCGCACGCCGAGCATTCGCTTGGCCTGGTCGTAGTAGGGCGCGAGCTCGGCACGCCAATCGGTGATGTCGCGCCACTGCGGGTCGTCGAAGAACTCCGACAGCGGCTCGTACAACGTGTTGGCGTAGTTGAGCGAGCCGCCGCCGACGCCGGCACCCGCAAGGACGACGACGTTGCGCAGCACGTGGATGCGCTGGATGCCGTAACAGCGCAGGCGAGGCGCCCACAGGAACGAGCGCAAGTCCCATGACGTACGGGGCAGGGTGTCGCGCGTGAACCAGCGACCGGCCTCGAGCACGCCGACGCGGTAGCCCTTCTCGGTGAGTCGGAGGGCCGCAACGGAGCCGCCGAAGCCAGAGCCGACGACCACCACGTCGTATCCGACCTCACGCACGTCGACCTCCGACTCCGGACTCGGCTCCTCGCTCGTGCTTGCGCTGTGCGCGAACGAAGGCGCTCACCAGTTGACGCAGCCACCGTAGGCGGGGTCACGCTGGTCACGCATGGGAGGAGCGCGCATGTCCGCAGACCCGCTCGACACCTGGCCACCCAACTGGCCACCGGAGGTCCCGCCGTTCCAGCCGGGGACACCCCCTCCGCCGCCCAAGCCCAATCCGCCGCCGATCCTGCCGTCGTGGGTGGAGGCCGTCACCGATGGCCATGACACGGTGACCGAGCGGCTGCTCGACCAGCGGGTCATCCTCACCGGCGGCCACCTCGACGATGCCCTGGCCAACCGCACGGCGGCGCAGCTCCTGCTGCTCAGCCGGGCCGGCGACCGACCGATCGAGCTGCATCTGGCCTGCCCGTCCAGCGACCTCGACGCCGCGCTCGCGCTCGCCGATGCGGTCGACCTCGTCTCGGCGCCCGTACACGCCGTCGTCCGCGGCTCGCTCGGCGGTCCGGTCGTGGCCGTGCTGTGCGCCGCCGAAGAGCGCGCCGCGCACCGCAGCGCCGTCATCGTCCTGACCCTGCCGCGCAAAGGCGGAGAGGGCACCGCCGCGCAGCTCGCCGTGCAGGCCGAGCAGCACGAGCGTCAGATCGTACGGCTGCGCGAACGCATCGCGGCGGTGGCCAGTCGCGACGAGGCGGCGATCGCGGCCGATCTGGAGGCCGGCCGCGTCCTGAGCGGCGAGGAGGCGATGGAGTACGGCCTGCTCACCCGGCTGCTCTGACTCAGCCCCCCCCCTGTTGATCATGGCGCACATGTGATCATCTGTTGAGTTTGATCACGCCTTCGCCATGATCAACGGCATGATGCCTGGACCGATCAGGCTCGCGGGATGTCGAAGTAGCGGGTGAGGTTGGCGGCCAGTCCGACGTCGCCGTCGGCGCGGAGCTTGCGCATCATGAACAGCATCGGCCCGTTGGCGTTGCCGGACACCAGCTTGAGGAAGTCGGCGTCGTCCATGCTCACAGTGAGCGTGGGATCGACGTCCGACCGGCCCTTCGTCGACACGCACTTCCCGTCTGCGATCGCGAGCTCGTACGTCGCCGGGTCGCCGGCCGGAGAGGTGAGCTGCCAGCGGATGACGGCGTCGAGATTGGCGCCGACGTCGGCTTTGAACGAGCTCTGCATCCGCGCGAAGACCTCGTTGAGCACCCGCTCGCGGTCGGGGCCGGACATGAGGTCGGTGACCTCGCTCTTGCTTGCGGACTTGACCAGTTGGGCGAACTCCGAGGGCGTGACCGCCGAGAAGTCGAGCGAGCTGAAGTCGGTCATGCGTACGTTCTCCCACCTGGTCGACGGCTACTGGCGGGTAACTTTACCGGCCCGGCCCGGGGAGCCCTAGAGGATCTCGGCGGGGGCGTACGCGGCCGCATCGGGATGCTCTGCGGCGACGGCCTCGACGCGGCGTACGACCTCGGCGACTTGCGCCTGTGCGGCACCGGTGAATGACAACGGCTCAGCCACCAACGACGCCAGATCGGCCCGTGACAGCCCCAGTCGCGAGTCGGCGGCCAGCCGGTCGAAGAGCTCGTTGCGGTCGGTGCCCTTCTCGCGCATCTCGAGCGCGACACCAACAGCGTGCTCCTTGATGGCCTCGTGCGCGGTTTCGCGGCCGACGCCGCGGCGTACGGCGGCCATCAGCACCTTGGTCGTGGTGAGGAACGGCAGGTAGCGGTCGAGCTCACGTTGGACGACGGCCGGGTAGGCGCCGAACTCGTCGAGCACGGTGAGGAACGTCTCGAACAGCCCGTCGATTGCGAAGAACGCATCGGGCAGTGCAACACGACGGACGACCGAGTCGGAGACGTCGCCCTCGTTCCACTGGTTGCCGGCGAGCTCGGCGACCATCGACTGGTAGCCGCGAAGCACGACCGCCAACCCGTTGACCCGCTCGCAGGATCGGGTGTTCATCTTGTGCGGCATCGCCGACGAGCCGACCTGCCCTTCCTGGAAGCCCTCGGTCACCAGCTCGTTGCCAGCCATGAGCCGGATCGTGGTCGCCAGCGATGACGGCCCAGCGGCCACCTGCACGAGCGCCGACACCACGTCGAGGTCTAGCGAGCGCGGGTAGACCTGTCCCACCGACGTCAGCACCCGGGAGAAGCCGAAGGTGCGTTGCCACGCGCCGCTCCAGCTCGGCAAGCTTGGCCGCGTCGCCATCGAGCAGATCGAGCATGTCCTGCGCGGTGCCCATCGGTCCCTTGACGCCGCGCAGCGGATAGCGCTCGATCAGATCCGACAGCCGCTCGAAGGCGACCAGGAGCTCGTCGGCCGCCGATGCGAACCGCTTGCCGAGAGTGGTCGCCTGCGCGGCGACGTTGTGCGAGCGCCCGACCATGACCAGGTCGGTGTGCTCGGCCGCGAGTCGGGCCAGCCGTACGAGTGTCGCCACAACTCGATCGCGCACGTGCAGCAGAGACAGCCGGACCTGCATCTGCTCGACGTTCTCGGTGAGGTCGCGCGAGGTCATCCCCTTGTGGATCTGCTCGGCGCCGGCCAGCGCGGAGAACTCCTCGATCCGCGCCTTGACGTCGTGTCGGGTCACTCGCTCGCGCGTCGCGATCGACTCGAGGTCAATCTGGTCGACGACGGCCTCGTACGCCTCCACAACACCGTCCGGCACCTCGATCCCCAGCTCGCGCTGGGCACGTAAGACCGCGATCCACAGCTCGCGCTCGAGGACGACCTTGCGCTCCGGCGACCACAACGCCGCCAGCTCGGGGGACGCGTAGCGGGCGGCAAGGACATCAGGGATCGAGGGCTTGCTCATGCCCCGATTGTCCCGCATAGGCAGTGCGGCTCGGCGATTAGGCAGCACTGCCGATTCGCGACCGAGCGCTCGCGATCACCGTAGGAAGGGCGCAACGCGTGCGCCGAGCCGAGTGATGGTCCCGAAGGGAGTGAATCGAATGAGTTTCCACGCCACGGATTCGATGATCAACGAACGGCACCGTGAGCTGATGGAGGAGGCGGACCGCGACCGGCTCGCGGCGCAGGCAGCCGCGTCGACGAACCCAAGGTCGTCAGTCACCAGTCTCCTGCGCAGAGCAGCCGCTGCCGTGCGCGCCGCGGTGGCCGGCCCCGCCCGGGTGCCCGATTGGCAGTTCGAGATCGGCAGCGTCCCACGGGTGCACGACTATCCAATCGCCAGGAGGCGTTGACGGACCCGAGTCACCCAGCGGCACCCTCGATCAGCCTTCGTGACACGATCGACGTCCATGGAAGTTGTCTCGATCACGACCCTCGGCGAGGACCAGCTTGCCCGTGCAGCGACGGCCGACAGTGGCCGCAGCTCGGTCACCGTCTACGGGCGATCCGGAGCACGGCTGCGGCAGACCGTCGTCGCTCTCGCTGCCGGGCGGGTGTTGGCTGAGCACAAGAGTCCGGGTGACGCATCGGTGTTCTGCCTGCAAGGACGTGTCCGGCTCCGCGCCGGTGAGTCCAACACGGAGTTTGGTGCGGGCCAGCTCGTCGCGGTGCCGCCGCAAAGACACGAAGTCGAGGCCATCGAGCCGTCGCTGTTACTGCTCACGGTCGCGCTGCACTGATCATGGGTGCGCAGTTGAATCACACGATCGTGACGGCACGGGACAAGCACGAGTCTGCGACGTTTCTCGCTGAGATGCTCAGCCTCGCTGCCCCGGTGCCGTACGGCCCGTTCATGGTCGTCCAGCTGGCCAACGACGTCTCCCTCGACTTCGCCGACGATCATGGGCCGGTCAGACCGCAGCACTACGCCTTCCTGGTGAGCGAAGACGACTTCGATGCGATCTTCGCCCGGATCAAGGATCGCGGCCTGCAGTTCTGGGCCGACCCGTTCCGGCGGCGGCCGGGCGAGTTCAACACCCACGACGGCGGTCGCGGGGTGTACTGGGAGGACCCGAGCGGACATCTCCTCGAGATCATCACGCGTCCGTACGGCAGCGGCAGCTAGGAGTACGGCTCGAGCATGACCACCGGGATGACCCGGTCGGTGTGGGCCTGATAGGTCGCGGTAGCCCGCGTACGCCGCGACGATCCGCGGCCACCAGGCCTCTCTTTCGTCGGGGCTGGCGGTGCGAGCCCTCACGGTCCAGGTCTTCGATCTCACCTGGACCCTTGCCAGCGGTTCGGCGACGAGATTGCGGTACCAGTCCGGATCACTCGGTCGCCCTCCCCATGAGGCGATCACGACCAGCGTGTCGCCTTCTCGCAGATACAGCAGCGGAACGGTGTGAGCCCGGCCGGTCGTGCATCCCCTCGTGGTGAGCAGCAGCATGTCGTTTCGGACCAGCCGTCGCCCGAGGGCGCCACGGGTGAGCCGGTAGACGATCATGTGGAACCGGGACAGTCGCCGGGCCGTGTCGTCACGCACAAGCCGATCTTGAGACATCGCGGGTGCCCGGGCACCTTGGATGTCTCAAGATCGGCGTTGGTGGGGAGAGTGCTACCAGTCGACCTCGGTGATGCGCCCACCGACGACGGGGATGCGCTGATGGCCGTCGCCGGCCAGTCCGTACGGCTCGTACACACCGGCCGGCAGGTCGGGGAACACGGCCGCGTACACGACCTGTGCCCCGACCCGCCGCCGCCGCACCACGTTGTGAACGGGGTGACCGGTTTCACGACCGGCCACCACGATCTCGACCTCGCGGCCGACCAGCTCCTCGCCGGCGTAGATCACGAGCGCACCGACGTCGCCGCCGATGTCGACGAGCAACGCCTCACTCACCTCGTCGGCCGGACGTGCCGGCTCGGCGTGCGAGTGCCCGTGGCCGTGGCCATGTTCATGGCTGTGGCCGTGGCCATGCCCGTGGTCGGTGTGCATGTCACGCCGCCGGCACGTTGAAGCCGCTGTAGGCCGTGCCGAGGTAGGGGAACCTGTTGAGGAACGGGGTCCCAACAGAGTCCGGCCCGAGCCCGTCGTCAACCGCGGGGATTGCGGCGTCGGGCGTGTACGTCGGGTCCACCAGCGGGAACGTCGCACCAGCGACGGCCTGCAGCTCGATCTTGACCACGTCGTCGAACACCCGCCGGCCGTTGGGGAAGCCGGCCAGGTCGCCACCGAGGAGACCGAGCACGTTCGGCTTCGCCGACGGCGGGATCGCCGTGTTGAGCCGCATCAGGTCGGCAGGCCGGTCACCGGTGAAGTTCTGGAAACCGGGGATCAGTCCGGCCGGGATGCCGGTCAGCAGGATCGCCACCAGGTCGGCCCGCTTCTTCTGCAGTGCCGCCAGGTTGGGGAACACTCCCGGGTAGAGCACCGGCAGCAGTGCCTGCAGCTCAGGCCGCTCGACGAACGGGACGTAGCGGCTGTCGCCCGACGGCCGACGGCTGTTCCACTCGTCCTTCTCGCCCATGGGCACGATGACCTCGTTGAACAGCGGGTTGGCCAGGCGGGACACCTGCACCCACGGGCCGACGCCACGGTCGTCGTCCTCATCGCGGACAAGGATCTTCTGCCGGCTTGCCGAGGTGTAGACGCCGATCGTCGCCGCTGGGTCGTTCACGTCGGTCGGACGCTTGCCGTTGCGGGTCAGGTCCGTGATCGGGACCTGGATGGCGATGGCGTGCACGTTGAGGAACTTCGTCGCGTTGACGCCGGCCGCGGACGCGAGCGGGATCAGGTGCAGGTTCTGCACCGGCCGCAGGGCGCCGAGGTCGAAGATCGAGCCGAGGTCGACGTAGAACATCTCGGCGCACTGCCCGGCGAAGACCTTCTCACCGCTGCGCAGCGTCGTCACTGCGGCGTCGCGTAGCCGGTCGAAGTTGGGCGTGGACCGCGGCCCGATGTTGCACGGCGGGCTCGGCACGTTGTCGGCGAGGCGACGGCTTCGCCCGTCGACGACCTTGGTGACCGAATAGGTCTGGACCCGGTTCCAGTCCGGGTCGTCGAGCGAGGTGATGGGCCCGGTGTTGTAGAGGAAGCTCCGCGGGTTTCGCACCTTGGTGTCGAAGCGGAACTGATAGGTGATGTCGGGCTTGGCGTCGCCGTCGTTGTCGATGTGAATCTCGTACAGGACGTCCTCGCCGAACTCGTAGAAGTTGGGCCCACCAGCGGGGCCCTGCAACGGGATGTAGTTGGCGATGATCGTGACAGTGTCGGGCCTGTCCGGACTGACAAAGCAGTAGACGTCGGTGCTGTCACACACGGGATCCTTGGAGATCTCGGGCGCTTCACGGTGGGACGACATGTGTACTCCTTGTTGGTCAGCCGCGGGCAGCCGCACGCGCGAGGCGTCGGGCCAGCGTCTTGTCGGTGTAGCTGATCTCCTCGGTCCCGAGGTAGAGCGACATCTCGCCCGTACGTGCGTTGCGGACGCGCACCATGACCGGCCCGCTGGTCGCGGGAGCGTCGCGGTCGTCCTCGTCGTCCTTGGGTGCGGCGGAGGCAACGCCGGGCAGGGCGGTCACGGTCGCGGCAGCGGCTCCGGCCGCAGCGGTTCCGATGAACGCGCGCCTCGTCAGTCTGGCCATGGGTGTTCCCCTCTCGATATGGAAAGGCCACCCCAAGTTCGGCGCCGCCCCGAGCTCAGATTGCGCGGCATCCCGTAGATTCCTGCGGCATGACGGTGCTCGAGGACTCGGCACTGCGGCGAGTGACGGCAACGCGCTACACGCTGCCGCTGCGCGAGGGTGGCTCGCTCCCGGGTCTTGTCGAGGCCGACGACCTCGGCATGTACGTCGTCAAGTTCCGCGGTGCCGGGCAGGGCGCGAAGGCGCTGGCCGCGGAGGTGATCTCCGGCGCGATCGCGCGGGCCGTCGGGTTGCGGGTGCCCGAGCATGTGCTGATCGAGGTCGACGGCGAGCTGGCCCGGGCGGAGCCGGACTTCGAGGTGCAGGCACTGCTGCGGGCCAGCGCCGGAGTCAACCTCGGCGTTGACTACCTGCCGGGGTCGTTCGACGTCAACGCGTCCGTCGATGACGTGACAGCCGAGGAGGCCGCCGCCGTCCTGTGGTTCGACGCACTCGTCCAGAACGTCGACCGGTCGTGGCGCAACCCCAACCTGCTCATGTGGCACCGGCAGATGTGGCTGATCGACCATGGTGCCGCGCTCTACTTCGCGCACAACTGGGCCGGTCGTGACGCGGCGCCCACGCGGCCCTACGCCCAGGCCGCCGAGCACGTGCTCATCCGGCGCGCCGGCTCGGTGCTCGACGCCGACGAGCGGCTTGCTGCCCTCGTGACGACCGATCTGCTGGTCGCTGCCGCCCAGGCCGTACCCGATCTGTGGCTCGCGCATGAGCCCGGGTTTGCCAGCCCCGTCGAGGTGCGCGAGGCGTACGTCGCGGTGCTGGCCGATCGGCTCGCCCAGCGCGACACCTGGCTGCCGGATGTGGAGGCGACCCGTGCACGCCTTTGAGTGGTCGCGTCGTGCGGGTCGTGCCGAAGGTCGAGCGCGGCGAGTTCGTCAACGCCGGGGCGATCGTCTATTGCCAGGGGCTCAGTTTTCTGCAGGCCGCGATCGAGCTGGACGAGGACCGCCTGCGAGCGCTCGACCCAAGCGTCGACCTCGACCTCGTACGACGACATCTGGCCGGGCTCCGCGACCTGTGCGCGGGCGACGGCGCCGTGCCCGCCAGCGTCGCCCGCTCCCCCGGCGAGAGATTTCGGTGGCTTACCGCGCCTCGATCGACGATCATCCAGACGTCGCCGATCCACACCGGTCTGACCGATGACCCTGCCGCAGAGCTGGAGCGGTTGCTTGTGGTCATGGTCCGTTGAGAGGAAGCCGTGCCTCGACCTGTCCGCATCGCCTTTCAGTTGCAGCCGCAGCACGCCGACTACACCGACATCCGCCGTGCCGTCACCGAAGCAGAGGACGCCGGTGCCGACGTCATCTTCACCTGGGACCATTTTTTCCCGCTGAGCGCCGGGCACACCGGCAAGCACTTCGAGTGCTGGTCGCTGCTCGCTGCGTGGGCGGAGCAGACGTCGCGCGTCGAGATCGGCGCGCTCGTCACCTGCAACAGCTATCGCAACCCCGACCTGCTCGCCGACATGGCCCGTACGGTCGACCACATCAGCAACGGCCGGCTCATCTTCGGCATCGGCTCGGGCTGGTTCGAGAAGGACTACATCGAGTACGGGTACGAGTTCGGCACGGCCGGCAGCCGGCTCGACGCCCTCGCCGAAGCCATGCCGCGCATCAGGGCGCGCTGGGCCAAGCTCGATCCGGCGCCGACCCGCGACATCCCGGTGATGATCGGCGGTGGTGGTGAGCGCAAGACGCTTCGCATCGTCGCCGAGCATGCGGACATCTGGCACAGCCTCGCCGACGTCGAGGTCTTCCGGCACAAGTCGGCCGTGCTCGATGAGTGGTGTGCGCGGGTGGGCCGTGACCCGGCCTCGATCGAGCGGTCGATGCACGTGATCCGTCAGAGGCCTAGCGGAGGCGGGCGATGCGATGGCCAAGGCAGGGGCGACCCTGTTCACCGTGAAGGCATCCGGCCCGGATCTGGATCTGAGCCTTCTCAAGGAGTGGCTCGCCTGGCGAGACGCCTACAACGGCGCCTGACAGAAGGGCGTCAAGCGTCGCGGCGCTTCATGAGCACAGCGGCGACGGCGAGGATGACGACCCAGTACAACGTGAAGACGAAGTAGCCTTCCCACGGGCCGAGCGCGTCGGGATCCGTCTGCCTGGCGACCATGACGTTGAACCCGGCGTTGGCGAGGAAGTACTTGTTGATCGTGTCGCCCCATTCCCCAGGGAGCAGCTGGGTCAGGATGGGCAGGACGAACAGTCCCCCAACCGCAACGGTTATGGCACCCGCGGTGTGTCGCAGCAGTGCGCCCACGGCAAAGCCGAACAAGCCGCTGCCGACGAGGTAGAGCCCACCGCCGATGACCGCTCGCAGCACGTTGGGCTCACTGAGGGTGGTCTCGAGGTCCTCGCTCGCAAGGAGGAGTTGGCCCAGAAAGAACGCTCCAAATGAAGTGACGAAGCCGACAACCGCCGCAACGAACGCGAACACCAGGGCCTTGCCGAACAGCAACCGCATGCGCTGAGGAACAGCCGCAAGCGATGTCTTGATCGCGCCCGTCGAGTATTCCGTGCTGATGATGAGCACGCCCAGGACGGCGATTACCAGCTGGCCGAAGAAGATTCCGCCCAGGCTGGTGGATGTGCTGTCGAATGTCGCGCGCTCTTCAGCGCTCAGCTCGTCGAAGGACGCCGCCGTCCCCCAGGAGAACAGTGCAGAGAATCCCAGAGTCACGACGACAAGGATGATCAGGCTCCACATGGTGGAGCGGACGGACCAGAACTTGGTCCACTCGGAGCGGATGACGTGCCACATGCTGTCGTCGTGGCGCACCGAGGCGGGTGCCGGCTGCGTAGCGGTCGTGGACATGGTGCTCACGGCTCCCGTCCGGCAGCGGCGGCATCGGGAGCCGCGATCTCGGCGTGGAACTCGACGCTGTCGCGCGTCATCTCCATGAATGCCTCCTCGAGTGAGGAGCGTTGCAGGAACACCTCGTGCACCCGGATGCGGTTGTCGTAGGCAAGGTCGGCGACCGTGGCCGGCTCGGCACCAGTGACCTGCAGATAGCCCTCAACGGGCTCGACCTGCAGCCCCTGCCCGGTGAGCAGCTCGGCAAGCTCGGTCGCCTGTGGCGACTTGACCCGTACGTGGTTCTGCGAGCTCTGCGCGATGAACTCCTGCGTGCTCACGTCCGCGAGCAGGCGTCCTCGGCCGATGACGATGAGATGGTCGGCGGTCTGCGACATCTCGCTCATGAGGTGGCTGGAGACGAAGATCGTACGGCCTTCGGCGGCGAGCGCTTTCATGAAGTTGCGGATCCACAGGATGCCCTCGGGGTCCAGCCCGTTGACCGGTTCGTCGAACATCAGGATCTGCGGATTGCCGAGCATCGTCGCCGCGATACCCAGCCGTTGCGACATGCCGAGGGAGAACCCCTTGATGCGCTTCTTGCGTACGGACGTCATGCCGGTCATCTCGAGCACTGCGTCGACCCGCTTCCGCGGGATGCCGTTGCTCTGGGCGAGCGACAGCAGGTGGGCGTGGGCGGTGCGGCCGCCGTGGACGTTCTTGGCGTCGAGCAACGCCCCGATCTCGTGCAGCGGCTGGCGCGAGTGGTCGTAGGGGTGGCCATTGACCAGCGCGCTGCCGGCCGTGGGTCGGTCCAGCCCCAGGATCATCCGCATTGTTGTCGACTTGCCGGCACCGTTGGGCCCCAGGAAGCCGGTTACGACTCCCGGCTGCACGCTGAACGTGAGGTCATCGACCGCGACGGTGTCGCCGAACCTCTTGGTGAGCGAGCGAGCTTCGATCACGTCAGCCTCCCGTCGGTGTGGCGATCTCGCCGCGCAGTGCCTTGCTGGCGATGTCTGCGCGGTGGTGTGAGCCAGCCAGCTCGATGTGGTCGACGGCTTCGTAGGCCCGCGCCCGTGCCTCGGCCAAGTCGGCGCCGACCGCGGTGACTGACAGCACCCGCCCGCCGTTGCTGACCACGCGGCCGGCGGGGTCCAACGCCGTACCAGCGTGGATGATCTGCACACCGCGCACGTCGGCCGCCGCGCCGAGCCCGCCGATGACGTCGCCCTTGCGAGGCGCCGACGGGTATCCCTCGGCGGCGACGACGACGGTGATCGCGGCACCGTCGGCGTAGGTGGGTGGCACATGGTCGCGTAGCGTTCCGGTCGCAGCCGCGCGCAGCAGCGAGCCGAGCGGCGATCGCAGCAGGGCGAGCACGACCTGGGTCTCGGGGTCACCGAAGCGACAGTTGAACTCCACGACCTTCGGTCCCCCGCTAGTCAGCGCCAGCCCGATGTAGAGCAGCCCGGCGAAGGGCGCGCCGCGGTGCCGGAGCTCGTCGATCACGGGTTGCGCGACGCGCTCCACGACGTCTTTGGTCAGGTCCTCCGGCGTCCAGTCGAGCGGGGCGTAGGCGCCCATGCCACCCGTGTTGGGCCCGGCGTCACCGTCGTAGGCGCGCTTGTAGTCCTGGGCCGGCACCAGCGGAACGACCGCCTCTCCGTCGCTGAGGCAGAACAGGCTGACCTCGGGCCCATCCAGAAACTGCTCGACGACGACGCGTCGGCAGTGGGCGGCATGCGCCAGAGCCTCCGCGCGGTCGGTGGTGACGACCACGCCCTTGCCCGCGGCGAGCCCGTCGTCCTTGACCACGTACGGCGGTCCGAACGCATCGAGCGCTGCCGCAACCTCGTCGGCCGTCTCGCACACGTGTGCCATGGCAGTCGGCACGTTGGCCGCGGCCATGATCTCCTTGGCGAACGCCTTGGAGCCTTCGAGGCGAGCGGCTTCCGCGCGGGGGCCGAAGCAGTCGATGCCCCTGGCGCGCACCGCGTCGGCCACCCCGCGGACGAGGGGGTCCTCGGGGCCGATGACGACCAGGTCGGCGCCGATCCGCTCGGCGAGCTCGGCCACGGCCGCGCCGTCGAGGGCGTCGACCGCATGGACCGCGGCCTCGGCCGCGATCCCCGCATTTCCGGGAGCGGCATGGACTTCGGTGACCCCCGGGTCGCGGAGCAGGCCCTTGACGAGGGCGTGCTCCCGGGCGCCGGATCCAATGACGAGTACGCGCACGGGAGTCGAGCCTAGCGACTCCCGAACTGCTCCCAGAACCGCCGCAGCTGGCGCTCCACGTCGCGCATGGTCTCGCGGATGTCCGGGCTGGACAGCTGGTCGGCGATGCGGTCGGCGATCGGGGTTTCGCTGGAGGCGGTGTCGGCCGTGGGACCGGCCCGCAAGACCTTGGTCTTCTGTACGTCGAAGCCGGGCAGCCCCGTCTCACGAATCACCGCAGCGGCCAGCTCGTAGGCCCGATCACGCGCGTCGATGTCGGCGGGGTCGTTGACGCGGATCCGCGCCGAGTCGGGCCACAGCGACAGCTGCGTGGTCGTCGACGTGATCTCGTGCGTGTCGGGCGTGGCGAACACCTCGACGTCTCCGAGCAGCTCGCGGGCGGTGACGACGAGCCTGTCCCACTCGGCCAGTCGCGTCGTGCTCAGCTCACCGCCGTGCTCGGCGGCGTTCCACGCATCCCGCCAGGACTGACCGGGCTGCCGCTGCACGAACCAGATGTCGTAGTTGCTCACGGACCCGAGGCTAGTTGGCCAGGCCGGGGAATGACCACGAGTAGCAGGACTCTCCTTGCGCCGCCAGGCCTACAGCCCTGTCGGAGCGGGGGGAAACGTGCTACTCGTGATCATTCCCAGGCAGGTCAGCGCGAGGCGGTGGCTCCGGGGCGTACGAGATCAGCGAGCGTCGCAGCGAGCCAGCCGTCGAAGTCTGCCGGGTAGTCGTGGGCGAGCCCGGCAATGAGGTCGACCCTGGTTGTCGGGCTGAGCTGCTCGGCTGCGGCGCGCGCCGCGTCGGTGAGATCGTCGTTGCCGCCCAGCAGCATCACACCCGACACGGACAGCGGCTCGTGAGGCAGCTGGTCAGGGCCGATCGACGGGGCGACGACCACGTAGGAATGCACCGGCGCCGGATCCCCGGACAGGGCCCAGAGCAGGGCTGCCCGCCCACCGGCGGAGAACCCGGCCGCGAGCACCGGGAGCGAAGCCGCCTCCGGGACACGGCGCAGGGCGGCCGCCACGTCCCGGGACGCGATGGCCTGGTCTGGCCAGGTGCGAAAGGTCGGGCTCGACTGCTGCGTCGACCGGGGCGCCAGGATGACGAAGCCTGCGTCGGCAGCCGCCTGCCAGTCGGCCGCGACCTGCAGCGGCTCCTGCTGCGCGCCGTGCAGCACGACGAGGACACCGCGCGGTTCGCCCGCAGGTTGTACGACCACCGTGACTGGCTCCACCTCCGCGTGCTCCTCAGCCCGTCGCGCGGACTCGGCGACAAGCGCGTCCCAGCCGTCGAGCGACTGCACAGAGGCAAGGTCGTCGTCATCGAGCAGCACCCGTGGCGCCCACCAGTAGCCGTCCTGCACCGCCGATCGGAGCTCGCGCAGCGCAGCCTTGGCGTCGCCGTCACGAGCGAGCAGGCAGGCGGCCAGGTGCGCCGTGTCGGCTCGGTACGCCGGGAACGACGGCGCCGCCTCGTGCAACAGGGCCAACGCCTCGCGATAAGCGCTCCTGCTCGTACAGCTTGGTGACCTCGTCCTCGGCCACCTGGAAGCGTCGCTGCTGTGTCGCACGACGGGACATCAGCACACTCCACTCAAAGCCACTCGCGCCTCTTGAAGACGAGGTAGAGCGTCACGCAAACCACGGCCATCAGGAAGAGCGCGAACGGATATCCCAGCATCCAATGCAGCTCCGGCATGTGGTCGAAGTTCATGCCGTAGATGGTGCCGATCAGGGTCGGGGCGAAGAGGATGGCGGCCCACGCGGAGATCTTCTTGATCTCCTCGTTCTGGTCGAAGCTCGCACTCGTGAGGGACCTGACGTCCTCGTTCTGGGATTGCGCGACGAGGATCGCGTTGAGCGTGAGGATGTCGGTGATCATCTGGCGGAACGTGTCCACCCGCTCGGCGACGGTGGTGGCGTGGTCGGCCACGTCACGCAGGTTGCGTTGCAGCTCCTCGTCGACGCCGTACTTCGCGGAGCCGGCGGACAGGCCCGCCAGGATGTCGAGGAGAGGGCGCGTGGCCCGCTGGAACTCGACGACCTCGCCGGACAGCTCATAGATGCGCCGGGACACGCTGGGGTCGCCGGAGAAGACCTGGATCTCGATCTCATCCAGGTCGTTCTGCAGGCCGGCGACGACCGGGGCGTACCCGTCGACGACCGCGTCGAGGATGGCGTAGAGCACGGCTTCCGAGCCCAGCGCGAGCAGGTCCGGATCGGTTTCCATGCGGGCCCGAACCGATGCCAGCTCGGGGGCATTACCGTGCCGCACGGTGAGGACGAAGTCCGGCCCGGTGAAGACGTGCAGCTCGCTGAACTCGACTGTCTCGGTCTCGTCGATATAGCGGGCTGCGCGGAGGACGATGAACAACGTCTCGCCGTAGCGCTCGAGCTTGGGTCGCTGGTGGGCGACGATGGCGTCCTCCACGGCCAGCTCGTGCAGCTCGAATTCCTCGGCCGCCTGCAGGAGCTGCCTGTCGGTCGGGCGCAGCAGGCCGATCCAGGCCATGGCGCCTGGCTTGTCCCGCACCTGCTCACGGATGCGCGACAACGTCGCCGGGGTGTCGGCGCGCCGCCCGTGGTCGTAGATCGCGGCGTTGACCACACTGCGCTCGACGGGCTGGCTCACCGCGCCGGACGCGCGGCTCCATCGACTCCTCGGGGGAGGGTTCGCTGACGGTGCCCCGGCGCTGTCCGCCGCGGCGGAACGTCGACGGAATCGGGCGACGGAGCTCGGGCACGGCGAGAACCTCCCTGCGCGGTGCGGCGTCGTGATCACCGTAGCGCGCTGCGCGAGGTCTCGGCGGGTCGAGCGTTAGGCGACTCCCACGCCCCAGAGCATCTCGATCGCGCCACGGTGCAGCCGGTCGGCAAGCCGGTCCCGCACGTGTGACCACTCCGACGCGATGATCGAGAAGTAGACGCTGTCGCGCCACGAGCCGTCGGCCCGCAGCATGTGGTGACGGAGCACGCCCTCCTGCACGGCACCGAGCCGGGCAATGGCCCGTGCGGACCGTTCGTTGCGGGTGTCGGTCTTGATCGTCACCCGCTCCACCCCACAGTCCTCGAAGGCATGGCCCAGGACCAACAGCTTGGTCGCGGTGTTGACCTCGGTGCGCCACCACTGGCGGCCCAGCCAGGTGGCACCGACCTCGACCCGCCGATGCCTGGGCTCGATCTCGAGATAGGACGTGGAGCCCACCAGCCGGCCGTCCACGTGGCGGCGGATGGCCCAGGTCGCCTGCGTGCCGTGGTCAGCGCCCGTCAGCAACTCGGCGATGGTTGCCTTGGTGTCGTCGAGGCAGCGGGGCGCCTGCCAGATCCCGGTCCACTCGAAGACCTCGTCCGCGTCGATGCGCGCTGCCTCGTACAGGTCGTCTGCGTGATCGAGGCGCAGCGGCTCGAGGTGGACGTACTGGTTGTGCAGGGGTACGGCAACGATCATGGGCGCATCCTTCCGAGCGAGCACGCCCTGCGAGCCCCGTGCGGTCTCACGCGCGCCAGAGCACGCTAGAGCACAGCACGGGCGTTTGGGCAGACCTGGGTGGTGTTTTCCCGTACGGACGGTGGCCGGCGCCCGCCGGAATGAAGCGGCCTCCGCCATGGAGAACGTACGGATTTCGCGGTCCGTGCCCTGGTAGGCCTTGCTGATCGGGACGCGATCCGGTGAGATTTGACGAGATCCGTAGATTTCGGGAGCGACCAGACATGGGTGACCTGCGCCAGCTGAAGAACTTCGTCAACGGCGAGTACGTCGACGCCGCCGACGGCCGTACGACCGACCTCGTGAACCCGTCCACGGGGGAGGTGTTCGCGCAGGCGCCGGTGTCGGGGCCGGCAGACGTGGCTGCGGCGTACACCGCCGCGGCCGCCGCATTCGAGTCTTGGCGCGACGCGACGCCGAGCGAGCGGCAGCGCGCGCTGCTCAAGCTCGCCGACGCGGTCGAGTCGCGCGCCGAGGAGCTCATCGAGGTCGAGGTCGAGAACACCGGCAAGCCGATCGCGCTCACCCGCTCCGACGAGCTGCCGCCGGCGATCGACCAGATCCGGTTCTTCGCCGGCGCCGCACGCGTTCTGGAGGGGCGCTCGGCGGGCGAGTACATGACTGGGCACACGTCGTTCGTCCGTCGCGAGCCGATCGGTGTGGTCGGGCAGGTCACGCCGTGGAACTACCCGCTGATGATGGCGGTCTGGAAGATCGCGCCCGCGCTGGCCGCCGGCAACACCGTGGTGCTCAAGCCGTCGGACACCACGCCGGCGTCCACTCTGCTGCTCGCCGAGATCGCCGCCGAGTTCCTGCCACCCGGCGTGCTCAATGTCGTGACCGGAGACCGCGACACCGGTCGGCTCCTGGTCGAGCACCCGACCCCCGCGATGGTCGCCATCACCGGTTCGGTGCGGGCCGGCATGGAGGTCGCCAAGTCGGGCGCCGCCGACGTCAAACGCGTCCACCTTGAGCTCGGTGGCAAGGCACCCGTGGTGGTCTTCGACGACGCCGACCTCGAGGCCGCCGCGGAGGCCATCGCAGTCGCGGGCTACTTCAACGCCGGTCAGGACTGCACGGCCGCGACGCGCGTGCTCGCCGGGCCGGGCATCTACGACGACTTCGTCGCGGCCCTCACCGAGCAAGCCCGCAACACTCGCACCGGCGCGCCGTCCGACGAGGACGCGCTGTATGGACCACTCAACAACGCCAACCAGCTCGAACGCGTTCGCGGCTTCGTCGACCGGCTGCCCGACCACGCCACGGTCGCGGCCGGCGGTCACGTGGTCGGTGACGTCGGATACTTCTTCGAGCCGACCGTCCTGTCGGGCCTGCGCCAGGACGACGAGGCGAGCCAGCAGGAGATCTTCGGGCCGGTCATCACCGTGCAGCAGTTCTCCGACGAGGACGAGGCGCTGCGCTGGGCCAACGGTGTTCCGTACGGACTCGCATCCTCGGTGTGGACCCGCGACTTCGGCCGGGCGATGCGCATGGCGCGCCGGCTCAACTTCGGCTGCGTGTGGATCAACACGCACATCCCGCTCGTCGCGGAGATGCCGCACGGCGGGTTCAAGAAGTCGGGCTACGGCAAGGACCTGTCGATGTACGGGTTCGAGGACTACACGCGCATCAAGCACGTGATGGCCAACATCGAGGGGTGACCGGAGGCCGACCTGCGAGCCGGGTCGATCACGTTAACGTGGGCGCCCCGGTCTGCGCGCGGCATGCAGGCCTTGCACAGACCAGCTCAGCATTCTGAACGTGATCGACCCGGCCGCTATGTCACAGCAACGACCGGAGCTGGATCACCGCGTCGCGGCCGGGCCCGACGCCGATCGCGGAGAACGGCGCGCCGCTCATCTCCTCGATCGCGGTCACGTACTCACGTGCCGCCTTGGGCAGATCGGAGACTGACCGGGCAGCGCTGATGTCCTCGTCCCACCCGTCGAAGAACTCATACACCGGCTTTGCGTGGTGGAAGTCGGTCTGCGTCATCGGCATCTCGTCCTGCCGCACGCCCTCGACGTCGTACGCCACGCACACCGGGATCCGCTCCCACCCGGTGAGAACGTCGAGCTTGGTGAGCACGAAGTCGGTGACGCCGTTGATGCGGGCAGCGAATCGGGCGATCGGCGCGTCGTACCACCCGGTTCGGCGCGGGCGGCCGGTTGTCGTGCCGAACTCGCCGCCGGTCTGCCTGAGCCGCTCGCCGTCCTGGTCAAGCAGCTCGGTCGGGAACGGGCCCTCACCCACCCGCGTTGTGTAGGCCTTGACCACGGCGATCACCCGGTCGAGCCGCGTCGGTGGGATGCCCGAGCCGGTGCACGCGCCACCCGCGGTCGGGTTGGACGAGGTGACGAACGGGTACGTGCCATGGTCGACGTCGAGCAGCGTGGCCTGGCCGCCCTCCAGCAGGACCGTCTGACCGGCGTCGAGCGCCCGGCCAAGCAGCAGTGCGGTGTCGGCGACCATGGGCCGGACGCGGTCGACGTACGACAGCAGCTCACCGACGACGTCGTCCACCGCCACGGCGCGGCGGTTGTAGGCCTTGACGAGCAGCTGGTTCTTCTGGACGAGCGCCCCCTCGACCTTCTGCCGCAGGATCGACTTGTCGAATAGGTCCTGCACGCGGATGCCGACCCGGTTCATCTTGTCCGCGTACGTCGGCCCGATGCCACGCCCCGTGGTGCCGATGCGCCGACTGCCAAGGAAACGCTCGACCACCTTGTCGACCGTGCGGTTGTACGACGGGATGATGTGCGCGCTCGCACTGAGCACCAGCCGGGAGGTGTCGATGCCGCGCGCCTCCAGGGCCTCGATCTCCTCGAAGAGCACCTTCAGGTCGACGACGACCCCGTTGCCGATGACGGGCGTGACCCCCGGGGTCAGGATGCCTGACGGCAGCAGGTGCAGCGCGTACTTCTCGTCGCCGATGACCACCGTGTGGCCGGCGTTGTTGCCGCCGTTGTACTTGACGACGTAGTCGACCGAGCTGCCGAGCACGTCGGTGGCCTTGCCCTTGCCCTCGTCGCCCCACTGGGCGCCGAGCACCACGATCGCGGGCATCCGAGGGTCCTTTCCCGTGCGCTGGGGCGGATGACGCATCCTTAGCCGCTCAAAGGTCTAGCCCATGCAGGCGCCCAAGAGCATCATGGGAGGCGCGACGTGACCATCGAAACCGCGTCAGGGGACGGCTTCGGTGGTCACGTATCTGTCTTGGTCAACTCAGCCCTGAAGGGCATCGACCGCGGCGGGGCTGCAGTCGCGCAGGAACTGCGCACACCGGGTCGCCTCGTCGTCTTCGCCGATCGCCGCTGCCGCCTGGCTCAGCGCGTGCAACGCGCGCAGGAAGCCCCGGTTGGGCTCGTGCTCCCACGGCACCGGCCCCTGGCCTCGCCAACCGTTGCGACGCAGCTGGTCGAGGCCGCGGTGGTATCCGGTGCGGGCGTAGGCGTACGCCTCGACCGGCCGGCCACCGTCGAGAGCCCCCTCGGCGAGCACCGCCCAGGCGAGCGAGCTCGACGGGTGGCGAGCGGCGACATCGACCGGGTCGGCGCCGGCGGCGAACTCAGCCCGCGGGGCCGGATCGTCGGGGAGCTGGGTGGGCGGCGGACCGGCAAGCAGGTTGTCCGTCACGACGTGGCGATCGTCCGGCCGGCACTGCGCAGGCCTTCGGCGGCCCGGTGGATCCGCTCGGCCATGCCGGCTTCGGCGAGCTTGCCCCAGGCGCGCGGGTCGTACGACTTCTTGTTGCCGACCTCGCCGTCCACCTTGAGCACGCCGTCGTAGTTGCGGAACATGTGGTCGGTAATCGGGCGGGTGAACGCGTACTGCGTGTCGGTGTCGATGTTCATCTTGACGACGCCGTAGTCGAGCGACTCGCGGATCTCGTCGAGCAGCGAGCCGGACCCGCCGTGGAAGACCAGCTCGAACGGCTTCTCAACGCCGTACTTCTGGCCCACGGCGTGCTGGATGTCCTTGAGAATGCTCGGGCGCAGCACGACGTTGCCCGGCTTGTAGACACCGTGCACATTGCCGAACGTGAGCGCCGCGATGTAGCGGCCCTTCTCGCCCAGACCCAACGCCTTCGCTGTCCTGAGGCCATCCTCGACGGTCGTGTAGAGCTTCTCGCCGCTGCCGCCAACGACGCCATCCTCCTCACCCCCGACGACACCGACCTCGATCTCCAGGATGATCTTGGCCTTGGACGTCAGCTCCAGGAGCTCGGCCGCGATCGAGAGGTTCTCGTCCAAAGGAACGGCTGAGCCGTCCCACATGTGCGACTGGAACAGCGGATTGTCTCCCTTGTCGACCCGCTCCTGCGAGACCGCGATCAGCGGTCGCACATAGCTCTCGAGCTTGTCCTTGGGGCAGTGGTCGGTGTGCAGTGCGATGTTGACCGGGTAGTGCTTGGCGACGTGGTGTGCGTATTCGGCGAGCGCAACGGCCCCCGTCACCATGTTCTTGACGGTCGGGCCGGAGGCGTACTCCGCGCCGCCGGTCGAGATCTGGATGATGCCGTCGCTGTGCGCTGCTGCAAACCCTTGCAGCGCGGCATTGAGCGTCTGCGACGACGTGACATTGATCGCGGGGAAGGCGTACGCGCCGACCTTGGCGCGGTCGAGCATCTCCGCGTAGACCTCGGGGGAGGCGATGGGCATCGTGGTGCTCCTCACGGGGCGTCTGTTCGCTGTGCGCCCAGTATTCACCCACGCGTGCCGCGGTCAGGAGGAGAGTCCCGGAGGCGTCGCATAGGCTGGCTCGAACACCTGAGGCCAGGAGGAAACCGGTGCCAGAGCGTCGCGTCACCATCGCCAGCAAGGTGGGGCTGCACGCCCGCCCGGCTGCCCTGTTCGTCAAGGCCGCGGCTGAGCAGCCGGTCAAGGTCAACATTCGCAAGGGGGACAAGGCACCCGTCGATGCCGCCTCCATCCTCGGGATCATGACGCTCGGCGCGGAGTTCGGCGACGAGGTCATCCTCGAAGCCGAGGGCGACGGCGCCGAGGAGACCCTCGACGCGTTGGCCGCCCTGCTGGCCAAGGACCTCGATGCCGAGGAGGCCACCCCGGAAGGCGGCGGCACGCCGAGCGGCGGCTGGTGACGTCACAGCCCGAGCGCCAGCTGCTCGGGTGGCTCCGGCGCCGGCGGGGCGGGTGCACGTACTCGACGCGCCGCTCGCGGCGACCGTCGGCCGACGCCGTAGCCGATCGGCCAGCGCTTGGACGCGCTCGGTCACCCATTGCTGATAGGCCTTGGGCGCATAGGCGCCGCGGCCGTAGAGCCGCTCGTAGTCAGGCAGCAGCCGCGGGAAGTGCTCGGCCAGCCATTGCAGGTACCACTCACGGGCGCCCGTGCGAAGGTGCAGCACGATGGGCGTGATGGATCTGGCGCCCGAGTCGGCAATCGCGCGGACTGTCGCGTCGAGGGCGGCGTCGGAGTCGCTGAGGCCGGGCAGGACCGGCGCCATGAGCACGCCGCAGCCGACACCCGCGTCGGTGAAGGCACGGGCAACTGCCAGCCGCTTCTGCGGCGACGGCGTGCCAGGCTCGACGAGCCGCCACAGCTCACGATCGACGGAACCAACCGAAACGTTGACGCCGACGTCGAACAGCTCCGCACACTCGGCAATCAGGTCGAGATCGCGGAGGATCAGCGAGCCCTTGGTGAGGATCGAGAACGGGTTGCGCGCATCGCGCAGGGCCTGGATGACCCCGGGCATCAGCTCGTAACGGCCCTCGGCCCGCTGGTAGGTGATCGACGTTCGTGCCCATCGCGACGTGCTCGCCCTGCCATGTGCGCGCAGCGAGCTCGGCGCGCAGCCGCTCGGCCACGTTGACCTTGACGATGATCTTTGAGTTGAAGTCGAGCCCGGCGTCAAGGTCGAGATAGGTGTGGGTGTTGCGGGCGAAGCAGTTGTGGCTGATGACGCCGTTGGCTACGAAGTCGCCCGTGCCCGTCGTGATGTCGTACATAGGGAGCGTGACGCCGAGGGGCTCGACCGACTCGACACTCAAGGCCGCGCCGTTCGCGACCAAGAGCCCGTCGACGGGGCTGTCGAGTGGCTTAGTTGCAGCTAGGCCGAGCCCCAGAAGTGAGTTGTGGACCGTGAGGTGTGGGCGCTTGCCGTGAGGGAGCGGGGCGACATGCCTCCACCCACGGTCGGTGAGAAAGCGGTGGTCCGCGCTCGCGACCACGCTGGTGCCGTCTCGGAGTCTCACCCGGTAGGCGGGCTTCGTCGTGCGCCAATGGACTAAAACGGTGGTCCGCACGTAGCGTCGATATCGGCCAGCGACCTCGGTGCCGATGATCTCGTCGCCGATGCGCAGGTCAGCGAGGTCGCGGATCGTCCCGTCCGCCATCAGGATCTGGGTGTCGCCCGCCAGGCAGTAGACACAGGCATGGCTGCAGCCGCGATAGGGGTTGATGGTCCATCGGAATGGGACTCGCGACGCGTCAGGAACTCGGTTGAGCGCGGAGCGGCTGCGGACCTCGTAGAACGTCATGCCTTGAAAGCCAGGCGTGTCGAAGGTGCGCACCACCGCGTCACGGATACCCAGCGGCAGGGCGGGCTGGGCCGCGTCCCCTCGGCGGTCGGCGTCGAGCGTCAGCGCGTCCCATCGCATGCATGCATCTTAGAACAGGCGTTCGAGTCTCGCCAGGTAAGCGCACAGGCCTGCATCGCTTCGCCGCTGTTGACACATACGTCCGCAGATGCGAAGCGGGCCGCTGCTCTGCTTGCTGCGACGGACTAGCTTCGCGCGATGACTTCGTTCGCGATGCCCCCTGCAAGAACCTCGTGCTCCCGCACGATCCGCCCGTCGACCAGGTCGAAAATGGCGTTCGCCACCACGGCCTGACCGCCCGGGAACCGGCAGTGGAAGGTCGCGGCGGCGCCCGCTTCGCCAACCACCAGGCGTTCGACCGTCACGGCCACGCCGGCGGCTCGGCCGTGCTCGACGATCTGCTGAACGGCTTGCTTGCCACGGTGGACGAGCGGGCTCCCAGGCGGGTTCTCCGCGGTGATCATGGTCAGCTCGACATCCTCGGCGTAGTAGGCGAGGAGCGCCGGGAGGTCCCACGTCTCGTAGGCCCGCTTGAACGTCTCCGGGTCGAAGCCGTTCTTGGTGTGGATTGTCATCTCTTCCTCCTCATGGATTGACGGACATGCATACGCTGATCCTTGAAGCGCACTTGAAGGCAAGGGCTCGGATGGACCGGTTTCCTGGTTTTACGATTGGCGAGGTTGCTCACCGGGCAGGCGTCGCCGCTTCCGCCATCCGCTACTACGAGTCCTTGGGGCTGCTCCCGCCTCCACAACGGGTCCACGGGGATCGCCGCTACTCCGACGAGGTCTTCGGCTCGCTGGCCTTCATCGCGGTGGCACAGTCGGCCGGCTTCAGCCTTCGGGAGATCGATGTGCTGGTCAGGCACGTAGAGACGGGTCCGGGCCTCGCCGAGGCAATGCGGGTCATGGCCGAGCAGAAGTTGGCCGAGGTGGAGGCGATCCTCGCGCGTACCCGTGCGATGAAGGATTGGCTCGAGGTGGCACGCGAGTGCGGTTGCTCCGGTCCCGACGAGTGCAGCCTGTTCCCGACGCACGACGAGATCCGCGATGGTGAGCGCACCCGTCTCCACGTGCTGCCGTCGGAGGATGCGGGCTGCCGCCGCGAACCGTCCTGACCGCAGGACTTCTCGCGCGCGCCTCCCGCGTATCCGGAACCAAATTAGGGTGCCGCCATGACCGTCGTCCGATCCATAGCCCTGTTCGCCTTGGCAGCCCTGGCCGAGATCGGTGGCGCCTGGCTGGTCTGGCAGGGCGTCCGCGAACACCGTGGACTGCTCTGGGTCGGCGCGGGCGTGATGGCGCTGGGCCTCTACGGCTTCGTCGCCACACTCCAGTCCGACCCGCACTTCGGCCGGATCTTGGCTGCGTACGGTGGCGTGTTCGTCGCCGGCTCACTGGCCTGGGGCGTGATCTTCGACGGCTTCCGCCCCGATCGCCTCGACATCATCGGCGCCGCGATCTGCCTGCTCGGCGTCGCCGTCATCATGTACGCGCCGCGGCCATCATGAACACGACTGAGCAGAACAAGGACGTCGTACGGCAGCTCATCGCCGAGGTCATGAACTCAGGCGACCTCGACGCGATCGACCGGCTCTACGACCCCCGCCTCGCGCCCGCCGCCCGACGATGGATCGAGCCCTTCCTTACCTCGTTCAGCGACGTCCACATGCGCATCAAGGAGCTGGTCGCGGAGGGCGACACCGTCGTCGCCCGCATGTCCTGCTCGGGAACCCACACGAGTGCGTGGCTGGGGCACGAACCCACCGGCCGCCGTTTCGCCAACATCGCCGAGGTCTACTTCTTCCGCCTCGACGGATGGCCGGATCACCCGCGCATGGGGACTGGAAGACACGCACACCCGGCTGCGTCAGCTCGGATTGCACGCCACCGCATGACTACAACCCGAGGTCCTCGAGGACGGGCAGCATGGTGTGTACGGCCTCCCGTGCCCCGCGGGCTGTCTTCGCCGCTAGAGCCACCCGCGCCAGATCCCCGCACTCGTCACGCGTGACGCTAGCGAGCGCGTCCGCGACGTCCGGCAGCGCCCGCGGCGTCATCGACAGGCTGCTGACACCGAGCCCAACCAGTACGCACGCGAGCGCCGCATCGGCAGCCGCCTCACCGCACACCCCGACCGGTCGGTCGTGCACTGCGGCGCCCTTGCAGGTGAGGTCGATCAGCTGAAGCACCGCGGGCTGCCATGGGTCATTCAGCGAGGCCAGCTCACCGAGCAGCCTGTCGGCCGCCATGGCGTACTGCGTGAGGTCGTTGGTGCCGATGCTCGCGAACCGCGCGACCGACATGACGTGCTCGGAGCGCAGCGCGGCGCTGGGCACCTCAACCATGACCCCGGCCATGTCGAGCCCGTGCTTGCCGCATTCCGCGACGAAGTCGCCCGCCTCGTCGACGGTCGCCACCATCGGCGTCATCACCCAGACCTCGGCCGACTCCGCCTTCGCCGCTTGCGCGATGGCCTGGAGCTGGTCGGTCAGGATCTCGGGCGATCGCCACGATGTGCGCAGCCCTCGGACGCCGAGCGCCGGGTTGGCCTCCGAGACATCGGTGAGGAACGGCAGCGGCTTGTCGGCGCCCGCGTCGAGCGTGCGGACCACGACCTTCCTGCCGGGGAAGGCCGCGAACACGCCGCGGTAGGCGTCAACCTGCTCCTCCACCGTCGGCGCGGTGTCACGGTCGAGGAAGAGGAACTCGGTGCGGAACAGGCCAACCCCCTGGGCGTTTGCCTCGGCCGCGGCGACGGCACCTTTGGCGTCTCCGACGTTGGCCAGCAGCAGCACCGGCTGTCCGTCCTTGGTCGCACCGGAACCTCCGAACGTACGGCTGCGCGCGGCAAGGCTCCGGACCTTGTCGATCTCCTCGGCAGTCGGGTCCAGGTGCACCCGGCCCAGCGCGCCGTCGACGAGGACGATCGTGCCCTCGGCCAGATCGGTGGCGCCCTTGGCGGCGACGACGGCCGGGATGCCCAGGGACCTGGCGAGGATCGCGGTGTGGCTGGTCGGGCCGCCCTCCGCGGTGACGAGCGCGAGCACGAGGGCCGGGTCGAGGGTGGCGGTGTCGGCAGGGGCGAGGTCACGGGCCACGAGCACGTACGGCTCGCTGCGCTCAGGGACGCCGGGAGCGGGCCGGCCGGTGATCGCCGCGACGAGCCGGTCACGGACGTCCTGTACGTCGCGGACGCGCTCAGCCATGTAACCGCCGAGCGACTCCAGCATTCCGGCAACGTCGGCGGCGGCGTCCCAAATCGCGCGCTCCGGCGGCAGGCCCTGGTCGACAACCTTGCCGGCGGCCGACGACACGAGCGTGGGGTCGGCGGCCATCATCGCGGTCGCCTCGAGCACCTGCTTGCCCTCACCGCTGGCTCGCGCCGCGCGTGCCTCCAGGATCGGCCCGCACCTGGCTTGCTGCGGCCTCGATCCGCGCCGCCTCGGCGGCCCGGTCGGCGCCGTCAGGAAGCGTGACGCCTGGGGTCGGTTCGCCGACCGGGTCGGGCATGCGGACGACCTCGCCGACCGTGCGTCCCGGGCTTACTCCGACCCCTGCAATCTCGGACACGGGTGCCTCCGCGAACACGTACCGGTTGTGTCTGGCAGCCTGCCACGCGGCAGCGGTGCCGGCTCGTCGGGGCAACCCCCGATGCCGGCCGGCACCGCCACGCATGCAGCGAGGAAGGGCTCAGTCCTTGACGAGCTCCTCCTGCACCACCTCGGCGTCCTCCTCCCGTCCCGGTGTCCGCAGGTTCCACTTGCGGATGACGAACCGGAACAGGAAGTAGTAGACGAACGCGTAGCCCAACCCGATCGGGATCAGCAGCCACGGTTTCGTCGCGATGTTCCAGTTGAGGAGGTAGTCGATCAACCCGGCCGAGAAGCCGAACCCGTCACGGATCTCCAGCGCGTTGACCAGGGCTAGCGACGTGCCGGTGAGGACCGCGTGGATGATGTACAGCGGGAAGGCCACGAACAGGAACGCGAACTCGAGCGGCTCGGTGACACCGGTGATGAACGAGGTCAGGGCCGCCGAGATCATGATGCCGAAGACGATCTTCTTCTGCGAGGGCTTCGCCTCCTGGGCGATCGCCAGCGCTGCGGCCGGCAGCGCGAACATCATGATCGGGAAGAAGCCCGTCATGAACGCGCCGGCCTCCGGGTCGCCGTGCAGGAACCGCTGGATGTCGCCGTTCCAGGTCACGCCCGCGGCGTCGGTGTACTCACCCAGCTGGAACCACGGGAACGAGTTGAGGATGTGGTGCAGGCCGAGCGGGATGAGCAGGCGGTTGGAGGTGCCGTAGACGAAGCCGCCGACCACCTCGTTCTCGGCCACCCACTCGCCGAGGTTGGTCAGACCGGTGTCGAAGGGCCGGTAGATGAAGGCCATCAGCACGGCCAGCACGATCGCCGCGGCCGCGGTGACGATCGGCACGAACCGCCGGCCGCCGAAGAAGGCGAGCCACGGAACGAGCTTGATCCGGTGGTAGCGCTGCCAGAGCAGGGCAGCCATGATGCCGACGAGGATGCCGCCGAGCACGCCCCAGTTGATCAGCCGCTGGACCTCGCCCTCGGCCGCTTCTTCCAGGATGTGTGGGGACATCGCGTCGCCGACACCCTTGAAGACCAGGTAGCCGACAACAGCGGCCAGCGCGGTCGAGCCGTCGGCCTTGCGGGCGAAGCCGATCGCGACACCAACCGCGAACAGCAGCGGCAGGTTGGCGAACAGCGCGTTGCCCGCCGCTCCGATCACGTCCGCGACGGCGTCCCACCCGAGCCCGTCTGCACCAAGCATGTCGGGCTGGCCGAGCCGCAGCAGCAGCGCGGCGGCCGGCAGCACGGCGATCGGCAGCATCAACGAGCGGCCGATGCGTTGCGCGACGGCGAGGGCGGCGCCGCCGAAACTTCCGCCGCTCTTCGTGTCTGCAGTTGCGCTAGTCATGCAGATCCTCCTGTGTCTAGTGACTGCGTTGGCCCACCGGTACGCCGAATGGACCGGTCGAGTTGCATGTGCACCTGGTAGCGATCAGCGCGGTAGTACGAGGACATGTGCTCGATCGCCAGGTTCCCGGCATACGACGTACGCCGGAAGACAAGAAGTGGAGCGTTGTTGTCGACCTGAAGCAGGCGGGCGCGGCGCGGTCCAGCGGGTTCCGCCCACAGCGTCTGGTCGCCAGTGTCGACCGAGAGGCCGTACCGCTTCGCGAACATCGAATACAGCGATGACGACAGGTCCTGGTCCAGCAGGTCGGGCAGCGGCTCGATGGGATACCAGCCGATCTCCAGCGCCATCGGGACGCCGTCGGCGATGCGCAGCCGCTCGAGTCGATAGGTCCGGTCCCCCGGGCGGATACCGAGGCTGGCAGCTGCCAAGGTCGGCGGCGCCTCCACGATGGCGGCAAGCACCACAGTCGTGGGGGTGAGGCCACGTGCACGCATCTCGTCGGTGAACGACGCGAGGTGCAGCTGCGACTCGATGCGCGGCGCCGCGACGAAGGTGCCCTTGCCACGGACGCGGTAGAGCCGACCCTCCGAAACGAGCTGCCCTAACGCCTCCCGGACCGTGGCCCGACTCACGCCGTACCTCGCCATGAGCTCGCGCTCGGACGGGATCGGCCGGTCGGGAGCGAAGCCGTCGGCGAGCTGCTCGAGGAGGATGCTGCGCAGCTGCACGTGCTTGGGAACGGGGCCATCGGTGACGACGCCCATCCGCCCTCGCCTCCTGGCCTTTGCTGCTGGTCTGCGCTGGTACGGTCCGGTAGGGACCAGGCAGGAGGATGGCCCTGCCGCCAGTGCGTGTCAAGAGTCGGCCGGGCAGGTGCGAAGAGCGGCCCAACCTGGCACGCTCGCATCGCACACCGGATGAAGACTCGACGAGGAGACGACGTGAGCCAGGCCGAGGACATCCTGACCGCGCTGGGCGGCAAGGACAACATCATCGAGATCGAGCCGTGCATCACCCGGCTGCGCTGCGAGGTCGAGGACGCCAGCTTGGTCAACGAGGCCGGGCTCAAGGCCGCTGGCGCCATGGGAGTCATGCGGGCGGGCAAGCTCGTCCAGGTCATCGTCGGGCCGCAGGCCGACGTCATCGCCTCCGACATCGAGGACCTGATGTGACTGAGCAGCATGTGCTGGCCCCTGTCACCGGGCGGGCGCTGGCCATGGCTGACGTCCCCGATCCGGTGTTCGCCGGTGCGATGGTCGGCCCGGGGACCGCTATCGATCCCGTACGAGAGTCCGTCGACGCGGTCGCGCCTGTCAGTGGCACCATCGTCAAGCTGCACCCGCACGCGTTCGTCGTCGCCACGGCCGACGGCGCCGGAGTGCTCGTGCATCTCGGCATCGACACGGTGCAACTTAAGGGCGAGGGCTTCGAGCTGCTGGCCAAGGAGGGCGACCAGGTCGAGGCCGGCGCCCCGGTGGTGCGCTGGGATCCCGCAGCGGTCGAGGCTGGTGGCCGGTCCCCGATCTCCCCGGTGGTGGCGCTCGACGCGGCGCCGGACGCGCTATCCGAGCTGCGCGAAAGTGGCGACGTGCAGGCGGGTGACCCGATCTTCACATGGCAGCGCTGAGGCTGCCGCTCCCCGCAGCGGTCCTGCTCGACCTCGACGGCACGCTCGTCGACTCCGAGCCGGCGCACCGCGCAGCATGGTTCGCGCTGTTCGACTCCCGCGGCTGGCACGTCGACGAGGAGACCTACCTGCGGCACTTCGTGGGCCGCCGCGGCACCGACGTGCTGTCGACGTTGCCCGGCCCATGGGACCGTCGCGACGCGGAGGCCCTGACCAACGAGGTGATCGGCTACCTGCCCGACTTCCTCGAGCACGCGACGGCGATGTCTGGGGCACTCGACCTGCTCCGCGAGCTCCGTACACGATCCGTCCCCACCGCTGTTGTCACCTCTGCGGCGGACGAGTGGGCCACGCAGGCCCTCACCGACGTGCTCGGGGCCGAGGACCTGATCGGCACCGTGGTGTCGGCCGACGACGTGACGAGGGGCAAGCCGGATCCCGAGGGGTACGTGCTCGCCTGCGAGCGGCTGTCCGTCGACGCGCGCGATGCGGTGGCGTTCGAGGACTCCACCGCGGGCGTGCGGGCAGCTGTTGCGGCAGGGGTCGGCATGGTTGTCGGGGTGGGGTCGGCGGCCGCCGTGTCTGCACTGCGCGGGGCGGGGGCCCAGCACGTCGTGGCCGACCTCACCGAGGTGACACTCGTCACCGACCGCTAGAGGTGGCCGCGCTTCCACGCAACCTCCCGGCAATCCAGAGGCCGTACGGTCGTGGGCATGCATCGTTCCCACGAACGCAAGCAGATCGACTGCTGGCTGACGGACATGGACGGCGTGCTCGTGCACGAGGGGCATGTCGTTCCGGGGGCCGACGAGTTCATCACTCGGCTCGCGACGTCAGGCAAGCGGTTCCTGGTCCTGACCAATAACTCGATCTACACGCCGCGTGACCTCAGGGCGCGGCTGCTCACCTCCGGCATCGACATCCCCGAGAACGCAATCTGGACATCCGCACTTGCGACCGCGAAGTTCCTCGACGACCAGCTGCCGAGCGGCAGCGCGTACGTGATCGGCGAGGCGGGGCTGCTCACCGCCCTGCACGACGTCGGGTACGTCCTTACCGACCGGGCGCCCGACTTCGTGGTGCTTGGCGAGACGCGCACCTACTCCTTCGAGAGCATCACCAAGGCGATCCGCCTCATCGATGCGGGCGCGCGGTTCATCGCCACCAACCCCGACCCGATCGGCCCGTCGCTCGAGGGTTCGCTCCCGGCCTGCGGGTCGGTGGCGGCACTCATCACCAAGGCGACCGGCGTGGATCCGTACTTCGTCGGCAAGCCCAACCCGCTCATGATGCGCAGCGCACTCAACCAGCTCGAGGCGCACAGCGAGACGACCATCATGATCGGCGATCGGATGGACACCGACATCATCTCGGGCATGGAGGCCGGGCTGGAGACGGTGCTCGTGCTGACCGGTGTCACCAAGGCGAACGAGGTGGATCGGTTCCCGTACCGGCCGAGCCGCGTCGTCGAGTCCGTCGCCGACCTGATGGATCTCATCACGCGCTGACCTTTTCGACACAAGGGCACCCAGCGTCGATAGGTTCGACGCGGGGTGCCCTTGTGTCGCAGGTGATGGAGACGTCACACGGGTGGCTGGCGGAAGACGTGCTGGCGCACCCAGGCGTGCATGGCGATGGCCGCGGCGGCGCCGGCGTTGATCGACCGGGTGGAGCCGAACTGCGCGATGGAGAGCACCGCGGCGCAGGCTTCGTGCGCCTCCGGAGATAGGCCCGGCCCTTCCTGTCCGAGGACCAGCACGCAGGCGCGGGGCAGCGCGTACGTCTCGAGTGGCAGCGCGCCCGGCAGGTTGTCGACGCCCACCAGTGGCAGTCCGTTTGTCGCCGCCCACTCGGCGAGCCCGGCGATGTCCTCGTGGTGCCGGACGTGCTGGTAGCGGTCGGTGACCATGGCGCCCCGGCGGTTCCAGCGCCGGCGCCCGACGATGTGCACCTCGCTGGCGAGGAACGCGTTGGCCGTGCGGACGACTGATCCAATGTTGAAGTCGTGCTGCCAGTTCTCGATCGCGACGTGGAAGTCGTGCCGCCGGGTGTCGAGGTCCTCGACGATCGCCTCGAGCCGCCAATAGCGATATCGGTCGGCGACGTTGCGCGCGTCGCCGCTGGCCAGCAGCTCAGCGTCGAGCCGGGGATCGTCCGGCGGCGAACCGGGCCACGGGCCTACGCCGACCTGCAACTCGCCCACAATCGGAAGTCTGGCCTACGGCGTCACTGCGGGTGCCGATTGGCGGCGTAGGTCACAATGCCTGTCGGTCCGGGGCCGCGGTAGCCCCGCCGCCGACTACCCTGTGCGGGTGGACGTACTCGCACTGCTCCCCGACTGGCTCGACGCCGAGAAGATCCTCGACTCGTTCGGGCCCTACGCCTTCTGGGCGGCGGTGGTGATCGTCTTCGTCGAGTGCGGACTGCTGATCTTCTTCCTGCCCGGCGACTCGCTGCTGTTCGTCATCGGGTTGCTCGTGGCGCAGCAGAGCGAGGGCATGCCCGGCATCGTGGCCGCCTGCGTCATCCTCACCCTGGCCGCCGTTGCCGGCAACGCGACGGGCTATGGCATCGGCCACCATGCGGGGCCACGCCTGTTCCGGCGCCCGGATTCGCGGCTGTTCAAACAGGAGTACGTCGACAAGACGCACGCTTTCTTCGACAGGTACGGCGCGCGCGCGATCATCCTGGCCCGCTTCGTACCGATCGTGCGTACGTTCATCACGGCGACCGCCGGCGTCGGGCGCATGGGGTTCCGGCGATTCATGACCTACTCCGCGATCGGCGGCGTGCTCTGGGCGACGGGCGTGACGCTGCTCGGCTACTGGCTGGGCAACGTTGCCTTCATCAAGAACAACATCGAGGCGATGGCGATCATCATCGTCGGTGTCTCGGTCATCCCGATCGCCATCGAGCTGCTGCGCGGACGCTCCAAGAAGCGCCTCGCCGACTATGACGAGGAGAGCGAGCGCGAGCGGGTCTGGCAGGAGGACGTGCGCGGCGAGGGCTGAGCCCGGCTCCCCCCGGGTGGCTCCCCTCAGGCGTTGATCATGGCTGAGTCGTGGTCATTTCGATCGGATGATCACGCCTTCGCCATGATCAACGCCCGTGGTTTGTGGGCAGTCAGTTCTTGGCGCCGTTGACGGGCGGAGTGGCGTCGATCTCCTGCTGCTGGTCGAGGAAGCGCTGCGCCGCCGCTCGGATCGCCTCCTCGGCCCCGCCGATTAAGACGACGGTGCCGAGCGCCCCGACCAGGCGCGAGTCGCTGACGGCGTCTCCCGAGTGGCCGCGCTGCGCGATCACGACATCCGTACGGTGGCCACGCCGAAGGCTGTACAAGCGACCGCGCCGCCCACAGCGACCAGCCCAACGGACCCTGTCACACCCAAGACTGCAGCTCCGCCGAAGCCGAACGCCGACACGAACCCAGCCAGTGCCGACAGGGACAGCCACTCACCGACGCCCAGCCAGTCGAAGATGCCGTCCAGAAACCCGTCCACCACCAGCGACCGAGCACGACAACACCGGTCACGCCGAGCGTGAGGAGCAGGACCATCGAATCCGTTCCCAGGGCCCAGCGGGTGGCCACCGCCAGGACTTCCCCCGCCCTGCCAGGCCTACAGGCCTAGCGATGCGGGTAAAACCCAGCTGATCGTGGTCATTCGGGGGTTAGCCCCAAATCGGTCTGATCGTAAGCAAATCGGTACGAGAGCCCCTCAGCCTCGACCCGCTCCCGGGCCCCAGTGTCCCGGTCGACGATGACGGCGACGGCGACGATGTCGGCCCCGGCCTCGCGCAATGCCTCCACCGCCGTGAGCACTGACCCGCCGGTCGTCGAGGTGTCCTCGACCGCGAGCACGCGTCGCCCGGCGACGCCCGGCCCTTCGATGCGCCGCTGCAGCCCGTGCTGCTTCTCGCTCTTGCGAACAACGAACGCGTCCAGCCGCCGCCCCCGCGCCGCGGCCACGTGCAGCATCGCGGTGGCGACCGGGTCGGCACCGAGGGTCAGGCCGCCGACGGCGTCGAAGGCCAGGTCTGCCGTCAGGTCCAGCATCACCTCGCCGACGAGCGGTGCCGCGACGGCGTCGAGCGTGATGCGCCGCAGGTCGATGTAGTGGTCGGCCTCCCGCCCGCTCGACAGCACCACGCGCCCATGCACGACGGCCTTGTCCTTGATCTGCTGCCGGAGTTCCTCGCGCGCGTCCACGACTGGTGAGCGTAGGGCCATCACCGACACCCGCGACCCCCGGCTGGCAGGGTGGGGAGGGTGCGACCCGGATGCCTCGTGCTCTGCCATAGCCCCCTGACCACAGCCGAAGCGTGGGGCGGGCTGCCCGAGACGCTGTCGGCGCAAGGCCTCCCCAACCTCGTCCTCGAGGTGCGCCGCGACGAGCAGCCGCCGTACGCCGCGTCGTACGTCGCCGACGCCGCCCGGCAGATCTTGGCCGCCGCACCGCCCGAACCGCTCGTGCTGGTTGGCCACTCCGGCGCCGGGCCGCTGCTCCCTCAGCTGGGCTTCGCCCGCCGGTCGGCTCGCCACCAGGTGCACGGGTACGTGCTCCTCGACGCCATGTTGCCGCGCCCCGGCCAGGCGAACCGGCTGGATCTGCTGCACGCCGAGGATCACGAGTTCGCTCACGAGCTGACGGCCAAGCTGGACGCCGGCGGGCGCTATCCCGACTGGGACGATGCCGAGCTGATGGCCCTGGCCCGCCCGCGCGGCAAGGACTTCTTCGCCGAGCCGCTGCCCCACCCGCCCGACTGGCCCGATGCGCCGGTTGCCTTCGTCCGTACGTCCGACGCGTACGACTGGCATGCCAAGGTCGCCCGCGGTCGAGGCTGGCCGGTCATCGAGAGCGACCTGGGCCACTTCCCCGGTCGGACCGACGCATCCGCGGCGGCCAAGCTCATCGCCGAGGCGGTCGCCGCCCTGCCGGGCTGACGACGACCCTCAGATCTTCGACCGCACCGCCCGGCGGACCAGCAGCCGCCGTGGCGCAACGCGGGCCAACGTACGCGCCGCTTTGTAGCGCACGCTCGGCACGGACACGACCTTGCCGCGACGCAGATCGCGCAGCGCCTCCTCGACAAGCTCGTCCACGTCGAGCCAGAGCCACGCCGGCACCCGGTTCGGGGTCACGACCCGCTCGCTCCCAGATCTCCGTACGGACGAACCCCGGGCACACTGCCATGACCCGTACACCCTTTCGCGGCGAGCTGTGCGGCCAACATCTCGCTGAAGAACGTGACCCATGACTTGTGCGCGCTGTAGGTGCCTCGGGGAACGAAGCCCGCGATCGAGCTGACGTTGACGATCGCGCCATGACCACGAGCCGCCATGGCCACCGCGGCCGCGTGGGACAACCGCAGCACAGCGCGGACGAGCACGTCGAGCATGCGCTCCTCGTCGTCGGCACTGTTGGCGATGAACGGTTTGCGCAAGCTGAAGCCGGCGTTGTTGACCAACAGGTCGACCGGACGCGCCGGGTCGGCAAGTCTCTCCTCGACGACGAGGCACTGCTTGGCATCGGCGAGATCAGCAGGCAGTACCTCGACCTCGACGCCATGCGCAGCACCGAGCTCGGCCGCAAGCGCCTCGAGCCGAGTGGCGTCGCGCGCAACCAGCACGAGGCCATGGCCTCTCGCTGCAAGGTGCACCGCAAAGGAACGGCCGATTCCTGATGAGGCCCCGGTGACGAGCGCGACAGACATGGCAGCGACGATAGCCCGGCTGTGGAAGGCTTCCCATGGCGGTGCTCGCGGTCTAGCGTCGATCAAGTCCTTGCCATGAGGGAGGTGACATGCGAACTCACCGTAGTCGGCTGATTACAGCCGCAGCCCTGAGCGCGCTCATCGTCAGCTCTCCCGCAGCGATGGCGATCCCCGGCGGCGGCGGCGAGCGCGGCGCTCGCCAGCGACGTCCTGCCCGCGTTGTTCGACTCCGACACAGACAAGATTGACGACGCCCTCGAGGCGGCGCTGGCAAGCGGTGCGACATCGGTGCGCGTGCTTGTCGGCGGTACGTCATCTGTCGCCGCCGGCCGATCGGTGCCTGGGCTCGCCGTCCATCGCGAGTTCCGGCTCGTACCCGGATTCGTCGCGACGGTGGCGGCCACCTCCGTCGGCGAGCTCGCGGACATCGCGGGTGTGACCCGCGTCGAGCTCGACTCCACAGTCACCGCACTCGATGCGGCCGGCGCACGCGACTTCGGGCTCGAGTCAGCCCGCCGTGACAGCCGCTTGCGCCCAGCAGACCAAGGGCTCGACGGCACCGGCGTCGGTCTATGCGTGCTCGACACTGGCGTCGATTCGCGCCATGAGCAGATCGCCGGTCGCTCGATCAGCTTCCTCGACCTCGTCGGATCCCGGAGCTTCCCCTACGACGACAACGGCCACGGCACGCACACCACCAGCGTCGCGGCCGGCGATGGCGTGGGGGCCGCACTTGCCGCCGAGCTTGCGGGCGTGGCACCCGCGGCGGGCCTGTCTGTGGTCAAGGTGCTCGACTCGGGCGGCTCCGGCCGCGCATCTAATGTTGTGGCCGGACTGGAATGGTGCGCAGAGCAGCCGGGCGTCGATGTCGTGCTCGTTCCGCTCGGCGGCGGTGCCAGCGACGGCGGCGACCTGATGAGTACGGCGGCAACCGCCGCGGCCGCGGCGGGCAAGGTTGTCGTCGCCGCCGCCGGCAACGCAGGCGACGGCCTCGGCGGGCTTGCCGCACCCGCGGCAGCGCCCGCCACCGTCGCGGTGGGCGCATCCTCGGACGCCTCTGCGCCGGTCGGCTCGGACTCGCAGGACCCCGGCATCTTCCTTGCGCCCTGGTCCTCGCGGGGTGTCAGCGGCGCTCGACTGCCCGACGTCGTGGCCCCAGGTGTGAGTGTCCGCGCAGCGGCGGTCGGCACTCGTGATGGCTACGTGACGCTGTCCGGCACGTCGGTCTCCGCCGCCTTCGTCGCCGGGCTGGCCACCCTCGGCTTCGAGCTGGTCCCGTCCGCCACGTCCCAGGACCTGCGCGCGGCGCTCGCGGGCAGCAGCACCGACCGCGGCCCCGACGGACCCGACCCCGACTGGGGTGCCGGCACCGTCGACGCGCGGCGGTTCCTCAGCACCTTGACCAAGACCTGGGTCAACGCCCCCGCCGTGTCCCTCGTGCGCACACCCGTCACCGTCGCCGACGCGCCCGTGACCGTGACCGTCGACGTGCCTAGGCAGGGCGGCGCACTGGCGGCCACGGTGCTGCTTGCCGGTCAGCGCGACCTCGACGTCGAGCTCTACTCGCCGTCCAACGTGATGAGCTCCGAGTCGCGGTGTCCCGGTTTCGGCGACATCGGCTGCGCCACGGGCCGCCAGGAGACTCTCGGCGTGCCGTGGGCAGAGATGGGCACGTGGCGGCTCGTGGTGACGCCGGTCGAAGCGGGCGCACCGCAGATCGCCTACATCGACGTCGTTGGCGGCGTACCCAATCCCACCATCCCGCGGACCGGCGGCCGATGACGGCAGCGCGCGCACGCATGGCGACGCGCCTGCACGGGTTGGGAACCACGATCTTCGCCGAGATGTCGGCGCTCGCCGTGTCGACGGGATCGGTCAACCTCGGCCAAGGGTTCCCCGACAACGACGGCCCCGACACCCTCCTCGACGACGCTGTCAACGCGATCCGCACCGGCCACAATCAGTACCCGCCCGGCGCCGGCATCCACGAGCTACGCACCGCGATCGCCGCGCACCAGCAGCGTTGGTACGGGTTGTCATACGACCCCGACAGCGAGGTGCTCGTCACCACCGGCGCGACCGAGGCGATCGCCGCGGCCATGCTCGGGCTCGTAGAGCCGGGCGAGGAGGTGATCGCGCTCGAGCCGTTCTACGACTCCTACCAGGCGACGGTCGCCATGGCGGGCGGGCGGCTCATCCCGGTCACGCTGCGGCCGCCGACGTTCGGGCTTGACGTCGACGCCATGCGGTCCGCGGTCACCGATCGCACGCGCGTGGTCCTCCTCAATTCGCCGCACAACCCGACCGGTGCGGTGCTGTCCGCAGACGAGCTGGCCGCCGTCGCGGCAATCGCGATCGAGCACGACCTCGTCGTCGTCACGGATGAGGTCTACGAGCACCTGACATTCGACGGTGTCGCGCACATCCCGATTGCGACGCTGCCCGGCATGCGCGAGCGCACGCTCTCGATCGGCTCCGCGGGCAAGACCTTCTCCGTCACCGGCTGGAAGATCGGCTGGGCATGCGGTCCCGTGGAGCTGGTCGCCGCGGTGCGCACGGCAAAGCAGTTCCTCACGTACGTGTCGGGGGCGCCGTTCCAGCCTGCAGTCGCGGCCGCGCTGGCGCTGCCCGACAACTACTTCGCAGGTGTCGCTAGTGATCTGCAGGCGCGCCGCGATCTGCTCTGTGACGGGTTGCTGTCATTGGGCTTCGAGGTGTTCGTGCCTGCGGGCACTTACTTCGCGACGACCGACATCCGATCCGTCGGACTCGACGACGGCCTGGAGTTCTGCCGCGCGCTTCCGCAGCGAGCGGGTGTCGTCGCGATCCCGCACCAGGTCTTCTATGCCGATCCCGCGCGCGGCCGACACCTCGTCCGATGGGCATTCTGCAAACAGCCGGAGGTTCTCGAAGAGGCGTTGGCGCGACTGCGGAAGGCGTTCGGTTGAGCACCAGCCGGTGGACCGACGAGCGGTGGCTGGCCGATGCGATGGGGTGGGTCGACCAGCGGCTCACGGAGCGAGGGTTGCGGCGAGCCGGCGAGATCGCGCAACCGCACGTCTATCCGTGGTCGACGGCAGTGCGCATTCCGACCGACGGCGGGGTCGTCTGGTTCAAGGCGGCAGCGAGCGGCGGCGCCTACGAGGTCGGGCTCATCGACGTGCTCGCGCGGGTCGTACCCGAGGACGTCCTGCCGCCTCTTGCCCTCGACCGTGACCGCGGATGGTCGCTGCTGCCGGACGGCGGCACCACGCTGCGCAGCTGGCTCGAGGGGCGCGGGCCTGACGAGCGAATCGCAGCATGGGAGTCGGTGTTCCCGATGTACGCCGACCTCCAGCGGCGCACGGCCCCGGTGCTCGATGCGCTGCTCGCCGCTGGGGTCCCCGACCTGCGTCCGAGCGCGGTTCCTGCGGCGGTCCAGCACGTGTTGGACATACCGGACCTGCCCGCCGAGGTCGCCACGCGTCTGCGCGCACTGCAGCCGCGTATCGCCGACGCCTGCGCCCGACTCGCCACCGACGGCCTGCCGGCGACGCTGCAGCACGACGACCTGCACGAGAACAATGTGCTGCTGGTGAACGGCACGCCTGGGCGCTATCGGGTCTTCGATTTCGGCGACGCGTCCGTCGCGCACCCACTTGGGACCTGGCTCGTCACCAGCCGCTCGCTCAGCTATCACGCAGGCTGGGCGCCCGATGGGCCGGAGCTCGCGCGGCTGCGTGACGCCTACCTCGAAGGATTCACCGACCTCGCGCCGCTCGAGTCGCTGCGCGAGTCGCTGCGCATCGCGTACGACGTCGCGTCGATCGGCCGCGTCCTGTCATGGGAGCGGGCGTTGCAGGACGCAACGCCGGACGAAGCGGCGCCGTGGCGGGAGAACGTCACCGGTTGGGTTGAGGAGCTCGTGGACGGCTGGGCTGCGTGACACGTGCACGGATCGGCGACTCGCCGAAGGTACCGCCATCGCGGACGAGGCCCGCCCGGGCGGGCAGAATCTGGGCGTGACAAGCCCGTCGGGGGAGCCGGCCAGGACGCCTGGGCTGCGGACGACGCGTACGGAGGCGTTCAGCGACGGCGTTTTCGCCATTGCCATCACGCTGCTGGTATTGGAGATCGGGGTACCCAGCGGCTCCGAGGACGACCTGCTCGGCGCGGTGCTGGACCAGTGGCCGTCGTACCTGGCTTACCTGGTGAGTTTCTCGACGATCGGCGCGGTCTGGCTCGAGCACACGGTCATTACCGAGTTCCTGGATCGCGCCAACTCAGTGCTCATCCGGCTGAATCTGCTGCTGCTGTTGGTGGTGTCGTTCCTGCCGTTCCCGACCCGGCTGTTGGGCGAGTACATCGAAGAGGACGATGCTGCGCGGGTGGCGGTGACGATCTACGGCGTCAATCTGTTTCTGGTGTCGGCGTTGGTCTCGCTGCTCTGGCGTTATGCAGTTCGCGAGCGGTTGATCCGATCTGACATCCCGGACGCGGACGTGAGGCTGTTGACCCGCAGGCTCGCACCGGGCCTGGGCGGCTATGTGGCAACGATCGTGCTCGGGCTGTTCCTGCCGGTGCTCGCCGTGCTCGCCTACCTGGCGCTCGCGGTCTACATCATCGTGCCCGTCGGCGTGCTCCGACGCCGGCCGGCTGGACCCTGACTCCGGACGCGGAACACGGCGAGGACGATCGACGTCCTCGCCGGGCCCCGGTGTCCCGCTCTGGTGTCAGAGCGGCGACGGGCACAACCTGCAGGGGCGGGGCACAGGGTCGCGCTCGATCGGCGGTGGCGGCGGTGCCGGCGCGGACCACGGTCAGGTCGGGGAGCCATCGCATGCGAGGCACCGAACCGCCGAAGCTCACCGGCTCCTCGAAGACCGCGAGCACCTGGTAAGTGCCAGGCGAGAACACGCCCGCGTTTATCCCCATGTACTCCTGGTTGATCACGCAGTTGTCGTTCGCCCACCGGGTCTGGTAATAGGTCACCTCTCCGCCGTTCCGGAAGAACTTGAACTGCGCGACCGAGTCGGGCATCACGCCTGCCGCTATCACCAGCAGCTGCTGGCCCTGATTGATCGTCTGGTTGTGCCCCGGCGTCTGGTACCAGGCGGTGGCCGGCTGGTTGCACAGGGTTGACGGTGGCGGCTCATGGGCGGTCGCCATCGTCGCGAGGTCGAGCCACTTGGTGCGGATGACACCGGCATCGCCGTCGCCCCAGCCGCGGCCGCCTCGGAAAGGTACCTCTGACCAGGCGTACTCGCCCGGGAACTGGTGGGCCGACAGCTCGTCCACCCGCGGCGCGTGCGGCTCGCCGACGTTGACGACGTTGAACGGCAGCCAGAAGCTTTCCGAGCAGTTGTCCGAGCCGTTGAATCCGCCGGCGTCGCAGGACGCGTCCGACACGTAGTTGGCGTGCTTGTTCTCAGCGGCGTAGATCCGAGCCACATACGGCGATCCGCCGGCGTGGCGCCCCCAGGTACACGAGTTGCCGAGCAGCCGCTGTTCGGAGTGCTCCCCGGTCGCTCGGTAGTGGGCGAACGTCTTGAGCGAGAAGGCGCCGTACCCGTACGGGCAGGAGCCGTTAGGTGCAAGTGTCAGCGAGAAGGGTTCCACGTCGCCGTTGTGCGCGAACTTGGTCCCGACGATCAGACCAACGGCGTCGCCGCAGTCCCGGGCGTAGAGGATGTTGTACTGCACCGAGATCTTCGATGGGTCGTTCGGGTGCGGAATCACTCGCGCGAGCGCGGTGCCCGGATTCCACGACGTCGCCGGGTGCGTACAGCCCCAGTCCTCGCCCTCGTCGTACCACACGTACGGAAAGAACCGAGTCGCAAGCGCGTCCTCGAGGCCGTCGTCGAGCCCGTCGGCGTCGACATCCGAGATCGCCGAGGCAGGCGGCGGGGCCACCAGCACCGCCGAACCGATCGCCAACAATGCGGCGAGCAAGAGCCGCACTACCCGTCGTGTCATCATCGCCGTCCCTTCTCCTGGTCGCGCCGCGCCCGGCACTGGGTCACCTCGAGTTCGGACCGAGAAGGCGACCAGATGGGAACAGCCGCGATGCAGGCAGGCAACAGGCCAGGCTCGTGACACGGACAACACGGCGATGTGCCCGCCAGCCTGTGGCTCGGCGATCGACTTGCGCGCGTTGAGGGCGCCGGTACGCCCCAGAGCACTTCTAGACTGCCGGCCATGCGGTCGGACCTGGTGACCACGCTAGCCGCGGCGGGCCTTCTGCTCGTATCCAGCTCCGCGACCAAATCCGTGCCGCTACCGCCCGACGACGCCACCGCTGCCGAAGTCTTGAACGTCTATCTGCAGGCGCTCCAAGCCGGGGACTGCGACACCGCTCATGACCTGGCTGGGGACTCGTTCGTGTTCAGTAACGGCGAACTATGCGGGCATCTCGTCGTCACGGCCTACTCACCGCCCGACGTGCCGATGCGACCCTCCGCTCACGAGGTCGTCTTCGCGACCACTCTTACCGTCAAGCATGGCGACGCGTCGATGCCGGACGGTGACCACACGTGGTTCTACTCCCTGACGCGCCAGGACGACGGTGCGTGGCGACTCTCTGGAGGTGGCAGCGGGCCGTAAGCGCCCGAGCCGCGGCGCTTAGACCCTGCTGCACATCGTTGGGCTCGGCAGGGTCCGTGCCTGACGCTTCCGGTTGTGAAGCGGCAGAGCGGCTATGCTCCCCCGATCAGACCGCTGTAAAGGGCATTCTGACGTTCCCGCGGGAACGTCAGAATTGCTGCCCAGCCGGTCACGAAAGCTGGGCGGGAGCTTCCTGCAGGATCCGTTCGAAGACACCGAGATCCGCGGCGAACACGGAGTCCGGCACCGGCCAGTGCACGACGATCTCGTCGATGCCCAGCTCGGCCACCCGACCGGCGAAATCGACGAACGCGTCCAACGACCCGAGCGGAGCGACGGTCGACGTGCCGGTGAGCAGCACGCGGTCGATCGTGGTCGGATCGCGGCCAGCCTCGGCGCAGGCATTGTCGAGTCGCTCCACCTTGGGTGCGGATCGCCTTGACGCGATCGGCCACTGACGCGTCACCGGGCAGTCGACGGTCGCCGTAGCTCACCCATCCCTGTCCATACTCCGCCGCCAGCCGCATCGCTCGCGGGCCTGCGGCCGCGACGACGAACGGCACCCGCGGCGACTGCACGCAGCCGGGGAGCATCTGTGCCTCAGCCGCCGAGTAGTACTCGCCGGCACGACTGGTGAGCGGCCGGCTCAGCAACGCGTCGAGCAGCTCGACGAACTCGGCGAACCGGTCGGCGCGCTCGCGGGGCGACCATTCAGGTTGACCGAGGACGGTCGCGTCGAACCCGAGGCCTCCCGCGCCCAGACCCAGAACGAGCCGCCCGCCGGACACGTCGTCGAGCGTCATCACGTCCTTGGCGAACGGCACCGGATGGCGGTAGTTGGGGCTGGCGACCATCGTGCCCAGGCGCATCGTGCCCGTGGCCGTCGCGGCTGCTGCCAGCGTGGGCACGGTCGCGCCCCACGGCCCGTCGCGAAAGCTGCGCCACGTCAGATGGTCGTACGTGTAGGCGGCGTAGGCACCGAGCTCCTCGGTGCGCCGCCACAGCTCGCGCGCCTGCGGCCAGGGGTAGATCGGCAGGATCACGACGGACAGCCTCATGGCCGCAATCCAATCGCAGTCACTGTGCGTAGTACGTCTGAACACGTTCAGCCCCGTCGGAGCGTCGAGATGGGAGCACCTCCATGCGAGCTCGTCCGTTACGTCCGTTCCTTCGTACTCTCGCGGTCCTTGCGGCATCCGCGACACTTGCGCTGGCGCTGACGGCGCCTGCCTCCGCGTGGTGGGGCCGCGACCGCACCCCACCGAGCACGCCGGGCAACTTCCGGGTGGTGTCCATCACCCAGACGAGCGCGACGCTGGCCTGGAGCCCGTCCACCGACAACCGTGCCGTCGACAGATACACGGTCACAGCCGACGGTGCCTACGGCGTCGGCGAGATCGTCGACCACCCGGGGACCACGACCACTCTCACGGGCCTGTCCCCCGGGCCGACATACACGTTCCCGGATCGTGGCGTACGACACGTCCGGTAACCAGTCACCGACGCCAGGACGACGACAGGGACGACAGTCGTCGATCCGGCGCTCCCTACGACACCGAGCAACCTTCGGGTAGTGTCGCTCACCCACGCCAGCGCCACCATCGCCTGGGATCCCTCGACGGATGCCGACGGGATCGCCGGCTACGCGGCCTGGATTGCCAACAACCCGGGCCAGCCTTCTGGCGTCTGCCCACCCGACGACCAGCGTCACTTATACAACCGCTTCATCCGGCCAGACGTCACCATCAGCGTTCGGGCAAGTGGCAACGCCGGCGACTACTCCAACACTGCGAGCATCAACGGTGACCACGCCCCCCGACACCGGGCAGCCGGACACAACGGCACCGACGACCCCCACGAACCTCACCGTGCTGGGTGTGAACGGGTCGAAGGTGGAGCTGCGGTGGGGTTCCAGCATCGATCTGCTCAGCCAGGTGTCCTACGAGGTGCTGGTGAACGGCGTACCGACACCCAACGCGTGGTCGACGATCTCGGCCGGGACGTTCCCGCGCCCGTCGATGGCCGGTGCGATCGTGCGGCAGCTGGAGCCGGGCACGACGTACTCGTTCGCTGTGCGGGCAAAGGACGCCGCAGGCAACCTCTCGGGGCTGACTTCGACCGTCACTGCGACGACCGCGCCCAGCTCCGACACGACCGCGCCGACGACGCCGACCCTGCTCAGCGCCGACGACGGCGGCGACGGCTCCTGCCCGGCGGAGCTGGAGGCTCGGTGGACCCCGTCGACGGACGACTCCGGGTTCGTGGAGTACGAGGTCCGTGGCAATGGCGTGATCCAAGCCGTCATCACCGGAACGCGCCTCCTCGACTACACCGAGCTCTTGGGGCACGTGCTCATCACCATCGTGGCGGTCGACGCGGCTGGAAACGCGTCGCCGCCGAGCAACGCGATCGACATGATCGTGCGCTACAACCCCTGCCCGAGGTAACCCAATCCCTCGCACACTGAAGCGCTGTGCTCGACACTCCCACAGGCGTGTCGCGCACAGCGCTTCAGTCTTGCGGGCCGGGCCAAGGCTCGGCCCCGTCTAGCGGGACAGGCGCTGGTACTTCCGCACCGCTATCGGGACGAAGATCGCCATGATGATGACCGGCCAGACCATGGACATCATCATGGCGTTCTGCTCAATCCAGCTGTCGCCCAAGGGAACCGGGTTGCCGAACAGCTCGCGGGTCGCGTTGGCGGTGGAGGACACCGGGTTCCACATGGCGATCGCGCCGAGCCAGTCGGGCATGAGTGACGGGGGTGTGAAGACGCTCGAGATCATCGCGAACGGGAAGGCGACCGCGAAGAGGCTGCCCGCCTGCTCGGTGTTGGGGACCAGCAGGCCGAGGTAGATGCCGATCCAGATCAGTGCGAACCGCAGCCACAACAACAGCACGAACGCGAACAGCGTCTCCATGAGGGTGCCGCCTGAGCTCCAGCCCACCACAACCGCGATGGCCGCGAGCACCGCGAGATCGACGGCGGCGCCGAGCACGTCGGAGACACTGCGCCCGCTGACGACTGCCGAGGGCGACATCGGCATCGACCGGAACCGGTCGGTCACGCCCTTCTCCTTGTCGAGGGCGATCACGTAGGCAGTGTTCATGAAGCCGAAGGCCATCGTCATGGCGAACATGCCCGGCATCGCGAACGCCTTGTAGTCGCCACCACCGATGTCCATGGCGCTGCCGAAGACGTAGACGAACAGCAGCACCGACACGATGGGGAATCCCAGCTGCCAGGCGATAGTGGACGGCATTCGCACGTAGTAGAGCAGCCCGCGACGCACCATCGTCCAGCAGTCGACCATGGCCCAATACATCCGGGCCTGTCGGGTGTCGGGCGCGCTCGGCTCAAGTGCAGTGTCGATCGCAGCACTCATCGGTCCGCCGCCTCCAGCTCCTTGGTCGCTGTCTTGTTTGACGACTCGTCCTCCGCTTTATGCCCGGTGATGCGCAGGAACACGTCGTCGAGGGTCGGGCGGCGCAGGCCGATGTCCTCGACCGGCACGCCTTCGTCCTGCAGCCGGCGTGCCACGTGCGTGAGCGCGGCCACCCGGTCGGTCACCGGGCCGGAGACCCGACGGCCCTCGGCGTCGACTTCCGGCTCTCCGTCGCAGACCCCGGCCACGGCCCGCACTGCGTCGGGGGATGCTGGACGGCTCATAGAGCACGACCTCGATCTGGTCGCCACCCACCGCGCGCTTGAGCTCGGCCGGTGTGTCGTCGGCGATCGTCCGGCCGCGGTCGATGACCGCCACCCGGTCGACGAGCCGGTCGGCCTCCTCCAGGTATTGCGTCGTCAGCAGCACGGTGGTGCCGGCGCTGACGAGTTCACGTACAGAAGCCCACACCTCGTTGCGGCCGCGCGGGTCGAGCCCGGTCGTCGGCTCGTCCAGGAACAGGATCCGCGGCGTGAGGATCATGCTGGCGGCAAGGTCGAGTCGCCGCCGCATGCCACCGCTGTATTGCTTGACGCCCTTGTCTCCCGCGTCGCTGAGCTCGAACTGCTCGAGCAGCTCGCCGGCCCGCTCACGCGCCCGCCGGGCACCGAGGTGGAACAGCCGGCCGAACATCTCGAGGTTCTGACGGCCGGTGAGGATCTCGTCGACCGCGGCGTATTGACCGGTGAGGCCGATGTTGCGCCGCACGTCCATCGGCTGTCGTACGACGTCGAAACCGGCGACCATGTGCCCGGCCGCCGTCTGGACGAATGAGTGTCGACAGGATCCGCACGGCGGTGGTCTTGCCCGCGCCATTAGGGCCGAGCAGCCCGTAGACCGAGCCAAAGGGGACAGTCAGGTCGAAACCGTCGAGGGCGTTCACCTCGCCGTACCGCTTCTCCAGGGCTTCCACGACGACTGGCTGCGTCTGGGCTGGTCATGCGCGCTCCAAGGGATAAACTGAGTGCAGCGTACGCTTTAGAGCGTACACCCTACGCAGATTGCCTTCAAGTCCCTTTCGAGAGGCTCAGCGATGACGACGGAGCACAGCGGCAGCGGCGACATCCACCGCAGCCTCGCGCTGATGTGGGAGATGGATGAAAAGGCGACCCGCGGTCCCAAGCCCACCCTGACCCTCGACAAGCTCGTTGCTGCGGCGATCGACATGGCCGATGCCGAGGGACTCGAGTCGGTGTCCATGCGCCGGATCGCCGAGGCGCTCGGCGTCGGCACTATGTCGCTGTATCGCTACGTGCCCGGCAAGGCCGAACTGCTCGACCTGATGCTGGACCGGGTGGTCGGTCCGCCCGATGTCGACGAGCTCGGACCCGGCTGGCGCAACGCCCTCGAGGCGATGGGGCAAGGGATGTGGAAGCTCTACACCGACCACCCATGGCTGCCGTTCGTCGACCAGAGCCGGCCCCTGCTTGGGCCCAACTCCTTCGCCGGACTCGAGCTCATCCTGCGCTCACTGACGGACTGCGCGCTCTCGGACAAGGAGAAGATCAACGCCATCTCCATGATTGAGGCCTATGCAGCATCGATGGCTCGCACGCACAACAGCGCCCAGTTGGCGGAGAAGCGCACCGGCGTGAGCTCTGACGAGTTCTGGCAGACGCAGGCTCCGGTGCTCGAGAAGGCCTTGAGCACCGGCCAGTTTCCTACCCTCGCCGCCCTCGCCGACGACGCATTCACGGCGTACGGCGAGGAGTTGTTCGAGTTCGGGCTGCAGTGCATGCTCGACGGCCTCGAGGTACTCCTTCGACGACAGGCTGCGGCCGACTGACGCGAGGGTCAAGCAGTCTTGGCGATCCGCACACAGCAGCGATCGGGGGCGGGGTCGAGGGTGACGACGCGGTCTTCGGCCGCTCCAGTCACCACCCCTTGCAGGAAACTCACGTTCATCCCGCAGACGACGTCGGTGAACTCCCGCGCGATCCGGTGGAACGGGCAGTTGCGCAGCAGGAGTGCACCGTCATCCTCGACGCTCGGCTCGAACCCGTGCTCGCGCAGCGCTGATTCGAGTGATGCAGCGTCCCGTCCGACATCCAACCCGGCAGCGACCGCGCGCCGCGACAGCACGTCCACGACGGGCTGTCCGGTGCGGGCCGACTCGTCGACGGCCCCGGCGAGCAACGCGCCGGCGAGGTGGTACGTCCGTTGGGGCAGACTGACGGCGATCTCGCGAGCGCTGCGCGTGTAGAGCTTTGCGGTGCGGCCGGCGCCAGGCCCCGTCTTGCCGGTGAGCCGTCGGAACTCGACGTCGAGCAGGCCGTCGGCGGCCAGCCGGTCGAGGTGGAACGCGGCCGTGCCGCGCCGCAAGCCCAGTGCCGCAGCCGCCTCGTCGCGGCTCACCGCTCGCTCGCTGCCGGCGACCAGCTCGAAGAGCGCCCGACGAATCGGCTCGGCCAGTGCGGCGACGACGTCGAGGTCGTCACCCTGGCCCCGCTGCCCCGTCATGTCCCCGAGTCTAAGACACGCACCTATTGACGTTAGATCCCGCGCTGCTCTAACGTCCAGATGGATCACTTTTAGAGAGGTTAGGGATCATGACCGAGCAACCGACCCAGCGCCCGCAGCCCGCGCCGACGACCACCGCGACGGGCACCGATCCCGCGCGGCAGGCCTTCCTCCTGCTCCGCACGGTCTACACCGTGGCGCCCATCGCGTTCGGCCTCGACAAGTTCACGAACTGGCTCGTGGACTGGCCGATCTACCTGGCGCCGGAGATCAACGATCTGGTGCCCGGCACCGCGCAGCAGGCGATGTACGCAGTCGGCGTCATCGAGATCGTCGCCGGACTCGTCGTTGCGTTCGCTCCCCGCTACGGCGGCTTGCTGGTCGCGGCATGGCTGGCGGGCATCATCGTCAACCTGCTGCTCATCGGCGACTACTACGACATCGCGCTGCGCGACTTCGGCCTGCTGGTCGGCGCCCTCGCGCTGTCCCGGCTCGCCGCTGGTCAGGTCAAGCGGCCCGCCTGAACGGTGTTGATCATGGCGGAGTCGTGATCATTCTCGAGAAATGACCACACCTTCGCCATGATCAACGGGGTGAGGTGGTGACGTCGAGCGCGTCCTTCTCCTCATTGAGGTCCACGCGCACGGTGTCGCCGTCGCGGACCTCGCTGGACAGGATCGCCTTGGCCAGCTGGTCGCCGATCGCGCTCTGCACGAGCCGGCGCAGCGGCCGCGCGCCGTAGACCGGGTCGTAGCCGGTCAGCGCCAGCCACTCGCGCGCCGCCTCGGTCACGTCGAGCGTCAGTCGGCGGTCGCTCAGGCGCCGGGCGAGCAGGTCGACCTGAAGATCGACGATGCGGGCCAGCTCGTCGCTGCCGAGCGGGTGGAAGAACACCACCTCGTCGAGCCGGTTGAGGAACTCGGGCTTGAACGATGCTCGCACCGCGCCCATCACCTGCTCGCGCTTGACGTCCTCGGTGACCGTGGGGTCGGCGAGGAACTGCGAGCCGAGGTTGGAGGTCAGCACCAGGATCGCGTTGCGGAAGTCGACCGTGCGGCCCTGGCCGTCGGTCAGGCGCCCGTCGTCGAGCACCTGGAGGAGGACGTCGAAGACCTCGGGGTGCGCCTTCTCGACTTCATCGAGCAGGACGACGGTGTACGGACGGCGGCGCACGGCCTCGGTGAGCTGGCCGCCTTCCTCGTAGCCGACGTAGCCCGGCGGTGCGCCGACGAGTCGGGCGACGCTGTGCTTCTCGCCGTACTCACTCATGTCGATGCGGACCATTGCGCGCTCGTCGTCGAAGAGGAACTCCGCGAGCGCCTTGGCAAGCTCGGTCTTGCCCACACCGGTCGGGCCGAGGAACAGGAACGAGCCGGTCGGCCGGTCAGGGTCGGAGATGCCGGCACGTGCGCGGCGCACCGCGTCGCTGACCGCCTGGACGGCCTCGAGCTGCCCGACGACCCGTCGACCGAGCTCCTCCTCCATGCGGAGCAGCTTGGCGGTCTCGCCTTCGAGCAGCCGCCCGGCGGGGATGCCGGTCCACGCGGAAACCACATCGGCAACGTCGTCGGGGCCGACCTCCTCCTTGACCATGGGCGCCCCGCGCTCGGCAGCAGCGGCTGCTTCCTGCGCGGCCCCGAGCTCCTTCTCCAGCGCGGGAATCTCGCCGTAGAGCAGGCGCGACGCGGTCTCCCAGTCACCGTCGCGCTGCGCTCGGTCGGCCTGGCCACGGAGCTCGTCGAGGCGCTCCTTGAGCTCGCCGACGCGGTTGAGCCCGGTCTTCTCCTGCTCCCAGCGGGCGGTGAGCGCGGTCAGCTGCTCCTGCTTGTCCGCGAGGTCCTTCTGCAGTCGCTGCAGACGCTCACGCGACGCCTCGTCGCCCTCCTTGGAGAGCGCGAGCTCCTCCATGCGCAGCCGGTCGACGGCCCGTTGCAGCTCGTCGATCTCGACCGGACGGGAGTCAATCTCCATGCGCAGCCGGGATGCTGCCTCGTCGACGAGGTCGATCGCCTTGTCGGGCAGGAACCGCGCGGTGATGTAGCGGTCGGACAGCGTCGCGGCGGCGACGAGCGCGGCGTCGGAGATCTGCACCTTGTGGTGCGCCTCGTAGCGGCCCTTCAACCCACGCAGGATGGCAATGGTGTCTTCCACGCTCGGCTCGCCGACCAGCACCTGCTGGAACCGGCGCTCGAGCGCGGCGTCCTTCTCGATGTGCTTTCGGTATTCGTCGAGGGTCGTCGCACCCACCATGCGCAGCTCACCGCGGGCCAGCATCGGCTTGAGCATGTTGCCGGCATCCATCGCGCCCTCGCCGGTGGCGCCGGCGCCGACCACGGTGTGCAGCTCGTCGAGGAAGGTGATGACCTGGCCCTCGCTGGCCTTGATCTCGGCGAGCACGGCCTTGAGCCGCTCCTCGAACTCGCCGCGGTACTTGGCGCCCGCGACCATCGCCCCGAGGTCGAGGGCAACGAGCCGGCGACCCTTGAGCGACTCGGGCACGTCGCCGGCGACGATGCGCTGCGCAAGCCCCTCGACCACCGCCGTCTTTCCGACACCCGGCTCTCCGATGAGCACCGGGTTGTTCTTGGTGCGGCGCGACAGCACCTGCACGACCCGCCGGATCTCGGTGTCGCGGCCGATGACCGGGTCGATCTTGCCCTCGCGGGCCCGCTCGGTGAGGTCGATGCCGTACTTGTTGAGCGCGTCATAGGTCCCCTCAGGATCGGGGCTGGTCACCCGCGCGCTGCCCCGCACCTGAACGAACGCCGCTCGCAGCCGCTCCGCCGTCGCGCCGAGCCGCATGAGCACCTCGCGCACCGGCGAGTCGACGTGGGCGAGGCCGACCAGCAGGTGCTCGGTCGACACGTACTCGTCGTCCATCTCCCGCGCGACCTCGCCGGCGTGCTGCAGCACGGCATAGGTCTGCCGGGCCAGCCCGGGGGCGCTGACCGACGAGCCGCTCGCCGCTGGCAGTGACGCGGCCAGGCGCTGGGCCTCAGTCCGTACGGCCTGCGGGTCGACGCCGACCGACTCGAGCAGCGGCCGAGCGATGCCGTCGGTCTGGTCGAGCAGGGCGCGGAGCACGTGCACCGGCTCCACGGCCGGGTTGCCCGCTGCGGCCGCTGACCTGACTGCGGCCGAGAGCGCCTCCTGGCTCCTCGTGGTGAGCTGACCGGCCTCCATCGTCGTGACGGCTCCCTTCGCGCGTTATCCGTAAGCGAGTCTGCGAGCGACCCGCTGCTAAGGCAACGCTACTCAAAGTTGAGTCGTATTCCGCTCAACTTTGGCTTCTCCAGCATCCCCAGGAGCGGGGATCTCGTGAATGCCTGCGGCGACGCGCACGCGAGCCCTACGCTCACGCCACCGCGGATCGGCAAGGGGGTCGGTCCGGTAGAGAAGGGAAATACATGCGCAAAGCACGGGCACTGGCGGTAGGGGCGGGGGCAGCACTCATGGTGTTGCTGCCGGCAGGCAGCGCGTTCGCGCACGAGTGCTTCGTCGCCAACCGGCACGCGGCGCCGCAGGGCAACGCCTGGTTTCAAATTAACGTCGACGAGGAGGTGGCATTTCTTGTCGATGAAGGTGAGCTCACGGCCGAGCAGGGAATGTGTCTGACCGACAGCCTGCCGGGGAGCCTCTCGATCCACGTCAAGGGGGCCAACGGTTCCGACGGGGTGCTCATGGGGAACAACCCGAACGCTGAGGCGAAGGGTGCGGACGGCAAGGGGATCGACCACATCGGCGCCTACTTCGCCGCCTGCGGCCTAGAGGAGTAGCTAGCAGTCGCTGCAACGTGGTCGCCACACGGCGAGTTCGCTGCGCTTCACGGGAACGGGCAGGTACGAGTAGTCGACCTGTTGACCGCGTGCAGCGAGCTCGCCGAGCAGTTCTTCGATCTGCGGCGCCAGGCCTCCAGAGCGGCCGCACTCGACCGCGTCTGACTGCTCCTCCATCTGTCTAGCGGCCGCTGTGCGGGCGCCACACGGCAAGCGAACTGTGCTCCACCGGAACCGGAAGGTAGGAGTAGTCGACCCGCTCGCTGTGTGCTGTCGAAAGCTCGGCCACGAGCTCCTCGACCTGCGCGTGCAGCTCGTCAAGAGCGTTCTCCAGCTCGAGGATGCGCTTGATCCCCGCGAGGTTGACGCCCTCCTCCTGGGACAGCCGCTGCACCTCTCGCAGCTGCGCGATGTCGCGCAGCGAGTAGCGGCGACCGCCGCCGACGGTGCGTCCCGGCGTGACGAGGCCGAGTCGGTCATATTGCCGGAGCGTCTGCGGGTGCATGCCGGCGAGCTCGGCGGCCACCGAGATGACGTACAACGGTTCGTCGTCGTGCAGGACACGCGCGGTGCCGGACATCGCGACGATGAAGCGGGTGCCGCTGTCCATGGCGTCAGCCCTTCGCCGCGGCCTTGATGAGCTCGGATCGTGGATCCTCACCGGCCATCGCTTCCTGGTAGGTCTCGAGCGCATGCTGCGCTGCGCCGTCGAGGCGTTGCGGCACAGCAACCTCGACGGTGACCAGCAGGTCGCCACGCGTGCCGTCCTTGCGCGGTGCCCCCTTGCCGCGCACCCGCAGCGTGCGGCCGTTGGGCGTGCCGGGCGGGAGCTTGACCTTGACCGGCAGTCCGTCGAGCGTCGGCACCAGGATCTCGGCGCCAAGCGTCGCCTCCGGGAAGGTCACCGGGACGGTCACGGTGAGGTGCTCGCCGCGCCGGCCGAAGACGGGGTGCTTGCGCACGTGCACGGTGACGTAGAGGTCGCCTGCCGGGCCACCCCGCTCGCCGGGAGCGCCCTTGCCCTTGAGCCGGATGCGCTGGCCGTCGTCAACGCCGGCGGGGACGCGGACGTTCATCATCGTGCTGGTCTTGGCACGACCCGACCCGGCGCAGTCGGGGCACGGGTCGTCGACGACCAGGCCGCGGCCCTTGCAGTCACGGCACGGCTCAGTGACCGCAAAGCCGCCGCCCGACTCGGCCGTCGTGTGTCCGCTGCCGCCGCAGGTCGGGCAGACCCGCGGCATGGTGCCCGCCTTGGCGCCCGTGCCGGCGCAGGCCGGGCACGCCGCCGAGCTGGTGCGGCGGAGGGGACCGTCTTGCCCTCGACGGCCTCGACGAAGTTGAGGTTGACCTCGGTCTCGACGTCGGCTCCGCGTCGCGGCGCGCGCGTGGTCGTGCGTCCACCTCGTTGCGAGAAGATCGATCCGAAGATGTCGCCGATGCCGCCCGCCCCAGTGGCACCCGCATTGTTGAACAGGTCGCCGAGGTCGAAGTTGAAATTGCCCCCGCTGCCCTGGCCACTCGGGAACCGGAACCCGCCGTTGGCGAAGAGCGTGCGCGCCTCGTCGTAGTCCTTGCGCTTGGTGTCGTCGGACAACACCGCGTAGGCCTCGGAGACTTCCTTGAACTTGGTCTCCGCCGCCTCGTTGGCGCCGTTGCGATCGGGGTGGTGCTCGCGGGCGAGCTTGCGGTAGGCCTTCTTGATGTCGTCGGCGGTAGCGTCTTTGGGGACGCCGAGCGTCGCGTAGTAGTCCTTCTCCACGTAGTCCTTGGTGCTCATCGGCGTCCCCTCCTCTCCTCCGTCGTCAAACGCGTGTGGCGTCAGTCTGCCTGGTCGGTGCCGACCTCGTCGTCGTTGCCGGCATCGTCCGGCTCTGGGAGCGCAACAGTCGGCTCGGCAACCGCGACGCGGGCCGGCCGTACGATGCGCTCGCCGTAGCGGTAACCGCTCATCAGCACGCGCACACAGGTCGGCTCGGTGACCTCGTCGGAGTATTCGTGCATGAGCGCCTCGTGCATCGTCGGGTCGAAAGGGTCACCCTCCGCCCCGAACGGCTCGAGTCCGAGCTTGGCCACGCGCTGCTCGAGCTCCTCGCCAACAGCCTTGAACGCTCCGGTGAGGTCGCCGTGGTCGCGGGCACGCCCGATGTTGTCGAGCACCGGCAGCAGCTCGGCCAGCGCCTGGGCGACCGCGGTGTCGCGCACGACCTCGCGGTCACGCTCGACGCGGCGGCGGTAGTTGATGTATTCGGCCTGCAGCCGACGCAGGTCATCGAGCCGCTCGGCGGCCTCGGTCTGCGTCTTCTGCAGCTCGGCCATCAGCGCCTCCGCGCCAGCCACCTCCGCGGCGAAGCCCGACTCGACGAGGTCCTCGTCGGCCGCGGCCGGACCCGGGGTGGCCCCCGGGCCCGCCGCCGCAGCGCTCGCCTCGCCTCCGCGGACCGCGCCCGTCACCGGGTCGACCCGCCGCCGGTCACGCACGATCGGCTCGTCGCCCTCAGGACGATCGGTCACTTGTCATCCTTCGGCTCGTCGTCGACGATCTCGGCCTCGACGACGTCCTCGTCGGCAGCCGCGCCGTCGCCGGCCGCTTCCTCACCGGCGAAGCCGGCGTCGCCTGCGCTCGGTGGTGCCACCGGCCGCCTGCGCCGAGGCGTACATCGACGTGCCGAGGGCCTGGAAGGCCGCCCCGAGCTTGTCCGAGGCGCTCTTGATCGCGGCGTCGTCGTTGCCCTCGAGCGACTTCTTCAGCTCGGCCAGCGCGGACTCGACGTCGGCCTTGTGCGTCGCCGGCTCGCCCTCGGCGAGCTTGTCGGCGTTGTCGGCCAGGAACTTCTCGGCCTGGTAGGCGAGCGACTCGGCCTGGTTGCGCGTCTCGGCCGCCTCGCGGCGCCGCGCGTCCTCGGCCGCGTACTCCTCGGCGTCACGGACCATGCGCTCGATGTCGTCCTTGGGCAGCGCCGAGCCACCCGTGACGGTCATCGACTGCTCCTTGCCGGTGCCGAGGTCCTTGGCGGTGACGTGCATGATCCCGTTGGCGTCGATGTCGAATGTGACCTCGATCTGCGGGACCCCGCGCGGCGCCGGCGGCAGACCCGTGAGGTCGAAGGTGCCGAGAGACTTGTTGTCGCGGGCCATCGGCCGCTCGCCCTGGAAGACCTGGATGCCCACGGACGGCTGGTTGTCGTCGGCGGTGGTGAACACCTCGGACCGCTTGGTCGGGATCGTCGTGTTGCGCTCGATGATCTTGGTCATCACGCCGCCCTTGGTCTCGATGCCGAGAGACAGCGGGGTGACGTCGAGCAGCAGGACGTCCTTGACCTCGCCCCTGAGGACGCCGGCCTGGAGGGCGGCGCCGACGGCGACAACCTCGTCGGGGTTGACGCCCTTGTTGGGCTCCTTGCCGCCGGTGAGCTCGCGAACGAGGTCGACGACGGCGGGCATGCGGGTCGAGCCGCCGACTAGCACCACGTGGTCGATGCGGTCGAGAGCGATGCCCGCGTCCTTGATGACCTGCTTGAAGGGCGCACGGGTGCGCTCGAGCAAGTCATTGGTCATCTGCTGGAACTGCGCGCGCGAGAGCGACTCGTCGACGAAGATCGGGTTCTTCTCCGCGTCCTGCGCGATGTAGGGCAGTGAGATCGCGGTCTGGGTGGCGCTTGACAGCTCGATCTTGGCCTTCTCGGAAGCCTCGCGGATGCGCTGCATTGCGATCTTGTCCTTGGACAGGTCGATGCCGTGCGCGGCCTTCACCCGACCGACGAGCCAGTCGACGATGCGCTGGTCCCAGTCGTCACCCCCGAGGTGGTTGTCGCCGCTCGTCGCCTTGACCTCGACGACGCCCTCGCCGATCTCCAGGAGGGACACGTCGAACGTGCCACCGCCGAGGTCGAAGACGAGGATCGTCTGCTCCTTGTCGCCCTTGTCGAGACCGTAGGCCAGCGCCGCCGCGGTCGGCTCGTTGACGATGCGGAGCACGTTGAGGCCCGCAATCTCGCCGGCCTCCTTGGTGGCCTGGCGCTGCGCGTCGTTGAAGTAGGCCGGAGTCGTGATCACCGCGTCGGTGATGGTCTCGCCCAGGTAGGCCTCGGCGTCGCGCTTGAGCTTCTGCAGAATGAAGGCGGAGATCTGCTGTGCCGTGAACGTCTTGGCGTCGATCTCGACATTCCAGTCGCTGCCCATGTGGCGCTTGACGGAACGGATCGTCCGGTCGACGTTGGTGACGGCCTGGCGCTTGGCGACCTCGCCCGTGAGGATCTCGCCGTTCTTGGCGAAGGCGACCACCGACGGGGTGGTGCGAGCACCCTCGGCGTTGGCGATGACGGTGGGCTCACCACCCTCCAGGACGGCGACGACCGAGTTGGTCGTGCCAAGGTCGATTCCAACCGCACGTGCCATGAGTGAATCCTCCGAATCGAACGTGAGTGCTTCAGGCTCAACTCTCGTGCCGGCAGCCTCGGCTGTCAAGTTCAAGTTGAGTACGTAAGACTCAACTCTTGGGCGAGCCCGAAATGTTCCCGCGCAGCGAAGGGCCACCGCCGCCAATCCTCAGGGGCGCCTCAGCAAGGACGGCGCCGCGTCGGGCAGCATGACCCCGTGACCGCGCGCACGCTGGCCGCCACCTGGGCCGCCAAGACGACCCGACTCGGCGGCGGCGCGCGGTTCATGGGCGTCGACGCGGCCCGCGGCGTGGCGCTGCTCGGCATGATGAGCGTCCATATCCTCCCCCGGGTCGAGAACGGGGAGATCGCGACGGCGTACGACATCGCAGCCGGCCGATCCGCTGCGCTGTTCGCCACGCTGGCCGGAGTCGGGCTCGCTCTGGCCAGTGGCCGTGAGACGCCGCTCAGCGGCGCGGCCCTCGCCGGCGCGCGGCGCGCCACCTTCGGTCGGGCGCTCGTTCTGCTGCTCGTCGGGCTGACCCTCGGCGCGCTCGGCCCGCCAGTGGCGGTGATCCTCGCCTACTACGCGGTGCTGTTCGTCGTGGCGATCCCCCTGCTGTCCCTGCGCGCCCCTGCCCTGGCCGCGATCGCCGTCACCAGCGCGCTGATCACACCACTGCTCAGCCATGGCGTGCGCCAAGGGCTGGAACTCCCGTCTCCGGAGAATCCCGACCTCACCAGCCTCAGCGAGCCAGTCGACCTGCTGGTGACGATCGTCGTCACCGGTTACTACCCCGTGCTCACGTGGACGACCTACCTGTGCGCCGGCCTCGCTGTCGGGCGACTGGCGCTCGGGTCGGCACATGTCGCCGCGTGGCTGCTCGGCGGCGGGCTCGTCGTCGCTGGGGCCAGCAAGGCCATCTCCGCCGCACTCCTGTCCGTCGGAGGTCGCGATGCCATCGAGACCGCCGGGACGCAGGGGTCGTGGGTCCAAGGCCTGCCCCTCGACAACATCCTGGCGGGCGGGCTTTACGGCACCACGCCGACCACCTCCCCGGCATGGCTCCTGATCTCGTCACCGCATTCGGGCACCACGTTCGACTTCATGCACACCACCGCAACGTCACTCGCCGTGCTGGGCGCCGCTCTCCTGCTGATGCAGCACGCCGGCAAGGTCGTCGCGCTGCTGCTCTCTCCGTTGGCTGCGGCCGGCTCGATGACGCTCACGCTCTACACGGTTCACGTCATTGCCGTCGACGCCGAGGTCGGGCCCACCGATCGTTACGACCTGTACGTCCTGCACGCCGTGCTCGCCCTCATCGTCGCGACCATGTGGCGCACCCTGGTCGGTCGCGGGCCGCTCGAAGCTTTGGCTGCTCGCGTTGCGGGGATGTTCCGCGGCGGCTGACGGTCAGATTGCGACCGGACCAGCCTCGTCGACGATGCGCACCTCGGTGGCGTCCGGCGCCATCCGACTGAACAAGCCGTAGATCATGCCCGGATCCCTCAGCAGCGCTTCGTGAATCGGGACGGCGATGCGGGGCCGCACCCCGCGTACATAGTCGATCGCCTCCGCCGACTTGAGCCATGGCGCCGCAGTCGGAAGCGCCAGCACGTCGACCGGCACATCCGGCACGGTCAGCGAATCGCCGGGGTGGAAGAAGCGGGTGCCGACGAGGTAGCAGACATTCGGCACCGGGTCGATGTCGGGATGGACTAGCGCATGCCGCTCACCGAACACCCGGACCGACGTGCCCAGGTCGAGCTCGTCACCGGCATGCACCGCGTGCGCCTCGAGTCCTTGCTCCGCAAGCACGTCAGCGGTGCCTTCGTCGGCACACAGCGTCGCACCCGGGTTGCGTTCGCGAAGCTTTCCGAGGCGCTCGACGTCGACGTGGTCGGGGTGCTGATGGGTGATGAGTACGCCGGTGAGCCCGTCCAGATTCCTCGAACCCCTGCGAGTAGGTGCCCGGGTCGATGAGGATGCGGGCATCGCCCTCCTCGATCAATACGCATGAGTGGACGAACTTGGTGAGTCGCACGTCGTCACCCTAGATCGGGCGCCCGTCCTTCCACACCTCCAGCACGAGGGGCACCCCGGGGCGGTAGGCGAGATGGACGTACGAGGGCGCGTCCAGCATCACCAGATCGGCCCGTGCGCCCACGCGCAGCACACCGACGTCGTCGCGGCGCAGCGCACGGGCTCCGCCTGCCGTCGCCGACCACAGCGCCTCCGCCGCCGTCATGTGCATCTCGCGGACCGCGACAGCGATGCAGAACGGCATCGACGATGTGTAGGAGGAGCCGGGGTTGCAGTCGGTCGCGAGCGCGACCGTCGCGCCCGCATCGATCAGCCGCCGAGCATCCGGATAGGGCGACCGCGTCGAGAACTCCGCACCGGGAAGCAACGTAGCCACCGTGCCGCCCGCTGCGAGCGCGCCGACGTCGGCATCGGACAGATGCGTGCAGTGGTCGGCGCTCGCCGCGCCGAGCTCGCAGGCAACCTGCACCCCGGGGCCGGGACCGAGCTGGTTGGCGTGGATGCGCGGCTGCAGCCCTGACGCGATGCCCGCGGTCAGGACCGCTCGTGCCTCGTCGCCGGAGAACGCGCCCTGGTCGCAGAACACATCGACCCATCGAGCGTGTGGCGCGGACGCATCGAGCATCGCGCCGGTGACCTGGCTGAGGTAGTCGTCGCGCGGCTACCCCGCGCGGCACCACGTGCGCGCCCAGGAACGTGGTCTCTTCAGTGAGTTGGCGGGCAATCGCCAGCGAACGGGCCTCATCGCGCACCGTGAGGCCGTACCCACTCTTCACCTCGACTGTCGTCGTGCCCTGACGCTGCATCTCACCGACCAGCCGCACGAGGTTGGCCGCCAGCACTTCATCGCTGGCCCGGCGCGTGGCGTCGACGGTGGTATGGATGCCGCCGGCCGCATAGGGCTGGCCGGCCATGCGGGCCGCGAACTCCGCGGCCCGGTCACCGGCGAACACCAGGTGGGCGTGGCTGTCGACGAACCCCGGAATGACACAACGCCCGCCGGCGTCGACGTGCGCGTCGGCGGCAGGGGCCGCGGACGACGGACCGATCCAGGCCACGCGGCCGCCCTCGATCACCAACGCTGCATCGGCGATCTCGCCGAGGTCGGCGTCCTGGGTCGCCAGCAGCCCGATGCCGTCGATGAGAGTGCTGGTCACGCCCACAGCCTGGCAGTTGCGTCGACGAGCATCGCGCCAACGTCTCCGAGGGTGTGGACGCCATCCCGGACCACCTCTCGCCCGGACACGACGACCGTCTCGACATCGGCGGCGGCGGCGGCGAACACCACTTGCCCCGGATCGGCCCCCGCGGTGCGCACGGTGTCGAGTCGGACGGCGACGAGGTCGCAGGGCGCTCCCTCTGCGAGGCGGCCCGCTCCCGGCCAGCCGAGCGCGGCGTGGCCGCGCCACGTCATGGCATCGACGATCTCGGCGGGGGTGAAGGCGCCGCGCTTCCCGCTGACCAGTCTCTGGTCCATCTCCAGTCGGCGAGCCTCGGCGAACATGTCGATCAGCGCATTCTGGTCGGTGCCGAGCGAGAGGGACACGGCGACAGCCTGCAGGGCTCGCATGGGGCCGACGCCGTCGGCCAGGTCGGCCTCGGTAGTGGGACACGCACAGACTCCGGTGCGTGACGACGCGAGCAGCGGGATGTCCTGACCGCTCAGATGGGTCGCGTGCACCGCGGTGGTGAGCGGCCCTAGCACGCCGTGCTCGTGCAACAGCCGGATCGGGGTCACGCCATAGTGCTGCAGGGTCGCAGCGTTCTCCGCCGGCTGCTCCGAGACGTGCACATGCAAGGGCCGGCCGCGCGCCGCCTCGGCGACGACAGGGAGTGCGTCGGCCGGGACAGCCCGGACCGAATGAACGGCGCCCCCGACGCGAGTTGAGTCGTCGTCGGGCAGCTTGCCGAACCGCTCGGCCCACGCATGGACGTCACCGTCGCCGAACCGCAGCTGCTCAGGCGCCAGCGGCTTGCCAATGCCGCCGGCCAGATAGCACGTGTCGAGGAGTGTGAGCCGGATGCCGGCGCGACGCGCGGCCTCCCGCAATGCCTCACTCATGGCAGCCGGATTGGCGTAGGGCTGTCCGCCGCGCTGGTGGTGCACGTAGTGGAACTCACCGACGCAGGTGATGCCCGTCAGCGCCATCTCCGCGTAGACCGCGGTGGCGAGCTCGAGATAGCTGTCGGGGTCGAGCCGGCCGGCAACCGCGTACATCTCATCACGCCACGTCCAGAAGCTGCCCCGTCCTCCGTGCGTGCGACCGCGCAACGCGCGATGGAACGCGTGGGAGTGGACATTGGCGAAGCCGGGCAGGACGACACCACTGAGCCGCTGCTCCGCACCGGGATCCACACCGGCGACCACCGATGCGATGCGCCCGTCGCGCTCCTCGACGCGAACCCCGGATGCGAGCCCGTCAGGCAGCCAGGCTTGCTCGCACCACCATGCGGTCATGGTCGATGGTCTCCTAAAGCGGGGGTGGGCCAGCAGTGAGGCGTTGCCTGGACGTCTCCAGGACCTCGTGCTCGGACACGTTTAGCGCCTCCCAGTTGCCCTCCAGCCACCACGTCGCTCCCGCCTCAGCCCACGGTCGGACCTGCTTCGCCGCGCCGGCCGGAGACTTGCCAAGGGTGTTGCCCTCCATGACGACGTCGTACGGCGTCGTCAGGCAGCCCTTCCTCGGCCCGACGCTTGGTGATCCAGGCCAACCCGTCGCGCATGATGCTCGGGACTGAACTGCGACTGCACAGCCAGGACGTCACTGGTGCCCTTGGGCACATAGTTGGGCAGCCAGCCGTCGTATCTCGCGGCTCGCGCCATCGACTTGGGCCGCGGCCAGGCGCCGACCACCCACGTCGTGATGCGCGGCTGTTGCACCGGCGGCACCGGCAGCATCGTGTCGGTGGGAGTGGCGCGGTAATGCTTGCCCGCATAGCTGAACGGCTGGCCGTGCCAGAGGCCGGTCAGCATGTCGAGACCCTCGTCGAACAGCTCGGCTCGGATCGACTCGACCCGGGTCGTCCTCGAACAGCCAGAACCGTGGCTCCTCCGCACGGACGCCGATGCCGAGGGAGAGGATCACCCGCCCGCCCGACAGGTTGTCCACGGTCGCGGTCTGACCCGCGAGCTCCCACGGCCGGCGACGTGGCATCGGCGTCAGCATCGTGCCCAGCCGGATGCTCTCGGTGCGCATCGCCGCGGCGGCCAGCATCACCCACGCGTCGTTGGCCCAGATGCCCTCCCAGACGAAGAAGCCGTCCCAGCCGTGCTCCTCGGCCAGCGCGGCAAGCTCGGCGGCCCGATGGGCATCGCCGCTCGTCATGATGAAGCCGTACTTCATGACGTCGACGCTAGCCGCGTCCTCTGACAGCCGGGCTAGGCGAGCAGATGGCCGACCTCGCGCCAAGCCGGGTCGTGGGACACGTGGAGCCTGCCGGTTCCGCCGGTCCAGCCCTCCAGGGCGGGGCGAGCGTCGTCGGGCGAAACCTCGAGCCCGTCAACATACATGTGTACGGTCGCCTGACGCGGCGCAACAACAGTACCCTACGAGCACCGCGTACGGCCCATCGCCGCCGAGCGCGTCCAACGCCGCCTGCGCCACCTCCTGGATGGCGTCATCAGACGCCGGGGACAGCAACAGCGCCACGTGCGTGTCGCATAGCGGCCGGTCGATGCGCGAGAACGGCCGTCGGACGGTCGCTGTCACGTCGCCCTGCGGAGACGTTCCCTTCAGGACCACCCATCCCGCGCCACCCGGACGAAGCTGGTCGACAACGATCGGAAGCATCGTGAGCGCGATCGGGTCCAGTGGCGGGTCGGCGGACACCTCGACCTCGCCGACCCATCGCTCGACGTCGTCCTCGCCGAGCACGAGGTCGAGCGAGCGGAATGCTGCGTCGAGTCGATGCTCCTTGGCCAGCAAGGGAAACAGCGGGTGGTGCACGACCACATCGAGACGACCTCGCTCACCGTTGACGCGCGTGGCGGCCACCGCCTCCGCGAGCGGCAGCTCGTAGTCGTCTACATGCAGCACCGCCGACTGCGCATCGGGGTGCTTGGGCCGGCTGGACGCGAAGGTCACCTCGTCGTCGGGCGGAGCCGCCAGTCTCCACCGCTCAGCGATCGCCTGTCGGTCGACCGACCCGCTCCCGGACACCACGAGCAGGTGAGACGTGGTGTGGCCGGGCATGAGCTCCCAGACGAGGTCGGGGTCAAGTGTGGCGATCGCCGGACCCAGGAGGGCACGAACTTCCTCCTGCCGCGCCTCGAGATCAGCGTCGAGCACGGCGTCGCGGTGCTCCGACCACCACCGCCAGAACTCAGCGACGGCGCGTCGTGGGTCGGCGGCCGGTTGCTTGTCCTTGCGTCCGAAGCGAGCCATGGCCACTTCCTACCCGAGAGCTTCCAGCACGGTGGCCAGCGCGGTGACCCCGGCCACGCAGTCGTCGGCGTCCGCGTGCTCCGCGGGCGAGTGCGAGACCCCGGTCGGATTGCGTACGAAGACCATCGCCGCGGGGACCCCCGCCGTCGCGAGAATGCCGGCGTCATGACCGGCCGCGGTGGGCAGGGCGGGGACGTCGCCGAGCACGCCGCGCACCTGGTCGGTCAGCGCCACATCGAACGCCGTCGTCCGCGGTCCAGGACTCCTCGGTGATCGTGGCGTCGGGAGTTCGCAGCTCGTCCACCACCGCACGGACAGCCTCCTCGTCCGGGCCGCGCGCATCGAGCCACGCCGACACCCGCGACGGGATCGCGTTGGTGCCGTTGGGCTCGACGCGTACGCGACCGAACGTCGCCACCGCGCCGTGCCGCTCGGCCGCGCGGCGCGCAGCGAGCACCGCCGCCGCGTACGGCAGCATCGCGTCCTGCCGGTCCTCGAGCCGGGTGGTCCCCGCATGGTTGGCCTCCCCGGCGAACTCGAAGAGCCAACGGCCATGCGGCCAGATCCCGGTGCCGACGGCGATCGTTGCACCCAGGTCCACGAGCCCACGGCCTTGCTCGATGTGCAGCTCCACGAACGCACCTATGCGCCGCAGCGCCTGGTCGTCACGCCCGAGCATCGCCGTGTCGTAGCCCGCTTTCTCCATGGCCTCCGCCATGGAGACGCCGTCGGCGTCGCGCAGCGCCGCGGCCCGATCGGGGTCGAGCTGCCCGGTCATGAGTCGCGAGCCGGCGCACGCGACGCCGAACCGCGCTCCCTCCTCGTCCGAGAATGCGACGACGCCGATCGGCCGGGTTGGCCGGAAACCCTTGTCCCGCAAGGCATCCAGCGCTGCGAAACCGCTCACGACGCCGAGCGGCCCGTCGAATGCGCCGCCGTCGGGCACCGAGTCGAGGTGGCTGCCGACGACGACACCGGGGCCCTCGCGGTCGGGGTCGCCCAGCCAGGCCCACAGGTTGCCGTTGCCATCGCTGTTGGTGGCGAGTCCGCGCGCCGCCGCTGCGGCCAGGAACCACTCGCGGCACTCGAGGTCAGCGGAGCTGTAGGCGAACCTGCGGTAGCCGCCGGTCCGCTTGTTTCGCCCGATGGGCAGCAGGTCCTGCCACAGCTGGGTGAACTGTCACCGTGATCATGAAGGATCGTCCGGGTTCGGACGGGAATTCCTTCATGATCATGGAGTGGAGGCCCCTCGCGCATCGGCACCCGCACGCCGGTTCGCTCGGCCACCTCTACCGCCTCGTCATAGCCCGCGTCCACGTGCCTGATGACACCCATCCCCGGGTCGTTGGTGAGCACTCGCCGGATCTTCTCTCCGGCGAGCGGCGTGCCGTCGGCGACGGTGACCTGACCGGCGTGCAGCGAGCGGCCGATGCCGACTCCGCCGCCATGGTGGATCGACACCCAGGTCGCCCCCGACGCGACGTTGACCATGGCGTTGAGCAGCGGCCAGTCGGCGATGGCGTCGGAGCCGTCGAGCATGGCCTCGGTCTCCCGGTACGGCGACGCGACCGAGCCGCAGTCGAGGTGGTCCCGCCCGATGACAACCGGGGCCTTGAGCTCGCCCGCGGCGACCATGTCGTTGAACCGCTCGCCGGCCTTGTCGCGCTCGCCATAGCCCAGCCAGCAGATCCGGGACGGCAGGCCCTGGTAGTGCACCTTCTCGCCCGCCAGGCGGATCCACCGGGCCAGCGGCTCGTTGTCGGGGAACAGCTCCAGCACGGCGCGGTCGGTGGCGGCGATGTCACCGGGGTCTCCTGACAGAGCGGCCCACCGGAAGGGCCCCTTGCCCTCGCAGAACAGGGGTCGGATGTAGGCCGGCACGAACCCCGGAAAGTCGAACGCCCGGCCATAGCCGGCCAGCTGCGCCTCGCCGCGGATCGAGTTGCCGTAGTCGAACACCTCGGCGCCGGCGTCGAGGAAGCCCACCATCGCCTCCACGTGGCGGGCCATCGACTCGCGAGCGCGTTGCGTGAAGCCGGCCGGATCCTTGCTGCGTTCGGCGGCCCAGTCTTCGAACGCGACGCCGATCGGTAGGTAGGCGAGCGGGTCGTGCGCCGACGTCTGGTCCGTCACGATGTCGATCTCGGCACCACCGGCGAGCAGCTCTGGCACGAGATCCGCGGCGTTGCCGAGCACCCCGATCGAGAGCGGCCGCCGCGCGTCGCGCGCCTCGTACGCAAGGCGAAGCCCCTCCTCGAGACTGGCCGCCTGCACGTCGAGGTATCCGGTCTCCAGTCGTCGTTGGATCCGCGAGGGGTCGCATTCGACGACGATCGCCACCCCACCGTTCATCGTGACCGCGAGCGGCTGCGCGCCACCCATGCCACCGAGGCCTGCGGTCAGCGTGATCGTGCCGGCGAGCGACCCGCCGAACCTCTTGTCCGCGACGGCGGCGAACGTCTCGTAGGTGCCCTGCAGGATTCCCTGCGTGCCGATGTAGATCCACGACCCGGCGGTCATCTGGCCGTACATCGTCAGCCCCAACGCCTCCAGCCGCCGGAACTCCTCCCACGTGGCCCAGTCGCCGACGAGGTTGGAGTTGGCGATGAGCACGCGCGGCGCCCACTCGTGCGTGCGCATGACCCCGACCGGCCGGCCGCTCTGCACGAGCAGCGTCTCGTCGTCGCGGAGCGTGGTGAGGGTGCGGACGATCGCCTCGTACGACGGCCAGTCGCGCGCGGCCTTGCCGCTGCCGCCATAGACGATGAGCTCGTCGGGGTGCTCGGCGACGTCGGGGTCGAGGTTGTTCTGCAGCATGCGCAGCGGCGCCTCGGTCTGCCACGAGCGGGCGGTGAGCGTCGTGCCCCTGGGTGCGCGGATCACTGGAGGTCTCCAATCACTGCGGTTGCGGCCTCGACGACGGTTCGGCTGCGGACAAGATCGACCATGAGCTCTATCTCGGGCGACAGGTAGCGGTCACTGCCGGGACCGGGGACTACCGACCGTACGGCGTCGCGCACCGCACCCGTCGCGGGGGCCGGCGCAAGCGGCGCCCGTAGGTCCAGCGCACGCGCGGCGGTCGCCAGCTCGATTGCGAGCACGCGGGTCAACCCGTCGAGGCCGCGTCGGAGCTTGCGCGCTGCCGACCAGCCCATGGACACGTGGTCCTCCTGCATCGCGCTCGACGGGATCGAGTCGACGCTGGCCGGCACGGCGAGCCGCTTGAGCTCGGAGACGATCCCGGCCTGCGCGTACTGCGCGATCATGTAGCCGCTGTCGACCCCGGCATCGTCCGCGAGGAACGGGGTGAGGCCCTGGTTGCGGGCCACGTCGAGGAACCGGTCGGTGCGGCGCTCGGAGATGCTCGCGACGTCAGCCACGGCGATCGCCAGGAAGTCGAGCACGTAACCGAGCGGCGCCCCATGGAACGACCCGTTGGACTCGACCCGTCCGTCGACCGTGACGATCGGGTTGTCGACGACGGCCTGCAGCTCTCCGTAGGCGACGTCCATCGCGTGGACCATCGTGTCTCGCGCGGCTCCATGTACTCGCGGCGCGCAGCGCAGGGAGTAAGCGTCCTGGACCCTGGTGCAGTCCGGACCGCGGTGGCTCTCGACGACACCCGACCCGGCCAGCATGGCGCGCAGGTTGTGCGCGCTCTCCGCCACGCCGCGGTGCCCGTGCAGCTGCAGGTCTTCCGCGAACGGCCGGTCAGTGCCAAGCAGCGACTCGACGCTCATTGCAGCGGCGATGTCGGCGGTCTGCAGCAGGAGGTAGAGGTCGCGAATCGCCAGCACCAGCATGCCTAGCATCCCGTCAGTGCCGTTGATGAGCGCGAGACCCTCCTTCTCGGCCAGCTCGACGGGCTCGATCCCGTTGGCGTGCAAGGCTTCCGCGGCTGGGACAAGGTCGCCATCGCTAGTGCGTACCTCTCCCTCGCCCATGAGTACGAGAGCACAGTGCGCAAGCGGAGCCAGGTCGCCCGAGCAGCCGAGGCTGCCGTACTCGCGGACGACCGGGGTGAGGCCGGCGTTGAGGATGGCCGCGTAGGCCTGCGCCGTGGTCGGCCGTACTCCGGTGCGGCCGGTCGACAACGTGCGCAGCCGCAGGAGCATCATGGCGCGGACGACCTCGCGCTCGACCTCGGCACCGGTGCCGGCAGCGTGCGAGCGGACCAGGCTGCGCTGCAGCTGCGCACGGCGGGCGCGCGGGATGTGCGTGGTGGCCAGGGCGCCGAAGCCGGTCGAGACCCCGTAGTACGGCTCGTCCGACGCGGCCAGCGTCTCGATGACCTCGCGGCTCTTGGCCATCTCCGACTGCGCTTCGGCGGTGAGCTCGACAGGTGCGTCCTCACGGGCGACGGCCACGACCTGGTCGAGATCGAGCGGCGCTGGCCCCACGGCAACGGTATGCGTCATGCACGCCATTTCACGCCATGCGCCGCGCGGAGGGAAACGCGGAGCCCTCGGTTCTCGACACGGAGGGTCGGCACGCGAGATCGTTTGCGGGAGAAGGTGTTGATCGTCTTCGCGCAGGCTGCCGCCGGTAGCCACTCAGTCCTGGAGGACTCAGTGTCCGTTGGATCCGACTTCGCCACGGTGCCGCTTTCCCGCAAGCTCGCCCTGATCGGCGGCGCCGCGATGTTCATCGTGTTGTTCTTCCCGTGGTTCGGGGTCGACTTTGGCGACTTCGCCAATCTGGTGGGCTCGGAGGGCGAAACCGAGAACGGCTGGTGGGGCGGCGTCGGGTTGCTGGCCGGTGTCAGCGCGATCCTGCTCGTCGGGTGGGAGCTGCTGCGGCTGTTCGGCCAGTCGCCCAAGCTCAACTTCTCGGCCGACATGATCACAGCCGTGCTGGCGGCGATGACCGCAGTGTTTGGTTTGATCCAGTTCTTCCGGGCACTGTCCTATGGCGGCGACGTCGAAGATCTCGAGGAGCTGGGCATCGAGGGGCCCGATGCGGGTCCGCGGTGGGGCGCGTTCCTGGGACTGCTGATCGTGCTGCTGTTGGCGTACGCGGCTTATCTGGCGTTCCAGTCGGCCACCCGCGGGCCAGCCGTGACAGCCGGCGAGCCTGGCGGTTCGGCTGACGCGGCTGGGTCGGTGTGGACCGCGGGCGCCGGGGGTGCCGCGGGGGCTGGCACGGCTGCGGCGGCCGACGACGCGGCCACCCCAGCGACGGAGCCGGACGCTTCGACGGACAGGGTCGAAAACCCCACAGCCGCCGCGGAAGACACGGCCGACAACACGGCGTCCGCGGCCGCCGAGACCCTCGACGACGCCTCGACGCCGCCGCTGGTGCTTTCGATGCCGCCGCATCCTCGGTCGGTGCGCCCGAGGGCGCGTCGGCCCGCCGACCCGGCCACGCAGAGCGCGGAACCCGCGGAGGCAGCGGACACGACAAGCCCCCTCGACACGCCGGACACATCAGACACGTCAGACACACCTCCGACGGAGCGCTGACAGGCTCCGCGTGGAGAGACCGCCGCGCGCTAGCAGCGACTTCGCGCCATAGCTCCGCGAATCTGGCGACGAGACCCGCTGCGGCGCGGAGCTAGGGCGCGAAGTCGCATCTTCGCCGATGAGCAACTCGTACGCTCGTAAGTTACCGGCGAGTAGGATCGCTCTGGCCCGCCACCCTGCGGTGGTCGGAATGCCGGGATCTAGGCTGCGCCTACCGTCGCATGGAGGAGCCGCATGCAAGCCGCCGCCATCGTTGTCTCGCTCGCGATCACGCTGGTCGCGGTGGCGCTCGCTGCGCGTACGGCCACTCAGATCGTGCGGGTCGTCCGGATCGGTCAGCCGACCCACCGCACCGATGCGCCGTGGCAGCGCACCGCGACGATGCTGCGCGAGACGCTGGGGCACACCCGGATGCTCAAGTGGAGCCTGATCGGGGCAGCGCACTGGTTTGTGTTCGTCGGGTTCGGGTTGCTGTTCTTCACGCTGGTCACCGCATACGGGCAGCTGTTCGACGCCGAGTTCGCGTTGCCGCTGATCGGGCACTGGTGGCCGTACGAGTTCGTCGCCGAGGTCATCACCGCGATCATGCTGCTGGCGATCGCGACGCTGATCGTGATCCGACTGGTCAACCACCCGGAGCGGTTGCAGCGGCGCAGCCGGTTCGCGGGGTCGACGATGTGGCAGGGCTACTACGTCGAGTGGACGATCGTCGGCGTCGGCGTGTGCATCATGCTGCTGCGCGGCCTGGAGGGTGCGCTGGCCGGCGAGACGTCACCGAGCCTGCACTTCCCGGCGTCCTGGCCTCTGGCAGCGGCGTTCGACGGGATGAGCCCTGAAAGACTCGAGTCGCTGGTCTTCTTGGTGGCCGCCGCCAAGATCGTGATCTCGATGGCGTGGGCGATCGTCATCGCGCTCAACATCACGATGGGCGTGGCATGGCACCGGTTCACCGCGTTCTTCAACATCTTCTTCAAGCGCAACGCCGACGGTCGTACGGCGTTGGGCCCGTTGCAGCCCATGACGGTTGGTGGCAAGCCGGTCGATCTGGAGGCCCTGGAGGAGCTCGACGAGGACGCCAACCTCGGTGTGGGCAAGGTCGAGGACTTCACTTGGAAGAACCTGCTCGACTTCACCACGTGCACTGAGTGCGGGCGCTGTCAGTCACAGTGCCCGGCGTGGAACACCGGCAAGCCGCTGTCGCCCAAGCTGCTGATCACGAGCCTGCGCGACCACACCTACGCCAAGGCGCCGCTGCTGCTGGCCACGTCCGACGAGGAACGCAAGGCGCTGCCGGAGGACGTCCTCGCTTTCAAGGACCTGCCGCTGGTTGGCGAGACGGGCGTCATCGACCCCGACGTGCTGTGGTCGTGCACCACCTGCGGCGCCTGCGTCGAGCAGTGCCCGGTCGATATCGAGCACGTCGACACGATCGTCGACATGCGCCGTAACCAGGTGCTGATGGAGTCGGAGTACCCATCCGAGCTCAACACGCTGTTCAAGAACCTGGAGAAGTCCGGAAACCCGTGGGGCGTCAACGCCTCCAAGCGGCTGGACTGGGCCAAGGAGCTGCCGTTCGACGTGCCTGTCATCGGCGACGATGTGGACTCCCTCGACCAGGTGGAGTGGCTGTTCTGGGTCGGGTGCGCCGGCGCGTTCGAGGACCGGCAGAAGAAGACGACCCAGGCGGTCGCCGAGCTGCTGCACACCGCGGGCGTCTCGTTCGCCGTACTCGGCCCCGGCGAGACGTGCACCGGCGACCCGGCGCGGCGAGCCGGCAACGAGTTCCTCTATCAGATGCTCGCCGCCGAGAACGTCGCCACCCTGCGCGAAGCCCGCGCCGTCAAGGTGATCGCCACCTGCGCGCACTGCTTCAACACCGTCAAGAACGAGTACGCCCAGCTCGGCCTCACCCTCGAGGTCATGCACCACACGCAGGTGCTCAACCAGCTGGTCCGCGACGGCCACCTCACCCCTGTCGCACCCCCGGCGGGTGCGGTCAACGGCACCCCGATCACCTACCACGACCCGTGCTACCTCGGCCGGCACAACCAGGTGTACGAGCCGCCGCGTGAGCTGCTTGGCGCGCTACCCGGGGTCGAGCTGCGGGAGATGCCGCGCAACTCCGACCGCTCGTTCTGCTGCGGCGCCGGCGGCGCCCGCATGTGGATGGAGGAACGCATCGGCGCCCGCATCAACACCGAACGCACCACCGAAGCACTCGCCACCGGCGCCGAACAGATCGCCGTCGGCTGCCCCTTCTGCCGCGTCATGCTCTCCGACGGCGTCAACGCCGCCCAGCAGGACGGTATCGGTGAAGGGGTCGAGGTGCTCGACGTCGCGCAGATGCTGCTGGCCTCGGTGCGGCGTGGCGCTCCGATCTCCCCGTGATCACATGCGGGATGTGACGACCTGCGCCATCCACAGATCTGACTAAACCCGGTCAACGACTCCGGGCGGCGCCGCAGTGTGTGATCACGGGTCGGTGGCCGACCAGGGGAAGTCGACCCACTTCTCGGTGCGTCGCCACACGTACTCGCACTTCACCACACTCTGCGGCTTCTCGTAGATGACGGCTGTGCGCACGGCCGCCACGTGCTCGGTGGCGAACCGCTTGACGAGCTCGAGCGTCTTGCCCGTGTCTGCCACGTCATCGACGATCAGGAGCGTCGCGCCCGCGATGTCCGTGACGTCGAGCATCGGCGGCAGCATGATCGGCAGCTCCATGCGCTCATCGACGCCGGTGTAGAACTCCACGTTGACGCAGGCGACGTTGTGCAGGTCGAGCGCGTAGGCAACCGCGCCGGCGGGGATCAGTCCGCCACGCGCGATCGCCAGGATGACGTCCGGCTCATATCCACTGTCGACCACCTGCTGCGCCAGCTCGCGGGCTGCTACCCCGAAGTCCGACCAGCTCAGCACCTCGCGCTCGGGCAAGCCTCTCCCCTTCCGGACGAGCGCATCCCCCGTGGACTTCCGTCAACGTACTCCGGCCGACGGGCTACGACGCAAGGCGCTCAGGCATCCCGCCGCTGGAAGCGCCAGAGCCCGAACCCGATCAGCGCCAGCGTCTCCGCCACGAAGACTGCGAAGCCGGTCCATGGGCTGAGCAGGACGGGGTTGAACGACTCGACGGTCGCCAGCGTCGACCCGGCGTTGCCAGGCGAGAGCTTCATCAGCCACTCACCTGTGGCCCCCGGGATGATGCCGACGAGGTTGCCGATCACGAACACCAGCGCGATGCCGACGGTCACTGCTCCAGCGGTGTGCCGCATGAGGAGCGCCAACCCGAAGCCGAACAGCCCGAGCACGGCCAGGTAGAGCCCGCTGCCGAACAGCGCCCTGAGAACCCCCTCGTCACCCAAAGCGAACCCGATCCCCTCAGCCGACAGGAACGCGTTGCCGGCGAGGAAGCTCGCGAAAGCGGTGATGGTGCCGAGCACGAAGAGCAGACCAGCCAGAACAACCGCCTTCGCCACGATGACGCGCCCGCGCCGCGGCAGCGCCGCGAGAGTCGTACGGACCATGCCACTCGAGTACTCGGCAGACATCACGAGCACACCGAGCACCAGCGCCGCAATCTGGCCGAACATGAGGCCCCACGTGACAAACGCCCCGATGGGCTCGCTCTCCACGCCGCTCGCGAGGTCCGGCGCAGCGAGGGCGCAGACGAGAGCGGTGAGCCCGACGCTCGCGACGACCAGCGTGATGAGCGTCCAGAAGGTCGAGCGGACACTGCGGATCTTGGTCCATTCGGCGTCGAGCGCCTCTCGGAGGCCAACACGCGAAATCGGCACGCTTGCCACCTGCGGCCGGGTCGCTGTCTGGGTCAGTGTTGTCATCGGTCAGGCTGCCTTTCCCGGGAACGCCCCGGCGTGGTACTCGACGCTGTCGGCCGTCAGGCGCATGAACGCCTCTTCCAGTGAGGCGTGCATCCGGCCGAGCTCGTGGACGTACAGCCGGTTGCGTACCAGCCACATCACCCACCTGGTCCGTGGTGACGTCGTACACCGCGAGCGCTCCGTCATCGAGACGATCGACGCGTAGGCCGCGGACTCGCAACCGGTCTGCGAGATCGGTGGCGTGCGGGGAACGTACACGCACGTACGATGCCGAGTTCTGCGCAATGAACTCCGCGACGGTCGTGTCCGCGAGGATCCGTCCGCGCCCGATGACGAGCAGGTGGTCGGCGGTGAGCGCCATCTCGGACATGAGGTGGCTGGACACGAAGATCGTCCTGCCCTCGCCCGCGAGGTGCTTCATGAGATTGCGGATCCACAGGATGCCCTCGGGGTCGAGGCCGTTGACGGGCTCGTCGAAGAGCAGCACGCCAGGGTCGCCCAGCAAGGCGCCTGCGATGCCGAGCCGCTGACCCATGCCGAGCGAGAACCCGCCGACACGCTTCGTCGCAACCTCGCTCAGGCCGACCATCTCGATGACCTCGTCGACGCGGCGGCGTGGGATGCCGTTGCTCTTGGCGAGCCAGAGCAGGTGGTTGTAGGCGGTACGGCCGCCGTGCACGGCCTTCGCGTCGAGCAGTGCGCCGACCTCGCGCAGCGGCGCGGGCATGTCGACGTACGCCTTGCCGTTGACGGTCACAGTGCCCGCGGAGGCACGGTCCAGGCCGAGCACCATGCGCATCGTCGTCGACTTTCCGGCGCCGTTGGGTCCGAGGAACCCGGTCACCCGACCAGCCGGGACCGTGAAGTCGATCCCGTCGACTGCGGTCTTCTCGCCGTACCTCTTCGTCAGCTGTTTCGCTGCGATCATCGCGAAGACTTCCCTCATCTCTCGCTGCTGCGTCGCCTTCGACGGTACGGAGAGACCAGGCCCGATTCGGCTGTTCTGCGGGCCTTCCCAGGGCAGGGGTCAGGGAGAGATCAGGGGTAGTCCCGCACTTCTGCAGCGTGGGCTAGCGGTGAAAGCCGAACTCGTCGAGCACGACGCCTCCGGTCGCGCCGGCGAGTCGCGCCGCGACGGCGGCTTCGAGAGCGTCGTCTGTCGCTGTCGCGTCGTAGGCGACGAGCCGCTCACCGAGCTGGCGTACGGCCGGCGGTCGCGAGTCTCCCTCGATCCAGTCGGCAACGACGGAGACGGACTCGTTGCTCAGCAGCCAGAAGCCGGCCTCGGAGACGGACTCCTGGTCGGCCCGCTCGTTAAGACCGGGAAGCAGGTCCTGCAGGAGCGGCAGCGCCTCCTCCGGGGTGAGAGCGTGGGCGGCCCACACGACTGCCCCCGGATTTTCGTCGGCGGCCGGAGCGTAGGAGGGGTTGCCGGGCAGCAGGGCGGTGCCACCGAGAGCGCGGGCGATGCCGCGGACGAGGTTCCAGGCGTGCGCCTCCGCGCCGGTTGGCAAGCCTCCGGGAAAGTCGCGTTCGAGGTTGCGGTCTGCCTCCTCGGTCACCGACGGGTCCAGCCCCAACCGCGAGTCGGAGAACCGCTGCGCCCACCGCAGCAGTCGGCGGGAGAACCCGCTGCGCAGGATGCGGTCGGAGTCGGCGCGAGCGACGTAGGCCGCGGCGAAGCCTGCGGGCAGCACCATGTCGATCTGCTCGTCATCGAGGGCGATCGGCCCGTACCACTTGATTCCCTCGGCCACCTCCTGACCGGTGCCGGACGTGTCGGCCGTCGGGCTCCACGCGCGCACAAGCGCGGCCACTGCCTCGGGCACTGCACCGGCCGGCAGCAGAACCGCGGGGTTGTGCTCGAGCAGCTCCGCGGGCTTGTCAGTCATGCGTCACACCTCGGTCCGGTGGAAGTTGAGGTAGGAGCGGCTCGGCGTCGGGCCACGCTGCCCCTGGTAGCGCGAGCCGTAGCGCTCGGATCCGTACGGGTGCTCGGCCGGGGTCGACAGGCGGAAGAAGGCCAGCTGGCCGATCTTCATGCCGGGCCAGAGCTTGATCGGCAGCGTTGCGACGTTGGAGAGCTCGAGGGTGACGTGACCACTGAACCCGGCGTCGATGAAGCCGGCGGTCGAGTGGGTGAGCAGGCCCAATCTCCCCAAACTCGATTTCCCCTCTAATCGCGCTGCAACATCGTCGGGCAGAGTGACGACCTCGTACGTGCTGCCGAGCGCGAACTCGCCCGGATGGAGGATGAACGGCTCACCCTTATCCGGCTCGATCAGCCTCGTGAGCTCCACCTGCTCGATGGACGGGTCGATGTGCGGGTAGCGGTGGTTCTCGAAGACGCGAAAGAACCGGTCGAGCCGTACGTCAACGCTCGACGGCTGGACCATGGCGGCGTCGTACGGCTCGAGGACGACGCGCCCGGCACCGACCTCAGCCCTGATATCCCGGTCCGACAGGAGCATGTGCCGGACCCTACCCATCCGAGCGCAGCTGGTGATAGGCGAGTGGGATCCGCCAGCCGTACAGCAGTGCAAGCACCCGGAACAGCACCGCCACAGCCGACGCCAGCGCCGCGGTGAGCTCGTTCAGCGAGTCGGCGGCCCGCGGTGCAAGCACGACGGGGATGAAGTATTCCGGGCGCTGAAAAGCTGCCGGCGGCGACTCGCCGATCAGGACTTCGCGTACGACGCCGCCGCCCAGGCCGACCAGCGCCACGAGCAGAAAGCTGGCCACGAGATCGAAGCCCTTCTGCGCGCCCAACAGAGCGCCCGACACTGCGAAGAGAAGATGCCGATCAAGTCGAGGATTTGATGGGTCTCATCCGCGAAGATCTCCTCGCCGACCAGGATCCACTGGGCGGGGTCCCCCCCCGACTTCATGATCACGGGGATGAGCCCGCGTGGGTTGGTATGCTCCTGCCGGTCGCGGCGCTCCAGGCGACCCACGCGGGTGTAGTTCAATGGCAGAACATCAGCTTCCCAAGCTGACAGTGCGGGTTCGATTCCCGTCACCCGCTCCAACGCAAAGGCCACATGGTCAGGCGATGACAGCGACGGTGGACGTGTCGTCAGCTCCGATGGCGTGGCGTAGGGCCGTGGCGATTTGCGGGAGTTGCCGGTCGCCCTTCACGTTGGTGAACCGGCTGAACGACGGCAGGGGCCGGCCCGCAAGCTCAGGGCTTGCGGGCCGTCACCACGCCGTTGGTGCCGGGCGCCTCGATAGGGACGACCTGGGGATCGACGAAGCCGACCTCGGTCAGCCAGTCGCTGTACTCGGCCGCGGTGTAGTTGCGCCCCTCGGTCTCGACCAGCATGTTGAGGCTCATGAGGGCAGCCGGGACCGGCCCCGTCTTGTCGTCGTCGACGAGCAGCTCGCAGATGAGCACCGCGCCGCCGCTGTCGAGCGCATCGAACGACTTGCGCAGCAGGAGCTGGTCGCGTTCCTCGTCCCAGTCGTGCATGATCATCGAGAACAGGTGCAGGTCGTGGCCGACGGGGAAGCTGGCGTCCTCGAAGAAGTCGCCGGGCGTCACCGTGATGCGGTCGGTCAGACCGGCGTCTTTCACGTTGCGCGCGGCGATGTCGGCCACGAACTCCAGGTCGTAGACGGTGGTGCGGAGTTCCGGGTAGCGCTGGCACAGCACGATGTCGAAGGCGGCGGAGCCACCACCGACGTCGAGCAGCCGGCGGAACCCGCCGACGTCGAACGCCGCCCCCAGCGCCCGCCCGGTCAGCGTGGACATGGCGTGCATGGCCTCCCAGAAGGTGGCCAGCATCTCGGGGTCGGCGCTCTCGAACAGCGAACGCTCACGGTCGGGGTCCCACGTGGTCGGCCGATTGGTCCGGATGGCCTGGGTGAGCTTGTCCCAGCCTGCATATAGCCGCCGGTCGAACATGGTGATGAGGCCGCCGAGGTGGTTGGGCTTGCCCGGCACCAGGTACTCGTCGCTGAGGGGGCTGTTGACGTAGCGGCCGTCCTGCTTCTGCAGCAGCCCCAGCGCGGCGCAGCCGGTCAGCAGCATCTCGGCCGGGCGCGCTGCGATCCCGAGGCGGTCGGCGAGCTCGCCGGCGGTGGTGCCGGACGTGCCCGACAGCTGCTCGAACAGCCCCAGCTCGTAGGCCGAAGCCAGGGTCTTGAACGACCAGAAACCGGTCGCCAGCTCCATCAGGGGAAGTGGTGAGAGCGTGTTACTGGGCATAGGGCCGAGCATGCCGCCGCCCGGCGGCCACGACCATGCCCGTTCGCTATAGCCGAACGGACCGAGCGATCCGCTCGCCGGCGCCAGCGATCGCGCGCGTGTACTCGTCGCGCCGGGCCTGGAACCGGTCACGCGGGGCACACAGCGCGAGGGCAGCGGTCGCCGGCCCGTCGCTCGTGCGTACCGGAGCGGCGGCGCAATCCACCCCTTCGAGCGCGCGCTGAGCCCCCACCGCGTACCCGCGTCGGCGCGTGCGCTCGAGCACGCCGGGTTCGAGCCCGCCCGGTTCGAGCTCGCTGCCGATGTCGCCGGCTCGCTCCGCGAGCAGCACCATGCCCGGCGGCGTCAGGTGCGCGGCAACAGGCTCCGCCGGTGCGGCCACACCGGCGGGCGGGCGTTCACTGGCGACGTACAGCACGCGGCCGCGCTCCCATGCCGTGATGTGGACCGTCTCGCCGAAGTGGCTCGCCAGCCGGCGCGCCGTCGGCATGATTGCCTCGCGGTACCCGCTCGTGGCCAGTTTCGTCCGCGCGAGTCCCAACGTTCGCCAGCCGAGCCGGTAGCGCCCGCACGGCAGCCGCTCCGTCAGCCCGACCCTGGTCAGCTCTCCCAGCAGCGCGTGCGCGGTGGACTTGGCGATCCTCAGCTCATCTGCCACCTCGGTCGGCCCCCAATCCGGCCGCTCGACCGAGAAGAGATCGAGCACCAAGGCCGCCTTGTGGACGCTTGCGGTCATGAAAGAAGCCTAACGGCACCTCGCGAGGACGATCGTGGGCCGCTATCCATGCACTCGCTCGAGCCTCGTGCGCCGTCCGACGCTCGGCATGCGCAGCCGGGCAGCTGGCGCTCGGCGCACAGGCCCGGTCACCATGCCCGGATGATCTCTCCGTGCGCCATCCCTCGATGCTTCGCTGAAAGGCGGACGCGATCTCCAGGGACGAGCTCGCCGCGGGCGACGTCGCCGACATCGTCACCACGGAGTTCGGCATCACCCAGTCCGCGATTTGCAGCACCTCAAGGTGCTCCGCGAGAACGGCTTCGCGAACATGCGTCCCGATGGACCGCGCCGGCTCTACTCGCTGCACACCACCGGGATCGAGTACGTCACGCGGTGGATGGACTCTACGACGCGACTGGGACCGTTGGCAGGACGTACTCGAAACCGTGGTCGCCCGGGGCAAGCGCGAGGCGAGGTAAGCACCCTCGAGCAGGCCATCGCCAATTCACCCGATGTTCACCTCCGTCGTCTCGCGAGAGGCGAGCATTGGCCTGGCACACTTGGCCACTCGTGATTCGTGGGGGGATGACATGAGCCCGTCGCCGGAGGAACTGGGGTCGCTCTCGTTGTTCGCTGGGATGGCGCCTGCGGAGCTGGAGCAACTCGCGTCGTGGTTCGAGGTCGAGCACCGGGATGCCGGCACGTATCTCACGCGGCAAGACGCTGCGGGTTACATGTTCTTCCTCCTCAGGGAGGGCACGGCGTCGGTGATTCAAGACGACGAGGAGATCCGGGAGTTGGGGCCTGGGGATTTCTTTGGCGAACTGTCGATCGTCGGAGCCGGCCACCGTACGGCGACGGTCAAAGCAACGTCGCCAGTCACCGTCTGGAGCATGTTTCGGAACGGAGTTCCGGAGTCTGGAACAGCGGTTTCCCGAGCTGGCCGAGAGGATTCGAACGGCCTACGCCTGAGCGCCCAGGCCAAGATAGGCTCTGCGCCATGGTCGAGGACCGAGCCGTCGCCATCCTCAAGACCGATGACATGGCCGAGACGATCCGGTGGTACCACGCGGCCGGCTTCGAGCTGCGCGACCAGGCTCCCGACACCGACCCGACCTGGTGCGAGCTGGCGCGAGACGGCCTCATCGTGCAGTTCTTGGCCGGCGAGACGCCGTGGCCCGGCTCGCCGGCGCTGACCGGCTGTCTCTACGTCTACCCCAAGAGCGTTGACGCCGTTCACGATGAGCTCAGCAGGGTCATCGACATCGAGTGGGGCATCGAGGAACGCGAGTGGGGACTTCGCGAGCTCGTGGTGCGCGACCCGAACGGCTACTTCCTGGCTTTCGCCGAAGACACCGCGTCCTGACTCGTGGACGCCGCGGACCTCGCCCGACGCTTCGCGCTTGGCGGTGCCGCGAGACTGTCGAATGGTCCGGTCGCGCGCGGCAAGGAGGGCCTCGTGTGGCGGCTGGACACAGCCGATGGCAGCTGGGCGGTTAAGGTGCCGTTTCACCGATCCAGCGAGGAGGAGGTGAGTTCGGCCACTGCCTTTCAGGGAGGCGGCCCACGCCGCGGGCGTACCGACACCGCAGGTGCGGCGAACCACGGAAGGATCCGTGATCGCCACAGTGGCAGGCCAGCAGGTCAGGGTGTTCCAGTGGGATCTGCGTTCCCCAGACCCGTGTCTCGACCCGGCGATGGTGGGAGAAGTCGTGGCCGCCATCCCCCAGGTCGCGGTCAAAGGCCACGGCCCGCTGGACTCTGGTCCCACGAACCCGTCGGTGCCGGTCGCTGGGACGAGCTGGTCGGCGCTGGAGTCCAGGATGGAGCCACCCAATGTGCTCCAGACCTGTCACCGCGCCCTGTGGGCCGACAACGTCCTGCCCAGGCGACGGCGGAGTGTGCATCGTCGACTGTGAGAACAGCGGTCCGGCCGACCCCAGCCAAGAGCCCGCATTCGTGCTCTTCGAGTTCGCCCGTACGGATCCCGCCGCGCCCGCACTCGCTCGCGCCCACCAAACCCAGCGCTCCGCCATGGTTACTCGGCGCGGACATTCTCGATGCCGCGTGGACCGGCGAGATGCTCGACGAACCAGACACCCGCGAGCTAAATCGAAACGCTATTGACGCACGTCACTGACCCGGGCGGAGACGCTGAGAGCTGCGAAGCCACCGCCAAGGCCTGCGACGCACGAGCGACTGACTACGCGAGTGCGTACTTCGGAGACGGGCCGTACTGGTTTGCTCCTCGCGTGCCGTCGGTCACAGTGAAGACGAGGACGACAATGCTGCCGACGATCGGCACCAATCCGATCCAGAGCCACCAGCCAGATCTGTCCGTGTCATGGAGCCGACGAACGAGACGGCCATGGCCGGGAGAAACAGTCCCAGGCCGACGATGGTCGTGAGGACCGGCGCATCCAGCGGTAGATCAACGACGGCTGCGGCGATGCCCGCAAGGATCAAGAACAGTTGGAACCACCAGTACTCGGAGCGCCGTGCGCGCCCCTGCCATGTGACGGCTTTGGTTAGTGCCGATTTGACTGCTTCGCCAAATCCCATTGTGTTTTGTCCCTCTCTGCGCCAGGTTGCGCAGACTTAGCCACACCACCAGCAAGGCATAGACGGGTGCTGAACGACGCGCAGCCCTGGCCCCGCGCGATGGCAGACGGCGGCGGTCGTGCGGAGTGTCAGTCGGCAGGGGCCAGATCGGTGGGACGAAGCCGGAACACCTGGAGTCTCAAGTCGTAGTACTTGTCGGTCTCGCCGACCCACTGCATCCCCAGCCGCCGCGCGAGCTTTTCGGCGGGTGCGTTCGCGGGCCGAACGACGGCGAACAACTCATGCGCTGACTGCCCGAACGCCCACTCGGCGACTGCCCGCGAAGCCTCGGTCGCGTAGCCGTGACCCCAGTGCTCCGGGGCGAACTGCGAGGCGAGCTCGAGATCCTCCTGGAACGGGGGCATCCTGCGCAGGGTGATCGAACCAACCACCACGTCATCGCTGGCGCGCCGCACCGCCCAATGGCCGACTGGAGGGACCGCCTCGGCGTCCACCTTGGCCCACCGCTCGAGGGCGGCCCGCATCTGCGCCTCGTCGTGGATGGGATCAACGGCCGGGGTTAGCCAGCGCGCGACCTCCTCACGACCGTAGATCGTCAGTGCCGCCGCCGCGTCGTCCGGCACCCATGGCGTGAGAACGAGCCTTGATCGTCGTCAAGACGACCTCTGTTGGCATAGCCGGTGCAACATCCGACACCCGACAATGCTTCCTCAGGCTGAGCGTCCACCATCAGACGGTGATGACGACCTTCCCGCGGGCATGCTCGACTTCGACGTATCGGATGGCGTCGGGAACCTCGCTCAACGAGTAGGTCCGGTCGATTGCCGGGGTGACCTGGGCGGACTCCGCGAGCTCTCGCAGCGCTACGAGGTTTTCCTTGCTCAGCTTGTGCGGTGAAAGGAGCAGTCGATGGCTGACTAAGCGTGACAAGGCCTGCCCCTTGAGCATCAGCCGCATCGGCCCCAGAACGCTGCCGCCGTTGGAGTTTCCGCCGCCGGACATCACGAGGGTCCCGTCGGGCGTCAGCGCCCGGCGGAGCTCGGTCAGCGAACGGTTGCCCACCAAGTCGAGTACGACGTCGTACCTGCGGCCATTCGCAGTGAAGTCCTCGCTCAAGTAGTCGATGACCTGGTCAGCGCCGAGCGACTGCACCAACTCGGCATTCCTGGTGCTGCAGACACCGGTTACCTCCGCGCCGAGCGACTTGGCGATCTGCACGGCGAATGTGCCCACACCACCCGAGGCGCCATTGATCAGCACACGCTGACCGCGGCTGCACGCGTGCAACGTCGCGCAGGCCGATAAGGGCGGTACTCCCCGCCAACGGGATCGCGGCCGCCTGCTCGAGAGTGAGGTTGGCCGGCTTGTGCTCCACGCCGCTGTCCGACACGCTCGCGTATTCGGCGAAGGCTCCGTTGGCATCACCGAGGTCGCCGTACACCTCGTCACCGGGGTGGAACCGCGTCACGTCGCTGCCAACGGCTTCCACAACGCCCGCGAAGTCTCGGCCCCGGACCTTCCTCTTAGGCCCGCTGAGCCCGAAATAGGACGGGCTCATCAGACGCATGATGTACGGGTCGCCTCGCATGACATGCCAGTCGTACGCGTTGACGGCGGCCGCGTGCACCCGGACCAACACCTCATTGCTGGCGGCTACTGGCGTGTCGACGTCCGCCAACTCCAGGACCTCAGGTGAGCCGTACCGATCCTGAACGATTGCCTTCATCGGGACCTCCAAACGCGCAAGTCCGCGTGGTCACTGGGCAGGGATCGACGGCGCCGCTCATGACGGTATGCGGGCGATCGAAGCTGCCGGTCATCAGGGACATTCCCCAAGCGACCCTGAGCCTCGATCCGCCGATGGGCCTCTGCGCAAACAGGCCGATCAGCGGCATATCACCCGATGTCGCCGCCCGAACGGAACGGGTCGGCGGCGGGCAGATGAACTCCTGTCACAGCGGTCCCTGCCCAGATGCGCTACCGGCACCTCGCACCTAGCGTGGCAACGGTCCGGCGGCGCACCGGGTGCCGCCCAGTGCCAGGTACGGGGGCAAGTTATGGACCCCATGGAGATCGGTGAGTTCATCACCAAACTTCAGACCGCGGTCAACGAGAATCCGGAGCGCGCAAAGGAAGTGATCGCCGAGATCAAGGAGAAGGTCGCCGGGCTCGACCCTGACTCGAGGGCCAAGGTCGCCGACGCGATGGACGAGCTGCGAGCAAAGGCCGCCAACCTTCCTGAAGACCAGAAGGCCCAGCTGCAAGACGTCGTAGCCACGCTGAGAAGCTGATCTCGTCCACCGAATCTCCGATACGCGAGAAGGCCCAAGTCCGAGGCAGTCACGCCTCGAGCCTGGGCCTTCGTGCGTCACAACGAACTAGAGGACGCCGTTGGTGCTGAGCCAGTCCAAGGCGTAGATCGAAAAGTCGGCGATGAGGGCCAGGATCCCGACCACGATCGCGGCGTTCGCGACGCCCGCACCGCGATGCGCGTCGCGACCGGCCAGGCCGAGCACGATGCCGCCCGCCGCCAGCACGGGCGGCAGACCGGACCAGAACACAGCGACGAACACGAGCGCCAGGACCGAGAGCACGAGTCCGGCCACCCCGGAGACGCCAGACGTGGCCACCTTGTTGATGCCGCGCGGGACGACCCAGCCGAATACGAGCGCCGCGGCCACGCCGATGAACCCACACACGACAAGGAAGCCGACCAAGGGGTTTCCATCATCGCCGGCGGTTCCGTCGCCCAAGATGCCGAGCGCGTTGAGCGCGACCGCGCCGACGATCGAACCGATGGCGGCCGGACGGGCCAGGTTACGGGCGCGGTCCACAGAGGAGAGGGTGGGTCTGGGTCGTGGTCATGTCGATGTCCTTTCGGTAGGCGGCTCCCCCACGAGCCGATGCCGGGAAGTCTCGACGCGAACCGCGTCACCGTCGTCACTCGCGAAGGCGACAGGTGATCCACCCGCTGAGCGACGTCAAAGGTCACTCCCGAGGATGACAACCGGTCATTCTCAAAGCCGACCCCGACGGCCGGCCTAGTCCGTACGCTGCTGGTCGTGGACGTACGGGGGTGGCTCCGCACCTACGGCGACGCGGCCCTAGCGGGGCTGTTCGCCGTCGGATTGCTGGTCGAGCTCACGATTGCCGGTGCGCTGAGAGACCGACCTGCCGCCGCGATCACGGCCGTGCTGTCAACCGCACCCCTGGCATATCGGCGCCGCGCACCGCTGGCGTCGTTCATCGTGCTGTGGGCAGCGATGCTCACGCTGGCTCAGCTGGTGCCGGGGGTGGGCGACGCGACGCTCGTGTTCTTAGCCGTCTTCCTCGTGTCGCTCTACTCCCTAGGCGCCCATGCGCGCGGCGGGGCCGCCTGGGTCGGCGGACTCCTCGTCACTGTCGGCATCGGCATCTTCGTGATGAACGACGGCGACAGCTTCATGCCCGGCGACGTGCTCTTCGGCACGGTACTGGTCGGGGGACCATGGGGCGCCGGTCTCGCGATCCGGCTGCGTCGCGACCGCGAGGTCGACCTGACAACCCGCGCCGATGAGCTCGAGCGCACGCGGGAGGAACTGGCTCGGACGGCCGTGGCGGAGGAGCGGGCGCGCATCGCCCGGGAGCTTCATGACGTGGTGTCGCACGCCATCTCCGTAACCGTTCTGCAGGCGCGCGGCGGCCGCAAGATGTTGGACGCCGATCCCACCGCCACTCGCGAGGCGCTCGACGTGATCGAGCACACCAACGCGCAGGCGCTCAGTGACATGCGGCGATTGCTGGCACTGCTCCGCGAGGCCGACGAGGACGGGGCACATGCTCCGCAGCCGTCTCTGGCCGGGTTGAGCTCGCTGGTTGCCCAGCTGCGGTCCTCCGGTCTCAACGTCGACTTGGACGTGACAGGCGACCCCGAAGCCATACCGCCCGGTGTGGACCTGTCGGCCTACCGCATCGTGCAGGAGGCCTTGACCAACGCCCTCAAGCACGCGCCAGACGCGTATGCCGCCGTCACCGTGCGCTACAGCAAGATGGACGTTGAAGTGATCATCAGCAACACAAGGAGTGCAGCGACGCCCGAGCAGAACGGCGCAGGGCAGGGCCTCATCGGGATGCGGGAGCGGGTGGCCGTGGCCGGTGGAGAGCTGGAAGCAGGACCGACGCCCGAAGGCGGTTTCCGGGTGCGGACGCGACTCCCGTATGAGGTGGGCATGTGATCCGCGTCGTACTCGCCGACGACCAGGCACTCGTGCGCGCGGGGTTCCGCATGATCTTGCGCGCCGAACCAGACATCGACGTCGTGGGCGAGGCGAGTACGGGCCGGGAAGCCGTCGACCAAGCTGAGCTCCACCGGCCCGACGTGATTCTGATGGACGTGCGCATGCCCGAGATGGACGGCATCGAAGCTACGGCACTCATCCGTGAAGCCAGCACGCACACCAAAGTGCTGATGCTCACGACCTTCGATCTTGATGAGGTCGTGTACGGCGCGTTGCGCGCGGGCGCCAGCGGGTTCCTCCTCAAGGATGCGCCCGAGGAGCGGTTCGTCACGGCAATCCGGGTCGTGGCCGACGGCGGTTCCATGTTCGCGCCCTCGGTGACTCGCCGACTCGTGGAGGAGTTCGCCCGACGAGCACCGCGGTCGAGCAGCGGCGAGCTGGATCAGTTGACCGCGCGCGAGCTCGAGGTGCTCACGCTCATGGCACGTGGCCTGAGCAACGTCGAGATCGCGACCTCCATCTACGTCACGGAGAACACGGTGAAGACGCACGTGGCGCGGATCCTGGCAAAGCTGGGACTGCGTGACCGTGTGCAGGCCGTCGTCCTCGCGTTTGAGTCAGGCCTGATGACCCCGAGCACCCGCTGAGGACCCGCAAGCCGTTCGGCATTCAGCTCGCCACGGCGATGGCGATGATCACCGCGAGGACGACAACGACGGCAATGAGTGGTACCAGCCGCTTGGCCACTGCCGGCCCGGCGGCGCTCAGCAGGTCGATCGCCTCCGTCTCCTTCTGCTCCGCCGGTGCCGCCGGAGCACCCGGCTCTGCAGACATCACCGACTCCTGCGCCGAGACGCCCGCCTCGTCCAGCGTCGCGCTCGCGGGGCTCGCGGCCACGGATTGCTGGGGGGTGCCAGCGTCGGCAACGCTCAGCTGCCCCGCTAGACAGTCGGCGAACTGGCCGATGAGCTTGTTGCCGACGTCGGCCATCACCCCGCGGCCAAACTGCGCCGGCTTGCCGGTGATGTCGAGGTCGGTCAACACATCGACCTTGGTGCCCCCGCCGTCGACCGAATGCAGCGACGTGGTGATGGTCGCTGCGGCCGTGCTATTGCCGCGCGCGTCCTTGCCCTGCGCGCGAATGACCGCGCGATGTGCGGCGTCGTCCTTCTCCACCCAGTGCGCCTTGCCCTTGTAGGTCAAGGCGATCGGGCCCAGCTTGACCTTGACCAACCCGGTGAACTCGTCGCCCTCCACCGACTCGAGCGTGGCGCCGGGCATGCACGGCGCCACGCGCTCGATGTCGGTGAGAGTCGCCCACGCCTGGTCGGGACCGGCAGGGACCGAGAACGAATGCTCGAGCTGCATCAGACTCCCGCCGCTTTGAGAACGGCCCGCTTGGTCAGCACCGTGGCCAGGTGGTTGCGGTAGTCAGCCTGCCCCGACAGGTCGCTCGGCGGATGTGCGCCCTCCGGCGCGTGCGCGCTCGCCGCAGCCACGCTGTCGGCCGACGCCGCCACCCCGGCCAGCGCCGCCTCGACTGCCGATGCCCGCAGGGGTGTCGAGCCCATGTTGCTGAGCCCGATGCGCGCCTCAGCGATCGAGTCGTTGTCACGACGTACGGCCGCCGCCACACCGACGATCGCCCACGCCTGCGCCGTCCAGGTGAACTTCTCGTAGTGCGTGGACCACCCGGCACCGAGCTTGGGGATGCGTACGGCCGTCAGGATCTCCCCCGCGCCGAGCGCCGTCGTCAGATAGTCGGTGAAGAAGTCCTTCGCCGCGATCGTCCGTTCCCCACTGGGGCCGATGACGAGCATGGTTGCGTCCAGTGTCAGCGCGACCGAAGGCATGTCTCCCGCCGGGTCAGCGTGCGCCAACGATCCACCTAGCGTGCCGCGGTGCCGAACCTGTCGGTCACCCACGGTCGCGGCCGCCTGGGCCAACAGTGGCGCGTGCTCCTTGACGAGCGCGTCGTTCAGCACCTCGTCATGGGTCGTCATGGCCCCGATGACGATCGCGTCACCGTCGTCACGCACGCCCCGAAGCTCGGCGATGCGTCCGATGTCGACCAGCGTCTCGGGGTAGGCCAGCCGCAGCTGCAGCACGGGCAACAGCGACTGGCCGCCGGCCAGAACCTTGCCGTCCTCGCCCGCGTCCGCGAGGGCACTGACCGCCTCGGCGACCGACGACGGGCGTACGTAGTCGAACGCCGGGATCATTGCGCACCTCCCTGTGCAGTCGAGATCGCCCGCCAGACCCGCTCCGGGCTGCACGGCATCTCGATGTCCCTGACACCCAGCGGCCGCAATGCATCGAGCACCGCATTCACTACCGCGGGCGTCGCGGCAATCGTGCCCGCCTCACCTACGCCCTTGACGCCCAGCGGGTTGGTGGTGGACGGGCTCACGGTGTGGTCGGTGATGAACGACGGCAAGTCGGCGGCGGACGGGATCAGGTAGTCGACCAGTGTGCCGGTGGTGAGATTGCCGGCGTCGTCGTAGACCGCCTCCTCGAACAACGCCTGTGAGATGCCCTGCGCCACACCCCCGTGCACCTGGCCTTCGACGATGAGGGGGTTGAGCACCACACCGACGTCGTCCACGCAGACGTACTTGCGGATCGTGACCCGACCGGTCTCGGTGTCGACTTCTACCGCACACAGATGGGTGCCGTGGGGGAACGAAAGGGCGAGCGGATCGTATGTCGCATCGCCGTTGAGGTCGACCTCGACTCCCTCGGGGTAGTCGTGCGCCGCGAAGGCCGCGAAGGCGATCTCCTGGATGGTCTTGACCGGCTCGGGCGAGCCCTTCACACGGAACGACCCGTCGACGAACTCGACGTCGTCGACGCTCGCCTCCAACAGGTGTGCGGCAAACGTGCGGGCCTTTTCGACCACCTTCTCTGCCGCGAGCGACACCGAGATCGCGCCGACGGCGACGCCGCGCGAGCCGTAGGTGTCCCAGCCCTTCGGCGACACCAGCGTGTCGCCGTGGATGACCTCCACATCCTCGAAGGGAACGCCCAGCCGGTCGGCCACGATCTGGCTCCACACCGTCTCGTGTCCCTGGCCGTGCGGGCTGGTGCCGGTCACCACCTCGACCTTTCCCGTCGCCAGCATCCGTACGGACGCGTGGTCCCAGCCGCCACCGACGTAGCGCAGCGCGCCAAGCAGCCGTGATGGCGCCCAACCGCAGAGCTCGGTGTAGGTGGAGATGCCCAGTCCGAGCTGCACGGGATCGTTTCGATCGCGGCGCTCGGCCTGCTCACGCTTCAGCTCGTCCCACCCGAGTCAGGGCGAGGGCCTTGTCCGTGGCCGCCTCGTAGTTGCCGCTGTCATAAGTGATGCCGGAGACGGTCGTGAACGGGAACTCGTCGTGGGTGATCCAGTTCTTGCGGCGCAGCTCGAGGGGATCCATGCCGAGCTCGACAGCCATCTCGTCGACGATGCGCTCGATGGCAAACGTGGCCTCGGGACGGCCGGCCCCACGGTAGGCGTCTGTTGGCGTCGTCGTTGTGAACACGCCCTCGCAGACGAATCGGTAGGCAGGGAGCTTGTAGATCGCGTTGTACATGAACGCGCCCAGGATCGGCGTGCCAGGTGTGATGATGCGCAGGTAGGCGCCCATGTTGGCGTAGATGTGCACGTCCAGCCCGGTGAAGGTGCCGTCGCGCTTGGCGGTCAGGGTGATCTCTTGGACGTGGTCACGGCCGTGGTGACAGCTCATCATGCATTCGCTGCGCGACTCGGTGAACTTCACCGGCTTGCCGAGCCGGCGGGCGACCATGATGCAGATGTACTCCTCCGGAGGGACCTGCAGCTTGCCGCCGAACCCGCCCCCGACATCAGGCGCGATGACCCTGATCTTGTTCTCGGGGATGTCAAAGTTGAGTGCCGCGAAGACCCTCAGGATGTGCGGGATCTGGGTCGACGACCAGATGGTCACGCCCTCGCCGACCGGCTGCACGACCGTCGAGCGCGGCTCCATGAAGGCCGGGATGAGCCGCTGCTGGCGGATCCGCCGTTTGACGGTTACTTCCGCATTGGCGAGCGCGTCGTCGATTGACTCGCCGGTGCCGGCGGCCCCGGACTCGAAGGTCCAGGTGTAGGACCTGTTTGACACGGTGTTCGGGTGCACGAGCGGCGCGCCATCGGCGACAGCGGCCTCCATGTCGAGCACCACGGGCAGGGGGTCGTAGTCGATCTCGATCGCCTCGAGCGCGTCCTCCGCGCTGGCCTTGTCGCGGGCCACGACGATGGCGACGGCCTCGCCGACATGGTTGACCTGGTCGACTGCGACCGGCGGGTGGCCGGGGTTGACAGTGTCCTCGGTGACTGGCCAGGCGCATGGCATCGAGCCCTGCACATCGGCGAAGTCCCTGCCGGAGAACGCAGCGATCACCCCAGGCCGCTGCAATGCCGGCGCGACGTCGATCGATGTGATCTTGGCGTGCGCCATCGGGCTGCGCAGGATCGCTAGGTGCAGGAGGCCGGGCAGCGTGATGTTGTCGGTCCAGGTGGTGCGTCCGGTGAGGAAGTGCGCGTCTTCCTTGCGCCTGCGTGCCTTGCCGATCTCGCGCGGCGTCTCGGCGGCGGACGGGCGCTCGGCAACGGTCGTCATGACGTCGCCCCCGACATCTCGTCGGCCGCGGCCTGCACCGCGCGCACGATGTTCTGGTAGCCAGTGCAGCGACAGAGGTTGCCCTCGATGCCCTCGCGGATCTCCGTCTCGTTGGGCTGCGGGTGCTCACTCAGCAGATCGCAGGCGGCCAGCACCATGCCCGGTGTGCAGAAGCCGCACTGCAGCGCGTGCTGCTCGTGGAAGGCTCGCTGGACCGGGTGGAGCTGCCCGTCGGTTGCTAGCCCCTCGATGGTCGTGATCGCCGACCCGTCGGCCTGGACCGCCAGCACCGAGCAGCTCTTCACGCTCTTGCCATCGAGCAGAACCGTGCACGCACCACAGTTGCTCGTGTCGCAACCGACGACCGTGCCGACCTTGCCGAGTCGTTCTCGCAGGTAGTGGACGAGCAGGAGGCGTGGTTCCACCTCGTCCTCGTACGCCACTCCGTCGACCGTCACGCTGATCCGAGCCATGGATCCTCCCGCCGACATGAAGTTGTGGGCACAACGAAAGTCCGAAATCACCGTCCCCGCAAGAGCGAGATCCCGGCAGCCGTCAACGGGGCGCGGCGGCTGTCGCAGAGGCGTCGTGATGGATAGGTCCTGCGGTTGCGCGCAGCGGCTCACCCGACCCGCCCCAGCGAGCCGAGATGATCTCGCTGGCGATGGACACCGCCGTCTCCTCGGGAGTGCGAGAGCCGATGTCGAGCCCGATGGGCGCGTGCAGCCGTGCGAGCTCGGCCTCGGTCACGCCGCGTTCACGGAGCTGGGCGAGGCGGACATCGTTAGTCCGGCGCGAGCCCATCGCACCGACGTAGGCGAGTGGCAGCCGCAGCGCCAGCTCGAGCAGGGGGACGTCGAACTTGGGGTCGTGGGTGAGCACGCAGACCACGGTGCGCTCGTCCACCTGCGTGCTCGCGAGGTAGTCATGCGGCCACTGCACGACGACCTCGTCGGCGAACGGGAAGCGCTTCGCCGTCGCGAAGGTCGGGCGGGCGTCACACACGGTGACGCGATAGCCAAGGAACGAGCCGATGCGAGCCACAGCCGCGGCAAAGTCGATCGCGCCGAAGACGATCATGCGCGGACGAGGGGCGTACGACGCGGCGAACACCCCGACCTCGTCAAGGCGCCGCTCGCCGTGCGGCCCGTAGCGGATCAGCCCCGTGCGCCCCTGCTCCAGCAGCCCCCGGACGTCATCGCGCACCGCCTCGTCGAGGCGGTCGGAGCCGAGCGAGCCAGAGGTCGAGTCAGGACGCACCACTAGCCGCGCGCCGCGCTGGTCGTCGGGCACCCCATCGACGAGGGTCGCCACGGCGACCGGACGGCCGGCGTCGATGTCGGCCGCCACCTCGTCGAAGTCGGGGAACGACAGCCGGTCGATCCGCTCGACGAAGACATCGATGATGCCGCCGCAGGTCAGGCCCACGGCGAACGCGTCGTCATCGCTGACGCCGTAGCGCTGCAGTTTGGCCGATGAACCTTCACGTACCTCGGTCGCGAGCTCGTAGACCGCACCCTCGACGCAGCCGCCCGACACGCTGCCGACCACCGTGCCGTCCGGACCGACGAGCATCGACGCGCCCGGCTGTCGCGGTGCCGACTTCCACGTGTCGACAACCGTGCCGACACCGACCGTGGCACCGGACTGCCACCAGGACAGGAGCTCGTGCACCACGTCACGCATCAAGCTTCCCTTCGCCGCCATTGCCGTTACTCACCGTGGGGCGCCTGGCACGAAGTGCCCGGAGCGTGCTGTTCCGCCGTTTCCGTACGAGCGCGCGGAGGGTCCCGGCGTTGCGGTAGCCGACCGCGGCGGCGACCGCGTTGGCCGACATCGAGGAGTTGCGCAACAGGTAGGTCGCCTCGTCCAGCCGTACCTCGTGCACGAAGTCCAGCGGGCTCATGCCGACCACCGCCGCGGTTGTGCGCTGGAGTGTCCGCTCGCTGATGCCGAGGTCACGGGCCGCAGCCGAGATCTGCAAGGGTTCGGTGAGCCGCTTGCGCACCCACCGCTCGAACTCCGCCATCGTCGGATCGGCCTGCGCCAGCAGGGCCGGCACCGCGAACACCGACTGCGACGGTCGGTCGCCGGTCACGAGGTAGCGCGCGGTGAGCTCGGCAAGGGTCGGGCTCCGGCGTTGGACGATCGACAGAGCCAGGTCGATATGAGCGAAGGCGGCTCCCGCGGTGGTCACTCGCGAGTCGCGAGCCAGCGTGCGGGTCTCGTCGAGGAGCACGGCCGGGTAGCGGCCCCGGAACACCGGACCCAGCCACCACGTCGTGGTGGCCAGCAGCCCGTCGAGCACACCGGACTCGGCCAGGAAGAAGGTTCCCGTGCAGGCGGCGGCCAGTTCCGAGCCGTGTGCCCGTACGTCGCGGATGAGCTCGAGGGCCGGGTGATCGCACACCGTCTCGATGATCTCGTCGGAGCTCTTGAGACCCAGCGCCGGCATCACAAGCAGATCGGGGCGGTGCATCCCGCGCCCGACAGGCGCGGTCTCGACGAGGAAGCCGTTGCCGGTACGGACTCGCTGGCCGAGCCCCACGATCGCGACTCGGAATTCTGGCGGCGGCGCGGGCACCTCGGGTCGCAGCGCATTGGCTGTCGCGAGGACATCGATCACCGACGACAGGCCGGAGTCAAAGCAGCCGTCGACCGCGAGCACCGCGACTTCCACGTCGGAAACGGTACCCAACGTGGCGGGTCCGCCACTAGCCGTCCGACAGGGCCGTTTCATAACTTATAGACAACGCGGAGGGAGCACGCATGAGTCCAACACTGGGAGTGCTTGCACTACTCGACGCAAAGCCGGGCAAGGGTGCCGAACTCGGCGCATTTCTCGAAAGCGGACGAGAGCTCGCGGCGGCCGAACCGGGAACGGTCACGTGGTACGCCTTCAAGATCTCCGAGGACCTGTACGGCATCTTCGACACCTTTGACGACGACGACGGTCGCCAGGCGCACCTTGGCGGTGAGATCCCGACCGCGTTGGGCAAGGTCGCGGACGAGCTGCTGGCCAAGGCCCCCGACATCCGCACCATCGACCTCGTGGCGGTGAAGTAGCGATGCAGTTGCCGGCACCGTTCGAATACGAGCGCGCAACCAGCGTCGACAACGCCATCGCCCTGCTCGAGCAGCACGGCGAGGATGCGCGCCTCATCGCCGGCGGGCACAGCCTGCTGCCGCTGATGAAGCTGCGGCTCGCCTCCCCCGACGTGCTGATCGACATCAACGAGCTGACCGACCTGCAGCGCATCTGGGTCGAGGGCGACCTGCTCCACATCGGCGCCATGGCCCGCCACTCCGACGTGCTCGCCTCGTCTGTCGTCGGCGAGCACTACCGCCTGCTGCTCGATGCCGAGCGGGTCATCGCCGACCCGGTCGTACGCAACCGAGGCACTATCGGCGGCTCGATCTGCCATGCGGACCCCGCCGAGGACATGTCGGCGGCCCTCGGTGCCCTCCGTGCGGAGGTGGTGATCCGCGGCTCGGGCGGCGAGCGCGTGGTGCCGCTGCGCGAGTTCCAGACGGGGCCGTTCGAGACGGTGGCCGGACCCGCGGAGATCGTCACCGAGATCCGCATCCCCATCCGCGCAGGCGCCGGGAGCGCCTACACCAAGGTCGAGCGCCGAGCCGGTGACTACGCGGTCGCCGCCGCGGGGGCGGTCGTGTGGCTCGACGGAGACACCATCTCCGAGGTGGGGATCGGGCTCGCGGCGGTCGGCGCGCCGCACTCGGTGGCACCGCAGACCGAGGATGCGGTCCGTGGGCGCGTCGCCGACGACGAGACGCTCGACCTCGCCGCGCAGACAGCCGCGGCCGAGTGTGAGCCCTATGCCGACCAGCGCGGACCCACCGACTACAAGCGAGCACTGGCAGGCGAGCTGGTCAAGCGGGCATTGCGTACGGCTGTCGCCCGCGGCCGCGGACAGGAGGCATAAGCGATGCAGGTCACGGTGGTCATTAACGGCACCACCTACACACGCGACATCGAGCCGCGGCTGCTGCTCGTGCACTTCCTGCGCGACGAGCTCGGGCTGACGGGCACGCACTGGGGCTGTGACACGTCCAACTGCGGCGTCTGCGTTGTGCACCTGGACGGCGTCCCGGTCAAGAGCTGCACGGTGCTCGCAGCGATGGCCGACGGGCACGAAGTGCTCACGGTCGAAGGGATGGAGCAGAACGGCGAGCTCGATCCGATCCAGCAGGGCTTCATGAACGAGCACGGCCTGCAGTGCGGGTTCTGCACACCCGGCATGATGCTCACCGCGCGGCGGCTGCTCGAGGACAACCCGAAGCCGACCGATGACGAGATCCGCGAGGCGATCTCCGGCAACCTGTGCCGCTGCACCGGCTACGAGAACATTGTGCGGGCCGTCCGCTGGGCGGCCGACCATCCTGCGGCTGCCGCACCCGCACAGGAGGTGGCCACATCATGACTGCCGTCGAAGAGCAGGCGACCGTCGGCTTCGGACGGCGACACCGCAAGGAGGATGCCCGGTTCCTGCGCGGTCAGGGCAACTACGTCGACGACTTCAAGCTTCCCGGCATGCTGCACGGCGCGGTACTGCGTAGCCCGTACGCGCACGCCCGCATAGTCTCGATCGACACGTCGGCGGCAGAGGCGCATCCCAAGGTGCGCGCCGTCATCACCGGATCGCTGCTCGAGACGCTCAACCTCGCATGGATCCCGTCGCTTTCGGCCGACGTCGTTGCCGTGCTCGCGACCGACAAGGTGCGATTCCACGGCCAGGAGGTTGCCTTCGTCGTCGCCGACGACCGCTATGCCGCACGAGATGCGCTCGAGCTCATCGACGTCGAGTACGAGCCACTGCCCCCTGTTATTGACGCTCGCGGCGCATTGAATTCAGATGCGCCCGTCATCCGTGACGACATCGAGGGCAAGGCCGACAACCACATCTTCGACTGGGAGGCGGGCGACAAGGCCGCCACCGATGCGGCGTTCGCCGCAGCCGACGTGGTCGTCGCCGAGGACATCCTCTACCCGCGCGTGCACCCGGCTCCGCTGGAGACATGCGGCGCGATCGCCGACATGGACAAGGTGACTGGCAAGCTCACGATCTACTGCAACACCCAGGCACCGCACGCGCACCGCACGCTCTATGCGATCGTCGCCGGGCTGCCGGAGCACAAGATCCGCATCATCAGCCCCGACATCGGCGGTGGGTTCGGCAACAAGGTCGGCATCTACCCCGGCTACGTGCTCGCGGTTGTGGGCTCGATCGTCACCGGCAAGCCGGTCAAGTGGGTCGAGGACCGCGCCGAGAACCTCATGTCGACGTCCTTCGCCCGCGACTACCACATGCACACCGAGATCGCCGCGACGCGCGAAGGCAAGATCCTCGCCATGCGGGTCAACGTCCTTGCCGACCATGGGGCCTTCAACAACACCGCTCAGCCGACGAAGTTCCCGGCCGGCTTCTTCCACATCTTCACCGGCAGCTACGACTACCCTGCGGCGCACTGCGCGGTCACCGGCGTCTACACCAACAAGGCGCCCGGCGGCGTCGCCTACGCCTGTTCGTTCCGCATCACCGAAGCGGCCTATGCGGTCGAGCGCATCGTCGACTGCCTTGCGCATGAGCTCGACATGGACCCCGCAGAGCTGCGCATGAAGAACCTGCTGCGTCCGGAGCAGTTCCCCTACACAACGCCGACCGGGTGGGAGTACGACTCCGGCGACTACCCGCGTTGCCTGCAGAAGGCCATGGAGATCGCCGGCTACGACGAGCTGCGCCGCGAGCAGGCCGCCAAGCGTCAGCGCGGCGAGCTGATGGGCATCGGTCTGAGCTTCTTCACCGAAGGTGTCGGCGCCGGCCCGCGCAAGCACATGGACATCCTCGGCCTCGGCATGGCCGACGGCGCCGAGGTGCGCGTCCACCCGACGGGCAAGGCTGTCGTACGGCTGTCGGTGCAGTCGCAGGGTCAGGGGCACGAGACGACGTTCGCCCAGATCGTGTCCGAGCTGACCGGCATCCCGTCCGACGACATCGACGTGGTGCACGGCGACACCGACAACACGCCGTTCGGGCTCGGCACCTACGGCAGCCGCTCGACACCTGTGTCGGGTGCGGCTGTCGCTGTCGCGGCCAAGCGCGTCGTCGACAAGGCCAAGGTCATCGCCGCGACGATGATGGAGGTCTCTCCCGACGACATCGAGGTGGGGCGTGGCACGTTCTCGGTCAAGGGCGACCCCTCGGTGTCCAAGACCATCCAGGAAGTCGCACTCGCCGCACACGGGCCTCTCGAGCTGCCCGATGGCGTCGAGGGACACCTTGACGCGTCCTGCGTCTATGACCCGCCCAACCTCACCTACCCGTTCGGCGCCTACATCTGCGTCGTCGACGTCGACCCTGGCACCGGTGCCGTCAAGGTCCGGCGGTTCATCGCCGTCGACGACTGCGGCACCCGCATCAACCCGATGATCGTCGAGGGGCAGATCCACGGCGGCCTCGCCGACGGCATCGGCATGGCGCTCATGGAGGTCATGGCGTTCGACGAGGAGGGCAACCACCTCGGCGGGTCGTTCATGGACTACCAGCTGCCGACGGCGATGGAATGTCCGCCCTGGGAGCTGGGCGAGACGGTCACCCCGTCGCCACACCACCCGATTGGCGCCAAGGGCGTCGGGGAGTCGGCGACGGTCGGCTCGCCGGCCGCGGTCGTCAATGCGGTGCTGGACGCGCTGAAGCCGTACGGCGTCCGCCATGCCGACATGCCGTTCACGCCGGCGCAAGTGTGGCGCACGATCCAGGGACGGCCGCTCCGCACCGACCTCGCGATCACCGACGAATGACCACGACCAGCAGGTTTTTCCCCGCACCTCTAGGCATGCAGCCCTGGTGGTGTGGGGAAAAGCCTGGCGGTGTGAGGAGCACTTGATGGCCGCACGCCTCGAGCTGGCAGGACAGGCTGCCACGCTCACCGCTGCGGGCACGCCCTTCGTGTGGGCCACGGTCGTCCGCGCGGAGCGCCCGACGAGCGCCAAGCCGGGTGACGCGGCGCTCGTCCTCGCCGACGGCAAGATCGACGGGTTCGTCGGCGGCGACTGCGCGGAGTCGACCGTCCGGACGCAAGCGCTGGAAGTGCTCGCCACGGCGGAGCCGCGGCTGGTCCGCATCACCCCGGCGCTGGCCGAGTCGACGGAGGTGGATGACGACGGCGTGGTGACGGTGCACAACCCCTGCCTGTCCGGGGGGACGCTTGAGATCTTCCTCGAGCCGGCGGTGCCGCTGCCGGTGATCGCCGTCTTCGGCCATGCCCCCATCGCCACGGCGTTGCTGCGGGCGCATCGGATGTTCGGCCACCAGGTCCTGCCGCTCGACAAGCCCGACGATCCGCTGCCGCCAGGGACCCAGGCCGTCGTCGTGGCGTCGCACGGCAACGACGAGGTGCCAGCACTTGAGGTCGCGTTGCGCGCCGGCGTGCCATACGTCGGCCTGGTCGCGAGCCGCCGTCGTGGACCCGCCGTGCTGGACCTGCTCGATGTCGACGGGGCGCAGCGGGTCCGAGTCCGTACGCCGGCCGGGCTCGACATCGGCGCGCGCACAGCGCCAGAGGTCGCGCTGTCGGTCCTCGCCGAGATCGTCAGCGTGCTGCGGGAGGGTCACCCACACGCCGTGCCCGGTGATTCGACTGCACCGTCGGACGTCGCGACGGCCCGCGACCCGGTGTGCGGCATGACGGTGGCTGCCGTCGACGCATCACCGCATGCGGACACCGCGGCGGGCGTCGTCTACTTCTGCGGCACCGGCTGCCGCAACGCCTACCTCGACAACCCCGCGGCCTACGCATCGTGACCGGCAGCACGTCCAGCGTCGCGCAGCTGCTGCCCGACCTGGAGTCGCTGCGCACCGCCCTCGACTCGGTCGACTATCTCGCCGACACCGGCACGGTCACGGCACTGTACTGCGCGGCTCGACTCGCTCAACCGGTGCTCATCGAGGGCGAGCCTGGCGTCGGGAAGACCGAGGCCGCGAAGGCACTGGCCGCGGCGCTCGACACCCCACTCGTACGGCTGCAGTGCTATGAGGGCATCGACGTCGCGGAGGCGCTGTACGAGTGGAACTATCCGCGGCAGCTGCTGGCGATCCGGCTTGCCGAGGCCCGCGGCGCCGACCTCGCCGAGGACGCGCTGTTCGGTGAGGAGTTCCTCATCGAGCGGCCGCTGCTGGCCGCGCTGCGGCACCCCGGTCCGCGTCCCGCCGTGCTGCTGATCGACGAGGTCGACCGCGCCGACGACGATTTCGAGGCGTTCCTGCTCGAGCTGCTCGGCGAGGGTGCCGTCACGATCCCGGAGATCGGCACCGTACGTGCGACCCACCGGCCCATCGTCGTCCTCACGTCCAACCGCACCCGTGAGCTGCACGACGCCTTGAAACGACGCTGCCTGTTCCACTGGATCGACTATCCGCCTGCCGAGCGGGCCGCGGAGATCGTGCGTCGGCGGGTGCCCGGCAGCTCGACGCTGCTCGCCGAGCAAGCCACCCGTGTCGTCGAGCGGTTCCGGTCGCTCGGCCTGCAGAAGCCGCCGGGCATCGCCGAGACGATCGACTGGGTGGCTGCGCTCGAGCTGCTCGGCATGCGCACGGTCGACCGCGATGCCATCGACCGGACGCTCGGGTCGGTGCTGAAGTACGTCGACGACCAGCAGCTCGTGCGGGCTGCCGGGCTTGCGGACGAGTGACCCGCGAAGTGAGCAGGGTCGACACGGCATCGGTCCTTGCCCGGTTCAGCGACCGGCTGCACCGGTCTGGTGTCGCCGTCTCACCGGACCAGACCATGCGGCTGGCGGAGCTTGTCGACCTGGGGGTGCCACACACCGTCGACGAGCTCTACTGGTGCGCCCGGGTCAGCCTGGTGAAGTCGCCGGCGGACATCCCCACGTTCGACGCCCTCTTTGCGCTCGTCTTCCGTGGCATGGCCGACGTGGCCGAGGCGCGCGGTGATCCGAACGTCGACATGTCCCTTCCGGACATCGTCCGCACCGCGTTGCCGGACGAGCCCGGTGCGGTCGCCGGCGGTCGGTTCGAGTCCGCGGAAAGTGGCGATAATGAACGGGCCGACGAGTCACATTTGATTCCCACTCTCGCCAGTGCCGACGAGCGACTGACCGATGTCGACTTCGCCCGGTTGACGGCCGAAGAGCTCGCGGAGCTCGCCCCGTTGCTGCGGCTGCTCAGCGTCGAGCCACCCTTGCGCATGTCGCGGCGACGCCGGCGGCATCCCCGCGGTGACCGCTTGGACGTCCGTGCATCGCTGCGGCACAGCATCCGTTCTGCGGGCGACCCCGTGGCGCCGATCCGGCGCTCCCGCAAGCGCACCCCGCGCCGTGTCGTGGCGGTGCTCGACATCTCCGGCTCGATGGAGCCGTACGCGCGCGCCTACCTGCACCTGTTGTGGGGTGTGGCGACCCGGGCGCGGGCCGAGGTGTTCGTGTTCAGCACGCGACTCACCCGGCTGACGCGGGCGCTGCGCCACTCCGACCCCGATCGCGCGCTGGCGCACGCGGCCACCCTCATGCCCGACTGGTCGGGCGGCACCAGGATCGGCCTGGCGCTGCGCACCTTCATGGACCTCTATGGACGCCGAGGCATGGCGCACGGCGCGGTCGTGCTCATCGTGTCGGACGGCTGGGAACGCGACGACCCGTCGTTGCTCAGGCAGCAGATGGCCGGCCTCGCCGGCCGCGCGCACCGCATCGTGTGGGTCAACCCGCGATCCGCGGCACCCGGCTTCGCGCCGCTCGCGGGCGGCATGCAGGCGGCGCTGCCGTACGTCGACGCGTTCGTGAGCGGTCACTCGGCTGCCGCCATGGCTACGGTGGTCCACGAGGTGTCCGCGAGCTGGCGGAGAGGCGACGCACGATGACCCATGGCGAGTCGCAGCCACCTGTCGATGCGGCGGCCTTCAACCGGTTCGAGGCTGCTGGGTGGGAGACCAGGGCAGAGACCTACGACTCCTTCTTCGGGCGTCTGACGAGCCGCACGATCGACCGGCTCCTCGATGCCGCCGAGGTGGGTGTCGGCACGCGCGTACTCGATGTCGCCACCGGGCCGGGATATGCGGCCGCGGAGGCCGCCGCGCGAGGGGCCTCCGTCGACGGTGTGGATGTTGCGCCGGCGATGGTCGCGCACGCTCGAGCCAGGGTGCCGGCGGGCGAGTTTCACGTCGCGGACGCCGAGAACCTGCCCTACGCGAACGAGTCGTTCGAGGCAGTCGTGGCCAACTTCGGCATCCTGCACTTCGGCCGACCGGAGCGGGCGGTCAGCGAGATGGCTCGAGTCCTGCGCCCAGGTGGCCGGGTGGCGCTGACTGCCTGGGACCAGCCCGATCGGATGCGCCTACTCGCCGTCTTTCTCGATGCCCTGGCAGAGGCAGGTGCCACCCCGCCCGAGTCGATCCCCGTAGGCCCGCCGTTCTTCCAGTTCGCCGACGACGATGCGTTCTCGACGTTGCTGAGCCAGGCCGGGCTCGGCGACGTCCAGGTCGAGCGCCTCGCCTTCGACCACCCGGTGCCGTCGGCGGATCACCTGTGGGACGGGTTCCTGGCTGGCACCGTCCGCACGTCGTCACTGATCGAGAGCCAGCCGGTCGAGACGCGACGACACGTACGGGCTGCGTTCGACGCAGCACTCACCGCCTACCGCAGCGGCGACGGCTATGTACTGCCGGTGTCGGTCAAGCTGGCGGCTGGCCGCTCCTGAACAACCCAGGTGTTGCCGTCCGGGTCGCTGAAGAAGACGAACGCGTTCCACGGCCCGCCGGGTCCCTCGGCATAGTCGCCCGTCTCGACGTCGAAGTGCTGCACGGGTGAGGCATCAACGCCGCGCGCGACGAGCTCGGCGCGCGCGCCGGCGATGTCGTCCACCACGATCTGAATGCCGCGCAGCGACCCGGGTGCGCTGTCGATGTCAGCTCCGAGCATGATGGAGCAGCCCGAGCCGGTCGGCGTGAGCTGCACAATGCGTACGTCGCTGCCGACCGTGGAGTCGAGGTCGACGTTGAACCCGCACTGCTCGGAGTAGAACAACTTCGCCCGGTCGATGTCGCTGACCGGCACCGGGATGACCTCGATCTTCCAGTCCACTGCGCTCACGTGTTCGCGGCTCGTCGCCTGGCGAGCAGCTCCGGCGCGAACTGCTCCAGGACTTCCTCGGGCGGCTCGTCCATGGCCGGGCGCACCTCCACCGGACCCTCGATGACCTCGACGATCTGCGACGCAATCTCCAGGACCCGCGCCTCATCGGCCACGTCGACAATCCAGAAGCCGGCCAGCGACTCCTTCGACTCGGCGTACGGGCCATCGGTCGGGAAGGCGGTCCCGTCGCGGTAGGTGACGACTTTTGCTGACGAGGGATCGGCGAGGCCCTGCTGGAACACGAGCTCGCCGCTCTTCTCCAGGTCCTCGTCGATCTGGAACATAAACTCGATCATGCGCGAGATCCATTCGGGCGACTTCTCCGCGACACCCGACTCGTCACCGAACATGAGGATCATGTACTTCACGGCGTGACTCCTCTCATCGTGCCCGCCGGTTGAGGGGGCTCTGCCGGTGGTCGGAACCGAAGGGGCGTTCTCGACACGCAACTCACCCCGCAGCCTGCCAGCCCGACCACCCGGTCACACGCGCACGGATGACCGCGCCCGCCGGAGGTCGCTTCTCGTACTGCACATATCGCTCAACCAGCCACTCAATGGCGCGTTCGTGCAACCGCCCTTCGGTGATGACGCGCGCGATGCCGTCGGCCCGGACCCACCACAGCGCCGACCAGTCCTCGTCGTAGGCGTCGGCGAGGAAGGCCACCCGCGGCTCGTGCTGCACGTTGGCCAGCCGCTGCAGCTCAGGGGTGGACTTCGGCTTGTGGTCGACCGCGGTGACGATGACGTCGTCGACGATCGCAAACGTGACCGGCACGATGTGCGGATGGCCGTCAAGGGCCACGGTGGCCAGCCGGGCCACGCGCGCGGCCGCGAAGCGGATCCTCGCCTCCGCATCGCTGAGTAGCACAGATCAACGATAAGTCAGCAGCAGCAGCCGAGAGCGGAGCCGCTCGCGGACCTGCGGCCACTCGTCGGCGGTGATCGAGTAGTGCGCGGTGTCCCGGATGCCGCCGTCGGGTCGGGCCCGCATGTGCACGCGAAGCACTCCGTCGAAGTGTGCGCCGAGCTTGGCGATGGCGGTGCGGCTGCGCTCGTTGCGTGCATCGGTCTTAAGGGTGACGCGCATGACCTGCCACTCGTCGAAGGCGTGCGTCAGGAGCAGCAGCTTGGCTTCGACGTTGAGCCCCGTGCGCTGCGCGGACGCGGCGTACCACGTGTAGCCGATCTCTGCCACCGTGGGCACGCCATCGGTGCGCTCGGCCTCAGGCCCGGGTGTCCAATAGTCCAGGTCGCAGAACCGTGTCGCGCCGACCGGGCGGCGGTCGGGCGTGCTGACCGTAAACGGCAAGGCCAGCCCGGCATCCTGCTCGGTCAGGGCCGCGTCGACGTACTCACGCATCTCCCCCTCGGTATCGGGCACCGACGTGAAGCCGTACGTCGAACGGTCCTCGGTCGCCGCAGCCAGCAGACCGGGCACGTCGTCCATCGTCATCGGGTCGAGTCGCACGCGGTCGCCGATGAGCGTGACGGGTTCCGGCATGAGTCGGACATTAACAACGCGAGATGGCGCCGACCGAGCCGTTAATGTGATCACGTGCCCGCCAAGCACGTCATTGAGGCGGCTGGGCGCGAGGTGACGATCACGAACCCCGACAAGGTGATCTTCCCCGCACTCGGCAGCACCAAGCTCGACCTGGTCCACTACTACCTCGCTGTCGCCGACGGCGCGCTGCGCGGGGTCTCCGGGCGTCCCATGATCCTCAAGCGGTTCGTCAAGGGCATCGACGAGGAGGCGTTCTTCCAGAAGCGCGCGCCGAAGAACCGGCCCGACTGGCTGCAGGTCGCCGAGCTGAAGTACGCCTCCGGCACCTCCGCCGAGGAGGCTGTCGTGCGCGATGCGGCCGGTCTCGCGTACGTCGTCAACCTCGGCTGCATCGACCTCAACCCGCACCCCGTGCAGGCTGGGGATCTCGACCACCCCGACGAGCTGCGCATCGACCTCGACCCCGTACCCGGCGTCGACTGGCAGCAGATCGTCGACGTGGCGTTCGTCGCCAAGGAGGTCCTCGACGACCACGGCCTGGTCGGCTGGCCCAAGACGTCGGGGTCACGCGGGTTCCACATCAACGTCCGGATCGAGCCTCGCTGGTCGTTCCGGCACGTACGCCTCGCCGCCGAGTCCCTGGCCCGTGAGGTGGAGAACCGCGCGCCCGACCTGGCGACGGCGAAGTGGTGGAAGGAGGAACGGCAGGGCGTCTTCGTCGACTTCAACCAGAACGCCAAGGACCGCACCGTTGCGTCGGCGTACTCCGTCCGGCCGACGGCGGACGCGCGGGTGTCCACCCCGCTGGCTTGGGATGAGGTACGCGAGGCACGGCCGGAGGCCTTCACCATCGCGACGGTGCTCGAGCGGTACGCGGCGATCGGCGACCCAGGGGCCGGCATCGACGATGCGGTGGGGTCGTTGGAGCCGCTCCTCGAGCTGGCGGAGCGGCTCGGCCCCGCGGAGAAGCCGCCGAAGGGCACCGGCCGCCGCGTGCAGACGATGCCGCTGATCGAGATCGCCCGCGCGAAGTCGAAGGACGAGGCGCTCGCCGGCCTCGACCGGTGGAAGGCGCGCCATGCAGGCGTCGTACGGCATCTGCAACCTGCGGACGTCCTGGTCGACGGAATGCGGGGGCGGAGCTCGGTCTGGTATCGCATCCGCGTCAACCTGCAGCACGTCCCGGAAGCTGAGCGTCCGGAGCAGGAGCCGCTCGAGGTCGACTACGACCCGTGGGCCAACACGGAGTGGGCGCGAAGCGGCGGCGAGTGAAGCCTTGCGTGACGACCTCAACGGCGTTTGGTCAGCACGACGCGGCACCTACCGCGTCCTGTATCGCATCATTGATGAACGACACGAAGTGGTGGTCCTACGCGTCGAGAAACTTGGCCCAGGTCATCACGACCGGGAGAGGATAAGGCGTGAGGGCAACCCTTTCGACGCCGCCTGTCATCCCTGCGGGAACCCTCGCCGCCGGCCAGCAACCGATGCTTTCCGCGCCGGGTGACCTGCTCATGCGACCCTGGGAGCCTTCCGACGCAGCAGTTTTCCTCGCTGCTTACCAGGACCCCGAGATCCAGCACTGGCACACTCGCCAACCCGCATCCGAAGACCAGGTCCGTGAGTGGTTCGATCAGTATCGCCAGGCATGGGCGCAGGAGACGGGCGCGAGTTGGGCGGTGACCCGCGGCGGCGCTGAGGTCCTGGGGCGCATCGCCATGGGCGGTATGAATCTCGATGACGGTGTCGCGGGGTGCGCATACTGGGTGCTACCGGCGGCCCGTGGAGCAGGTGTGGCCTCCCGCGCGCTGACGGCCTTGAGCGTTTGGGCACTGAGCGAAGCTGGTTTCCACCGTCTGCAGTTGGATCACTCGACCCGCAACAGTGCCTCCTGCCGGGTAGCCGTCAAGTCCGGCTTCCTCCTGGAGGGCACCAAGCGCAGCGACGCCGTCCACTCCGACGGCCGGCACGACATGCACTTGCACGCCCGGATCCGAGGCGACGAGCGACTCGCCTGAGGTCGGCTTGCCTCAGCAGTCCCCGGTTGCTCAGCCCGTCCTGATGACTCTCGGCATCGAGTGGCTGCCGTCAATGAGGAGGTCGTTGCGGTCGAGCACGTAGCTGTTCAGGCTGTACCGGTCGACCCCGTTGGCCACGAAGTACCTCGGTGTCGTAGATCGGAAGTTCCCAGTGGTTCCGCACCGGCGGCAGATCATCGGCGCGGAACGTCATCGTGTACGTGTGCTGGCTGCCGTCCAGGGGCTGGCCGTCGGCGTCCTTGAACAAGAAGGCGGCAGTGTGGGAGTGCGGGCCAGCGCCACGAACGGCTGGTCGCCGGTCACGACGACGTCGGCCATAGTGGACACGATGAACGTCTCTCTATGCCGCGGTGAGGGCGGCGACGCTCGCCCGATCATGCGGCAGGGCGCTCGGTCTTGTCGATGTGCGGCTAAATCGGTTGTCTCCGGCATGCGCGACGTCAACACTGGCGCTCGTGCTTTCTGAACTGTGGCCGACGTATGCCCTCCGGATCCACACACCCCGATTGACGCTACGTCTTCCCGACGAGAACGAACTCGCGGCCTTGGCACAGGTAGTAGCCATCGGCGTGCACAAGCCAAACGAGAGGCCATTCCTCACTCCGTGGACGGAGGGCACGCCGGAGGATCGTGCCAGGACCTTGCTTCAAAGCCACTGGGACGACCTCGCCTCCTGGACCCCGGCGAATTGGACGCTCGGGCTGGGCGTCTTCCTGTCCGGCAACCAGCCAATCGGCATGGTGACGCTGCGAGCCCGAGACTTTCGAGTTGTACGCGGGGTCACCACGACGTCGTGGCTGGGACTGGCTTATCACCATCAGGGCTTGGGGACGGAAGCGCGGGCGGGCCTGCTGACTCTGGCCTTTGATCACCTGGGTGCCACCGACGCGACCACCGAGGTCTTTCCCGACAACCACGCATCGCAAGGCGTCTCCCGCAAGTTGGGTTATCAGCCCGACGGGATTTCCAAAGACGCGAGGGGCGACGAGGTCCTCGTGTCCGATCGACTTCGTCTGAGTGCGGCGCGGTGGGCCGAGATCAGCCACCCGCCCGTCACCGTCGAGGGTGTCGAGCAGGCTCTGACCATGTTCTTCGGCTGACTGGCGTACAGCGTGTGATCGCACCCTGATCGCACTGTGCACTCTCATGCCTGCGAGTTCAGGCGGTCAGTCGACGTAGTCGATCAGCGCGCAGATGACATCGAGCGTCTGCACGTTCCCGCGGAGCAAGCCTCCCGGCGCGCGTCCGTACACGCCGCCGACAGCGCGACCGCTGAGGCAGCCATCCGCACATCAGCGCTGCGCGTTCATCGCGGCAGGCAGCGGGCCGGGTGTGCGCAGCTGGCACTGCCCGATACACGGACGGCTGGCGGCGAACGCGCTACCGTGCCGGTCTGCGTCGACGACGAGGAGACACATGCACGGCGCGATCACTCACCTCATAGCCGGCGTCCCAGTATCCGAGCTCAGCGCCGCGATCGACTGGTACACGCGGTTCTTCGGGCGACCCCCGGACATGCGCGCCGGGGACGAAATCCTCTGGGACATCGATGAGCACGCCACACTCTTCATCGAGCCGGACAGTGCGCGGGCGGGCGCAGGCCGGATCACCTTTGTCGTCGCCGGACTCGACGTGCTCCTGGAGCGCTTGGCTGCCCAAGGCATCGACCACGAACCGATCGAGACCTACCCGAACGGTGTCCGCCACGTGAAGGTTCCGGATCCGGATGGGAACGCCCTCGCGTTCGCCGAGCAACCGGTGTCGTAGACGTCTTCTGAACGTGCTCAACCGGTCAGGGTGAGGGTGGCTCGCCGACGTTGAACGTCGATTCCCCACTGCCGGCGCGGACAACAATGACGTCGGCCGGAACCGTGGACGGGTTGCTCTCTCGGTGCACCGCGCCTTTCGGTACGTAGACGAAGTCGCCGGGTCCGGCCTCGACGGTGCTCGCGCCGTTCGGGCCGAACTCCATCTTCAGTGCACCGCTGAGAACATAGATCACCGTCTCGTACTCGCCGTGGTGATGCCACCCCGACACCATGCCGACCTCGGTGCGGACGAAGCCGGCCCAGCTCCCGTCGGTGGCGATCGCCTGCTGCCTGTCCATCCCGGGTGTCGCCGGCCCAGGCGTCCGGTCGGCGGGTGTAACGACCAGGATCGGTTCTTGCTTTGTGTTCATGACCGCTCCTTGAGTCCTACCGGTCCTGCATCCATGCTCGTCCTGTCCGCGGCCCCCGTCTGTAGGCGGCTGCGCGAGCGGGTCACCAACCCATGTCACGCGAGACCGCGACCCGCGCGGCGATGGCTGGGTCGCGCCTCTAGGGTGGACCGATGGCGTCGGTCAAGCAGTTCCAGGTCACCTTCGACTGCGCAGAACCTCAGCGCGTCGCTCGTTTCTGGTGCGAGGTGTTGGGGTACGTCGTACCGCCGCCACCGGAGGGGTTCGCTACTTGGGACGATTTCGATCGCGCACTGCCGCCTGAGCATCAGGGTTCAGCGTTCGCATGCCTTGATCCCTCAGGTGTGGGCCCGCGACTGTTCTTCCAGCGCGTTCCCGAAGGCAAGGTCGTCAAGAATCGGCTGCATCTTGACGTGCGGGTCGGCACCGGGCTCGTGGGTGAAGAGCGCCTGGCCGCGCTTGAGGCCGAATGCGCACGACTGATCGCGCTCGGCGCGGTACGCGTGCGACTACTGCTTGCCGATGGCGACAACGAGTCGTGCCTCGTGATGCAGGACATCGAGGGCAACGAGTTCTGTCTCGACTGAGTGGGGCAGCTGGATGTCTGCGCCCTGCTCTAGCGTCGGCGGCATGGTGTTCTGGCAGCTGACCATCGACGCGAATGACCCAGCCCTGCTCGCGCGCTTCTGGGCGCAGGCGCTGGGCTACCGCCCAGTGCCACCGGCCCAGCCGGACACGTCATGGCACACGCACTATCGCGCCCGGCTCGGCGCAGCGGCAGCGTTTGACGACCGGCTGTTCGACCCCGACGGGCTGCGTCCGCCGATCTGGTTCCAGCAGGTGCCGGAAACCAAGGCGGGCAAGAACCGGCTGCACCTGGACCTGTACCCCACCGGCCGCGACAACACACTCCCCCAGCAGCAGCGCATCGACATCGTCGAGGCCAAGGTCGCCGAGCTGGTCGAACTCGGGGCTAGCGTCGAACGCCGCACCCGTGACGACAACCCGGAAGACCCGGTCTACTTCGTGGTCATGCGCGACCCAGAGGGCAACGAGTTCTGCATCAGCTGACGAGAGGTCAGGGCGTACGGCCGAGGAACGCGGCCAGCCGGTCGAGGGGAGGCGCGTGCTCGTCGTGGGTGACGGGCTGGCCGAACGACGAGCCCCGCCGCCCCTCCAACATGGCCGGCATGGTCGCGAGGAGGTGCTCGGCCACCCGCGGCTCCGACGTGCGGTCCTGACCGGTGGCCGTGGCGAGGTCCCAGCCGTGCACCGCCACCTCGGTGAGATAGGCGTCGTACAGCGGCGCCGATCCATCGGGTGACTCGGCGAGGAAGGCTCGGTAGGCATCCAGGGCCAGCTTGGCCGACTCGTCGTAGGCCTCCGCCGGGGAGCCCCCATGCAACTTGTCCTTGTCCCAGATCGACTGGTCGGGCTGGATGTGGCGGGCGCGGGCGCCGAAGTAGTAGTTGCCGATCACGAGGTGGTTGAGCAGCGTCCGGACGTCCCAGTCCTGGCAGGGGGTGGGGTCGCCGTACTGCTCCGGGCGGACGTTACGGACCACCTCCGCGGTCCGAGCTAGAGCCGCCTCTAGCAGCTCGATGTTCCTCGCCATCAGCCTCGCCTCCCGACACCAGGATGCTGATCAACGGACGGCTTGTCTTCATCGATTCGCTTGCGCAAAGTTACCCGCGGGTAGCAAGATGGCTTATTACTGGCGAGTAACCCCCGTTTCGGAGGACCCGATGGGCCACTACAAGTCCAATCTCCGCGATATCGAGTTCACCTTGTTCGAGGTGCTCGGACGCGACGAGATTCTGGGCTCCGGCCCCTACGAGGAGATCGACGGAGAGACCGCCCGCAGCATCCTCGCCGAGGTCGAGCGCCTGGCGAGCGAGGAGCTCGCCGAGTCCTACCTCGACAGCGATCGCAACCCGCCGGTCTTCGACCCCGCGACCAGCAGCGCCACGATGCCGGCGGCCTTCAAGCGCTCCTACCAGGCCTACATGGATGCCGAGTGGTGGCGGCTGGCGCTGCCCACCGAGCTGGGCGGCAGCCCGTGCCCGCCGTCGCTGCGCTGGTCGATTGCCGAGCTCGTGCTCGGTGCCAACCCGGCCCTGTGGATGTACGCCTCGGGCGCCGACTTCGCCCGGGTCATCTGGGATCTCGGGACGCCCGAGCAGCGCAAGATCGCCAAGCAGATCGTCGATGGTCGGTGGCACACCACGATGGTGCTCACCGAGCCGGACGCCGGCTCCGACGTCGGTGCCGGACGCACCAGGGCCGTTGAGCAGGCCGATGGCACCTGGCACGTCGAGGGCGTCAAGCGGTTCATCACCAGCGGCGAGAGCGACCTGGCCGACAACATCGTCCACTTCGTGCTGGCCCGCCCCGAGGGTCAAGGCCCGGGCACCAAGGGGCTGTCGCTGTTCCTCGTACCCAAGTTCCTGTTCGACTGGGAGACCGGAGAGCTCGGCGAGCGCAACGGCGTTTACGTCACCAACGTCGAGCACAAGATGGGCCTCAAGGCCTCCACGACCTGCGAGCTCACCCTGGGCGAGCGGCATCCGGCGGTCGGCTACCTGCTCGGCGAGGTGCACGACGGCATCGCGCAGATGTTCAGAGTCATCGAGTTCGCTCGCATGATGGTCGGCACCAAGGCGATCTCGACGCTGTCGACGGGCTACCTCAACGCGCTGGAGTACGCGAAGTCGCGTGTCCAGGGCGCCGACATGACCAACCCGGCCAAGGATGCGCCGCGCGTCACCATCACCCACCACCCCGACGTGCGGCGGTCGTTGCTCACGCAGAAGGCCTACGCGGAGGGCATGCGGGCGCTCGTCCTCTACACCGCGAGCATCCAGGACCGCATCGCGCTCGCCCACGCCGCGGGCGAAGCCGACGAGGCGGCACGAAGCCCTTGAACGACCTGCTGCTGCCGATCGTCAAGGGGTTCGGCTCGGAGCGCGCGTGGGTGCTGCTCGGCACCGAGTCGCTGCAGACCCTCGGCGGATCCGGGTTCCTGCAGGACTACCCCATCGAGCAGTACGTTCGCGACGCCAAGATCGACACGCTCTACGAGGGCACCACGGCGATCCAGGGCCAGGACCTGTTCTTCCGCAAGATCGTGAAGGACCGCGGCAAGGCGCTGATGTCGCTGGCCGGTCAGATTCACGAGTTCGTCGAGTCGGAGGCCGGCAACGGCCGGCTCAAGAACGAGCGCGGCCTTCTCGCCCGGGCGCTGGAAGACGTCAACGGCCTCGTCGGTGTGCTCACCGGCTTCCTGATGTCATCGCAGCCGGGTGTCGAGGGCAGCGATCCGCGCAACGTCTACAAGGTCGGCCAGAACACCACGCGTCTGCTGCTCGCGGCCGGTGACCTGGTGACGGCATGGCTGCTGCTGCGCCAGGCCGAGGTCGCCCTCGCCAAACTCGACGGCGAGCTCCAGGAGTTGGACAAGGCGTTCTACGAGGGCAAGGTGGCGGCCGCACAGTGGTTCGTCCGCCAGGTGCTGCCCAAGCTGCGCAGCGAGCTCAAGATCGCCGAGGCGACCGACAACGACCTGATGGACCTGCCGGAGGCGGCGTTCTGAGCCGGCCTACGCTCGCTGACGTGACGCAATCGCCTGTACGTCAGATGCGGGTCGTCGTGACCACGGACAACTATGACGAGGCCGTGCGGTTCTACCGGGACGTCCTCGGTCTGCGCGAGCAGCTGTCCATCGATGCACCCGAGGGTCGGGTGACGATCCTCGAGGCCGGCGTGGCCACGCTCGAGATCGCCGATCCGGCACAGGCGGACTACATCGACCGCGTCGAGGTGGGACAGCGGGTGGCGGGCCATCTCCGGGTCGCGTTCGAGGTCGACGACTCGACCGCAATGACTGCGACGCTGGCCGAGGCCGGCGCGACCGTGATCGCCACGCCGCGGCGCACGCCGTGGGACTCGCTCAACGCTCGGCTGGCAGCGCCGGCCGACCTGCAGCTCACGCTGTTCACCGAGCTCGGCGACGACTGAGCCCCGGGAAGGCGGGTTCACCCGACGCCGCTGGGGCGCCCCAACGTCGCTCGAGCAACGCTGGGGCGCCCCAGCACCCCAGCGGCCCTCAGTCGAGGATGTTGCGCACGACCTCGTCGAAGTAGGCCGCCCGCTCCTCCCGCGTCGCAGGCCTACCGACAATGCCGGGACGCTCCTGCCAGGGCAGCGGGCCGTTGTCGCGGCGGTATTCCACCCCGATCGCGTCGAGCCGTGGGAGATGCTCGTCGAGCCGCGTACGAAAGTCGGCAAAGTCCCGCGGTCCCGAAGACCAGATCGCCTCGGCGAACGCGCACAGCCGTGGGAACGCCATGTAGTCGATGACCCGCGGCGAGTCCATGTGCTCGGTCCAGATGTTGCACTGGCCGCCGAGAATGTGGAGGGCCTCGTCGGCGGTGAGCTCGGCGGGTACGGGGTCGAAGCCGTACACGTCCTCCAGCGTCAGTGGGATGCTCACCGGGATCGGCTCGGACGGCAGCTCGGACTGGCGGTAGTCGAGATACACCTGGTCGTCTGGGCAGGACACCACGTCATGCCCTTTGCGCGCGGCGGCGACGGCGCCGTACATCCCGCGCCACGACGCGACGATCGCGCCTGGGGCCAGGCCGCCCTCGAGGATCTCGTCCCACCCGAACAACCGGCGGCCGCGCGCGATGAGGTGGTCGTCGAGCTGACGGACGAACCAGCTCTGCAGGGCCTCGCCATTCTCGACACCGAGCTCGCGCATCCGCTCCCGCACGCGGGGGCTCGACTCCCACTGCGTCTTGGGGCACTCGTCCCCGCCGATACCGATGACTGGCGACGGGAAGATCTCCATGACCTCGTCGAGCACGTGGCGGAAGAACTCGATCGTGGACTCTTCGACGTTGAGCACGTTGTGGTTGATGCCCCAGCGGGTCCAGACCTCCAGCTGCTCGCCGGTGACCCCGAGCTCCGGATAGGCAGCGATGGCCGCCTGTGCGTGACCGGGCGTCTCGATCTCGGGTACGACGGACACGTGTCGCTCCGCCGCGTACGCGACGATCTCGCGCAGGTCGTCCTGGGTGTAGAACCCGCCGTGCGGCCGGCCGTCACCGAGAGCGTCGCTGCTCGCCCCGACCTGCGACTCGCGACGCCAGGCGCCGACCTCGGTCAGCCGTGGGTAGCGCTTGATCTCAACGCGCCAGCCCTGGTCGTCGGTGAGGTGCAGGTGCAGGACGTTGAGCCGGTGCATCGCCATCAGGTCGATGAAGCGCAGGATGTCGGCCTTGGGCACGAAGTGGCGTACGACGTCGAGCATCACGCCCCGCCAGCCGAACCGCGGCGCGTCCTCGATGTGGCACGCGGGCACGGTCCACTCCACCCCGGTCACTCGCGCACGGCGGAAGACCTGTGGCGGCAGCAGCTGGCGCAGCGCCTGCGCGCCGTAGAACACCCCGGCGGCGTCGGCGCCCTCGATGCGCACCACATCAGGGGTCACCGTGAGCCGGTACCCCTCGGACGGCAAGGAGTCGTCGATGCTGAGCCGTACGACGTCGTCCTCGCCCTCGCCGCTGTGCAGCGAGAAGCCGGTCGCCGGCCCGAGCGCGCCGCGCAGCCATCGTGCGACGCCATCGAGCGCGGGCTCCGCCGCGACCACGGTGCGCTCGGAGAACGTGAAGTGCCCAGTTGCAGGCGCGTACGAAATCGGGCGTGGCAGCAGCACAGCATCTCCAGGCGCGGGGTCTGCGATCCGTAAAGTTCGTTTCCAATAACCCTAGCGGCTTCGCATGCCCGTTGCTCGGCCGACCCCTGAGCGGTAGACCTTAAGCAGGCTCGGTCAAGGAGGACCCATGGACCCGAGGACTACCGCCGTCGTGCTCATCGAGTTCCAGAACGACTTCACCAGCGAGGGCGGCGCCCTCCACGGCGCTGTCAAGGACGTCATGGCCGAGACGGGCATGCTGGACAACACCAAGAAGGTTGTCGAGGCAGCTCGTCAGGCCGGCGCCACCGTGATCCACGCGCCGATCAGCTTCAAGGGCGGCTATCAGGAGATCACCAACCACCCCTACGGCATCCTCAAGGGCGTCGTCGACAGCAATGCGTTCGTCCAAGGCGAGTGGGGTGCGCAGATCATCGACGACCTGGCGCCGGCGGACGACGACATCGTCGTCGAGGGCAAGCGCGGGCTCGACACGTTTGCCAGCACCAACCTCGATTTCATCCTGCGCAGCAAGGGTCTGCAGACCGTTGCCCTGGGCGGGTTCCTCACCAACTGCTGCGTCGAGTCGACGATGCGGTCGGCGTACGAGCGCGGCTACGAGGTGGTGACCCTCACCGACTGCGTGGCCGCGACGAGCTCCGAGGAACACGCGAACGCGATCACGTACGACTACCCGATGTTCTCCAAGCCGATGGCCAGCGAGGAGTTCATCGGCGGGCTCGGCGGTCAGGAGTCGGCGGGCGACACCAGCCGCGGCTACTGACGGCCGGACAGGAACAGCTCGAGCCGTGTCGGCGCGCCCTCGACGACGCGCACGGGGACGCCCCAGTCCTGCTGGTGGACGTGGCAGGCGGCACCTTCACCTACGCCGTCGTCGCACGAGGCAGCCATCGCCGCGATGTGCAGCACGCCGTCACCGACCCGCGGGTCGATGTCGAGCAATCGGGTGAGCTCGGCGCCGCGACCGTCGCCGTCGCGCACGAGCGCGGCCGGAGTGGCCGAGACGACGAGCCGGGTCGCCGGCCCGTACCTCTCATCAAGCTTCTGGCCAGGCGGCGGCTCGAAGACGACGGTCAGCTCGATCTTGCCCGGCCCGATCTCTATCGTCGGCCGCTGGGTTCGGTGCGCAAAGCCGTCGGTACGGGTCACGGCCGAACCGAGCGGCACCCTGGTGAGGCGATGTGCGGCGCTCTCGACCACGACCAGCGTGTCGCCGTCGACGACCGCGCCGCTCGGCTCGCGCAACCCGGTCGCGAGCGTCGTCACCTCGCCGGTCGCCGGGTCGAAGCGCCGGACCGCGTCGTTGTAGGTGTCGGACACCGCAACCGAGCCGTCGGGGAGCGCGGTCACGCCGAGGGGGTGCTGCAGCAGCGCATCCTCCGCGGGGCCATCGCGGAAGCCGAAGTCGAACAACCCGGTGCCCACCGCGGTGTGCACTCCGGTCTCGTCGATCCAGCGCAGCGACGAGGTCTCCGAGTCGGCCAGCCACAGCCGGGTTTCCGTTGCCGCCAGACCGGAGGTCTGGGCGAACCATGCCTCGTCGAGGGCGCCGTCGAGCAATCCCTCGTTCGTCGTCCCCGCTGCCACATCGACAACGCCGGTCACCGGGTCGAACGTCCACAGCTGATGGATCCCCGCCATCGCGATCCAGACCCGGCCCTGCCACCAGGCGACGTCCCAGGGGCTGGACAGGTCATCCGTCCCCGACCCTTGCATCCACTGCCGTCCAGACCCGGCGACCGTGTGCACGGCGCCGTCGGACAGCCGGACCCCGCGCAGCGCGTGGTTGACGGTGTCGGCGACGACGACGTCGTACCCCACCCGCGCGGCGACGTCCGCTGGCAGGAGCAGGACACCCTGCGGCTCGGAGAATCGGGCAACGTCGGCATCGCCGTCAACGAGGCCGCGCTCGCCCGAACCGATCCGCCGGACCACGTCGGCCGCGTCGGCGTCGAGGACGACCAGGCTGTGGTGCTTGGTGTCGGAGACGAGCCAGGTGCCGTCGGGGAGCCCGACGACCTTGCCGGGAAACCGGAGCTCGGTCGGCTCCGGCTCGGGCGGCACGTACGGGCCCTCGCCGCGCTGCAGCGTGCCGCGCGCCTCGTGCTGCGGCACCAGCTCTGCGAGCAGCGCCTCGAGCGCGTGCGCATGCCCCTCACCGGAGAACTGCGCGACGACATAGCCCTCGGGATCGATCAGGGTCAGAGTCGGCCAGGCCCGCACGGCGTACGCCTGCCAGGTCGTCAGCTCGGGGTCGTCGAGGACCGGGTGTGCGACCTCGTAGCGCTCGACCGCCGCGACCAGCGCCGCATGGTCGGCCTCGTGCACGAACTTGGGTGAGTGCACGCCGACGACAACGAGCTCGTCCGCGAACCGCTCCTCGAGCGGTCGCAGCTCGTCGAGCACGTGCAGGCAGTTGACACAGCAGAAGGTCCAGAAGTCCAAGAGCAGAAAGCGGCCGCGCAGATCGGCGAGCCGCAGTTCCTGGCCGCCGGTGTTGAGCCAGCCGCCCTTGCCGACGAGCTCGGGGGCGCGGACGCGGGCGCGATTCGTACTCACGACGCCATTCAACACAGCCGTCGTGGCGATCGTTCCCGCGCCCGCTGCCCTCCGCGCTCAGACGTCCCACACCCCGGTGGCAGCAGCAGCCTTCGCGAACTCGCGGAAGTCCTTCGGCTCCCGGCCGAGAGCACGCTGGACGCCATCGGTCAGGTGCGCGTTGCGACCGTCGAGCACCCGTGCGAACAGGTCGGTGAACGCCTCAACCATGTCCGGCAGCATTTCCTCTGCGGCGAGCGCCTCAGCGAACTGCTCCGTGGTGACGGGCGCATAGGTGATGTCGCGGCCCGTCACCTCGCTGAGATCGGCGGCGACGTCTGCGATGGTGAGCAGCCGGGGACCGCTGAGCTCGTAAAGCAGCCCTGAGTGCCCAGGCTCGGTCAGTGCCGCGACAGCGACGTCGGCGATGTCGTCGGCGTCGACGAATGGCTCTGCGAGGGAACCCAGTGGCAGCACCACTTCGCCGCTGAGCACCTCATCGAGCAGGAAGCCTTCGCTGAAGTTCTGGTTGATCCAGCTCGACCGCACGACAGTCCAGTCGACACCCAGGGTCTGCACGCCGATCTCGGCCACCAGGCCCTCTTCCTCCCCGCGGCCCGAGAGCAGCACGAGGCGCTTCGCTCCGGCCGCAACAGCCTGCTCGCCGAAGGCACGGATCGCCTCTGCGCCGCCAGGCAGCGCCAGGTCCGGGTAGTAGACGACGTACGCCGCCTCGACCCCGTCCAGCGCGGGACCCCAGGTCGACGGGTTTCTCCCAGTCGAAGGGCGGGTTGCCCGACCGGGATCCAGCTCGGACGTCGATGCCACGCTCGTTCAGACGCTGGGCGACGCGACGGCCGGTCTTGCCAGTTCCTCCGGTGATCAGGATGGTCATTCCGGTTCTCCTCTCCGTTGATTCCAGTCAACGGAGAGGAGCGCAGGATGAACATGGTCGAGCCGCTCGGCCCCATGCGTGCGCGTCTACGGCGGCGCTTACCCCTTGACGCTGCCCGCGAGCAGGCCGCGGACGAAGTAGCGCTGGAGCGAGATGAACACGATGAGCGGCACGATGATCGCGACAAAGGCGCCGGCCGAGAGCAGGTGCCACGACGTGCCTCGGGTGCCGGACAGCTCCGCCAGGCGCACCGTCAACGGGGCGACGTCGAGCGAGCCACCCGCCATGGTCAGCGCGACGAGCAGGTCGTTCCACACCCAGAGGAACTGGAAGATGCTGAACGCCGCGATGACCGGCACAAGCAGGGGCAGCATGATCTGCAGGAAGATCCGGACGTGGCCCGCGCCGTCGACGCGCGCAGCCTCCACCAGCTCCCCCGGGATCTCCCGCATGAAGTTGTGCAACAGGAAGATCGCCAACGGCAACGCGAAGATCGAGTGCGAGATCCACACCGGCCAGAACGTGCCGTTGAGGCCCCAGTCGACGAACCGGGTGAGCAACGGCAGCAGAGCGATCTGCAGCGGCACGATCTGCAGCGCGAACACGGCGACGAAGAGGAAGTCGCGACCCCGGAAGTGGGTCCACGCAAACGCGTAGGCGGCCAATGTCGCCAGGCTCAACGGGATGAGCACCGACGGGATCGTGATCACCAGCGAGTTGATGAAGTAGGTCGAGAGGTTGGTCGTGGCGCCGAACAACACCTCGTCGTAGTTCTCGGTGGTGAACGTGGGATCGGTGAACCAGGTCCACCAGCCAGACTGCCGCACGTCCAGCGGGCGGTCGGATCGAGGTGATGAGCAGGCCGAACGTGGGAATCGTCCAGAGCACCGCGATGAGAATTGCCACCACCGATGCCCATGGCGACGCCAGGCGCTTCTTCGCTTCGGAAGCAGCGCGAGAGACAGGCTTCTCCGGCTCAATGACGGTCGGCGTCGTGATGGCGGTCATCGTGCCTCCGTCTTACGAAGCTGGCGGACGTTGTAGACGACGATCGGAATGACGAGCACGAACAGCAGCACCGCAAACGCCGAGCCGAGGCCCTCGTTGAAGAAGCGGAAACTCTGGTCGTAGAACTCGTTGGCCACGACGCTCGTCTGGAACTGGCCGCCTGTCGTGGTGCGGACGATGTCGAAGACCTTGAGCGTTCCGATGCCGATCGTGGTGACCACCACGATGAGCGCGGGACGGATGCTCGGCACCGTGATCAGGCGGAACATCTTGAAGCCGTAGAGCCCGTCAAGCGTCGCGGCCTCAATAATGTCGTCAGGGATCGACTTGATCGCCGCGGAGAGCACCGTCATGGCGAAGCCCGCCTGAATCCAGATCATGATGACGATGAGGAACAGCGTGTTCCACGGCGAGTGCAGCAGGAACTGATAGGGCTCGAACCCGAGCCAGACCAAGATCTGGTTGGCCAGTCCGATCTGGTTCACGCCCTCGGGCCGGTATTCGTAGACGAACTTCCAGATGATGGAAGCGCCGACGAGCGAGATGGCCATCGGCAGGAAGATGAACGCCTTGGCGAGCAGCCTCCCCGCGCGCCCGGTCGACAAGCACCGCATAGAGCAAGCCGATGCCGGTGGCGATGATCGGCGTGAACAGCACCCAGAGGAAGGTGTTGCGCAGCACAGATCAGGTACTGGGACTCGGTGAAGATGTCGACGTAGTTGTCGAGGCCGACGAACTCGGTCCCGCGCGGGTTTTGGAACGAGGAGATGATCGTGAGGATGGCGGGGTAGAGAAGTCCTGCCACGAGCAACAGCACCGCGGGTAACAGGAAAGCGGCTGCGTTGACTCGCTCGGAGCGCTTGCCTTTCACACGGTCGGCGATCAGCAGCACGACCGCCATGACCCCGACGAACAACCCGATGGCCAGGAACATCTGACCGAACTTCTCGGCGTTGTTCACGTCCCACCTCCCCTTTGAGGACGGCCCGGGAGCGACGGAGCCGAGAGACCCGAGGGGTCACTCGGCTCCGGCGCTCACTCTGTCACATGATCAAGATGCGGGCCAAGAGTTCTCGATGAAGGTCAAGACCTCCTCGCTGCTCGCACCCGTGATCCAGTCCGTCATGCCCTGCCAGAAGCTGCCGGCACCTACCGCGCCGGGCATGAGGTCGGATCCGTCGAACCGCTGGACCGAGTTGGGGTCCTGGAGAATCTCCACGGAGAGCTTGGAGATCTCGCTGTCGACGTTGGCCGGGTCCAGGCCCTTGTTGGCGGACAGGAACCCGAAGCCCTGCTGGGCCCGCAGGTTCGCCCACGTCGGGCGAGGTGAGGTAGGCCTGGAAGGCCTCCACCTCGGGAGCGGACCGGAAGGCAGCGGTGAACTCGCCACCGACGAGCACCGGCTTCTCTGCCTCGGTCGGCCCAGGCAGGTAGAAGGCGAAGACGTCGCCGTCCTGGCCGACGCTGCCTGCGCCGGCGTCCTGGAAGTTGGCCGCGTAGAACGAGGCCTGACGGTGCAGGAAGCAGGACCCCTCGAGGATCGGCAGGCCGCCGTCCTGGAACGTCGTCGTGGCGATGGTGCTCACGTCACCAAGCCCGCCGTTGACGAAGTCCGGGTTCTTGAGGATCTCCCCGGCCTGGTCGAGCGCGTCGACGACCTGCGGGTCGTTGAACGGGATCTCGTGCTTCCACCACTGGTCGTAGACGTCCGGCCCGTTGTTGCGGAGGATGAGGTCCTCCATCCAGTCGGTGGCCGGCCAGCCAGTCGCGTCGCCGGAGCCGATGCCCGCGCACCACGCCTTGACCGCGCCCTCGGCGTGGTCCTCGGTGATCTGCTCAGTCAGCGCGATGAGGTCGTCCCACGTCGTGGGCACCTCGTAGCCGTTCTCCTCGAAGGCTGCCGGTGAGTACCACACGAAGGACTTGACGTTGGAGCTGTTGGGCGGCGCGTAGAAGACACCGTCGACGCTGCCGTACTCCTTCCACGCCGGGTCGTAGTTCGCATCCACGTTGGCCTCTGCCGCCTCGCCCACCGGGACGACCGCGTCGAACTCCTGGACCAGCGTCTGCAGCAGACCCGGCTGCGGGATGAACGCGACGTCCGGCGGGTTGCCGGCCTGGATGCGCACGGGCAGCTGAGCCTCGAACTCCTTGGAACCCTCGTACTGCACGTCGACGCCGGTGCACTGCTCGAATGGCTCGTACGACGCGATGTAGGCGGCGTCCTCTGGTGCCACGATCGAGGTGTAGACGGTGACCCGGGTGCCCTCCAGGTCGCCGAACTCCTCGTAGTCGGCGCAGTCGACGGCCGTGGCGTCGTCGGTGCCGCCGCCTCCCGCGGTGCTGTCGTCGTCATCGTCGTCGCCGCCACAGGCGGCAAGGACGAGTGACAAGCCGAGAGCAGCGGCTACAACAGCGGTGCCGCGGCGTCTCCGGAAAATGCGTGCCATGTGGTCGGCCTCCTTCCGCAGCCGCCTCGTCAGCGGCACGGATCGATCTCGCACATTCTGTGTTCCTCGATCGAAATGTGAACGCGCGTGGACGGCAAGGGCAGCGGGCACTCTGGCGGTAACGGTTCGACAACTTCACCGACATGTGACCCCAAGAGTCGGGAGGAGTGGGACGTGTCGGACATGGTGACGCCATGAGAGCGCTCCATCGCCTCGGTAACCTCGGCCTTGATGGACGGCTGCGTGTTCTGCGAGATCGCGTCCGGGTCGCGGCCCGCGGCGGTCGTCATGGAGACCGACGAGGTCGTTGCCTTCCTCGACGCACGGCCGGTGTTCAAGGGGCACGCCCTCGTCGTTCCCCGGAGTCATATCGCCACGCTGCCCGACCTGCCCGACGAGCTCGTGCTGCCGTACGTCCGCGCTGTTCGCGCGATCGCCGCCGCGATGCCGGAGGCGTACGGCTGCCAAGGCACCTTCGTGGCCGCCAACAACGTCGTCAGCCAGAGCGTGCCGCACCTGCACGTCCACGTCGTGCCGCGCACGAAGGGTGACGGGTTGCGCGGATTCTTCTGGCCGCGCACGCGGTACGCATCCGATGACGAGGCCGAGACCTACGCGGCGAAGCTGCGAGCGGTGCTGTGACAGCGCGTGCGGTGGTGACAGCGTCGGTTGACGTCGCGGCGCCCGCCGAGCGGGTGTTTCTAGGCATCACCACCTGGGAGCGGCAAGGCGAGTGGATGCTCGGCACGTCGGTCCGCTACGTGGGCGAGCCGGGTGTCGGCCAGCGGCTGGCGGCCTTCACCGGTGTCGGGCCGTTCGGCTTCCTCGACACGATGACGGTCACCGAGTGGGATCCGCCGCGACGCTGCGTGGTCGAGCACACCGGCCGGTTGGTGCGTGGGCTGGGGATCGTCTCGGTCGTCGGGTTCGGGCCGTCGCGATCCCGGCTGACTCTGCGGGAGGAGCTCGATCTGCCGTACGGAGCAGGTAGGGCGGCTGGGCTATCCGTTGGTTCGGCCCGCCTTTGTCGCCGGCATCAAGCTGTCCCTGCGGCGATTCGCGCGGTTGGTCGAGGAACCCGTACTGGGGTTGATGCGGCTCCGCATCAAGCCCAGACGAGTCCAAGGCTCGGATCCTCCAGGAGCGCACCGATGTCGGCGAGGAAGCGCGACCCCTGCTGGCCGTCGACCAGTCGGTGGTCGAACGACAGCCCGAGCGTGGTCACCCAGCGCTTCTTGATGCGACCCTTGTGCACCCACGGCTGCTCGCGGACTGCGCCGAAGGCGAGGATGGCTGCCTCGCCGGGGTTGAGGATCGGCGTGCCGGTGTCGACGCCGAAGACCCCAACGTTGGTGATCGAGATCGTGCCGCCGGCGGTCTCGGCCGGCTGGGTCTTGCCGGCGCGCGCGGTGGCGGCCAGGTCGTTGATGGCAACGGCAAGGTCGCGCAACGACAGCTCGTGGGCGTCCTTGACGTTGGGCACGATGAGGCCGCGCGGTGTCGCCGCCGCGATGCCGAGGTTGACGTACCGACGCAGCACGATCTCCTGCGCCTCCTCGTCCCACGCACTCGTCACCTCGGGCGTACGTTGCGCGGCCACGCACAGCGCCTTGGCCACCACGGCGAGCGGCGACAGCTTCACACCCTCGAACTCGCGCGACGCCCGCAGCCGATCGACGAGACGCATCGTGCGCGTCACGTCGACGGTGAGGAACTCGGTGACGTGGGGTGCGGTGAACGCCGAGCGCACCATGGCGGCCGCCGTTGCCTTGCGCACACCCTTGATCGGCACGCGCTCCTCGCGCGGCAGCCCCGTCCAGCCGGCTCCAGTCGGAGCGGCCACCGCGGCCGCAGGTGCGGCTGCGGCGGACTCGACGTCGGTGCGCGTCACGATGCCACCTGCACCGGATGGGGCGACGGTGCGCAGGTCGATGCCAAGGTCCTTGGCGAGCTTGCGTACGGGCGGCTTGGCAAGGACTCGCACATCAGCGAAGCCGGGCCGGGTGGGGCTGGAGTTGTTGGCACCTCGGGTGCCAGGGCAACAGCGGCCGCAGGCGTTCCCGCGGGAACGTCCGAAGCCTTGCGCGGCCGACGGGTCGCCGCTCCCGCGCGCGGTCCGTACCCCACAAGCACCGATTCGCGACCCGCGCCGGGGCTTCGCTGCATGCTGCACGGCGCCTGACGGGGTCTCCGCTTCCTGATCAGGGGCGCCCGTGTCCGAACCTATTGGACGCGGGGCGCCCTGATCCAAGGAGGGAGCGGCGCCGGCGCCGCCGGTGTCGACGGCGATGATCGCGGTGCCGACGGGGACGGTGTCACCTTCCGACACGAGCAGTTGCGAGACCACGCCGGCGAACGGCGCGGGCAGCTCGACGATCGACTTGGCCGTCTCGATCTCGACGATGACGTCGTTGACCTTGACCTCGTCGCCCGCCTTGACGCGCCAGGCGACGATCTCGGCCTCGGTCAGCCCCTCGCCGACATCAGGGAGGCGGAACTCCTTAACAGTCACGCCATCTCCTCAGAACGCCAGGGCGCGGTCGACGCCGTCAAGCACGCGGTCGAGGTCGGGGAGGTACTCCTCCTCGACGCGCGCGGTCGGGTAAGGCGTGTCGAAACCCGTCACGCGGATCACCGGTGCCTCGAGAGAGTAGAAGCACTCCTCGGTGACTCGCGCGGCAATCTCGGCTCCCAGCCCATGCGACTGCGCTGCCTCGTGTACGACGACAAGCCGGCCCGTGCGGCGCACCGAGTCGAACACCGGCGGCAGGTCGAGCGGGGACAGCGTGCGCAGGTCGATGACCTCGAGCGAGCGACCCTCCTGCTCGGCTGCGGCTGCGGCGTCGAGGCACGTACGCACCATCGGCCCGTAGGCAACCAGCGTCACGGCATCGCCGGCGCGGACGACATGCGACTCGAACAACGGCGCCGGCGTCGGCGTCCGCATCGAGCTCCGCCTTGTCCCAGTAACGCCGCTTGGGCTCGAAGAACACGATCGGGTCGTCGGAGGCGATCGACTGCTGGATCATCCAGTAGGCGTCAACCGGGTTGCTCGGCGTGACGACCTTGAGGCCCATCGTGTGCGCGAAGTAGGCCTCGGGCGACTCCGAGTGGTGCTCGACCGCGCCGATGCCACCGCCGTAGGGGATGCGGATGACGATGGGCATGCGGAGCGTCCCGCCGGAGCGGAAGTGCATCTTGGCCACCTGGGAGACGATCTGGTCGAACCCCGGGTAGACGAAACCGTCGAACTGGATCTCACAGACCGGTCGGTATCCACGCAACGCCAGGCCGACGGCCGAGCCGATGATGCCGGACTCGGCCAGGGGCGTGTCGATGACCCGGTCCTCGCCGAAGTCCTTCTGCAGACCGTCGGTCACGCGGAACACGCCACCGAGCTTGCCGACGTCCTCGCCCATGATGAGGACCTTGGGGTCACCCTCCATCGCCTTGCGCAGGCCGAGGTTGAGTGCCTTGCCGAGCGGAATGGTGCTCATGCGTGGTGCCCTCCCTCGAACGATGCGGAATAGGCCGCGAACTGCTCACGCTGACGCACGAGCTCAGGCACCTGCTCGACGTGGACCTTGTCGAAGATGCTCATCGGCGACGGGTCGGGCAGCGCGCGGCAGCCGTCGCGCAGCCGTACGGCCATGTCCTCGGCCTCAGCGTCGACCTCGTCGAAGAACTGCGAGGTGGCCTTACCGGTGCGCGACAGGTAGACCTTGACCCGCGCGATCGGGTCCTTGAGCTTCCAGAGCTCGACCTCCTCGGAGGAGCGATACCGCGTCGGGTCGTCGGACGTCGTGTGTGCCCCCATGCGGTAGGTGAACGCCTCGATGAGCGAGGGGCCACTGCCCTCGCGGGCGCGGTTGAGCGCGGCCCGGGTGACTGCGAGGCAGGCGAGGACGTCATTGCCGTCGACTCGCACGCCCGGCAGGCCGTAACCGAGCGCCCGCCGGTAGAGCGGCACGCGGGACTGGCGCTCCAGCGGCTCGGAGATGGCCCACTGGTTGTTCTGGCAGAACAGGACGAGCGGGAGGTGGTAGGAGGCTGCCCAGACCATCGACTCGTGCACGTCGCCCTGGCTGGTCGCACCGTCGCCGAAGTAGGTGATCACGGCGGTGTCGCGGTCGGGGTCGCCGGTGCCGACCGCGCCGTCGCGCTGGACACCCATCGCGTAGCCGGCCGCGTGCAGGGTCTGCGCGCCGATCACGATCGTGTAGAGGTGGAAGTTGTGGTCGCGCGGGTCCCAGCCGCCCTGGCTGGTCCCTCGCCAGACCTGGAGCAGCTGCAGCGGATCGACACCGCGGCACAGCGCGACGCCGTGCTCGCGGTAGGTGGGGAAGACGTAGTCCTGGGCGCGCAACGCGCGGCCGGAGCCGATCTGCGCCGCCTCCTGGCCGAGCAGCGAAGGCCATAGGCCTAGCTCGCCCTGGCGCTGCAGGGCGACTGCCTCGGCGTCGACGCGGCGGTTCAAGGTGAGGTCACGGTAGAGCCCCCGCAGCTCCTCGTCGCTGATCTCCAGCGGGTAGTCGGGGTGCTCGACCCGTTCGCCCTCGGGAGTGAGCAGCTGGATGAGCTCCTCGGGGACCTCGGTGGTTGCGCCTTGGGTGGGCGGCGGCGCCCCCGGACGGAACGTCTCGACAGCCATTGGTCTCCTCGCGTGCGTGGCGCGCGGGTTCGCCGCGGCCGGTCGTCGCCAGTCCCGCCCCCGACCCACGCGCTAAGGGTGGGCGCGAGGCCGACGACGGCCCGTCCGTGACGGGTCACGGTCGTTGGAGCAACGGTACCCGGGTCGCGGCAATGCTTGCGCCACGCCAGGCGTTGGGCTCGGCACGGCCCTGGCCGAACAACTTGGCGGCATCTGACGTTCACCTGTCGGTAAATCACTGGCGCTCAGGGTGCCCGAACCGGTGCACTAGACGTAAGGACCACGAGGCGGGGAGACCCATGACACCGGCGGGAATGCGAGCGAGCACGACGGCGGTCTGGACGGCGCTGGGCCTGGTCTACGTCGTATGGGGCTCGACCTACCTCGCCATTCGCGTCGTCGTGGAAGCCGACATCCCACCACTGCTGGGCATGGGGCTGCGCTTCCTGACGGCCGGCGCGCTGCTGGCCGGCTACCTGGCGGCCACGCGCGGGCTCAGCGGCCTGCGGGTGAGCCGGCGGAGCTTGATCGGCACCGGCGTCATGGGCGTGCTGCTCCTGCTTGGCGGTAACGGCATGGTGGCGGTCGGCGAGCAGACCGTTCCGAGCGGGCTGGCCGCGCTGATCGTCGGCGCCGTGCCGCTGTGGTTCGCACTACTCCGCGTATCGGGCGGCGACCGGCCGACCCTGCGCTCCTGGCTGGGCGTGCTCATCGGCTTCGCCGGAATCGCCGCGATCAGCTTGCCCCGCGGGGGAATCGACGACGTCGAGGCGTGGGGCATCGTTGTTATCGTCATTGCGACGATTTCATGGGCGCTGGGGTCGTACTTCTCACCTCGCCTGGGGTTGCCGGGCGACTCGCTGGTCGCGACCGCGTACGAGATGCTGCTCGGCGGCGGCGTCATGTTCCTCGTCGGCCTGCTGGCCGGTGAGGCTCGCGGGTTCGACGCAAGCGAAGTGGACAGCGAGGGCTGGCTGGCGCTGGCCTACCTCGTCGTGGTCGGGTCGATCATCGGCTACACCGCCTACACGTTCCTGCTCGCGCACGCGCCGATCTCCCTGGTTGGCACGTACGCCTACGTCAACCCGGTCGTGGCGGTGTTCCTCGGCTGGCTCATCCTCGACGAGCCGGTGACCGCGGTCATCGCGTTCGGCGGTCTCCTGGTGGTCATGGGTGTGGCACTCGTCGTCCGGGCCGAGCGGCGTGGCCGGGCCGAGCCGGAGGAGCGCGAGCCCGAGCTCGTCGGTGAGGCCAGCCGGGAGTAAGTGGCGCGGCGGCGACTTGAACTATCTCGCCGCAGGTTGTACCAATGGTCTATGCAAACCGCTCCACAGCGGACGGGCAACGACGCCGCCAAGTATCCACAAATTCGCGACCGGCTCGCTGCTCGCCTGGAGACTATGCCCCCTGGGCACGCGCTCCCACCCGAACGCGAGCTTGCCCAAGAGTACGGCGTCGCGCGCATGACGCTGCGCCGCGCGCTGAGCGCGCTGGTGGCCGACGGGCTGCTCGTCCGGCGGCAGGGATCCGGCACGTTCGTCGCCCCCGCCACCGTCTCGCTGCGGCTGGCGGCCAGCTCGTTCACCGAGGACATGCGGGCGCGGGGGCTCACCCCCGGTGCCCGTACGCTCGCCGCCTCGATGGGTCCGACGAGCCCGGAGATCGCCGCCCACCTGGAGATCGACGCAGCCGCCGACGTGCTACGCGTCCGGCGGCTGCGGCTGGCCGACGGCATCCCGATGGCGACCGAGGACCTGCACGTGCCGGTCGCGCTCGTGCCGGGCCTGAGCGCCGACGACCTCGTCGAGCAGTCCTTCTACCGCGTACTGAAGGACCGCTTCGGCGTCGAGATCGGGCGCGGCGTGCAGACCATCGTCCCCACGGTCGTCTCCGCAGAGGATGCCGCCGCCCTGCAGGTCGAGCCCGGCGCGCCCGCCTTCCGGATCGAGCGCATCACGCGATCGATCACCAACCAGGTCGTCGAATACGTCGACTCGGTCTACCGCGGCGACCGCTACCGCCTCGTCGTCGACATCTTCCCCGCCGGCAGCAGCCAGCCGGCAGCCGTGCCGGCGCAGTCCAGGTCACGAGACGGCATCACGACTTGACCCACCCCGGGTCCGGCTCCCAAGATGGCCGCGGTCCCAACCTTAGACAAGTGGTCTAACTCACCCCCAACCCCGAGGAGAAGCTCATGAAGCACAGTCGGCTGTGGGCCGCACTCGCGGTCGTGGCGCTCGCCGCCACGGCGTGCGGCGGCGACGGCGACAACGGAGGAACGGCCGCCCCGGAGGAGACCCCCAACTTCGCCGGCGAGAAGCTCACCGTCTGGATCATGGAGGGCACCAACCCCGACGCGACCGGCTTCTTCGACGCGGTGAAGACCGAGTTCACCGAGGAGACCGGCGGCGCCGAGCTCGACATCCAGTTCGTGCAGTGGGCCAACGCGCACGACAAGTTCATGACGTCGATCGCCGGCGGCACCATGCCCGACGTCGCCGAGGTCGGCACCACCTGGACCCCGGAGTTCGCCGACGCCGGCGCGCTGATGGACCTCTCGGAGCAGGTCGAAGGCTCCGAGCTGGCGTCCGACCTCGTGCCGGGCCTGCTCGAGTCGGCGACCGTGGGCGACGCGCTCTACGGCATGCCGTGGTACGCCGGCATCCGCTCGTTCGTCTACCGCACCGACATCTTCGAGGAGGCCGGCGTCGAGGTCCCCGAGTCGTGGGACGAGCTGGTCGCCGCGGCCGAGAAGATCAAGGCGGCCCGCCCGGACATCATCCCGCTGCCCGTGCCGGGTGACAGCGAGTTCGGCGTCTACCCGTTCATCTGGGGCAACGGCGGCGAGATCGCCACCGAGGACGGCGGCGAGTGGACCTCGCAGCTCGACTCGCCCGAGGCGGTCGAGGGGATCGAGTTCTACACCGGCCTCGCCACCGAGAAGGGTCTGTCGACCGAGGCGGCGACCACGTGGAAGGAGACCGACCTGCGCGACGAGTTCGGGCAGGGCAACGTCGGCATGATGATCTCCGGCAGCTGGACGCCGAAGGCCATCGTGGAGAAGAACCCCGACCTGGAGGGCAAGATCGGCGCCTTCCCGATCCCGGGCCCGGACGGCGGCCTGAGCCCGTCGTTCCTGGGCGGCTCGCACCTCGGCATCTTCGAGGAGAGCGACAACAAGGACCTGGCTTGGGAGTTCGTCGAGCTCATGACCACCGGCGAGTTCGCCGAGCAGTGGGCCGCGGACTCGGGCTTCTTCCCCGGCCTCAAGTCGCTGCTCGACGAGACGGTGAGAGCTCGGACCCGCTGGTCGCGCCGTTCGCCCAGCAGATGGTCGAGGCCGGCAAGTCCGTGCCGGTGACGCCCGCGTTACGGCGCGGTGCAGGGCAAGAAGACCGTGCCGGCGATGCTGCAGTCGATCCTGTCCGGGCAGAAGTCCGTCGAGCAGGCCACCAGCGACGCCGCCGCGGAGATGACGCAGATCATGAACCAGTGACCCAGCACGTCGTCCACGCCGGTCGCACCCGCGACCGTCGGCGCCGGCCCGGACACCCACACCCCTGGGCGTCCGGGCCGGGGCCCGGCCGGGGCCCGCGCAGCCCGCCGTCGCGCGGCGCTGCGTCCCTGGCTCCTGCTCGCCCCCGCGCTCGCGGTCCTGGGGCTGCTGCTCCTTGGCCGCTGGTCCGCGTCGGTCCTCTTGTCCCTCCAGGACTACGGGCTGCGCGAGATCGCGTCGGGGAGCACCAACTGGATCGGGCTCGCCAACTACCGCGAGGCGCTGACGCTCCGACCTGCTCTGGTCGACGGCGCTGCCCAACACCGTGGTCTTCGCCGCGGTCTGCGTCGTCCTCACCGTCGCGCTCGGCACGCTGGTCGCGCTGCTGCTCCGCAACCTCGGTCGCACCTGGCGGGCCATCGTCATCAGCGCGATCATGGTCGCCTGGGCGATGCCGGCGGTCACCGGCACGTACGTCTGGGTCTGGATCTTCGACCCGCGCAACGGCATCGTCACCGCCGGCGCTGAGGCGCTCGGCCTGGTCGAGCAGGGCGGGCACAACTGGTTCACCGACCGGCTCTCGTTCTACGCGATCGTCGCGCTCAACGTCATCCACCACGGCTTCCCGTTCGTCGCGGTCACGGTGCTCGCCGGGCTGCTGACGTGCCCGACGAGATGCTCGAGGCCGCGGAGATGGACGGCGCCAGCGCCTGGCGGCGGTTCTGGAACATCACCGTGCCGATGATCCGGCCGGTCTTCGCCGTCGTGATGATCCTGTCGACGATCTGGGACTTCAAGGTGTTCACGCAGGTCTACCTGATGCCCGGCGGCGCGGCGGCAACCGCGAGGTGCTCAACCTCGGCGTCTGGTCCTACATCGAGTCGTTCGCCCAGAACCGCTACGGCTTCGGCTCCGCGATCGCCGTGCTGCTCACGCTGCTGCTGCTCGTCATCAGTCGTCTACCTGCGGACCCTCTTCCGCGAGGAGGAGTTCTCGTGACCCATCCCGTGCGCCCGCGCATGGAGCCGAGCCGGCAAGGCGACCGCCGTCGCGCTCGTGCTGCTGTTCACCCTGTTCCCGTTCTACTGGATGCTGCAGCGACGGCCTTCGGGCCCGCGCACAGCCGGGGCGCGTCGCGGTCCCTGCTGCCCGAGGCCTGGAGCTCTCGACAACTTCCGGTTCGTGCTCGACGAGGGCGGGTTCCACGTCTACCTGCGCAACTCGCTGATCGTGGCCGGCGCACCGTGCTCGCCAGCGGGCTGCTCGCGCTGCTGGCTGCGGTCGCGGTGGCCCGGTTCCGCTTCCGGCTTCGCACCACGGTCCTGGTGATGGTCCTCGTCGTGCAGATGGTGCCGCTCGAGGCGCTGGTGATCCCGCTGTTCCTCCAGGCGCGCAACCTGCAGCTGCTCAACACACTGCTCGGCCTGATCGTCGTCTACGTCGCGTTCTCGCTGCCGTTCGCGATCTGGATGCTGCGCGGCTTCGTCCCGGCGGTCCCGCTCGAGATCGAGGAGGCCGCCTACCTCGACGGCGCCTCGTGGGGGCGCATGTTCCGCTCGGTGCTGCTGCCGCTCGTGGCGCCCGGGCTGGTGGCGACAGCGTGTTCTCGTTCATCACCGCGTGGAACGAGTTCATCTTCGCGATGACCTTCCTGAGCGACGACAGAAGTACACGGTGGCCGTCGGCCTGCGGCAGTTCTTCGGCCAGTACAGCACCGACTGGGGCGCGGTCATGGCCGTCTCGACGCTGATCACGGTGCCGGTCATGGTCTTCTTCGTGGTCGTGCAGCGCCGGCTCAGCTCGGGTCTGGTCGCCGGGGCGGTGAAGGGATGAGCCGTACGACCCCGGGCTGCGCCGGCTCGTCAACGGCGTGCTGCTGCCGGGCTTCCAGGGCACGGCACGTGCCCGACTGGCTCGCCGAAGAGCTCGTCGGCCGGGCTCGCCGGCGTCGTGTACTTCGCGCGGAACATCGAGTCGCCCGAGCAGGTCGCCGCGCTGTCGGCGGCGACTGCACGCCGCCGGGGACCGGCGTGCTCATCGCCGTCGACGAGGAGGGCGGCGACGTCACCCGGCTCGAGGCCGGCAGTCGGGTCGTCGTAGCCCGGCAACGCCGCGCTCGGCGCTGTCGACTCGGTCGACGCCACGCGCGAGGTCGCCCGGGCGATCGCCGGCGACCTGCGCCGCGCGGGCATCGACCTCGTGCTGGCGCCGGCGGTCGACGTGAACGCCAACCCCGACAACCCGGTGATCGGCGTGCGCTCGTTCGGCGCCGACCCGGGCGCTGGTGTCGCGCCATGCGGCCGCGTTCGTCGCGGGCTGCAGGGCGCCGGAGTCGCCGCCTGCGCCAAGCACTTCCCCGGCCACGGCGAGCCGACACCGACTCGCATCTCGACCTGCCCAGTGATCCGCGCGTCGGTAGAGACGCTGCGCGCGCGCGACCTGCCGCCCTTCGCGGCCGCCGTCGCGGCCGGCGTGCGAGCCGTGATGACCGCGCACGTCGTGTTTCCCGCGCTCGACGATGCGCCCGCAACGCTGAGCCCGACGCTGCATCGACTGCTCCGCGACGAGCTGGGCTTCGACGGTGTCGTCGTGAGCGACGCGCTCGACATGCGCGCGATCACCGGCGGGGTCGGGCTGGGTGGCGGAGCCGTACGAGCCCTTGCCGCCGGCGCCGACCTGCTGTGCCTCGGCAACCCGCGCGATGACGTCGCCGAGCACAGGCAGGTGCAGCACGCCATCCTGGACGCGCTGGCGGACGGTTCGCTTGTCCGTGGCGCGGCTCGAGCAGGCGCATGACCGCATCGGCCAGCTGACGTCATGGGTGCGATCGGCACGTACGAGCCCCGCGCCGGAGCCGGTGCCCTCGCTCGGCCGCGAGCTCGCGCGGTCGGCCTTGCGCGTGCACGGGCTGGTCCGACTCGACCGAGTCGGCGCACGTTGTCGACCTGCGGTCGCACGTCAATCACGCGGCCGGCAAGTTCGCAGTACGCCTTGCCGACCTGCTCGCCGATCGGGATCCCGCGACAACGACAGGAGAAGTCGGGTACGGGCACGACTGCCGAGCGGGTCGCGCACATCGTGGGCGGCGCGGGCGACCGGCGGCTCGTGCTCGTCTGCGACGCGCCGCACCGCGATTCCGAGCAGGGCGCAGTGCTCAGCGCAGTGCTCCTCGCCAGGCCAGACACGGTGGTCGTCTGCACGGGATGGCCGCATGCCGAGGCCGCGCTCGGTGATCATGTCGTGCACACCCTCGGTGCCGGACGCGTCAACTTGGCAGCGGCAGCTGACGTACTGGTCCCATGACGACGATCCTCACCGTCGACGTCGGCAAGACGTCGTGCCGAGCGGCGCTCTGGGTCGCCGGCGACAGAGCAGACGAGGTCGTCGCGTCTGGCGCACCGGGGTTGGCCGCCCCGGAGGGCGCAGCGGCCACGCTTGCTGCGATCGAGAACGCACTGCGCAAGGTGTCCGTCTCGTCAGTGACACACATCGTCGTCGGCGCGGCCGGTGCACTCGCGGCCCCGGCCCAGGCAGCGCAGGTCGGCCGAGGCATTGTGCAGCGGCGTTCGGCACCAGCGCAATCGCGATGACCAGTGACGCCATCACCTCCCACGCCGGTGCGCTCGGCGGCGCGCCAGGTGTCGTGCTCGCAGCCGGCACTGGTGCGGTGGCCGTCGGCGTCTCGGCTGCGGGCTCGGTGCACATCGTCGACGGCGCCGGGCCATGGCTTGGCGATGAGGGCAGCGGTGCCTGGATCGGGCTCGCCGGGCTGCGCGCCGCGCTGCGGGCGCACGACGGCCGCACCGAGCCGACGGCACTGCTGGCCGCCGCGCGCGAACGCTTCGGCGACCCGGGCGCCCTACCTGGCCGCCTGGCGGATGATGCCGCGGCGGCCCGCACTGTTGCCGCCTTCGCGCCCGACGTCGTGCGCTGCGCTGTGCTCGGCGACCACACCGCGCGAGACATCGTCGACGCGGCTGCCGCTTCCCTCGCGTCGACCACCTGTGCCGCCGTTCGCGCCGTGTCGGCCGACGGACCGGTCGCAGTCGCCGCGATCGGCGGGCTGACACAGCTCGGCGAACCGCTGTGGTCGGCGTGGCACCGCCTCATCACGTCGGGCAGCCAGCCCGTTGTCGTACGCCCCACGCTCGGCGATGCCCTCGCAGGCGCGGCGCTCCTCGCAACCACGACATCGCTGCCGCATGAGAGTCTGGTGCGGCGGTGGCGCCCATCGAGCCCAATGGACGCGTCATGACCCCGACCGACGCAGCGCCCGTCTGGGCGCGGATTGGCGAGAACATCGACGACCTGGCGACGGAGCAGGCGCGGCGCGAGCTCGCCGACCTCGACGAGCGCTCGCCGGCCGACCTTGTCACGCTGCTGCTGGAGTCCGAGGCCCGCGTCCCCGAGCTGTTGCAGGCAGCAGCGCCCCAGCTCGCCGCCGCGGTCGAGCTGGCGTCGACCCGGTTGTCGGCGGGCGGCCGGTTGCTCTACGTCGGTGCCGGCACCCCGGGCCGGCTGGCGGCGCTGGACGCCGCGGAGTGCGTGCCGACCTTCGGTGTCCCGCCCACCCTCGTCCACGCGGTTCTCGCCGGCGGTGACGAGGCGCTCCGCACCGCGGTCGAGGGCGTCGAGGATGCTGCCGAGCAGGGCGGGCGCGACCTGATGGACGCGGGCCTGACGGATGCCGATGTCGTCGTCGGGATCAGCGCGTCGGGGCGCACGCCGTACGTACGCGGCGCTCTGGAGCACGCCAAGCACATCGGGGCGCCGACCATCGCCATCGTCAACAACCCCGACTCGCCCATCGCCGCGGCCGTCGACATCGCCATCGAGCTGCTCACCGGGCCCGAGGTCGTGGCCGGTTCCACCCGGCTGTCGGCAGGGACCGCGCAGAAGATCGCCCTCAACGTGCTGTCGACGGCAACGATGGTGCGGCTGGGCAAGACGTACGGTCCCTGGCTTGTCGACATGCTCGCCACCAACCACAAGCTGCGCCGCCGGTCGGTGCGGATCGTCCGCGAGATCACCGGTGCCACCGAGGACGAGGCCGTCGCCGCGCTGTCCGGCGCGGACGGCGAGGTCAAGACGGCGCTCGTCACGCTGCTGACCGGAGTCGGCGTCGACGAGGCCCGCGCTCGACTGCATGTCGCCGGCGGTCGGGTGCGTCAAGCACTCTCCGTCGAGCAACCGTGATCGTCGTCGGACTCCAGTCGGGCACGTCCGCCGACGCGATCGACGTCGCCGCAGCGGACTTCGAGCTCGACGGCGACGAGATCCGGATGCGCCCGCTAGGCCACCGCCATGAGCCGTGGCCGGCGGGGCTCAGAGAGCGACTGCTCGCGCTCCTGCCCCCGGCGACCACCACCATGGCCGAGGTCTGCGCCCTCGACACCCTGGCAGGACAGGCGTTCGGCGCCGTCGCGGCCCGCGCCGTGGGCGACTTCGCCCGTGGCCGCGCCGACCTGGTGGCCTCGCACGGGCAGACGGTCTTCCACTGGGTCGACGGTGGCCGGGCGTTCGGCACCCTCCAGCTCGGCCAGCCGTCCTGGATCGTCGAGGCCACCGGCCTGCCTGTCGTGTCCGACCTGCGGTCGCCCGACGTGGCCGCGGGCGGGCAGGGGGCACCGTTGGCGAGCACGCTCGACGCCTTGTGGCTCGCGGACGACTCCGGCCGCCGTGCCGCGCTCAACCTCGGCGGCATTGCCAACGTCTCGGTGGTCGCGCCGGGGCCGACCGTCGAGGCGTTCGACACCGGGCCGGCCAACTGTCTGCTGGACCTCGCGGCAACGCGCGTGACCGGAGGTGCGCTCTCGTACGACGCGGACGGCGCGCTGGCTCGGGCGGGCACCGTACGCGCAGACCTGCTGGACCGGCTGCTCGCGGAGCCGTACTTCGCGCGGCCGGCACCCAAGTCCACCGGGCGCGAGCTGTTCGGCGCCGACTATCTCGACGGTGCGCTGCGCACGATGCCCGATGTGAGCGGTCCGGACTTGCTCGCGACGTTGACCGAGCTGACGCGGTAACGGTGGCGGATGCGGTCCAGGCCGCCGACGTCGACGAGGTTGTCGCGTCTGGTGGCGGCGTCCGCAACCCGGCCCTGATGGCGGCGCTGCGCCGGCGCCTCGGCGCCGTACCGCTCGTGACGTCCGACGAGCGAGGCTTGCCGAGCGACGCGAAGGAGGCCTATCTGTTCGCCCTGCTCGGCTTTCTGACCTGGCACGGCCTGCCGGGAGTGTTGCCCGCCCCGGACGGCCACCCCGCCACTGGTGCGCGGACTGCCCGCGTGCTGGGCCGGATCAGCCCGGGGGACAGGCCCCTTGCATTGCCGGAGCCGTCGCGCTTCGTTCCGCGACGGCTCCGGCTGGCCTAGCGCCGGCCGCTACGCAAGCGCCTGAAGCAACAGCACGATGGCCCGGCCGTAGTCACCCTCGAGCGTGGCGACGTCGGCCTTTGCGATCCGATCGGCAGCGCGGGCGGGAACACCGGTCTCCGGGTTGAGCACGCGGTCCTGGACGAACAGCCGCAGCCGCTCGACGAGCGCCGCCCCGAACTGTCCGCCGACATGCTCGCCCCCGGCGACCCGCTGTGCCTGGGCCAGATCGGTCGTGCTGGCGAGGGCGGATGCCTGACTTCCGGACCGAGCGGTCGACAGCCCCCAGCCGAACGGGAACAACGGCTCGTAGACAGCGTCGCCGACGTTGACCGGCTGCTGGTCACCGGACCTCGGCCACGACACCGGCAGCTGCCCGCTGAACGGCGTGCGTCCGAAGAGCACGTCCGCAACCCCGGTGCCTTCGCTGCCCGGCAGCCATGACGCCACGAGCGCGTCGATGTCGCCGAGCTGGTCGGTGACCACCTGGGTCCGACCGGAGACCACGAGGACGACACAGGTCGGCAGGGCGGAGCAGACATCGTCGATGACCTGCGCGTCCTGCGGCTGCAGTTCCATGGACTTCTCTTCGCGGAGGACGCCACCGTCCGCAGGGTCGAACCCCCACTCGGGTCCGCCGACGTCTCCGAAGCCCTCCGAGTACGGCGTCTCGCCGATGACCACAACCCCGACGTCATGCCCCGCCATCGGCGCCGAGGCATCGGCGCTGAAGGTGATCTGGGCGTTGGGCGCCACCTCCCGCATGCCCTGCAGGATCGTCGTGCCCTCGGTCGGCGTACCGGAGAAGCCCTGCCAGGTGATTGTCCAGCCGCCAGCCTGGTTGCCGAGGTTGTCGGCGTTCCGACCTGCGACATAGATGCTGTCGTTGCTGTCCAGCGGCAGCGCGCCGCCCGCGTTCTTGAGCAGCACCTGCGACTCAGCAGTGGTCTGCCGTGCAAGCCGGCGATGCTCGGCGGAACCGATCTCGTCGATGTTCGTACGGTCAGCGAGCGGCTTCTCGAACAGGCCGAGCTCGAACTTCGCGGTGAGGATGCGGCGCACCGCGTCGTCAACCCGAGCCATGCTGACGTTGCCGGCGTTGACCTCCGCAGTAAGACCCTCGTAGAACCGCCGGAACTGCGCCGGCTCCATGGCCATGTCGATGCCGGCATTGATTGCGGTGCGGATCTGGTCGCGGGTCGGCCTGGGGCCGGCAGCCGCCGGGATCTGGTGGATGCCCTCCCAGTCACCGATGACGAAGCCTTCGAACCCGAGGCGGTCCTTGAGCCAGCCTTGAATGAGCTCCGCATTGGCGTGCATCTTCAGCGGGTTGCCGAGCCCGTCGTCGGTGAAGTCGACGCTCGAGAAGGACGGCATGACGGAGCCGACGTCGTACTGCTGGACGGCTGGAATGTAGGGCGCCAGGTCGATCTGCTCGACGTGTGCGCGGCTCTGCTGCGTGATGCCCTGGTCGATCGTGTAGTCGCCGGCGGCGGTGTCGAACGTCGTGTCGCCGTCCCCGAGGTAGTGCTTCGCGGTTGCGAGCACGTGGTCACGGCTCGTGAGGTCACGCGTGCTGTCGCCCTGGAAGCCCTCGATCGCGGTCTCCATCGCAATCACGAGCGAGGGGTGCTCGCCGAACGTCTCGTACGTACGGCCCCAGCGGTCGTCACGCGCCACGCACACGCACGCTGCGAACACCCAGGGGATCCCGGTGGCCCGGGTCTCTTCGGCCACCATGTGCTCGGCGTCCTCGATCAGCTCTGGGTTGCGAGTCGAGCCGAGCCCGATGTTGTGCGGCAGGATCGTTGCGCCGAACAGGTTTCCGTGACCGTGCACGGAATCGACGCCGTAGATGATGGGCACCTGCAGACGGGTGGACAGCGCCTGTGCCTGGAACCCGTCCACCATGTCGGCCCAGGACTCAGGGGTGTTCTCCGCCGGTGTGGATCCGCCGCCGGAAAGCACAGAACCGAGGAAGAGCTCGGCGATCTGGGCCGGGTTTCCGGTCACGTTTCCGCGCTCAGCTTGGGTCATCTGACCGACCTTCTCGGCGAGCGTCATGCGACCGAGCAGGTCGGCCACACGCTGCGCGACCGGAAGCCGCTTGTTGAGGTAGGGCAGGCCGTGTGCGTTGATGACAATCGTGGGCTGCTGGCCGACGGTGACTTCGCCGGTCGCTCCGAGTGTCACCGGAATGGTCTCCGCCGTCTCCGCGGACCGGGAGTTCCGGGTGCGCACGGTCAGTGTCTGGGTGCTGCCGGAGGGACTGCCGGCGGCGAAGGTGATGCTGCCGCCGTCCGTGCGGTAGTCGTCGCCCGGGGTTGCAGTTCCTGTCCCGGTGGCCCAAGTCACCTGGACGTTCTGGCCGAGTGCGCCGCCGCCGTCGACGTCGACCCGGACGGTCACCTTGGCGCGGTGACCGTCGTCGACGAAGACGAGTGGGGTCGTGGCACTGACGGTGGCGGCGCCTTGTGCGGCGGCCGGGGGCGCCGCGAGCAAGCGGCAGCATCGCTGCGGCGAGGGCGATGGCGCTCACGCCGGCCACCCATGACCGGCGGCGCCGACGAGGACTGGACTGGGCTGTTCGGGGTGCGAGAGCGGTGGCCGACATTCCGGGAATCCTCTCGTCGTGGCGGTCGCCTGCGGAGAGCGACGCCCCCGTCGTCGTCGCTACAGGTGTCCGTCCGATGACACACCGTGACAGGCCAGGCCACAACTCGAATGGTGACGCCACGTCACCGGCGCGTGCGCCACTCCCCGGCCACCCGCAGGAAGACGTCGTTGGCCTCGGGCTCGGCGACCGTGACGCGCACGCCCTCACCGGTGAACGGCCGCACCACGACACCGGCCGCTTCGCAGGCGGCCGCGAACGCGTCGGTGTCGGTGCCCAGTGCCAGCCACACGAAGTTGGCCTCCGTGACGGGCACGTCCCAGCCCTGGGCACGTAAGGTCTCCCACACCCGGGCGCGCTCCTTGACGAGTGCCTCGACCCGCTCGAGCAGTGCCCGCTCGCTGCGCAGAGACTCGACGGCGGCGAACTGCGCGATCGCGTTGACACCGAACGGCACCGCCGTCTTGCGCATGGCGTCGGCGACCCCCTCGCGGGCGACACCGAACCCGACCCGCAGGCCGGCGAGCCCGTACGCCTTGGAGAACGTGCGCAGGACACAGACGTTGTCCCGCTGCCGGTAGACCTCGACGCCGTCGACCGCGGACTCGTCGCGGACGAACTCGCGGTAGGCCTCGTCGATCACGACGAGCACGTCATCCGGCACGGCGTCGATGAACTGCTCGACCTCGTCACGGTGCAGCACCGGGCCGGTCGGGTTGTTCGGCGTGCAGAGCAGCACCAGGCGCGTCCGGTCGGTGACGGCCGCGGCCATGGCCGCCAGGTCGTGCCGACCGTCTGCCGTCAGCGGGACCCGCACCGAGGTCGCGCCGGCCACGCCGGCGACGATCGGGTACGCCTCGAACGACCGCCACGCATAGACGATCTCGTCACCCGGCTCGGCCACGGCCTGCACGATCTGGCCGAGGACACCGACGCTCCCCGGGCCGCACACGACATCGGCCGGCGGCACCGCCAGCCGCGCAGCGATCGCCTCGACGAGCTCGGTGGCGAACATGTCCGGGTAGCGGTTCATCGCACCCGCGGCGACCGCGGCGGCCTCGAGGACGCCGGGCAAGGGCGGGTAGGGGTTCTCGTTCGACGACGCCTTGTAGACCTGGACGTCCGCTCGCGGCGCGGGCCGACGACCCGGCCGGTAGGCGGGCAACGCGTCGAGAGCATGGCGAAGGCGGGGTCCCGGCGTCATGGCAGCGACGGTAACCCACGGGCTTGGCCCGTCCATCAGGCGGAATGGTGTCAGGAGCGCAGCGGGCGGTGATTAATTCCTCGGCGACGTGACCGCTCCGGTGTGGGCGCTGGTGCTCTGGATCGTGCTGCTCGGGACGCTGGTGCCGTTCGGCGTGGAGACCATGCTCTTCGCACCTACCCGCGACTGTCGTCGGCACTCTCGCGATGGTCGAGCCGGTCGGCGCGGCCGCCCTGGCCTGGCCATGGTTCGGCGAATCGCTCGCGCCCGTGCAGATCGTGGGCGGGCTGATCGTTGTCGGTTCGATCGTGCTGGCGCAGACGGCGCGGGTTACGCACCGCTAGCATCTCCGTCCGTGGGACTCGTCATCAAAATCGCCGTCAACGCCGTCGCCATCTGGGTCGCCGCCGCCATCCTGGATGGCATCGCCCTCGGCGGCAGCGACTCCAACGCCAAGGACATCGGCACTGCGCTACTGGTCGGCGCGATCTTCGGCGTCATCAACGCCATCGCCAAGCCGATTCTGGCGATCTTGTCGCTGCCGTTGATCGTGCTGACCCTCGGCCTGTTCCTTGTGGTCATCAATGCTGCGCTGCTCAGCTTCCTGAGCTGGTTGTGCGACAAGTTGGACCTCTCGTTCCACGTCCAGGACTTCTTCTGGGACGCGATCCTCGGCGCGATCATCATCAGCATCGTGTCGTGGGCGCTGTCGATGTTCGTGCGCAACTGAGCGACCTGCCCTCCACAAACCGCACTGATCCACGTACGGTAGGGCAGATCCGGCCGTGACCATGTCTACGGGGGCCGCGGGCGGCCGGGTGTGACCGAAATACTCACCACCATCGCAAGGACAAGTGCAGATGATGCCCGCCCCGCGGCCCTCGGCGGCGCTCCTCTTCAGCCAGGAGAGTCGCCCCTTGCACGACCCGCGCCCCTCGCTCGACAGCTACGAAGTTGTCTACGAGGACAGCGACGGGCTGCCCATGATCGCCTTCCTGCACGGGCAGTGGTACGACGTGTCCGCTCTGCGACCGGTACCCATCTCGGTGCGTGCCGCGGTGCGGCGAGACCCGGCGTGGGCGGGGGCCGTGGTCCAGACCATCTGCCTGTGGATGCGCAGCCACCCTGCGGAGGAGCGCTCGTTCGAACTTGCCACCGAGCTGGCGCTCGCCGTCGGGGAGCTGGCGCGTGGTCGCTGACGCAACCTTGGCCGCGGATACTGAGCTCGTGGGACCTGTGCGCATCTGCTTTGTCTGCCTCGGCAACATCTGCCGGTCACCGATGGCTGAGTCGGTGGTGCGCCAGCGCATGGAGGCGGGCGGCCTCGCCGAGCAGGTGGTCCTCGAGTCGGCGGGCACCGGCGTCTGGCACATCGGCGAGCCGGCGGACGCGCGAGCGCGCAAGACGTTGCTCTCGCACGGCTACGACGCGGAGGAGCACGTCGCCCGGCAGTTCACCGCGGAGTCGTTCCACGACTACGACCTCGTGCTCGTCCTCGACCGGGACAACTTCGCCGATCTCAACCGGCTTGCCCCCGACGAGGAGTCGGCGCGCAAGCTGCAGATGTTCCGGGCCTACGACGAGGCCGCCCTGGACGCGGGCCTGCTGGACGTGCCGGACCCCTACTACGGCGGTCTGTCGGGGTTCGAGGACGTGCTCGCCCTCATCGAGCGGGCCGCCGACGGGCTCGTCGGCACCCTGCAGCGCGAGCTGGCCGGGTGAGGCTGGGCGAGTTGTCAGATTGGCAGAACGGCTGACCAGGGCAGACGAGCTCCGACGTTCTGACAAGTGGGGGTGCGCGCTCGGGACTTGTCAGATCGGCGGGACACAACATCCCTCTTCAGGGGGTCTGCCATTCTGACAAGTCGGGGTGGTTGGGGTGGTGGCTGAGCCTCAGCCGACGCTGCGGGCGAGGGTCAGCTGCGACACGCTGATGTGCCGCGCCAGGAACCCGGCCTCGCAGTAGGCGAGGTAGAACTCCCACATCCTGATGAAGGTCCGGTCGAAGCCGAGCCGCAGCACTTCGTCCATCCGCGAGACGAACCGCTCCCGCCACAGATGCAACGTGCGCGCATAGTGCAGCCCGAACTCCCGCCGATGCACCACCCGCAACCCGTCGCGCCGCGCGGCGAGCACCGCGTCGATGGCCTCGACCGACGGCAGCTGGCCGCCGGGGAAGATGTATTTCGTGATCCAGCTGGTGCTGTCGCGCTGCGCAAGCATCTGCTGGTGCGGATAGGTGATGGCCTGGACGACGGCGCGTCCGCCCGGCGCGAGCCGGTCCTCGATGGCCTGGAAGTAGGCCGGCCAGTAGTCTTCGCCGACGGCCTCGATCATCTCGACGCTGATGACGGCGTCGTACTCGCCGGTCGCCTGGCGATAGTCCTGCAGCAGCACCTGAACCCGGTCGGACACCCCGGCGGCCGCGATGCGCTGCTCGGCCAGCTGCTGCTGCTCGACCGAAAGGGTGAGGGTGGTGACCGTCGCACCCCGATCTGCGGCGCGGATCGCCAGTGCGCCCCACCCGCTGCCGATCTCCAGCACCCGCGTGCCCGGCCCCACGGCGGCCGCGTCGAGCGCGGAGTCGATCTTGCGCAGCTGTGCGTCGCCGAGCGTGTCACCCGGCTCGAACAGCGCGGACGAGTAGGTCATCGTCTCGTCGAGGAAAAGCGCGAAGAGGTCGTTGGACAGGTCGTAGTGCCGGCTGACATTGGCACGTGCACCCTCGATGGTGTTGGCCGAATCGGCCGGCACGCGGCGCGCATACAGACCGCGCAGCCGTTGCACCTGCGCAAGCCGCGTCAGCCGCTCCGCCAGCCTGTGCAGCACACCGGCAAGGTCGTCGGCGTCCCAGGCACCCGCCATGTAGGACTCGCCGAAGCCGATGATCCCGTCGCGACCGACTCGGGCGAAGAACTCGTCCGGCCGCAGCAAGTGGAGCAACGGACCGGTGCGGCCCCAGGTGAGCCCCCCGGGCAGCCGCACTCGGACGCCGAGGCGATCTGCTTGGGCTCGAAGGAACGTACGAACGATCCGGGCCCGCGCCCGCACGTCGGGAATGCCGACCAGATCGGGCCATCGACCAGGGTCGGGATGCGCGAGCTCAGGTGCGTAGGTGCGCGACAACGCGGACGACACGACGTCGGTCACTGTGGTCACCTCTCGACGATGCCCAGTCGTGAGAGAAAATACGCGCCACTCGTGACAAGCGCTCGCGCCGGCCGAGGTCGCGGCGGTGATCGGGCACCCGGCAGATAGGGTCTGCCGCGTGATCACGGCCGAACACCTCACCAAGCGCTTCGGCTCGAAGACCGCCGTGGACGACCTGTCCTTCGTCGTACGACCTGGAGTCGTGACCGGCTTTCTCGGGCCCAACGGCGCCGGGAAGTCCACGACGATGCGGCTGATGCTCGACCTCGATCGGGGCGGCGGCCGGGCGCTCCTCGACGGGCGCCGCTTCGCCGACATCCGGCACCCGATGCGCGAGATCGGCACCGTGCTCGAGGCCAAGGCCTTCCATCCGACCCGCTCGGCGCGCAACCACCTGCGCATGCTCGCCGCGGCGAACGGCATCTCCAAGAAGCGCGTCGACGAGACGCTCGCCCTGGTGGGGCTCACCGAGGTCTCCCGCAAGAAGCCCCGCGGCTTCTCCCTCGGCATGGCGCAGCGGCTCGGCCTCGCCGCCGCTCTGCTCGGGGACCCGAAGATGCTCATCCTCGACGAGCCGGCCAACGGCCTCGATCCCCACGGCATCCAGTGGCTGCGCGACCTGCTCAAGCTGTTGGCGTCCCAGGGGCGCACGGTGTTCGTCTCCAGCCACCTGCTCGCCGAGATGTCGCTCATGGCCGATGACCTCGTCGTCATCGGCCGCGGCCGGCTGATCGCCGCCGGCACCGTCGACTCGTTCGTCCGCGACTTCACGCGCACGTCGGTCCTTGTCCGCAGCCCGCAGATCGATGCCCTCGTACGCGCCGTCGTGGCGACCGCCCCGACAGTGCAGCTCACCCGTAACCCCGACGGCACCGTGCTCTTCGACGGCGTCGAGACCGCGGCGGTCGGTGAGGTGGCCGCGCAGGGCGGTCTGACGCTGCACGAGCTGACGACACGGACGGCGTCACTGGAAGAGGCGTTCCTGCAGGCAACCGGAGCGTCCGAGGAGTTCGTGGGCGGCGAGCTGCCGCCAATGAGTCCTGCCACCGCGACGCCGGGAGGCCAGGCATGACCGATGCGCTGCGCTTCGAGTCCGTGCGCGTGCGCACGATCCGCTCGACCTACTGGCTTGCGCTCATGGCGCTGCTGCTGTGTGGGCTGGTCGCGATGGCCGTTGGTCTCGGCACGCGTGATGACCCGCTGACCTGGCAAGACGCAGCGACCCTGCTCACCGGCGGCAGCACCGGGATGCCCTTCTCGTTGGCCGGCGTCTTCGCGTCGCTGATCGGCATCTTCGCGACCGGCCACGAATACCGGCACGGCACGATCCTGCCCACGCTCACCGCGGTGCCGCAGCGCACGCCGCTGCTCGCGGCCAAGGTGCTTGTCGTCGCGGCCGTCTCCGCGCTGATCGCGCTGGCGAGCATCGCCGTGTGCTGGGTTGTCGGCACGGTGTCCCGCGGTGAGCCTGTCGCGCTCGACGGCGGCGAGACGCCCGAGGTGCTTGCCGGCTACGTCGTCCTGGTGACGTTGTACGGCATCCTCGGCGCCGCGCTCGGCCAGCTCACCCGGGCGATCCCGGGCGCCATCGTCATCATCCTTGTCACGCCCCTGCTCATCGAGCCGCTGATCGTGCTGCTGTCGACGATCGACGCGCTCAGCTGGATGCGCGACGCGCTTCCCTACTTGCCGTTCACGGCGGGCCAGCGGCTGGTGTCGACCGAGACGCAGGTGATCATCGACGACGGGACGGCCCTCTATGACCCCCTGTCGCGCTGGGAGGGCGGCGCCATCTTTGCCGGCTTCATCGCCGTCGTGCTGGTCGTCGCGTGGGCGCTGTTCAAGAAGCGGGACGCCTGACCGCCCGTCAGATCCGTACGGGCCCGTCCGCTGTACTGAACGTCACTGCCACCAGCCCGGGCGAGCCATCCGGCGCGCACCACTTCACCTCGACGTCGTCGAGGGGGTGGGACTCAGGCTCACCGAGCCACTCGGCCACCCGGGACGGGCTGCCAGCGATCTCCAACGACGACAGGTCAACGTCGCCGCTCGCCGCTCTCGAGGGGTGCTCAGCCGCGTCGGTCTCCCATTGCACGAAGAACGGCAGCTGCGGGTCGGCCATGGTGCCCTTCACCCCGAGCTGCCGCCAGCGCAGGTCGAACCCGTCGGGCCGCGTACGGTGCCCGGACACGGCCGTGCGTCCGAGCCGCGCCTCGAAGGGGGCGAGGTTGGTCACTGCGACCACCCAGCCGAGCCAACCACCACCGCCCGCGGTGCGGGCCTTGACGGCCTGGCCGAACGGCTCCTTGTCGCTGGCGGGATGATCGAGGGCCGCGACGACCTCGAGGTAGTGCCCGCTTGCGAGCGGCAGGATCCGGTTGCGGGTGCCAAACCGCGGGTGCACTCCCCCGTCCTCGAGTGCCACCCCCAGGCGCTCGCCCAGCCGAGCTGTGGTCTGGTCGAGGCCCTCGGGGCCAGCGGCGTACACAACGTGGTCGAGGCGCATGCCCCATGGTTGCGCACGCGCGTCAAGGGGTCGGTGGCAGGGATGGCATTGCGCGTCGGAACTGTCTGGACGGGTGTGCCGCTGCGGGAGGAAAATGACAACGTCCCTGCTACACGACGAGGCGAACGATGTTGTGGCTCGTGCTCGGCACGCTGGTGGCGGCGAGTCTGCTCGCGGCTCTGACCGCCTGGCGAAGGCCGCGCCCGGAGCCCGTTGAGCAGGAGCCGCCCAGCGACGTCGACACCTTCCTCGCGCAGCTGCGTCGCGTGCAGGAGTGGCGGTCGCACGAGCAGGCGCCAGTGCACTTCGCGGTCGCCGCACGGCGTCGCATGTACGCGCTGGCCTACGACCAAGCGCTGGCCGGCTGCGCCGCGGCTCTCGGCATCGACGGGCCGGCGCTGCCGCTCACCAAGCCGCTGCCGGCGTCCGAGGAGCTTCACCTGGAGATCGAGCTCGCGGCGCGTGGCTTGCGCTGGTGACGGTCGCCGTTGCGTCAGTCAGTCGCGCTCGACCGCCGACGTCAGGTCGATCTGCGGGTGCCGGACACCGACCGCCATGTCGGCCAGCCCGTCGAGCCGGGCGAGCGCGTCGTCAGGCAGCCGCACATCCAAGGCCGCGACGTTCTGCTCCAGCCACTTGACGCGCTTGGTACCCGGGATGGGCACGACAGGCAGGCCCCAGACGGCTGACCGCTGGTGCACCCAGGCCAACGCAACATGCGCAGCCGGCACCCCCATCGCCTCGGCTACCGACTCGACCTCGGCCACGATGGCCAGGTTGCGGTCGATGTTGCCGTCCTTCAGCCGCGGCTGCGCACGCCGGAAGTCGTCATCGGCGAGGACGTCCAAGGTCTTCACCGCACCAGTCAGGAACCCTCGCCCGAGCGGCGAGTACGGCACGAACCCCACGCCCAGCTCCACGCAAGCGGGAACGACCGCCTGCTCGACGTCGCGGCTCCACAGCGACCACTCCGACTGCAGCGCCGCAATCGGGTGCACCGCCACGGCCCGGCGCAGCTCGCTCTCCGTCGCCTCGGACAGCCCGAGATGCCGTACCTTGCCGGCCGTCACCAGCTCGGCCATCGCCCCGACCGTCTCCTCGAGCGGCACGGACACGTCGCGTCGGTGCATGTAGTAGAGGTCGATGACGTCGACTCCGAGCCGCGAGAGGCTCGCGTCGCAGGCCTCCCGCACGTAGGCCGCATCGCCGCGCACGGCGCTCGCGACAAGCTCCTGGCGCTGCGCAACGATGCCGAACTTCGTGGCGATCTGCACCTCGTCGCGCCGCTCGGCCAGCACCCGGCCGAGCAGCTGTTCGTTGTCGCCGGCCCCGTAGAAGTCCGCCGTGTCCCAGAAGGTCACGCCCAGATCGAGCGCCCTGTGCAAGGTCGTGAGCGACTCCGTGTCGTCGTGCGGGCCGTACGCATGGCTCATGCCCATCGCGCCGAGCCCCTGCGCCGACACGACAAGTCCTGTTCCGCCAAGTGCCACCATGTCCATGTCCTCCATCCAACCCCAGATGCGCGAGCCTGCGCCGCCGGGTAGGACGTACCCATGCCTACCCGGCGTGCCAAGGAGCCGATCTTCGTCATCCAGGAGCACCACGCACGCCGGCTGCACTGGGACTTCCGGCTGGAGCGCCACGGCGTACTCGTGTCGTGGGCGGTTCCGAAGGGACTGCCCACCGATCCCAAGCGCAATCACCTCGCGGTGCAGACCGAGGACCATGACATGGAGTTCGCGACGTTCGCCGGGCAGATCCCGGCCGGCGACTACGGCGGCGGCGTGGTGGCGATCTGGGACCACGGCACGTACGAGCTGGAAGAGTGGACGGACGACGAGGTCAAGATCGTGCTGCACGGGCGGCGATCGCACGGACGGTACGTGCTCATCCACACCGATGACCGAAACTGGCTGATGCACCTGATGTCCGATCATGCGGAGGAGCCGGTGCCCGTCCCGCGACTCATCAAGCCGATGCTCGCTGTCGCCGGCGAGCTGCCCAAGGCGGAAGACGACGACCGCTACACCTACGAGATGAAGTGGGACGGCATCCGCGCCGTGACCTACGTGGAGCATGCCGCCGTGCGCGTGCTCACCCGCAACGACCGCGATGTCACCAACAGCTGGCCGGAGCTGCTCGACACGGCCCGCGCGGTCGCCGGACACGACGTGGTGCTCGATGGCGAGGTGGTGGCGTTCGAGGACGGTCGCCCGAGTTTCGGGTTGCTGCAGCAGCGGATGCATGTCACCAACGCCGCCCAGGTCAAACGCCTCATGGGTGAGGTTCCTGTGTCCTACCTCGTGTTCGACGTGCTCTGGCTCGACGGCGAGAGCCTGCTCAAGCACACCTACGACCAGCGGCGCGCGATCCTCGACTCGCTGGGCGTCGACCGCCCCGCGGTGGTCGTGCCGCCGGTCTTCGTCGGCAGTGGTGGCGACGCCTTGCGCGCGAGCAAAGACTCCGGGCTGGAGGGCGTGCTGGCCAAGCGCCGCGACTCGTTGTACGAGCCCGGCCGCCGCGCGCGATCGTGGCTCAAGGTCAAGAACTTCCGTACCCAGGAAGTGGTCGTCGGCGGCTGGCGTCCCGGCGCGGGGCGGCGTGAGGGTCGCATCGGCTCGCTGTTGGTGGGCCTCCCCGACGCGGATGGCCGGTTGGTCTATGCCGGGCACGTCGGCACGGGCTTCACGGAGTCGGTGCTCGCTGACCTGGGTGCGCGGTTGCGGCGGCTGGCCCGGCAGACCAGTCCCTTCTCCGAGCCGCTGCCGCGGATGGATGCCCGCGACGCGCACTGGGTGACGCCCAACTTGGTCGGCGAGGTGGTGTTCGGCGAGTGGACGCGTGACGGACGGCTGCGGCAACCGTCGTGGCGCGGGCTGCGTCCGGACAAGTCGCCCGCGGAGGTCGTACGAGAGTCGTGAGACGCTCACGGCGTGAGCCTGTTCGACATCGAGTCGGCGAGAGCCGAGCTCGCAACGCTGCGGCCGGTGCTGGACGAGATCGTCGCGCTGCGCGCGGACGCGGCCGAGATCGCGGCATCGCTTCAGCCAGGGGGCATGTCGTCACCGCTCGGCGGACTGCCCGAGCTCAAGGCCGCGCAGGCCCGGCTGGACGAGCTCATGTCGACCGTGCAGGGAACGGGTGCTGAGCTCAAGGGGTTCGCACCTTTGCTTGTCGACTTCCCGGCCGAGCTCGACGGCGTGCCCGTCCTGCTGTGTTGGCTGGAGGGCGACACCGAGCTGGAGTGGTACCACCGGGCCGACCTCGGGTTCGCCGGACGTCGGCGACTGCCCTGACCGAGGCACCGCTAGCGTTGCCGTCCATGACTGTCACGCGCATCGAGCCACCGCATCAAGCCGACGAACGGACGACTCTGACCGCGTTCCTCGACTGGCAGCGCGACACGCTGATGTGGAAGTGCGAGGGGCTCACGGATGCGCAGCTGCGCGAGCGGGCGGTGCCGCCTTCGTCACTGTCGCTGCTCGGGCTGGTGCGCCACCTCACCGAGGTCGAACGCGGGTGGTTTCGGGTCACGCTGATGGGTGAGGACGCTCCGCCGATCTATTACACCGATGCCGACCCGAATGGCGACTTCGACAACGTCGACTCGGCGCCGGTCGACGAGGTCTTCGCGGTGTGGCGTGCGGATGTCGAGGTCGCCCGCAAGATCGTGGCCGACGCCGAGTCGCTCGACACCGTCGCCGTCAACAGCCGGCGGGAGCCACCGGCGGTGAACCTGCGCTGGATCCTCGGGCACATGATCGAGGAGTACGCGCGGCACAACGGGCACGCCGACCTGCTGCGCGAGCGAATTGACGGGAGCACGGGCGAGTAGCCCTGGCGGGGCGTCGCGCTCGCTGTCGCTGGGGCGCCCCAGCGGGGGTATAGCAACGCTGGGGCGCCCGAGCGTTGCCGCCCTGCAGTGCTGGGGCGCCCCAGCGTGATTGATAACGTGCGCGAACCATGAGCAGACTCGCCAATGCCGCCGATCTCCGAGCCGAAACACAGATCGCGATCTCCGCCGTGACGCAGGCGCTCGAAGTTGCGCAGCGAAGTGCGCCGGTCGCAAGCATCACGCCGAAAAACGGACGCGACATCGTGACCTCGACGGATGTCGCTGTCGAACGCATCGTCCGCAACCGGCTGGCTGAGATCTCGGGTGCCCGCGTGGTCGGCGAGGAGCTGGGTGGCGAGACGCCGAGCGACGGGTCTGCTTTCTGGCTCGTCGACCCGATCTGCGGCACGCGCAACTTCGCCTCGGGCCTGCCGCTCTACTCGGTCAATGTCGCATTGGTCGAGGAAGGCGAGGTCCGCGTGTCCGTCATCGGTGACGCTTCAACCGGCGACATAGCCGTCGCCGAGCGAGGCCGTGGGGCATGGGCCTTACGCGACGGCGGACGGCGTTCACTCCGTACGAGCAGTGCGAGCCGGACCATCGTCGTCGAGGACGGCAAGTCGGTGGGCGATCGACGGCTGCACGCTGCCGCCTTCATGGCGGGCATCGTGGGCGCGGATCGGTGGGACTTCCGCTCGCTGGGGACGACGCTGGCACTGCCGTACGTCGCTGCGGGTCGGGTGTCGGCCTACGTGGCCTTCTTCGTCTCCTCCCTTCATGCCGCAGCGGGAAGCCTGCTCGTCAGCGAAGCCGGCGGCATCGTGTCCGATATCAACGGACATCCTTGGACGCTCGCTTCGGATTCGATCCTGGTGAGCGCGGATGGCGACGTACATGCAGAGCTCAGTTGCCTTGGCCGGCGCGACCGCAACAACGGCTATGCGCGGGGCGCCTGGCTGAGCCAGCCGGCCGTCGCATTGCGAATGGCGAGGTCGAACACCTCGGCGGGCTCGCCGGCCTGGGGTGGCAGGAACCGGCCCAGCTCCAGCGACACGAGGCCGTGCACATTTGCCCACAGTGCCGTGGCGGCGAGCGCCGGGTCGACGGGCGCGAACATGCCGGCGTCGATCCCGCGCCCGATCGCCTCGACGAGCGGCAGGAACGTCTGCGCGGCCGCGTCGCCGATCTCCGCCGGCAGGTCCTCCGGCGTCAGGTCACTGCCGAACATCACCCGGTAGTAGTGCGGGTCGGCCAGGGCGCTCTCCCGATAGGCCCGGCCGAGGGCCAGCACGTCGACAACCGGATCGTCCGTCGGCGACACCGCCGCCAGGTGCGCACCGAAGCGGGCGAAGGCCTCGGCATAGAGCGCGGCAAGCAGCCCCGGCTTGCCGCCGAACAGCGTGTAGACCGCGGCCGTCGTCGTGCCTACATCGGCGGCCAGCCCGCGCAGGCTCAGCGCATCCACCCCCTGGGCGGAGACGATCTCGCCGGCGCGGTCGAGCAGGCGCAGGCGGAGCGCGTCGTCGTAAACCCTCTTGCGTCCCACGCCGACAAGTGTAATCCTGACAGTGTTAGAAAAACAGTGTTTGGATTCTTCTCGTGAGGTGGACCACCATGCTTTCCGCCGAATCCGCTGTGCAGCTCAGCCAGGCCAGCCGCTCGACCGCGGGGATCGCGCTGTTGCTGGTCGTCACCATCGAGTCAGGCGGCTGGTATCTCACCCGGGTCGTCCGGGGGGCCATCCCGCTCACCCCGCTCCAGCACAGCTTCCACCGGGCTGGCCATGCGCACGCCGGGGTGCTCGTCACGCTCGGGCTCGTCTGCACGATCCTCGTCGACTCCACCAACCTCACCGGGGCTGCGGAGACCCTGGCCCGATCCGGCGTGCTCGGTGCCGCGATCCTCATGCCCGCCGGGTTCTTCTTCTCCTCGCTGGGCAAGGGCGTCACCAAGCCCAACCGGTTCATCTGGCTGCTCTGGGCCGGTGCGGTCCTGCTTGCCGCCGGCGTGGTCGCCCTGGGCGTCGGCCTACTCACCGCTTGACCTTGACCTGAAGCGCACTCCAAGACCCAAACTTGTCCCATGACCGCCACTGCCAAGTTCACCGTCGGGGAGACCGCCGAGCAGACCGGGTTCAGCGTCGACACACTGCGCTACTACGAGCGAGAGGGGCTCCTGGACCCCGTGCGGCGATCGGCCGGCGGCGCACGGCGCTATTCACAGGCCGACATCGACTGGCTCAACCTGCTGTCCTGCCTGCGGGTCACGGGCATGCCGATCAGCGAGATGCGCCGGTTCGCCGAGCTGCTGCGCGCCGGTGACGGCAACTGGGCGGGAGCGACGCGACCTGCTCGAGGCGCACCGCAAGTCCGTGCTCGCGACGATCGCCGACCTGCAACAGCAGCTCGAGCGGGTCGACGAGAAGATCGCGTACTACCAGGTCGCAGGAGGCTCAGAGCGTCAGGCGGTAGACCTCAACCCTGGTGGATGTGCGCGATGTCGTCGTTCAGCCTCGCTCATCTCCAGCTCCTCGTACTCCCGTGCGAGCGTGCGGAAGATGTGCTCCATCCACCGGGCGTTGCGCGGATCCGGTACGGACGTCCGCGCCCGCTGCAGCATCTCGTCGTAATGCTCGGGGGCCAGCGGAGTGCCGTCATAGTGCTCGCGCTTGTGCACGCCAATGCGGAGGATCAGCTCCCCGCGGCGGGCGAGCAGCGGCATGAGCTGCTCATCGATCGAGGCGATCTCATCGCGCATCTCCTCGAGGGTCTGCGGCTCACGTCTCATCGTTGCCTCCATCCCTGGGCGATCCGAGCAGTCACACGCTGTGCCCCCCACGCCGGCAGCCTGGTCACCAGCCGCTGCCGGGCAAGCGCGGCGCGCGCCGCGTTGGCACCGGGCGCGCCGTGCACCGCACCACCAGGATGCGCCGAGGCGCCCGCAAGGTACAGCCGGTCGATCGGAGTCTCCGCACGGCCGAGCCCTGGAACGGGGCGGAACACCAGCTGCTGGTGCAGGGCTGCGGTGCCGGCGTTGGTCGAGCCGAGGCGCAGGTTGCCGTCGGCGCCTTCGATGTCGTACGGCCGCTGCACCACCCGCCCGCGCACCCTGGCGAGGAACCCCGGCGCCTGCTCCTCGACCGCACTCTCCATGCGCTTGACCTGCTCGTCGACGGCTGCGACATCGCCGGCCAGGGTCGCAGGGATGTGCGTGTAGGCCCACACCGACTCGGTGCCCGCTGGGGAGCGCGACTTGTCGATGGTCGTCATCTGGCCGAGGAGTACGAAGGGTCGCTCCGGCATGCGGTGCACGGCAAGGGCGTGCGCGAACTCGGCGAACCCCTCGACGTCGACACCGAGGTGCACCGTGCCGGCGCCACGCGGTTCCTCGGCGGTCCACGGGATCGGCGCGTCGAGGGCCCAGTTGACCTTGACCAGCGCGTCGTCCCAGGTGAACCGGCGCAGATCGTCGTTGAACGCCTCGGGCAGGTGTTCGTGGCCGACGAGGTCGCCGAACAGCCGCGGTGCGTCGACGTCGGCGAGGACGGCGTGGCGTGCGCCGTACGTGCGACCGGCATCGTCCCGCACGCCGTAGGCGCGGCCGTCGCGCAGCAGCACCTTGGCGACCGGTCGCGCGTAGTGGATCTCGACGCCTTGGGCGTTGGCGCGGGCGACGAGCGCGTCGACGACACTGCCCGCTCCGCCGCGCGGTGCCGGGAACCCGACGTCCTGGGCAAGCATCGCGAGCAGCCAGCCGAGAACACCGCTGACCGCGCCGTGGGGTGACACGTCGGCGTGCAGCGCGTTGCCGAGCAGGAGCGCCCGGGCACCGTCGCCGGCGAAGTCCTGCTCCGCCATGTGCCACGCGCTCGACGCGGCGAGCCGGCCGACACGCAGCGCTCCGCCCACGCCGGCCGTGCGACCCAGCCGAAGCCCGGCACGCACCGGCGGGAACGGCGACAGCAAGGCGTCCAACAGCGGATCGCGGACGCGCTGCCAGTCGGCGCACACGCGCGCCCACGCTGGGCCGTCGGCGGGCGCGAACTTGGCCAGCGAGGCCTGCGTCGCCGCTAGGTCGCGGGAGATGGCCGCAGTGCGGCCGTCGGGGAACACGTGCGCGAGCTCTGTCGGCGCGTGCTCCCAGTGCAAACCCCAGCGGTCGAGCTGCAGCCGGCGGAACACCGGCGACGCGATACCCATCGGGTGGATCGCGCTGAACAGGTCGGTGACGAACCCTGGGGCCACCAGCTCGGCGCTGCGCACCGCGCCGCCGGGCTGCTCGGCCGCCTCGAGCACGAGCACCGACCAGCCCGCGTCGGCGAGCAGGTTGGCGGCCACCAGCCCGTTGTGGCCGGCGCCGACGACGACCGCGTCCCAGGTCTGCACACCTCAAGCCTGCCCGATGTCATGCTCTCCGGCATGAGTCGAGCCACCGATGTGAGCTGGGACTCGCGCATCCCACCCGAGCTGGCCACGCAAAGTGAAGCGCTCTGCACGACACGCCACGGCGTGTTCGCGCAGAGCGCTTCACTCTAGGAGGGGGCTCGACCTAGGAGGGGTGCTCGGACGTCCCGCTCAGTGCAGCGCGGGCAGCTTCTGCATCCAACGCGGCAGGTACCAGTTGCGCTCACCGAGCAGCGCCATCGCCGACGGCAGCAGGACCGCCCGGACGATCGTCGCGTCGATGAGGATCGCCGCGGCCAGCCCGACGCCCATCTGCTTGAAGTCCAGCGCCGACAGCGTCGCGAAGATGGAGAACACCGCAACCATGACGATCGCCGCACTTGTCACCGTGCCCGCCGACCTGGTGATTCCCTCGGCGACCGCCTCACGGGTCGACAACCCGGCCCGCCGCGCCTCGCGGATCCGGCTGACGACGAACACGTGGTAGTCCATTGACAGCCCGAACAGGATCACGAAGAGGAACAGCGGCAACCAGGTCAGGATCGCCCCGCTGGAGTGGAACCCGAGCAGATCCTCGGCCCACGTGCCTTGGAAGACCAGCGTCACGAGGCCGTACGCCGCGCCGACGGACAGCAGGTTGAGGACAACCGCCGTCAGCGCGATCGTGAGCGAGCGGAACGCCAGGATCAGCACGACGATCGTCAGCGCCAGCACGAACCCGATGACCAGGGGCATCCGATCACGCAGCAGCTCCTTGAAGTCGGCGCGTCCACGCCGTGGCCCCGGTCACGCCGACGTCTGTGTCGGCGACCGTACCGAGCGTGCTCGGCACAAGGTCGCTGCGCAGCTCATCGAGCGACGCACGTGCCTCGTCGGACGAGTAGTCGTACGGCATCGGCACCTCGACCTCGGCCACGTCGCCGGCGACCGAGTACTCGGCCGCCAACGGGTCGCTGACCGCGTAGTCCGCGCGACCACTGACCTCGTTGTTGAGCTGGGCGGTGGCGGCATCGACCGCGCCTCGGTCCAGGGGGCTGCCGTCCTCACTCCAGATGACTACCTCGTGCACTTCACCCTCGGCGGGGAACAGCATCGATCATCCGCGCGTACGTCTGGATCGCCGGCTGGTTCTGGGGCAGGTCGTCGATGCCGGGGTCGCCGAGGCGCATTCCCAGTGCTGGCGCCGCCAACGCGAGGAGCAGCCCGGCACCCAGCGTGAACGCGATCGCCGGTCGAGCGAGCACCGGCCGCAGGATGGCCCGCCAGAACCGTGGGTTGCCGTCCCTCGACTGCAGGCGCCAGATCAGCGGGACGCGCGGCCGGTCGATCCAACGTCCGAGGATCGCGAGCAGCGCCGGGAGGACCGTAAGCGAGCCGATCATCGTCATGGCGACGACGAGAATTGACGCCACACCGACCGACACGAACGTCGCCTCGCCGGCGAACAACATGCCGGCCATGGCCACCATGACGGTGAGCCCCGACACGACGACCGCCCGCCCCGACGTTGCGGCCGCGACCGAGATGGCGTCGTACGTCCCGCGACCCTTGAGCCGCTCCTCCCGCTCGCGCCGGATGTAGAACAGCGAGTAGTCGACGCCGACCGCGAGGCCGATCAACAGGATGATCGAGGAGACGACATCCGTCGACGGGAAAGACGTGCGACGCGAGCATCGAGAGGCCCATGGCCGCCATGACTGCAGACAGCGCCAGCACAACTGGCACCGCAGCCGCGATGAGCGCTCCGAACGCCAGGACCAGGATCAGCAGTGTCACGGGCAGCGAGATGAGCTCGGCCCTCTGCAGATCGTCTTCGTAGATCTGGCTGATGGCGTCATTGAGCGACGCGCCGCCGGCGTGGCCGAACACCAGATCGGGGTTGGCCGCTGCGGCGTCGTCGACAATCGCAGCGACGTCGGCCGCCGCCTCCTCGGCCTCGGCCGATTCCTCGTCTGCCTCATCCGGGACGGCAAGCTCCGCCTGCATCAGGACCGCCGACCCGTCCTCTGACGTGATCGGCTCGCTGACGGACGCGACCGACGACGAAGCGGCCAACTCGTCGTGCAGCTGTTGCACGCCGGCGGACTGCGCGTCGACAGGTCCACCGTCGGACGCCTCGATGAGGATCGCCTCGGTCGGCACCTCGCCGGCCCACTCCGAGCGGTCCAACGCTTTCACGGCGGCCGCGGACTCGCCGACGGCGAAGTCGGCGTCGGTCGCCTCCTTGAGGCCGGCGGCGCTACCGCCGACGACCGCGGCGGCCACGACCGCGATCCAGATCAGGACGGCTGTCCAACGGTGGCGGGCGCTCCACCGGGCGATGCGGACGATCGGCCCCCGTGGCTCCTGCGGGGCCTCGGGAGGCGGCTCCTCATGGGGCGGAGCGGGTGCGTACGGCGTGGTGGTCACGGCAGCTTCTCCCTGCGTGATCGGCTGATGGTTGGCGGTCCCGGCCCTCGGACCCTCGAGGCCGGGACCACTCCGTACGGTGCGTCTGTTTCACGCGTCCCGCCCATCAGGGACGCCCCCGAAACGGGGTGGGGATACCCCCCGGATTGCCCTGCGGGTAGTCCGGACCTTAGAAGCCGGGGATTCGGATCAGCCTTCGCTCGCGCGGCGTTGCCGAGCCGCCTCGTAGAGCACGACGGTCGCCGCTGCGGCGGCGTTGAGCGAGCTCGCGGACCCTCCGATCGGGATGCGGACGACCTCGTCGCAGGCCGCTCGCCAGCCGGCGCTCATGCCCGTGGTCTCGTTGCCGACGACCAGCAAGGTCGCGCGGGTGAGATCGCCTTCGTCGATGGTGTGTGTGCCCGACTCGTCTGTGCCCACGATGCGCAGGCCGGCGTCACGAGCCCAGCGCTCGACCTCCTGTGGGGAGCCAACGCGTACGACGGGAACGGCGAACAGCGAGCCGGTGCTCGCCCGCACCGACTTGGGGTCGTAGGGGTCGGCGGCATGCCCGGTGACCACGACACCCGCGGCGCCGAACGCGTCGCAGGCGCGAGTCAAGGTGCCGATGTTGCCCGGGCTCGTCGGCCGGTCGAACACGACAACGATGGAGTCCGGCCCCGGCAGCCGGATCCGGTCCAGCCGATCGGGCGGCATCGCGACCACCGCCAGCAGCTCGGCCGGACGGTCGTCGTCCTTGTCGTCGAGCTCCTTCATCAACTCGGGCGTGAGCTCGACCCGCGTAGCGTCGGGACAGCCGTCGATCACCCGCTGCGCCCAGTCGGACAGCCGTGCGCCGCCCACGTGGAGCAACGCCCGGACCGGCCAGCCATGCTGCACCGCGAGGCTGATCGGGCGCACACCCTGGACAAGCATCGAGTGAGACCGTTGGCGCTTGGTGCGGTTGGTGCGCAGCGCCTGCCACTCCTGGAACGTGGCGTTGCGGGTGCTAACCCGCGCGGGTCGCACCGAGGGGCTCATGTGGCCGAGCGCTCCGGCGGGGAGATAAGCTCGCCGGTGGCGAGGAACAGCAGCGCCTGGCCGTAGGCCTCTTCGGCCGTGTCGGCGGTGGTGACGACGTCGGACACGCCAACGTCGAGCCGTACGGCGTACGTGCTGGCAAGTCGCTCGAGCCCGCGGAACGCGCTGCCGAGCCGCTCCCGCAACTGCTCCTCAGAGGGCAGCCAGAGCGCCTCCTCGACCTCCACGCTGTCGAGGGCCCACTCGACCGTGCCGTTGAAGCCGATAACGCGACCCTCCGGGAATTCGTGCACGTCGACCGTCATGTTGCTGATGACGAAGATGTCGTCGTCCATGTCGCGGTCGGGCATGACGAACCGGTCGCCGAGGGCCGGCTCCCAGCGCAGCCCCGCCGCGCGCAGCCGGCGGGCGAGCCCGATAGAGATCATCAAGGCAATTGTGCCAACGCCTCCCGCCGGCGGGCGATCGCGGGCGCCAGCAGGGCGATGACCGCCCCGGCGGCGAGGCACCCTGCGAGGCACGCCGACCAGAGCACGGGTTCGCCGATCTCGAACAACCAGGTGCCGACCAGCGGAGCGATGAGCGCGGCGGCGCCGTAGGACGTGCCGAAGACGCCGATATAGCGGCCGCGCATCTGCACGGGGGCGATCTCTGCCACCAGCGCCGGCCCCACGGCGTTGAATGCGACTTCCCCGAGCGTCCACACGAGGACGGTCAGCGCGAACGCCGGAACGCTCGACGCGAACGCGGTCAGCCCGAAGCCCACGCCCATGAGCACCTGCGACACGACGAGCAGCTGCACGCCGGCGATCCGGTCGATGACGCGCACCACGAACACCTGCGCCACCACAACGACGACCGGGTTGACGGCGTAGATGATGCCGAACGCGGACGGGCCGAGACCAGCGGCCTCGACGGCGAGTGGCAAGGTGATCAGCGATTGCAGGTAGACGATGCCACCGAGAAGCCCTGCGACCGACAGACCGACCAGAAGCCCGTCGCGCAACGCCAGCGAATAGCCGGTGTCCGTCGACGGCTCCGGCTCGGGCCGTGTCTCTGGCACCTTGCGCGCGATCAGTGCGGCGAACGCGAGACAGGTGACGGCGTCGGCGACGAAAAGCAGCCAGAACGACCGCTCCGCCAGCCAGCCGCCCAACAGTCCGGCCACGGCGACGCCAAGGTTGATCGCCCAGTAGATCAGCGCGTAGGCCCGAGCCCGGTGCTCGGGTGCCACCATGTCCGCGACCATGGCCGAGACCGCGGGTCGGTAGATGTCGACGGCCATCCCGGACAGGAAAGCGGCGGCGCCGATGAGGGCCACGTCGCGCACGGCGGCGAGCAACAGATAGCTCGCGGCGGTGCCGAGCATGCCGAGCACGAGGGTGATGCGACGCCCGAACCGGTCGGCGAGGTAACCGCCGAGCGGCTGCGAGGCCAGTGACCCCGCCCCCCAGCAGGCCAGGACCACCCCGACTGTGGTGGCCGTCAGGTCTCTGGGTCCGCTCAAGTAGAGCGCGAGGAACGGCGTGACCATCTGGCCGAGCCGGTTGACGAACGTGCCGGCCAGCAGGATCCAGAACGGCTTGGGCAGGCCCCGTGACGTTGCCTGCCACCACGTGGTCACAGCTCGGCCACCGGACCGGCCGAGACGTCGCGGAACTGCGCGAGCAGCTCGTGTTGCTCGGCGATCGCCTGGCGCGTCGCCTTGCTCCAACGGGTCCAGCGGTCGAGCTCGAGCCCAAGAGCTCGCCCTTTGGCCCGCGGGCGCCGGGTGCCCGCCACCTCACCATTGACAAAGATGGCGCCCGGGCGGCCCAGCGTCTGCGTCGGCCACAGCGCTTTGTGCCGCGACTTGTCCGGCACCATCAGCAGTCGGTCGCGAGCGTCGGCGTCGGAATACGGCCGCAGCGCGACCTCGATGTCGGGCAGGTCCGCGCGGCGATAGACGTGCGGAGCGCCGCGCAGCGTCCACGCCATCGCCAGCTCTTGGGGCCATGCCCCCGATTGGGTCGGGACGCCGCGGACGGCGAGCGCCAACAGCGCACCGTCGGGGCCGGTGTTCTGCACCCCCAGGTCGAGGATGGACGCATCGGTAACCGTCCGGTGCGGGTCAATTCCCCGGTCGAGTTGCTGGACACGCACGCGATAACGCAGAACTTGAGCCCGAGTGAGGCGTGTCGTCATACGGTGACCTCCACATCACCACGGTTGCACCAAGCACCGACATCAGGCGTAGGAAGGGTGTCATGGGCGACTACGTCGAGCTCGAGCACAAGCTGAGCGTTGCCGTCGGCTGGTCACTGCCGGATCTCAGCGTCGTGCCCGGGGTCGCGCGAGTCGAGCGGGCAGCGCCGTTCGAACTCGATGCCGTCTACCTCGACACGAACGACCTGCGCCTCGCCATCCGTGGCGTGACGTTGCGACGGCGCGCGGGCGGCGACGACGAGGGCTGGCACCTCAAGCTGCCCGCCCCAGGCGGCGCGCGCACCGAAGTCCGCGCACCACTGGGCGACGGCATTGTCGACTCGCCGCCGGCTGAGCTGGCCGCGCTGGTGGTCGGGCTCGCCCGCGACGCCCCCCTAGCGCCGGCCGGTCGCATTAGGACGACCCGCACGGCAACCACGTTGTACGGGGCGGACGACGCGGCGCTGGTCGAGATCGCCGACGACGAGGTGGTAGGGCAGGCACTGGGCGGCGATGCCCCAGAGGAACGCTGGCGCGAGGTGGAGGTGGAAGCCCTCACCGACGACGAGTCGGTGCTTCAGTCCACGGTCGAGGTCCTCCTCGATGCCGGCGCCCGCCCGGCCGATTCGTCCTCCAAGCTCGCCCGCGTGCTCGGGGCCGACCTTCTCGCCCGGCACGCACTCGACCTGACGGTGCCTATCGACCCGACGGCGGGCGAGGTCGCGACCGCCTACCTGCGCGAGCACGTGGCCGCTCTCAACAGCTGGGACCCGGAGGTGCGGCGGGACACGTACGACTCGGTGCACAAAGCCCGCGTCGCCGCACGGCGGCTGCGCAGCGCTCTGCGCATCTATCGCCCGCTGCTAGACCGGGAGGTCACCGACCCGGTCCGTGACGAGCTGCAATGGCTGGGCACTGTGCTCGGCGCCGCGCGCGACCTCGAGGTGACCCGTGACCGACTGCTCGGCGAGCTCGATGCGCAGCCGCCCGAGCTCGTCGCCGGGCCGATCCGCGAGCGCATCATCGCCGAGCTGGGCGGTGGCTACGCCGATGCGCACCGCGCCGCGGTCACGGAGATGAGCGGCGAGCGCTACTTCGCGCTGCTCACCACGCTCGATGAGCTGGTCGGGGACCCGCCACTCACCGAGCTCGCGCAGGAGCCTGCAGTGTCTGTGCTTCCGGGGCTGGTCCGCAAGGCCTGGCGGCGGCTGCGAAGGCTTGCCGATGCGGCCGAGCAGGAGACCGACCCGCAGCGCCACGACCTCGCCCTGCACGAGGTGCGCAAAGGAGCCAAGATGGCGCGCTACGCGGGCGAGTCGGTGCAGGCGGTCTTTGGCGACGATGCCGCGACTTTCGCCGCCGCCATGGAGTCGGTGCAGGAGGTGCTCGGCACCCACCAGGACGGCGTCGTTACACGGGGCAAGCTCCGCGAGATGGGGATGCGTGCCCATGGCGCCGGAGAGAACGCCTTCAGCTACGGGTTGCTCGCCGGGCTAGAGGAGGCAGCGGCCGAGCAGGCGATGGCGGCCTACGCAGACACGTGGCGGCGTGCGAGTCGCAAGCGGCTGCGCGTCTGGCTGCAGCAGGCCTAACGGCGCCGCATCGTGTAGCGCAGCACCAGGAACGGAAACCCGAACACCCAGAAGGCGTGGTCGGCACGCAGCTCGTCGTCAATGACGTAGACGTCGAGTTCCTCGGCAAACCCGTGCACCGCAAGGGTCGTGAGATCACTCGTGGAGCGGTCGACGTAGGTCAGGTAGTGGCCGGGATGACCAAGAGTGCTGCGGCTGGTGAGCCGCAGCCCGCCGTCCGGCCTCGACTGCGGCAGCAACGTCGCCGTAAAGCTGCCCTCCGGCACCGGGAAGCCGACGCTGACGTAGCCGCGCCCGTCGTGCTCGTAGGTGGTGTAGATCCCGACATAGATCGGCTCGTCGGTGTCGGCGTACGACCTGATCCAACCGCGCACCACGGTGCCCGGGTCTGCGAGGGAGATCGTGTCGATGCGACCGCGAACACCGCGCTGCGCCTCCCGCTGGTTGGCGGGGACGTTGGCCTGGCCGAGCGGTCGTGCGACGACGGAGCGATAGAGCAGATAGCCAGGCCGCACCCAGGTGCGCCACTCGGGCACGATGTCGAGCGTGAACCGAGTCGTGTGCTCGTAGAACTCGCGCACGAGGGGGTGCACCGCAGCCGGGTCCAGGTCCGGCCCAGCGAGCTCGTCGAGTGACCCGATGATGCCCACGTCTGCAGCTTCCTTGGCGTACGCACCGCCGAGGACCTCGGCCAGATCGCGTACGTAGTCGGTGCCGACCCGGCTCGTCTGCGCGACGTACGGCACGACGAACGGCAGCTGGTCGGCCGGCACCTGCTCGGCCAGCAGGCTCACCTGGGCATCGCGGAAGACCGCCGCCGAAGTGAGTCGGTAGGTGGTCATGGTCGCGGCGGCAACGGCGGCCCCATCGGGTGCCCACGGCAGTCGCGCCGCTGCCAGCCCAACGGCCGCGCCGAGCGCCGGTCCCATGATCACCTTCTGCGGGCGCACGCCGAGCAGCCCGCCGATCGTTCCCGTCGCCGTGCCGACCGCCACAGGCCCGGCACCCGCCGCTCGCTCGGCGGCCAGCCCGAGAGGCGCCACGAGCGCCGCGCTGGTGGCGATGCGCTGCCACAAGGCCGGGATCTCGTGGGGTCGCTGGCGAGCCCGGGCCACCGACTCCGAGACCGCGAGGCCGGCGCCGCCGATGACGACCCCCAGAGCCGTGGCACGCCGACCGCGACCGGCCGCCAGCGACGCACCGGCGACCGCCCCGATCACGGCCGCGGACACGACGGCGTCGCGGCGACTCCGAGGCGGTCGCTGCTCGTGGGTCACGAGTGGAGTATGTCGCGACGGGAAATCTGTTGGCGCCGACGCGCTCCGGGTCCGTACCGTCGTCATGGATCTGTTGACGTCGAAAGGACAGGGCTGTTGCTCAGCTGAGGCTCCACACACCCGCTTACGACTCTCGTCGACCCGGAGACCTCATGCAGCCCGCGATCATCCTCAGCGACCTCTCATTCGCCTGGCCGGACGGCGCGACCGCCGTCAGTGACCGGGACATCACCATCGGGACCGGCCGCACCGGACTGGTCGGCGCCAACGGCTCCGGCAAGTCGACCCTGCTGCGCTTGGTGGCCGGCAGCTCGAGCCGACCCGAGGCACGATCTCGGTCGTGGGACGGCTCGGCTACCTGCCGCAGGACTTCACCCTTGACAGCCGCCGCACCGTCGACGAGGTGCTCGGCATCGCGACCACCCGCCGTGCTCTGCATCGCGATCGAGCGCGGCGAGGTCCACGACGACCTATGGGCCGCCGTCGGCGACGACTGGGACATCGAGGAACGCGCCCGGGCCGGCCTGGACCAGCTGGGCCTCGCCCACATCGGCCTGGACCGACGGGTCGGCGAGGTGTCCGGCGGTGAGGCGGTCCTGATCGGCCTCACCGCGCAGGTCCTGCAGCGCCCGGACGTGCTGCTGCTCGACGAGCCGACCAACAACCTCGACCGTCCCGCGCGGGAACGGCTCTACGGCATGGTGTCCGCCTGGACGGGCCTGCTGGTGGTGGTGAGCCACGACCGTGATCTGCTCGACCTGATGGACCAGATCGTCGAGCTGCGGAACGGCGGTGTGCGCACCTTCGGTGGCAACTTCACCGCGTACGAGGAGACGGTGGCTGCCGAGCAGGAAACTGCGACTCGCCTCGTGCGCGCCGCGGAGTCCGACAGGCGACGTCAGCAGCGCGAGCTCATCGAGGCGCGGGTCAAGCTCGACCGACGCAAGAAGTACGGCCAGAAGATGTGGGACAACAAGCGCGAACCCAAGATCGTCATGGGTGCCCGGAAACGCGCCGCCGAGGTCTCCGCGGGCAAGCATCTCAACGGGCAGCTCGACCGGCTCGCCGAGGCGCAGCAGCGACTGCGTGGTGCTGAGGAGGCGATCCGGGCGGACGCGGTGATCCGCATCGACCTGCCCGGCACGACCGTGCCCGCTGGGCGCACTGTCCTCGTGGCGCGCGACGCGGTGCTGCGCAACGGGTTGCCCGTGGAGCTCGCCGTGCGCGGCCCGGAGCGAATCGCGCTGGTCGGCGCCAACGGGTCGGGCAAGACAACACTGCTGCAGACGATCGTCGGTCTGCTGCCCGGTCAGTCAGGTGCTGTTGACGCCCGAGTGCCAGTCGCATTCCTGCCGCAGCGGCTCGACATCCTCGACGACGTGGCGTCGGTGGTCGATAACGTACGACGTTTCGCGCCGGGCGCCGGCGACAACGCCGCGCGTGCGCTGCTTGCCCGGTTTCTCTTTCGCGGAGCCGCCGCGGACCAGATCGTGGGTTCGCTGTCCGGCGGTGAGCGGTTCCGGGCCACACTTGCCGCGCTGCTTCTCGCCGAGCCGCCGCCGCAACTGCTCCTGCTCGACGAGCCAACCAACAACCTGGACCTGGCCAGCGTCGGACAGCTGGAACAGGCGCTCGAGTCCTATCGTGGCGCGCTCATCGTCGCAAGCCACGATCTGCGCTTCCTTCGGTCGATCGGAATCACTCGCTGGCTGAAACTGGCCGACGCCGTACACGAGGTGGACCCATGTTGATTCGCGAGGCGACAGCGGCCGACTGGCCGAAGATCTGGCCGTTCTTTCGGCAGATCGTGGCGGAAGGCGAGACCTACGCCTTCCCGGAAGACCTGACACTCGAGAGCGCCGAGCCGTGGTGGATGGAACGGCCACCGGGTTTGACCGTGGTCGCGGTCGAGGATGACGCCGTCCTCGGCTCGGCCAAGATGGGTCCTAACCGGCCGGGACGTGGCGCGCACATCGCAACCGCGAGCTTCATGGTCAACCCGACGCAGCAGAGCGGCGGCGTCGGTCGTGCGCTCGGGGCGTACGTCGTCGACTGGGCGAAGCAGGCCGGCTACCACGGTATTCAGTTCAACGCCGTGGTCGAGACCAACGTCCGAGCCGTACGGCTGTGGCAGGCGCTCGGCTTCGAGATCATCGGGACGGTGCCGGAAACGTTCGACAGCGCACAGCACGGCCGCGTGGGGCTGCATGTGATGTTCAGGCGACTCTGAGTCGCCCGATCAACGTGATCTGGATCACTGCGGCAGCGGCCGATGGGTGGACGGATCTGACACCGCCACACAATGTTTGCCATTATCTCCCGAATGACCTGGTCGCCCGAGGAGCCGCTCGAGGCTGCGCCGACGGCGCAGTCCGATGACGCGCACCCGGCGCCAGCGAGTCGGTTGAGCCAGCGTCGCAATGCTCGTGCACGCCGCCGCAAGCGCCGGCTCAAGATCCTCGCCATCTCCGTCGCGGCGAGCCTGGTGGTCGTCACCGGGGCGGCGTACGCGGTCCTGCGCTATCTCGAGGGCAACATCACCACCCTCGACGCGTTCGGTCAGCTCGGTGACGACCGACAGGTCGAGACCGGGTCCAGCGACCCGATCGACATCTTGCTCATGGGCTCGGACACGCGTTCCGGCGACAACGCGGCGCTCGGCGGAAAGGCCGACGGTGCCCGCTCGGACACGACGATCGTGCTGCACATCGCTGGCGACCGAAAGAGCGCCACCGCGGTGTCCATCCCGCGCGACACCATGGTCGACATCCCGTCATGCCCGCTCGACAACGGCAAGGAGAGCCGGGCCGGTTTCGGCCAGTTCAACTCCGCCTACTCGACCGGCGGGCCCGCCTGCACGATCAAGACGGTCGAGTCGATCACCGGGATCACCTTCGAGCACTTCGTCGTCGTCGACTTCGCCGGCTTCGTCGGCATGGTCGACGCGCTCGGCGGCGTCAACATCTGCCTGGCAAACCCGCTGAAGGACCGGCTTGCCGCCGTCAACCTTCCGGCCGGCGAGCAGACCGTCAACGGCCAGCAGGCGCTCGGCGTCGTCCGCAGCCGACACAACAGCCTCGGCGATGGCGGCGACCTCGACCGCATCGACCACCAGCAGCAGTTCCTCGGCGCGATGATCCGCAAGGTGCTCAGCAGCGGGACGCTGCTCAACCCGGCGCGACTGCTGAGCTTCCTCAACGAGGCCACCAAGTCGGTGACCATGGACCCCGATCTTGCGAGCGTGACCGGGCTGGCCGACCTGGCCGGGAGCATGAAGGACGTCGCCGGCGGTCAGATCGCCTTCGTCACCGCTCCCACCGGCGCATGGTCGCAAGACGCCAACCGCCTGGTCCTCAAGGAGGACGAGGCAGAGCCGATCTGGGCGGCACTGCGTGATGACAAGCCGATGCCAGGCACGCCGGCTGCGGCGGAAGCTGCTGCGGCGGAGGCTGCTGCCGCGGCCGCCAGCCCCTCCCCGACGACGCCGCCGGCCCCGCCGGTGACGATTGCGCCGTCGAAGGTGAAGGTCCAGGTGCTCAACGGGACGGCGCAGAAGGGTCTGGCCACGCGGGTCGCCGACGAGCTCGAGGACCAGGGCTTCGTCGTCGTCGGCACAGGCAACGCGGAGCAGACCGCGCAGACCTACGCGCTGCACGGCCCCGACAAGGCAGACTCGGTGCGCACTGTCGCGGCCGCTGCCGGCAACGTCCGCACCGAGCTCGACAACGCGCTCGGTGGCACGATCACGCTCGTGCTGGGTGCGGACTTCCAGTCAGTCGTACGGGTGACGGTGCAATCGGGCACCGGGTCATCGCCGTCCACGTCCGCGACGGCTTCGGCGACACCGAGCATCACGCCCATCACGGCCGACGACACCGCCTGCATCGGGGCCGGCGACTAACCCGCTGGTTTGCTGGGGCGCTTACCAGTTGCGCAGGATCTCCAAGTCCGCCTCGAGGTCCTGCTCCTGCTCCGCGTTGAGCGGAACGAAGCCCACCGACTCGGCGATCTCCTGGTGGTTGGCCACGAAGTACTCGACGAACGCCAGCACCTCGGACCGGTCCATCGCCTCCGCGTTGGGATAGATGAACAGCGGACGCGCGAGCGGGTAGGTTCCGTCCTGCGCGGCCTGCACGGAGGGCGCCACACAGCCCGAGCCGTCGTCGATGGCGAGCGCCTTGAGAGTGTCCCGGTGCTCCTCGAAGTAGCTGTAGCCGAAGTAGCCCAATCCGCCCTGCTGCGACGCGACACCGGCGACGAGCACCTCGTCGTCCTCGCTCGCGGTGTAGTCGGTGCGCGACACGCCCTCCTCGCCGTTGACCTCGGCCGTGAAGTAGTCGAACGTGCCCGACTCGGTGCCTGGGCCGTACAGCCCGAGCGGCACGGCCGGAAACGTCGGGTCGACCTCCTGCCATGTCTTGGCGGTCGCCCCGAGGGCCCAGATCGTCTTGAGCTGCTCGACGGTCAGGCAGTTCACCCAGGTGTTCTGCCGGTTGACCACGACACTGAGTGCGTCATTGGCGACGAGGAACTCCTCGTAGGCGATGCCACGGGTAGCGCACTCGGCATGCTCGACCGGCTTGATGGGACGCGACGCGTCCGAGATGTCGGTCATCCCTGAGCAGAACTGGCTGAAGCCCGCACCCGTGCCGACCGAGTCGATCGTGATCTCCACGTCGGGATGCTCAGCGTTGAAGGCGTCGGCAGCGGCCCGACCGAGAGGGGCGACCGTGCTCGAGCCGTCGATGGCGATCACGCCAGCAAGCGGCTCCTGGCCGGTAGTGGCATCTCCGGCATCGGTCTGGCCTCCTGACGAGCAGGCGGCAAGGCCGAGAGCGAGCACGCCCACGCAGCCGACAAGGGCACGCGTCTGTCGCATCAGTACCAACGGTCCTTTCGCTCATTGCTACGAACAAGCGATGGAACCGCCAGTACGTGAACAAATGGAAGCTTTGGGCAACGAAACGGTATCTGATCAACGAGGGGGTACGTCCTCGCCGGCCTCCTCCGCCGCGTCCGCCTCCTCCTTTGTGCGGTGCACCACACCGTCCGCGTGCTCCGGCGGTCCGTACACCGTGTAGAGCACCAGCGCGTCGGGACCGGTGTTCACGAAGTTGTGCCGGGTGCCGGCGGGCACGACGACCAGGTCGCCCGCAGTGACGGCCTTGGTCTCACCCCCGACGCGGGCCTCGCCGGTGCCGCTCACGAAGCTCAGGATCTGGTCGACTTCGTGATGCACCTCTTCGCCGATCTCGCCCTCCGGCGGGATCGTCATGATGACGAGCTGGGTGTGCTGCCCGGTCCACAGCACCCGCCGAAAGTCGTCGTGCTGCTCGGCCACGGTCTCGATCCTGTAATACTCCATGCGGTCATGCTGCCCACCTGACGGCCAGACGGCAACCTCAGCCGTCGGAGTCGGTGGCCTGCAGCTCGGCGACCACGGCGCAGTGGTCGGTGCTCGCATCACCGCAGTAGGTGTTCAGCCCGACGACGGCAATCGCGTCGTCGTCGACCAGAACGCGGTCGATGCGAAGCACCGGCGGCGCCTGCGGGATCGGCCGCCATGTCGCTCCCACTCCGCCACCCGCGATGTCGAACGCGTCAGCCAGCCGGTCATCGAGGCACCGTGACCCGGTCTCCCGTTCGGTCACGTTGAGGTCGCCGGCCAGGACGATCGGCTGGGGTTCGTCGGCATAGTCGTCGACGATGTCGCACAACGCGTCCAGCTGCGCATCGCGGCGCAGGCCGTAGCGGCCAAGGCCCTGAGCCAACGCGTTGGTTGGGTGCGCGCCGATGACGCGTACGGGGCCCGCCGGCGTCACCACGGACATCGCGGCGACGCGCGGGAAGTCCCAAGCAGGGTCATCGGCCGGCCGGTCGGTCTCGAGGACGGGAAACCGGCTCAGCAGCGCAAGGTTGGGCGGAGCGCCGTCAGCGGTGCTGAGCAGACGGTGCTGGAAAACATCGGCCAGCTGCTGCTGACGCAGCGAAGTCGAGATCGCCTGTCTCGGTGAGTATCACGATGTCCGGCGAGAGGGCGGCAAGAGAGCCCTCGACCTCGGCCAGCGTGGCGCCCTCGACGTTCCAGATGAGCAGCGTCCAAGCCTCGTCCCTGCGGTCGGCTCCGCCGGAACCGCCGAGCGAGAGGACGACGGCGGCGGCCAACAACGCGAACGCGACACCAAAGTTGCGGAGGCGGGCCCAGCGTCGCGCACGGACGACTCCAATCGCCGCGATGACCCCGGCCAGTGCCAGCACGTACGGAGCAAGCGCCTGCAACAGCTGTCCGTACCGCGGCATCGGCACCACCAACGAGATCGCTGCTGCCGCACCAAGGACGAGGGCCACGATCAAGCTGCCCACCCCGCCGGAGGACCGCTCCGGTTCGTCGATGTCACTCAGCGGCGGACTCCTTGTCGAGGCGAGGAGGCACCACCGTACGCGTTGCGTTTGACACATGGGCGCGCCGCGCGCGATGTTGATCACATCCGGGGGCTGCACGGCCCTGTTGCCTGACCAAAGAAGGTCGCCATGCGTCGCGGCATCGGCATCGTCCTTGCATTCGTTGGAATCCTTCTCCTCGCGGGAGCCGCCATCCTGCGCTGGGTCATCGCCCCCAACGCGATCAAGGTGCCCCTCGAGGAGGACGGCGAGCCCTACACAGTCACCAGCGTGGCGACGGGCACCGGCACCGTGCTCAACCAGACGACCGGGCAGAGCCAGAGCGGGCTGGCGCTGCGGTCCGAGCGCGTCATCACCACAGACGTCGAAGCCAGCACCGATGACATCGCCGTCTGGGACGTCGAGGTCAGCACGCAAATCGAGCTCACCGGCACTGAGATCAGCTCGACCACCGACCGGGTCGCGTTCGACCGCGAAACCTCCGAGGCGGTGTCGGGGTTCGACGAGGCGGTCGACGGCGACCGCGACGCGTCGCACGAGGGGACGATCAGTTACAAGTTCCCGTTCGACACACAACAGGAGACCTACTCCTACTTCGACACGACGACGCAGCGCGGCTGGGACGCCGAGTTCCAGGGCACCGAGGAAGTCGCCGGCCTGGAGACCTATCACTTCACTCAGGTCGTCGAGCCGACAGTGATCGGCGAGGTCGAGGTGCCCGGCGCGCTGCTGCGCCAGCCGGTGCCGTCGGTGACACTTGACCGCGTCTACAACACGACCCGTCAGTTCTATGTCGAGCCGGAGACCGGCACGATCATCCGCGGGTCGGAGGAGACCCAGCAGGTGCTGCGTTTTGAAGCTGCCGGGGTGGAGATTCCGGCCATCAACGCCGAGCTCGAGTTCGACGAGGAGACGGTCGCCGCACGCGCCGACGACGCGAGCGACGCGAAGGACCGCATCGGCCAGGTGCGCGACACGTGGCCGCTCATCGCCGCCATCGGTGGCGCCGGGCTGCTGTTGCTCGGCGTGCTGCTCGCTCGCCGCGGTCGTACGCCTGCTGACGGCGAAGGTGCGCCGGTCGAGGGTGCGGGGACTGCAGCGGCCGGCGCAGCGGCGGCGGGAGGCGCAGCGACCGCGGTCACGACAGAGGAGGCGCCACTTCTGACCGAGGAACCGCCACCTCTGCCCGAGGAAGCTGCTGCCGTGACGGAAGAGCTGCCGGATCTGTCCGACGAAGCTTCAGCGGTGACCGAGGAGCTCCCCACCACCCCGGATGAGGTCTCCGCCGCCGTGGATGAGGTGACCCCGCCCTCCGCCGAACCGCCGATCGGCGAGCCCCCCAGCTCACCGGACGAGTCCACCAACCAGCCACCGCGCTAAGGAGCTCAGTCCTCGGCAGCGACAACGCTGAAGATCTCGCGCAGCTGGGCGACCTGCTTCGCGTCAAGCCGGTCGAACAGCGCGCGACGGACCGCCTCGACGTGCCCGGGAGCGGTCGCCACCACGACGTCCCAGCCGCCGTCCGTCAGGCAGGCAACCGTCGAGCGGCGGTTGGCCGGGTCACGCTGGCGGCTGACCCAGCCGGCCTCCTCGAGCCGGGCCACCGCGTGGGACAGCCGACTCGGTGACGCCCCGACGATGCGGGCGAGCTCACCCATCGTGAGCCGTCGCTCGGGCGCCTCGGAGAGCATGGCGAGGATGAGGTAGTAGGCGAGCGGCATGCCGGCGTCGCGCTGCATCTGGCGTTCCAGCTCTTCGCTCAGCACCCGCGTGCCGGTCAGGTAGGTGCGCCAGGTCTGCTGTTCGTCGTCGGTGAGCCAGCGGGTCACGCGCCTAGCGTACGGTGATCATTGAACGCTCAAGCCGTTTTCCGTCGGGAGGGCCGCCATGGCGCACAGCGCGGAGCGGATGCCCGCCGTCTATCTCAGCCACGGCGCACCGCTGCTCGCCGACGACCCGATCTGGCCCGATGAGCTTGCCCGCTGGTCCGCCGCGCTACCCCGGCCCACGGCGATCCTTGTCGTCTCCGCCCACTGGGAGGAGGCGCCACTCGCCCTTGGCGCGACGACCACCGTGCCCCTGACGTACGACTTCTGGGGCTTCCCACAGCGCTACTACGAGGTGACCTACCCGGCCCCTGGCGCGCCGGAGCTCGCCGAACGGGTTCGGGCGCTACTCAGTACGGCGGGTCGACCCGTCCACGACTCGCCCGGCCGCGGGCTCGACCACGGCGCCTACGTGCCGCTCGTCGAGATGTACCCGGCCGCAGACGTGCCCGTACTCCAGATTTCGATGCCGACCCTCGACCCGCAGGGCCTATTCGACATCGGCCGGCGGCTGGCGCCGCTGCGCGACGAGGGGGTACTCGTCATGGGCAGCGGATTCACCACGCACAACCTGCGCGCGATGAACTGGGCGGACGGCCCGCAAGGCCCGGCTCCCGGGTGGTCGATCGAGTTCGATGACTGGGCCTCGCGCGCCGTCGAGGAGCGTGACCTCGACGCGCTCATCGACTTCCGGCACCGGGCACCGGCCGCGTGGCTCGCGCACCCACGCACGGAGCACTTCGCGCCCCTGTTCGTGACGCTCGGCGCCAGTTTCGACGACCTCGCGGCCGACAGATCCGCGATCGAGGGCTACTGGTACGGGCTGTCGAAGCGCTCATTCCAGTTCGACTGACCCGGCGCCGACAACCCGTGTTGATCATGGCCGAGATGTGGTCAAATCGCGCGAATGATCACGCCTTCGCCATGATCAACGCGTTCCGGGGGGCGGTTCCGGTGAGGGGCCTTAGACGCGGAAACCCCTCATGGCGGGGGGCCTTAGACCGCTGGTGGCCGAGCCGGCCGGAAAGTGCGGTGTATCTCCCGATGCCCGACCCCCCTCCTTACGACGACCGTTGGGGGTGTCGAAGGAGGAGTCATGAACACCAGCATCACCGCCCAGCTCAACGACATCCGTCACGCAGAACTGCTGCGCGAGGCAGAGCACGTCCGGCTCGCTGCTCAGGTCGCCGACCACCCCGAGGCGCGCAACTTCCGCCTCGTGCCCCGGCGGCTGCGTCGGGCGACCTCGCCCGCCGTCACCGTCCGCGCGGCCTGACAGCACCCGTCCGACCTGATGCCCCAAACGTGGGCGTCGGCCACCGGTGGCATGCTCAGCGACGTGGACCGGTGGTCGAGCGACTACCTCGTCGGTCGAGCGACAGAGCGTGCAGAGCTGGAGCACGCCCTGCGGGACGCGATCGCCGGCCGGGTGCGCGTCACCCTCGTGACCGGCGAGGCCGGCGTCGGCAAGAGCCGGTTGGTGAGCACGTTCGCCACCGACGCCCAGCTCGCCGGAGCGCGCGTCGTCACCGGGTCGTGTCTCGACGTCGGTGAAGGGGTGCTGCCGTACGCGCCGTTCGTCGAAGCGCTGCGTCAGCTGATCGCCGAGCTGCCGTCGCACGAGTTCGACGAGCTCGTGGGCGAGGGCCGGTCCGACCTGGGCCGGCTGCTCCCCGAGATGGCTGCCGGCACGCCGACCGCCCCGCAGGCGGCCCCAGCGGCCCAGCTGTTCGAGCTGATCCTCGGGGTGCTCTCCCGACTCGCGGCCACTCGACCCGTCGTCCTCGTCATCGAAGACGTCCACTGGGCCGACCGCTCCACGATGGACCTCATCACCTTCCTCGAGCGCAATCTTCGCGCCGCCGTGCTGCTGCTCTTGACCGTACGGTCGGACGAGCTGCACCGAGGCCACCCCGTACGCGTACGGCTGGCCGAGCTCGACCGTCACGGGCTCATGACTCGGGTCGAGCTCGGGCCGCTCGATCGTCGGGCGACCACCGAGCTCATCACCGAGCTCCTGCGCAAACCACCGGCGCCGCGCCTGGTCGGGCGGGTGTACGACCGTTCGGGCGGCAACCCGTTCCACATCGAGATGCTGGTGGCCGGGGATGGCGCCGGGCAGGGCGGGCTGCCGGACCGCCTGCGCGACATGCTCGTCAGCCAGATCGACGCCTTGGACCCGGAGACCCAACGGGTGCTCCGGGTCGCCGCTGTCGTCGGCCGACGCGTCGACTCCGGCCTGCTCGCCCGGGTCGCCTCCAGCACGGGCAGCAGGCCGGACCAGATCACCGCGGGCTTGCGGGAGGCGGTGTCGCGACACCTGCTCGTGGCCGACGCCGCCGACGAGGCCTACGCCTTCCGGCATGCGCTTCTGCAAGAGGCGGTCTACGACGACATGCTTCCGGACGAGCGCAGCCGTCTGCACGCTGCGGTGGCTCGCATTCTCGAAGCCCGCGGCACCGCCGAGCCCGACGCCACGGCCCTGGCTGAGCAGGCGCACCACTGGTTCGCCGCACACGACCAGCGACGTGCGCTCGGCGCTGCCGTGGCAGCGGCGCAGCGCGGCCTCGGAAGACATTCGCCCCGGCGGAGGCTGTCGCGCAGTTCGATCGCGCATTGGCGCTCTGGGACCGGGTGCCTGACGCCGAGAATGTCACTGGCATGCAGCGCAGCGACATCCTCATCGCCAGCGCGCGCGTGGCCTGGGTCGCCGGTGAGACCCTGCTCGCGGCGAAGCACCTGCGGGTGGCCATCGCCCAGCTCGACCGTACGGAGAAGGCCCGAGCTGGTGGGCGAGCTGATGCTGCGACTGGCATGGCACGTCTACTTCGGCGCGGGCACCCAGGCCGACGGCGACGCCCTTGTCGCGGATGCCGCCGAGCTCGTACCACCCGAGCCTCCGACGTCAACGCGCTCGTTGGCCCTGTCGGCGCTGTCGTACACGGCGCTGCGCGATGGTGACAACGTTGACGGTGTACGGCTCGGGCGAGGAGGCGCTCGACGTCGCCCTGCGTGTCGGCGACGACCAGCTGCGCCGGCTGGCTCAGGCTTCGCATCGGCCAGGGGCTGGTCGCGTTCGGCGAGATCGACGACGCCGTCGGGCAGGCCATGGCAGCGCTCGAACCCGAGCCACGGCTGGAGGTTTACCGGCTGGGCCAGATCTATGCAGGCGCAACCGACATCCTGATCTTCGCCTGCCGCCCCGACGACGTCGTCACGGTCGGGCGCGAAGGCGTGCAGACGCGGGCTCCGCCAAGGAGGCCGCAGCGGCTTCGTCCCGTTCATCCTCGGCAACATCGGCGAAGCACTTATCGAGGCCGGCCGCTGGCGCGAAGCCGATGACGCCGTCACCGAGGCCCTCGAAATGGAGCCCGGCATCACCAGCGAGCGCTTCGTGCGACAGTTGCACGCGCGGCTGCTCTACGAGCGCGGTCAGGTCGAGCTGGCCCAACGCGAGTCGAGGATCTGCTGGAGCTCGGCGGTGCGGACGACCCGCAGGTCGGCGGTCCGCTCGCCGAGAGCTAGGCTGCATGCTTGCTTTTCAGCGGTGACATCGAGCAAGCCCGGCAAGTCGTCGACGACGGGCTCAGCTTGGGTCCGGAATGCGATCCGCTACGCAAGCATGCTGTTCATCCGCGGGCTCGACATCGAGGAAGCCGCCATCGAACGCGGAGCCCATCCGACGCGATCGAGCGAGCGGCGGCGCCTGCTCGCCCACCTGGAGGACCTGCGATCGGCTCAAGTCGGCGCGGCGCCGCTGGTGGACGCGCGGCTGGCCACCGCCCGCGCCACGGCCGCGCGAATCCTCGGGGGTGACGCGCTCGCGGCCGCCGCCGAAGCAGTGCAACGCTGGGAGACGCTGGGGATGCTCCCCGGTCTCGCCGCCGCCCTGGTCGGCAGCGCCCGCGCCCACCTCGCCGTCGGTGACCGCCCCGGCGCGGCGCAAGACCTGCGCCGGGCCCGCGACCTGACCGAGCAGATGGGCGCCAGTCTGCGCCGCGAGGAGATCGACTCACTCGCGACCCGGGCGGGGTTGCATCTCGGCCAGGAGCCGGCCGACCGCGGGGATGGCCTTCTGACGCCCAGGGAGCGTGAGGTCCTCGGGCTGCTCGTCGAGGGCTCGACCAACCGGCAGATCGCCGAGCGCCTGTTCATCAGCGAGAAGACCGCCAGCGTGCACGTGTCCAACATCATGGCCAAGCTCGGCGTGCCCAACCGTGGGCAGGCTGTCGTCGCGGCCAAGGGCCGGGGCCTAGTCTGACGCGCGGGCAGGCTCGTCAAGTGCCCGGTTAGGGTGCCCTGGTGCTCCAGGTGCTCGAGGGTCTCGCGGTCATCGCGATCGTGATCGCCCTCGGCTATGTGCTGGCGCGGACGCGGGTGCTCCCCGGTGCAAGTCAGGAGACCCTGGCCAAGCTGGCCTTCTTCGTCGGCGCGCCCGCTCTGCTCGTGCAGACCCTCTCCCGCGCCGACGTCAGCGAGGTGTTCGGTCCGGGGCTTGCGGTGATCGTCGCGAGCACCCTCACCGTCGGAGCGGTCTACATCGCGGTGGCGCGCCTGGTGTGGCGCCGTCCGGTGACGGACACGACGATCGGGGCGCTCTGCGGTGGCTACGTCAACGCCGGCTACCTCGGGATACCGGTCGCGGTCTACGTGCTGGGCGACGCGTCGTACGTCGCCCCCGCCATGCTCTTCCAGCTGATCCTGCTGGCACCCGCCGCGTTCGTCATCCTCGACACCGCGGCGGCGGGGCAGCGGCCGTCGCTCTGGCGCGCGCTTGGGATGCCGTTCCGCAACCCCGTCACCGTTGCGTCGCTGCTCGGGCTCGCACTGTCGTTGGCGGGCACGACGCTGCCGACCCTGGTGCGGGAACCGCTCGACCTGGTCGCGGGGATGGCCGTGCCGATCGTCCTCATCGCCTACGGCATCTCGTTGCACGGTGCTCCGCTGCCCGGCGCATCGGGCACCCGTCGCGAGCTGCTGCTCGTGGCGATGCTCAAGAACCTCGTGCAGCCCGCTGCCGCCTATCTGCTTGCCAGATTCGCGCTCGGCCTCGAGGGCACCACTCTGCTCGCGGCTACCGTGATCGCGGCGCTGCCGACGGCGCAGAACATCTTCGTCTACGCCATCCGCTACAACAGCGCCGTCTCGCTCGCCCGCGACGCGATCCTCGTCACCACTTTGCTCTGCGCACCGGTGCTGGTGGCGATCGCTGCGCTGCTCGCGTGAGCGCGCTCAGACGAACAAACCGAAGTACGACGCCGCCGCGAGCAACGCCCCGCCGCTGGCCAGGGGAGCAAACACCAACGCCATGGGCAGCGCCCGCGGCCGCCAGCCACCCTGCCAAGCAGCCACCGCGACCGTCACCGCGGCGACCTCGAGCACGAGCAGGCCCACCGTCATGAGGCGGACGAGCGCCCAGCCCGCCTGGATCGCCAGCGCCGAGCCCCCTTGGTTCATGGCGAACGACGCCGTCATCACGATGAAGCCGACCGAGACGAGCAGATAGGCCAGCGCGAACCACGCAAGGCGCCGCACCCGCCGATAGACCGGCAGTCCGATCGAGGTCTCGTCGACCAGCCAGGCGGGCATGCGGCGACGACGTACGCGTCCCAACAACGACGCGGTCTGCGGGGCGGCGCAACCGAGCCCGACCACGCCCAGCGCCAGCAGCGCCGAGTATCCGGCGGCGTACCACGGCGGCAACGGGACGTCGATGCCTGCGCTTCGCTGCGTGGGGGACTCGCCGGCGATCTGCACGCCGGGACTTGGTCGCGCGGTGTCGGGCAGGCCGGTCACCCAGTGCGCCAGGACCTCGCGGTAGCCGGGCATGAAGACATCGGTGCCCTCGATCTTCAGGCCGTGGTTGGCTCCGGGGATAAAGCGGATGGTGTAGTCGCGGTTGCCGCCGCGCTCGAGCGCCTCGGTGAGCACCATCGTGCTGTCGACGAACGGCATCGCCGGGTCGTCGGCGCCGTAGATCGCGAGCACCGGCTGGTCCATGCGCTCCAGCGCTGGCACCGGGTCGAAGCTGAGGAACGGCAGATCGAAGCCCGCCATCGCCTTGGCCAGGAACTGGCGTACGCCTTGTGGGGCGTGCAACCGGTACAGCTGCTCGTCCATCGCCCACGCCACCTGGCGCAGCGGCGACACGTTGGGCGCCGACACGAGCACCACGAAGCCCACGCGCGGATCGGCCGCGGCGATCGGTGTCACCCAGCTGCCCTCGCTCACCCCCCATAGGCCGGCTCGATTGGGATCGACGTCGGGCCGGCTGCGGAGCACGTCGAGGGCGGCCAGCACGTCGTCGGCGAGCAGCCGGAAGTCGCGATGCCGGAAGGAGTAGCCGATCGTGCGCTTGTCGTAGGTCATCGTGACGATGCCGGCCCGCGCGAAGTAGACCGCCTGCTCGGTGAAGTCGTCCCGCGTCGTCGTGCCCTGCCCGTGCACGAAGATCATGGCGGGGTGCTGTCCGGGTGAGTCCGGCGCGTAGATGGTGGCGCCCAGCGACGTGCCCTCGACAGGAACGGTGACCTCGAGCTCCCGGACCGGGGCGCTCTCCTGCGGTGCCGCGGTCTCCGAAGCGGGAATCGGCGGGATCGCGTGCAGCTCGGCTGGGACCTCGATCGGCGGCGGGTCATAGGTTGGCGGCGCCACGGTCTCGCCGACGATCACCAGGACGAGTAAGCCGAGCGTGACGAAGAACCCCAGCCGTCCGAGGCCGGGGCCAGAGCTGTTGTACGCCAGCGTCCGTCCCTCGCCTTCGCGTCCGTGAACCCGCTTGAATTGTCACGATATCCAGTGACGTCCGGCATTGCCGAGCATTACCGGCCCGGCCGTAGGGTCGGGGCGTGGGTGCATGGGCAGAGGTCGCGGACGGCGTCTTCCAACGACGGTACGACCCGCTCGACATCAGCGTCTGCGTGGTCCGCGCCGCGGACGGCTTACTCGTCGTCGACACCCGCTCGTCACACCGCGAGGCGGACGAGATCCGCGCCGATCTGGCCGAGCTCGGGCAGCTGCCGGTTCGCTGGGTGGTCAACACGCATGCGCACTTCGACCACACGTTTGGCAACTTCCGGTTCGGCCCCGACTCCGACCTGGGAGCGCCGATCTACGGGCATGAGCTCGTGCCGGCGCACCTCGATGCGTACGAGCGGCCGATGCTGGCCCACTGGATCGAGACGGGCGCCGAACCTGTCGACGACTGGCGCCAGGTGGTGATCACCCCACCGAACGTGCTCGTCGGCGACCGACTCGATCTCGACCTCGGCGACCGCTCGGTGTCGCTGCTGCACCTCGGGCGCGGGCACACCGACAACGATCTCGTCCTGCACGTGCCCGATGCGGACGTTTGGCTGGTCGGCGACCTGGTCGAGGAGTCAGGCCCGCCGATGTACGGCTCCGGCTGCTTCCCCCTGGACTGGCCGGCGACTGTGTCTGATCTTGCTGAGCGTTTGAGCCCGACGGCCGTCGTCGTACCGGGGCACGGCGCACCCGTCGATCGGTCGTTCGTATGGGCTCAGGCGGCCGACCTGGGGACGGTCGCGGACACGATCCGGGGGCTCCATGCGGCCGGCGTGCCGGAGGCCGACGCGGTGGCGGCGGGGGTCGATCGCTGGCCGTTCCCCCCGGAGGGACTGCATGCCGCGGTCGCGGCGGGGTATTCACGGATATGACCGGCCGCAACGCGATAACGTCAGCCAATGTCTGGCAGATGACAAGGATGTGGGGGACCAGATGAGGACTGCGTATCGCTCGCTCGCACTGTTGATCGCGGTGGGCGTCGTCGTGCAGGCGGCCGCGATTGCCTTCGGGCTTTTCGGCCTCTGGGGGGACGTCGACGAGGGCAACGTGATCACCGACGACTACGACGGCAACGGCGGCTTCGCCATTCACTCGATCGGCGCCCTGGTCATCTCGCTCGCCGCGCTGCTCCTGTTGCTCACGGCATTCTTCGTCAAGATCGACGGCGCGCTCAAGTGGGCCGGCCTCGTGGTGGGCCTTGTCGTGCTGCAGTGGGTCCTGGCGATCATCGCCTTCGACGTGGCGTTCCTCGGCGCGCTGCACGCCATCAACGCGTTCCTGATCGCCGGCGCCGCATCCGCTGCTGCCGCACGGGCCAAGATCACGACGGCCGCTGATGAGACGGTGGCGACCGCACCCTGACCGAGACAGCACCGACCAGTAAAGACGACGCGCCCGTCGACGAGCAGGACAAGGTCGCACTCGCCCGGGTCAAGGCGCGCAACCGCCTCGTCGTCGGGCTCGTCGTCGCCATCCTGCTTATCGTGCCGCTCGGGGTCCTCTGGGCCCGCAGCCTGGTGCCCGGCACCTACAGCGTGATGGGCATGGGGTACGTCGACTTCGGCGGCGGGGCGACGGACGCCACGCACCAGCAGCACGGCAGCGTTGGCGGTTGGGACGGCCCGCCCGAGCAGCCGGGCGACATCAGCGTCGCCGACCTCACCGGGCCACGTGATCAGGCGCCCGATGTCCGGATGACCCTGACGGCCCGCAAGGAGCAGATCGACCTGGGTGACGGGGAGACCGTCGACGGCTACACGCTCAACGGTCAGTCGCCCGGCCCGGAGATTCGCGCCCAGCGGGGCCAGCTCGTCGAGGTGACGCTGGCCAACGAGTCAGTACCTGACGGCGTCACCCTCCACTGGCACGGAGTCGACGTGCCCAACGCCGAGGACGGCGTCGCCGGCGTCACCCAGGACGCTGTCCAGCTCGGCGAGTCGCACGTCTACCGGTTCGTCGCCGAGGACACAGGCACCTACTGGTACCACTCGCACCAAATCTCGCACTCGCAGGTGCGCGGCGGCCTGTTCGGGGCACTGGTGGTCGAGCCCGCGGAGGCGCAGCCCGCCGATGTGCATGACGCGCTTGCGACCGTGCATACGTACGACGGCATCCCCACGATCAACGGCATGCCGCGCGAGCTGCGCGAGCCCGCACGCGCCGGGACCGTCGCTCGGGTGCGCATCATCAACACCGACAGCAGCCTGCTCAGCGCCTGGGTCGTCGACGAGCCGTTCCGGGTCGTCGCGGTCGATGGACGCGAGGTCAACCAGCCGGGCGAGATCACCGGCCAGGCGATCAAAGTGGGCGGCGGGGCGCGAGTCGACATCGAGGTGCAGGTGCCCGCCGACGGTGCGGTGCGGGTGCGGCTCGGCGCGGCGTCGTTGTTGCTTGGTCCGGAACGGGCGGATGCGCCCGACTCGGACCAGCCCGAGTCGACGCTCGACCTGCTGACCTACGGTCGCGCGGCGCCGATCGGTTTCGATCCCGCCAACCCGGACCGCAGCTTCGACTACCGCATCGGCCGCCGGCCGGGCTTCGTCGACGGGGTGCCCGGCATGTGGTGGTCGGTCAACGGGCGGCTGTTCCCCGACGTGCCGATGTATGTCGTCAACGAAGGCGACGTCGTCCGCATGACCATCGACAACTCCAGCAGCGACAACCATCCGATGCACCTGCACGGGCACCACGCTGTGGTCGTCAGCCGCAACGGGGTACCCGCGACGGGCAGCCCCTGGTGGGTCGACTCGCTGGAGGTCGGGGAAGACGAAACCTACGAGATCGCGTTCGTCGCCGACAACCCTGGCGTCTGGGTGGACCACTGCCACGATCTGGAGCACGCAGCCGACGGGATGATCGGCCACCTCGCCTACACCGGCATCTACGTGCCGTTCCGCATCGGCGGGGACGCCGGCAACCAGCCGGAGTAGTAGGGGCGCCCGCCCATGGGGCGCATTTCGGCTGCCAGAGCAACGCTGGGGCGCCCCGGCGCTCCAGGCTCGCCCGCCCATGGGGCGCATTTCGGGTGCCAGAGCAACGCTGGGGCGCCCCGGCGCCACGGGCTCGAGGCCAGGTCTGTGGCAACGCTACTTGACAGCGGTTATTCTCACGCGGATACTCGTGTACGAATATACGACCACGAGGGAGCGACATGGCCGCACGACGAAAGTTCAGCAACATGCTGGCGCTCGTGGTCCTGGCCACGCTCGCCGAGCGCCCCGCGCACCCGTACGAGCTGGCGTCTTTGCTGCGCGAGCGGGGCAAGGACTACAGCATCAAGATCAACTGGGGATCGCTGTACACGGTCGTCCAGAATCTCGAGAAGCACGGCTTCGTGGAGGTTGCCGGCACGACGCGCCAGGGCGGCCGCCCGGAGCGCACGGTCTACGCCATCACCGACGACGGGCCGCGCCGAGCTCGAGGACTGGCTCCGTGAGCTGATCGCCGTGCCGAGCCGGGAGTACCCCAAGTTCGAGGCGGCGCTCTCGGTCATGGGCGTTCTCGGTCCCGACGACGTCATCGCTCTCCTGGACGAGCGGGCCAGGGCGCTCGCGACCAAGATCGCGACGGAGACCGGCGCGCTGCAGGAGGTCGCCAAGGAGGTCCCCCGGCTGTTCCTCGTCGAGGCGGAGTTCCACATCGCCATGCTGCGCGCCGAGGCCGAGTGGGTGCAGGCCCTCCGCGACGAGATCGCCGCACCGACGATGCCCGGCGTTAACAGGCTGGCGAAAGTTCCACGAGACCGGCGAGGTGCCTCCTGAGTTCGCGGAGCTCGCGGACAGGGGCCGCACCGGCGACTGATCGACACGCAAGCGACCCCGGCGGGGTGCGGTAACACCACGCCGGGGCCGAGGACCTCGAACCGATCCCGCAGCACGGAACCCGTTCCAAGGTGTCCACCAAGCAGGGTAGCCGCGTAGCCGGGACCGGTTCGGACAGACAGATATCCGACACCGGAAGGACCACGGCAATGACCACCAGCACGCCCAACGGGCTTGCCATCACGGCCGAACACCTCGCCAAGACCTACCCAGGCGACGTGCAGGCGCTCGACGACCTGTCGTTCGCGGTTCCCCAGGGGACCGTCTTCGGACTGCTCGGCCCCAACGGCGCCGGCAAGTCGACCACGATCAAGATCCTTACGACACTCACGTTGCCGACCGGCGGCACCGCGACCGTGGCGGGCTTCGACGTGCTCCGCAGGCCCGACGACGTACGTCGAGCGATCGGCGTCGTCACCCAACGCCACGGCACCGACCCGCAGGCGACCGGCCGCGAGAACCTCGTGCTGTCCGGTCGCATCTACGGAATGCGCAAGCAGGAGGCGCGCCAGCGGGCAGCCGAGCTACTCGACCGCTTCGACCTCACTGAGGCCGCTGACCGCATCGTCCGCACCTACTCCGGCGGCATGCAGCGCAAGCTCGACGTCGCGATGGGCCTCGTACACCGACCGCGGGTGCTCTTCCTCGATGAGCCGACCACCGGTCTCGACCCGGAGGCCCGAGCGCAGATGTGGGCAGAGATCCGCCGGCTCACCGACGAGGGCATCACTGTCCTGCTGACGACGCACTACCTGGACGAGGCCGACCAGCTCGCCGAGCGGCTGGCCATCGTCGACCGCGGGCAGCTCATCACCGAGGGCACGCCGGACCAGCTCAAGAGCGAGCTGCTCGGCGACTCCGTCGTGGCCGAGCTCGCGCCAGACGCCGACACCGAGAAGGCAGCGCGTGTCGTCGCCGAGGTGCGCGGCACTCGTGACGTGAGCGTCGAGGGCCGCAGCGTGCGCGCGCGTGTGGACGATGGTGCTGCGGCAGTCCCGTCCGTGCTCGCGGCACTCGACGGAGTCGGCCTGCCCGTCACCGCCCTCACCGTCGCCCGGCCGTCGCTGGACGACGTCTACCTGAAGCACACCGGCCGCTCCTTCACGGCCGCCGAGTCCACCTCCGAGGAGGAGAAGTGAGCACGTTCGTCGCCCACACGGGATACCTGACCGGCCGGTTGCAGAAGGCCGTGCTGCGGCAGCCCGCGTACGTCGTCATCCTGCTCGTCCAACCCCTGATCTGGCTGCTGCTGTTCGGCCAGCTGTTCAAGAACATCGTCGAGGTGCCGGGCTTCACCGGCGGGTCGTACATCGACTTCCTGACCCCCGGCGTCGTCGTGATGACCGTGCTGTTCTCCGCCGGATGGAGCGGCATGGCGTTCATCGACGACATGGAACGCGGCGTCATGGACCGCATGCTCACCTCGCCCGTGAGGCGCGGCGCCATGATGGCCTCGTCCATGGCCAACCAGGCCATCTCCGTCTCGGTGCAAGCCGTCGTGATCCTGCTGGTCGGGTTGGCGCTCGGTGCGTCGTACGGCGGCGGGCTGCTCGGCGTGCTGGTCACGCTCGTGGCAGCGTTCCTGCTCACCGCGGCGTTCTCGTCGATGTCCAACGGCATGGCGCTGCTGGTCCGGCAGCCGGAGTCGCTGATCGGCTTCAACACCATGCTGAGCCTGCCGCTTGCCTTCCTGTCGTCGGCCATGATGGCGCGCGAGGCGGCACCCGAGTGGATCCAGACCGTGTCCGCCTACAACCCGGTCGACTGGGCCGTCGTCGCGAGCCGCGAGGCGCTGTCGGCCAACCCCGACTGGTCGGGCGTGCTCATCCGTCTCGGTGGGCTGGCAGTCGTCGCCGTGGCGATGGGGTGGGTCGCGACGCGGGCCTTCAGGTCGTACCAGAAGTCGGTCTGAGACTTAGCCTCCTCCGGGTCGGCCTCTAGGGCCTCACGGATGATCGACAGGACCCTCCCGTGCGACTAGCCCGCGGCGTGTCGCACGGGAGGAGGCTGTCGATCATGTCGCCGCAACTGCTGGCGCCCTGCGGGCGAGTGTCCGCAGCCCCGCCACCAGGAGGAGGACGGCAGCGGGCAGGTAGAAGATGCCGACGCTGAGCATCGCCAGGAATACGAGGACGAGGAAGGCGACTCCCAGCGCAATCAATGGCGCGCGTCGGGGGAGGACCAGAGCGATCAGCGGGAGCGCAATGACCTCGGCGCGGTCGGGCAGCGCGTCCTGGGCGCCGCGCCGCGTGCACGTGAGCGCGGCGGCGGCCGTGGCGAGCCGGATCGCCTCCTCGAGGGTGCTCCGGGCGGCGAGCCCGACCGCCAGCGCCCCCGTGAACGCGTCGCCGGCCGCGGTGGTGTCGACCGCGGTGACGCTGAAGGCGGGGATGTGCTGGCTGGAGCATGCCGTCGCAGACGAGCGCCCCCTGCTCGCCGAGGGTGACGATGACCGCGCCCACCCCGCGCTCCCGGAGCTTCGCCGCCGCGGTCCGGGCGGACTCGAGGTCGTCCACGGCGATACCGCCGAGCGCCGCCGCCTCACCGGCGTTCGGCGTCAGGTAGTCCACGGCGGCGAGCAGCCGGTCCGGCAGGGGCTGGGCGGGGGCCGGGTTCAGGACCGTGGTGGCGCCTCCAGTGCGGGCGCGGTCGAGCGCCCACTGGACGGCGGGGAGTGGCGCTTCGAGCTGGCAGACCACCACATCCGCCCAGGCGATGCTCTCCTCGTGGGGCTCGAGCATCTCCACCGCCAGCCGGTAGTTGTCCGAAGCCACCGCGATCTGGTTCCGCCCATCGACGTCCACCAGGATCAGCGCGGTGCCGGTGGCGGCGTCCGGGCACTCGAAGAGCCCGGTCAGCCCGATGCCGAGCGCCCCGAGCTGGCCCCGGACGTTCTGACCCGCGGCGTCC
>CAWCTX010000017.1:0-32096 GCA_963798505.1 uncultured Actinomycetota bacterium
GCCCCCGGACTCAGTAGCGCTCGACCAGGTGCTCGCGTCCCGGCGGCGGCTCGTAGGGCTCGGGCCAGAACTCGAGGACGCGGCTGACCCGCCCGTGGTCGTCGAAATCGAAGAACGTGATACCCGTCTCGACAGCATCACCGTTGACGAACCGGATCCTGGAGGCACCGCCCGACTCGTCACCGATGGCGCGCTCCACGGAGAGATGCCAGTCGCCGGGAAACTCGGCGTTGAACCGAATGCAGGCGGCGCGACCACTGACACGCTCCCGCGTCTGCGGCCACTCGCAGACCAGGTCGTCGGCTATCAGGGTGCCATAGGTGTCCCAGTCACGTGCCTCGATCGCGGCCCAGTAGCGCTCGATCACCCGGGCGCTCGTGTCAGCATGTCATGCCACGAAAAGTAGCCGCCGCCTCCGACAGCTGCCGCGGACGAAGATCAACAGGACCCTGGGACACGACCCACCCTCTGCGAGTCGCCTGGGACGAGGCTGTCGATCTTGAGATCGTCGTTCGGGGCTAGCGCGGACCCAGGTGGTGACAGTGGCCTCCACCGTGACGCTGATCGGCTCGGGCAACGCGGCGATCTGTTCACGCAACCGGTCGGCGTCGACGTGGAACGCGTGCGGGCCCATGAGGATCAGGGCCTCGGCAATGTCGCGTGAGACCGGCACCATCTCGTGCACGGCGACCTCGTCGAGACGCCGCATCGTGCCTCCGAGTGAGGCTTCCAGACGGTCTTGCTTGATCGGGTCGATCCGCAGCAGCCCCAGGTCCTCCGGCAGCTCCTCGACGAGCCCGCGGAGGTGGCCGGCCCCTGGCACGACCACGAGCAGTGCACCATCCGTCGCGAGCACGCGGCTCACCTCGTTGGCCGGGCGAGGCGCGAACACGATCAGCGCGAGGTCGATGACCTTGTCCGCGCACCGGCAGGCCGCGCCACGCATCGGCCACCACCGCGCCCGCGCGTGGATGACAGCGGGCAGCACGCCGTGCCGCGGCAACGGAGATGTCGACGGCGACGCCGCGAGCGCCGTCGACGGCGTCGAGCACACCCGCGAGGTAGGCACCCGTCCCGGCGCCGATGTCGAGCACCCGCGCTCCCGGCGACGCAACCGCCCGGGCTCGCGCGGCGACCGCGGACGCGATGGCGTCCAGGACCCCTGCCGCGTGCACCGCGTCGCGATGAGCGACCATCGCGGTGGTGTCGCCGTCGCTGCTTCGCCCACGCGGGCCGAGCAGTGCGACATAGCCCTGGCGGGCGATGTCCGCCGAATGGCCGCGCACGCACGTCACCGTACGGCCGTCCACACGCACCTCGTCACCGCAGACCGGACAGACGAGCAGATGATGACGTCGGCCAGCATCAGGTCGCCGCGCCGCTGGGCCGCCATGACCTCGTTCGTAGGCCACGCCGACCGCGGCCGCGCGGTCGTTGACGCCGAGCTTCGCGTAGATGTGCAGCAGGTGCGTCTTGACCGTGGCCTCGCTGATGAACAGCCGGCGGCCGACTCCCGGTTCGTCGCTCCCTGCGCGACCAGCCGAAGCACCTCCAGCTCGCGCGCGCTCAGAGTCCCGTCGGCCGGTTGCCGCACGCGGCCCATCAGCGCGACTGGCGACCCGGGGGAGCACCGCTCGCCCGGCGTCGGCGGCCCGCACCGCGCGGTCAATCCTCGCGCGGGCGTCCTTGAGCAGGTAGCCGGTCGCGCCGGCCTCGATGGCCGGCGACAGTCGCGGTCCGTGTCGAAGGTGGTCAGCACCAGGACCCGACTCGGGCGTTCCTCGCGGCGAGCGCCGCGATGGCTCTCACGCCGTCGAGCCCGGCATCCGCAGGTCCAGCAGGACCACGTCCGACGTCAAGCGGTCGACCACGGGCGAGGCCTCCTGACCGTCGCCCGCCTCGCCCACACTCGAAATGCCGGGTCGGCGGCGAACATGCCGTGCAGCCCGTCGCGCACCACCGGGTGGTCGTCGACGAGCAGCACGCGGATCGTGAACGGATGATCCTGCCGGTCGTACGGACGCGGTCGCCTCGATGCGGACCGCCGGCCCGCTCCGCCCGACTCGAGCTGCCCGCCACCGCGGCCGGCCGTTGTCGCATACCGACAAGGCCGAAGCCGGCCCGACAGTCGCGCCGACCTGGGGGCCGCCTCCGGAGAAGCCGCGCCCATCGTCGCCGACGTCCCGCGTAACGGCGTCAGCCGATGTAGGAAGCGACAATAACGACACAGCGTCGCGGCCGCGTGCCTACCCACGTTGGTCGGCGCCTCCTGCGCCGTGCGGAGGATCCGGACTCGGCTTCCAGTGAAGCAGAACAGCTGACCATGGTCACGACCTCGCCGGAGCGCCCATGTCGTCGAGCCATTGGTCGGCTTCTGCCTTGAGGGCCACCGGGAGGTCGGCGTGGTCGAGGGCTGCCGGACGCAGCGCCTCGACGGACCGGCGGGCTTCCGCCAGGCTGTCCCGGGCCAATCGCACCGCCTTGCTCGATGCGCGCTTGCAGCTCGGCGTCATCACCCACCTTGCGTTCAGCAGCCTGCAACTGCGCGACGATGCCCGTGAGGCCCTGAGCGAGCGTGTCATGGATCTCCCGAGCGAGGCGGGCCCGCTCGTCGAGTACGCCAGCCTCGCGCGCCTGCGCGACGAGCTGCGCGTGCAGCCCGGCGTTCTCCGCGAGCGCCTGCTGCAGGCGGGTGTTGGTCGCCTCCAAGTCGCCGATTGCCTTCCGACGCTGCTCGTTCTGCCGTTCGACGATCAGACCGTAATAGCTGAACCCGGTCGCCAGGCCAGCATTCATGAGCCACAGCAGTCCGAAGGCGGCGAGCTCGACCGGCGTCGTCGGGAGGATGCCACCCATCTGGGAAATCGCGGACAGCGGCGCTGTCGCCACGATGGCGATCGACCGCGCGGCGGAACGAGAACAGCCGCAGCGCGTCGATGTAGCCGCCGAACGTGTAGATACCGAACCACGGATTGGCCAGCACGAGCAGCGCTGCCAGCACCCAACGGCCAGCGAAGAAGACCGTCGCGCGGACGCTGTCTTGCTCGGTGTGCTCGTACCTGGTGTCCAGGAAGTAGGTCCACGCGGCCGCGACTACAGAGAGCGCAGCCGCCCAGATGAACACCCGCCACGAGGAGTACCCCGCGCTAACAAGCGCCGCCGCCAGCCCAAGCGACAGGGCAAGCAGCGGGTAGGACAGATAGCGCTGCGCCCGCGTGATCAGAGCGACGCGCTCGTCGTCCCGATCGGTCACTCCCACTTGAACAGCCTAAGCGCGAGCACGCTCGAACCGACCGCCCAGGAGCCCAGGACGAGCAGGTGCGACGCGCTCGGCCAGTCTCCGATCGAGGCCTCGCTCATGGCTTGCACCGCGGCGCCGAGGGGCGTGAGCTCACCGATCTGCCGCAGAGTGTCAGGAAGCACGTCGAGCGGCACGTAGAGCCCCGCGAAGAACATGAGCGGGAAGAACGCCAGCTGACCGGCTCCAGCCGCCACGCGTGAGGTCGAAGACACCGCTGCGATGAACAGGCCGATGCCGAGGATGGCGACAAGCCCCAAGCCGTACGCCACGAGGAAGCCGATCGGCTGCCGGGGCAGGTCGACGTCGAAGACCACTGCGCCCAGGGCCAGGCACAGCACGCTGGCCGCCGTTGCGGCAACGGAGTTGACCACGAGCTGCGCAGTCAGGATCCGTCGCGCGCCCACCGGCGTCGTCTCCAGCCGTCTCAGGTAACCGCGCTCGCGGTAGACACTGAGCGTCGCGGGCAGCACGTTCAGTCCGACGAACGCGATGGCGAGTGCGATGACGATGGGTACGTAGACCGCCACGACCGTGCGGCCGCCGAAGTCCTCGGACGGCTCCCGGAAGGCCGGGATGGCGCCGAGTATGCCGAGCAGCAGCACCGGGAACAGCAGGCACCAGAACACCGCCATCGGCTCGCGCAGCCACAGCCGCGTCTCGACCCGAGTCAGCTGTTGTGTCGACATCACTGCTCCACATTCTCGTCGAGTGGCCGCCCGGTCAGGGCGAGGAAGGCGTCGTCCAAGGAGGCCTGGTCGACGCGCAGATGCTGGGCCACCACCTGCTCGCGAGCGAGGACGGTCATCACGGTACGTACGACGTCCTCGCCGCCGGTCACCACGACCTGGTCGCCGACCCGCTCTACCCTGGCCACGTCGGGCAGAGCGCGCAGCGCGCTCTCATCGAAGGGCCGGTCGGGTCGGAAGCGCACCGTCTGGCCAGCCTCGACCCGCCGAACCAGGCCGTCGGGTGTGTCAAGGGCGATCACGCGTCCGTGGTCGATGATGGCCGCGCGGTTGGCTAGCCGCTCGGCCTCTTCCATGAAGTGCGTGACAAGCAGGATGGTCACGCCGCTGTCGCGGATCTCGGAGACGAGCTGCCAGACGTCGCGGCGCGCCTGCGGGTCGAGGCCAGTGGTGAGCTCGTCGAGGATCGCCACCCGGGGTGACCCAACCAGCGCGAGGGCCATCGAGAGCCGCTGCTTGAGCCCGCCGGAGAGCACCTTGACCTGGCGGTTGCCGGTGCTCGGCCAGGCCGAGCACGTCGAGCAGCTCGCCCGTGTCGCGCGGGTTGCGGTAGAAGCTCGCGAACAGCTGCATAGCCTCGCCGACGCGCAGCCGGTCGGGAAGCGTCGCCTGCTGGAGCTGGACCCCCACGGACTGGGTGATCAGCTCCCGGTCACGCGCCGGGTCGGCGGCGAACACGCGGACGGCGCCGGCGTCCGGCGTGCGCAACCCGGCCACCGTCTCGACCGTCGTCGTCTTGCCGGCGCCGTTGTGGCCGAGGATTGCGAAGACCTCACCCTCCTCGACGTCGAAGGTGATGCCGTCGAGGACCGTACGGTCTCCGTAGCTCTTGCGCAGGTCTGTGACCTCTATCAGGGGCATGCCTCGAAGATACTTTCGCGAGCGGTCACGCCGGATCGGTCGACGCGCCAGCCTTCCCGTACGACATCAGGCTGCGCGCATCCACCAACTGGTTGATTAGCGCGCGGCGTAGGCCTCCAGGCGGTCCGCCAGCTCGACCGGGCGGCCTAGGGCCAGCAGGTGCCCGCCCGGCATCTCGTCCGGCGTGATGCCGAGGCGCGCTTCGGCGATGCGGCGCTGGAACTCAATGGGAAAGAACCGGTCGTCCTGCCCGGCGAGGACACGGGTCGGCACGTCGGGCCACCGGTCGAGTGGCCAGACGTCTTCGAACACCCGCCCCGCCTGGTCCCGGCCGCCGGCCAGCGCCTCCTGCGTGATGCCCGGTGGCACGTCGTGGAAGAAGTACTCCACCAGGTCGAACTCGCCGGACCGACCGTCGCGGGCAGCCTTCTCCGCCATCGCCTGGCCCTGGCCGGTGTTGTCCCACCAGGCGCCCGCCGTCTCGCCGGGCGCCGGGATCATCGCGTTGAGCAGGACGAGCTGTTCGACGGGGGCCTCGAGGCACACCTGGGGTGCGGTGAAGCCAGCCATCGACTGCGCGACGAGCACGACGCTGCGGCGCATCGCCGATCGCATCGACCACCGTCTTGACATAGTCGCTGAGCCCGGCCGACTCGTCGTCCGCCGGCAGCTCCACGGCGATGGCCTCGTGCCTGCCGATCGGTGAGCTCGGCGACGAGCCGGTGCCAATACCAGGCCTGACCGCCGGCGCCCGGGATGAGAACGAACGTCGTCATGCCCTTGCAGACGACCGAGCAGGCCCGGACTCATCGCTCACAGGAAGGGCTCAGGCAGCACCCAGGCGACTGCCAGGCTCCACAGGGAGACTCGAGGTCATGGACACGCACCCGGACGAGCTGCACGACCACGACAAGGGGCTCTCGCACGACCTTCCCCGGCTGTTGACCCGCCGTCGCTCGCTGGCGCTCCTCGGTGGCGCCGGTCTCGCGGCGTTCACGGCGGCGTGCTCGACCGGGGACGACGGCACCGCGACCGACGCCTCGCCGGCAGCGGCCAGGGCGGCTCGACCATAGTCGGTACGAGCGAGATCCCCGAGGAGACCGGCGGGCCCTACCCGGCCGACGGCAGCAACGGCGTCAACGTGCTGGTGGAGAGCGGCGTCGTGCGCAGCGACATCACGCCGAGCTTCGGCAGCGCGTCTGGCGTCGCCGACGGCGTGCCGCTGTCCATCGAGTTGACAGTAGTCGACGTCAGCGAGGGCGCGGTGCCACTCACCGGCGCCGCCATCTACCTCTGGCACTGCACCCGGGACGGCGAGTACTCGATGTACTCGGAGAGCATCGCCGACGAGAACTACCTGCGCGGCGTGCAGGAAGTGGACGCCCAAGGCAAGGTGCAGCTTCACCAGCATCTTCCCGGGGGCCTACTCGGGGCGATGGCCACACATCCACTTCGAGGTCTATGAGAGCCTGTCGGCCGCGACGTCGGCCACCGGCAAGCTGCGTACGTCTCAGCTGGCCTTCCCCGAGGACGCGTGCGCCGAGGTCTACGCCGCCGACGGGTACGAGCAGAGCGCGCGCAACCTGGCCCAGTCGTCGATCGACAGCGACAACGTGTTCAGCGACGGCTACTCCTTGCAGCTCGCGACTGTCAGCGGCTCCGTGTCGAGCGGCATGACCGCATCGCTGACCGTCCCGGTCTGAACTCTTCGGCGTGGACGTACGCTGCCGTGGTGTTCCGCATCCGGCTGCTCCTGTGCGTCGTGGCGTTGTCCGCAATGGCGTGCTCGTCGGCCGAAGATGGCGATCCGGCGACGAGTGATGTCGCGCTGCCCGGCCCGACGCCGGCGCCTTACGCCATCCACATCGACCGCGTGCTGCCGCACGACCCGGACGCGTTCACCCAGGGACTGGTCTTCGCCGACGGGGTGCTGTTCGAGAGCACCGGACTCGAGGGTCAGTCTGAGGTGCGCCGCGTGGAGCTCGACAGCGGGACCGTGCTCGACCGGGAGCCCTTGCCGGACAGCGAGTTCGGCGAAGGGCTGGCTCTCCACGACGGGTCGCTGCACCAGCTCACCTGGCGCGATGAGCATGGGTACGTCCGTGATCAAGATTCCCTGGAGACCACCGGCGAGTTCACGTACGACACCGAAGGCTGGGGGTTGGCCAGCGACGGCGAGCGGCTGGTGATGACCGACGGCACCGACGTCGTGCGGTTCCTCGACCCGCAGACCCACGAGGAAGTCGGGTCGGTGAAGGTGACCGACAGAGGCACGCCGGTGACCCGGCTCAACGAGCTCGAGGTGGTGGACGGCGAGCTGCTGGCCAACGTCTGGCAGACGACGTGGATCGCACGGATCGATCTCGACAGCGGCGAGGTCGTCGGATGGATCGACGGTGCTCTCCTTGTGGAACAGGCCGCACGTAGAGGGGCCCATCGACGTGCTGAACGGCATCGCCGCCGACCCCACCACGGGACGTCTGTGGCTCACGGGCAAGCTCTGGCCAGTGCTCTTCGAGGTCTCCCTCGTCAATGGTGAGGAGCTCCCGGCGCCGGGCGGGCAGGGATGACGCCGGAGTGCGCGGTCAGCCTGCCTCCTCCGAAAGCTCGCCACGGGTGTCGAGCACGGCCATGTCCGCCGCGGCTCGACCCGCGACCCACCCGAGCTGGTTGCTGATGCTGGCCCCTCGAGTGACGAGCTGCGGGAAAAGTTCGGTCACAGCCTTGTCCACCCGCTCGGCCTGGCGGCGCACGAGCGGAACGAGCTGCCCGCTGGCGGCGCTCTCCGCCACCGTCGACTCGGTCACCGCCTTCAGCCGCTCGCCGATGCGGACTGCGTAGGAGATGAGGAACGACTGCCGGAACGATCGCGTGCGCGACCGGCCTCGGTGGTCCACGTGCGATCCATGCCTGTGCGAGCGCCGCGCTCGACTGCACCAGCAGTGACGTGGCGAGCAGCTCGACCGCCTCGATGTCTGCGGCCGACCCGAAGATCGTGCTGAACCCGAGCCTCTCGTTGATCACGACGCGGCAGCGGTTGGCCTTGGCGACGGCGTCGACGAGCATCGCCTTCGCCATGACATAGGGCTGCGTCGATCCAGAACCTGACGCTGACGACGGACGCTGACGACTCAGGGTGCTGCTCGTGCGCCATCATCCGGTCGAGCGCATAACGACTGATCAGCTCCTGCGCCTTGGCCGACAAGGTCTCGGCTTCCTCGGGGAACTCCGTGGACTCAGCCTTGGCCAACAGCGCCCGCACCCGGGCGAGGACCTTGGCATCGATGCCCACTGCGAGCATCAGCATGGCCGAGGCGTCGCCCGGCGGTGGGACCAACGTCTGGATCGGCGGCAGGGCCGACAACAACGCAAGCAGCCGAAGCGCCGCGGCCAGACCGGCCACCCGCGAAACGTCGAGCGGTGCGGCTGGACCGATGCTGGCCAGATCGGCCCGCCAGCGCGCCGCCACCCGCTCGGCGGGATATCGCGCTGCCTCCGCCTCGAGCAATCCCGCCAGCAGGGAGAACTGTGCTTCATTGCCCTGGCGTCGAACCCACTCGGCCAGGTCAGAGGGCAACCAGCCACCCCGGACCACCGCGGTGACGGCGCCCGCTAGCCGACTGCGTAACGCGGCGGCAAACACGGCTGGGGCGACTGACGCATCGGGCGCAAGAAGCAGCCGCGCGTAAGCGGTCGCTGCCGTGGCATCGACGCGGATCGCAACCAGCGCGTGGTTGATCAGCTCGTCCGCCTGGTTGTTAGCGGTTGTTGATGCCCACCGGCGACCTCCTGACGACTGGGTGCCGCGATGGACGCTACCGCTGACACAGGACTGAACCCGGCAATGCGCGGACGGCCTGTGGACAGCGAAAGGGCGCCTGCCTGGGAAAGTTGCCGAGTTGGCACTCCGTCGGAACCATTGGGTGAATGGGCATCGTCTCGCCAGGGTTCTTCGGTCGGCGGCGTGGTGGCGATCCGCAGCTGCCGCCGGGGCAGTACCTGACCGAGGACTTCCCGGTGCTGTCGGCGGGTCCGACGCCGCGGGTGCCGCTAGAGTCGTGGCAGTTCGCGGTCACGACCGAGTCCGGGACGGCGCACACCTGGACGTGGGACGAGCTCATGGCGCTGCCGAGCGAGACACCCACGGTGGACATCCACTGCGTCACCAAGTGGTCCAAGCTCGGGACGTCGTGGCGTGGCGTGTCTCTCGACGTGCTGATGGAGAATGTCGAGACAGCCGCGGACTTTGCGCTCGTGCATTCGTACGGCGGTTACACAACCAACCTCCCGCTGGAGGACCTGCTGGACGGACGGGCATGGGTGGCCTACGAGTACGACGGTGAGCCACTCTCGTCCGAGCACGGCGGGCCGGCTCGGTTGCTCGTACCGCATCTGTACTTCTGGAAGTCGGCCAAGTGGGTACGCGGCATCCAGTTGCTGCTCGAGGACGAGCCGGGGTTCTGGGAGAGCGCCGGCTATCACGACTACGGCGACCCGTGGCGCGAGCAGCGGTACCAGGGCGACTAGCCGGCCGCATCGCCTGGCGCGTGGCCCATCTCGTGGCGGCGCGCGACGAGACGCCGACGGTGCGGACGCTGGTGCTGGATGTGCCGGGTTGGCCGGGGCACCTGCCCGGCCAACACGTCGACGTGCGGCTCACCGCGCCCGACGGCTACTCCACCCAGCGCAGCTATTCGATCGCTGCACCGGAGGATGGCACCCGGGTCGAGCTCACGGTGCAGCAAGTGGAGGACGGCGAGGTGTCGCCCTACCTCGCGTCGGTGCTCCACGCCGGTGATCCGATCGAGCTGCGTGGCCCGGTCGGCGGATGGTTCGTGTGGGATCCGGACGATGGCGGCGACTCACCGGTGCTGCTGGTCGCCGGGGGCTGCGGGCATCGTGCCGCTGATGGCGATGCTGCGGGCGCGACGTGACTCCGGGAGCGCGGTGTCGTTCCGGCTTGTCTATTCGGTGCGGTCGCCTGACGACGTCTACTACGGCGACGAGCTGCGCGAGTCGGGTGGGTCGGACGGTGTCGACGTGTCGTACGTGTGGACGCGCGCGGTGCCCGACGGGTGGCCCTTGCCGCCGCGACGGATCACCCCGGAGGACGTGAACGCCGACAGGTTCGACCCGGACGCCGGGACGCGGTGCTTCGTGTGCGGGCCGACGGGCTTCGTGGAGGCGGTGGCGGATCTGCTGGTCGCGCAGGGCCATGATCCGCGGCGGGTCAAGACCGAGCGGTTCGGGCCAAGCGGAGGCTGAGCATGACTGACCTGGCGTACATGGACGGCAATGTGCTCGCGGGGCCGCTGCGCGAGCTGTTTGCGGTCGACGTGACGGCGGCTACCGGGGTATGTGCGCACTGCGGCCACAACGGGCCGATCGCCGAGCTGCGCGTGTGGACGCACGCCCCGGGCCTGGTCGCGCGTTGTCCGCACTGCGAGGGTGTGGTGCTCCGGTTGGTGCGCGGGCGTGATCGAGCCTGGTTGGACCTGCAGGGTGCGGTGCGGTTGGAGATCGTGCTCGAGCCGTGATCGGAGAGCGGAGCCGATAGCTGTTGCCGTGACCCTTGAGCCAAGATCTACAGCCCCTTTCCAGCCGACACGCCCGTTGCGTGTCGCATGAAAGGAGGCTGTGGATCTTCGTGTCTTAGCCGACCCTCCGGTCAAGCGCTCGACCCCTTCCAGCGGCGAATTACGCCACCAGACGTAAGCTCTCGGCCGATCAGGCTGGGGCCATGTCGACGAACCGGCTGTAGTGGCCCTGGAAGGCGACGGTGATCGTCGCAGTCGGGCCGTTGCGGTGCTTGGCCACGATCAGGTCGGCCTCGCCGGCACGAGGTGACTCCTTCTCGTAGGCGTCCTCGCGATGCAAGCAAGATCACCATGTCGGCGTCCTGTTCGATCGAGTTATGCACGGCGATGCCGTCGGCCACGAAGTTGTGCAGTGCCGATCACGGTCGCGTCGAAGACGTCTGCTCCGCCGACTGGCTCCACCGACCGACGGTGTCCCAGAAGACGTCGTTGGTAGCGAGATCTCCAGCTCGGCGTCACAGCGCGGCGGCGACTCAGCCGAGCGCTCGGCTGGGAGACTGCCACGCGAGCGCCGAGCCGATCGGTGCCCATGGCCGCTCCGAACTCGCGGTGCTCACGCGCTGCTCGCCATGAGCTCCCGCACCGGTCCCAAACGTCGACGCGGGACCGTGTCGAGTTTGCGTTGCCCGCGACGCCCGCAGCCGGCTGGCGACCTCATCGCGCGGTCTCCCCGAGCGCCATGAACGCCGATGTCGTCGAGGAACCGGAGCTGGTTCTCCGCGCCATAGATGTGGAGCGTGCGTAGCGGTCGCGGTAGCCAGCCTTCCGCACCGTCGATCCGCGTGAGCACGTGAAGCGGAGCAACAGCCGGCACGTCGTCGCGAGCCGGCGACTGGTCGAGGCGTAGTAGATCCGTCGCGCAGCCGATCTTCGCTACCGGTGAACACAGCCGTCCGTCGCCCAGAGGTGCCGAAGGAACGAGTCCAATCTGCCGCTTCGGCAACGAGAAGACCCCGTCGGGCACGAACTTCTCGTGGCGAGCGCAGCCCGAACAGGTCCGATCTCGTCGAGCCATGCGGCGATCGGGTTCCGCTTGCCGTGGTCGAGTTGGAACGGGGCAGGCAGCCGCAGCGTCGTGCACCCTGGCCGCCGGGTAGTCGTCGCGGATCGCAGTGACACCGAACCGTCGAGCGGCGGCGTCGCTGACTGCGCTCGAGGTTTGCCTCGTCGATGCTCGCGTAGCGGATCGGCTGGCGCCGGACGAACGAGCCATCCCCGATCAGGTGAGCCAGCAGCATGACCTCGTCCTCTATCCACGCTCGACGATGCGCAGCGGCGCCGGGACGTGTCGGGCGACGGCGATCCGGGAGCCGCTCAGCTCGCCGAGCGTCGCCAGCCTCGTAGGTGAGGAACGGGTGGTTGGCGGTGGCCTTGATCTCCCGCCCGGACGCGAGCCGCAGTCGGAAGACTCCTTCACGCCACTGGGGAAGACGTGCGTCATGGTGCGCGGCACATAGCTTGCAGGCCGCTCGTCGAGGGACCAGACCGGAATGTCGCGGGCGCCCTGCGCGAGCAGCTCGCCCAGGGTCACTTCGGCGCCCGTGTCGGCGCGCAGGATCCGCGTGTCAGCGGGCAGGCATCCCGACTCGCGCAGGTCGGCGAGCATCGGCTGCTTGTCGGTGCCGCTGCTCGGGACCACGGTTGAGCTGGGACAGCGCGACCACCGGGACGTCGAGCTCCTTGGCCAGCAGCTTGAGCGCCCGGGAGAACTCGCGAGACCTCCTGCTGCCGGCTCTCGACTCGCTTGCCGGACTGCATGAGCTGGAGGTAGTCGATGACGATGAGGCGCAGGTCGTTGCGCTGCTTGAGCCGACGGCACTTGGCGCGGATCTCCATCATCGACATGTTGGGCGAGTCGTCGATGAACAGCGGCGCGGCCGACACCTCACCCATGCGGCGCGCGAGGCGGTTCCAGTCCTCGTCGGTCATCGTGCCGGTGCGCATGTGGTGCAGCGGCACCCGAGCCTCGGCGGACAGCAGGCGCATCGTGATCTCGTTGCGGGTCATCTCCAGCGAGAAGATGACGCTGGTCCAGCCCGCTCTTGATCGAGGCGGCGCGGGCAATGTCGAGCGCCAGGGTCGACTTGCCGACGGCAGGCCTCGCCGCCACGATGATCAGCTGCCCCGGGTGCAGGCCGTTGGTGAGGGTGTCGAGGTCGGAGAACCCGGTCGGGACGCCCACCATCAGCCCGCCGCGCGAGCCGATGGACTCGATCTCGTCGAGCGTGCCCTCCATGATCTCGGAGATCGGCGCATAGTCCTCGGATGCCCGACGGTCGGTGACGCCATAGACCTCGGACTGTGCCCGGTCGACCAGGTCGTCGACCTCGCCGTCGCCCGCGTAGCCCATCTGGACGATGCGGGTGCCCGCCTGCACCAGGCGGCGAAGGATGGCCCGCTCGCGGACGATCTCGGCGTAGAAGCCGGCATTGGCAGCGGTCGGGACCGATGCCACCAGCGTGTGCAGGTAGGGCGCACCGCCGACCCGGGCCAGCTCGCCGCGACGGGTGAGCTCGGCGGCCACGGTCAACGGGTCGGCCGGCTCACCGCGACCATAGAGGTCGATGATCGCCTCGAAGATCGACTCGTGCGCCGGGCGGTAGAAGTCGGTGCCGCGGACGACCTCGACGACGTCGGCGATCGCGTCCTTGGACAGCAGCATGGCGCCCAGGACGGACTGCTCGGATGGCACATCCTGCGGTGGCGTGCGGTCGGCGGGCCGTCGCTCGTCGTCGGCCGGGATCGCCAGCTCCGCCACCATCGAGGCGCCTCCCCACGGTCGTGCCAGAACATACGTTCACAGCGTGCCGACACCCCCGGACAGAACTCGGAATCCGGGTCGAGGGCGGGTTAGTCCGCAGGCCGAAACTGGCACGTTAGGGGTTACCGACCCGCAGGCCCAAGCCGACCATCGGCCCGACTGTGGAGGGCCGCACCGCCGTCGGTGGATGACCGGTTGACGGATGTGCACAGGGTGGGGAAAACCCTGGGGACGAAGATCATCGTCAGGTCCTGCTCGTCCGGCTGACCTGCACCGATCTCATGCACCGACTGTGGACGCGACAAAGTTGGTGAAAATGTGGGTCGCTAGGCTCGGCCTGGTCATGTCGAGCCGTGCCGGTCTGCTGCCCGCCCTGCCGGGCCGCCATCCCGCAGACCGGGAGATCGGGCGGCTCGCCGTTCCGGCGTTCTTCGCGCTCGTCGCCGAGCCGCTGTTCCTGCTCGCCGACGCGGCGATCATCGGTCACCTTGGCACGGCCGAGCTAGCCGGCCTGGGCCTCGCCGCCACTGTCCTCACGACGCTGGTCGGCTTGTCCGTCTTCCTCGCCTACGGCACCACAGGCGCGGTCGCCCGCATGGTCGGTGCCGGAGAGCTACGCGGCGCACTGCGCCAGGGCGTCGACGGGTGCTGGCTCGCCATCGCGATCGGCGTCACGTGCGCTGCACTCGGCTGGCCGCTCGCCCGGACCGTTGTGTCCTGGTTCGGGGCGACCTCCGAGGTGGCCGACCATGCGACCGACTACCTACGCGTCAGCCTGCTCGGGTTGCCCGCGATGCTGCTCGTCCTTGCGGCGACCGGAGTCCTCCGCGGTCTGCAGGACACCCGCACGCCGCTCGTCGTCGTGGTCGCCGGATCGATCGCCAACGTCGTTCTCAACCTGGTCCTGGTCTACCCGGTCGGCCTGGGATTGGTCGGATCGGCGCTGGGCACGGTGCTCGCGCAGGTCGGCATGGCTGCGGCCTTCGCCCGCGTTGTCGTACGAAATGCCCGCGCGCACCGGGCCGCGCTAACCCCTGATCCGCGGGGTGTCCGCCGGTCGTTCGGGGCGGGCGTGCCGCTCCTCGTCCGTACGGTCGCTATGCGCGTCGTGCTGCTGACCGCCGCGTACGTCGCCACGAGCCTCGGCACGGCCGAGCTCGCCGCCTACCAGATCTCCTTCACGATCTGGACGCTCCTCGCGCTCGCACTCGACGCGGTGGCGATCGCCGCGCAGGCACTCGTCGGCCGCGCCCTCGGGGCGGGGTCCGTGGCCGACGCCCGGGCCGCCACGCGGCGCATGGTCGAGTGGGGCATCGGCATCGGGGTGTGCCTGGGTGTGCTCGTGGCTGCGCTGCGCTTCGCCTACGTCCCGCTGTTCACGCCTGACGAGGACGTACGCGCGCTGCTCTCGTCGGCGCTTCTGATCGTCGCGATCCAGCAGCCGCTGGCGGGATGGGTGTTCGTCCTCGACGGGGTGCTGATCGGCGCCGGCGACGGGCGGTTCCTGGCGGCGGCGTCGGTCGCGACGATGCTCGTGTTCCTGCCGGTCGCGTGGCTCGTGGCCACCGCCGACGCCGGGCTGGGTGCGCTGTGGTGGGCCATCGCGGCGTGGCTGGCGGCGCGCTGCGTGGCGTTGGCCGTACGCGAGCGCGGGCCCGGCTGGGCGGTGACCGGCGCTGTGCGGGTCTAGCCCGCTAGGAGAGCCTCAATTGATCAGGGGCACCCTTGTCCAATTGGTTTGGACGAGGGTGCCCCTGATCGAACGGGCGTGCAGGTCAGGCTGACGTGACCTGCAGGTTGACCGTGGCGGTCACCTCGGGGTGCAGGCGCACCGATACTGTGTGCACACCGATGGTCTTGATCGGCGTGGTCACCTCGATGCGACGCTTGTCGACCTGCGGGCCACCGGACACGACGATCGCCTCGGCGATGTCGGTCGGGGTGACCGCGCCGAACAGGCGGCCGCCGTCGCCGGCGCGAGCCACGAGCTTGACCGGCGTCGACTCGAGCCGAGTCTTGACGCCGCCGGCCGTTTCGAGGTCGGCGATGGAGCGGGACTCACGGGCCCGCCGGATGCTCGAGACCTCCTTCTCGCCGCCCTTGGTCCACTGGATGGCGAAACCGCGCGGGATGAGGAAGTTGCGGCCGTAGCCCGGCTTGACGTCGACGACGTCGCCGGGGGCGCCGAGGCCCGAGACCTCTTGGGTGAGGATGAGCTTCATTGGTACAGCGCCTTTCCGTCAGCGACCGGTCGAGGTGTACGGCAGGAGCGCCATCTCGCGGGCGTTCTTGACCGCCTTGGCGATCTGCCGCTGCTCCTGGACGGACACGCCGGTCACCCGGCGGGCACGGATCTTGCCGCGGTCGGAGATGAACTTCCGCAGCAGCGCCGTGTCCTTGTAGTCGACGTAGGTGATCTTGGCCGCTTTGAGCGGGTTCTGCTTCTTCTTGGGCTTGCGAATAATGGGCTTGGCCATCTTGGTGCTCCAGGTTTCTGGATGCCCGGCGTCTCGTGCCGGGATGGTCCGATCGGGTGTCTTGTCTTGTGTCTGGTTCTCAGAACGGAGGCTCGTCGAGCGAGCCGCCGCCCGTGTCGGCCCACGGGTCCTTGCCGCCCGTGGATCCGGCAGCCGCCGCACCGGCCGCGCCGCCCTGCGGCGTCGACCAGGGGTCGTCCCCACCCGTGGGCGCGGCACCGCCGAAGCCACCGCCACCGCCACCGCCGGAGCGGGTGGTCTTGGTGACCTTGGCCGTCGCGTACTTCAGGCTCGGGCCGACCTCGTCGACGTCGAGCTCGAAGACCGTGCGCTTCTCGCCCTCGCGCGTCTCGTACGACCGCTGCTTGAGCCGGCCCTGCACGATGACGCGCGTGCCGCGGTGCAGCGACTCGGCGACGTTCTCGGCCGCCTGCCGCCAGATCGAGCAGCGCAGGAACAGCGGGTCGCCGTCCTTCCACTCGTTGGTCTGGCGGTCCATGATCCGGGGAGTCGAGGCGACCGTGAACGACGCGACCGCCGCACCCGAGGGCGTGAAACGCAGCTCGGGGTCGTCGGTCAGGTTGCCAACGACCGTGATGACGGTCTCACCTGCCATGGTGCGGTCTCCTCCCCGGCGTCCTCGTCACTGAGGCGGGCCGGACGTGGGTGGGTGCGGTCAGTGAGCGTCGGGGCGAACGACCTTGGTGCGCAGCACCGACTCGTTGAGCGAGAGCTGGCGGTCCAGCTCCTGCACATCGGCGGGCTCCGCAGTCAGGTCGAGAACGGCGTAGATGCCCTCGCCCTTCTTCTTGATCTCGTAAGCGAGCTTGCGGCGACCCCAGATGTCGACCTTCTCCACCGTGCCACCGGCCTGCCGGATGACACCGAGGAACTGCTCCAAGCTGGGCGCGACCGTGCGCTCTTCCAGCTCGGGGTCGAGGATCACCATCACCTCATAGCGACGCATGCCAAACCACCTCCTGTGGGCTTCGCGGCCACGGTCTCTCCGTGGCAGGAGGGCTCTGCATCAAGCGACCCGGCACCATCGGTGGCCACCGGGACGACACAAGGTTACCAGCGTGCGCTTGTGCACTTGCGCATCGTCCACAGCGGGTGGACGCTGCCGACCAAGGACCACGTTGGCACTGGGAGGTGGACGTCGTGGCCCAGGCTGTACACCGCCGGTCGAGCCTGTCGCTCAACACAGATGGCCGCCAGCACCCGCTGGCCAACACACTGACGGCCCTGACCGCATTCTTCGGCATCGTCTCCCTCCTGTGCGCCACGGTCGACTCGTGGCACATCCCGGGCTCCTGGGCGGGCGCCGCCGGTCTCGTGGTCGGCACGGCCGCGCAGCTCCTCTCGGCCACGACCGCCGAGCGCTGGGTCAACGTCTGCGGGTCCATTGCGGCATTCGCCGGCCTGCTCCTCAACATGAGCCACGGCGGCCTGGTCTAACCGGTCAGGACGGGCTCGGCGCGAGCGCAGCGGGACGGGCCCGTCGACTGTCCGGGCGGGGTCGTACGCTCGCTGGCCATGAGCACCCTCGCCGTCGGCGCGCACGTCGACCAGGATGACCCGGTCGGTCACGCCCTGGCCCGGTCGGCCGACCTGGCCCAGTTCTTCCTCGGCGACCCGCAGGGGTGGAAGGGTCCCAAAGTCGCGTTCGCCGGTGGTGCGGCGGCGTTGCGTACGGCAGCAGATGAGGCGGGCATCGAGCTGTACGTGCACGCGCCGTACGTCCTCAACGTCGCGACGACCAACAACCGCATCCGCATCCCGAGCCGCAAGCTGCTCCAGCAGCAGGTCGACGCCGCCGCGGAGATCGGTGCCCGCGCAATCATCGTGCACGCCGGTCACGTGCTGAAGGACGAGGACCCGAACGTCGGGGTAGACAACTGGCGCAAGTGCGTCGAGCGCCTCGAGATGCGGCTGCCCGTCCTGATCGAGAACACCGCGGGCGGGGATAACGCCATGGCCCGCCGGCTGGACCGGATCGGCCGGTTGTGGGACGCGGTGGGTGACTCGGGCGTTGGGTTCTGCCTGGACACCTGCCACGCGTTCTGCGGCGGCCTGGACCTGAGCACGGTCGTCGACGACATCAAGCGCATCACCGGCCGCGTCGACCTGGTGCACGCCAACGGCACTCGCGACGGCTTCGACTCCGGGGCCGACCGTCACACCAACCTCGACGACGGGGTGCTGGACATCGAGACGGTTCGCGCGCTCATCCGCGCGGCGGGGGCACCGGTCATCGTCGAGACCCCGGGCGGGGTGAGCGGTCAGGCTGCCGACATCGCCCTGCTGCGGGGCTAGCCCTCGACGGTGGCGACGGCTCCGGCTGTCGCGCCGGGCCGAACGGCCTCACGCAACGTGCGAAGGGCATCCTCGTGTGCGGCGTACTTGTCGCTGTCGAGGAGCCCGGTGTACCAGCGGTCGATGAGCTCGAGGTGCCCGGGCAGGATCTCCTCGACCTTGGCCAGCCCGGCCGGCGTGAGGTCGGCGAAGTAGCCGCGCCGATCGCTGGCGCAGGTGGTGCGGGTGACGAGCCCGGTGCGCTCCAACCGGTCGACCGCCCTGGTGGTGCCGCTGGTGGACAGGCCGACCTGGCACGCGAGGTCATTCATGCGCAGCCGCCCGTGTGGGCTGCGGGCGATGCGGATCAAGACACCGAACTCCATGCGGGTCAGCCCGTGCGCGGCGATCTGCGGGTCGAGCTTGCCCATCAGCCCCTCATAGGCCTCCACGAGCAGGCCGACAGCGGTGAGCCGGCTGTCGTCGGAGACGGGTGCAGGGTCAGGCGCTGGGGCGAGATCGGTGTTGCGGGCGGACATGACGTTCATCATACCCAGCCAAGTTGACACGAGGAATATTGAACGTGCAATAGTTGCTTACACCAAGCGTCGCTCTCCCCCGGGCGGCTGAGCCCAAGCAATCGTCTGAAAGGGACCCCCATGACCCAGACCACGACCAGCACCCCCCGCGCGTTCGACGGCGTGACGATCCCCGCTCCGGGCACCTTCGTGCTCGACGTCGCGCACACCCGCGTCGGCTTCGTCGCCAAGCACCTCATGGTGTCGAAGGTACGCGGCCAGTTCACCGACTTCGCCGGCTCGATCACGGTCGCTGACAATCCGCTCGAGTCGTCGGCCGAGGCGACGATCCAGATGGCGAGCGTGACCACAGGCCAGGAGCAGCGCGACGGCCACCTGCTGTCCGGCGACTTCTTCGAGATCGAGACCTACCCGACGATGACCTGGGTGTCCAAGTCGGTCACGTCGAAGGGCAACGGGAAGTTCATCGTGGCCGGCGACCTGACCATCAAGGGCGTGACCCGCGAGATCCCGCTCGAGGTCGAGCTCGAGGGCACCGCGTTCAACCCGTTGGCCGGCGCCGAGGTGCTCGCCTTCACGGCCAAGGCCGAGATCGACCGCGAGGACTTCGGCATCACCTGGAACGTCGCGCTGGAGACCGGCGGCGTCATGGTGAGCAAGAAGATCGTCATCGAGATCGAGGGCGAGGCTATCCGCCAGGCCTGACGCCTTGGCGCCGCCATGGGCACGATGCCGCAGGGACCTTCGTCGCAAGGCTTGCACAGTCCCCGCAAGGCATGCAGGCCGCGCACAGACCGGGTCGATCACGTTAACGTGATCGACCCGGTCGGCGTTGGACCGCTAGCCGCCCGGGCAGTCGTTGTCGCCGCCGCTGCGCTCGACGCAGTGCCGGGGTCCGGGGTCGTAAGGTGCCGGCTCGTTGTCCGCAGCGGCCGCCATGAGCGGTAGGGCGACGGTCGCCGCGGCCAGGAGCCCGAACAACCAGGCCGCGCCATTCCTGCGCACCCACACGAAGAACGCGGCAATCAACGCGGCCAGCAGCGCGGCGCCGGCGATCGCCCAGGGTTCGCGGCGATCGGAGGCCGCGATCTCCTCAGCGATGGCAACGTCGCCCAGGAACTTGATGCGCGGGCTGATCGCCCACATCAGCAACATGAAACTGACCCCGGCCCACAGCGCCAGCAGCAGGACGGCGATCACGACGCTGGCGACTGCATCGCCGACGCGCTCGCGCCGCGTGGTCGTTGCCTGAGTCACCCCGCCCACCGACCGGTGAGATAGGTCGCCACCCAGATGATGGACAGCGGTGCGGCGGTGGCGACGTACAACCACAGCGTCCAGCGGTGCTTGAGCGTCACCGCCGCCAAGGCCATCCACAGGGGGAACCAGAGCAGCGTGGCCCGCGGCACCGAGAAGAACCAGTACGACGTGGCGAACGCCGCGACCTGCAGGCCGATCCAGGTGGCTTCGCCCCAGCGCTGCTTCACGAGCAGCCAGCCGGTCAGCACGATGCCGACGGCCATCGCGACGAGCTCGGCCCGGAACATCCACTCCCACTCGGGACCGTAGAGGCCTCCGAAGGCGGTCGTCCACGTGTTGCTCAGCGAGTCCCAGGGCCAGGTGAACCCGCGGTGCCACTCCTCTGCCTGGGCGTCGATCCATGCCGTCCAGCTGCCGGTGATGGAATGCAGGTAGGCCATCCAGCCGAGCAGCACCGCCCACGGCAGCGCCAGCCATGGCAGCTCGGACCAGCGTCGCCGCGACGAGGTCGCGAACTCGACCAGCAGTGCCACCGCCAGGAACACGCCGCTGACGCGGATGGTCATCGCCGCGCCCGCGAGGAGCGACGCCTCCAGCCACCGCCCGCGCCGGGCGAGCAGCCAAGCCGGGATGGCGCAGCCCAGGAAGAGCGCCTCGGTGTAGGGCGCTGCCAAGAAGACGGCCGTGGGGGCAAGAACCCACAGGAGTACGGTCCGCGCGCCGGCCCCCTCGCCGTACTCGAGATCACCCAGGCGCCCGAGCGCGACCGCGGCCACCGTGCCGGCGATCAGCGAGACGAGCAGTCCAGCGTCGGTCGGGCCGATCGGGAGGACCTTGTCGCCGAGCCACATCAATGCCGGCAGCCCGGGGAAGAATGCCTCGTTGGGGACCCCGGTCGGGTCGCCCTCGTAGCCGTAGAGCGCGATCCCCCAGAAGTGGTGCGCGTCCCACTGCACCCACCGGCTGCCGAAGTCGCGTACGGGGCCATCAGCGATGAGCCAGGTCACCGCGCCGGCCGTCACGAACACCGCGAGCCGTGACGCGAACCACAGGGCGAGCGTCTGCCGATCGGTGGGGCTGACGCGGCTGGCGAGTCGCTTCGCCGGACCGAGCAGCTGGCGCCAGATGCGCGGCGGAGGGGCCTGCGCGCTTGCTTGCTCGCGCTCAGCCACACCGGTCATGCGCGCTATTGTCCACCAGCCCCATCCCATGATCATGAAGGATCACCCGCCCCAGAGAGGGGGTGATCCTTCATGATCACTGGTTCGGGCCGTTAGGCGGCGATGGTGAAGAGTTTGACGGGCTCGGCGAGGGGCCAGGCTGCTGCGCCTTGCCGACGACGATGGTGACCGTGGAGCCGTTCTGGTTCTGGTCGAGCACGATGCCGATCCGGTCAATGTCGCGGACCTCGCGCTCCTCGACATTCACGCTGAAGCCAGCGGCCGTCAGCTCCGCCTCGGCGATCGGCCGCAGCTTGCCTCTGACGTCGGGTGCCCGTTGCTCTTCCTGTTTCCACCTGCCGACGGCCACCGTGATCGTCGTCCCCGGCAGTTGTGGACCGCCCGGGCTGATCGCGACGACTCTGCCGTCCTCGTTGCGGTTGTTGACCGACTGGTCGGCGAAGGCGACCACGAAACCCAGCTGCTCCAGCGCCGCCCGCGCCTGATCGGGCGACATCCCAACCACGTTGGGCACCTCGATGGCGGTCGGCTCCGGGTTGACGTCCTCACCGACGTCGGCCCTCTCGGGGAACTCCACTTCCGGCTCGCCCTCGAGCGCAGCCTTCATGAAGGTCGTCCAGATCGGCGTCGCGAACGCGCCACCGGTGACCTGCCGCTTGCCGCCGAGACCGTTAAGCGAGTCGGGCTTGCTGTCCTGGTTGTGGTCGCCCTGCGCCCACATCGCAACAACAGCCGACAGTTGCGGCGTGTAGCCGGCGAACAGCGTCCCGACGTTGTCCTGCGTCGTGCCGGTCTTTCCGGCCGCCGGTCGGCCGAGGCTCTTCGCCGCCGAGCCGGAGCCGCCGTTGATGACCTGCTGCAGCGCGTAGGTCGTGTCGGCCATCACGTCGCGGTCGAATGCGTGCTCGGTCTGCGTGTTGCCCTGGTAGAGCACCTGGCCAGCGGCATTGGTGACCTTGGCGACGACGTGGCGCTGGGCGCGCTGGCCTTCCGCCGCGAACGTCGCGTAGGAGTTGGCGAGGTCGACCGGGTGGATGGCGGCCGTGCCGAGCACGATGGCCGGACCGTCGTTGAGGGTCGGGGTGGCCTCTGGGATACCTGATCGAACAGCCGCGTCGACGACGCCGGCGCCTTCGTTGAGCTGATTGACGCTGAGGTCCGCGTAGACGGTGTTGACCGAACTCTGCGTCGCCTTGACAAGGTCGATCATCCCGTAGCTACCGGAGTAGTTGTGGACCGGCCACTTGCCGCCCGACCACGAGAACTCCTTGGTGTTCGGCCCCTCGAAGCGGCTCTTGAGCGAGATGTCGCGATCCAGTACTCCGACCAGTGCGAACGGCTTGAACGTCGACCCAGCCTGAGTCAGACCCTTCATCGAGTCGTCGAAGAACGCGTCGTTCTCCTTGATGCCATCGTTGGAGACGCCGGCACCACCCCAGATTGCGACGACCTCGCCGGTGCCGGGCCGGACCGCGGCGAGCGCGGCGTGGAACTCGGCCGGCCTGCCTTCCGTCGGCAGCTCGGCCATCGCCGCCTCTGCCGCGGCCTGCTTCTTCTGGTCGAACGTGGTGGTGATGCGCAGGCCACCGGTCTGCAGGTCCTCCTCGGTGATCTTGCCCGAGGCCAGCAACTCCTTCTTGGCGGCCTCGACCATGTAGAAGGCCTGGCCCTCCGCGGACGTCTTCTCCTTGTACTCGATCATCGGCGGCAGCACGGCGGCCGTTTCCTGCGCCTCGTCGATGACACCCGCCTTGGCGAGCCCGTCGAGGGTGTACTTGAAGCGGGCGTCCAGCCGGGCCTGGGCCTCCGGGCCGAACCGAGGGTCGTACAGCTTGGGCGAGCGGATCACCGAGGCGAGCGCAGCGCCCTCCTCGACGGTCAGGTCCTTGACGCTCTTGCCGTAGTAGGCCTGCGCCGCGGTCTCGATGCCGTAGGCACCACGGCCGAAGTAGATGGTGTTGAGGTAGTCCTGCAGGATCGTGTCCTTGTCGACCTCACGGTCGACCTTGATCGCGACGAAGACTTCCTCGATCTTGCGCTTGAGCGTGCGCTCCTGGGTCAAGTAGGCGTTCTTGACGTACTGCTGCGTGATCGTCGAGCCGCCCTGGGTCGAGCCGCCGCGCACGTTGTTCCAGAAGGCGCGGACGATGCCCGTCGGCGAGATGCCGCTGTTCTCGTAGAACGTACGGTCCTCGGCGGCAATCACGGCCTCACGCACGTGGTCGGGGATCTGGTTGAGGTCGACGGTGATGCGGTTCTGGGAGGCGATCCGGTCCATCTCCGTGGCGCCGTCGTTCCAGTAGACGATCGACGTCTGCGCGTTGATGCCGGCGTTGGCGTCCGGGATCTCGGTCTGCGCGTAGGCGATGCCTACCGCAGCCACGCCGGTAACGAACAGGCCGGCCGCGGTCCACCCGACGGCCTTCCAGCTGGGGACGTAGCGCTTCCACCCGGTGCGCCGAGCCTTGCCCGCCTTCGGGGCCGCCCGCCGGCCGCGCTGGGGCGTGCCGTCTGGGGTCTCCCCTGTCGAGGTCGCCGCGGCGGCGCCGGACTCGTCCGGAGCCGACGACGTACGGGCACGGCGCCCAGCGGCGCGCCGGCCTCGATCACGGTCTGGCATTCGACTATCGGTGCTCACGGGCTCACAAACGGCTCGGGGTCACGGACGGGTTTGCCCACGCGATCGACGCGGGACTGCCGGTCATGGTTCCCCGGCGGACCGGAATGAGACGGACGTCTCGCCCCAGTCACGACGATCACTGGCATGTCCCCGCCAGAGGGTAGCGGCCACGCCATCGGAGAGTCACCGTTGCGCAACCTGATCGTCGTGCCCTATCGTAGCGGCACATCGCTTCGATGTATCAGTTCGATACATCGTGGTGACGCAGTCCACAAGGGCTCCCGCCCACTGCATCCCGTGAGGATCCACCATGAGCAAGCGCGCCGACGTGTTGGAGATGGCCGTGCTCGGCCTGCTCCACGACGCGCCTATGCATGGGTACGAGCTGCGCAAGCGGCTCAACTCCCTCCTCGGGTGGGGGCGGGCGTTCTCGTACGGCTCGCTCTATCCCTGCCTCAAGGACCTCGTCCGCCGCGGTTGGATCGCGGAGGACAGCACCCTCGAGGCGGCTGCGGGGACGACACTGTCCGGTCGGCGCGCAAAGATCGTCTACAAGCTCACGCCTGATGGCAAGGAGCACTTCGCCGATCTCATCAGCCAAGCCGGCCCTGCCGCATGGGAGGACGAGCAGTTCGGCGTCCATTTCGCTTTCTTCGGCCGCACCGACGCGGCCGTACGGATGCGGATCCTCGAAGGGCGTCGGTCCCGGCTGCAGGAGCGTCTGGAGCAGTTCCGGCTCTCGCTGCAGCGCACCCGGGAGCGGCTGGACGCCTACACGCTCGAGCTGCAGTCGCACGGGCTGGAGTCGGTCGAGCGTGAGGTCCGTTGGCTCGACGAGCTCATCCGGAGCGAGCGAGAGGCAGAGCGGGCTTATGACCAGAACCTGCGTACGGGGGCGTCAGCACTCAACCGGGGCGAGGCGCCCCACCCGAATCCGGCTGGGTGACCCCCAGTCGGCGTCGGTGACGCCGCAAGGCATAGACGGAAGGAAGGCCAACCGATGGGATCGGTTCGCGTAGCCATTGTTGGCGTGGGCAACTGCGCCGCCTCGCTCGTCCAGGGCGTGCACTACTACCAGGACGCCGACCCGGCGTCGAAGGTCCCTGGCCTGATGCACGTGCGGTTCGGTGATTACCACGTCCGGGACGTGGAGTTCGTCGCGGCATTCGACGTCGACGCCAAGAAGGTCGGCCAGGACCTCTCCGAGGCGATCGTCGCCAGCGAGAACAACACCATCAAGATCTGCGACGTGCCACCCACCGGTGTCGTGGTCCAGCGGGGCCACACGCTCGACGGCCTCGGCAAGTACTACCGCGAGACGATCGTCGAGTCCGACGACGAGCCGGTCGACGTGGTGGCCGCGCTGCGTGAGGCTCGGGTCGACGTGATGGTCTGCTACCTACCGGTCGGGTCCGAGGACGCCGCGAAGTTCTACGCGCAGTGCGCCATCGACGCGGGCGTCGGGTTCGTCAACGCGCTGCCGGTATTCATCGCCGGCACCAAGGAGTGGGCTGACAAGTTCACCGCCGCGGGCGTGCCGATCGTCGGTGACGACATCAAGTCGCAGATCGGCGCCACGATCACGCACCGCGTGCTCGCCAAGCTGTTCGAGGACCGCGGCGTGACCGTCGACCGGACCTACCAGCTCAACGTCGGCGGCAACATGGACTTCAAGAACATGCTCGAGCGCGAGCGGCTGGAGTCCAAGAAGATCTCCAAGACGCAGTCGGTCACCTCGCAGCTGCGTGAGGAGATCCCTGCACGCAACGTCCACATCGGCCCGTCCGACTACGTGGCGTGGCTCGACGACCGCAAGTGGGCGTTCATCCGCCTCGAGGGCCGCAACTTCGGCGACGTACCCCTGTCGCTGGAGTACAAGCTCGAGGTCTGGGACTCCCCCAACTCGGCCGGCATCATCATCGACGCGATCCGTGCAGCCAAGATCGCCCTCGACCGTGGCGTCGGAGGCCCGATCCTGTCGGCGTCGTCCTACTTCATGAAGTCGCCGCCGGTGCAGTACGACGACACGACGTGCCGCGACCTGGTGGAGAAGTTCATCGCTGGAGAGATCGAGCGCTGACCGTACGGTCACAGACCGCGCGCGTGGCGCCCGTTTCCGCAGGGAACGGGCGCCACGGGTATCATCGGCCGACTCCGCAGCGTGACGAAACCGGCGTTTTCAAGATCCACTGTCCGTAATCTAGGACACACTGGTTCAGAAGGTTGACATCGCCTATTAGCCTTGTCCGCGGTCGTGTCCCGTCTTGTCGCCAGATCCTCCAGGTCCCGGAGCGGCGTGGGACTGAACTTTGTGAGAGGACAAGGCATGGTTGAGGCATCTGCACGCCGCAGTGCCCAGCGCGCAGCCAACCCACCGGAGTCGGAAAGCCTGCGCAGCACGCGCGGTGGCCGCCGACCTGTGCGTCGGGTGTGGGAAGGCCTTATGCACGACCGCAGCGTCCGCGTGCGAGTGGCCCTGCTGCTCTTCGTGCCGCTGCTTGCGTCCGCGCTGTTGGCCGGTGCGCTGGTGTTCCGCAGCGTCGAGGACGCCCTCGCCGCCCAGCGCTCGGCGACGATCATGCGCACCGCCGAGGAGGCGATGCGGTTCGCCGACGCGGTGCAGATCGAGCGCGACGACACGGCGCAGTTCGGCGGCAACGTCGACGCGAGCCAGGTCGTCGCCGCCCGGGCACGCACCGACGCGTCGGCCGGCCGCCTGCTCTCGCAGATCGACGAGCTCACCGACGACTCGCTGCCCTCCTCGGCCCGCGTCGCCATGGACCAGCTCGTCAACCGGATCGACGACCTCGCGGCGATCCGCGAGCGAGTGTCCGCCGAGCGCTCGCCGTTCGACGCCGAAGGCGCTCTCGACTACCGCAACGTGGTCCGACAGGTCCACGACGTCATCGAGCAGGCGGCGATCATCGACCCGCGTGTGGCCAGCCAGATCGCCGGGTCGCTGTCGCTGCTCGAGGCGGCCGAGGAAGCCTCCTCCGAGCGCGCGCTGGTCGTGTGGGTGCTCAGCCAGGGCCGCCAGGCCACCGAGGAGGAGGTGCAGACTCTCGAGGTTTACCAGGAGAGCCAGGACCAGCTCATCGACCGGGCGCTCGACCAACTACCCGAAGGGGAGCGCGACAACCTCATCGAAGGCCTCAACGTCGTACGGCCGCAGATCCAGTCGGCGCGGCTGGCCTTCGCCGACGGCGCCCTGGTCAAGGGCGACTCGGCAGCGTGGCGCGCGGTCGCCACGGACCGGATGTCGGTGCTTCAGGGTCCGGCGCAAACCGTCATGACGGCCACCGTGGAAGCCTCGGAGTCCCGCGCGTGGCGTGCGCGGACCATCGCCTACGCGACCATCGCCGTCCTCATCCTGGCGCTGGCGCTCACCACAATGCTCACCCTGTCGATCTCGCGGTCGATCGTCCGGCCGCTCCGCCGCCTGCAGGCGGCTGCACTGCGCACGGCGCACCGCGACCTGCCACAGCTGGTCGACCAGGTCCGAGAGAAGGGGCCCAAGGCCGTCAAGGAGGCCGACTCCGGCATCGTCGCGGAGGGTAACGACGAGATCGGCCGCGTGGCCCGCGCGTTCAACGAGGTGCACGCCACGGCCGTCCGCGTGGCGTCCGAGCAGGCCCTGCTCCGGCAGAACCTCGACAGCATCGTCGTCAACCTCTCGCGCCGCACGCAGTCGCTCGTCGACCGCCAGCTGCGCGAGATCGAGCAGCTCGAGGACAGCGAGCGCGACCCCGACCAGCTGGCGACGCTGTTCCGCATCGACCACCTCGCCACCCGCGTGCAGCGGCACGCCGAGTCGCTGCTGGTCCTCGCCGGCGTCGAGTCGGCCCACCGCACTCCGGAGCCGGTCGCCGTCCTCGATGTGATCCGCGCCGCGGCCGGCGAGGTCGAGCAGTACGACCGCGTACGGTTCGGCATGCTGCCGACCGACCCCATCACGGCACACGCCGTCGATGACGTCGCGCACCTCATCGCAGAGCTGCTCGACAACGCGACCGAGTTCTCGCCGCCGGCGACGACGGTTCTCGTCGACAGCGAGCGGCTGCTCGGCGGGGGTGTGCGCATCACCGTTGCCGACCAGGGCCTCGGTGTCCCGGCGGCTCGCCTGGCCGAGCTCAACGAGCGACTCGTGTCGCCCGGTGACATCGACGTCGCGGCCTCGCGCACGCTGGGTCTCTATGTGGTCTCCCGGCTGGCCGGCAAGCACGGCATCTCGGTCCGGCTGGAAGCCCCGTCGTCCGGCGGCACGGTTGCCGTCATCGACCTGCCGACGGCACTCATCGCGTCGCATCTCGACGTGCCCGCGAATGCTGCTCCGGCGGCCGCCGCACCCGCGTCGCAGTCGACCGCAGACACTCCTGCCTGGAACCTCGCGCAGCAGGCCGGCTGGACGCCGAACACGCACGCGGAAGGCGGGGAGCTGCCGCGTCGCGGCGCCGCCGAGCACCGCGTCGACCTCCCGCCCACTCGGCCGGCCAACGCACCGCAGCGCGCGGCCCTCGACCACCGCCCCGCCGGGCGGCCAGAGCCGCTGCGCGAGCGCGGCGGCGCTCTGCCACGTCGCGGCGCGGGTCCCGACAACGTGCGTCCCACCGACGCGCAGCCCGAGCAACCGGCGACCAAACCGCCGGCCCAGCCCGAGGCGCCGACGGAGCAGCCGGCCGCGGTCGCCCAGCCGACCAGCCCGTCGGCTGCGAAAGAGCGCGTGGAGTTCAGGGATGCCAAGCACGACTTCGACTCGCCCATCTTCAGCGCGCTGCACTCGACCTGGTTCCAGCGGCCCACCGGGGACGCTCCCGTGGAGTGGTCGAGCCCTGCCGATGCAGGCTGGCGCACCGCGGACGCCGTGACCCGGCGCAACGAGTCGGCCCGCGCGCTCCCGCGCAACGGTCGGGCACCGGCCCCGGCAGCTCCCGCAGCCCCGCTAGCGCCCGCCGCACCCGCGCCGGCCGCACCGGCGCCGGCGGCACCGAGCCTTCCGACACGGTCTGCTCCTCGTGACAGCGTGCCCATGCTCCGCCGTGACGACCTGCGCCTGCGGCGCGACGACCTCGGTCGCCCGGCAGCCGAGCGTCCGCTGCTCGGTGACGCGCCGAAGGCCGAGCCGGCCCAGCGGCCCGCACCCGAGCCGACCCCCGAGGCGCAGCAGCCGACCGAGCTCACCGGCGCCGGTCTGCCGATGCGCCAGCGCGGCGCCTCTCTGATCCCCGGTGCCATCGCCGCCACCCGGGACGCCGACACCAGCCGTGACGCCACGGCCGTGCGGTCCACCCTGACCAACCTCATCGGCGGCGTCAGCCGCGCCCGGGTCATCGAGGACACGGACCGTGAGGACAGCGAGAGGAGCGATTCGTGACCACGACAGCATCCACCGACGAGCTCGGTTGGTTGCTCGACCGGTTCGTCGACCGTGCCCCAGGCGCGGCGCACTCCGTGGTTGTGTCCAATGACGGCTTGTTCCTGGCGTCGACCCGCGGCCTGCCGCGCGACCGCGGGGAGCAGCTCGCCGCGATCGTGTCCGGCCTCGCCAGCCTCACGGTCGGGGCCTCCCTGGTCCTCCAGGCCGGTGAGGTTCGCCAGACACTGGTGGAGATGGCCGACGGATTCCTGCTCGTGATGGCGGTCGCCGACGGTGCACAGCTCGCCGTCCTCGCCTCCGCCGACTGTGACCTCGGACAGGTGGGCTACGAGATGGCACTCCTCGTGGAGCGGGTCGGGCTCGCGTTGAGCCCGACGATCCGAGTCCGGTGAGCACCGACGGCCTTGGCGGCGGGACCGGGTGGGGAAGAGTCCGCCCATATCTCGCCACTCGTGGTCGGACCCGGCCCGTGCACGAGATCGCACTGGAGGCCCTGGTGACCACGACGGTCCGCGGACGGGCGCACGGGGTCGACCCGGAGCCGGAGCGCGAGCGCATCCTGCGCATCGCGGCCGGCACGCGCTCGGTCGCCGAGGTGGCTGCGCTCGTGGACGTCCCGATCGGCGTGGCCCGTGTCCTGGTCGCGGATCTCGCTGCTGAAGGCCTGCTCGTCGTCGCCGACGCTGGAATGGGGACGGATGTCGGTCGCGACCTCTCGGTCCTGGAAAGGGTGAGAGATGGCCTTCGTCGACTCTGAGCAGTCCGGCGTACACGCCACGGAGAACGCGCTGTCGGTCAAGATCGTCGTGGCCGGCGGCTTTGGCGTCGGCAAGACGACGCTCGTCGGTGCGGTCAGCGAGATCGTGCCGCTACGCACCGAGGCGCTCATGACCGAGGCGTCCACCTCGGTCGATGACCTGTCGCTGCTGCCGGACAAGCGCACCACCACGGTCGCGATGGACTTCGGGCGCATCACGCTCGACAGCGACCTGGTGCTCTATCTGTTCGGCACGCCGGGACAGAACCGATTCTGGTTCATGTGGGACGACATCTCGCGTGGCGCCATCGGAGCGGTGGTCATGGTCGACACCCGTCGGCTCGCCGACTGCTTCGGCGCGATCGACTACTTCGAGCAGCGCGGCGTGCCGTTCATGGTCGCGGTCAACTGCTTCGACGGCCGGTTGCTGCACGACCTCGACGACGTACGTGAGGCGCTGCAACTGGCTGAGCATGTCCCGTTCCTCAGCTGTGACGCACGCAACCGCGAGTCGGTGAAGGACGTGCTCATCACCCTTGTTGAGTACGCTATGCAGCTCGCGGGAACGCCGTCCTGACCTGTCACGTGCGGTGATCGGTCAAGGCTCGTTCATCGCCGACCTCGCGGTCGTCCTTCGGGGGCGGGACTTCAGGCGGCTGTTCGCCGTACGGCTCACATCGCAGTTCGGCGACGGCGTGCTGCAGGTGGGCTTCGCGGCGTACGTGTTCTTCTCGCCGGAGCGGCAGGCAACCGCCCCAGCGGCCGCCGCCACGCTCGCCACGTTGCTCCTGCCGTTCTCGCTCGTCGGCCCCTTCGCCGGGGTGCTGCTCGACCGGTGGCAGCGGCGCGAGGTGCTGCTGTGGGCCAACGTCGTGCGCACCGTGCTGCTCGTCCTCCTCGGCGTCCTGGTCGCGGGCGGCTCGGCCGGGGTGTGGTTCTACGCCACCGCACTGGTCACCCTGTCTGTCAACCGGTTCTTCCTGGCCGGGCTCGGCGCGTCCCTGCCGCACGTGGTGCCCGCACACGAGCTGGTCATGGCCAACGCGGTGTCCCCGACGTGCGGCACTGCGGCCGCGCTGCTCGGGGCCGGTGTCGGTTTCCTCGTACGGGAGACGTCCTCGACCGTCACGCCGGTCTATGCCGTAGCAGGTGCGTGCTATCTGCTCGCCGCGCTGCTCGCGTTACGCATGTCGGCGCGGCTGCTCGGCCCGGACCACCCGATCAAAGCCGGCTTCCACCACGCGGTGCGCGACGTGCTCCGGGGACTCGTCGGTGGCGTGCACCACCTCCGTGAACGACGACCGGCCGCTCGGGCGCTGGCGGTAATCGCGGCGGGCCGGTTCGCGTACGGGCTGATGGTGATCTCCTCGCTGCTGCTGTTCCGCAACTACCTCAACGACCCGGCCGACACTGATGCCGGGCTGGCCGGGCTGGCAACGACGATCACCTTGTCCGGTGTCGGGTTCGCGATAGCGGCGTTCCTGACGCCGATCGGTGCCCGCCGCTTCGGCATCGACCACTGGATCGTCGGGCTGCTGTTGCTTGCGGCGGTGGCGAGCGTCTTTCCGACGATGCTGTTCACGTCGTGGGCGTTGTGGGCGACAGCCTTCCTAGTGGGCATCACGGCGCAAGGCGTCAAGATCTGCGTGGACACCCTGGTGCAGACACATGTCGATGACGACTTCCGCGGCCGGGTGTTCTCGATCTACGACGTGCTGTTCAACGTGATGTTCGTGCTGGCCGCCGTGGTCGGTGCGCTCGTGCTGCCGGAGAACGGGAAGTCGTACGTCGTCGCGGCCGGCCTCGCGCTTCTGTACGCCGCAGCGGCCGGCGCCTACCGCCGTGACGTCAGGCAGTCGGAGAGCCCTGCTGAGCCCACCACCGGGTGAGCTCGGCGACGGCCTCGTCGCGCGACAGCGGGCCCTGGTCGAGCCTGACCTCGAGCATGTGCTGGTAGGCCTTGCCGACGAGCGGGCCGGGCTTGAGATCCAGGATGGCCATGATCTCGTTACCGTTGAGGTCCGGCCGGATCGCGTCGAGCTCTTCCTGCTCGGCAAGCCGCGCGATCCGCTCCTCGAGATGGTCGTACTGCCTCTGCAACGCCTCGGCTCGGCGCCGGTTGCGTGTCGTCGAGTCGGCCCGCGTGAGGATGTGCACCCGCGACAGCAGCGGCCCGGCGTCCGTGACGTAGCGGCGCACCGCGGAGTCGGTCCACTCACCGCTCGCGTAGCCGTGGAACCGCAGGTGCAGCCGCACCAGATCGGCCACGTCGTCGATGACCTGCTTGGGAAAGCGCAACGCCGCCAGCCGCTTGCGGGTCAGCTTGG
>CAWCTX010000018.1:0-385090 GCA_963798505.1 uncultured Actinomycetota bacterium
GCAGTACGGCGCCGTTCACCAGTTGGCCGCCAGAGGCCTGAAGCAGATCAGGCAGCATCGCAGCGGACAGTGGCGGATTGCCGTCGCGTCCCGCCGTGGACGTGTGCGCCACGACCGCGAGCACGGCAAACCCCAGTGATACAGCGAGCGGGATCCAGGCGCTGCGGGTGCTGCGCAGCTTGAGCAGCTCGGCGCGAATGAGCGGTTTCATGACGCGTTCCTTTGCGGGGTTGCGGTGGCTTCCAGAAAGAAGCCCTCTAGGGCGGAGGCATCCCTACGGCCGAGCAGCTCGGCCATGGAGCCGGCGGCGACGAGGCGGCCTCGATTGATGACGACCAGTTCGTCCACGGTCTGGGCAACCTCTGCGAGCAGGTGGCTGGACACGAACACCGTGCGGCCCTCGTCTGCCATCCGACGCAGCATCCCGCGTAGCCAGTGCACGCCCTCCGGGTCGAGTCCGGTGGCGGCTCGTCCAGGATGAGCGCCTCCGGCTCCCCAAGTAGGGCAGCTGCCAGGGCCAGCCGTTGGCGCATCCCCAGCGAATAGCCGCCGACCCTGCGCCGTGCGGCCTCGCCGAGCCCGACCAGGTCGAGCATCTCGTCGACCCGGCCATCGGGGATCCGCGCCGGAGCGCCGACGATTCGCAGCGCCGCGCGGCCCGAACGCCCTGGGTGGAACACGTTCGGGTCCATCAGCGCCCGACGTGGCGGAGCGGGTGGTGGAGGTCGGCGTACGGCCGCCCGTTGATGGTCGCGGTCCCGGACGTCTGTCGGGCGAGACCGAGCAGGATCCGCATGGTCGTGGTCTTGCCGGCCCCGTTCGGACCGAGGAAGCCGGTGATGCGGCCGGCTCTAGCCGGAAGGTGAGGTCGTCGACGGCGCTGACCGCGCCGTACCGCTTGGTCAGATGCTCGACTGCGATGGTGGTCACGGTTGCTCCTTGAGGTGTGGTGACCGGGACACAACCGACGCTAGAAAGCAACGCGGCCAGCGGCGTCCGCCGCGCGGCCGCACCTCGGCGTACAACTTCCGGACGGGACGTACGCCGCGAGATGTACGGCGCGGCTCAACGGCCCGGCGTGATCAACCCCGACTCGTAGGCGGCGATGACCAACTGAGCACGGTCGCGCAGCCCGAGCTTGGTCAGGATCCGGCTCACGTGTGTCTTGGCGGTCGCCGGACTCATCACCAGGCGACCGGCAATCTCGGCGTTCGACATACCCTGTGCCACCAGCAGTAGCACCTCTTGCTCCCTCGAGGTGAGCTCGTCCACCAGCCGTCCCTGCGGGTACCAGGGCTCGGCCGGGAGACGAACTCGTCGACGAGGTGCCGCATCGCTGCCGGGGCGAGAAGCGCCTGCCCGTCAGCGATGAGACGAATCGCCGCGACCAGCTCCTCCGGTGTCACGTCCTTGAGCAGGAACCCGCTGGCACCCGCACGCAGCGCGGCGAAGACGTACTCGTCGACATCGAAGGTCGTGAGCACCAGCACCCGGACGCGAGCGGTTACCGGGTCGCTGGTGATGCGACGGGTGGCCTCGATGCCGTCGAGCACCGGCATGCGCACATCCATCAGCAGCACGTCGGGATGCCCTTGGCGCGCAAGCGCGACGGCCTGCTCCCCGGTCGTGCCTCGCCAACGAACTCCAGATCGTCCACCAGGCCGAGCTGGACCCGGAACCCATCCCGGACCAGCGACTGGTCATCGGCAATCCCCACCCGAATGGTCACGAGCCATCCCCGGCACTGAGAGGGATCCGTGCACGGACAAGCCAGCCCGGATGGTCGGATGTCGGCCCGGCACTGATCTCGCCGCCTAGCGCCGCGACCCGTTCGCGCATGCCGAGCAGGCCATGGCCGCCGGCCGCAGGCGGCGGCGCCTCCTGCTGGGCGTGGTCCTCGATGGCGACCAGAAGCTCCCCATCCGCGGCGGCGAGCTCGACGGTTACGCGACCGCCCGGGGCATGCTTGACCGCATTGGTCAACGCCTCCTGCACGACCCGATAGACGCACACAGACACCGCTTCGGGTAAGTCATCGACACCGCGGACGGACAGCTGCACCGGCACGCCTTGTCCGCGTAGCCCGTCGACCAAGCCTGGGAGATCGCGCACTCCTGGCGCGGGCAGGTATGCTGTTCGTCGCCGGCGCGAAGCACCTTCAACAGCTGCCGCATCTCCTGCAGCGCCGAGCGGCTACTCGACTCCACCGCCGACAGGGCCGCCCTGACCTGGCCAAGCTGCCCCGCGTCAAGTGCCAGCCTGGCGGTGCTCGACTGCACAGCGATGCCGCTCAGGCCGTGACCCACCAGGTCATGCACCTCACGGGCGATCCGCAGTCGCTCCTCAACCGCGGCGCGCGCTGCCACCGCGGCCGCTTCCCGCTCCAGCGCGGACGCACGGTCGCGCAGCGCATCCAGCTGATCCCGACGGGACCGGACCGTGATTGCGAGCAGGACGACGATCGCGGTGACCAGCAACGGGACCGGAAGGTCGCCCCCGGCGGTGCGGTCGGCCACGGCCGCGACGAGCATGACGGCCACCAGCCCGCCGGCACCCAAAGCCAAGGCGAACCTCGCTCGCCGCACGGGCTGCGTGTAGACCCCTGCGGCGTACAGGGCAAGCCATGCGGCGTACGGGGGAACCCCCGGCACCACCGCAACATTGACCGCGTACGCCGCCACACAGACGCCCAACACCGTCGTTGGCCGGGTACGCCGCCACAACAACGACAACCCCTGCACCGTCGCCGACGCCGCGGCGAGCAGACCACCAAACACGCCGGTCAGCACATCCGGAGGACCCGCCGCCGATCCCGCCCGAAGCCCGCTCAGCTGCAGCAGGCCACCCACCAACGCCGACACGACGTCGGCACGACGCCACCGGCCCAGGCGAGCAGACAGGCCAGGCTCCGCGGAGCCGGCAGTGGTCACGACCTCACCGTAGAACGCCCGACCCGGCTCGACCTAGAACGACCCTTTGAATCGCGACGTGTGCGTCTCCGTAAACAAGGGACGCATGCCCGGCCGCGATGCGCGCGACATAGCAGGCCGGCCAGAGCCCGCGGCCGACGCGGCCGCGGGCTCTTGCTCACTGGGTCATTCGCAGGTGAGTTGAACCGGTCGACGACAATGTCGCCGTTGCCGTTGCGCGTTACCTTGCCGGACATCGCCAGGCGGAGGCTTGACCCGTCGCTGCCCACCAGGTCGCCTCGCAGCCGGAACTGCGAGATCCGCTCCTGGTCGTCGTGGAAGCTGAGCTCCATCAGGACTCCGGTGAGCTTCTCGCGGTAGGTGCAGGAGTGGGCCGGGAGAGAAGCATCGTCGGGGACGTACTCGACGAAAACTGGCGATGACGCCGTTGAGGTGGACTTCGCCCCCGTCGGCCGCCTGTTGATCGTGACGAGCTTGATCTCGCCGGAGCGCACCTCGTGGAAGGTGCGGGCCCAGGGGACGCAGGGTATGCGTCGCCGGGCGAACTACTTGTACGCGTCGTAGTTCTCGACGTAGACGTCGTGCGTCGCGGGTGCCGCAGCCGCCGGGACACCGACGGCATTGGGCAGTACGGCGATCGCCACCGCTGCCAACAGACTGCGCTTCATGATGTGGTTCTCCACCCAGATTCAGGTGTTCAGCCGAGCACGCAGATCACGGCGCCGGCGACAAACGCCACCGAGCCGAGGACGATGGCGGTCCCGGCGGGTCGACCTGCCACAGCCACTGCGATGGAGAGGTGTTCGAGGTGAACCGGTCGACGACAACAAGCTCGGCGAGCAACAGCGCCAGCGGACCCCGACCGGTGATCCGGGCCCGCCATGCCGCCGCGGGGGAAGAGCACGAAGCGGAGCAGGAACGTGACGATCCACGCGAAGCAGAGGGGGCTGAGGTCGAGCAGCTGCTCAGCGACGCCTACATGGGCGGCGATGGCCAGGTCCGATTGGACAAGGCCTGCATCAATCAACTCCGCCATGCCGCCGACAACGTGGCTCGGGCTGTCGGACAAGATCGTGCGTAATCACGAATCGAACATCTTCGCCAGCTCGGCGTGCCCGACCGGGCACAGGCCATCCCCATGGCCAGCCTCGGCTGACGGTGGTCGATGAACGCAATGTCCGCCCGTGTTCGCCCGCTTGGCACATGATCTTGTTCGTTCGATCTTACAGCGATGTATTTCCGCAGGTCAGAGAGCCGACGAGGGGAATCGAACCCCGAACCTCCCGATTACAAGTCGGGTGCGCTGCCAATTGCGCCACGCCGGCGGAACTGCGGCATGGTATCCCGCGTGGCCAGCTCGGCCGACATCCGCGCCGCCTTGATCAAATCCTGCGGCCCGCCGAAACGAGAGCCACGCAAGGGGCCGCACACCGACTTCGCGCCCTATCTCCGCGATTTGCGTTGCCCCGCTGCCCGAAAACACGGAGTTAGGGCGCGAAGTCAGCGCACAGAGCCGCCGCGGTCGACCAGTCGGCCGAACAAGCCTTCGGGCTCCGCTGATACTTGTCGCAAATCCGCGCAAGCCGTAGCCTCTTCTGCGGCCTACACACCGAGGGCGCGTACGGTCGAATCAGAAGGGTGGTGCACCCGATGCTTGGCCCTCGCGAGAACCCCGGCAACGAGCCGGCCAACGCGCGCAGCGCGTACGGCCTGCGGGTCATCCTCTCCGTTCTGTTCGGCATCGCCACCGCCGTCTCATGCATCTGGCTGCTGGTCGCGGCCGCGGGCAACGACTATCGCAACGAAAGCACCCTGATCACGCTCGCCGTGATCCTCGGCGTGGTGGCCCTGCTCGCGGTCGCCGACTTGTTCGTCATCTATCGCCGCACCGGCGGCCGCATGCGCAGCTGACCCGGCGAGCGAGCTTCAGCTGGTCCAGCCCGGTCGCACCAGTCCCGACTCGTACGCGAGCACGACCAGTTGCGCCCGGTCCCGCACTCCAAGCTTGATCATCGCTCGGCTCACGTGCGTCTTCGCCGTTGACGGTGAGACGACAAGCCGCCCCGCGATTTCGTCATTGGACAGACCTTCAGCAACAAGCGCCATGACCTCGCGCTCCCGGTCGGTGAGCACGTCCAGCGCCTCGCTCGTGGCTCCGCCACGGGAGCGTGACGCGAACTCCGCGATGAGCTTGCGCGTTGCGCCCGGCGACAGCAACGCTTCCCCTGACGCGACTGCTCGTACACCACGGAGCAAGTCGACCGGCTCGGTGTCCTTGACCAGGAACCCACTGGCACCGGAGCGTACGGCCTCGAAGACGTACTCATCGAGCTCGAACGTCGTCAGGATCACCACCTTCACGTCACCCAGGGAAGGATCGGCCGCGATCTGTCTCGTCGCCTCGAGCCCGTCCATCTGCGGCATGCGAATGTCCATGAGCACGACGTCCGGACGAAGGTCGCGCGCGGCGGCTACCGCGGCCCGCCCGTCGGCCGCCTCACCCACGACGTCGATGTCGGCCTCGGCGTCGAGGAGCGCGCGGAACCCGCCACGCACCAACGCCTGGTCGTCAGCGAGCACTACGCGGATCACTCATGCTCCTCGATCGGCAGGCTGGCGATGACGACGAAGCCGCCGTCGGCCCGTGGTCCGGCTCGCAGCGTGCCGCCGAGTGCGGCTGCCCGCTCGCGCATCCCGGCAATGCCGTGGCCGGAGCCTGGCTCGGCGGGCGGGGGTGCGACGCGCGGGCGTTCGTTCCCCACGCGGATCGTCAGCTCGTCGTCGCCGTAGTCGACAGACACCGTCGCAGAAACCGCGCCGGCGTGGCGATGCACGTTGGTCAGCGCCTCCTGCGCGATGCGAAATGCGGCTAGGTCCACGGCGCCGGGCAACGGGCGCTCCGCCCCTGACGTCGTCATCGTCACGTCGACGCCCACGGCCGCCATCCGCTCGGTCAGCTCAGGCAGCACCGATAGTCCCGACGTCGGTGTGCGCGGCGCCTCCTCGTCGACGGCGCGCAGCGCTCCGAGCACCGAACGCATTTCGGTGAGCGTCTCCTTGCTCGCGGCCTTGATCGCGGTCAGCGCGTCACGCACCTGCTCGGGATTGTCGTCCATGAGATGCAGGGCCACCCCGGCCTGCACGTTGATGAGCGAGATGTTGTGCGCCAGCACGTCATGCAGCTCGCGAGCAATGCGCAGCCGTTCCTCGGTGGCCAGCCGGGCCAGCTCCGACTCCCGGGCGCGCGCAACCTCGCGTTGCCGCTCCCAACGCGTACGGGCGAACGCGCCCGCGACGGTCAGGAACACGACCCAAGCGGCGCCTGCCAGCGCCTCGCCCCACGTCGGCGCCGGGCCCCGATCGAACACCCAGTCGACCCAGTTGATGCACGCCCAGCCGATGACGCCCAGTACGACGGCAGCTCGCAGGTGGCCACTCGCGACGGCGGTGAAATAGGCCACCGCCAGGCTGAGGAACACCGGCCCGTACGGATAGTCGAGCGCGAGGTAGGTCACTGTCACACCGAGCACGCCCGCGAGCACCGGCACCGGGTGTCGCCACCGAACGGTCAGCGCGGCCGGGCCGAGCAGGAGCAGCACGATCGCGATCCAGTCGACCGCCCGCTTGTCGGGCTGGTTGTCCTGCGCGAAGTGCGTGCCGATGACCTGCACGAACGCGATCGGCACGGCGATCAGGCCGGACCAAGGACCGCGCAACCACGGCCCGCCCCAGGCAGGCGTGATCATCGTGGCGCGGTCGGTCACAGCCATGACGGTACGACGCACGCGGGCGCCGGCGCGTCGGCCGTGCAGCGGTCATCCCGATGCGTCGCCTGCGGTAGCCGAGAAGCCGGCCGTACGCCCGCCGTCGTACGCCGGATGCCGCTCCCGGAGCGACGACGAATCCGACTCCGGCGGCGACCGTGGAGGCATGAACGAATATCAGGGGCACCGCCGCCCCACCGGAGACCACGACCAGGTCCGCCGCGCGCACCGTGGATGCCGTCAAGACGTTTGGCGAACGGCGACACCGCCGTCCACGCACTCGACGGCGTCACGGTCGAGGTTGCGGCGGCGGAGTTCACGGCGGTCATGGGTCCCTCGGGGTCGGGCAAGTCAACCCTGCTGCACTGCCTCGCAGGGCTCGACTCGCTCACCAGCGGGGAGGTCTGGCTGGGCGACGTCGAGCTCGGGTCTCTGTCCGACCGACAGCTCACGCTGCTGCGCCGCGAGCGGCTCGGCTTCGTCTTCCAGGCCTACAACCTGCTGCCGATGCTGACCGCGCAGGAGAACATCACCCTCCCGCTCGACCTCGCCGGCGCGGAGCCGGACGAAGCGTGGCTGCGCCATGTCATCGGCACCGTCGGCCTGACGGACCGGCTGCACCACCGCCCCTCGGAGCTGTCCGGCGGGCAACAACAGCGGGTCGCCGTCGCACGTGCGCTCGCCGCCAAGCCCCAAGTCGTGTACGCCGATGAGCCCACCGGCAACCTCGACTCGCGGTCGGGGGCACAGGTGCTCACGTTCCTGCGCCGCGCCGTCACCGACCTCGGCGCAGACCGTCGTCATGGTCACGCACGACCCGGTCGCCGCGTCGTACGCCGACAGCGTCCTGTTCCTTGCCGACGGTCAGGTCGTCGACACCATGACGCGTCCGAGCGCCGACCGCGTGCTCGACCGCATGAAGCGACTTGGGGGCTAGGCCATGGTGCGGCTCACGCTCAAGGCCCTCTGGGCACACAAGCGGCGGCTGGCCGGCACCGCTCTGGCGGTCGTGCTGGGAGTCGCCTTCCTGTCGGGCACGTTGGTGCTCGGGGACACGATGCGGCGCAGCTTCGAGACGCTGTTCGCCGACGCCAACGCCGGCTCGGATGCGGTGGTTCGCAGCACGTCCGAGCTCGCGCGACTCGCGCGACTCCGCCCCCGCCGTCATCGACGAGTCGCTGGTCGACGAGATCGCCGAGCTGGACGACGTCGCCGCGGCTGCTCCGTACGTCGAGGGGTTCGGCGCCGTCATCGGCGAGGACGGTTCGCCAATCGGCGGGAACGGACCACCGCAGGTCGCCGGATCCTGGATCGAGGACGCCGAGCTCAACCCGTACACGATCGTCGAGGGACGCGCGCCCGAGACGGCTCTCGAGGTGGTGCTGAACAAGGCAGCCGCGGACGATGCCGGACTCTCCGTCGGCGACAACGCCGTCATCCATGCGCCACAGCCGGTCGACGTGGAGGTCGTGGGCATCGCGAAGTTCGGCGACCAGGACGGCCTCGGGGCAGCCACCTTTGCGGCCTTCACGTTGGAGGGCGCGCAGGAGCATGTCACCAAGCAGTCGGAACGGGTGTCGACGGTGTACGTGCGCGGCGACGGCATCTCGCAGGCCGACCTTGTCGAACGGATCGCCCCCTTGCCGTCGGGCCTCGAGGTCGTCACCGGTGAGCAGGCCAGCGACGAAGAGCTCGACGCGTTGGCCGGGCAGTTTCTCGATCTGTTCACCGCTGTGCTCACGGGTTTCGCGGCGATCGCCCTCCTCGTGGCGACGTTCAGCATCAACAACGCGTTCTCCATCGTGGGCGCGCAGCGTGCCCGCGAGTCGGCCCTGCTGCGCACGCTGGGTGCCACCCGGCGGCAGGTCCTGGTCTCCGTGGTCGGCGAGGCCGCCACGCTCGGGGTGGTGGCGTCCGTTGTCGGTGTGCTCGCCGGCATCGGGCTGACGCAGCTGCTCAAGTTGCTGTTCCGGGTGATGGGCTTCGCCATGCCGGCTGAGGGCACTGTGCTCCAGCCGTCGTCCCTGCTTGTCTCACTGGGCGTGGGAGTGGTCGTGACGACCGTGGCAGCCGTCCTACCCGCGGTGCGCTCTTCGCGAGTGTCGCCGCTCGCCGCGCTGCGTGACGGTGCGGTCGAAGGCGTGGGTACGACCCGTTCGCGACACCGTGTCGTGACCACGCTGATTCGCGTGCTCGGCTGGCCGCTGCGCTGGCGCGGTGTACCGGGGCGGCTGGCGCTACGCAACGCGCTGCGCAACCCTCGCCGCACCGCCGGCACGGCAACCGCACTCCTGGTCGGTGTCGGCGTGACCAGCCTGTTCGTCGTCGGGATCGCGTCGCTGCGAGACTCGGTCGAGGAGGCCGCGGCCGCCTCGGTCGAAGCCGATCTGATCGTCGCGTCGGGTGGCTTCGACTCCACGGTGATGAGCCCCGATGTCGCGGGTGCGATTGCCGAGCTGCCTGGGGTCGCGTCGGCCACCGGGCTGGGGCGGGGTTCAGCCGTCGTCGACGGGTCTGCGTCGACCTTGACGATCGTGGACCCGGCTGTCGCCGGACGGCTGCTCGACCTCGCTGTTAGCGACGGCTCGCTGGCCGCACTCGACGACGGTGAGATCGCCGTGTCGGCCTCCCGCGCGGACGATGCCGGTTGGTCCGTCGGCGATGAGGTCAGCGCCGAGTGGCCTGACGGTACGTCGAGCACCCTGCGGGTCGGCGTGGTCTACGAGCAGGACGAGATCGTGGGGCCGTACGTCATGAGCCGCGGCACGTGGCAGCCTCACGAGCTGCAGGCCGTTGACTACACCGTCCTTGTCGACCTCGCAGTTGGGCCCTCGCCGGCCGACGCGCAGGCGTCGATCAGCCAGGCGTCAGAGTCGATGGGCGCACCAGCAGCGCTGACCCCGTCGGAGTTCGCCGAGGACCGTACGGCCTTCGTCGACACGATCCTGACGCTGACCTACGCGATGCTCGCCCTCGGTGTGCTCATCGCTGTGATGGGCGTGGCCAACGCGATGTCTCTCGCCGTGCACGAACGGGTACGGGAGCTCGGACTGCTGCGTGCGGTCGGCGCGCTTCGCAGTCAGGTGCGCGGGATGGTCCGCTGGGAGTCTCTGCTCGTCGCCCTGCTCGGCACGACCATGGGCGCCGCCCTCGGCGTGATTGCCGGATGGCTGCTCGTGCGGTCGGCGGAGTCGTACGGTTTCACGGCGTTCGCAGTGCCGTTCGAGACGGTCGCGTTCGTAGTCGTCATCGGTGCCCTTGCCGGGGTGCTCGCCGCCACCCGCCCGGCTCGCCGGGCAGCCGGGCTGGACGTGCTGCAGGCCGTGGCGACGGAGTGAGGTCAGCTCACGCCGGTGCGGACGTAGGTGACAAGCGAGTCGCGCTCCACTTCGAGCTCGCCGATGCGCGATTTGACGATGTCGCCGATGCTGACGATGCCGTGTAGCTCGCCGTCCACAAGGACCGGCACGTGCCGGATGCGCTTCTCGGTCATGAGGGCGGAGATCTCGTCGATGTGGGTGCCCAGCGCCGCCACGTAAACGTCGGGGGTCATGATCGCCGACACCGGCTCGGACAGGATCACGGCGCCGCGCTCGGCCAGAGAGCGGACGATGTCACGCTCCGAGACGATGCCGTCCACGCCCTTGCCATCGCGCGACACGACGACGGCTCCGATCTTCCGCTCAGCCAGGAGGGCCAGGAGGTCGCGCACGGTCGCTTCGGGCGCCACCGTGACGACGAGCTCGCCCTTGAAGTTGATCACATCGGAGATCCGCATCGTGTCCTCCCTGGGGAACGGGGGCGGGCGTGTGCTTGAGACCTAGACCGTAAAGCCTCCGAGGGTCTTCCGCATAGTGATCATCCCGAGCCGAGGCAGGTCTGTCCGAATCGTCACGCCTGGGCCTGACTTCACGGGACCGTCATGGGCAGGTAACCTTCGGCCAACCGCCGAGCCCGGCGGCTTCCACTCGGATCGTCCGGCACGTACCTGCCGGTGGAAGGAACTGGTGCCGCATGGCCACCATCACGTACGACAAGGCGACCCGCATCTATGCGGGCTCCGAGAAACCCGCGGTCGACAAGCTCGACCTCGACATCGCCGACGGCGAGTTCCTCGTCCTCGTCGGGCCCTCCGGCTGCGGGAAGTCGACCAGCCTTCGGATGCTGGCCGGCCTGGAGGAGATCGACGAGGGCCGCATCCTGATCGGGGAGCGCGACGTCACGAATGTCCCGCCGAAGGACCGCGACATCGCGATGGTCTTCCAGAACTATGCCCTCTACCCGCACATGACCGTGGCGGAGAACATGGGCTTCGCGCTCAAGATCCAGCGCAAGTCCAAGGACGAGATCAAGCAGCGGGTGGCCGAGGCGGCCAAGCTGCTCGACCTCGAGCCCTACCTCGACCGCAAGCCCAAGGCGCTCTCCGGTGGCCAGCGCCAGCGCGTAGCAATGGGCCGCGCGATCGTCCGCCAGCCGCAGGTCTTCCTCATGGACGAGCCGCTGTCCAACCTGGACGCCAAGCTGCGTGTGTCGACCCGCACCCAGATCGCCTCGCTGCAGCGGCGGCTCGGCATCACGACGGTCTACGTCACGCACGACCAGGTCGAGGCCATGACCATGGGTGACCGGGTCGCGGTGCTCAAGGACGGCCTGCTCCAGCAGGTGGACACCCCGCTCGCGCTCTACGACACGCCGGCCAACGTCTTCGTCGCCGGCTTCATGGGCTCGCCGGCCATGAACATCGGCACGTTCCACATCGAGAACGGCCACGCGAAGCTCGGCCGCGCGGACATCCCCATCCCGCGGGCCACCCTCGACGCCATCGGCAACAGCAACAACGTGACGCTCGGGTTCCGTCCTGACGCGCTGGAGGTCACCTCCGAGGGCGAGCCGGGCGCCATCCCGGTCATCGTCAACCTTGTCGAGGAGCTCGGCGCCGACGCCTTCCTCTACGGAGAGCTCGCCGACCCGCTTCCGGGAGAGACCGGAACCCTCCAGTCCGACCAGATCATCGCCAGGGTAGAGCCGCGCAACGCGCACGCTCTCAAGGGCGAGAAGGTATGGCTGCGCATCATGACTGGCAAGGCGCACTTCTTCTCGGTCGAGACGGGCGTGCGGCTGGCCTCCTGAGCTCCCTCCTCTGACGCAACGGCACCCCCCGTCGATAGGTTCGACGGGGGGTGCCGTTGCGTCGAAATCACGCTGGCGCGGCAGGATGCTGGCATGCAGCTGCGCGTGCTCGCCTCGCCCGCCGAGCAGAAGGCTCTGCTCCAGCTCCCCTGGGACATGCCGCTGGCCGAGTGGCCAATTGCGTACGTGATCGCGCTCCCGCAGGGCATCTCTCGGCACGTCGTGCGGTTCTCACGGCTGGGCAGCGAGGTCTACGCGCTCAAAGAGGTCGTTGAGTCGTTTGCCGTCCGGGAGTACCGGTTGCTCCGAGACCTGCAGCGTGCCGGCGCGCCCGCGGTGCAGGCCGTCGGAGTGGTGACGGGCCGCGCAGCGCCGGATGGCGAACCGCTCGACTCGGTGCTGGTGACGCGACACCTGTCGTACTCCCAGCCATACCGGTCGCTGTTGTCGCACACCATGCGGCCGGACACCCTGCACCGGCTGATCGACGCGCAGATCGTGCTCATCGCGCGGCTTCACCTGCTCGGCTTCTTCTGGGGCGACTGCTCGCTGTCGAACACGCTGTTTCGCCGCGACGCGGGCGCGTTCGCGGCGTACCTCGTCGACGCCGAGACCGGCGAGATCCAGCCGCAGCTCTCCGACGGGAAACGGGCGTACGACCTGGAGATCGCACGCGTCAACATCGCCGGTGAGCTCATGGACCTCGAAGCGGGCGGGATGCTCGACCCCGAGATCGACCCGGTGGACGTATCCGACCTCGTCGTGGAGCGCTACGAGAAGCTGTGGCAGGAGCTCACCGACTGGGAGGCGTTCGACGTCAACGATCTGTGGCGGATCTCGCGCCGTGTCGACCGGCTCAACGAGCTCGGCTTCGACGTCGACGAGCTCGACATCGTCACCGACCTCGGCGGCCGCACCGTGCGGGTCCAGCCCAAGGTTGTCGACGCGGGACACCACTCGCGTCGGCTGCTTCGTCTCACCGGGCTCGACGTCGAGGAGAACCAGGCTCGCCGTCTGCTCAACGACCTCGACCAGTACCGCGCGACAACGGACCAGCAGGCCGAGGACGAGTCGGTTGTCGCCCACGAGTGGCTGACCCGGGTGTACGAGCCGGTGGTGCGGGCGGTGCCACGGGAGCTGCGGAAGTCGAGTGCACTGACGGCGCCGGAAGTGTTCCACGAGTTCCTGGAGCATCGGTGGTACCTGTCGGAAGACGCCGACAGCGAGGTGCCGATGCACACCGCCATCGATTCGTACGTCGACATGCTGCACGAGCGGGCTGCCGCGGTGCCCGTGCCCGACACTCCGGACGTGTCGCCTACGCCGCAGTGATGTGTGAGGCGTGCCGCTGCAGATAGCGTCGCGCCAGCGGATCCGTGAGCGTGGCAAGCTCGTGCACCGGCGCCACCCAGTAGGTCCGCCCGTCGACTTCCACCGCCACGCGCCGCGCGACCTCGTCCGCTGAGGCCAGCCTCACGCGTGCCGTGTGAATGCCTACGCCCGCAAGCAGCCAACCGTTGGGGCTCAGGGCGTCGATGTCCTCGCGCATTGCCACTGGCTCCGGCCCGAGCCCCGCTCGAAAGCCCAGGTGTGGGTCGAACACCCAGAACCGTCGCTCGCGCTGGCACCGTGCCAACGACTGGAGCGTGTCATCCGTGTCGGCGATCGCGAGCTCGGCAACCTCGACGACAACTGGCGCACCAAGCAACAGCGCGGCCGTGTTGCCGACCAGGCGGTAGTCAACCTCGTCCAGCCACGAGGCATAGGGCAATCCCAGCTCGCGAACCTGCCCGGCAAGTGATTTTCCGGCCTGCCGCTGCAGCGCCGCATCAACGATCCCATCGAGCGGCTCGAGGTCCATGCGCACACGGAAGCCGGCCGCAGCGAGCAGCCCCTCGAGGGCGGCGAGCGAAGGGATCACCACACCACGCTCGTACTTGTTGACGAGCGAGCGATGCACGCCCGCCCGCCTCGCGAGCTCAGTCTGTGACAGCCGCGCCCGGTGTCGAGCCCCAGCGAGCAGCTTGCCCATCCCGATTCGGTCCTTGCCAACAGCCATGCCGCCATGCTGGCCGGTCCATCGGGTTTGCCGGCCGGCCTCGATGACATCTGTGGAAGACGAAGGCAGCACCGCGGCGGTTGTGGACGGTTGGCTTGGAGTTGGACGTCCGCGGCGAGGGAAAGAACGCTGCCCGGGGCCGTCTCACCAGACGCCACGAAGTTGGCGTCTGGTGAGACACGCACTCGTCGCGACTCCCGCCGCGGAAACACGTGTCAGGCGGTGGTGAGCCACGCGGCGGCGTCACCGGGGAGCTGGCGGCCGTCGAGCGGCGCGGACGACAGCGCGACCGTGCCCCATGACTCGGGCAGCTCGACAGGATCGTCGCCGAACGTGACGACGCTGCGCGCGTCGCCGCGCACGAAGACGAGGACGTCGTCGCGGCCCAACGAGTCGTCCCAGTCGAGGTCGCCGGCGAAATGGCCGCGACGCAGCCGCAGCGCCGCACGGTAGAGCGACAGCATGGACTGCGGGTCGCCGGCCTGGCGCGAGACTGCGTACGACTCGAACCACTCCGGCTGCGGCAGCCAGGGGGCGCCGCCGTCATCCGGCGAGAAGCCGTACGACGTCGCGGCGTCGGTTGTCCACGGCAGCGGGACGCGGCAACCGTCACGGCCGAACTCTGAGCCTGCCGACCGAAGGAAGATCGGGTCCTGGCGGGCGGCGTCAGGCAGGTCCATGACCTCGGGCAGCCCGAGCTCCTCGCCCTGGTAGAGGTAGGCCGCACCCGGGAGCGCGAGCATCAGCATGAGTGCCGCGCGCGCTCGGCGCTCCCCCAGCGGCACATCGACCGCCGCCCGCGAGCGCGCCAGGTTGATGAGGTCACCGGTGTTGGTGCTGCCGAGCTCGGACTGGCCGAGCCGCGTCACCGTGCGGTGCACGTCATGGTTCGACAGCGTCCACGTCACCGTCGCGCCGCTTGCGGCCACGTCATGGAGGCCGCCGTCGATCGCGGTACGGAACTCCTTGGCACGCCACGGCGAGGCGAGCAGGTCGAAGAAGAACGCCTGCGGCAGCTCGTCGGGGCGCAGGTAGAGCGCCAGGTCGACGGCGCTCGGGACCCACACCTCACCGACGAGTGTGAGCGCGCGCTCCGGTCCGTACGAGTCGGCGAGCGCCCGCCACCGGCGGTGGATCTCGTGCACGTCCGGCCGGTTGAACATGTGGGCGTTGTAGTTGCTCGACCCGTCCTCGTGGGTCGGCCAGTCGGCGAGCTCAGGATGCTTCGCCATGCCGTGTGCGACGTCGATGCGCATCCCGTCGACTCCGCGGTCGAACCAGAACCGCAGGACCTCGTCGAAGTAGGCGACGACCTCGGGGTTGGCCCAGTCGAAGTCGGGCTGGCTGGAGTCGAAGATGTGCAGGTACCACTGGCCGGGGGTGCCATCAGGCTCCGTCACGCGGGTCCACGCCGGACCGCCGAAGATCGACTGCCAGTTGTTGGGCGGCTCGGACCCATCGTGTCCGCGGCCGTCACGGAAGTGGAATCGCGCACGCTCCGGGCTGTCGGGCGCCGCGGTCAACGCCGCCCGGAACCAAGGGTGCTCGGACGAGCAGTGGTTGGGTACGAGGTCGAGCAGCACCCGCAGTCCCCGCGAGTGTGCCGCGTCGAGCAACCTGTCGAAGCCGGCCAGCGTTCCGTACGCCGGCTCGACGTCCATGTAGTCGGCGATGTCGTAGCCGTGATCGCGCTGGGGCGACGGGTAGCACGGGTTGAGCCAGATGCCGTCGACGCCCAGCGCGGCGATGTGGTCGAGGTGAGCCTCGAGACCAGCGAGGTCACCGCGGCCGTCGCCATCGGCGTCGGCGAATGAGCGCAGGTAGACCTGGTAGACGACGCCGTCCTGCCACCAGGGCGCGGACGACCGCAGAGTCGGCTGCATATGGGGTATCTCCTGAATCGGATCATTCGGGATCTGAAAGTTCTTGCAAGGATTGCACAACGGTGGGCTTCAGTCAGCCCTCGGTGCCGGCCCAGTCGATCCACGGACCACAAGCTCGGGGCGGAACAGGTACTCGCCCACCGGGGCCGGCGTGCCGGCGATCTCGTCGAGAAGTGCCTGGACGGCGGCGTTGCTCATGGCTTGCACGGATTGCCGCACCGTCGTCAACGGCGGGTCCGTGAAGGCCACCAGGGCACTGTCATCATAACCGACGACCGAGACGTCACCTGGCACGGCGAGCCCCCGCTGGCGCACCGCGCGGACGGCCCCGAGCGCCATCATGTCCGACGCGCAAACAATCCCGGTCACCCGGCGGTCGAGCAGTCTCGACGCGGCCAGCTGCCCGCCCTCCACGGTGAACAACGCCAGCTGGGCCATATCGTCGGCCTCCGCCTCGCTCCAGCCCAGCAGCCGGTGCGTGGCCGCCCGGAATCCCTCCAGCTTGCGCCGAACCGGGACGAACCGCTCAGGGCCTGCCGCCAGGCCGATCCGCTTGTGCCCCAGGGCAACCAGGTGCGCCACCGCAAGGTCGATCGCGGACCGGTCATCGTCGGAGATGAACGGCGCCTTGATGCCGTCGACGAAGCCGTTGACCAGCACGATCGGCAGCTTGCGATCGACGAGCGCCCGGTAGCGCTCATGGTCGGCCTTGCTGTCGGCGTGCCGCCCGGAGATGAAGATGATCCCGGACACCCCGCGGTCGAGCAGGATCTCGACGTACTCGTCTTCGCTGATGCCGCCGGGGGTCTGGGTGCACAGCAGCGGCGTATACCCGTGTTGCGCCAGCGACGTCTCGATGACCTGGGCGAACACGGGGAAGATCGGGTTGTCCAGCTCGGGGACGACGAGGCCAACCAGACCCGCCGTTCGCGACCGCAAGCGCTCCGGCCGCTCATACCCGAGCACGTCGATCGCGGTCACGACGGCGCGCCGGGTCTCCTGGCTGACCCCTGGCTTGCCGTTCAGCACGCGACTCACCGTCGCCTCGCTCACCCCTGCCTGCGCGGCGATGTCGGCAAGCCTCGCGCGTGTCGGCGCAGCGCCATCGGTCATGACCGTGACCATATCGAGATGCTGCAACCTGTTTTCAGGCGGTGCAAAGTCTTGCTAGCGTCCGCCCTCGCTTGGGCCCATCCCGATGTCACAGGAGACAGACCTGCCACGACCCCCCGACTGGGGGTATGACGGTGATCCTGCACGGCACGATCTGGACGTTCAACATGTTCCCGATCATCTTCCTCATCACCGAAGGGCCGCCGGCCGGGCAGAGCGAGATCCCTCGTCACCGGCGCCTACCGAGCAGCCTTCGAGGGCATTCGCGACTACTCGCTCGCATCGACCTACGGCGTACTCATCCTGTCCATGCTCATCGTCTTTGCCGCGCTCTATCGACGGATGTTGCGCCGCCACGGAGAGGTGTGGTGACGATGACCGCCGCCATCACCGCATCGCGCCGCCGCCGCTCCCGCGGATCGTCGGTGCTGCTGCACACCGGACTGATCGTCGCCAGCGCGATCGCGCTGCTGCCTGTCGCCTGGGTGTTGCTCACGTCCTTCAAGCCGGGGTACGCGACGCGCTCATCGGAGATCAGCCTGGTCAAGGACCCGACGCTGGCCAACTACGTGCACGTCCTCACCGAGACCGGCTTCCCGCGCTGGTTCCTCAACTCGGTGGTGGTCGCCGCCTTCACGATGCTCGTCGGCATCACGATCTCGGCGACGGCGGGGTACGCCGTGTCACGGTTCCGCTTTCCCGGGCGGCGCACCCTGCTGTGGACCTTCCTCGTCACGCAGATGTTCCCCATGGCCATCCTGATCGTGCCGATGTACGTGATCATGTCCCGGCTCGGGCTGCTCAACACGCCGGTCGCGCTAGTCCTGGCCAACTGCACGGTGCTGGTGCCGTTCTGCGCGTGGATGATGAAGGGCTACTTCGACACGATCCCGATGGAGATCGACGAAGCTGCGTCGTTGGACGGACTCGGCCCGGTCAAGACGTTCTGGGTTGTGGTGCTGCCGCTAGCCAAGCCCGGGCTTGCCGTCACGGCGTTCTACACGTTCCTGACGGCGTGGGGCGAGGTGGCGTACGCGTCGGCGTTCATCCAGTCCGAGGACCGGTTCACGCTTGCGTACGGGCTGCAGCAGTTCGTCCCGCAGTTCAACCAGCAGTGGGAGTACCTCACGCCGGCGGCGGTGCTGATCACCATTCCTGCCGGAGTCGTGTTCTTCGTCGTCCAACGGCACCTCGTCGGCGGCCTCGTCGCCGGGAGCACGAAGGGCTGATCTGTCCGACCGGCATGCCACGATTGACCCCGTGGCACGGACAGGGCTCGAGACACCGCTGGTCGGTCGGTCGCCGGAGTTGGCGGCGCTGACCGCGGCGCTCGACCGCGCCGCGGCGGGTCGGCCGAGCGCGGTGCTGCTGGCCGGCGACGCGGGCGTAGGCAAGACGCGCCTGCTCAGCGAGCTGGTGGGCGCAGCCCGAGCCGCCGGCGCGACAGTGCTCGTCGGTCATTGCCTCGACATTGGCGGCGTCGGCCTCCCCTACCTGCCCTTCACCGAAGCGCTGCGTCCGCTCATGGTGGCCGGCGAGGGTGATCCCGGCGGCGTGCCACGGCTCGGCTACACCCCGGCGGGTGAGGTCGGGCAGCTTCAGCTGTTCGACGCCGTGGTCGGCCTGCTCGGCCGCGCCGCGCCGCCCGACAAGGGTCCGCTGCTGCTCGTGCTCGAAGACCTGCACTGGGCCGACCAGTCGACGCGGGACCTGCTCGCCTTCCTCGTGGGGCGGCTGCGCGACGAGCGCCTCCTGCTCGTGGGCAGCTATCGTTCCGACGACCTGCACCGGCGCCATCCGATGCGCCAGCTGCTTGCCCAGCTGGCCCGGCTGCCGTTGGTCGAGCGCATCGACCTGGCGCCGTTCGACCTCGACGAGATGACGCGCTACTTGGCCGTGCTGCGTGGTGCGCCCGTGGACGACGAGACCGTGCAACGGATCCTCGACAGGTCGGAGGGCAACGCCTACTACGCACAGGAGCTGTTGCTGTCGTTGCGCTCCGGCGACGCGGCAGCCAGCCAGCTCGGCCCGCTGCCGACCCCGCTCGCCGAGGTGCTGCTGACGCGGGTCGAGCAGCTGTCCGGACCGGCCCAGCAGGTCGTGCGGGTCGCGTCCGCAGCCGGCCGCCAGGTGGGACACGAACTGCTCGCTCAGGCCAGCGGCCTCGACAGCGATGCGCTCGACGCTGCCCAGCGTGAGGCCGCGGCTCATCAGGTGCTCGAGCCGGCTGACCGTGACAGCTACGCGTTTCGGCACGCCCTGCTCGCCGAGGCCGTCTACGGCGATCTGCTCCCGGGCGAGCGGGCGAGGTTGCACAGCACCTACGCACGACTCATCCGCGAGACCCTCGACGGTCCGGCTCCGCTCGGCTCAGCCGCCGAGCTGGCCCACCACTACCTCGAGGCACACGACCTGCCAGGTGCCCTGCAGGCATCCCTGCGCGCGGCGGAAGAGGCCGAGCGGCTCCATGCGCCGGCCGAGGCCTGGCAGCAGCTCGAGCAGGCGCTGCGGCTGTGGGAGTCCGTTCCCGACGCCAAGGCGCTGACCGGCACCGATGTGGTGTCGGTCGGCTTGGCAGCAGCCGCCGCAGCCAGCCGCGCCGGGCAGAATTCGCGGGCCGTGGCCCTCAGCGAGGCAGCGGCGGCGCAGCTCGACGTCGACGCCGACCCACTGCACGCCTCAGCGGTGCATCACAAGCGTGCGCTGCATCTGCTGGGCAACAACGAGATCGATGCCGGACTGGCCGCGGCGCAGGAGTCCCGTCGGCTGGCCGAGCTGGCAACGAAGGAGCCGACGCCGCAGTCCGCGTGGGCGGCGGCCACCACAGCACGCGCTCTCCTGAACCTTGACCGCTATGCCGAGGCGCAGCGTCACGGCGAGCTCGCGCGCGGGGAGGCCGAGGCGGTGGGCAGCGCCGGCGCCCAGGCCGACGTCCTCGTCACGCTCGCCGGCCTCGACGACCATTCCGGCCGCGCCGGAGGCAGACCCTCCTTGCTCGAGCGTGCCAGGGACCTGGCGCAGGACTCGGGCGATCTCCCGACGGAGTTGCGCGTTTCCTTCAACCTGGCCGTCGACGCCTACGACGCAGGTGACGTCGTTGACGCGCTCCGCATCGCCGACGCCGCGGTCGATCGCAGCATCGCGACGGGCTTGGCGTGGAGCCCTTATGGGCTCGAGCTGCGCTCGCTTCAGGTCACCGCGCGCTATGTCACTGGCGACTGGGACGGCAGCGAGGCGGCCGGACACTTTGCTGGTCCACTCCCGTCCGACATGGCCATGGCGCGCCTTGCGGGCGTGACGCTTTACGCCAAGGTGGGGCGGGGCGATCCGGGGGCTGCGGCGATGGTGAGCAGGCTGGAGAGCGCGTGGTCATACGACCCGATGATCTCAATGACGACCGGCGGCAGCTGGTCGGAGCTGTTGCGCTGGCAGGGGGATCCGGAGGCCGCCCTTGCTGCCGCTGAGAAGACGCTGGAGTTCGTGGAGAAGCAGTGGCCGGGCTTCCTTGGTGCGATCTGGCTCGGTGCGGTCGGCATGGCGGCGGCCGGTGACCTCGCCGAGCACGCCCGCCTGGTGCACGACGCCGCCGCCCTGGCGACAGCGACTGAGGGCGCGGCGCGCCTTGCCGATCACGCACAGCGCAACGCGCTTGCGGGTCGGCCACGGCGTGGCGTGATGGGACCGGAGGGCAGCGCCTGGCTGTTGCGCCTCGAGGCAGAGCGCAGCCGCGTCGACGGGCGCTCCGATGTCGAGCAGTGGCGCAAGTGCGTGGATGCCTTCGACTACGGGCACGTCTATGAAGTTGCGCGCTGCCGGTGGCGGCTCGCCGAGGCCATGCTCGGCGCTGGCGATCGCGCGGCTGCGGCAGTCGAGGCGCGCGCGGCGCATGACGTGGCAGTCGCCCTCGGTGCACAGCCGCTTCGCGACGCGGTCGAGTCACTGGTGCGTCGCGGTCGGCTCGACGTTGGCTTGAGCGCTGCCGCCGCGCCGTCCGACGACTCTGGGCTCACGAGTCGCGAGCTCGAGGTCCTGCGGTTGCTCGCCGAGGGGTTATCCAACCGGCAGATCGGCGAGCGGCTGTTCATCTCGCAGAAGACCGCAAGCGTCCACGTCTCCAACATCCTGGCCAAGCTGGGGGTGTCCGGGCGCACGGAAGCCGTCGTTGTCGCTCATCGACGGGGCCTCGTCGGAGGCGGCTGAGTGCGAAGTCATCAGGTCGCGGCGAGCCATCCTGCGCTGGTTCCCGGGAGGGTACGTCCATCGACGGGTTGCGACGCCAGCACGAGCTCCCCCCAGCTCTCGGGTAGATCCACGGAGGCGTCGCCGAACGCGACCACGCACCGTGCGTCACCGCGCCGAGCGACGAGCACGTCATCGCGCCCGAGGGAGTCGTCCCAGGAGAGGTCGCCGGCGAACTGGTCGCGACGCCGCGCGAGCGCTGCACGGTAGAGGCTCAGCATCGACGCCGGATCGGCCGCCTGTGACTCGACCGCGTACTCGGCAAACCACGACGGAGGTGGCAGCCATGGGTCGGCGGTACGCGGAGGGGACGAGAAGCCGTACGCAGTCGAGGCATCAGGTGTCCACGGCAAGGGCACCCGGCAGCCGTCGCGACCGAGGTCCGCTCCCCCGGTCCTGCGGAAGATTGGATCCTGCCGCGCGTGGTCGGGCATGTCCAGCACCTCGGGAAGGCCGAGCTCTTCACCCTGGTAGAGGTAGACGGCGCCGGGCAGCGCGAGCAGCAGCAGGATCGCCGCACGCGCCCGCCGTTCGCCCAGCGCGACGTCGACGGGCGTGCGCCGTCGCGGGGGCAGGAACGACCCGGCTGTCTCCTCCACCGGATGCTCCTGCCCGTAGCGCGTGACCGTGCGGTGCACGTCGTGGTTGGACAGCACCCACGTGATGACGGCGCCGGTGGACGCGATGTCGCGCATGCCGGCATCGACGGATGTGCGGAAAGCCTTGGCGATGAAGGGCTGCGTGAGCAGGTCGAAAAAGAACGCCTGCGGCAGCTCGTCGGGGCGCAGGTAGAGCGCGAGGTCGGCCGGCGTCGGCACCCAGATCTCGCCGACGAGCGTGAGCTCGCGCTCGGGGCCGTACGACTCGGCGATCTTGCGCCAGCGGCGATGCACCTCGTGCACCTCCGGCCGGTTCCACGCATGCCCGTTGTAGTCCGACGGATCGTCCGGGTGCAGGCACCAGTCGGCGAGCTCAGGGTGCTTGGCGAGACCGTGCGCCACATCGATGCGAAAGCCGTCGACGCCGCGGTCGAACCAGAACCGCAGGACGTCATCGAAATGCGCGGCGACCTCGGGGTTGGTCCAGTCGAAGTCAGGCTGCGACGAGTCGAACAAATGCAGGTACCACTGCCCCGGCTGTCCGTCGGGCTCGGTGACGCGGGTCCACGCCGGGCCGCCGAAGGTCGACTCCCAGTTGTTGGGCGGCTCATCACCGTTGGGCCCCCTGCCGTCGCGGAAGAAGAACCGCGCCCGCTCCCGGGTGCCCGGTCCGGCGGCGAGCGCAGCCTGGAACCACGGATGGTCGGATGAGCAGTGGTTGGGGACCAGGTCCATCAGCACTCGGAGACCGCGCGCGTGCGCTTCGGCGAGAAACGCGTCGAACGTTGCCAGGTCGCCGTAGTCGGGCTCGATGTCGAAGTAGTCGGCGATGTCATAGCCATGGTCGCGTTGCGGCGACGGGTAGCAGGGGTTGAGCCAGATCCCGTCGACGCCCAGCGCTTCGACGTAGTCGAGCCGGGACCGCAAGCCGGCAATGTCGCCGATGCCGTTGCCGTCGGAGTCAGCGAACGACCGCAGGTAGACCTGGTAGACGACGCCGGTATGCCACCACGGGTTCGTTCCGGCCATGTCTGCCCCTTCGAGAGTTGTCACCCTTCGTCGATGCTGGCACGCGTGACGCCGTGGCGGCTGATGAAGACCGCTAGCGTGAGATCGCGCGGGCCTCGACGGCCTGGCGGTAGAGCCGGCCGGCACGGTAGGAGGAGCGGACCAGCGGACCGGACATGACCCCCAGGAAGCCGATCTCCTCGGCCTCCTCACGCAGCTGCACGAACTCCTCGGGTTTGACCCAGCGCTCCACCGGGTGATGCCGCAAGGAAGGGCGAAGGTACTGCGTGATGGTGATGATGTCGCAGCCCGCGTCGTACAAGTCCTGCAACGCCTGCGAGATCTCGGCGCGCTCCTCGCCCATGCCGAGAATAAGGTTGGACTTGGTGACCATGCCGGCATCGCGCGCCTGGGTGAGCACGTCGAGCGACCGGTCGTAGCGGAACGCCGGGCGGATGCGCTTGAAGATGCGGGGCACGGTCTCGAGGTTGTGGGCGAACACCTCGGGAGCAGCGTCGAATACCTGCTGCAGGAGATCGGCCTTGCCGGAGAAGTCGGGCGTCAGGATCTCCACCCCGGTGTTGGGGTTGAGCGCGTGGACGGCGCGAATCGTCTCGGCGTAGAGCCAGGCGCCCTCGTCGTCGAGGTCGTCACGGGTTACGCCCGTGATGGTGGCGTAGCGCAGGCCCATCGCCTGCACCGACTCCGCGACCCGTCGCGGCTCGTCACGGTCGAGCGGCTCCGGCTTGCCGGTGTGGATCTGGCAGAAGTCGCACCGCCGGGTGCACTGGTCGCCGCCGATGAGGAAGGTCGCCTCGCGGTCCTCCCAGCATTCGAAGATGTTGGGGCAGCCGGCCTCCTGGCAGACCGTGTGCAGCCCCTCGCGCTTCACGAGCGCGTGGAGCTCGGTGTATTCGGGGCCCATCCGTGCGGTCGTCTTGATCCACGACGGCTTGCGCTCGATCGGCGTCTCCGCGTTGCGGACCTCGAGGCGCAGCAGGCGACGACCTTCGGGAGCGATGGTCACCGAGCTTCTCCCAACGTTACGAGGGCTGCTTGTTCACAGCCCTGGGTAGAGCGGGTGCTTCGCGGCGAGCGAGCCAACCCGATCTCTGAGGCCATTCTCGTCGAAGTCCGGCTGCAGCGCTGACGCGATGATGTCGGCTACCTCACGGAAGTCCTCGGCCAGGAAGCCGCGGGTCGCGAGGGCCGGCGTGCCGATGCGCAGCCCCGAGGTCACCATCGGCGGCCGCGGGTCGTTGGGCACGGCGTTGCGGTTGACGGTGATGCCGATCGAGTGCAGCCGGTCCTCGGCCTGCTTGCCGTCGAGCTCGCTGCCGACGAGGTCGACCAGAACAAGGTGGACATCGGTGCCACCGGTGAGCACCTTGATGCCGGCGGCCGCCGCGTCGGGCTGCACCAGCCGCTCCGCGAGAATCTTGGCCCCCTCGACGGTCCGGCGCTGGCGGTCGGCGAACCCCTCCGAGGCCGCGACCTTGAACGCCACGGCCTTGGCCGCGATCACGTGCTCGAGCGGACCGCCCTGCTGCCCCGGGAAGACGGCCGAGTTGATCTTCTTGGCAAGGTCCTCGTTGTTGGTGAGGATGAACCCGCCGCGCGGGCCGCCGAGGGTCTTGTGGGTGGTCGAGGTGGTGACGTCGGCGTACGGGACAGGCGACGGGTGCAGCCCGGCCGCGACCAGCCCGGCGAAGTGCGCCATGTCGACCATGAGAAAGGCGCCCACCTCGTCGGAGATGCGACGGAACTCCGCGAAGTCGAGCTGGCGAGGGTAGGCCGACCAGCCGGCGATGATCAGCTTGGGCTGGTGCTCCTTGGCCAGGGCCTCGACCTCGGCCATGTCGACGTAGCCGTCGTCGTCCACGTGGTAGGCGACGACGTTGTAGAGCTTGCCCGAGAAGTTGATCTTCATGCCGTGCGTGAGGTGCCCGCCGTGCGCCAGGCTGAGGCCGAGGATCGTGTCACCCGGCTGGATCAGCGCCACCATCGCGGCGGCGTTGGCCTGGGCGCCGGAGTGCGGCTGCACGTTGGCGTACGCCGCACCGAACAGCGCCTTGATCCGCTCGATCGCGAGCGTCTCGGCGACATCGACGAACTCGCAGCCGCCGTAGTAGCGGCGCCCGGGATAGCCCTCCGCGTACTTGTTCGTGAGCACCGACCCCTGCGCCTCCATCGAGGCGACGGGGGCGAAGTTCTCGGAGGCGATCATCTCTAGCGTCGACTGCTGGCGGTGCAGCTCCGAAGCGACGGCGGCCGCGATCTCGGGATCGACCTCGGCGAGGGGGGCGTTGAGCAGATCCATCGGTGCGGTTCCTTATCCGGCCTCGGCGACGTGCGCGGCGTATTCGTCGGCGGACAACAGGCCGGCGTCACCGGAGACGTGCACGGCGAACAGCCAGCCCTCGCCGTACGGGTCGGCATTCACGAGGCTGGGGTCGACGTCAACCGCCTCGTTGGTGCGCGCCACCTCGCCGGAAACGGGGGCGTAGAGGTCGCTGACCGACTTGGTCGACTCGAGCTCGCCGCACGTCTCGCCGGCGGTGACGCTGCCGCCGATCTCGGGGAGCTGAACGTAGACGATGTCGCCGAGCGCATCAGCGGCGTAGGCAGTGATGCCGACCCGCGCCGGATCACCGGAAAGGTCGACCCACTCGTGCTCCTTGGTGTACTTCAGCTCGGCGGGGTAGCTCACTGGGGCCTCCGGTAGAAGGGCAGCTCGACGACCTGGACGGGTTCCTTGGTGCCGCGTACGTCGACGGCGAGCGGCGTGCCGGGCGCAGCGTGCTCGACATCGACGTAGGCCATGGCGATGGGGTGGCCGAGCGTCGGCGACGGCGCACCGCTCGTGATGGTGCCGACCTCGCCGCCGTCGGGCGTCACGACGGCATAGCCGTGCCGAGGTGCGCGGCGCGCGTCACTGCGCAGCCCGACCAGACGTGCGCGGTGACGGTTGGTCGGCACGGGAAGCGAGCGAGGTGCGCCCCACGAAGTCGCCGTCCTTGTCGAGTCGTACGACACGACCGAGACCGGCGTCATACGGACTGACGGCGCGGGAGAGCTCGTTGCCGTAGAGCGGCATGCCGGCCTCGAGCCGGAGCGTGTCGCGGCAGGCCAGGCCGCACGGCTGGAGCTCGTGCGACTGGCCCGCAGCGAGCACCGCCTGCCAGACCGCGGCGGCGTCGCCCGACTCGACGAAGAGCTCAAAACCGTCCTCACCGGTGTAGCCGGTGCGCGCGATGAGGGTGGGCACGCCGGCGGCCTTGCCCTCGTACCACGCGTAGTACTTGACCGGCCCGAGGTCCACGTCGACGACGGACGACAGGATCTCCAGGCTATGCGGCCCCTGCACCGCAATCAGCGCGTAGTCGGCGGATCGGTCGGTCACCGCGGCGTCGAATCCGCCGGCTCGGTCGGTGAGTGCGGCGGCGACGACGTCGGAGTTGCTGGCGTTGGCGACGACGAGATAGCGGTCGTCGGCCAGCCGGTAGACGATGAGGTCGTCGATGACTCCGCCGTCCTCGGCGCAGATCATCGTGTAGCGGGCGCCGCCGACCTTGAGGGCACCCATGTTGCCGACCAGCGCGTAGTCGAGGGCCTTTGCGGCGTCGACGCCGCTGACTTCGATCTCCCCCATGTGGGAGAGATCGAAGAGCCCTGCCTTCTGCCGTACCGCCTGGTGCTCGGCCACGTCGGAGGTGTAGCGGACGGGCATCTGCCAGCCGGCGAAGTCGACAAACTTGGCGCCCAGCGCCTCGTGCTCCGCATGGAGGGGGGTGCGCTTCGCTGCGCCGGAATGGACGTCATTCATGCCGTAGTCACCGGCCGCGACGCTATCACCCCCCTCCGGGCTGGCTAGCCGACGACCGCCCCGCGGCTCACGTCGGTGATGACCGCGGTGATGCCGGCGGCCCGGTCGGCTGCGAGGAAGGCAGCCGTGTTGGCCACGTCGTCCAGCGTGAGTGGTCGCTGGAGCAACGCCCCAGGCAACCCAGGCGACTCGCGGAACTGCTCGAGCGTCATCCCGTGGCTCTCGCCGATGCGACGGAGGATCTCAGCGACGTGGGAGCCGCGGTCCACGGTCTCCGGGATAACGTCGGCTCGCAGGCAGGCGACCCGGATGCCGTGCGGCGCCAGCTCCCCAGCCAGCTGCCTCGACAGCGCTTCGACTGCGGCGCAGGCTGGTCCGAAGCCGTCCGTGGCGAGCGTTGCGCGCGCAGCTGTGGTGGACAGAGTCACGATCACGCCGGATCCCTTGCGCACCATGTGCCGGGCGGCGGCGACTGACGTGACCAGCTGCGTTGTTGCGTACGTGGTGATCGGCAATAGGTAGTCGTCCACTGAGAGCTCGACCAGCGGGACGCCCTGCACGTGGGCGACGCCGATCGCATTGAATACAACGTCGATCCTCCCGGCCTCAGCGGCCACCGCGTCGGCGTGCGCTTGTACGTCGTACGGGTCGAGCGCGTCGACCTGAGCGGCGTGCGCACGGCCGCCCGCCGCCGTGATCTCCTTGGCGACCCGCTCGACTGGCTCGAGGGTGCGGCCCGCCAGAAACACTCGGGCGCCCTCGGCGGCGAAGGTCTTTGCCGTGGCTGCGCCGATTGCGCCCGCCGCCCCGTGGATGACTGCGATCTTGTCCTGGAGGAGCATGTCGATCCTTCCGCTGTTCGTCTTGGTCACCCCACCGACGAACCCGGTCGCGCCAGATCGACACAGGCGAAGACGAAATCAGCCGGCGACCTGCGCCAGGCGCCGGGTGAGGTAGGCCCGCTCCGCGTCGGTGGCGGCCAGGCCGAGCGCGTCGCGGTAGGCCGCCGCTGCCTCGGATATCCGACCTTGCCGGCGTAGCAGGTCGGCGCGGGTGGCGGGGAGGAGGTGGTAGCCGGCCAGCGAGCCGGACGCCTCGAGCGCGTCGACGATGGCGAGACCGGCCGACGGCCCATCGGCCATCGCCACGGCCACGGCGCGGTTGAGCGCGACGACCGGGGACGGCGCCACGCGACTCAGCTCGTCATAGAGCCCGATGATCCGGCGCCAGTCGGTGCTGCCGAAGTCGGGAGCGATCGCATGACAGGCGGCGATCTCCGCCTGGATCCGGTAGGGACCGGCGAGGTCCCGCGGCAGCGCGCGCAGGAGCTGGGTGCCTTCGGCGACCTGGGCCTGGTTCCACTGCGCACGGTCCTGCTCGTCGAGTGTTATCAGGACACCGGACGCGTCGACGCGGGTCGATCGGCGCGCGTCATGCAGCAGCATCAAGGCAAGGAGTCCGCTGACCTCCGACTCGTCTGGCATCAGATGAGTCAGCAGGCGCGTCAGTCGGATTGATTCTTCGGTCAGCCCCTTGCGGATCAGGTCGGCTCCTGCGCTGGCGGAGTAGCCCTCGTTGAACAGCAGGTAGAGGACGGCGAGCACCCCGGCGGTTCGCTCGGGCAACAGGTCGGCTGGCGGGACCCGGTAGGGGATGCCGGCGTCGCGGATCTTGCGCTTGGCCCGGACGATGCGTTGCGCCATGGCGGGCTCGGCCGCCAGGAACGCGCGGGCAATCTCCGGGGTGGTCAGCCCAGCGACAACCCGTAGCGTCAGCGCGACGCGCGCGTCGAAGTCCAGCGCCGGGTGGCAGCAGGTGAAGATCAGCCGCAGCCGGTCGTCCTGCACATCGTGCTGCTCCGGCGAGTCGTCATCAGGGAGCAGCGTCGCGACCTCGGCCAGCTTGGCCCGACCGACCGCCTGGCGGCGCAGATGGTCGGTGGCGCGGTTGCGCGCCGTGGTGGTCAGCCAGGCACCGGGGCGGGTCGGTATGCCGTCTCGTCGCCAGCGGTCCAACGCCACCGCGAAGGCTTCCTGCGCGCAGTCCTCGGCGAGGTCCCAGTCACCGGTCTGCCGGATCAGCGTCGCGACCAGCTGGCTCCACTCTTCGCGGAACGCCGCGGCGACCGCAGCCTCGACCTCGTCCGTCACCGCTCCCAGACCGGTCGCACCTCGATGGTCCCGAAGCGCGCGAACGGGTGTCGAGAGGCAATGTCGATCGCCTCTGCGATGTCCGCGCAGTCGATGAGCGTCACCCCGCCGACGACATCCTTGGTCTCCGCGAACGGTCCGTCGGAGACGAGGGTCTCGGCGCCGCGTACTCGCACGCGCGCCGCCTCGGCCGATGGCCGGAGTCGCTGACCGCCGCGAAATACGCCGCGCCGATCAATCTCATCGAGCCACGCCCGGTGGACCGGGTCGGCGAACAGCTCCTCCTGGGTCGGCTGCGCCGACTCATCGGCGCGAATGATCAGCACGAACTGCACGATGGCCGCTCAGGTGGTCGCGGACCGCCGCTGGGCGACCGCGTAGAGAGCGATGCTGGCGGCGACACCGGCGTTGAGCGACTCGACCTCGCTCGCCATCGGGATTCGGACGAGCTGGTCGCAGGCCTCCCCGACAACGCGGGACAGGCCCTTTCCCTCGGAGCCCACGACGATGGCCAGCGGCGCATCGGCCAAAGCCAGCTCGCCGATGTCGGTGTCACCGTCGGCGGCGAGGCCGACGACGAAGACACCCGCCTTGGCATATTCGCGCAGCTGCCGGGCGAGGTTGGCGGTGCGCGCGACCGGCAGCCGCGACGCGGCGCCGGCTGACGTCTTCCAGGCGCCGGCCGTCATGCCGGCCGACCGTCGCTCGGGGACGAGCACGCCATGCGCACCGAAGGCCGCGGCCGAACGCACGACGGCGCCGAGGTTGCGCGGGTCGGTCACGCTATCGAGCGCCACGACCAGAGCGGGCTCGTCGCGCTCGAAGGCCACATCGAGCAGGTCGTCCGGGTGGGCATAGTCGTACGGCGGAATCTGCAGCACCAGCCCCTGATGTACGGCCCCGTCGGTGATGCGATCCAGCTCCACGCGAGGCGCCTCGAGCATCGGCAGGCCGCGATCGGAGGCGAGCTTGATGGCTTCCTTGACCCGGTCGTCGGAGTCGATGCGGGAGGCGACGTACAGCGTCTTGACCGGGATGTGGGCCCGCAGCGCCTCGAGCACCGAGTTGCGCCCGGCGATGGTCTCGGGGGCGTCCCCGCGCGAACCGCTGCGACGACCGGCCGACGGCGCACGACCCCCGGCCTTCTTGGCCGCGGCGCCACGGCGCGACGCGACATGCGCGACGCGGTCCTCTGCCTTCGGTGTCGGCCCCTTGCCCTCGAGCCCGCGCCGGCGGATGCCGCCGGAGCCGACGGTGCGCGGCTTCTTGGACGTCTTGCGGATCGCGCCGCGGCGCTGCGAGTTGCCGGCCATCAGCCCTCACCCTCCCCGAGGCTCCAGCGCGGGCCGCTGGGGGTGTCCTCGACGGCGATGCCCGCGGCGTTGAGCCGGTCGCGAACCGCGTCAGCCGTGGCGAAGTCGCGCTCGGCGCGGGCGACCCGACGCCGATCCAGCGCATCGGCCACCAGCGCATCGAGCGCCAACCGCAGCCGGTCGTCTCCGCTGATCCGGTCACCCGTCCAGGCCGGGTCGTAGGGGTCGAGGCCGAGCACGGCGAGCATGCCTCGCACCTCTGCGGCGACCTTGGCGACGTCGGATGTGCCGGGCTCGGCCAGCAGGCGATTGCCCTCGCGGACGTGTTCCTGCAGGACGGCGATGGCCGCCGGTGTCGCCAGGTCGTCATCCATGGCATCGACAAACGCCAGCGGCAGCTGGGGCGCAGCCTCCACTGTCCCGTGCACTTCGGCCGCGCGGGCGAGGAAGCCCTCGATGCGGCGGAACGTCGCGGCCGCTTCGTCGAGCGACTCGAAGGAGAACTCCAACGTCGACCGGTAGTGCGCGGCGACCACGTAGTAGCGCAGCTCGATGGGTCGGGCCCGCTTGACCACCTCGGGGACGAGCAGCGAGTTGCCAAGCGACTTGCTCATCTTCTCCCCGGCGGTGGTGAGCCAGGCGTTGTGCATCCAATAGCGCACGAACGGCAGGCCGGACGCCCGCGACTGCGCCAGCTCGTTCTCGTGGTGCGGGAAGCGCAGGTCGATGCCGCCGCCGTGGATGTCGAACTCCGGGCCGAGGAACTTCATCGCCATGGCGGAGCACTCGATATGCCAGCCCGGACGACCACGGCCCCACGGCGTCGGCCATGACGCGCTCTCCGGCTCGGACTCCTTGCGACCTTTCCACAGCGCGAAGTCGCGGGGGTCGCGCTTGCCGCGCGGGTCGGCATCGGCCGCCGACTCCATGTCGTCGAGACGCTGGTGTGACAGTCGGCCGTACTCGGGCCACGACCGGACGTCGAAGTAGACGTCACCCGAGCCGTCCGGGGCGACATAGGCGTGCCCGCGGTCGATCAGCTCCTCGATGAGCCCGATCATCTCCGGGACGGCCCCGGTCGCGCGCGGCTCGTAGGTCGGCGGCAGCACGCCCAGCAGGCTGTAGGCGCGCGTCACCTCCCGCTCGTAGAGGTAGGCGTGTGCCCACCACTCGCGCCCTTCCTCGGCCGACTTGAGCAGGATCTTGTCGTCGATGTCGGTGATGTTGCGGACGTAGGTGACGTCGAAACCGCTGTGTGTTAGCCAGCGACGCAGCACGTCGAAGTTGACCGCCGACCGGATGTGCCCGATGTGCGGCGCGCTCTGCACGGTGAGACCGCAGACGTAGATCCCGACCTTGCCCGGCTCCCTGGGGTCGAAGTCGCGGATCTCCCGCGCGGCGGTGTCGTACAGGCGCAAGGTCACCGCTCAAGGGTACGGTCTGCGACCCTTGAGCCGTGACCGAGCAGGAGGCGCACCCCGACTACAGGTACACGCTCGCCAACGAGCGCACCTACCTCGCGTACGTCCGCACCGCGCTCGCCCTCGACGCGGCGGGACTGGCCGCGGCCCAGTTCCTCACCGACCTCGGTCCCGACTGGCTGCGCGGTGTGGTCGCCACCGCCCTTGTCATGTCTGGCGTGCTCCTCTCGCTCGGCGCCTACCGGCGATGGGCAGCGAACGATGCCGCCGTACGACGTGACGCGCCGTTGCCGGCAACCTCGATGCCCATCGCGCTGGCGGTCGCCGCCGTGGTGATCTCGCTCGCCGCCCTGGCGCTGATCCTCACCGACTGACCGCACCGATGCCTCGAGACTGGCGTGACGAAGGACCCGACGAGATCTACGAGTCGGCGACCCAGCTGGAGCGCACGACCATGTCCTGGCAGCGCACCGCCCTCGCCTTGGGGGTGAACGGGGCGTTGCTGGTGCGCCTTGCGATCACCGAGTCGTCGCTGCTCTGGCCGTTGGGGATCGCGGTGCTCGGCGCGGCCTGGCTCATGTGGTGGGCGGCATTCCGGGCCTACGGGCGGCGGCGCGGCCGGCCGATCGGCGGTGTGCTGCTCACCCGGGGACGTGCCCGGTTGATCACGGCGGGTCTCCTGGCCGTCGGCGTTCTCGCGGCCGGCGGGTCGTTCGTCCCGCTCCTCTCCCGTTGATCATGGCGGAGATGTGATCATTTCCGAGATTTGATCACACCTTGGCCATGATCAACGTCGGGAAGGCGTGGGCGCAGAAAATGTCGCGCGCTCACCCGGACCGGGTTTGTAGGGTGGTGGGTACACGTGAAGGGAGGTGGTCCGTCGATGCATAAGACTCGGACTCGTGAGGTGGCTGTCCGCTAGCCGCTGTCCGATGGACGTGACCTAGATCCGCCCCGTCAGACTCGGCGGCGAATCCTTCGACAGTCACCCGGCCCCCGAGCGTCGGCCCTAGTCCAGCCGACCCGCGCGCGACAGCGTGCGGAAGTGCTCGGGGGCCGACCTATGCCCTGGGCTCGGTGGGTTCGGGGAACACGAGCGCGGTCGCTACCGCGGCCAGCCCCTCGCCGCGACCGGTAAGCCCGAGACCGTCGGTCGTCGTGCCCGCCACGCTGACGGGGGCCCCGCACGCCTCGGAGAGCGCGGCTTCGGCCTCGGCCCGGCGCGATCCGATGCGCGGGCGGTTGCCGATCACCTGCACGGAGACGTTGCCGATCTCATATCCGGCGGCACGGATCAGCCGCGCCGCCTCGGCGAGAAGCCGTACGCCAGAGGCGCCGGCCAGGTCCGGCCGCCCGGTGCCGAAATGCGTACCAAGATCACCGAGGCCAGCCGCGGCGAACAGCGCGTCGCACGCGGCGTGCGCGGCGACGTCACCGTCGGAGTGCCCCGCGCAGCCGGCCGGCTCGTCGGGCCAGAGCAGGCCGGCAACCCAGCACGGACGTCCGCTCTCCAATGGGTGGACGTCGACTCCGGTGCCGACCCGCGGACGAGCGTTCATGCCGGCCGCCGCGCGGTGAGCAGGGTCTCGGCCAGCATCAGGTCAAGCGGCCGGGTGACCTTGAACGCCTCATCCGAGCCGGGGACGACGTGGACTGCGAGGCCGAGTCGTTCGACCAGCGCCGCATCGTCGGTCGCCTCCACATCGCCGGCCGTCGCGTGCGCGCGCTCCAGCACTGAACGCCGGAAGCCTTGCGGCGTCTGAATTGCTCGCAGGTGTGCACGGTCGGGTGTGCCGACGACGGCGCCCTCGTTGTTGACCCGCTTGACGGTGTCACTGACCGGGATGCCCGGCACGACCGCGTCGTGGCCGTCCCGTACGGCGGCAGCCACTGCGGCGACCAGGGCGGGCGGCACCAGCGGGCGGGCGGCGTCGTGCACGAGCACGATGTCGACGTCGGGCGGCAGGACGGCCAGCGCCTGGGCGACGGACTGCTGGCGGGTGTCGCCGCCGGTGACGATGTGCAGCCGCGCGGAGCCGACGACGGGGTCGAGCAGCTCCCGTACGGCGTCGACGTCGGCAGCCGGAGCGGCCACGACGATCACGGGAATGTCCGCGGCGACGAGGGCCCGAACGGCGTGGACCAGCAACGGCTCACCCGCGAGCATGCGCAACGCCTTCGGGCCGCCTGGTCCGAGGCGGACGCCGCTGCCGGCGGCGGGGACGAGGGCGGCGGTGGTCATCGCGAGGGAGTCTGCCAACTCCCGGGGGACTCCGCCCCCCGGGGACCCCCCACCGTCGGCACCTCACAGCAGAAGACGGCCCCCGGCGGGATCGCCGGGGGCCGCGCTAGTAATGGGCAAGGGACATAGGCAAGGGCGGGGCTCAGCTGGCGAGCACCTCGTCGAGCAGGGCTTCGGCCTTGTCCTCGTTGGTGCGCTCGGCCAGGGCGAGCTCGGAGACGAGGACTGCCCGCGCCTTGGCGAGCACGCGCTTCTCTCCGGCCGACAGGCCGCGGTCACGCTCGCGGCGCCACAGGTCGCGAACGACCTCCGCCACCTTGATGACGTCGCCGGACGCGAGCTTTTCGACATTGGCCTTGTAGCGGCGCGACCAGTTGGTTGGCTCCTCGGTGTGCGGCGCGCGCAGCACCTCGAACACCCGGTCCAGACCGGCCTGGTCGACCACGTCGCGGACGCCCACCAGGTCGCAGTTGTCAGCGGGAACGCGGACGGTCAGGTCGCCCTGGGCGACCTTGAGCACGAGATAGAGACGCTCCTCACCTTTGATCACCCGGGTCTCGATCGCCTCAATGAGGGCCGCCCCATGCTGGGGGTAGACAACTGTCTCGCCGACCTGAAAAGTCATGTGTCTTCATACCCCTTTCCTGGTGACCAGGGTAACACGCGCCGACGACGGCACCTGTGCTGTTTGCCCAGGTCAGTGCCTTGACAAACACCACAGTGCGTGCTTAGGAAGCCAAGCATTGCAACGATTTCAGGGCCCGCATGCACATCGCGCGGCAGGCGGCGCATACTAAGCGCGTGGGCGGGCCGGGGCTTCCGGACGAAGGGCTACCACCCCCTGACGGGTGGCGGCAACGGACCCCCGCGAACGGCCTCCCCGATCCCGATAGCGTCGTCATCCCCGACGACATTGCCGAGCTCGAGCCCGACGTCCGCACCTACTACCGCGAGCTGGTTCGCAGGCAGCATTCAGATGCGATGCGGCGGGTGTTTCTCACACGTCGGTGGGAGCGGTTCGGGTTGTCCGGCCCGATCGTCGTCGCCATCCTCTGCGTCGTCGCGCTGTTCGGCAGCCTGGCCAGCATCGTCGTGCCCCGCGCCCCTTACCGGCCGGTGGCCGAGCCGCTGGCGGAGAACGGCACCCGCGTCGGCGAGGTGGGCGGGCTGCTGCCCGAGGCGACGTTGAGCCTCCTGGGCGAGCCCGTCGAGGTGCGCAACCGCCGCCCGGCCGTCCTCGCCCTGGTGCCGCCCGGCTGCAGCGACTGCGGCAACCGGCTCGACACGGTCTACGCCGAGGCCAAGCAGGAACGGCTCGGGTTCGACATCATCGGGGCGCCCGCCGACGAGGACCTGCTCCGCCAGGTCGACCGTGACACCGGCAACGGCGGTGCCGACGTCCTGCTCGACCCGCAGGGCGTGCTGGCCAACACCTATGACGCCGATGAGCTGACCGTGCTGGCCGTCGCGCCCGATGGCACCATCGCCGAGATCATCCACGACCCTGGCCCGTCGGACCGGTTGGGCCGCACCTTCGACCGCATGCTCACGTCGGACCACGTGTGACGGGGGCCCTGGTCCGGGCCAGCCACCCGGTGCCCTCGGTCGCCGTCACCGTCCTCGCCACCCTGCTCGCCATCAGCGCCGGCCACGACCTGCGTGGATGCCTCACGATCGCGGCGATGGTGCTTGCCGGGCAGCTGTCGATCGGGTGGTCCAACGACGCCATCGACGCAGGGCGCGACATCGCCGCGGGGCGACGAGACAAGCCGATCGCCAACGGCGACATCAGCCGCCAGGCGGTGGCCAACGCGGCGTCGGTGGCGCTGGCGCTGTGCGTCCCCTTGTCGCTCTCGGCCGGGCTCGCCGCGGGGCTCGTACACCTCGTCGCGGTGGCGGCGGCTTGGGCGTACAACCTCGGGATCAAGTCGACGATTTGGTCGCCGCTGCCCTACGCGGTGGCGTTCGGGCTCGTGCCTGTGTTCGTGTGGCTGGCCCTGCCCAGTGAGCCGCTGCCGCCGTGGTGGCTGGTCACCGCCGGCGCGCTGCTCGGGGTCGGGGGTCACGGCGCCAACACCCTGCCGGACCTGGTTAGCGACAAGGCAACAGGTGTCAACGGATTGCCACAGCGGCTCGGCGCGGCACGGACCGCGGCTCTGTCGGCGGGCTGCCTGACGGCCGCGGTCTTCGTCCTCGCCCTCGGTCCCAGCGGCCGCCTCGGCCTGCTGGGTTGGTCTGCGCTGGGCTTGACGTCGCTGCTGTGCGTCGTCGCGATGCAGGGTGCGGCAACAGGTGACCGCCGTTCGATGTACGCGTCGATGGGGGTGGCGGTGATCGCGGTGGCGCTGTTCGCGGCCCGTGGAGGTGCCGCGGCCTGAACCGCTTGTAGGCTATCGCCGACTTCGTGATCACAAGGAGTACGTGGTGAAGCCCGTCGTGCAGCGCATCGGCACCGCCGTTGCCGCCCTCGTCCTGGTCGGCGGCGTCAGCGGGTGCGGCGCCGGACAGGACGCCTACTCCCAGAAGTGGTACAACCCGGCCGAGGGTGTCAACGCCGACGCGGGCGACGTCGCGATCCGCGACCTGCTCGTCGTGACCGACGACGAGGGCACTGTCTCCGTCGTCGGCACCCTGCTCAACCAGGCCGACGACGAGGACGAGCTCGTCGAGATGTTCGTCGACGACCAGGTTGCTGACTTCACAGATGCGATCGAGCTGCCGAGCGGGACGCCCGTGCTGCTCGGCTCCGAAGGCACCCGCGCCATCGTGACCGGGCTGGGCGACGAGGCCGCGTCCGGCTCGAGCGTCGAGATCGAGCTGCGCTTCCAGTCCGCGCCGCGCACCACGGTGTCGACTTTCGTGGTGGCGGACGACGGAATCTACGCTGACTACGGTCCGACCGAGGAACCGACCGCCGAAGCCGGCGGCTGAGATCACGCGTCGAACTTGTAGCCCAGGCCCCGCACGGTGAGCAGGTACTTCGGCTCGGCGGGATCGGGCTCGATCTTGCTGCGCAGCCGCTTGACGTGAACGTCGAGCGTCTTGGTGTCACCCACGTAGTCGGCTCCCCACACGCGGTCGATGAGCTGGCCCCGAGTGAGGACGCGACCGGCGTTGCGCAGCAGGATCTCGAGGAGCTCAAACTCCTTGAGCGGCAGGCGAACCGAGTTGCCGTTGACCGACACCACGTGGCGCTCGACGTCCATGCGCACGGGTCCGGCCTCCAGCACCGACGTGACCAGCTCGGCGGCTTCGACCCCACGGCGCAGGACGGCGCGGATGCGGGCGATCAGCTCCCGTGACGAGAACGGCTTGGTCACATAGTCGTCCGCGCCGATCTCGAGCCCGACCACCTTGTCGACCTCGGAGTCCTTGGCGGTCACCATGATCACCGGGACGTTGGATCGCTGGCGGATCTGTCGGCACACCTCGGTGCCGGGGACCCCCGGCAGCATGAGGTCGAGCAGGACCAGGTCGGCACCCGACCGGTCGAACTCGCCGAGCGCCTCCGGGCCGCTGCCGGCCACCGAGACCTCGTAGCCCTCCTTGCGCAGCATGTACGACAGGGCGTCGCTGAACGACTCCTCGTCCTCGACAACGAGCACTCGGGTCACGATGTGGCCTCCGGTACGGGTGCGGGTTGCGGGGCGGACTGCCCCTCGGTGGACCGGTGCATCGGGAGCAGGACGGTGAAGGTCGAGCCGGTCCCGACGACACTCCACACTCGGATCTCGCCGCCGTGCGCGGCGATGACGTGCTTGGCGATGGACAGGCCCAGGCCGGTGCCACCAGTGGACCGCGATCGAGCCGGGTCGACGCGGTAGAAGCGCTCGAAGATGCGGTCCTGCTCGGTCGCGGGGATGCCGATGCCCTGGTCGGTAACGCTGAGCTCGACCTGGTCGAGCACCTGGCGGACGCCCACAGCCACCCGCGTCCCCTCCGGGGAGTAGGCGACGGCGTTCTCGACCAGGTTGCCCAACGCGATGACGAGCTGGCTGAAGTTGCCCCAGACCTCCAGGTCGGCGGTGCCACCCGAGGCGAGCCTGATGCGGTTGGCCTCGGCATCGACCCGGGCCCGGTCGAGGGCTTCGGCGACGACCTCGTCGATCTTGACGATCTCCGGGGCATCGAGCGGGTCGTCGTACTGCAGGCGCGACAGGTCGATGATCTCCTGGACGAGCCGGGTCAGCCGTGCCGACTCGTTCTGCATGCGACCCGCGAAGCGTCGTACAGCCTCCGGATCCTCACTCGCCTCCTCGACCGCCTCGGCGAGCAGGCCAAGGGCGCCCACCGGGGTCTTGAGCTCGTGAGACACGTTGGCCACGAAGTCACGGCGGACCTCGTCGATGCGGTGCGCCTTGGTGCGGTCCTCGACCAGCACGAGGACGAGCTCGCTGGACAGAGGGGCCACCCGAATGTGGACGAAGAGGGTCAGAGTGCCCTCACGCCCACGGGGCAGGTCGAGGTCGAGCTGGCGGATGCGGCCGTCCCGATGGGTGGCCTCGACGCGGGAGATCACCTCGGGCACGGCCAGCGCCTCGTTGCGGACCAGGCCGAACGCGTAGGCCGACGGGCTGGCGCGCACCACGCGCGATTGTGGGTCGACGATGACGGCGCTCGCGCTGAGCACGGCGAGGACCTGCTCGGCGCCCCGGGGCAGCGGGTCCTCCGGCTCGGGGGGTAGCGCGTGCTGGGCGCGCTCGCTGATCCGGAAGCCCAAGCCGGCGGCAAGGCCAACGGCCGCTCCGGCCATCGAACCGACGGCAACTACCCAGTCCACGGCATGATGGTAGGTCGCCGCGGGTACCGGCTTATACACCGGCGTCCGGCGGCTTCACTGAGTGGGACACTGTTCACTGAGGCTTTCGAGTTCGTTCATGTGAACAACCCGTGCTGCCACGGACGGCACCTACGGTCAGGGCTGGGCCCAACTGACAAGGACGTGCAGTGCTATGCGTGAGGCGTACCACGAGCAGCTCGAACTGGTGACGGATCGGCTGGTCGCGATGACTCGCCAGGTGGCCGGCATGATCCGCGATGCCACGGACGCGCTGTTGTCGGCCGACATCCACCGTGCCGACGCCGTCGTCGCGCAGGATGCGGCCGTCGACCGGGACCGCAACGAGGTCGACGAGATGCTCGTGGAGCTGATCGCGACGCAGGCCCCGGTGGCCGGTGATCTCCGTACGATCATCGCCGGGCTGCGCATCAGCACGACGCTGGAGCGCATGGGCGACCTCGCCGCGCACATCGCCAAGGTCAGCCGCATGCGCTATCCGGACTGCGCGGTGCCGGCGGAGCTGCGCACGACCTTCACGGCCATGGGGGTCGTCGCCGAGCAGATGGCGACCAAGGTCGCGGCGGTGATTCGGGTCCGGGATGCGGAGGCCGCGGCGCGGCTGACCCGCGAGGACGACGAGATGGACCGGCTACACCGCGGGATGTTCCTCGTCGTGCTCGACCGCGACTGGCCCTACTCCGCGGAGGTCGCCGTCGACCAGGCGCTGCTCGGCCGCTATTACGAGCGGTTCGCCGATCACGTCGTGTCGATTGCCAACCACTTCACCGCGACGGCAAGCGCCTGAGTCGGCTGGCGTGGGATCGCCGGGTTGTCAGAACGGCAGAACGAGTCACCTGCGCAGACGCGCCCAGCGGTTCTGACCAGTCCCGCGTGACCCGGAGTTGTCAGAGTGTCAGATCCGCTGAGCTGCGGAGATGCGCAGGACGGTTCTGACAAGTCGCACCGACGTCTAGCGGTTGACCATGCGCCAGAGCTGGTCGACGACAACGTCCTCGTCCAGGTAGAGGGCAACGGTCGGAAACCTCAGCAGGTCGTTGCCCGCGATGACGATCTCGTTGGCCCGCGCCATGTCGCGCCAGTAGCTGCCCACGACTAGGTGAACAGCTCCATCGATCTCCACAAGGAACCGACGCCCCTTCCGATCGCGCATCTCGACATCGACATAGCGGCGTCTGCCCTGGTTATCGGGTCGCACAACTTGCCGGCGAGGCTCCGGCAGTCCGCGGCGACGACAGAGCTTGCCGAAGTCCACCTCCGAAAGCGCCTGAGCGCCGCCAGCCGCATCGCCGAGCACCAACTTCAGGAGCCGTCGATGCCTGAGTGCTCCAGAGTCAGCCAACTGGTCGAGCAATCGTGGTGCCGTGCTAATCCGCTGCTGCACACCGGCGATCACCAGACCGCACGCGCCGCGTGGGCTACGCGTCCACGCGGCGCCATCGATCAAGCTGCGATCCACCGGAGTCGATCGAGGCGTCCGTGCCGGATGAACATGCCGTTCGGGATCGAAGCGGCGCGACTCGTGGACGCGCACTTCGATCTCTGGGAGCTCCGGAGGCTTGGATCCACGCTCGACGATCACATGGGGCGCGTCGTCTTCCCAGCCGACGAGGCCCTGGTTGGACAGCGCCGTGCGCCCGCAGAGCGCCGCGCGGGGCCCGGCGTTGAGGACAGCCACCCATTGCCGCTGCTCGGGAGAAATCGGCCCGTTGTGGGCGACGATCACCGTCGGCCCGACATCCTGCCACCGTCCCAAGAAGAGCTCGACGTCAAGGCTCCGCCGGTCAAGCCCCGCGACGAACAACTGATCTCGGCGCGCGACGTGCAGTTGGCTCTCGAGAAGCTGAGCCACAGGATCGGCGATCGCCTTAAGGGCACGACTGGTCATGCGTGGAGCGTGAGGCGCTCTCCGTCAGGCGGCGATAGCCGACCCTTCGTCTGTGGACAGCGGATCGCGCGTTGAGTGCGGTGTGGATGGTGCCGAGCCACGAGTTGTCAGACCGAATGACGATCTGACAATCGAAGCCCCCTTGAGCTGTCAGAACAGGTGCGTGTGTCCGCGCAGGTCAGCCGTTCTGCCATTCTGACAAGTCGGCAAGACCCCGCTAGCGGCCCTGGTTGGCCACCGCCTGGATGGCGGCTGCTGCTGCGGCGGGGTCGAGGTACTCGCCGCCCAGCTTGACGGGGCGGGCGCTGTCGTCGAGCTCGTAAACCAAGGGGATGCCGGTGGGGATGTTGAGGCCCGCGATGGCGTCATCGCTGATGCCGTCGAGGTGCTTGACGATGGCGCGCAACGAGTTGCCGTGCGCGGCGACGAGCACGGTCTTGCCGGCGTACAGGTCGGGCAAGATCGCGTCGTACCAATAGGGCAGCGCCCGCCACAGCACGTCTTGCAGGCACTCGGTCGCCGGTAGCAGCTCCGGTGGCAACGTCGCATAGCGGGGGTCGCCGGTCTGGGCGAACTCGTCGGACGGGTCGATCGGCGGCGGCGGGACGTCGTACGAGCGACGCCACAGCATGAACTGCTCCTCGCCGAACTCGTCGAGCGTCTGCTTCTTGTTCTTGCCTTGCAGCGCCCCGTAGTGCGCGCTCGTTGAGCCGCCACGACCGCACCACCGGGATCCAGTGCCGATCGGCGGCGTGCAGCGTGATCTCGGCGGTGCGGGTCGCTCGTCGCAGCACGGAGGTGTGGACGACATCGGGGAGGATGTCGCGCTCGACCAGGAGCCGGCCCCCGGCCTCCGCCTCGACGCGGCCCTTCTCCGAGAGGTCGACGTCGACCCAGCCGGTGAACAGGTTCTTGGCGTTCCAGTCGCTCTCGCCGTGGCGGAGCAGGACCAGCGTTCCGAGCGTCATGGCCCAATCCTGCCGCACCTCTCCCGGCGGTAAATCCGGTGCCAGCCAGGGGTGTGGTCCGGTAAGATGCATCAAGCCCCGTTACTCATTACCGCCTGGCCGCGTCGCGCCCTCTGGAGGCCACCCGCCGTGCACCGCATCCGCAGCGAGGTCCGCGCGTTCGTGGGCGGGCTTCCCGGAGCGTTCTGGTGGGTCTGGACATCCGCCCTCGTCTCCAGCCTCGGTGGCTTCGTGGTGCCATTCCTCGCGATCTGGCTCACGACCGAGCGCGGGCACTCGGCCACGATGGCCGGGGTCGTCGGCACGGTCTTCGGCCTCGGCGCCGTCGTCGGCTCGATGGCCGGCGGTGTGGGCGCCGATCGCTGGGGTCGCAGGCCGACGGTGATGACCGCGCAGCTGGTCGCCGCGGCCGGCGTTCTTGTCATGGGCCTCGCGCCCGAGCTCCCGGTGATCTTGGCCACGGCGTTCGTCGTCGGGCTCGGGACCAACGCGACCCGGCCGGCGCGCTCAGCGATGATGGCCGACCTCGTCCCGGTCGCCGACCGGGTGCGGGCGTTCTCGCTGAACTACTGGGCGATCAACCTGGGGTTCGCCTTCTCCACCGTGGTCGCCGGACTGCTCGTGGGTGTCTCGTACCAGCTCCTGTTCTTTGGCAATGCGCTCGCTCTCGTGCTGTGCGCCGCCGTGGTCTTCCTCCGCGTGCCAGAGACACGGCCGGTCGTCAGCGCGACCCCGGCCGTCGTCAAAGAGAGCGGCGGCCTGCTCGATGTGCTGAGGGACCGCGTGTTCATGGTGTTCGTCGGCCTGACGTTCGTCATCGCGCTGATCTTCATGCAGCACGCGATCGCGATGCCCCTGGCGATGTCGGACGCCGGACTGTCCGCAGCGGCCTACGGCAGCGTCATCGCCATCAACGGACTGCTCATCGTGCTCCTCCAGCTGCCGCTCGGCCGGGTCGCCGAGCAGTTCCCGAGGTCGCGCGTGCTGGCTCTCTCGGCAGTTCTCGTCGGTGTGGGCTTCGCGCTCAACCAGGTCGCAGGCGGAGTCGCCGCGTACGCCATCGTCGTCTGCATCTGGACCGTGGGCGAGGTGCTCAACGCGCCCACCTCAATGGCCGTGGTGGCCGACCTGTCGCCGGCGTCGTTGCGGGGGCGCTACCAGGGCGTGTACGCGCTGTCGTGGAGCGGTGCCGCTTTCGTGGCGCCACTCGGCGGCGGCTGGCTCTATGACCAGAGCCCGGCCCTGCTCTGGGGCGCCTGCGCCGTGCTCGGTCTGGGCGCCGCGGCCGGTCACCTCGCGATCAGCGGCGCGCGCGCGAAGCGCATCGCTGCGCTGCGCGTTGAGTCAGCCGAGGCCGTCGCCACGGCCTGAGCCGGTCAGTCGGCCGGGCGCAGACGCTCGAACGCCGCGAGGTTGGCGGTCGACTCACCCCGGTCGAGCCGCCAGCGCCACTCCGCGCGGATCGCGTCGACAAACCCCAGCTCGAGGATCGTGTTGAACGACCCGTCGGCCAGGTCGAGCACCGCACCGAGCAGCCGGTCGACCTCGGCCGCGTCGAGCCCCGCGAGCGGCCGGCGGCCGGTCAGCCAGATGTCGCCGGCCGAGTCGAGCGTGAACGCGACGCCGTAGGCGCGCGCGTTGCGCTCCAGCAGCCACCGGTAGACGGCCTCGTGGTTCTGGTCCGGGCGACGCGCCACGAACGCGCTCACCATGAGCGAGTGCTCGCCAACCGCGAGGCTGCAAGCCGTCTTCTGCTTGCGCTCGCCGGGCAACGTGACGACGAACCGCGCGTCGCCCTGCGCTTCCCACTCGACCTCCGTCGCGGTCAGCGTGCTCCGTAGGAGCTCGACGACGCGCTGCTGCTCGCTCATGTCGCGACCGCCATGGTGTACGGAGGGAGCAGCCGCTCGGCCGCAGCCGCATAGGCATGCAGCACCCCGTCGGCGGTGCGAGACCAGCGAAACGCTGCCGCCTGCTCGAGCGCGCCAGCGCGCAGCCTCGCCCGCAGGCCTGGTTCGTCGAGCACCCGGCGCAGCGCCGCGGCGTACATCTTGGGGTCGTGGCCGGGCACCAGAAGTCCGGAGCGCTCGTGGGCCACCGCGGTGCGCAGCCCGCCGACAGCCGCGGCGACGACGGGAATGCCGCAGGCCTGCGCCTCGAGCGCGACCAGCCCGAACGACTCGCTGCGCGACGGCACGACGACCACGTCGGCCGCGCGGTACCAGTGCACGAGGAGGGCGTGGTCGACGGGCGGCGCGAATCGTACGACGGCGTCGAGGTCGAGCGCGGAGACCAGGTGTCGCAACCGCTGCATCCGGCCCACACCGGTGCCGCTGGGGCCGCCCACGATCGCGACATGGAGCGGCCGCCGCGGGTCCTGCGCGCGCAACGACGCGGCCGCGCGCGACAAGGACGTCGGGCGCCTTGAGCGGCTGGATGCGCCCGGCGAACAGCAGCACCTGCGCACCCATCGGCAGGCCGAGCTCGCGGCGTGCCGCTGCCTGGTCGCCGGGGCTGAATGCCATGAGGTCGACGCCGGGATGCACGACCTGAACCCTCGCGGGGTCGGCGTCGTAGAGGTCTGCAAGTGCCATCGCCTCATCCTCGGCATTGGCGACAAGCAGGTCGGCCTCAACAGCCAGCTGATCTTCGCCGGCGATGCGGTGTTGCGGTTCGGCAGCGTCACCCGACGAACGCGTGCGGTCCTTGACCCGCGCCAGCGTGTGTGCCGAGTGCACCAGCGGGATGCCCCAGTGGCGTCGCACGACAAGCCCGGCCTGGCCCGACAGCCAGTAGTGCGAGTGCAGCACGTCGTAGTAGCGCGGACCCTGCGTCGCCTCTACGCGCATCACCGCCGCAGCGAACTCGCAGATGCGCGCTTGCAGATCGCCCTTGTCGATGGTGCCGTACGGCCCGGCCAGCACGTGCCTGACCAGCACCCCAGACGGAAGCCGCACGACCGCGGGCTGGTGGCGCGACACGCGCCGGGTGAACACCTCGACCGCGATGCCGCGAGCAGCAAGCTCGCGCGCGAGCTCACTCACGTAGACGTTCATCCCGCCCGCATCGCCAGAGCCCGGCGCGTCCAGCGGCGAGGTGTGCATGCTGAGCATCGCGACGCGGCGGGGAGTCATCGTGCTCAGCCTGTCAGGTGACTCTCGGCGTCAGGAATATCGCCGCGTCGACCAGCCGCGCCTCACCAACCGGCTCGTCCTCGCGCGTGCGGTGCAGGAACGGGTGGATGAGCTCGTCGATCGCGAGCCGCAGCCGGTTGAGCTCGTCCTCCGTCAGCCGGAGCACGTGCTGGCTGACCCAGGCGGCGCTGACCCACTCGACGGGCTGGTCCACGGCGTACTTCAGGAACCGCTCGACGTGGGCGGCGGCCGTACCCATGACGCCGCCGACCAGCCGCAGGTAGGCCCCCCGCGTCAGGTGGGAGTGCTCGTCAAGCTCGAAGGTGAACTCGTAAGCGGTGGCGCGCCACTCGTGCTCGCGCGCGTCGGCCCGCGGGGCCGCGGAGACCACGAACCCGTACTTGGAAAGGTGCCGCAGGTGGTAGCTGCACGCGTTGGGCGTGAGGCCGGTGAGCTGCGCGCACTCGGTCGCGGTCGCCGGGCCCTCGGTGGTGAGGCGGATGAGCATCTGCAGCCGTGCCGGGTGGGCGAGCGCGCGAATCGCGCGGGTGTCCGTCACGACACGCCGGTCGGCGGGTCGTTCGTCGGGTGCAGTCGGCGGGCTGAGCGGCAGCATGCCGAAAGTGTAGGGGAGAAGATCACTTGTACGGGTTCGCGGATTATGTACTGGCTTCTTTGCATTTCCGGTCGACGCCCGCCGGCCTGCCCAGGCGTGGCGGGTCGGACTCCGGCATCCGCCGTAGGCTCCATCCGTGATCGACATCACCTTCGTCAAGGGGGACATCACTCGGCAAGAGGTCGATGCGGTGGTCAACGCGGCCAACTCCGCGATGCGCGGCGGCGGGGGCGTCGACGGCGCGATCCACCGTCGTGGCGGGCCGGCGATCCTCGAGGACTGCATCCGCCGTTTTCCTGGCGGGCTCGAGACCGGCCGGGCGGGCTGGACCATCGGGGGCGACCTGCCGGCTCGGTGGGTGATCCACGTGGTCGGCCCCAACTTCCTCGCCGGTCAGCGCGACCCGGGCTTGCTGGCCTCGTGTTATCGGGAGGCGCTGGCCGTCGCCGACGAGCTCGGCGTACGCACGATGGCGCTGCCCGCGGTATCGGCGGGCATCTACGGGTGGCCGCTCCACGACGCCGCCCGGATCGCTATGACCACCGTCGCGCAGACACCGAGCGAGGTTGCTGAGGCGCGTTTCGTGCTCTTCTCGGATGACACGTACGACGCCTTCGTCGGCGCCGCCCGGGACGCCGGGCTGCCGGTGAACTGACCGCGAGCTCAGTCGGTCACGCGGATGCGGACCCGGCGGAACGACTTCCCCTTGTTCTCGATCTTGGCGACCTCGATGCGGCCGATCTGACGCGTCGAGGCGACGTGGGTGCCGCCGTCGGCCTGCAGGTCGAGACCGTCGATGTCGACGATGCGCACGACCTCGATGTCGGGCGGCAGGAGATCGGTGGCAGTGCGCAACAGCGTCGGGATGGCGTACGCCTCTTCGCGTGGCAGCACCGACACCGCGATGGCGCGATCGGCCTGGACCTCGACGTTGCACGCATCGGTCAACGACTGCTTGAAGCCGGGCGGCACCTCCGGCAGCGGGAAGTCCAGCCGACCCTCGCCGGGCTCCATGGCGCTGCTGGTCATGAGGACGCCGATCTCCCGGAACAGCACACCACCGAGCAGGTGCAAGGCCGAGTGGGTCCGCATCAGGACCGAGCGGCGCTCATCGTCGAGCGCACCACGCACCGCCGTGCCGGGCGGTGGCAGCGGGTCGTCGTCGTGCGGCACGAGCCACAGGTCGTCCCGCTTGCGGGCTCCGACGATGCGGGTCTGCACGCCGCCCCAGATCAGCACCCCTTCGTCCGGCGGCTGCCCGCCGCCGCCGGGGTAGAAGGCCGACCGGTCGAGGACGATGCCCTGCTCCGGGTCGGCCGCGAGCACCGTCGCGTCCCAGGTGCGCAGCGTCTGGTCGTCGAGCTCGAGGCGGTGGGTGCGGCCGTGCAGGTCGTGGGCGCTCATGCGTGATTCCCCTCTGGTGCAAGAAAGCTGGAGACGAGCTCGCGGACGTGCGACCGGTGCGCCCAGAGCAGCCCGCCGGGTGGCAGAACCTCGAGTCTGGCGTGCGGCAGCCGCTCGGCCAAGGCTCGCGCGGTCGACTCCGGGTGCACGGGGTCGCCCTGCTGCGCCAGGACGAGGACGGGAACGTCGACCCTGGCAAGGCGGTCGGCATCCGGCAGGGCCACGTCCGGCGCGAGGGCGCGCAGGGTGTCAGCGACCGCCCATCCCCGCAGAGTGGCAGCCTGTGACGACGCCCAGCGCTGCAACTCACGCGAGTCCGAAGCGCCCGTCTCCCGGGCGATCAGGCTCGCGGCCTGGTCTGATTCGAGCCCGTCTGCCAACGCGGTGAGGCGAGCAACCGAAGGCTGCGCGGGCAGCGCAAGGACGGCCCTGGTGAGCAGTCCCGGGTCATCGACAAGCAGGCGGGCCACGACCGCTGCGCCCAGTGACACGCCGAGCGCCTGCGTGGCCGCGACCTCGTCCGCGGCGTCACGGACGAGTCGGGTGAAGGCGCCGTAGGACGGATGGGCGACGGGCCGCGACAGCCCATACCCAGGCAGGTGCAGGAAGACGCGGGTGCCGGCCACACCGCTGCCGAAGGGCCTGGTCGTCGCGATCGAGCCGGTCGCGCCGTGCACGAACAGGGTGACAGGTTTGCCTCGGCCGGTGGTGACGTGCTCGAGGGTCACCAGGGGCCGTACGGGCCTATCTGTCCGCCGCGCCCGCGGCCGCCTTCGACCTGCGCGACGGCGGGTCGGACGTCGACCAGATAAACGATCGCGGCGGCGACGCCAGCGAGGTTAAGGAAATTGAGCGGGTAGAGAATGACGATCTGAACGACGAGCGCGAACCCGAGGATTGCGCCCCAGATCGGCTTGCTCAGCTTCCCAGCAGCAGGGTAGGCGTCGGTGCGGTGCCGCAGGGCGTCTACCAGTGCCCAGATCTTGACAACGAGCGCGAGAACCAGCAGCCCGAGGGTGAGAAGGTTCTGGATTCCGCCGAAGAACTCCACGCCGTCCAGCGTACGCAACTGGTCGCGTTTGCGTCAGACCACGGCCGGGGCGAATCGGGATGGACCTCCGGAGCGCTCATCGGGGGCTCGGTTGGAGGGTCGGCCGGATGACCCCGACCCGCTCGCCCCCGCCGAGCACGTGGTGCCGCCCGACCTCGTCCAGCACGGGCTCGGTCACACCCATCGAGCGCAGCACAGCCACTGCCAGCACGGGCACCACACGCTGCGCCCCGTCGGCCACCTTGAGGGCGAAGGCGCGACCGTCCGGCAGCGCGGCGGCGAACACGCCTTCGGCACCGCCCTTGGCGACCAGGCCCGGGACGCCGCGGATGAGCCGCGCCTCGTGGTGGCGGCTGCCGCTGGTCCACACCGGGTGCGACCGGATCGCGTCGACCACCCGCGCGGCCGGGCTGCCGGCGGGCGAGCGCACCAACGCACGGAAGGCGGTCGCCAAGCCGACCGGCGACGTGGCCAGTGCCGGAGCCCCGCAGCCGTCGACAGCCACGTGGGCGACCGGGTTGCCGGTGAGCTCGGTGAACGTCTGTGCGATCGCCTGCTGCAGCGGGTGCCGCGGGTCGCGGTAGGAGTCGAGTGGCCAGCCGTTGACACCGCAGGTGGCGAGCATTGCGGCGTGCTTCCCGGAGCAGTTCATGGCGATCCTGCTCGGTACGCACCCCCTGCTCAGGTGGGCCAGCCTGGCCTGCTCGTCGAGTGGGAGCGCCGGCGGCGTTTGCAGGGCTGTCTCATCCAGCCCGGCACCGGCGAGGATCCGCCGGACGCCGGCAAGGTGGAATTCCTCGCCGCCATGGCTGCCTGCCGCGAGGGCCAGCAGCTCGCCGTCGAGGTCGAGCCCCACATGCAACATCGCCGTCAGCTGGATCGGCTTGTTGCTCGATCTCGGCAGAATCGGCGCCAAGGGGTCGCCGACCGCGTACGCGAGCGACCCGTCTGCCGCGAGCACGGCCACGGTGCCGAAGTGCTGACCCTCGACGAACCCGGATCGGACCACTTCTGCCACCAGCTCGTACGTCACGAGCGCGGAGCCTACGGGGCGGCGGGCTGGCAGGATCGGTCGCCATGCGAGCAGTCGTGCAGCGCGTCGCCTCGGCCGCGGTGGCGGTCGACGGACAGGTCGTCGGCGCCATCGACCGGCCTGGCCTGCTGGTGCTGGTCGGCGTCACGCACGACGACACCACGGCGCGAGCCGAGCGGCTGGCCCGCAAGGTGTGGGAGCTGCGCATCCTCGAGGGTGAGAAGTCGTGCTCGGACATCGGGGCGCCGCTGCTGGTGGTCAGCCAGTTCACGCTGTACGCCGACCTGCGCAAGGGTCGCCGCCCGTCGTGGTCACCGGCCGCGCCTGGACCGGTCGCCGAGCCGCTGGTCGAGGCCGTGGTCGCGGCGCTGCGGTCGTACGGCGCTGAGGTCGCGACCGGGGTCTTCGGCGCGATGATGCAGGTATCCCTGGTCAACGACGGCCCGGTCACCCTCGTGATCGACACCTGATTGGCCGCGCGGCTAGTCGGGGCGTGTCGCGTCGTTGTCCCACGAGGGCGGCGGACGGTCGCCGTCGCCGTCGCCGTCGATCGGCGGGACGCGGCAGGCCTTCTCCAGCCGCAGCGCCGCCACCGTGGTCGCAAGCGCACCGAGGCAGGTGGCCGCGACGATCAGGATGCGCCGCTGCCCCGCGCTGGACTCGGTCGCCTCGAGCGCGACCAGCCCGAAGCCCGCATAGCCGCCGAGCGCGAACGCGCCGAACACGGCCGCGGCCTTGGCCAGCGCGAGGAGGCGGGCAACCATGAGCGCGTCCAGGCGCTGGTCGTACCGCCGCTCCTTCACCCACCCCCCCACCGCACGCGCCGCCACGAGCAGGCCCCCGGCCAGCACCACGAACAACGTCGGCGACACGGCCGACAGCTGCGGCAGCCCGGTGGAGGTGAACCCGTCGAGCACTCGCGCGAGCAGGTAGCCGACGACCAGGCCGACGACGCCGGCGACCACGAGCGAGCGAATGCGGGTAGGGCCCATGGGTGTCAGCCCGGGACGCTAGAGGGGCAGGTCGAGCCGCACATCATCGACCCGTCGCACGCCCTGCGTCGAGGTGGCCGCGGCCAGGTCGCTGACGCGCCCCAGGCCCGGCACCTCGAAGCCGGGGTCGACCTCGGCCCACGGGACCAGCACGAAGGCCCGCTCGGCAAGCCGCGGATGCGGGACCTGCAGATCGTCGTCGCCAACGACCTTGTCACCGAGGGCGAGCACGTCGATGTCGAGTGTCCGGGGACCCCAGACGACGTCGCGGGTGCGGCCGTAGGCATCCTCGACCGCGTGCGCGCGCTCGAGCAGAGTGCGCGCCGACAGCGAGGTCTCGACGACGAGAACGGCATTGAGGAAGGCCGGCTGCTCCGGACCTCCGACGGGATCGGTCTCGTAGACGCCCGAAACGCCCACCGCCGAGATCTCCGGTGACTCCGTGAGCGAGTCGACCGCCCCCTGGAGAAAGTCGAGCCGGTCACCAAGGTTGCTGCCGAGCGCGAGCGCGGCTCGCCGGATGGGTGCGAGCTCGCCGGTCAGGGTGTCGGCGTCGAACTCGAGCGGATGGGGGAGGCTGGTCACGCGCGGCTCCTGCGGATCGTCACGGATACGTCGTGGAAGGCCACCGTCACCGGCGCCTCGGGCTTGTGCACGGTCACCTCTGCGGTCTGGACCAGGGGGTCATCGAGGCAGAGATCGGCGATGCGTTGGGCGAGCGTCTCGATGAGTCGCACCGGATCTGCCTCGATGATGGCCACCACGCGCTCGGCGAGGGTGCCGTAGTCGACCGTGTCGGCAAGCTCGTCGGTCGCCGCGGCGGCCGAGGTGTCGACCTCGAGAACCACGTCGACGCGAAACGTCTGCCCACGCGCCTGCTCCTCGTCATACCACCCGTGGCGACCCTGTGCGGTCAGTCCACGAAGCGCGATGAGGTCAGGCACGAGGATGACCCTAGCCGCCACCCCGGATCCATCGCTGCCCCCGGGCGCCATGAGTCAGTTCACACCTGGGGGGACGGGCTGCGCCGCCATGCACTAGCGTCCCGAGACAGGGCAACGTGAACTGCGCCGGAAGGGGATGGTGGAGCTCGTGAGCGACGCCACGGTCCAGCCGGAGGAGGCTGGCGTTCTGGAACGGATACCGGACGAGGTCGAGCACGTCGTTCGGTTCGAGACCACGGTGCGGGGCTACCGCAAGCCCGATGTCGACGCGTATGTCACCCAGGCGGAAAACCGGCTGGCCTCGCTTCGGGAGAAGACCGCAAGCCTGGAGGCACGGGTCCGCGACGCCGAGTGGCGGGCCGACCAGGCCGAGCGTCAAGGGCTGAAGTGGAAGCAGAAGTTCGAGGAGCACGCTCCTCCCTTCGAGGAGCTCGGCACCCACGTCGCCAACCTCCTGCAAAATGCCGAGGAGGCCGCGGCCGCCAGCCTCAAGCAGGGCGAGGACGAGCGTGCCGCGCTTGTCAAGGAGGGCGAGGAGCAGGCAGCCGAGATCGCCGCGACAGCGGAGGCAGAGGCGCGTCGCGTCGAGGCGGAAGCCGCGGCCAAGGTGCGCGCCCTGCAGGCGGAGTTCGATCGGCTCGTCGACCGCATCGAGGCCGTCCGCGACGCGCTCGGCCCACTGCCCAGCCGGGCCGACTCACAGCTCGCCGACCCGCTTGGCGACCCCAGGTCGATCTGACCCGTCAGTCTGCGCTGTCGCCCGTGCCGGTCAGCACCGGCGACGCGTGATGGACGAGCAGGCGCCAGCCGCCGGTCGTACGCACGAACACGTTCGTGGCCACCGCGCGCCCGCCGGCGAACGTCGTCTCCGGCATGTCCGGGTGTGCGCTGAGCATGTTCTCGGTGCAGGTCACCACGGCGGTGTCGCCGTGCACCGAGACCGCGACGTCGGTGAGGAAGAACTGGATATAGCTGGTGCCGGCCATGACCGCCGCGTACGACCGGAGGATCGCCGACCGACCCCGGATCGGAGACCACCCTGGGTGCACGCAGGACGCGTCGGCGCCCAGCTTTCCGTCGACCCAGACGGCGCCCAACAGGTCAAGGTCGCCGCTCTCGAAAGCCGTGTAGTGCGCGGTGTTGGCGGCCAGCACCTCCTCGCTCATCCGCGCATCCACCGGGCCGCGACCCGCACCGCGTCGACCGTCGGCCCGACGTCGTGCACTCGGATGCACCAGGCGCCCGCGGCCGCGGCCAGCGCGGAGACGGCAGCGGTGGCCGCATCCCTCCCCGGGGGCGAGCGCAGCTCCCCGGTGTCCGGGTCGGCGAGCAGCCGACCCAGGAACGCCTTGCGGGAGGCCCCAACGAGCAGCGGGAAGCCCAGCTCGTGCAGCTCATCGAGGCGGCGCAGCAGCGTCCAGTTGTGCTCGGCCGTCTTGGCGAACCCGAGACCCGGATCGGCGGCGATGCGCTCCGGCGCGATGCCGGCCGCGACTGCCGCGTCAAGCTGCGGTCGCAGCTCGGCGATCACATCGGCCACCACATCGTCGTAGTCGGTGTGCGACTGCATGTCGGCCGAGTGGCGGCGCCAGTGCATGAGCACGTACGGCAGGCCGGCGTCGGCGGTCACCCGCAGGATGTCGGGGTCGGCTCGGCCGCCTGAGACGTCGTTGACGAGGCGCGCCCCGGCCGCGATCGCGCGCGCCGCCACCGGTGCCCGCATGGTGTCGATGCTGACGGTGAGCCCGGCGCCGCTGAGCGCCTCGATCACAGGGATGACCCGCCGCAGCTCCTCGTCCTGGGACGGACGCTGAGCGCCGGGCCGGGTCGACTCGCCACCGACGTCGACGAGGTCGGCGCCCTCGTCGCGGAGGGCCAGGCCGTGCTGGATCGCGGCGTCGGGCTCGAACCAGGCACCGCCGTCAGAGAACGAGTCGGGGGTGACGTTGACGACACCCATCACCAGGGCACGGTCGAGGCTGGGCAGCCCGGCGACGGTCCTTCTCGCGCTCACGCGGGAAGCCTCCCACGCCCGGTGTGACCCGCGCCGCGACACTCCGCACACGCCGTCCGGCGGGAAATCTCACGGCTACTGGAGGATTTCTACGGATCTCTTACGGCGGGTAAAGTCTGTCTCAAGAGTTTCTCCTGTCGATCGGGGTTGTGATGTACGTGGTCGCGCAGCACCCAGCCTGGCTCCGGCTCAAGGAGGCGGTCAGCGCCATCCGCCCGCTGCAGGCGAAGGACGGGTCCATCGACCTGACGACGCACGAGCAGGCTCCGGTCGCCGACCGGGTCGCCACCGCTGTCGAGGCGGTTCGCGAGCTCGCTCCGCTGCTGCCGCACGACGAGCCCTACCTCGCAGGCCGTGGTCAAGGACCTCGAGCGCTGGGCCAGCGACGGGTTCGGCGTGCCCGACTTCCTCGACTCGCTGCTGGCCTTCCGGCCCGAGCAGCAGCGCCGCGACGGGCTGGTGCACCTGGTCGTGTTCCCGATGTACACCCAGAACGGCAACCCCGACCGCAACCTCGAGGCGCTGCTCATCGAGGTGCGCTGGCCCGACTGGCTGGCCGAGCTCGAGCGCGACCGCTACGACAACCCGATGTTCTGCCGATCCGCTTCGTCGACTTCACCGCCGGCTACGACACCAACTCGGCGGTGCTCTTCCCGGAGACGGTGGCCATGCGCGAGGTCCCGGCGCGGTTCAACTGGGGCGGCATCTTCTTCGACCGCGAGGCCGCCCGCTTCCGGGCCGTGTCCCGAGCGGCCGCCGAGCTGCTCCGGCTGGAGCTCCCCGCCGACGCCGAGCCGCTGCTCGCCGACCAGAAGACCGCCGAGGACGCGTTCGTGCTCTGGGACATGGTCCACGACCGCACGCACAGCCACGGCGACCTGCCCTTCGACCCGTTCATGATCAAGCAGCGGCAGCCGTTCTGGATGTACTCCCTGGAGGAGCTGCGCTGTGACCTCACCGCGTTCCGGGAGGCCGTGCGGCTGGAGTCGGACGAGGTCGCAGCCCGCAGTCGCGCCCATCGCAAAATCGTGCAGTACGCCATCCTGTTCGACCGGATCTTCCGGTTCCCGATCACCGGCTAGCGGGTCCGCAACTACGACGGGCTCGGCGGCCAGCTGCTCTTCGCCTACCTCCACCAGCACGACGTCCTGCGCTGGACCGACAACCGGCTCACGATCGACTGGCAGCGGGTCGCACCGGTGACGACCGACCTGCTCGCCGAGATCGAGACGCTCTACCGGGCGGGCATCGACCGGCCCAAGGTGGCGCACTGGTTCGCGGCCTACGAGCTGGTGTCGCGCTACCTCACCGCCAACCCGGCGTCGACCTGGGCCAAGGGTCCCGACGCGCTGCCGCTCGACGGCGCGCCGAAGGCGCTCGTGCGACGTCGTGCTTCCCGACGAGTTTCCGCTGAGCATGTTCTACGAGGCCTTCAGAAGAAGCTCGCTGGCGTCGTCGAGTCCACGAAGGGGATCACCGGGTGACCGAGGTGCACGCGTGACCGAGTCGACCCTGTCCGGGCTGGTTGTCGCGGTCGCGGGCGCCGGTGGCCCTGCGGGCCAGGCGACCGTACGACGACTTGCCGCGTCCGGCGCCACCGTGCTCGCGACCGACGCCCATCCGGACCGGCTGGCCGAGGCGGTTTCCATGCGACGCAACGACACCCAGCGTCGAACCTATCGACGCAGGGTGCCCCCGTGACAGGGAAGGTGATCGGCTCCGTCGTCGACCTGCTCGACCCTGACGCCACCCGCGACTGGGCCGACGCCGCCGTGGCGCAGCACGGCCACGTCGACGGGCTCGTCCACCTCGTGGGCGGCTGGCGCGGCAGCGCGTCCTTCGGGGAGACCCGGCTCGAGGACTGGGCCCTGCTGCACGACCTGCTCATCCGTACGCTCCAGCACACGACGCTCGCCTTCCACGAGGCGCTGCTGGCCAGCCCGCATGGGCGGCTCGCCATCGTGTCCGCAGCAGGCGCGAGCAAGCCCACGGAGGGCAACGCCGCCTATGCGACAGCGAAGGCAGCCGCCGAAGCGTGGGTTCTGGCCATCGCCGACTCGTTCGCCAAGGCGGGTGCCGATGCGGCCGCTGCCATCGTGGTCGTCAAGGCGCTGGTCAACGCGCAGCAGCGGGCGGCCGAGCCCGAACGCACGTTCGCCGGCTACACCGACGTGACCGAGCTCGCCGACGTCATCGCGGGGTTGTGGGACCGGCCGGCGGCTGAGCTCAACGGGCAGCACCTCTGGCTGACGCCATGACCGGGGCAACGCCCGACACCGTCGCGCAGCGACGGCACGACCCGGGCGAGCGCGGCTTCGCCAGCGACAACTACGCCGGCGTGCACCCCGAGGTGCTCGCCGCGCTCGCGGTCGCCAACGGAGGCCACCAGGTCGCCTACGGTGAGGATGCCTACAGCGAGCACCTGCAAGAGGTGTTCCGCACGCACTTCGGCGAGCGCGCGCAGACCTACCCCGTCTTCAACGGCACCGGCGCCAACGTCGTCGCGCTGCAGGCGCTGACCGACCGCTGGGGCGCCGTGATCTGCACCGAGACGGCGCACATCCACATCGACGAGTGCGGCGCACCGGAGAAGGTGGCGGGGCTCAAGCTGCTCACGGTGCCGACGCCCGACGGCAAGCTCACCCCCGAGCTGGTCGACCGGCAGGCCTGGGGGTTCGGCGACGAGCACCGCGCGCGGCCGCAGGTGGTGTCCGTGACGCAGAGCACCGAGCTCGGCACCTGCTACAGCGTCGACGAGCTAGCGGCGGTCGTGTCGCATGCGCATGAGCTCGGCATGGTCGTGCACCTCGACGGCGCCCGGCTGGCCAACGCCGCGGCCACCCTCGACCTGCCGCTGCGCGCCTTCACCACCGACATCGGCGTCGACGTCCTGTCATTCGGCGGCACCAAGAACGGCCTGATGTTCGGCGAGGCCGTCGTCGTGCTCAACCCCGACGCGGTCGGCAACATCACCTACCTGCGCAAGCTGTCGATGCAGCTGGCGTCGAAGATGCGCTTCGTCTCGGTGCAGCTGGAGGCGCTGCTCGGTGGCGACCTGTGGCTGCGCAACGCGCGGCACGCCAACGACATGGCGCGGCGGCTCGAGCAGGCCGTGCGCGGGGTTCCGGGCGTCGAGATCGTCACGGCCGGTGCAGGCCAACGCGGTTTTCGCGGTGCTCCCGCCGGAGGTGACGGCTCGGCTGCAGAAGCGCTTCCGGTTCTACACGTGGAACGAGCACACCGGCGAGGTGCGCTGGATGACCGCCTTCGACACCACCGAGGCCGACGTCGACACCTTCACGGCTGCGCTGGCCGAGGAGATGGCGGCGAAGAATGACCACGACCAGCAGGTTTCACCCCGCATCGACAGGGCTTAAGCCCTGGTGGAGCGGGGAGGGTCCTGCTGGTCGTGATCATTCGGCAGCGCCGTGTCAGCGCCCCAGGATCAGGCTCATCGCCTCGGCGCGGGTGGTGGCGTCACGCAGCTGACCGCGGACGGCGCTGGTGACGGTGCGCGAGCCGGGCTTGCGCACGCCGCGCATGGTCATGCAGAGGTGCTCGCACTCGATGACCACGATGACGCCCCGCGGTTCCAGGATGCGCATCAACGCGTCGGCCACCTGTGAGGTCAGCCGCTCCTGCACCTGGGGACGCCTGGCGTAGACGTCGACGAGGCGGGCGAGCTTGGACAGACCTGTGATGCGGCCGTCGGTGCTCGGGATGTAGCCCACATGCGCGACGCCGTGGAACGGCACGAGGTGGTGCTCGCACGTGGAGTACAACTCGATGTCCTTGACGAGGACCATCTCGTCATGACCGAGGTCGAACGTCGTTGTGAGCACTTCCTCCGGCACGGAGTGCAACCCGGAGAACAGCTCCGCATAGGCGCGCGCCACTCGACCAGGAGTGTCGCGCAGACCATCACGGTCAGGGTCGTCGCCGATCGCGATCAACAGCTCGCGGACCGCGGCCTCCAGGCGGTCATGGTCGAACTTCGCGATGGCCGCCGGCCCGTCAGACCGTGGCCCGGCCGGGAGCGCCGGCTCCGACTCCACGGTGGCCTCAGGCCTCGGGCTTGGTGCGGCGTTCGGCGACGCCAGCCGGCTCGGACACGCCCGCGGGTTTGCCCGCGGGCGAGCCGTTGCTGTCGACCGCGGCGTCGTCGGCCGGGCGCGGCGGCACGGTCACCGGTGGCCGACTCGACGGTGCGCGGCTCGGGGAGCCGGTCCACGCCGGACGCTGCGGGAGCTTGACGACGTCGCTGAAGATCGCGGCGACCTGCTGCTTGTCGAGCGTCTCCTTCTCGAGTAGCTCGAGCACGAGGCTGTCGAGGATGTCGCGGTTCTCGACCAAAATGTCGAACGCCTCCTGGTGCGCGCCCTCGATGAGACGGCGCACCTCCTCGTCGACCACGGCGGCGACCTGCTCGGAGTAGTCGCGCTCATGCCCCATGTCGCGCCCGAGGAAGGGCTCCGACCGGTTGCTGCCGAACTTGATCGCGCCGATGCGCTCGGTCATGCCGTACTGCGTGACCATCTTGCGGGCCAGGGTGCTCGCCTTGTCGATGTCGTCGGCGGCGCCGGTCGTCGGGTCGTGGAAGACGAGCTCCTCCGCCGCGCGCCCCCCGAGCATGTAGGCCAGCTGGTCGAGCATCTCGTTGCGGGTCGTGGAGTACCTGTCCTCGTCGGGCAGCACCATCGTGTAGCCCAGCGCCCGCCCGCGGGACAGGATCGTGATCTTGTGTACGGGGTCGGTGTGGTGCAGCGCTGCCGCCACCAGGGCGTGCCCGCCCTCGTGGTAGGCAGTGATGCGCTTCTCCTCGTCCTTCATGATGCGCGAGCGCTTCTGCGGGCCCGCGACCACGCGGTCGATCGCCTCGTCCATCGCCCGCGAGTCGATCAGCCGACCGTTGGAGCGGGCGGTGAGCAGCGCGGCCTCGTTGAGCACGTTGGCGAGGTCGGCGCCGGTGAAGCCAGGCGTGCGTCGCGCCACGGCCATGAGCTCGACGTCGGCGTCAATGGGCTTGCCGCGAGCATGCACCTGAAGGATCTTGTAGCGGCCCTCGAGGTCGGGCGCCTCGACCGAGATCTGCCGGTCGAACCGGCCGGGGCGCAGCAGCGCCGGGTCGAGGATGTCGGGCCGGTTGGTGGCCGCGATGAGGATGACGTTGGTCTTGGGGTCGAAGCCGTCCATCTCGACGAGCAGCTGGTTGAGCGTCTGCTCACGCTCGTCGTGGCCGCCGCCCAGACCGGCACCGCGGTGCCGGCCGACCGCGTCGATCTCGTCGACGAAGACGATGGCCGGGGCGTTGGCCTTGGCCTGCTCGAACAGGTCGCGGACCCGGCTGGCGCCGACGCCGACGAACATCTCGACGAAGTCGGAACCGGAGATCGAGTAGAACGGCACGCCCGCCTCGCCGGCGACAGCCCGCGCCAGCAGCGTCTTGCCGGTGCCGGGCGGGCCGTACAGCAGGACACCCTTCGGGATCTTGGCGCCGACGTTCTGGAACTTCAGCGGCTCCTGGAGGAAGTCCTTGATCTCGTAGAGCTCCTCGACCGCCTCGTCGGCCCCGGCCACGTCGGCGAACGTGGTCTTGGGAGCTTCCTTGCTGACGATCTTGGCCTTGGACTTGCCGAAGTTCATGACCCGGCTGCCGCCGCCCTGGACCTGGCTCATGAAGAAGAAGATCAGGCCGAAGAGCAGCAGGAACGGGAACAGCGAGGTCAGCAGCGAGACGAAGAACGACGGCCGCGGGTTCTCGCCGGTCCAGCCGTCGGGCAGCGTGCCGTCCTCGGCCTGCTGCTGGAGGGCGTCGGTGATCTTGACCTGCTGGCCGTCGATGAACTCGGCGCGGACCTGGTCGCCGTTCTTGAGGGTGAGCTGGACCTCCATGGTGTCGGCGCCGAGGACCTTGGCCGACTGGACGTTGCCGTCACTGATCTCTTGGAGGGCGGTCGAGGTGTCGACCCGCTCATAGCTGCTGGTGCCGGACAGGAGCGCCTGGCCGCCGAAGAGCACGAGGAGGGCGAACACGATCCAGAAGATCGGTCCGCGGAAGAAGCGCTTCACGTCCATTGACTCGGGGCGCTTGGGGCCCCTTCCTCCTGCCAACTCAACAGCCCACGCGCGACTTGACGCCCGGGCCCCTACCCGCGCCGACCGGCTCGCCGACGCTGCCCCAGGTGTGTTCCGACCTGAGGCTTGACGGTACACCGCGGACTTTCGCCACGCCCACCCGCGTGGACCCCGTCAGGGACAAAACGAGCCTGTCAACCCGGGTGTTCCCGCCCTCGGCGCAACACGATCCGATATCGGACGGAACCGACGTGGCGCTCGTCACGTCCGACCAGCACGAACGGCCCGCAGGAGGGCCGGATGACGGGCTGGAGGCCAGGGTGGGTGCACGGGCGAGAGCGGCCGTTGCGGCTGGGGCAGTGGCGGTCATCAGCGGCGCGCTCGTGCTGGCCCCGGGCGGACCGAGCGAGCAGCAGGCCGCGGCCGCGACGCTGACTCCCTTCGAGGGCTGCGACCAGCTCCGCTCGTGGTTCGTCGACTCTGCGCTGGCGTCGGTCGGCCCGTACGGCCTCGACTCGTACGGGGTTGGTGTCGGCGGTGCCGCCGTGGACATGGCCGCAAGCGGCGCCGCCGAGAGCGCAACCGCACAGCGCAGCGCTGCCGCTCCCCAGGCCGCGGCCGCCGACACCAGTGCTGTAGGCCCCGGCGCGACCGGCACCAATGTGCAGGAGGCGGGCGTCGACGAACCCGACCTCATCAAGACCGACGGGTCGCGCGTCGTGCTCGTCCGCGGCGACCAGCTCCACGTCCTCGATGTCACCGGCGATGCGCCTCGCGAGCTCGGCAAGCTGACGCTGCCCGGCGGTGCCTTCGAGCTGCTGCTTTCGGGTGCCAAGGCACTGGTGCTCGGGTCCCAGTGGCACGACGGCCCGGTGCCCATGGCCAGTGACCGGGCCGTGAGCAGCGCCATCGTCGCCCCAGGGGCGACGACCGCGGTGCTCACCGTCGTCGATCTGTCCGACCCGAGCGCGCCGAGGGTCGAGCGCATGGACGAGGTCGAAGGCTCGTACGTCTCCGCCCGCGAGCACGACGGCGTCGTCCGCGTCGTGGTGCGGCACAGCCCGGCCCTACCGTTCCTCTACCCGCAGTCCCCCGGCGCCGAGGATGAGGCACAGCAGCACAACCGAGGCGTCGTGACGGGCAGCGAGGCTCAGGACTGGCTGCCCAAGCGGGTGGTCCGGGACGATGCCGGCAACGTGGTGTCGTCCGAGCCGCTCCTCGAGTGCGCAGACGTACGCCACCCCAACGCGCCGAGCGGGCTGGGAGTCGTCACGGTGCTCACCCTCGACCTGACTGCGCCGGCAGAGCCCGCCGCGACCGCGGTGACCGCAGACGGTGATCTCGTCTACGCCTCCACCGACCGGCTTTACGTCGCGACCACCCAGGGCGGCTGGTTCCGCCCGATGCCGGTCGAGCCCGGCGCCGCCGCCGTCCAACCGGAGGAACAGACGGTGCGCACCCAGCTGCACTCGTTCGACGTGAGCGGCGCGCAGACGTCGTACGTCGCGTCCGGCGAGGTCGAGGGCTGGCTGATGGGCCGCTGGGCGATGAGCGAGGACGACGGTCGGCTGCGCGTGGCCACCACCCGCGGCAGCACGTTCTGGCGCGGCGAGACTGCCGAGCCCAACACCGACGCAGCCGTCACCGTGCTGGAGGAGCACGGCAGCTCGCTCGACATGGTCGGCTCGGTCGGCGGGCTCGGCAAGGGCGAACAGATCCGGGCGGTCCGATGGTTCGGCGACCTGGCGACCGTCGTGACCTTCCGGCAGACCGACCCGCTCTACACGGTCGATCTCTCGGATCCGACGACGCCGAAGGTCCTCGGCGAGCTGAAGGTGCCCGGCTATTCGGGATACCTCCACCCGCTCGGCGACGACCTGCTGCTCGGCGTCGGCCAGGACGCCACGGAGGAAGGCCAGACGCTGGGCGTGCAGGTGTCGACCTTCGACCTTGGCGACCTCGCAGCACCGGCCCGGCTCGACGCGCTGGGGCTGCGCGACACGTGGAGCGAGGTCGAGAGCGACTCGCGCCAGTTCACGTACCTGCCCGACCTCCGTGTCGCCTACCTGCCGATCTCGGGTCCGGACGGCTCGTCGTTGTGGGCGGTACGGGTCGGCGCCGACGGGTCGCTCGACGAGGGCGGGCGCTGGCAGCCGGCCAGGGACGGCTGGATCTCCCGGGCGATCCCGGTCGGCACCGGCCGGCTCGCGGTCCTCGACGAGGGGATGGCCGGCGCCACCCTGACGCTCGTGTCGGCCGACGGACTGGGAGAGATCGGCTCGACGCTGGTGGCAGGCAACGACTTCGGCCCGGGCGGGTCCGGCGGCGGCGGCAAGCCGGTGCCGCTGCCCGAGCCGATCCCGGAGTAGGGCGCCGCCCACCACGTGACACCCGTCCGCTGGGGCGCCCCAGCGTTGCCCCAGCAACCGATTCCCACCCCAAGGCGGGCGCGCTGCATGCCTGCCGCGCGCCTCAGGAGTAGACGTGCGGCGCGAGCGTGCCCACGACCCGCAGGTTGCGGAACCGCTCGTCGTAGTCCAGCCCGTACCCGACGACGAACTCGTTGGGGATCTCGAACCCGACGTACTTGACCTCGACGTTGGTCTTTGCCGCGTCCGGCTTGCGCAGCAGTGCGCAGATCTCCACCGAGGCGGGGCCGCGTGAGCGCAAGTTGGACACGAGCCACGACAGGGTGAGCCCGGTGTCGATGATGTCCTCGACGATGAGGACGTCCTTGCCGCTGATGTCGGTGTCGAGGTCCTTCAGGATGCGCACAACGCCCGAGGACTTGGTGCCCGAGCCGTACGACGACACCGCCATCCAGTCCATCGCCACGTGCCGGCGCATGGCGCGGGCCAGGTCGGCCATCACCATGACGGCACCCTTCAGTACGCCGACGAGCAGGACGTCACGGTCGGCGTAGTCGCGCTCGATGTCTGCCGCGAGCTCGCCGAGCCTGCGGTGGATGTCGTCCTCGGTGTAGAGCACCTTCTCCAGCGCGTCGCCGATGTCCTGCTCGTCCACGGCTCAAGCGTACGGGTCGATCACGGTCACGCCCGTCGGGAAGCGGTCGGCGGTGAGCGCTGCGGGCGCCTCGGCCAAACCGATGCGGCTGGTGACAAGGCGTTCGGGGTGCAACGCCCCGTTCATGATGAGATCGAGCATCCGCGGGTAGTCGCTGGCCGCCATCCCGTGCGCCCCCAGCACCTCCAGCTCCCAGGCGATGACCTTGCCCATAGGGAGAGGTGTCCGGCCGTCGGCCGACGGAAGCAGTCCGACCTGGACATGCCGTCCGCGCCGCCGCAGGCTGTCGATCGACGTCGCGCAGACCTGTGGGTCGCCCACCGCTTCGATCGACACGTGGCCGCCGCCGTCTGTCGCGGCGCGTACCTGCCCCGCCACGTCCGCGGCCGAGCCGTCGACAACCGCGTCCGCGCCCAGGCTCCGGGCGAGGGCGAGCTCGTCGGCGGTCAGGCCAACGGCCACCACTCGAGCGCCAAGGGCGTGCGCCACCATCACCGCGGCCAGCCCGACACCGCCGCAGCCGTACACGCTGACCCACTCGTCGGCCCGGACCCGGCCCTGCGCGACGACCGCGCGGTAGGCAGTGGCGAACCGGCAGCCGAGGCTTGCCGCGGTCGCCATCTCCATGCCCTCCGGCAGCCGCACGAGGTTGACGTCTGCGTGCTCGATGACCACGAGCTCGGCGAAGGATCCCCAGTGGGTGAAGCCGGGTTGTGTCTGGCGTTCGCAGACCTGACCGTTGCCGGCGCGGCAGGACGCGCAGTCGCCGCATGCGTTCACGAACGGGGTGGTGACCCGGTCGCCCGGCCGCCACCCCGTGACGTCCGGACCGACGGACGCGACAACGCCGGCAAGCTCGTGGCCGGGGATGTGCGGGAACGACGCGATGTCCGGGTCGTGGCCCAGCCAGCCGTGCCAGTCGCTGCGACACAGCCCGGTCGCGGCGACGCGGATGACCGCGCCCGCGGCCGGCGGCTGCGGATCGGGGACGAGCCGGACCTCCGGCCGCTGGCCGAACCCGTCGTACACGACCGCGCGCATTGTCATCCCAGAGTCAAGATCGAATGGTTCCCGAAGTCACATGCAACGCAAGACACGGGGCACTCCCAGTTAGTCCCTGGCCAACTCGCGCGGGAGCTCGTCGCGGCCGCGTACACCCAGTTTCTGGAACACGTGCCGCAGGTGAGTCTCGACCGTCTTCTGGGTGACGAACAGCCGTTGCGCGATGTCCCGGTTGGTCGCTCCTTCGGCGGCGAGCCGCGCAACCCGCAGCTCGCTCGCTGTCAGTGCCTCGACACCGCTGATCGCTGGCCTGCGCGGGCGTCCCCCGGCAGCGACGAGCTCGTCACGGGCTCGAGCGGCCAGCGGCGCGGCGCCGGCGCGATGAGCGAACTCCAACCCGCGTCGGAGGTGATCCTGCGCTTCGAGTCGCTTCCCGTCCCGGCGCAACACCGATCCGAGCTCGACGTGCGCGTGGCCGAGTTCGAGCCGCGCGGACAGTGGTTCGAGCAGATCGACGGCCTGCTGCAGCAGGGCACGAGCTTCGGGGCGCTGCTGTGTCGCCGCCTTGGCGATCAGCGCACCGGCGATGAGACGGGGGAGTTCAGTTGCCTGTGCGAGCTCAAGCTGCTGGGCGGCTAGTCGTCCCGCTTCGGTGTGATTGCCGAGTTGCAGCTGCGCGGCCGCGGCATCGACCCGCCACAGCGCCAGCCCTGGATGGCTCCATGGCAGCTGCCCCCAGCGCGTCCCTGCGTCGAGCAGGTCGGCAAGCGCCTCGCGCGGGCGTCCCTGCCCAAGCCGCAGGCGCCCACGTGCCTCGAGCGCCATCGCCCAGCCCATGTCGGCTGGCGCAGGCGACGGGACATCGGCCTGAGCCAATGCGAGCTCCGCTCCGTCGAGATCACCTTGCGCGACGAGGGCATCGAGCAGTGGTGCGAGATGCCACGCCCTCCCGGCGCTCATGCCACGGGCCAGTTTCTGCTCAAGCGACCATCGCGCGTATGCCTCCGCCTCCCTGAGCCGGCCTAGCCGGCAGGCGATGATCGCTCGCGGGAAGCCGAGATGGGCGACCAGGCTTGCTGCGCCGCGCCGTTCACTTTCTCGCATGAGTGCGGACAGGATTTGGTCGGCATCGTCGAACCGGTCGGTGGCGACCAGCATCATCGTCGCCCAGGCCAGCACCAGGGTTTCCTCATCAACGATGGAACTGCTTGCCAGGACGCGATCAAGCAGGGCCGACCCCGAGGCCTGCGATCCGGCGCGCCCGAGCGCGCGGACCGCGAGGTGGACACGCATAAGGTCGCGCCCGACGCCTGGGGGCGCGCTCTCCTCTTGGTACTGCCCGACCCGGTCCCACGCAGCACGTGCCCGGTCGGCCAGCAGCCAGGAGTTCGCGAGCAATTCGGCTTCCACTATGAGTTCGACGTCGGTGCGGGGGCCGCTGGCCGGAACGGCAGACTCAAGCACGGCAGCGGCCTCAACGAAATGGCCGGCGATTCCGAGGGCCCGGCCAGCGAGAAGGGCTGCTGCCGGACGTTCGGTCACATGGATCGTCGCCACGCCGTCAGTGAGCAGTTGGATCGCCTGGGAGCCCCGGCGCTCGGCGAGGTATGCAAGTCCCAGCTCGACCAGGAGCGATCCGCGCAGCCTTGTCGGTGGCGGTTCGGCCAAGGCCCGGACCAGGTACTGGCCAGCAATGTCCAAGGCGCCGCGCTGGACAGCGAGTCGAGCAGCCTGCTGAAGCGTTGCGGCGGTGTCCGGATCTCCGACCGGGTGAGTGCGGATGAGGTGCAGCGCCAGCCGGTCAGGTGGCGCGCCATCGGCTGCCAGCACGGCCGTAGCCTTGGCATGCGCGAGCGCCCGCTCGTCCTCGCCCATCGCATCTTCCACGGCGGCACGAAGAATCGGATGGGCGAAGCGCAGCTCACTGCCCGGAGCAAGGATGGACGCCGACCGCAGGCTGTCGGCGAGGACCGCCGTCGCATCGAGCGGCAGCCGCGCGAGTGTCGACACCTGGCGCAATGGCGCGCCGTCGCCGAGGACGGTGAGCGCACGCGCCACTGCGTCCGCGCCTGGCGGAAACCGAGCCAACTGCTGGGTCAGGAGGCTCGCGACCGCGTCAAGACCGAACGTGCCGACCTGCTCGACCGCCTCGTCGGTCTCGGGGACACCCTCGGCACCAAGACCTGCCACCAGCGTCCGCACGAGCAGCGGGTTCCCGCCCGTAGCCGCATGGCAGGCGGCGCAGAAGCGTTCGGTCGCCTGCTCTCCGACCATCTCGCGAACGAGTCTTGCCGTCGCGCTCGGACCGAGCAGTGCTGGGCGCAGTGTTCCGCCCGCAAGACCCAAGAGCTCGAGCAGCAGTTCCGGCTCGGCTGCCGGGTCACCGGTCCGCCGAGCAACGAGCGCAACAACGCGAAGTTCATCGAGACGCGCGCCGAGGAAGGCCAGGAACCGCAGCGACGGCCCGTCAGCCCAATGGCAGTCATCGACCAGGAGCAGAACCGGAGTCTGGGCGGACAGGTTGGCCACCAGCCAGTACAGCCCGTGCAGCGTCGCGAACGACGCATCGGCACTCGGGACACCCTGCCCAAGGCTCTGACCGAACGCCCGCAGCGCGAGGGAGGCGGCCCCGTCGAGCAGTTCCCGGTCGGCGACCGGGGAGCCAAGGCCGAGCGGCTCAAACAGCTGCTGAACCACCCCAAAGGAGAAATCCCCCTCGAGAGCTGAGCCTCTGGCCGCCAGCACGGTCATGCCTCGCGCCTTGCCGGCTCCTGCCCCGACGTGAAGCAGCGCTGTCTTGCCGATCCCAGCCGGTCCCTCGAGCACGAGGAACTCGCCACGGCCAGCATCGGCCGCATCCAGCGTGCGCTCGATCACCGCGAACTCGTCCTGGCGCTCGAGCATGTTGATCGCGTCGAGTGCGGTGTCGGTCAGCCGCGCGACCGTCACATCCCGATTGTGGCATCGACTGCCCGCTGCAGGACCTCGAAAGCTCAGGGGAAGTCCGGAATAACGTCAGGGCGTTGCCTCGATGTGCCGCGATGCCGACCACGAGCACTCTCGGCCCATGGGCACGCCGCGGGCCACGGTCGACCTCACTGACCATCCCGACCTGGTCGTCATCTACCTGGGCATGCGCGCGCAGTCGCTGCGCGGCGCGCGTGTACTCCGGCGGATAGCACACGAGATCGGCGACTCAGTGGCGGCCCGACCGGACGGGCTGCTGCGCCACGAGAACTTCTGGTTCGAGCTGTTGCCTCCGCACGCCGGGATCCGGCAGTACTGGCGCGACTTCGAAGCGCTTGAGCAATGGGCGCGGTCCCTTCCGCACCGGGACTGGTGGGTCGCGTTCATTCGCGACCCACAGGGAACGAGTTTCTGGCACGAGACGTACGCGCGAACTGGCGGGTTCGAGGCGATCTACGACAACCTCACGGAACCGATCGGGCTGTCGTCGTTCGCGCCGACCGTACCTGCACGTGGACCGATGTTCTCCGCCAGACGCAGAGCGGGTCACGCCGGCCCGGTCCCAGAGCCGGTCGTGCCTGAGCTGGCGCTGTACGGCAGGCAGTGAGCGCGCGATGACGACCGTGGACCTCGTTGTCTGCCCGGAGTGCGGTCAACCGGCCGCCATCTCTCGTCGCGACGTCCGTGCCTAGCACGGGCGGACTGCTTGAGCATGCGCACATCCAGTGCGTGCTCCGGCATTGGTTCCTCATGCCGGTGGAGTGGTTACCCAAGTGGCCGGACACCGCCGACCGATACGTTTGACCTGCGGTCGTGCTAGGGCGACGTCGTGTTGCCCAGTCGCAATCGGTATGACGCGCGGGCGCGGCTCGCTCGCCCGATCATGCCGGCAATCGGAGTGAAGAAACGTTCCCGCGGGAACGTCCGCTGTTGCCGCGAGCCGCGTCCCTGGTTGACGACAACCCAACGGTGGGCACGTGACTGCGACGTCCGGGACCATCACAACGAAGGTCTTGATCAGCCGTCCTGTTCGGACGCGCACGAACAACGGTGCCTAGTACGCGTCGTGGTAGTTCCACCACTGGTACGGAGGAGTCTGCGGGAAGCCCTCCGGCGAGTCCTCCCACTCCTCCTGGCGGCCGAGCGCGGTGATGTCGAGGTAGCTCCAGGTGCTTCCCATCGCCTCGTCGCCTCGGGCGTCGACGAAGTAGGTGCGGTAGATCCGCTCGCCATCGCGGATGAACGCGTTGGTCCCATGCCACTCGTCCACGCCGAAGTCTTTGTCAAAGCCGTCGGTGATCGTGTACCACGGGATCAGCTGCCAGCCCATGCGCTCCTTCAGGCCCTGGATCTCGGCCTGCGGGGCGCGCGAGGCGAACGCGAGCGTCGTGTCCCGCGCGTTCAGGTGGGCGGGGTGTGCGACCTGGTCGGCAACGAACGAGCAGCCCACGCAGGCACGTTCCGGGTACGCGCCGCCCGCTTCTGGGTACGTGGTGACGTCCGGCGCGTAGAAGGCGCGGTAGACGATCAGTTGGCGGCGGCCTTCGAAGAGATCGGCGAGGCTCGCCGGCCCGTTCGGGCCCTCGAAGCGGTAATCCTTCTCGACCGCCAGCCACGGCATCCTCCGGCGCTGGGCCGCCATCGCGTCGCGCGCCCTGGTGAGCTCCTTCTCCTTGACCAGCAGCTCCTGACGTGCTGAGCTCCCACTCCTGTGGCGACACGACTGGTGGTGTGTTCATCGGGCGTCCCTCCTTTGGTACTCGTCGACACAATCCATCCTGGGTCAGTGCCGGGCCGTGCCGCTCGGTTGGCTCTCCCAACGCGGACCTCACCGTCGTCCTGCTCGGCATAGCGCAAGTCAGGCGGCGAGGGCGAACTTGCGCGCGACGGGGGCAGCGATGAGCGCCGCGCGCGGCCCATACCGGCCGTTGGCCACGCAGTGCAGCAACCACCGTGGCGGCACCCGGCGCACGATGATCGCGGCGTTCACGGTCATCGCGAAGAGGCTGCACCCGGCCACGACCGCGTCACCCACGGCGAGGGCGTACGACAGCCAGAGCGCGGCGCTGATCACGATGAGCGCAAGCGGGTGCGGCGAGAGGCCGACCAGCGAGGCGCCGCGGAACGCGGTCCACAACTGCGGCACCTGACGGAACAGGCCGATGCAGGTCGCGAGCAGCGAGACCGCGACGACACCGCCCAGCGTGTAGGCGGTGCCGGCCACTGCGGCCCACGTTGCGAAACCGGTGAGCAGGTATCGCGCAGGAAGACGCACCGTGCGCGTCAGCACGACCAGCGTCGCGATCGCGAGCAGCATCGCCGGCGCGTTGGCAACGATGTGCGGGCCCTGCGCGCTCAACAGACCGTACGACAGCCAGGTCGCCGTCGATGTCACCGCGAGCGAGGCGCTGACGCGCGAGATCCCGTCCGCCCGGCGGGTGCGGACCAGCCGCACGATCTGCGGCCAGAAGCAGCTGACTCCGACGGCCGCGGCGGCGTAGCCGAGCAGCGCGACGAGCATGGGTGTGCGGTCTCCGGATGTGGTGCGCAGGGCGGCGCGCACCGACTCCGGGGCAGCGTTGGCCCCGGGTCGGTGACGATCTGACGGGGGAGCGCGCCTGGACGCAGGCGCACGGGCTACATCTTATGTGACGATTCAGGCGTTTCGGCACGCACCCGGATGTGACCCTGCACGCGTGCGGCGCGCCGCCCCCCAGGGAGCTCCACCCATCGCTGCCCGTGCCAGTCGGTCACCAGCCGGTCGAGCTCGGCGACATGCGCCGCGGTCAGGTTGGTCGCCGGGCAGCCCGCGTCCAACGCGAGCCTGCGCAGCATCCGCGTGCGTACGGCGGCAGGGAACTCGGCGATCCGCTCCACGACGAGCCCGTCGCCGTCGTGGCACGTACGCCATGCCTGCCCTGCCCATGTGTCGAGCGCGTCGGCGTCCGCGCGCAGCAGGCGAGCCGAACGAGCCAGCGCCTCGGCAACGCCCGGGCCGAGCGCCTTCTCCCACGTGGGCAGCACATCGTGCCGCACCCGCACCCGCGCGAAGGTGGCATCGGTGTTGTGCGGGTCGTCCCACGGCGTCAGCCCCTGAGCAAGGCAGGCCGCGACAGTCGTCGCCCGCGTCAACCCGAGCAGCGGTCTCCGGTAGCGCCCCGAGACCTCGGGCATCCCGGCCAGCGAACGGGCGCCCGAGCCACGGGCCAGCCCCAGGACCACGCTCTCGGCCTGGTCGTCCAGCGTGTGGCCGAGCAGGACGGCGGCTGCGTGGTGCCGCTCGGCGGCTGCGTCGAGCGCGACATACCGCGCGGCCCGCGCGGCGGCCTCGGGACCGCCGCGCGGCTCCACTCGTACGGACACAACCTCCACCGGATCGAGCCGCATTCGTACGAGTGCCACCGCCGCCCGACGCGCCACCGCACCGGAGTCGGCCTGCAGTCCATGGTCGACGACCACTGCTCCTGCCCGCCAGCCACGGGTGCGCGCCTCGAAGGCGAGACCGGCGGCCAGTGCGAGAGAGTCGGCGCCACCGGAGCAGGCGGCGAGCACGACCACGCGGTCAGGGACGTCGGTCAGCGCCCGCCGGATCGCGAGCCGGACCGCCGCGACCGTGGGATGTGGCCCCATGACGGTCAGTGTCGCAGAGCGCCCGGGTCAGGCCGCCTTGCCGTGGACCCGCTCCACCCAGGAGTCCGGGCTGCCGATCTCGGCGAGCGACGGCAGGTGCTCGGGCGAGTCCCAGACCCGGTTGAACCCGTCGAGACCGACCTTGTCGACGACGGCTCGTACGAAGGTGGCGCCGTCGCGGTACTGCCGCATCTTGGCCTCGAGACCCAGCAGGCGACGCAGCATCTTGTCGGTGCCTTTGGCGCCCTGCCGGCGGGCCTGGAACCGCCGCCTGATCTCCTCGACCGACGGCACGACCTCGGGGCCGACTCCGTCCATGACGACGTCGGCATGCCCCTCGAGCAGCGACATGATGCCGGTGATGCGGTCGACGATCTCCTTCTGCTCCGGTGTCTGAACGATGTCGAGGAGCGAGCGCCCGCTGTCGTCCCTGGCGGACCGGATGACCTGCTCGACGACCTCGCGGAGCCGGTTGGCCAGGGCCGATGCGTCGAGCTCGGTCTCCTCGAGCACTTGAGCGATCAGGCTGCGCAGGTGCTCGCCCAGCCACGGCACCGCCCCGAACTGCACGCGGTGGGTCTCCTCGTGCAGGCACACCCACAACCGGAAGTCGCTCGGGTCCAGGTGCAGCTCGCGCTCGACCGCGAGCACGTTGGGCGCTACGAGCAGGAGGCGGCCGCGCTCCCCGTCGTCGCCGACGTGGTACGGGTCGAACTGGCCGAGCACCTTGCCGGACAGGAACGCCAGCAGCGCGCCCGTCTCGAGCCCGGTCACCTTGGGCCCGATCTGGTCGAAGATCGGCATCGCGTTCTGACGCTGTGGCTTCTTGGCCCTGACCTTCTCGAGCAGCGGGGTGATCAGCTGGCTCAGGGCCGCCACGTTGGCCTTCGCCCAGCCGGCCCGGTCGACCACCACGACCGGTGCGACCGCGGGCTCGGCGGACAGGCCGGTGTAGGCAGCCACGTGGCCCTGCGCCGCCTGCGCCGCATAGCGCAGATCCGTCACGAGAGCGGCGGCCTCCTCGCGCGACACCTCAGGCCCCGGCCGGGCCAGCCGAGTCGCCGTCGCCATGGCGAGATCCCAGTCGACCAGTGGCTCGTCCGGGCCCGTTGCGTCAGGTTCCTGGTGCGTCATGCGACCCACCGTACGTGCTCCGCAGCGATCCGCGCCGAGTCGTGAGGAGGGGCTATCCGATTGCGCAGCCGCAACCGGCAAGGCTGCTCGCGGCCACGTCGAGGGCATCGCGGGCGGGGTTGGAGGCGCCCGTCTGGTCGGCCATGAGGGCGAAGCCGTACAGCTCGCCGTCAAGTGTGACGACCGTGCCAGCGAGCGTGTTGACGTTGTTGAGCGAGCCGGTCTTCGCGCGGACGACTCCACGGCCGCCGAGCTCGCCGCCGTCGTCGTACCTATTCACGAGCGTGCCGGTGAAACCGGCCACGGGCAGCCCGCTGACCACCGACCGCATCTCGGGGTGATCCGGTGGAGGCCGCGACGACGAGCAGATCGGCGAGCGCCTGAGGGGTGGCCACCGATGCCCGCGAAAGCCCGCTGCCGTCGAGCAGCCGGACGCCCGAGACGTCGACGCCGAGCCCGGCGACGGTGGCGGTGAGCGCGGCCGCCGCCGCGTCCGCGGTCGCCGGCTGGCCGGTCGCCAGCGCGACGTGCCGGGCGAGCACCTCGGCGGCGTCGTTGTCGCTGGTGAGCAGGACGTGCTCGACGATCTCCGCCAGCGGAGCGGAGCGAACGAGACCGATGACCTGTCCGCCTGCCGGCGCCGCGCGCCGGACCGGTGCGGCGGTGACGGTGATGCCCCGCTCGGTGAGCAGCCGCGCCAGCTCGTTGGCGGCCGCCTGCGCCGGGTCTGGCGATCGAGGTGCGAGGCCGGGCCGTGCTCTTCCCCCGTCGAGGCTCAGCGCGCTGGTGCGCGAGACCGTGTCCTGCGTGAGATAGCGCGGCTCCCAGGTGCTCGGCAGTCCCGGGTCGAACAGCGAGTCGTCGAACCCGAGGGTGATCGACGTCGCTGCGGCGCGCCGCAACGTCGCGGCGGTCGCGTCGGCAAGAGTCGACATCGAGGTGGGAGGCGGAACGCCCTCCGGACTCGGCTCCGCGCGGGAGAGCATCGGGTCGCCCCCGCCCACGAGCACAACCTCGCCGGTCGCCCGGTCCCGCACCACCGTGGTGGCAAACCGGTGCTCCGGCCCCAACGCGGCGAGGGCCGCGGCTGCGGTGAAGACCTTCGCGGTGCTCGCGGGGATGAACCCGGCTGCCGCGTCATCGGCATACACGAGCTCTCCGGTGCGCAGATCCACCACCGCCCCACCGACTCGCGGACCGAGGTCGGGCGCGGCGAGCGGCGCGGCCAGCCGCGCCGCGACCAGCTGCGGATCGGTGGTCGCGGCCGCGGCGAGCGGGTCGAGCACCGCGCCGGCCGGCACGAGCTCGGCTGGCGCAGTGCCGGTCGTGGTGGGCGAGGGCGTCGATGACTGGTTGGCGTTGGTGGCGGTGCCGCCGGAGTCGCTCGGCCCGGCGACCACGTACGCGGTCACTGCCAAGGCGAGAACACCCGCCCCGCTGGCGGCCGCAATGGTGCGGCGACGAGTCACGTCTCACGACCTCCGCATGGCACCGCACCCCCGACGAGGTGGGAGACTAGAGCACTGCCTGTGCCGGCCGCAGCGCCGGAGGCCCCGAAGGAGAGGTTTCGTGGAGTTCGACGTCACCGTGGAGATCCCTCAGGGGAGCCGCAACAAGTACGAGCTGGACCACGAGACGGGCCGCATCAAGCTGGACCGGCGACTGTTCACTTCGACGCGCTACCCCGCGGACTACGGATTCATCGAGGGCACGCTCGGCGAGGACGGCGACCCGCTCGACGCGCTGGTCCTGATCGAGGACCCGACGTTTCCCGGCTGCCTGATCCGCTGCCGGACGGTGGGCATGTTCCGCATGAAGGACGAGGCCGGCGGCGACGACAAGGTCCTGTGCGTCCCGGCCGAGGACCCGCGCAAGGAGCACCTGCGCGACATCCACCATGTGCCTGAGTACGAGCGGCTCGAGATCGAGCACTTCTTCACGGTCTACAAGGACCTCGAGCCCGGAAAGTCCGTCGAGGGCGCGACGTGGGTCGGCCGGCGTGAGGCCGAGGCCGAGATCCACCGGTCCTACGAGCGGCTTGCCACCCACGAGGCCGAGCATGGCGCGCACACTGCCACTGGCCGCACCCGCCGGCCTCGGCACCCACGGCAGCCCGCAGGTCGTCGAGGCCGCCGGTGCCGCCGCCGAGGCCATCCCGAGGCCTGAGCCACCGACGGGCGCCGAACGCACCCGCTGGGGCGCCCCAGCGTTGCTGTAGCGACGGATCCGCGACCCTTTCCGCGCCGTCCCGCCGGTGCTGGGGCGCCCCAGCGTTGCCCTAGAGCCTGTTGCTTAATTGCGGGTGGTTAGGCCCCAGCGGTTGGGCGTGGCTGCCGGGTCGGGGCGGGTGTGGCCGGGAGAATCCTGTGTGTGGCAAGGGATTTTCGTCGCGCGGTTCGTGATCAGCCGTTTCTGTTGCCGCCGGATGTGCGGGAGTGGCTGCCGGCCTCGCATCTGGCGTGGTTCGTCATCGATGTGCTCGAGCAGCTGGACCTGTCGGCGTTCGAGGGCACGGCCCGCCTCGGTGGGGCGGGGCGGGCGCCGTTCGATCCGCGGACGCTGCTCGGGGTGTTGATCTACGGGTATGCGCATGGGCAGCGGTCGAGCCGGCAGCTGGAGCGGCTGTGCGAGGTGGACGTGGCGTTTCGGGTGTTGTGCGGCAACGAGGTCCCCGACCACACCGTGCTGGCCCGGTTCCGGCAGCGCCACCAGCAGCGGTTCTCCGAGCTGTTCACCCAGGTGCTGCTGTTGTGCTCGCGGGCCGGGTTGGGGCGGCTGGGGGTGGTCGCGCTGGACGGCACAAAGATCAAGGCGAACGCGTCGACCGCGTCCACAGTGTCCGAGTCGCGGCTGCGGGAGCTGTTGGCCGGGCAGGTCGAGGCGATGGTCAGCGACGCCGAGGCGACCGATGCGGCCGAGGATGTGATGTTCGGCGGGGCCCGCGGCGACGAGCTGCCCGAGCCGTGGCGGGACCCGACCGATAGGGCGGCCCGGATCCGGCAGGCGCTCGATGACATCGCCGCCGAACGGGACCGTGAGCAGCCGCGGCAGGCGCAGCGTCAGCGCCAGGCGGCCGAGCGGGTGGCACGGGCGCAGGAGAACCTGGACCGCCAACGGGCCCGCGCCCGGGGCCGCGCCGAGCGGTGGGAGACGCGCAGGGCCGCGGCACCCGACGGCAAGGTGGCGGGCAAGCGCCCGACGGTGCCGCCAGAGGAGCAGGTGAAGGTCGGTCAGGCCCGCGAGCAGCTCGCCAGGGCACAGGCAGCGCTGCAACGAGAGCAGACCGATCCCGACCCGCGGCTGGCCGATGGCCGCCGCCGTCGGTCGGGCTGGCAGCCGAGCAGGAACGCGACCGACCCGGACAGCCGGCCGATGCCGACCCGCAACGGGTTCATCCAGGGCTACAACGCGCAGGCCGCGGTCACCGACGACCAGATCATCCTGGCCACCAAGCTGACCCAAGACACCGGCGACATCGAGCAGTTCGTGCCGATGATGCGCGCCGCCGAGCAGGCCGCCGAGCTGATCGCGGCGACCCGCAGCGGAGACGACGAGCACGACACCGGCATCGGGGTCGTGGTGGCCGACGCCGGCTACAACAGCGCGGCGAACCTGACCGCCGACGGCCCGGACCGGCTGATCGCGCTCGGCAAACGCAGCGCGCAGGACAAACGCGCAGTCGAACACCCAGCCCAGGGGCCGCCCCCGGAAGACGCCGACCCCCGGCAGTTGATGGATCACCGGCTGCGCACCGACGAGGGAATGACCGCCTACCGGCGCCGCGGCGTGACCGTCGAACCGGTCTTCGGCCATCTCAAAGACATCATCGGGCTCCGCCAGTTCAGCCGCCGCGGGCTGAACGCGTGCGCCGCCGAACTCGACTTCGCCGCCGCGGTAGCCAACCTGCTCAAACTGCACAAGGCCACCGGATAGCGGGGCCTCGGCCCAGCGAGGCAACCGCCAAGCCAGCGTCAGCAAGACCACACGAACCGAACGCGTGCCGATCACCACAGCGATCGACACGCGCTCAGCAGCCGATGCACAAGACCCAGCACGCCGATTCGGCAACACGCTCCCTAGCGACCGATCCGCGCCCATGCCCGGGGACGATCTACTTCAGCACGCCCGCGGTGAGGCCGGCCTGCACCTGCTTCTGGAACAGGATGTAGACGATCAGCACCGGCAGCAGCGCGATGACCAACCCGGCGAACAGCGCCGTCCAGTCGGCCCGGAACCCGGTGTTGGCGGCCAGCGCCCCCAGCCCCTGAGCAAGCACCTTCTTGTCGCCGTCCTGCATGATCACGAGCGGCAGGACGTACTGGTTCCAGTGCCCGAGGAAGTTGAACAGCGCGAGGCTGATCATGCCGGGGCGGGCCATCGGCAGCATGATCCGGAAGAACAGCGAGAAGTGTGAGCAGCCGTCCACGATGCCCGCCTCGGCCACCGACGTCGGGAGCGTACGGAAGAAGGCGGTGAGGAAGAAGACCGTGAACGGCATCGAGAACGCGGTGTAGACCAGCGCCAGGCCGAGATAGCTGTTGAGGCCGATGAACTCGCCGATCACCGGGATCTGGCCGAGGTTGCGGACGATGAAGAACAGCGGCACGAGCGCCAGGAACACTGGCAGCACGAGGCCGCCGACGAATGTCCAGTAGACGAGCCGGTTGCCGGGGAAGTCATAGCGGGCAAGGACGTAGGCACCCATCGCACCGAACAACATGGTCAGCGTCAGCGACATCGACACGACGATGACGCTGTTGACGAAGAACTGCCCGATGTTGGCCGCCGACCAGGCGCGGGCGAAGTTGTCCCACGCCAGACCGCCGGGCAGCCCCATGGGGTCGACGCGGAACTCGCCGTTGGTCTTGAACGCCGACATGATCGCCCACAGCAGCGGCAGCGTCGTGATCAGCGCCCACGCCAGGAGGAAGCCGCCGTTGAGCAGACCGATCGCCTTGGCACCCACGCCGACGCCTGGCTCTGGTCGGGGCGCCCGCTCCGGCGTCGACTCGCCCGTCTCGGCGTACGGCACTCTCTGCGTCGTCGTCATCAGGCGAGCTCCACCCTCTCGCGGCGCAGGATGCGCATGAACAGCACAGAGACCGTCATCGTCAGCGCCAGCATGAGTACGCCGATCGCCGCTGCGTAGCCAAACCTGCTTGAGGAGAACGCCTCCCGGTAGATGAACACCCCCAATACGTCGCCGGCGCCGTTCACGCCGCCATTGATGCCGAGCATGATGTGCACGGTCGCGAACGCGTCCATCGCCGCGATCGCCATGTAGACCCAGCCGACCTGCACGGTGTCCCACACCAAGGGGACGGTGACCTTGCGGAACGTCGTGGCCCGGCTGGCGCCGTCGAGAAGTGCCGCCTCGTAGATGTCGCGGGGGATCGACTGCATGGCCGCCGAGAACAGCACGACATAGAAGCCGACGAACGACCATGTCATCACGAGAACGACGATCCATATCGCCCATTGGGGCTCACCGAGCCACAGTTGCGAGAGCGACGACAGCCCCACGGTGTTCAGGACGTTGTTGAGGATGCCACCGGCGTTCTCCGGCGCGAACACATACTTGAAGACGATGCCGATGATGACGACCGACAGCACCTGCGGGAAGAAGTAGACCACCTTGTAGATCGACGAGCCTCGCACGCCCGTCACCGCCGCGCCGCGACGAGTGCCCCCGACGTTGAGCATCGAGGCGAAGAACAAGCCGAGGAACAGCGTGAGGACGGGCACGACGACGAGCAGGATCAGGTTGTTGCGCAACGCGATCCGCAGCTGGTCGTCGTGCCACATCCGTACGTAGTTGTCGAACCCGATGAACGTCTGGACAGATGAGAGACCGCTCCAGCGCGTCATCGAGATGTAGATGGCCTGGATGTACGGCGACAGCATGAACACCGCGTAGATCCCGACCGGCGGGAGCAGGAAGGTCAGGATGAACAGGGTCCTGCCGTGCCGCATCTGCATGTCGACTTCTTATGCGTCGCGAGTCTGCTTCGGGATGGTGTCGTCCTCGCGAATCGTCGCGGTGACGGCCTCAACCTGGTCGACCCACTGGTCGGGGTTGATGTCGCCGCGGAGCAGCGCGCCGGTGACCTGGTCGATGCCAGGGTTCTCCATCGTCTTGTACCAGTTGGGATAGAACCAGTTCACGACGTTGGTGCCGGCAGCGGCGAGCGCGTCCTTGGCCGAGGAGAGCCCCGACGCGTCGATCTGCACCCCCTCGGCCGCACCCAGCACGGCGGTGAGGCTCGTGACGCTCTCGGTGAAACCACGTGCGCCGTCCACGGAGAGCATGGCGCGCATGTACTCCATGCCCCCCTGCGGGTTCTTGGCCTTCGCCGGGACGAGGTACGGCTCACCGGCCGACGCGCGGACCGTCTCGAGCGGCATCGCGGAATTGCCCGACAGCAGCGGCTCGGGCATCATCGCGAGCTCGAATGTCGCGTCCTCGGCGATCGCGTCCTTCTCCTCGTTCTCCAGCCAAGAGCCGGACGGGCAGAAGACCGCCTGGCCGCGGGCCCAGAGCCCTTGTGCGTCACGGAACTCCATGCCCTCAACGCCGGGAAGGAAGTAGCCGCGCTGGCCAAGGGTCCAGATCGCCTCGGCGGACTCGCGGATCGCCTCGTGGCCCCAGGCACCAGGCTCGAGGTTGTCGACGGCGACCAGAATCTCGGGTCCAGCCTTCTTGGCGGCCATGGTGAGCAGCGGCCAGTTCATGTAGCGCGGCGCCGTGACGCCCTGGTAGACCCACGGGGCGACGCCGGTCGACTTGATGTCCTCGCAGACGTCCAGCATCTCCTCCCACGTCGTGGGTACCGACCACCCGTTCTTGTCGAGCAGCGTCTTGTTGTACCAGAGCCCGAAGACGGTGAACGCGTAGTTCAGTACGAGGAACTTGCCGTTCAAGGTGCCGCGCTCGACGGTGCCCGGGAGCAGGATGTCGCGGACCTTGACGTCCGGGTCGTCCCAGCTGGGTGCGTCGAGCAGCGGCTCGAGGTCGTAGAGCTGGCCGTCTGCGGCGAGCTGGGTCTGGTCCATCTGGCCGTCACCAGAGTTGTTGACGAAGTCCGGCGGGTCGCCTGCGACGAACCGGGCCTGCAGCTCGCCGCCGATGTCGACCGCCGCGTGGTGGTCGATCGTCAGATCGGGCCACCGCTCCTTGAGGATCGGCTGGTGGACCTCGGTGGCGTACTCGTCGCCGAAACCACCGTCGAAGATGAAGATCTCGACCTCGCCGTCCTCGACGATCCCGAGCGGGTTGTCATTGCTGACATCGCCCTCGGCGGCGCTGCCGTTGCCGTCGCCATCGCCGCCGGTGGCGCAACCGGCGAGGAAGCCAGCGGAGCTGGCGGCCACCCCGGCGAAGGCCAATTGCTGCAGGAACCGGCGACGAGTTCCCGTGGTGCCGGAGATGGTGCCCTTGATGGTGCTCGACATGCTCTGTCTCCTTCTACCGTTGCGTGCCGCATCGGGATCCGCGGGTGACCAGGACGTCAGCCCGCGGGGTCTTCCGGGAGTTGCGAATGAGATCGGGTCAGCAGATGCAGCGCATCGCGTACGGCTCCGCCGGACGCGGCGAGAGCGGCTCGCGCCTCGTCCGCCTCCACCGTTCCGAGCCCGGACACGAGCGCGGTCTTGAGATCGCCGTCCGACGCGTGGAGCAGGCGTCGGCTCTCGTCCTCGTCGACCGAGAGCGCCTCCATGAGGATGCGCACTGTGCGCAGACGTAGCTTGCTGTTGGTCGCGACGACGGAAACCATGAGGTTCGACCAGGTACGCCCCAGGCGCACCATCAGCGCGGTCGAGAACCCGTTGAGGATGAGCTTCTGTGCGGTCCCGGCCTTGAGCCGCGTGGAACCGGTCAGCACCTCCGGCCCGGTGTCGACCGCGATGACGAGCTGCGCGTGGTCGGCGAGCGCGGGTTTCGCGTTGCACGCGATGAGAGCGGTGAAGGCGCCGCGCCGGGATGCCGCGTCAAGTGCACCGCCCACGTAGGGGGTCTGCCCGGAGGCCGTCAGGCCGATCGCCAGATCACCGGGCCGCACGGATTCGGCATCGCGGGCGCCTTCCTCGCGGGAGTCCTCGACGTCCTCGATCGCCCGCACCAGGGCCGCCTCGCCACCCGCGATGTGCCCCACGACGATGCCCGGAGTCAGGGCGAACGTGGGTTGTAGCTCGGCCGCGTCGAGCATGCCGAGCCGACCGGACGTACCAGCACCGAAGTAGTGCACGCTGCCGCCCGCGCGGATCCGCTCGGCCGCGACATCGACGAGCTCGGCCACGAGCGGCAGCACTGCAGCGACGGCGTCCGTGCCGCGACGGTCCTCCGCGTTCATCAGTTGGAGCACCTCGACGGTGGTGAGGTCGTCGAGGCGCACCGACGAGGCGTGCCGGCGCTCGGTTGCCGGAACGCTCGACAGCTCGGGGTGCGGTGGTCTGCGGTCCACGGTCCGATCTCTCGTGCGCGGTTTGGTGCCGGTCAGCATGACGGGGCCGACCTGCCCCTGGCAAGATTCCACCCAAGGTTTAATCGGATTGGAAACTCTTTCCCCGCCCCGGTCCCGCGCACCGCCGCCCGCCGCTAGCATCCGGACGAAGGGGGACGCGCATGGCGAGTGATGTCCTGGTGACACTGCGCCAGCTGCTGCCGACGCTGCGGCCGGCGGAACAGCGCGTGGCCAGCCTGGCCTTGGTCGACCCCGACCGGGTCCGTGACATGACCATCACCGAGCTGGCCAAGGCCTGCGACACGTCCCAGGCCACGGTCGCGCGGTTCTGCGTCGCCGCCGGGTTCTCCGGCTATCCGGAATTCCGCCTCGCGATCGCGAGCGCGGTCAGCCGGGAGCACTTCGAGCGCGACAGGTTCAGCATCGCCGACGGCGAGATCGGGCCAGAGGACGGTGCCGAGGAAGTTGTGTCCAAGATCGCCTACCAGGAGGCGCGGGCCATAGAGCAGACGGCGCAGGAGATCGACCTTGCTGCGCTGGATGCCGTCGTCGACGCCGTGGTCGCTGCCGACCGCATCGACATCTACGGGATGGCCTCGAGCGGGCTCACCGGGCTCGACCTCCAGCAAAAGTTGCACCGCATCGGGCTGGTGTCGTACTGCTGGATCGACGCCCACCTCGCCCTCACGTCGGCGGCGCTCCTCGGCCCGACCAGTGTGGCGATCGGCATCTCCCACTCGGGGCTGACGATCGAGACAAACCACGCGCTCGAGGTGGCCAGGAATGCCGGCGCCCACACCGTCGCCATCACCAACTTCCCCGAGTCGCCGCTGGCCGACCGAGCCGAGCTGGTGTTGTCCACCGCCGCGCGGGAGACGCGGTACCGCTCCGGCGCGATGTCCAGCCGGATCGCCCAGTTGGCGCTCGTGGACTTCCTCTTCGTGCGGATCGCGCAGCGGCTCTACGACAGCATGGGTGAGTCGTTACGACGTACGTATGACGCTGTGCAGACCCATCGGCTGTCGTACGACCGCAAGCCCCGCACCTAGCCGCCGAGCGCACGATGAGGGCGCGCCCGCCGTACGTCAGCGGCGTCCGGCCAGCTTCCACGCCGCCGGCAGCAGGCCGGCTGCGAGGGCGATCTTGATCGCGTCACCGAGCAGGAACGGCTCAAGCCCGAGATCGACAGCGGTGGCGAGCGACACGTTGATAGCGCTCGGCCAGCCACGTGACTCCGAACGCGTAGATCACGAGAGTGCCCAGCACCATGGACCCGACGACACGCAGCGGAGTGCGGTCGCCACCGTGTCGGGCGAGCCAGCCAACGAGTCCCGCGGCGACGATGAAGCCGAGCAGATAGCCGAACGTGGCCGTCACATACCCGGACTCCCCTTGCGCGTACCACGGCACGCCCGCGAGGCCCGCGACGACGTACAACAGCATCGACAGCAGGCCGCGGACCGGGCCGAACGCTGCGCCCACCAAGAGCACCCCGAGCGTTTGGCCCGTAATCGGGACCGGCGAGCCGGGCACCGGAACGGCGATCTGAGCAAGCAGCCCGGTGAAGGCGGCGCCGCCCACGACGAGCGCGGCGTCACGGACCCGGGTACCCGGGATCAGCTCGGCCAGGACCGGCCGCGGTGCGGGGATGGACAAGCTCATGGACTCTGGCTCCCTCGTGCGGGCCTGTCGGACGCGCCAAGCCTCGCAGCGGGCGGGCGCGCGATCACCGTCGGGGGGCCCAAAGGCGACATACCCCAGGTTGTCAGAACCCGACAGGCGCTCGCGATCTACGCGCCGACGCGGAAAAGCAGGCAGGTTGAGGTCGCGTGCGCTAGCAGCCGGCCCTCGGAGTCGGTCAGCCGCGCCTCGGCGAGCGCCGTACGGCTGCCACGCGAGAGGACCTTGCCTTCGGCGGTGATGCGGCCGCTCGTGGCCGTGATCGGCCGCAGGTACTTGATCGAGAGATCGACGGTCGTGTAGCCCTCGCCGGCTGGAAGGACCGAGTGGACGGCGCACCCGGCGGCCGAGTCGAGGAGCGCGGCGATCACGCCGCCGTGCACCGAGCCGAGCGGGTTGTAGTGCATCTCCCCCGGCTCGAGGTAGAACACCGCGCGCCCGACCTCGAAGCCCTCGGCACCCATGTCGAGCGTGGCCATCAGCGGAGGCGGGGGCAGCTCCCCCGTGGCGATGGAGTTGAGGACGTCAATGCCGGGACGACGGCCGAGGGCATCGGCCGTCGCGGACGGATCGGTCCAGCTATAGGTGCGCGTGCGGCCGTCGGCTTCCTGGATCTGCGTCACGGTTGCAGCATCCGCCCTCCTTGCTGAGTCTGTCAACCAGACTTAGCCTTGGCGCATGACCCGCCCCGAGGCCCTCGACTGGTCGATCGACAACTGCACGGTGCAACGGGCGCTCAACGTGCTCGGCGACCGCTGGTCGTTCGTCGTGCTGCGCGAGGTGTTCAACGGGATCCGACGCTTCGACGACATGCGCACCCGCACGGCGATCCCCCGCCAGGTCCTGACCGACCGACTGGCGCGCCTCGTCGAGGAGGATCTGCTGCGCCGCGTGCCCTATCAGGAGCCTGGCCAGCGCACCCGGCACGAATACCGGCTTACCGAGAAGGGGCTCGATCTCTACCCCGCGCTCGTCGCGCTCAACACCTGGGGTGCGCGCTACTACGCCGACCCGGCCGGGTCGCCGCTCGCGTTCGAGCACCGAGACTGCGGCCAATCTGTCGACGTCGTGCTGCAGTGCACGGACGGGCACGAGATCGGCGACCTTCGCGAGGTTCTACCCCGCCCCGGTCCGGGTGCGCGCCGTCGCGCGGCATCCTGAGCACCTGCGAGGCTGTTTGGTCGAGCGGGCGGAAGGCGGGCAACGTGGCAATCAGCACCCCGGGTAATCGCGGCCACGGGCTGCAGGTCATGGCGGGCCGCGATCCGCGGGAGGAACATCGCGCCGCCACGCCGCTCGAGCTGCTCTTCGACCTGACGTTCGTCGTGGCGTTCGGGGCCGTGAGCAACGAGTTCGCTCATCTCCTCGCGGAGGGGCACTACCGCGCCGCCCTCGCCGGGTTCGCCATCGGCATCTTTTCCGTCATCTGGGCGTGGATCAACTACTCATGGTTCGCGTCCGCCTACGACACCGACGACTGGGCTTTCCGCGTTGCCACGATGGTGATCATGGTCGGTGCCGTGATTCTCTCCCTCGGGCTGCCCGATCTGTTTCACTCCATCGACGATGGCACGTACGTAGACAACGGCGTGATCGTCATCGGTTACGTGATGATGCGCGCGTCCATGATCTTTCTGTGGCTGCGTGCGGCCCGCGCGGATCCGCTACGTCGGGCGAGCTGCGAGACCTACGCGTTGACGATCGGCGTTGCGCAGATCGGCTGGGCCGCTCACCGCCGTGATGCAGATATCCGTCGCCGCGTTCTTCGCTTGGGGCACATTGCTGATCCTGATCGAGATGCCGGACCCCTGTTGGCTGAGCGGCGCAAGGTTGAGACGCCCTGGCACGCGCACCACATCGCCGAGCGCTACGGGCTGCTCACAATCATCACCTTGGGCGAAGGGTGTCATCGGCACGGTCGCCTCTCTGGGCGCCGTCGTTGACACGCAAGGCTGGACCGTCGATGCCGGGCTCGTCGCCGTGGCGGGGACGGGTCTCACGTTCGGGCTTTGGTGGTCGTACTTCATCCTTCCGGCCGGAGACCTGCTGCACCGCCATCGGGAACGAAACTTCGGCTGGGGGTATGGCCACATTCCGCTGTTCGCCGCGCTGGCGGCGATTGGGGCCGGGCTCCACGTCGCGGCTCTGTTCATCGAGCACGAAGCACACATCGGACCGACAGCGACGGTGCTCACCGTGGCCATTCCGGTCGCGATAGCGCTGTTCACCATCTACGGCATCTATACGTACGTCATGCACGAGACCGACCGGCTCCACCTCGGGCTGCTCGCCGGGACCATTGCCGTACTCATCCTCACGGTGGTTCTGGCAGCGGCGGGTGTCGCTATGGCCTGGTGCCTGATCGTGTTGATGTGCGCGCCGCTTGTCTCGGTCATCGGCTACGAAACGGTCGGGCACCGGCACCAGGCCGCGGCGCTGGAGCGACAGCTCGCGGCATGAGCTACACGTCACCAAGCTCAGCCGGCGGTTCGGCGAGATAGCGGACGAACCACTCGCGCGCGAGGTCGGCGACCTGCTCGAGCGCGCCCGGCTCCTCGAAGAGGTGGGTGGCACCGTGCACGACGTGCAGGTGCGACATCGCTGTGATCTGTCGGAGCGCGTCTCGGTTGTAGTCGAGGACCTGGGGGTCGTTGCCGCCAACGATGAGCAACGTCGGGGCTTGCACGGTGGGCAGGACCTCGGCGGCCAGGTCAGGCCGCCCGCCACGCGAGACGACAGCGTGCACGGCCTCCGCTCGTGCAGCCGCGGTCTGTAGGGCGGCGGCGGCACCCGTACTCGCGCCAAACAGACCCAACGGGTGCGGTGACAGGTCGGGGTGTTGGCTGACCCAGTCGACGATCGCGGTGAGCCGGGCACCCAGCAGACCGATGTCGAAGCGGAGCTCGGCGGTGACCCGGTCGAGCTTCTCCTCCTCCGGCGTGAGCAGGTCGACGAGCACCGTCCCGAGGCCGGACCGCTGGAGCTGCCCGGCGACGTACACGTTTCGCGGGCTGTGCCGGCTGCTCCCGCTGCCGTGCGCGAACACCACGACGCCCCCCGCGTGGGTTGGCGCGATGATGTCGGCGTCCAGGCCGCGGGTCCCAGGCGCGGGCACGCGCGAAGCGAACGACGTCACACGCTGATGCGGGCGGGCTGGTGCGTCTCCTGCTCGATCTCTCCGGCTGCCTTGTCGAGCAGCTGGTGGACCAGTTCGGACAGCGCCCGCGCGGCGGCGATCTCCTCGCCGACTCGAGGCTGCGACGAGTCGGCCGGGTTTCGCTTCGCCCGGCCGCGGGACCGCAGCTCGGTGCCGTCGGCGAGCCGCACTAGTGCCGCTGCCGCTGTGTGCGTGTCGTCCTCCTGGAACTCGATCTCGATGTGCCATCCCACGGTTGGCATGGGGATCACCTCCGACTCTCGCTCCAAGCCACCAGCATGCGCCCGATTACGACACGTGACTATCGCGCTGCGGGGTGGATGTTGCGCCGGTATGTTCGGCTCCGTGCGCCGGCTCTTCACCGGGCGTGACCGCGCTCGCGGCACATCCAGGGGTCCAGCCGTGCTCGCGGCTGGCGCGCTTCTCGCCGTCGTGGTTCAGGGTTTGCCGGCTGCCGGTCAGCTCGCCGGGACCGGCGCCTTCGTGATCGACAAGGTCCTCGAGGGAGATGCCTCCCTGCGCGGCCCGGTGACGATCGCGGTGACGTGCTCGAACGGGCGGGAGGAGACGATCACCTTTGCGCCAGACGTCACGCCGACGGCGCAGGTGGTCGGCGGGCTGTCCCCGGGGACGACGTGCACGGTGACAGAGCCCGTCGACGGCTCGAAGTCGAGCGTGTCTGTCACGACGACCGGAGTGCCCGCCGAAGTCGTCGCCGACCCGGCGACGACGCCGACGGTTCAGATCGTCAACACCTATGCCGCCGTCCCGATCCTGCGGACACCACCGCCAGGGTCGCTCACCATCAACAAGGTGCTGGAAGGCGACGCCGAGTTCCGCGGCGACATCCAGATTCGCGTCCAGTGCGAGCAGGTCCCCGGGTTCGATGAGCCCTTCGATGAGACTCAGACCATCCCGGCGGGGGTCAAGACCCGGTGGAGCCGCTGGTCTTCGCGCCGATTCCTGCGCCAGCAGACTGCATGGTGACCGAGACCGTCACTGGCGGGAACGGCGCCGTCGACGTGGTCGTGATCGGTCGAGACAGACGGTGCGGGTACATCCCAACTCGAGCGATCTGGAGCTCACGCTGATCAACAGTTACACGGCCAAGACGGGTTCGCTGCGCGTCCGGAAGATCGTGGACGGTGCTGGCGCACCCCTCCGAGGAGACGTTGTACTCGATGTGTCCTGCACTGATGGCACCACTGACACCTTGGTGGTGCCGCCTGGCCAGGCGGTGAGCGAACTGGTCATAGCCAACGTCGTTGCCACCTCACAGTGCACGGTTACCGAGAGCAGCACGGGCGCTGTGCCGGGTGTCGTCGACGTGGTGGTCACGCCGCCGGGGCCGCAAACGGTGACGATCGTCGAAGACGTCGAGTCCGTCGTCGAAGTGCGTCAACACCTACACGCCCGTGCCCGCGATCCTGCAGGTCACCAAGACCGTGACCGGACCCGCGGCTGGCAGTCAGGGCGCGGTCGTGGTCGAAGTCACGTGTGACGACGGAACCGCCACGATCGTTCCCGCTTGCCGGCCGGAGCGCCTGCCGGGGCAGACCCAGTTTCCGCCGCTGACCGTGCCCTCTGGCACCAGTTGTGCGGTCATCGAGACCAGCCAGCGGCGCCACGGCGACGGTGGCTGTGGACACCACGTTCGCGCCAGCCGCCGTCGTGGACGTGATTGGGCCTACCAGCGTCGCCGTCACCAACACCTACTCGTTCAAACCGGGCGGACTGGTCGTCACCAAGGTGGTCGCGGGCGACGGCGCCAACCTTCGAGGATCGATCACGATCAATGCCGTCTGTGACGGCACATCGGTGGGAAGCGTGACCTACCCGCCCGACGCGACCTTGGACCCCCTCGTCGTCTCCCCGTTGGTCGCAGGGGCGTCATGCACGGTCACGGAAACCGCCAACGGCGCCATCCCCGGCGTTGTGGATGTGTCAACCGTCATCACGCCTTCGCCGGTCACCATCCCGGCAGGTGGCAACGCGTCAGTGACTGTGACCAACACCTATACGTCGGTCCTCGCATCGCTGACCGTTGTAAAGGCGACGGCGGGTGCCGACGAGTTCCGCGGGTCGATCACGATCGCCGCGGAGTGCACGACACCTGCTGACGACGTCATCACCGAATCCCGTACCTACCCGCCTCGTGCGCCGCTTCCGCCTCTTGTAGTCGGCGGACTCCCGCTCGGAACGGTCTGCGTCGTGACGGAGCCTGAGAACGGGTCTACCCCGGCCCTCACGGTCACCACTACGCCGACCCTGCCACACACGGTCACGATCGGAGCCCGTGAGACCGTCACGATCACCAATACCTACGCCCCGACGCCAGGGGCGCTCGTCGTGGACAAGCAGATCACGGGCTCGATGGCCGGGCAGCAAGACCCGATCCAGGTCACGGCCACGTGCGCAGGCACCACGACCACCCTCGACATCCCAGCCGGTGCAACGACCACACCGCCGTTGATCATCACCGGGCTGCCGGCCGGTACTTCCTGTGTCATCGCCGAACCGCTAAACGGTGATACCCCGACCTTAGTCGTGACGACGACACCGACGCTGCCGCAGACCGTGACCGTCCCTGCGGGCGGCGCCGCAACTGCCACCGTGACCAACCAGTACGAGCCGGCACCAGCGACGATCACCGTCACCAAGACCATCACGGGACCGGCCGCCGCGGAGCACGGGCTCATCGCCTTGTTTGTCGACTGCGGACCGCAACACCGCGCCCTGTTGATCGTCTCGCCCGGGGACACCACGCCTCAGCCGCCGATCAGCGTCACCGGTATCCCGGCGCCTGCCACGTGCACGGTGCTCGAGTTCCTCGACGGCTCGACAGACACGGTGCAGGTGACGACGACCGGCCTGGGACCGGTTGCGCTCGCCCCGGGCGCGAACGTCACGGTGCCCGTCACCAACGACTACCAGTTTCGACCAGGTCGGCTCGTACTGACCAAGGTCATCACGGGTGACGGGGCCGCCCTGCACGGACAAATCGTGATCACCGCGACCTGCGGCGACGAAGACTTCGTCATTCCGGCCGGAGTTACTGACCCGGCGCCTTTCGCACTGGAGGTTCCCCCCGGCAGCACCTGCATCATCAACGAACCAACTGATGGCAGCAACGCACTGGTGACGGTGTCGACCACACCCGACTTGCCGCGGACGGTGGGACCGTTCCCGGCCGGCGGCACGATTGCCGCCAGCATCACCGACGAGTACACACGCCGCACTGGCAGGCTGGTGGTCACCAAGAACATCTCCGGCCCGGCTGCCGAATTCCGAGGGGCCATCACTCTCAACGTTGCTTGTGGAAACGAACCGACGGGGTCGATCACCATCCCAGCAGGCGCGCCCCCGACCCCACTAGCCGTTGGGCCGATACCGCTCGGGACTCAATGCACAGTTCGCGAGCCGATGACGGGTGCCATCGGCGACGTCGTCGTCGACGGGCCAGTCTTCAGTCCCGGGAGTGTCGTCACCATCGACCAGCCACTCGACGCTCGTCACCGTCGCCAACACCTACAGCTTCGCGACCGGCGATGTCGAGCTAGTCAAGGAGTTCGACGGCCCAGCCGCCGCCGACCGGGGAACCATTCGCATGCGCTTGACCTGTGAAGACCGGGTTGCCCCGCTGGACATTCCGCCAGGTGAGCCCGGGCCGGTCGCCGTGACCCTTTCCGATGTGCCGTCTCGCACCGTCTGCATCGCCTCCGAGCTGAACGACGGCGCTACGTCGGGCGTGGCTGTGTCTACAGTGTTCGACCCGCCGAACCAGGTGGTCACGGCCGTCGCCGACACTACGGTGACGATCACCGCCACGAACACCTACACCGCAATCCCGACGGGAGACCTGCTCCTGGAAAGCATCCTGACCGGCCCGGCAGAGCCACGCCGTAGCGCCGTACGGCTCACCGTGACGTGTGACAGCGGTCGCACGGTGACTGTGACTGTGCCTTCCGGCGTGAGTCCCGACCCCGCCCTCATCGGCGGGCTCCCGTCGGGAAGTCAGTGCACGATCGCGCAACCGCTCGACGGCGACACCGCCAGCATCCTCACGACCACCTCCGGGTTGCCGACCGCCCCAGTCGAAATCCTGAGCGTCGTAACCGTTCAGGTCACGAACGTCTACACCGATCCGGTGACCCCGACGCCAAGCCCAGCACCAACACCGAACCCGCCCCAGGCACCCGCAGCGAAGCCACTGCCCGCTACCGGAGGCGACATTGACTTCCTCCTCATGAGCTCGATTGCGATGTGCGGCATCGGTGCGAGCCTGCTGCTGGGCCGGCGCGTACTCACTCGGCGGGATTGGGTCGACTGATGGCTCCATACGTCTTGTAACGCTGGGAAGTTCGGCAGGTCCGCGAAGGCCTGGCCCTCGACTGGGCGGAATCCCACGGCAAGACGTCTGTGAAGGTTCCGTCTTCAAGACGGATCAGCGGCGTCTCGACCAAGCCGGGGTGCGACGCGCGGATGGCGTTCATGATCTTGGCTCGCCGCACAAGCTGCTCGTCGAAAGCCACTCTTCGGATCCCTTCCTGTGTGTCACCTCCGTTGGTGTCGGGATGTGACGAAAGGGAGGGGCCGAAGGGTGACCGGTCCCGGGCCGCGGGTTGAGTCGTGCCCATCGTTTCCTTCGGTGTCAAGTCCCCTGATGGCATCTGTGGACAGTGACGCCGATCGGCGTCGGTTGTGGACAGCGACGCCCTGGAAAGCCTTGCCGGGTAAGGGAAACGGGTCGTTCGTGGGTGCCGAGTTCTGTCCGACCCCCCTTGTAGGTTCGAATGTATGGAAGCCACGCCGACTCCACCCGCGGTCACCGCGGTGCAGTCCGCGCTGGCCCTCATCGACAAGGGCCTGGCCGAGCTGCGCGACGCCGACCCGTCGGTGCTCGGCACCTCGCTGCTGGTCGACTCCTTCGACCACCTCCTGCGGCTGCGCCGCGCGACGGAGGCCGCCTACCTGCTGCTGTTGGGTGAGGTCGACACCCGCAAGGTGGCCACCGACACCGGCGCCCGGTCGACCGCGGAGTGGCTGCGGCTGCGGCACCAGCAGAACGGCTCGGTGCGTGACGTCACCGCGGCGAGGGCGATCGGCCCCGACGGCGACCTGACCGAGCTGGGCCAGGCGCTCGCGCGAGGGTCGGGTCTGCCGCGAGCATGTGGATGTGGCGGCCCGCTGCCTGGGCCGGATCCCCGCGCATCTGAAGGAGGAGCAGCGCGGCCGGGTCGCGCGGTTCCTGACCGGGCACGCCGAACAGTTCGCGCCCGGCGACTTCGAGATCATCGCCAAACAACTCTTGGAGGTGCTCGACCCCGACGGGTCACGCTCCTACGACCCCGACGCGCACGACCGCCGATCGCTGACCAAGGCCGAGGACGCCACCGGGATGCTGGCCGGGCGGTTCCTGCTCGACCAGATCGGCTCGGCCTGGTTCAGCGCCGCCCTACACCACTACGCCAAACCCGAGCCGGCCGCCTGTGGGGTCGACGAGCACGGCCAACAAACCCTGACCGTCACCGACACCCGCAGCACCGCGCAACGCCATGCCGACGCCCTCGTGCTGATGGCCAAGGCCGCCCTGGCCAATGCCGGGCAACGCGGCGGCGAACCACCCCGGGTCGTGGTGCACACCAACCCCGACCAACTCGCCGACGCCGCCCACCACGACGACAACGACGACGCCGAGCCCGCCGACGAGACGCCCAGCGACGACGACTCCGAGCCGACCGACGAGCCGCCGCCGCCGACGCCGCGGCCGAGCGTGGCCAGCGGCGCCGTCCGGCCGGGTTGGCCAGCTGCGAGCAGACCGGGCCGCTGTCGCCGTTCGCGCTCGGCGTGTTGTCCTGCGACGCCGTCCTGGAACGGTGCACGGTCGGCCCGTTCGGGCAGATCCTCGACTACGGCCGGGCCCGCCGCCTCGCCACCCCGGCCCAGCGCCGCGCCCTCGCGGCCCGCGACGGCGGCTGCGTGATCCCCGGCTGCACCGCCCTACCCGCCTGGTGCGACGCCCACCACATCGTGCCGTGGCAGCTGGGCGGGCCGACCGACCTACCGAACCTGGTGCTCGTCTGCCCCAGGCATCACACCGAGGTCCACCTCGGCCGGTGGATCCTCCGCAGCCGCCACGGACTGCCGTGGGTCATCCCCCCGAAATGGGTCGACCCCCACCAACGACCGGTCCGCAACCAACTCCCCGACACCATCAACCACGCGCACCGACTCGCCCAACAACTCCACTTCGACGACACCGGCTAGCGCACGCAGTCAGTGGCTAACTGGCAGCCCTGGAGCTCGGAACTGTCAATGAGCGCAAGCCCCCGCGCTCGCATCCCGCCGCCTCGGCGACCGCTGACCCGATCTGCGGGGCGAGCTCGACGTACAACGCGGAGATCTGCGGCCAGTCGCAGGGCGCCCCGAATCGAGCCTCACACCGAGGCGGCCTCACGCGTTGATGGTGAGTAAGCGACCGAGATAGCGGAGAAGGGACACAACGATGACCGCGAGCGTCGACAAGTATCGCGTCACGCCGATCGATCAGGCGGCGGTTGCCGAGGTACGCCGAACGATGACATCGCCCGGCTACGGACACCCCGCGTACGCAGATGTGGCCGACGGTCCAGCCCTGTGCCGCTCGTGCCTACGGACGATCGAGCCTGGGGAGAAGCGCATTCTGTTCACGTACGACTCGTTCTCCGGTGTCGAGGACTACCCGCAGCCAGGGCCGGTCTACATCCACGCCGATGACTGCGTGCCGTACGAGGAGCAGTCGAGCTTTCCTGCGTGGTGGAGCCACAAGTGGCTGGCGTTCCACGCGTTCGGGAAGGGTCGCCAGGAGATCACGGACGGCAGGTCCCTTGACGGTGACCCCGACTGGGTGCTCGAGCGGCTCTTCGATGACCCGCGCGTCGAATACGTCCAGGTGCACTCACTGACGGCCGGCTCCTTCCTCTACCAGGTCCGTCGGAACCGCGACCTGCCGAGCAGTCTGACCCTCAGGCTCGAAGACTCTCGAGCAAGCCCCACAGCGCCTCGCGGTGCTCACCTGCGTCGTCGCCGGCCAGGACCACGCGGTCGAACGCGGCGTCGAGCAGGTCCGCGAGTGCGCTCGCCGGGCAGCGCTCGTATCGCGCCGGCTTCCACGGCGGCCTGGACTCCCTCGACGAGCGTTCGGCCGGCATGGCGTTGATCGATTTCCCGCATCTGGTCGACGCCGAGAACTGCCGGCCCATCGACGAGCAGGATCCGCCGCCGACCCTCGTCGGCCATGGCCGCGAGGAAGGCCTCCCCGCCCGCTCGGATTGCCTCGACCGGGTCGTCGAGCGTGTCTGCAGCAGCCTCGATCTGTGCCGCCACCATCGCTTGCTCGCTCTCGACAACTGCGCGGAACAGATCCGCCTTGTCTGCGAAGTGGTGATAGAGCGCACCGCGCGTCACCGATGAGGCAGTCACGATGGCGGGGGTGGATGCGCCGGCATAGCCGTCACGCGCGAAGATCTCCCGCGCCGCCGAAAGGAGGAGCGTGCGCGTTCGCTCTGACCGCGCGGCGTTGGTCGTCCTCGACACCCGACCTGCGGACACCCTTGACGCTCCCTTGTCGAGGTGTACGTTGACAGGAAACATACAGGCTGTATGTATGTGGCGCAAGGAGGGCACCGCGATGCACACCACGTCCTACTACCCCGTGATCATGGCTGCCGATGTGGCCGCGTCCGTGGCGTTCTACGTACGACACTTCGGCTTCGAACCGGCCTTCGCCTCCGACTGGTACGTGCACCTGACGTCACGTGCCGATCCCGCCGCCAACCTGGCGATCCTGGACTACCGGCACGAGAGCATCCCCGCTCACGCTCGCCACGCCGCACAGGGACTGCTGCTCAACTTCGAGGTCGAGGACGTCGATCGGGAGTACGCGCGACTGCTCGACGAGGGCGTGCCCCTGCTGCTGAGTCTTCGCAGCGAGCCGTTCGGGCAACGACACTTCATCACCCATGACCCCGGCGGCGTGCTGATCGATGTGATCACAAACATCGAGCCCACGCCGGAATACGCGGCGATGTTCTCGACGCCGGTGGACTGACGGGGAGCACCGCTCAGGGGGTTCGAGCATTGTGCTCGAACCCCCGAGTCGGTTTCCCACACCTACGGGATCGCGTGAGATCCGTGATAGCTCGCGTCGGTGCCAGCTTGACGGGCTTGCAGCCCAAGCTGGCTGAGCCGCCGCCGCCTCACCGTTCACGGACTGGGTGCTCATCGCGTACGTCAACGTGGCGAACGCGATGGAGTCACTGTTGAGGTCGAGAACAGCGTTGCTGTTGTTGGCGAATGTGTCGCAAGCCTGGTGGTAGCAGGGGTCGTACTGCTGGCCGGCGACACCTCCATAGACCGCGACCTGCTCCGGCGTCTTGATGCCCTCCGCGCCGGTGAACAGGCCGCCGAACGGAATGTCGGTCTCGAAGAACGCGGAATAGTCGGACCGGAAATCGATCTGGGTCGGCGCGAACGCAAGGTCCCGATCTGCATAGAACTTGTTGAACAGATCTTCGATTGCCGCGGAACCGTCCGGGCCGGGGAGTCCGAATGCGTCGCCAGATCCGTCGTAGACGAACCGCACAAAGTTTGGCGAGCCAACCATGTCGAAGTTCAGGTAGAGCGCGATGTTCGCCCGCTCCGCGTCGGTCAGGCCGAACACGTAGTGGTCCGAGCCCACCAAGCCCGACTCCTCCGCTCCCCACCAGGCAAAGCGCACCGTGTTGGTCGGCTTTACCTTCTTCATCTGTTCCGCGACCTCGAGGATCGCGGCGCTGCCGGAACCGTTGTCGTTGATGCCTGGTCCGGCGAACACGGAGTCGAGGTGGGCACCCACCATGACCACGTTGCTGTCGTCGCCGCTATTGGTCTCGGCGAGGACGTTGAAGGTGGTCTCGATCACGCGCTGCGAGTTGGCGAACACCCGCATCTGCAGGCCAGATATCCCCGCCAATGTCTCGCCCAGTGCGTAGGTGGTGCCGAGCATCGGGATGCCGCTGGTGTTGTTGGCCGTGAGTGTGACTGCAGGGATCCCCTGACGGTCGGGACCGGCTGTGTTGCCCTGGTTGAAGATCACGATGCCTACGGCACCCGCCGCCGCGGCGTTCTCGGCCTTCTGCTCGAAGGTGCAGGCGCCCCGTTGGAGAAGCGCGATGTTCCCCGCCGGGAAGCCCGTGAAGTCTGCTGCCTCACAACCACTGGTCGAGGCGTTGCCGAGGCCCAGTAGCAGGTCGACGGCGGTGACCGCGGCGGTTACGTCACCGGGGTCGGACTGGTCAATCACACTGAAGTCAACGTTCTCGACATAGGTGACCTGCCCAGGGGCGGTCTGCTGGAGTGCCGATGGACCGAGCTGCGTGAACGCCAGGTAGTCGAAGGGTTGGACCTCCGGGTCGTACCCCGCTGCCTCCAGACGCTGCACCACGTAGTCGACCGATTCGTCATGGCCCGGGAGTCCGGAGAAACGATTGCCACCGTTGGCGTCGGCGATCTCCTGGAATGCAGCCTGGTGCTCGCGAACCCCCGCCAGGGTCACGCACTCGAGCAGCTTCTTGATCGTGTTGTTGTTCCGGTTGTCGCATGCCGCTGAGCCCGCGTACGACACCGCACCCTGGCCCGAGGCGACTACCGCCGCCGCGAGCACACCGACTACCCACGCCTTTCGCTTGATCATGGACACGTCCCCTTCCCGGGAGCAGTGGGCGCCACGCTGCGCCCACGTACGGCACGCTAATTGCCGGCCCGTACCCCGTAAACAAGTCCGCAACACTGATCACCCGGTGTGAGGTGCGGTTGTCAGGGCTGGGGCCGTTCGTTCCGTGGCAGGAGCGGAGCGCACCGCCCAGTCGCCGAGCATTGCCGCGAATCCAGGCGACCGAGCGCGCAGCGCGGCCGCCGGCCGACGAGCCGCGCTGCTGCCGGTACACCGCGAAGGCGCGCTCATACTGCTCGGCCGCCACGGTGTACCGGCGATCGAGGGAGAGGGGCGCGGCGGCGTCCTCCAGCGCCCGGCCCGACTCACCGCTCACCGCGCGATCGTCGCACGACCAGCCCTTGCCGCCGCTAGATGTGCGGTCTGTACGGCCGCTTTGCGGCGAAGTGCCGTCCGTTGCGGCCGATGGCACAGCCGACCGAGCCTGCCATCGTGTACCTCGTGGACCGAAGATCCAACCAGGAACACGTTGCCGTCTAAGACACGCCGCGACCACGTTTGCACTTCTGCGCTCGACAGCGGCAACACCACGAGCAGCAGACTGGCCGAGATAGTACGGGTGCGTGTGATGGACCAGGCGGCCCACGAGTGGTCGCCGCGCGCGAAGCCGTGTCAGCTAGGCAGCTGCCTCGCAGTTCTGCACGATGTTCTCGCCGGGCCCGCCGCTGCATGTGTCGTTGTTGCTACCGGGCGGGAACGGCGGCGGCATTGGGAAGGGGTTGTCGCCGTCGATAAAATCATCGCCGGGCCCGCCACTGATCACATCGCTGCCGAAGTTGCCCCAGAGTGTGTCGTCGTCCGGACCGCCAGACATCCGATCATCAAGGGGACCACCGAACGCGGTGTCGTTGCCGGGCCCGCCTGCGATTGTGTCAACACCGCCAAACCCGATGATCTGGTCGTCGCCGGGACCGCCCTCCAAAGTGTCGTCGCCACCCAGGCCTGCCAGCGTGTCGTCACCCGGGCCGCCACGGAGCGTGTCGTCGTTAGCCCCGTTCGACGGGGCGAAGGGCACGCTGTCGAGCTCGTCGCCGATGACCACGTCGTTGCCCTTGCCGCCGTCCAGCGTGTCGTTGCCGCCCTCGCCGCAGATGAAGTCGTTGCCGCCCCCACCGAAGACGAAGTCATTGCCGGGACTCGCCACGATAACGTCATCTCCGCGGGTGCCGAAGATGGTGCCTGCCCCGACGATCGTCGCTGGTAGCTCCTCCCCCGGAGGGCCGCACAGCGGCTCCTCCTGTGCTCCTGTCACCTCGAACGGCTGGTAGTCCGGGACCTCGGGCCAGCCCGCCGGGTCGCTGTTGGTGAAACAGGAGACACCAGTCGCGTAGGTTCCCGACGCCTGGTTTGCAGGTACGGCAAGTTGGCCAGAGAAGGTTCCATCCGGGTTGGACGTGAAGAGGCTCTGTTCCTGGCCCGAGAAATTGCCGTCCGGAATGGTGACGAAGACGAAGCCACCATCAAACTCAAAGTTGGCGTCGTGCGGGCAGCCCGAGCCAGAGTAGCTGATCAGGGTGCCGGCAGGGCCGGAGGACGGATTGATCGAATACTCGAGCCCCTGCGCGAAAGCCAATGACGGAGCCACCACCCCCCAGGCAGCCGACAGTCCAACGACAACAGCCAATGACACTGGACGCACACGCATCAGAACCCCCCGGCTTTGCGTTACCACGCGCGCTCAGCATGTGCATACCGCCTCCTACATGGCAAGCGTAGGTAACTCGGCGGGGGGACTGCGAACACGCTCCGTGCGTGACGCGACAGACGCCGAATGGTTTGCGATGACTCGGGCCAACCTACGTCCGGCGGGTCTCTCCCGCGCTTGGTGGCCACCGGGTCGCGGAGCTGCGACAGCTGCTCTATGCCGCGCCCCAGGACGGGCTCTGTGATCTCGGCAACCTGCCTTCGTGGCCTCACGCAAGAGCGCTGGGACCTCCGAGTCGACGACCGATCGGCGTGAACCGGTGGACGTTGATCCCATTCCCGGGCGTTCGACACCAGGCGAGTCAACCGGGCCGCCCGATCGGGGACCCCGACGCCAGCCACTTCACGCACTCGTCGTCACGGTCGGCGCCCTCGCGCGGGGTTCAGGCACCGAGCCGCATCGTCGGGGTGCGACTGCCCGAGCGCTCGGCGGGGCACCCGGCACCAAATGCTTGGTGTCGGGTGCACCGCCGGCTATCGGGTTGTCGTCAGTGGGAGGGAGTGGCATGACGCGCAGTGGTTAGCCGACTGCGCGTCGTGCTGAGCATTTGACGCCCACCCGGTCAAGCACGTATTGGCTAGGTAATCAAACGGCTGGCAGCAGGTCGTGCTGCCCACCTACTGAGGGGAGACGCTCGTGCGCAAGGTACTCGTAGGCGTGGCGGCAGCGATCGCTGTTGTGGGGATGAGCGGCGGCACGGCGTTAGCAGCTCCGGAGAAGCCGAGCAAGGCTGAGGAGTGGGACTGTGGCGGTGAGGAAACAACGATCTTCACCGCCGGTCGCAACGGCTGGGTCGATGGCGTGCAATACCACGCGGTGTCGTTCTCGATCGAGGGGACGTTCACCCCGACCGGTGGCGAGCCCGAGCCGTTCAGCGAGTCCAAGACCTGGGCTGGTGGGAAGTCCGGTCCTGGCGCGATCACCTGCACCCAGCACTTCGAGGAGACGGACGCCGAGGGGACTGTCGTGGCTGACGGAGAGGTCACAGCCTTCCCCGTTCGCTGAGTAGCCGCCACCCCCGCCGCAACCGCGCCGCCGATTACCTGGAACTGCCTCCGGCGCGGAGGTGAACGCGGTCAAGACCGCCCGGAAGCACGGGAAACCGTGGACGGCGATCGCCACCACGTTGGGGTGTCGAAGGAGGCCGCGTTGGAGCGGTGGGGCGAGTTCGACGGGTCCGCCTAGCCGGCGGCCGTTAGGTCAGTGCGGCACAAATGTCGGTCGTTCTTCCAGTGCGGCTCAGGCGAGTGAACTGGCCCGTTGCCAAGTCGACTGCGATGTTCTCCCGCCCCACGACGAGCGTCGTCGACGGGCCAGTCGGGTTGTCGCCCGGGAAGTAGATCACGACGTTATGACCAGTCAACGTAAGTCGAGCTGATCCCGCGGCGTCGACCCTCAGCCACGACACTGTGCCGTTCCCGGACAGCGTGTAGGTGGCTCCGGTTCCGAGGTTGGTGAAATCGAGATCCGATCCCTTGCCGGCGGAGAGGAAGCGCACGCTGCCGTCTGGTGCTTGGAACGTCTTGTTGACCTGTGGGCCACCGGTGATGTCGACTTGCAGCGGGAATGAGCAGGCAATGCCGGCATCGAAGGTGAGCGTGCTGTCGGCTGCGTCGGCCGGACCGACAGCTAGCGTGGCGGCAACGAGGAAGCCGATAGAGGCCAGCGCAGTGCGGCGATAAACGGTCATGGGGCCCTCCGTTCGCTGGCGCTCATGCTCACCCTCGCTGGGCGTGATCGCAATCGCAGGTGACTCTGGGCTACGGACTCGTCACCGACGAATTGCGAACCGCTCCAATGCCCCAGACGCCTGCAGCCGGGCGCGTGCGGCGTCGCCGAGGGCTCGGCAAGCTGCCTTAACCGCGGCTAGCCGCTAGCCAGGTCTGAGGCCTGGAGTTTCAGGGCCTTTACCTCGTGTCGGCCCATTAGCCGTGCCCCCACTGATGGCAAGCACGCTGCCATGAGCCTCGGTTGGCGATAGCCCGCAGCACCAGCCGTACGGCAGTAGCGCGTCAATTAGGGTGCCACCGGTTCGTCGCTGGGCGGACGTGCCGGCACGTGGCGGTGGTGAAGGGGATGCGTTCCCGCCGTTCAGTTCACCCCTCCATCCAGAAGCCCAAGTGGTGTCGTACGGCGAAGTCCGTCGACAGCTGGGGCTGCGGCGCCTCGAGCGACATCACTCGGGAGCCGTCACCGACGGTGGGCCACGGCAGTGCCTTCGTCGACGGGTTTCCCGTTGCCGCGAAGCGTGCCCAGGCGGAGCGGATCGTTCCGCGAGCTGCTCCTGGTCCTCGCCGAGCGGCGTCTGGAAGACCGCGTCCGGCAGGTCGAACACGTAGGCGAGCTCCGACCGGGACCTGCTCGCCCCCATGGACGCCGAGCTCATGACGCGCAACGTGTGCAGCCAGCGCCCCATAGGCCAAGTCGATGCCCTCAAAGGCTCCGCGATGCGTGACGGTCGCGAGTTCGACCGCCGGTATGACAGTGAACGTCACGCGCCATACAGCCTGAGTGAGTAGTCGCCCTCAAGCCTGCTGCTTGGGGGGCGACTACACACTGCGTCACGGTGATGTTGTCGATCGGTGATCTGGTCAGGGGATGGTGATCTCGATGGTGCGATCGTTGCCGCTGGCGGGGTGCTGGATGTTCACCCAGGCACGACGCTTGTTCGTCGGATCGAAGTAGAGGCCGGTGAACTCCGAGCCCACCGTGCCATTGGACGCCCACCGCCCGATGCCTTCACCGGAGTCCGTGAGGTCGCCGTCCCTGTTGCGGTCGTTGGCGAGCCAGATGTCGTCGTCGACGCCGCCGCCGCGGTCCTCGACGATGTAAATGTTGCCGTCGGCGTCGACGGACAGGTTGTCCGGACTGGTCAGCGCCTCGCCCACCGCAGCGCTCGTGGCGAGGTCACTGGTCGCCTGGTTGGCGAAGACCGAGATCTCGTTGGATTGGAGGGCAAGCCGGTAGACCTCATTGGTCGTAGTTGTCGTCACGTACAGGAACTCGCGGCCGCGCACCGTCTGGATCTGCATGTCCTCTGGCCGCTGGTAGTCGGTGCCCTTGAACGCCGGGAGATCGGTCGTGTTGCGCGCGTCCACCGAGGTCACTCCGTTGGGATCTGTGATGGTCAGTGCGCCAGACAAAGCCGCCCCCGACTCATCGGTGATGGGAACCCAGGTGTAGCTGCCGGTGGCGTTCGGTGTGGTGCCGTCGCCGACCCGCAACACAAAGGTCTGACCCGCCGCAAAGTATTCACTTCGACCGGACTTGACCTCTCCCCAGCTCGCCGCCGACGTGAACTTGTACAAGCTGCCACCGTTGAGCTCGTCGATGAAGTACATGTTGCCGGCGTTGTCGAACTGGATGCCCTCGTGTGACGTACGCGGGATCACGTTCCGGTGCACGAAGTCGGCGCCGTCGTTGCTCGACGGCGTAAGTGGCTCGGTGATGGCAGGGGCACTTGTCGGGTTGCGGAACTCGAAGAGGCGACCGTAGGGGCTTTCGGTGCAACCGGTCGGGTCACTGCACCACGACTCCTCGGCCGTGATGTGCGTACCCCACGGGGTCCAGAAGGAGGCGTCGAACGCCACGTGACCCCCGGGTTGAGGGCTTTGCCAGATCGTCTCGGTCTTCCCGCTCTGGACATCGTGGCGCTGCACACCGGACTGGCCGGTCTCGAACACGGTGAACAGGAACCGGCCCTTGTGCGGACCCGTGTCGTTGACGGTGATCATGTCCCAGGCACCAGTGTTCGGTGCCCCGGCAGCCAGCTGGGTGTCGCGATCGGCCACCGACCGCTGCCTGAAGCCGGGGTTGCTGAGGGTCACCGGCATCGCCTCGTCGGCCGTGGGGCCGGCCGAGGACGTGAGCGGAGTGAAATCGGAGAATCGGACGTCGTCGGCGTTGGCGACGTCCACCCCGGCGACTGCCCCGGCTACCAGTAAGGAACCGACGATGACCGGCCGGGCTCGATTGCGCGTCGTGCGCTGCATGCGACATACCTCCATCTCGAAATGGGGACATCCCAGGCCTAACCAGCGCGGACTAACTGCGCGCGGCCAACGCCGTAACGGCGCATTAACGTGCGCCCGCGACTCGCGCCCTGAGCTGGCGCATGATCAGGAAGGACCGTTTGCCTTGGCGGAGGCGTCGCGTTCGCCCTCGGTGCGAAAGGCTTTGGGCTTGCGTTCGTGGTCGTCGGTGCACTCAACCTTGCTTGCCCTTCGCGTATGCACGTTGTTGAACCGGCGTCTGCCTGGCCACCCCGAACCGCCGAGCCACCTCCGTGACCGGGGCGCCCTCGAGAACCTCCAGCACCGCCCGATACCGCTGCTCCACCACAGCCAGCTCCACCAAGCATCCCCAGAGCCCTCCCAGCCGAAGATCAACTGGGCAGGACTCTTACGCCGACAAGGGCGGGATGTCAGGCACCTACCGGAACCCCGGTGTCCACCATGAACCGGTCACGCACACACCGCGACGGTGATCACGCGTCGACAACCGCTACCAGAACTGCAACTCGGCGCCCCGAAACGGTCACTACCAATACGGCAAGGAAGCACAAAGCCCAGGCCCATATTTTGATCTTGAGCCGCCTGTCGGAATCGAACCGACGACCTACGCATTACGAGTGCGTCGCTCTGCCGACTGAGCTAAGGCGGCGGATACCCCGCCAGCGGCCGGGCACGGATGGCGAGTGTACCCGGGTGCCTGGCTCTCCTCCGAATCGGCTGCGCCAAGACGGCTGGCCGGTACCCCCTACAGCCCCCCGCCGGCCGCCGCGGGCGCAGACGGGTCGGCACCCCCGTCGCCGACGGCCTCGCGGCTCAGAAAGTCCTCGACCTGCCAGACGTCGTCGCCCGCCCGGTCGGCGATGGCCAGGAGGCTCGACATCGCCGCGACCTCCTCGACCTGCTCCTTGAGGAACCAGAGCATGAACTGCTCGCCGAGAAAGTCGCTCTCGTCGCGGGCTGCCTTGAACAACGCCTCGATTTCCCGGGTCACCGTCTGTTCCTGCTGTAGCGACAGGGCGATCAGCTCTCGCGGCGTGGAGAACTCGTTGACGACCTCGGGGACGCCGGGGATGGCCACGTCGAAGCTCCGGTCGAGCATGTGCTTCACGATCATCATGGCGTGGTTGCGCTCCTCGACCGACTGCCGGTAGAAGTGCGCGGCGAGCCGCGGGAGGTCGTGGCTGTCGAACCAGACGGCTAGCGCAATGTATTGCTGGCTGGCGGCGAACTCATGCTGCACCTGCTCGCGCAGGAGCTTCACGAAGACCGAGTCGGTCGGAGGCATCGTCGTCGGGGGCACGCGCTCCACCCTAACGAGATCCCTCGGCTAGCAACGGGTCCCGTCTGCCGGAGGTGTGCCCCGGAGGAGGTAGGCGTCCACCGCAGCGTCGACACAGTCGTTGCCGCTGAGGTAGGCGGTGTGCACGTTGCCTTGGTACGTGAGGAGCACGCCGGACTCGAGCTGGTCGGCCAGCCCGACCGCCCAGTCGTACGGCGTCGCCGGGTCGCCGGTCGTTCCGACGACCAGGATCGGCGCGGCACCTGGCGCCAATGCCGGGGTCGTGTCGTTGACGGCGGGCTCCGGCCAGTGCGCGCACACCAGGCTGCCCCAGGCGAGGAACGGGCCGAACCGAGGCGACGCCGCTGAATAGGCGCCGAGAGTTGCCTGCACGTCGGCCACCGAGTGGATCGAGTTGCTGTCCAGACAGTTGACCGCGTAGATGGCCTCGTTCGTGTTCCCGATGAAGGTGCCGCTGGCGTCCCGGCGGAGATAGATGTCGGCGAGGGTCATCAAGGCTGCGCCGTCACCGTCGAGTGCGCGCGCCAGAGCCGCGCCCAGGACTGGGTAGCCCTGCGATTCGTCCAGGTAGAGGGGCAACGCCACCCCGAGGATCGCTAGGGCTTCGGTGAGCAACCGCCCGTCCGCAGGGAGCGGCTCAGCGTCGATGTCGGCCATGAGCTGGTCGAACCGGGCGAGCGCACGTTCCTTCGTGGTCCCGAGCGGGCACTGCCGGGTGTCGATACACGCGTCGACGTACGACTGGAAGGCCTGCTCGAAGCCAGCTGCCTGCTCCAGTCCGTTGTCGGTGCCGGACAGCGTGGGATCCATCGCGCCGTCGAGGAGCATGCGGCCGACGCGGTTCGGGAACAGGTCGGCATACGCCGCGCCGATGGCTGTGCCGTACGACTTGCCGAGGTAGTACAGCTGCTCGTCACCCAGCACCGCCCGCAGCACATCCATGTCGCGTGCGACGTCGGCCGTGCCGATGTGCGGGAGCAGGACGGCCGAGCGCTGCTGGCACCCAGCGGCGAAACCGGCGCTCTCGATGTCGAGAGTCGCGATCTCGGTGGCGTCGTCTGGGGTCGCGTCCGTGGCGATGAACTCACCGAGGTCACCGTCTGTCAGGCAGTCGACCGGGGTCGACTGACCCACCCCTCGCGGGTCGAAGCCCACGATGTCGTAGACGCTGGAGCACTTGCTCGGTGGCCACGGAGCGTGCGGCCCGCGCGTAGTCGAGGCCGGACACGCCCGGGCCCCCGGGGTTGACGAGCAGGGACCCGATGCGCCCGCTTGGGTCCCCTGCCGGAGCCCGCAGCACCGCGAGCTCCATCGTCCCGCCATCGGGCGCGTCGTAGTCGCGCGGCACCGTGAGGCTCGCGCACTCGAACTCGCCGTCGCAGGCGCGCCAAACCAGCTGCTGCTCGTAGTACGGAGCAAGAGCGGGATCGATCTCGGGCGTCGCGGTGGCGCTGCGAGGATCGGTTCGCGGCCTGCTGACTGCCGGGCTCGGCGCCGCCGTCGTTCGAGCAAGCCGAGACGAGGACGAGTACGGCCGCCGCGAACGTGACCCATCGGCGAGCCAGGATCACCCGCTCACGTCCGGGGTCCAGCGCATCCCCGCGTCGATGGCGTGCTCGAACTCCTGCCGCGAGCCGCAGACGCTCGCCTTGGGGCACGACGTCCGCCGGCCCGACTCCTGGTCCTTGATCACGATCACGTCGGCCGGCACGTTGTAGCCGACCACCACGCCCTCTACCGGCTCCGCCTCGCCGGTGGGGGCGCCGCACGCATGGGCACCGAGCTTGGGCACCGACTTCTTGAAGTCGAGGTACAGCGGGATGTTCGTACTTGAGGCAGCACATGAGCCGCCCGCATGCGCCCGAGATCTTGAGTGGGTTGAGCGGCAGGTCCTGGTCCTTGGCCATCCGGACGCTGACCGGCTCGAAGTCCTTGAGGAACGTCGAGCAGCAGGTATCCCGCCCGCACGGCCCAAGCCCGGTCTGCATCCGGGCCTCGTCACGCGCACCGATCTGACGGAGGTCGACCCGTGCTCGCACCTCGCGTGCGAGCTCGCGCACCAGTCCGCGGAAGTCCACCCGGTGCGGCGCGGAGAAGTAGACGGTGACCAGCTCGTCGATGTCGGTGCGTCGCTCGGTGTAGTCGACGGCGATGACCTTCATCGGCAGGCCGTGCTCGCGGACCATGCGCTTGGCGATGATGCGCGGCCTCCGCCTTGCGTCGCCGGTTGCGCTCGTCGCGCTCGAGGTCGTCGTCGCTGGCCATCCCGGCGCACTTCGGCAGCCCGTCGATGTCGTCGGAGACGTACGCCGGCGCCCAGATCACCTCGGCGACCTCCGGCCCGTCGTCGGTGGGCACGAGCACCTTGTCGCCGACCTTCGGCTCGAGGGCGCCGGGGTCGAGGTAGTAGAGGCGGCCGTACCTGTTGAACGCGACCGCCATCACCATGGCCATAACGGACTCTAACCCGCGCCCGACTAGCGTGTCTGGGGTGACTGACCTTGTTGTGCGCCCGGCCACCCAGGCTGACGTGCCGGAGATCGTACGACTGCTGGCCGACGACCGACTCGGCGCGACCCGGGAGGCGTACGGCGACCCGCTGCCCGAGGCGTACTGGTCGGCCTGGGAGCGGCTGGCCGCTGACCCGTCCGAGCTGGTTGTGGTCGGCGAGCTGGACGGCCGGGTCGTGGCAACGGCCCAGCTCTCGATCATCCCGTCGCTGTCGCGCGTCGGCTCCTCCCGCGCGACGATCGAGGCCGTACGCGTCGACTCGACGATGCGCGGCGGCGGGCTCGGCACGACAGCTGATCGAGTGGCTGATCGAGGAGGCCCGCTCCCGCGGCTGCGTGATGGTGCAGCTCACCTCGGACGCCTCACGCCGAGACGCCCACCGGTTCTATGAGCGGCTCGGGTTCGCGAAGACGCACGTGGGCATGAAGCTCAGCCTCGCGTGAGCGGGTGTTGCACCAGATGCCACGAAGTTGGCGTCTGGTGCAACACCTCCGCAGCTCGCGTCACGCCGACTGACCTTCACCGGCTCCGCCGGATAGGTCGTAGACCGTCTGGCTGCCGATGGTGGTCGACTCGAAGTTGGCGGCAACCCAGTCGGCGATCTCGCTCGTCGAATCGGAGCCGCCGAACGAGGCTCTGGCCCGAGATGAAGTAGTGCAACTCGGCCGTCCGCGACCAGCTCCTGGAACTCGGCGAGCGGCGGGCTCGGGTCGGTCCCGTTGAAGCCGCCCAGCGCCATGACCGGCACCTCGCTGGCGATCTGGAGCGCCGCCGCGCCGGTCGAGCCGACCGCCGCCGCAGCCCAGTCGTAGCCGTCGGCGCCGTCCTGGAGCAGCGTCACGAGCTCGTCGCTCACGGCGGAGCCGCCCATGCAGCCCGCCGGCGCCACCGGTACCACCGCCCGCGCCACCGCCCGGGCCGCCCGGACCGCCCTGCGGCAGCTGCCCGCGGAAACCGCGACCGTCCTGCGGCATCTGCCCACCCGGACCGCCGCCACCAGGACCGCCGCCCGACCCGCTCGTCGTGGCCGGTCCGGCCGACGGCAGGGACCCGGTGTTGGTCGAGGCGGCGGTCTCCAGGCTGTAGGCGAGCGGCGCGGCCAGCGCGACCACGAGCCCGGCTCCCACACCCGCAGCGGACACCCTTCGGAGCGTGCGCGACGCCAAAGTGCCGACGAGGGGAGCCAGCACCGCCGCGACAGCGGCGACGCCCGCCAGCCCGACAACCAATCGGAGCCAGGGCTCGAAGTCCGGCGACCGAACGAGCAGCACGACCGACCAGCAGGCAGTCACGCCGATCATCGCCGCCAGCCAGACCCGACCTGCCACGCCGGCCCGCCAGAACGCGACCGCGGCCATGCCAACGAGCGCCGCGATCCCAGGCAGCAGGGCGACCGTGTAGTACGCGTGGATGATCCCGTTCATAAAGCTGAAAACGAGACCGGTGACGAGCAGCCACCCGCCCCAGAGCAGCGTTGCCGCCCGCAGCCGATCTGTACGCGGCGCGCGCGCAGGTCACCCACAGCAGCCCAGCCAGCGCGATGAGCGCCGCCGGCAGCAGCCATGACGCCTGACCACCGAACTCGGCACCGAACAACCGCGTCAACCGCGGTGCGCCACCGAACTGCGGCACCGGTGCCGTTGCCGAACCCGAACGACCCGGTCTCGTCACCGGTGATCCGGCCGAGGCCGTTGTAGCCCAGCGTGAGCTCGAGGATCGAGTTGTTCTGCGAGCCACCGATGTACGGCCGCATCGACGTCCGGCAACAGCTCGACGAGCGGCGATGTACCAGCCGGCGGACGCGACGAGCGCCAGCCCGGCGACGAGCAGCTGGCGCGACCCGCTTCCCCGAGCTGCGGCGGGCCGGCGACGAGATAGGCCAGAGCGAACCCGGGACGACGAGGAACGCCTGCAGCATCTTGGTCAGGAACGCCGAACCCGACGAAGACGCCGGCCAGCACGAGCCAGCGCGTGCGCACCGGCCTCGACGGCGCGCACGACCGCGTACGCCGCCGCAACCAGCAGCAGCACGAGCAAGCGCGTCCGGGTTGTTGAACCGGAACATCAACGTCGCGACCGGCGTGACGGCCATGCACGGCGCCTGCGAGCAGACCCAGCGGCCGGCCCGAGACCACCGCCGCACCGCCGCGTACAGCAGCCCGACCGACGCCACACCCATCAACGCCTGTGGCACCAGGACGCTCAACGAGCTGCAGCCCGAACAGCCGGACCGACAGACCCATAGCCCACAGCGAGGCCGGGGGCTTGTCGACGGTGATGGAGCTCGACGAGTCGGACGCCCCGAAGAACCAGGCCTTCCAGCTCTCGCGAACCCGCCTGCGCCGCGGCCGAGTAGTACTCGTTGGCCCAGCCGTTGCGGCTCAGGCCCGACGAGGTAGAGCAGAGCGGTTGCTGCAAGCAAGCCGCAGCAAGCGGCCTGCGGCGTACCCACGCGGCCTGCGCCTCAGGCGACGGCGCATCCGAGCCCGGAGCGGTCGACCGTCGGTGAGCCTCGACAATCGTCGCCCATCACGGCGAGCTCCTCTACCGCGAGGTGCGCCACGGAACACCCACCAGCGGAAGAGCACGAACCGCATGACGGTCGCGCACGACGTTGGCGAGCATGAGGACGGCGAGCTCGACGAGCTCGCGGCCCGGCGCGCTCGACACCGGGTGCAGCAACACCAGCGAGCCACTGGTCAGCGGCGAGCCCGAGCGCGAACGTGACGCAGGCCCTGCACTGGTCGGCCAGCACGCCGTCGCGTCCGCGCACGCCGAAGGTGAGCCGCGGTTGGCGGCAGTGTTGCCGATGGCGGTGAGCGAGCAGGCTCAGCGCGTTGGCGGCCTGCGCCGGCCATGACCGGCCGCAGCAGGAGATACAGCAGCGCGTACGCAACGGTGCTGAGCGACGCCGACGCCGGCGAACCGCACCAGCTGGCCGACCGTGCCGCCGAACCCGGGCACCGCGCCTGCGCGCCCGAGCCGGCTCGCGACATGCGCGGATCGGGACCGAGCCGGTGGCGAGGCCCCGGCCGACCCGGCCGACGCCCTTGAGGTCGGCGAAGGCGGTCGCGACGATGTCCACGCGCGAGTCGGGGTCGTCGACCCAGTCGACGGGCACCTCGTGGATGCGCAGCCCTGCCCGCTCGGCGAGCACGAGCAGCTCGGTGTCGAAGAACCAGCCGGTGTCCTCGACCAGCGGCAGCAGCTCGCGGGCGTGCTCGGCCCGGATGGCCTTGAAGCCGCACTGCGCGTCGCTGAACCGCGTGCGCAGCGTCAGCGTGGAGCAGCGTGTTGTAGGCGCGGGAGATGAGCTCGCGCTTCGGACCGCGTACGACATTGGCGCCGGCGCCAGCCGAGTGCCGATCGCGAGGTCGCTGTGCCCGGAGAGCAGCGGCGCGACCAGCGGGAGGAGCGCGTCGAGGTCGGTCGAGAGGTCGACGTCCATGTAGGCGAGGACCTGCGGCGTCGCTGGCGCCCCAGACGGCGCGCAGCGCGCGGCCGCGGCCCGGTTCGGTCGATGCCGTACGGCCTGCGACGTGCGGGAACCGCTCGGCGAGGCAGGCACGCCTCGCGCCAGGTGCCGTCGGACTGAGCCGTTGTCGGCGATGGTGATCCGGGCCAGTGAAGGGGAACCGGCTCCGCAGGTAGTCGTGCAGCCGCGCGACGCTCGGTCGCAGGTCGCGCTCCTCGTTGCGCACGGGCACGACGATGTCGACCTGGCAGCGGCCGCTGGTGACCGGCTCTCGGCACTCGTTGGTCATTGGTGATGTGTCAGCGGTGTTGTGGTCATGACAACCACACTCGAAGGTCAGGATGTGACTGACCCTGAAGACAGCCTGTGAGGTCGCTGGGAACGGCAGGCGGTCACCGGTTCCGGGGCAAGCGGCAGCCGCACGCGGAAGGTCGCTCCTGCGCCGGGGGCGGTCTGGAGCGTGATGCGCCCACCATGTGCCGCGACCAACGCAGCCGACGATGGACAGGCCAAGCCCAGTGCCTCCGGCGGCTACGGCTGCGGGACTGGTCGGCGCGGTAGAACCGCTCGAAGACGCGCGCCGCCGCCTCCGCCTCAAGGCCCGGCCCGTCGTCCGCGACCTCGAAGAACGCGTGCGGACCGTCAGCGTCGCTCGCGGTGCCGACGCGTACGGTGATCGGCGTGCCCGCGGGCGTGTGCGTTGTCGCGTTGGTGAGCAGGTTGCCCAGCACCTGGCGCAGCCGCGCCTCGTCGCCGACCACGACGGGCACGCGGTCCAGAGTGCCGACGACCTCGAGCTCGGTGCGGCGGTCGGGCGCGATGACACGCATGTCGGCGACTGCTTCAGTGACAAGCGTGAGGAGATCGACGGGATGCCGGTCGATCGGGCGTTGCTGGTCGAGGCGAGCGAGCAGCAACAGGTCGTCGACCAGCAGCCCCATGCGGCGAGCTTCGTCCTCGACGCGGCGCATGGCTCGCGCGACATCGGCCGGATCGGCGGCGGCGCCCTGCCGGTAGAACTCGGCGTAGCCACGGATCGAGGTCAATGGAGTGCGCAGCTCGTGGCTGGCGTCGCCGACAAACCGTCGCATGCGTTCCTCGGACGCGCGTGCCTCGGACTCGGAATCCTCGCGATCGCGGAAGGCCGCCTCGATCTGGCCCAACATCGAGTTGAACGCCTGCGCCAGCCGTCCCACCTCGGTGCGCGGGTCACCCTCCGGTACGCGGTGCGACAGGTCGCCGGCGGCGATGGCCTCGGCCGTACGCTCGACCTCGACCAGCGGGCGTAGGCTCGACCGGACCAGGAGGTAGGCGACGAACGGCGAGCAACAGCAGCGCCGCGCCCCCGACAACGCCGGTGATCAGCATCAGGCGGTCGGTCGTGCTCTGCACCTCCTCGAGGCTCAGCGCGACGGTGACGCTGTTGCCGTCAGGCAGGGCTGCCGTCACGACGCGCCACTGGTCCGCCCCGCTCACCGAGTCGACCGTGTAGGCGTCTCCACTCAGCGAGCTCACGGCGGACTTGTCGAGCTCGGGAAGGTCCGGGGCGGACTCGGTGTCAGTGGGCTGAGCATCAATGACAGTGCCGTCGGCATCGTTGGCTTGCACGAAGTAATCGGCAGTCGGGCTTCCCGGCGGTGGGTGGCCGTCGCCCTCGAAGTCGTGCCCCCGCGAGAGGTCGTTGGCCGCCATCCGGGATGCATCGGCGAGCTGCGTGTCGACGCGCTCGACGAGATATGAACGCAGCAGCGTCACGGATGCGCCGCCGGTCACGACGATCGCGATGGCGAGCAGGCCGAGCATTGCCGCTACGAGTCGGACCCGCAGCGGCGTTCGCGCCCAACCCGCGCGCAGCTGCGCGCATCAACGTCTCCGCAGCACGTACCCGACGCCACGCACCGTGTGCAGCAGTCGCGGCTCGGTGGTGTCGACCTTGCGGCGCAGGTACGACATGTACGACTCGACGATGCCGCCGTCGCCTCCGAAGTCGTATGCCCACACATGGTCGAGAATCTGCGACTTGCTGAGGACGCGGCCGGGATTGGCGAGGAAGAAGCGCAGGAGCTTGAACTCGGTCGGCGACAGCGCCACGAGCTCGCCGGCCTTGCGCACCTCGTGGCTCAGTTCATTGAGCTCGATGTCGGCGAACTCGAGTAGGGGCGGCGCATCCTGCGGGGCATTGAGGTTGGCTCGCCGGAGCACGGCACGCACGCGAGCGAGCGAGCTCGTCCAGGCTGAACGGCTTCACCACGTAGTCGTCGCCGCCCAGCGTGAGACCGTGCACGCGGTCCTCAGTGGCGTCCTTGGCGGTGAGGAAGATCACGGGGACGTGCTGGCCGCGCTCGCGGAGGTGTCGGAGGACGGAGAAGCCGTCGATGCCCGGCATCATGACGTCGAGCACGACCAGGTCGGGCCGGAGCTCGCCCGCGATGTCTAGCGCGCGCCAGCCGTCTTCCGCCGTTGTCACGTCGAACCCCGCGTAGCGCAGGCTGGCAGCGAGCAGCTCGCGGATGTTGGGCTCGTCGTCGACGACGAGGAGCTTGGCGCGGTGTGGTCTGGGGCGGTGCCGGTGCTGCTCATGGTCGTGATCGCCACGACTCCCACAGTGGACCGCGGGCCTGAGACGGCCCTGAGCGTTGCCTGGGAGGTTCCTGAGAATCACGCCGGTGCGAGCGCGAAACTGCCGCGAATCCTGTGGTGCAGCCTGGCCAGCGAAAGCAGCTCACTCGCCTGGCGGAGCACGGCAAGTCGCAGCGAGTTGCGCTCAGCGGGCGCCGCGCGGCTGTGCAGTGACTCTTCGTGCGCCAACCATCCGTTGACGGCCTGCAGCATGACTGCCGCAGTCTCATGATTTGCGCCCCCGACGATCTCGATCGTCACCGGCTCGCCCAGCACGGACGACTCGGTGCTGGCGATGACCTCGTTTCGTGGAGTGTTCATGTCATGCAGCCTGGTCCCACAGTCTTGGAATCTGATGGTCGGCGCCTCGGTAGTTAGCCCGCCATCGGCTTTCCTTGCCAACGCGCCCAGCTGCCGGTTGAGTTCCGCCAGCAGAACTGGTGACCTAACCCGCCTTCAGACGCAGCGCCATCGACTCGAGCGCGAGCAGGGGCGCAACGTTGCCCTCCAGCGCCTCGCGGGTCTCGACGATGGCGTCCATGCGTCGCACGGTCGACGCGGGATCGGTCTGCCGGGCCAGGCGATCGAGGTGGACGCGCAGCTCTTCGTTGACCAGTGTCGACTGCGCGCCGAGCTGCAGCACGAGCACGTCGCGGTAGACGGCGAGGATGTCGACGAGCGCGCGGTCGACCGAGTCGCGCTGGACCCGCTTGCGCCGGGTCTTCTGGTCGTCGGCGAGCGCCTTGAGCGCCGCGGTGGCGCTGCGCGGCGTGCGCGACCCGGGGCCGGCGCCCAGCGCCGTGCGCAGTTCGTCGGTCTCTCGCGCGTCGAGCTCGTCGCAGCGCGCGTTGGCGTCCTCCTCGGCGGCGTCGACAAGGTTGGCCGCGGCCTGCAGGCACGACCCGATGTCGCGGACCTGGAACACCAGCCGCAGCACCTCGTTGCGCCGGTTGCGCGTCTGCTCGTCAACGGCCAGCCCACGAGCGCGGCCGATGTGTCCCTGCGCCGCGCGCGCGGCGAACGCCGCGATGGCCGCGTCGACGCCGTGCGTCCGCTCGAGATGCCGGGCCACGTCGTCATAGGGCGGGGTGCGCAGCCCCACGACACGGCAGCGGGACCGGATCGTGGGCACGATGTCCTCGGCGGTGGGCGCACACAGCATCCACACCGTGCGCGACGGCGGCTCCTCGACCGAGAGCAGCAACGCGTCGGCAGCATCGTCGGTGAGCCGGTCAGCGTCCTCGATGACGACCACCTGCCAGCGACCCTTGGCCGGCCGCAGCGACGCCCGGGGAACGAACTCGCGCACGTCGTCGACTTTGATGGACAGCTGCTCAGTGGCAACGAGCATGACGTCGGGGTGCGCACCGGACAGCGCGGTGCGGCAGTCGTTGCACTCGCCGCACCCACCCGTCTGGCACTGCAGCGCCGCGGCGAACGCCTTGGCCACGACCGAGCGGCCCGAGCCCGGCGGCCCGGTGAACAGCCAGGCGTGCGTCATGACGTCTCCCGCGCCGGACTCCCGGGCGACCACCCGCTGCGCATCGGCCACCGCGCGCTGTAGCTCGGGCACGACCGACTGGCCGACCACCGCATCCCAGACTGTCATCGCGCGGCCACCCGGACATCGACGACACGGGCGACAGCGGAGCGGACCTGAGACGCGACGACATCAGGAGGCCCCGTCGCGTCGACGACCGCGTAGCGCTCCGGCGCCTTGGCCGCCAGGTCGAGGAACGCCTGACGAACGCGCTGGTGGAACGCCTCGGGCTCGCCCTCCAGCCGGTCGGCGGTGTCGAACCGGCCGCGCCCGACGTCGGCGGGCACGTCCAGCACGACGGTGAGGTCAGCGACCAGGCCGCCCGTGGCGAACGCGGAGAGCTCCGCGACCGCGTCGGCACCGAGCCCGCGCCCGACACCCTGGTAGGCGATCGAGGAGTCGATGTAGCGGTCGGTCACGACGACGGCGCCGCGCGCCAGAGCAGGCCGCACGAGAGCAGCAACGTGCTCGGCGCGGTCGGCCGCGTAGAGCAGCGCCTCAGCCCGGTCGGACAGACCGGCGTTGGCAGGGTCGAGCACGAGCTGGCGGATCGTCGGACCGATGCGCGAGTCGCCCGGCTCGCGCGTCAACACCACCTCGTGACCCAGGCCGCGCAGCCAGTCGGCCAGCAGCCGGGCCTGCGTCGACTTGCCGGCGCCGTCACCGCCCTCGAGGGCGATCAGGCGGCCGGCCGGCGGGCTGGGCTGCGGAGGCACGCGGCCAGCGTAGTGACTCCCCCGGACACAACCCCGGCGGGTTTCGGGGTAGCCCCACCGAGATCTGGGTGCGATCCCCAATGCCCGCCTGCCCCTTTCGCGACGAGGGTGAAAGGGACGAGTCCAGGAAGCGGGTGGGACGAGGTGAACGTCCAGTCCATCGTCGAGTCGGCGCCGCTGATCGCGTACGTCGGGATCGTCGTACTGGTCGCCCTGGACGCGGTCGCGCCGTTGCTTCCGGCTGAGATCGTCGTGCTCGCGGCCGCGGCCGTCTCCCTGGACGGGCGCCTCGACTGGTGGGCCGTCGCCGTTGCCGCGGCTGTCGGCGGGGTCGTCGGCGACCACCTGACGTACGGCCTGCGGGCGACGCCTGCTCCGCCGACAGCTTGCCGCTCTGCGCGGCCGGCTGACTCGCCAGCGGTCACCGGCCGAACCGGCGACCGAGACCGGAGTCGGCTTCGTCGTGGTCGGCCGGTTCGTGCCGGGTGGCCGCAGCGCAGCGGGCGCTCTGGCCGGGCACTTGCGGGTCCGGTGGCGTCGGTTCGCGCTGGCCTCGGTCGCCGGGTCGCTCGCCTGGGCGACGTCAACCGTGCTGCTGGGCCGCGGTGCGTCCGCTCTCGTGGACGGGCCGGACTGGCAGAAGATCCTGGCGTCGGTGGTCGTCGGCCTCGGCATCAGCGCTCTGCTTGTCGGGGTGCACCGGGTCGATACGGGTGCGCCGCCGACTCAGCTCCGAGGCTTGGAACGCGCAGCCGCCTTCTTCCGTGGCGCGGCGGCGGCCTTCTTCCGGGGCGCTGGGCCTTTCGACCGCTTTTCGGCCATGAGCTCCACCGCCCGCGCGTGGGTGATCGACTCCACCGACTCCGACCGCGGCACGGTGACGTTGGTGGTGCCGTCGGTGATGTAGGGGCCGAAGCGGCCATCCTTGATCACCAGCGGCTTCTTGCTCTCCGGGTCCTCGCCGAGCTCGCGCAGCGGCGGCGCCGCGGCGGCACTGCCACGTCCACGCTGCTTAGGCTGCGCGTAGATGGCGGTCGCCTCCTCGAGCGTGACAGTGAACAGCTGCTCCTCGGACTCGAGCGAGCGCGAGTCGGTGCCCTTCTTGAGGTACGGCCCATAGCGGCCGTTCTGCGCGGTGACCTCCTGGCCGTCGGCCGGGTCGATCCCCACGACGCGGGGCAGCGTGAACAGCTCGAGGGCCTGGTCGAGCGTCACCGTGTCGACCGACATCGACTTGAACAGCGATGCCGTGCGCGGCTTGGCCTTCGCCGGCGCGTCCTCCGGAAGCACCTCGGTGACGTAGGGCCCGTAGCGGCCCTCCTTGGCGACGATCTTGAGCCCGGTGGCGGGGTCGACCCCGAGCTCGCGGTCACCGTTGCCGCGCGCGATCAGCTCGCCGGCGAGGTCCGGCGTCATCTCGTCGGGCGGCAGGTCGTCGGGTACGGGGCCGCGGTTGCCCTCGGCGTCCTCGACGTACGGGCCGTAACGGCCCACCCGCACGACGAAGCCGTCGCCGATCGGCACCGACGACACCTCGCGCGCGTCGATCTCGCCAAGTCCGTCGACGAGCGGCTTGAGGCCGACGAGCCCGTCGGCGCCGTTCCAGAACCGGTTGAGCATGGTGATGCGGTCGAGGTCGCCGGCCGCGACCATGTCGAGGCGGTCCTCCATCAGCGCGGTGAACCCGTAGTCGACGAACCGCGTGAAGTGCCGCTCGAGGAAGCTGCACGACCGCGAACGCAAGCCAGGCCGGGACCAGGGCGTTGCCGCGCTTGAACACGTACCCGCGGTCGAGGATGGTGCGGATGATCGACGCGTAGGTCGACGGCCGACCGATCTCGCGCTCCTCGAGCTCGCGCACGAGGGTGGCCTCGGTGTAGCGCGCCGGCGGCTTGGTGCTGTGCCCCTCGGCGTCGATTGCGACCGCGGTGACGTGCTGGCCCTCCTCGAGCGCCGGGAGCCGGCGTTCCTTGTCGTCGAGCTCGGCCTCGGGGTCGTCGGTTCCTTCGACGTACGCCTTGAGGAAGCCGAAGAAGTCGATGGTGCGACCGGAGGCGGCAAACTCGACCGGCGTGCCGTCGGCCGCCGTGGCGGCGATGCGCACCGAGACCGTGCGTCCGGTGGCGTCGCGCATCTGTGACGCGACGGTGCGCATCCAGATCAGCTCGTACAGCCGGTAGTCGTCGCCGTGCAGGCCCGTCTGCCCCGGGGTGCGGAACTTGTCACCGGCAGGGCGGATGGCTTCGTGCGCCTCTTGAGCGTTCTTCACCTTGGAGGCGTAGGTGCGCGGCTGGTCGGGCAGGTACTCCGCGCCGTACAACTCGGCCACCTGTGCACGTGCGGCCGCGATCGCTGTGCCCGACAGCGTCGTGGAGTCGGTGCGCATGTAGGTGATGAAGCCGTTCTCGTACAGCCGCTGCGCGACCTGCATCGTGCGCGAGGCGCCGAAGCCGAGCTTGCGGCTCGCCTCTTGCTGCATCGTCGTGGTGCGGAAGGGCGCGTAGGGGCTTCGCCGGTAGGGCTTCGACTCGACCGAGCGGACGACGAACTCCTGCCCGGTCAGCGACTCCGCGAGTCCGCGCGCGGCGGTCTCGTCGAGGCGCGCGACGTCGCTGTTCTTCAGCTCGCCATCAGTGCCGAAGTCGCGGCCGGAGGCAACCCGTCGACCGTCGACAGTGGCCAGCCGGGCGACGAAGCTTGATGACGGGCCGGCTTGTTCACTCGCTTCGAGCGTGGCCTCGAGGTCCCAGTAGTCGGCGGACCGGAACGCCATGCGCTCCCGCTCACGGTCGACCACGAGCCGTGTCGCCACCGACTGCACGCGCCCCGCGGACAGACCCTGGGTGACCTTGCGCCAGAGCACGGGCGAGACCTCGTAGCCATACAGCCGGTCGAGAATGCGCCTGGCTTCCTGCGCGTCGACCAGCGGCTTGTTGATGTCGCGCGGCGCCTCGACCGCGCGGCGGATCGCGTCCTGGGTGATCTCGTGGAAGACCATGCGCTTGACCGGGACCTTGGGCTTGAGCTCTTGCTCGAGATGCCAGGCGATGGCCTCGCCCTCGCGGTCCTCGTCGGTGGCGAGAAACAGCTCGTCGGCGCCCTTGAGCAGATCCTTGAGCTTCCTGACCTGGGCCTTGCTGCGCGCCGGGACGACGTAGAGCGGGTCGAATCCCTTCTCGACGTCGACGCCCACCGGCGCCCCGTAGCGGTCGCGCTTGGCCTCGGGCACTTCGGTCTTCTTGCTCGGCAGGTCGCGGATGTGCCCCACCGAGGACTCGACGACGTAGCCCTTGCCGAGGTAGCTGGCGATCGTCTTCGCCTTGGCGGGCGACTCGACGATGACCAGGCGGCTCGGCTCGGCTGCGGTGGTCTTCCTCTTCGCGGGCACGCGGTTCTCTTTCCTCACACTGACGGTCGAGCGGGCGCTCTCCCGGGGGAACCGTAACCGGTCTCGCCCCTGGGGCGGGCAACGCGGGGGACGGCTCGAGCCTTCCCGGCGCGCAGATCAGAGACGCAGGAAGCCGTCGCGGACCAGGTCGCGCACCGCGCCGCTGAGCTCATCGTCCGACGTTGTTGATCATGGCGAAGATGTGGTCATTTTCCGGTTTTGGGAACATCTTCGCCATGATCAACAGCGGAGGGAGGGGTCAGGCGGTCGTCACCTGCGACGGGGTGTCGGACGAGGTCTCGATCGCAACCGGGCGTCGCTTGCTCACGACCACCGCGGCCACGATCACGAGCGTGGCGACGATCGCGATGGTGTAACGCAGCGCAGTGTTGGCCGAGTCGCCCACGGTCATCTGCACGACCGCGGGAGCGATGAGCAACGACACCAGGTTCATCACCTTGAGGAGCGGGTTGATGGCTGGGCCGGCGGTGTCCTTGAACGGGTCGCCGACGGTGTCGCCGATGACGGTCGCCGCGTGCGCTTCCGAGCCCTTGCCACCGTAGTGGCCGTCCTCGACGAGCTTCTTGGCGTTGTCCCAGGCACCACCGGAGTTGGCCAGGAACACTGCCATCAACGTGCCCGTCGCGATGGCACCACCGAGGAAACCCGCGAGCGGGCCGACACCGAGGCCGAAGCCCACCGCGATCGGCGCCAAGGCGGCCAGCAGCCCGGGCGTCGCCAGCTCGCGGAGCGAGTCGCGGGTGACGATGTCGACAACGCGGCCGTACTCGGGCTTGGCCGTACCCTCCATGATCCCGGGGATCTCACGGAACTGGCGGCGCACCTCGTAGACGACCGCCCCGGCCGCTCGGCCGACCGCACTGATTGCGAGGCCAGAGAAGAGGAACACGACCGACGCCCCGATGAGCACGCCGACCAACGTGTTGGGCGAGACGATCTCCTGCTGGAAGAGCTGGGCGACACTCGAGCTCACCGTGTCGAGGTTGGCCCCCACGTCGGCCAGCGCCGTGCGGATCGAGTCGGTGTAGGAGCCGAACAGCGCGGTCGCCGCGAGCACCGCCGTCGCGATGGCGATGCCCTTGGTGATGGCCTTGGTGGTGTTGCCCACAGCGTCGAGCTCGGTGAGGATGCGCGAACCGTCGCCGTGCACGTCGCCGGACATCTCTGCGATGCCCTGTGCGTTGTCCGACACCGGACCGAAGGTGTCCATCGCGACGATGACACCAACGGTGGTGAGCAGGCCGCAGCCGGCGAGGGCGATGAGGAACAGCGACAGCACGATCGAGCCGCCACCCAGCAGGAAGACACCGAAGACGGCGGTGCCGATGACGAGCGCGGTGTAGACCGCCGACTCGAGGCCCAGCGCCATGCCGGACAGCACCACGGTGGCTGGGCCGGTGAGCGAGGTCTTGCCGATGTCGCGCACCGGGCGCTTGTCGGTGCCCGTGAAGTAACCGGTGAGCCACAGGATGATGCCGGCAAGCACGATGCCGATCGCCACGGCGACGGTGGCCAGCAGGCGCGGGTCCTTGTCGATGGAGGCGAGGTCCGCGCCGATGCCTTCGAAGTCGGCAAACGATCCTGGAAGGAAGGAGTAGGCAGCGATCGCGCACAGCACCGCTGAGACGACGGCGGAAGCGTAGAACGACCTGTTGATCGTCACGAGGCCGTTCTCGCCCGGCCGCGGACGGGTGAGGTAGATGCCGAGCACGGCGGTCAGCGCCCCGAGCGCCGGCACGATCAGCGGGAAGACGAGACCGTCGGCGCCGAAGGCCGCCTTGCCGAGGATGAGCGCGGCCACGAGCGTCACCGCGTACGACTCGAACAGGTCGGCGGCCATGCCGGCGCAGTCACCGACGTTGTCACCCACGTTGTCGGCGATCGTTGCGGCGTTGCGCGGATCGTCCTCGGGGATGCCCTGCTCGACCTTGCCCACCAGGTCGGCGCCGACGTCGGCGGCCTTGGTGAAGATGCCGCCACCGACACGCATGAACATGGCCAGCAGGGCCGCGCCGAAGCCGAAGCCCTCGAGGACGTTCGGTGCGTCAGTTCGGTAGATCAGCACCACGAGCGCTGCACCGAGGAGGCCGAGGCCGACGACCCCCATGCCGACCGCACCACCGGTGCGGAAGGCGATGCGCATCGCGGGGTCGCGACCCTCGTCTCGGGCTGCCGCGGCGACCCGAAGGTTGGCGCGCACCGCGAGCCACATGCCGAGATAGCCGATCGCCGCCGAGAACCCGGCGCCGAAGACGAACGCGATCGAGCGGCCGATCCGGACATCGGCGTCACCGGGGAGGAAGAAGAGGAGGACGAAGACAAGCGCGACGAAGATCGCCAGCGTGCGGAACTGCCGGTTGAGGTAGGCGGCTGCCCCCTCCTGCACGGCGCGCGCGATGGTCTTCATGCGCTCAGTGCCCTCGCTGGCCGCCAGCACCTCTCGGCGGAACATGCTCGCCATCACGAGCGCGGCCGCGCCCACAAGGGCGACGACCACGACGTAGCTGAGGTTGGCTCCAGAGAGCGAGACCTCCGGGCCGCTCTCGGCGGCGCGGTAGAGCACGGTCATACGTCCTCCTTGACGTGGCCCTTTGGGCCGGACCGGCTGTGGCAGCCGCTCCGACGCCAGGCGCGCCGGTCACGGTCACCACACGGTCGATGGGGTCTGTGACGGAATGGGTCAACCACGCCCCGCTGAGGGCGTTGGTGGACCCGGTGGGGGGCGAGTCTACGAGATGGCCATCACAGGGGGGAGCCCGGGTGGTGTGGCGACGGTCACGTTGGGCCGGCTCTCACACGCGTGCCGGAGCCCAGCGCAGCTCCAGTCGGATGCCTTGCGGCCCGGCCGTGACGTCGACCTCGGTTGCGAGCTCGTCGAGCAAGGCGAGGACGGCGCCGATCGGTAGCGGCTCGGGCTCCGGACTGGGACGCGATGCGTCGAGCGAAATGAGGTGTTCGGCCGCCTCCGGGCCGGTCGCCTCAGCGAGCGGAGTCTCGGCGGAGACGGCAATCGCGACGGCCAGGCCGTCATCGTCGCGGATCTCGAGCTTGATCTGTGCGTCCCCGTCGTGGCCGTCGCCGAGGCGCAGCATGAGACCACTCGCCTCGCCGACGGCCAGTCGAACCGACTCGAGGGTCTCGTCGGACATTCCCGACAGGCGCGCGACCGCGACGGCGACCTGCCGCGCTGTTCTGACGTGGGCAGCGTCAGGCGGGATGCTGAGCTCGACCGAGGCCATGGCGCTCGCCTGTCACTCGGCGGAGGTGGCCTCGTCGACCGAGGCGTGGATGGGAAAGACCTTGGTCAGCCCGGTGATGCGAAAGATCTTGAGGATGCGCTCTTGTGTGCAGACCAGCCGCAACGAGCCTTCGCGGCTCTTGACCCGCTTGAGGCCGCCGACCAGAACGCCCAGGCCGGTGGAGTCGAGGAACTCGACGCGCTCCATGTCGACGACGATGTCGACGTGGCCTGAGTCGACCAGCGTGACCAGCTGCTCGCGCAGCTTGGGAGCGGTGTAGACGTCGACCTCGCCCCCGACCTCGACCACGGTGCGGCCGTGATGCTCGCGCGTGGTCAATGTGAGATCCACGAAAGATCCTCCACAGATGCTGGACCGCTCGCTGATCGGGAGCAGTGAACTTGAGAGAGCGACCATACGACTTCCTGTGGCATTCAACCATCGTCCGGGGCATTTGGAAGACTGCCGTTCGTGCCGCAACTCGCCAGTCTGCTCACGTCCGGACGGCGGACAGACCGGATCACGCACGTCGAGCAGCTGCCGGTGCGCGCGGCCCGCACAGCAGAGTGGCCGCCCTGGGCTGCACCCGGCGTGATCGAGGCGCTCGCCCACCACGGGATCACGTCGCCGTGGCGGCACCAGGTCGCCGCCGCCGAGCACGCATGGGCGGGTCGGCACGTTGTCGTGGCCACCGGCACGGCGTCCGGCAAGTCGGTCGGCTATCTGCTTCCGGCGCTCACTGCCGTCTCCAGCGGGCGTCCGGGGCGTGAGCCGACGGTCCTCTACATCGCGCCGACCAAGGCGCTGGCAGCTGACCAGCTGCGGCTGCTCGCCGGGTTGGACCTGCCGGGACTCCGGGCGACGACACTCGACGGTGACACGCCGGCTGAGGAGCGTGACTGGGCACGTGCCCACGGCACCTATCTGCTGACCAATCCCGACATGCTGCACCGGTCGGTGCTGCCGCGGCATCAGCGGTGGGTGTCGTTCCTGCGCCGGCTACGGTTCGTGGTCGTCGACGAGTGCCACGTCTATCGCGGGGTGTTCGGCTCGCACGTTTCGCATGTCCTGCGGCGGCTTCGCCGGCTCGCCAGGTCGTACGGCGCGGACCCGGTGTTCGTGCTGGCTTCGGCGACCTCGGCGGAGCCGGCCGAGTCCGCCGCGCGGCTGCTCGGCGCACCCGTCACGGCCGTGACCGAGGACTCGTCGCCGCACGGCGGCGGGGAGTTCGTGCTGTGGGAGCCACCGCTGGGTGCCGGTCGCGGCGAGCACGGTGCTCCGGTGCGCAGGTCAGCGACCGCCGAGACCGCAGACCTGCTCGCCGACCTCGTGGCCAGCAAGGTACGGACGCTGGCCTTCGTCCGTTCGCGACGGGCGGCGGAGACCGTGGCCCTGGTGGCCCGAGACGGCCTCGACCGCGCAGTGCCGGGTCTAGGCGCTCAGGTGGCCGCCTACCGCGGCGGCTACCTGCCTTATGAGCGCCGCGAGCTGGAGGCCGCGCTGCACCGCGGCGACCTGACCGGCGTGGCTGCCACCAACGCGCTCGAGCTCGGTGTGGACATCTCCGGGCTGGACGCGGTGCTGCTGTCCGGTTGGCCCGGCACGCGGGCATCGCTCTGGCAGCAGGCCGGACGAGCCGGCCGCGCGAGGCAGCCCGCACTCGTGGTGTTCGTCGCCCGCGACGACCCGCTCGACACCTACGTGGTGCACCACCCGGAGGCGATCTTCGGTCGCAGCGTCGAGGCCACCGTGCTCGATCCCGACAACCCCTTCGTGCTCGCGCCCCATCTGTGCGCCGCAGCGCAGGAGCGCGCCCTGTCGGACGAGGATCTGGCGCTGTTTGGCCCGGCAGCCGCCGAGGTCGCGGACGACCTGGTGCAGCGGCGCCTGCTGCGGCGGCGCGCGGGCGGCCTGTTCTGGACGCAGCGCGACCGGGCCTCGGATCTCGTCGACCTGCGCGGGACGGGCGGTCCGCCGGTGCGCCTTGTCGAGATCGGCACCGGCCGCCTCGTCGGAACCGTTGACGCCGCGGCCGCACCCATGTCGATCCACGAGGGGGCCGGGTACTTGCACCAGGGCGAGACCTACCGCGTCATCGAGCTCGACCTCGACGACGCGGTTGCCCTGGTCGAGCGGTGGGTGCCCGACCACACGACGCACGCGCGCGAGGTGAGCGACGTGCGAATCTTGGCCGAGACGCGCTCGACGGAGTGGGGCCAGGCGCGGCTGTCGTTCGGCGCGGTCCAGGTGACCAGCCAGGTCGTCGGCTATCTGAAGCGCGCGATCGGCTCTGGCGAGGTTCTGGGTGAGATCGCCCTCGACCTGCCGGAGCGCACGCTGCAGACCAAAGCCGTCTGGTGGACCGTCACCGAGGACCAGCTCGCACACGCCCGGCTCGACGCGGGCGATGTCCCAGGCGCCGCGCACGCCGCCGAGCATGCCTCGATCGGACTGCTCCCGCTGTTTGCCAGCTGCGACCGATGGGACATCGGCGGACTGTCCACCGCGTGGCACCCCGACACGGGGCGCGCGACAGTGTTCGTCCACGACGGGCATCCAGGCGGGGCCGGCTTTGCCGAGCGTGGTTTTGTCGCGGCCGAGGAATGGCTGCGGGCCACGCGCGAAGCGATCTCCGCCTGCGAGTGCGCCACTGGCTGTCCGTCCTGTGTCCAGTCGCCGAAATGCGGCAACGGCAACGAGCCCTTGGACAAGGATGGGGCCGTCCGGCTCCTCGATGTCCTGTTGGCCGGTCGCCTGTAGGCCGGGCAGGCTTGACGCCGGGACGGGAAGGAGGTCGCCATGCTGGTGTTTGCGCTTGTCGTCCTGGCACTCCTTGCCGCGTTCATGCTCGGCGCACTGCTCGGGTCTGACGGCTTTGCTCAGCTCGAGTTCTTCGGCGCCAGGGTCGACACGACCTCCGCGGGCGTGCTGACCACGGGTTTCGTGGTCGGGCTGATGACCGTGCTGGCGCTCGTGCTCATCGCCATCGGGGCGCGGCGCACCCGGGTCCGCAGACAGCGGGAGAAGCAGATGCGGAGCAAGGCGGCCGAGGCCCAGGCCGTGGCCGCGGAGCGGGACACGTTGGCCGCGGACAAGGCCCGGCTGGAACAGCAGGTGCAAGACGCGGGCGGCAGTGTGACGCCATCGCCGGACACGGGCGGCAAAGCAGACAGCAGCTGACCCGACAAGTGTCGCGGTCATCGCGCGGTAACCAGGTCACTGGGTGCGCTGCTCACGCCGGCACGGGCTCGACGCGCGATCTCGGGCAGCACAGCGGCCGCCCAACCGCGGACATCGATGCTCACCGACACCTCGACCTCGGTGCCAACAACTGTGCACGCGTCAAGCGCAGCGTCGTTGGCCAGCGCGATGCGGCCGGCCGAGGCGCAAGGATCACCCGACGCGTTGGCCAGCTCCTGGGCAGCGGCGAGCGCGGCCAGATCGGCCGCGACTGCGGCACGGTGCCGTACGGCGACGAGCGCGGCGCCAGCGATGACCACCGCGGTGGCCGCCACGATGAGCGGCACCACGGCGAGGACGAGGATCGTGCCCGAGCCGCGCTCACCGCCCCAGCTCCGACCGACGCCGCGCGCGCGTGTCTGAGCGCTCGTCATCGCGACGCCCCGCCCGGCATCGCCCCGGCCTCGGGAAGCGCAACCGCTGATGCCGCGACAGACATCTCGGGCAGCAGCTCGGCCAGGAAGCCTGGCGCCCGAACCTGAGCGGTCACCGTGACGCGGACTGTGTCGCCCGTGGTGAGCCGCAGCGTTGCTCCCGATGGCGCCACCTGCGCTGCAATCCCTTGCACCGCCTGGGAATTGTCGCCGCGGGCCGCGGCTCGGACCGCCTCGCGGGCCGCATCCGCACACCGGATGTGGGCACCCACGACTCCGACCAGAAAGACGAGCGCAGCGGCGACCAAGACGAGAGCCGGGACTGCCACGGCCGTTTCGGCTGTGACCGAGCCGCGGTCACGGCGGGGTCGGCAGCCATGCCGACCCCGCCGACCTTCGGTCACGCTGGACCAAGTCATCCCACGAACGGCGCGAACGCGCGCTTGATCACATCGGTGAGCATCTTCATGGTGGAGTCGCTCGACACCAGCTTGATCAGCAGCCCGCCGAAGGCGCACGCGGCGATGGTGCCCACTGCATACTCCGCAGTCGTCATCCCTGTCTCGTCGCGCCGTCGCGCCCATGCATTGCGTATTGCTCTGGTCATGCACACCTCCCGGTGACCGGCAGCCGGCCGGTGCGGGTCCCCCACGCGAGGACTCCCCGCAGCGTGGTCGCGGCAGCGGCGGGACGGGAGTCTGCGAGACCCATCTGGGGACAACGCCGACCCGGGACGGCGCGTTGTGGACGACGCTCCGCGTCACGGCAGCACCGCACCGGCGACGGACACCACGAACGGCACTACTCCGACGATGAGGAACGCCGGGAGGAAGCACACGCCGAGCGGCAGCGCCGCTCGCGGGCCGAGCGACCGAGCCCGGGCTTGCGCCGCCCAGCGAGCCATGGCGGCGGCGTCCTCCGCGAGTGCGGCGAGCGCCAGAACAGGACTTGCGCCGGCCGTCTCGGCCTGGACCAGCGTCCGGCCAAGCTTGGCGAGCACCTGGTCGTCGACGAGCGACTGCCAGGCTTGCTCCGGCGGGACGCCGACGGCGGCCGCAGCGGCGCCCCCGGTGAGCCGGTCCCCCAGCGGCCCAGGCATGGCACGACCGACCGCCTCGGCGGCACCGCTGACCGACGCGCCGGCCCGGACCGAGGCAGCCAGGAGCGCGGCGGCAAGCGGCAGATCAGCGGCGAGCTTGGCGCGCTCGAGGCGTACGGCCGCAGGTTCCAGTCGGGCGACAAGCCGGCGCACCAGAAGCGCCAGTCCGCACCCCGCAGCCATACCGCCGGCGCCGCCGATCACCGCCGCTGCGGCGAATCCCGCGAGCAGCGCGACCGCCATGTCTCGCCGTTCGCGTCGGCTCGAGCCGTCCTCGCCGCCCGGCGAACCACGCTCCGACCATCCGAGAACCCGAGCGACCCGCGCGTACTGGTCAACGGGCCACGCAATCCACACCGCACCCGCCATCAGCGCAGCCGCAAGAGTGGTCATGCCCGGTCCACGACGCTGGACGTGACGCCGCTGCCCAGCCGATCGACCCACCAGAGTCCCGCGACGGACAGCGCTGCGCCGACGGTGAGACAGGCCGCGCCGGCGGCGGTGCCCAGCAGGAATCCGACCGGATCACCCTGCAGTCCGGTCCCGAGCAGCAGCGGAAACATGGGTAGCAGCGCCAGCACCACGGCTGTCGCCTGCACTGCCGCGAGCTCCGCCTCGGCTTCGCCGGCAACCGTGACGCGGTCGTGCAGCACATCCACCACCCGGTCGACCACGTCGGCCAGGCTGGCGCCCGAGCTGTCGGACACGAGCCAGGCTGCGGCCACGGCGTCCCATCCTTCGCCGCCGGGCCGGCGGGCTGCGTCACGGAGCGACTCGGCGACGTTGCCGCCAGCCGCCGCCGCGCGACTTGCGGCCGCGACCTCGTGCTGCTCACGTGCGGCGGCCGCCAACGCCTCGGCGGGGGTGCGACCGGCCCGCAGGGTCACACTCAACACACGGCAGGCGTCGACAGTGCGCGAGCGGCGCGTCGCCGCTGCGCGGGCCCTGCTCCGGACGCCGATGCGCCAGCGCAGCACGGCCGCGGCGAAGGCGCCCAGCGTTGCCGCGACAGGTCCGGCGGCGAATGCAGCGACCAGCACCAGCACCGTGCCCACCACGATCACAACCGGTCGGCCGGACCGCGCATCCACCCGGGGTGACGTGGTCGACCGCAGGCGATGCAGCGCGGGGCCTGCAGTCGGCGCCAGCCAGCCGGCGAGCGCAGCGGCGCCGATCGCAACTGTCTCGCTCACAACGCGACACCTCGTGCCGTGAGCCGTGACGCCAACACATCGAGACCTGGCCCAGACGTCAGTGAGCCGCCCGCAGTCAGCAACGCCGGAACGACACTGGCGAACCCGTCGCGGCCGGTGACGACCACATCGATCGAGGCGAGGCGTCTCTCGCCACCGCGACGCTCGACGTGCAGGACGACATCGAGCGCCGCGGCAAGCTGGCTGTGCAGTGCGGTGCGATCAAGCCCGGCTGCGGTGCCCAGCGCCTCCAAGCGCGCCGGAACATCGGCGGACCTGTTGGCATGCAGGGTGCCGCAGCTGCCCTCATGCCCGGTGTTGAGCGCGGCCAGGAGGTCGACCACCTCGCGGCCACGCACCTCGCCGACGACGATGCGATCGGGTCGCATTCGCAGCGCTTGCCGCACAAGCACGTCAAGGCCCACGGCTCCGGCGCCCTCGATGTTGGGCGGCCGCGCCTCGAGACGTACGACGTGAGGATGCTGGGGAGACAGCTCGCCCGAATCCTCGACCAGCACGATGCGCTCGGCGGGGTGGGCGAGTGAGAGCAGGGACGAGAGGACCGTGGTCTTGCCCGAACCCGTGCCACCGGTCACGAGGAAGGACAGGCGCGCGGTAAGGACACGTCGCAGCCACTGGGCGGCCTCCGCCTGCGTCCAGCCTAAGGCGACCAGTTGGCTCAGCTCGAACGAGTGACGGGGGGCCAACCGCAGCGAAACCAGCGGCCCCTCGGGTGCGACGGGTGGCAGCACCGCATGGAGCCGGATGCCGCCGGCCAGTCGCGCGTCGACGTAGGGGCTGGCGTCGTCGAGCCGGCGGCCCGCGGCGGCCGCGAGGCGCTGGGCAAACCGCCGCACCGCGTCGCTCGAGTCGAACGCCAGCGTCGACCGGTGCAAGCCCTGCCCGTCGTCGAACCACACCTCACCTGGGCCGTTGATCATCACATCGGTGACCCCGGGCTGGGCGAGCAGATGCTCGAGCGGCCCGAGGCCAACCATGTCGGCCCGCACGGCCTCGCTCACCCGCAAGAGCTCGTGGTCGCCGACGACGATGCCTTCGGCACGCAAGGCGGCAACGACCCGAGAAGGTGTCGGCCGGTCGCCGGAGCGCGCCAGGACAGCCCGCACCCGGTCGACCGCCTCATCGGTGCTCACGCGGCCGCCGAGCCCGGCACCAGGTCATCGAGGAGCCGGTCGCAGACCCGGTTGAGCCGACCGTGGCCCGAGGCGCCGGGAGGCACTCCCGCGTCGAGATCTCGGGCGAGGCCAGGCACATGTGGCACCTCGCCGGCACAGTGCAGTGACAGCGCCGACGCAACGGCCTGTGCGCCCAAACCGGACCGGCCGTGCGCGCGCACGACTAGTCGCACGTCAGCCGCGAACCGCGCGAGCGCTGCGGAGACCACCGACGCAGCCGCCACCGCCCTGACCTCGTCACGGACCAGGAGCACCACGACGTCGCAGAGGGCCAACACGGAAGTGGCGGCCAGGTCGAGGTGTCGAGGCAGATCGATGACGACCAGGCCAAACCCCCGCCGGCCGCTTTCGACAACCGCGTGGACCGCCTCCGGTAGTGGGGACGGCGACGGATCGGACCGCCCGTGCGACAACACCCACACCCCGTCGATCTCGGGCAGCGACTCGCGCAGCAGCGACCCGCGCAGCCGGCCACGCACCGAAACCAGGTCGGGCCAGCGAAGCCCGGGCTCGGCGTCTGCACCCACGACCAGGTCGAGACCGCCGCCCAGCGCGTCGGCATCGACCGCCAGGGCCGACAGGCCACCCCGTGCCGCCGCACGAGCCAGTGATGCCACCAGCACCGATGCCCCGGAGCCGCCTTGCCCACCGATCACGCCGACGACCGGTGCAGACGCCCGTGGCTGCGTCGCGTCGGCAAGGATGTCGAGCACTGCCGGCTCTGCCTCCGGAAGCAGCAGCGCGCGCTCGGCCCCGATCGTCACCGCCTGCTGCCAAACCGACTCGTCCGGCGGATGCAGCCCGACGATCAGCACCCCGGGGCGACGCGGAAACGCGGCCGTCGCCAGCCGGCTCAGCAGATCCTGCCCGACAACGACCATCGGCGCCCGCGTCCAACCACGCCGCGCGGCCGCGACGTCGTGCGCCACATCGAGCGTGGCCCCGGCAGCAGCGGCCAGGCGCAGCACCGCGTCGAGCAGATCGTCGTCACCGGTCACGAGCAGAGCCCGGGCAGAATCCGGTCCCTCCCCGCCACTCTGCGGCCCCAGCGTGCGACCCCTGCGCATTCAGCCCCCTCGGCGAGACAACTGGTCTTCCAGGTCAGCCCCGAGCGTCCGCCGTACGGCCTGACGCGGACCACCCGCCGAGGACGATCTGTGGACGCCGACCGCGCATCCGTGTGCCATGTGGACAAGCACGGGGCGGACGTACCCCGACAGCCAGACGGCCCCCGCCGGGGGGGTGGCGGGGGCCGTGGAGCTCGGCCTAGGGGGGGTGGCCGAACTCAAGCGGCAGGGGGGGTGCCGCTTCTTCAAGCATGCCCCACATCCGCAGAAAGAAAACAACCGGGCGGATAAATTCCGCTGGGTAATCGGAGTCTGGCGCCCGCTCCGTGGCGCGGGTCATATGCTCGGCGGCGTGGATGCATCCGCCTCGGCGACGCCCGCGACCCGCACCGCCGCGTTCTTCGATCTTGACAAGACGATCATCGCCAAGTCGAGCACGCTGGCGTTCTCGCGCTCGTTCTACCAGGGCGGACTCATCAACAGGCGAGCCGTGCTGCGCAGCGCGTACGCGCAATTTGTCTATCTTGTCGGGGGCGCCGACCACGACCAGATGGAACGCATGCGCGAATACCTGTCCGGGCTGGTCTCCGGTTGGGACGTCCAGTCGGTCAAGGACATCGTCGCCGAGACCCTGCACACCATCGTCGACCCGATCGTCTACGACGAGGCCGTCACGCTCCTCGAGGAGCACCATCTCGCCGGCCGCGACGTTGTCATCGTCAGCTCGTCGGGCGCCGAGGTGGTCGAACCGATCGGCGAGATGCTGGGGGCAGACCGCACCATCGCGACACGCATGGTGATCGACGAAGAGGGCCGCTACGACGGCGAGATCGAGTTCTATGCGTACGGGGACCACAAGGCCAAGGCGATCACGGAGCTGGCCCAGGACGAGGGCTACGACCTGAGCCGGTGCTACGCCTACTCCGACTCGGCGACGGATCTGCCGATGCTGGAGGCGGTTGGCCACCCGTACGCCGTCAACCCCGACCGAGCCCTCCGGCGCACCGCCGCCGAGCGGGGCTGGCCGGTGCTGATGTTCTCCAAGCCGGTGGCGCTGCGGCAGCGAGCATCCCTGCGCAGCGCGCCGAAGCCGGCGATCGCTGCGGCGGCGATCGGCGCAGGTGCGGCCGCCGCAGGCATCGTCTGGTACGCCGCGAAGCGCCGCGGCGGGCGCGACGCCTGAGGCAGCCAATTCGGCCCAACAGCGACCCGACGCCGTATACGGTCTGTCCGTGCCCGGCGACGAGATTATCGAGCTCGGCCGCAGCAGTCGGCGCTCCGCGCCGCCACCGCGGCCGGTCACGCATGACGCTGAGCCGATGCATCTCGACGTTCAGGGCGAGGACGAGCAGGAGCCGCCACCCCGACCGCGGCGCTTCAAGCTCACCCTCGGCGCTGTCGCCGGCATAGTGACCGGACTGGTCGCCGGTGCCGCAGGGTGGAATGCGGTGGACGACTGGCAGGCAGCGACCACGGCCCGCGGCACGACCAATCTCGTGGCCGTGCTGTCCGACGCCTCACCATCCCAAGAGTTCGACGGCGTGGTCGACATGGATGCCGTGTCCGCCGGGTGTGACGGTCTTCAACGCGGGCGAGCACCCCATCACGGTCGAGGGCATCACCCTGGATGGGTGGGAGCCGACGAACCCCGACCATAAACTCGCTCGCGACATAGACCCAGGCGAGCAAGCCATGCTGCGCACCGAGCTCTCCACCGACTGCTCGGTGCCCCAGCCGCGCACGGCACCCGAGGCGGTGCTCGACGTGCGCACCGTCGATGGCACGCAGCGCTCTATCGAAGTCCCGATCACACAGTGGACAACTCTGACCCAGGCCCGCGAATGGGTCTGCTCAGCGGACTACGGCTACCCCGAGGTGTGGGCCGAGCTCGGCGAGCCGGTCTGGGCTGAAGGGTCGCTGACGCTCGCCATGCACTTCCAGTCGGGCGGCGAGGTCACGGTCGTGGGGCTGGAGTCGCTCAACCCTGCGTTCACCGTCGAGACGACCGAACTGCCGGCCACTACCAGCGATGTGAATGCCCGGAGCATCGAAACGGTCTGGCGGGTTGCCGATTGCGTGCTCGCCCGAGAGTTCGAGCAGTCCGGCGTCGCGGTGCGGTTGACCCTGGACGACGACACGACGCACGAAGTCGACGTCAGCTACGGCACCGGCTTCGGTTCGCTGGTCCGTCTCGCCGAGCGCAGCTGCCCAGCACCGTAGGACGTAGCAATACCCAGGCGCTCCGCACGGGGATACCTTCAAATCGTGCCCGGTGAGGAGATCCTGGAGCTCGGCCGCAGCCCGCGCTCCGAGCCGCCGCGGCGGCCAGCGGGACGCCCCATCGCCGCGGAGCGCATCGACCTGGACGTCCAGGGTCCGGACGAGGAGGAGCCTCCGCCGAAGCCGCGCAACGTCAAGATCACCCTGGGCGCCGTCGTCGGCGTGGTCTCCGGCATCATCGCCGGCGCTGCCGGGTGGAACGCGATCGACGACTTGCGGGCGGAGACCGCGGCACGCGGCGCGACCGAGCTCGTGGCCACCGTGACTTTGCCAACACGTCGCGCGACTTCGAAGCCGTGTCCGCCACGTTCAGTGTCTTCAACTCCGGCGAGCACCCCGTCACGGTCGAAGGCATCGCCGTGACGTCCTGGAAGCCGCACGATGGTGATCAGGAACTGTCCCGCATCGTCGATCCCGGCGAGAGCGCGCTGGTCCAGGCCAGCCTCACCACCGACTGCTCGGCGGATCGGCCCCGTACGCAGCCGCAGGCGGTGATAGACGTCCGCACGGTCGACGGAGAGCAGCGCACAGTCGAAGTCCCGGTCACGCAGTGGGACATGCTCGCCGGAGCACGCGACTGGATATGCTCGAGCGGCCCGGGCTTCAACAGCCTGTGGGCGGACCTGCACAGCCCGGAGTTGGGCGAGGGCACGCTCACGCTCGACTTGCAGCTGAACTCGGAGCGCCGCGTCACGGTCGTCGGCCTGGAGTCGTCCAACCGGGCCTTTTCGGTCGAGACCACCGAGCTCCCGACGCAGACCAGCCGCGACTCCGGCCAGTCGATCGCGACAGTCTGGCGCATCGTCGACTGCGCCGCTGCGCAAGATTTCGAGCAGCGAGGCGTCTCCATCCGCGTGACCGCCGAGGACGGCACGACTCAGGATGTCGACGTCAGCTATGGCGCCGGCTTCGGGTCCCTGGTGCGTCTCGCCGAGCGCAGCTGTCCGGCGTCGTGACCGACTCGTAATCAATCGTAAAGATCATGGCCGGGCTCTTCCGCCACGCCGACGGCATGTGAAAGAAAGCAGGTACGGCCCATAGGACCGCGCACGACAGTCGGGCACCCACGCGGCGACCAGCCCATGTACGGGCAGTCGTTCCGGGTCAGCCGGGGCGACAGACAGGTGCACGCTTTGGTAACCCGAGCTGGCGTGCCAGCGGCGCCCCGCAAGGGGCGCCGCACCTTTGTGCCAGCGCCCTAGAGTGAGCCCCGTGGACGAGCGCACGAAGCGCAAGCGTGCGGCTTCCTTCGACGCGGCCGACGTGGCGGCGGCCTATGCGGCGCGCCCCGACTATCCCGTCGGCGCACTCACATGGCTCGTGGGCGACGCGCCTCGCGACGTCCTCGACCTGGGCGCCGGCACCGGCAAGCTGACAGCTCAGCTCGTGGCCGCGGGCCACAACGTCACCGCTGTCGATCCGGCCGGCGAGATGCTCGCCCAGTTGCAGCGCTCCCTGCCACTGCTGCCGGCCCACGTCGGCACGGCCGAGGCGATCCCGCTCCCCGACGCGAGCGTCGACACGGTCGTGGTCGCGCAGGCCTTCCACTGGTTCGATCCCGACAAGGCGCTACCAGAGATCACGCGCGTGCTTCGACCAACGGGCCGGATCGGCCTTGTGTGGAACATCCGGGACGACCGCGACCCATGGGTCACCGAGCTCAACACGATCATCTCGGAGCGTGCCAGCGTCGACCGCGAGTCGGTCGAGTCCGCACACGCACTCGAACGGTTTCCCTACCTGGAGGCCTTCGAGCAGCGCACCTACGAGCACGCGCAGCCCGTTGACCGAGCGCTGCTGATGGATCTGATCCGCAGTCGCTCGTACGCGGCCGTCATGCCGCCCGACCATCGTGCGCGCCTGCTCGCCGACATCGGTGCGTTGTTCGACCGGCACGCTGCCGCGGGGCGGCTCGTGCTGCCGTACGTGACCTGCTGCTACCGCGCCCGCAAGGTCGGGTGACCCTGCGGGCGCGGCAACGAGGTACAGCGACTCAGCTCGCCTGGTGCTCCACCTTGACGTCGTCGACGAATCCGCGGAACGAGCCCGTCAGGTCGCCGGAGTCGAAGGAGAACACGATCCGGTCGATCTGCTTGTCGGCCGCGACTGCGCCGACGTTGACGGTGACGGAGTTCCACGTGTCAAACGCGAGGACACCGCCCTGTACGCGCGGGTGGATGGAGTTGCCGTGCTGGTCGACGGCCGCCGTGTCACGTAGGTAGGTGCCATCAGTGAATAGCACCTCCACCGCGACATGGCGGCTCGTCGGGGTGTCCTGCCCGCCACCCGAGCTCTGCGGCCAGACCGCGTACGACAACGTCGTCGACGGCTTGACCCAGATGCCGGCACCGTCGAACAGCGCGCTCGTTGCGTGCGCGCCGGTGGTCGCGGCCCGTCCGGAGAACAGCAGCGCGGGTGAGCCGCCGGCCTCGGACGCGGTGCCGCGGACGGTCTCCATGCCACCGATGCCGCAGCAGAACTCCTCCACGTCGACCGACTCGAGCCGGGCGTTGCCGAACGGCTGGAGCGTCCCGTCGTCGAACGCCGTCTGCAGGTCGACGCCAGCTCCGTACTGCATCTCTTCGGCCGTCCACGCCTTGACCGTGACCTGGATTGTCTCGGTGCGTGACGCAGCGCCCTTGGTGGCCGTGCCGGTCAGGGTCGCCGTCGCGTCGGGTTCGCCGAGCGCGGGTCGCCGGACCAGCTTGCCGGCGTCCGTGATGAGCGCTGGGTCGGAGCTCGTCCAGGTGGCCTGAACGCCATGCAGTGAACCATCCGGGATCGGCAGGTTCTGCGTCACGGCACGTGAGGTCGCCGAGGTTGAGGCTGTCGAAGTATGCCGCCACCGACTCCTCGTCGGTCAGCGGTGCTGCCGGCTCGGCGAGCAGCTCGATCTCGGCCAGAGCTCCACCACCGCCGGTGATCTCGAGCCGGTAGTGAGCGTAGTTCCCGGGTCGTCGATCGAGAACGCCCGCGTCTGCTGGCGCCAGGCGAACGACTGGCCGGACCGCTCGTCGAGCACCTTCCACCTCTGTCCATCGTGGGAGCCCTTGAGCACCCACGCCGTCGGGTCGGCACCCTCGGTCGCGCTCGACGTCAGCGTGTACTGCTGCGCTTTCGCCGAGCGTCCCGCGGCAAAGCTGAACTGCGCCCACGGTGCGGTCCCGCTCACCGTCGTCTCTGTCGCCGACGAGTTGTCGAACAGCGCAGCCGCGTTTCCGCCGCTCGCGGTCGCCGCACCGACACCGAGGCCGGTGGCGTCGCCGATAGGCTGGGCGGCGTCCTTGCCGTCGGTGAGGGACACGGGAACCGAGCCCTTCTTGGTGCCCCACTTCGTCGGGGTCGGCGACATCTCGAAGTCGAGCACCGCCCCGTTGGCGAGCTTGTGGTGCGAGATGTACGCCTCGTCGTGCTTCTTGCCGTTGACCTCAGCGACTTGACGTAGACGTTGTCACGGCTGTTGTTGGGTGCGTTGACAACGATCTTCTTGCCGTTGTCGAGCTGGACTGTCGCCTTGGTGAACTGCGGGGAGCCGATCACGTAGTACTCACTGCCCATCTGCAGCGGGTAGAGACCGAGCGAGTTCAGCAGGTACCACGCGGACGTCTCGCCGTTGTCCTCGTCACCTGCGTAGCCCTGGCCGATCTCGCTGCCGACGTACATCCGCGACAGCACCTCTCGCACGATCGCCTGGGTCTTCCACGGCTGTCCCGCGTAGGTGTACATGAACGGAATGTGGTGGCTCACCTGGTTGCTGAAGCCCCACTGGCCCATCCGGACGTCCCGCGCCTCGACCATCTCGTGGATGATTCCGCCGTACGAGCCCGGGAACGTCGCCGTCTCCGGCGTGGCGAAGAAGGTGTCGAGCTTCTCCGCCAGCGCGTCGCGACCGCCGTAGAGGTTGGCCAGGCCCTGCCCGTCGAACGGCACGTGGAACGCGAAGTTCCACCCGTCGGTCTCGGTGTAGTCATGGTCATGGCCCCAGACGCGCGGGTCGTACTCCTCCGGCGTCGACTTCCAGGTGCCGTTTGCGGCGCGTCCCTGGAAGAACCCGACAGCGGGGTCGAACATGTTGACGTAGCCCATTGCTCGGTTGCGGAAGTAGTCCGCCTCCTCGCGGTAGCGCTCCCGCTCGGCCTTCGGCAACGACTTGTCCTCCGACAGTGAGGTCGCCATGTTGGCGATGCCGAAGTCGTTGATGTAGCCCTCCAGCGCCCATGACACGCCCTCGGACACCGCGGACGGCGTCCAGCCGAGGAAGATCGAGTTTTCCATGCCCTTGCGGCCGACGTTGGAGTTCACCGCCGATCCCGGTGGCCGAACAGTGGCGTTCTTCACGGCCGCGTCGTACGCCGCCTTGACGTCGAAGTTGCGGATGCCCTTCATGAAGGCGTCGGCGAACGCCACGTCGGAGCTCGTCCCGGTCATGAGGTTGGCATAGCCGGGGGACGACCAACGCGAGATCCAGCCGCCGTCCTTGTATTGCTGGACGAAGCCGTCCACCAGCTCACCCGCCATGGTCGGGCTCAGCAACGAGTAGCCCGCCCACGTCGTGCGGTAGGTGTCCCAGAACCCGTTGTTGACATAGACCTTGCCGTCGACGACAGGTGCGCCTGTCTGCGTCGGACCGCTCGGAGGGGTGTCTGTCGACGACTGCACCGCGTGCTTCCAGACGGGAGCCGGGTTGGTGCCGGTGTTCTCGTGCCCGGAGTTCGGGTAGAGGAACAGCCGGTAGAGGTTGGAGTAGACCGTCGTCAGCTGGTCGTGGCTGGCACCTTCGACCTTGATGACATCGAGCTTGTCGTCCCAGAGGCGCTGGGCGTGATCACGAACGGCCTCGAAGGTGTCTCCGGCTCCGATCTCGAGCTCGAGGTTCTTCTTGGCCTGGTCGATGCTGATGAGCGACGTCGCGACGCGCATGGTCACGATCTTGTCGTCACCGGCGGTGTCGAACTTGACGTAGCCAGAGACGGCGGGCCGCGTTGCCGCCGAGCATGCCGCCGCCCACGATCGGCTTGTCGAACGTCGCGTAGACGTACATGCGCGTGGCGCCGTTGGACAGCCCGCTGCGCACATCGGAGAAGCCCGTCACAGAGACCGTTGGCCTGGTCGATGGTGAGGCCGCCGTTGTTGTCGACATTGTCGAACGCGAGGTTGGCAGTGTCGCCGGCGAACGTGAACCGGAGCATCGCCGCGTGATCGGTCGGCGCCATCTCGGACTTGATGCCGTTCTCGAACGTGACGCCGTAGTAGTGCGGCTTGGCTACCTCGTTCTCGTGCTTGAACGGCAGCGCGCGCCCGCTGCGGCTGGCGCTCGGCACACCCGCGGCGTCGGATGGCATGACCTGGAACGTCTGCCGGTCACCCATCCACGGGCTGGTCTCGTGGCTGAACGCCAGGGCCTGCAGCGTCGGGAGGTTGTTCGCGTTGTTGGCCGCGGCGTACTCGTAGAGCCAGCTCGTCGTGTTGGCATTGGTCACCGGAGTCCAGAAGTTGAAGCCATGCGGGACGGCGGTCGCCGGGATGTTGTTGCCGCGCGAGAAGGCGCCTGACGAGTTCGTGCCCCGGTTGGTCACGACGTAGTCGGACAGGTGCGAGTACGTCGGCTCGTCCTTGCCGCTCTTGATGACCACGTCGTCGATCCAGCCCTTGAACTGGCCGTGGCCGTCCGGGTTGTCATAGGCCACGAGAATGCGATCGATGGTCTTACCCTTGGCGACCTTCCCGAGCTCGGCCTCCTTGTGGTTCCAGTGGTTGGCGTAGAGCGTCTTCGACGCACCCTGGCCCTGCGGGCTCAGCTCGAAGCCATGCTGGTCCTTGGCACGCAGCCCACTCAGGTAGGTGCCGTCGGTGAACGCGAGATCGACAGCTGCGTAGGTGCTGGCATAACCGAGGTCGTTGCCGATCATCTGCGGGAAGATGCGGTAGCTCAGTTCCGTGTCGGCGGTCACCGGCACGTCAACGTCGAAGACCTTGTTGTACGAGAAGCCATGGCCGCCCTCGCCGACGTGACTTCCCGAGTATTCGAAGGCCTTGACGCCGGTGAAGCCGACGCTCGGCTTGATCGTGGGACCGGCCGCCGGGCCAGACCCTACGTGGCTGACCATGTCGGTCACCGGCGGCGGGGTCGTGTCGCCGTTGGAGAGCTGCAGCTCGGCAAGCTGGATGAGTCCGCCGCTGTGGTTGGCCGTGATGTCCAGCCGGTAGTACGAGTATAGGCGTGTCGTTGCTGAACTGGTAGTCGTTGGTCGTGAACGGGTCCGCGAAGTCCTGGCCGGTCCGTTGGTCGACATCGACCCACGTGGCGCCGTCCTGCGAGCCCTGCAGCTTCCAGTCCCTCGGGTCGCGCTCGGGTGCATCGTTGGCCGACGTGAGCGCGTAGCGCCGGACGGCGATCGGCTCGCTGAGCTGGACCTGCGACCCACCCGGTCGAGTTGAAGGTGAGCCACTTGGAGTTGGCGTCGCCGTCGACGACCTTGGCGACTCCCTCGTTCGGTAGGTTCTCGGCGCTGGCCATGACGGCGACGACGCTGTCCATGATGCTGCCCGGGAGGCCGCTCGTCGGCTGCCCGGTCACCCCGCCGGTCTTCTTCTCACCGTCCACCTCTTCGACGGTGTCCGACCACGTCGGCGCCGGATCGGCATCCTCGAAGGATGAGCTGAAGTCGATCGTCACCGTTTCCTGGGCCTGGCTTGGTGCGGCGCTCGCCACCGGTATGGCGAGCAGGCCGGCAGCGACTACTGCGGCTGCTAGTGCGGGTCCGAGTCTCGTACGTCGGTGCATTTCTCGCAGTCCTCCTCTTGACAGCGTTGTCATTGAGATAAGATTCGAGCGTCCTGCCTCGCTCCTGTCAGTGGCTCTGGGTCACGGGGGTGTCCTACCCGGTTGGCTTCGACACGAGGCCGACAGCGTTGTCAGGTAGGCGGTCGAAACCGGCCAAGCTCGCCGCGGCCGCCGGCGCGAGCGGCAGCTGCGGGATGAGCGTGGCCTGGTAGGCGTGGTAGACGTCCGGCTTGCCCGGCCACACCGTCGCCGACGGCACATTGCGCAGGTCGAGCTCGTGATGCCAGCTGCCGTCGGCACGGTCGATGAAGACCTCGGCGGCGTGGTCCCACCAGGTGCGGTACCACTGCTCGTACGACGGGTCTCCGGTGCGGATGAACAGAGCTGCAGCAGCGGCGATCGCCTCGGTGAGCACCCAGTGCATGCGTGTCCGAACGACGGGACGGTCGTCCCAGTCGAGGGTGTAGACGAAGCCGGGCTCGCCGTCGACGGCCCACCCGACGCCGGACCGAGCGCGTCGAACAGTGCGCGCGCATCATCGAGGAGCCAGCCGGGCGCCACAGGCAGGCGACGCCTCGACGTGCAGCAGCAGCCGCGCCCACTCGAGCCAGTGACCGACGGTGGTGCCGTAGGGGCGGAACTGGTCGGCAGGGGCGCCGGCGTTGTAGTCGAGCACGGGCACCCAGTCCAAGGTGAAATGCTCGGGGAGCCGCCAGTCGTATGCCCGGGCGACGTCATGGATCAGGTGCTCGCATATTTGTCGAGCGCGCTCGTGCCAGCGGCCGTCGCCGGTGACGCCGCCGGCCGCGAGGAACGCCTCGACGAGGTGCATGCTGCTGTTGGCCCCGCGGTAGGGCTCGGGGATTGTCCAGTCGCGGTTGTACGAGTCCACGGAGCGGCCGGCCTCGTCGTCCCAGAAGTGCCGCTCGACGACGCCCATCGCCTCGGCGAGCAACTGTTCGGCACCCGGCCGCTCCGCAGCGACCGCGCTGCTGGCGGCCAGCATCACGAACGCGTGCGCGTAGGCCCCCTTGTCGGCGTCGTCGACGGATGCCATCGGGACGCACGCTGCCGAACCAGCCGTCGTGCTCACGGTCGCGAAGCTGCTCGGTGAAGCGCGCGGATCCCGTGGTCGACGAGCGGTGCGCATCCCGGCAAGCCACGAAGGTGACCGAGAGCGAACACGTGCGTCATGCGGGCCGTGATCCAGGTGTGAATCGGACGGTCGAGCAGTCGGACGCCCCGCGTAGTCCAGCCACGCGAAGCCGAACGATGCGTGGCCGCGACGCGCGGGCGAACTCGAGCAGCCCTGCGCCATGCTCGTCGAGCCAGGACAGGTGCGCGGGTCGTGCGCAGCCACGATGTCGTTGTCATCAGCCGCCTGCTAGCTCTTGACCGAGCCGGCCATGAGGCCGCCGATGAAGTAGCGGCCGAGCATGATGTAGACGACCAGCGTCGGCAACGACGCGATCAGTGCGCCCGCCATGCTGGCGGAGTAGTTGGTGAGCTGTCCGCCGGCAAGGGCGTTCAGCGCGATGGTGACCGGCCCGTTTCGCGTGTTGGACAAGAAGATCGCGAACAGGTAGTCGTTCCAGGCGGACGTGAACTGCCAGATGATCGTCACGACGAACGCCGGGTGCGGAGAGCGGCAGGATGACCGACCAGAACGTCCGGAGCATGCCGGCGCCGTCGACGCGGCTCGCCTCGATGAGCTCGATCGGGGACGGTGGTCGCGTAGTAGTTGCGGAAGATCAGCGTGCAGATCGGGATGCCGTAGACCACGTGCACGACGATCAGGGTCGGGATGCCGCTCGAGGAGCGCCGATGCTCCTGGATGAGCTGGCGAAGCGGGATCATCACGGCCTGGTAGGGGATGAACATCCCGAACAGGATCAGCGTGAACACCACGTCGGCGCCGGGGAAGCGCCAGCGCGACAGCACGAACCCGTTGGCCGCCCCGAGCAGCGACGAGATGATCGCCACCGGGATCGCGAGGGCGAAGGTGCGCAGGAACGACGGGCGCAGCGTGTCCCACGCCTGCGCGCCAGCCGTCTGTGCGTCCAGTCCTCGGCAGCGTCCAGGCGTTGCTCACGCCGGTCTCCGAGCCCGGCTTGAAGCTCGTGACGAGCAGGACGTAGGCCGGGATCAGCACGACAAGCACGAAGGCCAGCAGCAGCACGTAGCTTGGCGGTGCGCCCGAGGACCGACCCGCGAGCACCGCGGCGCGCGGCCGGCGCAGGGGCGGCCGGGATCGGCTCGGTCTGGGCCAGGGTGTCGGTGCTCATGCGCGCCTCTCCGTCCGGCATGGTGTGAGACCAGGTAGGGCACGATCGAGCACCGCGACGATGAGCAGCAGGACGATGGCGATGGCGGCGGCCTTGGCGTAGTCGACGCGTGCAGCAGCATCGGTCCACATGTAGACGGCGGGCACCTCGGTGATGTACTGCGCGCCGGAGATGGACATGATCAGGTCGAACATCTTCAGCGACATGTGCCCGATGATGATGAGGGCCGAGAGCGCGACCGGGGTCAGCTGCGGGAACAGCACGTGCCGGTAGAGCTGGTAGGTCGTCGTCGCCGTCCATCACGCGCGGCCTCGCGCAGCTCGCTCGGGGATGCCGCGGAACCCGGCCAGGAACAGCGCCATCACGTAGCCGGACAGCTGCCAGATCGCGGGGATCGCCATCGCGGCCATGCCCCAGTTCGGGGTCCGTCCACCAGGGGTTCTGCAACGCATCGAGGCCGATGAGGCCGAACAAGGCGTTGAGGCCGCCGGCGTTCTCACCCTCGGCGCTGTTGAGCAGCCACCGCCACACCACACCGGAGGCGACGAACGAGACCGCCATCGGGAACAGGTAGATCGACCGGAACAAGCCCTCGCCCCTGACTCCGCGCTCGAGCAGCAGCGCCCACAGCAACCCGAAGAAGAGGGTGCCGACGAGGAACACCACGGTGAGGATCGCGAGGTTCCGCAGCGAGTGGATGAACCGGTCGTCGTTGGTGAACAGGTTGTTGTAGTTCTCCAGCCCGACGTAGCCGGTCTCGGGCTGCGCGGTGTGCCGGTCGGTCAGCGAGAGCTGGATCGTCCAGCCGATCAGGCCGTAGACGAAGACCGCCAGGAGGATGAGCGACGGTGTCAGCAGCAGGAGCCCTGGTCCCCAGCTGCGGATCCTTTGACGCACGAGGCACTCCTGGGTCTGGAGTGGGTCGGCGGGGCGGTCTTGACGACCGCCCCGCCGACACGCGATCACCAGCGGGTCGTGACGCCGACGTGGGCTCAGCCGGCGTGGTTCTCCGCTGCGGTCGACCAGCGCCGTCTTCAGGCATCGACGTCCTGGCTGCCGCTGAACTGCGCCGGTCGCCGAGTTGACGTCGTTGAGCCAGGCGACCGAGGCCGCGGATCCGTGTGCCAGCGAGACACCAGCTCGTCGGTCCCGAAGTCCTCGATCGCCGACTGCTGGTACTGGCCGTAGTCAGCGGCGCTGGCGTCGGTGCGGGCCGGGATCGAGCCCTTCTTGGTGTTGAACTGCCTTCTGGCCCTCGGCGCTGCCGACCGTCTCCAGCCAGCACTTGGTGCCTGCCTCGTTGGGTGCGCCCGTCGGCAGCACGAACGAGTCGGCAAGCCACTGGAACACGCCGTCGTTGCCCGGAACCGGCCAGTAGACGTAGTCGGTGTCCGGAACGAGCTGCTCCTGGTCGAAGTTGGCCGCCGTCCCAGTCACCCATGACGGTGTAGGCCGCCTGGCCCTCGATGACTAGCTTGGCCGCGTCGGGCCAGTCGAGGCTGTCACGGTCGGTGTTGGCGAAGCCGAGGAGCGTGGCGAACTTGTCGACCGCGCCCGACACATCGGCGCCGTCCCAGCGGTGTCGCCCGTCCACAGCCCATTGAACCCGTCGGGGCCAAGGTCGGAGATCAGCACCGTCTCGAGCAGCATCGTCTGGGTCCAGTCCTTGGCGATGGCCAGAGGTGCCTGGATGCCAGCGGCCCGCAGCTTCTCCAGGTCGGCGATCCACGCGTCGAGGTCGGCCGGGGCGGTCGTCGCAAGCGCGGCGCCCTGCAGCACCTCCGGGTTGGCCCACACGACGTTGGCACGGTGGATGTTGGCCGGGACGGAGTAGATCTTGCCGTCGACCGTGAGGTTGTCGATCAGGCCCTGCGGGAACGCGTCGCTCAAGCCCCACGCCTCGAAGTCGGCCGACAGATCCTCGATCTGACCGGCCTCGATGTAGTCGCTCAGCTCGCCGCCGGCGTGCGCCTGGAACGTGTCCGGCGGGTCGTTGGTCTGCAGCCGCGATGCGAGCACGCTCTTGGCGTTGCTGCCCGCGCCGCCGGCGACCGCGCCGTTGACGAACGAGTGGTCCGGGCACTCCGTGTCGAACACCCAGACAAGCCCGTCAAGGCCGGCCTTCTCGCCGCCTTCTGCCCACCAGGTGAAGACCTCGACGTCACCGCCAGCACTCGCGGTGTCGCCGTCACTGTCGTCGTCGCCGCCGCACGCAGCGAGGGCAAGGAGGGCAACGGCGCTAACGGCCGCCCCCACCTTCCGCTTGTTGAGACGCATCGCACTCCCTCCGATAGACCGGCCTACCGTGAGCACACGATCGCCGACATCGTTGTCATCGCCTGCCAATCTCGTGGTGTCGGGCGGCGGTTGTCAACGGTGTGTCGGCGCCGTTGCGATCTTGTGACGTACGCATCTCGGGGCGAACCGGACGTCGAGGTCATCACGTCAGCACGATCCTCGGCGGGCCAACGCCACGGTCACGACGGCGGTCGCTCGCCCGACCCGCGGGGCACCAGCGTGGTCGGGAGAACGATGGTCTGCGCGGGTCCCGTGCGCCCGGCCAGCCGCTCGAGCGCGAGCCGTGCGGCTTGCCGGCCCATCTCCTCCACGTCATGCGCCACAACGGTGACGCCGAGCACGTCGCCAAGGTCGAAGTCGTCGAAGCCGACCAGCGCGGGCGGGTCGGTCAGGTCGTGCACCACGCGCAGCGCACCGGTGGTGATGCGGTTGTTGAGGGTGAGCAAGGCCGTCGGTGGCCGGTCCCTCGCGAGCAGCTCGCGTACGGCTTCCTCGGCCGTGTGGACGTCGTGCGCGCCCTCGTGAACATAGGCGCGCCAGTCGTCGATGCCCGCCCGCTCCATGGCAGCGCGGAAGCCGTCGACCCGGTCGCGCAAGGTGGCGAGCCGCGAGAAGTCGCCGACGACACCGATACGCCGGTGTCCGACGGAAAGCAGGTGGTCGGTGGCCGCGCGCGCGCCGCCGCGGTTGTCGAGGACGATGACGTCGGACAGCAGGCCGATCGGAGGCCGGTCCAGGAAGACCAGCGGAACGCCGAGCCGGCGCTCCGCGGCGAGATAGCCGTGGTCGCCAGCGGTCGACACGACCAGCAGTGCGCAGACCCGACGCTCGAGCAACGCATTGACCAGGGCGACCTCGAGTTCGGGGTCCTCGTCCGAGCTGGCCGTGACGAGCTGCAGACCTTCCGCGCGCAACTCGCGCTCGATCCCGCCCGCCAGCCGGGAGTAGAAGGGGTTGGCAAGATCGCCGGTGATCAATCCGACCAGCGTCGACCGTGCCCCCCGGCGCAGCTCTCGGGCGATGCCGTTGAGCCGGAAGCCGAGCTGGTCGGCCGCCTGCTGAACGCGTCTTGCGGTGGCCTCGGCAACGTTCGGCTCGCCGTTGAGCACCCGGGATGCCGTCTTGAGGCTCACTCCCGATAGCGCTGCGACATGGGCCAAGGTCGGTCGCGACGCACCCCCCGACGTCGACCTGCTCTGAGCCACGGCACCTCCGCCGACGTTCGTCATGACATCGATGTCACGCCAGGTTCATCCTGCCACAGCGCATCCGGACCGTGGGATACCGTGCCGGGCCATGGAAGCGACGCTGGTGACGCTGGGGCTGCTGGCCGCGGTCGGCGTCCTCTGGTACCTCGTCGTGCGACTCACCCGCTCCCGCCGCGACCTGGGGACCGCGGCCGACGTGGCCACCTACCGCACCCTGCACACCGTCTCGCTGGCTTCACCACCGCTGCGGGGCGGCCTCACCCAGGCGAGCGCCGGCAGGGCGGCCAAGCACCTGCGCGCGCTGTTGGCCTGCGATGCGATCGCGGTGACCGACGAGACCGCACTCCTCGCCTGGGACGGCTCCGGCGAGGCCGCCCACGCCTCCGCGGCCGGGCAGCATGCCAGCCGCACCATTGCCGAAGGCCGTACCCGCGTCCTCACCACCAAGCAGGTCGCCTGCGACGACCTCATCTGCACGATCCGCAACGCCGTCGCCGCGCCACTCGCCACCGAGGGCCGGGTCGTCGGCGCCCTCGTCGCCTACTCGGAGCAGGGGCCGAGCGCGGGCATGGTCCGCGCGGTCGAGGAGGTCGCCGGTTTCGTGTCGGGGCAGCTCGAGTTGGCCATGCTCGACCGCTCGCGGGCGCAGGTCGCCGAGGCCGAGGTCCGCGCGCTGCGCGCCCAGATCTCGCCGCACTTCGTCTACAACTCGTTGACCGCGATCGCTTCGTTCGTGCGTACGGACCCCGAGCGGGCCCGCGAGCTGCTCACCGAGTTCGCCGACTTCACCCGCTACTCGTTCCGCCGGCACGGCGAGTTCACCACCCTCTCCGAGGAGCTGCGCTCCATCGAGCGCTACCTGCTGCTCGAGCGCGCGAGGTTCGGCGACCGGCTCCAGGTGACGCTGCGTATCGCCCCCGAGGTGCTGCCCGTGGCCGTTCCGTTCCTCTGCCTCCAGCCGCTCGTGGAGAACGCGATCCAGCACGGCCTGCAGGGCCGGCCGGGTCCTGGCCACATCACGATCCTGGCCGAGGAGGCCGGCAACGAGTGCCTCATCAGCATCGACGACGACGGCGTCGGCATGGACCCGGAGCGGCTGCGACGCACGCTCGCCGGTGAGCCGACAGGCGACGGCGTCGGGCTTGGCAACGTCGACGAGCGGCTGCGCGCGGTTTTCGGCGATGAGTACGGATTGGTGGTGGAGACCGCCCCCGGCGCGGGTACCAAGGTCAACGTCCGAGTGCCCAAGTACCGCCAGGGAGTACGAGCCTCATGACAGCACTGCGAGTCCTCGCCATCGACGACGAGCTCCCGGCACTCAACGAGCTGGCGTTCCAGCTGCGCGCCGACTCGCGCGTGCAGTCCGTACGTACCGCCGTGGATGGGCCGGCAGCGCTGCGTGAGCTGCGCGAGGAAGCCGTGGACGCCGTATTCGTCGACATCCACATGCCCGGCCTGAGCGGCCTCGAGCTGGCCGATCTCCTCGGCCGGTTTCGCGCCCCTCCCGCCGTGGTCTTCGTCACCGCGCACGACGAGCACGCCGTCGAGGCCTTCGACCTGCACGCGGTCGACTACCTGCTCAAGCCGGTGCGCGCCGACCGGCTCGGCGAGGCGGTCCGCCGGGTGATCGCTGCCCGCCACCAGCCGGCCAGCGGGCACTCTGCACCCGCTCCGGAGCAAGGGCCCGCGGGCGACACCATCCCCGTCGAGCTCGGCGGGGTCACGCGCTTCGTGCCGCGCCGCGATGTGCGCTACGTCGAGGCGCAGGGTGACTACGCACGCCTGCACACCGCCGACGCCAGTCACCTCGTACGCATTCCCCTTGCCACCCTCGAGGAGCAGTGGGCTGACGCAGGCTTCGTACGTATCCACCGCAGTCACCTCGTCTCGCTCGCGCACGTCGACGAGATCCGCATGGACGGCGGGCGGTGCACCGTGCGCATCGGCGACGAGTTCCTCGCGGTCAGCCGGCGACACACCCGCGAGCTGCGCGACCTGCTCGTGCGGCAGGCCCGGCCCAACCGGCAGGACCGGCGATGACGGACACGCCGCGCCGCGTGGTCGTCTCCAGCCCCCGGATGCACGCCGCGCGCGTCAACCGCCACCTGGTCACCCGCGAGATCGACGAGCTGACCGGCCTTGGTGAGGTCTACATCCGCTCGCTGGTGCGGGCGCAGGCCCGGCTCGCCTTCGTGACCGCGGGTGCGGTCGTGCTCGGTCTGGGGGTCCTCCCGATCCTGTTCGCACTCGTCCCGGCCGCTCGCGCCGCCGACATCGCCGGCATCCCGGTCGTCTGGCTGATCCTCGGGGTGGGGGTCTACCCCTGGCTGCTGGTCGTGGGCACGGTCTACGTACGCCACGCGGAGCGCAACGAGCGGCGCTTCACCGATCTCGTCGCCCCCGAGGAGTCGACGGAGTGACCGCGCAGTGAGCCACCTGCTCGCGTGGACGGCCGTGATGTTCACGATTCTCGCCACCATCGGCGTGGGCGCCTTCGGGCTGCGGCTCTCGCGAACGACGAGCGACTTCTACGTCGCCTCTCGCACGGTCACGCCGCAGTGGAACGCCGCAGCGATCGGCGGTGAATACCTGTCCGCGGCGTCGTTCCTCGGCGTCGCCGGACTCATCCTGGTCGGTGGCGCCGACATGCTGTGGTTCCCGGTGGGCTACACCGTGGGCTACCTGCTGCTGCTGGTGTTCATCGCAGCGCCGCTGCGCCGGTCCGGCGCGTACACACTCCCCGACTTCGCGGAGGCGCGGCTGGAGTCGACGGCGGTGCGCCGAGTGGCGAGCGTCATGGTCGTGCTCATCGGCTGGCTCTACGTCATGCCCCAGCTCCAGACCGCCGGTCTGGTGGTGCGCACGCTGACCGGCGCGCCGACGTGGGTCGGAGCCGCGCTGGTCGCGCTCGTCGTACTCGTCACCGTGCTGTCCGGCGGGATGCGCAGCATCACTTTCGTGCAGGCGTTCCAGTACTGGCTCAAGGTGACCGCGCTGGCCGTGCCCGTGGTGTTCCTGCTGCTCGCCTGGGACGCCGACGGTGCGCCGACGCCCGCGCTCGCGCCCGAGTCGTGGCGGCTGCCGATGACCGGTGACGAGCCGCACGAGCTGTACACGACGTACTCGCTGATCCTCGCGCTGTTCCTCGGCACGATGGGGCTGCCACACGTCCTCGTCCGCTTCTACACCAACCCCGACGGGCGGGCGGCGAGACGCACGACGGTCGGGGTGCTGGCCCTCGTCGGCGGGTTCTACCTGCTGCCGACCATCTATGGCGTGCTCGGCCAGGTGTATGCCCCCGACCTTGTCGCGTCCGGCCAGGCCGACACGGTCACACTCGTCCTCCCCCAGCGCCTGGTCGGAGGAGTCACCGGCGACCTGCTCAGCGCACTCGTGACGGCGGGCGCCTTCGCGGCCTTCCTCTCCACGTCGTCCGGCCTCACCGTGTCCGTCGCCGGCGTGCTGTCGCAGGACCTGCTCGCCTCGCGCATCCGGGACGGCGTGACCGCCTTCCGGTTGGGCACGTGCGCGGCGGTGACGGTGCCGTTCCTGCTCGCGCTCATCGGCCAGCGACTCGCGGTGGCCAACGTCGTCGGGCTGACGTTCGCCGTCGCGGCGTCGTCGTTCTGCCCCTTGCTGCTGCTCGGCATCTGGTGGCGCCGGCTCACCACAACCGGGGCGATCGCCGGGCTCGTCGCCGGCGGCGGCCTGTGCGCCACCGCCGTGCTGCTCACCATCAGCGGCGGGCCGTACGGCGGATGGATCGGCACGCTGCTCGGTCAGCCCGCGGCCTGGAGTGTGCCGCTCGCGTTCGTCACCATGGTCGGCGTCTCGTTGCTGACTCCCGCTCGGCAGCCGGCAGGCGTGGCGCGCACCATGGTCCGGCTGCACACGCCGGAAGGCCTCGACATCGACCGCGACTCGGCTCACCCCTGGCACCGCTGACGCGAGCGCGCGCTTCTCTCCGACACAACGACACCTTGCGTCGATAGGTTCGACGCTGGGTGGCGTTGTGTCGAAACCAATCGACCGCTCGGCGCAGCGGACCGACCGTTCGTCGCGCCGCGGTCGACCACAGAGCGAAGCGCAGGGACCGCTCGCCGCACGGCCCGTACGCGGGCCTCCCGCCGCTCCAGCCCGGCTCCTAGCGTTCGCCGACAACACCGGCGTGCGACGCCGGACACAGCCGTCCTGGAGGTCCCCTTGAGCACGCTCGACGAGAACGAGCGGTCTGCGGAGACACCCGATCGCGACGCTTACCTGGCCATGCAGGCGAACCCTGAGTTCGCCGAGCTGCGCCGCCGTCTGCGCGGGTTCATCTTCCCCATGACCGTCGCCTTCATGTCCTGGTACTTCCTCTACGTCTTGCTGGCCGCCTACGCCCACGAGTTCATGGCACGGCAGGTCTTCGGCAACATCAACGTCGGTCTGCTGCTCGGCCTCGGGCAATTCGTCTCGACGTTCCTCATCACCTGGGCGTACGTGCGCTTCACCAACCGCAGCACCGACCCGATCGCGGAGCGGCTGCGCGCCGAGCTGGAAGGGGTGACCAGGTGACTGCCACGCAGGTCTTCGCCCAGGACGACATCGGCAGCCCGACCGTCAACATGGGCATCTTCGCCCTCTTCGTGGCCGCCACGCTGTTCATCGTCTTCCGCGCCTCGCGCAACAACCGCAGCGCCGCCGACTACTACGCGGCCGGCCACGCGTTCACCGGCCCACAGAACGGCGTCGCGATCGCCGGGGACTACCTGTCGGCTGCGTCGTTCCTCGGCATCGCGGGCGCTATTGCCATCAACGGCTACGACGGCTTCCTCTACTCGATCGGCTTCCTCGTCGCGTGGCTGGTGGCTTTGCTGCTCGTCGCCGAGATGCTGCGCAACACCGGCCGCTTCACCATGGCTGACGTCCTGTCGTTCCGCATGCGCCAGCGGCCGGTGCGCACCGCTGCCGCGATCTCTACACTCACCGTCTCGTTCTTCTACCTGCTGGCCCAGATGGCCGGAGCCGGCGGCCTCGTCGCGCTGCTCCTGGGTGTCGAGGGTCGCGGCGGGCAGAGCATCGTGATCGCCATCGTCGGCGCGCTGATGATCGTCTACGTCCTCGTCGGCGGCATGAAGGGCACCACATGGGTGCAGATCGTCAAGGCGGTGCTGCTCATCTCGGGTGCCGCGGCAATGACGTTCTGGGTGCTGGGCAAGTACGGGTTCAATCTGTCGGAGCTGCTCGGTGACGCGGCCGCGGCCGGTTCGTCGCTCGAGCCGGGTGCGCAGTACGGCAGGTCGGACACGTCCAAGCTCGACTTCATCTCGCTCGCGCTCGCCCTCGTGCTGGGCACCGCCGGCCTGCCGCACGTGCTCATGCGGTTCTACACGGTGCCGACAGCCAAGGAGGCGCGCCGCTCGGTCGTGTGGGCGATCAGCCTTATCGGCCTGTTCTACCTGTTCACGCTGGTCCTGGGCTACGGCGCCGCGGCGCTGGTCGGCAAGGAGACGATTGCCGCAGCACCCGGCAAGGCCAACTCGGCGGCCCCGCTGCTCGCGTTCGAGCTCGGCGGCACGCTGCTCCTGGGCGTGATCGCGGCGGTCGCCTTCGCGACGATCCTCGCCGTGGTGGCCGGGCTCACGATCACCGCGTCCGCGTCGTTCGCGCACGACGTGTACGCACAGGTCATCAAGCGTGGCAACGTGTCGTCGCGCGACGAAGTCAGGGTCGCTCGCCTGACCGCGATCGTCATCGGCATCGTGGCCATCCTCGGCGGCATCGTGGCCAACGGGCAGAACATCGCCTTCCTGGTGGCCCTCGCCTTCGCCGTGGCTGCGAGCGCCAACCTGCCGACGATCCTTTACTCGCTGTTCTGGAAGCGGTTCAACACCCGCGGCGCGCTGTGGAGCCTCTACGGCGGTCTCATCAGCTGCGTGACGCTCATCGTGTTCTCGCCGGTCGTGTCGGGCAAGCCGGCCGACCCGGTCACCGGCAAGAGCCCGTCGATGATCACCGACCCGTCGATCGACTTCCACTGGTTCCCGCTAGACAACCCGGGCCTGGTCTCGATCCCGCTGGCGTTCTTCCTGGGCTGGCTGGGCACGGTGACCGCCAAGGAGAAGGCCGACTCGGACAAGTACGCGGAGATGGAGGTGCGTGCGCTGACCGGGGCAGGCTCGGCGAAGGCAGTCGTCCACTAGGCCCCCCGCCCCCTGCACCACCGATCAGGGGCACCCTTGTCCAATAGGTTTGGACAAGGGTGCCCCTGATCAAGACCACGAGCTGAAGGTGAGACCAAGGTGTCGAACGCAGAGCCCACGCTCTCCAACCTGCTGCACGAGAACCGCCGTTTCGCCCCGCCCCCCGAGCTGGCCGCCGCAGCCAATGCGCAGCCCAGCCTGTACGACGAGGCCGCCGCCGACCGGCTCGCCTTCTGGGACAGGCAGGCGCGGGAGCTCATCTCCTGGCAGCAGCCCTGGGGGCAGGTCCTCGACTGGTCCAACCCGCCCTTCGCCAAGTGGTTCACGGGCGGCACGCTCAACGTCGCCTACAACTGTGTGGACCGCCACGTCGAGGCGGGCTACGGCGACCAGGTCGCCTATCACTGGGAGGGCGAGCCAGGCGACACCCGTACGCTCACCTATGCCGACCTCAAGCGCGAGGTGAGCAAGGCCGCCAACGCACTGCTCGAGCTGGGCGTGCAGAAGGGCGACCGGGTCGCGATCTACATGCCGATGATCCCGGAGACGGCCATCGCGATGCTCGCCTGCGCGCGCATCGGTGCGCCGCACTCGGTGGTGTTCGGCGGGTTCTCTGCCGACGCGCTCAAGGGCCGAATCCAGGACGCCGACGCGCGAGTGGTGATCACGGCCGACGGCGGCTACCGGCGCGGCGCGGCGAGCGCGCTCAAGCCGGCCGTTGATGAGGCGGTCACCGAGTGCCCCGACGTGCGCAGCGTGCTCGTCGTGCGCCGCACCGGGCAGGACGTGCCGTGGACCGAAGGCCGCGACGTGTGGTGGCACGACCTGGTGGAGTCGCAGTCCGAAGAGCACACTCCGGAGGCGCACGACTCCGAGCACCCGCTCTACATCCTCTACACCAGCGGCACGACGGCGAAGCCCAAGGGCATCCTGCACACCACCGGCGGCTACCTCACCCAGGTCGCCTACACGCATCGCAACGTCTTCGACCTCAAGCCCGACTCCGACGTCTTCTGGTGCGCCGCCGACATCGGCTGGGTCACCGGGCACTCCTACATCGTCTACGGACCGCTGGCCAACCGGGCGACGACCGTGATGTACGAGGGCACGCCCGACAGCCCGCACAAGGGCCGCTGGTGGGAGATCGTGCAGAAGTACGGCGTCACGATCCTCTACTGCGCGCCGACCGCGATCCGTACGTTCATGAAGTGGGGCAGCGACATCCCCGCGCAGTTCGACATGTCGTCGCTGCGGCTGCTCGGCTCGGTCGGCGAGCCGATCAACCCGGAGGCGTGGATGTGGTACCGCGAGAACATCGGCGGCATCGCGGTGTCCAATCGTCGACACGTGGTGGCAGACCGAGACCGGCGCCATCATGATCAGCCCGCTGCCCGGAGTCACCGAGACCAAGCCGGGCTCGGCGATGCGGGCGCTGCCGGGCATCGGCTCGGATGTCGTGGACGACCAGGGCACGCCGGTGCCTAACGGAGGTGGCGGCTACCTGGTGCTCACCGACCCCTGGCCGGCGATGCTCCGCACGATCTGGGGTGACGACCAGCGGTTCCTCGACACCTACTGGACGCGCTTCCCCGAGCAGGGCTACTACTTCGCCGGCGACGGCGCGAAGAAGGACGAGGACGGCGACGTCTGGCTGCTCGGCCGGGTCGACGACGTCATGAACGTCTCCGGGCACCGCATCTCCACGACGGAGGTCGAGTCGGCCCTCGTCTCGCACCCCAAGGTGGCCGAGGCCGCGGTGGTCGGCGCGACCGACCCGACCACCGGTCAGGCCATCGTGGCGTTCGCGATCCTGCGCGGCAACGCGGGTGACGGCGGCGAGGAGATCGTGCAGGAGCTGCGCAACCACGTCGCCAAGGAGATCGGGCCCATCGCCAAGCCACGCCAGATCATGATCGTCGCCGAGCTGCCCAAGACGCGGTCCGGCAAGATCATGCGGCGGCTGCTCCGCGACGTGGCCGAGAACCGCCAGCTCGGCGACGTCACCACGCTGACCGATTCAGCCGTGATGGACCTGATCAAGACCGGCCTGGCCACCGGCAAGTCGGAGGACTGACGCGGGCGCGGAGTCGATCACGTTAACGTGGTCATCCTGGTCTGAACGAGGCCTGCAAGCCGCGCTCCGACCGGGTCGATCACGTTAACGTGATCGACCCGGCGGACTCGCGGCCTACTTGCCGCCCCCAAGGAACTTGCCGATGATGTCCTGAAGCCCACCCATGTCGGGGACCTTGCCGTCAGGAGTCACCTTGTCGACCAGTTGAGGGAGCGTCTCGGCCAGGTCGTTCTCGACGGCCTCCTTGGACACGCCAGTCTGCTGGGCGATCTTCTCGACGGTGTCGGTGCCGAGGGCCTGTTCGACCTCCTGGGCGGAGATCTTGGCGTTCTCTCCGGTGCCAACCCAAGACTCGGCCTTGTCGGCCATCCCGGAGCCCGTGAACTTGCCCAGCAGCCCACCCAGGTCAAACCCCTGACCTTGGCCGCCGCCAAACATACCGAGCAGGCTCTGCAGCACGTTGCCCTTCTCGCCGCTGCCGAGCAGTCCGCCGAGCATCTTGCCGATGTCGGACATCGAGCGCACCTCCTGACGGGGTCCCCGGACGGGTGTCCCGTCCAGGACGCTAGACCGTCGCCCGCGAGTCCGCACGCGCAGCGCAACTCGGCAGCGGCCAATACGGTGGTGGCGTGTTGGCGCGCGAACTCGCCGAGGAGTTCCCGGTCGTACGCCTGGATACGCCCGCTCTCGAGGCCACCCGCCTGCTCGCGGAGCGGAGGTTGCCCGGCCTCGTCGTCGTCGACGACAACAACCAGCCCCTTGCCGTCCTGCCGGGCAGCCAGGTGCTGCGCTTCGCACTGCCGGAGTACGTCGAGGAGGACATCTCGCTCGCCAGCGTCTACAGCGAGAGCGACGCCGACAACTTCTGCGCGCCGCTGATGGGCCGCGCTGTCGCCGAGCTGATGCCCTCTCCGCAATACCTGCCCAAGCGTGAGCGCGACCGGCCGCTGGTTCGCGGCGATGCCACGCTCATCGAAGTCGCCGCCACCATGGCCCGGCAGCACTCGCCGGTCGTCGCGGTCGTCGACGGCGGGAAGATCGTCGGTGTCATTACTGTCCATCGGCTCCTTGGCGCTGCTCTGCCTCCACGATGAGCGACCACAGCTCGCTCGTCGTCGTCAGCGCGATTGCGGTCTTCGTCATCGTCTACGTCGTCATCGCCACCGAATGGCTGCACCGCACCAAGGCTGCACTGATCGGCGGCGGCGTCATGCTGCTGATCGGTGCGCTCGACGAGCACTCGGCGTTCTATTCCGAGGACACCGGCATCGCCTGGTCGGTCATCTTTCTGCTGTTCGGCATGATGGTGATTGTCGGCATCATCAAGCAGACGGGCGCGTTCGAGTACCTCGCGATCTGGGCGGTCAAGCGTGCCCGTGGCCGCCCCTATCCCGCACTCGTGCTGCTCTGCCTCATCACGGCCGCAGCCTCTGCTCTGCTTGACAACGTCACCACCGTGCTTCTGATCGCGCCCGTCACGATCTTCGTCTGCGACCGCATCGGTGTACCCCCCGCGCCGTTCCTCATCGCCGAGGCCATCGCGTCCAACATCGGCGGCACCGCGACCCTCATCGGCGATCCGCCCAACATCATCATCGCGAGCCGATCTGGCCTGGGGTTCAATGACTTCCTGCTCAATCTCGGGCCGATCGTCGTCGTCCTGATCGTGGTCTTTGTGGTCATGGCCAAGTGGCTGTTCCGCGACGCGTTCGTTTACGACCCCGACAAGGCCGAAGCCGTCATGAGCCTCGAGGGCCGGCGGGCAATCCGAAACCTGCCGCTGCTGCGCCGCTCCCTGGTGGTGCTTGGCATCGTGCTGATCGCCTTCGTCCTGCACGACGCGCTCGGCCTCGAACCCAGCGTCGTGGCGGTGCTCGGTGCCGGTGCCCTGGTCCTCGTCAGCGGGCTCAGCACGGGGGACTACCTCGCCGAGGTGGAGTGGGAGACCCTCGCCTTCTTCGTCGGCCTGTTCCTCATGGTCGGCGGGCTCGTCAACGTAGGTGTCATCGAGTGGGTCGGTGACCGCCTCATCGAGAGTGTCGGCGACCAACTGTTCCTCGCCGCGACAGTGCTGCTGTTCGGCTCTGCGATCATCTCCGGCTTCATAGACAACATCCCGTACGTCGCCACTGTCGCTCCGATCGTGGCCGGGCTGGTCGCGGCCAACGAAGGCAACCCGCAGGCCGTCGCCCTGTGGTGGGCGCTCGCCCTCGGCGCCGACCTGGGCGGCAACAGCACGGCGATCGGCGCCAGCGCCAACGTCGTGGTCACCGGCATCGCGGGACGCAGCGGATACCCCATCTCGTTCTGGATGTTCACGAGGTACGGGCTCGTGGTGACAGCGGTGACGGTGCTCATCGCCTGGCCGTACCTGTGGCTGCGCTACTTCGCCTTCACGTAACACAGCATCGGTAGGCTCGACGGCATGGAGGTGCAGTGACCCCGGTCCGCAGGGCCCAACGGTTCTTCCACCGACTCTCCCTCCCCGAGCGCACGGAGATCCTGCGCGCGCTGCGCGACGAGACGGTCGGCGGGTTCCTGCTGCTGCTCGGCGCGGTCGCGGCCCTGGTCTGGGCGAACTCGCCGTGGGACCAGGCCTACGCCGACCTGCAGCACACCGTGGTCGGTCCTGCCTTCCTGCACCTCGACCTCGACCTGCACACGTGGGCTGCCGACGGCCTGCTCGCGGTGTTCTTCCTCGTCGCCGGGCTGGAGCTCAAACGCGAGCTCGTCGTCGGCGACCTGCGCAACCCGTCCGAGGCGGTTCTGCCGGTCGTCGCGGCCGTGTGCGGCATGGCCGTTCCCGCGTTGGTATACGTGGTCGTCAATGCGGCCGGCGACGGGTCGCTCGACGGCTGGGCCGTCCCCACCGCCACCGACATCGCCTTCGCGCTCGCCGTGCTGGCTGTCATCGGCTCGTTCCTGCCGACTGCGCTACGCGCCTTCCTGCTGACACTGGCGGTCGTCGACGACCTGCTCGCGATGATCGTCATCGCAGTGTTCTTCACAGCCGACCTCGCCTGGGGCCCGCTCGTCGGCGCCTTGGGACTGCTCGCTGTCTATGCCTTCCTCCAGTCGCGCCGCATCGAGTCGTGGCTGCTGTGCGTACCCATTGGCCTCTCGGTCTGGATCCTCGTCCACGAGAGCGGTGTTCACGCCACCGTCGCCGGCATCGCACTCGGTCTGCTGACCCGCGTGCGGCACGACGAGGGCGAGCGTGAGTCGCCCGCGGAACGCTACGAGCACGCACTGCGGCCGCTGTCCGCCGCCTTTTGCGTTCCCGCGTTTGCGCTCATGGCCGCCGGCGTGACGGTGAGCGGTGACTCGCTGGGCGCGGTCTTCACCGAGGCGATCCCGCTCGGAGTGGTGCTGGGCCTGGTCGCGGGCAAGGCGCTAGGCGTCCTGGGAGGCACCTACCTCACCGCACGGTTCACCCGTGCCGAGTTGTCCGACCAACTGCAGTGGAGCGACATCGCGGGCGTCGCGCTGCTCTCGGGCATCGGGTTCACCGTGTCGCTGCTGATCGGCGAGCTGGCCTTCGAGGGCGACGCAGCGACGGTCGATCTGGTCAAGACCGCTGTCCTCATCGGCTCCCTCATCGCCGCCGTATTGGCATCGGGGGTGCTTCTGGTGCGCAACGGGGTCTACCGTCGCCTCAACGAGGAGGACAACCTGGACCTCGACGCCGATGGTGTCCCCGACGTCTACCAGCAGGAGCAGGCATGAGCGTGGACGGCGTGACCGACAAGAGTCTCGGCGAGCTCGTCGCCAGCATGACGGAGGACGCGCGAGCCCTCGTGCGTGGGGAGGTGGAGCTCGCCAAGGCGGAGCTCGCGGAGGTGGCGAAGCGGTCCGGCACGGGCGTCGGCCTGTTCGGCGGTGCCGGAGTGCTCGCCCACCTTGCCCTTGTGCTGCTGGCGGTCGCGGCTGCATTCGGGCTGGTCGCGGCCGGCCTGCACCCGGGCTGGGCGTTCCTCATCGTCGCGGTCGTAGTCCTGCTGATCGCCGGGCTCTGCGCCCTGATCGGGAACAACCTGATCAAGAAGGCCAGCAAGGGTCCGCAGCGCACCGTCGAGTCCGTCCGCGAGTCGCAGCGGGCGCTGCTGCACCGAGCGTGAGTCGCCTCCTGACGCCCGGAGAGGTCGTCGAGGTCCAGGGTCCCTGGACGCATCGGCGCGTCGCCGCCAACGGCGCACGGTTCCACGTCGCCGAGATGGGCCACGACAACGGCCGCCGCCCGCTCGTCCTGCTGCTGCACGGCTACCCCGAGCTGTGGTGGGCGTGGCGCTACCAGCTGGTCGCGCTCGCGGACGCGGGCTACCGAGTGGCCGCGATGGACCTCAGGGGCTACGGCGGCTCGGACAAGCCACCCCGCGGCTACGACCCGTTCACCCTCGTCGACGACGTGACCGGCGTGATCCGCACCCTGGGCGAGTCGCGCGCGGTGGTGGTGGGTCACGACTGGGGCGGATTCGTCGGCTGGGCGGCTGCGGTGCTCCGCCCACAGCACGTGAGCCGGCTCGCGGTGCTCTCCATGCCACACCCGCTGAGCCTGCTGGCCGGTCTGCGGCGGCCCCGGCAGCTACATGGCATGGCGCACCTGTTGCGTGTCCAGGCCCCGGTTGCGCCGGAGCGCAAGCTGGCCGCCGATGACGGCGCCTGGGTCGAGACGCTGCTGCGATCCTGGTCCGCGCCGGACTCGAAGTTCCCGGACGACGAGGCCGCCTGGCTCTACCGCTCGGCGATGCAGCTGTGGCCGGCGCCGCACTGCGCTCTGGAATATCACCGATGGCTGGTGCGCTCGCTCCCGCGCCGCGACGGGCGGCGCTTCGCCCACCGCATGCGTACGCCTGTGCGCATGCCGGTGCTGGCCGTGCACGGCGCCCTCGACCCGCTCGTGTATCCGCGCACCGCGGCGGAGTCCGGCGTCCACGTCACCGGCGAGTACCGCTGGCAGCTGCTCGACGACGTCGGGCACTTCCCGCACGAAGAGGCGCCCGAAGTGGTCTCGGAGGTGCTGCTGAGCTGGCTCGGCGCGCCAGGCGACCACTAGCGGCTTGGAGCCGCGCCCGTCAGCGGCAGGCTCCTGTCGAGACGCTCTCCGTAGCCGCGGCTCCCTGCTCGAACGCGGCGGCGACCTCGGCCGGCGCGAGGGCATAGCCGGTGTCGTTGTCGCTGAGGGATGCCGCGAACACGACGCCGTAGACGCGTCCGTCGTCGGCCAGCAGCGGGCCGCCGGAGTTGCCGGGCCGCACGTCGCCGCGCAGCGCGATCACGTCGCGGGAGACCCGGGCGTCGTCATAGATGTCCTGACCGATCAGCTCGACGCTGTTGCGTACGCGCGCCTCGTCGACCCGCAGCGGGCCATTGTTGGGATAGCCGGCGACCGCCGCGTCGACACCCGGCGCCACATCGTCACGGAAGGCCAGCGGCGGCAGCTGCAGCCCCGGCACGTGGACGACGGCCACGTCGGACTCAGGGTCGAAGTGGACGACGGTCGCCTCGAACTGGTCGCCGCCGCGGGCCGGCTCGACGAACAGTCGCCGTACGCCCGCCACAACGTGCGCGTTGGTCATCACGTGCTCGGGTGAGATCACGAAGCCGGAGCCCTCGAGGCTGGCGTCGCAGGCCGGCGCGCGGCCGATCAGCTTGACCACACTGTTCATCGCCGCCCTGACCTCCGGGTCGCGCACGACCATCGGGGACGGCTCGTCGACGGTGCGGATGTCCTCGGGTACGAACGGGGCCACCACGTCGGGGAAGCCCTCCGCGTCGACGACGGCCCGGAACGTGGCGAGCACGCGGTCGGGCTCGACAGGCACGACGCCGTCGATTGCGCGCAGCAGCCGGGACTCGCGCGCTTCCCTCGACAGCTCCGGGATCGCGGCCGCCGAGACGGCCAGGCCCAGCGCCCACGCCGCGACCAGCACCCCTGCGGCCGCGAACAGTCCGCCGGCCAGCTGGTCGACCGCCTGCACGGGGCGCCACGTGAGCTGGTCACGCAGCCGGCGGCCCAGCCAGGCCAGCGCGGCCTGGCCGAACGTCGCGAGCACGAGGACGAGGAATACCGCGAGCAACGCGGTGCCAAGCCCCGGTTCGAGCGCGCCAAGCAGTCGCGGCACGACGAGCAGCCCACCGATCGCACCCACGGTGAACCCGACGAACGACAGCAGGCCGGAGAGGAAGCCCTGGGTGTAGCCCGTGACGCCCGCGATCACCGCCAGGATGATCACCATCCAGTCGAGCCACGTCAACCCAAGGAACATCAGTCCTCCGTCCGTGGTTCGGTGCTGTCGGTAACCGTCAGTGCCGACGAGGGTAAGTCCTCGACGCGGCTGCGGTCCCACGGACCCGCCAGGCCGGCCCGGTCGAGCAGCACGTCGAGCAGCCCGGCAGTCATGCCCCAGACGAGCAGGTCGGCAACCCGGAACGCCGGACCCAGCCAGCCGCTCGACGTACGTACGGTCACTCGGTTGGCCGGATCGGTGAGCTCGGCGAGCGGAACCCGTACGACCGCGGCCACCTCATCCGGGTGGCCCGGCGCCACGGCAGTCGGCTGCCGCCAGTAGGCGAGGACGGGCGTGACCTGGAACCCCGTGATGGTCATCGGGATGTCGGGAAGGATCGCGACGGGTTGGACGCCCGACGGGTCGAGGCCGGTCTCCTCCTGGGCCTCGCGCAGCGCAGCCGCCACCGGCCCGGCATCGGTCGGGTCGATCGCTCCGCCGGGAAAGGCCGGTTGGCCAGCGTGGGCGCGCAGGTCATGCGCGCGCTCGATGAGGAGCACGTCGGGCTGGTGGTCGCCGTCCGGCCCGGGGGACGTGCCGAACAGCATGAGCACCGCGGCGGCGCGGCCGCGAGCGGGGAGGGACAGTCCTGCCGGGACCAGTGAGGCGGTCGGGGCCGCTGAAACCAGGCGGAGCATCCAGTCGGGCAGGTCGGCGGCGGGATCGAGCGGGATGTCCGCCGGCACTGTCATCCGACGCGCTCCTCGGCGCCGGGATCAGCGGCCGGTGTCGGCCTCCTCGATGTCGCGGACGAGCTTGGCCGCGACCTTGGGGTCCGTGGGCCCCTCGCCGTAGGAGGGGCAAAGCCCGGCGACCGGGCAGGCGCCGCAGGCGGGGCGCCGGGAGTGGCAGCGTCGCCGGCCGTGCCAGATCAGCCGTTGCGACAGGTCGGTCCACTCCTTGCGCTGGATGAGCGTCGCGATCTCGGACTCGACCTTCACCGGGTCGGTCTCGGTGGTCCAGCCGAACCGGCGCACCAGCCGGCCGAAGTGCGTGTCGACGGTCAGGCCCGGGACACCGAACGCGTTGCCGAGCACGACGTTGGCGGTCTTGCGGCCGACCCCGGGCAGCGTGACGAGGTCCTTCATGCGCGGCGGGACCTCACCCTTGAACCGCTCGACCAGCGCGCTGGCCAGACCCGATGATCGACTTGGTCTTGGCCCGGAAGAACCCGGTGGGCTGGATGAGCAACTCCACGTCGGCCGGGTCGGCAGCAGCGAGATCAGCAGGCGTCGGGTAGCGGCGGAAAAGCTCGGGCGTGACCTTGTTGACCATCTTGTCGGTGGTCTGCGCCGACAGCACCGTGGCGATCAGCAGCTCGTACGGGTTGCGGAAGTCGAGCTCGACGTGGGCGTCAGGGTAGGTCTCAGCCAGGATGCGGTTGATGCGCCGCGCCCGGCGCACGAGGGCAAGTCGGCTCTCGGCGGCGGGGGTATTTGGCACGCGGCAAGCCTACGGTCATCGCTCGGCGCTGGGGTCGGAGATTTGGCTGTCGCACCGGCCGGTCCAGCCACCTCGTGATCACGAAGACTTCTGGCTTGTTTTCGCGTGTGAACTCTTCGTGATCACGGGCCAGGGCGGACGCGTCCGCTGACTCATGCACACACCACGCCTGCGCACCCAAGGGAAAGATCGGGCAGGATGGGTGTGACCGGCACCACATCCAGGCGGGGAGGACGAGTTGGACGACGTACTACGCAGCGCGATCCTCTTCCGCGAGCTGGACGATGAAGCAGCCGCTGCCCTGCGCTCGTCCATGTCCGAGGCGAAGGTCGCGCGCGGTGACGTGATCTTCCGGGAGGGTGACGCCGGCGACCGGATGTACGTGATCACCGACGGCAAGGTCAAGCTCGGCCGCACCGCGCCGGATGGCAGGGAGAACCTGCTGGCGATCCTCGGGCCGGGGCAGATGTTCGGGGAGCTGTCGCTGTTCGACCCGGGGCCACGATCGGCCACCGCCACTGCGGTCACCGACACCATGCTGCTCGGCCTCGGCCACGCCGACCTGCTGGCTTGGCTGACCGGCCGGCCGGAGGTGGCCCGAGCATTGCTGCTGCAGCTTGCATCCCGGCTGCGCCGGTCCAACGACACCCTCGCCGACCTGGTCTTCTCGGACGTCCCGGGCCGGGTGGCCAAGGCGCTGCTGGACCTGTCGGCCAAGTTCGGCGAGCCGGCCACCGAGGGCGTCCGCGTGCCGCACGACCTCACGCAGGAAGAGCTCGCCCAGCTCGTCGGCGCCTCACGAGAGACGGTCAACAAGGCGCTCGCCGACTTCGTCCAGCGCGGCTGGATCCTGCTCGAGCAGCGCTCGGTGACGCTCCTCGACGTCGAGCGGCTGCGGCGCCGCGCCCGCTGACCCCAGGTCAGGCCGGAGGCGGCGTGCCGCCGTCGCGCAGATAGTCCAGCTGCGCCGCCACCGACAGCTCGGCCGCTGGCCAGACTGCCCGGTCCACGTCGCGATACACCCGCTCGACGACCTCCCGAGCCGTCGTGGCGCCGGCCTCGACCGCGGATGCCACCTCGGCCAACCGTTGGCGGCGATGCGCGACGTAGGCATCGAGCACGGCCGCCGCGTCATCGACAACCGGGCCGTGACCCGGAAACACCCGGCCGGCCTGCGCGGCATCGACTAGTCGGCGCAGCCGGTCAAGCGACTGCAGGTAGTCGCCCAGCCGCCCGTCCGGATGCATCACCACGGTCGTCCCGCGACCCAGGATGGTGTCCCCGGTGAGCAGCGCACCGTCGGCGACAAGCCGGAAGGTCAGTGAGTCGCGGGTGTGTCCCGGCGTCCCCAGCACCCGGACCTCCAGCCCTCCGACGGCCACGACATCGCCGTCGGCGAGTCCCTCGTCGCCGAGTCTCTGCCGTGGGTCGAGGGCCCGTACCGGAGCTGAGGCGAGCTCGGCAAACCGGCGCGCACCGGCGGCGTGATCAGGGTGCCCGTGGGTCAGCAGGACGACCTCGACCTCGCAGCCGCGGTCGCGCACGGCCTCGAGCACCCGTGCCAGGTGGTCCGGATCGTCAGGCCCGGGGTCGACGACGATCGCGCGAGTCGCCCCCGGCTCGGCGAGCACCCAGGTATTGGTGCCGTCGAGGGTCATCGGGCCCGGGTTCGGCGCGAGCACGCACGTCGCGCGGTCGCTCGTCGGGCCGCCCGCCCAGGGCGCCGCCTCCCACGGCCAGCCGGTCACGCGCCCGATCGCCCGGATAGCCGGCGTCGCCGGGCAGCAGCAGACGTACGGCATCGCCTTCGGCGACCCACGCGGGCAGGACCGGCTCGATGAGCCGGCCGGCGCCGGCGGCCACCACCTCCGCCACCGAACCGAACCCCGCCAGCTCGCTGAGCACGTGGCGGGTCGGCGGCATCATCGGCTCGTCGAGGCAGTCGACCGGGCGGCGCCACTCGAGGACGGTTGCCTCGGTCGAGGCGTTGCGAGCCGCCTGGTCGGCCGGCATGGGAGCGACGTAGAACCACGTGTCATAGCGCCGGAGCTCGAACGTCGGGGTAATCCAGTGCGCCCACGGCACAAGCGCATCAGGGCTGAGTGTTACGCCGGTTTCCTCGGCCACCTCACGGACCGCGGCGGAGACGAACGTCGGCGCGGCATCGGCGGGCGCCACCCGGCCACCCGGAAAGGCGAGCATGCCGGCGGCGAACGCCATCCCCTTGTGACGGCGCAGCACCAGCACCTCGAGGCCCGGACCGCCGTCGCGGAGCAGCAGCACCGTCGCCGCCGGAACGGCGGGGTTCGCGGTCAGCTCACCCGCCGCGATCGCCCGCGCCCGCGCGGCGGGCTCCCCTCGCAGCAGAACCGGCTCAGGCGATCTCGACGACAAGCTCGACCTCGACAGGGGCGTCGAGCGGGAGCACCGGGACGCCCACGGCGCTGCGCGCGTGCCGCCCGGCCTCGCCGAACACGTCGCCGAGCAGGTCGCTGGCACCGTTGGCGACCTGCGGCTGCCCGGTAAAGGCCGTGGTGCTCGCGACGAACACGACGACTTTGACGACCCGCTTCACGGCCGACAGCTCGCCGACCTCGGCGCGGACCGCGGCCAGCGCGTTGAGCACGCACACCTGGGCGCACTCGCGGGCCTCGTCCGGGGTGACCTCGGCGCCAACCTTGCCGACATGCATGAGCTCGCCGTCACGCATGGGCAGCTGGCCGGATGTGTAGACGTAGGAGCCGCTGCGCAAGGCCGGCACGTACGACGCCACCGGCTTGGCAACCTCGGGCACCGACAGTCCGAGCTCGGCGAGCCGCTCCTCGGGCGAGCTCACGCCTTCTCCCGCTTGAGATAGGCAACCAGGTTCTCCGGGTTCATGCCCGGCACGACCTGGACGAGCTCCCATCCGTCCTCGCCCCAGGTGTCCAGGATCTGCTTGGTCGCGTGCACCAAGAGCGGCACCGTTGCGTACTCCCACTTCGCCATGGCGGCAAGGCTATCGGCGCACCCCCGACCCGCGACTTGCGGCAGGACTTAGGCTCGCGGACGTGGCAACCGGAGGAGGCGACTGGGAGGGCGTCCGGCTGCATGTCGTCACCGGCAAGGGCGGTACGGGCAAGACCACCGTCGCCGCGGCGCTCGCGCTCGCGCTGGCCGACCGCGGGCAGCGCGTCCTGATCATCGAGGTAGAGGGCCGGCAGGGGATCGCGGGGGTCTTCGATGTGCCGCCGCTGCCGCACTCCGAGCGCAAGGTGGCGCTCGCCCCGTGGGGCGGAGAGGTGTACGGCCTCGCGGTCGAGCCTCGCGCGGCGATGACCGAATACCTCGACATGTACTACCGGCTCGGTCGAGCCGCGCGGGCGCTCGATCGGCTCGGGGCGGTCGACTTCGTCACGACAATCGCGCCCGGGCTTCGCGACGTCCTCCTCACCGGCAAGACGTACGAGGCCACCAAGCGCAAGCACAAGGACGGCCGACCCGTGTACGACGCGGTCGTGCTCGACGGTCCACCCACCGGTCGCATCGCGCGGTTCCTCAACGTCACCGCCGAGGTGGCCGGGCTGGCCAGGGTCGGCCCGGTCCACCGGCACGCGGAGTCGACGAGAGCCCTGCTGCACTCGCCGCGCACCGCGGTACACCTCGTGGCGCTGCTCGAGGAGATGCCCGTGCAGGAGACGATCGACGCCGTCGGCGAGCTGCGCGAGACCGGCCTGCCCGTGGGCGCGGTGATCGTCAACCAGGTGCGCCGGCCGGCACTGCGCGCCCGCGAGCTGACCGCCGCCCGGAAGGGCACGCTCGACGCCGCGGCGGTCGCGGCCAGCATGGGCAAGGCGGGCCTGCAGTCGGACGACGACACCGTCGCGGCCCTGCTGGCTGAGGCGCGCGAGCACGCCGAGCGGGTCGCCCTGCAGAAGAAGGTGCGCACGCAGCTCGCCGCGCTCGACCGACCGACGTACGACCTGGCGCACATCGCCGGGGGTGTCACGCCGGCCGCGCTGCCCGACCTGGCCAACGAGCTCCGCGACCAGGGGGCGGCGTGACACCGGCGCGCCAGTCCCCCGTCGAGCCGCCTGTCCTCGCGATCGACGGGATCCTCGACAACCCCGAGACCCGGATCATCGTCTGCTGCGGGTCCGGAGGCGTGGGAAAGACGACCACCGCGGCCGCACTCGCGCTCCGCGCCGCCGAGCGGGGACGGCACACTGCCGTCCTGACGATCGACCCCGCGCACCGGCTCGCACAGTCGATGGGGCTGAGTCAGCTGGACAACGAGCCGCGGGCGGTGAGCGACGTCGGGTCCGCGGCCGGCGGCAGCCTGGCCGCGATGATGCTCGACATGAAGCGCACCTTCGACGAGGTCGTCGAGGCGCACGCGGCTCCCGACAAGGCCGAACAGATCTTGGCCAACCCGTTCTACCAGGCGCTTTCGTCGTCGTTCGCGGGCACGCAGGAGTACATGGCCATGGAAAAGCTGGGACAGCTGCACCGGCGGGACGAATACGACCTGGTCGTCGTGGACACGCCGCCCTCACGGTCTGCACTCGACTTTCTGGATGCGCCGCAGCGGCTTGGATCGTTCCTCGATGGTCGGCTGATCCGCTTGTTGGCGGCCCCGGCCAGGGCCGGCGGCCGGGCCTACCTGCGCGTCGTGCAGGCCGGGATGGGGGCTTTCACAAACGCCCTCTCGCGGCTGCTCGGCACCGAGCTGCTGAGTGATGTGCAGACGTTCGTGGCTTCCTTCGACTCGATGTTCGGCGGGTTCCGGGAACGGGCTGAGCAGACGTACGCGCTGCTGGCCGCGCCGGAGACGCGGTTCGTCGTCGTCGCGGCACCGGAGCCCGACGCGCTGCGCGAGGCGTCGTACTTCGTCGACCGGCTCGCGGCCGACGGCATGCCGCTCGCGGGGCTGGTCCTCAACCGGGTGCAGACCGCCCGGCTGCCCGAGCTGTCCGCGGCCGACAGCCTCGCTGCGGCGGACCAGCTCGCCAATGTCCGCGAGCACCAGCTCACGATCGGGCTGCTGCGCATGCATGCCGAACGCATGCAGGTCATGGATCGGGAGACCCGGCTGGCCAGCCGATTCCACGCCGCGCACCCGGGGGTTCCGACCACCTGGGTGCCCGCCCTCGCATCCGACGTGCATGACCTCGCCGGCCTGCGCCAAGTCGGCACGGCGCTGGCGCGTGGGTAGCTGCCGGGGTCAGCCGGCGCGCTGCATCTGCGCCTGGGTCGCAGCCAGCGGGAGAGGCACGGCGGTCGCCCGCGCCTGCGCCGCCTCGAACTCGGTGCGCGCGGCGACCAGGAGGGCCCGCCACGAGGTCACGTTGGGGCGGCGGCGCAAGATCGCTCTGCGCTCGCGTTCGGTCATGCCACCCCAGACTCCGAACTCGATTTGCCGGTCCAACGCCTCGGCCAGGCACTCCGTACGGACCGGGCAGCCAGCACAGACGACCTTGGCCAGGTGCTGCTGAGCCCCCTGCACAAACAAGCTGTCTGGATCCCCATTGCGGCACGCGGCCACCTCGGTCCAGTCCTCACGCCACGACATCAGTCGTTCCCCCCTCGCGTCGCGCTCGGCCGCTACCACCCCAAAGAGCGACCGGTCCCCGATTACGGACAGTAGGCGGATCGGGAGGACGCGAATAGCCTGCAAGCGGACACCTTCCATCAGCCGTTCGGCTGATTGCCGGACCGCGTGGAAAGCACTATGTGACGATTTGAACGCCGAAATGCGACTGCACCCGGTTGCTCGACTACCCTGCCACCATGGCGAATCTGCGCCCATCGTCCGTGGCTGGCGCCACCCGGCGTCTGTTGCTGCTCGTCGGCATCAGCGCGCTCGCCGGTGTGCTTGTCGCCGGGCTTGCCCTGCCGATCGCCGGGGCGCTCGGCCTCGCCGCCAAGAGCAGCGCCGAGACATTCCAGTCGCTGCCCGACGATCTTGAGACGCAGCCGCTCGCCCAGCGTTCGCGGGTGTTCGATGCCAGCGGCAACCTGCTGGCGACGTTCTTCGAGCAGAACCGGGTGGACATCCCTCTCGCGTCGATCGCTCCGGTCATGCAGAACGCGCTGCTCGCGAGCGAGGACGCGCGCTTCTACAAGCACGGCCCCATCGATCTGCAGGGCACCAGCCGCGCGGCGCTACGCAACTTCGCCGCCGACGAGATCACCGGCGGCGGTTCGACGCTCACCCAGCAGTACGTCAAGCTCGTGCTCGTCGAGCAGGCCAAGTCGGCCGAGGAGCGCAAGAAGGCGCAGGACGACACGCTCGACCGCAAGCTGCGCGAGCTGCGGCTGGCGATCGCCGCGGAGCGGCAGTTCACCAAGCACGAGATCCTCGAGCGCTACTTCAACATCGCCTATTTCGGCCAGGGGGCCTACGGCATCGAGGCGGCTGCCCGGCACTACTTCTCGGTGAGCGCTGCCGAGCTGACGCTGCCCCAGGCTGCGCTGCTCGCTGGGCTCGTGCAGAAGCCACGGGCCTACGACCCCGAGGACAACCCCGAGGCTGCGATCGGGCGTCGCAACGTCGTGCTCGGCCGCATGGCCGACGAACGCATGATCACCGACGCTGAGGCGGCGCAGGCCCGTTCGTCCGACCTCGGGCTCAACGTCTCCGAGACGCCGAACGGCTGCATCACGGCCTACGCGCCGTTCTTCTGCCAGTACGTCGAGCAGGAGCTCACTCTCTGGGAGGGCCTCGGCGCCGACGCCGAGCAGCGCCGGCAGAACCTCTACCGCGGCGGCCTGACCATCAAGACGACGCTCGACCCGAGGATCCAGGCCGCGGCGCAGAACGCGATCAGCGCCAAGATGGCTCCGGCCGATGCGGCTGTCGGCGCAATGTCCATGGTCGAGCCGGGCACCGGCAAGATCAAGGCGATGGCCCAGTCACGGCCCATGGGCTCAGACGTGCCTGCAGGGCAGAGCTACATCAACTACAACGTCGACATCGCTCACGGCGGCGGTGACGGCTTCCAGGCCGGCTCGACCATGAAGGTCTTCGTCCTCGCGGCGGCGATCAAGCAGGGGATTCCACTGTCCACCACGATCAGTGTGCCCAGCGGCATGCTCTCCCTTCCACAGAACAGCTTCACCACGTGCGAGGGTCGGTACCCGCGCCACCCGGAGCCTTGGCGTGTCCGTACGCCTACGGGCACCTTTGACATCCGCTCAGGAACCTGGCGATCAAACAACGGCTTCTATGCTCAGCTCGAGCAGCGCACCGGTCTCTGCGACGCATGGCGGTTCGCGACCGACCTCGGAGTGACTCAGACCAGCGGTGAACCGATCGCCCAGGTTCCTGCGATGGTGCTCGGGTCGACCCCGGTAGTCCCGCTGGACATGGCCACCGCGTTCGCCACCTTCGCCGCACGCGGCGTCCACTGCGAACCCACCGCCATCGCGGAGATGCTCGACCGCAATGGCCAACCGCTGCCGGTGCCGCCGTCCAACTGCCGACAGCTGCTCGACCAGGCGCAAACCGACACGATCAACGACGTGCTCCGCGGAGTCATCGATGGCCCCGACGGGGGTCGCACCGGTCGCAACCTGAGCCTCGGCCGACCGGCCGCGGGCAAGACCGGCACGACCAACGAGGAGCTCGCTGTCTGGTTCTCCGGCTACACGCCGCAGCTGGCTGCATCCATGGCGGTGGGCGACGTCGACCTCCCGCGCCAGTCGATGCGCGGCATGGTCCTCAACGGCGTGCGGCAGTTCTCCGCCTGTGGTGGCTGCATCCCCGGTCCGATGTGGCGCGACGCGATGCGCGCGGCCCTCGACGGCGTACCCGCGGGTGACTTCGTCGCACCCAACCCGGAGGCCGTGGCAAGCCTGCGGGGCAACGTGCCTGACGTCCGCGGCCTGCAGGTGTCACAAGCCGTCGAGGCGCTCACGGGAGCGGGCTTCAACGCCGAGGTCGGCGGCGAGGTCGCCGGTGACCTGCCGCCCGGCACCGTCGTCTACACCAACCCACGGGCCGGCAGCAGCCTCGCGGGGGGGCGCACCGTCCGCATCTACGTTGCCGCGGCCCTGGCCGCTCCACCACCGGCGCCGGCTCCCGAGCCAGTCGTCGCCGCGCCGGGCATCATCAACCAGGGCGGGGGCGGCGACGGGAACGGACGCAGAGGCCGCCGCAGGGGCGGCGGGGACGGCGGACGGAGAGGAGCGGCGGCGGAGGCGGAGGCGACTAGCTTCAGCGACCCACCGCTACGCGGCCTTGTCGATCGCGCTGATCGTCGCGCGACGAAGGCCGTCCAGGTCGAAGCCTCTGTCCGTGAGGATCTTGGCCGCCAGACCCTGACCCTCGCGGATCAGCCCGAGCAGCAGGTGCTCGGTGCCGATGTAGTGGTGACCCAGTCGCAGTGCCTCGCGGAGTGAGAGCTCGAGCACCTTCTTGGCGCGCGGTGAGAAGCGCCCGCCCCCGCGGCGGCGCCGGAACACGCCGCGCCGCGGCTCGTCGTCCAGCTGGGTCAGTGCATCGGCGCCGAACGTCTCCTCGATGCGGCTCAGCACCGCCTCGACATCGATGCCGACTGTGAGCAGGGCCTCCGCCTCCTCCGCCGTGAACAGGCCCGGCGCCGGGCCGACCTCCTGGACGACCCAACCCCGTACGGCTTCGGCCTCTATCCCCTGCTCGCGCAGCACCCGACCGGCGGTCCCGCCATCCGCGGCCAAGGCGATCAGCAGGTGCTCGGTGCCCACGCGCCGATGCGCCAGCCGCTCTCGCTCGGCGAGCGCGTTGCGCACGACCGCGCGGGCATCCTTGGTGAACCGCTCGAACATTGGTTGCTCCTCACTCCCCGACGCCTTGCGCGTGCTTCTTGTGCACCGCCTGCTTGCTGACCTCGAGCACGTCGGCGATCTCCTGCCAGGACCAGTTCTGGCGCCGTGCGTTGCGCACCTGCAGCGCCTCGAGCGTGTCGGCGAGGCGGCGCAGAGCCAGCACCGCGCGGAGCCCGGCCCGAACGTCTGTGCCCGCCGCGACGGTCGCGAGATCACTCGGCTCGGTCATGCGTCAACGTTAGTTGACGAATTGCTGTCTCGTCAACCTGTGTTGACGTGGGCATCAGCCCGCGAGCTGCCGCTTCACCTCGGCCGCCACCAGCGCGCCGTCCACCCGGCCGGCCACCCGCGGCGTCACGATCTTCATGACCGCTCCCATGGCCCGTGGCGAGTCGGCGCCGGCCTCCGCGATCGCCTCGGCGACGATGCCGGCGAGCTCCTCGTCGGTCAGCGGCGGCGGGAGATACTCCGCCAGGACCTCCGACTCCGACTCCTCGCGGGCCGCGAGTTCCATACGACCCGCGTCGGTGAACGCGGTCGCGGCCTCGCGGCGCTTCTTCGACTCCTTGGTGAGCACTCCGACCACCTCGTCGTCGGAGAGCTCGCGAGCCTGCTTTCCGGCGACCTCGGCAGTCGTGACGGCAGTGAGCGCCATGCGCAGCGTCGACGTCCGCAGCTCGTCGCGCGCCCGCATCGCGTCGGTCAGATCGGCCTTCAGGCGCTCCTTGAGGGTCGTCACGTCGGCCATTCTTGCAGGTCAGCGCTGCCCGATCTGCGACCATGGACCGGTGACAGCTGGCCAGACCATTGCCCGAGCCACGCTTGCGACCGCAGGGATCGCGGCCGGTGCCATCGCCTATGCCGCCGCGTACGAGGTGCGTGCCTACCGCCTGCGCCGGTTCTCCATCGGCGTATTGGCGCCCGGCAGCAAGCCGTTGAAGGTGCTGCACATCTCCGACATGCACATGACACCTGGGCAGCGGCGCAAGCGCGACTGGGTTCGGTCGCTGGCCGACCTGCAGCCCGACCTGGTGGTCAACACCGGGGACAACATCAGCCACCCCGACGCCGTCCCCGCTGTCCTTGACGCGCTCGGGCCGCTGCTCGACGTGCCGGGGGTGTTCGTCTTCGGGTCCAACGACTACTTCGCCCCGCGGCTGCGCAACCCGGCCCGCTATCTGATCACCCACGAGGCCGAGCATCGAGTGGTCGAGGACCTGCCCTGGGGGGATCTGCGGGACGGGTTCGTCGACGCCGGCTGGCTCGATCTCACCAACGACCGGGGCACCCTCAAGGCGGGCAAGCGGCTGTTGGCCTTCGGCGGGGTCGACGACCCTCATCTGCGCCGCGACCGGTACGACGAGATCGCCGGGCCAGCCGACCGGGACGCCGATCTGGCGATCGGGGTCTCCCACGCGCCCTACCTGCGCACCCTCGACGCGTTCACCCGCGACGGCTACCCGCTGATCCTCGCCGGGCACACGCACGGCGGGCAGCTGTGCATTCCGGGTTACGGCGCCCTCGTCACCAACTGCGACCTCGACAGGCGGCAGGTCAAGGGCGTGCACCGGCACGCGGCCGGAGGTCGTACCGCCTGGATGCACGTGTCGGCCGGTCTGGGGACGTCGCCGTATGCGCCGGTCCGGTTCTCCTGTCCCCCCGAGGCGAGCCTGCTGACGCTCGTCGCCCGCTGACGGCCCGAAGGGAGCGCCGCTGGGGCGCCCCAGCGGTGCCGCAGCGACGCTGGGGCGCCCCAGCGCTCGCGCCGGAACCCGTTTCGTGGCACCGCTGGCCCTCGGATACACTCATCCGGCGTCCACGGGCTGTAGCGCAGCTTGGTAGCGCGCCTCGTTCGGGTCGAGGAGGTCGTGGGTTCGAATCCCGCCAGCCCGACGCTCACACGAAGCGGCCGGTGTCCCCTGCGGGACGCCGGCCGCTTTGCTTCTTGCGTGGCCACACGAGCGGCGGAGGGGTCCCGTGCCAGGCGCCGACCGCACTGCCAGGAACCCCTCACCGCCTAGTACGCGGTCCGCGCCGAGATCGGTTCGCCCCACTCCGTGATCATGAAGAATCTTCCCCCTATGGCAGGGAGAATCCTTCATGATCATGGGGCGTCAGGCCGACAGCTCCGCCGCGACGAGCTCGGCGATCTGCGCGGTGTTGAGCGCCGCACCCTTGCGCAGGTTGTCGCCGCACAGGAACAGGTCGAGCGCCCGCGGCTCATCGAGCGACTGCCGCACCCGACCGACCCAGGTCGGGTCGGTGCCGACGACATCGGCGGGGGTGGGGAACTCGCCGCGCGCCGGGTCGTCGTACAGCACCACGCCGGGGGTGGACCGCAGCGCGTCGTGGGCTGCCTCGACTGGCACCTCCCGCTCGAAGAGCGCGTGCACGGCCAGCGAGTGCGTCGTCACGACCGGCACCCGCACACAGGTCGCCGACACGCGCAGGCCGGGCAGCCCGAGGATCTTGCGCGACTCGTTGCGGACCTTGAGCTCCTCGCTCGACCAGCCGTCGTCCTTGAGCGATCCGGCCCACGGCACGACGTTGAGCGCCAGCGGAGCGGGGAACGGGCCGAGGTCCTCGCCGACGACCCGGCGCACGTCACCGGGGTGCGTGCCCAGCTCGCGGTTGCCGGCGACCTTGGCGATCTGGTCGTGCAGTGCGTCGATGCCCGCCTGCCCCGCACCGGAGGCGGCCTGGTAGGACGCCACGACGAGCTCCTCGAGCCCGAACTCGGCGTGCAGCGCACCCATCGCCACGATCATCGACAGCGTCGTGCAGTTGGGGTTGGCGATGATGCCGCGCGGCCGGAGCCGTGCTGCGGCGGCGTTGACCTCGGGCACCACGAGCGGCACGTCGTGGTCCATCCGGAAGGCACCGGAGTTGTCGACCGCCACGGCGCCGCGCGCCGCCGCCACCGGCGCCCACTGGGCCGACACCTCGTCGGGCACGTCGAACATGGCGACATCGATGCCGTCGAACGCCTCCTCGGACAGCGCCACGACCTCGAGCTCCTCGCCGCGGCACACCAGCTTGCGGCCGGCCGAGCGCGGCGAGGCGATGAGGCGGATCTCCCCCCAGACGTCCTCGCGCGTCGACAGCAGCTCGAGCATCACGGTGCCGACAGCGCCGGTGGCACCGACGACCGCCAGGCTGGGCTTACGCGTGCGGTTGCGATGCGCGCTCACCGGCCGGTTCCTCCGTAGATCACTGCCTCCGTCTGCTCGGCATCAAGATCGAACGCCGTGTGCGCGGCGGCGACCGCGGCATCGACGTCGTCAGAGCGAACAACTACGGAGATGCGGATCTCCGACGTGGAGATCATCTCTATATTGACTCCCGCCTTGGCCAGGGCGCCGAAGAAATCCGCAGAAACCCCAGGGTGGCTGCGCATTCCCGCGCCCACCAGCGACACCTTGCCGATCTTGTCGTCGAGCCGCACCGCGGTGAAGCCGACCTGCTCACGGATCGACTCCAGTGCCAGCTGAGCGGTCGGACCGTCGGACTTGGGCAGCGTGAACGAGATGTCCGTACGGCCGGTGCCCTCGGCGGACACGTTCTGCACGATCATGTCGATGTTGGTGCCCGCGTCGGCGATGGCGCGGAAGATCGCGGCCGCCTCGCCCACCACATTGGGTACGCCCACGACGGTGATCTTGCTCTCGCTCCGGTCATGGGCGACGCCCGAGATGATCGGCTGCTCCACAGGTGCTCCGTCCTTCGATTCGTACGACGCCACGACCCAGGTGCCCTCGAGGGAGGAGAAGCTGGATCGGACGTGGATAGGCAGGTTGAAGCGACGCGCGTACTCGACGCAGCGCAGGTGCAGGACCTTGGCGCCGCAGGCCGCCATCTCCAGCATCTCCTCGAAGGTGATGCGAGACAGGCGCCGGGCGGTCGGGACGATGCGGGGGTCGGCGCTGAACACGCCGTCGACATCGGTGTAGATCTCGCACACCGCGGCCTCGAGTGCGGCGGCCAGCGCGACGGCGGTCGTGTCGGAGCCGCCGCGCCCGAGCGTGGTGATGTCCTTGCTGTCCTGGCTCACGCCCTGGAATCCCGCGACGATAGGGATCGCGCCGTCGTCGAGCGCGTCCTGGATGCGGCTGGGCGTGACGTCGATGATGCGTGCCTTGCCATGGGTCGCGTCGGTGATCACACCGGCCTGGCTGCCGGTGAACGACCGGGCGACGTGGTCGCGGCGGGCGATGGCCATCGCGAGCAGCGCCATGGAGATGCGCTCGCCGGCAGTGAGCAGCATGTCGAGCTCGCGGCCCGGCGGGTCGTCACTCACCCGCTCCGCCAGGTCGAGCAGCTCGTCGGTGGTGTCGCCCATCGCCGAAACGATCACGACGACCTGGTGCCCGGCTTCCTTGGTGGCGACGATACGGGCGGCCACACGCTTGATGGCTTCTGCGTCGGCTAAGGACGATCCGCCGTACTTCTGGACGACCAGGGCCACGGCCGGTAACCCTCCAGTGCTCGACAAGACCCCGCTAGCCGGGATGTCCGTCGAGTCTAACGAGCACGATGGAGGCCCTCGGGGATGTCCGGTTTGTGGGACGTCCGTCTCGGTCGGTGAACATCGGGACAATTTCACGTTCCTGCCGGATCGACGGTCTAGGCTGCCGCCACCGACCGAGCCCTGGAGGAAAGCGTGAGCGGCGGCATCGTGGCCCACGGCGTGCGGCGCACCTTCGGCGACGTGGTCGCCGTCGACCACATGGATCTCACCGCCAGGCCCGGCGAGGTCACGGCGCTCGTCGGACCCAACGGCTCGGGCAAGACGACGTTGCTTCTGATGCTGGCGACGCTTCTGCGGCCCGACTCCGGCGAGATCGATGTCGCCGGATTCGACACCGTCCACGAAGCGACAGCCGTGCGCGAGGCGATGGGCTGGATGCCGGACGTGTTCGGCGTCTACGAGTCGCTCACCGCGCGGGAGGTGCTGCGGTTCGCGGCCGCGGCCTACCGCATCGCGCCGGCGGCCGCCGACGCGCGGATCGACGAGCTGCTGGCCCTCGTGCACCTGACGGAGTTCACCGACCGGCCGGTCCACGTGCTGTCTCGCGGCCAGAAGCAGCGACTCGGCCTGGCTCGCGCGGTGATCCACGACCCCGCCGTCGTCATCCTTGACGAGCCGGCCGCCGGTCTCGACCCACGCAGCCGGGTCGAGCTGCGTGATCTGCTGCGGCGATGGGCAGCCGAAGGCCGCACCGTCGTCGTCTCCTCGCATGTGCTCGCCGAGCTCGATCACACCGCCGATCGCGTCGTGTTCGTCTCCCGCGGCCGTACGGTCTCCGAGGAGGCGGTCTCCGATCTGGCCCGCGAGCAGCACCGGCCATGGCGGCTGCGCGCGCTCGACCCGCCCGAGCTTCTCGCGCGGTTGCAGGCGTACGGCCTGGATCCGCAACCGTCGGCGACTGACGGGTGCGACGTGCTGCTCACGAGCGACGAGGCGGCGGCGGATCTGCTGGCACGGCTGCTGGCCGATGGCGTACGCGTTGTCTCGTCCGCGCCGGCCGGCAGCACCCTGGAGACGGCATACCTCGCCATGACGGAGGAGCGGCGATGAGCTGGTGGGGCGTACGCACGATGGCCGAGCAGGAGTTTCGGCTGCGGCTGCGGGCCGGCCGCTGGATCTGGCTGTTGGCAGCCTGGTTCGTGGTGCTGCTGGGCTTCACGCTGCTGGAGTACTGGGCGCTGGCGGTGTCTGTCGAGGACGAGATCGGCACACCGATGTTCGGCGGGCTCATGCTCTTCGTCCTCGCCCTCGGGCTCCTCGTGGTGCCCGCACTGACCTGCCAGTCGATCAACGGCGACCGGGAGCGTGGGGTGCTCGCACCCTTGCTGGTGACGTTGCTGACGCCGCGCGAGATCGCGGTCGGCAAGCTGCTCGCCGCGTGGGGCACCGCCCTGGTCTTCCTGGCGCTGACACTGCCGATGGTGGCGTTCTGCCTGCTCATGGGCGGCGTCGGCATCAGCCGGGTCGTCGTGACGCTGCTGGTCGTGGCGTTGCTGCTCGGCGCGTTCGCGGCGATCTCGCTCGGTTGGTCGGCCGTCATGGCGCGTACGACGACGTCGGCGGTCTTGTCCTACCTCACGGTCTTCGCGCTCAGCGTCGGCACGCTCATCGCGTTCGGGCTTGGGCTGGCGATCACCACCACCGAGGAGACGGTCACCGACGGGGGGCCCGGGACCACGTACACGACGTCCGTGAGTCACTCCGAGCGCGTGTGGTGGCTGCTCGCGCCAAACCCGTTCGTCGTGCTCGCCGACGCCGCGCCGCGAGTACCGCCCGAGCGTGACCCGGTCACCGGGGCGGTGCAGTCCAACCCGGCCGACCCGCTCGGTGGGATGAGCGAGGCCGTGCGGTTGCTGCGTGACCCGGAGCAGTTTGACGGGGTCAGCTCCGGCAGCGAGCCGGGACCCGTCTGGCCGTACGGTCTCGCGTTCGATCTGCTGCTCGGCGCGGGCGGCGTCGCCCTGGCTGTGCGGCGGCTGGAGACGCCGTACGCCAAACTTCCACGCGCGGTGCGAGTGGCCTGAGCGACGTCACGCCTCGACGTCGAGCGCCTCGCTCGCCGCCTGGGCGAGCAGCTCGTCCTCGGCAATGGCGCCGGCGTCATGCCCGTGCGTGAGCCGGGTGTGCGCGATGAGCGAGAGCAGCGTGCGCTGGACGGCAAGCGCGGTGTTGCCCCAGTCGGACAGGTAGGAGAACTGCCACCACCACAGGGCCTCGATGACACGGCCGGCCCGGTAGTGCTGAAGCCCGTGCAGCAGCGCCTGCGCGATGCTCGCCAGGTCGTCGGCGAGCCGGAACCGTGCGGCGCCGCGGTCAGGGTCGATGGGGTCGTGCACCTCGACGTAGTCGTTGACCGGCGCCAGCAGCGCCGCGAGCCGCTCGCGCAGCTCCTCGAGGTCTGGGTCGTAGCCGGCATCGGGCTCGAACCGCTCGTCGGGGACCACGTCGGCGACGGCGCCGAGGCGCCCTCCGGCGAGGCCGAGCTGGCTCACCTCGAGGAGCAGCAGAGACAGGGTGCTCCCCGGGTCGTCGCCGCGGGCGATCTCGCGCAGGGCCACGAGAAAGCTCTCGATGTGCGCAGCGATGTCATGCGCGAAGTCGTCGTAGTCATCAGACATCGAGCAACCGTCTCCCCTCAAAGGCCCGCCCGAGGGTGACCTCGTCGGCGTACTCCAAGTCGCCGCCCACGGGCAGCCCGCTCGCCAGGCGCGTCACCCGAAGGCCCATCGGCTTGACCAACCTGGCGAGGTAGGTGGCGGTCGCCTCCCCCTCGAGGTTGGGGTCCGTCGCCAGGATCAGCTCGGTGACCGTGCCGTCGGCGAGCCGCGTCATGAGCTCACGGATGCGTAGGTCGTCGGGACCAACGCCCTCGATCGGGCTGATCGCGCCGCCAAGCACGTGGTAGAGGCCGCGGAACTCGCGGGTGCGCTCGATGGCCACCACGTCCTTGGGCTCCTCAACCACGCAGAGCACGCTCGGGTCGCGGCGCGGGTCGCGGCAGATGCGGCACTGCTCGTCCTCGGCGACGTTGCCGCAGGTCGCGCAGAACCTGACCTTGTCCTTGACCTCGAGCAGCGCGTGCGCCAGGCGTCGGACGTCAGACGGCTCCGCGGCCAGCAGGTAGAACGCGATGCGCTGCGCGCTCTTGGGACCGACCCCCGGCAGCCGGCCGAGCTCGTCGATGAGGTCCTGGACGACGCCCTCGTACACCTGCGGCCTACTGTCCCGGGCCGGCAGCGGGCGGGTCACCCAGACCGCCCCCGAGGGCACCGCCGAGGCCGCCGAGCCCCTGGGCCAACGGGCCCATGCGCTCCGCGGTGGCCTTGGCGATCTGCTCGCGGGCGTCGCGGACGGCGGCCAGCACCAGGTCGGCCAGCGTCTCCACGTCGTCGGGGTCGACGACGGACGGGTCGATGTCCAGCGAGGCAAGCTCACCTGCACCGGTGACCGTGGCCCTGACCAGCCCGCCGCCTGCGGTGCCCGTGACCTGCAGCTCCGCGAGCTCCTGCTGTGCCGTAGCCAGCTGCGCCTGCATCTGCTGGGCCTGCTGGAGCAGCTCACCGAAGTCCATGCCGCCCGGCAACATTCGCGCTTCTCCTGACGGTCGGGTGCTTGGTCTGGCACGAGCCTACGGCCAGGTGCGGACATGGCCGTCGCGGGCCGGGCCGTCACTGGCCGTGGTCGATCTCCTGGATCACGGTGGCCCCGAGCGCGCGGGCGAGCAGGTCGTGGTGGGATCCGCCCTGCTCGTCGATCACCGGGTCGTCGGGGTCGGCTCCGCCGTCGGCCGGGGCGGCGGGCGGCGGTGCAGGCGCGGGGGGCGGGCTGCTCGCCGGCGGTGTGTTGCGGCGCCCGGCGCCCGGCGGCGCAGCATTGGCTGGCGGCGAGGCACTGTCGGGCTGGGCGCCACCCGTCGCACCGGGGCGACGAGGGCCCGCAGGCGCCCTGCCGGAGATGGAGGGGTCAGTGACGGCGTCAATGTCCATCTCGACCCCGAAGACGTCCTGCAGCGCGAGCCGGAGCAGCTCGTCATGGCCCGACTTGGTGAACTGCGCCAGCACACCAGGATTGTCGAATGCGAGCTGCAGCCGCCGGCCGTCGAGACCTACCACTTGAGCCTGCTGGCTGAGCATGATCCACGTGACGCGCTTCTTGCGCATGACCGTCTCGAGGACCTCGGGCCACAGGCGGCGAACGTCGGCGACTGTGGGTGCGCTCGCCGCCGGGACGGCTGCGGCGGGAGCAGGCGCCGGTGCTTGAGCTGCCGGGGCTGTCGGGGCGGTCGGGGCTGTCGACGCTGCGGTCGTCGCTCCGGTCGTCGCCGCCCGCGGCTCCGGCTTCGCTGGCTCCGGCTTGCTCGGCGTCGCCGGGGTGGGGGGTGACTTGGGTGTGGTTTGCGTCGCGGCCGGCCGGCTCGCCAAACGTGAGCCGTCGCTCGAGCCGGTCGAGCCGGGCCGCGAGGCCGTCGGTGGAGTCGTCGGCCCCGGGCAGCAGAAGTCGGGCGCAGACGAGCTCGAGCTGAAGCCTGGTCGGCGTGGCGCCCTTCATCGCGGTGATGCCGGCGTCGACGACGTCGGCAAGCCGTACGAGGTCGGCGGCGCCGAGCCGGCCGGCCTGCGCAGACATCGCCACCATCTCGTCGTCGGGCAGGTCGAGCAGGCCCTTCTCGGCCGCGTCGGGCACAGACTGCAGGACCAACAGATCGCGGAAGCGCTCCAGCAGGTCCGTGAGAAAGCGACGCGGGTCATGCCCGGTCTCCATCACCCGGTCGAGCGCCGCGAACACGGTCGCGCCGTCGGAGACGGCGATCGCGTCGACCACCTCGTCGAGCAATGCCGCGTCGGTGAAGCCGAGCAGCGCATTGGCGAACTCATAGGTGACGCCGTCGGCCCCGGCTCCCGCGATGAGCTGGCCGAGCACCGACTGGGCATCGCGGACCGACCCAGCGGCCGCCCTTGCCACCAGCGCCAGTGCCGCCGGCTCGATCGTGACGCCCTCCTGCTCACACACCCAGGCGAGGTGTGCCTGCAGCAGCCGGGACGGCACCAGCCGGAAGGGGTAGTGATGCGTGCGCGACCTGATCGTCTGGAGGAGCTTGTCGGGGGCGGTCGTCGCGAAGATGAACTTCAGATGCGGCGGTGGCTCTTCGATGATCTTGAGCAGTGCATTGGCAGCGCCCGGCCCGAGCTGGTGCGCCTCGTCGATGATGTAGACCTTGAACCTCGACGACACCGGCGCGAAGTGCGCCTTCTCGCGCAAGTCGCGGGCATCGTCGACGAGCCCGTGGGTCGCGGCGTCGAGCTCGATGACGTCCATGCTCCCTGGGCCGTTGGGCGCCAGGTCGACGCAGGACCGGCAGATGCCGCAGGGCTCGGGGGTCGGGCCCTTCTCGCAGTTGAGCGACCGGGCCAGGATGCGCGCGCTCGACGTCTTGCCGCACCCCCGCGGCCCCGAGAACAGATAGGCATGGTGAACCCGGTCGTTGGCCAGCGCCCGGGTCAGCGGCTCCGTGACATGGGTCTGGCCGACCACATCGGCGAACCGGCCGGGTCGATAGGTGCGATACAGGGCGAGCGACACGCAAGGCACCCTAGTGTGCGGCCCCGACACTCGTCCCACCTCATGTGGAAGCGGGCATGAAGGGACCCCCCGCACACCCGGTAGAGCTCGCCTACCCTTGCTGCCTTCCGGCCCTGGGGGGATTTGGCAAGATGCCGCCGCACGGGGGGTCGGCGACGAGTGTACGTGTCGAAACCAGGTGCGCCCAAACCCGGGCCGCGGACTCGGCCATACGAAGGAACCGGGTAACTCCGTGCTCGTATGCGGCCAGAAGTTGCCCCGCTAAGCGTCGCCGCGCGGAAACGGAACAGGCCAGACCCTCCCGTCATAGGGTCCAGCCTGTCAGCGCGGAGGATGCGGGATTCGAACCCGCGAGGGGCTGTTAACCCCAACACGATTTCCAATCGTGCGCCCTAGGCCAACTAGGCGAATCCTCCGCGCAGGAGGGTACCCGACGAGCGCCGGTCACCCTGAATCCCCGCTGAGCCCGGCCGCGGCTATCCCGGGTTGTCAGACGGTCAGAGTCATGGGCGATGCCCTGGCCTGCGGGGATGCGCCGCTGAGCGAGTCTGACAGTCTGACAACCCGGCTGCCCGCTAGAGCCGTCAGACCCGCGACCGCGTTCGGGCAGGTCAGCGGTTCTGACATTCTGACAAGCCGCCGCAGCCGATTCAGCGCCGGCGACGCCGCCCGGTGCCGAACATGCCGCGGACGATCTCACGGCCGAGAACGGTCCCGGCAGTGACCAGCAGGCTCTCCAGGCCGGCGCCGGCCGCCGACCCCGCCGAGTCACCCGACCTCGCCCGTGACCTCGACCCCGTCGAGCGCTTGCGCGACTTCGACGGCGCCGGAGCCGGAGTGGCCGTCAACAGGTCGTCGATCGCCGGCGAGCTGGACGTGCCGAGGATCGACTCCTCGATCGCACGTGCCTCGGCGTCAGCCGCCGCCACCCGCCGCTCCGGCCCCCCGGCAGCCGTCGGCGCCCCGGCCGCCTCCGACGCACCCGCCAGCCGCCCGGCGAGCATCTCCCGAGCCGACTCACGGTCGACCCGCTGTCCGTAGGTGGGGAACAACGGCGACGCCTGCACCGCCGCCACCATCGCGGCCTCGGGGATCGGCGCCATCAACGACTGTGGCGCCCGCAGCATCGTGGGAGCCACCGGGGTCGGGGTGCCCCGCTCCGACTGCACCGTGACCACGGCCTCGCCGATGCCAAGGGTCGTCAGCAGCTCCTCCATGTCGTAGGCCGACTTGGGGAACGTGCGGGCCGTCGCCTTCAACGCCTTCTCGTCGTCGGGGGTGAACGCCCGCAGTTGGTGCTGCACCCGTGACCCGAGCTGGGCGAGCACGTCCTTGTGAACGTCCTTGGGTGTCTGCGTCACGAAGAAGACTCCGACACCCTTCGACCGGATCAGCCGCACCGTCTGAACCACCGATGAGAGAAAGTCCTTGGACGCGTCGGCGAACAGTAGGTGTGCCTCGTCGAAGAAGAACACCAGCTTGGGCTTGTCGAGGTCGCCCACCTCCGGCAGCGCCTCGTACAGCTCGGCCAGGAGCCACATGACAAAGCTGGAGAACAGCGCCGGGCGGTCCTGGACCTCCGGCAGCTCCAGCATCGACACGACACCTTGTCCCGTGTCGGTGACAAGCAGGAAGTCCTCGACCTCGAACTCCGGCTCCCCGAAGAACGCGTCGGCGCCCTGCCCCTCGAACGCGACAAGCTCGCGCAGGATGACACCGGCGGTCGCCTTCGACAGCGCGCCCAATCCCTCGAGCTCCGCCTTTCCCTCATCGGAGATGAGGTAGTGCACCACCGCCCGCAGGTCGGCGAGGTCGAGTAGGGGCAGGCCACGCTGGTCTGCGTAGTGGAACACGAGCCCCAGCGAGGACTCCTGGGTGTCGTTGAGCCCCAGGACTTTCGACAACAGCGTGGGACCGAACGACGAGATGCTCGCGCGTACGGGTACGCCATGGCCGAGCCCACCGAGCGCGAAGAACTCCACGGGGTACGCCGTCGGCTGCCACGGCTGCCCTACCGAGGCGGCCCGCGCCGCGATCTTCTCCGACGGCTCGGCGGCTGCCGCCATGCCGGACAGGTCGCCCTTGATGTCGGCCGCGAAAACCGAGACACCGGCGGCCGACAGCTGCTCGGCGAGCACCTGGAGCGTCTTGGTCTTGCCTGTTCCCGTCGCTCCGGCCACGAGGCCGTGCCGGTTGAGCATGCTGAGCGGCACGCGGACGGGGGCATCGACGGCCGGCTTTCCGTCCACCAGCAACGCGCCGATCTCCAGGCACGGGGCGCCGCCAAACGCGTACCCCTCCTGCACTATCCGCACTGCATCGGCGGCGTCGGCCATGCATCCCTCCACACTCGAACGCGGACGCCTGGCAGCGTAGCCACGTCCGCCCCTCAAGGCCCGCTGTGCAAGCCTCCTGGCCGCCTCACGCTGCTCATCTCTAGACTCCCCTGAATGGTCTTCAAGCGTGTCGGCGACGAGCGGCCCTATCCGCCGCACGAGCTGCCGATGCGCGACTGGGCGAAGATCCCGCCACGGCAGATCCGCCTCGACCAGCTCGTCACGATCAAGCGCAACCTGGACCTCGCCACCGTGCTGGCCGAGGACTCCACCTTCTACGGCGACCTATTCGCACATGTGGTCGAATGGCGCGGCGAGCTCTACCTCGAGGATGGGCTGCATCGGGCGCTGCGGGCCGCTCTGCAGCAGCGCCCCGTCATTCACGCCAGAGTGCTGGTGCTTGACGACGCCGACTAGGCTTCCGTCACGGCGAACGTGCCGTTGCGGGGAGGTACGGGTGTCATGTTGACGGATGAGCCGGCAGCGCGATCCTCAGTCGGTCGCCACGTCAGGTCCGGCGTCACCCTGTCGATCTTGCTCGCCCTGGTCTTCGGCGCCGGGTGGTACGGCCTCAGCGCGCTCCGCGACGAACCCGCCACGCAGGACGAAGACACCACCACGACCACGACCGACCCGGGGGCCTGCCCGGAGGGCCAGGGCAGCCCGGCGCCCGCGGTGGCGCCGAGCGACGTCCAGATCAACGTCTACAACGCCACCCAACGCAACGGTCTGGCCAGCGGAGCGGCCCGGACGATGCGCGAGCAGGGGTTCGTGATCGTCGACGTGGCCAACGACCCGCTGCGCAAGGCGCTCCCGGGGGTTGCGGAGGTCCGCGCGCGCGACGACTCCCTGATCGCCTACCTCGTGCTGGCGTACGTGCCCGGCGCGACGTTCGTCAGTGACACGCGCACCGACGAGTCGGTCGACCTCGTCCTCGGCGACCAGTTCCAGGCGATCACCCCGCCCGCCGCGGCTCCCGCCCCACCACTCGTCTGCTGATCAGTCCGGCTCGTCGTCGTCCGATCGGGACAGCCACGTCGCAAGCCGACCACGCCGGCTGACCATCCGCAGCCGCTCCTCGGTCTTCTCCCGCAGGGCGCGCGGGGTCACCACCAGCAGCTCGTCGCCGTGCTTCAGCGTCGTCGAGGGGCTCGGTACCAGGGTCTCGTCGCCGCGCACGATCAGCGACACCGATGCGCCGCGCGGCAGTCTCAGCTCCCTGATCTCGACGCCGTGCATGCGAGATGCGGACGTGACGCGCACTTGCACGAGGTCGGCGCCCAGCCGTTCGAGCGGCGCCACCTCCATCTCGACGTCGCGCGGCTCCTGCTTGCTGGATACACCCAGGCGGTCGGCCAACCACGGCAACGGCGGCGCCTGCAGGAGCGTGAACACCAAGACAAAGACGAACACCACGTCGAACAGGCGCGTCGCCCCGGGCACGTCCTCCGACAACGGGATCGTTGCAAGCACCACCGGGATCGCGCCGCGCAGCCCTGCCCATGACAAGAACGTGCGTTCACCCCAGCTGAGCCGCCAGGGCAACGTCGCCAGCAGCACGGACACCGGCCGCGCGACAAACGTCAGGACCAGCCCGGCAACGATCGCGGTCAGCACCGACGGGCCGAGCCGCCCCGGAGACGACAGCAGGCCCAGCATGACGAACAGCCCGATCTGCGCCAGCCAGGCCAGGCCCTCGGAGAACGACCGCGTCGCCACGCGGTGCGGCAGGTCCGAGTTGCCGAGTATCAACGACGCGACGTAGACGCCGACGAAGCCGGAGGCATGCACCGCGGCCGGAACCGCATAGCCGAGCACGGCGAACGTCATGACGAACAGCGGATAAAGGCCGGACGCCGGTAGGGCGACGCGGCGGAGCAGCAGAACTCCGGCAGCGCCGACGACGGCGCCCAAGATCCCGCCGGCGACGAGCTCGTACACCACGATCCCGACCAGTCCGACTACGCCGTGCTCAGGCTCACCGCTCGTGCTGAGCAGCGTGACAAGCACGACGGTCGGCGCATCGTTGAGCCCCGACTCGGACTCGAGCGTGCTGGCGACCCGGTGCTTGAGCGACACCCGTCGCAGCGTCGAGAACACGGCCGCGGCGTCGGTGGGCGCGAACACGGCGCCGAGCAGCAGCGCCAAGGTCCAGTCGAAGTCGAACAGCAGGCGCGCGGCGACCGCCATGAGCAGCACGGTGATCGCCACACCCACGGTGGCGAGCGAGATGCCCATGGGCAGCACCGGGCGCACCTCGCGCCAGCGGGTGGACAGTCCGCCCTCGGCGAGGATCACGACCAGGGCGGCAAAGCTCACGGCGCGGGCCAGGTCGGCGTCTTCGAACTCGATGCCCAGGCCCGACTCGCCCATCGCCACGCCGATCAGCAGGAAGACGACCAGGGCGGGAAACCCGACACCCATCGTGAGCCGTATGGACAACACCGCGCCGACGAGGACGAGGCCGCCGACGAGCAGGAAGAGGTCGAGGTCCGCAACCGACACGCGCGCCTCCTCCCGGATGCCAAACGGCGCCCGACCGTTTCCATCGATCGGGCGCCGTCAGTGCCTGGCGGTGGCGGTGGGATTTGAACCCACGGAGGAGTTGCCCCCTCACACGCTTTCGAGGCGTGCTCCTTAGGCCGCTCGGACACGCCACCGCCGCAGAGGTTACCGGACGGCACGGCTGAGCCGGAAAACTACATTGCAAGCTGCGCGCGGCACATGGCACGCTCACGCGCGGGACGGACCCTAACGATGGTCGGCGAAGAACGCCCGCAGGACCTCCCCGCACTCGTCCTCCAGCACGCCGGCGACAACCTCCGGTCGGTGGTTGAGACGCCGATCACGTACGACGTCCCACAGCGATCCGACCGCACCCGCCTTGGGATCCACCGCCCCGTAGACCAACCGCGCCACCCGCGCCAGCACGACCGCACCCGCGCACATCGTGCACGGCTCGAGCGTCACGACAAGGGTGCAGCCCTCGAGCCGCCACGAGCCGAGCGCCGCGGCCGCCTCCCGCAGGGCGACGATCTCGGCGTGGGCGGTCGGGTCGCCGGTCGCCTCACGGGCGTTCCATCCTCGGCCCATAACCTGTCCGTCCGCGTCGAGCACGAGAGCGCCGACGGGGACGTCACCGCTGGCGAGCGCGCGCCGGCCGACGTCCAGCGCCTGCCGCATCTCGGCCTCAAAGGCAGCACGCGGCGCAGGCGTCCCGGTCGCCGCGCTCAGCGGACCGATTCCAGCGCCTCGTGGAAGCCGATCTGCTCCGCGAGGGTGGCCAACGCTTCGGCCGGCGAATCGCCACGAGCCAGGTCGGTCAGCTCACGGGGCTGCAGTCCGAGGTCGGCCAACAGCTCGGGGGCACCGGCCGGCCCCGACGGTGCCTGCTCGACGTCGGACGCGTCCGGCTCCGCGCCCTCGGTCCAGTCGGCTTCGTCGGCCTCCACAGGGGCCACCTCGACTTCCGGGACGGGGGGCACCAGGTCGGGCAGCAGCACCTCGCCGAGGGCATGCCTCAGCGCCGCCTGGCAGTCGGACACGAACACGAGCGGATCCTCATCGGCGTCGACGCGCACGACGCCGAACCACTCATCGGGCTGCTCGAGCAGGACGACCAGCACCTCGTCGTCACCGCCCGCGTCGATCGCGGCGTCACGGACCGCGTCGACGAGCCCATCCAGCGACTCGACCTCGTCGAGATCGACGTCGACGCCCTGCCAGTCCCGACCCTTGCGGGAGAACGCTGCGGCGAAGTACGACACGTTCCCTACCTGCCCCTGCTCTCCGATCCTCAGGCGTCGGGGCCGGGAGTCCGGCCCAACACCGCGTCCAGCGCCTGCTCGAAACGTTCACCGAATCCGATGCGGTCGGCCACCTCGCCGAGCATCTCGTCGGGGTAGCGGTCGAAGTCGGCGCAGATCATTCCCAACGACAGCGCGTCGACACCGAGGTCGGCGACGATGTCGAGGTCTCCGGCGGGTTGCACGCTGTCGACGTCGGTGGGCACCTCGTCCGGCAGCTGCTCGACGGCCTCCCGGGCCAGCGGCCAGTCGAGGGCTGCCGTCGCGTCGGACAGCAGGACGCGCACATCGTCGCCGAGCACCCTGACGAGGAGGAAGAAGTCCTCGTCGACCGAGACGAGGCCGAGGGCACCGCCGTCGGCGGGCCGCTGGCGCAGGACGCTGACGAGTGTCCCGAACTCCCCCGCAACCTTGCGCGGGAGCGGGTCCAGCTGCCAGCTGCCCTCCTCGCGGTAGGCGGCCACGGCGAAGTCGATCTCCTCGCCGCTCGCCATCTCGTCCATGCCGATCCCCGTCGCTGAAGTCGCCTCTCGTACGCATCGTGGCCGATCTAGGGCATCCGTGCCAGATGCGGACGGGGTTTGTTTCAGCGGCAACGACTCGCGGCGGGTTGCGGTCAGCGCTCGCGGGACTGTTCGCGCAACGCCAACCGGACGCGTACGACGGGCGCCAGCATCGCGCTGGTGGTGACAGCGGCACGGTCACGCGCGCGTCCACGAAGGACGGCAGCGCGACGACGCAACCGGTCGAGCTCCTCCGGCGGCAGCCATTGCGCGCCGGTGTGAGCCCCTGCGTTTTCTGCGGCCCCCCGACCCATTCGAGCCTCCACCCATAACCTGGACGATCTTGGGCGAACGCCCGAACGCTAGCAGCGTCGGCACCCGCCACGGAAGGGCTCGCGGCAATCCGTTTCGATGCAACGGCACCCCGCATCGAACCTATCGACGCGGGGTGCCCTTGCGTCGATTCATCGACGGCTCGCACCCCCTAGGCTCCCGCCTATGCAGCTGCGCGCCGTCGACCATCCGTTGGTGACCCACAAGCTGACCACGCTGCGTGACGAGGGCACCGATTCGCCGTCCTTTCGTCGGCTGACAGAGGAGCTCGTCACGCTGCTGGCCTACGAAGCCACGCGCGACGTCCGGGTTTCGCCTGTCACCGTGCAGACGCCGGTCGCCCCTGCCCAAGGGGTACGGCTCGCCGCGCCGAAGCCCCTCGTCGTGCCGATCCTGCGCGCGGGTCTCGGCATGCTCGAAGGCATGGTGCGGCTGCTGCCCACCGCCGAGGTCGGTTTCCTCGGCATGATCCGGGACGAGGAGACGCTGCTCGCCACCACCTACGCGACGCGGCTGCCCGACGACCTGACCGGCCGGCAGTGTTACGTGCTCGACCCGATGCTGGCGACGGGCGGCACGCTCGCGGCAGCCATCGAGTTCCTGGTCGAGCGCGGCGCCGACCACATCACGGCCATCTGTCTGCTCGCAGCACCGGAGGGCCTGCGTCGGCTCGAGGAGGAGACCGCGCATCTCAAGGTGCCGCTCACCGTCGTCACCGCCGCGGTCGACGAGCGGCTCAACGAGCACGGCTACATCGTGCCCGGGCTCGGTGACGCAGGAGACCGGTTGTACGGCGTGGTCTGACCGGCACTCGGCTCAGCGCCGACTCCTGGCACGCAAGCGAGCTCGCGCGTAGCGTGCTGCGGGCTCACGCCGTGCACCCGCTTGAAGGCCGCGCTCAGCGCGAACGCGCTGCCGTAGCCGACGCGGCGCGCGACTGTCTCCAGCGTTGCCGACGGGTCGCGCAGCTGGTCGGCGGCCAGCGAGAGCCGCCAGCTTGTCAGGAACGCCATGGGCGGCTCTCCGACAAGCTCGGTGAACCGACGCGCCAGCGCCGCTCGTGACACGCCTGTCTCGGCGGCAAGACTGGCAACGGTCCAGGGACGTGCGCCGGGTTGTGGTGCATCATGCGCAGCGCTCGCCCAACAACCGGGTCGGCGTAAGCGGCGTACCAGCCGGGGGCTTGCGCGTCGGGACGGGCGAACCACTCGCGGAGCACCGCGATCACGAGCAGGTCGAGCAGGCGGTCGAGCACGACGTCTTGCCCGGGCTCGTCCTTGACGATCTCGCCGGCGAGCAGCGGCACGATCGGCGACCCCAGCGCCTCCGCGGGAAGCACGATCAGCGGCGGCAAGGAGGCCAGCAGCCGGCGCCCGACCGCCGTCGTGGACTCGTACGTCCCGATGAGCACGACGAACGAGCCCTCGGGGTCGTTGCCCCAGCGTGCGCACCCCGAGGTCAAGGGCCTGCGAGAGGTCGACACCGTCGGGCGTCGTGCACCGCTGCCCCGGATGGATGATGATCTGCGGCGGTGTCGCGGGATCGTCGGCGACGACGTACGGCGCCGGGCCGCGGGCCACCATGATGTCGCCCTCCCGCAAGGGGACCGGCTCGCCCTCGGCGGGAAGCACCCAGGCGTCGCCACGAGACAACGCCGCGATCGACAGTGGCGCCTCGTCCTGCACGCGCACCGACCACGGCGGGCTCAGCATCGCCCGCAGCAGGAAGGCGCCACGGGCCCGCGGACCGTCGAGCAGCCCGGCCAGCGCATCCATGCCGCCAGCGTAGACGCGCGCTTATGGCATCGGACACGATCGGCCATGGTCCGTCTCAGCTCCGCCGCGAATCATGTGGTGACATGAACACACTTCTGGCGGTGGTCCTCGTGGCAGCCACGGTCACCACGGGACTGGTGGCGGGCTGCTCTGGATCTTCTCGAACGCGGTGATGCCAGCCCTGCGGCGATCGCACGACCGGTCCTTCATCGAGGTCATGCAGCACATCAACGTCGTCATCCTCAACCCTGTCTTCCTCGCCTGCTTCGTCGGCGCGCTGGTGCTCAACGGTGCTGCCGTTGCGCTGTCGCTGCCGGCCGACGTGCGTCCGGTGCTGCCATGGGCCGTCGCCGCGTTCGTGCTCTACGCCGCGACCGTCGTCATCACCCGGCGTCTCAACATCCCGCTCAACAACAGGCTCGTCGCGGCGGGCGACCCCGACCGGCTGCCCGACCCGGCTGCGGTCCGCGCCGAGTTCGAGGACAGGTGGGTGCGGCTGAACCACGTCCGCGCGCTCACCTCGACCGGCGCGCTTGCCTGTCCTGGCGATCGCGCTCATCCGGTTCGGTAACGTCACAGGGTGACCCGTTGTCGCATCCTCGCAGCGCTGGTCGCCTCCGTGGCTCTGCTGGGAGCATGCGATGGCGATGCAACTTCAACCGAGCCGAGCCCCGCACCGACCACGCCGGCAGCAACCTCGCCGATGGAGGAACCCAGCCGACTGCGACACCCAGCGGCGCGACCACGTTGACGGGTGTGCCGAGCGAAGGTGTCGAAGCCGGCTGCCTGCTGTTGGACAACTATCTGCTGCTCGGCGGCCCCCGCGACGTGCTGTCGGCCGGGCGCGACGGTCACCGTCATCGGTCGGGTCGAGCCCGGCATGGTCACCACCTGTCAGCAGGGCACGCCGTTCGTCGTTGAGAGCGCGGAGTACGTCTAGAGCGACTTGACCTCGGACACGAGCTTGGTCAGCGAGTCCTTGGCATCGCCGAACAGCAGCGTCGTGCGCGGGTCGTACAGCAGCTCGTTGTCGATGCCGGCGAAGCCGGGCCGCATCGACCGCTTGAGGAACACCACCGACTGCGCCTGGTCGACGTCGAGGATCGGCATCCCGTAGATCGGCGACCCGGGTGACGTGCGCGCGGCCGGGTTGACGACGTCGTTGGCGCCGACGACCAGCGCGACGTCGGCCGTGCGCAGCTCGGGGTTGGCGGTTCCATCTCGAGCAGCTGCTCGTAGGGAACGTTGGCCTCGGCCAGCAGGACGTTCATGTGGCCCGGCATGCGACCCGCCACCGGATGGATCGCGTAGGAGACCTCGGTGCCACGCGCCGACAGCAGCTCGGCTAGCTCGTGCGCGGTGTGCTGCGCCTGGGCGACCGCGAGCCCGTAGCCCGGCACCACGATGACCTTGCGTGCATAGCCGAGCATGATCGCGACGTCCTGGGGCCCCGCCGAGCGGACCGACCGCTCCTCGCCCGCCGCCACTGCGGCGCTGGCCGCCTTGGCCTGGAACGCGCCGAACAGGATGCCGCTCACCGGCCGACCCATTGCCTGGGCCATGGCGCGCGTGAGGATCGTGCCGCTGGCGCCGACGAGCGTGCCGGCGACGAGCAGCAGCGAGTTCTCCAGCACGTAGCCGCCGGCCGCCACGGTCAGACCGGTGAACGCGTTGAGCAGGGAGATCACGACGGGTACGTCGGCGCCGCCCACCGGGAGCACGAGCAGCACTCCGACGACGAGACCCAGCGCCAGCAGGAGCCAGGCCCAGCCGAGCTCACCGGTGCCGACGACGAGTGCGCCGATCACGACTGACGCGAGCAGCGACCCGCCGAAGAGGAACGGGCCACCGGGGAAAGGCACCGGCCGCCCCGTCATGAGCTCTTGCAGCTTGAGGAAGGTGACGATCGACCCCGAGAACGAGACCGCCCCCACGAGCACCGTGAACGCCACGGCCGCAAGGTCGACGTTGCTCACCTCGCTCGGCGCCTCGGCCAGCTCGAGCAACGCAACCAGCGCCGCCGCGCCGCCACCGACCCCGTTGAACAGCGCGACCAGCTGCGGCATCGCCGTCATCGCCACGCGGCGGGCACCGATGACGCCGAACACCGAGCCGATGGCGACGGCCAGCAGGATGACCGCGACGTTGTCAACGTCGTAGGCGATGAACGTGACGACCACCGCCAGCAGCGCGCCGAACGCGCCGATCAGGTTGCCGCGACGGGCAGTGCGCGGATGCGCGAGACCCTTGAGCGCGAGGATGAAGCAGACGGCGGCGACGAGGTAGGCGACCTGCGCCCACGTGTCAATCAACGAGCCACCTCGCGATCGCGAGGAGCCGGCTTGGCCCTGAACATGTCGAGCATCCGGTCGGTCACGACAAAGCCACCGACGAGGTTGACCGTGCCGAGCACCACGGCCACCAGCGCGAGCGCCAGCTGCCAACCTCCGTCGGCCGCGCCCGCGACGATGATCGCGCCGACGAGCACCACGCCGTGGATGGCGTTGGCACCGGACATCAGCGGTGTGTGCAGCGTCGACGACACCTTGGACACGACCTCGAAGCCCACGAAGACCGCGAGCACGAAGACCGTCAGCAGCGCAATGGCCTCGGTCACGCCATCCCCTCCAACAGGGCGCGAGTCGCCTCGTGCCGCACCTCGCCGCCGTGTGTCACGCACGTCGCGTCGACGATCTCGTCATCGAAGTCGGGAACGACGTGCCCGTCGCTCGTCATCAGCAGCAGCAGGTTGGCGACGTTGGCTGCATAGAGCCGGCTGGCGTGGACCGGCATCTGGCTGGGAACGGACAGCCCGCCCCAGACGAGCACGTCCTGCACCCGCACCTCTTCACCGGGGACCGAGCCCTCCACGTTGCCACCGCTCTCGGCGGCCAGGTCGATCACGACGGAACCGGGGCGCATCGCGGCCACCATCTCGCGCGTGACGAGCAATGGCGCCTCACGACCGGGCACCGCCGCGGTGGTGATGAGCGCGTCGGCCTCGGCGACGTGCGGAGCAAGCAGCTCGCGCTGCAGCCGGGACCGCTCGTCGCTCATCTCCCGGGCGTAGCCGCCCGAACCTTCGAGTGATGGCAGGTCAAGCTCGACGAACCGCGCGCCCATGCTGCGGATCTCCTCCGCGGCGGCGGCTCGCACGTCATAGGCCGACACCACGGCGCCGAGCCGTCGCGCCGTGGCGATCGCCTGCAGGCCCGCGACGCCCGCGCCCAGCACCAGCACCCGAGCGGGCGGGACGGTGCCGGCCGCGGTCATCAGCAGCGGAAAGAACCCCGGCAGCCTCTCGGCCGCGACGATCACCGCGCGGTAGCCGGCGACGAGCGCCTGCGACGACAGCACGTCCATCGACTGCGCCCGGGAGATGCGTGGGACGAGCTCGAGCGAGAACGCCGTCACCGAGCGGTCGCGCAGCGCGGCGACCGTTTCCGGCTGCGTCGGCAACGGGTAGGAACGAAACCGTGATGGTGCCTGGCGACAGCTGTTCGATGCGCTCGAGACCCAGCGGCTGGACCGACACGACGACATCCGCCTCGGCGAGCGGGTCGTCGGAGACCTTGGCCCCAGCCTCGACGAAGGCCTGGTCGGGATGGTGCGCCGCAACGCCGGCCCCGGTCTCGACGACGACGTCGAGCCCAGCCTGGATCAATCGGGGCAGCACATCGGGCACGAGCGCAACCCGCTGCTCGTGCGGCACCGTCTCCCGAACGACAGCGACCCTCACCAGGCGCACCTTAGACGATTCCTCGGACGGAACACACGGATCCCTGACAATCGGTCAACCACCATGAAATCGACGCAGAAAAGTTGCTATTGAGGGGTTCACGACAGGACCGTCCAGCAAGTATGGTCCGCACTCAAGTGCCCCTTCGAGGTCACCGCCCCGAGTGCGGATTGTGACAGCGTCCGAACCGTAGGAGGCACACGTGCGCAAGACCAGTGCCGGGCTACTCAGCCTGGCCCTCGCGACCAGCGTGGGCGCGAGCCTCACCATCCCATCCGCGACAGCGGGTCCGAGCAACGCTCCGGCGTCCGGCGCTGCGAGCGAACCGCAGACCGCGCCGCACAGTGACTCGCTGCCCGACCCCATCAAGCGAAGCGCAGCAAGCGCTGCGGTCAGAGGCGATCGCCGGCGTCATCAAGGGCGAGCTGACACCGCAGCGCATCGGCAACAGCACCGTGGTCGAGGTCGGCGGGCGAGGAAGCCGCCGCCACGACCGGCAGGTCAGGCCCGAAGAAGGTCCAAGTACGTCGAGCTGTCACGCGAGGACACCGACCAACTCTTCGTGCTCCTCGTGGAGTTCGGCAACGACCGCCACCCGGCGTACCCGGACCAGGACACCAACGCGACCATTCCCGGGCCCGACCGTCTTCGACGGGCCGCTGTTAAACGCGATCCCGGAACCGGACCGCACGGTCGACAACTCCACCGGTTGGTTCGCACGACTATGGCCAGGAAGTACTACCAGGACCTCTATTTCGGCGACGGCTCCGTCACCGGGACCGAGTCGATGCGCATGTACTACGAGCGCCAGTCCTCGGGTCGCTACTCGATCGAGGGCGCGGTCACCGACCCTGTGGCGGTGCAGTACAACGAGGCGCGCTACGGCCGCAGCGACGGCTTCCCCTGCGCCAGCAACGTCTGCAGCAACACGTGGAACCTCGTCCAGGACGGCCTGAACGCGTGGGTACCAGCAGCAGTCGGACGCCGGCCAGACTCCCCAGCAGATCCAGGCGACGCTCGCCCAGTTCGACGTCTGGGACCGATTCGACTTGGACCTCGACGGCAACTTCGACGAGGCCGACGGCTACATCGACCACCTGCAGATCGTGCACGCCGGTGGCGATCAGGCCGACGGCGACCCGTTCCAGGGCGAGGACGCCATCTGGTCGCACCGCTGGCGCGCCTTCCAGGGCAACAACCCCGAGGCACCGATGTCCACCGCACGGCGGCACACCGATCGGCGACAGCGCCACCTGGGCCGCTGACTACACCATCCAGCCGGAGAACGGCGGCCTATCGGTCATTGCCCACGAGTTCGGCCACGACCTCAACCTGCCCGACCACTACGACACCGCCGGTGGGCGAGAACTCCGTCAACTGGTGGACGCTCATGGCGCAGAGCCGCGTCTCGGCACCCAGCGACAACGCCATCGGGAGCCGGGCCGCTGACCTGTCCGCGTGGGACAAGCTCAGCTCGGCTGGCTCGACTACGTGTAGTGTCCGCGGGCCAGGAAAGGACCTCAAGCTCGGTCCGCACGAGTACAACTCCAACCAGCCCAGGCTGTCGATCGTCGAACTGCCCGACCGGCCGCGTGACATGAACTACGGTGCCCCGACGAGTGGCGCCAGCCAGTGGTGGTCCGGCGCCGTCAACGAGTCGAACGCCAGCCTCACCCGGTCGGTCACCTTGGCCCCGGGCACGTCCACCCTGACTTTCCAGGCCAGGTGGAACATCGAGGACTGCGGCGCTGACCCGTGCGACTACGCCTACGTCGAGGTCGACGACGGCACCGGCTTCACGGCGGTGGCAGGCAACATCACCAAAGCAGCAGAGGGCAACGGTATCGAGGGCCTCCAGCGCACCTACGTGCCGGCGACCTTCGACCTGTCCGCCTACGCCGGGAAGACGGTCGGCCTGCGTATCCGATACGCAACCGACCGTTCATCCAGGGCCAGAACGCGAGCCTGCCGGCTGGCCTCTTCGTGGACGACGTCTCGGTCACGTCGGGCGGCGCCACGGTGTTCACCGACGACGCCGAGCAGGGCGACAACGGCTGGACCGTCACAGGCTTCGGCCGGGTCGGAACCTTCGTCACTGAGTTCTTCCCCAACTTCTACATCGCCTCGTACCGCACGTACGAGTCGTACGACCAGTACCTGAAGACGGGCCCGTACAACTTCGGGTTCCCGCCCGCACGGCCGGACCTCGTCGAGCACTTCCCCTACCAGGACGGCCTGCTCATCTCGTACTGGGACACGTTCTTCACCGACAACAACACGAGCCAGCACCCCGGTGGTGGTGAGATCCTTCCGATCGATGCCAACCCGGCGCCGATCATCAAGGCTGGACGGCCAGCCGTGGCGGGCCCGCATCCAGGGTTACGACGCGACCTTTGGTCTGCAAAGCCGCGGACTCCTTCACGCTGCACGACCAGGTCACCGGTGTCGCAAGCGACATCGTAGGTCGACCCGCACAGCCGCTGTTCGATGACACCCAGAAGTACTGGTTCACCGACTCCACCGTCATGAACCGCCATGGTGTCGACCTGCCCGAGGTCGGCGTCGAGATCAGGGTGCTCGAGCAGACCGCGACGACCGTGAAGATCCACATCTCCTAGTCGCTCCGCGCGTCTGACCCAAAGCGGTTGAGGGTCCCTGCTACCCGGCAGGGACCCTCAACTCGTCGCGAGTGCGCCCGGACGGACGGCAGTGCCCCCCGAAGGTGCCGACGGACGGCCCAGCCCCGTCATGCGTCGAGGGCGAGGGCGGCTACCCACCTAAGACTCAGATCCGCGCGGCGGGACCCAATACTCCTCGAACGACACGGCGCGTCGTCCGTCGCCGTCGAGCCGGATCAGCCACAGATTCTTGAAGGCGGGCGGGTCCTCATCCGGGTAGTCCGTCTGGCCTTGCACCACGCCCATCTCGTCGTCGGCCGGCCACAACGTCGTAGGAGAACGACCAGGTGCCTGGCTCCTCCTGGCGGTCCAGCCACCCGGCCAGGATCGCTTCGCGGCCGCGCCACGGCTCGTCCCACGGGTGCGGCGAGTACGTCGCATCGTCGGTGAACAACGCCCCGACGTCCTCGGGGTCGTTGCTCCGCCAGGCGGCGACGTACCGCTCCACCCAGTCACGCACCTGATCACGAGTCATACCTCGGGACGCTAGCCCTCGCGGGCGACAAGAAACTCGTGGGTGTCGAACACCTCGAGTGCCCAGCGAATCGGCGCGGGGAGCCCACCAGCCACCGCCGGGTCGCGGACGACCTCCAGCGACCCGAGCCGCAGCACCTGTCCGCGGCGCTCGAGCTCGAACTCGCCGGCCGCCAGCACGTTGGCCAGCCAGTCGACATCGGAGCCGTACAGCAGCGCGAAACCCACCGGCCGTCCACCGCGGAAGGCCCAGACGGGAGTCCGGTAGGGCCGGCCCGACCTGCGGCCCACGTGGCGCACCATGCCGAACGGCGGGACCCTGCCGAACAGCGTGCCGAGAACGGGATTGGTAACACGACGGTTGAAGCGGCGCAACGCCGGCGGCAACGGCACGCGAGCACCGTATCCAAGCTCACGCTGGCCTCCGAACCTTTGGCACGGTACACAAGGAGGCACACACTCTGTCCTGGGGAGGCGCGGTGCGAGTCGGTCTGCTCACCCGGGAGTTCCCGCCGGACGTCTACGGCGGGGCGGGGGTCCACGTCGACTTCCTGTCCCGCGAGCTCCGCAACCTCGTCGATCTGTCGGTACACACCTGGGGGGACTCGCGCGACGGCGCCACCGGCCACCGTCCGGCGGCCGCCCTGGCCGACGCCAATGCGGCCCTCCAGACCCTGTCGGTCGACCTGTCCATCGCCCACGGGACCGCCGAGTGCGACGTGGTCCACTCGCACACCTGGTATGCCAATCTCGCAGGCCATCTGGCCAAGCTGCTGCACGGCATCCCGCACGTCATGACCGCGCACTCCCTGGAGCCGCGCCGGCCGTGGAAGGCAGAGCAGCTCGGCGGCGGATACGCCATCTCGTCCTGGGCGGAGCGGACCGCATTCGAGGCGGCCGATGCGGTGATCGCTGTGTCGCAGGGGATGCGCGCAGACGTTCTGGACTGCTACCCCCGGGTCGATCCCGACCGGGTGCACGTCATCCACAACGGCATCGACACGACCCTCTACACCCGCGACGACAAGACCGACCTCATCGAGGAGCTGGGCGTCGACCCGAGCGTCGCCGTACGTCCTGTTCGTCGGTCGAATCACGCGGCAGAAGGGCGTTCCCCACCTCGTACGCGCGGCGAAGTTCTTCCAGCCCGGCGCCCAGGTCGTCCTCGCTGCGGGCGCGCCGGACACCCCCGAGATCGGCGAGGCGTTCCGTGACCTCGTCGACGCGCTCGGCGCGGAACGACCCGGCGTGCACTGGATCGCCGAGATGCTGCCGCGGCCGACCACCATCCAGCTGCTGTCGCACGCGGCTGTGTTCGTCTGCCCGTCCGTCTACGAGCCGCTCGGCATCGTCAACCTGGAGGCGATGGCCTGCGGGACACCCGTGGTCGCGTCCGCGGTCGGCGGCATCCCGGAGGTGGTCTCCGACGGGCGCACGGGGCTCCTCGTGCCCTACGACGAGGCCGACCGGGCGGCGTTCGAGCACGGACTCGCCGACCGGGTCAACGAGCTGCTGGACGACCCCGACCGCGCGGCGGCCATGGGCGCTGCCGGCCGCGATCGGGCCGTCCGCGAGTTCGGATGGGACGCGGTCGCCCGTGAGACGGTGAAGGTCTACGAGGCAGTGAGTCACCTCGAGAGGGGATAGCTGATGGCGGAGACACCCCGAGCACTTGGCATTGTGCTGGCCGGCGGCGAGGGGAAGCGGCTCATACCGTTGACTGCCGACCGGGCCAAACCAGCGGTCCCGTTCGGTGGGGTCTACCGGCTCATCGACTTCGTGCTGTCCAACCTCGTCAACGGCGGCGTCCGACGTATCTGCGTGCTCACCCAGTACAAGTCGCACTCCCTCGACCGGCACATCACGACCACATGGCGGATGTCGAGCCTGCTTGGCAACTACATCACCCCGGTGCCGGCGCAACAGCGGCTCGGGCCGCGGTGGTACCAGGGCTCGGCCGACGCCATCTTCCAGTCGCTCAACCTCATCCACGACGAGGAACCCGACTACGTCGTCGTCTTCGGCGCCGACCACGTCTACCGCATGGATCCCAAGCAGATGCTGGACCAGCACATCGAGTCGGGAGCCGGGGTCACCGTCGCCGGCATCCGGGTGCCGCGGTCCGAGTCATCGAGTTTCGGGGTCATCCAGACCGAGTCCGACGGTCGGCGGATCAAGGAGTTCCTGGAAAAGCCGACGCGACCACCGGGCTTGCCTGACGACCCCGACTCGGTCTTCGCGTCGATGGGCAACTACATCTTCACGACCAAGGTGCTGCTGGAGGTGCTCGAGGCCGATGCCGCCACCGAGACCTCTGTCCATGACATGGGCGGCAACATCTTGCCGTTGCTCACCTCCCAGGGCGCCGCGATGGTCTACGACTTCGCGGACAACGCGGTGCCGGGCAGCACCGACCGTGACCACGCCTACTGGCGCGACGTCGGGACCCTCGACTCCTATTACGACGCGCACATGGACCTGATCTCGGTGCACCCGGTGTTCAACCTCTACAACCGGCACTGGCCGATCTACACGCTGCAGCCGATGCGGCCACCGGCCAAGTTCGCCGAAGGTGGTCGGGCCAAAGGATCCATCGTCAGCGCGGGCGCGATCGTCAGCGGTCGGGTGACCGATTCGGTCATCTCACCCGACGCGGTCGTGGAGAAGGGCGCGCTCGTCGAAGGGTCGGTACTGCTCGACGGCGTTCGCGTCGGATCGGGAGCGGTCGTGCGGCGGGCGATCCTCGACAAGAACGTCGTCGTTCCTGCCGGCACGAAGATCGGCGTCGACCACGAGCACGACGCCAAGCACTACAAGGTGAGCAGCGGCGGTGTCGTCGTGCTCGGCAAGGGCGTGACCGCGCTCTGAGGCCATGACCGCCACCGAGTCGCTCAGCCGTGGCCGCAGCGCCTACGCCAGCGGTCCTGGTCGGACGCCTACGCACAGCTGAGTGCCGCCGACCGCGAGTCGCCGCTCGAGCCAGACGACCTCGAGCGGATCTCCATAGCGGCCTACCTCGCGGGCCACGAGGCCGACGCGACATCCCTGCTCGAGCGCGCATACAGCCAGGACGCTCGACAGCGGAGAGACTCGGCGCGCGATCACCTGCGCATTCTGGCTGGGCTTCATGCTGCTGAACCGCGGCGAGGAAGCCCGAGCAAGTGGCTGGCAGTCGCGCGCTCAGCGACTGCTCGACGAGCACCACCCCGGTGACTCGGCGGAGCGCGGGTACGTGCTGCTGCTGGGCGCGGAGCGGAACGTGGTTGCGGGTGAGGCGGCCGTCGCGCACGCAGCCTTCATCGACGCAGCGGCAATCGGTGAGCGGTTCCAGGACACAGACCTGGCCGCCCTAGCGCGACTGGGCCAAGGTCAGGCCTCGATGATGCTCGGGCAGGCTGACGTCGCTGTCGCGCTGTTCGACGAGGTCATGACTGCGGTCACCGCTGGGGAGCTCTCCCCGATCGTCGCCGGCATTGCCTACTGCGCGGTGATCTCCGTCTCGCAGGAGATGTTCGACCTGCGCCGTGCCCAGGAGTGGACGACGGCGCTGGGCGAATGGTGTGCCTCGCAGCCAGGACTGGTGTCCTACCGAGGTCAGTGCCTCGTACACCGCGCGGAGATCCTTCACCTGCGCGGCGCGTGGCCGGACGCGATGGACGAGGCACAACGGGCCTGCGACGCCCTGGGCCGGCAACCCGCCGTCGGGGATGCCTTCTATGCCCTCGCAGAGCTGCACCGCCTGCGCGGGGAGTTCGATCAGGCGGAGGACGCCTACCGCCAGGCCAGCCAGTGGGGGCGGGAGCCGCAACCAGGCCTGGCCTTGCTGCGGCTGGCCCAGGGTCGGCAGAAGCGGCCGCGGCCACGGTGCGACGGCTGGTGGACGAGACGCAAGGGTGGCCCGCGCGAGCCCGGGTGCTGACTGCCTACGTCGAGATCATGCTCGCCGTGTCTGACATCGCCGCTGCGCGCGCCGGCGCCGACGAGCTGTCAGGGATCGCCTCTGAAGCCGATGTTCCGCTGCTGCATGCGATGACCGCCCATGCGCAGGGTTCGGTGCTCATTGGGGAAGGCGACCCACGAGCCGCACTGGTCGCGCTGCGCCGCGCCTGGAGGGCCTGGCAAGGGCTGGAGGTGCCGTACGAGGCGGCCCGCGTCCGCACGCTCGTCGGCATCGCCTGCCGTGACCTCGGGGACGAGGACACGGCCCAGATGGAGCTCGACGCGGCCCGCCTGGCGTTCGACCAGCTCGGAGCGGGCCCGGACGTCGCCCGTGTCGACGACCTCACCCTCATCCCGGAGCAGCGGGCTGCGGGCGGCCTGACCCCGCGTGAGGTCCAAGTGCTCAGGCTGGTCGCGACCGGCAGGACCAACCGCGCCATCGCCTCCGACTTGCTGCTCAGCGAGAAGACAGTGGCTCGGCATGTCGCCAACATCTTCACCAAGCTGGGCGTCTCGTCCCGGTCCGCTGCGACGGCCTACGCCTACGAGCACGGCCTGGCGTAGTCCTACACAGAAATACCCATCCGTCACGGTGCGGAATTGGGGCGTACGCCCGACGCGGCCGCATCCCCACCCGCCTAGCGTCAACGGCGAGGGGAGCACAGATGACGAACACTGAGCATGTCGAGACCGTGATCATCGGTGGGGGCCAGGCCGGCCTCGCCGTGGGCTACTACCTCAAGCAGCGAGGTAGGCCGTTCCTGATCGTGGAGGCCAACGAGCGGATCGGCGATTCCTGGCGCAACCGGTGGGACTCGCTGCGGCTGTTCACCGCTAGCCGCTACTGCGGGCTGCCCGGTATGCGCTTCCCGGCGCCAGCGTGGTCGACGCCAACCAAGGACGAGATGGCCGACTACCTCGAGACCTACGCCGCACATTTCGCCCTTCCGGTGCAGACCGGCGTGCGGATCGACGAGCTGGAGCGTGCGGGCGACAAGTACGTTCTCCGCATCGGGCACCAGCGGCTCGTGGCTGACAACGTCGTCGTCGCGACCGGCGCGCAGGCAGTCCCGCGGGTGCCGGAGTTCGCGGTCGACCTCGATCCGGGCATCGTGCAGCTCCACGCGGTCCACTACCGCAACACGGACCAGCTCCAGCCGGGCGGTGTGCTGCTCGTCGGCGCCGGCAACTCCGGGGCGGACATCGCCCTCGACGTCGCCCGGGAGCATCCGACCTGGTTGTCGGGGCGCCACCCCGGGCACGTCCCGGTGAACATCGACGGCATCGGCGGCCGCGTCTTCCCCGTCGTCCGGTTCGTCTTCCACCACGTGCTGACGGAGCGCACGCCGATGGGGAGGAAGGCGCGAGAGCATGCCGGGGTGCACGGAGACCCGCTCGTCAGGGTCAAGCCGAAGCACATCGCCGCGGCGGGCGTGCAGCGAGTCGCCCGGGTGACTGGTGTCCTGGACGGCAAGCCCATGCTCGACGACGGCACGGTCCTCGACGCGGCCAACGTGATCTGGTGCACCGGCTTCAGATACGACTTCAGCTGGATCCAGCTGCCAGTCATCGGCGAGGACGGTGCGCCGCTGCACGATCGTGGCATCGCACGCGGCGCGCCAGGGCTCTACTTCATCGGGCTGGTGTTCCAGTACTCCATGTCGTCGGAGTTCCTGCCCGGCGTCGGCCGGGACCACAAGTACGTCGCCGCACACATCGCCGAACGCGAAATCCCTCAGAGCAGCTGGAGCGGGAACACCTCGAAGGCCACGGCGTAGCGGCTGCCAAGCCTGGTGCCCGTCATGCGCCCCACGCTCTCCAGGAACTCCGCGGGATCGAAGCCGCCCTCGCCCAACGCGTCGTGGTAAGCCTTGTGCGCACGCAGCGACTCCACGCCCTTGTCGTAGGTGTCGGTGACGTCGACCGCGTGCCCTGCCTCGGGTGAGGCGGCCACCCAGATCTGCTTCACGCCCGACCAAGGCTCGAGGCCCTCATCGAGCAGGTCGCGGAACACCCACCGGTTTCCGGCATCCCGCGCGGCGTCGATGGTCGCGCGGCCCACCGCGATGTGGTCAGGCTGATTGAGCACCTCCGGGCTGTACGTCTCGCGATGGTTGCCGGTGATGACGATGTCGGGGCGATGCCGTCGTACGGACGCGGCGATCGCGCGGCGCAGCGTAAGGCCGTACTCCACCATGCCGTCCGGGAAGCCCAAGAACTCCAGGTCCTTGACGCCCACGACGTCGCAAGCCGCGCGCTGCTCACGCTCCCGGATAGGCCGCGCCTCCTCCGGCGACATCGAGTCGATTCCCGCCTCGCCGCTCGTGACAAGGGAGTAGGCGACGGTCTTGCCCTGCCCCGTCCAGCGTGCGACAGCCGCCGCGGCGCCGTACTCCATGTCGTCGGGATGCGCCACAACGCACAAGGCGCGTTGCCACGACTCGTCGAGATGCTCCAGCGGCTCAGGTGTGAGCGGCATTTCGGTCACGAGGCGTCCTCCAGTCCGACGGTCGCGCTGCGGCGCTCCATCAGGACGACGTCGCGCCACCGCCCATGATGCTGGCCCAGCCGCTCTTGCGTCCCGACGACGCGAAACCCCGCGGCGTGGTGCAAGGCGAGGCTCGCGGCGTTCTCCGGGAAGATGCCCGACTGGATGGTCCAGATGCCGGCGCGCTCGGTGGACGCGATGAGCGCGTCGAGCAGCATCCGTCCGACGCCGAGGCCGCGTGCATCCGGCGAGACGTACACCGAGTGCTCGACCACGCCCTCGTACACGCGAGCGCTCCGAGACGCGCGAGCAGGCCACCCAGCCGAGCACTCGGCCGCCCTGCATGGCGACGAACCGATGGTCGGGCAACCGCGCCGCGTCGAAGGCATCCCAGGGCGGCGCTGCATGTCTCGAAGGTGGCATTACCTTCGTCGATGCCGGACTGATAGATCGCGAGGACCTGCGGGGCGTGTGCCGCGGTCATCGGCGCGATGTGTGGAGCCATCCGTCGATCCTGCCGCAGGTCCGGCTAGCGGCGCCGCGCCCGGGCGCGCAAGTAGTCGGTGACGACATAGCTGCTCAGGTCCTCCGGCGCAGGCGTCAGCACACGCCCGCCGTTACGGCGCGCGACGGCGTCGACGAAACGTCGCAGACCGGGGTCCTCGCCGAGCATGAACACGTTGAGCGTCGCACCGAACCGGGTGAGCAGGTCGACCTCGGCCACCGTCGCTCGCACCGTCTCCGCGGCCGGCGGCCACGAGAAGAACGCCTCGCCGGCACCGACGAGATGCGCGGTCGGCTCGCCGTCGGTGACGACCAGAACGACAGGCTCCGACTCCGGGTGGCGGCGCAGGTGCCGCGCGGCCAGCTGCAGCGCGTGCTGCAGGTTGGTGCCTTGGACGTAGTCGGGCTCCACAGCAGCCAGGTCACGCAGGGACAGCGGCAAGGCGTAGCGCCCGAACCCGATGATCTGCAACGCGTCCTGCGGGAAGCGCGTGGCCGCGAGGTGGGCGAGAGCCAGCGCGGTCTGCTTCATGGGGCCCCAGCGGCCCTCGGCAAACATCGAGTACGACAGATCGACGCACAGCGCGACAGCCGCCGACGCCACGCGCTCGGTCTCCACCACCTCGAAGTCCTCGACTGCGAGCGCCACACCCCCACCGGACGGGTGCCGCGCCGCGGCCGCACGCCGCAGCGCGTTGCCGACGGTGCGCACGACGTCGAGGGGTTGCTCGTCCCCGAAGACCCAGCCGCGCGAGGCACCGCTTGGCTCAGCGGCGGAGCCGGCGTCGTGCTGGTCATGCTGGCCCGGACGCCCGCGCCGCAGATCGGCGAAGACCTGACGCAGCGCCGACTCGCCGAGCCGGCGCAGCGCCTTGGGGCTCAGCGTCAGACCCTCTGGGGTCCGCGTGACCCACCCCTGCTGGGTCAGCTCGCGCTCAAGGTCTTGCAGCCTTCGGACATCGTCGGCGGCTCGACGCCCGAGCGTGCGCTCCACGATCTCGACGTCGATGTCGTCGAGCGTCGCCCCCGGGTGCTCCTGGCTCAGCTGCTCGATCAGCTCGTCGAGGTCGGCGATCTCGCCGAGCACGCCGGTGGCGTCGCCATAGCCCAGGGGCCGCTCACCCGAGATCGCCTCCCCGCGACCCCAGGGAAGGTCGGGGCGCAGCGACCGCAGGTTTTCGCCGAGCGCCGCCATCTCGTCAGCGATTCCGGCCTGGCCGAATGCCTGCGCCATGAGCCGAGCGAGCTCGTCGCGCTGGTCGGGCGAGAGCGAACGCAGCAACCGCTCGCCCTCGGCGGCGCGGCGGGCGAGCAGGTCGACCAGCTCGTCGACGTTACGCGGCTGCTCCGGGAAGAACTCCCCGTGCCGCTGCATGAACTCCTCGAACGCATCGGCGGTGTCCTCGCCGCGCGCGTGCTTGGCCAGCAGCGCGTTGAGGTCGTGCAGCATGTCGCGCAGGCGCTCGGCGGCGGCCGGGTGCTGCGCCGGGTCGGCGCCGCGGAGCGCCTCGCGGATGCCGGCGAAGCGCTGGTCGAGGACTTCGCGACGCAGCTGCGCGAGGATCTGCTCGTAGGCCTGCCTGGCCTGCGGGCTGGCCCAGTCATAGTCGGCCAGCTCCTCCACGGCCCGCGCAGTCGAACGCGGCAGCGAGTCGAGCCGTGCCTCGGCGAACCGCGCGTCGTCGTCGTCCCGCCTCGCGAGCTCCTCCCGCTCGGCGGCCAGGGCCTGGTCGAGCAGGGCGGACGCCCTGGTGAGCGATCCGTCGAGGTCGCCGCGGCGCATGGCCTCCTGGCGTCGGCGCATCGTTCGCCGGAGCAGCTCGTCGAGCCCGCGACCCGACCCATCGGCGGTCCCCCGGCGGAGCAGGTCGCGCAGGGCATCGCGGAGGCTACCGCCGGCGAGCACCTCGCGGCCGACCTGGTCGACGGCGGATCGTACGTCGTACGGCGGGGCGAGCGGGTCGGGGCCGCCATGCCACGCGCCGTACCGGTAGACCTTGCGCGCCACGCCCCTCACCCGCCGTAGATCGTGCGGCCGTCGTCGGTGCGGTCCTTGGCCAGCCGGCGCGTCAGATGCAGCCCCTCCAGCACGAACTCGATGGCGGCCCCGCCTTGCCCGGCGGTCGGCGCCTCGGTGAAGCCGAGCCGATCGAGGACTTTGCCCAGCCCGGCAACGGGGCCGACCTGGCGGAGCAGATCCTCGGCAGGCACGAGCTCTCCCGTCTCGATGGTCTCGCCGTCGGCGACCAGCTCGACGAAGGCGCTGAGGTCGACGCCGCCCAGCCGGGCGCGGAAGGTGTCGGCGGTGGCGCGCCGGAGCAGGTGCGTAAGCACCTCGACCTCGCGGCCTTCCTCGCCACTCTCGAACTCGACCTTGCCGCGCAGCGTGCTGACCACCGACTCGGTGTCGCCGATGCGGGCGACCGGCTCTTCCTCGCCGACCAGCGCGGCGCGCCGCTGCGCCGCCGCAGCGACCGTCTCGGCGCCGGCGATGGCGAACCGGGCCGACACACCCGACCGCGCGTCGACGGAGGGCGACTCACGGACTGCGCGCGTGAACCGGGCGATCACTTCCAGCAAGTGCCCAGGCACGTCGGCCTCGAGCACGGCCTCCTGCCGGAGCAGGTCGAGCTCGAGGTCGAGGTCAAGCGGGTAGTGCGTGCGGATCTCGGCGCCGAACCGGTCCTTGAGCGGCGAAATGATGCGCCCGCGGTTGGTGTAGTCCTCGGGGTTGGCGCTTGCGACGAGCAGGATGTCGAGCGGCAGCCGGATCTGGTAGCCGCGGACCTGGATGTCGCGCTCCTCCAGCACGTTGAGCAGCGACACCTGGATGCGCTCGGCGAGGTCGGGCAGCTCGTTGACGGCGAAGATGCCGCGATTGGTCCGCGGCACCAGCCCGAAGTGGATCGTCTCGGGGTCGCCGAGGGTGCGGCCCTGGGCCACGCGGATCGGGTCGACGTCGCCGATCAGGTCGCCGACGCTCGTGTCCGGCGTGGCGAGCTTCTCGCCGTAGCGCTCGCTGCGGTGTGCCCAGCGGATCGGGAGGTCATCGCCGAGCTCGTCCAGCTCGCGCAGACAGGGCGGAGTGATCGGGGCGTACGGATGCTCGTTGAGCTCCGACACGACGATGACAGGCGACCATTCGTCGAGCAGGTCGACGAGGCTGCGCATGACCCTGGTCTTGCCTTGACCACGCTCTCCGAGCAGCACCATGTCGTGCCCGGCGAGGATGGCCCGCTCGACCTCGGGCAGCACGGTGTCGTCGTAGCCAACGATGCCTGGGAACCGGGTCTCTCCAGTGCGCATGCGGGCGAGCAGGTTGTGGCGGAGCTCCTGCTTCACAGTGCGGTGCAGGTGGCCGCTGGCACGGAGCGCGCCGAGCGTGGTCGGCAGGTCTGCTGGTGGAGTGGGGACAGTGGGCGGTTGGTGGCGCACAGTCACGCGTTCGACCGTACGCCGGGCGGCGAGGTCTGCGCTGAGCTCAGTCGCGACGACGGCTGAGCGCGTGCGCGACGTTGACGCCGACGATGCCGGCCCACGCTATGAGGAGCCTGCCCACGGATCCTTCACTGCCGGAACCCACGATGGCACTGATCGGGATGCCGGCGCCAAGCGACACCAGGCCGAGGGTGAACTGGCGGTCCTGGCCCTGCTTCGCCTCGGGCCGCGGGGCCGGAGCCGGCTGCGGAAGCCGACCTCGAGTCTGCGCCTCCACCCGGGCGTCCACCCGCGCGTCGATCGACTTGTCCAGCCGGTCAAGGAACGAGTCGAGGACGGCATCCTCGTAGTCGCGGCCCAGCTCGCGCCGCGCCTCGACGGCGGCTGCCAGCTCGTCGCGGTCGGAGCTTCGTTCGCTCATGCGGGCGACTCTAGCCCGCCGGTTGTCCGGGTGTCAGCGCTCGTCGAGCTCCACGGGCTCGGCGATGACATCGACCATCGCGCCGCCACGGTAGGTGGTGATCGCGAGCGGCACCCCGATCGCCTCGTCGAACATCCGCCGCTGCAGCGCCTGCGCGTCGTCGACGGGCTCCCCGGAAACCGTGACCATGAGGTCGCCCACGCGAAGCCCCGCACGGTCGGCCGGGCTACCCGGCTCGACGTGCACGATCCGTACACCCTGGGAGCGGCCGACACGCTCGGCCAGCGCATGCGGCAACGGGCTGGGCGAGGTCGCCACGCCGAGGAACGCGCGGCGCACTCGCCCTTCGTTGAGGAGCGTTGTCACGATGCGCATCGAGGTCTGGTTGATCGGCACCGCAAGGCCGAGCCCGATGCCCGCGACGGCGGTGTTGACGCCGACTACCCGCCCCCGCGAGTCAGCGAGCGCGCCGCCGGAGTTGCCCGGGTTGAGTGCGGCATCGGTCTGGATCACGTCTTCGATGATGCGTACGTTGTCACCGCTACGGGCCGGCAACGACCGGCCCAGACCGCTCACGACACCGGCCGTCACCGACCCGGACAGCCCGAGCGGGCTGCCGACGGCAATGACGAGCTGGCCGACGACCAGGTCGTCAGCGTTGCCGAGCTCGGCGGGCGCCGGCGTGGCCCCGTCGGTGCGCACGACGGCGAGGTCGGACAGCCGGTCGCGGCCCACGACGCTGAACCCCACCCGGGTCCCGTCGCCGAACGCGGCGTTCCCCCGCGACGACCGCCCGACAACGTGCGCGTTGGTGAGCAGGAACCCGTCTCCGGTGAACACCACTGCCCGACCCGCCACCCACGACCTGCCCTCGGCGTTCGTCGACCACCGACAGGCTCGCCACCGACGGCAGCAGCCGCGCGGCGACCCCGCTGACGACCCGGGAGTAGGCGTCCAGCGCGTCCAGGTCCTCGTCCATGGCCGTACAACGCGCGAGGACCCCGATCGAGTCCGCGCGTCAGCCGTGAGCGAACTTCCGCGTCGGGCGTGGCCGCCACGACCGTGCGCGCTCAACGATCGATTTCGTCGCTGATGGGGGCCTGAAGCGACCGTTTGGCGCGCACGGTTGGGGTCAGGCGGCCCACGGGTCCGAGGTCGGCCACCAACGCACCGGCGCGGGGCGTGGCGGGTTGTCCGCCAGCACCGCGTGGAACCGGCCGGCGAGTTCCGCCCGTCCGTAGCGCGCCAGCCGCCATCCGTAGCGCACGACGTCAAGATCAAGCCGGCGAATGAGCCATTGGCGCTCCTCCTGCGCCGACATGACCCGCCCGGGATCGTCACCGTTGCGGTACTTCTGTGCGCCGTCACCCTCGCCGACGACCCAGTGGTCGGGCCACAGGTGGTCGACCCGGAACTGTGGATACCCGTCGCCGACCCACACATTGCTCAGCGGGACGGGCAGGTCGTACTCCAGGCACGTCAGCCGTCCCAACGTCTCCAGCGGAGACTCCGCGCAGGCATCCGCGTGCTCGACAACCCACGTCGCGCGGTCGCGTCCTTCCCAGTGCCGCATGTAGCTCAACGCGTCCACCAGGGACTGCCGCGTCGCACGAGTGTTCCGCAGCACCGCATCTGCGAGCACCAGCGCGTCCGGCTGCGGCGCCCACCGTGCGAGTTCCACGGCCATCCAGGCGTCGCCGACGGCAGGGCAGCGGGCTGACCCGGCCCGGTGGTGACCTGGAACGTTCATCGGATGCACCACTCCGAAGCGAGTGCGCTGCGTGCCGTGCCCCGAACGGCATGGCCGGACGGCCGTCGGAAGCGGTGGCGGCGGACCCAGGGTTGGCAGCGGTTTGAGCGAAACCGCGGACCACCCCGAGAGCTGGACGTCCGGTCCCAGATCAGCCACGAACCCCCTCGCACGGGTCGCGTGCGCAGCCCACTCGCTTGCGCTCGCCAGCTGGTCGTGGCTGGCATAGCTCCCCTTGCCGACGACTTCGAGCCGGCCCGCCCGAACCTGGCGACGCACGCGTTGGCCGGAGACCCGGGCGGCGGCCGCCTCGGCGAGCGTGAAGACCCCCCGCCCGCGGCGGAGCAGCGCGAGCATGTCTGCGGGGAGCGGCTTCGTCGACACGGGAGAACCTTGACGCAGAGACGGTGTTGCTCGCGGCCGCCCTGTGGACAACGTATCCGTGCGCGCCAGACGATCAATTTCGCCGGCGAATCGGGCCCAGAACGAACGCGTAGCGCGCGCGGACGGGTCGATCAGCGCCGCAGAACGTCCTCGTAGACCGCCAGCACTCGACCGGCGAGCTGGGACCAGTCATAGCCAGCCGCGACCGTGCGCCCGGACGCGGCAAGCCGCGCAGCCAACCCCGGGTCACCGAGCACCCGGTCCAGCGCGTCCGCCAACTCGACGGGTGACTGCGGACGCACGAGCAGGCCGCTCAGCCCGTCCGTGACCAGGCTCGGGATGCCACCGGCTCGCGTGGCGACGACGGGCAGCCCGGCCTGCATCGCCTCGATGACGGCGGTGCCCAGCTCCTCATACAGCGACGGCAGCACGAAGACGTCACTGGCCGCCAGCAGCGCGGGCACCTGATCACGCGTGACCGCGCCCACCAGGTGCACCCGCCCGCGCACGCCAAGCCGGTCGATCTCGGCCTCGACCTCACCGCGCAGCGGCCCATCGCCGACGATGACGACCTGCCCCTCCGACCGCAGGTGCGGCACGGCGCGCACGAGGCTCAGCGGATCCTTCTGGTCGTGCAGCCGCGCGACGCAGATGATCCGCGGGTGCTTGACGTCCGGGAGTGGGTCGCCTTCGCGCGGCGCGTACGCCGCCGGCTCGACTCCCGACGGGATGACGGCCACGTGCTCGACGCCCACCCCCCGCAGGATCTCCGCGAGCCGCGGCGTGAGCGCGATGACTGCATCCGCCCGGCTCGACACCTTCCGCTCGATGGCCCCGCCGAGGTGCTTGAGCACGTACGACCGCGCATCGGTGACCGCGAGCGTGTGCGCAACGCTCGTGTGCACCGTGACGACGAGCCGGGCACCGCCGGCGATACGTTGCGCCGCAACGGCCAGCGGCAGGACGGCGAGATCCTCACCAAGATGCGCGTGTACGAGGTCGACGCCGCGCGCCAGCCCGGGCAGCCGCGCCGCGGCGGCGGCACCGTACCCCTGGCGCAGCCATGGCACCGGCAGCCCGACGCGGTGCACCACCGACCGAGCACCGACGTGACGCCGCGTCGGCGCGCCGGGCGGGCGCGTGGTCAGCACCGTCTGCGCGACGCCCATGGCATCGAGGGCTCGGGTGAGCGAGGCGGCGTGCGACTGCATGCCTCCCACGGGGTCGAACGACACTCCGCGGCCCGTCAAGGTATCGGCGGGGACCTCGTAGACGGAGCAGAGCCGCAGGACTCGCATCGACGACCTCCGATGGCTGGCGCGACAGCGTGCAGCCGGACACTAGCGGTGCCGTGTTAACTGCGGCCGAGCCGCCGATCGTCGCGCAGCTCGAGCTCACCCAACGCGAGCGCGTCTTCGAGGTCCATCGAATCGGGAGTGCGCCGGACATCGCGCCACGTCAAGTACAGGTGCTCGATGGCAATCAGCACCAGCACGATCGCGAACATCCCAGCGAGCCAGCTCATGGCGTCCTCTGGTCCACGGTAGGCGCATCCGCCGCCCATGGCCAGCGTCAGCGGCCCGTTTCCGAGAAGTGCTGATAGTCCTTCAGGGACCGGAACCGCCCGCCCCAGGACCAGCCGATGTCCGCGAACGCCGTGTCGACGACGTCGCCCGGCTGGATCATCCCGGGCCGCATCGACGGAGCGGTCGAGGTAGGCACTGGCGAGCTCGGGCAGCACGAGATCACCGCGCTGGTACGGGTTGTGGAACGGGTTGATGTCGATCGCCAGGCCGTAGGCATGCGCCGACCATTGCGTCGACTGCCGTGTGGCCCGGCAGACGAACCCGGCCGTGATGTTGCCGTCGCCGGTCGGCGGCGCCTGGACGTCACCGGTGTTGATGAGGCGCATCTCCTCGATCGGGAACTGTGCAGCGAACAGCTTCCCGAACACACCCACGACATCCTCGGCGACGTCCCGGTGCACGATGATCTCGCCGGTGTGCGGCCGACCGTCGAACCCCCAGAAGCCGACGTTCAGGTAGCGCAGCTCGTCAAGGGTGACCGGGCACTGCTCGGTCCAGGTGTTGCCCATCCGGTCACGCGTCGCCTGGTCGATCGGGTGGATCTCCGAGTGGTACGCGCCGTCGGCCGGCGGTGGCAGGTGGTCGACGGTGGGCAGGCGCCGGTCGACCAGTTCCGGTGGCGTCGGGAGGGTCTGGCCGAATCCGTCCGGGCGCAGCGGCAGCGGTGTCGCGCCCACTTGCCAGGACGGTGTCGGAGTGGGTGTGGGCGTGGGTGTCGGCGGCGGGGAAGGTTGTCGTCGGTACGGGGCTGGACTCGCTCGGCGTGCTCGCACTCGGTGTGCCCGTGCCCGACGGCTCAGCGGCCGCAGGGTCGTCGTTATCGCCTCCGCACCCACCGGTCGCGAGGACACCGGCCAGCGCCGCGACGAGGACCGCTGGCAGCCGGCGGGACATACCTGCAGCGTCTCACGTCGACAGACCTCAACTAATGTTCAGGTCGGGGGCTATGCTGGGGCGATGGCCGAGCTACCCCACGAGCTGACCGTCGGCGAGCTGTCCCGACGCAGCGGCGTCGCCGTGTCGGCCCTGCACTTCTACGAGTCCAAGGGCCTCATCGCCAGCCGCCGCACGAGCGGCAACCAGCGGCGCTACGCCAGGGACACGCTGCGGCGGGTCGCGTTCATCCGCGTCTCCCAGCGGGTGGGAATCCCGCTCGCCTCGATCGGCGAGGCCCTGGCAGTCGCTGCCCGACGGCCGCACCCCGACCCGTGCCGATTGGGCGCGGCTCTCGCAGCTGTGGCGGACCGAGCTCGACAACCGGCTGCACTGCCCTGCAAAGGCTGCGCGACGACCTCACGAGCTGCATCGGCTGCGGGTGTCTCTCGCTGAGCACGTGCAAGCTCTCCAACCCTGGCGACGTCATGGGCGAGCAGGGAACGGGCCCGCAGATCCTGCTGCGCGGCATCTCCTGAGCGGTAAGGGATAGCGTGAGGGATCGGGCACCGGAGGCGCGATGCGAAGGCACGGGCAGCGGGAGAAGCGGATCGATCCGGCCAACTGGGTCGGGCTGAAGCCGTTCGGCATCGGCGAGGGCAGGCCCAACAACTACCGCGAGATCACCAAGGCCCTGCGGGAAAACCGCGACCAGCTGCCCTACGCGATGCGCATCCTCCGCGACGGCACCTGCGACGGCTGCGCCCTCGGCACCGTCGGCGTGCGCGACTGGACCATGGACGAGATCCACCTGTGCAACGTCCGGCTCCGGCTGCTTCGCCTCAACACGATGCCGGCACTCGATCCCGGTCCGCTGGCCGACGTCTCCGCACTGTCCGGATGCGTAGTGCCGAACTGCGGGCGCTGGGCCGCCTCCCGCATCCCCTCGTACGCCGCCGCGGCGAGCCCGGTTTCACCCGCATCGGCTGGGACGAGGCGCTGGACTTGACCGCCGAGCGGCTCGCCGCCGCGGCGCCCGACCGGTTCGGTGCCTACCTGACGAGCCGCGGGATGCCCAACGAGAACTATTTCGCGGTGCAGAAGGCCGTACGCGCCCTGGGCAGCAACTCCGTCGACAACGCTGCGCGCATCTGCCACTCCCCGAGCACCGTGGCACTCAAGGAGACGCTCGGCGTGGCCGCCACCACCTGCTCGTACGTCGACTGGATCGGCAGCGACCTGATCGTGTTCATCGGCTCCAACGTGGCGGCCAACCAGCCGGTGGCGATGAAGTACCTCTACCACGCCAAGAAGGCGGGCACTCGGGTTGTGGTCGTCAACACCTACCGTGAGCCGGGGATGGAGAACTACTGGGTGCCGTCCAACGTCGAGAGCGCGGTCTTCGGCACAAAGATCGCTGACCGGTTCTTCCTCATCAACGTCGGCGGCGACATCGCCTTCATCAACGGCGTGCTCAAGATGATGATCGAGCAGGGCTGGGTGGACCGGTCGTTCGTCGAAGGCTTCACGACGGGCTACGACGCGATGGTGGCGGGGCTCGAGGGCCAGTCGTGGTCCGACCTGGAGGCGGTGTCGGGCGCGTCCCGCGCCGAGATGCGCACGCTGGCGGCGATGCTGCGCGACGCCAAGACCGCGGTCTTCGTCTGGAGCATGGGCGTCACCCAGCACAAGTTCGGCGAGGACAACGTGCGCTCGATCGTCAACCTGGCGCTTACCAAGGGCTTCGTCGGACGCGACCGCAGCGGCCTGATGCCGATCCGCGGGCACTCCGGCGTGCAGGGCGGAGCCGAGATGGGCGCCTATGCCACGGCGCTGCCGGGCGGGCTGCCGGTGACCGATGACAACGCACGACGGCTGTCCGAGCTCTGGGGGTTCGACGTCCCGAGCGGCCGGGGCCGCACCGCGTCGGAGATGATCGCCGCCGGGCACGACGGCGACCTCGACGTGATGGTGAGCGCCGGCGGCAACTTCCTCGAGGTGCTGCCCGACCCGGCCTACACAAGGGCGGCCCTGTCACGCATCCCGCTGCGGGTGCACATCGACATCTGCCTGTCCAGCCAGATGCTCGTCGAGCCCGCCGACACCGTTCTCGTGCTCCCCGCCGAGACGAGGTACGAGATGGTCGGCGGCATCACCGAGACCTCCACCGAGCGACGGGTCATCTTCAGCCCGGAGATCCCCGGGCCGCGCATCGCCGAGGCGTGGCCGGAGTGGCGGATCTTCGGCGAGCTCGCCGCGCGCGCGAGGCCGGCGGTCGGCGATGCGGTGCGCTATTCCGGCACTCCCGAGATCCGCGCCGACATCGCCCGCACGATCCCGACGTACGCGCCGATCCGGCACCTCTCCGCCAAGGGCGACCAGTTCCAGTACGGCGGACCGCATCTGTGCCAGGGCTGGCGGTTCCCGACCGAGGACGGCCGGGCGCGGTTCAGCACCGTCAGCCCGCCGCCTGCGCGGCGCGCGGACGGCACGTTCCTGGTCGCCACCCGGCGCGGCAAACAGTTCAACAGCATGGTGTTCGAGCACCACGACGCGCTGACCGGCGCCGAGCGCGAAGCCGTACTCATGAACCGCATCGACGCTGACCGGCTCGGTCTCGACCACGGCGACGCCGTGCTGCTGGCGAGCCCGTTCGGCAAGCTCGCCGGCCGCGTCCACATCGCGCCGGTCACGCCCGGCAACCTCCAGGTGCACTGGCCGGAGGGTGAGGGGCTCATCGACCGTACGGCGCGGTCGCCGCAGGCCGACATCCCCGACTACAACGCGGTGGTCACGGTGACCAAGGCGGACAACCTCGCCGGCACGGAGGTGTGACGCATGCGCGGACGACCAGGCCCCACGACCCGGACCGGCGTGCGGGCCTACGCGGGCGGCAGCCTCTCCCGCCGGCAGGACAGCGTCGCCACCGAGGAGCCGCTCGAGATGCGGATCAAGGCCGGTGGCCTGACGAGCACCGTGGCCGTCACCATGCGCACACCTGGGCATGACTTCGAGCTCGTGGCCGGCTTCTTGCACTCCGAGGGCGTCCTGGGTCCGAACCAACCGCCCGCGTCGATCGCGTACTGCACGGACCCCGATGTCGACGGAGACCAGCGCTACAACATCGTGACGGCGACACTGCCCGGCCAGATGCTGCCGGTGCTGCCTGGGCTGGATCGGCACTTCGCCATGACCAGCGCATGCGGCGTGTGCGGCAAGGCGAGCCTCGACGCCCTGCGCCTGCGCGGCGTCGACCCGCTGCCTCCCGACGACGTACGACTTGACGTACGCCGGCTCTACGCGCTGCCGGACGCCCTGCAGGAAGCGCAGAGCGTGTTCAGCGCCACCGGAGGGCTGCACGCCGCGGGGCTGTTCACGACTGACGGGTCGGTGGTCTGCGTGCGCGAGGACGTCGGACGGCACAATGCGGTCGACAAGGTCATCGGCTGGGCACTCGCGGGCGGGCGGCTCCCGCTCTCCCAGCACGTGCTCATGGTCAGCGGCCGGTCGAGCTTCGAGATCGTGCAGAAGGCCATCGTCGCCCGCATCCCGGTCGTGTGCGCCGTGTCCGCACCGTCCAGCCTGGCCATCGACCTCGCCCAGGAGTTCGGAGTGACGCTCGTCGGGTTCCTGCGTGGAGAGCGGCTCAACGTCTATGCCGGGGAGCAGCGCGTCGTCGCTACTCCTGACGAGGCGGCGCTGGCCACCTACGATCGAGGTACGGGGCTTCGCTGACAGGGAGGTCAGCATGGAGGTTCTGATCGGCGTACTGTCCTTGATCGGCGCGGCCGGAGTCGTCGGGTTGGCCGCGAGCGCACGCGTCATCAAGCAGTTCGAGCGAGGCGTGGTGTTCCGGCTCGGACGCGTCCAGGAGCCGCCGCGGCCCCCCGGCCTGACGTGGATCGTCCCGGGCGTCGACCACCTGAAGAAGGTCAACATGCAGATCATCACGATGCCCGTTCCGGCTCAGGAGGGCATCACGCGCGACAACGTCACTGTGCGGGTCGACGCTGTCGCCTATTACCGCGTCCACGACCCCGTACAGGCGACAGTCGAGGTCCAGGACTACGAGCTTGCGATGTCACAGGTGGCGCAGACGTCGCTGCGGTCGATCATCGGCAAGAGCGAGCTCGACGACCTGCTCAGCAACCGAGACACGCTCAACCAGGGTCTCGCGCTCATGCTCGACAGCCCAGCGGTGGGCTGGGGCATCGAGATCGACCGGGTCGAGATCAAGGACGTCGCGTTGCCGGAGTCGATGAAGCGGTCGATGTCACGGCAGGCCGAGGCAGAGCGCGAGCGCCGGTCGCGGATCATCACGGCCGACGGCGAGTTCCAGGCATCCCAGAAGCTGGCGTCTGCGGCGACGGTCATGGCCGACACGCCGGCGGCGCTGCAGCTGCGTCTGCTGCAGACCATCGTGGAGGTGGCCGCGGAGAAGAACTCGACGGTGGTGCTGCCGTTCCCGGTGGAGCTGCTGCGGTTCCTCGACTCGGCGTCCGACAAGCTCAAGCTTGACGCGACCTCCGACAAGCTCAAGGCGGAAGAGCCTCGAGCATTGCCGAAAGAGTCTCCGAGCATCCCGCAGCAACCCTGACGGACGCCAACGGATCGCCACGGGTGGCACCTCGGTTGACGATCACGATGGGGATACCCCGGCGATGCGCATGCCGGACGAACCGCAAGCCTGACATCACCGTCAGCGATGACCCGGCGACGAGAAGCGCCTCCGATGCGTCGACAAGCGCGTAGGACTGTGCCACGCGCGGCTTCGGCACGTTCTCGCCGAAGAAGACGACGTCCGGCTTGAGGGCTCCCCCGCAGACAAGACAGTCTGCGATGACGAACGAGTCGAAGCGACCCTCCAGCACGGCGTCGCCGTCCGGCGCGATCGCCACGTCTTGGTCGGCGAACCCTGGGTTGAGGACGTCCAGCCTGCGGTGCAGCCCGTCGCGGGCCGAGCGGTCGCCGCAGCTGAGGCAGACCACGTCGGCGATGCGGCCATGCAGGTCGATGACTGCTTTGCTGCCTGCCGGCCTCGTGCAGACCGTCGACGTTCTGGGTGATGAGGCCGGTCACGGCACCGGCGTCCTCGAGCCGTGCCAGGGCGCGATGGCCCGCGTTGGGCTGGGCGCCTTCCATGTGTCGCCACCCGACGTGGCTGCGGGCCCAGTAACGCCGCCGGGCGGCTTCGCCGGAACAGAATTCGCCGTACGTCATGGGAGTGCGCGGCGGCGAGTCGGGGCCACGGTAGTCGGGGATGCCCGAGTCGGTGCTCAAGCCGGCTCCCGTCAAGGCGACGACGCGGCGGCCGCGAAGCAGCTCGACGGCCCGCGTCACCTCCCCACCGACACGGAAGGCTCCCCCGCGATCGATAGGTTCGACGCTGGGTGTCGTTGCGTCGGAAGGATCCGCGGTCACGGGATGCGGTGCAGCCATCCGTCGGTGCCGAACTTCGTGTCGACGAGCTCCTTCGCCCGCGACAGCTCGTCGGTGGTGAGGGAGCCCTCGGTGAGGCCGTGCCTCGTACGGAACGTCGTGATCATCCGCTCGATGACTGCCTCTCGGGGGAGGCCGGTCTGGCTGCGCAGCGGGTCGACCCGCTTCGCAGCGCTCGCGTGGCCCTTGTCGGAGAGCTTCTCCCGGCCGATGCGCAGCACCTCCAGCATCTTGGTCGCGTCGATGTCGTACGCCATCGTCACATGATGCAGCGCAGCGCCGGCAGCGAAGCGCTTCTGCGCCGCGCCGCCGATCTTGCCGCCGGACGAGGTGATGTCGTTGAGCGGCTGGTACCACGCGTCGATGCCGAGGCTCTGGAGGGCGCCGAGCACCCAGTCGTCGAGGAAGGGGTAGGACTCGGCGTAGGACAGGCCCTGCACGAGCGAGTCCGGCGTGGAGATCGAGTAGGTGATCGTGTTGCCCGGCTCGATGAACATCGCCCCACCGCCACTGATCCGCCGTACGACCTGGATGCCGTGACGCTCGGCGGCCGCGCCGTCGACTTCGTTGCGCACCGACTGGAAGCTTCCGATGACGACGGCCGGCGCGGCCCACTCCCAGATGCGCAGCGTGGGCTTGCGGCGCCCGGCGGCGACCTCCTCGGTGAGCACCTGGTCGAGCGCCATGTGCAGGAGCGGCTCCTGCGGCTCGACGTGCACCAGCTCCCACTCGAGGTCGCGCCACTCCGTCGCCCGGGTCAGCGCCCTGCGCACCGCAAGAGCCACCGCCTCAGGCGTGAACCCGACGAGCACGGCATCGCCGGGAAGCGCACGCCGCGTGGCCACGGCGATCTCCTCCGCTGACGCACCGACCGGCAGCCCGGTGAGGGCCTCGTTGATCGCGTCGAGCGCCTCGTCGGGCTCGAGGAAGAAGTCGCCGGACAGTCGCACGTCCGTGAGCCGTCCCTCGGCTAACTCCAAGTCGACTCTGACGAGCTTGCCGCCTGCGACCTTGTACTCACCGTGCACGTGCGCTCCCGACGAAAATGGGGAAGAGACTTGTCACCCCGAACACCTAGGCTCTCGTAGGTGTTCCAGGGTCAGTCGCGTGCCTGCGGGCCTGACCGCAGGAGGGGTCGATGAGCAAACGCGGTGTCGTGCTGTTTGCGGCGATGTCGGTCATCTGGGGCATTCCCTATCTGCTGATCCGCGTTGCCGTCGAGGAACTTTCCCCCGAGGTGGTGGTCTTCGGGCGATCGTTCATCGGTGCGGTGGTGCTGGTGCCGTTCGCGTTGCGCAGCGGCACCGTGCGCAAGGTGCTGACACGCTGGCGGCCCGTGCTGGTCTACACGGCCATCGAGGTCGCCGCGCCGTGGTACTTGCTGTCCGACGCGGAGCAGCACATCACGAGCTCGCTGGCCGGGCTGTTGATCGCCAGCGTGCCCCTGATGGGGGCGGCCCTGGCGATCCTGCTGCACGTCGATGACCGGCTCGACGCGACCCGCACGACGGGTCTGCTCATCGGGTTCGCTGGGGTGATCGCCCTGGTCGGGCTCGATCTCGGCGACGGCCTCGAGCCGTGGCCGGTGGCCGAGGTGCTGCTGGTCGCGCTCGGCTATGCCATCGGCCCGATCATCATTGCCCGGTCAATGTCCGACCTCAACGCGGTGGCAGTCAACGCGGTGGTCCTCACGATCACCGCGGTCGGCTACACACCGTTCGCGATTGCCTCCTGGCCGGAAGAGCGGCCATCCACCGAGGCCATCGGCTCCGTCGTGGGACTCGGCCTCATCTGCACTGCCCTCGCCTTCGTGCTGTTCTTCGCGCTGATCCGCGAGGTCGGCCCGGCGCGAGCAACCGTGATCACTTACGTCAACCCGGCCGTCGCTCTCGCGGCAGGCGTGATCCTGCTCGACGAGCCGGTCACCGTGGGCATCATCGTGGGCTTCCCGCTGGTGCTGCTCGGCTCCGTGCTCGCCACCCGGCGCACTCGCAAGCCCACGGCCGGACCGCCGGGAGAGGAGGGCTACAACAGCACGGCCGCCACGACGCCGGCGTGATGCAGGTAGAAGGTCCGCCACACCCACCGATACCCGCGCGCCACGGACACTGGGTCGGCAGCCGCAGTGTCCGACCACGTACGCACGACAAGCCCGGCGCAGGTCAGCTCGACCGGTGTCAAGACTCGCCAATCCACGCCATCGAGCCCGAATGCAAGGCCCGCCGCGACCACGTACACCACCAGCAGGAGGCACATCGCCGCGCCGAGCACGAGCCCCGGGTCGCGTTGGTTGGCGAACGTACGGATGCCGTGCGCCTGGTCTCCTCGCCGGTCGGGGAGGTCCTTCATCAGCGCGACGGCCAGGCCGAACGCCGTGCCGACGACCGTGACCAGCGCCACGACACCGGTAACCGGTGCCCCGGCCGCGAAGTGCAGGTAGACCCCGAGAGTGAGGACCGGGCCGCGGACGACGAGGATCGCCAGCGCGGCCGGCACCGGGAACCTCTTGAGCCGCACCGGCGGCACCGAGTAGGCCGTACCCACCACAACCCCGATCGCCACCGTGAGCAGCAGCCACGGCGAGAGAAAAGCGGCGCCCACCAAGGCCCCCAGGCCGCAGCCGAGGCTGATCAGGCGCGCGGCGCGTCGGGACAGCAGACCCGCCGGCACCGGCAGCCACGGCTTGTTGATCAGGTCGATCTCGACGTCCACCACCTGGTTGAGACCGGTGATGAAGACGTTCGTCGCCAGGCACACGGCCAGCGTCATGACCAGGTCGAGCACACCGACGTCGGCGGCCGCATCGCGCGCGAGCACCCACACCGTGACCACGGTCGCGGTCGTCGCGGTGACCGTGTGCGGCCGGGTGAACTCCCACAGCGCCCTCGGCTGCCAGCCTCTGGTGACGCTCCCGACCGCCATCCGGACATGCTGTCACGCACCGATGCGAGGATGACCGGGTGGACGACGAAGACCTTCGCCTGACGATCTACCAGTCGTTCGCCACGATGGGCAGCGCCCCGACTCAGGCAGCTCTCGCGGCAGCCATCGGCGCCGATGTGGACACCGTGCGCGACGGACTGCACCGCCTCGCCGCGGCCCGCCACCTCGTCCTCGACGACACCGACGCGATCGTCATGGCGCACCCGTTCACGTCGATCAACCTGGGCTTCTCGGTCATGGGCCGGTCCACGCTCTGGTGGGGCGGCTGCGCATGGGACGCGTTCGCGATCCCCCAGCTCGTCCGTGACGAGCCCGAGCGCCCTCGTCGCCACGCGCTGCCCCGCATGCGGCACCCCGCACGCATGGGCGGTGGACCGCTCGGGTCCGCCGTCGGGCAGCCAGGTGGCGCACTTCCTCGTGCCCGCGGCCCACATGTGGGATGACGTCGTGCACACCTGCCGCAACCAGCGGCTCTTCTGCTCCGGCCAGTGCGTCGACACCTGGCTCGCACAGACCGGTCAGCCTCGCGGGGACACTCTCGACCTCGCCACGCTGTGGCAGCTGGCCGAGCACTGGTACGACGGTCGTCTCGCGCGCGGCTATGTGCGGCGTGACCCGGTGGCGGCCGCGGAATACTTCCGTAGCGTCGGCCTGACCGGCCCCTTCTGGGGCACGTGACGACGAGGAGACACCTTGCGTGACGAGCGAGTGCTTACCCGGCGTGCGCTCAACCGCGCCATACTGGCGCGACAGCTCTTGCTCGAGCGGGTGGCGATGACGCCGTACGACGCCGTGCACCTGCTCGTCGGACAGCAGGCGCAGGTGCCGGGTGATCCGTACGTGGGGTTGTGGTCACGCCTTCGCGACTTCAACCCGCAAGAGCTCGGCAAGCTCATCGCTGACCGCGAGCTCGTCCGCGCCGGGCTGATGCGCGGCACCATCCACCTGGTCACCGTCGACGACTGTCTGGCGATGCGGCCGTGGGTCGAGCCGGTGATGAGGCGCGCCCTGACCGGGTCGTTCGGTCGCTTCCTGCGCGAGGTCGACGTCGACGAGATCGGTGAAGCCGGGCAAGCCCTCCTCGAAGAGCAACCCCGCACGCGTGCCGAGCTACGGCAGCTCTTGGCCGAGCGCTGGCCAGGGGTCGACGAGACGGCGCTCGTCTCGGCGGCCGCCTATCTCGTCCCGACCGTGCAGATCGCACCGCGCGGCGTGTGGGGCTCGACGATGCAGCCGACGCTGACCACGATCCAACGCTGGCTCGGGCGGCCACTCGACCCCTCGCCCGACGTCGAGGGCATCGTGCTGCGCTATTTCGCCGGCTACGGCCCGGCGTCGGTCATGGACCTGCAGGCGTGGTGCGGCCTCACCAAGCTCAATGAGGTCGTCGAGCGCCTGCGACCGCGCCTGCTGAGCTTTCGTAACGAGTCCGGTCGCGAGCTCTTCGATGTCCCCGAAGCCCCCCGACCCGACGCTGAGACCCCGGCTCCGGTGCGCTTCCTCCCCGAGTACGACAACGTGCTGCTCGGGCTGGCCGATCGGAGCAGGTTCATGCCTGGCGGCGAGCAGCTGACACTGGACGTCGGCATGCGCAGCTATGGCGGAGTGCTCGTCGACGGTGAATACACCGCGATGTGGCGCATCGAGCGGGCCAACGGCACGGCGACCATGCTGGTGGAGCAGGTCGCGCCGCTCGACGACTCATCTCGTCAGGAGGTCGTCGACGAGGCCGGTCGGCTGTTGAGCTTTCTGACCCCGGACGGCGCGGTCCAGTCCGTACAGCTCACGCGGGCATGACAGCCAGGCCGATCACGCCGCCCAACATGATCAGCCAGGCCGAGTTGATCCGTGTGCGCAGCAATACGGCGAGTGCGGCAAGCGCGAGAGCCACGGTCAGCGGATCGACCAACGCCTCTCTCGCGAGCTGGGCGGTCACCCCGGCCATAAGAGCCAGCGCGGATGCGTTGACACCGTCGAGAAAGGCGGCCGACCAAACACGGTTGCGGATGCGGTCGACGATCCTCGTCAGGAGTGCAACGAAGACGAACGCCGGCAGGAAGATGGCGACCGTCGCGAGCACCGCGCCCGGCAGCCCGGCCACCAGATAACCGATGAACGTCGCCGTGGTGAACACCGGTCCCGGCGTCACCTGGCCGATCGACACGGCGTCGAGCAGTTGCTGTTCGGTGAGCCACCCAAGTCGCTCGACGAAGTCGCCGCGCAGGAAGGCCAACAGCACATAGCCACTGCCGTACAGGACCGACCCAATCTTCAGGAACGTCAGGAACAAGCGGGTCAGCTGCCCAGCCGTCGGGTCGGTGAAAAGGGGGTCGCCGGCGGCCAGGATGAGCGGCGCAAGAATGCCGTTCCGTCGAGCGGGCAGCCACGAGGCGCGCGTCCGAATCGCGGTCATCACGAGGCCACCGCCCAGCAGCAGCACCAGCTCGTTGATGCCGAGGAAGTACCCGGCGAGCACGGCGGCGGCGATGACGACGGCCAGGACACTCTTGACCACGGTGCGGCCAAGGCCCGCGATTGCCACGACGATGATGGCGACGACGACCGGCTCGATGCCGTACAGCAGTCCCTCGAACGTCGGTGTGTCCCCGTACTCGACGTACGCCCACGCGAGCGCCAGCACGATGACGAACGCCGGGACTATGAAGCACACACCGGCGACCACCAGGCCGCGCCATCGGGCGCGCTCGTAGCCCAGGTGGATCGCCAGCTCAGTCGAGTTGGGTCCGGGGATGAGGTTGGTGGCGCCTACCAGGTCGATGAACCTGTTGTCGTCGAGCCAGCGCCGCCGCACCACGACTTCGTCGCGCATCATCGCGATGTGCGCGGCAGGTCCGCCGAAGCCAATCGTTCCCAGCTTGAGGAACAAGAGCGCCAGCTCACGAAGCGGCGAGCTGTTGCTGGTCGGCTCCTGCACGGGCGGCAGGCTATCGGGCGCACGTGACGAGAGACCCTCTCCATCCAGGATGGAGAAGGCCTCTCGAATGCCCGCCTGTGCGTGCCTCCGATCGCTCGGTGCTCGGTTGGCGAGCCCACCGCCGGTCTCGGTCACACGTGCGGCTCCGGTCTCCCGGATCGCGTGGCCCCGGAGCGGGCTCCGTGGCGGCTGGTGTAATGCCGTCCTGGCGATGTGGTTGCGTTTCTAGTCGCGAATTGGCGGACGCGCAATACCCCATCCGGAATTCTTGCAGTATCACTTTGCATATCCCCAAGGTGTCCACAAGCGAATGCACTTTTCCCCAGCTCGGCCGCGCTTATCCACGGGGATTTCCACGCCGTTGTCCACTGCCAGCCCACCGCGGGGCCGATCAGGGCGACCCACGTCCAATAGGTTTGGACACGGGCGACCCTGATCCAGTGAAACCCCGCCCACGTCCGGCGTGGCGTTGGCAGATCAGATGCTCGCAACAGGCATACTCAAAGGGAGAGGCCCCCTCCATGTATGAGATGGAGGAGGCCTCTCAACTCAACTGACCCTGCAGTCTCCGATTGCTCGGTGCTCGGGCCGGCGAGTCCGTCACTTCCATCGGCATCTCATCGGCAGCTCCGGTTTCCCGGGGCCACCTGCTCTGGACCGAGGTCTCAAGCGAGTCGCCGTTGTTGGTGACGTGAGTGGATTTCTAGTAGACCTCGAGCGGTCGCGCAAGAGGGTTCGGGCAAGATTCTCGAGATTTCTTTTTATCCACCGAGATGTCCACAGCGCCGGGCGGGTTTCCCCCAGGGATCGCGAAGTTACCCACCGAGTTATCCACTGCGGCCGATCACAACCCGCGGTCGCAGCTGAGCGAGCATGCCGGTCATCCGACTGATCTCGATGCGTTGGTCGGAGTCGATTGCTGGGCAGCTGGAAGACGTCGGGCACTGCCCGCCGTCGGACGAGTTGAACAGCTCGGCAACCATCTGCAGTGCACCCTCGTGGTGGCGGATCATGGACTCCAGGAAGTCGGTCGAACTCGGTTGCGGTTGCCGCCTCGAGCTCGGCGAACTCCTCCTCCGTGAGCATCCCGGGCATCAGCGCCTCCTCGCCGGCTGCTGCGCTGTGGCCGTGGGCGTCGGAGTCAGGGACCTCCTCGCCACGGTCGCGAAGCCAGCGCTCCATCTGCGCGATCTCGTCCCGCTGGGACACCTCGATGCGCAGCGACAGCTGGGAAAGGTCGGCCCAGACGCTGCGCGATGCCACGAGGCCGGTCATCTCAAGGGCCTGGGCGTGGTGCGGAATCATGGACTGCACAAACTGAACGTCCGCCTCGCCATAGGTCGGCGTTTCGAGGGCGGCAATCTCGTCGTCGGTCAACTCACGGTTGGGCTGTCCCGGTTCACCGAGCTGGACGACCGGAGCCTCGCTCGGGCTCGGCTGCGCCTCGTCGTCACGCACCGGTGCAACTGACAAGTAGCAGTGCGCCAACAACCACCGCCGCCGCTCGTCCGCCCCGGTGCATGCAGGCTGCCTCCGCCTCGTGGATCTTGCGCCGCCGAGCCTACGCGGCGTGCACGCTGGGTCATTGCCCTATGGCAACGCGTTACTACACGCAGTAGTGTCACGCCGTCTGCTCTGTCCACGCAATGACCGCGAGGACCCGCCATCGCCTCGCGGGCCGTGAGGAGTGAAGGGCCGTGTCGGAGCACCACGAAGAGTTCTCCACGTCGACCGCTAGCCGCGGTCGTCGCGCTCGTGGCCACCGCCGCGCTCGTGCCGCTCGGCGCGTCCGCACAGACTGACCCTCGCATCGGGCTCGAACCTGGCTACCAGGATCCGCTGGCCGAGAAGCTGCATCCAACATCGACCTGCTTGGAAGCACGCCGCGCCCCGCGGGCTTTGACACGCCGCCCGCAGGCTTCAACGCCATCGGAACGGCCAACTCTGACCTCGCACTCACCGGCGACTTTGCGATAGTCGGGAGTTTCAACGGCTTCCAGATCTACAACATCTCCGATCCTGCCAACCCGGTGCTGCGCACCGCGTTCATCTGCCCGGGCGGTCAAGGCGACCCTTCGGTGTTCGGGAATCTGCTGTTCATCTCGGTCGAGGAGAACCGCGGCCAGAAGAACTGCACGGTGGGCACTGTTCCTGGCAACCAGGTCGACACGAACCGGTTCCGTGGGGTCCGCATCTTCGACATAAGCGATCTCGACAACCCCGTACAGCTACCCGGCGTCCAGCTCTGCCGCGGATCGCACACGCACACCTTGGTGGAGGACCCGGACGACCCCGCCAACATCTACGTCTACAACTCGGGCACGGCAGGGGTGCGGCTGCCAGGCGAGCTCGCCGGCTGTGAGAACGCTGCGCTCACCAAGGACCCAGTCACCACAGGCAACCCGACGCAGTGGCGCATCGACGTCATCAAGGTGCCGCTGGCGGCTCCGGAGACGGCTTCGGTCGTCAGCCAGCCGCGGATCTTCACCGACCCGGCGACCGGCGCGTCAACGGACTGCAGAACACGCTTCCGGTGCCGCCGGGCGGGACACCGACCCCCGACCAGATCCACCCGTCAGGCACCGTCTACGGGCCGACACCCAACACCAACACCTGCCATGACGTCACGGCGTTCACCAACCGGGAACTCGTGGCCGGCGCCTGCCAGGGCAATGGGATCCTGCTCAACGTCGAGGACCCGGTCAACCCGGTGCGGCTTGACGCCGTATCCGACCCCAACTACTCGTACTGGCACTCGGCGACGTTCAACAACGACGGCACCAAGGTGATCTTCACCGATGAGTGGGGCGGTGGCACCAGTGCACGCTGCCGCGTCACGGACCAGCCGGAGTGGGTGCCGACGCACTCTTCGACATCGTCGACAACAAGATGCAGTTCGCGAGCTACTACAGCTGCCGGTACCGCAGACGATCGAGGAGAATGCGTCGCGCACAACGGGTCGATCATCCCGGTGCCCGGTCGCGACATCCACGTCCAGGCCTGGTACCAGGGTGGGCTGTCGGTGATCGACTTCACCGACACAGCCAACCCGGTCGAGATCGCCTTCTTCGACCGCGGTCCGATCCGGTTCGGCACCGCGACTGGGCTCAACCTAGGCGGGTTCTGGGCGACGTACTACTACAACGGCAACATCTTCGGCACCGAGATCGCCCGCGGGTTCGACACGTTCAAGCTCGAGGCCAGCGACATGCTGTCGCAGAACGAGATAGACGCGGCATCCGAGATAGTCCTTGCGGAGTTCAACTCGCAACTGCAATCGGAGCTTGTCTCGGCCCCGAGCTTCAACGTCGCAGGGTCGTACTTCGACCAGGCGGTCCGTGGCGGGGACCTGACTGGCAAGCAGGCGGACAAGGTCGGCGGGTCACTTGCCAAGGCGGAGAAGCTCGAGGGCAAGGGTGAAACGGCGTCCGCGATCGAGCAACTCAACAACGCCGTCAAGTTCATCGCCGGCGATCCAGACCTGGCAGACCTCGAGGCGGCGATCATCGCCCTGCGGGACACCCTGGCCTGAGAAACGCGGGCGATGAGTTCGATCCACCCAGCCGGTCTACGTGTCATAGTTGACGACCGGCTCGGGAGGAGTCTGCACATGTTTGAGCACGTCAAAGCGTTCAGCGGCTTTTCGGTGGACGACATTGAGCGGGCGAAGCAGTTCTACGGAGACACGCTCGGCCTCCAGGTGACGGAGGCCAACGGGATGCTCACCCTGCACATCGAGGGCGGCGCCGAGATCCTCGCCTACCCAAAGGGCGCCGACCACACCCCGGCGACCTTCACGATCCTCAACTTTCCTGTCGACAACATCGAGAAGGTGGTCGACGAGCTCGTCGCACGTGGAGTCACGTTCGAGCGCTACGACGCGATGGCCTCCGACACCGACGAGCGCGGCATCTGGCGCGGTGGAGGCCCACCCATCGCTTGGTTCAAGGACCCGGCAGGCAACGTTCTGTCGGTTCTCCAGGAGGGTTGACCGACTCCAGAGTCACCCGACCAGCGGATCGCCGGCTGGCGCAGTTGATCGCACCGGCTGGCGAAGGATGGTGCGCATCTTGGTGGCATCGGTCCGTCGGGCGTCGCTCAATAGATCTCGTGGTGTGGCCCGGCGAACGTCAGCCCATGCTGCGGCATGAACATGTTGTGCAGCTCATCGAGCACCTGCGTGTCGTCGTCGTACGAGCCGATGTGCAGCTCTGCACTGACTGGCTGGCCAGCGTTCGACGCTGCATCAGCTCGAGCGCCGGGAGGCCCTCGTGGCCTGCGCGCGTGCAACGGCCTCGTCGACCATGGCGGAAGCGATCCAGTCCGGCAACTGCACGAGCATCGTCCATCGCCACGATGCCTTCTCGCGGCGGATGAAGGCCGCTGGGTCGTCGGCGGTCCACAGTCCCTCTAGAGGCCCGACGACTTAGTCGCGACCTCTTTGTTTCTTACTCTCGAGCTGCCGTGGGAGTGGCGCATTCAGTGAGAGGATCGGTGACGGGTCGAGGATCCACCGTGAGAGGACTCCGACCCGTGGCGACCTTCGTGGTCACCTTCCGCGACAACAGCACCGAGCGGATCGACGCCGACGACGTGCTGACCCACGGCGACTGGTACGAGCTCGTGGTCTACCGGGTGGTCCTGCTGGTGTCGCTGCGCACGGTGCCGGTGCGTCGGCTGGACCGTCGAACGGTGGCCGCGATGGTCGAGGTCGCCCCCGACGTAACGCCTCACAGGCGACGATCGCTCTAACGATTGACACCCCCTTGCGCGTTGGGGGCGTCCCACTTTGCGCGCATCCGAAGGGAGGCAGCAAAGCCCAAGGAAACTCGGGTTGGGTTTCGGCGAGTGGGTGTGGGTCCTTCCCCCGTAGGACTCACACCCACTTGCACGACCGCCTGCATGTGCAGCCGGCATCGGGGTAAGGGTCCTGGTGCGCGCCCGGCGAAGGTCACCTTTCTCGCTGCTGGGCACCCGGACGACGGGGGCCGGGAGCGGTCAGATCGGAAGCACCCGCCGGGCGCGCTCAATCCTCAGGTGGCGACGGTGGCACGTCGCGCCGGCGCGGTGCCGGTGGCGCGTAGCTTGTGAGCCAGCGCGACGTCCTCGAGGGCCATGGGTCATGGCTCTACCGTCGATGCTGCCCGCAGCTTGTCGGCCGGGAGTGGCGCATGGGGTTCGTGTGGGTGGCGCTCATCGCCGGATTGGTCGGCGCGATCGTGTGGACCATTGTCGCGGTGGCGGGAAGGGTGTCTCGCGCCCAGACGCGTTCAGGTAGTCCGGGCCGGCATCGGCATACGGGGGTCTCACAGCGAGTCCATCGTCACGATTACCGCAACGGCTAGCCAATCCGGCGCACCCGATCACCGGGCAGCCACGTGGTGTAGCCGACGCTGGGCGCGACCGATTACCGAACGAACGCCCCGCCAACCACGGTCATCGTGTTGCCACGCATAGAGGAACCCGGGACCATGCGCCGCCGTCGGAGTGCTTCGACAGCGTGCGGCGGGTAGACCTTGACGTACTGCACGGGCGCGAGGCTCCCTCGGTTCGGGTCCCTCGACCCGCCACTGAGCATGACAGAACCTGGACCGATCCCTCTCAGCTGCCGCGCTCGGCAGCTCCGATCGCTGACCAGTCCCGGGGGACGAGCCCTTGTCGGCGCTCATACTCGGCGACGGTGGCGGCCACCCGCTCGTCACTGTCGCCCATGGCCCGGTGGAGGTATCCGTCGTAGGCCGCTGCGACTTGGGTCGGGTAGTGGCCGGCGACACGTTGGAACCGTTCGGTGTGCCTCGCCAGCGGCATCGACTCGAGCAGGCGGCCGAGCTCGTCGATGAATAGACGGGTGTTGGTCTCGCCGTGCGCGTTGAGGAAGCTCCGCGCTAGCTGCCGGCGGTCCTGCTCCTGGTCTCTGGTCATCGGCGCTCCCTCTTTAGGCGGCGGCGCGACGGTCGCAGAGGAACGCCAGGCGCTCCGCCAGGTTGGCCGCCGTGCCGAAGGATTCGGCGGCGTTGTGCGCCATCGGATCCCCGATACCGCTTGGCCTGCCGGCGGTAGTGGTGCTGGTGGTCGAGGAGCATCTGGTAGAGCTCGGCGGCGAGCTCGGCCCGCGGGTCACGCGTCACGTCGGTCACGTTCCTGGTATCGGCAGAAGAGGCGTCGCTCCTGACCGGCGCCGCGCGGGTAGGTTTCTCGAACGTCAGGAACCTGACCACCTTCTGCCGCCGCCACCACAACAGCAAGACCCACGGCGGGTGGACCACCAACCTGGCGCCCGACGGCACCCTGACGATGACCAGCCCCCTCGGCCGGGTCTACACCACCAAAGTGGAGCCGCTGCCCCACGAACCCGGCTGGCTCATCCCGCCGCACGAATCACCCGAACAATGGCCTCGCGACCTGTCCTGGCCCGAACAGCGCCTGCGCCTGATCGTCGACCTTGCCGCCTAGAGCGGAGGGCGAGCTCGCTCACACAACGAAGAGCAGAACTAGCCCACCGACCGTGTAGCAGAGCATCAGCACCAGCAGCGGCAGCTGCCCGGCCACGGCGTGCTCGGCTGGCAGCAGGCGCACCGACCGATCATGGGCGGCGATCACGCCCAGGACATGCCCGTCACGATCCCCAGAACCTGGACGACAGCGATTGTCGCGGGGCTCACGGCGGACAGGTCGACGGAGCGTGTGGCGACGCCGAACAGATCTACTCCGGTGTCGAGCGGGTCGGACAACAGGATCACCGCGCGCTGCCCGTCGAAAACGAACAACGAGAAGTAGTGGGCGACGAGATAACCGATCGGGATGAGCGAGTGCGCGAACCGTCCGGGCCCGGTAGGTCGGCACGCTGCCCGAACCGTCGGGAAACTCGACCGGGCGCTCCTCATGGGCGAACGCGGAGGCGGGGGCGAGAACGAGCCCGGCGGCCGCCGAGGCGGCGAGCAGGGCCCTTCGGAACGCGGCATGGCGGGCAGAGTAGGGCAACACCGGCCCCCGCCGGGAGCCGGTCAGCCGCTGAGCATCGAGCTCAGGACGGCGCGGTGCGTCGGAACTGCCTCCGCGTGCCGGCTGCGCCCCTCGCCTGTGATGCAGACGAAGACCCCGCGGCGGTCGTCCACGCACAGCGTGCGCTCCACCAGCCCGTCGGCCTCCAGCCGGGCGACCAGCCGCGACATCGCGCTCTGGCTCAGATGCACCGTGGCAGCCAGCTCCTGGACCCGCAGCTTTCCGCCGTACCGGCCTCAGCGAGGCGCTCGAGGACCTCGAACTCGCTCGTCACCAGACCGTGCCGCTCCGAGAGGTCTCGCTCGAGCGCGCCCCATACCTCGGCGTGGCGAGCCACCAGCCGGCGCCAGGCGACCACATCGTCCTCGACCACGCGACGGACATTACCATGCGTGAACAGTAAATGTACAGACAATTTATGTATATACATTCGATGCATGCGCATGTAGTCTCCGGTTCATGACTCCCCCACCCTTGACCAGCGCTGGGACGCGCGCCTGTGGGGCGTGCTCGCGGTGCTGTCCACCGTGATCTTCCTCGACGGCCTTGACGTGGCCATGGTCGGCGTCGCGCTCCCCTCCATCCAGGCCGACCTGGGCCTGACTACCTCGGCCCTGCAATGGGTCGTGAGCGGCTATGTGCTCGGCTATGGCGGATTCCTCCTCCTCGGCGGGCAAACCGCAGACCTCCTCGGCCGACGGCGGGTGCTGCTGGTCGCCCTGGCGGTGTTCGCCGCGGCGTCGCTGCTCGGCGGGCTGACCGACGACGGCGGCATGCTCATCGCCGCCAGGTTCGCCAAGGGCATCAGTGCCGGCTTCACTGCCCCGGCGGCGCTGTCCCTGATCACCACGACCTTCCCCGAGGGTCCGGCCCGCAACCGGGCGCTCAGCATCTTCACCGCCTGCGCCGCGAGCGGGTGGTCCTTCGGCCTCGTGCTGTCCGGGTTGCTCACCGAGGTCGGCTGGCGCTGGACGTTCCTCATGCCGGTGCCGGTGGCCGTCCTCGCACTCGTCGTGGGTGCCCGGGTGCTGCCGCGGCACTCCGGTGAGGAGCGAGCGACCGGTGGCTACGACCTCGTCGGTGCGGCGACCATCACGGCCTCGATGCTGCTCCTGGTCTTCACTGTGGTCGAAGCGCCGGAGGCCGGATGGGCAGCTTCCGTACGGTCGGCGGTCTCGCCGCGGTCGCGATTCTGCTCGCGCTCTTCGTCCGTGTCGAGCAGCGGACGCGCCACCCGCTCATCCGGCTGGGCATCCTGCGGTCAGCGTCGCTGAGGCGGGCCAACATCGGGCTGTTGATCCTGTTCGGGTCCTACCTCGGCTTCCAGTTCGTCGCGATGCAGTACCTCCAAAACCTCATGGGCTGGTCGGCTCTGCGGACCGCTCTGACGTTCCTCCCGGCCGGGATCCTCGTGGCCGTGACGGCGACCAAGATGGGCGGCTTCGCGACGAGATTCGGGACGCCCCGTCTCATCGCCATCGGGTCGGTGGCACTGCTGGCGGGCTTCGCCGTGCTGCTCTCCGGTGTCGACACCACCGCGCGCACTCCCATCATCGTCCTTGGGATGCTGCTCGTCGGAACAGCCTTCGCGCTGTCGTTCCCCGCGCTCAACATCCAGGCGGTCGCCGGCATCGAGGATCACGAGCAGGGACTGGCATCGGGACTGCTCAACACATCCGGCCAGATCGGCGGAGCGGTGATGACGGCGGTCGCGACAGCCGTTCTGACCTCGTACAGCGGGGAAACAGCGCTCGACAATGTCCGGGCCGCCATGGCGGTGTCGGGCATCGTGGCGGCGATCGGGCTGGTCGTCGCGCTCACTGGACTGCGGAGCCGGCCGGACGAGGCCACGGAGTTCGAGGAGACCGAGGTGCTGGAGACGGTCTAGTCCCCGCGCGCGTCAGCCGCGGCGTCCGCCCCAGGCCAGCTCCTCGCTGATCGGCGCGTCGGCGTCCGGGGCCGGTTCCGACTCGACTTCCGCTACGGGTCCGCGACGGAGGCGCAGCAACACCAACGTGAGCAGCGCGCCGCCGGCCAGCCCGCCGAGGCCCCACCAGATGCCTGCGACGGCGGACGACTCCGCGAGCGCGGCCTCAGGCTCGGCCACGGGCGCGCTCGAATCAGCCACCGGTGCACCGGCGACGCCGCTGAAGTCGCCCTTGGCCGCGGCGTCACGTGCGGCCGCGCCGACGCCGAGCCGATCGAGCAGCGCGACGAGCGCGACGGCGTTGTCGGGCTGGTGCCAGACGACGGGGCCGTCCCAGACCGAACCGGTCTCGGCCCCGACCTGGGTCGAGATCCAAGGTGCGCCCTCGCCACCGACATAGATCCGGTCGATCCGCCAGGGCGTGACGTCGTGGACCAGCCAGGTCACCGTCACACCCGGTCCGTTCTCGTGGCTCCGGCCGGAATCGTCGACGGTGCCCGGGTCGCCGACTCCAATGCCGCCGGATTCCACCCCGACCAGCCCGGCGAGGGCGTCGTAATCGGGATCGGTGTAGTAGAGCGACGCGGTCGCGCCCTCGCCAGGGACGGCGAGCAGCGCGCTGGTCGGGCCTCCCGCAGCGGCGGGCACGGCGGTGATCAGGGCGACGGCGAGCATGGCAACGACAGCGAGTGCTGCACGGATGGGGTGCACGACGGCCTCCTCGGTCGGGACACCCCTGCTACACCGCCGCGACGGCCGGGGTTCCGTCAGTCGATCGGCGTTGCCGAGTTCGCGATCTCGACGGCGCGGGCCAGGTCGATGTCGCCCTCGAGCCGCAGCGTGGTGAACCCGTCCTGCCAAATCAGTGTGTGCCCGGCGAGTCGCGCGGACTCGGTGCGGCGGCCGCCATCGGCGTCGAACAGCACCACCTCGTGCGGTTCTTCGAACCAGAGCGCGTCCGACCCGTCCACCGCGACGGGCTGTACGCCCGGCGTGCGCTTGGCGATGGTGAAGTCGAGCCGGGCGTCAAACTGGTCCAGGCGCAGGACGCCCTCGTCGACGGTTGACCAGCTCATCGAGAGGACCCTGCGGTCGGCGGACACCTCAACGCCGTCCGGCGTCCCCAGCGACTGGGGCACCGACGGCGTGAAGTCGACGAGCTCCGCGGCCTCGGACAGCGTCTGGTCAGCTGCCACCTCCGGCGGCGGCGCGGGGTCGGTGCCGGGGGACCCGCGTTCGACGAGCACACCCCCGAACCCGAACCAGTCGGCGACCGCCGCACGTACTGGGGGCGTCGCCAGCAGCGCGAGGAGTACGGCTACGACCGCGACCGCGAACTGCCGGCGTCTGGACTCCAGACGCCCCGAGAGCCGCCGGATCCATGAGGCGCGCTCGGGTACGGCCGCGGGCACCGGCAGCGTCGCGACCCGGTCCATGACTGCCGTGGCCAGCTCCCTGGTCGTGTGCGTGGTCCCCCCCGGGGCCGCGGCTTGGTCGATAACGCGACCTAGGGCGGTCAGGTCGGCGACCAGGTCGTCGTACACGCGCTCAGCCACCGTGGCTCACCTCCCGAGCGGGCTCCTCACCTGACGGCCCAGCCTCGGCGCCGAGCGCCTGCCGCAGCTTTGGCAGCGCGCGATGCAGCCGGGACTTCACGGTGCCGCGGGGCCAGCCGAGCACGGCCGCAGTCTCGGCCTCGTCGAGGTCGAGCAGGTAGCGGCAGGTCAGCACCTGCCGGTGGGGCGTGGAGAGCCGGGCGAGAGCACGCACGAGCGCAGCTTGCCGCTCCCCGGACAGCAGCGCTTCGACCGGCTCATCCGGGCGGGCGAGGAGCAACGGCAGGGACTGCTCCCATGCCCGGAGTTCGCGTGCGGATCGACGGCCGGCCGCCCGGTGCAGGTTGCGGGTCTCATTGGCGACGATCCGCAGCAACCACGGCCGGAATGGTGCCTCGGGTCGGAAGCCGCCGAGGGCGACGTACGCCTTGACGAACGCTTCCTGCACCACGTCCTCCGCGTCCTCTCCAGCGCCGAGCAGCGCGGCGGTCCGGATGGCCAACGGCGCGTGGCGGCGCACCATTTCCGCGTACGCGTCACGGTCGCCGTCGCGTACGCGGGCCAGGATCTCCGCGTCCTCCGAGCCGGTGTTCAGGGTGGGGGTGTCCCTCTCTCGATCGACCTGTCTACACCGCCAGGCGCCCGGAGGTTCCGGTGAGAGCGTCAGCTCGCCGAGACCCCGCGTGGCGCGTCATCCGTACGCTGAAAAGCGTTCTACACGCCGACCGGGACGCAGGTAACGTTTCGACCATGATCCGGGTTGTTCGAGGTAACAGCATCCGCGAGATCGACGCCGACGGCCTTTGACGCCTGGTCGATGGTCACGCCCGTGTGGCCATCGACCTGGGCACGGGTGACGGTCGATACGTACTCGCCGCCGCGGCCCAGCATCCAGACACCCTCGTGATCGGCGTCGACGCCAGCGCTCCGGCGATGGCGGACGCATCACGACGGGCCGCCCGCCGTGGTGCCCTGCCCAACGCGCTCTTCGTCGTCGCCGCTGCCGAGCACCCGCCTTAAGACCTGCGCCACGTCGCCTCGTCGCTCACGGTGCACTTCCCGTGGGGGTCGCTGCTTCGCGGTGTCTTGGGTGACGACGACGCGGTGCTCGCCGGCATGGCAGCGATGCTCGCGCCGAGTGGCGAGGGATCCGTGCTGCTGTCGGTCATCCCGCGGGACGGGGTGCCTGCGGTTCCACCGATCGACGAGCTCGAAGCGGCGTACGAGCGCCACGGGCTGAGCGTGGTCGAGAGCCGATGCGCAAGCGCCGAGGAGGTTGCGAGCTCGCACTCGTCCTGGGCGAAGCGGCTGAAGGCGGCTGCGAGCCGACCCGTCACGAAGCTGCGGCTGCGCCGGTGAGTGGGCGCTTCGGGTGCCGGGTAGCGTTTCAGCATGCTGTAGCGGGGCTCGGTGAAGAACTACCAGCTGGCGCTGCAGACGGTCGTCATCGTGGCGTTGCTCGTGGGCATCCGCGCGATCCTGTTCGCCGTCGGCGTCGAGGGGATACAGCCGAGCGCGCTCGCGTCGAGCATCATCGCCGGCGGCGTGTTCGTCATGGGTCTGGTGATCGCGGGCACGCTGTCCGACTATCGCGACGCCGAGCGAGCGCCCACAGATCTCGCGGGTGGGCTGTACGCGATCCTGCGCGAGACGGAATCGATGCACCAGACGTGGGGCAAGCCCGACATGACCCGGATGCGGGATCGGCTCGTCGAGGTCGTCAGTGCACTGCGGCGTGACATCGACGCAGGGAACACCCGCGAGTGTCAGACGGCCGTGGAGGAGCTTTCGGAGTCGTTCCTCGAGCTGGAAAAGACAGACGTCCCGGCGAACTATGTCGTGCGGCTCCGCCAGGAACAGGCCGGGCTCCGGAAGGCCGTCCTGCGGATCTACCACATCCAGCGCGAGGAGTTTCTCCCGTCGGCGTACGCCATGATCGTGAGCTTTGTGATCATGATCCTGGTTCTGCTGATGTTCACCAAGATCGAGGGCCGCGTCGAGACCCTGGTGACCTTGGCGTTCCTGTCCTTCTTCTTCCTCTACCTGCTGCGCCTGCTCAACGTCATCAACAAGCCTTTCAAGGTCGGCCAGGAGCGTGGCGATGACGATGTCAGCCTCTTCCTCTTGTACGAGTTCGTCGTGCACGCGCGTTCGTCCGATCGGGACCTGACGAGCCAAGAGGTTGTCGAGATCGCCGAGCGCATCGAGGAGCACGAGGTGGCGGCAGACGCCGGAGGTGTCGGCGAGTTCACTGCCGAAGAAGGGGCTGTTGCTGACCTCGACGATGTCATCGACGTCGTCACCCCCGGCGCAGGGGAGCAGGGCTCGGACGGAGGGGACCTCGCGGATCGCTCTCGCTGACTCAGCCCGTCGGCGGAGTGAACTGGCTCGCCGTGACGACACCGCCCTGCGGGTCGCGGATCAGCGCATCGCGGGTCCAGTCCGAGTCGGTGCGGCCCAGCACCGTGCCACCGAGCCGTTCGGCGGTCGCGACGGTCGCGTCCCGGTCGGCGACGGTGAAGGCGACATGCCAGTGCGGGTGCTCGTCCGGACCAAGGGGAGCGAGCCAGCCGATGGCGTCCTCGAAGCCGGCGGGCGTCATGTCGCCCGCCTGGCGCGTGCGAATGTCGGGATCGACGGTGGCCTCGAGATGGTCGCCGTAGCCGGGTCGGCGGATCATCGACGCGAACCCGAGATCGTCGACGACCCATCCGAACACGCCGGCATAGAACGCCGCGGACGCCTCCGGATCGGCGGCATGCAGGTCGCTGAAGTTCCAGGCGCCGGGTGTGTTGGTGACCTGGGCGCCGAGTCGCTGGCCTGCCTGCCAGATTCGGAACTGCACGCCGGAGGGGTCTGCGCATATCGCCGAGCGTCCGGCGTCTCCACTGTCGGTCGGTGCGACGAGCACCCGACCGCCGGCTGTTTCGATCCGCGCGGCCACGGTGTCGGCGTCGTTGACCGCGACATAGGTGTTCCACGCCGACGGGCTCACCGCACCATCGGCCGTTCGGGCAGGTTCGCCGATGCCGGCGGCCTCCTGCCCGTCAAGCCTGGCGACGACGTACCGGCTGGACGCGCCAGGCGGCGTCGCGTCCGTAAACGTCCAGCCGAACAGGCCGCCGTAGAACGTCAGGGCAGCCTCGAGGTCAGGGTGCTCGATGTCGATCCAGGACGTCACACCCTCGGGGTACGTGCGAGCCACGCTCATGCCCGAATCGTTGCACGGCGCGATCTTGAGGTCAGGTTTTGTCCGCAGCCCTTGGCATCCTGGGTACGTGCTGGAGACCTCGGCTCGGCTGCTGCGACTCCTGTCGCTGCTGCAGACGCCGCGCGAGTGGAGCGGCGCCGACCTTGCCAGGCGACTGGGCGTCACGCCACGGACCGTGCGCCGCGACGTCGACAAGCTCCGGTCATTGGGATACCCCGTGCACGCCTCGACGGGGACTCACGGCGGCTACCGACTGGGTGCGGGTGCGGCTATGCCCCCGCTGCTGCTCGACGACGAAGAGGCGGTCGCGGTAGCGGTGGGGCTGCGTTCGGCTGCCGGTGGGACTGTCACGGGAATCGAGGAGACGTCGCTTCGGGCGCTCGCCAAGCTCGAGCAGGTGCTGCCGTCGCGGCTGCGGCATCGGGTGTCGGTGCTGCAGTCGATGACCGTGCCGATCCCGGGCGCGCTGGCAACTGTCGACGCCGACACGTTGACGCTCATCGCGGGGGCGTGTCGCGACCATCAGCGGCTGCGGTTCGACTACCGCAAGCACGATGGCTCCAGCGCGCGCCGTGAGATCGAGCCGCACCGGCTGGTCCACACCGGCCGTCGTTGGTATCTCCTGGGGTGGGATCTCGATCGCCAGGACTGGCGCAACTTCCGAGTCGATCGTCTGGAGCCGAAGATCCCGGTAGGACCGCGATTCGTGCCACGCGACCCACCGAGCAACGAGGAGGTCGCGGCGCAGACGTCGTGGGCGATCTCGTCCGGTCGTTACCGCCACCAGGCGCGGTTCCGGATGCACGCACCGGCCGCGATTCTGGCCGACAGGGTGCCTCCTGAGTCCGGCTTCGTGGAGGCGGTCGACGACCGCACATGCATCCTGCACAGCGGCTCCAACTCGCTCGATGCGCTCGCCGTGCACGTCGCGGTGCTGGGTTTCGACTTCGAGGTGCTGGAGCCGCCTGAGCTGGTGGAGGCGATCCGTGTCCTCGGCGCGCGATTCAGCGCGGCCGCCGCTGACCGCTAGCGCACGCTCAGGTTGGGATCGCGCGGTCGGTGACGACGTGCTTCATGACCAGCGTGGAGTTGAGCCGCTGCACGCCGGGAAGCGTCGACAGCGTGTTGTCCTCCAGGTCGGCATAGGCCGCGAGGTCGGCGGTCCTGACCCGGACCAGGTAGTCAGGGTCGCCGAACAGCCGCTGAGCCTGAAGGACGTTGGGGATCGCCGCCAGGGCTTCCTCGAAGCCAAGCAGAGTCTCGCGGTCCTCCTGCTTCATCGTGATGAAGACGAGTGCCTCGAACGTCAGACCGACAACCTCGGGGTCGACGATGGCCCGGTATCCGCGGATCGCGCCGCCGGCCTCGAGGTCGCGTAGCCGGCGATGTGTCGGGGAGATGCTGAGCCCGATCCGGGCGGCCAGGTCGGTGACGCTCAGCCGGCCATCGCCTTGCAGCTCAGCAAGGATCTGCCTATCAATCCTGTCCACGAGGAAGATTCTTCCACGATCAGAGGGTGACTGGGGGAAAGTCAGGAACACCTTTCGCGTGCTCCGCCCTAGCGTAGAAGCCACACCCGCCTGTCCGCCGGAGAGCCCTCACCATGAATCCGGACCTGCTGCTCGCGTTCTGGGGCGTGACGTTCCTGTTGATCGTCGTACCCGGCCCCGACTGGGCATTCGTTCTCGCTTCGGGCGCCCGCGACCACGTCGTCCTGCCGGCGGTCGGCGGACTGATGCTCGGCTACGGGCTGCTCACGGTGCTCGTCGCCGCAGGCGTCGGCGCCCTCGTCGGTCGGTCACCCCTTCTCCTGACCGTCCTCACCGTCGTCGGCGCGGGCTACCTGATCTACCTTGGCGTCTCGCTCCTGAGGAGTCCCGGATCCCTGCATACTGACGCCAGCTCCGGAGTCAATCGTCCGTCGACCACCGCACACGTACGGCGAGGAATCGGCGTCAGCGGCCTCAACCCCAAGGGGTTGCTCATCTTTGTGGCCATGCTGCCGCAGTTCACCGACTCGCGCGGCAGCTGGCCGCTGCCCCTGCAGCTGGCCGTCTTGGGACTGGTCTTCGTGGCGAGCTGCGGCGCCTTCTATGCAATCGTCGGCCTCAGCGCCCGCGTGATCCTCGCCGCCCGGCCCGCTGCCTCGGGCCTTATCTCCCGCGTTTCCGGAGCGGCCATGATTGCCGTCGGCCTGTTGCTTCTCATCGAACGCAGCCTTCATCCGGGCTAGGGTGCAGGCGTGCTGATTCTCGCGATGCTGCTGTGGGGAGTGCTGGTCGGCGGACTCGCCTGGCTGCTCTTGCGCGGCGGGAAGATGCGCGAGGTTCCCTGGGCGCAAGCGATTGTGGCCGGCATTGTCGGCTCCTTCGTCGGCGGTCTGGCGTCAAGCCTGCTCAGCGGCGACGGGCTGGCGCTGCGCCCGTCGGGTGTGATCGGCTCCGTCCTGGGCGCGATCGTGGTGCTGCTCATCTGGGGGGCTGTCGATCGTCGCCAGAAGAGCTGAAGGTGACTCCGCTCGACGCCCTCGGCTGGGCCGGCTCAGCGCTGCTCATCTACTCGCTGCTGCAGGCCAGGGTGCTGCGCTTTCGGGTGCTCAACCTCATGGCCAGCCTCGTTCTCGTCGTCTTCAACGCAGCGCTGGGAATCTGGCCGATGGTTGCGATGAACACAGTGCTCGCCGGCATCAATATCTGGTTCATCCGCAGGCTCTTGCACGAACGGCACGACGACCGCGCCTACCAGGTGCTCGAGGTAGGCACGACCGACGCGTACCTGCATCACACACTGCGCGTGCATGGAGCGGACATCAGCAGGATCTTTCCGGAGTTCGCATGGGACGCATCTGATCCCGGTCGTACTGCCTTCCTCGTACAACATGGCGATGAGACCGTCGGCGTCGTCATCGTGCGGGACGCCGGCGACGCGGTGGCACAGGTCGAGCTGGACTATGTCACGCCGAGATTCCGCGACTTCACGCCCGGTGAGTTCGTGTACCGACGCAGCGGCCTCTTCCAGGACCGTGGTTTCACGTGTGTAAGAACACCACCTGGAATGGTGGAGCCGTACTACGGCCGGCTTGGCTTCCAGCGGGACGGCGACTCGTACAGCCTGAATCTCCGATGAGTTTGTCCGTTCGGTCAGTCGGATGGACGAGACATTGAGCGAGCAACCTCGAATGAGAGCATCATGACCCGGCGGGTTCCTGGGCGGTGAGTACGGCCAGATGGGCGACCCCGACGACTTCGCCGCCACACTGCGCGAGGTCCTCACTGGGTGACATCCGCGCGGGATCGGCGGAGACTCGGGTTATCGGAGGCGATTGACCGGCGGAGGCGACGGCCGTGCTGAACAACTCGCGTCGTACACCCGACCTCGTGCCCGCGCTGGCGGCGGGCAAGCACCGCAGCCCGCGCAAGGGCGCCTGCTTCATGGAGATGGCGTCATTCCTCGCGGGCGAGCGGTGGAGCGACCATCCGGGTTGCACTCACCCCTTGCTCGCCGAGCTTGCCCGACTGGTCAATGACCACGTCACCGACGACAACCGTCAGCGGCTCGTGCCGCTGGTGCCGTCGGTCATCGGACTGACCAGCGACGACCCGCGGGTGGACGCCCGGCTTGCGCTGTTTGCCGCATCCACCGCGCTACCGGTCTCGGCGGAAGCCACACAGCGCGCCCTTGCCGTCGCGGTGCTGACCTGCAACCGGATGCTCGCGTCACTCGACGGGACGCCGCAGGGCACCCTCGACGCAGAGAGCAAAGAGGTGCTCGCACAGGTCCCCCTGGCGGCCACCTGGGCCGACCGGTTCAGCCGCGGCCTCGTCCCGACTGCGCGGGTGTTCCGCCGGCATGCCGCGCCGAGCACGGTGCGGCTGTCGGTCAAGGGCATCGCCGCGGCGGTGATCCCTGACCGCGACCTCCTGTTGTGCGGCATGCTCGAGCACGCCGTCGACAGGTTCCCCGACTGGGCCGGCTCGCCCGCCACACCCGCACCCACTGCAGCCGTCACGCCGGTCAAAGTCTGACCCGGCTGGCGTCCGAATCCGCCGAGGGCAACCAGCTCGGCACAATCGTGAACCGCCCGCCTGTCAGCGGCCGGAGCACATCGAAGTGTCGCCTGTCCAAGGTTGCAACGGTGCGAGTGCGATACCGAGCAGCAAGGACGACGTTGGACACATCAGCAGTACCAAGTGCCTGATCGTGATACTTCTCGATCACAGAGATCATCACCCTGAGGTCGTCCGCGCCCAGCTCGGGTAGTTCCCAAGCTCCGCCCGCGAGTTCGCGCAGGACCCCCAGCTCAGCCTCCACCCCAAGCCGTGTCGCGACGAGGTAGTCCACCTCCGCGAGGACGTAGGGAGACACCACCAAAGGTTCGGAGGTCGTTTCGAGGAGCACCGAGACGGCCTGATGGTCAGGTTCATCGCGGTCGAAGAAGGCCAGCAGGGCGCTCGTGTCGACGATCACCTAAGACCGAATCCGGGCAGATGCTCGTCTGCCTCCCTAGCCATCGGATCGCCACTGGCGAATAGCTCACCGCGGGGGCGCGGCCGGTCGCGCCCCACCGCAGCGCGGATCGAGTCGCGTATCACTTCGGCCTCGGAGACACCGCGCCGGGAGGCAGCACGCTTCACCGCCCGTTTGAGCTCCTCAGGCAGGTAGACCGTGGTCTTCTCCATGCCACCTAGGGCACCAGCGGTGGTAGTCGATGCTAGAAGTCGATGCGCATGACGACCCGGCGAAGTGTCGGGTGACTCACCTCAGCGAAACCGGCCGCGGCGAAGACGCTGCGGCTGCCGACGTGGAGCTCTTCCTCGATGTACCCCTGCCCGGCTTCCATGGTCATGGGATAGCCCTCGAGGGCCCTGGCGCCGCGCTTCCGGGCGAAGTCCACTGCGGCACGCACGAGCGCGCCACTGATCCCGCGGCGGCGGAAGCCGGCGCGGGTGACGAAACACGTGACGGCCCAGACACTGTCGTTGGTCTTGTCCTCGGCTCGCCCGTCCCACGGGACTCTGGTCTTGAGCAGCAGGCGCGCGTAGGCGGTACGCGGCTCGACTGCACACCATCCGACGGGCTCGCCGGCGAGGTAGGCGACGAGGCCGCTCGTCTCGCCCGACTCGGCGTGACCGCAGTCCGTCTGATCGCGGAGGCGCTGGGCGCGTTCCTCAGCGGGAAACGAGGCCCAAGACTCCCTGGGCTGCATCTTGTAACGCTGGCAGTAGCACCTGGAGGTATTGCCGCGCGTGCCGAAGACCGCCTGGAGGTCCTCCCAGCTCGCCTCGTTAGCAGGCACGATCTTGAGGTCGCGCACGTGCGCCACTATCGCGCGGACTGTGGGGTGTCGTAAGAGGGCGCGCCCGAAGGGATTCGAACCCCTAACCTTCTGATCCGTAGTCAGATGCTCTATCCGTTGAGCTACGGGCGCAGGTCAGTTGACCGCCGATGAGTGTATCCGAGAGCAGGGTCGGGCCCGAAATCGCCATCGAGGCAGGACGGGGGAAAGATGTCCGACGAGACCATCGCCAGCCTTGCCTTGATCACCGCGGCGGCAGTGCTCAGCCCGCTGCTCGCCGATCGACTCAAGCGATGGGTGCTCCTACCCACCGTCGTACTGGAACTGGCCCTCGGTGTGATCATCGGGCAGGACGTGCTCGGCTGGGCCAGCGAGGACGCGTTCGTCGGCGGGCTGGCGTCGCTTGGCTTGGCGATCCTGATGCTCTTGGCCGGCTACGAGATCGACTTTGCGGCCATCCGCGGCCAACCCCTGACCCTTGCCGTGAAGAGCTGGCTCGTCTCACTGGCGATCGGGTTTGCCGTCGCCGGTGTGTTCGCCGTGAGCCAGGGTGATCTCCGGCTGCACGAGGTTGCGCTCGGGCTCGCGCTCACCACGACGGCGCTCGGGACGCTGCTGCCCATCCTGCGTGACGCGGGCATTACCAAGACGCCCTTCGGGGCCTACGTGCTGGCGGCGGGGGCGACTGGGGAGTTCCTACCCATCGTTGGCATCTCGCTGCTGCTTGTCAGTGACGAGCCGAACCGTACGATCTTGCTGTTCGCCCTGTTTCTGATCATCTCGGCGATCGCCGTGCTCGTCGCGCTGCGACCCGAAAAGGCCCGCTTCACCCGAATGGCCGGCGAGACCCTGACGACCAGCGCCCAGTTCGCTGTCCGGTTCGCGATGCTCCTGTGCGTCGTGATGGTGCTGCTTGCCGCCGAGCTTGACCTCGACACGCTGCTCGGCTCATTCCTCGCGGGGATCCTGCTGCGGCTGTTCATGTCGGAGCTGCCCCACCACCAGGTCGAAGTAGTCGAGTCGAAGCTCGAAGCAGTGGGTTTCGGCGTCTTCGTGCCGCTGTTCTTCGTCGTGAGCGGGATGCGGATCGACATCGGGGCGTTCGGAACGCAGCCCGAGCTCCTTCTCCTCATCCCGGTGCTCCTCGTCGTGTTCCTGTTTGTGCGAGGGTTGCCCGTCCTCGCCCTCTACACGCAGGCCCTCGCCCATGCCGACCGGCGGGGACTCGCCCTCTACAGTGCGACCGCCCTCCCTCTCATCGTCGTCATCACCGGCGTCGCCGTGGAGGACGACCTGATGTCGTCGGGCGTCGCCGCAGCGCTGGTCGCTGCGGGCGCGCTCTCGGTATTGGTGTTCCCGCTGCTGGCGGCACGGGTGCGAGGTGCCAGCCGCCCCGCGGTCGTCGACGAGATGGCCTAAATGACCGAAGTTCTTTCGGTGGGAACGCTCTCAACCACCGATTGTGAAACTTCTCACCGCGATCTCGTGACTCTCGGCTTTCCACGATGTGAGACTCGGCTCTACCTTGGGCATTCTCCCCGACATCCCGAGCACTGCCGCTCAGGGGTCGAGTTACCCGATCCGCCGGCGTGCCGTAGGGCCGACGGCGAAGGCGCGAAAGGGCTCACACATGGCAGCGAGCACCACCGACAACCCGCTCGATACCGTCCCCACGACGCACGAACGCCTGCGCACATGGGTCGCCGAGATCGCGGAACTGACCCAGCCCGACAGCATCCACTGGTGCGACGGCAGCGACGCCGAATGGGAGCAGCTCACCGGCGAGCTCGTCGACGCCGGGACCCTCGTCCGGCTTGACCCCAGCAAGAAGCCCAACTCGTTCTGGGCGCGCACCGACCCGCGCGACGTCGCGCGAGTCGAGGAGCGCACCTACATCTGCAGCCTCGACGAGGCAGACGCCGGGCCGACCAACAACTGGATGGCCCCGGACCAGATGCGTGCGGAGCTGACCGCGCTGTACCGCGGTTCGATGCGCGGCCGCACGATGTATGTGATCCCGTTCGTCATGGGTCATCTCGCGGCCGAGCGTCCGATGTTCGGCGTTGAGATCACCGACTCCGCCTACGTCGTCGCGTCGATGCGCATCATGGCGCGGATGGGCACTGCGGTCCTGCGCCGCATGGAAGAGCTCGACGCCGACTTCGTGGAGTGCCTGCACTCCGTCGGCGCGCCGCTCGAGCCAGGCCAGGCCGACGTGCCGTGGCCGTGCAGCGACACGAAGTACATCAGCCACTTTCCCGCGGACCGTGCGATTTGGTCGTACGGCTCGGGCTACGGCGGCAACTCGCTGCTCGGCAAGAAGTGCTACTCGCTGCGCATCGCGTCGGTCATGGCGCGCGATGAGGGCTGGCTCGCCGAGCACATGCTCATCCTCAAGCTGACCTCCCCCGAGGACGCCGTGCACTACGTCGCCGCGGCGTTCCCGTCGGCCTGCGGCAAGACCAATCTTGCGATGCTCGAGCCGACGATCCCCGGCTGGAAGGTCGAGACGCTCGGCGATGACATCGCCTGGATGCGGTTCGGCGAGGACGGCCGGCTCTACGCCGTCAACCCGGAGTTCGGCCTGTTCGGCGTCGCACCGGGCACGGGGTGGAAGACCAACCCCAACGCCATGCGCACCATCGAGCAGGGCAACTCGTTGTTCACCAACGTCGCCCTGACCGATGACGGCGACGTGTGGTGGGAGGGCTACTCGGAGCAGCCCCCGGCCCATCTGACCGACTGGAAGGGTCGGTCGTGGGTTGCCGACGAGACGACCGAGCTGTCGTCGCATCCCAACTCGCGGTTCTGCACCCCGATCAAGCAGTGCCCGATCATCGCGCCCGAGTATGACGACCCGCAGGGTGTGCCGATCTCGGCAATCCTGTTCGGCGGACGGCGCAAGACGACGGTGCCGCTGGTGACCGAGGCACGCGACTGGGCTCACGGCGTGTTCATGGGCGCGACGCTCTCGTCGGAGACCACTGCCGCAGCCGTCGGCGAGGTCGGCGTTGTCCGGCGTGACCCCATGGCCATGCTGCCGTTCCTGGGCTACCACGGTGCCGACTACTTCAACCACTGGCTCACCGTGGGCAAGGAGCACACCGAGACCGCGCTGCCGAAGATCTTCTACGTCAACTGGTTCCGCCGCGACGACAACGGCGGCTTCCTGTGGCCCGGCTTCGGCGAGAACAGCCGCGTGCTCAAGTGGGTCATCGAGCGCATCGAGGGCCGCGCGACCGGTGTGGAGACGCCGATCGGGTACGTACCCACGGCTGACGCCCTCGACGTGTCCGGCCTCGACATGTCGGAGAGCGACCTGGCCAAGGTGCTCGAGGTCGATCCGGAGGAGTGGCAGGCCGAGGTGCCGCTGATCTCCGAGTGGTTCGACAAGTTTGGTGACAAGCTCCCGGCCACGCTGTGGACCGAGCTCGACGGCCTGAAGGTGCGGCTGGGCATCGCCTGACGGCTCACTGCCCGGGTCGATCACGTTAACGTGGTCGTCCTGGTCTGTGACAGGCATGCAGGCCTCGCTCAGACCAGGTTGATCACGTTAACGTGATCGACTCGGCACCCGCCTCCTCCTGCGCAGTGCACGCGGCCACGGCCGAGCAGCAAGTAGCCGATGAACCCCACCGCGAGGGCCACGAGCACACCGAGGTTGGCGAACGCCCAGTCGCCCTGCTTGCCGCCGAGCCCGAACGGGTCGAGCAGGTAGCCAAGCCAGTCGAACTCTTCGGCGAAGCTGGTGACAAGCCCCCAGCCGAGGAATGTCCCCACCACGACCAGCGCGACGGCGACCCAGCCGTAGGCGCCATAGCGGCCGGACGAGCGGTAGAGATCGGCGTCCATGTAGTCCCTGACGCCGCAGCAGCAGGTCGGCGATGAACACGCCGCACCACGCGGCGATCGGCACACCGAGGGTGATGAGGAACGCCTGGAACGGGCCGAGCACGTCGTCGGCGAAGAACACCAGCCAGATCGTGCCGATCACCATGATGACGCCGTCGATCAGGGCGGCGGACCAACGTGGGATGCGAACGCCGAGCGTCAGCAGCGCGAGCCCCGAGGAATAGATGTCGAGCACCGCGCCCGCGACAAGCCCGAACACCGCCACGACGGCGAACGGCAGCAGGAACCACGTCGGAAGAGCTAACGTCAGCGCGCCGATGGGGTCAGCCGCGATGGCGACGCTGAGCTCCGGATCGCTGCCCGCGAGCAGCAGCCCGTACACGATCAGCACCACCGGCGCGATGCTGCCGCCGAAGGTCGTCCACCAGACGACGCCACGACTCGAGGCGCCCCGTGCCTGGTAGCGGGAGTAGTCGGCACCGGCGTTGACCCAGCCAAGGCCGAGGGCCGTGGCGGCGAGGATGAGCGCACCCAGCACCGCCTTCCCAGAGCCGGACGGCAGCGCCGTCACCGCGTCCCAGTCGATCTCGTCGAGGGTGAGCGCGATGTAGCCGACGGTCAGCACGGCCAGCACGACGGTCAACCAGGTCTGCAGTCGCATGATCGCGGCGAAGCCCAGGCAGCCGACGACGATGATGATGGCCGCAACGACCAGGAACGCAATGACTTTGGTGACGTCGCCGTCGGACCAGCCGAGCCGGCCGAACACCGTCGCCGTCGCGAGAGTCGCGAGCGTGACGAGGACCGTTTCCCAGCCGACGAGGAGCAGGTACGAGATAGCGGTCGGCAAGCCGTTGCCGCGCACGCCGAACGGCGCGCGGGACAGCACCATCGTCGGTGCCGACCCGCGCTTGCCCGCAAGCGACACGATGCCGACCAGCAGGAACGAGAAGACCGTGCCGACCACCCCGGCGAACACGCCCTGCCAGAAGCTGATGCCGAAGCCCAGCAGGAACGAGCCATAGCTGATGGCGAGCACCGAGATGTTGGCCGCGCACCAGGGCCAGAACAGGTCACGGGGCCAGCCGCGGCGCTCGGACTCGGCGATGACGTTGATGCCGTTCTGCTCGACGGCGAGGGCGCTTGCCGGCGAGGACTGCTGCTCATCGACTGCCATGGTCAGAGTCTCCCGCCGGGCCAGACCCGTTGTAAACGATCACGCGCCAGTTACGACCGCCCGGATGACCCCGCCGAGCCGGGTCGCGGCGGCCTCGGCGACGCGTACGACCTCCGCGGAGTCGATCTGCTCGCCCGTCGCCTCGACGGCGGTGACCACCGACAGTCCGAGCAGCTCCATGCCGGCCTCGCGGGCCGCGATCGCCTCGAGGACCGTGGACATGCCGATGATGTCGGCACCCAGACGGCGCAGCGCGTGCGCCTCCGCGTACGACTCGTAGTGCGGGCCGGGCAGCATCGCGTACACGCCTTCCCGCAGATCCGGATCAGCCTGCTTGGCGAGCACCCGCAGCCGCGGCGACCATGCAGCGGTCAGGTCGACGAACCGCGGCCCCACGAGCGGTGACCGGCCGGTGAGGTTGAGGTGGTCGGCGATGAGCACGCCGGTGCCCGGGCGCCAGTCGGGGCGGAGCGAGCCGTTGGCGTTGGTGAGGATGGCTGTACGGCAACCCGCCGCCGCTGCCGTGCGCACCGCATGGACGACGGGGTCGGTGCCGTGTCCCTCGAAGAGGTGTGTGCGCCCCAGCATCACCAGGGCGCGTAGGCCCTCGAAGTCGTACGACCTGACGAGCCCGGCGTGGCCCTCCGCAATTGGAAGGAAGAACCCCGGGAGGTCGGTCATGCGGCACTCGTGGCTCGGCGTCCCGAGCGCGTCCGCGGCGCCTCCCCACCCCGAACCGAGCACCGCGAGCACGTCGTGTCCGGCCACCCCGGTGAGGTCGGCCACGCGTCGCGCCGCTAGCTTCGCAAGCTCGTACGGACCCGGCATGGACCCCATCGTGTCGGTGCCTCTAGCATTCGGCCACCCATCTCCCCACAGAAGGTTCAGATGAGCCGATTCCGTACACGACGCCTGGCAGCCGCACTCCTCGTGGTGCTGGGCAGTCTGGGGCTCTCAGCAGCCCCCGCGTCCGCCGATCAAGCCTCCTTCACCGGCACCATCACCGACGCGACGACCGGCGAGCCGCTGCCGTCGGCGTGCGTGTCGGCATACAAGCCGAACTTCGAGTGGGCCGGCCAGGCCTGCAGCGACGCGGCCGGCGCGTACGAGATCGCCGGGCTTGACTCGGCTCAGACCTACAAGCTCCAGGCGAACCCGCAGTTCGGCTCGTTCCACGTGGCGGAGTGGTACCCGGACGCCCCCTACGACTACTCGGCGACCCCCGTGTCACCTGGGCGCGTGGACTTCGCTCTCACCCTCGGCGGCAAGCTCAGCGGGACGCTCACGACGAGCGCGGGCGCTCCGGCCGACGGCTACTTCGTGAATGTCTGGACCGCTGACCTGTCGCGCACGGTGACCGGCGGCTCCACGTGGCAGGGCGGCTGGTCGTCCTTCGTGCCTGTGCCGCCCGGCGAGTACAAGATCGAGTTCTCCAAGCCGGGCACGGTGTCGTCGTGGGCATACGGCAAGGCCTCGGGTACCGCGGCCGACCTGGTCACCATCACCGCCGGCCAGACGACGGTCGTCAACGACACCGTCGCGGCGGCGCCACCGGGTTCGACGATCACGGGGCACGTCGTCGATGAGGACACGCAGGCGCCGGTGCAGTCCTGCGTCTCGGTGACCCCAAGCGACTCGTTCCAGTCGGTGGCCTACATGTGCACCACCGATACGGGCGAGTTCCGGTTCGACGGGCTCGACCCGACGCGGACCTACAAGCTGCGCGCCGATGACTACCTGAACGCCGACCACATTGGCGAGTGGTACGACAACGCGCCGCACAGCCAGCTCGCAACGCCGGTCGCGACCGGGTCCGACATCACGATGGGGCTCGCCCGCGGCGGACGCGTGAGCGGGCGGCTGACTCTGCCCGGTGGCGCACCCGCGGTGGGCTACTGGGTGTTTGCCGAGCCGGCGGATCCCGGCCTCGTTGGCGGGTCCACGACGACGCGAGAGGACGGATCGTGGGCCCTGTTCTCCGCGCTTCCGCCCGGGGAGTACGTGATGCGGTTCAGCGACCCGCAGGGCGCGAGCAGCTACGCCTACGGAGCGACCAACCGCGACGAGGCCGCCCGCATTCAGGTGGAGGGCGGCGCAAGCGTCGTTGTCGACGACACGTTCGTCGTTCCGCCACGCGGGTCCATCACCGGCTCGGTGATCGACGCCGAAACTCGGCAGCCGGTTGCCGACATCTGCGTCAGCCCCTTCCCGATAGATCAGCCCTGGCACCGCTCCACCGAAGCATGCACGGACGAGACAGGCACGTTCCAGCTCGACAGCGTGCCCATCGGTGACTGGGCGCTCGCCTACCGAGACCACGAGGGTCGCTATGCGACGCGCTACTCCGGCGGGAGCTTCCGACCGAGCCGCGCCGACCTCGTGACCGTGACCGACCAGGCGGTGACCGCCGTCGGCCGGCTGAAGCTGCGCGAGGGTGGCGCGCTCGTCGGCACCCTCGTCGACAGCAACGGCTCGCCGCAGGCCGGCGTCTGCCCGAGCGTGTTCTTCGGTCGGAGCGACGAGTACGTCATCGACCAGGTGACGGAGTGCACCGACGAGCAGGGCGAGTGGAGCATCAGCGGCCTGGCTCCCAAGCGGTTCACGGTGTCGGTTGACGGCGGGTGGGGCAACCCGCATGCGACGACATGGGCGGCGAGCGCACCTCGCCAGCGGGACGCGTCGGTCTTCGACCTGGAGCCCGGTGAGACCGAGGACGCCGGGCGCATCACCCGGCTGCTGGGCGGCACCGTGACCGGTCTGGTCACCGACGAGATCACCGGCGAGCCACTCGAAGGCGTCTTGATCGATCTGAACGGTCACCACGGGTCGCGAGCCGGCGGCGTCGAGGGCCCGTACGGCGCCCGCACTGATGCCACCGGCCACTACACCATCGTGGGCGTCTCCCCCGACGTCTACCGGCCGATCGCGTTCGGGCCGGACGACTCGTACGCCGCCGAGTGGTCCGGCAACGCCGCAGAGCCGGCCGACGCCCAGCGACTGCAGGTCAAGCTCGCGGCAACCACCACGCTCGACTTCGCCCTCGCACCCGGAGGGACGATCGCCGGTACGGCCACGTTCGGCGACCCGCCGGCGTGGGCCGACGTGGACGCGTTCAGTGCCAAGACCGGCCAGCTGATCGGCTACGGCGGTGTCGTGCGCGAGGACGATGGCTCGTTCAGCGTGACGGGGTTGCCGACGGGCGAGTTCAAGCTCAAGTTCTTCATGGAGCGTGACGGCAATGTGGTCGAGCAGTGGTTCGGTGGGGAGACGCTTCGGTCGGCCACACGAGTCGCCGTGCGCAGCGGTGAGACCACGACGGTGAGCGTCGACCTGGGGTAGCCAACCAAGGCTTGATCAGCCGGTGCCGTAGGCCGCGAGGAACACGCGCACGCCCTCGTCGGCCCAGCGCTCCAGCTCATCGGGCGCGAACTCGGTCGCACTGCCGTGGAACATCGCCTTGTTGAGCGGGATCGACAGGATCAGCCAGTTGAAGTGCTGAGCGGCCAGCTCTGGGTCGTCCAGCTTCAGCAGCCCTCGCCGGGCGAGCAACGCGAACTGCTCGGCGAGGGCGGCGTGGCCGCGCTCGGGGCCGCTGGCGTACCAGGTCTGAGCCAGCTCCGGGAAGCGCTCCGCTTCCGCGATGATGATGCGCCGCAGCTGGATCAGGTGCGGCTGAGTGACCTCGGCGATGTGCCGGCGCGCGAACTCGCGGAGGTCGTGCGCCACATCGTCGGACTCACCCAACGACGCGACCATGACGTGGGTCAGCGCCTCGGTCGCGTCGATGTCGCCGCTGATGATGGCGGTGAACAGCCGCTGCTTGTCGGCGAACTGCTTGTAGACGGTCTGCTTGGAGACCGCGGCCAGTGCCGCCACCTCGTCCATGCTGGCGCCGGCGTAGCCCTTGCTCAGGAAGACGGTGCGAGCCGCGTCGATGATCGCGTGGCGCTTGCGCTGGGAGCGGGTCTCCACCATGACCGCATAGTACTGGACGGTTCAGTACTGATGGGAGTACTGTACCGTCTAGTTCTAGTTTCTGCTTCACGTGAGGAGGCAGAGATGACCACGACCGGACGCGTGACGTCGACGGACGGGACCCTGATCGCCTTCGAGCAACTCGGGCATGGCAAGCCGCTCATCCTGGTCGCCGGCGCGCTCCAGGGCCTGGCGACCTACCACTCCCTGGCGGAGGAGCTGGCGCACCACCTCACCGTGGTCAACTACGACCGGCGCGGCCGCGGCGAGAGTGGGGACACACCGCCGTACTCGGTCGATCGCGAGGTCGAGGACCTGCACGCGCTCATCGACGAGCTGGGTGGAGCAGCGTCCGTCTACGGCCACTCCTCCGGTGCCGCGCTCGTGATGCACGCGGCAGCCAGCGGGCTGCCGATCGACAAGGTCGTGCTGCACGAGCCGCCCTTCGGCTCCGGCAGCGATGAGGAGCGGCAGGCCGAGGCGGAAGAGGCCGCCCGGATCTCGGGCCTCCTCGCCCAAGGCGAGCGAGCCGACGCGGTCAAGCTCTTCTTCTCGTCGATGGGGTTGCCCCCGGAGGTCGTTGAGGCCTTGGGCGACGATCCGGGCATGGTCGCCAACGCCCCGACGCTGCTCTACGACCCTTTCGAAGTCATGAGCGAGCGCAGCCGCGGCGGCCTGACCCCGGCCGAGCAGGCCCGCGGCGTGAGCGTGCCGGGCCTCGTACTCATCGGCGGGGCCAGCCCGGACTGGATGGTTGACGCTGGGCGAACCCTCGCCGAGGCGATGCCGCAAGGCCGGCTGCACGTGCTCGAGGGCCAGGGCCATGTCGTTCCACCCGAGATCCTCGCACCGGTCGTGGCGGAGTTCGTCGCCGAGCGGGAGCACACGCCGATGACGTGACCCGGCTGTGCTTGCCGAGTCTGACGGTGCCCCAACCTCGGGATTCAGACAGGATTCGCGGTAGGACGCACGCACGACCCGAGGGAGGGACGTCGTGACCGCGACGGCAAGGCGAGCCGGGACTGCTTCGAGCACGGTGCTCATCACACTTGCGTCCGCCCAGTTCCTGATGACGCTGGACAGCTCGGTGATGAACGTGTCGATCGCCACCGTCGCCAAGGATGTGGGCACGACCGTCACCGGGATCCAGACCGCGATCACGCTGTACACGCTGGTGATGGCGTCGCTGATGATCACTGGGGGCAGGATCGGGGCGATCGTAGGCCGGAAACGGGCGTTCACGATCGGGTGCGTGATCTACGGCGTCGGCTCCTTCGTCACCGCAATCTCCCAAAACCTGGCGACGCTGGTGATCGGCTGGTCGTTCCTCGAAGGTGTCGGTGCCGCGCTGATCATGCCCGCGGTGGTCGCACTGGTGGCCTCGAACTTCGATCGGACGGACCGCCCCCGGGCATACGGCCTGGTCGCCTCGGCCGGCGCAATCGCGGTGGCGGCCGGTCCGCTCATCGGCGGACTGTTCACGACGTATGCCTCCTGGCGGTGGGTGTTCGCCGGCGAGGTGCTCGTCGTTCTGGTCATTCTTGGCTTGGCCCGGCGGATGGCGGATACGCCTCCAGAGCAGGGTGCGCGCATGGACCTCATGGGGACGGCGCTCTCGGCGCTCGGTCTCGGGCTGGTGGTGTACGGCGTCATTCGCTCGGGCAGCTGGGGTTTCGTGTTGCCGAAACCCGGCGCCCCCGAGTGGCTGTCTCTCTCGCCGGTCATCTGGCTGATCCTTGCCGGCGGTTGCGTCCTGGTCGCCTTCCTCGGCTGGGAGCGGCACCGCCTTGATCACGGAAAGGCGGCGCTCATCGATCCGGCCATGCTGAAGAACCGGCTGCTGCGTGGCGGCCTCACGTCGTTCTTCTTCCAATACGTTCTGCAGGCAGGCCTGTTCTTCACGGTCCCGCTGTTCCTGTCGGTCGCCCTCGGACTGTCGGCCATCGCGACGGGCGTACGGTTGCTCCCCCTGTCGGTCACGCTGCTGCTCGCCGCGGCCGGGATACCGAAGCTGTTCCCGAATGCGTCGCCTCGCCGGGTCGTACGGCTCGGCTTCCTGGCGCTGTTCACCGGAATCGTGATCATGATCGCCCTACTCGACATCGGTGCCGGGCCCGAAATCGTCACCTGGCCGATGCTGCTCGCCGGGTTGGGCGTCGGGGCCCTTGCCTCCCAGCTTGGAAGCGTGACGGTGTCGGCCGTCCCGGACGAGCAGAGCGGTGAGGTAGGCGGGTTGCAGAACACCGTCACCAACCTGGGGGCGTCCATCGGCACAGCGCTGGCCGGCGCCGTCCTCATCTCCGCGCTCTCCGCGTCGTTCTTTACCGGAATCCAAGACAACCCCGACATCCCCGAGGACCTGTCGTCGGCAGCCGAGGTCGAGCTGGCAAGTGGGATTCCCTTCATCTCCGACGCCGACCTCGGCCAAGCACTCGAGGACGCGGGTGTGCCAGCCGACACCGCGGACGCGATCGTCGAGGAGAACGAGCAGTCCCGACTGGACGGGCTACGCGCCTCGCTGTCCGTTCTGGCGATCTTCGCCTTGCTGGCGTTGCTCTTCTCGCGCGGCATGCCGACGCGCCAACCGGGTGCGGCCCCGCTGGATACTGGCGAATCGGCCTCGGTCAAGGGTTGACGCCCAAGCGTGGCCACGAACCGGTTCTGACGTTTCGACGATGGAGTGAGCGGGGCCGCATTACTGTTCGGCCATGCCGACCGCCTGCCCACGATGTGCCGCAGGCGCGCCCGAGGGGGCAAAGTTCTGCCTGGAGTGTGGAAGCTCGCTGGGTCTGCGTGCGTGTCCCTCGTGTGGCGCCATGTCCGACCGTGGGCGCTTCTGTGGCGAGTGTGGGATGGCGCTCGAGGCCGCGACCAGCCAAGCGCAGCGGGTGGCGTCTGAGCCGACAGCTGAGCGGCGGATCACCACCGTCCTCTTCGGGGACCTCGTCGGCTTCACGTCGCTCTCCGAGAACCGCGATGCAGAGGACGTCCGCGAGTTGCTGTCCCGATACTTTGCGGGCGCGCGGACGGTGGTCGAGCGGTACGGCGGGACCGTGGAGAAGTTCATCGGCGATGCGGTCATGGCTGTCTGGGGCGTGCCCACCGCCCATGAGGACGACGCCGAGCGCGCGGTCAGGTCCGGCCTCGAGCTGATCGGGATGACCGAGGCACTCGGCCAAGATGTCGGCGTGTCGGGCCTGAGCATGCGTGTCGGCCTGGTGACCGGTGAGGTCGCGGTGACGCTGGGCGCGACAGGTGAGGGCATGGTGGCAGGAGACGCGGTCAACACCGCGTCACGTGTGCAGTCCACCGCTAGTCCGGGACGAGTCTGGGTTGACGACACCACGAGGGCCCTCACCTCCGCCGCGATCGCCTACGACGACGTTGGTGAGCGCGAGCTCAAAGGCAAGGCGCGCCCGGTCAGGTTGTTTGCTGCGCGTGCGGTCGTCGGGTCCGTGCGAGGGACGGAGAGGGTCGACGGGCTAGAGGCGCCGATCACCGGGCGGGGCCGCGAGTTGCGGCTGCTCAAGGAGCTGTTCCACTCGGCTGAAGGGTCCGTCCGCCCGTCACTCGTCGTCGTCGAGGGTGAGCCGGGGGTCGGTAAGTCACGCATCGGCTGGGAGTTTGAGAAATACATCGACGGGCTTTCAGCCAAAGTGCGCTGGCATCGTGGTCGTTGCCTGGCGTACGGCGACGGTGTCGCGTTCTGGGCGCTCGCCGAAGCCGTGCGCGCCCGCCTCGGACTCGTGGAGGAGGACACCGGCGCGGTCGTGGGCAAAGCGCTCGATGCTGGGCTTGATCGCTACGTGGCCGATCCTGAAGAGCGTGCCTGGCTGCGGCCTCGCCTGGCTGTGCTGATCGGCGCAGACCAGCCGAGCAGCTTTGCCCGCGAGGACCTGTTCGCCGCATGGACGGCGTTCCTCGAACGCGTCGCCGAGGGTCACGTCGTCGTGCTCTTGATCGACGATGCCCAGCATGCGGACGAAGGCTTGCTCGACTTCCTGGAGCACCTGCTGGCGACCGCAAGAGCCGCGGTGTTCGTCCTGGCACTTGCTCGGACGGGCCTCATCGCCCGTCGGCCCGATCTGGCCGCCAACCGCCGAGCGACAGTGCTACACCTCGAGGCACTCGATGCGCCCCAGATGTCGGACCTCCTCGACGGGCTGGTCGAGGGGCTGCCGGATGCGGCGCGAACGTTGCTCATCGAGCGTTCCGAGGGCGTGCCGCTGTTTGCGGTGGAAACCGTCCGGGCGCTGATCGACCGCGACATCGTGGTGCCTCGAGACGGTCGATACGTCCTCGTGGAGTCCGCGATCGACGACCTGGCGAGACTGGCCGCGCCGGCATCCCTGCAAGCGCTCGTCGCGGCGCGGCTGGACGGGCTGACCGCGTCGGAGCGCCGCGTCGTCGCCAATGGAACGGTGCTCGGCGCCTCCTTCACTCGCGGTGGCATCGGTGCGCTGGCCACGGATATGGACGTGGACGAGCTCGACGAGACGCTGAAGGGCCTCGTGCGCAAGCAGATCCTCTCGGTGGAGACCGACCGGTTCAGCTCCGAGCGCGGCCAGTACCGATTCGTCCAGGCGGTGGTTCGACAGGTCGCGTACGACACGCTGTCCCGGCGAGACCGCAAGGCGAAGCATCTCGCTGTCGCCGCACACATGGAGCAGCAGGTCGACGCGGTTGGAGACAACTCGCGCGTCCTGGCGCAGCACTACCTCGATGCCGTCGAGGCATCGTCGACCTCCGACACCGACCGGGGCGAACTGCTCTTCCGAGCAACATCGCTGCTCGAGCGCGCGGCGACGAGAGCTGCGACGCTCGGTGCACCCGGCGAGGCCCTTCGGCATCTCACGTCTGCCCTGCAGTTCGTCGAGAGCCTCGCAGACCAGGCGCGTCTGCACGAAGCCGCAGCCGAAGCAGCCAACAACTGCAGCCTGTATGGGGTGGCGAGCGAGCACGGCCTCGCCGGTATCGCGGCCTACGAAGCGCTGGGCGACCAGGTAGGCGGTGGGCGTGCAGCCGCGCTCGCCGGCACGGCGTTCGCTCGGGGAGTCGGCGACAACGCCAAGGCCATCGACCTTATGCAGCCCCACTGGGACCGGCTGGTGGGGCGGGCGGGCGCCGAGGAAGCCCTGATCCTCCTTGCTTACGAGCTCGCGCGTGCACACCAGGATCGTGCCGAGATCGACGAGGCGCAGCCGTTCCTCGAGCGCCACCTTCGGCTGGCCGAAGCCAGCGGGAACCCTCAGCACGTGGTGTCGGCGCACCTCGCTCTGGGGTTTGGCTATGCCAACACGCGCGCCCCGTTGACGGCCCTGAGCCTTTACAAGGCGGCGGCGGAGCTGGCCCGCGAGCAGCGGCTCCCCGCCTCCCTGGCAAGGGCGCTCATGAACTCGGCCACCGAGATCCTGCCCCGGGATGTGCAGCAAGCAATCGAAGTCGACCGCGAGGCGTTGGCGAGCGCTAAGCAGAGTGGGGTCGTTACCTATGTCCTCTTCAGCGCAGCGAACCTCTGTCTTGCGCTCTGGACGGGCGGAGGTTGGGACGAGCTGACGCAGGTGCTGAGCGACCACGCCGACCCGGGCGCGGACCCGGCAACCGTCGTCATCTTCGATGTTCTCCAGTCGTGGGTCGCCGACGCTCGCGGGACACCGTCCAAGGTCTCCGTCCAGACCCTGGAGCAGGACAACCAGAGTCATCTTGCCTGGACGGCACATCAGGCCCTGCTCCTGCACCGGCAGACCGGAGAGCTTAGCGCCGCCGCCGAGAGCGGGGACGTCTCGGTCAAGCACGCTCTTGCGTGGGCCGCGCTCGGAGACGACTTCATGCACTTTTGGCCCGCCGCGGTGGAGGCCGCGATCGACGCCCACGACCTCGACCTCGCCGAGCGCCTGCTCGGACCTGTTGTCGACTCCCCGCCGGGACTCATCACGCCAGCTCTCTCGTCACAGCTTCTCCGACTGCGAGGACTGATCGGGGTCGCCCGCGGCAACGACGCAGCGGCCACTGAGGCGGACCTGCGTGCAGCCGTGGATGCGCTTGAGGAATACGGCGCCGTGCCCGTGCGCGCTCGCACTCAAGAGGCACTCGGACGATGGCTCTTAAGCCAGGGACGCACCGCCGAGGCTGAGGAGCAGCTTGCTCGCGCTCGTCATACGTACGCCGAGCTCAAGGCCACTGCCTGGTTGGACGCACTCGCGGAGACCGTGCCGACTCCCGCAGTTTGAGCCTTGACGTCAGCGTGTCGCGCTGCTCTCCGCTGCTTCTGCCTGGGCCGCGGCGTTACTCACCGCAGCCTGGGCGGCCTCGACGGCCCGGTCGGCGGCGGCCTCGGCGGCCGAGGACATCCCATCGCCAGCCGGCAGTGCGCGGTTGGTGTCCCCGCCTTCGACCTGCGGCGCGGAGCGCTCGTCCGTGACATCGACCGCGGCCGGTTTGCCTGCTCGCGCGTCGCCGCGGAAGGCCTCGGTGATCGTGCCGACCGCCTGCGTGAGCTCACCTGGGATCACCCAGAACGTGTTGCCGCTCTTGGCCAGGTGCGGCAGCGTCTCCAGGTACTTGTAGGCCAGCACCTTCGGGTCTGCGTCATTGCGGTGGACAGCCTGGAAGACCAGATCCACCGACTTGGCCTCGCCATCAGCGCGCAGGATGGCGCCCTCGCGGGCACCCTGCGACTCCAGGATCTGCTGCTGCCGCGTTCCGTCCGCCGTCAAGATCTTGGCCTGCCGCTCCCCCTCGGCATGCAGGATGGCCGCACGCTTGTCGCGCTCGGCACGCATCTGCTTCTCCATGGCCTCCTTGATGCTGGCCGGCGGATCAATCGCCTTGATCTCCACCCGGTTCACCCGGATGCCCCACTTGCCCGTCGCATCGTCGAGCACGATGCGCAGCCGGGTGTTGATCTCCTCGCGCGAGGTCAGCGTGCGCTCGAGATCCATGCTGCCGATGACGTTGCGCAACGTGGTGACCGTGAGCTGGTCGATGGCATGCAGGTAGTTGGCCACCTCATAGGCCGCGGCCCGGGGATCTGTGATCTGGTAGTAGAGCACCGTGTCGATGTTGACGACCAGGTTGTCCTCGGTGATCACCGGTTTGGGTTCTGACGAGTACACCTGCTCGCGCACGTCAAGCTTGGTGTTGACCCGGTCTGCCACCGGGATGATGAAGTTCAGACCCGGCTGCAGCGTCGCCCGGTAGCGGCCGAATCGCTCAACGTTGTAGCGGCGTGCCTGCGGGACGACCCGCACGGCGGATACGACCAGGAACACCATCAGCACCGCGACGACGATGACTGGTATCAAGAGCTCCATATCTCCTCTTCCTGTCAGAACCGCCGATCAGGGCAGCAGGTCCCGCGGGTAAACGACGGCTGTAGCTCCTTCGATCTCCATGACCTCCACGAACGCACCCGCGGGGATCACGTGGTGCTCGTCAAGCGGCCGGGCCGACCACTCCTCGCCGGAGAGCCTGACCAGACCACCCAGTGCGGTGACCTCTTGCACCACGATCGCTTGCCGCCCGACGAGTGCGTCGCTCCCGTCGCGAACAAGCGGGGAACTCGTCAGTTGCCGTTGCGCGATCGGCCGTACGATCACAAGCCCGGCAGCAGCGGCGGCCGCGAAGGCGAGCACCTGAGCCAGGAGTGGCAGTCCCACCCCAGCCACAACCGCCGCGACGAGCGCCGCTGCGCCGAGGATGCCGAGCGCCAGAGTCAGCGTGAACAACTCCGCGACGCCCATGGCGGCCGCGGCTAGCAACCATGCGAGCCACGACATCGACGGCCTCCCTTGGGGCGGGATGGCTCAAATGCTACCTATGTAACGTCCGCAAAGTGCGGCCAGTGCCCGCTGCGCTGCGCTCGGCGGCAGCCGGTGAACTGTTCCGGTTTGGCTGTTGCAGCTCCGTCTGCTGCGCGGTGCCACCGAGACCAGCCGCGGGATCTCGTTGTCCGCGAGGCAGCTGCAGCACCCGGCGACATTCATCGGCCCGGGCTACGGCGAGACGACACGGGACGTTCCAGCCGCTCCTGGCCACGCTCCGCTTGCGGTGACGGTCGCGCAGACGACCGCCACCGAGACAACTCACGCGGTGGGATGTCCTCGCTCCTCCCGATGCGCGCACGCCGCGTCAAACGACCACTTGCTGCAACAGGTCGGCCGTCGCCGGGGAGCCTCCGGTTCCTCGCGATCCATTGCTTGGCGACCCGCGGTCTCGCACGAGGGGCGGCACATGAACAGACGTGATGATGCAGAAGAAGTCGGCTGGGCGACCTGGTGCGCCGCCCGGTCTACGACGTGCGTCAGCGGGAGGCGAGCTTCTTCACGACGTACTGGTTGAGACTCATATGTTCCTCAGCCGCTTTCATCGCCAAATCCCGGTGCAGGTGCTCGCCCACGCGGACATTGAACTTGCCAGAAAACTTGCGCTCGGCGAGCGGCACCGGGATTTCCTCTCCCTGCTGTTCCATGTCCGCCAGGGTGTCTCGCAGCAGGCCCTCCAGTCCCTCCAAAACCTCAACCTGGGAAGGCGCCAGCCAGGACAGCGACGGGAACTCAAGGCAGGAAGCAACGAACTCGTCGTCCTCCGCAGACCAGGAAACACGATAGGTGTAGTGGGACACGTCGGGGCGAGCGACCGGGTTCATCACATGGCCTCCTTCTTGTCGATCGCCGCGAGGACCTGGCGCACTTGATACGCCTTCGCCTTGCCCTTGTCGTTCTGGATATTGACTCGAGGGTCGCCCGGCCACGGCGTCTTGAACACTGCATGGGATCCGCCGGTCTGCCGCGGCTCCCCGAAGTAGTGCTCGCAGACCTTGTGGAGATCGTTGTAACTAACGCCTGTTGGGTTCTGGCGCATCGCCGCAACGATCTTCAGCACGGACGGCACTCATTCATGGTACTGCCAGTAGTACCATTCAGCAACCCAAGCCGCTCGCAGGGTCATTGAGGCGATTGAGCGTGTGATACCGAAATACAGAACGAACTACTGGACATACGGAGGCTGTCCATGGCCGCGATCACGGCCCTTCAGCGAGACTGCGGCCACCGTGCACCACGGGCAGACCCGCAGTCAGTTGTCAACGGCCAGGCTGCGGTCCCCACTGGTGGCCACCAGCGGGGACTTTTCCATGGCCACGGACACGCCAAGAGATGCCTGCCGCAGTGCCGCATCCGCCGCCAGAAGTTGGCTCCCCGGGCGGGTATGCAGGCCGATGGCGCCCGCGTCACGGCGGGCACCGCTCGTACAAATGCCTACAGACTCGGCAGCGGCAGGGAGCTGAAAATGAGGCCACAGGTCTGAAAGCAAGATCCAAAAGAATATGACCTGGGCGGAATATGTCCAGGTCAAGTGGCGGAGGCGGCGGGATTTGAACCCGCGATGGGCTTGAGACCCAAACCCGCTTAGCAGGTGTGAGTCCCGGCGTTCAGGCCCGTCCACCGAGGGTCATCCGCGCTCAGAAGCCGATCTCGTGGACCCGGGTGAACCCTCGTGGACGGCAGTGAATGAGACCAGAAATGAGACTACGGACGGCTCCCTTGGTGCGGAGGTTGTCAGCACATCGCCAGGCGACCACCTCCCTGCCGAGCCCTCGCCTCCCGTGGCCTGCGAACTCGACCCGAGCACCGACGAAGGACTGCGAACAACGCTACGACGGCTCGGGCACGCGGACGTCTGGGACACGCCCACCGGCCACGAACTGCTGATCGAGATCCGCCGCCGGGCCGCCCGCACCGCCGCCCACATCGCCGCCAAGACCGGCGTCAACAACGACCGCACCCTCGTTGATGACGTCGTCGCGTCCGCATGGTTGGTCGCAGTCACCCACTGCGAGAAGATCATCAAGGCCGAGCGCCCGTGGGCCTACCTCATGCAATCCGCCCAACGGCACACCCTCGATGAGGTCCGGGCCCAGCAACTGCTCACCTCCCCGACCCGTGTCCGCGGAGCCTCCCGGGCGACCCTGCCCAGCGTCATGCATCGTGTCGGGTCGACTGCGCACGACCTGGCGGTCGCGTTCCAGCACGAGTCGTCCGGGCCGAGCAGTGACACAAGAGCGATCCGGACCCTCGGACGTCGGTCACCCGACGGCCTCACCACGATGCCTCACGGTACATCCGAGGGCACGCGGCACGGATGGTTCGTCCGACTCGTTGCCCTGCTCGTCGAGCATGGAGCAAACCAGGCACTGACCGAGGCAGCCCTCGACCGGCTCGCCGACGTCATGACCAGCAACCGCCCGAGCTACTGGGAATGGGCCGCCGGCAACGACCCAGTCCTCTTCCAGGCTCTGGGCGTGTCACCGGACCAAGCCAGCGCACTCGTCGCGCTCCGCAGCGATCGAAGCACGAGCGACGGGCGGACTAATCCACCAACTCCATCGAACCGACTGTGCCCACAACGTCACGCTGTCCGCGTCGCGGCACCTCCAACGGATCGGCACCTAACGTCCGCCGCTCGCGCTCCCTCATTGGGCTGTCAGCGGAACCCGCCGTTGACGCTGCATGACAGCAGCCGGAGGCCGACCTCGACGGGCAGATCTGTGGCCTGAGAATCAACTGCCACGAAGTGGGCGCTGCTCTCGACGATGCCGAGCAGCCGGTCAGCTCGACTGCTTCGGGCGTGGACCACGTTTTCCAGCCGACGCAGGGTCTCGATGCCGAGTCGGTTATGTGCCAGGCAGCGCTGCTTCCTTCCTTCCCGTTGGTGGGTACGGCGTAGGTACCGCCCCCCCATCGGGAAGTTGTCGGAGTCGCCGCCAGGGCTTCGGCGGTTAAGAACACCAGGAACCTGGTCAGCGCGGGGCCGAAGCGCGAGAAATGCTGGGCGAACTCGGCACGCGCCACATCGTCGCCGGCCGCCAGGCCTTTCCCATTCACGGGTGGTGGCGAAGCGAGGAACGCAAGCACGTCTAGGTGCGGGACGCTCCGATCTTGTCGAGCGCACCGACGACCTGCTGCTCGACGTCCAGCACGGCATCGTCCTCGGGGTCATAGTCCGGTGCGAAGGGACATCGCTGGCCACGACCTTCGACGGATGCCCAGCGGTTTCGGCAGCCTCCGTACGGAGGACGCGAGTGAGCCGCTCTGGATCCCGACCGCGCGCCTCAACGAGGTATCGAGGTGTCCGTTCGCCCGTCCGCGGCGATGATCCAGGCGGCCTGCCCGGCGTTCATGTCGCCCGTTCAGCTCTTGCCGAACGAGTTGCAGCGCACGTGCGAGTACGGGCGTCAAACCGCCGGCGACCGCACCTCGAGTGTCACCGAGCGCCAAGCTCATGGCCGTAGAGGCAACCATGTCCGGGATGACCCCGGGAGCCACCACAGGAAGTCGTCGACCTTCTTCCACGTGGACATCAGACTAGGTTCGTGTACCCGTCCGCGCCCGGCACACGCCGCGGTCTCCTGAACCAGTAGGGGACGGTCCGCCGCGACCGACTGGCCGCGCCTGCCTAGCCGCGGTTAGTGTTCGTGCCGTCGCCGTTCGCGTCGCTCGGGATCGCACAGCACGTGTACGCGCGCACTACACGCGCAGGACGGCGAGTGTCAGTGCGCGTATCTCTGCCCGGTCGGCTCGCTCCGTGGAGGCCGCACGCACGCAGCTCCTGCCGGCCGAGCGAAGTCCCTGCGAAGGATTGCGACAGTGTCACCATGCACTCCGGACTCTCGCCAGGTGATCGGTTCGGGGATTCGCTGGCGGTGCACGCGAAGGAGTCGCCAAACGTCGACGGCGTCTTTGGCGGCCAGGCGGTTCGACCAGCCGAGAGCTTTCAGACACAGGGCTGAAGTGATGCTGGGTATGACGAGGCTGAACGACAGGCTTGTGCCGTCGAGCCACGCCACGGTGATGTCGGCCTACTCACCACGGCTCGCCAGCGCCAGCGACAGTCCGGGAATCTCGTCGAGCGTGATGTCACCGTACTGCTGGTTGGACGACCATGTCGCCGGCCCCGTGCCGGGGCGAGCACGTCGATGACGAGGCTAAGTCCGTCCTAAGTTCCCCGGACGAAGCGATTCGAGGCAACCGGCCTCGTGTAGCCGAGCGCTTCGATGCCGGCGACAAGCGCCGGGTCGCGGCCGACGCCGCAGCGATCCCCATGTCGCCGTCCAGGGTGACCCTGACGGTCGGCTCTGCTACATCGGCGAGGGCGACGTGCAGGCGGACCATCTGGCCGCCGACGATCCGGTACTCGATTCCGGTGGCAGCGGCGACCGCGGCGATGTCGCGCATCGCGACGAACCCGGCATCCTCGGCCCGCGATGCCGAGTGCAGGTGCAGCTCGGTCACAACACCGAGCCAGATGCGACCATCCAGGTACGCACGCCGCCACCGCCTCGTCCACGTCCGGCCGGGCTGCGCGAAAGGTCGTAGAGAACCTGAAAGGCGTTGGCCCGTGCGACGTCGCCGTGGCCACGCATCTTGATGAGGACCGGAGCGTTGGATGCGGGCCAGATGCTTGCGTCCTGTGGCAGGACAAGGGTGAGCGTCGCGGCCGAGGCGTCGCTCGGTGTCAGCCCGGCATGGTTCAGATCCGCGCCACGTTTCGCGTACAGCGTTGCCCGACGGGGTGTCCGCCATGGTCCGATGAGGTCGGCTGCAACATCACCGGACATGAGCGGTCGCATGCTCCCGCCCTAACGTGACGTACGCGCGGTACGCTTGGTCGCTGACGGACTCGACGCCGAACCAGTGGGTCTCAATGCCGCCCGGTCCCGGATGGTTCGCGAGCCACCAGGAGACGGCACCGGCACGATTGGTCACCTCCAGCCGCGCGGGCGGCGCGCGACGAGGTCAGGTCGGCGAGCCGATTGAGCGCCTTGGACCCGCGGCCTGGCCAACATGGGCGAACTCGGCGATCTCCTCCTGGCGGGCCGCAGCCTCCAGCGCGAACAGCGCACGCACGGAGAAGACACCACGGCCGGGGCGACCCGGGGGCCGCTTGGGCTTGAGCGCAGAGGTCGTCGACTCCAGGCGCAGCGTCCGCTCGGCAAGCCGAACCCTGCCTGCATCGTTGTCGGTAACGACGGACCACCCGTTCGCCCAGGCACGTTCGAGCGCCTCGCTGGTGATGGCGTCAGCGACGAGGAGCGCGTGACGCTCGGGCGCGGGGCGGATGTCGTGGGTACGGGCCATCCTTGGGATGGTCAGGACGAAGAAGACCGCCGAATGGTCTCCCCGGGTTTCGTGGAGTCGCGTAGTTGGATTCTCGTGCTGTCCGACTGCAGGAGAACAGCGTGGGAAGACGTGGCTATCCGCCTGAGTTTCGTCGCCGGGTGCTCGACCTGGTCGAGTCCGGACGCAAGGTCGACGACGTGGCCCGCGACCTGGGGATCAGCTCCCAGTCGATCTACACGTGGCGACGCCAAGACCGCATCGACCGCGGCCTGGTGCCGGGGCTGACCAGTGCGGAGAAGGCCGAGCTGGTCGCCGCCAAACGACGCATCGCCGAGCTCGAGACCGAGCTGACAGCGCACCGACGTGCTACCGAACTGCTGCGGGGGGAGGTGCGCCAAAGGCGGTTCGAGGCGGCCGCGGTGATCGTCGCCGAGGGCGTGCCCGCCCAGATGCCTGCCGGGTGCTCGGCGTCTCGGAGTCCGGCTACTACGCCTGGCGCGGCCGCGCGCCGTCACAGCGTTCGGTCAAGCACGTGTGGCTGACCGACCTGATCCGCCAAGCACACCAGGCCTCGCGCGGCACCTACGGCGCCCGCCGGGTGCACGCCGAGCTCACCCTCGGCCACGGTGTCCAGGGGGGCACGGCGCGGTGGAGCTGCTGATGCGCCGCGCCGGCACCACCGGCATCATCGCCGCCCCAAGTGGTCCGCGTGAGGACGCAGCCGACCGCGACCGACATGGTGGAGCGGCAGTTCGGCCGCGACGGCGCCAACCAGTGCACGGCGAGAATCTTGTTGAATGCGGTAGTGGCGCGCACGCTGTCGCTCCAAGGACGGTTCCGGTTTGCTTGGCGGCTCCGAAACCTACGAGGACGACGCGTGCGCGTCCTGCAACCCGGCCGACGGCCCACAACCGCTCACAGATCAAGCACAACAGCCTGAGCCGCAGAGCCGATCACCCAGGGAAAGCCGAGGAGTCCCAGCAGTTTCACGTGCCGTTGAAACCGACACGTCACCTGCTATTGGTCAAGCCCCCTAATTGCAAGGTATTGCAGTTTCCGGCTTGGTCACGGACCCAAGCCGATTCCATTGCCCTGCGCAACTTGCTTCGCGTACGAGCCATCGCCACTAATGGCCCAAGTTCACCCGGTTCAAGGGTGTTAATGAGTTCCTCAACCGGTCCTGCGCCTAGGTACTCGAGATCACCTTCGGAAGTCGCCGCGTCAGCCAGTAGTGCAAGCAATTGGATGGCTTCAGCTGGATCCCCGGCCATCCGTTCACTCACCTCGTCATAAGCGTCGAGATATTCGTCTGCACGCAAACGGTCAGGCCTGGCCTGACTATTCGACAGACGACAGAATTCCCAGTACCTGTCGACTAAGTTGTCATCCAAAATGCTTCACCCCGTTACGGCAGCAAATGGCGCGTAAAGAATGATTGCTCCGACCGTTAGTGCCGCTGCGCCGACAGTTGCTGCAACCTGCGCAGGAGCGTAATTATTCCTACCTGTTGGACCCAAGCCCTGTGGCCAAGGCGCTTGCGTGGTTGCAAGATCCCACGTGTCGCCCCTGATGGCGGGGGCTCGAGAGTTCCCTCGCCCTCCACAGTCGTTCGTGTTCCAGTCGTTCAACTGCTTGCGTAGGCTTCTCTGCTTGCCTGTGAACTGTTGGCGATGGCCTGCTATGGAGTTCTTGCCATACATTGGAAGCCGAAGTTTGTTCTCGCGAAGTTCCTTGTAGCGTCGCTTAAGCTCATCACGCAATGCATTGATCTTCTGCAGCAGTTTGCCGCAGTCTGCCTTCCGACCACTAATGTCAGTTGCGTTAATTGGGTCGCCGAATACGTACGAATAGTTGTTTGCGCAGCCGCCTTCGACGGGGTCGACGGATAGGAATCGGCCGAGGGCTGGGACGTATTGGCGGGCGCCGATTTCGATGGTGGCGAGGGTGGAGACGTGTTCGTAGGGGCGTTGGTGTTGGCCGAGCCACCCGTAGTCGAGTTGGGTGGGGTTGGTGTCGGGGACGGAGTCGTTGGCGGTGTGGGTGCCGAGTTTTCCGGTGGCCGGGTCGAGTGGTTGGCCGAATGGGTCGTAGACGGCGAGCGGCCCGATCGGGGTGCCGGTGGGGTCGGCTTGGGCGATGAGGTCGCCGTGGATGTTGGGGTAGGACCAGCGGTGTGCCGCGTCGGGTCGCCACGTGTACAGGACTCCGCCGGGCAGCGAGATGCTGCGTTCGAGGACGGCGCCGGTCGAGTCGAGGGTGTAGTCGGCGGTGTCGCCGCCGCCGGTGTGCCCGTAGCGGACGCTGCCCACGTCCAGCCCACCGGCGGGCGCCGCGGTGCGCGCGACGATGCGGTCGGTGGCGTCGCGGGTGTAGGTGATGGTGCGCGGCGGGTTGCCGCGGCGGCCACGGTCGACAGGTGCCGGTTCACCGCGTCGTAGCCGAGGCTCTGATCGGCGAATGCGGTGGTGTTGCCGCTGGTGTCGTAGGTGGGGTTGATGGTGGTCGGTGCTGCGCCGTTGACGGTGGTGGCCGCGCGCAGCAGCCGGTCCGCGGCGTCGTAGCAGTAGGCCGTGGTGGTGGTCGTGGCGCCGAACACGTCGACGAGGCTGGTGCGGTTGCCGTTCAGCCCCGGGTCGGGCACGGATCCGGTGAGATCGCCGCACCCGCTTGCGGGCCCGAACCCGTAGGTCTGCTGGTGGGTCTTCATCGCCCCGCTCACCAGCCGGCCCACCTGCGCGGTGGTGAGCCGGCCGGCGGCGTCGTAGCCGTAGGCGGACTGCGCCTGCACGGTGCCGCCCAGAGAGACGGTGTCGGTGAGGACACTGCCCGACCGCGCCCTGGTCACCGCGTCGATGAGCTGGGTGCCGCCGGCCAAGGTCCAGTCCAACTGCTGGAGCCGCCCCTGCCCGTCGCGGGCCACGGCACCGAGGGCGGTGCCGTTGCCGGCATTGCCGGTGCCCGCCGGATACGCGACCGACAGCAGCTCGCCGCTGGCGGGATCATAAGCGGGGTCGGCGATCACCTTGTCGTCGAGCTTGTGCCACTCGAGCTTCCCGGCAGCGTCATAGCCGAAGGTTTGCTTTGACACCGCACCCACCACCGGAGTGGTCGTCGTCTCGAACACGCGGCCAACCTGGTCGTACTCGGTGGTGGTGACCAGACCGTGCACGTCGGTGTAGGAAACGACGCGGCCCAGCAGGTCGATCTCGGTGGTGATGGTGCCGGCCGGGTCGGTCACCGAGGACACGAGTGGGTTGCCGCCCACCGAGTTGTCGCTGGTGACCTCACGGGCCGGGAACCCGTTCGCGGCCGGGTGGGTGACCTTGGTGGCCCGTCCGCGCGCGTCGTAGGTGGTGCAGGTCCAGTCGCCGACGTTGGTGCGGGTGGCCGCCGGACGCATCGATGCGTCGTAGACGATCTCTGTGATGACCCGCGACCCGTCCGCCGCGGCGGGGCCGGCGCTGGTCTTTGGCATGCCGCCTGGTTCACACCAGTTGCCGCGCCGGGGCAGGGGATGTCTCGGGTTTCCTTGTCCCCGTAGTAGGCATAGGCGTCGCTGGTGCCCGCGGGCAGCGTGCGGCTGGTGCGTCGCAGGTACCCGGCGCCTTGGGTCTCGTAGCCCGTTCGGTTTCTGAGGTTGAGACCGTTGGGGTCGTCGATGGTCTCGGTGGGCACCCCCAGGTAGGGGTCGGCGTACACGGTGGCCGACGTCTGTGAGGGTGCGGCCCCGCCGGAGTCCTCGGTGGTGGTGCTGGTGACCAACCCGTACCCGGGCAGCACAACCGATCCGGGGATCGTGGTCCTGGCGCCGCCCGGTGGGGTCCACGCCACGTCGAAGGTGGCGGTGAGGTTGATTTCGAAGTACTCGATGCGGATGCGCTTCCAGCCCGGCGCGGTGTTGGTGAACGTGCCAGTCGGCCCGCCGTAGATGCCTGTCCCGTGCCAGCCGCCGGCCACATACTGGTCGTCGATCCAGATCCGGGCCGCATCGTCGCCGGCCAGGGTGAACGAGTAGGTGCCGAGCTTGTCCAGGTTGATGTATCCGGTCCACCTCGCCGACCATTGGTCGGCGTTGACACCGGCGGCGGGGCTGCCGGGCCAGTCGCCGTGCAGAGACCCGTCCGCGGGGGTCATGCCGGTGCCGTGCCCAACCGGTGGGCCGGTCAGGTGCATGTTGTTCCAGTACGTGGCAGCGAGGCCCTTGATGCCCTCGTCATAACTGGTTCGGGTGATCGGCACCGTGTTCGCGCAGGCCGCGGCGGGGGTCAGCCCGGCGGAGTAATGCGCGGAGATGCGTTCGGCGGACAGGGCGCTGGGGTAGACGGCAACCTCGTCGATGCTGCCGGCGAAGAAGTGCTGCGTGGCGCTGGTCCCGGACGGCCACCCGTGGGTGCTTCCTGTGCCAACGGCCGCCTGGTTCATGGTCAAGTAGTCGATCGTCGCGGCCTGCTCACCCACCAGGGCGCCAGTCAGGTAGAGCCGCTGCACCGAACCGCTGCCGGTTCCGGTAGCAACCAGTGCCGCATGGTGCCAGGCGCCGTCGCTGACCGGCGTCGGCGACTGCAGCGGTGTCACGCCACCCGGCCAGAACGCGCCGCGCAGCAGGCCGTCCACGCCGATGTAGAGCGCAGGCACATGCCCGGTCGGAAGCTGCGGATGGGCGGCGTCCTGGTAGGAGAACAACGCACCGGTGCCGGTGGTGTTGAACCACAGCTCGACCGTCGGCGCGGCGGTGCCGTGCAGCACGTCGGGCAGGTTCAGGTACGAGTTGTTGCCGTTGAAGTAGGCCGCGCCGTTGGAATCGGCCGGCACAGCGCCTGCGACGCCCAGGGTGGTGTTCACGTAGGTCGCGGTGCGCCCGTTGCCGGAGGTGTCGGCGGCCTGGGGACCCGCCGTTTCGCCGAGCCGCCAATACGCCTTGGGGTTGTCGGCCAGCACAGCGGTCTTCATGCCGTCGGTGAAACACGACGCCGGTGCCGGCCCGTACTGGGCCACCGGCCGATCCAGCGCGTCGTAGACCGTGGTCGACACACGGCCGGCGGCGTCGCGGGTGGCGATGGGCAGGTCGTTGGGCCGCCAGGTCGCGGTGGTGGTCTGCCCGGTCGCGTTCGTGTCGGTCAGCGAGCGCAGCGCCGCGTCGAAGGTGACCCGGCGGGCGAACCCGCCCGGCAGCGACAGTCCGGCCACATCAACCTGGGTCTCCGACCCGGACACGTATCGGTACGAGCGCCCCGGGCGTGGCTTGCCGGGTGCCGGGGCCGGGGAGGTGACGGACTTGACCTTGTGCGGCAGCAGCGGGTCGTCGTCCTCGTCGGTGCCGTAGCGGATCTCGGTCCACGTCTCGGCCGTGTCGCGCGTGGCCGGGTCCTTGGCCACCCAGTCGGCGACCAGCGGGTCGCGGATCTTGTCCAACAGCCCGGTGAAGGAGTCGTAGCCGAAGTCGGTGACTTCTGCGCCCGGGTCGTCGAGCCGGGCCAGCCGCCCGCCCGCGTACCACAGGTGGGTCCTGGACCCGTCCGGGTAGTCGATCTGGCACAGCATGTACGGCGGGGCGTTGCTGTCCGCCCCTGCCGGGCGGACCGGGTTGCCGGTGTAGCACTCGTCGCCAGTGCGGTTGTAGTGCAGGGTGACCTGCCGCCCGGAGACCGGGTCCTTGATCGCGGTGAGCCGCTCAGGCGAACTGGTGCCGTAGTCGTACTGCAGGTTCGCAGGCTTCTTGTCGTCGCCGGCCGCGGTCTGCGAGGTGACCCGGCCGTCTGGGGCGAAGATCGCCATCGAGCCGTCGTCGTCGGTGAACGTGACCGAGCCATCGCTGTTGAGCGCAACCGCGCCCTGCTCACCGTCGGGCGGCGTGTAGCCGACTTCCTCACCCACGTGTGGGTCGCGCCCGAGGAGTCGGTGAGCACGATTGAGCTGTCGGTCCGGGTCGCCTTAGCCCACCCGGAGCCGTCCCAGTCGAGATCGGCCGACATGGTCCATCCGGCCGGCAGCACCGGCGCCTCCTGCACCGTCAACCACTCGGCCGGCACCACCTGCTGCGGCAGGCTGGTGCCATCGCTGGACTGGATCCACAGCTGGATGTAGGCCGGCCCGGTGATCTGGCGGAACTCCACCTCGATCGGCACCGGCTGTCCGGCGTTGAGCCGTCTGGGCCGGTCGGTGAGGAAGTGCGGGGAGGTACGGACGGTGTTCCAATCCTGGTAGGCGGCGGTGTTGTTCGCGCGGTCGCTGCCGACCCACACCCGCATGCCGTCGTCGTGCACCCCGCCGAGCAGATAGTCTCCGGTCGTCGGGACTGTCAGGTACCCGGCCCAGCGCACGTTGTAGTAGTGGGCCTGCAGCACCCCGGGCAGCGGGCTACCGGATTCCCAGTGCGCGTTGACGGCCGGTTCGCTGCGCACCATGACCGGCGCGGTCGGGTCGAAGTCGCCGTTCTGGTCGGTGTCGGCGTAGTACGACGCGGTCAACCCGCGCAGATCCTTCGGCTGCCCGCCCGGGCCGACCTGCTGCGAGTTGTACGTGAAAGACAACCCGGCGTTGCCGCCCACCGCGGGAAACGACGGCGAGGCCGTGGACACGGTGGCGTTGCCGTTGGCCAGGTTCACGGTTACCGGACCCGCCTGATCGGTCGGTGCCGGCCCGTTGTCTCCGATCCGTGAGTCGACCTTGAAATGCCCCACCCACGACGCCCTTGTGGTGCCGACCCCGTCCCAGGTGTCCACTGTCCAGGTGTAGGGCACGCCGTCGCGCAGCACTCCCTCCGGCAGGGTCCATGATGTGTCGGTGGAGCAGCCGCGCTGTATCGCCGGGCCCGACCGGCCGTCCGGGCCGGTTGCCACCTTGAAGCAGTAGTAGACCGTGTCATTCTCGGGGTCGGTCACCGGCGCCACCGACAGCGTCGGCCTCGTGGACGTCACCACACTGTGGTCCACAGGCAGCGAGCCGGCCTGCGTGGTGGCCGCTGGCGGCTGGCCGTAGGTGATGAGCATCTTCACGTTCATCCGCTTGTACGTGAACACGCCCGGTGTCTCGTTCCCGACAATGAGGAAATAGGCACCGCCGATGCGCTGGGTCAGCAGCTTTTGCAGGTAGGCGGTCAGCCGGGCGTCGGTGAAGCTTCCCGCAGTGCCGACGGTGGTGTGCGCGAGCTGGCCCGCCACGGTGTCGATGCTGTCGAACGCGTACTGGCTCGCGTGATACAGGTCCGCCCAGTGCGAAGCTTGCGACTCCGGGTCGTACTCCCACACGTCCACCCGGGCACTGACCACCGTCTGCCCAAACAGCGACTCGTACACCGGGTGGAACATGCCCCGCCACACCCCGCCCTCCGCAGACAGCGGGTTGCCGAACTTCACCTCCGCGCACTGACACCAGGTGCCCGACGTGGACCGGAACGAGCGGTTGTCATTGCTGCCCGCCGTCATCGTCGGGTCAACCATCACCGGGAACACCCTGGCCGGGTCGGCCAGCCACGACTCGTGCACGCTCACGGTGACCAGCCAGGTCTCGCCGTCGCGCCGCAGCGTGTAGCGGCCATTCGTGTCCGCCGGGCCGCGCTCGCCTTCGGCGCCGGACGAGTCGTACACGTATGGGATCGGCATCGTGAACACCGCGTCGCCGGCATTGTCGCGCAGCTCGAGCGAACCCTCGCCGGTCAGCGCCGGCCGCAGGTCCGTGTCCAGCCCGAACCGCCACGACGCCCTGCCCGGTGCCGGCCGCTCCCGCAGGATCAGAGTCTCCTCCACCTGCGACTGGCGCACGTCGTAGCGCAGGTCGACGCCGTCGAACACGTCACGATAGACAACTGCGTCCTCGCCCCACCGGCGCGGCCTTCACCGGCGCCGCCTCCGGCAACGACAACGCTACCCACCCGTCGTCGGTGCCCGCGCGCACCAACTCCTTCGCATCGGCCTTCGCCGCGAACCGCGGCGACAGCGGATGGGCCCCCGGCCGGAGCGCACCGGTCTTGTCCTTGGTGATCGTCTTGTCGATCGGAACCCACTCGCCGTCGCCGTCCTTGACGTTCAGCGGCATGTGACCGATCTCCGCCGTCCGCGTCCCGTCGGGGTTCAGGTAGGTGTTCTGGAACTGCGACCGCTTCTCCAGCTTGGACCGGCCGTTCACGAAGCCGGACACGCCCGTCGGGTTCGCCGCTACGGCGTCAAAGCTGCCCTGCTCGGTCGCCTCCGGCTGAGCGGGCGCCGTCACCTCACCCTGCGGCAGCAGGCCCACATGGCGCGCCGACTTCACCGACTGATCCTTCGGTGAACCTGCCGCAATCTCCGCCGACAACACCGCAGCCGCCATCGCCGACGCCATGACCAGCGACAGCAACCGGCGAGCACCAACCACAACGGAGCCGCGACGACCCACCCGAACCTCCCCCAGCAGACGGGCGGAACCGCCCGACATCATGACAAGTGGGGAGGTTTCTATATCAGATGAGGTCGCCTCACAAGACTTGACAAAGACCGACAAAGCATGCAACCCCACCATCATGAGCAGATTGACAGTCTCCGAGAGGTCTCTCGCCACCAGGCTGAAACCCGCCTCTCGAGCGGGTGCCAGGGCCCAGAAACCCATCGAAACCAGGGCATCAGGCACACGCTAAGTGGCTCATATGCCCGATTAGACCGAGTTGTGAGGCGTCGAAGGCGGACTGCAAATGAGACCAGAAATGAGACTACGAGGCTCTGAGAGCCCCGTAGTCGATCACCAGCAAGATCACCAGAATCGAGAAACCGCAGGTCAGTGGCGGAGGCGGCGGGATTTGAACCCGCGATGGGCTTGAGACCCAAACCCGCTTAGCAGGCGGGCGCCATAGACCGGACTAGGCGACGCCTCCATGACTTCCGCCCGGCAAGGGCGGCGCGGCAAAGGCTACCTGGCAGGCTCGCGTAGGAGCAAAGTCGGTGTAGGGACCGTGTCGTACCCGCGGATGTGGAGCCGATGGACGAGCGATTCACCGATCGCATGCAGGCCGGCCGCCGGCTGGCCCAGGCGCTGAGCCATCTCGCCGGCACCCCCGGGCTGCTGGTTCTTGGGCTCCCGCGCGGCGGGGTGGTCGTGGCCGCGCCGGTGGCGGCTGCGCTCGGCGCGCCCCTCGACATCCTCGTCGTGGCCAAAGCGGGGGTGCCGTGGCAGCCCGAGCTGGCCCTGGGCGCGGTCTCCGCGGACGGGCTGCGCGTGCTCAACGACAGCGTGGTGCGGCGTGCCCGGCTGAATCCGGACGAGGTTGACCAGTCACTGGCCGCCGCCACCGAGAAGGCGGCGCTCAAGGCGGAGACGCTCCGCGGCGGGCGCCCGGCCCTCGACCTGGACACCCGCGTCGTCGTCCTCGTCGACGACGGCCTGGCCACCGGTGCCACTGCTCGCGCGGCGGTCGAGGTCGCCCGCAAGCAGGGCGCCTCACGCGTCGTCCTGGCCGTGCCCGTGGCCCCGGCCGACACGGCGGCAGCCTTCCGTGACCTGGTCGACGAACTGGTCGTGATCAGCGTCCCGCGCCGTTTCGATGCCGTCGGATCCTGGTACGACGACTTCACGCAGACCACAGACGCGGAGGTACGCAATCTCCTCGAATCGGCCGGTACGAACTAGTCGGCAACCGAACTGACCGCCCGGTCGTCTACCAGTGCGAGAGGCTTCGGGTGGGACAACCGATCTTCCTGCGTTTCAATGGAGAGTTGTGACGAGGATCGCCGAGCAGACGCTCGACGGTGCCGATGACAAGTCCCCGGCCGAAGAGCCGCGGCTAGGTCGGCGTCGCGAGGAGAAGCACGCGCGGCGGCGGTTCCTCAGCTTCGTGGCCGTCGGCACGCTGATCCCCGGGGTCGGGCTCATCGCGGCCGGCCGGCGACGGGCGGGCTTCACGATCCTGTCGCTCTTCCTCCTGGGCGGCTTCGCGGCGCTCGGCGTCGTACTCATGCTGGCGCGTCGAGGACGGTCCGGCGTTCTCGAGTTCGGCCTCGACAGCTCCAACCTCCGCCTGCTCGGCTGGAGCCTCGCTCTCCTCGCCGTTGTCTGGCTGCTCGTTGCCCTGGTGAGCCACCGAGCGCTGCAGCCGGCGGACGCGTCGGTCGGCACCCGCCTGCTGGGCTCACTGGTCGTCATCGCCGTCGCGTCGCTCGTGATCACGCCCATCGCGGTCGGATCGCGCTACGCGTTCAGCTCCCGCGCAATCGTGGAGCTGTTCCCCTCGCTGGACGACGGCGTCAGCCTGACCCGTCCGGACGTCCCGGCCGAGCCGGCCCAGGACCCGTGGGCCACCACGCCGCGCGTCAACGTTCTGCTGCTCGGCAGCGACGCCGGGCCCGACCGCGAAGGCGTCCGCCCGGACACCATCATCCTCGCGAGCATCGACACCGAGAGCGGCACGACAACGCTCTTCTCGATCCCACGCAACCTGCAGGACGTGCCGTTCCCCGACATCGAGGGACCCGGCGGAGCGCTGAACGACGCCTACCCGCGCGGCTACCGGGCCAGCGGCGATGAGGGCGAGCAGCTCATCAACGCCATCTATCGCAACGTGCCCGACGCGCACCCAGAGGTGTTCGAAGGGGTTGCCGACCCTGGCGCCGAGGCGATGAAGCTCGCAGTGCAGGGCGTGCTCGGCTTGCCGGTCGACTACTACGTGATGATCAATCTGCAGGGCTTCGAGGCGATGGTCGACGCCGTGGGCGGCGTGACCGTCGACGTTCCCTACCGCATCCCCGTGGGCAACCAGACCCTCCCGAGCGGAGGCTGCTCGCGAGCGACCGGCGGCTATATCGAGCCCGGACCCGACCAGCGACTCAACGGCGTCGAGGCGCTGTGGTTCGCGCGGGCGCGCTGCATCCCGGACGAGCCGAGGGCCAGCACCGACTACGAGCGGATGCTGCGCCAGCGCTGTGTGATCAACGCGGTTGTCGACCGCATCGACCCGGCGACCGTGCTCACTCGCTATGCGCAAATCGCTACGGCCACGACAGATCTCATCTCTACCGACATCCCGCAGGAGATGCTGCCCGCATTCACCGAGCTCGCACTACGGGTGCAGTCAGGCGTGGTGCAGAGCGTTCCGTTCACCGGCGACGGCGAGACGGGTGCGCAGATCAACACGGTGAGTCCCGACTTCGACGAGATCCACGCGATCGCGCAGGCTGCCTTGACCGCTGAGACGCCTTCGGCGACGGCCTCACCGCCCGCGACCGGGGGGAGCACGCCGGCCCCCGGCACGAGCGTGGCGCCGCCGGCCGGTCCGGCACCCGGTCAAGCCTCAGGTCCGGCCGGCGTGACCCCGGAGGATCTCACCCAGGTCTGCTGAGCGACCGGCAAACCTGGAAGGCTTGGTGGCGGACGGGCCCGTTCTTGCGGTGCCCGACCCGTACGGGAGGTTCAGTGGCGGGGGACCGCACGGTCTACGGCGTCGCACCGGCGACGTCCACTCGAGGCGCGGGCGTCGCGGCGATCGGTCTCGGGGTGTGCGTCCTGCTCTGGGTCGCGGTACTTCTGTTCGATTCGCCGACCTGGCTGATGTGGTTGCTGGGAGTCCTGCTCGGCGGGTTGGCTCTCGTGTTCCTGGTTCTCCTCGGGACCGCACTGTTCCGCCTTGCGGGCCGCGGCCCGCGATTCGTCGTCGACGCTGACGGCTTCGAGAACCACACCGGCGGCCGTGTCGGCGTCCGGCGGGCGACCTGGCGCGAGGTCAAGCTGGTCAAGGGAAACGACAGCACCCTCGTCATCGAGCTGCGCGACGGCCGGCAGAGTCTTGTCGAGGTCACCCTGCTCGACGTCGAGCCGCCCCGATTGGCCGACGACCTGCGGGCCCACCTCAACCGGCGCAGCAGTGGCTGATCGGCTCGCCGAGGTTGTCTCCCAGCTCGCCGCGGGCGGGTTCCCGCCCGCGGACGGCGTGGTCGAGGTGGTGCCTGCCCCTTCACGGACGCATGCCGCTGTGCTGGCGTTCACCGGGCACCACGTGGTCGCCGCCGACGTCGATCCCGCGTGGGTGGCGCAGCAGGTAGCGGCGGACACCTACACGGCGCCAGTCAGCGCCCGCTTCCTCCACGCACTCGGCGACCGCGTGGGTCATCACGCCGGCAGCCTCGACATCGTCCTCGTCGCGCGGTCGTTGGAGTGGTCGGCAGCGCCGCTGGCGCTCCGCGAGACAGACGAGCGTACGCATCCGCGCGTCGCGCGAGCCGGTCGATACCGCGACTCCGTACGCGCGTGGGAGACCGTCGACGGCTCGGGCGTCATCACCCTCGGACGCGGCCTTGGCCAACGATGGGAGGCGTCGTACGAGCTGGACTCCGGCGCCCGCGGCCAGGGCATCGGTCGCCTGCTCGCGACGGCCGCGCGACACCTGGTGCCGACCGGCGAGAGCGTGTTCGTTGCCGTCGCGCCCGGCAACGTTGCCTCGTTGCGCGCGACGCTGTCGGCAGGGTTCGAGGTCGTGGGCGCCGAGGTGCTCTTCGGTGGCCGGACGGATGCTCAGGTCGTCGAGTAGGTCGCAATCAGCGTCGCGCGTGCCAGCGTGTGGAAGGCCAGGTTGACCGACACGACGGCCGGAGTGGCATCGGGTCCGACGCCGAGGGTGGGGACGTCGACGGCGTGCACGACGAAGAAGTAGCGATGGTCGCGGTCGCCCGGTGGCGGCGCCGCGCCGCCGTACTCCTTCGTGCCGAAGTCGTTGCGCAGTTGGTAAGCCGCGCCCGGCAGCGCCGATCCGCTGCCGCCGGCGCCGCGCGGCAGGTCGGTGACATGGGCCGGGAGGTCGACCAGCACCCAGTGCCAGAACCCGCTCGGCGTCGGGGCGTCGGGGTCGAAGCACGTCACCACGAAGCTCTTGGTCTCCTCGGGGAAACCCGACCAGCTCAGCTGTGGCGATCGGTTGCCCCCGGCGTGCGCGAAGTCATCGCCCAGCCGCTCCCCCTCAGCGATGTCCTTGCTTGACAGCGTGAACGATGGAACGGGCGGCAGGAAGTCGTAGGGGTTGGGGGCGACGGGACGTTCCAGGCTCACGGCGGTCCTCCAGTCACGACGCTGGGACGCTTCAGGGGCGAGGTTAGTGCACCTCATTACCCCCAGGGGGTACCCTCGCACCATGCATGGATATGTCGACGACAAGGACGCCATCCTCAAGCGGCTGCGTCGCATCGAGGGTCAGGTCCGCGGGTTGCAGCGCATGGTCGAGGACGACACCTACTGCATCGACGTGCTGACCCAGATCTCGGCCGCGACCAAGGCGCTTCAGTCGGTCGCGATCGAGCTCCTCGAGGACCACCTCAGCCACTGTGTCGCGGAGGCCACTCGCAAGGGCGGCGAGGAGGCCGACGCCAAGGTGCGCGAGGCCAGCGACGCGATCGCACGGCTCGTGCGCTCCTGACCGGCGATGGCAGAGGAGCGCGCGCTCGCAGCGCTGGACGCTGCTGGAGTTCCCTACCGAGTCGTGCGGCATGGTCGCGTGGGCTCTGCTGCCGAGGCGGCTGCCGCGCGGGGCGTGGACGTCGGCGGACTGGTCAAGTCGATGGTCGTTCGGCGCGAGGAGGGGGACTACGTGTTCGTCCTCGTCCCCGGCGACCGCGCGATCTCATGGCCCAAGCTCCGCGCGCTGCTCGACGTCAACCGCTTGTCCATGCCCGACGCGGAGACAGCCAAGGAGGCCACGGGCTACGAGCGAGGCACGATCACGCCGTTCGGCTCGACCACGACCTGGCCGGTCGTCGCCGACGCGCGGCTCCGCGGCCGGGAGCTCGCCTTGGGGGCCGGGGCGCACGGCGTCGCGGTTGTGCTTGACGGGGACACGATGCTGACGGCCCTCGATGCCCGCGTCGCCGACGTGACCGACCCGGAGCCGTAACCAACTCAGCCGATGTCAAAGCCCTCGAGGACAGTGAGCTCGTCGATCTCCATGAGCTCCGCGTCGGTGAAGTCGAGGCGGTCGAGCGCGCCCAGGCTGTCGTCGAGCTGGGCGACGCTGCTGGCTCCGATGAGCACCGACGTCACGCGGGCGTCGCGGAGCGCCCATGCCAGCGCGAGCTGGGCGAGAGACTGGCCGCGCTGCGCCGCGAGGTCGTTGAGCGCCTTGAGGTGCTGCATCCGCTGCGGCGTGAGGTGCGACTCGGTGAGAAAGCGGCCCTCCGCCATGCGCGAGTCGGCGGGCACGTCGCCGCCGAGGTAGCGGTCGGTGAGCAGTCCCTGGGCGAGCGGTGAGAACGCGATGCAGCCGACGCCCTCGCGACCGAGGACGTCGATGAGGTCCTTCTCGATCCAGCGGTCGAGCATGTTGTAGCGGGGTTGGTGGATCAGGCAGGGAGTCCCCAGCTCACGCAGGATGCGTGCCGCCTCGGTCGTCTGCTCGGCGTCGTAGTTGGAGATGCCTGCGTACAACGCCTTGCCTTGGCGCACCGCGGCATCAAGCGCGCCCATCGTCTCCTCGAGCGGGGTGTCCGGGTCGGGGCGGTGCGAGTAGAAGATGTCGACGTAGTCGAGGCCGAGCCGGGCGAGCGACTGGTCGAGGCTGGCGAGCAGATACTTGCGGCTGCCCCACTCGCCGTAGGGGCCGGGCCACATGTCCCACCCCGCCTTGGTGGAGATGAGCAGCTCGTCGCGGTAAGCGCGAAAGTCCTGGGCGAAGAGCGCCCCGAAGTTGGCCTCCGCGGATCCCGGCGGCGGGCCGTAGTTGTTGGCCAGGTCGAAGTGCGTGATGCCGCGGTCGAACGCCCGGCGCAGGATGGCGCGCTGCGTCTCGCGGGCTTTGCCGTCGCCGAAGTTGTGCCACAGGCCGAGTGAGATCGCCGGCAGCTGGATCCCGCTGCGTCCGCAGCGGCGGTAGGTCGAGTCGAGCCGTAGCGGTCGGCGGCGGCGGTGTAGGTCATGCCGGCGAGTCTTCCAGCCGTACGACAACGTCAGCTCGCGACCGTGTTGCGGCGACAATGGCCGCATTGCGCTGGTCGCTGCCGTGGGCCCAAGCGCGGGCCGCGGCCGGATCCTTGCCGAAGCTGGCGTGCCGGGCGGTGAGTCGGTCGAGCCGTACGGCGTCGCCGATCTCGACGTACCAACACTCGTCGAGCAACCCACGGATCGACCGCCACGGACCGTCGTCGAGCAACAGGTAGTTGCCCTCCGTCACGACGAGCGGCACCACGGGAGGGACGGGGATGGCGCCCGCGATGGCTTCCTCGACGCCGCGGTCGAACCGCGGTGCATAGACCGTGTCGGTGTCCGGATGACGCAGCCGGCCCAGCAGCGCCGCGAACCCAGCCGCGTCGAAGGTGTCCGGTGCTCCCTTACGCTCGCGCCGCCCCAGTCGGACGAGCTCGGAGTTGGCGAGGTGGAAGCCGTCCATGGGCACGAGCACGGCCTGCGGTGCGAGCGCAGCGACGATCTCGTCCGCGAGGGTGGACTTGCCCGCACCGGGAGCGCCCGTGATGCCCAGGATGCGGCGTTCGCCTGGAACGACGAGCCGCTGCGCGCGTCGCACGAGCTCGTCCCATCCGGTGATCATGAAGGTCTCGCGGGGTTGGGACACGGTCAATCCTTCATGATCACGGGGCCTGTGGCGGAGGGCATGGGATTCGAACCCATGAGGACGGAGTGGGCCCCGCCCTAGCGGTTTTCAAGACCGCCGCATTCGGCCGCTCTGCCAGCCCTCCCGAGCCTGCCGGGACGGACCCGGCGAAAAGCCGCGGGGAACAGCGTATCTGGCGCCAGGGGTGGACGGATCGCGCCGCATCCCGCACTCTGACAGGTACGCCCTTCCCCCCGGCCCCCCGGAGGTGTGTCATGCACCCCGAGCCCCTCTCGACCGGAGTGAGCAGTGCGGCTGGTGACGCCGCGGCGACCCTCGATGTGCCGGAGCTGCTTTCGGCCATGCAACACCTCGACCTCGCTGTGACCACGCCCGACGACGACCCGGTGTGGCTGGAGCGCGTGCGGCACCGGCTCGACCTGGTCCGGGTGGCGTTCCATGCGCACGTCGAGGCGACGGAGGGCGCCGACGGGGTTTACGCCGATGCGGCCCGCACCGACCCGCGGCTGTCGCACCAGGCGCGCCGGCTCGTCCGCGAGCACGCCACCCTGGGCTCGGCGCTGACCAGCCTCTGGGGCATGGCCGCGCAGCGGATCGCGGCGCCGGAGGCCGTACGCCATCAGGCCCTGTCTGTGCTCGCCGACATGCGACGGCACCGCCAGCGGGGTGCTCACCTGGTGTTCGAGGCCTACGAGCACGAGATCGGCGGCGAGGAGTAGCCGTACGCTTCTCGCGTGAGCTCGTCCGCATCCCCGCGCACGCTCGCGGTCGACTGTGGCGGCACCGGGCTCAAAACCATCGTCCTCGATGCCGATGCGCGCGCCCTCAGCGAGCGGGTGCGGGTCAAGACGCCGTACCCGCTTCCGCCGCAACGGCTGGTTGACACGCTCGTCGAGCTCGCTCATGACACGGGCGTGCCGTTCGAGCGCGCCTCGGTCGGGTTTCCGGGCTTGGTGCGCAGCGGGATCGTCCGGGCGACGCCGCACTACGTCACCGAGCGCGGACCGTTCACGCCCCGCGATCCGACGATGGTGGCGGAGTGGCGCGACTATGACGTGCAGTCGGCGCTCGAGGCGGCGCTGGGCGTGCCCACGCGCGTGCTCAACGACGCGGAGATCCACGGCATGGCGTGCATCGAGAGCAAGGGCTTCGAGGTGATGTTCACGCTGGGCACCGGGCTCGGCTTTGCCTTCTACAACAACGGCCAGCTGCTCCCCAAGGTCGAGCTGTCGCAAGCACCGTTCCGCAAGGGCGAGACCTACGACGAGCAGCTCGGGCACCACGCGCGAAGCCGAATCGGCGACCGCAAGTGGTCCAAGCGCGTCCAGCGCGCCATCGACGGCCTGCGGCCTGTGCTGTGGTGGGACCACCTCTACCTCGGCGGCGGCGGCGCGCGCCACGTGCTGGGCGACCTCGGTCCCGGCATCACCATCGTGCCCAACGAGATGGGGCTGCTCGGCGGCGTGCGGCTCTGGGACGACAGCTAGATCGGTCGCACCGCGAACCGGCGGTGGGTGAGCGCTGGGTTGACCTCGCGGACTTGGTGCAGGCGCTTGACGTCGACCTCGCCGACGGTGACGCCCTCCTGCTCCCCCAGCGCCGCGACGACGACGCCGAACGGGTCGACGAGCATCGAGTGCCCGCAGTAGGCCCGACCGGGCTGGGCCGCGGCGACGACGTACGCGGTGTTCTCGATCGCCCGGGCGCGCAGCAGCGTGCTCCAGTGGTCCTCCTTGTGCGGTCCGCGCAGCCAGGCCGCCGGCACGACCAGCACCTCGGCTCCGGCGTCGACCAGCAGCCGGGACAGCTCGGGGAAGCGCAGGTCGTAGCAGGTCATCAGCCCCAGCCGCACGCCGCCGACATCGACGGTCACCGGTTCGACGGGTCCCGCGGAGAGTCGGTCGGACTCGCGATAGCCAAAGGCGTCGTAGAGGTGCGTCTTGCGATAGGCCGCGCGGACGCCGCCGCCGTCGACCGCGACAAGAGTGTTGTACGGCCTGTCGCTGTCGGCCGACGCCTCGAACATGCCACCGACGAGAGTCGTCTCGTACGTCGATGGCAACGTCACGAAGCATCGAGACGAACGGGCCGTCGAGCGGCTCGGCGACCGGTCCGAGCGGCATGTCGGGCGGCCCGAAGTCGCACATGATCGCCTCGGGCAGCACGACAAGGTCCGGCTCCTGCGGTGCCGCCAGGGCGACCGCCTCACGGATCGCTTCGCGGTTGGCCGCCTTGTCGATCCCGGCGGCGATCTGGGCGAGGGCGACGCGCATGGGTCCATCTTGCCCGGCAAGATGAGCGCATGCGTGCCGTGATCGTGGACAGCCCGGGCGGCCCTGAGCAGCTGCGGGTCGTGGAGCTGGCCGATCCGGCGTTCGGGCCCGACGACGTACTCATCGATGTCGTCGCGACCGCGGTCAACCGCCCCGACCTGCTCCAGCGGCAGGGGCACTACCCGCCGCCTCCAGGGGCTTCGGAGGTGCCCGGACTGGAGTGCTCCGGCCGGATCGCCGCGGTCGGCGAGGGGGTCACCGGGTGGGCGGTCGGCGACGAGGTGTGCGCGCTGCTGGCCGGCGGCGGGTACGCGTCCCGTGTCGCCGTCCCCGCGGGCTGCGTGATGCCGGTGCCCGAGGGCGTTGGCCTCGTCGAGGCAGCGGCACTACCCGAGGCGACCTGCACGGTGTGGTCCAACCTGTTCATGCTCGGGCGGCTGCGGCTGGGCGAGACGGTGCTCGTGCATGGCGGCGCGAGCGGCATCGGGACGACGGCGATCCAGCTGGCGCGCGCGTTCGGGGCGCGGGTCGCGGTCACGGCTGGGTCTGCCGACAAGCTCGAGCGGTGTGCCGAGTTAGGTGCTGAGGTTTTGGTCGACTACCGCACCGAGGACTTCGTCGAGGTCGTACGCCGCGCGACGGAAGGGCGCGGTGCCGAGGTGGTCCTCGACATCATCGGCGCGAAGTACCTCTCCCGGAACATCGACGTGCTCGCGGAGAACGGGCGGCTCGTCATCATCGGGTTGCAGGGCGGGCGTCGTGCGGAGATCGACCTCGACGCGCTGATGCGCAAGCGGGCGGCGGTGATCGCTACGAGACTTCGTCCCCGCCCGGTCGCCGAGAAGGCGGCCATCTGCGCCGCGGTGGTCGAGCATGTCTGGCCGCTCGTCGCCGCGGGCGAGCTTCGGCCGGTGATCGACCGGGTGCTGCCGCTGGAGGACGTTGCGGAGGCACATCGCGTCGTCGAGGCCAGCGAGCACGTCGGGAAGGTCGTGCTCACAACCCGGTGATAGCTAGGCCGAACGGACTGTGGAGATCCAGCCCTTGCTACCGAGCAGGTTGGGGTAGCTGAGCGACTCCTGGTAGACCACATCCCCCGGCAAATGGACCCGCAGCGTCGCGGATGGCGGGACGACGACACCTTTGATCGTGACGTTGCCGCGCAGGACGGCATCCACGAACGCGGGCACGTGCACGCGGTCGACGTCGAACGACGCGACGTCGTCAAGCTCGATCAGGTCCTCCTCGTGGGCGAACAGTCGCACCTCGATCTGAGGTGCGCCGTCGACCACCACGATCGCCTCGTAAGTCGGCGGGTCGTAGGGGTCGGGGTCCTCCCATGGCGAGGACTCCTCGGCCACGCGCGCGACGCGCCCGTGGCGGTCGGCAGTCTCGCGAAGGCCGAGGATTGCGGCTTGGGTGCTCTGGCTGATGGCAACCACGAGGAACGATCCTGCCCCGGGCCGGGCACCTTCGGCCAGGCCATATACCGGGTATTTACAAAAGTGCATACCCGGTACATACTGCCGGACATGTCCATCAAACACGGGTTGCTCGCCCTTCTCGAGCGCGGACCGGCCTACGGCTATCAGCTCCGTTCGGAGTTCGAGTCCTCCACGGGCGCGACATGGCCGCTCAACATCGGGCAGGTCTACACGACGCTCGCGCGCCTCGAGCGCGACGGCTTTGTGCGCGCGGAGGGCGCCGACGACGACGGCCGGGTGATCTACGCCATCACCGGTGAGGGACGCGTCGAGGTCGACCGCTGGTTCGTCACACCCGTGCAGCGCGCCGATCGACCGCGCGACGAGCTCGCGATCAAGCTCGCGATGGCCATCACGACGCCCGGGGTCGACGTTCCGCTTGTCGTGCAGACGCAGCGCACCGCGACGTTGCGCAGCCTGCAGGACCTCACCCGATTGAAGGCCCGCGCCGACGAGGCCGACCTCTCGTGGCTCCTGGTCGTCGAGTCGATGATCTTCCAGGCCGAGGCGGAAGTCCGGTGGCTCGACCACTGCGAGGCGCGGGTGGTCGACGGTGCGCGGCCGCGGACGACCATCGCTCGCGAGGCCGTGCGCCGATAGGGAGCGGCAGGAGGCAAGACGATGAGCTCGTACGTGTTGGAGCTGCGCGGCGTGACCCGCGTGCACGGCGAGGGTGAGACCGCGGTGCACGCACTGCGCCACGTCTCACTTGCCGTCGAGCCGGGCGAGCTGGTCGCGGTGATGGGCCCGAGCGGGTCGGGCAAGTCGACGCTGCTTCAACTCGCGGGTGGGCTCGACATGCCGACCTCTGGCGAAGTGTTCGTCGAAGGTACAAGTCTGTCGGCGCTTTCGCGCAACGCGCTGGCTCAGGTCCGCCGGCGCAGCGTTGGTTACGTCTTCCAGGACCTCAACCTCATCCCCGCCCTTACTGCGGTCGAGAACGTCGCTCTGCCACGCGAGCTCGATGGGGTCGCGGCGCGCAAGGCCCGCCGCCTTGCGATGCAGGCACTTGAGTCGGTCGCGGTGCCTGAGCTCGCCGAGCGTTTCCCTGACGAGATGTCGGGCGGCCAGCAACAGCGCGTGGCCATCGCCCGCGCACTCGTGGGGCCGCGCCGGCTCGTCCTCGCCGATGAGCCCACGGGTGCACTCGACTCGCAGACCGGCGAGGCGGTGCTGCGCCTGATCCGAGCGCGTTGCGACGACGGCGCCGCCGGCGTACTCGTCACGCACGAGGCACGGCATGCCGCCTGGGCCGACCGCGTTGTCTTCCTGCGCGACGGCACCGTTGTCGACGAGACCGGGCCCGCCGATCGGCCGGAGTCGCTGCTGCAGACCGGAGGCGCCGCGTGAGCAGCTGGCGACCGTCGCTGCGCATCGCACGTCGCACGGTCCGGCGATCGCTCGGCCGGTCGCTCCTCGTGGCCACGCTGGTCGGGCTGCCTGTCGCCGGAGCAACGCTGATCGACATCATGTTCCGCAGCTTCGAGAGCCCGAGGCGCGGGCCGATCGTGTCCTGTTCGAGGCGGACGCGTCCGTCGAGGTCTTCGGTGGGCCGACGGGCGACGGCTACTTCCCGTCTCCTGAGATCGGGTGGGGCGTCGTCGAGGAGCGCGATGTGTGGGCGGTCGATGTCGAGCCGCTGCTGCCGGATGGTTCTCGGGTCGTGCCCGGCCCGACCGTGCACCCTCTGCAGGTGGAGCGCGGCGACGGCACCGTACGCACAGATCTCATTGCTGCAGACGTCGCTGACCCGATATTGGCCGGCGCCGTACGGCTCGACGGAGGCAGCCTGCCCGACGGCACTGATAGTGCGTTTGTCACTACACCACTCGCAGAGCGCCTCGGCCTGCTCGAGGACGGCGAGCTTCGGTCTGGTGCGACGATCACCACCGTCGATGGTGTCCGAGCCCACGTGACCGGCTTCGGGGTGGTGCCCAGCTGCCTCAGCTGCCAGCGGGTCTACGCGAGCACCACGTCCGACCTGGTCACCGCGGCCACGGCCGATGGGGACAAGGGCTGGAACCTCTCCTACGCGCAGGGGCCGTTCTACCTCGTCGACCTTCCGGACGGCACCGACGTCGACACGCTCTGGCCACGACTGGCGCGGGAGGACGGGCTTGGGCTCATCCCGCGCATCGCGTATGAGGAGCCCCATCACTACGGCGACCCGTCGCAGGGCCAGAGCGGGAGCGTCGGCGAGGTCCAGGCCATCGCGCTCGTGTCGCTCGTCATCGGGCTTGGGCTCCTCGAGGTCGTCCTACTGGCTGGCACGGCTTTCGCCGTCGGGGCGCGACGGCAAGTGCGCGACCTCGGGCTGGTCGCCGTCGCCGGGGGCACCGCCCGAGACGTCAGGCGCGTCGTTCTCGCCCAGGGCCTGGTCCTCGGACTGATCGGAGCCGTCGGCGGCATCGTCGTGGGTGGTCTGATCGCGGTGGTCGGCCGCCCGTTCTGGGAGCGGATGAGCGACCAGCTCATCCCCGGCTGGCGGTTCGGCGCCGTCGAGATTCTCATCGCCGCCGGCGTCGGCCTGCTGTCCGGGCTTGCCGCCGCCGTCGTCCCTGCTTACGGCGCGGCGCGCATGAACCCTGTCGACGCGCTCGCCCGGCGTTTCCGCAGCGGTAAGGCCAAGCGAGTCGGACTGCCGGTCATTGGCCTGGGTTTGATCGGGCTTGGCGTCGCCATAGCGGTGACCGGCGACAGGCTCATGGCCGACGACTTCGCCGCCTACGCGCGACAGCTCGAGGACGTTCAGGCGACTGGTGACTACATCGCGGCGCCCAGCCCAGCCGGTCCGGTGGCGCTCGTGCTCGCCGGGTTGGTCCTGGTGGTCGCCGGCCTCGTCGTCACCCTGCCCACGCTGGTCTCGCTGGTCGGTCAGCTGGGACGGCTGCTTCCCCTGTCGTCCCGCCTGGCCTTTCGCGATGCCGCACGGCATCGGCACCGTACGGGCCCGGCCACCAGCGCCATCGCCATCGCCGTGGCCGGATCTGTCGCCATTGGCATCATGCTCGCCAACCTCGAGCTGGCTGAGCGGCTCCGAGAGGTGCCACCGGTGCCCGACGGGGTCATTGCCGTCCTTGCCGGCCCGGGGATCAACTGGAGCGATCCCGACGCGAGGGCCGACTCGGTCGACGCCGGCTCACTCGCGGGGTCCGACACCGTTGATGCCGTCTCGGTGGTCGATTCCGGCATCGTGTGCGGCAAGAGCGAGTCCGGCGCATCTGACTGCAACATCGGGGCCGGTCTCATGGCTGACAGAGCGTCCTGCGAAACGCCGCCCTGCTCCGACTTGCGACTCCATACCGGTGACAGCGACATGCTGGCCCTCATGCTCGGCCGCGAGCCAACCAACGAGGAGCGTGCGGCACTCTCCGATGGCGGCGTCGTCGTCACGGATCCTGGCTTCATCGCCGACGGGCGCGCCACCGTCGTGTGGTTCGTGGGCAAGGTGCGCGGAGTCGTGACCGCCGACAGCTCGGAGCTTCCCGCCGTGCTAGCCGAACGCGACCAGGCTTACAACCTGCTGCCCAGTGCACTGGTGAGCCCGGAGACTGTCGAGGAGCTTGGCGGGGATACCACGACCGACATGGCGATGCTCGTCCCCGATCGCGCGCTCACGGACGACGAGGTTGACAGGCTGCGCGACGCCGCCGAGGCGACCGGCGCCGAGACGGTGGTGGCTGACGACTTCAACAGCGACTACCGCGTGGCGCGCATGATTCTCGTCGCCGCCGGTGCATTCATCACCATCGTCGGCGTCGCGATCGCCGTTGCGCTCTCAGCGGCGGAGGGCCGCGCCGACCTTGCCACTCTGGCCGCGGTGGGAGCCGCTCCGTCACGTCGCCGGCGGCTGTCCGCGGCACAGGCCCTGCTGGTCGGTGGGCTCGGATGCCTGACGGGGCTCGCGTTCGGCATGTTCGCCGCCTGGGTCGCGCGCGCAACCACGGGCTCGCCCCGGTTCGTGATCCCGTGGGACTCCGTCGCGCTCACCGCGATCGCGGTGCCGCTGTTCGCCGCGCTCGTCGCTGCCGTTGTCACGCCGTCCAGGCTGCCGCTCGTGCGCCGCGTCGAGTAGGCCACGCGCGAGTAGCGTCGTCGCGTGCCGGACCAGCAGCCACCGCGCGAGTTTGATGACACCAAGTTCGAGGACCCCGACCGATCGCGCCTGCAGCCGCACCTCATCGACTACCTCGACCGTGTCGGTCGGCGGGCGGACATGCAGCGCGTCGACGAGGTGTCGTACGAGCTGATGCACCTGCGTCCCGGCATGCGCGTACTCGAGATCGGGCCGGGGCTGGGCTCGGACGCGGCCGAGATGGCTCGCCGCGTCGCGCCGGACGGGGGGCAGGTGCTGGGGATCGACCGAAGCGAGGATTTCGTGCGGTTGGCGCGCGAGCGCGCCGCAACGCTGGGCCTGCCGCTGGAGTTCCGAACCGGCGACATGAACGACCTCGACCTGCCCGACGGGTGGTTCGACGCCGTGCGGGTCGAGCGCTCGATGCAGTACTCACGTGATCCGGCGGCGGCGGTCGTGGAGCTCGTGCGTGTCCTCGCGCCGGGCGGTCGGCTCGTCGCGGCTGAGCCCGACTGGGGCTCGATGTCCGCCGACGTCGGCGATGAAGCGCTGGCGGAGGAGGCGACGAGGGCCTTCGTCGATCTGGTGCGGGAGCCTGGGTTCAGCCCGCGGCTGGGGCTGCGACTGCCCGGGTTGCTGAGCGCGGCCGTGGTTGGTCGACGTTGAGGCCGTGCCGGTCACGATCGTCGAGCGGTCGGTAGACGGCGCCGGAGACGTCATGCCGGTGTTCGCGCGGACACTGCCCGACGACCTGGCGGGCCTGCTCGAAGCGATCCCGCGGCTGGACGAGTGGCGGGCGGCATTGGCCGACGCGGACGCGCGAGGCACTTTCACAGCCACGCTGCAGATGTGGGTCGTCGGCGGCCGCAAGAGCCGGTAGTCGGGGTCGAGCGCGTTGCGTCCGCGGTTCAGGGAAAGATGGGCGCATGACCGAGCCGCAGCCAAGCCCTGACCAGCAGGACCAGTCCCCCGAGCCCCGGGTCGTCATCGTCGGTCCTGACGGCATGGCGGTGGAGGGACCTCCGGACCAGGGCGAGGCGGGCGAGGAGACTTCGATCACCGATCTGGTCGAGCAGCCGGCCAAGGTCATGCGCATCGGCAGCATGATCAAGCAGCTGCTCGAGGAGGTGCGCACGGCGCCGCTCGACGAGGCCAGCCGGCTGCGGCTCAAGGAGATCCACCGGGCGTCGATCGAGGAGCTGGAGCAGGGGCTCGCGCCCGAGCTCATCGAGGAGCTCGACCGACTGTCGCTGCCGTTCACCAACGACTCGGTGCCGAGCGAGTCCGAGCTGCGGGTTGCTCAAGCCCAGCTGGTCGGCTGGCTCGAGGGTCTGTTCCACGGCATCCAGACCGCGCTGTTCGCGCAACAGATGGCGGCCCGCGCCCAGCTGGAGCAGATGCGCCGCGCCCTGCCGCCGGGTGCGATGCCGCCAGGGGAGCCTGACTCGCGGCCCGGTGGGGGCATGTACCTCTAACGATCCGAATCTACGGCGTCATGACGGCGCCGATGTCGGATGGTTCAGCTCACCTGGTGCTGAACAGCTGCTCCAGCACCTGCGCCACACCGTCATCGTCATTGCTGGGCGCAAGCAGGTCCACGGCCGCGATCACGTCGGGGTGGGCGTTGGTCATGCCGTACGCCGTCCCCGCCCACGCCAGCATCGGCAGGTCGTTCGGCATGTCGCCGAAGGCCACGACCTCGCTGGGGCGGATGCCGTGCTCGTCGGCAATGCGGGCGAGCGTCGTCGCCTTGGTGATGCCGGTCGCCGACACCTCGAGCAGACCGTCGATGCTCGAGTGAGTGAGCTCGGCCAGCCCGTCGGCGACCTTGAGAGCGGCGGCGAGCAGGGAGTCGGGATCCATCTCGCTGTGCCTGATCAGCAGCTTGACCGGCGGGTGGTCGAAGAGTGTCTCGATCGCGCCGATGCGCGGCCGCATCTGCTCCGACTCGTCGAACCGGGTGGAGTAGCCGGGCTCGTGCCCAAACCCGTGCTCGGCGGTCTCCACCGCGAAGGCCACGCCAGGGATCGCGTCGCGGACAACGTCGACGACCGCCTGCGCCGACTCGCGGTCGAGCGGGAACGACTCCAGGAGCGCTTCGCGATGCAGGTCGTAGACGACCGCGCCGTTGGCGCACACCGCGAGCCCCGTGTGCCCCACTGCCTCCGCGACCGGGCGCATCCAGCGCGGCGGCCGACCCGTGACGAGCACGACGATCGCGCCGGCGTCCTCGGCAGCACGCAGCGCGGCGACCGTGCGCGGCGACACCGTGCTGTCGCTGCGCAGGAGCGTGCCGTCGAGATCGGTCGCGATGAGGCGGGGGGTCATCAGAACCACCGAGCCAGGAGGTCCACGAGACCATCGTCGTCGATCCCGCCGGCTACCTCATCAGCCGCGGCTTGCACGTCCGGCGCAGCGTTGCCCATGGCCACACCGAGACCGGCCCACGCGAGCATCTCGAGGTCGTTGTGCCCATCACCCACCGCGAGCGCGTCGGCCGGGTCGATGCCGAGCCGCTGGCACACCAACTGCAGGCCCGATGCCTTGGAGACGCCGGCCGGCATCACGTCGAGCCATGCGTCGTAGCCGATCGCGTAGTCGATGCCCCGCAGCCCGGCTTCCCTGGCCAGCTGGAAGAACAACTGCCGGTCGCCGTTGGGCCACCGAGCGATGAGGCGGGTAGCCGGCCCGTCGAGCAGCGCGTCAGGTGGGACCACCGTGATCTCGCCGCCAAGCTCTCCCTCCGGGAACCGCCCGGTCACCCGGTATCCGACACCGACCACCTCGACCGCGAGCAGCGCGTCGGGGATGCGCGAGGCAAAGAACCGCACGGCGTCCGTTGCGTCGAAGGTGACGACCTGGATGGTGGAGCGTGTGTGTACGTCCGCGATGACGGCCCCGTTGGAGCACACGGCCAGCCCGTCGAAAAGGCCGAGCTCGTCGCACTCCGGCAGTGTGCCGTGCATGGACCGGCCGGTGGCGAGCACGACCGCGACGCCGTGCGCCGCGACAGCCCGTACGGCCTCGGCCACTGCCGGCGAGATGCTGCCGTCGTAGTTGGCAATCGTCCCGTCGACGTCGAGTGCGACCAGCCGCGGCCGCCAAAGGCTGGCGGCGCCCTCGGCGGACATCAGCGCATGACCGGCTCGATGACGTCGCGGCCACCGAGGTAGGGGCGCAGTGCCGCGGGCACCCGGACAGAGCCATCAGCCTGCTGGTGGTTCTCCAGGATCGCCACGATCCAGCGCGTGGTCGCGAGGGTGCCGTTGAGCGTGGCCACCGGCTGCGTGCCGCGGTCGGTGCGCTGACGGATGTTGAGTCGGCGCGCCTGGAACGTCGTGCAGTTGGACGTCGACGTCACTTCCATCCAGCGTTGCTGGGACGGCAGCCATGCCTCGCAGTCGTACTTCCGTGCGGCGCTCGACCCGAGGTCACCAGCGGCGATGTCGACGACGCGGTACGGCAGCTCGACCTTGGCGAGCATCTCCTCCTCCCAGCCGAGCAGCCGCTGGTGCTCGGCCGCAGCGTCAGCGGGTGTGCAGTAGGAGAACATCTCCACCTTGTGGAACTGGTGGACGCGGATGATGCCGCGGGTGTCCTTTCCGTACGACCCCGCCTCGCGCCGGTAGCAGGCTGACCAGCCGGCGTAGCGCCGTGGTCCGGGGCCAAGGTCAAGGATCTCGTCCTGGTGATAGCCAGCGAGCGCGACCTCCGAGGTGCCGACCAGATAGAGGTCGTCGGCGTCGACGCGGTAGACCTCGGCCGAGTGCGAGCCAAGGAACCCCGTGCCGGCCATGATTTCCGGGCGGACAAGCGTCGGGGTGATCATCGCGGTGAAGCCGGCGCCGGTCGCCTGGTCCATCGCCATGGTGAGCAACGCGAGCTCGAGCTGAGCGCCGATGCCGGTGAGGAAGTAGAACCGAGCGCCCGACACCTTGGCGCCGCGCTCGGTGTCGATGGCGCCGAGCAGCTCACCGATCTCCAGATGATCGCGTACGGAATCGAGCGTCGGGCGCTCCCCCACCTCTTTGAGAACGACGTAGTCGTCCTCGCCGCCGGCCGGGACGCCTTCCTCGATGACGTTGTCGATCGCGGCGAGCAGCTCATCGACGTCGGCGGCGGCTCTGTCGGCGGTGGCCTCGGCGTTCTTGACGCCGGCGGCCAGGTCTTTGGCCTTGGCGAGCAGTGCCTGCTTCTGCTCCGCGGCGGCCTGGGGTATCTGCCTTCCTAGCGCCTTCTGCTCGGCGCGCAGCTGCTCGAACTCGGTGAGCGCGGAACGCCGCCGGGCGTCAGCCGACAGCATCTCGTCGACCAATTCGGCCTTCGCTCCGCGGGCGCGCTGGGAGGCGCGGGCACGGTCGGCATAGGTCGGGTCGTCACGAAGCTGGCGCAGGTCGATCACGCGTCGAGCCTACCGGCGGGCTGCAGCCGGTTTTCCGGCCGCGGGGTCAGGGCTTGTTGGTGTCGAAGTTCCACGTCGCGTTGACGGCTGACCCCAGGGAGCCGTCCGCCTTCTGCGGTTGGTACCCGTAGACAATGCGGCGGAAGTCGAGCGTGAACTGATCGGTCGGCGACTGGTCGTCGCCTTCGGAGCCGCCGATCTGGAAGCTCGAGACCAGGACATCAGTCAGCGTGATTGTGAGGAACTGCTGCCCCTTGCCACCTGAACGCACCACCGCCAGCTCGGCCTTCGCGAAGTGCTTGCCCGACAGGCAGGCCTGCAGAAGCGCCGGCGACGCCTTGTCGACGAACTTGACGAAGCTGAAGTCCTGCGGCTTGGGCTTGCCCGCGCCAGCGCCGCCCCCGCCCGAGATGATCACATCGTTGGAGACGCCCCAGCTGAACGTCAGCAGGTCGATCCACTGCGCGTGCTTAGCGTCCTTCGACTCGCCGGTGACGCCGTCGATCTTCAGGTACAGCTCGATTGCCATCGACACCCCCGGAGCGTGCCTTCGTGGTGCAAGTACACCACGACGAGCTGACAGGGGACGCTCGGTCGATGTCATCCCTGGGAGCTGAGGAAGCCCACGGCCACCGCGGTCCACCAGCAGGCCTGGGAGACCCCCGCGCTCACAAAGAGCAGCCGCTGCTGGGCTTGCGTCATCTCCGGGCCGGCGGCATCGAGAGTACGGCGCAGCCGGCCGACGTACACGCCGTTGACACCGAGCGCAGCCACGGCCGCCATCTTCAGCAGCGTCCATCCGGCGCCGAGGTCCGGGTGCAGCAGGGTACCGCTGACGAGCAGGCCGCCAACGCCGAGCCAGATCAACGGCACAACCAGGCCGGCCACGTGCAAGGCATCGGCGAGCGTGGCTCGCCGGAGCAGCCACAGCAGCCCACACCACTCGACCACTAGCACCGCACCGAAGCCCACCAACACGCTCGCGAGATGGACGAACAACGCCGCCTGGTGCGGGCCCGGGCCTACGTGTATCCGCTGCGATACAGCGACCGCAACGCCCACGGCCACGACGTACGTGCACGGCGCGAGGAGCCCGAGGGGTACTCCACGTCCCGTCGCACGGGTGGTCGGCTCGGCCACCTACGTAATACGGCCCGGCCAGCTCGATGGTTCATTGACGCAGCCCCGCGAAATCGACCGAATCGATCCCTCCCGCCTGAACACCGGAGCGCCACTGAGCGGGCCGGCACGCCTGCGGAGGGGCACGCCTGCCGGCTAGCTGCTCAACAGGTTGAACCCACCCCGATCGTCTCGCCACTTGATCGAGCAGCCGAGACTGGGCTTGTGCGGCTCGGGCACTGCCTTGCCGGCGAGGACCAAGTCGACCGCCTCGTCGAGCAACTCCCCGGTGACCGGCTTGCCGTTGCCGGGGGTCGCGTGGTCGAAGGCGCCGCGATAGGCGAGCTTGCGATCGGCGTCGTACAGGAAGAAGTCTGGTGTGCAGGCCGCGTCGTACGCCCGGCCAACCGTTTGCTCGGCGTCGATGAGGTACGGGAACGCGAACCCCGCCCGGTCGGCCTGCGCGCGTAGCCCAGCAACGTCGTCGTCCGGGTATGCCGCCGCATCGTTGCTGCAGATGCCGACGACGGCGACGCCGCGTTGCGCGTGCGCCGAGGTCGCGGCACCTAGCCGCTGCTCGATGTGCCGCACGTACGGGCAGTGGTTGCAGAGGAAGATCACCAGCAGCGCCGGCGCGGCGGCGAAGTCGTCGCGCCCGACGACCGATCCGTCGATCGCGGGGAGCCGAAAGTCGTGGGCGGGTGTGCCAAGCGGGACCATGGCGGAGGGGGCGGCCATGCCCCAACCGTAGCGGCGCCGGACTCGCTTTTGCTTGGCTCGCACCCTGGTTCGCATTCGGGAGGGGCAAGCACGAAACGGCGCCGGGACGGCATAACGAGGTCAGAGGACTGCGCCGCGTGGCCCCACCTCGACGGCGGCAACGCCCCTGCCGTAGAGCACCAGGAGCCGGTCACCATGTCTGGTGCGAAGCACCCCAGAGTCCTCTGCGAGCGTCTCGACGACTTGGTGGATCACCTCATTCTCGTCGAGTGCTTCGTGCTGATACCGAACGTCGAGTTGGTCACCGCTCATGAGTCGGACCCGCAGCACTATTTCTGCCATGCTCAAGCAGCCTAGATCCCGTCACGATCGGTCATGGCGGCCAAACCGCCGAGCACGGCTTCGGCGACGACCAAGTCTTGCCAGGACATTCCGACGCTCTTGAAGACCAGGGGCCGTGCCGGGTCGGGCAGGGCACGGCCGGTGACGACTTCTCGCATCGACACCAGCTCCGCCGCCTGTAGAGCCCCCTCGGCCAGGGCCAAGCACACATCGCCGGCTTCACGCAGGGCGGTGGCGACATCCTCGACCACGACGGTGCCCCGGGCGCACAGCGCGCCGGGAAGTTCTCGGGCGTCAGGCTCGTGGGAGCCGACGGCGATGACGACGGCGGTGTCGGCGATCACTTCGGCCTCGAACAGCGGGGACCTTGCCGCGGTGGCGCACACGACGACGTCCGCCGCACGCAGGACGTCGCGAGCCAGCGGGCCGCCGAGCGGAACGACTTCTGCGCCCTCGGTCGGCGTCGCCCGGGCCGGCTCGCGAACCAGATGCGTGACCGGGCCCAGCGGCCGCTGCGGTGCGAGTACCGCGGCCAGCGCAGCGACATGGCCATGTGCCTGCGGTCCCGCGCCGAGGACCGCCAGCGCGACCGACCCCGAGCCGGTCTTCAGCCGGGGCGCGACGGCCGCCACCGACACCGCGGGGGTGCGCAGTGTCGTGAGCGCCGTCCCGTCCATCATGGCGACCAGGCTCAGGGACTCGGTGTCGAACAGCAGGTAGGAGGCCTGGATGCGAGGTAGCCCGCGGGTGGGATTCTCTGGTGCCACGGTGGCGACCTTGATGCCTACGTGTGCCCCGCCTCGAGCGCCCTCGGACGGCATGAGCAGGAACTGCCCCGAGCGCAAGCGGCACGGCGCTGGCGGGGAAGGTCGGCGGCGGGGTCGACTCCGTCGTGCAGCGCGGCAGTGATTGCCTGGACGGCCGCGGCGGGACTGCACGCCGCGCGGACGGCGTCGGCGTCGAGCAGTAGCGGTGCATTCATCGCAGCACGAAGCCGGGCACGAGGGGGTCGGCGGAATCGACGACGAAGGTGTGCTCCCCCGTCCGATGCGCGAGGCCGGTGACCTGCGGGACGATGGCGGGCCGGCCCGCGACGGTGGTCGCCGCCACGACCTCGCCGGTGAAGCGGGACCGCACGATCGACTCGTGGTGCAGGGTCGGGCCGCCGACACTCACCCGCCCCTGATCGGCGAGGACGGCCAGCCGCGCGCAAGTCCCCGATCCGCAGGGCGAGCGGTCGACCTCTCCGTCGGCGAACACGGTCACGTTGCGCTGGCGCACCTGGCCGTCGTCGTCGCCGAGGTCCTCGTGGAGGATCGTCCCGTACACGCCGTTGAGCCGGGGGTCGGTGGGATGGGCGGCGTGCTCGGTGTCGTTCATCGCCCACTTGACCTCGCGGCCAAGTGCGATGAGCTCCTGGTATTGCGACGGGTCAACCGCCAGCCCGACGACGCTGGCGTCGATGCTGGCGTAGATGGCGCCGCCGTAGGCGACGGTGACTGCGACTTCCCCACGGGAGGTGGTCAGCGGGACGTCGCGGGCAAGGACGTAGCTGGGCACATTGACGAAGTCGACGGCCACGGTGCGACCGCCGCTGCGATGCACCCGGGCGGTGACTCGCCCCGAAGGCACGTCGATGACCACGTCCACGCTGCCGTCGTCGGGGGCGGGAACCAGGCCCGTGTCGACCGCCCACGCGCCGAGGGCGATCGTGCCGTGTCCGCAGGCGGTGGAGAACCCGTCCTTGTGCCAGAACAGCACGCCTAGGTGCGCGCCGTCGTCGTCTGGGGGCACGAGGAACCCCCCGTACATGTCGGCGTGCCCGCGCGGCTCGAAGCACAGCAGTTCGCGCAGGCCCTGAGCAACCGGACTCTCCAGGGCTCGCGCCCGCCGATCGGCGACCGAGTCCCCCGGCAGCACGACAGGAGGATCAGTAACGATCCGAAAGGGCTCTCCTGCCGTGTGGTAGTCGCTCGTCGACACGCTCAGCGAGATCACCGGCCGATCCTCCCACTGCAAGAACAATGCCTGGAGTGCGACGGACTCTTCTGACCGCGTGAAGCGCGTACTGCAGTGCGACGAATCGTTGCCAGGCGCCGTTGACGTGCCTGGGGGATTGGCGCAGGGTGGGGGCACGGAGGGACACGCGATGCTCACTGACGAACTTCGATCGATGCCGCTGTTCAAGAACCTCAGCGACAGTCAGCGCGAGCGCGTCGCCGAGCGGCTGCAGGAAGTCGAGGTCGACCTCGGCGCGGTAATCGCACGCCAGGGCGACTTCGCCTATCACCTGTTCGTCGTACGGGAGGGGACGGCGGTGGTCACCATCGACGGGGAGCTGGTCAGGTCGCTCGGGCCGGGCAGCACCTTCGGCGAAATCGGCGTTCTTGAGCACGGCCGCCGGACAGCGAACGTCGTCGCGGCCACCCCGATGCGGCTGCTCACCATGATGGTGTGGGACTTCGACGAGCTGGCCGCGGACCTCCCGGAGTTCGCCGCCCACGCGAAAACCATGGCGCAGTTTCGGCTCGAGCAAACCTGAACCCAGCCCGAGCGGGGCTCACGCAGCGCCGGTGCAAGCAGTGGCCTAGTTGCCGCCACGCAGGGCGCGCAGCCACTCCTCGGCGGAGGCGAAGTCGGCGTCGGCGGTGCCGTAGCGAACATCGGGTTCGATGCCGTCAGCCCGTTCGTACGAGCCGAGGAACCGCACGTCCTTGCTGACGCGCCGCAGGCCTTTCAACGCGTCACCGACCCGCGCGTCGGCGATGTGGCCCTCGAGGTCGACGGAGAAGCAGTAGCGGCCGATCCCGTCCCCTGTGGGGCGGGACTCGATGCGGGTGAGGTTGACGCCGCGGGCGGCGAACTGCTCGAGGCTCTCGAGCAGGGCGCCGGGATGGTCGTCCCGGAGGAAGAAGACGAGCGACGTGCGGTCCTGGCCCGTACGGGGTGGTGGATGGCCCGGCGGCTCGACGAGCACGAAGCGGGTCACCGCATCCGAGTTGTCGCCGATGCCGGTCGCGAGGGCGACGAGCGGGTAATGCTCCACTGCGATGGGCGCGGCGATGGCCGCTTCGAAGGGAGCCGTGGGGTCGGCGACCTGGGCAGCGGCCGCGGCGGTGGACGTCGCGGGCAGGACGACGGCGGCCGGAAGGTTGGCTGCCAGCCAGCGCCGGGTCTGCGCCTCTGCGTGTGGGTGGGTGGCGATCTTCTTGATGTCGGCGAGCTGGGTGCCGGGACGGGCGACGAGCGAGAACGCCACGGGGATGACCACCTCTCGCACGATCACGAGAGGTGCGCCGGCGGCCAGCTCGTCGAGGGTGGCGTTGACGGAGCCCTCGACGGAGTTCTCCAGGGGGACCATGGCACCGGCGACCGCCGTGGCGCGGACGGCGTCGAGCGCCGCCGTCACCGTCTCGTACGGCACCAGCTCCGCGCCCGCGTCGGCCACCCGGCGCAGCGCAGCCTCGGTGAACGTGCCCTCGGGGCCGAGGTAGGCGTAACTCACCACGCGTGCAGCCTAAGGCGCGGTCAGGGTCGGCGACGCACGGCGGCGTCCTGCTCGCCGCGGGCGAGGGCGACCGCCTCGCGCTCCTCGGGAGCGAGCGCGAAGTCGCCGTGCCCGCGGGTGACGATCTTGGCGTAGGTGCGGGAGCCGTCGGCCTCGGTGATCGTGCTGATCACGACACCGTCGCCCTCGGCGTCGAGCAGCGCGAGCGAGAACGACTGGTGCCGGGCGACCGCACCCGGCGCGTCGTAGCGCACGACGGCCACGTGTCGGATCGCGTCAGCAGCCTCCTGCCGAGCCCGGTCAAGCTCGTCGAGCGCTGCCTGAACGTCACCTCGCAGGTCGGCCATGTCCTCGCCGCTGTCGGCCAGCATGTCGAGGATCGATCGGGAGCGACCTTTGGGGCCGGACGGCTCGAGAACCGCGAGCCGAGCGCGCAGCGCCGTGACCTTGCGGTGCGCGCGGGTCGCGGACCAGACGCCGAGCAGCCCGAGCAACACCCCGGCGACGACGAGACCGTCGCGCAGCGCCGGGTCACCGACAAAGCCGGACATGTCCGGAGCGTACTGCCCGGATCGGGCAGGTGGGGAGACCTCGGGCGCGCGTCTAAACTGGACCCCCGCCCAGCGCCAACTCGGAGGGAACGGGACGTGGATCTCGCGGTCGTGCTGACCACGTTCCTCTTGGTGTTCCCCGTCGAGCTCCCCGACAAGACCTTCGTGGCGACGCTCGTGCTGTCGACGCGCTACCCGGGCCGCTGGGTCTGGCTGGGCGCGAGCGCGGCGTTCCTCGTTCAGGCCGTGATCGCGGTCTTCGTCGGCCAGATCCTGTCGCTGCTGCCCGAGACGGTGGTCCACATCGTGACGGCCGCTCTGTTCACCGTCGGCGCGGTCATCCTGCTGCGCTCCGCCGCGCGTGCCGAAGAGGACGAAGCAAGGGAGGAAGCCGAGATCGCGGCCAGGCAGACCGCTCCCGCGACAGGCGCCCGCGCCGCCGCCATCAGCGTTCGGTGTTCTCTTCGCAGCCGAGTGGGGCGACCTCTCCCAGTTCACGATTGCCAGTCTCGCCGCGCGCTACGACTCGCCACTCTCCGTGCTCGTCGGAGGATGGCTCGCTCTGGCCAGCGTCGCCGCGATCGGGGTGCTCGTCGGCCGCACGTTGCTGCGCTACGTCAAGCCGTCGCTCGTCAAGCGGATCGCCGGCGTGCTGTTTGCCGTACTGGCCACGCTCGTCTGGCTGGACGTTTCGGCGTCGAGGGCCTGCCGCTATGAGACGGGCACTGAGACGCCTCGCACTGGCGATCACGGTCTCCGCGGCCGCCCTGGGGCTGACGCCGGCCGCGTCCGCCCAACCCAGCAGCGACCAGCCGCATGTCGTGCTCGCCGGCGTCGGCGGCCTGGCATGGGGCGACGTCAGCGCCGAACAGATGCCGACGTTGTACGACCTCGCCGGCAGTCAAGCCGTCGGTTCGGTCGCGGTGCGCTCGGTCTACACGCACAACTGCGTCGTCGACGGCTGGCTGACGGTCAGCGCCGGCCGGCGGGCCGCGCAGGAGCGGACGTTGCCGGGCGAGGACAGCGACCGTGGCTATTGCCGCGAGACGCCGGCACTCACCGCCGAGAGTGGCGGCGCGACCGTACCCGACTGGGCGCAGCTGCGCGAGCAGCAGGACGAGTTCGGCTATGACGCCGAGCTGGGTCTGCTCGGCCAGACGCTGGCCGACAACGGCGTCTGCGCCACCGCGGTCGGCCCCGGTGCGGCGCTCGCCCTCGCCGACGAGAGCGGCAGGGTCGCGCGCTATCTGAGCCGCCCGGGCAACCTGACCACCGAGAACATCTCCGAATGCCCGGTCACCGTCGTGGACCTGGGTTCGGTGCCGCCGACCGAGTTCGACCCTGAGGCCCGCGCCGCGGCCGCCACTGCCATCGACCGCGACCTCGCCCAGCTTCGGGACCGGCTGCCCGACGACACCGCCCTGCTCGTCGTCGGTGTCTCGGACTATGGCCCCACCCCGCCGGTCGGCCCGCACGACGAGGCCACGATCCCGGTCGGGCTAGGCCTCCGCGTGGGGGCCGCGTCCGGGCCGCAACCCGACGGCGGACCATACGGCGCAAATTGGCTGACCTCCGGCTCGACTCGGTGGGACGGCCTCGTCCAGCTCACCGACGTGACGCCGACACTCGTCGACTACGCCCACGTCGACGCACCATCCGAGATGGTCGGCCGCCCCTGGCGGCCCGGCGCCGCGCATCCCGCCGACGCCGGCGATACGGTCCGCGAGCTGCAGGGCGCAGACCACGCCGCCCAGGTCTTCAAGGAGCAGTCCGGACCGTTCTTCCTGCTCCTCGGGCTCGTCGAGCTCCTTTTCCTCGGCGGCAGCCTCGCGCTGCTCGGCCGCTGGCTGTCGATGCCCGCACGCCGCCGCGTGCTCACCGCTGTCCACCTCTTCACCCTGGTGGCCGCGTCATTCCCCGTCGCATCGTTCCTGGCCAACCTCGGCCACTGGTGGCTGGCCGACCGCCCCGGTCTGGCGCTGTGGACCACGCTAGCTTGCTATCGCTATCGCCATCACCGCGGTCGCAGCATTCGGGCCATGGCGGCGACGCAGCTATGGACCGACCGCCGTCGTCGCCGGCATCACGGCGGGCGTGCTGGGCGTCGACGTCCTGGTGGGCTCGCACCTGCAGCACTCGAGCCTGCTCGGCCTGTCGCCGCTGGTGGCCGGGCGGTTCTACGGGTTCGGCAACATCGCCTTCGCGATCTTTGTGACCGCCTGCCTGGTGCTGGCGGCCGCGCTCGCGCAGTGGGTGCTCGACCGCGGCGGTTCACAACTCGCCGCAACCGCGGTCGTGGGCGTGATCGGGGCCGCAGCCGTGGTGCTCGACGGCGCTCCGTTCGCCGGGGCCGACTTCGGCGGCGTCATCGCCACGGTCTGCGGCTTCGCGATGCTCGGCCTCATCGTCAGCGGCACGCGCCACTCCTGGCGACAGCTCGTGCTCGTCGCCCTGGGCGCGGTGGTGGTTGTGACGGCGATCGCGTTCCTCGACTGGTTGCGGCCCGCGACAGCCCGTACGCACCTCGGCGACTTCGTGCAGCAGGTCATCGACGGCGAGGCGTGGGAGATCGTCTACCGCAAGGCCCGCAACTCCCTGCGCACGTTGGCGGGCCGCCCGCCCTACGGCTGGCTGGTGCCGCTGTCGTACGCCGTCATCATCGCCATGGTCCGTCGCCCCGAGCGCATGCGCGTGCCCGGGCTCGTCGACGCGTTCGCATCCTGGCCGCTGCTGCGACCCCTCATCTGGACCGGCCTCGTCACGGGGGTCGTCGGGTTCGCCGTCAACGACTCCGGCGTGATCGTGCCGGCGCTCATGCTGACGATCGGGATCCCGCTGGTCGTGGCTGCGGTGAGCCGGGCGATTCGCCTACACCTCGACGCGCCACTGCCACCAGACCCCAGCCAACCGTCAGCGACGCCAGCGATCCACTGACCCACCGCAGCATCGGCGCGCGGTGGCTGGCCCATGCGGCCACCGCCGGCGGGAAGACGAGGGCACGGCTGGCGACATACCAAAAGCCGTACGCCCCGGTGTGCACGAGCAGCACCCAGTCGGCGGCCGACGCGGCGACCAGCGCGAGCGCGGCCCAGGCCGCGGCGTCGTACCAGGGCAGCACGTACTGCGCGCCGAGCACCCAGGCCAACGACACTGCTGCAGCGCCGCGGGCGGCCGGCGCCGACCACATCGTCGGTGCGCGGCAGCACGCGCAGCAGCACGACGACGAGCAGCGCGACGACGACCCATGCGGCGATCGCGACATAGCGCTTGGCGTCATCGCGGGGTAGCTGCTCGTCGAGCACCTCGTAGATGCGGTGCCAGAACGTCGACGGAGACACGTACTTCGCGTTGGCCTGCACCTGCGTGAACACCGCCTCGCCCGCCAACCCGTAGGTCAGCGCCAGCGACGACGCCGCGCCCCACGCACAGCAGCAGCGCATCCTTGGGCCGACGACGCAACGCCCAGAGGAACCCGAGACCCCAGAGGCCGAGCGAGATCTTCACCGCGCCGGCTAGGCCGAGGAGGAGTCCGGCGCCCAACGGCGATCGGCGCAGCAGGGCCAGCGCAGCCACCGCGAGCACGATGGCCTGCGCGTCGAGGTGCGCGCCACCGACGACGACGTAGATGAGCAGCGGGTTGGCGGCCCAGAACAGCGCCGCCCGCGCACGTCGAGCCGGGTCGGCGCCGGCCGCGATGACCAGCAGCGCACCCGCGCCGACGTAGGCCGCAGCGTTGAGCAGCGCCAGCCAGAACACGATGTCGTGCATGGAGCCGCCGCCGAGCCGCGCCGCGAGCTCCTGCACCAGCGTGGCCAGCGGCCCGTACACGCTGGTCACGTCGAGCCAGGGCTTCTCGGTCGCGAGCCCGATCGGGTCGCCTCGGTCGATGAGGGTCCGGCGCGGTGTTGGTGTACGGGTCGAGGCCGAGCGCCGCCAGGCGCCCGTACACGGCGTAGACCTGCACGTCGGCGCTCGCCATGGGCGGCACCAGCACGAGCAGGAACGCCGCGGCCGCGCCGGCCGACACGAGCCGCCATGGGGCAGGCACCCAGCCCATGCGCAGCGCCCACAGGCCGGCGCCGACCGCGACCGCGGCGCACAGTACTGCGGCGCTTGTCAGACCCACCGAGACCGACGGGCTGAGGCCGAGATCGAGACCATAGGGCGGCAGCCATCCCCGGCCCGGCTCGTCGGCGAGCGTCAGTGCGACTGCGTTGGGTCCCGCCAGGCCCACGACGAGGAACAGCAGGATCGCCAGCCCGCCCAGCCCGTAGGAGATGCGCGGCCACCAGCCGATCTGTGCGTGACGCGCAGTCTGCAGGTCAGCCACGGTGCCACGGTCGCGGCATGACACCGCGCTCCACGAGGGCCTTGGCGACGTGCGCCCACTGCTTCGCCCGATGCACCTGGGCCTGCCAGTCGGTGCCGGTCACCCGGTGCCGGAACGGGACCTGGACCTCGACGACTCGGAAGCCCTTGCGCAGCAAGTCGATGGTCAGCCCGGTCTCGACGCCGAAGCCGTGCGCGAGCGGCAGCGCCGCGTCATAGGCCGACCGCGTCAGGCAGCGCTGGCCGGACAGCGGCTGCGTCGCGACGAAGCCGGTCGCCCGCTCGATGCCGTCCCGCGCAAGGTTGACGACGAGCCCGCGACCGCCGCCCGGCTGGGACGGAAGGGTCGCGATCGTCATGTCGGCGCGGCCGGCAAGGACCTCCTCGGCGAGTGGTGCGGCCTCAGCGGCGGTGTCCTCGAGGTCGCCGTCAAGGAACAGCAGAGCCCGTGGCGCTGTCCGGTCAGGCTCGCGCTCCTCGATCGCCGCGACAGATGTGGCGCCGGTCTCCATCGCGGCTGCCTTGCCACGGTTTCGTGCATGCCGTACGACCACTGCGCCCGCACCGCGGGCCGCCTCGGCCGTGCCGTCCGACGACCCGTCATCGACGACAACCACGAGATCGACACCGTCGATGCGCTGAGCGCCGCCGCACCGTGGCCGCGATGCGCTGCGCCTCATCCTTGGCAGGAATCACGACGGCGACGCCGCCGACGTTGCCCGGTGTCGACGTCGCCATGGCGCACAGGGTAGCCGCGCTGCCTATTGCCGGTGATCGCGAGCCTGCCGCGTTAGCCTCGTCAGCATGAGTCACCCACACGGGGTTGACAGCGAGGTCGCTCCGTTGCGCACGGTGCTGCTGCACCGGCCGGGCCCAGAGCTGCAGCGGCTCACGCCACGCAACAACGACAAGCTCCTCTTCGACGGCATCCCCTGGGTCGGGCGCGCGCAGGAGGAGCACGACGCGTTCGCCCAGGCGTTGCGCGACCGCGGGGTCGAGGTGCTCTATCTGGCCGACCTGCTGGTTCAGACGCTGGCCGTCGAGGCCGCCCGCCTCGAGTGCATCGAGTCGGTGCTGGGCGAGGCGCGGCTCGGGGACACTCTGCGCACGCAGGTGCGCTCGCACCTCAACGGCCTGCACCCCGACGACCTTGCGGGACTGCTGATCGCCGGGCTCGCGCACGAGGAGCTGCGCGGCGGGGCGGGTCTCACGTACGCGCTGATGGACCGGCACGATTTCGTCGTCGACCCGCTGCCCAACCTGCTCTTCACCCGAGACTCCTCGACCTGGGTCGGACCTCAGGTGGCGGTGACGACCCTCGCCATGCCGGCCCGGAAGCGAGAGACGACGCTGACCAAGGCGATCTACAGCCACCATCCGAGGTTTGCCGGCACGGCCCATGTCTACGACCCGGAGCTCGAGCCGCTCGAGGGTGGCGACGTGCTGCTGCTCGCCCCGGGTGTGCTCGCCGTGGGCACCGGTGAGCGCACGACGCCGGCCGGCGTGGAACGGCTTGCCCGGCGGGTCTTCTCGGCCGGTCTGGCGCACACGGTGCTGGCCGTCCCGATCGCGCAGGAGCGCGCGACGATGCACCTGGACACCGTCTGCACGATGGTCGACGTCGACGCGGTCGTGATGTATCCCAACGTCGCCGACCGACTCGTCGCGCTCGCCCTGACCCTCGAGTCGCCCGACGACGGGGACGCGCCGTTGCTGGTGGCGCCTCCCGAGCCGTTCCTGGTGGCGGCGGCAAAGGCCATGGGTCTCGACACCCTGCGCATCATCGACACCGGGCTCGACCCGGTGACGGCCGAGCGGGAGCAGTGGGACGACGGCAACAACACGCTGGCGCTCGCGCCTCGGCTTGCCGTCGCGTACGAGCGCAACATCGAGACCAACACGCAGCTGGAGCGCGCGGGCATCGAGGTGATCCGGATCCGCGGGTCGGAGCTGGGATCGGGCCGCGGTGGGCCACGATGCATGTCGTGCCCGATCGCCCGCGACCGGGCGGTCCCGGACATTGAAGAACCCCGAACGCTCCTGACGGGGGAAACAGCAGCGTTCGGGGTTGCTTCTTGACGTTAACCCAAAATCAGGCCCGGAGGAAGTTGCTGGGGGAACTAACCGGGGTGTTGTGACTCACAGTTACCTGATCGTTACCTGCCTGTTGGCCAGACCCGCGCGGGCGCCGCGGTCGGCGGCCGACAACGGAGCGGTGTCGGCCAGCGCGGAGTCGAGCCGGGCAGCGAAGTCACCGGCTGGCCCCGTCACCTCGTCCGCCGACGTGCCGGGAGCCAGGTCCCAGACCGGGATCAGCAGGCCGAGCGCGCGGAACGTGCCGAGCAGCCGGGTGCCCTCGCCGAGTCCCGACTCGCCGCGCGCATGCAGCCGGGCCAGCGCATCCAGCAGGGGTTCCTCGTCGTGCGGCAGCACCCAACGGACCTGGTCACGCGTGGTGAGCCGGCACCAGTAGGCGCCCTCGACGCCGGCCACTCGGGTGGCGGGCAGCAGCGCCGAGTTGGCCTGCTCGAGCGAGGCCGCGACGACCGGGTCGGTGTCGTCGCCGTCACGCCAGAAGTCGAACGACTCGTGCACCGTGACATCGAACGGCGCGCTCGCGTCGAGCAGGTCCTGCAGCCGTGGCGCGTCGGACGGCGCCGGCCCGGCGGCGATCTCGGTGCCCGGATCGGCGGTCAATGCCTGGGACAGTGCATGGCCGAGGTCGCGGCTGGTGTCGCCCGACCCCCCGGCCAGAGTCTGCACACCCAGCCACACCTCGCCGTCACCGCGGACGAGAGCACCCGAGGCCAACGGCAGCAGCGATACCGCGCGCACCGCCCGGTCGGGCTCGGCGGTCAGTCGGACGGGGGCCGAGGCGCAGGCCACGATCTCGCGCAGCGCGACCCAGTCGGGCTCACCTGGCAGCCCCTCGAACGGCCGGGCCACCAGCTGCGGTGCCGTCGCGGCGCGGTGGGCGGACTTGCCGTGGCAGTTCTTGTAACGCTTGCCCGACCCGCAGGGGCATGGCTCCCGTGGTCCGACCACGGGGACGTCCACAGCAGCCGATGTCGAGGAGGTACGCCCGCGCTTGGCCATGGGCGTGACCCTACCGAGGTCAGCGGCGGTGGTCGGGGCCGAGCACAGCCCAGACGGTCACCCCGGCCTCGGCCGGCGCGACCCCCCACTCCTGCGCCAGCGCGTCCACGATCTCGAGACCGCGCCCGCCGATCTCGGTCGAGCCGGCGTGTCGCACCCGCGGATGGCTCACCCCGCCCCCGTCGGTGACCCTGAGCTCGATGCGCCGGGGCTGGACGCTCCACGCCACCCGGATCTGGCCGTGCGACAGCGGGCGCCCATAACGGACGGAGTTGGTGAACAGCTCGGAGAGCACCATCAGCGCGTCGTCGCGGAGCACCCCTTCGATGCCCAACTCGTCGAGATCACGGGCGAGCAGCCGCCGCGCGGCACCCACGCTCTCCACGGCACGTGGCAGCAGGCGCGACCGAGGGACCGGTGCCTCTGCCGTCACTGCTCGTCCCACTGCGCGCCCCTTAGCATCGCGCGACCGTCATGGTCCAGGTCCGCGCCGTCACTGAGTCGTTCTGCCCGGTCTGACGTCCTCGAAACCTGCGCCGCGATCTCCCGCCGGATCATCGACGGGCGGTCGGTGATCAGCGCCTGCACGCCCAGCTCGAGGCAGAGCCGCGCATCGGCCGAGCGGTTCACGGTCCAGACATGGACCTCGAAGCCGCGGGCCACGAGCTGCGCCACGTGCTCCGGGTGCTGGCGCACCACCTCGATCGACGGGCCGGCGATCCAGGCGCCGCCGCGCAACCGGCCGTCGCGACGCACGACGCCCGCCGTCGGCAGCCGGTCATAGAGCAGCACGGTGGGCAGGCTCGGGGCAAAGGTACGCACCCGCCGCAACGAGGTGCGCGCAAAGCTCATCACCCGCACCTGCACGCCGTCGAACCGCCGCCCGCCGGCCAGACCGTGCGCCGCGAGCGTCTCGACGAGCCGTTCTTCGACGAGCCCGGCATAGCGGGTCGGATGCTTGGCCTCGATCGACACCTCGACAGGCCGGCCGGCCTCGGTCGCCAGCAGCAGGAGCCGGTCGAGAGTGAGCACTCCGCGCTCGCCGACGTCGGGCGCTTCGTCATCGAGATCGGCCCACGGACGCTTCCAGGACCCGAAGTCGAGTGCCTCGAGGTCGGCCAGCTCGAGCGTGGACACCACGCCCCGGCCATTGCTGGTGCGCTCGACGCGTCGGTCGTGGACGCAGACGAGATGCCCATCGGCGGTGAGCCGGACGTCGCATTCGAATCCGTCGGCACCGTCGACGAGCGCCTGGCGATAGGCGCTGACGGTGTGCTCGGCCAGCGACTCGCTCGCCCCGCGATGGGCGATCACCCGCGGCGGCGCTGGGGTTGGAAGGTGCTGTGACACGCATTCATGTTGACACCCACCGAGGGCTATTTGGGCAGCAGCACACCCGGATTGAGCAGCGCGTCGGGGTCGAGCGCGCGTTTCACCGCGCGCATGGCGGCGATCTCGGCCGGGCCGCGACCGAGGTGCAGCCACCGTCGCTTGGCCACGCCGATCCCATGCTCGGCCGAGATGCTGCCCTGGTGGGCGGCCACGATGCCGAGCACCCGCTCGGTCACCGACTCGTCGTCCGGCGCCGGGCCGATGACGTTGACGTGCAGGTTGCCCTCGTTGACGTGGCCGAAAAGATAGACCTCGTAGGCGGCCAACGCCGACGTCACCTCGTCGCAGAACTTCGCCAGCTGGATGCGCGGCACCGCGATGTCGAGCTTGTGCGGCACGCCACGGGTCGCGATCGCTTCGGTGTGCCGCTCCCGGTAGGCCCAGAGCCTGGCATCCACGACGGCGTCGGCGTCCTCGGGGATCGCCGGCAGGTCGTCGGTCTCCAGCAGCAGATAGACCGGCCAGTCGCGCTGGAGTGGGTGCGGCAGCCTTGCGACCCGGCGTACGAGGTCGAACCCTGCGGCAAACATGACCTCGGCGGCGCGCAGCCCCTCGGCGGGGATGAGCCCCACCGCCGCGTCGATGTCGGCGCAGCCGACGAGCACCGTGCTGCCGCCGGTCTCAGTGGGCCACAGTCGCAGGCGCGCGGCGGTCACGATGCCTAGCGTTCCCTCGCTCCCGACGAGCAGGCCGGACAGGTCGTAGCCCGTCGAGTCCTTCGGCAGCGCCGACAGCCGCGACACCACGCTGCCATCGGCCAGCACCGCCTCGAGCCCCAGCACCTGCCGGCGGGTATCGCCGTAGCGGCAGACCCGGATGCCGCCGGCGTTCGTGCCGATCGTCCCGCCGACGCTGGCGCTGTCACGGGAGGCGAGGTCGACACCGTAGGTGAGGTCGGCGGCGCGAGCGGCAGCGTGGACGGCGGCGATCGTCGCCCCGGCGCCGGCGGTGACCTGGCGGTCCTCGAGGTCAGCAACATCGGTAAGTCGGCGTGTCGACAAGACGACAGGTGGCTCTCCGTCGGCACGTGGGACCCCGCCTCCGACCAGGCCGGTGTTGCCCCCCTGGGGCACGATCGGGGTGCCAGCGTCGGCGCAGGCGCGCACCACCGCGGCCACCTGCCCGGTGTCGGCAGGACGGACGACGGCACGGGCGCGTCCGGAGAACCGCCGGGTCCAATCGGTCTCGTACGCGCTCGTGAGCGCAGGATCGGTCAGGACGTGCTGGCTTCCGACGGCATCGCGTAGGGCAGTTTCGAGGGGCACAGGTCAACCCTCACACATCCATGCGGCCGTACGTTTTCTCCATCGTGAAGCTGCCGCCCTTCCAGGAGCTCGTCGATGCCTACTGGCACGACGTGGCTCGCCTTGCCTACGCCCTCGTAGGTCCGGCGGACGCGGACGACTGCGCCCAGCAGGCATGGATGCAGGCGCTCGCGGCCTACCCGAAGCTCACGAGCGCGCAGAATCTGCGCGGGTGGCTCCTGACCATCACCCGGAACGTCGCGATGGACGCGCACCGATCTCGCGCTCGGCGGGCCGTCCCGGTGGCCGACCCGCCGGAAGTCGCAATGGCCGGAGCGACCGACCGCGACCCGTCGCTGTGGGCGGCGGTACGTGGCCTGCCCGAGCGGCAACGTGTCGCCGTAGCCCTGCGATATGTGCTCGACCTCGACCACGCGCGAATCGCGCAAATCCTTGACACCACACCCGCGGCGTCGCGCCGGCTCGTATCGGACGCCCTGACGACGCTGCGCACGGAGGTTTCCCATGACTGACATCCACGCCATCGAGCAACGGCTGCGCGACCTCAAGCCCTCGATCCAGCCCCCTCGACTCGTCGGCGACGTCACCTATGCGCTGCACGACACGCCTGTCGGGCCGCTGCTGCTGGCGGTTTCGCCACGTGGTCTGGTGGCCAGCTCGTACGAGTCGGAGTCGACCGTCGCCCGGCGGATCGCCGCGCGGGTGTCGCCGGCGGTGGTCCGCGGAACGAGCGGAGCGCTGGACGAGGTGCGGCGCGAGCTCGACGCCTACTTCGCCGGGCGGCGGCAAGCATTCGACCTGCCGGTCGATCTTGCGCTCGCGACGCCGTTCCAGGGCCGGGTGCTCGGCGCGCTGCGCGAGTCGGTGGGCTACGGGTCGACGACGACGTACGGCTCGCTGGCTCGGCAGGTCGGCGCACCAAAGGCCGCCCGGGCGGTTGGTGCCGCGCTCGGCGCCAACCCCGTCTGCGTCGTGGTGCCCTGCCACCGGGTCATCGGTGCGACCGGGGCACTGACCGGCTATGCGGGCGGGGTTGTCGGCGAAGGAGACGCTGCTGCGCCTCGAGGGTGCTCTCGGGTGATCCACCGGCGCGCGCCCTGATTGCCGCTGGGGCGCCCCAGCGTTGCTCCAGCGACCGATTCGCGCCCCTTGGCCTTCATAGGGGCCTCTAGCGCCAGCCCAAGAAAGCGCTAGACATCGCAATCGTCCGACTCTGTCAGGGTCCGCCGCTGAGGCCGTACACGCTGATGTGGCGCACGCTGTCCGCGGTGAACGGCTCGCGGCGCCACCCGCCCCAGCGGTCCCGCAACCGCAGGCCGGCGATGCGGGCCATGAGGTCCAGCTCGCTCGGGTGAGCGAGCCGGCAGGAGATCGGCCCGAGCCGGACGCCGTCGTTGGTCAGGTGGACGTGGTTCTCGTCGAGAATCTGCGTCACCGGGTCGTAGTGATTGACGTCGAGGACCACCTCGTCCTTGCCTACGTACTCGGCATCGACGAACTGTCGGCGGCCGCGCAGCCACGCCTGCGGCACTCCGGCCTCGACGACGAAGACACCGTCGTCGGTCAAGTGCCGAGCCGCGTTCTCGAAGCAGCGGACCTGGTCGTCCTGGGTGAGCAGGTTGTAGATCGTGTTGAAGACGAGGTAGACGAGGCCGTAACGACCGGGCGCGTCCGCGCGCGACATGTCACCCATGACAACGGTGAGGTCCGCGCCGCCGGGCTTGGCGCGCAGTCGCGCGACCATGTCGGGCGAGAGCTCGATGCCGTCCACGCGGACACCGCGCGTCGACAGGGGCAGCGCGATGCGGCCGGTGCCGATCGCGAGCTCCAGAGCCGGTCTGCCGCCGGCGGTCTCGGCGAGGAAGTCGACGGTCTCTTGCTCGTCGCCGCGCAGGTTGGTCGTCGTATCGTCGGGCCACGTCAGAGCCGAAGCTGGCCGCTGGGTCGAATCCATCCACGGGGCGCAGCATGCTGCATAGGCCTGCGACGCGGCCACGGTATTTTCTCCCGGTGCCACCTCGGCGCCTGCACGCCAACCAGGTCGACATCGACGCGACAATGGTCCGCCGACTCGTCGACGACCAGTTTCCCGAGTTCGCGGCGCTGCCCCTGCGACACGTGCCGTCCGGTGGCACCGAGAACGCCGTCTATCGGCTGGGGGACGACCTCGCCGTCCGCCTGCCTTGGCAGGCAGAGGCGGTCAGCAGCCTCCTCAAGGAGGTGCGCTGGCTGCCCGTGGTAGCCCCACACCTCTCGCTGGAGGTGCTTGAGGTCGTGGCGACCGGAAAGTCTGGCGAGGACTACCCCTTCCCGTGGGCCGTGGTGCGGTGGCTGCACGGCGAGGATGCCCTCTCCGCGCGCCTCAGCTCGATGAGCGAGACGGCCGAGACTCTGGGTCGTTTCGTGACGGAACTGCAAGGCATTGACAGAGCAGATGTTCCACCGGCCGGTTCAGAGGGGTTCGGCCGCGGACTTTCGCTGGTCGGTCGCGACGAGGAGTTCCGTGCCGCCCTCGCGCAGTGCGAGGGGCTCATCGACGTCGATCGGGTTGCGCGGGTGTGGGACGACGCGCTCGCTGCTCCCGCCTGGGATGGGCCTCCGGTCTGGCCGGAGTGCTCGACTTCGGCACGATGTGCACCGGCGACCCGGCTTATGACGTCACGCCGGCGTGGCACGTGCTTGACAGGGCCAGCCGAGCTGCGTTCCTCGAGATTGTCGGAGCGGACGACGCGATGCGGCGCAGAGCACGTGGTCTGGTCGCGTCCAGCGGCATCATCGCTCTGCCGTACTACCTGCACACCAACCCGGCGATGGTGACGACTGCTCGGCGCGGAATCGAGGCCGTGCTCGGCGACGCCGACTGAGCGACACCAGCTCAGGATGGTGTGCGGCGCAGATAGGCGCCGAAGTGCGGCACGGTGAACGCGATGGTGCCGCGCTCGCCGGAATAGACCAAGCCCTTCTTGATCAGCGCGTCACGCGCCGGCGACAACGACGAGGGCTTGCGGCCGAGCTGGGTCGCGACATCGGCCGTCAGCACGGCCGCGTCGGCATCGGTGGAGAGCGCAGCCATCGCGCGGAGATATTCGCGCTCGGCCGGTGTCGCCCGCTCGTACCTGGAGCCGAAGAAGCCGACCGCGAGCTCGGCCTCGGCATCGGGCGCAGCCACGTCGACGTCTGCCTCGGACACCGGGGAGATGGGTGCGTGGTCCCAGACGACCTTGCCGTAGGCCTGCACGAAGTAGGGGTAGCCGTCGGTCAGCGCGTACAGCGCGTCGAGTGCCGACGGCTCGTACACCACGTCCTCTTCCTTGGCAGGCAACACGAGCGCGAGGTCGGCGGCAGAGCGGTCGAGTCGATCAATGCGTACGTACGAGAAGAGCCGCTCGCTGTAGGACTTCGACGCCGATAGCACGGCAGGCAGATGCGGCAGTCCGGCACCCACCACGACCAGCGGCAGGCCCTGCTGGGACAGCTCGTGGCAGGCGGCGCAGACCGCGGACACGTCGGCCGTGGGGATGTCCTGCATCTCGTCGATGAACAGCGCGATGCCGCCGCCGACGTCCTGCGCAAGCATCCCGGCGTCGACGAAAAGCTCGACGAGGTCGACCTCGATGTCGCCGGTGTCGGCGCGGCCGGTCGCCACCGGCGCGTCGATCGCCGGCGTCCAGCGGTCACGCAGCCGCCCGCTGTCGGCGTTGACCTTGAGCGCGAATGCCTTGAGTACGCCCAGAAACTGCCGCACGCGCTCGGGGTCGCGATGCCGCGGGGCGATCTCACGCACTGCCATGTGCAGCGCCCCGGACAACGGCCGGCGCAGGGACTGATCGGGGCGGGCCTCGATCTTTCCGGTGCCCCAGAGCCGCTGGATGGCGACGCTGCGCAACGCGTTGAGCAGCACCGTCTTGCCGACGCCGCGCAGCCCGGTCAGCACCAGCGACCGCTCCGGTCGCCCGCGGGCGACCCGCTCGAGAACGACATCGAACTGCGCCAGCTCCCGGTCGCGACCGGCCAGCTCGGGAGGTCGCTGTCCGGCACCCGGTGCATACGGATTGCGTACGGGGTCCATGGCTCTCGCAGCGTATGGGCTGCTCTAGCGCGGACCGTAGATTTCGCTAGAAGCCGCGATTCGGCGTGTCGCTCCGGTGGGCGCGTGATCAGTTGCTGATGATCCCGAACACGGCGCCCGGCACGACCAACCAGATGATGGCCATCACGATCATCGCCATCAGGGCGAACATCTTTGCTTGGTCCTTCGGCGGGTCTCCGACCGCACCCACCACGCGGTAGAGCGTCTGAAGGGGCTTCTCGGTCGTCAGCCGGATGCGCCGACGGGTGATCGCCGCGGAGCGCAGGATCGCCCAGGCAATCGCCAGGAACAGGGTCAGCACGAGCAGAGATGCGAGCCCGAGCAGCAGGTCACTCTCGGTGACCACTTGCAGCGTGCTGCTCAAGCCGGTGACGACCGTCGACACGGCTGCACCGCCGAGCACGAACGCCGGCAGCCCGACAGCCTTCCCCTTGTAGCGCTGCTCGATCCGCTCCATCTGCATGCGGGCGCGGCGCAGCATCAAGGCCTCTTCACTCCGCGCCGGCGACTCGGCCTCTCGAACGGTGTACACATCGTGCAGCGCGTCGACGAGGTCGTTGACGTGGCTACGGACGATGAAGCGGGACACCTGCTGCTGCAGGTAGTTGATCACCGGCTTGATGGCGCCGGGGCCGTTGAACTGGGCGGCGCGGTAGCCGTTGCGGTACAGGACCTCGATGGCGCGCACCGCATGGTGGTGAGCCTCTTCGAATCGGTCGGGCTCCGCGAGGCTGCGCGGCGCGGCCAGCTCCTGAACGATCTCCCGCTCGACCTTGCCGTAGCCGCCGCTCAGCTCCTCGAGGACCGTGTCCGCCGCACTGCTGTTGCTCTTGCGCAGCGCGTTGAATGCCGCGAGCTTCTCGCTGAACTCGTCGAGCGGCTCGTCCGGCGGGGCGGCGTCTCCGCGCTGATCGGCAACCACGCCGCGATCGTCCCGCACGCAGGGGCAGGCGCGCGACTCGCGCGCCTGTGGCGGACCTACCGGACGAATGGCTCGGTGGTGTCGCCCTCGAGCGGCCGGCCGAGCACCTCCCACGCCACCATCCCGCCGGCCACGTTGACCGCGTCGAGGCCTTGCTGCACCAGCCACGCCACCGCGTAGGCCGACCGCGAGCCACTGCGGCAGATCACATAGACCGGCTGGTCGCTCGGGAGCTCGGAGAGCTGGTCGGGCACCGTCTGCAGCGGCATGTGCACGGCACCCGGCGCCCGGCCGTACTGCCACTCCTCGTCCTCGCGGACGTCAAGGATGAAGGCGTCGGTCGGGAGGTCGGGAACGTCGATGGTGGGTACGTCGGGAGCGCCGAACACGCCCCAATCCTCGCACGGCGTTTCCGCGGGAACGGACACCCCATGCGGCCGGCGGTGCCTACCCCCGGGAGCCGCCGACCGCATGGGTGCACCACATGGCATGCCCTCGTCACGGCGTTGCCAAGCTGTTGTGTCCGTCACGCACGCCTGGCGGCGGAGTTACTTCAGCAGCCGCGAGAGGCGTCGGTCGGCGAGCGGCTTGCCGCCGGTCTGGCATGTCGGGCAGTACTGCAGGCTGGAGTCGGCGAAGGACACCTCACGGATGGTGTCACCGCAGACCGGACAGGCCTCGCCGGTGCGGCCGTGAACTCGGAGGCCGGCCTTCTTCTCCGCCTTCAGGTCGCCGGCAGCCAGTCCCACCGAACGGCCCACCGCGTCGCGCAAGGTGTCGAGGATCGCCTTGTGCAGGTCGGCGACGTCGCCCTCGTCGAAGGACGAGGCCGGCTTGTACGGCGACACCCGGGCGACGTGCAGCACCTCGTCCGAGTAGGCGTTGCCGATGCCCGCGATGATCGACTGGTCACGCAACACGCCCTTGATCTGCGAGCGGCCGGCCGCTGTCAGCAGCTGGCCCAGCCGTTCGGCGGTGAACTCGTCGGACAGCGGATCGACGCCCAGCCGCGCAACGCCGGGCACCTCTGACGGGTCGCGCACCAGGTAGACGGCCAGCCGCTTCTGTGTGCCTTGCTCGGTGAGGTCGAACCCGCCGCCATCCGCGAAATGCACGCGCAGCGCCAGCGGACTCTTGCCAGGCTTGGCCGGCGCCTTGGGCAGCTCGTCGCGCCAGCGCAACCAGCCACCTCGGGCCAGGTGCATGACCAGGTGCAGGCCGTCGCAGTCAAGGTCGAGGAACTTCCCGTGCCGGGCGACGCCGGTCACCGTCACGCCGCCCAGCGCCGTCACCGACGGGGCGTAGGTCTTGAGCACGCTGATCGCCGCCACGTCGACCCGCGCGACGACCTGGCCGACCGCGCGCTCGCGCAGCACGTCGACCAGGGCCTGCACCTCAGGGAGCTCGGGCACGCATCAAGTCTGCCGCACCCGCACCGACAACCTCAGCGGTCGAACGCTTCCGGGAGCGGCAACGTCAGGGCCACCGCAAGCCGCCGGAGGTAGTTCTCGCGCGGCACAGCCGTCGCGCCCAAGCTCGCCAAGTGGTCGGTGCGCCACTGGACGTCGAGCAACCGCCCGTCGGCACCGCCGGCACACAGCAGCCCGACCAGGTCCACCAGCGCGGCCTTCGACGCGTCACGCCCCCGCGGCTCGTCGACGTGGAACATCGACTCGCCGGCGAACAGCCCGCCGATCGCGACGCCGTACAGGCCGCCGGCGAGGCGTCCCTCCTTGTCGTACGCCTCGACCGAGTGCGCCCATCCCAGCCGGTGCAGCCGTTCGTACGCCACTCGTACCTCGGACGTGATCCACCCACCCGGCCGACGAATGTCGGCGCAGGCGCGCATGACCGAAGTGAACGCGGTGTCGACCCGGATCTCGAACCGCCGCAGTGACCGGCTCAGCGACCGGCTCACCCGCAACCCGTCCACCGGCACGATGCCGCGCGGGTCCGGTGACCACCACGCCATCGACCCGCGACCGACCGGCATGGGGAACAGTCCCTGCCGGTAGGCGGCGAGCAGCGTGCCCGGCTCGAGATCGGCACCACGCCCCACCAGGCCCTCCGCGTCGGACTGGTCCGCCCGCGGGAACGCCCACCTCGACGGTGGTGGCTCGATCGGCACGCAGCGCAGAGTAACCCCCGGATACCGCGTGTCGGGTCCTTCGACCGCAGCGCCTGGTCAGCACACTCGGCACATGTCGGCGTTCGGGTGGGGGTTGCTGTCCACCTCGTCATTGCTGCTCGGCGCTCTGCTCGCGCTCGCGCGACCATGGAGTCCGCGCGCCGTAGCGCTCGTGCTCGCGTTCGGCGCCGGTGTGCTGATCAGTGCGGTGTCGTACGAGCTGGTGCTCGAGGCCTACCGGCTCGCGCCCGGATGGGTCGGCCTGATCGGCATTGCCGCCGGCGCGCTCACGTTCTACGCCGGCAACCGCATCCTCATGGCGCGCGGCGGCCGCACGCACCGCCAACAAGGTGGCGCTGCGGGCAACGCGCAGGCCATCGTGCTGGGCACCATCCTCGACGGCGTCCCGGAGTCGGTGGTCCTGGGCACGACGCTCGTGTCGGGCGAGATCAGCATCGCCGTCCTCGCCGCCATCTTCGTGTCCAACCTGCCCGAGTCGCTGTCCGCCTCAGCCGGCCTGCGCGCCGCGGGTACGTCTCCGGGACGGATCCTCGGCCTCTGGACGGGCACGGCACTGGTGTGCTCGTTCGCCTGCCTCGCCGGGTTCGTGCTGATGGACAGCGCGGCGCCGGAGATGATCGCGTTCGTCCAGACCTTCGCGGCGGGTGCGCTGCTCACGATGATCGCGGACACGATGATCCCGGAAGCATTCGAGCGGGGCGGCCCGGCCAGCGGCCTGATCACCGTTGTCGGGTTCGCCGTCGCGGGAGGGCTGTCGACACTGGGTTAGGCGCCGCCCTGGCGGGGGAACGTAGAGTTCGACCATGGGCCTGCGCAAGGCAATGATGTCCAAGGCAGCGGGTGCTGCCGCGACCAAGGCCGCGCCCATGGCCGGGCCGCTCGTGGGGCGCCAGCTGCTGTCCAAGGCGATCGACGGCTTCCCCGGGTTCCCCGGCGCGCGTGAGGTGGCCCGCAAGCAGCTCGAGAAGACCCGCGACGTGGAGAGCGCGATCAAGGGCGTCCAGGACCTGCATATCCGGCTCGCCGGGGTCCAGGGATTCGTCACCACCTTCGGCGGCATTCCCGCGCTGGCGGTCACTCTGCCCGCAAACATGACCGCCCTGGGGCTGCTGCTGGTGCGCCAGGCGGCCGCGATTGCGCACCTGCGCGGACACGACCTCAATGAGCCCCGCGTCCAGCTCGCGGTGTTGATGGCCGCCCTCGGCCAGGACGAGGTCCAGACCGCCGTCGACAAGCACCTGCTGCCCGGCCGGCCCTACGACGTGGCCAACAGCGTGGGCCCACTGGCCGACGACCTGTACGAACGCATCAGCCGGCTCACCATCTCGGCCCTCACCAGCCGGGTCACCGGCAAGCGTGCCGCTCTGGTCGTCACGCGGCGCATCCCGATCATCGGGGGTGGCGTGGGCGGCGCGGTCGACGCCTTCACCATCCACAACTTCGGCAAGTATGCCGACGCCGAGTTCCCACCCAAGGTGAGCTTCGAGATCGACGAGGCGCGTCCGGACGACGACCAGCCCCCGGCGTGACGTCCAGTTGGTCGCGCTCCTCGATCGACCTCAACGCCGACGTCGCCGAGGGGTTCGACGATGCGGGGATGCTGGCGAGCGTGACGAGCGCCAACGTGGCCTGCGGGTTCCACGCGGGCGACCCGGCCACGATGCTCGCAGTCTGCCGGCTCGCGGCGGAGCGCGGCGTGCGGATCGGGGCGCAGGTCTCCTACCGCGACCGGGAGGGGTTCGGCCGGCGGTTCCTTCCCGTGGCAGCCGATGAGCTCATCGCCGACCTGCTCTACCAGCTGGGCGCGCTCGCCGCGATAGCCCGTACGACGGGCGTAGAGATCGCGTACGTGAAACCGCATGGCGCCCTCTACAACGCGGTCGTCACACACGAGCAGCACTCCGCCGCGGTCGTGGCCGCCGTGGCCGAGTTCGAACCCACGCTCCCGCTGCTGGGCCTGCCCGGGGCGCGAGTGCTCGAGGTCGCGCGCGCCGCTGGGGTGCCGACGGTGACCGAGGCGTTCGCCGACCGCGCCTACACGCCGGCCGGCACCCTTGTGCCCCGCAGCGAGCCGGACGCCGTGCTGCACGATCCGGAGCGCGTGGTCGCTCAGGCACTGCGCATCGCCACGACCGGTCAGGTGGTCGCGGTCGACGGCACGGCGGTCCCGGTCTCTGCTGGCTCGCTGTGCGTGCACGGCGACACGCCTGGCGCTGTCGTGCTCGCCCACCGGGTGCGGCAAGCACTCGAGGCCGCCGGCGTCACCGTTGAGCCGTTCGCGTGAAACTGCTCCCGTACGGCGAGGACGCGATCATCGTCGACCTCCCCGACCTGGCGCATGTCGTCGGTCTCGCCGCGGCGATGCGCACTGAGGCGCTGGCCGGAGTGGTCGACGTCGTGCCCGGCGCGCGGTCGGTGCTGGTGCGGTTCGACGCGACGGCCACCGACGCCGCGACGCTGGTCGAGGCGGTGCGAGCCATGCCGTACGAGCCCGGGTTGCACGGTGACGCCGGCCTGGTCGAGGTGCCCGTGCGCTACGACGGCGAGGACCTCGGCTGGGTCGCCGAGCACGCCGGGCTCACCCTGGACGAGGTGGTCGCCCGGCACAGCGGGCGGGAGTACGTCGTCGCCTTCTGCGGGTTCGCCCCGGGGTTCGGCTACTGCGCGGGCGGCGATCCGGCGCTGCACGTGCCGCGGCTCGCCTCACCGCGCCCGCGGGTGCCCGCCGGGGCGGTGGGGCTGGCCGGCGAGTGGACCGCGGTCTACCCGCGCAGCTCACCAGGTGGCTGGCGGCTGATCGGCCGGACATCGCTGTCGATGTGGGACTCCACCCGCGACCAGCCCGCGCTGCTCAGCCCCGGCACCCGCGTGCGATTCCACCCGGAGCCTGCGCGATGACCCGCGAGGTGGAGGTCCTGGAGCCCGGACCACTGGCGACGGTGCAGGACCTCGGCCGCCCCGGGCACGCCGCGATCGGCGTCCCGGCCTCGGGCGCCGTCGACCCAGTCGCGCATCGGCTGGCCAACCGGCTCGTCGGGAACCCGGAGAGCGCAGCCACGATCGAGGCCACGCTCGGCGGCCTGGCGCTGCGCGTGACCCACGCGACCACGGTCGCCCTCAGCGGCGCGCCCTGCCCTGCCGAGGTGGACGGGCACGTACTGCCCATGCACGCACCCACAACGCTCCCTGCCGCGGCGACGCTGCGGCTCGGCTTGCCGGCACGAGGCCTACGCACCTACGTGGCGTTGCGTGGCGGAATCGACGTACCCCCGGTGCTGGGGTCTCGGGCGTCCGATGTGCTGTCCGGGTTGGGCCCGCCGCCGCTCGCAGCCGGCGACCGCCTGCCCATCGGGTCCGAAGCAGGCGGGCCACCGCTGGTCGACGTCGCCGCGGTGCCTGACCTGCCCGACGAGGCCGTACTTCGGCTCCAGCCTGGGCCACGTGCGGACTGGTTCGAGCCGGATGCGCTGCGCCGGCTTGCGGCGGCGCCGTACAGAATCGAGCCGGACTCCGACCGCGTCGCTGCGCGCCTGTCCGGCCCCACGCTGCGACGCCAGCGGGAAGGCGAGCTGCCCAGCGAGGGGCTGGTTCTTGGCGCCGTGCAGATCACGCCCGAGGGACTGCCCGTGGTCTTCCTTGCCGATCATCCGACCACGGGCGGCTACCCGGTCCTGGCCGTCGTACGTCGAGCTGACCTGCGGTTTCTCGCTCAGTCGCGGCCTGGCGAGACCGTACGGTTTCAACTGGCTGAACGGTAGGCATCCCGTTTTCGCCCCCGAGGGCGCACAATGACTGGTCGTGGACCAGTCGAGTCAGCCGGGCAAGGCGGATCGCGGCACCCTCGGGTTCGCCTTCCATGAGGACCCGGCCGATCCGACCGCCGTCATCCCCCCGAGCCGCCCGCCGCAGAGCGAGCCCACCGGGTCCCGCCAGATCCTGCTCTGGCTCGCGATCGCCGCTGTGTTCGTCCTCCTTGCGGTGATCGCTTCTCGCCTGTGGTGGGTGGCCGACCGGTGGCAGCTGGAGGCCGAGACACAGCGTGACGCCTACGTGCAGGCGGCCGAGGAGCGGGACACGATCGCGGCCCAGCGGGAAGAGACCCAGCAGCAGCTTGACCAGGCGAGCGCCTCGCTGGCGACCACGCAGCAGGAGCTCGCGTCGGCCAACGAGCGCCTCGACGCGCTGGCCACCGAGAAGGCGCAGGCCACCGACCAGCAGGCCATCGCGACCCAGGTCGCCCAGCAGGCGGCGACGGTGGCCGCTGCGCTGCAGCAGTGCACCGACGGGCAGGGGGCGCTGATCGGCTACATCACCGCGCCGCCCGGCACCTACGACCCCGCTCAGGTCCTCGCCTACGCCCAGCAGGTCCAGACCGTCTGCGCCCAGGCCAAGGCGGCCAACGACCAGCTCAGCGGCCTCATCGCTCAACTCGGCGGCTAGCGCCCGCCAGTGCGCAAACCGTCTCGGCTCCGTGCCCCTCGCGTTCTGCCGTCGGTCGTGGCGGCAGGTCTCCTGCTCGCCGGCTGCGGGGTGCTGCCCGCGCCACCCGATGAGTCGTTCGGTGCCCCGACGCCCAGCGCCGCTCTGCCGGCGTCACCAGCGCCGCCGACCACCGAAACGCCGGACACGCCCGCGGCCGGCCTCGCAGCAGCCGAGCGCGCCGCCGTGCGGGTGCGAAACGTGCGCTGTGCCGGCCTCTCGGTCGGTAGTGGCTTCCCGGTCGACGAGCACACCCTCGTGACCAACCGGCACGTCGTCGAGGGTGCCCGCGAGCTGCAGCTGGAGACGGCCGACGGGCGTGACGTCGACGTGACTGCCACGGGATCGGCCACCTTCGCCGATCTCGCCGTGGTGCGCACCGAGCAAGCCCTGACGCAGGCGCTCCCGCTGGCGGTCGCCGATCCCGTGCCGGGGCAGCTCGTCACCGTGGTCGGTTACCCCGAGGGCGGCCCGCGCACGGTCTCGAGAGGTGTCGTCGAGGGGTTCGTCGAGGACCCGTTGGGCGGCGACTCGCCCGTGATCCTGAGCACCGCCGCGGTGGCGCCGGGCAGCTCGGGCAGCCCGATGCTCGACGACTCCGGTGCCGTGGTCGGCGTCGTCTACGCCGCGGAGACCAACTCCGGGCGGGCGGTCGCCGTGCCGGTCAGCGCGCTGCGGCAGCTGCTGGCGCGCGGCGACGATGCGCTTACCGCTGATCCCAGCGGCACCTGCCCGACATGACCGGGCCAGGCCCGTACTTCGCATGGCTCGCGGCGCGCGAGATGAAGACCATGGCCAGCAACGGGAACAGGATCAGCGGCACCAGCAAGAGGAACGGGCCGAAGATCAGGACGGCCAACATGATCAGGACGAGCGGCGCCACCGGGAATCGAGGACGCCGCTGCCACGGCCCGCTCTGTGCGCGCTGCTGCGACTTGTCGTGCCAGCCTTGCGGCTGCGCGGGCGTCAGCGTCGGCAGGTCCTGGAACAACCCGTCCAGATCGTCCCGCGTCTTGGCCGTGTAGGCGCTCCCGACGCGCTGCGCGTGCTCCTCATCGTTCAACCGGCCGACGACGAAATGCTCGCCCAGCAGGCGCACCGCCTCGTCACGCTCGGCATCGCCGACGCGCATCTTCCCGTGGTCGACCGGCCCCCTGGGCTGTCCATACGACCCGTATTGCGTCATCTCCGTCAGACCCCTCTCGTCGCCATCGGTCGACGCGATACATCGATGATGCGCCAGTCAGCGGTGTTTCGTCATCCGACTCGGGTCGTACGCCGACATTGGCCTAGCGTTGACCCGTGATCAGCGGGGGACGCCGTCGCCTCCTGGTGGCAACGCTGTTCGTGGCCGCGCTCGTGGCTTGCGTACTGGCGGCCACCGGGCTGCGTCACCTGATCGACGTCGGCGTCTACCTGCACGGGGGCGACGCGGTCCTCTCGGGTGGTTCGCCCTATGCCACCGACGAACCGGTCAGCGGGCTTCCGTTCACCTACCCGCCGGCGGCGGCGATCCTGTTCGCGCCGCTGGCCGTGCTCCCGACCTGGCTCGCGATCGGGCTCTGGCAGCTCGGCATCCTGGCGGCCGCGGGCGTCGCGTTCGCGGTGCTGTTACGTACGCCGCTCGGGCACGCGCCGTCGCTCTGGCTCGTGTTCGGGGTGACCTCCGCGGCCTTCCTGACCGAGCCGTTCTACGCCACGTTCGGGTTCGGGCAGATCAACACGGTGCTGCTTGCGGCCGTGCTCGTTGACGCCGCGCTCGTCCGCCGTGGCAGTCGGTACGGCGGTCTGCTCACCGGCCTGGCCGCCGGCGTCAAGCTCACGCCCGCAGTCTTCCTGCTCTACTTCCTCGTCACCGGGCGCCGACGCGCCGCCCGCAGGGGGTTCGCTGTCGCTGCGACCGCAACGGTGCTGCCCATGCTGCTCGCACCCTCGTGGGCGATGGCGTACTGGACGAGCGGCGTCACCGACCCACATCGCGTCGGTGAGGTGAACGGCGAGAACAACCAGTCGCTGCTCGGCCTGGCCAGCCGCTGGTGGGTCGAGCTCGGCGACTCGACCAGCCTGCGGATCTTTCTCCTGCTGGTGACCACCGTGATCGGCCTCGCGCTCGCTCGGCGCTGGTGGTTGGCCGGTCGCGACGACATCGGCTTGGCTGTGGTCGCGGTCGCCGCCCTGCTCGCGTCTCCGGTTTCCTGGGACCACCACTACGTGTGGCTCGCCCCCGCACTCGTCGTGATGCTCGCCCCGGTGGCGCCGGCGCACTGGCGCCGCGTGGCTGTGGTGGCGCTGGTTGTGCTGGTTGTCTGCCCGCCACGACGGCTCTCCTGGGAGCCGACGGAGACGCTGTCGGCTGGGTTGCTGCAGGGGATGGCGCTGTCGGCCTACGTGATCGTCGCCGTGCTCGTGCTCGCCATGCTCGCCAAGGATGTGCCGGCCGCGGCCAGCGCCCGTGCCGCCGAGCACCTGGTCAGCCGCACGCCACCCCATTGACGGCGATGCTGCTGACCGTCAGCTCGGCGTCGTCGTCCGCATCCTTGCTGGCGGTGAACCCGATCAGCAGGTCTTCCCCGACCCCGACTGCGGGCGGGTCGTCGCCAAACCTGCGTGGACGAACGGTCAGCTGTTGCCCGTCCTGCTGGAGAGCGCCGTGCCACATGTCATTGCTACGGACCTCGACGTCACGGCTCAACGTGAGCGTGACAGTCGGGTCAACGATGTCCGCTGTGCCGGTGTTGGCCAGCGTGACGGTGACCAGCGACCCCCGCCGCCAATCGATGACGTCGGCGTCGGCGGCACACGCGATCTGGACCGGTGCCGGAACAGGCGGTGCAGGCGGCGCGGTGGTGGCCGGTGCCGGCGGTGTCGTTCGGGAGCGCATCGACGGCGGCGGCACGCTTGACGCCGCCGGTGTCGGTGACGGTGTCGCGGTCGTCGCCGGCGCTGGAGTCGCAGCGGAGGATGCGGCCGTGGTCGGTGTGGCCGCCATCGTCACAGCGCCGATCGGCCCGGTGTCCTGCGCGATCGGGACAGCGTCGTCGCCCGCACCGCCCGGCACCAGGTCGGACAGGTCCAAGCCTTGGGTGATCGACCCGAGAAAGGTGGCCGCAATGACACCCGAGCACAGCGAGACGGCCAGGACGCTGCCCCACGTGCGGCTCGCCTTGGCATGCTTGGGCTGCCGCTCAGTACGAGCCGCCCAACCTGGGCGGACGGGAACCGGACGTGGACATGCCTCTCCATCGGGAGCTGGAAGCGATCTTGCGCCGGCACATCGTATTGGACAGCGCGGACGAAACCGCAAGGTCGAGTCCACACTGCGTCGAACGGGAGAGGCAGCAATGACCGATCGGCTGCCGGTCGCCGTCATCGGCCTCGGCGACATCGCGCAGAAGGCGTACCTACCCGTGCTCACGAGCATGCCCGGCGTCGATCTGCACCTGGTGACCCGCGACCGCGTCAAGCTCGACCGCCTCGCTGACGCCTACCGCGTCGAGTCCCGGTCTACGGACCTGGCTGCCGTGGTTGACGCGGGCGTACGGGCGGCCTTCGTCCACACCCCCACGCAGACCCACCCCGAGATCGTCACCCGCCTGCTGGAGGCAGGCATCGAGGTGCTGGTCGACAAGCCGCTGTCCTATCACCTTGCCGAGAGCCGCGCGATGGTCGAGCTGGCGCGCGGCACAAGGGCGGTCGCTGATGGTCGCGTTCAACCGCCGCTACACGCCGGCCTACGTCGCGGCCCTGGACCGCCCGCGCGACCTGGTGATCCTGCAGAAGGACCGGACCGGGTTGCCCAACGACGTACGCACCGTGGTCCTCGACGACTTCATCCACGTCGTCGACACCTTGCGGATGCTCGCACCGGCCGAGCCGGACCGGGTCCACGCCTCCGGTCGACTGGTCGATGGGCTGCTGCACCACGTGGTGCTGCAGCTCGTCGGGCCTGGCTTCACGGCGCTCGGCGTGATGAACCGCGTCGGCGGCTGGACCAGCGAGGTGCTGCAGACGGGCGGCGATGACCACAGGTACGAGGTGCGCGACCTCACCGAGATCACCGAGTACGCCGGCGCGCCGACGATCAAGCCAGGCGGCATCTGGGACTCGGTGGGCCGTCGTCGCGGGTTCGAGGACATGTGCCGGGCATTCCTCGACGCCGTACGCGACGGGCAGCGGCTCGATGCGCGGGACGCGCTCGCAACACACGAGCTTTGCGAGCAGATCGTGGTGAGTCTCAACCCGCGATCTTGAGGCATCCGCGGTGCCATCGCACCGCCGTTGTCTCATGATCCACTCTGAGGGAGTGCGCGAGGGGGGAGTTGAACCCCCACGTCCTTACGGACACACGGACCTGAACCGTGCGCGTCTGCCTATTCCGCCACTCGCGCGCATCCGGCCGCACGACACGTGCCGCCGGAAGCGGCTCAAGGGTAACACGGTAGAGATGTCGGTCCGGCCTGCGGGGATGCCGACAAGACCCACACAAACGTTACGATCGAGGCCCGGTAAGCGGATCGGTCAGCGCGAAAGGAGGCCCGGTGGGAGTGCTGCAGCGCTTCGAGCGACGGCTCGAGGGTCTCGTGACTGGCACCTTCGCGCGCGCGTTCAAGTCCGAGGTACAGCCGGTGGAGATCGCGGCCGCACTCCAGCGCGAGTTGGACAACACCGCCAAGATCCTGTCCCGCGAGCGCTCCCTCGTGCCCAACGAGTTCGTCGTCGAGCTTTCGCCGCACGACCATGACCGCCTGAGCCCCTACTCAGGCACGCTCAGCCAGGAGCTCGGCGACCTCGTCCGAGAGCATGCGGCCGAGCAGCACTACGCGTTCTCCGGTCCGGTGCGTGTGACTCTCGACATGCAGGACGACCTGGCAACCGGGCAGTTCCGCATCCGCTCAACGGTCCGGGCCGGGGTCGACCGCGCGGCGTCCTATGCGCCCAGCACCACCACCGAGCGCCAGGCCAGCGCCTTCCTGGAGATCAACGGCACTCTGCACCCACTCGTCGCTCCGGGCCTGCTGCTGGGGCGCAGCGCCGAGTGCGACCTGCGCATCGATGACCCGGGGGTGTCCCGCCGGCACGCGGAGATTCGGGTCAGCGGCGACGAGCCCGACGCCGACCTGGCCGTGATTGACCTCGGCTCCACCAACGGCACGCTCGTCGACGGCGTCAAGGTCACCCGAGCCAGCCTCGGCGACGGCTCGCGCATCGTCCTGGGCTCCACGGTCGTGGTGGTCCGTCGACGCGGCGCGCGGGGGTGACCGGGTGTCGGAGCTGACGCTCACAGTCATCAAGCTCGGCTTCCTCGCCGTCTTGTGGCTGTTCGTGCTCAGCGCCGTCTCCGCGATGCGCACCGACGTGTTCGGGGTCAAGCCGGCACGGCAGCCCGCGCAGCCGCAGGATCGGCCGCAGAAGGCGCCCAAGCCTCCGCGCAACGGCCGCAACGCACCCTCGCGGCTGGTCGTGGTCGACGGACCCGACAAGGACCGCTGGGCCGAGCTCGGCGAGGCGCCGGTCACGATCGGCCGCGGCCCCGACTGCACGCTGGCGCTCTCCGACGAGTACGTCTCCACGCGGCACGCTCGCGTCCTGCGCCACGATGGGCAGTGGTACGTCGAGGACCTCGGCTCCACCAACGGCACACATCTCGGCACCCAGCGGCTGACCAGGGCCACCCCGGTGGGCACCAAGGCGCAGATCCGGCTCGGCCGGACCGTCCTGGAGCTCCGGAAGTAGGCCGGACCAGATGCCCCTGACGCTGCGCAGCTTCGCGCGATCCGAGGTCGGCCTCGTCCGCGAAGGCAACGAGGACTCCGCCTACGCCGGGGCTCACCTGGTGGCCGTCGCCGACGGCATGGGTGGGCATGCGGCCGGCGAGGTGGCCAGCTCGATCACGATCGACACGCTCGCCGAGGTCGACGTCCCGGCCACAGCCGGCAGCCTCGACGACGCCCAGACCGCGCTGCCGCATGCAGTGCGCGAGGCCAACGAACGCATCCGGGCCGTGGTCGACGAGCACCCACGGCTCGACGGCATGGGCACCACCGCGACCGCGGCGGTCTGGACCGGCTCCGTTCTCGTCGTCGCGCACGTCGGCGACTCCCGCGCCTACCTGCTGCACGGCGGAAAGTTCGAACAGATCACCCACGACCACACCTACGTACAAGCGCTCGCTCGACGAGGGCCGCATCACCGAGGACGAAGTCGCCAGTCACCCCGCGCGCTCCTACATCCTGCGGGCGCTCGGCACCGGCAACAACGTCGAGATCGACGTGTTCACCGTCGAGATCCATGCCGGTGACCGGCTACTGCTGTGCAGCGACGGGCTGTCGGGGTTCGTGACCGATAGCAAGATCGCCGAGGTGCTCGGTGGCACGCCTGACCGCGAGGAGGCCGTTGGCCGGCTCGATCGAGCTCGCCTATGCCGCCGGCGCACCCGACAACGTCACCTGTGTGCTCGCCGACGTCGCAGAGGTGTCCGCCGAGCCGAGCATCGACGACACCGCCGAGGCCTACGTCGTCGGCGCGGCGGCCGAGGGTGGCTCCAACGAGGAGGCCTTCGCCTACCGGCTGGCGGCCGCCGAGGCCTACGCGGGCGAGCGTGACGACGAGGAGCGTCAGGTCGACCCGGAGGCCCTTCGCTATGCCCCGCGCCAGCCAGGCCGGTTGCGCTGGCTGCGGCGCGGTCTCCTCGTCGGCGTCGCCGCGGCCCTGATCTGGGCCGTCGGGTCGTGGGCCTACGGCTGGTCGCAACGCCAGTACTACGTCGTCCGCCGACAACGGCGACGTCGCCATCTTCCAGGGCGTCGACCAGCGGCTCGGCCCCGTTGACCTGTCGAGCCTGCACGCGCGGGTCGACGGATTGCCGGTCACCGCGCTGTCGGCCGTCTACCAGGCGCAGCTCGACGACACCATCCCGGCCGACGACCTCGACGAGGCCCAGCAGATCGTCCAGCGGCTGCGGCGCATGGCCTGCCGCGAGGCGGTCGCCGCTGCGACACCGACCGCGTCGCCGACGCCGAGCCCGACGGCGGCGACTCCCGCGACTCCGGCCCCTGTCCCGGTCCCAGCCCCGCTCCCGACGCCGACGCCCTCGCCCTCGCCCACTCCGACGACACCGTCCCTGCCCGCGGGTCTCGACTGCTCCGAGGTTGCGCGATGAGCGCGAGCGTCGACGCCCAGGGCCTGGTCACGCGCAAGGGTCGCGGTGTGGAGCTGGTGCTCCTGGTCATCGCCGTCGGCATCGCGGTGGCGGCTTACGCCAACGTCGGGCTCGGCAACGACGGCTCCATCCCTGCCGGCACCATCGGCTACGGACTCGGGTTGGCGGTGCTCGCCGCGATCGCCCACGTCGCGGTGCGCATCAAGGCGCCGTACGCCGATCCCGTCCTGCTCCCGGCCGTCGTGATGCTCAACGGCATCGGCCTCGTCATGATCCACCGGCTGGACCTTGCCTACGCCGACCGCGCCGCAATCCAAGGCACCGCCGCGCGGAGCGCGGCCGCTCCCACCCAGCTCACCTGGATGGTCGTCGGGGTGCTGCTGTTCGTGGCCGTCCTCTACCTGGTCCGCGATCACCGCGCGCTGCAGCGCTACACCTACACCGCGGCGCTCGCCGGTCTGGTCCTGCTGGTGCTCCCGCTGGTGCCCGGCATCTCCGCCGGTGTGGTCAACGGTTCGCGCATCTGGATCGAGGTGCTGGGCTTCTCGTTCCAGCCCGGCGAGGCCGCCAAGATCCTCATCATCGTCGCCATGGCCGGCTACCTCGTCGTCACCCGCGATGCCCTGGCCCTGGCCGGCCGGCGGGTGCTCGGCCTCGACTTCCCGCGCGCCCGCGACCTCGGCCCCATCCTCATCGCGTGGGCGGCGAGCCTGGGACTGCTGGTCTTCGAGCGCGACCTCGGGATGTCGGTGCTGTTCTTCGGCATCTTCGTCGTACTCCTCTATGTCGCCACCGAGCGTGCCTCGTGGTTGTTCGTCGGCGCCGCGCTCTTCCTCGGCGGGGCGCTGGTGGCGTGGCGCTTGTTCAGCCACGTCGGGGCCCGCGTCGACGCGTGGCTGCGTCCGTTCGACGATCCCGACGCGTCGTTCCAGATCATCCAGTCGCTGTACGGCCTTGCCTACGGCGGCATTCTGGGCACCGGGCTCGGCCAGGGTCGCCCTGACCTCGGTGCCCTTCGCCAATTCCGACTTCATCGTCGCTGCGTTCGGCGAGGAGATCGGCCTCACCGGCTTGATGGCTGTCCTCCTGTGCTTCGGCCTCATCGTGGAGCGCGGCCTGCGCACCGCGCTGTTGGTGCGTGACCATTTCGGCAAGCTGCTCGCGGTGGGCCTGGCCACGGCATTCGCCCTGCAGGTGTTCGTCGTGGTGGGCGGGGTCACCAGGCTGATCCCGCTGACCGGCCTGACGACACCGTTCCTGTCCGCTGGCGGCTCGAGCCTGGTGATGAACTGGGCGATCATCGCGTTGCTGCTGCGCATCTCCGACGCTGCTCGACGCCCGGCACCACCGCCCGCGCCGCCGATCGACGAGGCGGCCACCCAGGTGGTGAAGCTCGGGTGAACACTCCCATCCGGCGCATCGCGGTCGCCTTCTTCGTGCTGTTCCTGGCGCTGTTCATCAACATCAACTGGGTGCAGGTCGTCAAGGCGCCGGACTACAACGCACGACACCGACAACCGGCGTGTCCTGCTCGACGAGTTCTCCACCGAGCGCGGCGTGATCATGCTCCGCGACGACACGGTGGTCGCCCAGTCGGTGCCTGTTGACGACCAGTACGAGTTCCAGCGGCAATACCCCATCGGGCCCGTCTACGCCGCGGCCACCGGCTTCTACTCCTTCGTGTTCGGCCGCTCAGCGATCGAGCAGGCCCAGAACGACGTGCTGTCCGGCAAGGACGACCGGCTGTTCGTGCGCCGCGTCGTCGACCTCATCACCGGCAGGAAGCCGGAGGGCGGCAGCGTCCGGCTCACCCTCGACCCGGTGGCGCAGCAGACCGCCTTCGACTCCCTGCAGGGCTTCCGGGGGGCGGTGGTCGCCCTGGACCCCACCACCGGCGAGATCCTCGCCATGGTCACCCTGCCGACCTTCGACCCTAACGAGCTGGCCAGTCACGACGTCGCCACCCAGCAGGATGCCTGGGACAGGCTCAACAACGACCCGCTCAAGCCGATGGACAACCGCGCGATCGCGCGCAACTACCCGCCCGGTTCCACGTTCAAGGTCGTCACCGCGGCGGCGGCGCTGGAGTCGGGCCGCTACACGCCCGACACGGTCGTGCCCGGCCCGGCCAGCGTGCCGCTGCCCCAGTCGACGCAGACCTTGAGCAACTCCAACGGCCGGCCGTGCGGGCCCAATGACCAGACGACGCTCGCCAACGCGCTGCGCATCTCGTGCAACACAGCGTTCGCGTCGATCGCGGCCGATCTGGGCGACGACGCGCTGCGTGAGCAGGCGGAGAGGTTCGGGTTCAACTCGCCGCCCATGGACGACCTGAAGGCCGCCACCAGCGTCTTCCCGGAGGAGCTCGACGCCGCGCAGACGATGCTGGCCGGCATCGGTCAGTTCGACGTACGGGCCAGCGCGCTGCAGATGGCCATGGTGTCCGCCGCGGTGGCCAACGACGGCGTACTCATGCGTCCCTATCTCGTGTCCGAGGTGCTCAACACCCAACTGGAGCAGCTCGAGCTCATCGAGCCACAGCAGCAGTCGCAGGCCATGTCACCCGGCTCGGCCGAGGCGCTGACCGAGATGATGATCGACGTCGTCGAGAACGGCACCGGAACCCGTGCGCAGATCGAGGGCATCCAGGTGGCCGGCAAGACCGGCACGGCGCAGACGGTGGAGGGCGCCAACCCGTTCGCCTGGTTCACCTCGTTCGCGCCGGCGGACGACCCCAAGGTGGCGGTGGCGGTCGTGATCGAAGACGCCGGTGAGACCGCAACCGATGACATCGCCGGCGGACGACTGGCCGCTCCGATCGCCAAGGCGGTCATGGAGGCGGTGCTCAACCAATGACCAATGTCACGAGCGGCGTTTGGACAGCCTGGCCACTGGCCAGCGACGATAGGCCGAGCCACGGGCAGGCACCGTCCGCTAGCGTTCGGCGGGGCTTGTGAATGTGAGAAGGGGCAACAGATGACCGAGCCGCGTCTCCTCGGAGACCGCTACGAGCTGGGCGACGTGCTCGGCCGCGGGGGGATGGCCGAGGTGCGCCGAGGGCGTGACCGGCGGCTTGGTCGCACGGTGGCGATCAAGATGCTGCGCACCGACCTGGCGACCGACCCGACATTCCAGGTGCGGTTCCGCCGCGAGGCCCAGTCGGCCGCCATGCTCAACCACTCGTCGATCGTCGCGGTCTACGACACCGGCGAGGACATCCTCGACGGCGCCCGCGTGCCGTTCATCGTCATGGAGTACGTCGAGGGCAAGACGCTACGCGAGGTGCTGCAGGAGCACCCGCGCATCACGCCGGAGCGGGCCCTCGAGATCACCAGCGGTGTGCTCGATGCGCTCGACTACAGCCACCGCGCGGGCATCGTGCACCGGGACATCAAGCCCGGCAACGTGATGATCACCGAAAACGGTGACGTCAAGGTGATGGACTTCGGCATCGCCCGCGCGCTGTCTGATGTCGGCGCCACGGTGACGCAGACGGCGGCAGTCGTCGGCACCGCGCAATACCTGTCGCCGGAGCAGGCGCGCGGTGAGACAGCCGACGCTCGCTCCGACCTTTACTCCACGGGCTGCCTGCTCTACGAGCTGCTGACCGGCCGGCCGCCGTTCCTCGGCGACTCACTGGTGTCGGTCGCGATCTCGCATGTCCGGGAGAACCCGACCCCGCCGTCCCAGGTCGATGCGGGCGTGACTCCCGCCCTGGACGCGATCGTGATGAAGTCCTTGGCCAAGGATCGGTTGGAGCGCTACCAGTCGGCCGCGGAGATGAAGGCCGACGTGCAGCGGGCCATGGCCGGCCTGCCGGTGGCCGCGGAGGCGACGACCACGTACCTCCCGGCGGTGGCAGCCGTCGGCGCGACCGATGCCACCACGACGGGCTTCATCGAGGAACCCGAAGAGGAGGTCGCCGGGGGTCGCTCGCAGCGACACGACCGGCGGGGCATCGGCTATGGCGCCCTGATCGCGGCGGTAATCCTGGTCCTACTGGCGGCGGGCGCCATCGGCTGGGCCCTGTTCCGCGACACCGGGCCGGAGGACGTGCGAGTCCCCAACGTGGTCAACGCGACCGTTGAAGACGCCCGGGCCGAGCTGGAGGATGCCGGCTTCGAGTTGGGCACCCAGACCCCGGCAGCCGACCCCAACGTCGCAGCCGGCCTGATCATCAGCCAGGACCCGGAGGCGCAGGCGCTCGTCGAGGAGGGCACCACCGTCAACGTCGTGGTCTCGACCGGTGTCGCCCAGACGGAGGTGCCCCAGCTCATCGGTCTCGACCAGAACGCGGCACGCCAAGCACTCGAGGACGCCGGCCTTCGGGCTGGGCGCATCGACTCGGTCGCCAGTGACCGTCCGGCCGGCACGGTGGTCGCGGCCACCCCCGAGCCAGGCACTGCCGCCAGCGAAGGCACCGCCGTAGACCTGCAGGTCTCTGACGGCCGAGTGGAGGTGCCGGACGTCCGAGACACGACGGAGGCGCAGGCAACCGCCGCCATCGCAGGCGCCGGCCTCCAGGTCTCCGTCCAGCGCGAGGTCCGCAGCGACGTCGCCGAGGGCACGGTGATCGGCCAGACCCCCGAGCCCGCCACGCGTGTCGAACCAGGCTCACTCGTCTCGATCACCGTCGCACAGGCGCCACCCGTGACGCCGACCACCCCGCCGCCGACGACTACGCCACCGACGACGCCACCGCCACAGTGACGGCGGCAACGGCGGCTTCCCACACGCGAGCCTAGGCCGCCCACATCGCCGCAACGTGGCGCGCGTCGGTGCCGCAGCAGCCGCCGACGAGCGAGAGGTTGGGCAGGCGTGGCCGCAGCGCGTCCTGCGAGCTGGCCAGTGCGACCGGATCACCCTCGTCGAGCTCGGTTGCCGCATCGAGCTCGGCGTGGCTGAGGCTGGACGCATTGACGCGCAGTCCGCGAATGCGTAGGCGCCAGTCCCCGTCGTCGGCCAGGCCCGGCGCAATGTGTGTGGGGTGGGCGCAGTTGACCATGAAGTAGTCGGGGCCGCCTTCGGCGTCGACTTGAGCGATGGCCGTCGGCAGTGGCGTGCCATCGGGCAGCCGGCCGTCCTGCTCAACTGTGAAAGACACCGCGACCGGCAGCCCGGCACTGCGTGCGGCTCGGACGATGCCGAGCGCCTCACCTGTCCCCGTCAGGGTCAGGACCGTCACCAAGTCGGCGCCGGCGTCGGCGAAGGCTGCTATCTGGGGCGCGTGGTAGGCGGCGGCATCGTCTGGATCAACTTCCTCGCCGGCGACATATCCGTCACCGCGAGGCCCGAGACTGCCGCTGATCAAGAACGAGTCGAGGTGGGCCTCGTCGCGTAGGCGCTCGAGCAGCTGCACGGCGTCGCGGTTGACTCGCCTAAGGTCGCTCGCGGAGTAGCCCAGCCGGTCACCCCATTCGCTGCTGGCCCGCCACGTTGGTGTCTCCAGCTGGACCGCCGCACCAGCACGTTTCGCGATGTCGATGTATTCGCGGTAGTAGCGATGCAGCAGGTCCCGGCCGCGGTCGTCGTCCACGAGTGGGAACGCCGCGAAGTGCGGCAGGTCGACGTCGTGGTGGTAGACGAGATCGGTCTCCAGGCCGCCGTCGGTCACGACGGGCCGCCCGGACAACTGCGGCAGCGCCGCGTTGCGTCGTAGGTCAGCCATGGGTGCCCTCCTTCGTTCCAGACTGGTCAGTCTGTTTCTAGCAGACTGACCAGTCTGGTACAACTAGGAATATGCCCAGAGACGGCAGCGCCACCCGTGAACGGATCTTGCAGGCCGCTGAGCGGCTCATGATCGACCAGGGCTACAACGCCACGTCTGTCGACCAGGTGATCGCCGAGTCGTCGAGCTCCAAAGGCGCGTTCTTCCACCACTTCGAGTCGAAGGCCGACCTCGCCCTCCAGCTCGTGGAGCGCTACGTGGCCGCGGACCTGGCTTTTCTCGATGCTGGGCTTGCCGCCACCGCCGGCATCGACGACCCGGCGGCGCGGGTGATCGCGTTCCTCCGCTTCTACGAGGACTCCGGCGACGACCTGACGGCCGCGCAGTCGGGCTGCCTCTACGCCACCGTGCTCGCAGAGCGGGAGTTCACCGGCAGTGACATCAACCGTCTGGTCGCGAAGGCGGCGCAGATCTGGCGCGAGGAGTTCGTCAGCCTCCTGAAACCGGCGCTCGCCACCAGTCGTCGCGGCACCGCCATCGACGTCGAGGCCCTTGCCGACCAGCTCTACACGATTTTCGAAGGCGGCTACATCCTGTGCCGCACGTTCGAGGACCCTTCGGCCATGCGCGGACAGCTCAAGGTCTTCCGCCAGCTGGTCGGGTCGCTTCTCGACGCCGCCTAGACCCACGCGTTGTCAGAATGTCCGAACGGCTGACCTGCGGGGTTACCTTCACCCGTTCTGAACAGCGGAGGACCCTCCGACTTGTCAGACGCGAGCGGCCTCACAGACCAGGTCGGTGAGTCTGACATTCTGACAAGCGACGGGCCGCTCAGCCCCGGTTGACCACTGGTGCGAGCCCCACGCTGCGCGCGACGGCATCGGGGTCGCCGCAGGCGACGAGCCAGTTGGCGAGCATGCGGTGCCCGCCCTCGGTGAGCACCGACTCGGGGTGGAACTGCACGCCCTCGATGGGCAGGTCCCGATGCCGCGCCGCCATGATCACACCTGAGTCGGTCCAGCCGGTCCGCTGCAGCTCGTCGGGCATCGTGTCGGGCTCAATGGCGAGCGAGTGGTAGCGCGTCGCGGTGAACGGGTCGGGCAACCCGGCCAGCACTCCTGCCCCGTCGTGGTGCACCAGGCTCGTCTTGCCATGCAGCAGCTCGGGGGCGCGACCCACGACACCGCCGAAGGCGACGCCGATCGCCTGCAGGCCGAGGCAGACACCGAAGACCGGCACCCGGCCGTCGGTCTGCCGCACCAGGTCGACGCAGACGCCGGCCTCCTCCGGGGTGCCCGGGCCAGGCGAGAGAAGCACGCCGTCATAGCCGTACGCATCATCCACCGTGACCTTGTCATTGCGTCGTACGTCGCACTCGGCGCCGAGCTGCGCAAGGTACTGGACGAGGTTGTAGACGAAGCTGTCGTAGTTGTCGACGACGAGGATCCGTGCGGTCACCCGCCGATTGTCCCTGATTCGGGCTCCTCCTCGACGGAGACGTCCAGGAACGGCAGGGACTCCTCCGCCCAGGGGAAGACAAACTCGAACAGCACCCAGAGCAGGCCGAGCACCGCCAGCGCGGTCAGCACGACCTTGACCGCGAGGTTGCCCGGGATGTGCCGCCACATCCACACGTACATGCGCCCGCTCCTTAAGCCAGGTCCGCCGGCGGACCCTGGTCCGGAGTGCGTGACTCGACCAGCGTGCCGTAGACAATGAGCCGACGCGCGGCGCTGTACCTCGGATGACAGGTCGTCAACGTGATGCGCGCCTCGGTCGGCTCGACACCCGGCCGTTCGGGGACCGGCGCCACGACGTCACCGCGTGACGGCGCGACGATCTCGGACTCGTCGACCGCGTAGGTGAACCAACCGGCCGTCGTCTGCACGATGATCCGGTCACCTGCGTCGAGATCGTCGATGTTGGCGAAGGGGCTGCCGTAGGTCGTCCGGTGCCCGGCCACGGCGAAGTTGCCGATCTCTCCGGGCAATGCGGTGTCCGGGTAGTGGCCGGGGCCCTTCTTCAGGTCGTTGCGGCGCACGCCCTCGACCACCGCCCACTCCCAGTCAGCGCCGAACGACGGGATGTGCAGCAGGCCCAGTGCGTCGCCGGGCGGTGGCGCCGGGACTGTGGTTGTCGGCGCCGGCGTCGCACCGGGGCTGGTCAGAACGGGATCGTCGAACTGTTCGGCAAGCTCGTCCTGCAGCGTGTCCTGCGCCTGCGCGGTCTCCCGACCCGTCCACCACAGCTCGTAGGCGACGAACAGCCCCAGCACCACCCCCGCAGTGATGAGCAGCTCGCCCACCACCCCCACCAGCGATGCGACGCGGCCGCGGGTCACGAGGTGCCCTCGACGTACGACAGGTCGGTGGACCCTTCGTACGCCGGGATCTCCAACTGGTCTTCCGGGTTGACGTCGTATCCGAGGCCGATCTCGTCCGCCCACGCGCGATAGTCGTCCACCGCGGACGACTCGTCCAGCGCCTGCGCAAGCTCGCGAGGGTCACCGATCGCCGCGATGCGGTAGGGCGGGGAGAACTGCGCGCCGTCCAGCAACAGCACCGGGCCGACACATTTCACCGCGCTCGTCGACACGACGCGGCGACCCATCACCGACACCGCCTCGGCGCCGCCGGCCCAGAGGGCGTTGAGCACCGCCTCGATGTCCTGCTGGTGGATGATGTAGTAGTCGGCGGTGACCCCGTCGGGCAGCTCGCCACCCGGGAAGGGTGCGTCGTCGAGGGTCACCCGCAGGCCCGGGCCCTGCTCGGCGACCAGGCCGGTCTGCAGGCCGAGCCCCTCGATGCGGTCGGTCAGATCCGTGCTGACCGTGTGCTCGGCGGTGAGCCCATCGACCTGCTGGCGCGTCCGCTCGATGTCCTGCTCGAGCTCGGCGCTCTCCCGGCTGCGGTCACGGATCAGGTCGGTGAGGTCGGTGCGCCCATCGGCCCGAAGATCGGAGTCGCCGGCGTTGGCCGCGCTGATGCCGAGCATCAGTCCGGCGATCAGCACCACCGCAACGGCAGCCAAATGCCGGCTGCGGCGGGGGTGTGGCTCGTCGGGCATGACGGTACGGACCTCCTGGACTTCTGGCTGCGGGGTGCGCCGACTACGCTAACTGACGTACCATCAGCGGCCGTTCCCATGTACGCCCACTACGCACGTGGTGTGCGGCACACCTCAGGAGACCTGTCGTGCCCAAGTCGCGGATTCGCCGCCGTTCCGAGTTCACGCCGCCGACCAGCGGCAAGCTGCCCAAGGGCGCCCGCAACCGCGGCGCGTGGGTCGTGCCGACGATGCTCACCCTGCTCATCGGCGGACTGGTGTGGATCGTTCTGTACTACCTCGCGGGCTCCGATGTGCCCGTCATGAGGTCGCTCGGCGACTGGAACCTGGCGATCGGCATGGGCGCGATCACCGCCGGCTTCATCGTCGCCACCCGCTGGGAGTAGCAGCCGGACGCGCCGAACACCTGGGTTCGTATTACACCGGTGTCATTCTCTCCACATTGTGGAGAACTCCTGTGGACAAGGCTCAGCGGCTGATCAACTGCGGGACGAGTACGTCGTTGGCCTGCGACGAAACCACCACTAGCACCAGCGCCAGAACCAGGACTCCGGAGACGATGGCCCACATCGCCCGCTGCGCCTTTGGGGCGTAGGCGTAGACGAGCGCCAGGAGCGCTCCGGTCACGAAGCCGCCGACGTGGGCGCGCCAGTCGATGCCGGACACGACGAAACCCAGCACGAGGTTGAGCACGAGCAGCGCCACGAGGACGCTGGTGTCGCGACCCAGCCGGCGTGAGATGACGAGCAGCGCTCCGAAGATGCCGAACACCGCTCCCGACGCGCCGTAGGCGATCTCGCCCACACCCAGCCCGAGCAGCGATGCCGCGCTGCCGCCCAACGCAGAGAGCAGGTAGAGCGCGAGGAAACGGGCGCGTCCGAGGACGGGTTCGAGCCAGGACCCGAGCACCCACAAGGCGTACATGTTGAATCCGATGTGCCACCACTGCGTGTGCATGAATGCCGCGGTGATCACGCGGTAGTACTCACCGTCGGCGACCCCGATGGGCATCCCGTTGTAGAAGGCGAACAGGACGAGACCGAGGCGCTCCTCGATCTGCGTGGCCACGAGCGTGACCAGAAACACGGCGACATTGATGCCGATGAGGATCTTGGTGACCAGGTCGCCGCCGGCATGCACCTCACCGCCCAGGACGGTCTGCGGCGCCCGGACCGAGGCCGCGCCCTGGGCCACGCACTCGGGGCATTGGTAACCCACCGGGGCGGGGTTCATGCAGGCCGGGCAGATCGGCCGCTCGCAGCGCTGGCACCGGATGTAGGTCTCGCGGTCGGGGTGCCGGTAGCACGTCGGGACGACCTGCTGCCCCGACGCTCCACCCACACTGGGCACGCCGCCGCTCATGATCCTCCAGTCGCCTCGCCGAGCCGGGTCAGGTCACGCACGCTCGATGGCGACCTGCGTGATGAGCACCGGCTCCGCCGGACGGTCGCCACGCCCGGTCGGGGTCGTGGAGATCGCGTCGACGACCTCGCGGCTGGCCGCGTCGGCGACCTCGCCGAAGATGGTGTGCTTGCGATTGAGCCACGGCGTGGGCGCCGATGTGATGAAGAACTGTGAGCCGTTGGTGTTGGGCCCGGCGTTGGCCATCGCCAGCAGGTAGGGCCGGTCGAACACAAGCTCGGGGTGGATCTCGTCGGCGAAGCTGTAGCCCGGCCCACCGGTGCCGGTGCCCAGTGGGCAGCCGCCCTGGATCATGAACTGCGGAATGACTCGGTGGAAGGTCAGCCCGTCATAGAACCGTTCCTTGCTCGGCGCGCCCGACGTGGGGTCGGTCCACTCCTTCGTGCCCTCAGCGAGCTCGACGAAGTTGCGTACGGTCTTCGGCGCATGGTCGGGCAGCAGGCCCACCCGGATGTCGCCACGGTTGGTCGAGATCACAGCAGTCAGCTGCTCGGACACGCGAGCACGCCCTTTTCACGCGAGGTTGACAGACCCGCATATCCTCGCACGCCCCTCCCGACAAGGTGGCAGCAGTTTCCGTCCGGGCGGGGAACAGGCATGATCGAGGGATACACGGGTAATTGGTGTGGTCAAGGACGCGCAGACCGAGGGAGGACCTCGTGGCAGGGCGCAAGGGAGAAACCGTCGAGACTGAGGTCGTCGACGACACGCATCGACTGACCGACCATCTCAAGCCGTACGCCGCGGACGCGATCGAACGACTCGAGCCGACTGTGAAGGCGGCCCGCGAGCGTGTTGGCATCGCGATGCTGTCCGCACGGGAGGCGGCCACCCCGGCCATGGAGACCGCCAAGGTGCGGCTCAACGAGGACGTCGTCCCGAAGGTGGCCGCCGTCGTGGCCACGGCCGCCGAGTCGCTCGCGGAGCGGGCCTCCGACGTCCACGTGCGGGCGAGCGAGATCTCGGCGCGCCCGGCCAAGCGGCGCCGTCGCAAGCTGATGGTGGCTGCCCTTGTGCTCGCTGGTGGGGCCGTTGCGGCCGGCGCGGTGGTGAGCAAGCGCCGCAAGGTCGACAGTTGGCAGGAGTTCGAGGCGCAAGCCCGTGAGTGGGCCGAGGAGAAGGCGCACCAGGTCGAGGACAAAGCCCAGTCGACCGCTCACAAGGTGTCCGACACCGTCGCCGACAAAGCCGAGTCGGCCAAGTCGTCACTGCAGGACGTCGCCAAGAAGGCGGGCCGCAAGGCCGACGCGGCGAGCGACACGGTCAACGACGCGGTCGCAGACATCAGCGACGAGGCGGCCGAGACGGCCGACGACGTGGCCGGTGCGGCTCCCGACGAGGCTCTCGCCGACAAGGCCGAGCACCCGACGACGCCGACAACGCCCGACAAGCCGGCGGAGCAAGTCGACGTCCCGACGCCCAAGCGCAGCCGCAAGAGCAGCTAGCTTGCGGCCGCGCCTGCGTGGCTAGGCGGGTCAGGCCGCCTTGCCCTCGTACGCGGCGGTGAGCTCGTCGACATCGATCTTGACCATCTGCAACATCGCGGCCATCACGCGGTGCGCCTTCTCCGCGTCGGGATCACCGAGGTACTCCATCAGCTGGACCGGAATCACCTGCCAGGAAACGCCGAAGCGGTCCTTGAGCCACCCGCACTGGGTCGGCTTGCCGCCGTCGGCGAGCAGCGCGTCCCAATAGCGGTCGACCTCGGTCTGGTTCGCGCAGCTCACGAAGAACGACACCGCGTCGTTGAACGAGTCGTGTGGACCGCCGTTGATGGCCATGAACCGCTGGCCGGCCATCTCGAAGGTCGCGCTGAGCAAGGTGCCCGCGGGGAACGGCCCACCCTCGCCGTAACGGCCGGTCTCGATGATCCGCCCGTCGTCGAAGATGGACGTGTAGAAGTTGACGGCTTCCTCCGCGTTGTCCTCGAACCACAACGACGGGGTGATCTTCTGCGACATTGCCTGTTCCTCCCTCATGGGCCGACCACCAGTCTGCTGGCCGGCAATCTGTGAGTGAGTCGGCGCTGAACTGTCGATCTCGACATCAGGGGCGCGGCTAGCGACAATCGTCGTCGCCATGAGTGAGACCTCGACCCTGTCGCGCCGCCCAGCTCCGCTGCTTGTCCAGCGGCTCCCGGTGCCACTGCGGGGCTGCGCTGGCAGTAGTCGCACTCGTGAGCGTCGCGTGGTGGTCGGTTGTGGCATTGTTCGCCGCGGCCGAGTGCGGAGACGACACGGGCGACTGTCTCATGGCGGGGCTGTTCTTCGTGGCCCTTGCCGGCGTGGCCGCTCCGCCGGTCGGGTTGTTCACCGGATGGCTGCTCCTGCGGCTGCTCCGGGTCCCACGCGCGTTCTTGGTGTCGCTGCTCACGATCGTGACGGCGTTCGCCACTGTTCCGGCGCTTCGCATGCTCACGGAAGTGCTGCCCGGCTGGCTCGGCGGCGTCCTTGTGGTTGCGGTGCCCGCCGCGTACTGGGCGTGGGCACTGATGCCGGGGCGACGCTGGTGGTGGGTCCCGATCGGCTACGGACTGGTCGCGGTCGTCCATCTGCTCACGAGTTGGTGGGAGGGCGAGCTCGCGGCTGCGGCCGACCGGGACGCCGTGGCTGCAGCCGAGGTGCAGCCCTACCTGCTGGATTCCGAAGACTGGAAGCTCGTCCGCGCGGGCCGCACGGATGGGGAGCCGGAGCTGCATCTGACGTACGCCGAGCGCGACACGGGCGATCTCGTGCATGCTGTCGGTCACCGATCTGCCCGCGGCGTTCGAGCCGCTGTCGGACTGCGCCGCGGCCCTTCCGTTCAAGACCTACCGTGGCGTGCCTCGCTGCTCCGAGGTGGCTGTAGGTGCCGTCTGGCGGGTGGAGGCAGGCGCTTCCGACTTCTACCTCGGCCAGGTCGGACACTCGCGCGTGCTGCTCGGTCCCACGCTCGACACGTCCGACGACGAGGCGACATCACTGATCCGCGCGCTTGAGCCCGTCTCGGTGGTGGAGTTCGCCGCGGCGGACGGTTAGATCGACCCGCGACGATTTGACGCGTACGACCACGCTCAAGCCACCCACGAAGGGGTCAGGAGAGCCTCAAAGGGCAGTCGATGGTGGAGCCACGGGGACTTGAACCCCGAACCCCCGCCTTGCAAAGGCGGTGCTCTGCCAATTGAGCTATGGCCCCGCGGCCCTCCGGGCAACCGTGGGGGCCGTGGTGTGTCAGTCCGAGCCGGTGGGCTTGGCCGACGAGTTGGGTGGAGTCACCGGGTCGGTGGCCTCCGCCCACAGGTCCTGCTCGGCCTTGTCGGCCTGCAGGCGCTTGTACCCGAACCAGCCGGCGGCCGCGACGGCCGCCCCGATAAGCAACTTGCCTTTCACCGCGTACGCCTCCAGATGAGTGTTGCGCGACGAGCAGGGCCTCGGTGCAGGGTGGGACGTGGGCCTAACTGGACTTGAACCAGTGACCTCTTCCTTATCAGGGAAGCGCTCTAACCGACTGAGCTATAGGCCCCTGCGTGCCGGAGCAGATTACCCCACTTCGCGGGGGCCTCCCAAACCCGGGCTCCGGCAACGAGCGCCCGGCTCAGTCGTCCTCGGCCAGCGTCAGCTCGAGCCCACCGAGCAGGCTCGCCGACAGGTTGTAGAGGAACGCGCCGAGCGTCGCGAGCGCCGTCAGGAGTACGACGTCGATCACCGCGACCAGCATGCTGAAGCCCATCACCCGGGAGAAGCCGAGGTATTCCTCGAGCTGGAAGCCGGTGTTGGTCTCCGAGGCCGTCACGTCGCGGACGACGTCGCCGACCGCGCTGAACACGCCTGCAGCGTCGAGGATCGACCAGATGACGGCAGCGGCCACCACGATCATGACGCCGACGGCGATCGACAGCAGGAAGGCGGTCTTCATCACCGACCACGGGTCGACCCGCAGCAGGCGCAGCCGCGCCTTGCGCACGCGGGGAGTGCGCCGGACGGCGCCGCCCGTCCGGAGGTCCGGCGCCGCGGTGCGGCTCGCGGTCGACTGGCTGACCGCCCCCGCCCCGGTCGCTCGCGGGGTCAGCGGGAAGCACGCCTGCTGGTCGCTGCGGAGCCATGGTGCGGCTCGGCGCCTGCACTGACCCCCCGGCGGCATTCGGCGACGCGTTGTCAGCGGGTGCAACGCGCGCCGGCGTAGCCGCCGCCATGACGGCCGCCGCAGCGGCGGGCGCCACGGTCGCCTGCGGACCCGTGGTCTCGGCCCGGGCAGCCTCCTGCGAGGCGGCGACGCGCCGTGCCGCGAGGGCCTCTGCGCTCGCTGCCGACTGCTCGGGGGCCGGCGCGGCCGAAGTGGCCGCTGCGGCAGTGGGCGTCGCCGTGCCCGACTCCCCGGGACGCTTGGTCTCGACGCCGGAGACGCGGTTCACCACCGCGTGCGCGGCCTCGGACGTCGCCTGGGCGGCGCGGCTGGCCGCGGCCCGCAGTGACTCGGCTAGCTCGTGCGCCCCCGAATGCCCGTTGCCGGAAACCCCCGCAGACACGGTCGTCTGGTGCGAACCGGACGAACTGGGCGCGCCCTTCTCACCTGGGGGGTTGCTCTGGGGCGGCTTGCCCTGGTCGCCGGTGGTGGTCACGGGCGTTCATCCTCCGGGTCGGGGAAGGCTCCACTCCGGACGGAGCGGGACCCGCTTGGGGTTCCAGTCCTAAGTGTCGCTGTCCGGCGTCTCGGTGTCGTCTTCAGCTGCTTCGTTGTCAGGTGCGGTGCCATTGTCAGTCTCTGCGTTGCGGGCGATGGCCACGATGGCATCATCCGGACCCAAAGACACGAACTTGACCCCCATGGTGTCACGTCCGGTGACCGGCACATCATTTACGGGGCTGCGTGTCACCCCGCCGGATGACCGGATGGCCAGCACCTCGTCGGCCGCGTCGACCACGAGTGCACCCACCAGGGTGCCGCGGTCCTCGGAGATCTTGGCCGCCTTGATGCCGAGTCCGCCCCGGCCCTGGAGGCGGTAGTCCTCGATCAAGGACCGCTTGGCGAAGCCGCCATCTGTGACGGTGAACACATACGACCCGGGGCGGACCACGGCCATGGACAGGAGCTCGTCGCCCGGCCGGAAGCGCATGCCGGTGACTCCACTGGTCGCCCGGCCCATCGGCCGCAGCTGATCATTGTCGGCGGTGAACCGGATGGCCTGCGCCTTGCGTGAAACGAGGAGCAGGTCGTTGTCGGCGGAGACCAGCTCGGCGCCGATCAGCTCGTCGTCCTCCTCGCGGAAGTTGACGGCGATGACGCCGCCGGAGCGCGGAGAGTCGTACTCGGTCAGCCGGGTCTTCTTGGCGTAGCCACGCTTGGTCGCAAGCACGAGGTAAGGAGCGACCTCGTAGTCGCGTAGGTCGAGGACCTGCGCGATGCGCTCATCGGGCTGGAAGGCCAGCAAGTTGGCGACGTGCTGGCCCTTGGCGTCGCGGTTGGCCTCCGGGAGCTGGTAGGCCTTGGCGCGGTAGACGCGGCCCTTGTTGGTGAAGAACAAGATCCAGTGGTGCGTCGTCGTCACGAACAGATGGGCGACGATGTCGTCTTCGCGCAGCTGCGCACCACGCACGCCCTTGCCGCCGCGCTTCTGTGAACGGTAGAGATCAAGCTTGGTGCGCTTGGCGTAGCCGTCACGGGTGATCGTGACGACGACGTCCTCCTCGGCGATGAGGTCCTCCATGGACATCTCGCCCTCGGCGGGGACGAGCTGCGTGCGCCGCTCGTCGCCGTACTTGTCGACGATCTCGGCCAGCTCGTCGGACACGATCTGGCGCTGCTGTTCGTCGCTCGCCAGGATCGCCTGAAAGCCAGCGATCTCTTCTTCCAGCCCGGCAAGCTTCTCAACGATCTTCTGCCGCTCGAGAGCCGCAAGCCTGCGCAGCTGCATGTCGAGGATCGCGCCGGCCTGGATGTCGTCGATGTCGAGCAGCTCGATCAGGCCGACCCGGGCCACGTCTGCGTCAGGCGAACGGCGGATGAGTGCGATGACCTCGTCAAGCGCGTCGAGTGCCTTGACCAGGCCACGCTGAATGTGCGCCTCCTCCTCCGCCTTGCGTAGGCGGTAGCGAGTGCGCCGCTGGATGACCTCGATCTGGTGCGTGACCCAGTGCCGGACGAACGCGTCGAGCGGCAACGTGCGCGGCACGCCGTCGACGAGCGCGACCATGTTGCAGCCGAACGTCTCCTGCAGCTGGGTGTGCTTGTAGAGGTTGTTGCGGACGACGCTCGCCACCGCATCGCGCTTGAGGACAACGACGATGCGCAGGCCGGTGCGGCTGGAGGAGTCGTCGCGCAGGTCGGCGATGCCCGGCACCTTGCCGCTCTCGGCGAGGTCGGCGATCTTGCGGGCCAGCGCGTCGGGGTTGACCTGGTAGGGCAGCTCGGTGATGACGAGGCACGTGCGCCCCTTGCTGTCCTCCTCGACCTCGACGACGGCGCGCATCGTGACCGAGCCACGGCCGGTGCGGTAGGCGTCGCGGATGCCGGCAGATCCGACGATCAGCCCGCTGGTGGGGAAGTCGGGGCCCTTGACGCGCTGCAGAAGCGTCTCGAGAAGCTCCTCGTTGCTGGCCTCGGGGTGCTCGAGGTACCACTGCACGCCGCTGGCGACCTCACGCAGGTTGTGCGGCGGGATGTTGGTGGCCATGCCGACCGCGATGCCGCCGGAACCGTTGACGAGCAGATTGGGGAAGCGGGCGGGCAGGACGCTGGGCTCCTCCTGGCGGCCGTCGTAGTTGGGCGAGAAGTCGACCGTCTCCTCGGCGATGTCGCGCACCATCTCCATGGCGAGCGGCGCCAGGCGGCATTCCGTGTTGTGGCTCACGAACCCGTTGGTCACGAATGCGTGGTCGTCGGTGTCGACGCGCAGGCTGTAGACGGGCTGCACGCCGGCGTCCTCGACCCGATCGACAGCGGCGTAGTAGAACCGGCCGTCGACGAGCGGCTCGACGACCGCGAGTGCCTCCGCGGGAATGCGTGATCTCTCGTCGCAGGAACTCAGCCACGAGGGGAACAGTCGGCGACGCCGACGGATTGCCGGTCGACGACCTTGACCTCTCCGCCGTCGGCATCGGAGAGCTTGGAGACGACACCGAACTCGAGCAGCAGGTCCTGCACGTCGCGGGCAAGTTGCTGGCTGCGGGTTGCGAAACTCACCTGGATCGAGTTGCGCGGCAACGTGGACGGCAGCCCGTCACCAGTGAACAGGGCCTGCAGGAACGCAGCCTTGATCGCAGCCGGCGACCGCCACACGAACTCGGGCACTCGACCGGCGGCAAACGTGCCCGCTGCCTGCGCAGCCTGGAACAGTTCGTCGGACAGGTCGCCGAGCTCAGGATGCTCGCGGCGCGACAAGCACGGCGTAGTCGCCCGGCTGAACCTCGTCGAGCAGCTTCCACAGCAGGGTGGGTACGCCACGCCACATTGACGAGGCACAGCACCGGGTGGTTGTGGGTGCCGGTGAGCTCGAACCCAGCCTTGGTGACCAGCCGCTTGGTGGGGTGCTCGCCCGAGTGGAAGAGCTTGCGTCGCCGCGACCGGCTCGGCCGACCGCCCGAGCACCTTCAGGTCGATGTCGTTGTCGGAGTTGGGTGCCGCGTCCGGGACGATGTCGGCGATGCGCAAGGTGCCGCGGTCGTACGTACGAACGCGGTGTCGCCCGACAACGCAATAGCGCATGGCCGCTTGCCGGTCGTCACCCCGCGAGCCGAAGTTGCCCTGGCCCTGGACGAGCGGATAGCGCAGTGACCACCACTGGCCGAGTCGCACGAGGGTGTCGTAGATGGCGGTGTCGCCGTGCGGGTGGTACTGACCCATGACGTCGCCGACGACCCGGCTCGACTTGGAAAACGGCGCGGTCAGGGCGGTAGCCACCGTCGTACATCGCATAGAGCACGCGCCGGTGCACGGGCTTGAGGCCGTCACGCACGTCGGGTAGCGCCCGCTGCACGATCACGCTCATCGCGTAGTCGAGGTAGGAGCGCTGCATCTCGACCTGCAGGTCAACCGGCTCGATGCGGCCGCCGGGGCCTGGCTGCTCGGTGCCGGTCGTCGTGTCGTCAGTCACGGGGGTGTCTGCTCGCCTTCGTTCTCAGTCGTACGTGGGTCGCGTGCAGCCGCGGAGGTCAGATGTCGAGGAAGCGCACGTCACGGGCGTTGCGCTGGATGAACTTGCGCCGGCTCTCGACGTCCTCACCCATGAGAGTGGTGAAGATGTCGTCGGCCTGTGCGGCGTCTTCGAGCGTGACCTGCAGCAGGATGCGCTGCGCCGGGTCCATGGTGGTGTCCCACAGCTCGTCGTTGTTCATCTCGCCAAGACCCTTGTAGCGCTGCACGCCGCCTTCCTTGGGCAGCCGCTTGCCGGCCTCGCAGACCAAGGCGGATGAGCTCGTCGCGCTCACGGTCGGAGTAGGCGTACTCCGGGGCGTCGTTACGTCCCACCCACTTGAGCTTGTAGAGCGGTGGCTGGGCCAGGTAGACGTAGCCCTGCTCGACGACCGGCCGCATGAACCGGAAGAGCAGCGTCAGCAGCAGCGTGCGGATGTGCTGGCCGTCGACGTCGGCATCGGCCATGAGCACGACCTTGTGGTAGCGCAGCCGGTTGATGTCGAAGTCGTCGTGGATGCCGGTGCCAAGCGCGTTGATGATGGCCTGGACCTCTTGGTTTTGCAGGATCCGGTCGATGCGAGCCTTCTCGACGTTGAGGATCTTGCCGCGGATCGGGAGGATCGCCTGCACCCGAGGGTCGCGGCCCTGCTTGGCCGGGCCGCCGGCGGAGTCACCCTCGACGATGAAGAGCTCGCACTCCTCCGGGCTTGTGCTCTGGCAGTCGGCAAGCTTGCCGGGCAGGCCCGCGCCGCCCATCAGGCCCTTGCGGCTGCGCGCCGCGTCGCGTGCCTTGCGCGCCGCCATGCGCGCCACGGCCGCGCCCTGCGCCTTGCGGGCGATGTCCTTGCCCTCGGTGGGGTTCTTCTCGAACCACTCGCCCAGCTGGTCGTTGACGATGCGCTGGACGAACGACTTGGCCCCGGTGTTGCCGAGCTTGGTCTTGGTCTGGCCCTCGAACTGCGGGTCGGTGAGCTTGACGCTGACGATCGCGGTCAGGCCCTCACGGATGTCGTCGCCGGTGAGGTTGGTCTCCTTCTCCTTGAGGATGCCCCACTCCCTGGCGAACTTGTTGACCAGGCTGGTCAGCGCCGCCCGGAAGCCTTCCTCGTGGGTGCCGCCCTCATGCGTGTTGATGGTGTTGGCAAAGGTGTGCACGGACTCGGTAAACCCGGTGTTCCACTGCATCGCGACGTCGAGCGACATGCTGCTGTCGGGATCGTCGGCCTCGAACGACACGATCGTGCGGTGCGCCGGGTCCTTCTTGGCGTTGAGGTGTTGTACGTAGTCGACGAGCCCGCCGTCGTAGCGGTAGGTGACCTTGTGCTGCTCGGCCGGCGCCTCGGGGTCGGCGTCGGCGTCGTCGACATCGCTGCGCTCCGGCCGCTCGTCGGTGAGGACGATCGTCAGGCCCCGGTTGAGGAAGGCCATCTCGCGGAACCGCGTCGACAGGGTCTCGAACGAGTAGTCGGTGGTCTCGAAAATCGTGTCGCTGGCCCAGAACGTGGTCGTGGTGCCGGTGTCGGAGGTCGGCTCGCCTCGCTCGAGCGGCGCGTCGGGCGCGCCGTAGGTGTAGGACTGGCGCCAGTGGTAGCCGTCGCGGGCCACCTCGACGTCGACCCGGCTCGACAGGGCGTTGACGACCGAGACGCCGACGCCGTGCAGGCCGCCGGACACCTTGTAGCCACTGCCGCCGAACTTGCCGCCGGCGTGCAGCACCGTCATGACGACCTCGAGCGCGGGCCTCTTCTCCACCTGGTGCTCGTCGACCGGGATGCCTCGGCCGTTGTCGATGACGCGCACGCCGCCGCCGGGCAGCAGGGTCACCTCGATGCGGTCGGCGTGACCGGCCAGCGCCTCGTCGACGGAGTTGTCGACCACCTCGTAGACGAGGTGGTGCAGACCACGCTCACCCGTCGACCCGATGTACATCCCGGGGCGCTTGCGGACCGCATCGAGACCTTCGAGGACGGTGATCGCGCTGGCATCGTAGGACTGGTCGGCGGCCGGGCTGGGCAAGGCCTGCGTCACGGGCTTAGATCCTCCTGCTCAACACAGGCCGCCCTCCAGTGGGGAAAGCTCAAGCGCCCCCCACCGTGAAGCGGCCTGAAATCAGGCTTCCAGTCTACCTGTAGACGAGAGCCAGAACGGTAATGAGAGGCGCCTGGGGACGGTTTAGCGCGGCGAACTCGGTGGGTGTGACTCCCCGTACGCGGAAGGGTGCTCAGCCATAGGTGTCGCGCGGTCCGCGACCCGCAACCCGTCGGTAGCCCTTGGTCCACGACGGCGCCGCCGGGCCCCGGACCACGATGCGGGTGACGGTGCCGTCACCGAGCTCCTCGTTGAGCCTGCGCACCAGGGTCGGAGCGAGCAAGCGCAGCTGGGTCGCCCAGGCTGTTGTGGCGGCCGTCACAGTGAGCTCGGTCTCGGCGTAGCGCTCGGGCCGGCTGTGCGCGGCCACATCGGCCCCGACGATCTGGTCCCAGCGGGCCAGCACTCCGTGCACCCGCAGTTGCTCACCCCAGCCGTGCTCGGCGACCAGGCGGCTGACCGTGGCCGCCATGGTCTGGGGGTCGCGCTCGTCGGCCGCGGGACCGCTCCACCCGGTGTCAGTCGGGACCGATCGGCGGCGTGCGCCGCCGGGCTGGCGCGACAGCCGACTGCTGGTGGCCTGAGCCGGGACGGATCGCCGGCTCCGGGCGCGGGCAAGGAAGGCCTGCGCGAGATCGGTGCCGTCGGGGGTCCAGGGCGCGTTGTCCGTCATCGGATCTGCCGCACCTCGCCGTCCATGACGTCGATGCGCGCACCGTCGAGGATGTCGGGCACGTCGGCGGGTACGGCCGCGGTCACGAGCACCTGCTCCGCCGGCGAGACAAGCTCGGCCAACCGGGCACGTCGCTCGCTGTCGAGCTCGGCGAACACGTCGTCGAGGATGAGCACCGGCTCGCCGCCGTCGGAGGTGAGCAGGTCGTAGGCGGCAAGACGCAGCGCCAGCGCAAAGGACCATGACTCGCCGTGACTCGCATATCCCTTGGCGGGCAAGGGTCCTAGCCGCAGCACGAGGTCGTCGCGGTGCGGCCCGACCAGAGTCACGCCGCGGTCGATCTCGTCGCGACGCATGCGGCCCATGGCGTCGAGCAGTGCGGCGGCCAGCAGCTCCCGGTCGGGGACCAGGTCGACGTCGTCGCCCAACGAGCACCGGTAGGCCAGCTGTGCATCACCACCACCGCGTGCCACGGCGTCGTACGACTTGGCGACGAGCGGGTACAGCAGCTCCACGAGCTCGAGCCGCGCAGCCAGCAGCTCGGCGCCGGCGTGGGACAGGTGGGCGTCCCAGACGTCAAGTGTCCGCAGGTCATGCGCACCGCCCCCGCGAGCCGCCCGGACGGCGCCGGCGGCGGTCTTGAGCAAGGCGTTGCGCTGCTTGAGTACGCGGTCGTAGTCGGCGCGCACACCGGCCAGCCGTGGTGCCCGCGCCACGAGCAGCTCGTCGAGATACCGGCGCCGCTCGGACGGGTCGCCCTTGACCATGGCCAGGTCCTCGGGCGCGAACAGCACGGTGCGCAGGATGCCGAGCACCTCGCGCGCACGGGGGACCGGTGCCCGGTTAACACGGGCGCGGTTGGCCTTGCCGGGGGTGATCTCGACCTCGACGAGCATCCCCCGACCGTCGCGCAGGACATGTCCGCGGACGACGGCGCGTTCGGCACCGAGACGTACGAGTGGAGCGTCGTTGGCCACCCGGTGACTGCCGAGAGTGGCGAGGTAGCCCATGGCCTCGACCAGGTTGGTCTTGCCCTGCCCGTTGGGCCCGATGAGTGCTGAGACCCCTGGCTGCAGGGGCAGCTCGACCGCCGCATAGGAACGGAAGTCGGCCAGCGACAGGTGCGTGAGGTGCACGAGGAGAAGGCTAGGTCTTCTTGACCGCGTGGCCGCCAAACTCGTTGCGCAACGCGGCGACGGCCTTCATGGCGGGGGAGTCATCCTGCCGGGAGGCGAACCGGGCATAGAGAGCTGCGGTGATCACCGGTGTCGGCACGGCGTTGTTGATCGACTCCTCGACGGTCCACCGGCCTTCGCCGGAGTCCTCGACGTAGCCCTTGAGTGCGGCGAGCTCGGGATCCTTGTCGAGCGCATCGACGAGCAGGTCGAGCAGCCAGGATCGGACAACGGTGCCGCGTTTCCAGGCCTTGAACGAGCCGGGCACGTTGGTGACGACGTCGGCGGCCATGAGCAGCTCGTAGCCCTCGGCGTAGGCCTGCATGAGGCCGTACTCGATGCCGTTGTGCACCATCTTGGCGTAGTGGCCCGCACCGACGGCGCCCGCGTGCACGAAACCTTCGTCGCGTGGACCCTCCGGCCGTAACGCATCGAAGATCGGCAGCAGCCATTCGATGTCTTCCGGCGCCCCGCCCGCCATGAGCCCGTAGCCGTTCTCCCGCCCCCAGATGCCACCCGAGACGCCGCAGTCGACGAACCTGACGCCCTTGGTGGCGAGCTCCGCCGCGTGCTTGGCGTCGTCGGTGAACTTGGAGTTGCCGCCATCGATGACGATGTCGCCCTCGCCGAGCAAGTCGCCGAGCTCGTCGACGGTGGACTGGGTCGGTGGCCCGTGCGGCACCATGACCCAGACGGCCCGGGGAGCGGTCAGCTTGTCGACCAGTTCGGCAAGACTGGCGACGTCGCTGACCTCGGGGTTGCGGTCGTAGCCCACGACCGTGTGCCCGGCCGCGCGCAGCCGCTCGGCCATGTTGCCGCCCATGCGGCCGAGTCCGACGAGTCCGAGTTCCATGGGGCAGGCTCCTTGCGATCAGCCTGATCAGCCGGACAGCCGCACCGGCATCAGGAGGTAGCGGTAGTCGTCGTTGACGTCGCCGTCGAGCGCGGCCGCGCCTTGCATGACCGCCGGCTTGGTCGACTGCGTGAAGGCCAGGTGCACGACCGGTGAGTCGATAGCCCCGAGCCCGTCGAGGAGATAACCCGGGTTGAACCCGATCGAGATGTCGTCGCCGTGCACGACGGCCGGCAGCGACTCGGTCGCCTGCGCGTCCTCTCCGGACCCGGCCTCGAGCACGACCTGGTCACCGGAGAAGGCAAGCCGGACTGGGGTGTTGCGCTCGGCCACCAGTGCGACACGTCGGACTGCCTCGGTGAGGGCTGTCGTGTCGACCCGGGCCGTGGTGCCGGTCTCGGCGGGGAAGAGCGAGCGGTATTTGGGGAAGTCGCCGTCGATGAGTCGGGTGGTCGTGCGCCGCCCGCCGGCCGCGATGCCCATCAGCGTCTCTTGGCCACCGGCCGCGAGAGCGAGCGACACCTCGCCGGTGAGCGACTTGGCGGTGTCGGCCAGGGTGCGGGCGGGCACAATCGCCACGGCGCTGACGTCAGGGGTCGTCGGGTGCCACCGCATCTCGCGGACGGCCAGGCGATAGCGGTCGGTGGCCGCCAGGGTCACGCGCTCGCCCTCGATCTCGATGCGCACGCCGGTCAGCAACGGCAGCATGTCGTCGCGCCCGGCGGCCGCCACCACCTGGGAGACCGCTGACGCGAGAACGCTCGACGGCACGGTGCCCGACACCTCGGGCATCGAGGGCAGCTCGGGGTATTCCTCGACGGGGAGGGTCAGCAAGCTGAATCGGGCGCTGCCGCAGGTCAAGGCCACCTTGCCGGTGTCGGCCGTGAAGTCGACCGGGCGGTTGGGCAGCGAGCGACAGATGTCGGCCAGCAGCCGTCCGGAGACCAGTGCGGTGCCCTCGTCGGCGACCTCCGCGTCGACGACCACCCGTCCTGACACCTCGTAGTCGAACGCGGAGAGCATGACCTGGCCGTCGGCGGCGTCGAGGCGCAGCCCCGCGAGCACGGGCACCGTCGGCCGGGTGGGCAGGGTGCGTGCCACCCACGCCACAGCGTCGGCAAGCACGTCGCGCTCGACACGGAACTTCACCGGGGCCACCGTCCTTCAGTACGAGCAATGTGGCAAGTGCGAGCATCCCGTGCGTCCAAGTCCCCCGCGTGTGGTGAAGCGCGTCACGGTCATCCTTCCACGAGCACCCGACAGAGCGAATGGTGGTTCGTCGACCGTGTCGACCCGCTCTGGGCAGGCGGTTTCCACAGCGGGCGTCGACGTAACCTTGGCGTTCATCGTCATCTGTCACTGGACTCGTCGTGGTCATAGCGCCGGTGGATATGTGGAAAACCGATTCCCGCCCAGGTCAAGTCGAGTCGACTGTCCACGGGGCTTGGTGATGGCCGACCTGGCTGTAGTGCACCGTCGGACCTGAGTCCACCGAGGCTGCGGGTTTCCCACGCGTCAGCATCCTGGTCCCCTCAACTGTCCACAGAATTGTCCACAGCCTGTGTGTGGTGATTTTGCCGGATGGCGGAGGTTGGACGGTTCCAGGCTCAAGAGTGGAAGTTGTCCGCTCTGCGCTCTAGTTATGGCGGGCCTGCTGCTTGATGCGGTTGGTGATCTCGGTGACCTGGTTGTAGACGCTGCGCCGTTCGGCCATCAGGTGTCGGATCTTGCGCTCAGCGTGCATGACCGTGGTGTGGTCGCGGCCGCCGAACTGCTGGCCGATCTTGGGCAGTGACAGGTCGGTGAGCTCGCGGCAGAGATACATGGCGATCTGCCGGGCAGTAACGAGGACGCGGCTGCGACTCGTACCGCAAAGATCGTCGATGGTGAGACCGAAGTAGTCGGCGGTCACAGCCATGATCGTTGCGGGAGTGATCTCGGGACTGGCCTCGGTGGGGCCGAGGTCCTTGAGCACGACCTCGGCGAGGGACAGGTCGACGCCCTGTCGGTTGAGGCTGGCGAACGCGGTGACACGGATGAGTGCACCCTCGAGCTCGCGGATGTTGGTCGCGATGCGGCTGGCGATGAAGCCGAGTACGTCGCTGGGGACGTTGAGCCGGTCCTGTGCAGCCTTCTTGGACAGGATCGCGATGCGCGTCTCGAGGTCGGGTGGCTGGACGTCGCAGATGAGCCCCCACTCGAACCTGTTGCGCAGCCGGTCCTCGAGCGCCGAGAGCTGCTTGGGCGGCCGGTCGGACGTGATCACGATCTGCTTGTTGGCGTTGTGCAGGGTGTTGAACGTATGGAAAAACTCTTCCTGCGTCTGGATTTTGCCTTCCAGGAACTGGATGTCGTCGATGAGCAGGACATCGACGTCGCGGTAGCGGCGCTGGAAAATCGGCGCCTTGTCGTCGCGGATCGAGTTGATGAACTCGTTGGTGAACTCTTCGCTGGAGACGTAGCGGACGCGGGTGCCCTCATAGATCTGCCGGGCGTAATGGCCGATGGCGTGCAGCAGGTGGGTCTTGCCCAGGCCAGACTCGCCATAGACCAGCAATGGGTTGTAGGCCTTGCCAGGGGCCTCGCCGACGGCGACAGCTGCCGCGTGGGCGAACCGGTTGCTCGAGCCGATGACGAAGGTGTCGAACGTGTAGCGCGGGTTCAATCGCGACTGCTCGCCGTCGCGGTGCGTCGTGGCGGGGGGAGGCGGGGCGGCGTGCAACGGCGCGTAGAGGTCGTCGACGGGAGTGCTCGCGGACGGCGGGCTGAAGCCGTTGACGCTGGCCGTCGGTTCGGCCTGGGCGACATCGCCGGCCGGCGGCGAAACGGTGACTGCCAGCTGCACCTGACGGCCGAGGATGGCGCCGAGCGTGTCGCACAGAATCACCCGCAGCCGGGTTTCCAGGATATTTTTCGCGAACTCGGACGGAACCGACACAACGGCGGTGCCTTCGACGAACGTCAAGGGACGGGCCTGGGCCAGAAACGCTTGTTCCTGCCGGCCGAGCTCGGTGTCGCCGATGCGGCGCAGGGCATCGGCCCAGGCCGTGTCGAAGTCCGGCGTCGCTCCCCCGTTGACCACTGCACGCTCCCCTGTCCCGTCGATCCGGTGGTGTCTGCCGTGGCGTTCGCCCGGGGCGCGCGCCGCTCGGTGTGCACCGTGCTCCGGCATACGGTCCACAGAGTTTTCCACAACTTGTGGAGCGGTGATCCTTTGGGGTCACCCAGTGGTGGCGGTCTCGAAACCACCGGAGAACCCATCCCGGAACCGTGGGGAAAGGCCGGTCAGGTGACGCTAACAACTTGTGGGTGACCTTCAAGCGGTTGTCCACAGCCGAGCCCACGGTCGCGCTCGCCTCCACACCAAAGAACGGTGCGTCGCGAGTTTGACCGTCACCACCGCGACCACGTACCGTTGTGAGGTCCGGCGTCGGGCGTGCTTGGCATGCCTGCCGCGAGGCTCATGCGTTCTCGGATCCGAAGGCGTAAGGGCCGGATTACTGCTTGCTCGTTCCCGGCGACCGCCGGTGCCGTTCGACTCTGGAGCCCGACCGTGAAGCGCACGTTCCAGCCCAACAACCGTCGCCGTGCTAAGACGCACGGCTTCCGCCTGCGCATGCGCACCCGCGCCGGCCGCGCGATCATCGCCGCGCGCCGGACAAAGGGCCGCAAGCGACTGTCGGCCTGACCCACCCTTTGCGAGGACTCCCCGTGCTTCCGGCCACCCAGCGGGTCCGCCGGCGCGGGGAGTTTTCCGCGACGGTGCGACAAGGCCGTCGCGCCGCCGGTCAGCTTGTCGTCGTCCATCTGTTGCCGGGACCGCCCGGTGCGACCGAGGCGGCCCGCGCGGGCTTTGTGGTGAGCAGAGCGGTTGGGGGAGCAGTCGTACGAAACCGGGTCAAAAGGCGACTTCGGCACGTGCTGCGACCGGCGTTGGACGATCTGCCGGCTGGCTCCCGAGTCGTCGTGCGGGCGCTGCCACCAGCCGCCGGTGCGTCTAGCACTCAGCTGGCCGCCGCGGTGCGGCGCGCGGTCAGCCGTGTGATGGCCCACGCCGCCGGGGGCACCTCATGAGGTGGCTGCTCGTTGGGCTGATCAGGATCTACCAGCTGGTGATCAGCCCGCTGCTGGGTCAGCGGTGCCGCTACTACCCCTCCTGCTCCGCCTACGCGCTCGAGGCCATCCAGGTCCACGGTGCCCTCCGCGGCAGCTGGCTCGGCGCGCGCCGGCTGGCCAGGTGCCACCCATGGACCGACGGTGGGTACGACCCCGTGCCCCCCGCACGCAAGACAACTCAAGACAAGACACCTTCCAAGACGGAGCCGCGTGGCTCCGTCCATACGTCACCGCACGCTCGAGGAGCTTGAGCATCGTGTTGGACACGATCCTTAGTCCGCTGTACTTCGTCGTCTCATGGATCATGGTCGGCTGGCACTGGCTGTTCGACCAGGTCATGCCCGACGGTCCGGCGTGGCTGCTGTCGATCGTCGGCCTCGTCATCGTGGTGCGTGCGGCGCTCATCCCGCTCTTCGTGCGACAGATCCGCGCCAGCCGCAAGCTGGCTCTTCTCCAGCCGCAGATGCGCGAGCTGCAGAAGAAGTACGGGCACGACAAGCAACGTCTCCAGCAAGAGATGATGGAGCTCTACCGCCAGGAGAAGACCAACCCGTTCTCCTCCTGCCTCCCGGCGTTGCTCCAGATGCCGGTGTTCTTCGCGCTGTTCCGGGTGCTCAACGGCGCGGCCACCGACGACGCGCACGGTGCGTTTGTCGGCCGTCCGGAGCTGTTCGAAAGCTTCCAGAACGCTGAGGTCCTCGGCATCAAGCTGACGGACACCTTCATGGGCACCGACTCACTCGCCACCAGGGTCGTCGCGATCGTGCTCGTGCTGATCATGACCGGGTCCACCTACTTCACCCAGCACCAGCTGATGCGTAAGAACATGCCGAAGGAGGCCCTCGAGGGCCCGTTCGCGCAGCAGCAGAAGATCCTGCTCTACGTCCTGCCGCTGGGCTTCCTGTTCTCCGGCCTGTTCTTCCCGCTCGGTGTTGTCGTCTACTGGTGCGTCTCGAACCTCTGGACTGGCGCGCAGCAGTTCTACGTGATTCGCAACATGCCGGCGCCCGAACACGCCCGCCGAGGCGGCCTACAAGGCCCGCATGGAGGCGAAGGCGCGGAAAAAGGGGAAGGTCGCGGTCCCGGTTGAGGCTGCCGCACCCGAGGCTGCCGCGCCGGCGCCCCCTCCGCGCGTCCAGCCGAAGAAGAAGAGCCGGTCGCAGCGCTCGGGACCGACGCGTAGCAGCGGGGCCAGCCCGAAGAAGAAGCGCTGAACCGCGTTCAACGGCGCACAGACGTAGTCAGGCGCCGGGCGCGGACCGGTGACCCGTACTTGAGGAGTGAACCCCGTGAGTGACGTGACCTCGGCCGACGAGACGGTCGCCCCCTCGAGCCGCGTCGACCTGCTCGAGACGGAGGGCGACATCGCCGCCGACTACCTCGAGGAGCTCCTCGACATCGCCGACGTCGACGGTGACATCGACATGGACGTCGAGGGGGACCGCGCGATGGTGTCGATCGTCGGGGGCGACCTCGACCACCTGGTCGGTGCCGACGGCGAGGTGCTGGACGCCCTTCAGGAGCTGACCCGGCTCGCGGTGCTCCGGGAGACCGGTGAGCGCAGCCGGCTCATGCTCGACATCACGGGATTCCGGGCCAAGAAGCGCGATGAGCTGACCGAGCTCGCGCGGCAGACGGTCGAGAAGGTCACCGCGTCGGGTGAGGCAGTGTCGTTGCCGGCCATGACCGCGTTCGAGCGCAAGGTCGTGCACGATGTCGTGACGGCCGCCGGCCTGCACAGCGAGTCCGAGGGCGTCGACCCAGATCGGCACATCGTCATCAGCCCGGCCTGAGCATGGCGCCGGAGAAGCGTCAGCCGCACGACGTTTCACGTGAAACCGCAGGGCCGCCGCCCGCGGTCGCTGCTGATGTTTTCGGCCCGGGCCTAGCCCGGGCCGTTGCCTTTGCCGACCTGCTGGCCAGCGACGGAGTTTTAAGAGGTTTGATTGGCCCCCGCGAGGTGCCTCGACTCTGGGACCGTCACCTGCTCAACTGCGGTGTTGTGGCACCGGTTTTCCGTTCCGAGTCGCTTGTGTACGACGTCGGCTCCGGCGCTGGCCTGCCCGGTATCGTGATCGCGCTGGCCCGCCCGGACCTACGGATGGTGCTGCTCGAACCGTTGCTCCGCCGCACGACGTTCCTGGAGGAGGCTGTCCGCGTGCTCGAGCTGCCCAACGTTTCGGTGGTCCGCGGCCGGGCTGAAGAGCTTGCCGGGCACCCCGGCGCCGACTACGCCACCGCCCGGGCGGTCGCGCCACTCGATCGACTTGTTCGCTGGTGCGCCCCGTTGCTGCGACCAGGTGGCGAGCTCGTCGCACTCAAGGGCGAGGCGGCGACGGAGGAGGTCGACACCGCCTCCGCAATCCTGGCGGCGTTCGGCGCGCGCGATCGTGCGTGTCGAACAGGTCGGCAGCGACCTGCTGGGGTCTGGGACAACCCTCGTGCGAGCAACGATCGACCGGCCCGCGGGGAGCGCCAAGGTCAAGAAACCGCGACCAGGTCGCCCAAGGCAAGGCAGGGCCGACGCGCGCGCAGGCAGGCTCACGAGAGGAGCGCAGGCGATGACTCGACAGACGGGCCTGGGGATGGCCGGCTGACGACTCGTCGGCCACGAGCGCCGGTCTGGGATGGCCGACCGCGACCAACGACGACGAATCTCGCTCGCCAGGACGATGCCGCCGAGTTGGAGTTGAGTCTCGCGCGTCGCGGTCGAGGCGGATCACGCTTCCGCCGCCGAGCCCAGCGAAGCGGGGCGGCTCCACCCGGGTGGAAGGCTCGCCCGAGGCGGAGCACAACTCGCGCACAGATGTTTCACGTGAAACCGAGACGCGTCCGCGTCCTCGTGTCTTGACCGCGGCGGAGATCGCTGCGACCGCTCAGGAGGAGCCGGTGGAGGTCGACACCCCGATCGCGATGGAGGCGCGCACGGCGATCCTGGCGACGAGCCGGCGCCGTCCACTTCCGAGGCCTGATCACACCCGGGTGCTCGTCGTGGCCAACCAGAAGGGCGGCGTGGGGAAGACCACGACCACGGTCAACCTCGCCGCGGCGCTGGCCATGGCCGGGCTCCGCACACTCGTCATCGACCTCGACCCCCAGGGCAACGCCTCGACGGCGCTGGGGGTCGATCATCACCAAGACATCGCCAGCGTCTATGACGTGCTCGTCGACGGGATGCGTCTGGCCGAGATCGTTCAGCAGGCTCCGGACGTCGAGCGGCTGTATCTGCGCCCCGGCGACGATCGAGCTCGCTGGCGCCGAGATCGAGCTGGTGAGCCTCGTTGCCCGAGAGTCACGGCTGCGGCGCGCGCTGCGGCAGCACCTGGAGGACGCGGAGCGGAGGCGCGGCCGAGTACGACTACGTGTTCATCGACTGCCCGCCGTCTCTGGGGCTGCTGACGGTCAACGCCCTCGTCGCCGCCGACGAAGTCCTCATCCCCATCCAGTGCGAGTACTACGCGCTCGAGGGACTGACGCAGTTGCTGCGCAACATCGACCTGGTCAAGGCGCACCTGAACCCCACACTCGCGGTGACGACGATCCTGCTGACGATGTATGACGCGCGGACCCGTCTGGCCGCTCAGGTCGCCGACGAAGTGCGCGCGCCACTTCGGTGATGTCGCCCTCGCGGCCACGATCCCGCGCTCGGTCCGGATCAGCGAGGCGCCGAGCTATGGGCAGTCGGTGATGACCTACGACCCGACGTCCAGCGGCGCACTGTCCTATCTCGAGGCGGCAACCGAACTTGCGATGCGCGGCGCGTCCTCCACGCAACAGGCCGTTGTTGGGACCACCATCGTCGCAAGGAACATTCAGCCGTCAGGAGGCAACTCAGTGAGCGAGCGTCGTCGCGGGCTTGGACGCGGGCTCGGCGCGTTGATCCCCACCGGTCCCGACGCAGCACGAGACCAAGTCGGCGTCGCCCGTGGACGTCTTCTTCCCGGCGCGTGACGGCGGCACCGCCGTCGCCACCGTTGACGGGGTCGCACCCGCCGTCACCTCCAACGGGGACGCCACCCACGGCCCCGAGGTGGACGGCCTCGTGCCGGTGGCGGGCGTCTCGTTCGCGGAGATCCCGGTCGACGCGATCAGGCCCAACCCGCAAGCAACCGCGGCGGTTCTTCGACGAGGAGGCGATGGCTGAGCTCGTCCACTCCATCAAGGAGATCGGGCTGCTCCAGCCCATCGTCGTGCGGGAGACCGAGCCCGGCTCTTACGAGCTCGTTATGGGGGAGCGCCGTTGGCGAGCCACCCGCGACGCCGGCCTCGACACCATCCCCGCGCTGGTCCGCACGACCAGCGACGACGACATGCTGCGCGACGCGTTGCTGGAGAACCTGCACCGCGCCGAGCTGAACCCGCTGGAGGAGGCAGCCGCCTATCAGCAGCTGCTCGACGACTTCAGCTGCACGCACGACCAGCTCGCGACCAGGATCGGCCGCTCTCGGCCGCAGATCTCCAACACGCTGCGGCTGCTCAAGCTGCCGCCCGCGGTGCAGCGCCGGGTGGCCGCCGGGGTGCTGAGTGCCGGGCACGCGCGAGCCCTGCTCGGCCTGCCGGACGCGCCGGCTCAGGAGCGGTTGGCGCAGCGGATCGTGGCCGAGGGCTTGTCGGTGCGGGCGGTCGAGGAGATCGTCATGCTCGGTGGGGACGACCGTCCAGAGCGCGCGCCGCGCACACCGAAGCCGGTCGCCCCGCGGCTTGCCGACATCGCCACCATGCTGTCGGACCGGCTGGACACGCGGGTCAAGGTGGATCTCGGCCGCACCAAGGGCAAGGTCACGATCGAGTTCGCGTCGATCGAAGACCTCGAGCGGATTGTCGGCGCCATCGTCACCGAGCCGTCACCGACCGGCGACGGATAGCCCCTCCGCGAAGCCAGCGACAGCCCGATGTTTCACGTGAAACACCAGCGCGCACACACGAGCAATCCGTGAGCGCGATGACTCGAAAACCCTTGTGGCGCAAGGGATTTCGCCGCAAGGCGGTGCTCGAGACCTCGGGCCGAATGAATGCCGCCGTCAGTGGCCGCGCTGCGACGCCTGAACCAGCAGATCGCGAAGCACGACGCCAAAGTCCAGGCCTGCGGCATTGACAGCCTGCGGCAGTAACGACGTCTCGGTCATCCCCGGGGCAACGTTGACCTCGATGAACCACGGGACCCCGGCGTCATCCACGATCACGTCGCTGCGCGACAGGTCCCGCAGCCCCAGCAACCGGTGAACCTCGACCGCAACCTCGCCAACGGCCTCCGCGGCCGAGCGGGTCAGCCGTGCCGGGGCGAAGAACTCGGTCTCGCCGGCGGTGTAGCGCGCCTGGTAGTCGTAGATCCCCGACGACGGCACGATCTCCACCGCCGGCAGGGCTCGCGGGCCGTCACCGGTATCGATGACGGTCACCGCCACCTCGGTCCCACCCACGAAACGCTCGAGCAGCGCCAGGTCTCCGTACGCGTAGCAGCCCACCATCGCGCCTGGCAGCTCGTCCGGCGACCGCACCACCGAGCACCCAAGCGCAGAGCCGCTCCGGGTCGGCTTCACCACCAAGGGGAGCCCCAGCGTCTGGACAACAGCGGACAGGACCGACGATGCGCCGAGCTCGCGGAACGTCGAGTGCGGCAGCACGACGTCGGGCGGCGTGGACAGCCCGGCGGCGGCCACGATGTGCTTGGCGGCGGGCTTGTCGAAGGCGATGCGGCACGGCGAGGGCTGGGCACCGACGTAGGGGATCCGCAGCAGTTCCAGCACGTCACGCAGCGACCCGTCCTCACCCTGCTCGCCGTGCAGCAGCGGCAGGACAGCGCGTAGGGGGGTCGGCGGCCAGCGCGGGCAGCAGCTCGGCGTCGACGTCGCGCAGCTCAGCATCCACATCGACGCCACGGAGCGCCTCGACGGCGCGACGCCCGGACCGCAGCGACACGTCGCGCTCGTGGGACAGGCCACCGGCCAGGACGACGACCCGTTCCACATCGCTCACGACAACGCCTCCTCTGCGAGCCCGCCCGGCGGCCGTCACATCCACCGGTCAAGCAACAGCAAACTACGACAAGTCAGGCGCTGGACCGTCGATGCCCAGCCGACCATGGGCGACCCCGACACCGAACGTCTCCCGCAGCTCGAGCTCCTCCTCGATCACCGCGGCGAGCCGTCGGATGCCCTCCCGGATCCGTTCCGGCGTGGGGTAGCAGTAGGACAGTCGCATCGACCGGGACCCGAAGCCGTCGGCGTAGAACGCCGTGCCGGGGACGAACGCAACCCGATTGGTGACGGCGCGGGGGAGCATGGCCTTGGCGTCCAGCCCCTCCGGAAGGGTGACCCAGACGTAGAACCCCCCGAGCGGGCGAGTCCAGTGCGCCGCAGCCGGGAACATGTCGTCCAGGGCTGACAGCATCGCGTCGCGCCGCTCCCGGTACATCTCACGGAACACCTTGACCTGCTCGAACCAGGGCTGCGTGGCCAGGTAGTGCGAGACGGCGAGCTGACTGAACGTCGGCGGGCAGAGAACGCTCGCCTCCGCCGCCAGGACGAGCTTTTCCCGCACACCGTGCGGCGCCACCGCCCAGCCGACCCGCAGACCCGGGGCGAACGTCTTCGAGAACGACCCGAGATAGATCACACCCTCGGCGTCGTCGGCGCGCAGCGCCCGGGGAATCGACCCGTCGAAGGCGAGCAGACCGTAGGGGTCGTCCTCGAGCACGAGCACCCCGGCCGACTGGCAGATCGCCAGCACCTCGCGGCGGCGCTCCATCGTGAGCGTCACTCCGGCAGGGTTGTGGAAGTTGGGGACCGTGTAGAGGAACTTGACCCGTTGCCCGGTCTCCGCGGCGACCGCCAGGGCCTCCCGCAGGCGGTCGGGCACCAGCCCGTCGTCGTCCATCTCCACATGCACCACATGGGCCTGATATGCCCTGAATGTGCCGAGCGCCCCGACGTATGACGGCGCCTCGGCCAGCACCACATCGCCGGGGTCGATGAAAACGCGTGTCACGAGGTCGAGGGCTTGCTGGGAGCCAACCGTGACGACGACGTCGTCGGGGTGGGCGCTGATCCCAGGCAACCGCATCAGGTCACAGATCTGCTCACGCAGCGTGGGATCGCCCTGCCCCGATCCGTACTGCAGGGCCTCGGCGCCGCGGTCGCTCGACGACCTCGTGCATGAGGGCGCCGACGGCATCGAGCGGCAACCCGGAGATGTTGGGCATGCCTCCAGCGAGCGAGACGACTTCCGGTCGCGAGGCGACGGCGAACAGCGCGCGGATCTCGGAGGCGGACATCCCCTTGGTGCGCGCGGCATACCGCTCCACGTAGGCATCGAGTCGAGACCCGGCGGCGGCTGCGACAACGCCTCCATCAGGGCGTTCCGGACGTGCTCGCTCGTCCACCGTCTCGCCTCCCTCACGCGTCGTCGCCGGCCCAGGTGAGCACCGGGGCGCGTGCCACTACGATGCCGTACGATCCACCGACCGACGAGCGAGGGGTGACGTCGGGGTGTCGCGCCGACTCGCGAGCCTGACTCTGGACAACCTCGACGACCTGCCAGCGGCGCTGCCGCCGCTGCGTGTTCTGGGAGCTCGACCCTGTCGCCGCGGAGCGCGCGGTCGAATCAGGGGACCCTGGGCTGGAGAAGGAGGCCTGGATCTCCCAGGTTCTTCTCGAATGGGGCTCGTGCGGACGCATCGCGTACGTCGATGGCACGCCGGTCGGCTACATCCTGTACGGGCCACCGACCGCGAGCCCCCGAGCCACCGCATTTCCGACCAGCCCCGTGAGTCCGGACGCGGCGCTGCTCATGACCGCCTACGTCCTGCCCGAGCTCGCCGGTAGTGGACTGGGGCGGATGCTCGTGCAGGCGGTCGCCAAGGACCTCATCCACCGCAACGTCAAGGCGCTCGAGGTCTTCGGCGACGCCACGTGGTCCGGCGCCCACTGCGTGCTACCCGCGGAGTACTTGACGTCGATCGGCTTCAAGACCGTACGCCCGCATCATCGATGGCCACGGCTTCGGCTGGAGATGCGCTCCGCCGCCACGTGGCGGGAGGACGTGGAGGTCGCGCTGGAGCGGATCCTGGGTCAGTTGCAACCGGCGCCCGCGACCTGACGAGCCTCGTCAGGCCTGCGCAAGGTCGGGCAACCGCAGCATTCCCGTGGCCGAGTCGTGCTCCCGCGGCAGGTAGACGCCGCTGAACCGCGACCACGATGGCCTCGGCGAGGACGTCGCGGAAGATGGGGTCGGCCAGGCGCGCCGCATCCCCGGGGTTGCTGAGGTAGCCGATCTCGGCACGCACCGCGGGCATCCGGGTGTAGCGCAGCAGGTCCCAGGTCTTGGGGTGCCAGCGCAGGTCCACCAGGTCGGTGCGGGCGACGATCTCGCGCTGGATCAGCCCGGCGAACTGCTCGCCGATGGTGGAGTAGGCACCGTAGCGGTCATTGCCGTAGTAGTAGGTCGCCACACCGCTCGCCTCGGGATTGGCATGCGCATCGCAGTGCAGTGACACCAGCAGGTTGGCGCCCGTGTCGTTGGCGAAGATGGCCCGGCTGTGGTCGTCGAGCGGCACCACCGGTGCCCGCCCCCGCGTGAGGTAGGTCGTCACGCCGGTGGCCGCCAGACGCCCCTCCACCCGGGCCGCGAGGTCCTCGGTGATCGCCGCCTCGTCGAGGCCGTGGCCGGTCATCCCGCGGTCCGGGCCACCGTGGCCCGGGTCGATGACCACGACCTTGCCGGGCAGCGCGGGTCCGGCCCGGCGCAGTGCCTCGCTCGCCCGTAGTCGCTCGGGACGCCCGCCGGTCACGAGTGGCGCGAGACCCGCGAGCGCCTTGAACGTGGCCGGACCGCAGGTGCCGTCGGTCGGGAGGCCGACGTTGCGCTGGAACTCGCGGAGCGCCTCTCGGGTCGGATAGTCGAAGACTCCGTCGACCCGCCCGACATCGAAGCCGAGCTCGGACAACTGGTGCTGCAACGCCACGACGTCGTCGCCGGTGAGCGGGTTGGACAGCACGAACGACAGCAGCCGGTCGCCGAGCCGCCAACGGGCCTCTTCCAAGGCGCGGTAGGTCGCCGGCCCGACGAAGCCGTCGACGGTCAGACCGCGTTCCTGCTGGAAGTGCCGCACCGCGCGGTCCATCTCGGGGTCGAAGACATCGGCCGCACGTGACGGCGCGGTCAGCAGCCCCGCCTGGACGAGTCGAGAACGGATCTCCGCAACCGCCGGGCCGCTGTCACCTCTGCGGTAAGCCGGCTGCGTCATGCCTCGTCCCTCCTTGCCCACGTCCCCGGGCGGCACCGCCCCGGTGGGGTGAGCATCTCAGCCGGGCATCCAAGACCAGATGCCCGGCCCGCCGACCGACCAAACACCGGGCCGCCGGTCACCGGCGTCGGCGTGATCGGGTCAGCCGAGGTAGTCGGCCAGGTCCTTGCGCAGCACGGCCTTGGGCTTGGCGCCGATGATCTGCTTCACGACGACCCCGCCGGAGTAGACGTTGAGCGCCGGGATCGACGTGATGCGGTAGGCGGCCGCGGTCTCCGGGTTCTCGTCGACGTTGAGACTGACGATGCGCAACTTGTCCTGCTCGGCCGCGAACTCCTCGAGCACCGGGTGCACCATCCGGCAAGGCCCGCACCATTCGGCCCAGAAGTCCACGAGCACTGGCTGGTCGGCCTGCAGGACCTCGGCGACGAAGGTGTTGTCGGTGACAGCGGGAAGGTTGGCCACGAGGGCGCTCCTTATGTGAGAAAGCGGACAGAATAAGGATCAGATATGAGCGCCGGCCGCCGCGGGCTCGCCGGCGTGCGCCAGGTCGGCAAGGAACCGCTCGGCGTCGAGCGCCGCGGCACAACCGGTGCCGGCGGCAGTGACCGCCTGGCGGTAGGTGTGGTCGACGAGGTCGCCGGCCGCGAAGACACCGGGCAGGTTGGTGTGCGTAGTGCGCCCCTCGGTCAGCACGTAGCCCTGCTCGTCGAGGTCGACCTGGCCACGAACGAGCTCGGACCGGGGGTCGTGCCCGACGGCGACGAACAGGCCCGTCACGGGGATCTGCGAAACCTCGCCGGTCTTGAGGTTGCGAAGCGTGACTCCGGTCAGCTGGTCGGTGCCGTCGAGCGAGATGACCTCGCTGTCCCAGATGAAGCGGATCTTGTCGTTGGCGAATGCCCGTTCCTGCATCACCTTGGACGCCCGCAGCTCGTCGCGGCGGTGGATCACCGTGACCGACCGCGCGAACCGCGTCAGGAACGTGGCCTCCTCCATGGCCGAGTCACCGCCACCCACGACCGCGATGTCCTGCTCCCGGAAGAAGAACCCGTCACAGGTCGCACACCACGACACGCCATGACCGGACAGCAGGTCCTCACCGGGGAGGCCGAGCCGGCGATAGCTGGACCCCATGGCCAGCACGACGGCAAGCGCACGATGCTCGGTGCCCGCGCTGTCGCGTACGACCTTGATGTCTCCAGTCAGGTCGACCGAGACCACGTCGTCGGTCACCAGCTCGGCGCCGAACCGCTCGGCCTGGGCGCGCATCGAGTCCATCAGCTCGGGGCCCTGGATGCCCTTGGGGAAGCCCGGGTAGTTCTCCACCTCGGTGGTGTTCATGAGCGCGCCACCAGCAGTGACCGAACCCTCGAACACCAGCGGGGCGAGGTTGGCCCGAGCGGCATACAGCGCCGCGGTGTAACCCGCCGGGCCGGAGCCGATCACGATGACGTTGTGGATCTCGCTCACGCGGGTCCCTTCTCAGACAGGAGCACAACTCAGCGACCTCGATCACGAGGCACTGACTCGAAAACAAATCCTAGGTGGTCGGCATTCCGAGCCGGGTCGCGCGGCGCGCCCACGTCAACGGGGCACCTCGACGCTGACGAGCGCATCGTCGGCGGGCGAGTCGCAGCTCGGCAGGACCACGCCGGTGACGGTGTCGGTCGACAGCCCTTCCACAGCGACGAGCACGACCTGCTCGCTGCCGAGCTGGAAGGCGGTCGCGCCCAGCACCCGCCGACCGAGGTCGGTCTGGAGCTGCGCGCCACAGTCGGCCGGCAGGGCGTCGGCCGTCACACCGGACCGCTCGGCGGCACCCGCACCGGCGGTCGGTGCCGGCGCCAGCTCGCTGCCCGCAGCGTCGGTCGGCTGCGCCTGGGCCGCGTCGGCGAGCGGCTCGGGGGCGTCCAGTGAGTCCCCGCTGGCCAGCTGGCGGGTTGCGGCGAAGAGCCTGACCGTGTCGGTCGCGGGTGCATCGGCGGCCGACTCGTTGCCGCTGGCCACGGTGTCGGTGGGCTGCTCCAGCGTCTGGGTCGCGATGTAGCCGACACTGCCCACGGCCACGATGCTCGCCGCGATCGTCGCCAGGCGCGGCCACCAGCGCCGCTTCGGCAGCTGCGTCACCACCGTCTGACGGGCCGCAACAGTCGGAACCCGGTCGGCGCCGATCGCCGCAGGCACGACGCCCTCCCCGCCGCGCAACCTGACCTCGGCGGCCAGGGCGACGTCGATCCGCCGCACGACATCGAACGGGGTGCCGCGCTCGGGCGGGACACTGGCGAGCTCTGTCCGGACCGCCATCAGCTCACCGAGCCGTTCCTGGCACACCGCGCAGCCCGCGAGGTGGGCCCGGGTGGCGGGGGCCTCGGGGGTGCCGTCCAGGAGGCCCTCGTCGAGATAGGCCAGGGCATCGAGATCGAGATGCTCGCTCATCCGGTGGCACCTCCCTCCGGCACGTCGGTCCGCGGGGTGGGCTGCCCCGCGAGCACGGGACCCGCCGCCTCAGCCGGCTCAGCTGGTCGTTGTGGTGGGACGTCAGCGCGGCCCACGCGGTTCCGTCGACCGGGCGCCAAAAGGGGTACGAGTCGCGCCCGCGCCCGCGCGCACCGACTCTTCACGGTGCCGGGAGCAACCCCCAGGATCGCCGCGGCGTCGTCGACCGAGTAGCCCTGCATGTCGACCAGCACCAGTGCGGCCCGCTGTTCGACCGGCAGCGTCGCCAAGGCCGCGGCGACGTCGGTGCGCATCGCCGCGTGCTCGGCGGGGTCGGGGGTACGGGCGGGGGGCACCTCGTGGTCCGAGTCGGGCAGCGGGACGGCCGGCCGTACGTTCTGTCGCCGCACCCGGTCGAGGCAGGCGTTGACCACGATGCGGTGCAGCCATGTCGTCACGGCCGCGTCGCCCCGGAAGGTGTCGGCGCGACGGAAGGCGCTGACCAGCGCGTCCTGGAGGGCGTCGGCGGCCTCCTCCCGGTCGCCGAGCGTGCGCAGCGCGACGGCCCACAGGCGATCACGGTGCCGGCGCACGAGCTCGGCGAACGCGTCGGGATCCCCGTGGGTGTGGGCGGCCAGCAGCTCCTTGTCGGAGGGGCCGGTCACCTCCGCTGCCCCGGTGTCCGTGGAGGGGCCGGTCATTCGCTGAGGACGACCTCGCGGATGCCACCGCGATAGTTGGCGCCGTCCTGCGCCAGCGAGGTGAACCACAGGAGTACGAACCGGGTCTGGACCGGCTCGTCGAGCTGCACCGTCACATCGGTGGCGGCGTCGGCGACCGTACCGACGGTCTGCCACGCCTCTGCGTCGGTCGGCGCCGACGTGCTGTCCGCCGGGGCGACGCGCACCTCCAGGTCAGGCCCCGCGTTGAGCAACCCGAGTTGGACGCTGCTGAGGGTGCGTTCCTCGCCGACGTCAAGGATGAGCCCGACGCCGGGCTTGAGCGCCTCGAGCGGGCTGTTGTACTCCTGCGACTCCCATGCGGTTGCCGGATCGCCATCGAACGCGAGGGTGACCTCGTCCGGATGCTCGGCATTGTCGTCGCCGTACGGGTCGAAATCCTCGGCCGCGACCACCTGCAATGGTCCCGACGCGGTCCCGTTGTCGCCGCCGGGCGCGGCGTCGCCGTCGCCGGGCGAGTCCGACACCGCGTCGAGCAGCAGCGACAGCCCGAACAACGCTCCGCCCACGAGCAGCAGGGCGCCCGCGATCGCGCCCAGCAGGCGCATCTGGCCACCGGATCGCCGCACTGGTGGGGCGGCGGCGCTCGCAGGGCGCCACGTCGGGGCCGTCGCCGGCGTCGACTCCTCGACGCCAATGGGCGTCGACGCGACGAGCGCGGGCGGCGTGTCGGTCTGCTGCACCTCGGCCGGAGCGATCGCCCGGCGCACCGAGGCGGGCACCGCAGCGGCGAGGGCCGCGGCGACCTCGGCCGGGGTGCGCAGCGGGGCTGCCTGGTGTCGCGGCGGATCGCCGAGCGTGCGGTCGCACACCTCGTCGATGAGCCGCGGGATGCCGGCCCGGACCTGCCGCGGCGACGGCAGGTGGCCGTCGAGCCGTGGCGCCGGCACCAGATTCGTACGCTCCCTTCCGGCCCACCGACCGGTAAGCGCCGCATAGAGGATGCGCGCGGTGCCGCGGGCATCCTCGAGCGCCGGATTGTCGGCGACGATGCCGCGCAGGGTGGCATCGGTGGCCAAGCCGGTGATCTTGACCGCACCATCCCGGCCGATGATCACCGAGTCGGGGGTCAGCGCGAGGTGCGCCAGCCCCTGCTCGTGCGCGCTGGTGAGCGCCTCGGCGACCTCGCGTGCCAGGGCGCCGGCCCGCTCGGGCGGCAGCGGCCCGGAGTCGTCCAGCAGGCCACTGAGGTTGTGCCCGGCAAGCCACTCCCGGATCAGGTAGCAGCGGTCTTCCTGCTGGCTGGCGTCGAGCACCCGGAGAAACCGTGGATCCCGAGTGAGCGCGGCTGCGCGGGCCGCCGCGAGAAACGGCTCCGTGCGGGCGTCGTGCACCGGCAGGGTCTGGACGAGCACGGACCGCGAGAGCACCTCGTCAACGGCGCGCCACGAACGCACGTTGTCCGCGTCGAGGAGCAGCTCCTCGACGCGGTATCGGCCGGCCAGCCGAAGCCCCGGCTCGATGGCGGTCACGGTGTCGTGCTCCTCCGTCGTGCCTCCCGAGGCCTACCGACGATCTGGCGCCCGGTCAGAATCCACCTCATCGACCGGACGACGATCCGGGGCCTGTTCGGGTTCCAGATCGTCGACCAGCTCACTGAGCTGGATGTCTTCGCCCATGCTAGGCGGCGGCAGGACCCCGGGCCCCCTGCGACGCACATGACGGCCGTCGCTGTCTGTACGACGGGCCCATTTGACGACGATCTCCAGCACGTCGGTGAAGGCGTACAGCCTGGTGGCGACGGCGAGCAGGGCGTACGTGATCAAGCCCACAACGACCGCGATGCCGGCGAGGGCCAGCTGGCCCAGGCGCGAGCTGCCCAGGGTCGAGTCGAAGAGCCGGACGATCCCGACCGCGGCCGCGGCGGCCGGGATACCGGCGAGCAGGATGCGCAGGAACAGCAGCGGCAGCCCGAGCCGCAGCTCGGGCAGGTAGCGGGAGCGCAGCAGCAGGACGAACAGCGTGCCACCGACGATGTAGGCCGCACTCCAGGCGAGCCCGACGGCGATCGCGGTGTCTTCGGTGTCGAAGGCGCTTGTCAGCGCCAGTGCCGCGCCGACGTTGACCGCGGCCAGCACGATCTGCGCGAAGAACGGGGTGCGGGTGTCCTCGAACGCGTAGAAGCCACGGAGCACGAGGAAGTGCACCGTGAACGCGATCAGCCCCGGCAGGAAAGCCACCATCGTGCGTGCCGTGGTCATGGTGCCCTCGTTGGCGGCGCCCCAGCTGAACATGCCGGTGACAAGTGGCTCGGCGACAACAGCCAGCATCAGTGCAATGGGCACGATGACCGCGAGACAGGTACGGATTGTGCCGGCGAGCGACTCGGTCACCCGGTCGGTGCGCTTGTCGACGACGTCGGCGCTGATGCTCGGCAGCAGCGCGGTCGCCAGGGAGACGGTGATGACCGCGTGCGGGACCATCACCAGCAGTTGCGCAGTGGTGTAGACCGCGACACCGCCGGCCTGGTCGACACCTCCGGTTGCCTGCTCGGCCGTCGCCGCACTGAGCAGTCGGACGATGACGATGTAGGCGAGCTGGTTGACGACCACGAACAGCGTCGTCCATGCGCCCAGCCGGGCCACCTTGCCTAGGCCGACACCGCGCAGGTCGCGACGGAACCGCAGCTTGAGCCCCGCCCGGCGCAGCACCGGCACCAGGATCAGCGCCTGGATCGCCACGCCCAGCGTCGAGCCCAGGCCGAGCCAGGCTACCTCGGCGTCGGTGAAGGTGCTGCCTTCCTTGTGGCCGGCCACGGCGAGGTAGGTGCCGAAGACACCGATGACCACGATGTTGTTGAGCACCGGCGACCACATGAACGGCCCAAAGTTGTTGCGGGCGTTGAGCATCATGCCCAGCAGCACGTAAAGGCCGAGGAAGAACAGCTGGGGCAGGCAGAACCGGGAGAACGCCACCATCGCGGCGAACTCTTCGGCCAGCTGCGGCTCCAACCAGCGGTCCGACACATAGAGCCGCAGCAGCCACGGCGCGGCGACGACGGCGAGCACGGTCGCGACCAGCAGGACCAGCGTGACCGCGGTGAACACCCGCTGCGAGTAGGCCTCGCCTTGGTCGGTGTCGCGTTTGATCGACTGTACGAGCTGGGGCACGAGCACGCTGTTGAGCACGCCGCCGGCGACGAGCGCGTACATCGAGTAGGGGATGGTGTTGGCGATGCTGAAGATGTCGGCGGCGGCCACCCCGAGCCCGAGGGTGGCCGCGATCACCATGGCCCGCAGGAACCCGGTGGCCCGCGACGTCAGCGTGCCCGCGGCCATCACGGCGCTGGAGCGCACGAGGCCTTCGGCCCTCACCGCACCTCCTCGTGCTGGCGCGCAGCTGCTTCGGCAGCAGGGGTCGTGGCGTCGGCTGAGGCCAGTGGTTCGGGCTTGCGGGATCGACGGATGCGGCGCACGACGCGGAACCCGGCGGCGATGAACAGCAGTGCCGCTGCTCCACCGACGATGATCCAGCTGAGCGTGTCGTAGTTGGTCGCCACGACCTCGAAACGATGTGGCACCCCGAACCGCTCGCCGTCGGGGGTCTGGAGGGTCACTGTGACCGGCACCCGTCCGTTGGCCGTCGCCGTGGCCTCGACGTCGACCTGCGCCTTGCTGCCGGCCGGCACCTCGACCAGCTCGCTGTCGGAGACCTCCAAGCGGTCGGGGTTGCTCGAGGCGAACGCGAGCCGCACCTGCACCGGAACCGCGAGGGCGTTGGACACCTCGACCGGGAACCGCCCGCTGTTGCTCGACAGCCGCAGCTGCTCAGGGACGACGACGCTGATCTGCTGAAGCCCGTTGGCCACACCTTGGCTCACGACGGCCAGATATCCGGTGCCGCCGGCTGTGCCGCGCCACGCGCTGGACACGCCGCGAAGCAGCGCCTCGTCATGGGCGGCGCGCTGGTCGTCGGGCTCCACGAGCACCGAGTCGAACCGGTCGAGCTCGGTGCGCAGCGCAGCCGCCGCCTCGACTTGTGCTGCGGGGATCTCAGCAGCGGCGTCGGAGTCGGAGTAGTCGAGCGTGACCTCAGGGGTCGACTCGGCGAGCTCGGGGGTAGCCATCGCGGTCGGCGCGATCCAGGGCGTGCTCGTCCAGGCCTGCAGCAGTGCGTCCAGCGCCTCAGGGTCGGGCGACCAGCGATGCTCCGGCAGGCCAAGTAGTGCGGCGGGCGGCTGTCTCGTCATCTCGCGCCTCGAACGCCGCCATCGCAGTCTCCGCGAGGAGCGACTGCCGCACATCCAGGCTGCTTCGTGGCTCGTCAGCGCCGGCGAGGGCCGCATCGAGGCCGGGGTCACTGACCAGGGCAGCCAGATCGGCACCCCCGGTGCCGACGCGCGCCGTCGGGCCCGCGGCGGGCACCGCCTGAACCGCGTCACCCGACAGGACCAGTGTGCGGGCGGACGCGCCAGCCAAGGCTTCGGCGGTCGCGTCATTGAGTGCACCCGCAACGGGAGCGAGGACACCAGACTCAACCGCGGGACCTTCACCTGTGCCGGCCGAAAGCACCGACCCGACGGCCTCGTCCGCGCTCGCCGTAGCGCGTACGGCCGGAGCGTCGGCGCCCTCGGCCCGGACGACCGCGACGAGGTCGGTGTCGGCGTACGGAAGTGCGGCCACCCACGACTCGTCGCCCAACGTGTCGCGCAGCGTGGTCAGCCAGTCCACCGCGGTGCTGTCGCCTCCGTCGGCCATGGCAGCCGCCGTGACCAACAGGTCGGGGTCGAGCAGCCATCCCACCGGTGCCGCGGCCGCGGAGGCCAGCAGCCGGCCGAGCCGGCCATCAGCGGCCAGCTCGGTGGCCAGATGGTCGTCGGTCAGCCGGCCGTCGGGCAGCAGCGACGGCGTGCTGCTCAGCGGCCACAGCATGCTCACGGGCACCTGCTGAAGCGGCTCTGCGTCGAGGTAGGGGAGCACGGTGCGCACCTGCGCGACAGTCTGGCGGGACCGGTCGGCTCGGGTGGCACTCACGTCGACGCCGACAACGTAGACACCCGCCTCGGCCAGCCCGAGGTCGTCGAGGGGGACGGAGAGGTTGAAGGGAGCGCTGTCACCCGCGTCGAGATCGCCCACCGGCACGAAGTGCGCCGCGTTGCGGCGGCCGGCCCGAAAGTCGTCGTCCTCGGCGACTCGGCGCACCTCGTCACGGGTCTCCAGGGCATCGCGGCTGGAGCGCAGCGAGACGTTGACGCGCCCCATCGACTCGGTGCCGTTGTTGGTCACGGTGCCGGACAGCAGCAGGTCGGTGCCGTCGACCAGATAGGCCGAGGTCGCCGTGCTCAGCTCGACGGTGACCGCCGGCTCGCTCTCGCCACCCGGGGTGCTGGGAGACGTCGGTGCCGCCGGCGAGGGGGTACGGGTCGAGGCGAAGCTGCCGATCGTGCCCAACGCCACACAGGCGCCCGCGAGGACAGCCGTGGCGACGCCCCGCCGCGCTGCTCGGCTGCCGCGAGCGCACACGGTGGACTTCGAGCGCGGCATCCTCTCAGCCTAGGTCAACAGGAGCCCGCGACATGACCGGGCACGACCTGCCACGGAACGGCGAGCCGACGCACCGTTCTTTGGTGTGGAGGCGAGCGTGACCATGGATCCGCCTACTCTGGTACGTCGTGACCGCCCCCGCCGAGCCGCCACAGCGCCCGTCGATCGCCCGCGCCCAGGAGTCGGCGATCCGCGAGCTGCTGCGCGTGTCGCCGGTCATCGACGCGCTGGGCGAGCGGTTCGCGGCTGCCGGGCACGAGATCGCCCTCGTCGGCGGGTCCGTTCGCGACGCGCTTCTCGACCGGCTGGGCAACGATCTCGACTTCGCGACCTCGGCGCGGCCCGAGCAGACCAAGAAGCTGCTGTCCGGGTGGGCCGATGCGGTCTTCGACGTCGGGCAGGCCTTTGGCACGATCGGGGCCCGCAAGGGCCCGTACCTGATCGAAATCACGACCTACCGGGCCGAGAGCTATGACCGGACGAGCCGCAAGCCAGAGGTGACCTACGGCTCGACGCTCGACGGCGACCTGGTGCGCCGCGACTTCACGATCAACGCGATGGCCGTGGCGTTGCCGCTGCGTACGTTCGTCGACCCGCACGGCGGTGTCGTCGACCTGGCCATGGGGATGCTGCGCACTCCCGGCACGCCCGAGTCGTCGTTCGACGACGATCCGCTGCGGATGATGCGGGCGGCGCGGTTCGCGGCCCAACTGGGGTTCGACGTTGCTCCGGAAGTGGTGGCGGCGATCACCGCGATGGCCGAGCGCATCGAGATCGTGTCTGCCGAGCGCGTCCGGGACGAGCTGTCCAAGCTGGTCCTCGCACCCGACCCGCGGCGCGGGCTCACCCTGCTCGTCGAGACCGGGCTCGCCGACCGGGTGGTGCCCGAGCTTCCGGCCCTGAAGCTGGAGATCGACGAGCACCACCGGCACAAGGACGTCTACGAGCATTCGCTCACCGTGCTGGAGCAGGCGATCGAGCTGGAGTCGCGGCTCGACGGCGGCGGACCCGACCTCGTCGTCCGGCTGGCCGCTCTGCTGCACGACATCGGCAAGCCGGCTACGCGGCGGTTCGAGCCGGGTGGTGGTGTCTCGTTCCACCACCACGAGATGGAAGGCGTGAAAGGAAGGCTTCCCTTGCGGATCGAAGGCAACCAGTTCCCCATCAAGAACGAAGTCGCCTTTGACCGACGCGAGCGCGTCGACGACCTTTTGGAAGCGCTTATTAAGCACTTTCTCGTTGCGAGAGAACAACGTGACAGCTGAGCCGCGCTTCACGGCGATGCAGCGATAGTCGTCGAATTTGATCTCAAACGCCCACTTATCATCCGCGGGCAGAGCCGTAACCGGCCTGCACTGCATCGGTTCAATGAACGCAGGTTCTGTGCGCTTCCGAATTGTTTGGTGCTTCCTCGCTTTGTCTCCGCTTGCTCGATATTTCTCGGCGCGCCGACCTGAAAAGGCTAGATCAGTTCCTCCCGAATTTCCGGGTCATTCAACCAACAACATTATGCCAATAGCCAAAAGCGTCCGCAAACCAAACACCGCTTTAATGAAACCCTTCAGCCCGACGCTACGCTAGCCAAAATTGTAGGCTCGAAGCCGCTTGCGCGTAGCGAAGTGACCAAAAAGATATGGGATTACATCAAGAAGAACAAACTTCAGGACGCAAAGAAAAAGACGCTGATTAATGCTGACGATGCCCTCAAAGCTGTCTTTGGAGGCAAGAAACAAGTTACCATGTTCGAGATGACGAAACACGTCTCCGGGCATATGAAATAGCAGTTCGATTCTTGGAGAGTTGCCACACCTTGGGCAGTCGACCGCTCTGAAGGACGTGTGAATGATAACGTCCTTTATCACACCCAGCCGCACAGGGCAGGGGACCTCTATTTAACGCACCCGCATGACCACTGAAATCATCATCGCACCTTCGCCGAATCTGCAGTCGGCGCCGCTCTTCACGCCCACGCCGAAGGCCGCAAAGCGCGTCCTGGAATTCTTCACCGGCCAGATCAACAACGATCACACCCGCCGGGCCTGCATGAACGCCACCCAGCGTTTCGCCGCCTGGTGCGCGCAAAAAAAAATATCGATGAGCTTTCGAGCGTCCAGCCTTCCATGTCGCCGCTTTCCTCAAGGATATGCAGGCCGAGGTTCGCCGCCGACCGTCAAGCAGCACCTGGCCGCGCTGCGCATGCTGTTCGACTGGCTCGTCACCGGGCATGTGATCGACGTCAATCCGGCCCACGCCGTGCGCGGCCCGAAATACGTCGTGAAGAAGGGCAAAACTCCGGTCCTCACCGCCGACGAGGCCCGCACGCTGCTCGACAGCATTCCAATCATTAAAACGGCCGATGAAAACGGCGTGATCCTGGAAAGCCCCGATCTCATGGGCCTGCGCGACCGGGCGCTGATCGGCCTCATGGCTTACAGCTTCGCGCGCGTCGGCGCGGTCCTGCAGATGAAGGTCGGAGATTATTTTGTGCAGGGCGACGCCGATGGGTCCGCCTGCACGAAAAAGGCGGCAAGGAGCATGACGTTCCCTGTCACCATAACCTCGATCATTTCCTGGACGAATATATCGCCGCGGCCGGAATCGCCAGCGACCCAGATGGTTATCTATTCCGCACGGCGGCCCGAAAAACCGGCCTTTTGACTGAAAAACCCATGCACCAGCAAGACGCCTATCGCATGATCCAGCGCCGCGCGAAATCGGCTGGCATCGAGACGAAGATTGGCAATCATACTTTCCGCGCGACCGGCATCACTGCTTATCTAAAGAACAGCGGCAAACTGGAGGTGGCCCAGCATATCGCCAATCATGAATCGCCCCGGACGACGAAGCTTTACGACCGGCGGCAGGATGAGATTTCACTCGATGAGATCGAGCGCATCGCCATCTGAAAAAGGAGCGAAAGCAGCACCATGAAAATCTCGGAGCGGACCGTCAAACGGCTCAGCGAAATCATCACGGGTGATAAGTGCCTTTCACCTTACCGCTCAGGTCCGCAGCTCGTCCGCTTTTTCAATGAATTTGGCACCAACCACGTTTACGGACAGGGTTTCCCCGCTCGGTGGTCGTTTGCTGAAGATTGCATCCGCCAGTTCAACGATACGCCCACACTGAAAACGATCATCCTGGCTACCCTCGATCCCCCGAGACTTCATGGGCGCTACCATCTATGACCAGAAAACCGGGGAACACAAACCGGCCAACCTGCAGGATGCATTGACATATCTAAATGAGTTTCTCGCTTACGACGGCTACGAAATCGTGCCGCACGGCAAGACCTACGATGTTCTCGACAAGAAGCGCGGAGAAATAGTTGTCGATGTGAAACTTGAGCCCAGCCATCTTTCTCACGCCTTTATAATGGAGCAAATCCAGAAGTGCCGAACGAAAATAAGCCAAACCGATTATGACGGGGCGATCACAAATGCCCGGTCATTGGTCGAGGCTGTCTTGGTGGCTATCGAGAAGGAATTGATTCCAATCCTCACGACTATGACGGGGATCTGCCAAAGCTCTATAAAAGGGTGCAGAAGCATTTGAATCTATCGCCCGAAAACCCGAAAATCAGCAACAGCCTGAAACAGACGCTCACCGGTTTCATCAGTATTATTGGCGGATTATCCGGCCTGAGCAACAAGATGGGGGACCGGCATGTTCGCGAATATAAACCCGCCGCGCATCACGCCGTTCTGATCGTCAACTCCGCAATGACATTCAGTAACTTCATCTTTGAAACTTACGCTTACCAGCGTTTTTCCATCGCCTAATCAAATGATCGATTATCTTAAAAAGAAAGCTGAAGAGATGCGGCAAGCAGCCGAAAAAGATCCTGAATTACCGTAATCTATATTATCACATCTTTAGGTTGTGGTATTCACGACTGCCCCAACTCAGCCGCCCTTGAGCTTGCGTATGGTCTCTTTCGCTTGCTTTTGAGCGGCTTCCATATCCACCCCGTGCGTCTCCGACCAAGACACAAGGTCTTCAGCAATGATATCTCGGAGTGAGCTAGCCTCTTGTTCTATTCCAGCGATTCTGCCGAAGATCGACGCACGAGTAGCATTAAAGTAAAGGTCATCCCACTTTCAACCAGAGAACGATGTACGAGCCAATGCCTCTCGATTTTTAGAGCATCAAATCGTGCCTGGAGTTTGGGCTTAATAATTCGTTGGCTCCGGCAAGAATCGATCAACGGACCCATGGTGAGCTTCCGATTTTCTGCCATCCGTGCATCGCCTTCATCGACTGCGACCTTCTGACCAGCACATCGACGCTCGTGGATAATTTTCATAGTAAGAAACTGAACGAGGGCGTTTTCAAGATGCTGAAGATACCAAAGCGCTGCGCCAATCCTCTGATAGAACTCGGCAAGTTCATCCATGTTTATCTGTCGTCGCATGTTCCCAAGCCTCATTCCCCCAGCGCAAACAGCACAGCCCGCTTCGGCCCTTCCGGCAAAAAGCGCTGTCCCTCTGGCACCGCCGTGCCATTCACCCTAAGATATTTCAGGCAGCGAAAGTAGCCGGAATATTGAAACGTTTCTGCAACCGTGTCGGAATGATCGAAGAGGACTGATTTCCAGTGGCCACATTCTTTTCAGACTACTTCGACATTGATCCGGACGCCTTGGACGAATACGGGGCTTTTAACGTCTCCATCATCAACGATTTGCCCCTGTTTATTGACCCGTTTCTGCTGTTCAACAGTGAGAAGCAGGACTATCGCAACCTGCATGACAGCATCATTCAGTACCTCATTTTCCTGCGGGACAAAGCAGCAAATGGGCCGGTCGGAGACGACCTGTTGCGGCTCTGGTATTGCTTTCCAGAGGTTCGGCAAAACTGGCTCGGCTTTTCCCTGAGCGGCAATGGCGGCAGCGGGCTGGGTATAGATTTCGCACGGGCGTTGCATTCCAACCTGCACCGGATTTTCACAGACTTCGGTGGCGAGCAGATCACGACGGGAAGCCACCTCGAAAAGGTTTGCCTCATCCGTGGCGGAATCGGCAGAGACAATATCAGCGACTTCACGACAAATCTCATCACCGATTATCTGTGCCGCTACACGCAGGAATTTGCCCGTAAGTATATTAACGAGAAAAAGCTCAGGCAAGTTGCCGTCAATAAGACCAAGTTCAACTATGACAGTGAATCCTGGGAGCGCGCTCAATATTATCTCCCTTGGATGGGCGACGACTACGTTCTCCTGACTCCGAAGGATCTGCTTACCCGTGATGAGAACTGGATCAACCGAATCGACCTTATCCGGGGCTTCGAGGAAATCCCCCTCGCCATACCGGACGCGCAGCTCCGCGCGCAGGTCTTCAATTATTTCAACAAGGTTCTCGTCAGACACAGGGACCGTGAGGCGAACCAGAAAGAGCGGGATGACGCGGCAGCGGACACAATCTTGCAGTTCCCTGCATTGCTCGACTATTACATCAAACTTAAGGAAGAAAGCGGCGACGAAGCGAGCAACATAAGCGCGGAGAAAGTAACCTCTACCGAGAGGGTATATGTTCAACAGCTTCGCGAGTTGCAGGAGCTACTTAAATCCAGCACGCAATATTATTGGACGGGCCGAACTACCTATCAGGAGGCTCATGCGCGCCTGTCTTTTTTAAAGGACGTTATCGAGAATAAAGGCGGCCACAGGATATTTTACTACGATGGCAAGCCAATAGGGTCAGAAAAGGATCTGCAGATTCTCTACCGTCTGGTGTGGTTTGGGACGCCGTCGGATGTGGGTGCAGAGGCGAATGACGGCCGGGGGCCGGTTGACTACAAAATCTCTCGCGGAGCTGGTGATAAAACGCTGGTCGAGATGAAGCTGGCGAAGAACACCGCATTGGAACGGAATCTGGAAAAGCAGCTTCCGATTTACCAAGCGGCCAGTGATGCAGAGAACGGGATCAAGGCCATTCTGTTCTTTACCGAGGAGGAAGAGCAGCGAGCTGTCGGCATCTTGAATAAACTAGGGATTTTGAATCATAAGGATGTCGTTTTGATCGACGCGCGCGCTGACAACAAGCCTTCCGGTTCGAAAGCGTGAACCAGGTAAAATCGCTTGTCGAACCCTCCAGAAATATGCATCATGTATCAGTAACATTCATCGGGAACCCCCATGCCCAATCGTAAACGGGAAGAGCCGGTCGTCCGGGTCACCGTCGGTCTTGATTTGAGCGAACATGAGCGGCTGTCGCGTCTCGCACGCGAAGCTGGCGTTTCGCTCGCCTGGGCGTTGCGCCGCGCGGCGCGGGAGTTTCTGGAGCGGCAGGAAAAACAGAGGGACGGACATGCAGATAGTCGGGCTCGGTCGCAAACGCCGGGCATGAGCACAGAAGCAGATACTTGCCGTAAATTTGTAGTTCCCCGTCTGCAAAAGGCTGGATGGGATGATGCGCCCTACGCCATCAACGAGCAGCGCAGCTTCACTGATGGACGGGTGATTTTTGTTGGTGGAAAGCCCAAGCGCGGCAAGCAAAAACGTGCTGACTACATCCTGCGCTACCGTCCTGATTATCCGATTGCCGTCGTCGAGGCCAAGATCGTCTACAAGGCGGCGTCCGACGCTGTGCAACAGGCCAAGGAGTACGCTGAAATCCTCGGTCTCAAATTCGCCTACGCCACCAATGGCGAGGAGATTATCGAGTTCGACTTCTTCACCGGACGCGAGACTATCCGCCACGATTTTCCGACACCGGACGAACTATGGCGCCGCCAGCGTATAGGCTTGGGTTTGGCCGACGATACCGTCGCCGCCAAGGTGTTGACATCCGGCTTCCCCGATCCGGCCCGGCCGCTGCGTTATTACCAGGAAATCGCCGTCAACCGCGCCTTGCAAGCAATCATGACCGGGCAGCGCCGCGTCCTGCTGACGCTGTGCACCGGTTCCGGCAAAACCGCCGTCGCCTTCCAGCTTTCCTGGCGCTTGTGGTCGGCCGCCTGGAACAAGCGCGGCGATTTCAAGAAACCGAAAATTCTTTTCCTGGCTGATCGCAACTTCCTGGTCGATGACCCGATGTCGAAAGACTTCTCCCCCTTCGGCTACGGACGGCACAAGATCACCGGCGGTGATGCCAGCAAAGCTCGAGATATCTACTTCTCGACCTATCAATCGATTGCCCGTGACGAGCGCCGGCCTGGCCTTTACCGCGAGTATCCCCCCGATTTCTTCGACCTGATTATTATCGACGAATGCCACAGGGGCAGCGCCAAGAATGACAGCGCATGGCGGGAAATTCTCGAATATTTCACGCCAGCCTACCAGCTCGGCCTGACGGCAACGCCATTGCGGGACGACAGCCGCGACACCTACGCCTATTTCGGCGCGCCGCTTTATACCTATTCCTTGGCCCAGGGGATTGCCGACGGCTTCCTCGCCCCTTATCGAGTGCATAGGATCGTCACGGATTACGACGCCACCGGCTGGCGGCCCAGCAAAGGCGAGCTTGACCGGTTCGGCCGGGAAATTCCCGATGACGAATACCAGACACCCGATTTCGAGCGGGCGGTCGCCTTGCGCGCCCGGACCGAAGCCATGGCTCGACATCTAACAACCTTCCTGAAGCAGACAGATCCCTTCGCCAAGACCATTGTCTTCTGTGTGGATCAGGAGCATGCGAGCGAAATGCGCCACGCCCTGGTTAATCTTAACGCCGAGCTGGTTGCCCGGAATCCTGACTATGTATGCCGCGTTACCGCTGACGAAGGCGATATCGGTAAAGGCAAGCTCTCGGCCTTTCAGGATCTCGAAAGGGCTGTTCCGGCGATCCTGACCACCTCGCAGCTTCTCACGACTGGCGTCGATGCCCCGACCTGCAAAAACGTCGTCCTGGCCCGCGTCGTCGGCTCGATGAGCGAGTTCAAACAGATCATCGGACGCGGCACGCGCCTGCGCGAGGATTACGGCAAGCTTTACTTCAATATTCTCGATTACACCGGCACCGCGACCGCGAAATTCGCCGACGCGGATTTCGACGGCGAACCGACCACAGAGACCATTACCGAGATCGATCCGGAAGGCGAGGTCGTGTCTTCGGAGGAGGAAGAAAACCCCGCCCCCGAACCGCCCGATGACGAGATCGTCGACGGCCCCATGGGCCTGCCGCCCGATGAGGAACCCGGCGAACCGCGCAAATTCTATGTCGATGGCGGCACGGTCGAGATCGTCGCCCATCTGGTCTATGATCTTGACACCGACGGCAAGCGTCTCACATGTCACAAACTGACCGACTGGACCGGTGAAAAAGTCCGCACGATTTACCCGACGGCGGCCGCTTTCCGGGCCGCCTGGTGTATCGCCGACAAGCGCCAGGCGGTGATCGAGGAGCTGGCCGAACGCGGCATCGACCTGGAAACTCTGGCCGAAGATGCCGGTCGGCCCGATGACGATCCCTTCGATCTGCTGTGCCATTTGGCCTGGAATGCCCCTTTGCGCACCCGTCGCGAGCGGGCCGAGCGCTTGCGCCGCGAACGGCTCGACTTCTTCGACCATTACGGGCCGGAGGCTCGTACCGTGCTTGACGCCCTGCTGGAGAAATACGCCGTCCATGGCGCGGCGCAGTTCGAGCTGCCGGCGGTCCTCAAAGTCTCGCCGCTTGCCGAATTCGGCAATCCGACCGAGATCGCCCGCCGTTTCGGCGGTCCTGAGAAAATGCGCGCTGCCGTCAGTGAAATGTCCAACCTCTTGTATGCCGCCTGAGAAAGTAACCGATCATGCCCCCTCCTTCCGCCACCAAGAAAACCACCCCCAAGACAACAGCGCAGCGGCTCGACAGCATTGTCAAATCCGCCCGCAAGATCATGCGCAAGGACAAGGGTCTGAACGGCGACCTCGACCGGTTGCCGATGCTGACCTGGATCATGTTCCTGAAGTTCCTCGACGATCTGGAGCGGCTGCACGAAGACGAGGCGGCGCTTGCCGGTAAAACCTTCCACCCGGCAATCGATAAGCCCTATCGCTGGCGCGATTGGGCGGCCGCCGATGACGGCATCACCGGCCCCGACCTGATCCGCTTCATCACCGCCGAGGACGCCATCCGGCCGGACGGCAGCCATGGACCGGGGCTGTTCACTTATCTCCGGTCTTTGCGCGGCCGGAATGGCGGCCGTGACCGTCGCGACGTAATTGCGACCGTGTTCCGTGGTCTCTCGAACCGTATGGAAAGCGGCTATCTGCTGCGCGACGTGATCAATCTGATCGACGACATCCACTTTGACAGCTCGGAAGAGATTCATACCCTGTCACGGCTCTATGAGGGCCTGCTGCGCGAAATGCGCGACGCCGCCGGTGACAGCGGCGAATTCTATACCCCGCGTCCTATTATCCGCTTCATGGTCGAAGTGGTGAACCCGCGCTTGGGCGAAGCCGTGCTCGATCCGGCCTGCGGCACGGGCGGCTTCCTGGCCGAGGCCTTCACCCATCTTCAGGCCCAGGCCAACACGGTGCAGAAGCGCAAGACGCTGCAAGACGCCAGCATCCAGGGCGGCGAGGCCAAATCCCTGCCCTTCCTGCTGACGCAGATGAATCTGCTGTTGCACGGGCTGGAAGCCCCGGTTGTTGACACCGGCAATTCGCTGCGCTTCAAGCTGACCGAAATCGGCGAGAAGGACCGGGTCGAAGTAATCCTGACGAATCCGCCTTTCGGCGGCGAGGAAGAAGGCGGCATCCTGACCAATTTCCCCGATGACCGCCGCACCTCCGAAACCGCCTTGCTGTTCCTTCAGCTCATCATGCGCCGGCTGAAGAAAGGCGGCAAAGGCCGCGCCGGTGTGGTCGTGCCGAATGGCACCCTGTTTGGCGACGGGGTCGCCGCCCGGATCAAGGCCGACATGCTGGAGCACTTCAACCTTCATACGGTCGTGCGCCTGCCCGAAGGCACCTTCGCCCCCTACACCGAAATCCCGACCAACCTGATTTTCTTCGACACCACCGGGCCGACACGAGACATCTGGTTCTATGAGCAGCCGCTTCCCGAGGGCCGGAGAAAATACTCCAAGACCCAGCCCTTGCAGTATGAGGAATTTGCCGACTGCCTTGCATGGTGGAACGACCGGCAGGAAGGACCGCAGGCATGGAAGGTGCGCGCCGCCGATCTGATCCAGCGCGACGATCAAGGCCGCGTCACCGCCGTCAACCTCGACCAGAAGAATCCTCACGCCAAGGAAGCAATCGATCACCGGCCGCCGGCGGAGATCGTCGAGAGCATCATCGCCAAGGAACGTGAGGTGCTGGCCATTCTGGATGAAATTCGTGCCTTGGTGGCGCAAGGGGTGTCGGCATGAGCGGATGGCCTGTGGTTCGGCTTGGGGAGGTTATAACCAGCCTGATGACTTGGAATAGCCTCGATCGAGACACCGACTAAGTCAGATACCCAGTGATGGGCGTTCTGGGGCATAGGGACTAACCCAACGCGCAATTGTGAAAGGCTCAACGATAGCCGCCAAGCCACGCAGAATCGACCGTAAAAACAGGCGCAGTTTCTAATCTCTAAAATTGACGCCCGTCATGGTGCCTTTGGCTTAGTTCCTGTCGAATTGAACGGTGCGGTTGTTTCCGGTGATTTCCGAGCTTCAAGCGATAAATGCCGCCAAATTTTACCGGGCTTGATAAATTGGATTAGCAAAACTGATTGGTTTATTGCCCAAGTGCAAGCGTGCTAGTGAAGGTTCGACCAAGCCGAGTTCGTCTGAAGGAAGACCGTTTTTTAGATCAGAAAATTCCGCTTCCCCCGATCAATATGCAGCGCCGCATCGTGGCCCAGCTCGACGGCATCGCCTGCCCAGCTTGTTGCCCGTCAGGCGGCAGCAGCAGCCGTCGAGGCCGAACTGGCCGCGATGCTCCATGCCGCTTTCGATCGGATTATCGCCAATGCCCCGAGAGCTAGAATGGCTGAAGTAGCACCGCTCGTTCGACGGCAAATCGATATTGATCCGGAGGCGTCCTACACCGAGATAGGCGTGAAGAGTTTCTATCGCGGTATATTCCAGCGGCGCATAGTTAGTGGCTCTGAGTTCACATGGCAGAAGTTATTTCGGATTCATGAGGGCGACCTCGTTTTCAGTAACCTCATGGCATGGGAACAAGCGATTGGCATCGCAGCACCGAGCGATCACGGCTCTGTCGGAAATTTTAAATCTGTCGATCAATCGCATGCATACTCAAAATATGCCGCATGGTTTTGTCGACTCCCTCACGTTTGGGATATTCTGAAGGCAGGTGCCACCGGGATGGGCGACCGCAGACGAACACTTCGTCCGCAACAACTTTTAGACCTCGAAATCCCCCTTCCCCCGCTCAACACACAGCGCCGCATCGTGGCACAGCTCGACGGCGTGGCCTCCCAGCTTGCTGCTCGCCAAGCGGCAGCGGCAGCAGTCGAAGACGAACTGGCCGCGATGCTCCGCGTCGCTTTCGATCGGATTATCGCCAATGTACCGAGGGCTAGAATGGCTGAAGTAGCACCCCTCGTTCGACGGCAAGTTGCTATTGATCCGGAGGCGTCCTACACCGAGATAGGCGTGAAGAGTTTCTATCGCGGTATATTTCACCGGCGCACACTCAACGGATCTGAATTCACGTGGCAGAAATTATTTCGCCTTCATGAGGGCGACCTCGTTTTTAGTAACCTCATGGCATGGGAACAGGCGATTGGCGTCGCCGCACCGAATGATCACGGCACTGTCGGAAACCATAGAATGCTGACCTGTGAGCCGATTCGCACCGTATGTAACCCGAATTTCCTTTGGTAACTTTTTCACTACACCAGAGGGATTCTCACAAATTCTGGAGGCCTCACCGGGCTCAATCGCGCGCAACAAGACGCTCTCGGCCGTTCAGTTACCAAAGATTACAGTTCCGACTCCCTCCCTCGACGCGCAACACTGGTTTGACCGTCTTCAAACGAAGGTCGCCGCCATCCGCTCTACTCACGCTGCTGCCGAAGCAGAAGCCCTCAAGCTTCTGCCCGCCCTCCTCGACCGCGCCTTCTCAGGCGACATAACACAACAACAAGCGGCATGACAGGGGCTCCTATGGAAATAAACATGACACGGTTGCAGCCCGAAGCCGTCGACCCAGGTGAACTTCAAACCAGCGCGCCGACCTCCACAGCCACAGCGCCGACCATCTATCATCTGGCCATCAAGTGTTTTCGCGGAATTAAGGCGCTCTCATGGTATCCCGCCAAGGGCGTAAATGTGATTCTCGGCGGCGGCGATGTCGGTAAGACGACTATTCTCGATGCCATCGGCCTTCTTCTCAGTCCTACAAATTCCACGACTCTTTCCGATACCGATTACCATGCCCGCAACGATAAAGAGGGCTTCGCTATCGAAGCCGTCATCGCTCTGCCACCAGCGAGTGGAATCAACCACCAGATCAAACCTTCCTGGCCATGGGACTGGAACGGCAGCCAAGCCGTGGTGCCTAGCATCGAGGGCGAGGACAGCACGAAAAGCGAACCAGTCTACCGCTTGCGCGTGCGCGGAACCGAGGATCTCGAGCTGGCTTACGAAATCGTCCAGCCGGACGGCACCACCGACAATTTGCCGGTGGCCCTGCGCCGTTCCATTGGTCTCGTACGCCTCAGCGGCGACGACCGCAACGACCGCGACCTCCGGCTCGTCCAAGGGTCGGCCCTCGACCGCCTGCTTTCGGACAAAGGGCTGCGCTCCCGGCTGGCGAGCAAACTCGCCCAAAACGACGTCAACAACGGACTCACCGGACAGTGCCAAGGAGGCTTTGAAGGCTCTCGACGAGACCTTTAAGGAGAAGAGCCTGCCGGACGGACTGAGCCTCGCTATCACCGGAGGCCAGGGATTGTCCATCACGGCATTGATTGGACTGACGGCTGGACGCGAGGGCGTGCCGCTGCCCCTGGCAAGCTGGGGCGCGGGCACACGGCGGATTGCAGCCCTTACCATTGCCGAGCAGAACCAGGGCGAATCTCCGATCACGCTCGTCGATGAGGTCGAACGCGGGCTCGAACCCTACCGGCAGCGGTTTCTAATGGAAAAGCTCCAAGAGGGTAAATCCCAGGTCTTCATAACGACACACAGTCCGTCCGCCCTTTCCGCAGCGTCCAAAGCAAACCTTTGGTACATCGACCATGCGGGCAGGATTGGTTTGCTCCCGGAGTCCAAGATCGCAAGACATCGTAAAATCGACTCCGAGACGTTTCTCGCACGCCTCGCGGTTGTCGCCGAGGGCGCGACCGAAGTCGGTTTCGTGACCGCTCTTCTCGAGAAAGCGCTGTCCTCATCATTACAGCAACACGGGATTCATGTCACAGACGGCGGAGGGCATGAAACCACTCTCAAGCTTCTGGAAGCGCTCGCCGAGGGCGGGCTGCGCTTCGGCGGATTTGCCGATGACGAAAAAGGGAAGCACCCTACACGTTGGAAGAATCTCAAGGAAAAGCTCGATAACCTGCTCTTCCGCTGGAAGTCCGGTTGCCTCGAAGAAAACATCATCAGCGCCCTGCCCGATAACAAGCTCGAAGCGCTATTAATTGATCCGGCGGGCGAAAAAACCGGCAGGCGTCTACGCACACTGGCGGAGCGCCTCGGCAGTCAGAACAAAGACTTCGAGACGATCAAGAGAATGGCCGGAGCGGGCCTGAAGGATCTTATCATTGCTGCCGCACTGGGAAGGATCCCGACTGGCAAGGAGTCGGATAAGAAACAATATCAGGCCCATTCTCAGGAGTGGTTTAAGTCACCTCAGGGCGGTCGTGAACTTGCCGAGAAGATGTTCAGCCTCAACATCTGGCCGACGCTGCAGCCGCAGCTTATGCCGTTCATTAATGCCGTCCGAAGAGCTGTCGACCTTCCGGAAATCCAGGATCTCAATACGTCCGCCGCTGCGCAGTCTGAAGACCTGTTTGAAGATATCATCGCTGAAGAAATCTCGGATGTCACTCCGTGAGCGACGATAGTGTCCGCGCGGCCCTTCGCTCTGATGCTTCCCTGGTCGTAGTGGAAGCGCCGGCCGGATGCGGCAAAACGCACCAGGGGGCGGATTATGCGCGAGAAATCGCGACCGCAGCCGGTTCTAGTCGGCTTCTGATCCTGACCCATACGCATGCTGCCTGTTCAGTCTTTTCGGACCGCACGAAGGGCGCAGGGACTCGTGTCGAAATCCGCACGATAGACAGCGTCATTGCAAACATTGCATCTGCCTACCATGCCGGTCTCGGACTTCCTGCCGACACGACCGCATGGGTCCGGCAGCGCGAAGACGGCTATGCCGAACTCGCGTTAAAAGTTGCCGCGCTTTTGAAGAAATATCCCATGGTTACGGCCTCGCTAGTGCGACGCCATCCCATAGTGATCTGCGATGAGCACCAGGATTCGAGCGGTGACCAGAATGCGGTGATTATGACTTTGTTCAGTCAGGGCGCAAGGGTCCGGATCTTTGCCGATCCGATGCAAAAGATATTCAAGGACAAGGCTCTCGATGGCTCAAATCCTGCATGGGATTGGGCTCAACTCACTGGACAGGCCCATGTATTCGAGCAGCTCGATACGCCGCACCGGTGGGCCTCGGGTTGTCCAGATCTGGGGCGATGGACCTTGAAGGCACGCGACACGTAAAGGCGGGTAGGAAGAATCGATCTTCGAAGCGGCCTGCCGCCAAGCGTTCGTATTGTCTTCGCAGAGAACCAGGCTCAGAAGAATCTCAATTACCAGCTTCTCCGATCAGGATCGAAAGCCGATAGATGCTTTCGAAAACGATCAATCGTCGCTTCTGATACTGACACGCTATAACGACACCGCCCAATCCTTACGTGGTTTCTTCAACCGCCGTATCCCTCTGTGGGAAGGCCATACTCGGCCCGCCTGGAAAGGCTTACGGATGATCTTCGTTCCGGTCAAGGTGACCCTGTAGCTCTCGCCGACGCCATCGTAAATTTTATGGGCGATATAGGCAAAGGGTTCAGCCCGTCAGCATTCGGCGACAGGTTCAAGCAAGAGGTGCTCGAGGGTTGCACCCGAAGTTGCCGGGGCAAACCCGCCACGATCCAGGAGCTTGCGCGTTTTCTAATAGCCCAGGCCGACCATCGCGGGGTCGCCAAGATGCTTCGCCATCTTTCACACCTGAAAGACACTGACGCTAATTTTGACAGCATTGAAACCGACTGCCAGAGAGAGTTCTGGGACGCAATCCGCCTCGCTCATTTCGATACGGTCGACGCCGGCCTAGCCGAGATTACCCATCGTCGCACCTATTCACGCCCGAAGCCGCCTGAGAAGGCCATTAGCACCATCCACAAGGCAAAGGGCCTGGAATGCGGCAGCGTCATCATCCTGCCTTGCGACGCCAAAACTTTCCCAGACAAATCCGAAGCAAGGTGTCTTCTTTACGTAGCACTCAGCCGGGCGAAGAGCCGCCTGCTATTGGTTGTTTCACGCAGCAGCCCAAGTCCGCTAATTACTATCTAGCGAGGTGAATGCTAGGCGCGTTTCCGGAGCGGCCACCACCCTTTTTTCCGGCTCTCTGCAAGGTTCCTGACCGTATTCAGAACCTCTTCCAGTGTTTTTTCCTGTTCGGTTTGTTTCCGGAGTGCGCGCTGTTCCTCGTTTGCCCTTTCGTCGGTCAGAAGCCGGGTGAGGCTGTTATTCTGATCCATCGATCGGGGGGAGCGCAAGCATGACGCCTGAGTTTGTGCTCCCTGCTGCTGCGTCCCCTGCCCTGCTCCGAGGAACGGCCGCCAACGAAGGAAAAACGGAATCGGGCCTGCAATTTCACGGCGGCCGAGACTTGAGAACGGGCCATTCCCGGTGGTTTTTTCTATAACATGGCCAGTTTGACGTTGTTCGTGATCGAAAAACCGTACGGTCTCAGCTGGTCCTCGTTAAGGCCGTAGAGCGGTAGGAGGCAAACGAACATCCTTGAAAATCTCGCTCGTCTGCAGGGCGGCCGCGCGCCGGTCGCCCATATCTACGAGCAGGTCGAGCACCTGCAGCATATCTTGGGCAAGAGAATGGGGTAGCGGCTGTGTTCGTTCGCCAAACTCATGGACAAGGGCCGCGATACGGGCGGGGATAAAGCCGCCCCGCCATCCGGGAGGCGTCGCTGAATTCTTCTTAAGTACGTCAAGAATCTCTTCAATGAATTGATTACCCGGGTAATGCTTCACAGCGCGCTCACAAAGCGTGAGAAATGATCGTATAACGATCGGAATTGCGCCGGCAGTCCCCATTATACGCGCCACTATCGGAAGGATAGCGCGAACCTCCGTCCAGTTGCCATTCGCGAAACGCGCGGCACCACCGGCCCGATGCCGGATGAAAAAAAGACTCCTGATCAAATCAGGGAGATAATAGCCGTAAATATTGCCGTCTCGATACGAGGCACCGACGAAAGCATCGTCCCGAAGAATTCGCTCGACGCAGCTTTCCAAAAGTTCAATGCCTCCTGGTCGAATGTGGGGCGGATCAAGGACCGCCGTACAGATATATGTGTCGACGAAGGGCTCCAGCAGGGAAGAGCACAATTCATCCTTCAGGCGAAATACAGGCTCCAAAAATCGGCGACGCGCTTCGTCCGCGTCAATGCAGGACGACACTGTTCCCAAAAACACAAAAAGGCTTCTGCGCCATTCCAGAAGATCAGTTGATCGGCGTTCATGCCGGTCCCCCTCATCAGTGTCCCACGAAGCGCAAGCCGCTCGACGGTACAGTTAAGCAGATCGCTGCACATTGAGAGAAATGCCGGCCGCCGCAGATCGTCAGCAAGCATGTGTTCGACCGGAATGCGCCTCAAGACCCGTGGGGCATAATGCCAAAGCCACAGCTCATCCGGTTTTCGCCAAACAGGTGTGCGCTGCTGGCGACGACTTCCTACGACCTCAAGTTCTTGCTGCGGTCCAGAAACCCACGCCGGCGGCATCTTCATCAGCGTCAGAAGAGGATCTCTTGCATCCAAACGATGCAGAGCCTCGCCGACGGCTGCCGCGCGACGCTCACTGTTTTCGCTCGGCTCATATCCATAAGCGGATCGAGCCGCCTGCCTTGCACCCACAGACAGACTTAGACCGAGATCAAGCGCAATGAAGGCAAAATTTGGGTCGTCCTGCCATAAACCCAACGCAGCGCCGATTGCTTCCTCGGAAATCTGATCTAGCGGATGGGCCGCCAGATGTAAAAGCCGACGCTTGGCATCAGCGGCGTCAACGTCACGCCGTATCAGTGCGGCGAAGCCGCGTGCGGCATAGTCGCATGGATGATGCGAATGGATTGATCCGCTAAACCAAAGGCCATTGTTAATCTCCGGAGTCTCGCTCGCACGTTCGACGACGCCTTTCAGCCACGCCAAATCAACATCGTCGAGCGTGCCGGCAAAAGCCAGAGCCGCAGCCGCGGTTCCAGCCACGCCGCCCAACAACGTGTCCCCCAGCGGTTCGTGCAACGCCCTGTTCTGGAAGAGGTCGAGATTGTCTATGCGCGGGCGCGTGAAAGCACCTCTGCCAATGGCATCCGCTCGGACAATTTGCCGGATTTGAAGCAATCCGCGGTCCACAGGCACAAGGCGGAATGTTCGTTCATCTCCTGCAGGCGCCGGGCGCTTGCGATAACATCCGCATCTCCCGACCGGGGATTCTGCAGTGTAATGAAGGTGCCGCTACCATCTTGCGCCCGAACAGCGACGTAATTTTCTCTCTTACCAAATTCCGACCAAATCTCCGCAGACCGACGAAGCTGGCCTATATGCCCTTCGTCTTCTTTTGTGCTTCGAATTCAAATGGCAGATTGTTCGGGAAAGCCTCCAGCGCGATTAGGCATGCCGTTCTCAACTCTTCATCCGCTGTCATGACGAAAAGCATCGAAAGTTG
>CAWCTX010000019.1:0-209976 GCA_963798505.1 uncultured Actinomycetota bacterium
CTCCTCCATCCGCGTCCGCAAGCGCGTCGTCCGCCGCGCCGAGGATCCGCACGGCCAGCAGCCCAGCATTGCGCGCCCCGCCGATCGAGACGGTCGCCACCGGCACTCCTGCCGGCATCTGCACGATGGAGAGCAGCGAGTCCATGCCCGTCCAAATGCTTCAGCGGCACCGGCACCCCAATCACCGGCAGCGGCGTGACCGCAGCGAGCATGCCCGGCAGGTGAGCCGCTCCCCTGCGCCCGCGATGATCACCTTCAGACCGCGCGCGTGCGCCGTGGCCCCGTACGTGATCATCTCCTGCGGCATCCGGTGCGCGGAGACGACGTCCGCCTCGTACGGCACCCCGAACTCGTCCAGCACGTCCGCCGCGGCCTTCATCGTCGGCCAGTCCGAGTCGGAGCCCATCACGACGCCGACGACTGCCTCACTCATCGATCTCCCCCGCCAGGTAGGCCGCGGCGTGCCGCGCGCGCTCGCGTACGTCCTCGAGGTCGGCCCCGCACACCGTCACATGCCCGAGCTTCCGGCCGGGCCGGACGCCCTTGCCGTACCAATGCACTCGCACGCCCGGGTCGCGGGCCATCACGTGCCGGTAGGCCGAGTACGTCTCCTCGAGATCCCCGCCGAACACGTTGACCATCACCGTCCACGGCTCCCGCGCCCGCGGCGAGCCCAACGGCAGGTCCAGCACCGCCCGCAGATGGTTCTCGAACTGCGACGTCACCGCCCCGTCGATCGTCCAGTGGCCGCTGTTGTGCGGCCGCATCGCCAGCTCGTTGACGAGCAGCCGCCCGTCGCGGGTCTCGAAGAGCTCGACGGCGAGCACGCCCACCACGTCGAGCTCCTTGGCCACCGTCAGCGCCAGCCGCTCCGCCTCGACCGCCAACGCCTCCGACAGACCCGGCGCAGGCGCCGTCACCTCGACACAGACGCCGTCCCGCTGCACAGACTCGACGACCGGGTACGCCACCGCCTGGCCATGCGGCGACCGCGCCACCACCGCGGCCAGCTCTCGAGCGAAGTCGACCCGCTCCTCGGCCAGCACCGGCACACCCGCCCGGAACGGCTCGGCGATCGCCGCGTCGTCCGGCCCGGACACCACCCAGACACCCTTGCCGTCATAGCCGCCGCGGGCGGTCTTGAGCACCAGCGGCCACCCGCACGACCTCGTCGGCAAACGCCGCAACCTCGGCTGGCGACGCCACCACGCCGATAGCGCGGGCACGGCACCCCGATCTCCGTCAGCCGCGCGCGCATCACCGCCTTGTCCTGCGCGTGAACAAGTGCGTCCGGTCCCGGCCGCACGGCAACGCCCGCGGCCTCCAGCGCCCGCAGGTGGTCGTTGGGCACGTGCTCGTGGTCGAACGTCAGCACGTCGACGTCCTTGACGAACGCCGCCAGCTCGTCCCACGCCTTCTCGTCACCCACGACAGTCCCCGGCACCACCAATGCCGCCGAGTCCTGCGCCGACGCCGACAGAAGGCGGAACCCAATGCCGAGCGGCGTCGCCGCCTCGTACATCATCCGGGCCAGCTGGCCCCCGCCGACCACCCCGACCACCGGAAAGCTCACGCCCGGCAGCGTATCGACTGCCTCCCCGCGACCCCGCGGGATGTACCCCAGCCGATCGAGTCCACGTACCCTAGGCTTCGCCCACCCCAGCGATCACGAAAGCTCGCCCGATGACCCGCCTCCGACAACTCTGGTACGGCCTACGCCTGGTCTACCGGGAGATCGTCAAGTTCCTCGCGGTGGGCGGCGCGGGCTACATGGTCGACCTCTTCGTCTTCAACGCCCTGCGGTACGGCGGAGCGGACGGCGTCGGCGTCCTCCACGACAAGCCCATCACAGCCAAGATCATCTCTGCGGTCGTCGCGACGTTCGTCACGTACGCGGGCAACCGCTGGTGGACCTTCCGGCATCGCGCGCGCAGCGGCGTCGCCCGCGAGTACTCCCTGTTCTTCCTTCTCAATGGCATCGGCCTGGCCATCTCCGCCGGGTGTCTGGCCATCAGCCACTACGTCCTCGACCTGACCAGCCCACTGGCCGACAACATCTCGGCCAACGTCATCGGCGTCGGGCTGGGGGCGCTGTTCCGGTTCTGGTCCTACCGAAAGTGGGTCTTCCGCGAGGTCACGCATGACCTCCCCGAGCCCGTCGCCACGATTTCGGGGCCGGCCCTCAGGACCCCCTGACCAATGCGGATCACCGTCATCGGGACCGGCTACCTCGGCGCCACGCACGCGGCGTCGATGGCCGAGCTCGGCTTCGACGTCCTCGGCGTTGACGTAGACGAGCGCAAGGTCGAGTCGCTCAGCCAGGGCCGCGTGCCCTTCTTCGAGCCCAACCTCGAGCCGCTGCTCCGCAAGCATGTCGAGTCCGGCCGGCTCCGCTTCACCACCTCACACGCCGAGGCGGCCACCTTCGGCGACGTCCACTTCATCACCGCCGGCACGCCCCAACAGCGCAACTCGCTGGCCGCCGACCTCACGTACGTCAACGCCGCCGTCGACGCCCTCGCCCCGCACCTCGAGCGCGAGTGCCTCGTGGTCGGCAAGTCCACCGTCCCCGTCGGCACCGCCGAGGCGCTGGCCGCTCGCCTGCACCGGACCGCCCCCGCAGCCGAAGCCGTACACCTCGCCTGGAACCCGGAGTTCCTGCGCGAGGGCTTCGCCGTCGACGACACCATCGCCCCCGACCGGCTCGTCTTCGGCGTCACCGACGACTGGTCCGAGCAGCGGCTGCGCGAGGTCTACGCGACCCCGCTGGCCAACGGCACCCCGGTCGTCGTCACCGACCTGCCCACCGCCGAGCTCGTCAAGGTCAGCGCCAACGCCTTCCTCGCCACCAAGATCTCGTTCATCAACGCGGTCTCCGAGATCTGCGACATCACCGGCGCCGACGTGACCAAGCTCGCCGACGCGATGGGGTACGACAAGCGCATCGGCCGGGCGTTCCTCAACGCCGGCGTCGGCTTCGGCGGCGGCTGCCTGCCCAAGGACATCCGCGCGTTCATGGCCCGCGCCGGCGAGCTCGGCGCCCCCGACGCGCTGAGCTTCCTCGCCGAGGTCGACGCGATCAACATGCGCCGGCGCAGCCGCGTACTCCAGATCGCCCGCGACCTCGTCGGCGGCTCGTTCCTCGGCAAGCACGTCGCCGTGCTCGGCGCCGCGTTCAAGCCCGACTCCGACGACATCCGCGACTCCCCCGCCCTCAACGTCGCCGGCCAGATCCAGCTGCAGGGCGGGCACGTGAGCGTGTACGACCCCAAGGCCATGCCCAACGCCGCCCGGATGTTCCCCACCCTCGACTACGCGCCGACCACCTTCGACGCCTGCGACAGCGCCGACGTCGTGCTGCACCTCACCGAATGGCAGGAGTTCCGCGCCCTCGACCCGGTCGCCCTCGCCGAGGTCGTCCGTGCCCCGCGCGTCCTCGACGGCCGCAACTGCCTCGACGCCGACGCCTGGCGGGCGGCCGGCTGGACCTACCGGGGCATGGGGCGGCCCTAGCTCTGGTATGCAGACTGGTCTACAGATCTGTAGACTGGGGTCATGGGTGACACCACGACGATTCGCATCGATCGGACGACACATGAAGAGCTCAAGCGGCTGGCACGGCAGGGGAACCGAACTGTTTCCGAGACGGTCGCGCGTGCGGTTCGCACCTTGAGCCAGGAGGAGATGGGCCGCCAGCTGGCGCAACCCCTGAACCCCGACGAGGTCGAGTGGCTAGATGCTCACCTCGGGTGACGTCATCGAACTCGACCTGGGCGTGCCGCAGGGTTCCGAGGCCGGGATGCTACGGCCAGCCGTTGTCGTCACAGCTGACCGGATCCTTCGGGCAGCGCCCACCGTCATCCAGGTCGTGCCGCTGACACGCACGATCCGAGGCTACGAGGCTGAGGTGACGATCCAGCCGGATTCGGCGAACGGACTCAGCGCGGCGTCAGCAGCCCAGTGTCAGCATGTGCGCGCTGTCGCACAGTCACGGGCGCGCGGGACCCTTGGCAATGTGGGCCCTGCCTCGCTGGCTCAGATTCGAGAAGTGCTCGCGGTTCTCCTCGACTTATGACGAGCTGATCAGAAGCCCAACGCCGCCGACCTCGCCGAGGCGTGGCGGGCGGCCGGCCGCGGCATGGGACGGCTAAGCCGGCAAGGCCACTCTCCACGCGCATGGGCATATGGGTATTGCCCACTATCCCATCCTGGCCCACTATGGAGACGAAGCCTGGCCTGGGAGGAGGTCCAGTGAGCGCAGATTTCGAGCCGGTCACAGAAGTGACCGCTGATGAGCGTGCCCGAGTGACGCTGAGCAAGGCGGGCGCTCACAAGAACGATCGTTTCGCTGTCGCGAAGCGGGCCGACGGCGCCATTCTCCTGACACCCCTCGCAAGCATTCCCAAGCGCGAACTTCTTGTGTGGGAGAACGACGAGCTTCGGGCATCCCTGTTTCGCGGCCTTGCCGACGCCGCTGAACGCAACGTCCGAGCTCTGGATTGGGTGACGGACGCTGAGGACAGCGCCGAGTGAGCGCACCGCCGTTCACGTTGCTCTACACCCGGGAAGCGGAAAAGGTCCTCGAGGATCTGCGCACAAGGAATCAGTACGCCGCCAAGCTCGCCAAGGTGCGAAAGGCCCTGCGACTCCTCAAGGACGCGGGCCGCGTCATCCCGGGCTGCATTCCCACGACTACAAATCGGTGCCGGGTCCGCATGGCGAAACCCTGTGGGAGTCGTACGTCGAGAACAGGACACCATCGGCCTGGCGCATCTGGTGGATCTACGGACCGGGGGAGGGTGAGATCACAATCATCACCATCGGTCCGCATCCGTGAGCACCTCAGCGGCCGCTTTGACACCATCTCTCGCCGTAGATTGGTGGCATGAAGACTGCGATGGACGCCGCCGGTCGCGTTCTCATTCCCAAGGCGCTTCGCGATGCTCTCGGCCTGACGGCGGGTCAGCCTTTGGACGTCATCGAGCGCGACGGTCGACTCGAGGTCGCGCCCGTCCCCACGCCCATGCGGCTCGTGGACGATGGTGACGGCGTTGCGGCCGTCGCGGACGACCCAATGCCGGCGCTGACCGCAGAACTTGTTCGCGACACCCTGGAGAAGACGCGTCGATGACTCGATCAGCGAGACCATGACCGACACCGCCGACCCCGACGTAATCCGCCGCATCCTGGCCGACTGCGAGACGTGGGCGGTCGTCGGCCTGTCCAACAACCGCAGCCGCGCGGCGTACGGCGTCGCCCGCTTCCTCCAGCAGCACGGCAAGCGGATCGTCCCCGTCCACCCCAAGGCCGAGACGGTCCACGGAGCAACCGGCTACCCGACGCTCAGCGACATCCCGTTCCCGGTCGATTGCGTCGACGTCTTCGTACGTTCAGACCTCGCCGGACCGGTCGCCGACGAGGCGATCAAGATCGACGCGAGCGCCGTCTGGTTCCAGCTCGGCGTCATCGACGACGCGGCGTACGACCGCGTTTCCGCGGCCGGCCTCGACATGGTCATGGACCGATGCCCCGCGATCGAGTGGCCGCAGCTTCGGTCCGCCGGCCTAGCCCTTCAACAGCTGCCGCGCCATGACAACCCGCTGCACCTGGTTGGTCCCCTCATAGATCTGCGTGATCTTCGCGTCGCGCATCATCCGCTCGACCGGGTAGTCCCTCACATACCCGTACCCACCCAGCAGCTGCACCGCGTCCGTCGTGACCGCCATCGCCGTGTCCGACGCAAAGCACTTCGCCGCCGCCCCCAGATACGTCAGCCCGCTGCTCCCCGCGCTCGCTCGCGCCCGCCGCACGGTAGGTCAGCTGGCGCGCGGCCTCCACCTTCATCGCCATGTCGGCGAGCATGAACTGGACGCCCTGGAAGTCGGCGATCGCCTTGCCGAACTGCCTGCGCTCCTTGACGTACGACGCCGCATAGTCCAGCGCGCCCTGCGCGATCCCCACCGCCTGCGCCGCGATCGTCACCCGCGTGTGGTCGAGCGTGTGCATCGCCGTCAAGAACCCGGTGCCCTCCTTGCCGATCATCCGGTCGGCCGGGATGCGTACGTTGTCGAGGTACACCTCGCGCGTCGGCGAGCCCTTGATGCCCAGCTTCTTCTCCAGCGCGCCGAACGAGACGCCCGCGTCGGACTTCTCGACCACGAACGCCGAGACCCCTCGCGACCGCTTCGTCGTGTCGGTCACCGCGAACACCGTGTAGAACTCCGACTCCCCTGCGTTGGTGATCCACCGCTTGGTGCCGTTGAGCACGAACTCGTCGCCGTCGCGTACGGCCCGCGTCCGCATCGACACCGCGTCACTGCCGGCCTCCGGCTCCGACAGGCAGTACGAGAACATCGCGTCGCCCTTGGCCACCGGCGCGAGGTAGCGCTCCTTCAGGTCCGCCGAGCCGGCGAGGATCAGCGGCAGCGACCCGAGCTTGTTGACCGCGGGGATCAGCGACGTCGACGCGCAGACGCGGGCGACCTCCTCGATCACGATCACCGTGGCGAGCGCGTCCGCGCCGGCGCCGCCGTACTCCTCGGGGATGTGCGGCGCGTGGAAGTCCGCCGCGCGCAGGGCGTCGTACGAAGCCCTCGGAAACTCGCTGCGCTCGTCGGCCTCCGCCGCATGCGGCGCGACCTTGTCCTCGCAGACCGCGCGTACGGCCTCGCGGATCGCCTCGTGCTCGTCGGACAGGCGATAGGCGTCGAAGTCGGTGTTCATGGCGCATCCCGGAGGCTCGTACTCGGCGGTAACAAGGCGAATCCTAGGCGTCGTTAACCGCCGCTCGGTTGTGACCTATCTCTCGGCGCCCGGCACCGACCCCGCGCCGAGGCGCCGGATGCGCAAGAGCATCGTCGCCGACGGCGTGACTTTCCCTGTCACGTACGTCGACAGTCGCGACGGCGACGTACCGACGCGGGAGGCGAACTCCGTGCGGCTGAGCCCGGACTCGGCGATGGAACGCCGCACCTCGGCGGCGACCTCGGCTCGCTCGGCGGATTCTGCCGCGGCGCGCGCTCGCTGGATCTGGTCCTCCATCAGCTCGGCGACACCGTACGGACGGGAGTGGCTGAGCACCTCCTCCACCTGACGGGCCGTACGTCCCCAGGGCTGGAGGCGGATCCGCGCGACGAGTCGCCGCCAGTGCTTCAGATCCCCGCGCTCCAGCGCGGCCTGGACTGCCTCGGTGGGCCAGGTCTCCACCGGGTCATCGGGGCGCGCGGTGACGTTGCGGAAGGCAAGCACCATGTCACGCCTCCTCGAGCATCAACGAGGCGAGCTCGCGAGCAGCCGTCTTCACGACTCCCCAGTCCGCCCAGCGCGGGTCAAGGTTGCGATAGTCACGGAGTTGCCGAGTCACTGAGACGTCGGCAGGACGAGGATCGGCAAGTTGGCGCGCCAGTTGCGACGCAACCCCGCTGCCTTCACCGTGCTGGTCAGCGTAATAGCGGTCCAGCTCAGCCAGGACCCGCGCCGACTGCGACTGCCCGTAGCTGTCCGCCAGTGCCACCACATCAAGGTAGTCACGAGTCTGGTTGCGACGAACGATGAGGAAGCCCTTGATGCGCAGCGTCTCCTCTGCCGTCGGCACTCGGAGCGGTCGGCCCGATCGCAGCGTCAGGTCCGTGACCTCGAGGGGCTCCGTGCGGATCATCTGCCGGACGCCGGCCTCAATGTCGCCAAGGCGGCCAAGGATCAACTTTCCGGGTCGCACCCGGTTGGTCACCCATTCGCCCTCGGACTCGAGTGCTTCCAGGACCAGGTCGAAGCGAAGCCGGAGATCGGCCACAACGTGATCGTGGTCGACGGCTTCGGCAGGACGTCCGACAAGCACCGCGTCGGGCACAAGCTGGTGAAGTCGCGCAGCCGCATCCGATAGGGCAGCGAGCTCCGGCCTTTCGTCGTCGAGGCGATGTTCATTCGGCCCGGGTGGGGCGGAAGACATGCATCGATTATCACTTCTGATACGACACGGGTCAATCCAGCGGTGACAGCACCTCGAGGCGGTTGCCGAGGCCAGTAGGCAGGCACGGGCGTTTATCTTGACAGCGAGATACTCAACGTTGAGAGGCTCGCCGATCGACAAGCCCGACGGCCCAAGACGCGTACAGCTGCCGCTAATCCTTGGCGGCCACCCCGCCGCGCCAGAGACAGAGATAACGCCGGAGCGCGTGGCGGCGGCGCTGTATCGAGGAAAACGGCAGTCGTTCTGGCGGGGCCTAGTCAGCCCGGAACGAGGGCCCGGAATCCCACACCCCGCACGGTCGCGATCCACCTCGGGTCACGGGCGTGGTCACCGAGCTTGCGCCGCAGACCGGCGACGTGGACATCGACCGTACGACTCTTTCCCGCCCAGGTCGTGTGCCAGACCTTGAGCAGCAGCTCCTGTCTCGACACCGGGGCGCCGTGCGCGGCTACGAGCACCCGCAGCAGCGCGAGCTCCGTCGCGGTCAGCTTCACGACGCGCCCGTCGACCCGTACAACACCGTCGTCCGCGTCGATCCGCAGACCGTCGGCATCATCGGCGCCGGTGCCCATGTCGGCAGCGTAACGGCGCCATCGGAGCCCGGCATCTGCCCGCCGCGACCCTGTGGTCGGGATGCGGGTCGCGCGGGGCTTCGGCAGGCTTGAAATGCCAGGTCCGTACGAGCTCGCGGGAGCAACGTGACGACCAGCGTGCCGCCGCAGCCGGCGGAAGCCATGGATCGGGGGTTCTTCGGGCAGCCCCGTGGGCTGATGACGCTGTTCCTCACCGAGATGTGGGAGCGGTTCAGCTTCTACGGGATGCGGGCGATCCTCGTCCTGTTCCTGGTGGACACGGTCGAGAACGGCGGGCTCGGCATGTCCACCGCCACGGCGGCCTCGATCTACGCCATCTACAACTCGATGGTCTACATGCTGGCGATCCCCGGCGGCTGGATCGCGGACCGCATGTGGGGCGCGCGCCGTACGGTCCTGTACGGCGGCATCGTGATCGCAGCCGGGCACTATGTCATGGCGGTGGAAGCGGAGTCGACGGTGTACGTCGGGCTCGCGCTGATCGCTGTCGGCACCGGCATGCTCAAGCCGAACATCTCGGCGATGGTCGGCGGCCTGTACGGCGAGGCGGACGACGCGACGCGACGCCGGGTTCTCGATCTTCTACATGGGCATCAATCTCGGAGCCTTCATTGCACCGCTCATCACCGGTTGGCTGGGCGAGAACGTCAGCTGGCACGCGGGGTTCCTCGTCGCTGCGATCGGGATGACGCTGGCGTTGATCCAGTACGTGCTCGGCCGCGGCACGCTGCCCGAGTCCTCCGAGCGGGCGTCCCGCCCCGCGACGCCGGAGGAGCGCGCGCGGGTTATCCGTACATCTGCATTGTGGCTCGCGGCGGCGGTCGTGCTGCTGGCCGTCGACGTATCCCTCGGGTGGTTCGAACTCGACCACGTCATCAACGCGCTGACGGTGCTGGCGGTGGCGGTGCCGATCGTGTACTTCATCGTGATGTTCCGTACGCCTGGGCTGACCCCGACGGAGATCAGTCGGCTGCGCGCGTTCATCTGGATCTTCGTCGCGGCGACGGTGTTCTGGATGATCTATGACCAGGCGGGGTCGCTGCTCAACATCTTCGCGCAGGAGAAGGTTGACCGAGATGTGTTCGGGTTTGAGTTCCCGGCTTCTTGGTATCAGTCGGTCAACCCCGTCCTGATCCTCGCTCTTGCGCCGGTGTTTGCGTGGCTGTGGACGTATCTCGGAACGCGCCAACCGTCGACGCCGGTGAAGTTTGCGATGGCGCTGTGGGGCATCGCGCTGTCGTTCGTCATCATGGCTCTGGCGGGTGCGCGCGGCCTCCGGTGGCGACTTGGTGAGCCCGCTGTGGTTGTTGCTCGTGTACTTCGTGCAGACGGTGGCCGAGCTGCTGCTGTCGCCGACTGGCTTGTCGGTGTCGACCAAGCTCGCGCCGGCGCGGTTCACCGGGCAGGTGCTGGGGATCTGGTTCCTCGCGACGGCGACGGGGAACGCGATCAACGCGCAGGTGACGAAGCTGAATGGTGAGCTGTCGGATCCGGTGTATTACGGGTCGTTGGCGGCGGTCGCTGCGTTGTTTGGAGTGCTGATCTTCATGTTGGCGCGGCGGATCACCGGGTTGATGAGTGGGGTGCGGTGAGGGTGCGGATCACGGTCGAGGTCACCGAGGAGCAGCATCGAGCGCTTCGTGCGCTTGCGCAGCAGCCTGGGCTGAGGCGCATCTCTCAGCTAGTCGGCGAGGCCCTGGAGACCTATCTGGAAGACGTCGACCCCAACGACATCGATGCGTTGCTTGAGCTGGAGGGGATCATCACCGCCACCGAGGAACGTGAGATGCGCGCGCGCATCCGTGGCGCGCGGTCGACGTGGCGGGGACTCGAAGGGGGCTAGTCGTTTCCGGCGATTAGCTGGCTGCGTGCCTCAAGAACGGCGATCTGGGTAGGCGCGCTGGTGACCGTGGTTGTGCCCGGGATCGGGAACCATGCCCCGCCAGCTACTCGGAACCGCCCGCCGTAGGTCACGGTCAGGGATGCCTGCACGTCGGCCTTGTCGGCGTACACATGCGTGATCACTTTCGCGGGGTACGGAGCGCCGGGTGTGTCCGTGGTGGTGCGTTGTCCGTCGCCGAAGTCCCATGCGTACGACCGCGGTTCGGCGATGATCTCCACTTGCTGGCCGAGGATCGTGACTGCGGGCGAGGACCTGGTCGCCGGTCAGCTCGGTGTAGAAGATCGTCGGGAAGTTCACCAACGTCCGCTCGCCGGGCTGGACGATGACCTGGCCTTGTGGGAGCGGGAGGCGCTTGAACTCTTCGAGCACCATCGCTGCGGTGACGCCGCCTTGGTTGACTTGGGCTGGGGCGACACAGCGCGGACTCCGCGAGCGTCCAGGGCTGGGGTGGCTGAACCAGTTGGCCGGTCGCCGGGTCCTGCGGATGCGTGAAGACGAAGTAGCAGGTACTCGACCCGGCGGGCACGCGAGAGCGCTGGCGTGCACGCCTCGTCGTTTTGGATCTCGGCAGCAGCACCAACCCCATCGACCGTCACACCGGGGCAACCCGGCGCCAGCATCTCTCGAATGGACGCGTAGTGGCGCGCTCGCCTGCTGCTCGGTCCGCCTGAATTCCGGCCTGTTGCTCGGTCTGCCCACCCGCGGTGGCTTCCCCGTCTTCGAGACCGGCGTCCAGGGCATCCTGCTAAGCCACCGCAAGCCGGCGCTTGCGCCGAACCGAGCATGGGCAGCGCAGCTAATGACAACAGTCGGGCCACGACAGAGAGCCCCAGAAATCCGCCGGTGCGGCCACGTCGCCTGCGCCTAGCGCTCACGAGTGACCTCGTTCAGCCGACCAGCGACCACCCAACGGAGATCAAACTTGAGGCTCGCCATGTTGCGCTGCGGGGGCCTCGGCGTAGACCGATCCGTCTGAGCGGTACGAGAGTCCCTGCGTGGGAGTCGGCGATCACGAACACCAATGCACCGCGTCCGTCAGGCTCCCAGGCCCCGGCAGCGATCTCGTGGGTCGTCGAGTCCGCCACCTTCGACCCGGCCACCCGTCGAGCCAGGTGTTTTCCAGGGACTCGATCCACCCTCCGCACGCTTCGCAGGAGGGTCTCGCTGCCCTCACGCAAAGTCGGCCACTCCTGCTCGCACGTCGTTCCCGAGATAGGCGTTGTTGAGAGGTCCAGTAGTGCTCAACGAAGGCCACCGCGCCCGTCCTCGGTGTGCGCTTGAGCGGCCTCGGGCACCGGGATGGCCGTAGGCGTCGCCGAGGTCGCCGACGAGACCGGCGGCAGGGTGGTGGGCTCGTCGTCAGACGAACAGGCGGTCGCCAGGAGAGCGGCGGCCGCAAGACCAGCGAGAAGACGGGCTCGGACGTGCATCCGGAGAGGATAAGTGAAGTTCGCCCTGATCCCGGAATCGCTATCCACAGGCCAGGGCCCGGCAACGATCGATACGCTGGCACGACATCTGCCTGATCAACAGCCTTCTCCGGATCGACTCGCAGGTGCGCGTCGTGCGAAACGAGCTGCGGCCTCGGGTCGGGCCCGAGGCGGGAGGTCCGCAGCGGCTGATCACGGTCGGAGACGGGCTGTCTCACGGGATGCCAACTTTGTGGCGCCAGGTGAGACGGGTCTGTCCGCGTCCGCCGGGTGCTGGCCCGCGCGGTCCAGGCGAGGCGCACGTCGCTGCAGGGCACACCTGTGCCACTGCGCGTCGACTCTGTAGCCCTCGGTGGCACAGCCCCTGCAGCGACCTCCCCGGGAGCGGGGCCTTGGCCGGCGCCCGGCGATCATTCCGGCCGCGGCCCCACCGAAGTCAACCGCGTCCGCGGCCCAGCCCTCAGCACCTGCGACGGGAGCTGGTGCCCGACCAGCCGCTCGGCCAAGGCGGAGGCCTCCAGCAAAGAATCAAGATCCACCCCGGTCCCGATCCCCATGTCCTCGACCATGTGGACCAGTTCCTCGGTGGCGATGTTGCCGGAGGCGCCGGGGGCGTAGGGGCAGCCGCCCAGCCCGCCGACACTCGCGTCAAAGTCGTCGACACCCAGCTGCAAAGCGGCCAGCACGTTCGCCAGCCCCGTCCCCCGCGTGTTGTGGAAGTGCAGCCCCATCGGCAGGTCGGGGTGCTTCGACCGCGTCGCATCCACCAGCGCCGTCACCCGCGGCGGGGTCGCCATGCCGGTCGTGTCGCCGTACGCAATCGAGTCCGCGCCCTCGGCCACCGCCCGGTCGACCACCCACATGACCCGCGAGACCGGCACGTCTCCCTCATAGGGACAGCCCCAGGCCGTCGACACGATCACCTGCGCCGTCGCCCCGGCCTCGTGCGCCAAAGCACACGACCCGCGCCACGTCATCCAACGACTCCCCCGTCGACCGGTTGACGTTGGCGCGGTTGTGCGACTCCGACGCCGACACCACCAGCTCGATCTCGGTGAACCCCTCGGCGAGCGCCCGCTCGGCGCCGCGCAGGTTGGGCACCAACGCCGAGTAGCGCACGCCGTCGACCCGCTTCGCTGCCGCCCACACCTCGCTGGCGTCGCCCATCTGCGGGATGGCCTTGGGGTGTACGTACGACACCGCCTCGATGCGCTGCACCCCCGTACGAGACAACGCGTCCAGCAACTCGATCTTGCCGGCCGTCGGCACCGGCGGCTCGTTTTGCAGGCCGTCGCGCGGCCCGACTTCACGGACAGAGATGGAGCTCGGCAGGTCCGACAACGTCATGCTCCTGGCCACTCGGGGGTGCGCTTCTCGTTGAACGCCGCGATGCCTTCACGCCGGTCGGCCGACACCGCGGACTCGCGCCACGCGGCGTCCTCCATCTCCAGCGCATCATCCAGCACGCGCCCAAACCCTTGCCGCATCGCCCGCTTCGCGTTGCGCAGCGCGCTCGGCGCCGCGTGCGAGATCTCGGTCGACAAGCGCAGCGCCTCCTCGCCAACCGCGCCATACGGCACGCGCCGATCCACGAACCCCAGCCGCTGCGCCTCGACTGCATCGATGTGCCGGCCGGTGAAGAGTACGTCCGCCGCGCGCGACCACCCGATCCGCCGCACCAGAAGCTGCGTACCCCCGCCGCCCGGGATGAGCCCCAGCCGCACCTCGGGCAGCCCGAAGATCGCCGTGTCGTCGGCCACGATCAGGTCGCAAGACAGCGCAAGCTCGAAGCCGCCACCGAGTGCATAGCCACTCACCGCCGCCACCGCCGGCACCGGGAGATCCCGCACAGCGCGGAACGCCGACGCGAGCACCGGCCGCTGTTTCAGTATCTCCGCATCGCCGAACCGGGCGCGTTCCTTCAAGTCGGCCCCCACGCAGAACGCCCGCTCCGACGACGAAGACAGCAGCACCGCGCGCACCGTTGTGTCGTCGGCGATCACCCGTGCCGCGTCGGCGAGCTGCTCGGCCAGCGACGTGTCGAGCGCATTGAGTGCAGTCGGCCTGTCGAGGACGATCTCGGCGACGCTGTCAGCGGGTCGCCGCACGACGACGTGCTGCTGGGCACTCACCCGTCCGAGCCTAGCCGGGCCTCTCCGTTGGCCGCTCCGACGACGACGCCCACGACATCACCCATCCCGCGGACCGGTTGCGCCGGCAGCTCGTGCAGCAGATAGCCGCCATGGTGTGCCAGGAGGCCAGACGTCGATTCGTCGACCAGCACCTGGTTGCGCGCGGCCAACCTGGTCAGCCGGCTCGCCAGGTTGACCGTGGATCCGAACACGTCACCGAGTCGCTGCGTCACCGCACCTGTGGCGATCCCGACGCGCAGGTCAGGCATGTCCGGGTCGTCGCCGACCGCGACGACGAGCGCGAGCCCGAGGTCGGTCGCCACGACGGGAGACGCCGACACAAACAGCACTTCGTCACCGAGCGTCTTCACCAGCCGCGCGTCGTGCGCCGCCACCAGATCGGCCGCCCGTGTCTCGAACGCCTCCACCAACGAGCCCAGCTCGTCCTCGTCGAGCCCTCTCGCCACCCGCGTGAAACCCACCAGGTCGGCGAACCCCACCGCCATCGTGACCTCGCCGGCCGCGTCGACGGGATTGGCCAAGACACGCTCCACCGCGCGAGCGAGATGCCGACGCCACGCCAGGATGAGTACGTCCTCGAACACCGGAAGCAGGTCGGCCGCGTAGTGGTACGCCGTCCTCAGGTCGTCGCCATACCCCGCGTGCTCCTCCTCGGACTCGAACTCGTCGATGAGGTCGCTGACCTCGTCGACCTGCCAGTCGGCGAGCCGCGACGCCGTACGGCCGAAGCCGCGCACGAGGCGCACCGCCGCCTCCTCGGTCAGCGAGCCCGTACGCATCAACCCGCCGACCGCGCGCAGCGCGGCGATGTCGTTGTCGGTGAACGCGGCCACATCACCGAGGTCCGGGAACCCGAGGGCCCGCCAGAACCGCCGAGCCGTCTCGAGCGGCACCCCCGTCGCCTCAGCGACCTCTTCGCGCGTGTGTTCCGGCTGGGCGCCCAGCAGCAGGCGCTCTAGTCGCTGCGCTTCGTCCGGGACCTCGGTCACGGCGTCTGATCGGGCCGCCGGCTCGAGTCGGTCTCGTCGGGGATGTCGACGTCGAGCAGGAGCTCTTGCAGCTTGAGGTGGAACAGCTCGACCTTGGGCACGTCGCGGATCACGTTGTGCCCGCGCTCGCCGGCCGACTCCACGACCAAGGTGCCGCAGCCGAGCATCCGGTCGATGATGCCGCGCTCGTACGCCACGTCGTTGACCTTCTTCAGCTGGATGTCGCGCCCGGTCCGCGTAATGACGCCCTGGCGGGTGATGAGCCGGCGGTTGGTCAGCGTGTCCGTCGATGCAAGCCAGTTGAGGAACGGCCACACCGAGAAGAGCAGAATCACGAGTACGCCGACGACGATCACCGGCCACATCGCCCAGTCGCCGCCGACGGCGAGCAGGAACCCGCCCACCGCGGACGTCGCGATGAGGATCAGCGCAGGGAGGATAAGGGCTTTCCAGTGGGTGCGCTCGTGCAGGATGACTTCTTCCCCAGCACCCAGCAGCTTCTGCGGGAACGCGATCGCCATGTGCGAATCGTGCCACGTCCCGCCGCGTGTGCGGGCGCCGCGCGGCACGTTTCGCGGTGCCGCACGCGTGCGGCCCGAGGGGGCACGACTTCGGAGCCCCTTCGCAACTGCTGGCCTGGGGACCAGCAGATGCATAGGGGCCACGGACCTTCACTCCTCGGACCGCATCGCGAGGGACGCTCAGTCCGCCGCCCGCACGTGGATCACGTCGCCGGCGCCCACTGCCGTACGGCCCTCGCTGCCGTCGACCACGAGCCGGCCGTCCTCGTCGATGGCGACCGCGCGTCCGACGACAGTGCGCGTGCCGGGGAGCGAGACCCGTACGTGCTGGCCGAGGGTGACGCAGCGATCGGTGTACGCGGCCGCAAGCCACGCCTCCGCAGAGCCCTCCGCCTCACGCCAGCGCAGGTAGCCCGCGGCCAGCTCGTCCAGCACCGCCTGCAGGACGTCCTCGCGTGTCGGCCGCGCCGCCGAGACCGCGTGCAGGGATACAGCCCCGCCAGGCAGATCGGCGGCCGGCACCGACACGTTCAGCCCGATCCCGGCGACAACCGCGTGACCGCTCACGGTCTCGACCCGCTCGACGAGGATGCCGGCCAGCTTGGCGTCGTCGACCAGGACGTCATTGGGCCACTTCAGCTTGGCCGCAACCCCCGCGGAAGCCCGTACGGCGTCGGTCACCGCCACCCCGACGAGCAGCGGCAGCCACGTCCAGCGGGAGACCGGGACCTCGTCCGGCCGCAGCAGCACCGACACCGACAGGCTCGACCCCGGCGGCGACACCCACTCGCGAGCCAACCGCCCCCGCCCGCCGGTCTGCTCGCCCGCATGGATCACGAGCCCCTCGGGTGCCCCGTCGCGTGCGGCGGCGGCCACATCGGCGTTGGTCGAGCCGGTCTGGCGGACGAACCGCACGGGGTCCCAGAACGAGTGGATCATCAGCCGGTGTTCTGCAGCCCCGCAGCGACACCGTTGACGGTGATCAGCAACAGCCGACGCAGCGCGTCGACCTCCCCCTCCGACAGCCCCTCGCCGCCGCGCAGCGCCCGCAGCGCGCGCAGCTGCAGGTGGGACAGCGCGTCGACGTACGGATTGCGCAGTGCCACCGCCCAGCCGAGCACGTGCTTGTCCTCGAGCAGCCTCGTGTGGCCCGTGACGCGCAGCACCCATTCGACGGTGCGCGCGTGCTCGTCCAGCACCTGAGCGGCCAAATCGTCGCGACCGCCGAGGTCCAGGTAGCCGGTGAGGATGCGCCGGTCGGTCTTGGCGAGCGACATCTCGGCGTTCTCCATGAGGACGGTGAACAGCGGCCACTCCGCGTTCGCCGTACGCAGCAGGTTGACGTCACCCACGGCGGCGAGCCCGGAGCCGAGGCCGTACCAGCCGGGCACGTTGGCCCGCGTCTGCGCCCACGCGAACACCCATGGGATCGCGCGCAGGTCCTCCAGGGACGACAGCGACAGCCCGCGGCGCGCCGGCCGCGAGCCGATCGGCAGCGCGCCGAGCTCCTCGAGCGGTGTCACGGTCGCGAACCACTCGGCGAAACCCTCGGTGCGTACGAGCCGGTGGTACGACTCGCGTGCCGCCGCGTCCAACGTCGCCTCAAGATCGGCGAACCGCTGCGCGGCCTCGGTGGCTCGCCGCTCCACCGCGGGTGTCGACGCCAGCAGCACCGCCGACGCGACCTGTTCGATGTGCCGGTGCGCGATGGTGCGCTCGCCGTAGCGGGCGAAGATCACCTCACCCTGCTCGGTCACCTTGAACCGCCCGGCCACCGAGCCCGGCGCCTGCGCGAGCACCGCACGGTTGGCCGGCCCGCCGCCGCGCCCGAGCGCCCCGCCGCGCCCGTGGAAGAGCGTCAGCTTGATGTCGTGCCGCTCCGCCCACTCGACGAGGCGGCTTTGCGCGTCGTAAAGCGCGACCGTCGCCGACACCGGCCCGACGTCCTTGGCCGAGTCGGAGTAGCCGAGCATCACCTCGAACCGGCGGCCCGTCGCCTCCAGGCGCGCCTGGATGGCCGGCAACTGGACGGCCGCCTCGAGCACGTCGACGCAGTTGTCGAGGTCCTCGCGAGTCTCGAAGAGGGGGACGACATCGAGCTCGATGGAACGACCCGCGAGCGCTTCCGCGGCGAGCTCGTACACGACCCCGAGGTCTTCCGCCGACTGCGTGAACGAGACGACATAGCGGCGGCAGGCATCCGCCCCGAAACGCTGCTGCAGCTGCGCAATCGCGCGGATCGTCGCGAGCACCTCGTCGGTCTGCGCCGAATGGCCGGCGCCGGCCCGGACCTCGGCTAGCGCGGCGGCGTGGACCTTGCTGTGCTGGCGCACCTCCAGCTCGGCGAGGTGGAAGCCGAACGTCTCGGCCTGCCAGATCAGGTGCTGCAGCTCGCCGTAGGCCTGCCGTACCGCTCCCGCGTCGGCCAGCGAGTCCTGGATCGACCGCAGGTCGGCAAGGAAGTCACGCACCGACGGGTACGCAAGGTCGGCGTCCCGCCGCCGGGTCGCCGCGAGGCGCTCGGCGACGAGCAGCATTGCCACGCGGTGCGGCTCACCCGGTGAGCGCGTCGCGAGCGCGTCGGCCAGCGTGGGCTGGGCCTCGGCGACGTCGGAGATCAGCCGCTGGACGGCGGCCGATGGCGCCGTGGTGGCCGCCGAGACGGTGAGGGCCCGGCCGATGCGGCCGCACGCCGTCTCCAGGCCGGTGAGGATGTGGTCGGACTGGATCGCCAGCGCCTCGCGCGTGACGGCCGCCGTGACGTGCGGGTTGCCGTCGCGGTCGCCGCCGATCCACGAGCCGAACCGGATGAACGCGGGTACGGCGGACGGCTCGGCGCCGCTGCGCGGACCGGCGAGCACCGCGTCGACGTGCCGGTAGATCTGCGGCACGACACGGAAGAGCACCTCGTCGAAGACCGACATCGCGGTGCGCACCTCGTCGAGCGGGCCGGGGCGTTGCTCGCGCAGCGCGGACGTGCGCCACAGGATGTCGATCTCCTCGAGCAGCCGCCGGCGGGTCTCCGTACGCTCGCTCTCGCCCAGCCGGGGGTCGTCCGTCAGGGCGAGCAACTCGGCCACACGGTTGAGCGTGGTGACCACGGCCCGCCGGCGCGCCTCGGTCGGGTGCGCGGTGAGCACCGGGCGCATCTCCAGGCCGCGCAGCAGGGCGGCCGCCTGCTCCTCGCCGTCCTCGGCCGCCACCTGCTTGACGGCGCCGGCCAGCGCGTCGGTGAGCGGGGCGCCGGTGCGGTCGCGCTCGCGCAGCGTACGGATGCGGTGCTGCTGCTCGGCGAGGTTGACCAGGTGGAAGTAGACGGTGAACGCGCGGGCGACATCCTCGGCGCGGGTCAGATCGAAGCCGGCCGCGAGGGCGGTGGCCTCCTTGGCGGCGACGTCGGCGACGGCCGGGTCGAGGTCGTGCGAGCTGATCGTCAGGCCGCGCAGGCGTTCGACGTCATCGAGCAGCTCCTGCCCGCCGTACTCACGAAGCACCTCGCCGAGCAGCTCGCCCAGCTGCCGCACGTCGCGGCGCAACGCGTCGGGCATCTCGACCCGGGCCCGGGCCCGCGGGGCCGCGCTCCGATCCGGCGACGGCGCTGCTGCCATGGGGCGGAGCGTACTTGCCGGCCCGAGCAAGCCCCGGGGCGTCTCGTCATGCGGTCCCGGAATCGACTGGATGAGGGGCCCCCTTGTCCAAAAGGTTTGGACAAGGGGACCCCTGATCCAGACAGGGACCCGGCTCGCCAGTTACTCCGGAGTAGCAACGCCCGCGCGTTACGCTGCGGCGCATGAGTTCGACCCCGACCGATCCCTTGATCGACATCCACACGACCGCCGGGAGGATCGCCGACCTGCGCCGTCGCGTCGAGGAGGCGGTGCACGCCGGATCCGCTCGCGCGGTCGAGAAGCAGCACGCCAAGGGCAAGAAGACCGCGCGCGAGCGCGTCGAGATGCTGCTGGACGAGGGCTCCTTCGTGGAGATCGACGAGTTTGCCCGGCACCGCTCGACCAACTTCGGTCAGGACCGCAACCGGCCGTACGGCGACGGAGTCGTCACCGGGTACGGAACCATCGACGGCCGTCAGGTCTGCGTGTTCGCGCAGGACTTCACGGTGTTCGGCGGCAGCCTCGGCGAGGTGTTCGGCGAGAAGATCGTCAAGGTCATGGACATGGCGCTCAAGACCGGGTGCCCGATCATCGGCATCAACGACTCCGGCGGCGCGCGGATCCAGGAGGGCGTGGTCGCGCTCGGCCTCTACGCCGAGATCTTCAAGCGCAACACTCACGCGTCGGGTGTCATCCCGCAGATCTCGCTCGTCATGGGCCCGTCCGCGGGCGGCGCCGTCTACTCCCCCGCGCTCACCGACTTTGTCGTCATGGTCGACCAGTCCTCGCACATGTTCATCACCGGACCCGACGTCATCAAGACGGTGACCGGTGAGGACGTCGCGATGGAGGAGCTCGGCGGCGGACGCGCGCACAACACCAAGAGCGGCGTGGCGCACTACCTCGGCCACGACGAGCAGGACGCCATCGACTACGTACGGGCGCTGCTGTCGTACCTGCCGGGCAACAATCTCGAGGAGCCGCCGGCGTTTCCGGACAGCGCCGACATCGACGTCACCGACCATGACCGCGAGCTCGACGTGCTGGTGCCCGACTCGGCCAACCAGCCCTACGACATCCACACCGTCATCGAGAACGTGCTCGACGACAGTGAGTTCCTCGAAGTGCATGCGCTGTTCGCGCCCAACATCGTCGTCGGATTCGGGCGCGTCGAGGGTCACGCGGTCGGGGTCGTCGCCAACCAGCCGATTCACTTTGCGGGTTGCCTTGACATCGACGCGTCGGAGAAGGCCGCGCGGTTCGTCCGTACGTGCGACGCGTTCAACATCCCCATCCTCACCTTCGTCGACGTGCCGGGGTTCCTTCCTGGCACCGACCAGGAGTGGAACGGCATCATCCGCCGCGGCGCCAAGCTCATCTACGCGTACGCGGAGGCAACCGTCCCGCTGATCACCGTCATCACGCGCAAGGCGTACGGCGGCGCGTACGACGTCATGGGGTCCAAGCACCTCGGCGCCGACATCAACCTGGCGTGGCCGACCGCGCAGATCGCGGTCATGGGCGCGCAGGGCGCAGTCAACATCCTGTACCGGCGCGAGCTCGCCGACACCGACGATCCCGAGGCGCTGCGCGGCAAGCTCGTGCAGGAGTACGAGGACACGCTCGCCAACCCCTACGTCGCCGCCGAGCGCGGCTATGTCGACGGCGTCATCGAGCCTTCGCAGACCCGGGTGTCGATCGTCAAGGGGCTGCGGGCGCTGCGCAACAAGCGCGCCACGCTGCCGCCCAAGAAGCACGGGAACATTCCGCTATGACCGACGACCAGCCGCTGGTGCGCGTCGAGCGCGGCAACCCGACCCCCGAGGAGCTGGCCGCGCTGGTCGCCGTCGTCGCCGCGCGCCGCGCAGCGTCCGGGGGCGAAGACGCGCAGGCGCCGACCAAGGCGAACCGCTGGGCGGCCTACTGGCGCACGCAGGACCGCGCCGCGCAACGGCCGGGTCCGGGTGCCTGGCGGTCACGCGGCACGGGCCGCTGAGGGCGCAGATCGTGTACGCGGTCGGCGCCGTCACCGCACGCGGGGGCGTCGTCGCGGTCGCGTTGTCCGAGCCGGTTCACGAGCCCGAGCTCATCGCACGGATCGAACGCGCCGCTGATCCCCGACGACCTGCCGTTCCAGCCGTACCACGAGGCGGTCGACCTGCCGCTCGACGCGGCCGAGCAGCTCGTGCACGCGGTCGAGGCGGCTGCGCTCGAGCACGCCACGAAGGCGTTCCGTGAGCTGATCGCCGAGCTCCCGCAACCCGACGCGCTCGGCGGCATCGGCGTCGTCACGAAGCCGCCCGCCCCGCCACGCAGCATCGCCGAGTCGCTCAAGTCGCATCCGTGGCTGCATGACGCCGAGGGCCATCTCTACCGTGAGGCGTTGCTGCAGGCCGCCGAGGCCATGGGCGTCGACGCGATACCCGTACTCGACTCCGATCTGCCGCCAGCCGAGCAGCTCGTCGCCGAGCTCGGCCGTACGACGCATCGACCATGGCGCAGGCTGGAAAAGGACGCGGTGCGCACGGCTTTCGTGGTACTCCAACGCCTGTGCGCATAGCAGTTGTCGGTGGCGGCATCCTCGGCGTGGCAGTCGCCGCGCGGCTCACTGCCGTGCGACCCGACGCGCAGGTCACGCTTCTCGAGAAGGAGCAGGAGCTCGCCACGCACCAGACCGGCCACAACAGCGGTGTCGTGCATGCGGGCATCTACTACGCGCCCGGGTCGCTGAAGGCCCGGCTGTGCCGGCGCGGCGTCGGGATGCTGCGCGATCTGTGCGCCGAGGAGGGCATCGTCTATGACGAGTGCGGCAAGCTCGTCGTCGCCCTGACACCGGACGAGATCCCGCGGCTCGACGAGCTGGAGGGGCGGGCCACCGCCAACGGTGTGCCGGGGCTGCGGCGGCTCGCCGGGGACGAGGTCCGCGAGATCGAGCCGCACGCCGTCGGGGTCGCGGCTCTGCACTCGCCGCAGACCGCGATCGTCGACTTCGTGGCGGTCGCCCGTGCGCTGGCCGACCGCGCCATGGCGGCCGGCGCGACCGTGCTGACCGGGCGTGAGGTCGTCGGCATCAGCCAGATCGCCGACGGCGTTGTGCTGCGTACCTCCGATGGCGACGAGTGGCCCGCCGACCTTGCCGTCGTGTGCGGGGGCCTCCAGTCCGATCGGCTCGCCATGCTTGCGGGCGACACCCGCGAGCCGCAGATCGTGCCGTTCCGCGGGGAGTACTACCAGCTGCGCCGCGACCGCCGGCACCTCGTACGCGGGCTCATCTACCCCGTCCCCGACCCGCGGTTCCCGTTCCTCGGCATCCACCTCACGCGGCGGCACGACGGCAACGTGCTCGTCGGCCCCAACGCCGTGCTCGCGCTCGCCCGCGAGGGCTACCGGTGGCGGGACGTGTCGTCGCGCGACCTGCGCGGGACGCTCGGCTATCCCGGGTTCCGCAAGCTGGCCCGCCGCTACTGGCGCACCGGCGCGGCCGAGCTGTGGGGATCGCTGTCCAAGCGGGCGTTCGTCGCCGCGGCCGCGAAGTACGTGCCGTCGCTGCGCGCCGATGACGTCGTACACGGCCTGTCAGGCGTACGCGCTCAGGCCCTCGACCCCGACGGCTCGCTCGTCGACGACTTCCGGCTGTTCCGGCGCGACCGCGTGCTCGCCGTGCGCAACGCCCCGTCACCCGGCGCCACCTCGTCGCTGGCGATCGCGGAGTACGTCGTCGACCAGCTCGCCCTCGAACCGCGTTGATCATGGCGAAGACGTGATCATCCGCGAAGAATGACCACGCCTTGGCCATGATCAACACTTCGGTGGGAGGCGCCGCCATAACCCGGTGTCGTTCACGGCGGGTGACTGGTTAGGGTCGCTGGGTGACCAACGATGTGGAAGCACCGCCCATGCGTTTGATTGACGCGCTTGCCGATTCCTACGTCGACGAGATCGCCGCCCTCGACCCGATGCTCGCGACATACGCCGGCATCCCGGGGCACGACCACGAGATGCCCGACCTGTCGCCGCCCGGCCTTGCCGCGGTCAACGACCTCAACGTGCGTACGGTCGCCGCGCTCCGTGACCTCGAGCCGGTCGACGAGCGGGAGCGGGTCGCCAAAGAGGCCATGCTGGAAAGGCTGGGGCTCGAGGTCGAGATGTACGAGGCCGGCCTCACCCACACGCTGAACGTCGTCGCGAGCCCCATGCAGAACGTCCGGGCGATCTTCGACCTCATGCCCACCGAGGGCGCCGAGGCGTGGAGCAACGTCGCGACGCGCATGGAACGAGTGCCGGCCGCGCTCGACGGCTACCGCGCGACGCTGCTCGACGAGGCGGCGCGCGGTCGCGCGCCGGCCAAGCGGCAGGTCTTGTCGTGTGCCGAGCAGTGCCGACGCTGGACGGTTGGAGAGCACCCCTTCTTCCCTGGGCTGGTTGCCGGGGCCGACAAGGACTCTGAGGTCGACGAGGCGCTGCTCGCGCGGCTGTCCGAGGCGAGCGCGACTGCGGCGGCGGCGTACGAGGCGTTCGGCCGGTTCCTGACCGAGGACTTCCTGCCGCTCGCGCGGGACAAGGACGCCTGCGGGCGACACACGTACACCCTCGCCTCCCGCTACTTCCTCGGAGCCAAGGTCGACCTCGACGAGACGTACGCCTGGGGCTGGCAGGAGCTGGCCCGCCTCAGTGAAGAGCTGACCAAGGTGGCCAACCAGATCGTGCCGGGCGGCACGGTCGCCGAGGCCAAGGCCGCGCTCGAGGCCGACGAGAGGCAGGCGGCTGGCGCGGCACCGAGGCGCTCCAGCGCTGGATGCAGGACCTGTCCGACCGCGCAGTCGCCGGGCTCGCCGACACGCACTTCGACATCCCGGAGCCGATCCGCCGGCTGGAGTGCCGCATCGCGCCGACGCACGACGGGGGCATCTACTACACCGGGCCGTCCGAGGACCTGAGCCGGCCGGGACGGATGTGGTGGTCGGTGCCCGAGGGCGTGGAGTCGTTCCAGACGTGGGAGCAGACGACGACCGTCTACCACGAGGGCGTACCCGGGCATCACCTGCAGGTGGCGCAGAACGTCTACCGCGCCGACCTGCTCAACCGCTGGCAGCGGCTGCTCTGCTGGGTGTCGGGGCACGGCGAGGGCTGGGCGCTGTACGCGGAGCGGCTCATGGCCGACCTCGGCTACCTCGATGACCCGGCCGACCGGCTCGGAATGCTGATGGCCCAGTCGTTCCGGGCCGTGCGGGTGATCGTCGACATCGGGCTGCACCTGGAGCTGCCGATCCCGGCGGGCACCGGCTTCCACGAGGGCGAGGTGTGGACCCCCGACCTCGCCATGGAGTTCCTGCTCCTGCACGCGGCGCACGAGAAGGAGTTCCTGAACTTCGAGCTCGACCGCTACCTGGGCTGGCCCGGCCAGGCACCGGCGTACAAGGTCGGCGAGCGCATCTGGCTGCAGGCCCGCGAGGAGGCTCGGGAGCGCGCCGGGGAGGCGTTCGACGTCAAGGAGTTCCACCGCGCCGCGCTCAACCTGGGATCGCTCGGGCTCGATCCCTTGCGGGCGGCGCTGGCTCGGCTCTGAGGGCGCCGCCCGGCTCAGCCCTTGACGTACGAGAGCTTCTCCGCGACCAGCCCGTCTCGGATCCGGTAGAGGTCGATGCCGCGTATGTGCCCCGACCCGCCGCCGCGTTCCATCCACGAGTACCGCCAGCGCACGACCGCGCGATCGCCGGCGACGACGAGCTCCTCGGTGTCGAACACCGGCTCGCGGGTGCTCGCGAACAGCTCGGCCCACGCCCTACGCACCTCGTCGCGACCGGTGAACCGCGTCCCGTCGGGCGACGGCCCCGTCGCGTCGAACACGACATCCGGGGTCGTCATCGCCATCACCGCCTCGAGGTCGCGGGCGTTGAAGGCGGCGCCGAACCGGTCGATGACCGACCGCGTCGCCTCCTCCGTGCTCACGACGACCATCCCGGATCCCGTCCGAACGCCGCCAGGAGCCGGTCCTGCGCCGACGCCCCGTCGCGCAGTGGCACGGGGTCCGCGATCAAGCCCGCCGCCTGGTAGGCGGCCTGCCGCTCGGCGAACCACGCCGCGACCGCCTCGACCTGCTCCGCAGGCAACGAACGGTCCTGACCCGTCGCAGCCGCCACGTCCCAGCCGTGGACCAGGTGGTCGGCCGCGAGCTGCATGGCGTACTCGCTGGCCTTCTCGTCGCCATATGACAGGTGCACGATGCGATCCACCGCGCCGGGCGCCCGCCAGGCCGCTCGGGCCTCCGCCAGTGCGGCGTCATCGGCCGCCTGCGGATCATCACCCAACAGGTCCCCCGACAGGCGGTCCCCCACCTCCGCGATGGACTGGCCGGCGAGGAGCGGCACCACCCAACGGTCCTCGCCGACCACGTGGTTGACCAACGCGCGCACGTCCCAGGCCGCGCACGGCGTCGGCCGCGAGAACTGGTCCGGCTTCACCGAAAGAACTCGCTCCCACCAGCTGTCCATCGTGGACTGCACAAGATCCACCGGCTGCATGATGCACAGAGTGCACTGCTCGACTGCGCTCCGCTACTGTCGGTCACTCGTGATGCCGCCGCGGTTACGCTTCGTCCTCGCCTCCGCCTCCCCCGCCAGGCTTGCGACCCTGCGCGCCGCTGGCGTCGAGCCCGAGGTGGTCGTCAGCGGCGTCGACGAGGACCAGGTCAGCGAGCGCTCACCTGCCCGTACGGCATTGGTGCTCGCCCGGCTCAAGGCAGAGGCGGTGGCCGCCCTCCTGGAGGAGCCGGCGGCCGGCGCGGTGTCCCTCGTACTCGGCTGCGACTCGGTTCTCGAGCTCGACGGCGAGACACACGGCAAGCCGGCAAACACCGCCGAGGCGCGTGACCGCTGGCGGCGGATGCGCGGTCGCACCGGCCTGCTGCACACCGGCCACTGCCTCGTGGACGTCGGCTCCGGGCGGTCGACCGCCGAGGTCGCCTCGACTCTCGTACGGTTCGCCGACATCACCGATGACGAGGTCGATGCGTATGTGGCGACCGGCGAGCCGCTGCAGGTGGCGGGCGCGTTCACCGTCGACGGGCTCGGCGGCGCGTTCGTCGAGGGGATCGAGGGCGACCACCACAACGTCGTCGGCCTGTCCCTCCCCCTGCTGCGCCGGATGCTGCACGAGCTCGGCCTGGACTGGACCACGCTCTGGTCGACGCGACGCGGCGCCGGACCGTGACTAGGCTGCCGGACGGGATGATCCGTGGGAGGAGCGTCCATGCGTGCACGCCTCGCGGGTGCGGGGGCTATGGGGGCGATCGCGCTTGGTCTGACGGGCGCCACGGCGTTCGCCGACGAGCCGTTCCGGCTGCCCGAGCCGGTCACTGACAACGCCGGGGTGCTCACCGGCGGCGAGCCTGCCGAGATCGAAGCCGCTCTCGCCGAGCTGCAGCAGGAGGACGGCGTCCAGCTGTGGGTCGTCTACGTCGAGTCCTTCGACGGCATGGAGCCGCAGGAGTGGTCGAACCAGACGTACGACCTGTCCGGCCTCGGCGTCGACGGCGCGCTGCTGTCCGTAGCCACCGAGGACCGCGCCTACACCTACTCGGTCGGCACCGACTTCCCGCTGTCCGACAGCGAGCTGGAGGAGATCGCCGACCAGGACATCCAGCCGCTCCTCGCCGAGGAGGACTGGGCCGGCGCCGCGATAGCCGCGGCCAACTCCTACCGCGAGGCGATCGGCGGCGGTGGTGACGGCGGCGGCGTGCCCGGCTGGGTCTGGGTCGGTGGCGCGGCCGCGCTCGGCGGTGGCGGCTTCTGGCTCTATCGCCGTTCTAAGCGACCACGAGCGGCTGCGCCGCCGTCGGAGGACGAGCTCGCCGGCCTGTCCACCGAAGACCTCGGCAAGCGCGCCAACGCACTGCTCATCGAGACCGACGACGCGGTGAAGACGAGCGAACAGGAGGTGGGGTTCGCGGAGGCGCAGTTCGGCAACGAGCCTGTCGCCGAGTTCCGTACGGCCGTCGACAACGCCAAGCAGGAGCTGGCCGCGGCGTTCGCCCTTCAGCAGAAGCTCGACGATCATCAGCCCGACAGCGAGCAGGACCAGCGGGCCATGTACACCGAGATCGTGCAGCGGCTCAGCGCGGCCAACCAGACGCTCGACGAGCATGCCGAGGACTTCGACCGCCTGCGCGACCTGGAGAAGACCATCGACACCGAGCTGCCCAAGCTCGGCGAGGTGGCCGCCTCGATCGAGGCACGGATCCCGCAGGAGCAGGCGCGGCTGGAGTCGCTGCGGGGCCAGTACGCCGAGTCGGCGCTGGCCACGGTCAACGACAACATCGCCCAGTCCCAGGACCGGCTGGAGTTCGCCCGCACCGAGCTGGCCGAGGGAAACGGGCTGCTCGCCGCTGGCAAGAAGGGGGAGGCGGTCGTCAGCGCCCGGGCTGCCGAGGAGGCGCTTGCCCAGGGTGCGACCCTTCTCGACGCCATCGGCCGGCTCGAAACCGACCTGGGGACCGCAGACGAGAAGGTCGCCGCCGTGCGCGCCGAGACGGAGAAGGACCTGGCCGAGGCCCGCGCGCTCGCCGCGGCCGGTGGCGGTGGCCAGTCGGCCGCGCAGCTCCCCGCCCTCGCCCAGCAGGCCGAGGCCGCGCTGGCGGCGGCAGTCGCCGCGACGTCGGGCACGGCCCCATCCGATCCGCTGTTCGCGTTGCGGCAGCTCGAGCAGGCTGGCGCGACCCTCGACGAGGCGCTGGTGGCCGTCCGCGACGAGCACGCGCGGGCGGTCCGCGCCGCGCAGGCGCTCGACCAGGCGATCATGGCGGCGCGTGCGGAGATCTCCGCGGCGACCGACTTCATCTCGACGAGGCGCGGCGGGGTGGGCGGCGAAGCCCGTACGCGGCTGGCCGAGGCGCAACGCCATCTCGACGCCGCGATGCAGCTGGCCCAGCAGGACCCGGCCACGGCGCTGCAGCACGCGCAGCACGCCGACGGGCTCGCCGAGCAGGCGAGCGCGCAGGCGCAGGCCGATGTCGGGGCGTTCCAGTCGCCGATGGGCGGCGGCGGAGGCGGACGGCGGCGGGATGGGCGGATTCGCCGGTGCGGTGCTCGGCGGGATCCTCGTGGACATGATGAGCGGCGGTGGCCGCGGCGGCGGGATGGGCGGCTTCGGCGGCGGCTTCGGTGGCGGCGGAGGTCGGGCGCCCGCGAGCTATGGCGGCCGCATGACGCGTGGCCGTCGGGGCGGAGGTGGGCGCTTCTGATTGTGCAGTCGTACGACCGAAACACGACACGGCAACTGTAAGGACGGGGATCATGGCCAAGCAGTCCATCTTCGGACGCATCGCACAGCTCACCAAGGCCAACATCAACTCGATGCTCGACTCCGCCGAGGACCCGGAGATGATGCTGGACCAGATGGTGCGCGACTACACCAACAACATCGCCGAGGCCGAGGAAGCCGTCGCGCAGACGATCGGCAACCTGCGGATGCTCGAGGCCGACATGGCCGAGGACCAGCAGGCCGCGCAGGAGTGGGGCACCAAGGCCATAGCCGCCAGCAGGAAGGGCGACGAATTCCGCTCGGCCGGCGACGCCGCCAGCGCCGACAAGTTCGACAACCTCGCCAAGGTCGCCCTGCAGCGCCAGATCAGCGCCGAGGGCGAGATCAAGGCCGCCACGCCGCAGGTCGAGCAGCAGCGGCAGGTGGTCGACAAGCTCAAGGCGGGCCTCGACAACATGCGCGGCAAGCTCACCGAGCTGCAGGGCAAGCGGTCCGAGCTGGTTGGTCGGGCCAAGATGGCCGAGGCGCAGTCCAAGGTGCAGGACGCCGTCAAGAGCATCGACATCATGGACCCGACCAGCGACCTCGGCCGGTTCGAGGACAAGATCCGGCGCGAGGAGGCCAAGGTCGCCGGTCACGCGGAGCTTGCGGCGTCCAGCCTCGACGCGCAGTTCGAGAGCCTCGACGACGTCAGCGAGGTCACCGAGGTCGAGGCCCGGCTCGCCGAGCTCAAGGCGGGGTCGTCGCCGACGGGCTCGCTCGGGTCCGGATCATCGGCTCCGTCCACCTCCTCAGGGACGACCGACTGGTGAGCCAGGCCGATTCGAAGCCAGGCTCGCCGGCCGGCCCGGCGTGAGGAGGCGGTCGCTGGCGCCTATGCATCTGCTGGGCTACTCCCCAGCAGATGCATAGGCGCCCCGCACGAGGTCCCGGCGTCAGTCACCACGAATCAGGCGCACCGCTCAAGGTCGCTCGATCACACCGGCGGGATGCCGTGCCGCCGGTCCGAGAACCGCCGGTCCTTGCCCGCGGCCGCGGCGAGTCGCGCCACGATCTCGCCGCGCAGCAGCTCCGGCTCGACGATCGCGTCGATCACCAGGTCGCTGGCAAGGCGCAGGATGTCGATGTCGGCCTCGTACTCCTCGCGCAGCGCGGCGACGTAGGCCTCCCGGTCGGCAAGATCCTCGATCGCCGCGATCTTGTTGGCGTAGACCGCGTTGATCGCCGCCTCGGGACCCATCACCGCGATCCGCGCGGTCGGCAGGGCCAGGCACGCGTCGGGCGAGAAGCCCGGGCCGCACATCGCGTACAGCCCCGCCCCATAGGACTTGCGCAGGATCACCGACACGGTCGGCACGGTCGCCTCCGCCACGGCGGTGATCATCTTGGCGCCGTGCCGGATGATGCCCTGCCGCTCCACCACGGAGCCGATCATGAAGCCGGGCACGTCGGACAGATAGATCAGCGGCACGTTGAACGCGTCGCAGGCCCAGATGAACCTGGCCGCCTTGTCTGCGGAGTCGACGAACAGCACCCCACCGCTTACGGCCGGGTTGTTGGCCACGATGCCGACCGGCTGCCCCTCCAGCAGACCGAGCCCCACGACGAGCTCGGCCGCGAACAGCGGCTTGACCTCGAAGAAGCTGCCCTCGTCGACCAGCGCGTCGATGACCGTGTGGATGTCGTAGCCGGCGGTCTCCTTCTCCGGCACGAGATCGGCGGTGAAGACGCCGGCGGGCGGCGCCGCGTCGTAGGTCGGCGGTGTGCCGCGCCACGACGACGGCACGTACGAGAAGTAGGCCTTCGCCTGCTCGATCGCCTCCGCGTCGTCGCGCGCGAGGTTGTCGCCGCAGCCGGAGACGGTCGCGTGCATCCGCGCGCCGCCCATCTCCTCCAGCGTGACCTTCTCGCCGACGACCATCTCGGCCATGCGCGGCGATCCGAGGTACATCGACGCGTTGCCCTCGACCATGATCACGATGTCGCAGAACGACGGGATGTACGCCCCGCCCGCGGCACTCGGCCCGAACAGGCAGCAGATCTGCGGCACCTTGCCGGACAGCGCGACCTGGTTGTGGAAGATGCGCCCCGCGCCGCGCCGACCCGGGAACAGGTCGACCTGGTCGGTGATCCGGGCGCCGGCCGAGTCGATGAACCAGAAGATCGGCAGCTCGTCGCGCAGCGCGAGCTCGGTGACGCGGACGATCTTCTCGACCGTGCGGGCACCCCACGAGCCGGCCTTCACCGTCGGGTCGTTGGCCACGACCAGCGCCGGGCGGCCGTCGACGAGACCGCGACCGGTGACCACGCCGTCGGCGGGCAGGTTCGCCCGCAAGGGCGTTGGCGAGCTGCCCGTCCTCGACGAACGTGCCCTCGTCGAAGAGCAGCGCGAGGCGGTCGCGGACGTACAGCTTGCCCTGCGCCGCGAGCTTGGCCGCGGCGGCTTCGCTCGGGGCGCAGCGTCGCCTCGCGCGCCGCGGCGATCTGCTTGGCGTGCTCGAGTCATCGGAGTGCCCGCCTCCTCAGGGACGTCAGCGCACCGGCAGCCCGAGGCCGCGGGCGATGAGCATCCGCTGCACCTCGCTCGTACCCTCGCCGATCTCGAGCACCTTGGCGTCGCGGTAGAACCGCGCGACGGGGTACTCCTCCATGAACCCGTACCCACCGAACACCTGCGCCGCGACCCGCGTCGCCGTGACGGCGGACTCGGTGGCGTACAGCTTGGCGATCGAGGCCGCCTGCTTGACCTGCGCCGAGGGCGGCGCCGGAGTCGCGTAGCTAGGCCGCCCGGTAGGTCAGCAGGTGGGACGCCTCCGCCATGACCGCCAGGTCCGCGAGCGTGAACGACGACGCCCTGGTTCGAGCCGATCGGCCGACCGAACGCGTGCCGCTCGACGGCGTACGCCCTGGCCATGTCGAGGCAGGCCCGGATGCTGCCGAGTGCAAGCGCCGCGATCGCGATGCGACCGTCGTCGAGCCCGGCCAGGAACATCGAGAACCCCTTGCCCCGCTCGCCCAGCAGGTGGTCCTCCGGCACCCGGCAGCCGCTGAACGTCAGCGGGTGCGTGTCGGCCGCGTGCCAGCCGAGCTTGTCGTACGAGGGCTCGACCGTGAAGCCGGGCGTGCCGGTCGGCACGATGATCGCGGAGATCTCGGGCGAGCCGTCAGGGTTCTCGCCCGTCACCGCGGTGGCCACGACCAGCGACGTGATCGGGGTGCCGGAGTTGCTGATGAACTGCTTGGTGCCGTCGATCACCCACTCGCCGCCCTCGAGGCGGGCGCGGGTGCGGGTGGCGCCCGGCGTCGGAGCCGGCCTCCGGCTCGGTGAGGCCGAAGCCGGCCAGCGCGCGGCCGGTCGCCAGGTCGGGGAGCCACCGCTTGCGCTGCTCCTCCGTACCGTGCTCGACAAGCATCCCCACGCCGAGGCCGGTCGCGGCCTCCAGGGTGACGCCCAGCGACTGGTCTGCCCGGCCGATCTCCTCGACCGCGATGCACAGGCTGGTGAGGTCGCCGCCGGAGCCGCCGTACTCCTCCGGCGCCAACAGGCCGAACAAGCCGAGGTCACCCATCTTGTGGATCACCTCGACGGGGATGGCGTGCGCCTTGTCCCAGGCGGCCGCGTGCGGCGCGACCTCCGACTCGGCGAAGTCGCGTACGACCTTGCGGAAGGACTCGTGGTCCTCGGACAGCTCGAAGCTCATGGGTATGTCTGGCCTCTCGCGATGCGGTCGCGCCCTTGCGCGCACCTGAGGTTTACGCTTACGTAAACGTAAGCACGAGATGCCCGGCACGGCAAGCCCGAATCAGACGGCCCAGCGAACAGGACCCGCGGATGGAGACCTACACGATCACCGACCTGGCCCGCGAGTACGACGTGACGCTGCGGACGATCAGGTTCTACGAGGGCGAGGGGCTGCTCCAGCCCGAGCGCCGGGGCACCCAGCGCATCTTCCACGCGGGCGACCGCGTACGCCTGGGGCTGGTCCTGCGGGGCCGGCGGCTCGGGTTCACGCTCGCCGAGATCAAGAAGATCGTCGGGATGTACGACGCCGAGCCCGGCGAGGTGGGCCAGCTGCACTACCTGCTCGAGCAGATCGGCCACCGGCGAGCCGAGCTCGAGGCCCGCCGCAAGGACATCGAGCAGACCCTGGCCGAGCTCGACGAGGTCGAGCGCCGCTGCCTGGACGATCTTCGCCGGCTCGAGCCCGCCTGACGGTGCCGAGCATTCGGCGGCGTGAGTCTCGCCACATCCCTCGCCAGACGATGCCCGGTTCGGCCGACCGGATTTGCACACTGGACGCCGTGCGAGCGAGACCAGGCTTCCTTCATCGCGCGGCGCGCCAGATGGCGCGCCGCGCGCTTCCTGTTGCCATAGCGCTCGCCGCCATCAGCACCCTGCTCGGCGCCAAGGCCGAGACGGCCCTGGCCCTGGAGGCGGCTGCCGCGGCTCCTGCCATCTCGGCCGCCGCCGCTGAGGCCGCCCCGGCAGCCGCCCCACGCAAGGTGTCCGGCTGGCTGCCGCACTGGAACGCTGCCGGCAACCTCGCGGCCTTCCAGGCCAACGCGGCCCTGTTCTCCGACGTCTCGCCGTTCTGGTACACCGCGCATGGCGCCTACGCGCATCCAGGACCACGCCGACCCCGCTTACAAGCAGGCGGTCATCGCGACCGCCCGCCAGGCCGGTGTCCCGATCCTGCCGGCGATCAGCGACGAGTCCGGTCGGCACACCATGGCCGGCATCCTGGCCGACCCCGCCCAGCGCGCCGCGCACATCGCCACGCTCGTCGGCCTCGTGCTCAACAACGGGTACGACGGCATCGACATCGACTACGAGCAGTTCGCCTACGCCGACGGCCGCGACACCTGGCCCTCCACGGTGCACAGCTGGACGGCGTTCGTCCAGGAGCTCGCCAACGCCATGCACGCCCACGGCAAGCTGCTCGCCGTGACCGTGCCGCCCACGTACGACATGCTCGGCGGTCCCGACAGCGGCTACTGGGTCTACAACTACCCCGTCATCGGCCAGGTCGCCGACCGCGTGCGGATCATGGCGTACGACTTCTCCGTGCCCACGGCCGGCCCCATTGCCCCGCTGGCCTGGGTGCAGAGCCTCACCAACTTCGCCGTCACGATGATCCCGGCGCAGAAGCTCCAGCTGGGCATCCCCGCGTACGGCCGCGAGTGGTCGTTCGGCCACGCGGGCACGTGCGGCGGCGCAGCGCTTCGCAAGCACTCGTACACGCCCGACGAGTTCAACGGCATCGCGGCAGCGCACGGCGTCGCGCCCATCTGGGACCCGGCGACAGGCGAGAAGATCTACAGCTACACGGCCAACGACGGCGTCTGCGCGGTCAACCGCTGGGTTTCCTACGTCGACGCCGACGGGCTCGCCGCCCGCAAGGCCATCGCCGACGCGGCCGGACTCGGCTGGCATCGCCATCTGGACCGTCGGTGGCGTCGAGGCGCGCGCCTGGGAGGCCCTGAGGGCCCAGCAGGGTGTCGCGGCAGCTCCGGTGACGCCCGCGCCCACCGAACCGGGCGAGCCGGCGGCAGGCGAGCAAGCGGCAGGCGAGCCCGCGGCGGCCCAGCCGGCAACGCCCAAGCGGATGCCGAAGCGGGTTTCGACGTACTTGTCCCCTGTCCCGGCGGCTCGAGGCTGCCAGCCCGGCCAGGGCTACCCGATCGTCTGCTCGGCGCGCTGACCCGGCTGGCGCCACGGCCCGCTGCCGCGTCTTAGACTCGCGGGCGTCCCGTGACGAAGGAGTCAGCCCCGTGAGCGCCGTACGCCGGATCGAAAAGGTCCTCATCGCCAACCGCGGCGAGATCGCCGTCCGGGTGGCCCGGGCCTGCCGGGACGCCGGCATCGCGAGCGTCGCCGTCTACGCCGACTCCGACCGGGATGCGCTGCACGTACGACTGGCCGACGAGGCGTACGCGCTCAGCGGCGAGACCTCCGCCGAGACCTACCTCGTCGTCGACAAGCTGCTCGATGTGGCCCGCCGCGCGGGCGCCGACGCTGTACACCCCGGCTACGGCTTCCTCGCCGAGAACGCGCACTTCGCCGAGGCCGTGACCGGCGCCGGGCTGGTCTGGATCGGCCCGCCGCCCGCCGCCATCGAGGCGCTCGGCGACAAGGTCAGCGCCCGGCACATCGCCCAGCGCGCCGGTGCGCCGCTGGTCGCCGGCACGCCCGACCCGGTGTCCGGGGCCGACGAGGTCGTCGCCTTCGCGGAGCAGAACGGCCTGCCGATCGCGATCAAGGCAGCGTTCGGCGGCGGGGGCCGCGGACTCAAGGTGGCCCGCACCCTCGACGAGATTCCCGAGCTGTACGACTCCGCCGTACGCGAGGCGGTCGCGGCGTTCGGCCGCGGCGAGTGCTTCGTCGAGCGCTACCTCGACCGGCCCCGCCACGTCGAGACCCAGTGCCTGGCCGACCAGCACGGCAACGTCGTCGTCGTGTCGACGCGTGACTGCTCGCTGCAGCGCCGGCACCAGAAGCTCGTCGAGGAAGCCCCCGCGCCGTTCCTTTCGGAGGCGCAGAACGCCGAGCTCTACCGCGCGTCCAAGGCGATCCTCAAGGAGGCGGGCTACGTCGGCGCCGGCACCTGCGAGTTCCTCGTCGGGCAGGACGGCACGATCTCGTTCCTCGAGGTCAACACCCGGCTGCAGGTCGAGCACCCGGTCACCGAGGAGGTCACCGGCATCGACCTCGTACGCGAGATGTTCCGCATCGCCGAGGGCCAGGAGCTCGGCTACGACGACCCGGCCGTACGCGGTCACTCGATCGAGTTCCGCATCAACGGCGAGGACGCCGGCCGCAACTTCCTGCCCACCCCCGGGCCGGTGACGACGTTCCGGCCGCCGAGCGGGCCGGGCGTCCGCATCGACTCCGGCGTCGAGGAGGGCAGCGTCATCGGGCAGAACTTCGACTCGCTGCTCGCCAAGCTCATCGTCACCGGCGCGACCCGCCAGCAGGCGCTCGAGCGGTCGCGCCGTGCGCTCGCCGAGTTCGAGGTCGGCGGGCTCGCCACCGTGCTGCCGTTCCACCGTGCGGTCGTCGCCGACGAGGCGTACGCACCGGCCGACGCGGCGGAGCCGTTCGCGCGTACACACCCGCTGGATCGAGACCGAGTTCGCCAACACCATCGAGCCATTCACCGAGATCGCCGACGCTCCGGAGGTCGCCGAGCGCGACCGCGTCGTCGTCGAGGTGGGCGGCAAGCGGCTGGAAGTGACGCTGCCGGCCGGACTGGGCGCTGCCGCCGCGAGCGCCGCCGGCCCCGGCCCGCGCAAGCCGACCCGCCGGTCCGGCGGCGGCAAGGCGGCGGCCGCCGCCAGCGGCGACGCGCTGGCCTCGCCGATGCAGGGCACGATCGTGAAAGTGGCCGTCGAGGAGGGCCAGCAGGTCGAGGCCGGCGACCTCGTCGTCGTCCTCGAGGCGATGAAGATGGAGCAGCCGATCGCCGCGCACAAGGGCGGCGTCGTGAGCGGGCTGGTCGCCGAGGTCGGGGTCACCGTCACTAGCGGCGCGGTCATCTGCGAGATCAAGGACTGAGCGTCGCGTGGCACTTGGCGTCTGCCTGCTGTTCGACGCGGAGGCAGACGCCGCGCTGCGCCAGCTCTGGGACCGGCTTGAGCGGGCGGGGATCGGGACGCTGAGAGAGCACACGCACCGCCGGCACCGGCCCCACGTCTCCTACACGGTCCTGCGTGCCTGGGACCTCCCGGCCGTCCGGGAGGCCATCGAGGAGCTGCCGGCCGGGCCGCCGATCACGCTCGAGTTCCTCGGCGTGGGCTCGTTCCCGCGTGGGGTCGGCTGGCTTTCCCCGGCCGTCGACGCAGATCTGCTCGCCCGGCAGGTTGCGGTCGACGAGGCCGTACGGAAGGCCGGGGCCACCGTGCACGAGCGATACGCCCCCGGCACCTGGCTCGCCCACGCCACGGTCGTCCCGCGGGTCCGTACCGACCAGCTGGGCGAGTTCGCCGCCGCCGCGTACGCCGTCCTGCCCCTCCGCGCCCACGTCACCGGCGCCGCCTTGATCGACAGCGGCACCGGGGACGTCTGGAACCTCACGCACGTGCCGTAGGGCCCGGAATGATCACGACTAGCAGGACATTCCCCGCGGGGCCAGGCATGCAGGCCTAGCGGTGTGAGGGAAATCCTGGTTGTGGGTCGGCTCACGCGGGGACGTCTGGAACCTCACGCACGTTCCCTAGAGAACATGGGGAGCACCCCTAGAGGATGATGAGGGCATGAGCGAGATCGTTGACAGCACGGCGGAGCAGTTCCGGGACGGCGCGCACGTCGTCGTCGACCCCGAGGTCGACGAGCCTCGCCTCGATCGAGACGCGAGCGGCGCGGACAACGGGTCTGGATCGCGTGCTGCCAATGCCGTGCTGCGACGAGCTCGAGCGGGCAGGACCTCGCCGAAGCGTTCATGACGCCAATGGCGGCGCGCCCGGCACGTACGTCGGCCTGACCGAGACGGCAGACGGCAGCGACGTCGTATCGGACGGTCATTCCCGGCGACGAGGCAGAGTGGACCAATACGCGCAGCGAGGCCTTCGCCGAGTCCGACGGCAGCGTCAAGGCGTTCGTCGACGAGTTCCTCGAGCGCGTCGAGGAACGCCCGGCCCGCGGCGGCGGCTCCCCCGGCGGTTCAGACAGCCAGTCCGACAGCGTCAGACGGCGGCGGAGGCGGTCTCCTCCCCCTCGCGCTCCTCGCCGGGGCCGGAGGCCTCGGTTTCGTGATCTACCGCCGACGCAAGCGCGCGCGCGAGCAGGCTCGAGGAAGCCGCAGTGCTCGCCAAGCTGCGCACGATGCTCGACGAGGACATCACGGCCTACGGCGAGGAGCTCGACCGGCTCGAGGTCGACCTGCTCGATCCCGACGTTCCCGCGGAAACGCGCGAGGACTTCGGCAAGGCGCTCGAGCTCTACGAGCAGGCCAAGGACGCGACGGCCACGAGCCAAGCACCCCGGCGACGTCACCCCTGTCACCCACATGCTGGAGGAAGGCCGCTGGCTGCTGGCGGTTGTCTCCGCGCGCGCTTCCGGTGAGCCACTCCCCGAGCGGCGCCCGCCGTGCTTCTTCGACCCGCGGCACGGCCCGAGCGTCGAAGACATCGAGTGGCAGCCCGCCGGCGGCGTCACGCGTCCCGTTCCCGCCTGCGCCGCCGACGCGCAGCGGATCCGCGACGGGCTCGACCCGATGAGCCGCACGGTCACCGTCGGCGGGCGCGAGCGGCCGTACTGGGAGTCGCCGACCTATGGACCGTACGCCGGCGGTTACTACGGCATGGACCTCATGAGCGGACTGTTCATCGGCACGCTGCTCGGCTCGATGTGGGGTTCGCCCGGCTACTACGGGGGCGGCTAGGCGGCGATCGGCGGCGGCGGTGATTCCGGCGGCGACTGGGGTGGCGGCGACTTCGGCGGCGGAGGCGGCTGGGGCGGCGGCGACTTCGGTGGTGGCGACTTCGGCGGCGGCGACTTCGGCGGCTTCTAGTCGCGCATGTGCAGCTGACGCGCCGCCTCGGCCACCGAACCCGACAGCGACGGGTACACCGTGAACGCGTGCGCCATCTGGTCCACCGTCAGGTTGCACTCCACCGCTACAGCGATCGGGTGGATCAGCTCGCTGGCCCGCGGTGCTACGACCACGCCGCCGACGATGATGCCGGTGCCCGGCCGGCAGAACACCTTGACGAAGCCCTCGTGGATGCCCTGCATCTTGGCGCGTGCGTTGGTGGCCAGCGGCAGCTTGACTGCGCGAGCCGGGATCTCGCCCGCGTCGACGGATGCCTGACCCCAGCCCACCGTCGCGATCTCTGGTGCGGTGAACACGTTGGCCGACACGCTCTTCAGGTCCAGCGGGGTCACCGCGTCGCCCAGCGCATGCCACATCGCCGTACGCCCCTGCATCGCCGCGACCGACGCGAGCATCAGCACCCCTGTGCAGTCACCGGCCGCGTAGACGCCGCGCGCCGTCGTGCGCGACACCCTGTCGACGGTGACGAACCCGCCGTCGCCCAACGCAACTCCCGCCTCCTCGAGGCCCATGTCCGACGTGTTGGGGATCGAGCCGACCGCCATCAGGCAGTGCGAGCCGGACACCGTGCGCCCATCGGTGAGCGTGACCTCAACCCCGTCGGTTGTACGTTCCACGCGGGCCGCGCGCGAGCGGGACATCACGGTCATCCCCCGCGCCTTGAACACGTCCTCGAGCACCAGCGCGGCATCTTCGTCCTCGCCTGGTAGCACGCGGTCGCGCGACGAGACCAGCGTGACCTCGGCGCCGAGCGCGCGGTAGGCGCTGGCGAACTCCGCACCAGTCACGCCCGACCCCACCACCACGAGGTGCTCGGGCAGCTCCGCGAGCTCGTACAACTGAGTCCACGTCAGGATGCGCTCGCCGTCCGGCATCGCGTCGGGCAGCACCCGCGGCGAAGCCCCGGTCGCGATGAGCACGGCATCGGCGTCGTAGGTCGTCTCGCCACCATCCGCACCAGTCGCGACAACCCGCTGCGGGCCGTCGAGCCGACCCCGACCCCGCACGACCTGGATGCCCTCGCGTGCGAGCCGCGCCGCGATGTCCTCCGACTGCGCCAGCGCCAGCGCCTTGACGCGCGCGTTGACCACTCCAAGGTCAGCGATGACCGCGCCGTCGTCGCCGGACGGATCGCCGAACCGCACACCGAGCTCGGCCGCTCCCGACACGTCCGTCATCAGCTCGGCAGTCGCGATCAGCGTCTTGCTCGGCACGCAGTCGGTGAGCACGGCCGACCCGCCCAGGCCGTCGCTGTCGACGACGGTCACTTCACCGCCAAGCTGAGCGGCGACGAGCGCCGCCTCGTAGCCACCGGGGCCGCCGCCGACAATCACGATGCGCGTCACGGCGTCCATTGTCCCGTACAGCCCATTCGGTCCCGATAGCGTGGCGCCCCGTGAGCCTGTACGCGGCGTACGCCTCCAACCTCGACCCCGAGCAGATGGCGCTGCGCTGCCCGCACTCGCCGCAACACGGCACGGGGTGGCTGACCGGATGGCGGCTGACGTTCGGCGGCGAGGATCTCGGCTGGGAGGGTGCGGTCGCGACGGTCGTCGAGGACCCACTGGAGCAGGTGTTCGTGGCCTTGTACGACCTCACGCCCACCGACGAGCAGACACTCGACCAGTGGGAGGGCGTTGAGACCGGGCTCTATGGCAAGCACCGCGTGCGCGTGCAGACGCTCGACGGCGAGCAGGTGGCGTGGATCTACGTGCTCGACGCGTACGAGGGCGGCCTGCCCGGTGCCCGCTACCTCGGCATCCTCGCCGACGCCGCGGAACAGGCGGGCGCACCGGACGACTACGTCTCCGCCCTGCGCGGGCGGCCCTGCAGGTCAATTGGGCCATGACGCGGTAGCGTCCATATTTCCCCGGGCGGTAGCGTCCGCGGAGTGACCCACACCGTGGAGGACCCCTACCAGCTCGCCGCCGAGGCGGCCGACGCATTGCGCCATCGCACTGGGGTCGAGGCCCACGACGCCTGCGTCGTGCTCGGCTCGGGGTGGGTGCCCGCCGCCGACCTGCTCGGTGACACCGCCGCCGAGTTCCCGGTCACGGAGCTGCCGGGCTTTGCGCCGACCGCGGTCGCCGGGCACGCGGGCACCGTGCGGTCGGTCGCGGTTGGCGAACGCCGCGTGCTGGTGATGCTGGGGCGGACGCACTTGTACGAAGGCCGTGGTGTCGCCCCCGTCGTTCACGGCGTACGCACAGCGGCCGCAGCCGGGTGCCGGGTCGTCGTGCTCACCAACGGATGCGGCGGTCTGGATCCGTCGTGGAAACCAGGCACCCCGGTCCTGATCAGCGACCACATCAACCTCACCGGGCAGTCGCCGCTGGTCGGGGCACGCTTCGTCGACCTCACCGACCTCTACTCGGCACGGTTGCGCGATCCTCTGTCGCGAGGTCGACCCCGACCTGACCGAGGGTGTCTACGTGCAGTTCCCCGGACCGCACTACGAGACCCCCGCCGAGATCGAGATGGTGCGGGTCATCGGCGGCACGCTCGTCGGCATGTCGACCACCCTCGAGGCGATCGCGGCCCGCGAGGCCGGCGCCGAGGTGCTCGGCCTGTCCCTCGTCACCAACCTCGCAGCGGGGATGACGGGTGAGCCCCTCAACCACGAGGAGGTGCTCGCGGCGGGAAAGTCGGCGGCCGAGCGGATGGGGCGACTGCTCGCGGACGTCCTGCGCAGGCTCTGATGACCGACGTCCTGGATGAGGCGCGGGCCTGGCTCGCCGAGGACCCCGATCCCGATACCCGCGCCGAGCTCACCGAAGTCCTGGCTCGCGCGGAAACCGGAGACTCCGCCGCACTGGCCGACCTGGGTGACCGCTTCGCGGGCCGGCTGGAGTTCGGCACCGCCGGGCTGCGCGGCGCGCTTGGCGCCGGGCCCAACCGCATGAACCGCGCCGTGGTGATCCGAGCCGCCGCGGGTCTCGCGACGTACCTGCGCGAGCACGGTGGCGAATCCGTCGTCATCGGCTTCGACGCTCGGCACAAGTCGGACCTCTTCGCCCGCGACACCGCGGCGGTGATGATCGGCGCCGGGATGCGCGCGTACGTGCTGCCGAGGCCGCTCCCCACTCCCGTCCTGGCATTTGCGATCCGCCATCTCGACGTCGACGCGGGCGTCATGGTGACCGCGTCGCACAACCCGCCACAGGACAACGGCTACAAGGTCTACCTCGGTGATGGGTCGCAGATCGTGCCGCCCGCCGATGTCGAGATTTCTGCCGCGATCGACGCGGTCGGGCCGCTGGCCACCGTGCCGATGGCCGAGGGCGGGTGGCGCGTGCTCGAGGACGGCGACGTGCTCACGGGCTATCTCGCACGCGTCGCGTCGTTGCCCGTGCCTGGGGGGCCGCGCGACCTGCGCATCGTGTCGACGCCACTGCATGGCGTGGGCGGGGCCGTGCTCGGGCAAGCCTTGGAGCGCGCCGGATTCGCGGCACCGCTCGTCGTGCCCGAGCAGGCCGAACCGGACCCGGAGTTCCCGACCGTCGCCTTCCCCAACCCGGAGGAACCGGGCGCCATCGACCTCGCGCTCGGCCTGGCCCGCAGCACCGCAGCCGATCTCGTCATCGCCAACGACCCCGACGCCGATCGCTGCGCCGTCGCTGCGCCCCAGATGGATGGCTCGCCGGACGGCTGGCGCATGCTCCGCGGTGACGAGGTCGGCGCCCTGCTTGCCGTACACATCCTGCGCCGCGGCGTGTCCCCGGATGATGTCTTCGCGTGCTCGATCGTGTCGTCGTCGCTGCTCGGACGGATCGCTGCGCGCCACGGCGTTGGCTATGCGGAGACGCTGACGGGTTTCAAGTGGATCGGCAAGGTGCGCGGTCTGCGGTACGGCTACGAGGAGGCGCTTGGCTACTGCGTCGACCCGGAGGCCGTACGCGACAAGGACGGCATCTCAGCCGCACTCCTCGTGGCCGAGCTGGCAGCTCAGCTCAAGGGCGCCGGCCGAACCCTCGCCGACGAGCTCGACGACATCGCGAGAACGTACGGGCTGCACGCCACCGACCAGCTCTCCGTACGCGTCGACGACCTCGCGGCCATCCCCGCCGCCGTCGAGCGCCTCCGGGCCGCACCACCGACCGAGCTCGGCGGCCTTGTTGTCGAGGCAGTGGAGGACCTGTCAGAGGGCGCAGGCGGGCTGCCACCCACCGAGGGCCTGCGACTGCGGCTGGCCTCAGGAGCACGTGTCGTCGTGCGTCCGAGCGGCACCGAGCCCAAGCTCAAGAGCTATCTGGAGGTCGTGCTGCCGGTCGACGGGCCCGATGTCGCTCCCGCCCGCGCCGAGGCGGCCCGCCGGCTCGACGCGATAAAGACCGACCTCGCGCGCGCGCTCGGCCTCTGAAGCCGCCCGACGACGCTGCCGAGCGATCGCCACCAGCAGGAGGCCGAGGCCCTATGCATCTGCTAGGCCCAAGCCCAGCAGATGCATAGGGCCGCCGGACCAGCAATCTCACGGCTGGAACATCCCGGGCCAGTCCACAGACACGTGGGTGGCGGACCAGCCATCCACAGATGCTCGACACCTCGACCGGAGTGGTGCGGCGCCGTGTGCACTGGAGAGGTGTTCCCACCGAGACCAATGCCAGAACCACGCAGAGTGCGGCTCGTCCGCGAGCAGCTCGAGGCGGCCCATCGACGACGCCTCACCAACACCGGGCCGATCGCCCTGCTGCAGGATCTGCCGACGCTCGTTCGGGCGGTGCGGCGCGTCGCAGGGCTAAGCCAACGCGGGCTGGCCGATGCTTCAGGCATCGGTCACGACACCATTGCCCGGATCGAGGCCGGCCGGAGCGATCCTCGGTGGAGCACCGTCCTCCGTCTGGTCGCGGCGGGAGGGTGCACCATCGAGCTGCACTCGCACGGGGCGGCACTCGTGCCAGCACGTCCTTGAGGATGCCCGCGACGACGGTGGCAGACGCCTTCCCGCGCACCTCGAGCCGATTCTCCTCGAGGGCTGGGGGTCGCTCTTCGAGCGGCGCCGGCCAGCACAGACTCGCAAGACTCCACGGTTCGAGACGCGCCGGCGGCCGCCGAGCGACGACAGTCAGGGCTGATCGTCCTCATGCACCTTCACCGGCGTGTCGCGGTTGAGCGTCTCGCCGTTGAAAAATGGCCGGCTGGTCTCCGTCAGATACCAGGCCATCATGAGGACGACGCCGAGCAGCAGCGCACCGATGCCGAGAACAAACACACCCCCGATGTCGAACAGGACGGTGAAGCCGTAGTCCGGATCCGCAGCGTCGATCGCACTCTTGACGAACGCAGCCAGCAGCATCAGACCGCCCAGCAGGGGCAACAGACCTCGAAACACAAACGACCGCCACGAGTCGAGCAGTGTGTGCCGGAAGTACCACACACACGAGAACGCGGTGATGCCGTAGTAAAAGGCGATCGCCAACCCGAGCGACAGGATCGTGTCGGCAAGAATGTTCTCACTGACAATGGTCAGGCCGACGTAGTAGACGATCGCCACGACGCCCATCACGATCGTCGAGACGGTCGGAGTCTTGTAACGCGGGTGGACGTCAGTGAACCGCCGCGGCAACGCCTTGTACGCCCCCATCGCGAGCGTGCCACGCGCAGTGGGCAGGATCGTCGTCTGCGTCGACGACACCGCGGATACCACGATGGCGAGGAACACCAGCCACGACCACGAGCCGAGCACCGAGTCGCTGAGTGCCGAGAAGACATCCTCGGCGTTGTCCTCGTTGGCGAGACCGAGACCGCTGTCGCCCGGACCGCCGTACGCGAGAGCCGCGACCGTCACCACCACGTACGTCACCAGCAGCAGAACCGTCGAGAGCACGGCAGCCTGGCCCGGCACCCGGTCCTTGCCTTCCGTCTCCTCGTTGATCGCCAGGCAGGTGTCCCAGCCCCAATAGATGAAGATCGCCAGCAGGATGGCCTCGGTGAAGCTCGACAGCGACGCGAATCCGAACGGGTTCAACCACTCCCAGCTCGGCTCGACGGCACCCTCCGGCGCCGACCCGTCGTACACCTTCACGAGCGCGACGACGGCAAACACGATCAGCGCGATGTACTGCACGGACAGCAGCACGTTCTGCATGCGAGCGCTGACGTCGAGCCCGCGATAGCTCACGTACGTCATCGCGGCGATGAAGGCCACGCCGGTCAGCGTGACAACGGCGGTGTTGTCGGCGAGATCGTCCAGGCCGAACAGCAGCCACAGGTATTGCCCGGCGACCTGTGCCAGGTTGGCGAGCACGACGATGCCGGCGAGCGCCACGCCCCATCCGCCCATCCAGCCCACCCACGGGTTGAACGCCTTGACCCCCCAGGTGAACGTCGTTCCACAGTCGGGCACCGCACGGTTGAGCTCGCGGTAGGCGTACGCCGTGAACAGCATCGGGATGAACGCCAACGCCATTGCGGCCGGGGCGTAGATGCCCACCGCGATGACGACGAAGCCGATGGTCGCGGCGAGTGAGTACGCCGGGGCGGTCGATGCCAGCCCGATGACGACGCTCTCGACGAGCCCGACCGTGTTCTTGCGCAGGCCCTTGTCGCGGAGGTCCGGTCCGCTGCTGATCGCCATCAGCCGTGCCCCCAATCACATGGCAACCAAGGTCACCACCAACGTCACGAGCAAGACAACGATGACGCCGATCTCGATCCAGCGCACGGTGACAATCGGTCGGCCCTGGTCCGAGGTGACCAGGTTCTCCCCCTCAGGCGCGTCAGCTCGCTCACCGCGTAGGTGACCGGGTTGCGCCGCGGGGAGGCGCTGCGCGTCGCTGCCGCCGCCGCTGAGCCGCGTTGCCAGGGCCGGAACATGTCGCCGATCCGCGCCGAAACTGCAGGGCTGCGGTAGGACCCGAACGGGGTGTGGACGATCAGGACGTCCTTGGCCTCCAGGTCCTCGATCTGCCGCCACGGCACCCAGACATCCCGAAACCCGCCGCGCAGCCGAATCCCCGGCGGGTGCGCGCTCAGCTGCGGTCGCACATCCAGCACCCACAGCAACGCCGTGATGATCAGCAGGACGATCACCAGGATCACGCCGGTTCGGTCGCCTCCCCGGCCCATGACGTCGACGACGTTGAAGGCCACGAAAGCCAGCCAAAGCACCCCGGTCACCCGGGCCCGGGTGGACCTGAAACACCGCGAGCGGCTTCGCCCTATCCGCGCTCATGGCTGGCGATCGTAGACTGACTGCGTGACCGTCATCGTCGACTCCGGGATCACGGCGTCCGACGCCACGCTCCGCCGCTTCCTGCACGGCTTGCCGGGTGTCGACCAGGTCGGAGCCGATGCTCGTGCCGCGACGCTGGCGACCCGCTCGATCAAGACGACCGCCAAGGCCTTCGCGATCGACCTCGCCATCCGCATGATCGACCTGACGACGCTGGAGGGCCAGGACACCCCGGGCAAGGTGCGGGCCCTGTGTGCCAAGGCCAAGCACCCCGACCCGGGCGACCCGACGGTCCCATCGGTCGCCGCGATCTGCGTCTATCCCGACATGGTCCCGGTCGCCGCCCCGGTGCTGAAGGGCACCGGCGTCCACCTCGCCAGCGTTGCGACAGCGTTCCCGAGTGGCCGAGCGAGCCTTGCGGTCAAGCTGCAGGACACGAAGGACGCCGTTGCCGCCGGCGCCGACGAGATCGACATGGTGATCGACCGCGGCGCGTTCCTGAGCGGTCGCTACCTCGAGGTCTTCGACGAGATCGTCGCGGTCAAGCAGGCCTGCGGCGACGCGCACCTCAAGGTGATCCTGGAGACGGGCGAGCTCGTCACCTACGACAACGTGCGCCGCGCCTCCTGGCTCGCCATGCTCGCCGGCGCCGACTTCATCAAGACCAGCACGGGCAAGGTCTCCCCTGCCGCGACGCTCCCGGTGACGTTGGTGATGCTCGAGGCCGTACGCGACTTCCGGACCGTCACCGGCCGCCAGGTCGGCGTCAAGCCCGCCGGCGGGATCCGCACGACGAAGGACGCGATCAAGTACCTCGTCCTGGTCAACGAGACCGCCGGCGGCGACTGGCTCGACCCCGACTGGTTCCGGCTGGGCGCGTCGAGCCTGCTCAACGACCTGCTCATGCAGCGTCAGAAGCAACAGACCGGTCGCTATGCCGGCCCCGACTACTTCACTCTGGACTGATCTGGATGTCCGTCTTCGACTATGCCCCCGCGCCGGAGTCGCGCGCGATCGTCGACATCAAGAGCTCGTACGGCCTGTTCATCGACGGCGAGTTCGTGGAGCCCATCGACGGCACGCCGTTCAAGTCGATCAACCCGGCGACGCGAAGAGGTGCTGGCCGAGGTCACCGCCGCCGGCGATCAGGACGTCGACCGCGCCGTACGGGCCGCCCGCCGTGCCTACGAGCGCACCTGGTCCAAGCTGTCCGGCCGCGACCGCGCCAAGTACCTCTTCCGCATCGCACGCATCATCCAGGAGCGCGGTCGCGAGCTCGCCGTCCTCGAGTCGATCGACAACGGCAAGCCGATCCGGGAGTCGCGCGACGTCGACGTACCACTCGTTGCCGCGCACTTCTTCTACTACGCGGGCTGGGCCGACAAGCTCTCGTACGCGGGATTCGGCCCTAACCCGCGGCCGCACGGCGTCGCCGGCCAGGTCATCCCCTGGAACTTCCCGCTCCTCATGCTGGCCTGGAAGATCGCGCCCGCCCTCGCCACCGGCAACACCGTGGTGCTCAAGCCCGCCGAGACCACGCCGCTGACCGCCTTGCTGTTCGCGGAGATCTGCCAGCAGGCCGACCTGCCGCCCGGCGTGGTCAACATCATTACGGGCGCCGGCGAGACGGGGCAGGCGCTCGTCGGTCACCCCGACGTCGACAAGGTGGCCTTCACCGGCTCGACCGAGGTCGGGCGACTGATAGCCAAGAGCATCGCCGGCACCCACAAGAAGGTCTCGCTGGAGCTCGGCGGCAAGGCGGCCAACGTCGTCTTCGACGACGCACCGATCGACCAGGCGGTCGAGGGCATCGTCAACGGGATCTTCTTCAATCAGGGCCACGTCTGCTGCGCCGGGTCGCGGCTGCTGGTGCAGGAGTCGGTCGCCGACGAGCTGATGACGTCGCTCAAGCGCCGCCTGGGCACGCTGCGCGTGGGCGACCCGCTCGACAAGAACACCGACATCGGCGCGATCAACTCCTCCGCCCAGCTGCAGAAGATCCGCGAGCTGTCCGACATCGGCGAGGCCGAGGGTGCCGAGCGCTGGTCGCCGCCGTGCGAGCTGCCGGAGCGCGGCTACTGGTTCCCGCCGACCGTCTTCACTGGGGTCACCCAGGCGCACCGGATCGCCCGCGAGGAGATCTTCGGACCGGTGCTGTCGGTCCTGACCTTCCGTACGCCTGCGGAGGCCGTCGAGAAGGCCAACAACACGCCGTACGGCCTGTCCGCGGGTGTCTGGACCGAGAAGGGCTCGCGCATCCTCTGGATGGCCCAGCAGCTGCGCGCGGGGGTCGTCTGGGCCAACACGTTCAACAAGTTCGACCCCGGGTCGCCGTTCGGGGGCTACAAGGAGAGCGGGTACGGCCGTGAGGGCGGGCGGCACGGCCTCGAGTCGTACCTGAAGGTGGACCGATGAACGACCGGGTCGACGTGCGCAAGACGTACAAGCTCTATATCGGCGGCAAGTTCCCGCGCTCCGAGTCGGGTCGCTCGTACGAGATCACCGACCGGCGCGGGCGGTTCCTGGCCAACGCCGCTCTCGCCTCGCGGAAGGACGCGCGGGACGCCGTCGTCGCCGCCCGCAAGGCCTTCGGCGGCTGGTCGACAGCGACGGCCTACAACCGCGGCCAGATCCTCTACCGCGCGGCCGAGATGCTCGAGGGCCGGCGCGCGCAGTTCGTCGACGAGGTGTCCCGGTCGGAAGGCGTGCAGGCGCGGCGGGCCGAGTTGCTGGTCGACGCGGCGATCGACCGGTGGGTCTGGTACGCGGGATGGTCGGACAAGGTCGCTCAGGTCGTCGGATCGAGCAACCCGGTCGCCGGGCCCTACTTCGACTTCACGATGCCCGAGCCGACCGGGGTCGTCGCCGTCGTCGCGCCCCAGTCATCGTCGCTGCTCGGGCTGGTATCGGTCGTGGCACCGGTCATCGTCACGGGCAACACCGTCGTCGTGCTCACGTCTGAGGAGCGACCGCTGCCGGCGATCACGCTGTCGGAGGTGCTGGCGACCTCCGACCTGCCCGGCGGCGTCGTCAACGTCCTGACCGGGCGTACGGCCGAGGTCGCGCCCTGGCTCGCCTCGCACATGGACGTCAACGCGATCGACCTCTGCGGCGCCGGCGAGCTCGGCCGGCTCGCTCGAAGAGGCGGCGGCCGACAACCTCAAGCGGGTCCTGCGGCCGAGCCCCGACGGCGAGCCCGACTGGACGCGGGAGCCGAGCCTCCAGCGGCTGACGGCGTTCCTGGAGCACAAGACCGTCTGGCATCCGATCGGCGTCTGAGAGGCGGGTCAGCCCCCCTCCATCGTGTTGATCATGGCGAAGGTGTGATCATCCGCGAAGAATGACCACGCCTTCGCCATGATCAACACGGGTCAGGCCTGCTCTCCTTCGGCGCCCTTCTCGCCGACCGCGTTGATCTCGCCGCCGAACAGCACGACGTAGGCGGTGATGTACATCCAGAGAAGGAGAACGACGACACCCGCCAGGCTCCCGTACGTCGCGCCGTACGAGCCGAAGTTGTTGGCATAGAACGCGAACCCGACCGACGCGATGATCCACAGCACAGTCGCCACGACTGCCCCGAGCGTGATCCATTGCAGGCGGCGGTTCTCACGATTCGGCCCGATCCAGTAGAAGACGGCGAGCGCTGCCAGAAACGCGGCCACCAGGAGCAGCCAGCGCAGGCTCTCCGCACCCACCCGGCCCGCGGTACCGATCTCGAGCGCACGCAGGAGGGCGGGCACGACGGCGAGCGCCGCCCCCGAGAGAACAATGAACACCGTGCCGCCAAGGGTGATCAGGAGCGAGAGCCCGCGAAGCTTGACGAAGCCGCGCGTCTCCTCGGCGTCGTACACATGGTTCATCGCCCGGATGAGGCCATTCGCCGCGGCAGATGCCGCCCAGAGCGCAGCCACGAGCGACACGGCCAACCCGATGCTGAGCCCCTCGGAGGACGTCGTGACGATCCGATCCATCTGGGTCTGCAGGAGTTCCCGTGCCTCGTCGGGGAGCGCCTCCCCGAACTCGTCGATCTGCCGCTGGACGTCGTCCTCGTCGAACACGAGACCGTAGACCAGCACGGCCGCGAGCAGCGCCGGGATCAGCGCGAGGAACAGGTAGTACGCAACGCCGGCGGACAAGAGCGGAACACCGTCCCTCTTGCTCTCCTGCCACGCCGACTTGAGCACCCCGAAGCTCACCATGGCGCCATGTCTACCCTCATTGGCCGCGAGCAACCGTGCGAGACTCGCGCCCGTGCCCGTGCCCGTAACCCCGCTGCGCTGCCGCGTCGTACTCCTCGCCGGGCCCAGCGGCAGCGGCAAGTCCCACCATGCGAAGGCGAGCGGGCTGCCGGTGCTGTCACTCGACGACTTCTACCGGGACGGCGACGACCCGGCGCTCCCACGGCTCCCCGAGCTCGGCATCGTTGACTGGGACGATCCGGCTGCGTGGAACGCCGACCGCGCCGTTGAGGTGCTGACCGAGATCTGCCGTACGGGCTCCGCGGACGTGCCGGTCTACGACATCGCGCACGACCGCGCCACCAGCCACCGGGTGTTCGACACCGAGGGGTCTCCGGTGTTCGTCGCCGAGGGGCTGTTCGCGGCGGAGATCGTCACGGCCTGCCGCACGCGCGGCATCCTGGCGGAGGCGCTCGTGCTCGCCCGCCGCCCGTGGAAGAACTTCGTCCGACGACTCACCCGCGACCTGCGCGAGCACCGCAAGCCCCCGCTGACGCTGCTGCGGCGCGGCCGGCTGCTGCTGCGAGAAGAATCGGAGATCGTACGTCGCCAAGTCGAGCTCGGCTGTCGCGCGGTCAGCGCACGCGAGCTTCGGGGAACGCTCGACCGGCTGCGGTCGCGCCCGTGTGTGAGCGGCGTCATCAGGGTCGGATCCGGGGTCGATCAGGGTCGCGACCCGAGTCGAGGTCGCCGCGCGGCGCATACGGTCGAAGACATGAGCTACGACTACTCGTACGCACCTGTACCCCAACAGACCACCCTGCGCCGGCCGCGGCGCGGTCGCGTCGTCGCCGGCGTCTGTGCCGGCATCGCCGACCGGTTCGGCATGTCTCGCAACGTGGTGCGCGTGCTGTTCCTGGTGTCCTGCCTGCTCCCCGGCCCGCAGATCCTGTTCTACCTCGGCGCCTGGATCCTCATCCCCAACGAGGACTGACCCGGGCGGCCAGCCGGGATGATCACGTTAACGTGATCATCCCGGTCTGAGCGCGGCCTGCATGCCTTGCACAGACCGGCTGCGCCTACCGAACGTGATCGACCCTGCGCGGCCCTCACGGCGTCACCGGCGCGCGGACCGTCGCGAACGCCCGCGCCTCGCGCAGCGCCGCATACCCCGGCTTGACGACGTCGTTGATGAGCGCGAGTCGCTGGTCGAAGGGCAGGAACGAGCTCTTCAACGCGTTGACGGTGAACCACTGAAGGTCATCGAGGTCATAGCCGAACGCCTCACACAGCAACGCCATCTCGCGTGACATCGACGTACCGCTCATGAGCCGGTTGTCGGTGTTGACCGTCACCCGGAACCGCAACCGCGTCAGCAGGCCGATCGGGTGCTCGGCGATCGACGTCGCCGCGCCGGTCTGCACGTTGGACGACGGGCACATCTCCAGCGGGATCCGCATGTCGCGGACATAGGCGGCGAGGCGCCCCAGGGCCACCTGCCCCTCGGCACCCACGGAGATGTCGTCGATGATGCGCACGCCATGGCCCAGCCGATCGGCGCCACACCACTGCAGCGCCTCCCAGATCGACGGCAGCCCGAAGGCCTCGCCGGCGTGGATCGTGAAGTGGAAGTTCTCCCGGCGCAGGTACTCGAACGCGTCGAGGTGCCGCGTCGGTGGGAAGCCCGCCTCGGCGCCGGCGATGTCGAACCCCACTACCCCCGCATCCCGATAGCGCACCGCCAGCTCGGCGATCTCGGTCGATCTCGCCGCGTGCCGCATCGCGGTGAGCAGCGTTCCGATGCGGATCGGCGCCCCGGAATCCGCCGCCAGCCGCTCCCCAAGCCGGAAGCCCTCTTCCACCGCCTCGACGACCTCGACCAGCGACAGCCCGCCCTCCAGGTGCTGCTCCGGCGCGTAGCGCACCTCGGCATAGACCACGCCGTCGCGCGCCAGGTCCTGGGCGCACTCGGCCGCCACCCGCACCAGCGCCGGCTGCGTCTGCATCACGCCGACGGTGTGCTCGAAGGTCTCCAGGTAGCGCTCCAGCGACCCCGAGTCGGCGGCCGAGCGGAACCACGCGTCGAGCTCGTCGGGAGCCACGGGCAGCTCATGACCGACCTCCGCGGCCAGCTCGGCGACCGTCTGCGGGCGCAACCCGCCGTCGAGGTGGTCGTGGAGCAGGACCTTCGGCGCGCGGGCGATCTCCTCGGTGGTTGGCGACATACGCAGAGGCTAGCCTCGACCCGTGGCGCGCAGCCTCTACCTCGCTTCCGCCGAGGGCGAGACCGGCAAGTCCGCGGTGGCGCTCGGCATGCTGGAAGCCCTGACCCGCAGAGTGAAGCGGACCGGTGTCTTCCGGCCAATCGTGCGCGAGGACAGCGACCCCGACTACGTCCTTCACCTGCTTGTCAGCCAGGCAGGGGTCGCGGTCCCGTACGACGACTGCGTCGGGGTCCACTACGAGCAGGTCCACTCCGACCCCGACGGCGCCATGGCCGAGATCGTCGCCCGCTACCGCGCGGTCGAACGACAGTGCGACGCCGTGCTCATCGTCGGCAGCGACTACACCGACGTGGGCTCGCCCACCGAGCTCTCCTACAACGCACGCATCGCCGTCAACCTCGGTGCGCCCGTGCTCCTCGTCGTCAAGGGGTTCGGTCGTACGCCGCAGGAGGTGCGCTCCGTCGCTGACATCGCCACCGCCGAGCTGGTCGCCAACCACGCCCAGCTGTTCGCCGTCGTGAGCAACCGCACCAACCCCGCGGAGCTGGACGCGGTCACCGCGGCGCTCGACTCACCCGTGCCCGGGTATGCGATCCCCGACGACCCCTTCCTCGTCGCACCGACCGTGCAGGCATTGATGGAGGCCGTCGACGGCAAGCTGTTCATGGGCGACCCGACACTGCTCTCGCGCGAGTGCCTCGGACTGATCATCGGCGGCATGACCATGCCCAACGTCCTGGACCGGCTCTTCGAGGGCGCCGTCGTCATCGCCCCGAGCGATCGTGCCGACCTGCTGCTCGGCCTCGTCATGGCGCACGTCTCCGACACCTTCCCGTCGCTGTCGGGCGTCGTCCTCAACGGAGGCTTCGAGCTGCCGGCACAGGTCGTACGACTGATCGAGGGCCTCAAGCCGCGGCTGCCGCTGGTGACCACCGAGCTTGGTACGTTCCGCGCCGCGAGCGCGCTGTCCGCCGTGCGTGGGCGCCTGTCGGCCGACTCCGTACGCAAGGTGGAGACGGCCCTCTCGCTGTTCGGCAGCCATGTGGACGCGGGCGCCCTGCTGGACCGGCTCGACGTGACGCGCACGGATGTCGTGACACCCCTCATGTTCGAGTACGACGTCCTCGACCGCGCCCGCTCTGACCGCAAGCACATCGTGCTCCCCGAGGGCAACGAGGAGCGCATCCTGCGCGCCGCCGACTCCTTGCTGCGCCGGCGGGTGGCCGACCTGACGCTGCTCGGAGAGGAGAGCGAAATCCGCGCCAAGGCCGGGGAGCTCGGGCTGGACGTGTCTGCCGCGCAGGTCGTGAGCCCGCTCGACGAGTCGCTACGCAGCGCGTTCGCGAAGAAGTACGCCGAGCTGCGGGCGCACAAGGGCATGACCTACGACGCCGCGTACGACCGCGTCACCGACGTCTCCTACTTCGGCACGATGATGGTCCTGCTCGGCTTGGCCGACGGCATGGTGTCTGGCGCCGTGCACACGACGGCGCACACGATCAAGCCGTCCTTCGAGGTCGTCAAGACGCGACCGGGCGTCGCCATCGTGTCGAGCGTGTTCTTCATGTGCCTGCCCGACCGCGTCCTCGTCTACGGCGACTGCGCGGTCAACCCTGACCCGACCGCCGAGCAGCTCGCCGACATCGCGATCTCGTCGGCCGAGACCGCGGCACAGTTCGGTGTCGAGCCACGCATCGCGATGCTGTCCTACTCCACCGGCGAGTCCGGGGCCGGCGCCGACGTCGACAAGGTCCGCACCGCGACCGACCTCGTGCGGGAGCGGCGTCCCGACTTGTCCGTCGACGGACCCATCCAGTACGACGCCGCGGTCGACGCGAGCGTGGCCAAGACGAAGCTGCCGGAGAGCGAGGTTGCGGGACGCGCCACCGTCTTCGTGTTCCCCGATCTCAACACCGGCAACAACACCTACAAGGCGGTTCAGCGCAGCGCGGGCGCGGTCGCGGTCGGTCCGGTGCTGCAGGGCCTCAACAAGCCCGTCAACGACCTGTCGCGCGGCGCACTTGTGCAGGACATCGTCAACACCGTTGCCATCACGGCAATCCAGGCACAGGGCTCGTCGTGACGGTGCTGGTCGTCAACTCCGGGTCGTCGTCGATCAAGTACCAGCTGATCGAGGTGGAGTCGGAAGAGGTTGTCGCATCCGGCCTGGTGGAGCGCATCGGTGAGCCCGACGGCCCACCCGACCACGAGTCTGCGTTGCGCGCCGTGCTCGCCGACCTGGGCCCAGAGCTCAGCGTGTCCGCGGTCGGCCACCGGGTCGTGCACGGCGGTGACCAGTTCAGCGAGCCGGTCATCATCGACGACGAGGTCGAGCAGACGATCGAGGAGCTCGTGCCGCTCGCACCGTTGCACAATCCGGCGAACCTGGAGGGGATTCGCACGGCGCGGCGCGTCTTCCCGGACGTGCCGCACGTCGCGGTCTTCGACACCGCGTTCCATGCCACCCTGCCGCCGCAGGCCTACACCTACGCCATCGACCGTGACGTCGCCAAGACCTACGGCATCCGGCGCTACGGCTTCCACGGCACGTCGCACGCCTACGTGTCCCGCGCGGCCGCCCGGCTCATCGGCCGGCCCGTCGACGACTGCCGCGTCATCGTGCTGCACCTCGGCAACGGCGCGTCGGCCGCCGCGGTCCGCAACGGGACGTCTGTCGAGACGTCCATGGGCCTCACGCCACTCGAGGGTCTCGTCATGGGGACCCGCACCGGAGACATCGACGCGGGCGTCGTGTTCCACCTGCGCCGCGAGGCGGGGATGTCGATCGACGAGATCGACGCGGTGTTCAACCGCAAGAGCGGCATGCTCGGGCTCGCCGGCGCCAACGACCTGCGCGAGGTGCACAAGCTCGCCGATGCCGGCGACGCCCAAGCGGCACTCGCGCTCGAGGCCTACTGCCATCGACTGCGCAAGTACGTTGGCGCCTACCTCGCAGTCCTTGGCGGCGCCGACGCCATCGCGTTCACCGCGGGTGTGGGTGAGAACGATGCGCGCGTACGGGCTGCCGCGCTCGACGGGCTCCAGGCGCTCGGCATCACAGTCGACCCGCAGCGCAATGCATCGCTCTCCCGTGACGCGCGGGTCATCTCCCCCGACGACTCTCCCGTGGCCGTCCTCGTCGTACCCACCGACGAGGAGCTCGAGATCGCCCGTCAGGCCCTCGCCGTTGCGCATCCCTAGGGCAAGGCAACAGTGACACCAGAACGCAGCAGCTCCGGCCTCACCGTGCGGCTGCTCGGACAGGCCTCTGTGCGCATGGGCGAGACCGACCTCCCGGGCTTCGAGTCCCACCGGCTGCAGCTCCTGCTCGCGCGCCTACTCGTCAGGGGCCTGATCCCGCAGTCCCGTCAGCACGTCGCCTTCTCCCTGTGGCCGGACTCCAGCGAGGCGCAGGCACGCACCAACCTGCGACACCTGCTGCACCATCTCAAAAGTGCCCTGCCGGAGCCCGAGCGCTACCTCGACGTGTCGAAGACGACCATCCAGTGGCGGCAGGACTCCCCGGCCTGGATCGACGTCGAGGCATTCCAGGAGGCCGTGCGCCAAGTGAAGGATGCCGACGGCGACAGCGTCGCCCGTCAGTGGCTGACCGCGGCCGCCGACGCCTACGGCGGGGACCTGCTGCCGGGGAGCTACGACGACTGGGTGCTTGCCGAGCGTGAGCGGCTGCGCGCGTCAGCCATCACGGTGCTCGATCGGCTGGCCGACGCAGGCGAGCATGCCGGTGACCAGGACGCCGCTGCGGTCAACGCGCAGGCATTACTGCGCCTTGACCCCACGCATGAACCGAGCTATCGGCGACTGATGCGTGTGTACGGCACGTCCGGCGATCGCGCCCGCAGCCTGCGGGTGTTCCACGAGTGCGTCCGAGCCCTGGACCGCGCGGCAGGCGTGCCGCCCAGCCCAGCCACGCAGGCGGTCTATCGATCCCTGCTGGACACAACGCCGGCAACCACAATGACGGCTGCGGCAACCCACCTGGTGGGGCGCGGCGGCGACCTGGCGCTGTCCCACGCGGTCTGGGGTGAAGCCCTCTCGGGGCCAGGAGGCATGCTGCTGGTCACCGGCGAGGCAGGCATCGGCAAGTCCCGGTTGCTCGAGGAGTTCGCCAACAACCTCGAGCAGCGGGGAGTCCGGGTCGCCAGGAGCCGGGCCTACGCTGCCGAGGGCAGGCTGGCCTATGGGCCGGTCACCGACTGGCTGCGTTCACCGACCCTGTGGCCCACGGTGTCCACGCTTGACCCGACCTGGCGAGCCGAGGTGGCCCGCCTGCTGCCCCAGCTCACCACGTCTGAACAGCCGAGCGTGCCGGAGCCCGTGAGCGAACCGGCCAAGCGCGCCCGGCTCTTCGACGGCCTTCGAAACGCACTGCTCTCCGCCCAGCAACCGCTGCTGCTCGTCGTCGACGACCTCCAGTGGTGTGATGCCGACACGCTGGCCTTCCTGCATTACTTCGTACGAGAGGCAGGGCCGGCGCCGGTCATGGTGGCCGGCTCCGCCCGCACCGAAGAGGTCGATGCAGGCCACCCGCTGTCGACTGTGGCAGGAGGGCTGCACCTCGCCGGCCTGCTCACCGAGATCGCGCTGCGGCCACTCGACGCCGCGTCGACCGCCGAGCTGGGGCGACGGCTACGCGGTGCAGACCTGTCCGTGGCGGAGGCAACCAGCCTCTACGCCGAGTCCGAAGGCAACCCGCTGTTCATCGTCGAAGCCATTCGCGCGGCCGGCGGGCGCTCGGCCGCGGAGGGTCCACGCCTCGTCCAGCCCACCGTCTCCGGGGTCATCCAGGCACGGCTGGGGCAGCTCACCGCTCCGGCGCGACGACTCGTGGAGCTGTGTGCCACCGTCGGTCGGGCGTTCTCGCTGGAGCTTCTGGAAGCAGCTTGGACGGGTGAGCGCAACGAGCTCGTTGACGCGTTGGACGAGCTGTGGCGCCGACGCATCGTGCGTGACCAGGGCGACGGCTACGACTTCAGCCACGACCGGGTCCGGGAGGTCGCCCTCGACGCCATCAGCCCCGTACGACGGCGCAGCCTGCACGCCACCGTCGCCAATGCCATGGCGGAGCTCCACCACGACGACCTCGACCGGGTCGTCGCCGAGCTCGCCACCCACTACGAGAAGGCCGGCCGCAGCCACGATGCCATCACCGCCCATCGGCGGGCGGCGTCGTATGCGCAGTCATTGTTCGCCACCGATGAGGTCATCGCTGCACTGCGCCGGGCGTTGCATCTGGTCGCGCGCCTACCCGCCGGCCGGGAACGCGAGGAGGAGGAGCTCGCCGTACGCACGGAACTGGCCGTCCCACTCGTCTCGAGATTCGGCTACGGGTCCAACGAGGTCCGCGAGCAGTACACGCAGGTCGGGCGGCTGGCCCGCCGGCTCGGCGCGGAGCTCCCGCCGTCGGCGGAACGGGGACTTGGGCTGCTGACCCTGTCCAACTGCCAGTTCGTCGAGGCCGCGCAGTGGGCGGCGAACCTCGTCCGCCGGGGAGAGACGGGCGATCCGATCTCACTGGTGGAAGGCCACTATCTCTTCGGCGTCAACGACTTCTGGCGGGCTCGTTTCGCAGAGTCGGAGACTCACCTTCGCGAGGCCATGTCGACCTACAACCCCGACGAGTGCGCCACTCACCTTCGCGCCTACGCCCAGGACCCGTACGCGGTTTGCGCCAGCCGGCTGGCGGTGACCGTCTGGTGGCGAGGCGAGGATGACGAAGCCGTACGGCTGATGACCGAGGCGCAACGGTACGCATCGGCCATCGGCGACCCGTTCACCCTCGCGTACGTCACCTGCTGGGAGGGCTGGCTCGCTATCCTGCGCGAGGACGACGACGGGGTGCTCGCCAGCGCGCGGGCAGGATCGCGGCTGTGGACCGGCCGGACGCCGTTCTTCGAGCCCATGGCCGATCTGATGCGGGGCTGGGTGCAGGTGCGGCGCGGCCAGCGCGGCGGGCTGCGGCTGGTCCGCCGGGCAGCCGAGACCTACCGCGACCCCGCGCGCCAGGTCTACCGCATCTTCGTCATGGCGGTCCTCGCCCGTGCGCTCGAGCTCGCGGAGATGCCCGAGGAAGGACTGGTGGTCATCGGCGAGGCCAGAGCCTTCGCTGATCGCACGGGGCAGCGCTACCTCGACGCCGACCTGCTTCGCATCGACGGTGAGCTCCATGTCGCGTCCGGTGATGCCGAGCGCGGCGGGTCGTTGATCCGACGCGCGATCGAGGTCGCTCGCGACCAGGGAGCGATCGCCCACCAGCGTCAAGCGGAGCGCTCGCTGCTCGCCATGGGATAGCGCCGGAACGCTCCAGGAACGCTGCCCTCCCATAGTCGAAGAAGGTCCGAGGGAGGGCACTTATGCAGGACGCGACCATCAGCGCGCTTCGAGAGACTGTCCGTGGCCAGGTCTTCACGCCCGGTGACGATGGCTACGACGAGGCCCGTGCTGTCTACAACGCCATGCACGACCGCCACCCAGCGGTGGTGATTCGCGCTGAGGACGTCGGAGACGTGCGTGCGGGGGTCGCGCTGGCTCGCGAGCAGGGGGTCGATCTGGCCGTCCGGGGCGGGGGGCACAGTGTGCCCGGATTCGGCACGTGCGACGGCGGCGTCGTGCTCGACTTGTCGGGCATGCGCTGGGTCCATGTCGATCCGGAAGCCCGGACGGCCAGAGCGGGCGGCGGCTCCACGTGGGGAGACTTCAACCACGCCACCAACGCCTTCGGACTCGCCACCACAGGCGGCATCGTCTCGACCACCGGCATCGCCGGTCTGACCCTGGGCGGAGGCATCGGCTACCTCGCTCGGGGCTGCGGGCTGTCCTGCGACAACCTGCTGTCGGCCGACGTCGTGACCGCGGACGGACGGTTCCTCAGAGCCAGCGACCAGCAGAACGAGGATCTGTTCTGGGCGCTGCGCGGAGGCGGCGGGAACTTCGGCGTCGTCACCGCTCTCGAATACGAGCTGCACGAGATCCCCGAGCTCTACGGCGGCCCGATCTTCTTCGAAGTCGACGACGCGGCGACCGTGATGGCCGGCTTCGCCGACTACATCGGTCAGGCTCCCGAGCAGCTGGGTGGCTTCTTCGCATGGCAGATCGCGCCACCGCTGCCGTTCATCCCGGAGAACCGGCACGGGGACACCTTGTGTGCCCTGGTGATGGCGTGGGCAGGCCCCACATCCGAGGGTGAGCGCGCCCTGAAGCCCGTACGCGATCTCGCACCCATCGTCGCCGAGCACGTCGGCCCGATGCCGTACCCCGCGCTCAACGCAGCCTTCGACGGTCTGGTGCCCAAGGGGCTCCAGCACTACTGGAAGGCCCAGTTCGTCCGCGAGCTGACGCCGGAGGCGATCGCCGCGCACGTCGAACATGGCGCCCGGGTCCCCCACATGTCGTCGACCATGCACCTCTACCCGGTCAACGGTGCAGTGCACCGTGTCGCCCAGGATGAGACGGCCTTCCCGTTCCGCGACGTGACGTTCTCGCCGGTGATCGCGGGCATGTGGCCGGACCCTGCCGACAACGACGCCAACATCGCCTGGGTCCGCGACTACTACGAGGCGATCAAGCCGTACGGCACCGACGCGGGCTACGTCAACTTCATGTCCGAGGACGACGCGGATCGCGTCCCCGTGAACTATGCGGCCAACTACGAGCGGCTCAAGGGCGTGAAGAAGACGTACGACCCGGACAACCTGTTCCACCTCAACCAGAACATCCGTTGACCAGACGGCTGTGACGTCATGGCGACGTTGACCGTGGCCGCGGTACAGGCGGCGTACGTGCTGATGGATCGCGAGGCGACGCTCGGCAAGGTGGAGAAGCTACTGGCTGACCCCGAGATGAGGGCGGCCGACCTGGTGGTGTTTCCCGAGGTCTTCGTGCCTGGCACGCCGATCTGGATCGACGGGGCGCGGATCTGGGACGGTGACGAGCAGTGGTTCGAGATGCTCGCCGACCAGGCCGTCGTCGTGCCGAGCGAGGCCACCGAGCGGCTCGGGGCCGCGGCCCGGGAGGCCGGCGTCTATCTGGTGGTCGGCGTCAACGAACGTGAGCCGAACGGCGGCACGATCTACAACACCTTGCTGTACTTCGCACCCGACGGCGATCTCCTTGGCAAGCACCGCAAGCTGATGCCAACCGGCTCCGAGCGCACCGTGTGGGGGATGGGTGACGGGTCGACGCTCGAGACCTACGAGACGCCGTTCGGGCGCATCGGCGGGCTCATCTGCTGGGAGAACTACATGCCGCTGGCCCGGTTCTACCTGTACGCGCAGGGTGTCGACGTGTGGCTGGCGCCGACACTGGCCCGAGGCGACGGCTGGATTGCGACCATGCGGCACATCGCCCGCGAGGGTCGCTGCTACGTGATCGGTGTGAACCCGTGCGTACGCGTCGACCAGATCCCGCCGGACTTCCCCGACCGAGAGCGGGTGTGGCAGACCGACCCGGACGACCCCGAGTGGGTGGAGCCCGGCAACACGGTCATCGTCGGCACCAACGGGGAGATCCTCGCCGGACCCGCCCGTCACGCCGAGACCGTCCTGTTCGCCGAGCTGGATCTCGCCAAAGTGCACTCTGCGCGGCGGCTGTTCGACCCGGTCGGCCACTACCACCGCCCCGACGTGTTCCGGCTCGCCGTCGACACCGCCCCGCGACCTGTCGTCACCGCTTTGCGCAACGGCCTCGCAGACGACTGACCACAATGGTCGTATGGCCGACCCGATACACGAGCAGGACGAAGCACTCCCCGCACTCCGGCGAGTGCTGGACGCCGCCGGGCCCTACCTGGACTCGCTGCCCGAACGCCTGGTCTGGGACAGCGCCGCGGAACCGTTGTTGCGCGAGCTGGCGGGCCCGCTGCCGGAAGAGGGCGCCGGCACCCTGGCGGCCGTGGACACGCTCCTGCGCGTGGGGTCGGCGACCGCAACGGCGTCCGCGGGTCCGCGGTTCTTCCACTTCGTGATCGGAGGCTCGACGCCTGCGGCTCTGGCCGCGGACTGGACCGTGTCGCTGCTCGACCAGAACGCCTTCGTACGCGCCTCGTCGCGGCTTGCCGACTCGGTCGAGACCATCGTGCTCGGCTGGCTGCGTGACCTCGTCGGGCTGCCGACGTCATGGGGCGGCGCCCTGACTGCCAGCGCCACGTTCGCCAATCTCACCGGGCTCGCTCTTGCCACGCACTGGTGGGCCGAGCGGCACGGTGTCGACGTCACGGCCCGCGGTCTCGCCGGGCTGCCACGGATGCCGGTGCTCGGCGGCGGGTACGTCCACCCGAGCGCGCGCAAGGCGTTGCAGATGCTGGGGCACGGCAAGGACACCGTCGAGGTGTTCACCCGCGACGACGTCGGCCGGCTGGACGTCGACGCGCTGGCCCGCAGGCTGCGCGATCTCGATGGCGCGCCCGCCGTCATCATCGGCACCGCCGGAGAGCCCAATGCCGGTGACTTCGACCCGATCGCCGAGCTGGCCGGCCTGGCCGAGCAGCACGGCGCCTGGCTGCACATCGACGGCGCGTTCGGCCTCTTCGCGGCGTTGTCACCGCGTACCGCGCACCTCACCGCGGGCGTCGAGCGCGCGGACTCGATCGCGGCGGACGCGCACAAGTGGCTGAACGTGCCGTACGAGAGCGGCTTCGTGCTCGTACGAGATCCCGCGCGGCTCGGCCCCGCGTTCGGCATGCCCGGTGCGGCGTACCTGCCGGGGCCGGACGACCCACGTGGCGGCTACGGCCTGCTCGGTCCGGAGTCTTCGCGGCGGGCTCGCGCGCTGCCGATCTGGGCATCGCTCGCGGCCTACGGCCGGTCCGGGTTCCGTGAGCTGGTCGAGCGCCACTGCGACCTCGCCGCGCACCTGGCCGCCCGTGTGGACGCCGCGCCCGACCTGGAGCGACTGGCGGACGTGCCGCTGAACGTCGTCTGCTTCCGCTACCGCCCGCCCGGTCTCCCCGAGGCAGCGCTCAACGAGGTCAACCGAAGTCTCGGCGACGCCCTCCTCGACGACGGACGCGTCTTCGCCGGCACCACGGTTTACGCGGGGCGCGTGGCCCTGCGGCCGGCTATCAGCAACTGGCGCACCACCGCAGCCGACCTCGACCTGCTTGTCGACGTGGTGCAGGAGCTCGGTGGCAGTCTGGTGCGCATGGCACGTCCATCCGTTTACGAGTTCGCGGGCGGCGAGCAGGCCTTCCTGGCGCTGGCGACGGCGCACCATGAGCGCTGCTTGCAGGATCCCGTGCTGAACCACCCCTTCTCTCACCCAGGTCATCCGCAGCACGTGCAGCGACTCGCGAGCTATTGGGCCGAGGTGTTCGGTGGCCCTCCCGTGTTCTCGGAGACGTGCGGCGGTCAATCGGCGATGCTCGGCGTCCACGCCGAGCAGGGCGCGGAGGACGATCTCGGACAACGCTTCGTCAGCTGCTTCATGCAGGCCGCCGACGATGCCGGCCTGCCAAGCGACCCCGAGTTCCGGAGAACACTGCGGTCCTACATGGAGTGGGCGGTGCAGCAGGTCCTTGCCGTCTCACCGGCCGGGTCCGAGGTGCCGCCTGACCTGCCGGTGCCACGGTGGTCGTGGGACGGACTGGAGAAACCTGCCACGGCCCGATGAGTTTGCGGTTCCGCGTGTCTCTGATCCGGTAACGCCAACAACGGCACACCGGAAGGACACAGAGATGCGCACGCTCGTCGTCTGCAACATCATCTCCCTCGACGGCTACTTCGAGGGGCCGGGCAACGACGTCTATGCCATGCCGTTCGACGACGGCTTCTCCGACTACAACGCAGAGCGGCTGCGCGCGGCTGACACGGTGCTGCTCGGCCGAAGGTCGTACGAGGGGTTCAAGGGCTATTGGCCGTCGATCGCCGAGAATCCCAATGACGCGCCGGTGGAGCGCGAGATCTCCCGGCTGATGAACACTCTCGACAAGGTGGTCATTTCCGACAGTTTGACCTCCAGAGCAGACGGAGCCCTGGCACAACACCCGCATCATCAAGCGCGCCGACGCGCATGACGCAGATCGGCGAGCTCAAGCGGGGCCAGGCCGCGACATTCTCGTGTTCGGCAGCCACGTCCTGTGGAACGACCTGCTGGAGCACGGTCTCGTCGACGAGCTGCATATTCAGATCGGCGCCGGTGTGCTGGGCGCCGGCACTCCCGCGTTCGAGAAGCGGCCGCCGGTCTCGCTCAAGCTGATCGACACCCGCACCTGGGAAGGCTCCAGCCTGCTCGTCGCCAGGTACGCCGTGGAGCATGCAGCGATCTAAGCCTCGTCCTGCTGCCTGACCCGCTCGGCGAGGATCTTCTGCACGAGCGGTGTCGGCAACGGGTTGTCCGGGCTGAAGTGGATGGTGGCGCCGGAGACCTTGTGCGTCTGCGTGATCTCCGCCTTCATGGCCTTCGCAAGCTCCGGGCTCATCGTGAAGAACGACAAGCGCTCCGGGTGCGCATTGAAGCCGATCAGGTCGCCGTTGCGGGCGAAGATCACAGCTCCGCCGTACGAGATGCGCTCGCGGACGCCGGGCACCGTCGACTTGACGAGCTGTCGCAGCTGCCTCCAACGCCTGACGCTCGTCCGGCGGCAAGCCTGCGAGGTACTGGTCAACGGCTTCTGGGTCGTCCGGGGTCTTCGCCATGCCATGGAAGATCGGCCAGGTCCGGTGGCGTTGTCAACGTTCGTGGGCACATCGCAGGGTGCAACGGCGACGCGGGTGAGTGGCTCGCCGCACCCTGCGCTGCGGCCCTACCTGGCGCACGACTACGTCGGCATCACCGAGGCCACCGATCAGGAGCGCGGACTGCTGCTGCCGGCGACTACCTCGGTGCTCATGATCGTCAAGATCCAGGACTCGCCGCTGCGCCCGCCCGCGTTCGTCAACGGCGTGCACGGCTCCTTCTCGGTCATCGACGGCGCCTGCTCCCCGTCGTACCTCGAGGTGCGCCTCTCCCCGCTCGGCGCCTTCGGCCTGCTCGGGCTGCCCATGGACGAGCTCAACGACAAGATCGTCGATCTCAAGGACATCCTCGGCGCCGACGGCCGGTTGCTGGGGGACACAACCCGCGACGCGCCGACCTGGGCCCGGCGCTTCCAGGTCCTCGACGGGTTCCTGCTGGGCCGGCTGGCCCAGGCGCGGCTTCCGGCACCTGAGGTGGTCACGGCCTGGGCGCGCCTCGAGGCCTCCGCCGGAGCGGTCCCGATCGGCCGGATCGCCAAGGACGTGGGCTGGAGCCACAAGCACCTGATCACCCGCTTCCGGCAGCAGATCGGCCTGTCCCCCAAGACCGCCGCGCGCTTGCTGCGCTTCGAGCGCGTCTCGCGGCAGGTTACGGAAGATCCGGGAGCGCCCTGGGCACAGGTCGCGGCTGACGCCGGCTACACCGACCAGGCCCACCTGGTCCGTGACTTCCGGCAGTTCACGGGGAGCGCGCCGACCGCGTACCTAGCCCGCTCCGACGCCTCCGGCCGCGCGCCCGCGTACAGGTGAAGAACGTACAAGACCCACTCACGTCCGGCTCCTAGCGTCGATGGGGAAATCACTCAACAAAGGAGCCACCCCCTTGTCCGTCACCACCAACCAGCGGTCCGGGCCATTCTGGGACGCCGTGGAGGGGCGAGTGCCCCTGCCCCGCGCGGCCGCGTCGCTGGGCTTCCAGTTCGTCAACGCGGATGTCGACAACGGCACGATCGAGGTCGCATTCGCGGGTACCGACGAGTTCACCAACCCGTTCGGCGAGGTGATGGGCGCGTTCCTCGCCGCCATGCTGTACGACACGCTCGGCCCGGCTCTCCTGGCGACTCTGAAGCCGACCCAGTTCATCACCACGCTGGACCTCAGCACCCGCTTCCTGCGGCCCGTCCGACCCGGGCGGATCGTCGGAAGGGGTCGCGTCGCCCATCGCGACGGCGATCTCGCCTTTCTCGAGGCGTCGCTGCATGGCCACCGAGGGGGAGACCATCGCGACTGGGACCGCCATCGCCAGGGTGATCGACTTGCCCCTGCCTGCGTGAGCTGGCCCGCGTTCTCGCATCGCGGGGAAGGGCAATGCGCCCCGGTTAGTTGTCCACGCCATGCGCGGACCCGACGCACTGGCTCCCCGCGAAGCGCGTCCGTCGGGAACTGGGCAGCGCTCGGGCGGCGGTGCTGGCCTTTCTCTACGCCATCCCCAGCCTCTACTGGGCTCTGGGCGGCGAGGCGCTGCTGTCCACCGTTGGCGGCTCGCCCGAGGACATCGCGAGGGACGGCGGCGCGCCGGCCGCTCGCGCTCGGCCTGGCCAGCGCGGGGCTCAAGATCGCGGGAGGGTTCCTGGCCCTCGGGCTCGCCTTCCCGTCCAGACACGGGCTGCCCCAGCGCCTGCTCAGAGTGCTCGCAGCCGTCGCGAGCGTGGTGCTGGTGCTCTACGGCGGCGTTCTTGTCGTGGTCGGCGCACTCGTGCTCACCGACGTCATCGATCCCGGCACAGCCGTTGACCGCACGGCGCTGCGCTGGCACGTGTTCCTCTGGGATGCATGGTTTCTGATCTGGGGGCTGCTGCTCGGGCGCGCCGCGTACGTCCGCCAACCGTCGCTAACAGCTCCCGCTCGGAGGTGGCAGCCGTTGGAGACGTACGAGGCGCAGTGGTGGCGGGCGCTGGCGGTGTTCCGTGCCGTGTCATTGCTGTACGCGGCGGTGCTGTATCTGCGCGTCTTCGACGACTACCGTCACCCGGCCGGCGGGTGGCTGGTGCTGGCGGCCATGGCGGTCTGGACCGTCGTCACGATCGTCGCCTATCGCGACCCGCGGCTGCGTCGGTGGCCGCTGCTCACCCTTGATCTGTTGACCGCGGCCGCTGCAGTCGTGGTCACGCGCTGGCTCCAGGAGCCTGACTGGGTCGAGCGGGGCGCACAGACGCTGCCGGTGACATGGGTGGCGGCGCCGGTGATCGCCTGGGCCATCGTGTACGGATGGCCGGCCGCGTTGCCCGCCGCTGCAGTCGTAGGCCTGGCCAACGTCCTTGAACGCGGCGCGGTCACGGACGCTTTGCTGCACAACACCATGCTGGTGCTGCTCGCCGGCGCACTCGTGGGCTACGTCGCGGAGCGTGGCCGGCTGGCCGAGGCGCAGCTGGCCGCGGCGCTGGAGGTGCAGGCCGCGGCCCGCGAGCGCGACCGGCTGGCCCGGGCGGTGCACGACGGGACGCTGCAGGTCCTCAGCCTGGTCGCGCGGCGTGGCGACGAGCTCGACAGGGACGGCGCCGAGCTCGCTCGACTTGCCGGCGAGCAGGAGATCGCGCTGCGCACGCTGCTGTCCGGACGGCCGCTCGGCGAGGTCGACCCCGCGGGAATGCGCGACCTGACTGAGGCGGTCGCGCCAGCTGGCATCGTCGAAGGTGACCATCTCATCCTCCGCCGCGCCGGTGCTGCTACCGGCCGCTGACGTCCGGGAGCTGCTGGCCGCCGTCACCGCGACCCTAGACAACGTCCGGCGGCACGCCGGTCCCGACGCTCGAGCGTTCGTGCTGATCGAGGACGAGGGGGACACCGTCGTGGTGACCGTGCGGGACGACGGTGTCGGCCTCGCGCCCGGGCGGCTCGCTCAGGCCGAGCGGGAGGGCCGCATGGGAGTCGCCCGATCGGTCGTCGGCCGGGTGTCCGAGCTGGGTGGCACGACGATGATCGACGGCACTCCCGGTGCAGGCGTCGAGGTCGTACTCCGCATTCCGCGATCCCCGGCGTCGTAGGGTCCACGCATGTCCGGCACAGCGCACAGCGGTCGAGCCGAGATCAGCGTGGTGGTCGTCGACGATCACCCAATGTGGCGCGACGCGGTGGCGCGCGACCTCATCGACGCGGGCTTCACCGTCGTCGGCACTGCATCGTCCGGTGCGCAGGCGCTGCGCGTAACGGCGGCGACCAATCCACTGGTCGTGCTGCTCGACCTGCAGCTGCCGGACGCAACCGGAGCCGAGGTGACGCGGCGCCTGCGGGCGGACCGCGCCGAGACCCACCCGTACGTCCTCATGCTCTCGTCGAGCGGCGAGCAACGAGACGTCCTCGACGCGGTCAAGTGTGGCGCGACCGGATACCTGATGAAGACCGCAACCAAGTCCGAGCTGGTGGCCGCGGTCGAGGCAACGGCATCGGGTCGAGCGGTGTTCTCCCCCGGGCTCGCCGGTCTGGTGCTCGGCGAGTTCCGTCAACCAGCCGGCTCGCAGCCCGCGAACACCCTGACGGCCCGGGAGATCGACGTGCTGAGGCTCGTCGCCCTTGGTCGGTCGTACAAGCAGATCGCCGAGCAGCTCGTGGTCTCCCACCGAACGGTGCAGAACCACGTGCAGAACGTGCTCGGAAAGCTGCAGATGAACAACCGCGTGCAGCTCGCGAGGTACGCCGTCCAGCACGGCCTGGACGAGCCAACCGGTCGGAGTTGAGTATCCGTACTCATGCCTCGGCATGCCCCGCCCAGCACGATTCTGAGCATGTCGAACGCAACCAGCCCCAAGACCACCGCCGCCTTCTACGCCCAAGCCGCCATCTCGTTTGGTCTGGCCCTCGTCGCCGTCATCCTCGGCATCGCCTACCTGCCGGCCGACCCCTGGGTTCGCGCCTTCCTGTGCGTGAGCTGCCTCTACCTCGTCAACACCTGCTTCACCCTCGCCAAGGTCGTCCGTGACCAGCAGGAGACCACAGCCGTCGTGAGCCGGCTCGACCAGGCTCGCGTCGACAAGCTGCTCGCCGAGCACGACCCGTTCAAGAACGCGGTCTAGCGGGAACACTGCGCCCACAAGGTCGGCGTCGGGGTGCTACGGCACCTTGCCGCCGACCGGGCGCACCTCGATCTGCTCCGGCATCCCCTCGAGCAGCGGCACCGCCTCGTTGACGTACGGCCGCAGCTCGGGCTGCGCCCGCGCCGCTTCGTGCGCCTCCTTGGTCGTCCAGAGTCGGTCACCCAGATCACGTTGGGGTCGTCGACCGACTCGCCGACGAGATAGACAGTGTAGTCGGGTTGTCGTCGAACAGCTTGCCCGACTCGAGCAGGATCTCGACCACTCGATCTCGCTGGCCAGGCTTGGCGGTGAGCTTGTTGATGAGCGCGTACGTCATCCTCGACACGCTATGCGCGCGGAGTCGGAGGAGCATAGGCCCATGCAGATCGGCATCGGCCTCCCCAGCACCACACTCGATGTCCCGGGGCGACTCCTGGTCGACTGGGCCAGGCGCGCCGATGAGCTTGGCTTCGCATCCCTGGCCACGATCGACCGAATCGCCTACCCGAGCTATGACTCGCTTACCGCTCTGACGGCCGCGGCCGCGGTGACGGAGCGGATCGGCCTCTTCACCAACCTGCTGCTGGAGCCCGCGTATGACCCGGTGTTGTTGGCCAAGGTCACCGCCAGCCTCGATCAGGTGTCAGGTGGGCGGCTGACGCTCGGACTCGGGGTCGGCAATCGCATTGATGACTTTCAGCTCACCGGCCGCGGGTTCACGGATCGCGGCAAGCGGTTCGACGCCGATCTGGCTCTGCTGCACCGGGCTTGGGCGGGCGAACTGCTCGACGGCAGCCCGTTCCCGGTGGCGCCGCCAACCATCGCCGGGCGGATCCCGCTGCTGTTCGGAGGCCAGCCGCAGTTGGCTGCGCCGCGAGCCGCCAAGTGGGGCGGCGGCTACACCATCGGGGGCGCCGCAGCCGGAGATGGCGGCCGGCGCGATCCAAGCGTTCAAGGACGGATGGCGCGAGGCCGGCGGGAGTGCGGAGCCGCGAATCGTCGCCCTGACCTACTTCTCCCTCGGTGAGGCGCACACCGAGGAGTCGCTGCAAAACTTGCGTACGTACTACGGGTTCCTCGGCGACTGGGCGGAGGCCATCGCGACCAGCGTGCCGCGCACGCCTCAGGAGGTGCGCGACCGGGTCGCAGCCTTCGAAATGGCAGGCGTGGACGAGCTCATTTTCGACCCGACAGTGGCCAACCTCGACCAGGTGAACCGACTCGCTGACGCAGTTCGCTAGTGCCCCGTCGCGATGCGACCAGATCACCGAGGCCGGCTTCCGGTCACCACTGTGGCGGTGAGCTCGTTGGACGTCGCGATCCGCGGGGTAAGCCCGGTCTCGGCGATGGCAGTCGCGATGTGGGGCGCCTGGTCGTCGCTCGTCTCGACGAGCAGCCGGCCTTTCGGTGCCAGCCAAGTGCTCGCCTCGGCGACGACGCTTTTGAGGACGTCGAGGCCCTCGGGGCCGCCGTCAAGGGACACTCTCGGCTCGTGCAGCCGAGCCTCTGGCGGCAACTGCCAGATCTCCGAGCTTGGCACGTACGGGGCGTTAGCGACCAGCAGATCGACGCGACCGCGCAGCGCTGCCGGCAGCGGCTCGAAAAGGTCGCCCTCGTAGACGTGGCCGGCGGGGCCAACGTTGCGGCGCGCACACCGCACCGCGACGGGGTCGATGTCGACCGCGTGCAGCTCGACGCTGTCGAGCATGGCCGCGAGCGCAACACCGACTGCGCCGGTGCCGCAGCAGAGGTCGACGACGATCGTCGGTTTGCCCGGACTGGCTGCTGCGGCCGCCACCGCGGCGGCCTGGCGAACGAGAAACTCGGTGCGGCGGCGCGGGACAAAGACCCCTGGTTCTACAGCGATTCGCAGCCCGCAGAACTCGGCCCAGCCAAGGACCTGCTCCAGCGGCACACCGGCCGTCCGCCGGTCCACCATGGCGGCAAGGTCGGCCGGAGCCTTGGCCGCGCCGATCAGCAGCCGAGCCTCGTCCTCAGCGAAGACGCAACCGGCGGCACGCAGTGACGTGACGATCTCGTGGTGAGTGGTGGGTGACGTCGACAACGGAACCTCCGGCATACCGGGGCGCTCTGTCGTCACCTATGCAGGCGTTCGAGGCGAGAGCACCCAGCCTGATCTGGCGTTGATGGGTCTCACCTCCTCGGCGCGTTGCGTGGATGCAACGCTACCGGGTTCCGCGGACCGGCCCGGCTAGCCGGTGTCGTCGAAGTGGAGTTGTTGGGCGAGTCGGTGCGCTGTGTTGATGGTGTCGGGGAGTTGGTTGCGCACCGGTCGTTGGTGGGGGTCGACCCATTTCGGGGGGATGACCCACGGGCAGGCCGTGTCGGCTGCGGAGGATCCACCGGCCGAGGTGGACCTCGGTGTGATGCCTCGGGCAGACGAAGCACCAGATTCGGTAGGTCGGTCGGCCCGCCCAGCTGCCACGGCGACGATGTGGTGGGCGTCGCACCAGGCGGGCAGGGCGGTGCAGCCGGGGATCACGCAGCCACCGTCGCGGGCCGCGAGGGCGCGGCGCTGCGCCGGGGTGGCGAGGCGGCGGGCCCGGCCGTAGTCGAGGATCTGCCCGAACGCACCGACCGTGCACCGTTCCAGGACCGCGTCGCAGGACAACACGCCGAGCGCGAACGGCGACAGCGGCCCGGTCTGCTCACAGCTGGCCAACCCGACCGGAAGCGACGCTGGCCGGCCGGCGCGATCGCGCCGGGCGACTCCTCGGGGCGCGGCGCTGCCGCCAGGAGGTCTCTGGTCGGCGGCGGGCCCGGCGTTGTCGTTGTGGTGGGCGGCGTTGTGGAGTTGGTCGGGGTTGGTGTGCACCACGACCCGGGGTGGCTCGCCGCCGCGTTGCCCGGCATTGGCCAGGGCGGCCTTGCCGATCAGCACGAAGGCGTCGGCATGGCGTTGCGCAGTCGTGCGGGTGTCGGTGACGTCAGGGTTTGTTGGCCGTGCTCGTCGACCCCACATGCGGCCGGCTCCGGGTCGGCGTAGTGGTGTAGGGCGGCGCTGAACCAGGCCGAGCCGATCTGGTCGAGCAGGAACCGCCCGGCCAGCATCCCGGTGGCGTCCTCGGCCTTGGTCAGGGATCGGCGGTCGTGCGCGTTGGGGTCGAAGGAGCGTGACCCGTCGGGGTCGAGCACCTCCAAGAGTTGTTTGGCGAGGATCTCGAAGTCGCCGGGCGCGAACTGTTCGGCGTGCCCGGTCAGGAACCGCGCGACCGTGCCGCGCTGCTCGTCCTTCAGATGCGCGGGGATCCGGCCCAGGCAGCGGGCCGCCACATCCACATGCTCGCGGCAGACCCGACCGTCGGCCAGCGCCTGGCCCAGCTCGGTCAGGTCGCCGTCGGGGCCGATCGCCCGCGCCGCGGTGACGTCACGCACCGAGCCGTTCTGCCGGTGCCGCAGCCGCAGCCACTCCGCGGTCGACCGGGCGCCGGTGTCGGTGGCCACCTTGCGGGTGTCGACCTCACCCAACAGCCGCAGGTAGGCCGCCTCGGTCGCGCGGCGCAACCGCAGGATGTCGTCGAAGGAGTCGACCAGCAGCGAGGTGCCGAGCACCGACGGGTCGGCGTCGCGCAGCTCGGCCAGGCCCTTGTCGATGAGCGGCCAGCGCGGACTCCACCGCGGTGACCGCGGGTGGAGTCGACGTGGCTTCCATACCTTCGAACCTACAAGGGGGGTCGGACAGAACTCGCCACCCGCAAGGACCCGGATTCCCTTATCCCACAAGGCATTCCGGCCACTTGCTTATCCACAAGCGACACCCGTGCCGGCCCACTGTCCACAGAACCGCCCAACCACCTTGACCTTCGTTGTCGACATAAGCACACGCCGCCCCACGGCTTCGCTCACCGACCGTCGTCGTCCTCGGGGTCGAACACGGGACCATCGTGCGGTGGCAGCGGAAAGCCTTGATCTCCCAGCGCCATCCGGTGCGCAAAGACAGCGACCTGGTGCGCCTTGCCGCGTTCGACCGCGCGCCTGCACCGCTCGTCGTTGAGGTACAACCACTTTGCTCTGTCGACGACCTCGTCTCGCCCGATCTGAGGCGGCAACGGCAGGGCGTCCAGCGCTGTGATGAAGTCTGGGTCGTTCGCCGGTTTCCATTCCATCGACGCAGCCGGCAGCGGTGGTGGGGCCTCTTGCGGGTCTTGGCCGATGCCGCCAGTCCCTACGGGGTCGAATGGCGTCTGCATGACGTAGGCGTGCACCTTGCCTTGCAGCCTGCCATGCAACGACTCCGGAAACGACGCCTCGGCGCGCGCAACAACCCCGTCGACCCAAGGTGCAATTGCGTCACTGTCACCCCCAGGGTCGGCTGGATCGAGCAGATCGTCGGGTGCCGCGGCTACGACAAGTGCGCCGAGAACCGTGGTGAATCCGGGGCCTAGCTCGCGGGCCGCATTGGCCAGAGTGGTTATCAGCAGATCTTGGCCGATCGCGTCAGGTGTGTCGCGAGGTGCCCACTCTTCCTGCTCGACGCCGAGTCCCACCCAGGCCAGCGGCGACCGCGCGAAGAGCTCAACGACTTGCAACCTGCCGCCTGGGTCGCTAGCCACGCGAACGATGTCTTGGTAGTTGAACGGCGCCAAGGCGAGGACGTTGTCCACCCGGTAGAGGCCATTGCCCGACGCGTCGGTCTTGAGCGGTTCAGCCCAGAACGACTCGGTGTCGAGAGACAACTCATGGTCAGGGTCGTCCGCGAGTCGCACGTAGACCTTGACAACCTCGTTTTCCTGACTACTCACGCAGCGCATTCTGCCGAGCGACCAGCGGACTCGAACATTCCCATCCACAGGCGACCGTCGGCGTCGGGATCACAGTCGCTTGCCGAAGCTACGTACGAGCTCCTCGCCCGCGTAGTGCCCGAAGTCGGCGATGCGCTCATAGCCTGCCGACTCGTACAACGCGATCGCCTCCGGCTGACGCATGCCGGTCTCCAGCCATAGCTCGCGATAGCCGTTTCTCCGTGCAGCGTCCTCAATCGCCTGCAACAAGGCACGCGCTACCCCACGACCTCGCGCCTCCGGAACGACGTACATCCGCTTCAGCTCACCGACCGTCGGCTTCACCGGGACGAGAGCGGCGCAGCCCACCGGCACGTCATCGAGCCGAGCGACCACAAAGGTCCGCCCGGGTCCCGACTGCGCCGCCGGGTCGAAGCCGGCACGCTCCGGACCGTCGCTGTCGTAACGATCCGCCAAATCCCACGACAGAGCCTCGATCAGGGCCGTCGCTTCCGCCGATGCTGGGTCTTCGTCAGTGATCTCGATGTGCACCGCACCATCGTTGCAACTCGCGTCAGCAGGCTCCCCACTGGCCAACTGCCGCGGATCGTGCATCCGACTCCGCGCCTTCTAGCAACTCGTTGTACGCAACGTTCGGCCAAATGCGGATCGCCTCTCCATAGCCGCCTGCCACGATCTCGTACGGCACGAAACGGCCATCGCTTGTCCACACGTTGAACAGCCGGCGCTGGTAGTCGTCCCAGGTGTCCTCGTCCGGCGCGACCAGGACTGTGGAGTCGACCGGCATCAACGAGCGCAGGAACTCGGTTGCTTCAGCACCGAAGCACTCCGCTTCAGGGTGAACCTCAGGCGTGTCAACGCCGATGATCCGTACGTCGATCTCGCCCGATGTCGTGACGAGGTCATTGGGTGCGACATTCTGCAGCTTGACGGTGTCACCGTCGTACAACCAGCGGACGTGCATGGCGATCGCATCGGCGGGTGGGGACGGCAACCCAGGCACAGCCGAGCCGGGCGAGCCGGTTGGCGTGACAGTCGGAGGTGCGTCTTCCGAGGTCAACACCGCACGGACAACGACTGCGGACACCGCAACGAGCGCGAGCACCGCGAAGATGAGCAGCAGCCGCCGGCCGCACGCTGACGACCGTACTCGCGCTAGCCGGGTGCCTTGCCCAGCAACTCCGCCAGAGTTTCCACAGTGGAGAGGTTGCGAGCAGTGGCCTTGACGCCCAGGGTCCGCTCCACCTGCCCAGCGGTGAGCTTGCTGCGGCCTGCCCCTTCCTCGTAGCGGACGTGGAACTCCGCCCCGATGACCGCGCCTCGATCGGGGCTCAGATCGAGCGCCGCCATGGCATCTGCGGCCTTGGCGGTCGGTGTCTGATCGAGGAACCAGATGGCGCAGAACTTCGGTGCATGGATGTCGTACGGGAACGCGCCTCGGGCGGCCTCGAGCTCGGCCTGCGTCCGAGGGATCGCACTTGTGGTGACGCCGAACTCACGCTTGATGGCGTCCTCGATCTGCCGCGCGAACGCCCCGACGGCACCGGGCGGTCGACACAGAACATTGCCGCTGGCGATGTAGGTCGAGACTTCTGTGGCACCGAGATCGGCCACCACCTCGCGGAGCCTGGCCATGGGCACCTTGTTGGTCGGACCCAGGTTGACCGCGCGCAGCAGGAAGACCGCGCGCTCCCGCTTAGCCACGACCCTTCACCCGGCCACGACGCGCTCGAGGACGATGCCGTCGCTCACGGGCCGCGAGCCCGGCGGTGCGATGTCGAAAGCCCCGTCCAGCGCGGCCAGTGCCCGGTCGAAGCGGTCGGGTTCGTCGGTGTGCAGCGTCAGCAGCGGCTCGCCGCCCCGGACGGCAGCTCCGGGCTTGGCATGCAGCTCGATGCCCGCCCCCGCCTGCACCGGGTCCTCCTTGCGCGCGCGTCCGGCGCCGAGCCGCCAGGCCGCGATGCCGACCCGCGTAGGCATCCAGCCGGGTCAGCACCCCGGTCATCGGGGCCAGCAACGTGTGCGACGCCTTGCCACCGGCAGTGGCGCATCCGGGTCGCCGCCCTGAGCGGCGATCATGCGCCGCCACGCATCCATGGCCGCCCCGTCGGCGAGCGCGTCGGCGGGATCCTTGCCGGTCACACCGGCCGCGGCGAGCATCTCGCGGGCCAGGGTCACCGTGAGATCGACGACGTCGGGCGGACCGCCGCCACTGAGCACCTCAACCGACTCGCGCACCTCGAGGGCGTTCCCGACCGTGAGGCCGAGCGGCGTCGACATGTCGGTCAACAGCGCGACGGTGGTGACGCCGGCATCGGTGCCGAGGTCGACCATGGTCCGTGCCAGCTCCCGCGCCTGGTCGATCTCCTTCATGAACGCGCCGGTCCCGACCTTGACGTCGAGCACCAAAGCGCCCGTGCCCTCGGCGATCTTCTTGCTCATGATCGAGCTGGCGATGAGGGGGATCGCCTCCACGGTCGCGGTGACATCGCGGAGCGCATAGAGCTTCTTGTCCGCCGGCGCGAGGTCGTCACCAGCAGCGCACACGACCGCCCCGACGTCCCGCAGCTGGGAAAGCATCTCCTGCGGGCTCAGCCGCGCACGCCATCCAGGGATCGACTCCAGCTTGTCGAGCGTGCCGCCGGTGTGCCCGAGCCCGCGACCGGACAGCTGCGGCACGGCCGCGCCGCAGGCGGCGACCAGTGGCGCGAGCGGCAGCGTGATCTTGTCGCCAACGCCGCCGGTGGAGTGCTTGTCGGTCGTCGGCCGGTCGAGTGCCGACCAGTCCATGCGGGAGCCCGTACGGATCATCGCGTCGGTCCAGCGAGCGATCTCGGCGCGGGACATGCCATTGAGCAGGATCGCCATCGCCAGCGCCGACATCTGCTCGTCGGCGACGATGCCCCGCGTGTAGGCGTTGACCACCCAGTCGATCTGGGCGTCGGACAGCGCGCCCCCGTCACGCTTGGTCCGGATGACCTCGACTGCGTCGTACGCCTCCGACATGCTCGCCTGCCTCTCGTCCCGACGAAAATGCCCCGGGGTCGATCCTTTCGCGTCGAAGACCCGTAGTACCACGGTGTACGCACCGGGCGAACAGGGCATACTCACGGCCGGTTGCGCTCGGGCTGCGACCGACGCCCCGGCTCCTACCGCGATTTCGGGAGCCACCGGACGAAAGGAACACGTGCCATGAGCCGTACGTCTCGGGTCCGCACCATCGTCCTCGCCGCCGTCGCAACGATGGTGGTCATCGCACCCGCTCCCTCGGCAACCGCGCACCATGACCGCGGCAGCCTCTTCCCGGAGCAGATCGCGCTGCCAACGGGCTCGCTTCCGGAAGGCATCACAAGCCACGGCATCACGTTCTACGCCGGCTCCCGGCGCGATGGCAGCATCGTCAAGGGCAGCCTGCTCACTGGTGAGAGTGAGCCGTTCGTCGCGGGCACGCCCGGCGGTGTCGCCGTGGGGATGCTTTACGAGCCGTTCCGCAACCGGCTCTGGGTCGCCGGCGGCCCGACGGGTCTAGTTACGGTGTACGACGCCAGCAGCGGAGCCCAGCTCGGCCAGTGGCTCACACCCGAGTCGGTCTTCCTCAACGACGTGGCGATCACCCGCGACGCGGTCTACGTCACCGACTCCGGCGTGCAGCGGCTCGTGGTCATCCCGCTCGGCCGGGGCGGCGCGCTGCCGCCAGCCGACGGCGCGACGACGCTGCCGCTCTCCGGTGACATCAGCTTCGTCCCGGGCAGTTCAACGCCAACGGCATCCGTGCGCTGAGCAACAGGTCACTGATCCTCGTGCAGGGCAACCTCGGCAAGCTGTTCACGGGTCGACGCACGCAGCGGAGACACCGACGAGATCAGTGTTACCGGCGGCACGCTCACCGGCGGCGACGGGCTCGAGCTGCTGGGTCGCACGTTGTACGTGGTCCGCGGCTTCAACAACAACGAGGTCGTCAAACTACGCCTGGGGTTCTTCGGCAACGACGCCCGGATCGTCGATGAGCATCACCCATCCCAGACTGCTCGATGTGCCCACGACCGGCACGATCGCAGCGGGCCGGCTGTGGGTGGTCAACGCGCGGTTCGGGACGCCGTCACCGGAGACCATCCCGTACTGGATCACGCGGCTGCCGTTGTCGAGCTGATCCGTCGCCTGCGACCGCCAGGCTTGTCCGCGCAGGGCTAGGGCTTGAGGCCTAGGCCCGCGGGGACAAGCATGCTGGTCGTGGTCATTCGCGCTGTCCTGGATCTCGAGTCGGCTGAGTTCATCGCGGACCCGTACTCCGTGTTCGCGAGCATTCGCCCGCACTCCCCCGTGCTGTGGCACGAGCAGTCCGGCATGTGGCTGGCGCTCTCGTACGAGCACGCCAACGCCGTTCTGCGCGCCCGCGGTCTCGGCCGGATCTGGAAGGACCGTGAGCCGGCGGAGGAGCTCGAGCCGTTCAACACGCTGCACCGCAACCAGATGATGGAGAACGAGCCTCCGGAGCACACCAGGCTGCGGAGGCTCGTCGCCAAGGCGTTTGCCCGCGGCCACGTCGAGCGGCTGCGCCCGCGCATCGAGGCGATGGCGGCCGAGCTGCTTGACGAGATCGACGACCGGGCCTCGTTCGACGTCCTCGCCGACTATGCAGAGCCGTTGCCGGTCGCCGTGATCGCCGAGCTGCTGGGCGTCCCGCCGGAGGATCGCCCGCCGTTGCGACCGTGGTCCAACGCCATCGTCAAGATGTACGAGTACGACCGCACGCCCGCGCAGCAGCAGCGAGCGATCACCGCAGCACGCGAGTTCGCCGACTACATCCGCGAGCTTGCCCGGGAGCGGCGACGCGAGCCCAAGGAGGATCTGGTTTCGCACCTCGTCGCCATCGAAGACGGCGGGACCAGGTTGTCAGAAGACGAGCTCGTCGCGTCCGCGATCCTGCTGCTCAACGCCGGCCACGAGGCATCGGTCAACGTCTTCGGCAACGGCATGGTCGCGCTGTTCCGCAACCCCGACCAGCTGGTGCGGCTGCGCGACGACCCCACGCTGGTCGAGACCGCCGTCGAGGAGATGGTGCGCTACGACTCGCCCCTGCACCTGTTCGAGCGGACGGCGACGGCAGACGTCACGATCGGCGACGTCACAGTGCTCAAGGGCCAGAAGATCGCAGCACTGCTCGGGTCGGCCAACCGCGACCCCGCAGCCTTCGCCGACCCCGACCGGATGGACATCGCCCGCGATCCCAACCCGCACCTCGGCTTCGGCGCGGGCATTCACTTCTGTCTTGGTGCCCCGCTGGCGCGCCTGGAGCTGCAGATCTCGGTGCCTGCCCTGCTGCGGCGGTTTCCCCGATGACGCTGGGCGAGGAGCCACGGCTGCGCCCACGTTCGTCATCCGCGGGTACGAGTCGATCCAGGTGTCAGCCGGCTGATCGGCGCTCGGCGTCGAGGTCGTCGGGGCCGAAGGCGTCGGGGAGCAGGTCGCGCATGGTCTTCGGGCCCGCCCTCAGTGTCGACGAGCAGCTCGGCGCCGCCGTTCTCGTACAGGATCTGGCGGCAGCGGCCGCACGGCATCAGGATCTGGCCGTGCCCGCCGGAGCAGGTGATGGCGACCAGCCGCCCACCGCCGCCGGCGTGCAGCGCCGACACCACGCCACACTCCGCGCAGAGGCCGACACCGTAAGCGGCGTTCTCCACGTTGCATCCCACGACGACGCGGCCGTCATCCACCAGCGCCGCGGCGCCGACCTTGAACCGGCTGTAGGGCGCGTAGGCGTGCGTCATGGCCTCGTGAGCTGCGGCGCGGAGGGCGTCCCAGTCAGGGCTCACCCAGCACCGCCGCGGCGATAGGGAATGCCATCCGCAGCGGGCGGTCTCAGCCGTTGTGAGGCGAGCGCGAGGACCAACAGGGTGGCCAGGTGCGGCGTGAAGGAGGAGAACTCCTGCGGGACAGTGTCGGTCGAACGCGTAGATCAGGAAGATCATCAGTGCGATGAGGCCGGCGACGGCAGCGACCACCCGATCTCCGCGGAAGTACTGCCAAACCGCCACCAGCACGATGAGAAGGGCAACGAAGAGGAGCAGTGCGTGCACCGACGCCCCGCCACGGCGCAGCTGCAGCGCGTCGGTGTAGCCGAACAGCCCGGCACCCATGGCCATACCACCAGGCCGCCAGTTGCCGAAGATCATTGCGGCCAAGCCGATGTAGCCGCGGCCACCGGTCTGCCCCTCGCGGTAGATGTTGGCGGCGACGATGGACAGGAACGCACCACCGATGCCGGCCATCCCGCCCGACACGATGACGGCGACGTACTTGTAGAAGTAGACGTTGACACCGAGGGACTCAGCGGCGATCGGCCGCTCACCGCAGGAGCGCAGACGTAAACCGAACGGCGTGCGCCACAGGACGAAATAGCTGGCGATGATCAGCAGGATGGCGACGATCGTCAGCAGCGAGATGTCGGTCGTGATGCCGCGGATGACGCCGGCGAAGTCGGAGACGAGGAACCAGCCTTCCTCCTCGATTCCGTCGAGCGCCGCGTCGACGCCGGGGATGCTGACGTCGTCGATGCGCGGCAGTTGCGGCGACTGGGTTTCGCCGCCGCCGGGCTGGCCGACGAACGTCAGCGTCGAGAGGTACCTGGTCACGCCTAGGCCGAGGATGTTGATCGCGACGCCGGAGATGATCTGGTCGACGCCGAAGGTGACGGTGGCGAACGCGTGCAGCAGCCCACCGAGGGCTCCCCCGATGGCACCGGCGATGACGCCGTACCAGGCGCCCCACTCCAGCGCCGCCCAGGCGCCGAACCAGGTGCCGAGGATCATCATTCCCTCGAGGCCGATGTTGACCACGCCCGCGCGCTCGGACCACACGCCGCCCAGTCCGGCCATGGCGATCGGGACGGCCAGGCCGAGCGCGGCGGTGATCGTGCCGCTCGAGGTGATGTCGTCAGCCCCGCTGATGATCCGCACCACCGAGAGCAGCGCGATGATCGCCGCAGCAGCGAGCAGCACGTTCTGCCAGGACGCGCGGAATCGCCGCACCTGCGGCGCTGCAGGCGGGGTGGCAACGGCGAGGCCGGCGCCGGTCATGCGCGTGCCTCCTCAGGCTCGCCGCTCGGCGCGACTCGGCCAGCTCTCGGCTGACCCGCCGCTGCTCCTGGACAAGCTGGTAGCGGCGCACGAGCTCGTAGGCGATGACCACGGAGAGCACGATCGTGCCCTGCATGATGATGATGATCTCGTTGGAGATGCCGGCCAGGTCGAGCACTGTGGACGACGCATCGAGGAAGCCCCACAGGAGAGCGCCGATCGCGATGCCGACCGGGTGGTTGCGACCGAGCAGCGCGATGGCGATGCCGGTGAAGCCGAGGCCCGAGGGGAAGTCGAGGGCGTAGGTGTAGGAGGCTCCGAGCAGCTGCGGCATGCCGACGAGCCCGGCCACGGCGCCGGACAGCAGCATGGCACGCGACCACCATGCGCTTGACATTGACCCCGCTGGCGACGGCCGCCGACTCGGAGTGCCCGGTGGCACGGAGGTTGAAGCCGAACACCGTGCGGTTGATGAGGATCGAGTAGCCGATGCCGACGAGGATCGCGAGGATGAGCAGGCCGTAGACGTCGTTCGGGGCGTCAGGGAACAGCGGGATGCCGGGCACGCGTCCCGACTCGGGGATCGGCCTCGTGCCGATGTTGTTGCTACCGGCGATCGGCTCGGCCAGCCGATCCGCGTTGAGCAGCCACGCGACGATGCCGGTCGCGATCGTGTTGAGCATGATCGTCGAGATGACCTCGCTGACACCGCGCGTCACCTTGAGGATCGCGGCGATCCCGGCCCACATCGCACCGACGAGCATCGCCACCAGGATGATCAGCCCCACGTGCAGCGGAGCCGGCAGGGACACGGCGCCGCCCACCGCGGCCGCGAGCATCGCCGCCAGTCGGTACTGCCCGTCGACGCCGATGTTGAACAGGTTCATCCGGAAGCCGATGGCGACAGCGATCGCGGACAGGTAGTAGGTGGTCGCCAGGTTGATGATGAGCACTTGGACACGCGGGCGCCCGGCGTTGTCCACCATCAGCTCGAAGGCTTCGATCGGCGACTCGCCGACGAGGACAAGCACAGTGAGGTGACGAGCACGGCGAAAGCGACCGCGAGCAGCGGAGCGGCCAGCATCAGGACAACCGCGCGGAGGTTGAACCGGGACGTCATGGGGTCGCCCCAGAGATCGCCAGCCGTGTCCTCGCCGGCGCCCGTCATGGCCGAACCCAGCTGCTCGGGTGTCACCGCGTGTGGGTCGACGTCAGCGACGAGCCGCCCGCGCAGGATCACCTTCAGCCGGTCGGACATGCCGATCAGCTCGTCGAGGTCGGCGGAGATGAGAAGCACCGCAAGGCCTTCGCGGCGGGCCCGCCTGATCTGCTCCCAGATTGCCGCCTGCGCGCCGACGTCGACGCCGCGAGTGGGATGGGAGGCAACGAGGAACTGCGGTGCCCCGCTCATCTCGCGGCCGACGATGAGCTTCTGCTGGTTGCCGCCGGATAGCGACGAGGCCAGGACGTCGGGGCCAGGCGTCCGGACGTCGTATTCGTCGATGATCCGGATCGTGTCGTTACGAGCGCCCTTGCGGTCGATCCACGGCCCGTTGACATTGGGCTCGCGGGTCTGGTGCCCGAGGATGCGGTTCTCCCAGAGCGGTGCTTCGAGCAGCAGCCCATGGCGCTGCCGGTCCTCCGGGATGTAACCGATGCCGGCCTCGCGCCGCCTCAGCGTCGACCAGTGGGTGACGTCCTTGCTGGCGAGCGAGATGCGGCCCGCCTCGATCGGCCGCATGCCCATGATCGACTTCGACGAGCTCGGCCTGCCCGTTGCCCTCGACTCCAGCAAGGCCGAGGACCTCGCCCTTATGGATCTCGAAGGAGACGTCCTCCAGCAGGGCCCGGCCATCGGGCGACCGCATGGTCAGCCCCTCCACCTGGAGCACCATCTGGTCGGTGACCGTCGACTCGCGCAACTCGGGGACGGGAAGCTCGCTGCCCACCATGAGCTCGGCAAGCTGCCGGGCCGTCACGTTGGCCGGCTTCACCGTGGCGACCGTCGTGCCACGCCGGATGACGGTGATCTCGTCGGCGACTGCGAGCACCTCGTCGAGCTTGTGCGAGATGAAGATCACCGTGAGGCCCTCGGCTTTGAGCTCGCGCAGGTTGTCGAAGAGCTCGTCGACCTCCTGCGGCACCAGCACGGCCGTCGGCTCGTCGAGGATGAGGATCTTGGCCCCGCGATAGAGCACCTTGAGGATCTCGACCCGCTGCCGGTCGCCGACGCCAAGGTCCTCGACGAGCGTGTCCGGGTCGCACGCCGAGGCCGTAGGCATCGGAGATCGTCTTGATCTGTCGCGGGCGGCGGCGAAGTCGAGGAATCCGCCCCGTCGGGGCTCGCTCCCGAGGACGACGTTCTCCAGCACGGTCAGGTTGTCGGCGAGCATGAAGTGCTGGTGCACCATGCCGATGCCGACCGCGATCGAGTCGGCCGGGGAGTGGAACGCCTGGTCCTGTCCGTTGACGACGATGCGTCCCTCGTCGGGCCGCTGCATGCCGTAGAGGATCTTCATCAGCGTGGACTTGCCGGCGCCGTTCTCTCCGACGATCGCGTGCACATGCCCGTGCTGCACGACGATGTCGATGTCGCGGTTGGCGACGACGCCTGGGAATCGCTTGGTGATGCCGTGCAGCTCCACCGCAGCGGTCGAGGCGTCCGCTGGCGGCTCAACCGCCGTGCCGGCCGACGTCACATCGCTGATCGCGCACTCTCCTCGGTCAAGATCGCGTCAGGGGCTCGGTGAGACGCTACCGCGCTCACCGAGCCCCTGACGATCCAACTCACTCAGTCGGGACCGTGATGGCGCCCGAGATGATCTGCTCCTTGAAGTCGTCGAGCTGGCCGGTGATGTCATCAATGAAGCCACCGGAGGTGGAGTAGTCGACGCCACCCGCCTCGAGGTCGTAGATCCTCTCGCCGGCCTCGAACGCGTCCTCGATCGACGCTCGACAGGAAGTCGAACACCGCGACGTCGACCTTCTTGAGCATCGACGTGATGATGACGTCACGGACGGACGCGTCCGCCGTGTTGTACTGGTCGGAGTCGACCCCGATCGCGAACTTGCCGGACTGGCTGGCGGCCTCGAACACTCCGCCGCCCGAGCCGCCGGCCGCCTGGTAGACGACGTCCGCACCCGCGTCGTACATGCCCTGCGCCGCGGTCGTCTTGCCCTTGGCCGGGTCGTTGAAGCCCGTGAAGTCCGGCGGCTGGGTGAGGTACTGGACGTCGACCGTGATGCCCGGCTTCACGGCCTCCGCGCCGGCCTTGAAGCCGGCCTCGAACTTGTGGATCAGCGGAACGTCCACCCCGCCGACGAAACCAATGTGGTTGTTGCCGGGGACTTGAGTGCGGCCGCTGCGCCCGACGAGGAAGGAGCCCTGCTCCTCGGCGAACAGGAGGTTGGCGACGTTGTCGCCGGTTGCACTCGCGTCATCGATGAGCGCGAACTTCATATCCGGGTATTCCGGAGCCACCTCGCTGATCGCAGTGGCGTAGGCGAACCCGACAGCGATGATCGGATTGAAGCCGTTGTCAGCCAGCAGACGCAGCCGCTCGGCCTTCTGCGCGTCGGTCTCGCCTGGCGCTGCCTCGAGCTCGTTGACGTTGTCGTCAGAGATCCCGAGCTCGTCCTTGGCCCGGTCGAGGCCTGCTGCTGCCGAGTCGTTGAACGACTGGTCGCCGCGGCCACCGATGTCGTAGGCCAGGCCGACCTTGAGCTCACTTGTCGCGGCGTCGGTCGTGCCGCCGCCGCTGGCGGTATCGTCATCGTCATCGTCGCCACCGCAGGCGGTGAGGGCGAGGACAACAGCCGTGGCTGCCGCCATCAGCCGCAGGGTCTTCTTCACGGAACCTCCAGGCGCATCACAGGATTGAACCGGCGCCAGCGTAGTGAGTCGCGGGGCCGGCCAAGCCCTACCGAGACCGCCGATATCGAGTCGTGACCTGCTTGTTAGTCACATTCCGGCCAAAGCCAGCGGGTCCGGCGCCCGCTCAGAATGCGTCGATCGGGGTATAAGTGCCCCAGACCTTGCGCAAGGTGTCGCACACCTCGCCGACGGTGGCCCGGGCGGCAAGCGCTTCCTTGATCGGATAGAGCACGTTGTCCGTGCCCTCCGCCGCCGCGCGGACGGCCTCCAGGGCCTGCGCCACGTCCCCGTCGCGTCCGGCCCGCAGCCGCGCCAGCCGCTCGGCCTGCGCTGCCTCGATGGCGGGGTCGACCCGCAGCGGCTCGTACGGCTCCTCGGCGCTCAGCGTGAACCGGTTGACCCCGACGACGACCCGCTTCCCCTCGTCGACCTCGAGGGCCACCTGGTAGGCCGACCGCTCGATCTCCTGCTTCTGGAAGCCCTTCTCGATCGCGGCGACCGCGCCGCCGAGGTCCTCGACCCGGCGCATCAGGTCGTCGACGCCCGACTCGATGTCGTCGGTCAGTGACTCGACGGCATACGAGCCCGCGAACGGGTCGACGGTCGCCGTCACGTCGGTCTCGTAGGCGAGCACCTGCTGGGTGCGCAGTGCCAGCCGAGCCGCCTTCTCCGTCGGCAGGGCGATCGCCTCGTCGTAGGAGTTGGTGTGCAGCGACTGCGTGCCACCCAGTACGGCACCGAGGGCCTGCAGCGCCACCCGCACCAGGTTGACCTCCGGCTGCTGCGCCGTGAGCTGCACGCCGGCGGTCTGGGTGTGGAACCGCAGCATCAGGCTCCTGGGGTCCTTGGCGCCGAACTCGTCACGCATGATGCGCGCCCAGATGCGCCTGGCTGCACGGAACTTGGCAACCTCCTCGAGCAGCGTGGTGCGCGCGACGAAGAAGAACGACAGCCGCGGTGCGAACTCGTCGACGTCGAGCCCGGCATCGAGCGCCGCCCGGACGTACGCCTTGGCATTGGCGAGCGTGAACGCCACCTCCTGCACGGGCGTCGCGCCGGCCTCGGCCATGTGGTAGCCGGAGATCGAGATGGTGTTCCACCGCGGCAGCTCGGCCCGGCAGTACGCGAACGTGTCGCTGATCAGGCGCAGCGACTGCGCGGGCGGGTAGATGTAGGTGCCGCGCGCGATGTACTCCTTGAGTACGTCGTTCTGGATGGTCCCGGTGAGCTTGGCCGGGTCGACGCCCTGCTCCTCGGCGACCAGCTGGTAGAGCAGCAGCAGCAGCGCCGCCGGGGCGTTGATCGTCATCGACGTGGACACCTCGCCCAGCGGGATGCCGTCGAAGAGCACCCGCATGTCGTCGAGCGAGTCGATGGCGACCCCGACCTTGCCGACCTCGCCGTGCGCTGAAGGAGAGTCGGAGTCGAAGCCCATCTGGGTCGGTAGGTCGAAGGCCACCGAGAGCCCGTGGGTGCCGTGCTCGATGAGCTGGTGGTAGCGGGCGTTGGACTCGGCGGCGGTGCCGAACCCTGCGTACTGACGCATCGTCCAGGGCCGCTTGGTGTACATGGCGGGGTAGACGCCGCGGGTGTACGGGAAAGCGCCGGGCTCACCGAGTCGCTCGTCCGGAGCCCAGCCGGCCAACACGTCCGGCCCGTACACCGGCTCGAACGGCAGCCCCGACTCAGTCTCGCGTCCCATGGAGCCTCCTCCGCCCCCGACCGTTGGCCCGCACACCGTAGCCCTACGATGACCGCCACCATCCGCCAGGGAGAGCACTGTGACGTTGCCCGACGCACCGCAGCCGACGTATCCACCGTACGGCTACGGCTACCCACCGCCCCCATCTCCGCCGCGCCGCACACACTCCACCACGGTGCTCGTCGTGGTTGGGCTGGTCGCCGGCTTCGTGGGGCTCCTGGTGGGCGGGACCGCGGTTGGCGCGTTCTGGGCGGCCAGCAACAGCAGCAAGGCCGACACGGTGGAGCTGGCCGAGGACCGGCTTCCCGAAGAGATGGACCGGCTCACGTCTTTCATCGAGGAGGCGCGCGGCCTGGAGTTCAAGTACGAGGTGCGGGTCCAGTTCCTCGACGGTGCGGCCTTCGAGGAGGCGTTGCTCGGACCTGAGGGCACCGCCGCCGAGCCCGACACTGCGACGGCGGACTACGCCTCGACCTTCATGGCACTCGGGCTGACCGAGAACGCCGACGACTACTACGCGGCAGAGACGGCGGACGCGGCGGCCGGGATCGTCGGCTTCTACGACCCGTACGGGGATCGCCTGGTCGTCCGCGGCGAGGAGTGGACTCCCATGGTCGAGGCGACCGTGGTCCACGAACTTGTGCACGCCCTTCAGGACCAGCATTACGACCTCGTGAAGCTGGACGAGTCGACGGAGCCTGACGACGACAGCTGGATGGCCCTGCACACCGTCGTTGAGGGTGACGCGTCGTGGATCGAGTCCGCCTACATCGACTCGATGCGGCTCGACTGGCGACGCGAGTACGACGCCGCCTGGGATTCCGTCGACTACGGGAACGGGCCGTACGACCCGCTGGCCGGGACCTTGAGCTCGATCCCGTACAGCTTGGGCTGGACCGCTGCCGAGGCATTCGATGCGGCGGGCGCGGATGCCTGGGACCGGGCGCTCCGTGAGCCGCCGACCACCGTCGAGCAGGTCAGCGACGTCCAGGCATGGCTCGACGACGCGGCAACGGCCGCCGCGGCGGTCGAGGTGCCCGCACCCGCAGTCCCCGATGGCGCGGCCGTCCTCGACCACGGCAGCCTCGGCGTGGGCATGCTGTCGCTGCTCCCAATGGACCTGGAGGAGAGCTATTACGACGGCAGCGAAGGGCTGACCGGCTGGCGCGGCGACTCGTACGTCACGTGGCGAGCCGGCGACCAGGTCTGCGCGGCCGTCGATGTGCGGCTCGACGACGCGGCTGCGGTGCGTTCGGCCAGCGACTACCTCGCGCCGTGGGCCACCGCGCACGGCGGCACCGTCACTCCTGGCGAGGCAGCACTGCGGCTGGAGTCGTGCGCCTGACGCCTGTGGACAGCGGCCGCGGCTGAACGATGCGCTTTGCCAGCCTGGTGACATGCCAGTCGACGGGAGGCACCATGACAGTCATGGCCGTGATGCCGCGTGACACGGAGTGGACGGTCTACGACCTGGACGGCATCGTCGAGGACAGTCTGCAGTACGAGCTGCTTGACGGACTCTTGCTGGTGACCCCTGCCCCGAGCCCCGACCACCAGAGGGCGGTCCAAGAGATCTTCAAGCTGCTCGATGCCCAATGCCCGGATGACCTTGAAGTGTTTGTCGCCCCTCTCGACTGGCGTCCGGACATCCGCACGTCGTTGCAGCCCGACGTACTGGTCGCCCGGCGCGACGATGTTGGCGTCAAGGACATCCAGCGCCCTCTGCAGCTTGCCGTTGAGGTGCTTTCACCCTCCACGCAGCGGAAAGACCTGGTCTTCAAGTTCTCCAAATACGCCGACGCCGGCATCCCCAGCTACTGGGTGATCGACCCCCAGCGGCCTGAGTTCATTGCGTACGAGCTCGTCGAGGGGTCGTACGTCGAGACGGCGCGGGCGGTCGGCGACGAGGTGGCGCATCCGCAGTACCCCTTCCCCGTCCAGGTCGTGCCCGAGCGGCTGACCCGTCGATGAGTCGCGGCTGACGTTCATCACCTCGGCGCGCACCGTTCACGTCGACTAGGGCACCTGCTCACCGGTAACGATCACCGTCGAGGCGTGCGCGTGGCGTTTGTCGCGGAGTCGTTCCTGCCCCGGGTCAATGGCGTGACCAACTCGGTGTGCAGGGCAGTGGAGCACCTGGTATCCCGTGGGCACGAGGCTCTCGTCATCGCCCCCAGCCCCGCCCCGGTGTCCTACGCGGGCGCACGAGTGGTTGCGGTGCCGGCGGTCTCGGTCCCGGGGTGCCCCGAGATGCGCGCCGGCGCCGTGACCGCCCGCCGGGTGGAGCGAATCCTCGCGCCCTTCCGTCCAGACCTGGTCCATCTGGCGTCGCCGACGCTGCTCGGCGCCAGTGGGGCGCGTGCGGCGCAGCGCCTGGGCATACCGATCGTGGCGGTGTTCCAGACCGACCTGGCCGCGTTCGCGACGCACTACCGCGCCTGGTCGTTCATCCGCAGCGACACCATCTGGCGCTGGCTGCTACGCGTCCACGAGCGTGCGGACCGCACGCTTGCGCCCTCGTCTGCGACGATCCAGGAACTGGCCGCCCGCGGCTTCCCTCGGCTGGCTCGATGGGGTCGCGGGGTCGACCTCGAGCGGTTCAACCCGTCCCGGCGCGACCCTCTGCTGCGCGCGACGCTGGCGCCGCATGGCGAGGTGCTCGTCGGCTACGTCGGCCGACTGGCACCAGAGAAGGAGGTCCAGCGGCTCGTCGCCCTGCATGGCATGCCCGGCGTCCGGCTTGTCGTCGTCGGGGCGGGCAACGCCGAGCGGGTGCTGCGGCGGGCCATGCCCGATGCGGCGTTCCTTGGGTTCCGGACCGGCAGCGAGCTCGGCGCGGCCGTTGCCTCGCTGGACGTGTTCGTCCACCCCGGTTCGTCGGAGACGTTCTGCCAGGCGGTCCAGGAGGCTCTCGCCAGCGGCGTCCCGGTCGTCGCACCGGCGGCGGGCGGCCCGGTCGACCTGGTCCAGCACGGCCGGACGGGCCTGCTGTTCACCCCGGGCGACAACTCGGACATGCGCCACCGCGTGGCTCGGCTGGCCTACGACCCGGTGCTGCGCGGCCGGCTCGGCGGTTCGGCCCGCGGCTCCGTACTCGGTCGGTCGTGGGATGCCCTGGGCGACGAGCTGCTCGGGCACTACGGCGAGGTCCTGGACGCCCGCGGCGGCCTGCTGACGACCTCGGCGTGAGATCTTTCACGCTCCTGCCAGGCGAAGCCGAAGGCCGTACGGCGATAGCATCCTGAGCGATCCAGTTGGCTTCGTCGAAGGGCTCGGTGTGCCCAAGGCACCGGCGGGGACGCTTTACCGCGGCCGGGAAGGCATGTGGTCCTGGGTGGCGCACAGGATCACCGGCGTCCTCATCTTCCTGTTCCTTCTCGTGCACGTGCTCGACACGTCGCTGGTGCGTGTCTCGCCCGAGGCCTACAACGACGTGATCGGCACACTACAAGAACCCGATCATGGGTCTGGGTGAGCTCGGGCTCGTCGCCGCGATCCTGTTCCACGCGTTCAACGGCCTGCGGGTCGTGCTCATCGACTTCTGGAGCAAGGGCGCACAGCTGCAGCGCCAGCTCACGTACGGCGTCCTCGGCCTCTGGGTGCTGCTGTTCGTGCCGTTCGCCATCCGGCACCTGACGCACGTGTTCGGGGAGTGAGGAGCATGACTACCCAGGCCCCGGCTATCGCACCCCCGCGCAGCCCCCGCAACCTCCGCTCCCGATCCAACTTCGAGATGTGGTCATGGCTGTTCATGCGCGTCTCGGGTGTCGTGCTCGTCGTGCTCGTGCTCACGCACCTGTTCGTCAACCTGTTCCTCGGCGACGGCATCAACCAGGTCGACTTCGGCTTCGTGGCCGGCAAGTGGGCCGACCCCGTCTGGCAGGTCTGGGACCTGCTGATGCTGTGGCTCGCCATGCTGCACGGGACCAACGGCCTGCGCACCATCATCAACGACTACGCCGAGCGCAACGTCACGCGCGCCTGGCTCAAGGTCCTGCTCTACTCCGCCTCGACGATCATCATCGTCCTGGGCACCCTCGTGATCTTCACTTTCGACCCGTGCATCGACCCGTCGTCGACGCTCGAGGTCTGCGTCAACCGCTAGGAGCGCACACCCATGCAGCAGCACCGGTACGACGTCGTCATCGTCGGGGCGGGCGGCGCCGGCATGCGAGCGGCGCTCGAGGCGGGCAAGCGCACGCGCACCGCCGTGCTCACCAAGCTCTACCCCACCCGTTCGCACACCGGAGCGGCGCAAGGCGGCATGTGCGCCGCCCTGGCCAACGTCGAGGACGACAACTGGGAGTGGCACACCTTCGACACCGTCAAGGGCGGCGACTACCTCGTCGACCAGGACGCCGCCGAGGTGATGTGCCGGGAGGCGATCGACGCCGTCCTCGACCTGGAGAAGATGGGCCTGCCGTTCAACCGGACACCCGAGGGCAAGATCGACCAGCGTCGGTTCGGCGGACACACCCGAAACCACGGCGAGGCCGCAGTGCGCCGGTCGTGCTTCGCGGCCGACCGCACCGGTCACATGATCCTGCAGACGCTCTACCAGCAATGCATCAAGCACGGCATCGAGTTCTTCAACGAGTTCTACGTGCTCGACGTGCTGCTCGTCGACGGCAAGGCTGCCGGCGTCGTGGCATGGGAGCTCGCGACGGGCGAGATCCACGTCTTCCAGGCCAAGGCGATCATCTTCGCGACCGGTGGCTTCGGGAAGGTGTTCCGCACGACGTCCAACGCGCACACGCTCACCGGCGACGGCATGGGCATCGTGTGGCGCAAGGGCCTGCCACTGGAGGACATGGAGTTCTACCAGTTCCACCCGACCGGCCTCGCCGGGCTCGGGGTGCTGCTGTCGGAGGCGGCTCGCGGCGAGGGCGGCATCCTGCGCAACAAGGATGGCGAGCGCTTCATGGAGCGCTACGCGCCAACCATCAAGGACTTGGCGCCGCGGGACATCGTGGCGCGCTCCATGGCCAACGAGGTGCGCGAGGGTCGGGGGGCGGGCCCCGACGGGGCGTACGTGCTGCTTGATCTCACCCACCTGCCCAAGGAGCAGATCGACGCCAAGCTGCCCGACATCACCGAGTTCGCGCGCACCTACCTGGGGGTCGAGCCCTACACCGAGCCGGTCCCGGTCTATCCCACCGCGCACTACGCGATGGGCGGCGTCCCGACCAACGTCGACGCCGAGGTGCTCGGCAACAACAACGACGTCGTGCCCGGGCTCTACGCGGCGGGCGAGGTTGCCTGCGTGTCCGTGCATGGTGGCAACCGGCTCGGCACCAACTCGTTGCTCGATATCAACGTGTTCGGCCGGCGGGCGGGCATCCGTGCCGCGGAGCATGCGGAGATCGTCGACTTCATCGACCTGCCTGAGGCGCCGGAGTCGTACGTTGTCGAGCTCATCGAGGGCATCCGCACAAGCGAGGGCGGCGAGCGGGTCGCCAAGATCCGTGCCGAGCTGCAGACCACGATGGACATCAACGCGCAGGTCTACCGCACGGAGGCGTCGCTCAAGCAGGCACTCGCCGACATCGAGCTGCTCAAGCAGCGCTACAAGAGCGTGTCGGTTCAGGACAAGGGCAAGCGGTTCAACACCGACCTGCTCGAGGCGGTCGAGCTCGGCTTCCTGCTCGACCTCGCGGAGGTGCTGGTCGTCGGGGCACTGGAGCGCAAGGAGTCTCGCGGGGCGCACTTCCGCGAGGACTACCCGCACCGCGACGATGTCAACTACATGCGACACACGATGGCCTACCGCGAGGTGTCCGACGAGGGCGTGGAGTCGATCCGGCTGGAGACGAAGCCGGTCGTACAGACGCGCTACAAGCCGATGGAGCGCAAGTACTGATGGACATCACGCTCAGGATCCGCCGCTTCAACCCGGAGCAGGACGACGAGCCGCGGTGGGAGACCTTCACGGTGTCCGGCCAGCCCACCGACCGGCTGCTCGACGCGCTGCACAAGGTGAAGTGGGAGCTCGACGGCTCGCTGACCTTCCGCCGGTCGTGCGCGCATGGCATCTGCGGCTCCGACGCCATGCGCATCAACGGTCGCAACCGGCTCGCGTGCAAGTCACTCGTGAAGGATTTGAAACCGTCGCAACCCATTACGGTTGAGCCGATCCAGGGCTTGCCGGTGCTCAAGGACCTCGTGGTCGACATGGAGCCGTTCTTCGCGGCCTACCGATCGGTGATGCCGTTCCTCGTCACGACGGGCAACGAGCCGACCCGCGAGCGGCTGCAGTCGCAAGAGGATCGTGAGCGCTTCGACGACACCACCAAGTGCATCCTGTGCGCGGCGTGCACGACGTCGTGTCCGGTGTTCTGGACCAACGGCCAGTACTTCGGCCCCCAGGCCATCGTCGGCGCCCACCGGTTCATCTTCGACAGCCGCGACGAGGCGGCCGAGCAGCGCCTGGAGATCCTCAACGACAGGGACGGGGTGTGGCGCTGCCGCACTACCTTCAACTGCACCGAAGCCTGCCCCCGCGGCATCCAGATCACCCAGGCGATCCAGGAAGTCAAGCAGGCTTTGGTGTTCCGCCGGGTGTGAGGAGGATCGCCGGCTTGTCAGAATGGCAGAACGGCTGACCTGCGCGGATAAGCCGAGCCGTCCTGACAGGTCGTCGAACAACGCAGGTTGTCAGAATGGCGGAACGGGCCGCGGGCGTGTGCCCTGCACCGGAGACGCCGCCATGACAACCGGACAGTCTGACAAGTCGCATTGGGGGTCGGCGCATGCTCATCCGGGAACTCAGGCCGAGCGATCACCCCGCGGCGTACGCGCTGAACGCCGCCAACGTGCCGGCCGTCGGTGAGGCCTCTCCGGAGCGGCTGGCCTGGATCGCCGCGCAGTCCAGCGTGGCGCTCGCCGCCGAGATCGACGGTGTCCTCGCCGGGTTCTGTCTGGCGTTGCCGCCAGGGACTGCCTACGACTCCACCAACTACCTGTGGTTCGCGGAGCGGTACGTCGACTTCATCTACCTCGATCGCATCGCCGTGGACGACGCGTTCCGTGGTCGGGGCGTCGGGCGCGCGCTCTATGCAGAGGTCGAGCGACTGTCCGGCGCGGAGTGGTTCACCCTCGAGGTCAACCTGCGTCCGCGAAACGAGGGATCGCTGGCCTTCCACGAGCAGCTCGGGTTTGCCGAGGTCGGGCAGCGGGAGACGCCCTACGGCACCCTCGTGAGCCTGCAGGCCAAGCGACTGCACTGACCAGCCTGACGGTCAGGGCGGCCACGCCGCGTTGCCGCCGCACACCAGCACGACCACGGTGTCCCCCGGGTGGGGCACATAGGCGCCCGACATCAGCCCGGCCAGCGCCACGGCGCCGCCTGGCTCGGCGACGACCCGCAGCTGCTCCCACAACCAGCGCTGCGCTGTGACGATGGCCTCGTCCTCGACCTGCCGGACCTGCTGGCCGCCGCTGGACACGACGTCGTACGCGATCGAGCCCGCGACGCCCGCACCAGTGCTGTCAGCCGCCACGCCGCCGACCTCAACCGGCACCGGCCGACCCGCGGCGAGTGCTGCGTGCAACGTCGGGCATCGGGTCGGCTCCACCGGGATGACCGCCGGCCCGCCCGTACCCGCGATTGTGATTCCGGCCACTAGCCCACCGCCGCCGACCGTGACCAGCACGGCCGTGGCGTTTGGGACCTGGTCGCGGATCTCGAGCCCAACGGTCCCCTGTCCTGCCACAACCGCGGGCTCGTCGTAGGCGTGGACGCTCGTCACATTCCGCGCCGCAGCGAACTCCGTCGCTGCCTTCGCCGCGTCCGGGTAGTAGCCGTCGACGATGCGGACGTCGGCGCCGTACGAGGCGATCCGCTCGGCCTTGATCGATGGAGACGTCGCCGGGACGAACACCGTGGCCGGCACGCCGATCTGCGCGGCGGCCCAGGCGACCGCGGCACCATGGTTGCCGCCCGAGGCGGCGACCACACCGGCGGGAGGGACGTCACGGGTGAATAGCGCGTTGAGCGCGCCGCGAGCCTTGAACGACCCCGTGTGCTGCATGAGCTCGAGCTTGAGATAGACCCGCGCCGGGACGCCCAGCTCGTCTCCGTGCACGGCCATGATCGGGGTCTTCCGGATCGCGGTCTCGAGCCGCACGGCGGCGGCGTGCACGTCGGCCACGCTCGGGAAGGGGGGCACGCCCCGAGAGCCTAGCGACGGAAAGCCTGCCAACGCCCGGTAACCTTTTGTCGCAATGCGTCGTCTTGCGTTGCTCATCGTGTGGCTCGTTTCGCTGATCCTGGCGGCGAGCCTTCCTGCGTCGGCGACCCCACCCGCACCCATGGGTGGCGCGGCACTCGCCAGCGACGGCCTGGTGGCTCCCGCCATCTGCGGCGCCGCCCACGATCGCGGCGGAAGCCTGGCTGGTTGCCGACCTGGACTCGGGCGATGTTCTCGCCGCGCAGGCCCCGCACCGGCGGCTGCGGCCGGCCAGCACGCTGAAGATGCTCACCGCGCTGGTGTCGCTCGAGGCACTCGACCCCGCGCAGCCGTACGTCGCGACGCACGCCGACGCCGCCATCGAGGGCAGCAAGGTCGGCATCATCAACGGCGGCACCTACACGGTCGACCAGCTGCTCCTCGGCCTCCTGCTGTCGTCCGGCAACGACGCCGCTCACGCCCTGGGCGAGGCCGCGGGAGGCCAGCCGATCGCCGTCGAGCGCATGAACGCGGAGGCGCAGCGGCTCGGCGCCTTCGACACGTTCGCGGCCAACACCAGCGGGCTCGACGCCGAAGGTCAGCTGACCAGCGCGTACGACCTTGCGCTGATCGCCCGCTCCGCCCTCGAACGCGAGGACTTTCGGCGGTACGTCGCCACGCAGATCGCGAGCTTCCCGGGCATCGGCGGCGCCACGTTCCAGATCAGCAACCACAACAAGCTGCTCGCCAACTATCCCGGCGCGATCGGGGTGAAGACGGGCTACACCAGCCTGTCCGGGCACACGTTCGTCGGGGCGGCCGAGCGCAACGGGCACCGACTGGTGGTCACGGTGCTCAACTCCCAGACGCGTGCCTGGCAGGCGGCCGCAGCCCTGCTGGACTGGGGGTTCGCCACGGCGGACGTCGCCGAGCCTGTCGGCACCTTGGTGACTCCTGACGAGGTCGCGGCCCAGCAGGCGGAGTTGGCCGCCAGCGCCTCGCAGACGGGGGAACATGCAGCCGGCGCCGAGGCCGACGCCCCCGTCGCGGCCGCTCAGCTCGGCTCCTCCAGCCGGGAGTTCGACCTCCCCTGGTGGGCCTGGTGGGCAGGTGCCGCAGGCGCGATCGTGTGCATGGCCCTGCTCGGGCTCTCTGCCGGAGCCCTGTTGCGGCGGCGTGGACGCGGCCGATATCGAGCACCCGCCTGAGCCGAGGAGCAGTTTCAACGCGTAACAGTCTGCGAACGCACCACTTGGGTGAGTTGGTCGTGCAACAAAGGTAGGGGCTCGGTGCCGGTGCGCTGCCTGAGGGCACGCGCTTCCGCGAGGTGTACGGCAGCGCGCCGAGAATCGCCTCGTTTGTGGTCGAGCACGGCCATCGCCTCGAGCGCGGATGCTGCACCACCCAGGTGGCGCAGGCGCCAGCACACATCGATGGCGTGGTGCAGCAGGGCTTCTGCCCGTTCGTACTCGTCAGCCAATACGGCCAGATTGGCCGCCAGAACGCTGACGGAAGCGAGCCCCTCCTGATAGCCGATGCTGAGGTATGCCGCGAGACTTCGCGTTGCCAGTGAGGCCGCTTCCGCAGTGCGGCCCGCGGCGAGTTCGGCGTGTGCATGGTAATCGAGGGCACTGCCCATCACCATCGGTTCGGCCACCACTTCAGCCAGGAGCTCGGCGTCGTGAAGCAGGGCCTGGCCGGCTTCGTGGTCTCCGGCCGCATGGGCCGACCGTCCGGCAAGCGCGGTGATCAGGGCGCGGGTCCATGGCTTGCCGGACGTGCCTGCGTGGTCGAGGGCAGCCCTGTGCTCCACGCCAGCGGCGGCGTAGTCGCCTTGTGCCCAGGCGGCCATGCCGAGCAGATTGTGTGCGAGGGCGACCAGCTCCTCGTCATGGACAGCCTGGGCAGAGTCGAGTTGATGGCGCGCGGTGTCGACGGCGACGGCCGTGTCTCCCTGGGCGAGCGCCGAAGATGCCAACACCCGCAGTAGGCGAGCGCGAATGTGAGGGTCGGTCTCGAAGCTGAGCGCCGATGTGGTCCAGGACCGGAGCTCGGTGAGGTGCCCATCAAGAAACCACGGCCAGTAGAGATCGGCGACGAACCGACCTGCCGCTGCCGAGCGTTCGGCAACGGCATAGGTCGCGGCAGCGCGCAGGTCGCCCTCGCGCGCCCTCGCAACTGCCGCCGATGCTGTCGCCTCGACGGTCCGGATCCGATCGTCGAGACGCGCCGCAAGTTCCACGTGGTGCTCGAGGTGACGGCGGCGCGCCCCGTTGTGAATCGGCGGTGTGGCCTGCTCTTGGGCGAACTGCCGCATCGGGTCGAGGAGGCGGTACTGGGCTTGTCCGGCCAGGTCACGGTCACGGGTGAGCAGAGACCGCGCAATCAGGTGTTCTACCGCTCGCTGCCCCTCGACGCCGACCACGGCGCGTGCAGCGTCGCTGTCAAAGGGCCCCACGAACACGGACAGCGCCGCGAAGGCCTCCCGGTCGCTCCGATCGAGGAGGTCATGGCTCCAGCTGATGACAGCCCGCATTGTGCGGTGCCTCGGGTCACGGGCCCGCGACTCACCTGCGAGCAGGGCAAGCGGATCGTCCAAGCCCTTGGCGAGCTGCGCCAGCGACATCGAGGCAGTCCTGGCAGCTGCCAGCTCGAGCGCGAGCGGAAGGCCCTCCAGCCTGCGCACGATGGCCAGCACTTCATCGTCGTCGACGGCAACCATCGTGGTAACCGCTCGGGCGCGTGCCATGAACAGCTCCCCGCCCGCTGCCGCATCGAGCCCGCTCAGGCGGATGACGTGCTCGCCGGGCGCAGTCAACGGTTCGCGGGTGGTCGTGAGGATCCGCAGGTGAGGGCAGCGCGCTAGCAGGGCGGCGGCGAGCTCGGCCACTCCGTCGACGACGTGCTCGCAGGTGTCGAGCACGAGCAGTCCGTGGTGCAGGGACAAATAGTCGCAGAGGTGATCGATCTCATGCCCGTCCGACTCGGCTAGCTGCAGTGCGCGAGCCACCGTAGGGGCGACGTCGGGTGGGTGCGACGCCGGGGCGAGAGGCACGAACCACGCGCTCCCAGTGGGCGAGGGCGTCGCTGCGGCGACCTCAACTGCGAGCCTGGTCTTGCCAACTCCTCCGGGCCCGGCGATCGTCACGAGTCGAGCAGTCGTGAGCAGACGCCGCAGCGTTGTGAGTTCGTGCTCACGACCAATCAACGGATCCACTGCCACCGGCGGCGCTGCCGCGGGACGGTGAGGCGTCGGAACGAGCGTGGGGTCCTGCGCCAACACGGCGGCCAACACCGACCGCAGCGCGGGTCCCGGCTCAATCCCGACCTCGTCGACGAGGTAGCCGCGAGCCTGCGCGTAGGCCTCGAGCGCTTCCACCTGCCTGCCGCTGGCGTACAGCGCCTTGACCAGCAACACTCGCAACTGCTCCCTCAGCGGGTGTTCCTCGACCAGCGCAACAAGTTCAGCAACCACCACGGACGCCAGGCCGGCGTCGAGATCCTGATTTATGCGGGACTCCAACGCGACGAGACGCTCCTCCTCCAGCCGGACGGCGACGGCCCGTGCCCAGGGCTGCTCGGCCCACTCGACCAGGGCCGGCGCTCGCCACAACGCCAGTGCCTCGCCGTAGCGGCCCGCCCGCGCCAGATCCTCGAAGCGGTCGGCATCGACCGAGTTCCTTGGCGCGTCGAACCGGTAACCCCCGGTGACCGTCACGACAACCCGGTCGCCCAGCCGCCGACGCAGATCGCGCACGTAGCCCTGGACCAAGTTAGAAGCCGACCGCGGCGGATGCTCCCCCCACACAGCATCCACGATCCGGTCGACGCTCACGCGTTGACCACGGTTCAACAGGAGCACAGCGAGCACGCTTCGCACCTTTGGTGCAGACAACTGCACCTCGGCGCCGTCGCCGTCGAGCACTCGTAGGGGGCCGAGTAGCTCGTACTGCACTCCAGAAGCGTACGGACGCTGCGACCTCCAGCGGGACTCCAGGGCGGCTCCAATGCCATCGGAGAGGCTGCTGCGTAAACCGTCCCGAGGAGGATTCATGGTCATCCACATCGTCCGGTTTCGGTCGGCACTCCCAGATTCGCGCATCACGGAGCTGTTCGAGGCCCGCGCACCCGAGTACCTCGCCGTTCCCGGGCTGGTGCAGAAGTACTACCTGCGGTTCCGCAGCGGTGAGCACGGCGGCATCTACGTCTGGGACAACGCCGCGTCGATGGAGCACTTCAGGGCCGGCGAACTGGCCCGCTCGATCTGCGACGTCTACCGGGTGCAGGAGTCGGTACGTGACGTGGCAGACGTCGTCCTCACCCTGCGCGGCGGAAATGGACAACGACGCCCCTACTGAAGGGGTGTACTCGCCGATCGGCGCCGGTACGAGCCGATTATGGCTGGCGCGGGCCGAACGATCGTGCTATTACTTGGGTCATGAGCAAGGGCGACGAGACCCGTGCGGCCATCCTGGAGGCGGCGTCCGCGGCCGCTGCCAAGGGCGGCCTGCGCGGGCTGACGATCGGGTCCCTCGCCGCTGCGACGCAGCTGTCGAAGAGCGGGCTGTTCGCCCACTTCCGGTCCAAGGAGACGCTGCAGATCGCCGTGGTCGACAAGGCGCGCAACGACTACATCGACCTCGTGATGCGACCGACCTTGAAGGCGCCCCGCGGCGAGCCGCGACTGCGCGAGCTGTTCCACAACTGGATTGACTGGGACAACCGGCCCGGCGGATGTCTGTTCGCCGCGGCGTCATCCGAGCTCGACGACGAGCCGGGTCCTGTGCGCGACGAGCTGGCTCGCGGCGAGCGCGACTGGCTCGACAGCATCGCCCAGATCGTGCACGGCGGTGTCCGGGAGGGGCAGTTCGACGCCGACCTCGACGTCGACCAGTTCGCCTACGAGATGCACGGCATCCTGCTCTCCTACCACCACGCCCACCGGCTGCTCGACGATCCGCAGGCGCGGCGTCGGGCGGAGCTCGCCATGGAGCGCCTGATCGCAGCAGCCCGCGCTCCGCTGGTTGCTCTCACCCACTAGTCGCTGACTCGCTGGAAGGAAACACTCGACATGCCTCTCAGGAATAGCACGATCGTTCGGTCTGTTCGATCCGCGCGCCTCGGGACCATCCGCGCCAGCTTCGGCGTGCTCGAGCACGTCGCGCCCTCGGTCTCCGGCCGGTGGGCGGCGAAGTTGTGGTGCACGCTGCCGCCACGGTCGCGCCGTCGGCCCCAGGCGCCGGCGAGCGTCGGGGAGCCGTTCGCCGTCTACGTGGATGGCCGAACCATCATCGGGCAAGTGTTCGGTGACCCCGCTGCACCCATCGCCTATCTGGTCCATGGATGGGGTGGCTCCGCCGCTCAGCTCGGCGCGTTCGTCGACCCGTTGGTCGCGAACGGCCTGCAGGTGATCGCGTACGACGCGTTGAGCCACGGCGCCTCCGACCCGGGTCCGTCAGGCCCGCGCCGCGCCACCGGGATCGAGCTGGCGGAGGCCTTTGCCGCGGTTGTCGGCCGTTTCGGGCAGCCGTACGTCGTCGTCGCCCACTCCCTCGGCGGCATCGCCACCTCCTGGGCCATCGAGCACCATGGCGTGCGCCCGCAACGACTCGCCCTCATCGCGCCGATGGTGCAGGTCGCGGCCTACCTCCTGCCGTTCGTCCGCTTGCTCGGCGGCGGGCCGCGCACCCAACGCGCGATGGTCACCGTGCTCGAGGCGCGCTTCGGGGCCCGGATGGCCGAATTCGACATTCGGCGCCTCATCGCGCTGGACGACCTGCCGCCACTGCTGGTGGCGCACGACGAAAAGGACCCGGACACCGATCTGGGACCAGTCCAGCAAGCTGGCCGAGCTGTGGCCGGAAGCCACCCTCATGACGACGTCTGGCCTCGGGCACAACCGGCTCCTCCGCGACCCCGCAGTCGTCGCCGAGGTCGCCGGGTTCGCCGGAAAGGTTGTGCCAGTCACGGCGTACGGATGACAAAATCAGAGCCGTGAGCCGCCCGGCCATTCCGCTGTCCCGACATCTGCTCAGGGTCCGAGACCTCATCGACCGCGCCTACGCAGAGCCGCTCGACGTCGCCGCACTCGCCCGCAGCGCAGCGGTTTCCGAGGCGTACTTCAGTCGGAGCTTCAAGTCGGCGTTCGGCGAGACTCCGCACCAGTACCTCATGAGTCGCCGCATGGAACGCGCCATGGCGATGCTGCGCGCCGGCGACCGGTCGGTCACCGACGTCTGCTTCGCCGTCGGGTTCTCCAGCCTCGGCTCGTTCAGCACTCAGTTCCGGCGCTTCGTCGGCGACAGTCCCAGCGCCTACAAGCAGCGCGACGGGCACGACGAGCTGGCGAAGATACCGAGTTGCTACGTACGGATGTGGAGCCGTCCGCGAGCTTGACTCCGCAAGCGAAGTGGGCAGTTTTCGAGAAGCCGACGCGGCACGCGCATTCCTACCGTCGTTGATGACGGCCGCGGAGACTCCGGGCCGCGACTCATCGGAGGCTCGTGATGGAGAAGGTCCAGTCCAAGGACGGCACGACGATCGCGTTCGACCAGCTGGGGGCGGGTGCACCGCTCGTCCTCGTGGCCGGGGCGTCATGTGACCGGTCGATTGACGTACCGATCGCCGAGGCACTCGCCAAAAACTTCACGGTGCTCAACTACGACCGACGCGGGCGGGGAGACAGCGACGACACGCTGCCGTACGCCGTCGATCGCGAGATCGAGGACATCGCCGTACTCGTTGACGCGGCGGGCGGCTCGGCAACAGTGGTCGGGCTCTCGTCCGGTGCGGCGCTGGCGGCTGAGGCCGCGGCCGCTGGGCTGTCCATCGACGCGCTGGTGATGTGGGAGCCGCCGTTCAGCGTCGATGCAGAAAGCTCACGGAAGGCGAAGGAGTACACCGACGAGCTCACTCGGCTGCTCGCCGCAGACCGACGCGGCGACGCCGTGGCTCTGTTCATGCAGCGGGTCGGCATCCCCGAGGAGATGATCGCGGGGATGCGACAGTCGCCGTACTGGCAGTTGGGTGAGAGCCTGGCGCCCACGCTGGCCTACGACGCGGCCGTGATGGGTGTGGACAACACCGTCCCGGCCGGTCGCTACGGCCGCATCGCCGCGCCGACCCTCGTGCTCGCGGGCTCCGAGAGCCCGGAGTTCATGCGGCAGGCTGCCGCCCAGGTCGCGGCTGCGATTCCCGGTGCGCGGCATGACATCCTCGCGGGCCAGGACCACAATGTGGCGGGCGACGTCCTGGCACCGGCGGTGGCCGCATTCAGCGGGCGATGAGTGGGACGGGGCCATCGAGAGGCGCCGCCGCATGTGCCGAGGTGCGCCAGGTTCGCTGCTGAGGAGGCGACTGCACATGATCACCGGCGTCGGTCTGGTTTGCGTCTTCGTCCTCGACATGGACGTGGCGCGCGACTTCTATACGAAGAAGCTCGGCCTCGAGGTCGGTGTGGACATGGTCCGCGATGGCATCCGCTGGCTCACGGTTCACTCGCCGGAACAACCCGAGGTGCCGATCCTGTTGGTCGAGCCGTCCCCACCAGCCGTTGACAGCGAGGCTGCCGAGCAGATCCGTTCGTTGGTGGCGACCGGCTACCTGGGTCCCGGTGCGCTCACCACGGACGACTGCTGGGCGACGTTCCACGAGCTCCAGGCACGAGGCGTGGAGTTCGTCGAGGAGCCGGAGGAGCGCTTCTACGGGATCGACGCCGGTTTCCGCGATCCGTTCGGCAACCACTGGCGCCTCACCCAGGTGAAGCAGGTCGTCGCGGGCGAATAGCGCTAGTGGGGGTCGGCGAACCTTGTGGGCTCCGGCACCTGGCCGCTCACGGCCTCGACGATTTCCGCCGCGACGTCGCGCAGCTTGCGGTTCTGGTGCTGCGATGTGGTTCGCAGGATGGCGAAGGCGGCGTCTGCATCGCAGCCTTCCTTTGCCATGAGAATCCCAATGGCTTGGTCGATCACCGCGCGCGAGGCAAGTGCTTCGCGCAGCTGGTCCGTCAGCTTTGCCTGGTGCGCCTGACGAACGGCGACCGTCAACACCATGGAAGCTTGGACGGCAAAGAGCCCTGCCCTGTTCTGTTGGTCGGCGCCGAACGCGTCCGGGGCGGCGGCATACAGGTTCATGGCACCGCGGGCGTCGCCATTGACCGTCAGTGGCAGAGACATCGAGCTGCGCACTCCATACCCCAGGGCACGACTCGAATACGGTCCCCAGCGCCGCTCAGTGGCAAGGTTCGCGACGAGCGTGACCCTGCCCGTGCGCAAGGTCTCGAGGCACGGCCCGACCCCTTCGCCGTACTGCACCTCGTCCAGCTGGGCGGCGCGTATATCGCTGCTCACGACAGTGAGCGGCACGTGATCCTGACGGAGGGTAATGCCGCACGAGGCCCGCGGACTGACGACCTCGGTGGCGAGGCGCGAAAGGTCCTCGAGCAGCCCCTGCACAGTCGAGGTCGCCATCACGAGGTTGGCAAGCTCACCCATGGCCGCGGCAAGGTCAAGCGTTGCCGACGGCCCCTCATGAGGCCGGTCCACCGTGCACCATCTGATCTCGGCGCGAACTGCAACACCAGCCGCACCGCATCATCCCGAACCGGGAATGTCACCGCCCTGGTCGGCGATGCACGAGGAACCCTCGGCCACTTCACCGTACGCCTGCCCGCCAGGAAAGGAGCCGTTGAGTATGGGAAGACTCAGATCTATGCTGGGCGCGGGTTCGGTGAACAGCCCACGCGGCGATGGTGCAGCTGTGGAGGAGACCCGGCATGAGTACCGAACTCGATCTTGACACGTCACCAGACGGCCTCGGGCTCACAATCTCCGTCAGCACGCTCGATCGCGGCGCCATGCTGCACGTTTCAGGAGAAATGGACTTCGACACCTCCCCAAAGTTGATCCAGGCGATCGAGGACCTTCCTTTCGACGGCCACGACTCTGTGGTGTTCGACATGGCGAGCTTGACGTTCTGCGACGCCGCCGGCGTGTCCGCAATGCTCCGCAGCCATCAGTTGATCAGCAGTCGAGGTGGACGCCTTTCCATCCGGGGACTTTCCGGTCTGCCTCGGCGAGTGCTTCGCATCACCGGAGTCGACCAGTCCCTCAACCTCGAGTAGCTGTCGGCCGGCAGGATCTGCTGATGCGCGTCGGCAACGACGTGCTGTGGGTAGGGATCCCCGATGCCCCGCCAATCAGAGCATGGCCACTCACGACTCCAGCACGCGGTTATCCTGCCATCGGCTCGATGCGAAAGGACGATCGAGATGGCGGCATGGACCGAGGACGAACTCTCGAAGATAGGACAGGCCGAGGAGCTGCGGATCGCCTCAACGCGGCCCGACGGGAGCCTGCGTCCGTACGTGACGATCTGGGTGGTACGGGTCGGTGACGACCTGTTCGTACGGTCGGCCTATGGAGCGACCAACCCCTGGTTCCGTCGCGCGCAGGCCAGCGGCACCGGCCGCATCCGCGCTGGTGGCATCGAGCGTGATGTGTCCTTTGCCGAAGCCGCACCGGATGCGCACGCCGCAATCGATGCCGCCTACCACGCCAAGTACGACCGGCATGGTCCGGCGATCGTCGGCACTGTCGTTGGCCCGAAGGTCGAGTCGGTGACCATCCGCCTTGTGCCAGCCGGTCGATGACGGTCAGGCGTGCGGGCCGACCGTCACAGCGCCCAGTGTCAGCGTGGGCTTGGCCTGCATGACCGCGCCCAGCAGGTCGACCTCGTCGTCGAGCTCTCGGCGTTGCGCCGCTGTGAGCCGGCGCAGCGGTTCGACAGTGATGGCGAGCTTCGAACCGGAGCGCCGCTGGTGCCACACCCCGCCGACCACGCCGTCGACGAGCAGGACAGGGTAGTTGCCGGCCTGGCCGGACGGCGTCAGCGCGCGGGTCGCCGCCGCGCCCGGGTAGAGCCGCTGCCGGGGTTGACCCGCGACGACGTAGGCGTCGAAGTAGGGCAGCAGGCGGATCCCCGTGTGCGGTTCCTGTGGCGTCGCAGTGTCGCCGGCCATGGTCCATGCACTCTCTCCATCGAGCTCGACGAGTTCCAGCTCGCTGTCGAGCTCGTCGAACAGCTCGACGGCGCGCCGCGGCGGGATGCTCAGCCATCTGGCGAAGTGCTCGGGCGCCGCTGGGCCGTAGGCGTAGAGGTAGCGCGCGAGCAGGGTGCGCAGGGCCGAGTCGCCGTCGTCAGGGCGGAACCCCGGCAGCCAGCGGTGCGGGTTGGTGTAGGTGACGTTGCGGCCCCGGTTCGGGCCGAAGCAGAGCATCCCGCGGTGCGCGGCGGTGCTGGTGAGCTGGCGCCAGCGCGGCCACTTGTCCTGGAACGCGTCCATCGTTCGCTCCCCGGCCCACGGACCTGTCCGTTCAACAATCGCGTCGGTCAGCTCGTCGACTGTCAGTTCGGCATCCGACAGTGCGTCCCCGATGGCTGCGATGACCTCCTCGGCCTCCTCCGGTGTGAAGCGGACGGGCTCAGGATGCAGGGGCACCGACGACGGCAGAGCCGATAGCGCTCCGGTCCACATCGGCAGGTCGCGAGTGGGCAGCAGGTGTACGGTGCCGCGCGGACCGAACGTCTTGACCAAGGTGCGGTCGTCCCAAAGCGCGCGCTGTACGTCGGCGCAAGTTGCGCCGACGATGCGCCGCCCGATCGAAAGCTCGGCTGCGCTCAGGACCTGGGCATGCACCCCGCAGAGCACGGAAGCGACGTCCGCCGGGTTCAGGTTCTTCGCGGGCTCGGTCAATTGGTGGCGGGCCATCCGCCGCGCCGTGACGCCACTCCAGGTCAACGAGGCCGCGGCCGTGGACTTCGCGGTCATGGATGCCCATTCTGAAGCATGAAGAAGATCGGGTTCCTGTCATTCGGCCACTGGACGGCGTCGCCGCAGTCGAGGACTCGCTCTGCCGCCGACGCACTGCTGCAGTCGATCGATCTCGCGGTCGCGGCTGAAGAGATCGGAGCCGACGGCGCGTTCTTTCGGGTGCACCACTTCGCGCGCCAGTTGTCCTCTCCGTTCCCGCTGCTCGCTGCCATCGGGGCCAGGACCAGCCGGATCGAGATCGGGACCGGCGTGATCGACATGCGCTATGAGAACCCGCTCTACATGGCCGAGGATGCGGGTGCCGCAGACCTGATCTCCGGTGGCCGGCTTCAGCTCGGCATCAGTCGAGGGTCACCGGAGCAGGTGATCGACGGGTATCGCCACTTCGGCTATACCCCGGCCGAGGGTTCCGACCATGCGGCCATGGCCAGAGAGCACACTCGGGTCTTTCTCGACGTGATCACAGGTGAGGGGTTCGCGCAGCCCAACCCGCGCCCGATGTTCCCCAACCCGCCCGGCCTGCTGCGGATCGAGCCGCACTCGCCGGGGCTTCGCGACCGCATCTGGTGGGGTGCTGGATCCCGACAGACGGCCGAGTGGGCCGCAGAGCAGGGCATGCACTTGATGAGCTCGACGCTGCTCACCGAGGACACCGGGGTTCCGTTCCACCAGCTTCAGGCCGAGCAGATCCAGCGGTTCCGTGATGCCTGGAAGGCCGCCGGCCACCAAGGCGAGCCGCGCGTATCGGTCAGCCGCAGCATCTTTCCGGTCGTCAGCGACATGGACCGGGCGTACTTCGGTCACGAGGCCGGTAGCCAGGACCAGGTCGGATACCTCGACGGCGGGCCGGCCCGATTCGGAAAGAGCTACGTCGGAGAGCCCGATGAACTCGTGAAGCAACTTGCGGAGGATGAGGCGATCGCAGCCGCGGACACCCTGCTCCTCACGGTTCCGAACCAGCTCGGCGTCGACTACAACGCTCATGTCATCGAGAGCGTGCTCGGCCACCTTGCACCCGAGCTTGGCTGGCGCTGAGGCTGTCGCCTGCGTGATTGGTTTGACGTGAAGGGGGTATGCCTGTGCTGGCCCCGACCGGAGCCAGGACGTCACGTCCAGATCGCGTTCCACGTGGTGATTGGAGGATTCATGAGTACGCGTGCTATCGCGATCGCTGCCCTGGTGATCGCGGTTCTCTTGGTCATCCTGTTTGTCGTCTGAGCAGAGACGGTCGGCCACACGCTGCACCGCACAACTCTCGGGATGTTTAGGCTTGACTTATATAAGTAACGAGTGACACTCTATGTGTCGTGCAGGCCTTCGATGTGCTCGGCGACCCGGTGCGACGCCGGATCTTGGAGCTTCTCGCTGACGGCGAGCAGCCCGCCGGCACGGTCACCGGGGTCATCCAGCGCGAGTTCGGGATCTCGCAGCCGGCGGTGTCCCAGCACCTGAGAGTGCTGCGGGAGTCCGGGTTCGCGACCGTCCGCGCGGACGGGGCCCGACGCCTGTACGCCGTCGACGCGGCGCCGCTTCGGGAAGTCGACGTCTGGCTGGACCACTTCCGCCAGTTCTGGACCCAGCGCCTCGATGCGCTGGGCACCGAGCTCGCGCGGGGGCGGCGCGAGCGCCGCACCAAGCCGTCACACGAAGAGGGAGGGAGACACGTGATCGACATCGTCGACCAGATCAACGCCACCCACCGGGAGATCGGCAACCACCCGGTCGGCGACGGCGAAGGGCGGTCGCTGCTGCTGCGTCGCACCTATGACGCGCCCATCGAGGACGTGTGGAGCGCCTGCACCAACCCCGATCGGATCAGCCGATGGCTGGCCCCGATCGACGGCGACCTGCGGCTCGGCGGCGCGTACCAGCTCAAAGACAACGCCAGCGGGACGATCCTGCGCTGCGAGGAGCCCCACCTGATCAAGGTGACGTGGGCTCTCGGCGAAGGCATGCTCACCGAGGTCGAGGTCCGTCTCGCCCGCGGGGAAGCAGGCGGCACCGTCATGGAGTTGGAGCACTCCTCACCAGCCGAGATCGTCGACGAGCTGGTGCGCAGCTACGGGCCGGGGGGGACTATCGGGATCGGAGGCGGCTGGGACCTCACACTGCTCGGCCTCGACCTGTTCCTCCGTGGCGCGGAGTTTGACCCGGCTACCTGGGAAGACACACCCGAAGCGAAGGATTTCGCCACCCGCAGCTGCCACGCCTGGGGACCCGTGATCCAAGCCGCCTGGGGAACCAGTGACGACGACATCGGCGCGGCCATCGCGTTCGGAGTGCAGCACTTCGCCCCCGAGCCCGAGGCCGCGGGGTCGCCGGATCGACAGGCGTCAACCTAGGCCGGTCAGGAATCGGATCTTTCCCTGGACGGTGATGCGGTAGCTCACCCGGTGCAGGATGGCGTCGTTGTCGCGCACTGCCAGGTCCACGATCATGCCGCTCAGCAGCCCCTGGATCGTGTTTCCGGTCACGGCTTCGGTGCCCGGACGGGATAGCGGACTCCACCGATCGACGGCGAACCCGGCGTTGATGGACTGGTTCTGGTCGAAGATCGAGCTCAGGGTGGCAAACGGATACCAGTCCTCGACCTGCATCCACGGAAACCAATCTCGTCCGGGGGTGCCAGGCGGGCCCGGGATCGAGTACCGGCTGAGGGCGGACATCAGGGCGCTGCCGAGGTTTGGAGAGATCAGCAGCTGGTCGTGGTGCCAGAACTGGGGACTCTTCCCCTGCATGTCAACGAGTGCCACCCCGTTCGTCTGGAAGATCCAGCGTTGGTCGGCGATGCCCGTAGGCGGAGGCTCGGTGACTGCCGCAGCCGCCGGCGTGATGAAGTGGGACTGACTCTCGTACGCAAGGACGAATAACACGGCACTCAACGCTCCTTGTCGAAGTCCCGCCCATGGACGCACCATCCACCGGGCTCGGCCGGCTAGCCTCACGAAAGAGAGCCGCGCCACCGCCGGCCTGATACACGGCCAAGTTGTCCGCCCGCTGGCCTACGGTGACAGCCATGGCTGAGCTGATCACCCCCAAGCAGTTCCACGACGCCACCGGCGTCGACGACTGGCGAGTCTTGTGGTCGGTTGCCTTCGCGGTCTTCCGCACGGGCGACTTCGCCACGGGCTTGAAGCTGGTCAACGAGATCGGACGCGTCGCTGAGGCGGCGGGCCACCATCCGGATCTCAACCTGCGTTCCGGCGTGTTGGAGGTTCGGCTGGTCACCAAGGAGCACTGGTCGCTGACCGACCTCGACCTGTCCCTGGCCAGACAGATCTCTGAGGCCGCCAAGGCGCTCGGCGTCCGTGCCGACCCCGACCACACCCGGACCTGGGAGTTCGCCCTCGACGCCCTCGACGTCGACAAGGTGCGCACGTTCTGGTGCGCGGTGTTGGGCTACGAAATGGTGGGCGAGTCCGACATCGGCGACCCCGACGGTCTGTACCCGCCGGTCTACGTGCAGCAGATGGCCGAGATGCGCACGGGCCGCAACCGCATTCACATCGACGTCGCGGTCCCGCACGACCAGGCCGAAGCCCGCGTGGCCGCCGCTCTGGCAGCCGGCGGCACCCTGGTCAACGACAAGTTCGCCCCGATGTGGTGGACGCTGGCCGACCCCGAGGGCAACGAGGTCGACCTCGCCACCTGGATCGGCCGCGACTGATCCCCGACTCGACCGGCACCGACGACGAGGAGGTCTTGCGGAAGCTGTCAGGTCCCGGTGTCGGTCGGCCCCGGCATTGCAGTCGTCTGGGCGGCGGGAGTGTCGGCCGCTGCTGCCACCGTGTCGCCACGGGGATGACCAGAGGGCTGTGGGTCGATCGGCGGCCGGAACGCGCTGAAAGCGGCCGGGAAATCGCTGTGGACAGCCGCCACGCGTCCCTGTGACCTGCTATTCTGGACGTATGTTCGAAGACCTGACCGGTGCCGAGCTGGCCGCCGCGATCGCCGCGGTCACCGACCCGGGCGGCCTGTCCACCCCGGACGCGCTGGACATGCTGGTCGCCGCCGAGAAGCTGATCGGCTGGGCACACGCGGTGCAGGCCGAGGCCACCCTCGCGCGTCCTCGACCCCTACCGGGCGCCGCTGCCCGGCTTCGACCCGGTCGTGGAGATCGGCGCCGCGCTGGGCGCCTCGATCCGCACCGGGAACGCCAAGGGCATCTTCGCCTACGGGCTGGCCCGGCTCCCGCGTCGCACGCGAGTTGCTGCTGTCCGGCCGGATCAGCCTGCCCCGGGTGCGCAAGCTGATCACCGAAACCCAATCCTGTGACGACGCGGTCGCCGCCGAGGTCGACGCCCAGCTGTCCCCGCACGCCCACCGGTGGAGCGTCGCCGAACTCGGCCGCCGCGCCGCCCGGCTGATCGGCGAGCTCGACCCCGACGGGGTCCGCCGACGCCACGAACGCCAACGCGCCGAACGCTTCGTGGAGTGGGAGGCGTGCGGCGACGGGATGGGCTGGATGAACCTGTACGGGCCGGCCGAGGACCTGGCCGCCGCCTACACCGCGATCAACGACCAGGCCCTCGCGAAGCGCCGCGCCGGCGACCAGTCGCCGATGGGGGTGTTGCGGTTCGACGCCGCGATCGGCCTGCTCACCGGCCGCGCCGACAGCACCGAGTCGGCCGGCCGGCCGGTGGTCCGGCTCACCGTGCCGGCCCAGACCCTGCTCGGACTCTCGGATGCGCCCGGCCACCTCGACGGTGCCGGCCCGGTGCCCGCCCACGTCGCCCGCCGGCTCGCCGCGCAGGCCCAGGTGTGGGAACGGATCCTGACCGACCCGGCCACCGGCGCACCCTGCAGCCATGACCGGCGCCGGTATCGGCCCACCGAGGCGATGCGCCGACGCGTCCTCGACCGTGACCGGCACTGCCGCGCGCCCGGCTGTGACGCGCCGGTGTGGCGCTGCGACGCCGACCACGACACCCCATGGCCGGCCGGTGTGACGTGTGAGTGCAACCTGACCACCTTCTGCCGCCGCCACCACAACGCGAAGACCCACGGCAGGGTGGACCACCAAGCTCGCACCCGGACGGCACCCTGACCATGACCAGCCCCCTCGGCAGGGTCTACACCACCAAGGTCGAGCCACTGCCGCACCAACCCGACTGGCCCGACCAACACGGCCCACCCGACATGTCAGACGACGAGTCCTGGCAGGCCGAGCACCTCCTACACCTGATCGCCGACCCCTACCACCTCGACGACGCCGCGTAATGTCGACGGGGCCATCACCTGGCTACGCGCGCTGGCGACGCGTCCTGTGTCGGTTTAGCGTGCCGATGTGAGACGGGCCCCGCATGAGAACGTCGCGACGGTGCTGGTGGACCCGCGTGTGCTTGCCGACCTCGAGCTCGGGTTGATGACGCTGGACCTGCGGGTATGGCCGGTGGCAACCGCGCCCATCTGCGCCGACGGCGCCCGTATGTCGTTCCAGGTCCGTCACCGATTGCTGATGCGCCACCGCGGGGAATGGGATATCGCCGCGGATTGGACGCCGGTGTGGATCGGTTTCGGTGCCACGTGGCAGAACGGTGACGAGCCGCTGCCCTGGGCCGCTCATGATGCTCTATGGCGGGCGCTGGACTCGTACGGACCCCGTGTGCGTTTTCACCGGAGGCTCGGTGGAGTTCGCCGCCTGCCCTTGCCGAGAGACGCCTGATGCGTCAGGAGTCACCGGGATGCGTCAGATCGTGGTTCCAGGATGACCACTGCAGTTTCGGACGTGCGCATTGCTGCGTAGCCGTCCAGCTGCATGTCGATGTCACGCCACCTGGCCCACAGCCTCGCCCTTTCCGCACCCGCGGCGGCGCGTGCGATCACCGGTCGCGACTGGCCGACCAGCTCAACGGCGGCGTCCGGATGTGCCTGGAGGTTGAGCCACCAGGAAGGCTCCGGATCGGCCCAGCCGTTCATGGCCAAGGTGACAAGGTTCGGACCATCCTCGAAATATCCGACGATCACACGGTGGTCCCGCCCGGTGCGCCGCCCCGTGGTCGTGAGCCGCAACGTGCCCCACCGCCCAGGTCTGGGACGCCATAGTCCGATGCGGCCACCGCTGACACGGCAGACCGCTCGGTGCAACGACCACGCGAGGCGGATGAACCACCGAGGGGGAAGCCGCGGACCTCGACCGCCGCCGTCGAGTCGTCGCGGGAGGCAACCAGCCGGCGGCTCATGGGACCGCCGACGGCGCCGGCAGCGGACCGCCCAGCGCGAACTCCCGCTGCGGGCGCCAGACGCCGTCTGCGCCGTGCTCATAGAGCGCGAACGCGCGGATGTCGACGATGCAGTCGTAGGACGCAAGCTCCGCGAATGCGCGATCGAGAGCGGCGTCGTCGAGGTGGTGGGCGACGGTCACGTGCGGGTGGTACGGGAACGGGAGAGCAACCTCGAGCAGCCCGTTGCGCACGGCACCGGACAGCATCTCGCACTGGGCAATGCCCTCGATGACCGCGACGAACACCACCGGCGAGACCGGCCGAAACGTGGCAGTCCCCCGCAGGTGCAGCCGGAAGGGCGCCGTGCCCGCCGCCACCGACTTGAGGTGACGCTCGATCTCGGGCAGGTTCTCTGCTTCGACCTCGGTGGGCGGCATCAGAGTCACGTGTGTGGGGATCGACGCGGCCATCGCATCGCCGAACGACGCCCGGTAGCGCCGCAGCTCCGATCCGTACGGCTCCGGAATGGGTAGAGCCACCCCGATGGTGCGAAGCGCCACTGCGCGATCAGCCCTTGGCCGGGATGAAGCCGACCCGGTCGTAGACCTCGGCCAGCGTCTTGGCAGCCACGTGCCGGGCGTGCTCAGCACCGCGCGCCAGAATGCCGTCGAGGGTCTCCGTGTCGTCGAGGTAGGCCAAGGTGCGCTCGCGCAGCGGGGTGAGCGCGTCGACCACGACGTCGGCGAGGTCCTTCTTGAAGTCGCCGTAGCCCTTGCCCTCGTAAGCCTGCTCCAGCTCGGCAATCGTGCGCCCGGTCAGCACCGAGAAGATCCGCAGCAGGTTGCTGATGCCTGGCTTGGCCGCCTCGTCGTAGCGGACCTCGCGCCCCGTGTCCGTCACGGCAGACTTGATCTTCTTGGCGACGACCTTGGGGTCGTCAAGCAGCCACAGGCAACCGTTGCCGCCGATGCTCTTGCTCATCTGCTTGTCGACGAACTGCAGGTCGAGAATCTTGGCGGTCTCTTTGAGGATGTAGGGCTCGGGCAGCCCAAACGTCTCGCCGAACCGCGTGTTGAAGCGTCCGCCTAGATCGCGGGTGAGCTCGATGTGCTGTCGCTGGTCCTCGCCGACGGGTACGTAGTTGGCCTGATAGATGAGGATGTCGGCTGCTTGCAGGATCGGGTAGGTGAACAAGCCGACCGTTGCCCGGTCGGCGCCCTGCCTGGACGACTTGTCCTTGAACTGCGTCATCCGGCTGGCCTCGCCGAAACCGGTGATGCAGTTGAGCACCCAGGCCAGCTGGGTGTGCTCGGGGACGTGCGACTGGACGAACAGCGTGCATCGCTCCGGATCGAGCCCCGCCGCGAGCAGCTGAGCCGCGGAGACGCGGGTGCGTCGGGGCAGCTCGGCCGGGTCGTGGTCGACGGTGATCGCGTGCAGGTCGACGACGCAGTAGAAGGCATCGTGCGTGTCCTGCAGAGCGACCCACTGCCGGATGGCGCCCAGGTAGTTGCCGAGGTGGAACGACTCGGCCGTCGGCTGGATGCCGGAGAGCACCCTGGGCAGCGACGTCGGCGCTGTGTCTACGGGGGACATGTCTCTATTGTGCCAGCCGCGGGATGCCCCTCCGGTGGCACGCGGCTACCCGGGTTGCTCCGCCGGGACCTCGCCGGGTTCGTCGCCACCGGTCTCAGGTCGAGGCTGCCGAGTCAGGCGCAGCCGGGCGATCCGCCGGCCGTCGAGCTCGGTCACGACCAGCCGGTGACCGTCGAAGTCCACCACCTCACCCAGGGCCGGGACGTGCCCGAGGATGGCCACCACAAAGCCCGCGACTGTCTCGTACGGACCCTCGGGCAGGGCCAGCCCGGTCAGGTCCTCGAAGTCCTCGATGTTGAGCAGCCCGTCGACGTCGCGGTCCCCCGTGGCGCTGCGCGCGACCTGAGGTTCCTCGACGTCGTACTCGTCGAAGATGTCGCCGACGAGCTCCTCCACGAGGTCCTCGAGGGTGACGATGCCGGCTGTGCCGCCATACTCGTCGGCCACGATCGCGAGATGGCTCCCCCTGCGGCGCAGCTCCGTGAGGGCGGGTAGGACGGGCTTGGTGCCGGGCAGCACGACGACTTCGCGGGCCAGGTCGCCGACACGCACGGATCGGTCGCGTACGGAGGGATCGAAGAGATCTCGTACGTGGACGAAGCCGACCACGTCGTCGGCGCTCCCCCGCACGACCGGATAGCGCGAGTGCGGCTTGTCCGCCGCGATCTTGACCGCCTGGTAGACGGGCGTGCTCGCGTCGAGAAAGTCGACCTCCGTGCGAGGGAGCATCACCTCACGCACCTGGCGGTCGCCGGCGTCGAAGACGTCTTCGACGATGCGGCGCTCCTCCTCGCCGAGCGCCTGATGCGCGGACACGAGATCACGCAGCTCCGCCTCGGAGATCGGCTGACGTTGGGCGCCTGGGTCGCCACCGAGCACCCTGACCAGCCAGTCGGCACTCTTGCCGAGCAGCCAGATGACGGGCCGCGTGAGGATCGCGATGCGGTCGACGAACGGCGCGAACAGGCGGGCCGTGCCCTCGGCGCGCTGGAGGGCGAGCCGCTTCGGGACCAGCTCGCCGAGCAGGATCGAGAAGTACGAGATCACGAGCGTGATCGCCACCAGCGCGACGGCGTTGGCCCAGCCCTCCGACAGCCCCCAGTCGACGAGCACCGGCGCGAGATCGTCGGCCAGGGTTGCTCCGCCGAACGCCGCCGACAGGAAACCCATCAGGGTCACGCCGATCTGCACGGCAGACAGGAACCGGTTGGGGTCCTCGGCGAGCCGAGCGATCCGGGCGCCTCGCCTGCCCTGCTGGGACAACGCCTTGACCTGGCCTTCGCGCAGCGAGACGAGCGCGATCTCGGTGGCGGCGAACACCCCGCCCACCAGGATGAACACGAGGACGAGCAGCGCGTTGAAGAGCGTCTCGTTCATCGACGGCCCGCAGGATCTGAGGGCTGACTATGGGCGCTTTCGTCCATGCGGATCAGGCTAGCCGACCCGGAGCAGCCGTCTCCGGCCACATCGGGGAGCATGGGCACGACCTGAACCGGACCGCACGTCGCCGAGGGAGCTGCATGAGGCGTACTGACGGCAAGCTGGCCGATGGGCGTGAGGTGTTCTTCTATGACTTGAGCGACAAGTTCGGCCGGGTGGTCGAGGACCGGCGTGACCTGGAGCCGTTCGACCCGCAGCCGGAGCTGCGCCATGACGTCCTGCGGGATGAGTGGGTGGGGTTTGCCGCGCATCGCCAGCACCGCACGCATCTGCCGCCGTCGGATGAGTGCCCGTTGTGCCCGTCGGTTGGTGGCCGGCTGACCGAGGTGCCGGCTGCGGGTTATGACGTGGTGGTGTTCGAGAACCGGTTCCCGTCCTACGCGTCGGGCCGGGGGCGTTGTGAGGTGGTGTGTTTCACCAGTGACCATGGTGGGTCGTTCGCCGGGTTGAGCCGGGCGCAGGCGCGGCTGGTGATCGAGGCGTGGGCCGATCGCACCGCGGAGCTGTCGGCGCGGCCGGACGTGGCGCAGGTGTACTGCTTCGAGAATCGGGGTGAGGCGATCGGGGTCACTTTGCATCATCCGCATGGGCAGATCTACGGCTACCCGTTCGTCACGCCACGGACGCGGGAGACGCTGGATGCGGTGCGGCGGTATGCGGCGGAAACCGGCGGCAACCTGTTCGGCGAGCGGCTGCGCGCCGAGCGGGACGAGGGGGTACGGGTGGTGGCGCGCAGCGAGCATTGGACGGCGTTCGTGCCGTACGCGGCGCACTACCCGGTCGAGGTGCACCTGTATCCGCACCGGCAGGTGCCCGACCTGCCCGCCCTCGACGACGCCGAGCGGGACGATCTGGCCGGGATCTACCTCGACGTGCTGCGCCGCCTCGATGCGCTGTACGGGTTTGCGTTGCCGTACGTGTCGGGCTGGCACCAGGCCCCCGTACGGCGCCGATCGGGACCTGGCCTGGCTGCATCTGGAGCTGTTCAGCGTGCAGCGCAGCCCGGACAAGCTGAAGTTCCTGGCCGGGTCGGAGTCGGGGATGGACGCGTTCATCAACGACGTGCTGCCCGAGGACGTGGCGCGCGGCTGCGCGAGGTCGTGCTTTGACCGGCGGGGTGTGGGCGGCGCCGGGGCGGGTCAACCTGATCGGTGAGCACACCGACTACAACGACGGGTTCGTGCTGCCGCTCGCGCTGCGCCAGCACACCACGGTCCGCGCCACGGTCAACGACACCGCGACCGTGCGGGTGTCGACTCGACGCACACCGGGTGAGGTCGCGTTCGGCCTGGACACCCAACCGGGCGAGGTGACCGGGTGGGCCGCCTACGTCGCCGGCGTGGTGTGGGCACTGCGCGCCGGCGGGGCACGAGGTGCCGGGCGGCGGATCTGCGCATCGACAGCGACGTGCCCATCGGGGCCGGTCTGTCGTCGTCGGCGGCGCTCGAGTGCGCGGTCGCGGTCGCCCTCGACGAGCTCGGCGGGCTGGGGCTGGGCCGCACCGAGCTGGCGCTGCTCGCGCAGCGGGCCGAGAACGACTACGTCGGGGTGCCGTGCGGGGTGATGGACCAGATGGCCGCGATGCACGGGCGGGCCGGGCATCTGGTGTACCTCGACTGCCGCACGCTCGCCGTGGAGCTGGTGCCGTTCGACCTGGCCGCGGCCGGGCTGGCGCTGCTCGTCGTCGACACCAAAGCGCCGCACCGGCTCGTCGACGGCGAGTACGCCGACCGGCGCCGCACCTGCGAGCAGGCCGCGGACGCGTTGGGCGTACGAGCACTGCGGGACGTACCGCTCGACGGCCTCGACGCGGCACTCGCGGCGCTGCCGGATCAGACCACCCGTCGCCGGGTGCGGCACGTCGTCACCGAGAACGCCCGCGTGCTGGACACGGTGGCTCTGCTGCGTGACGGCAAGCTGGCCGACATCGGGCCGCTGCTGACCGCCTCGCACGCCTCGATGCGCGACGACTACCAGATCACCGTCCCCGAGATCGACGTCGCGGTCGAGGCGGCGCTCGCGGCCGGGGCGCTCGGCGCGACGGATGACCGGCGGCGGGTTCGGCGGCTGCGTCATCGCGCTGGCCGAGGCCGACAGCGGTGGATGCGATCATTGACCGGGTACGGTCCGCGTATGCAGGGCACGGGTTCACCGAGCCGCTCGCGTTCGTGGCCGAAGCGGCCGACGGAGCGCGACGGCAGGAGTGACGGCATGAGCCCCACTGGCGAGCAGTACGACATCGTCGCCGGCCGGCTATGCAGCCACCATCACGGAGGTCGGCGGGACGCTGCGCACCCTCGCGTACGCGGGGAGACCGCTCGTCGTGGGTTTCGGCGCGGACGAGATCCGGCCGGCGTACCGCGGCGCGCTCTTGGCGCCGTGGCCCAACCGGGTCGCTGACGGGCGCTACTCGTGGGGCGGCACCCAGCAGCTGCCACTGACCGAGCCGGAGCGGGGCAACGCGCTGCACGGCTTGGTGTCCTGGGTGCGCTGGGCGCCGGTTTCCCATGACCCCGACCAGGTCGTGCTCGAGCATGCGCTCGTCCCGCAGACGGGCTATCCGTTTCAGCTGCTGCTTCGGGCGACGTACAGGCTCGATGAGGGCGGGCTGACGACCACCCTCGCGGCGACCAACGTCGGCTCCGCGGCAGCGCCGTACGGCTGCGGCCCGCACCCCTACCTCGTCGCCGGCGGTGGGCGCGTCGATGACTGGTCGCTGTCGCTGCCGGCGTCGCGCTATCTCGAGGTGAGCGAGGATCGCTTGCTGCCGGTCGCCGAGAAGGCGGTCGATGGGTCGCTGTACGACTTCCGCAACGGCGCGCCGATCGGCGACGCGTTCATCGACCACGCGTTCACGTCGCTGGCCGTGGGCACCGATGGCCTCACCCGGGTGCGGTTGACCGGTGCCGATGGCGGCGGCGTCGAGTGCAGCTGGGACCCGGACACGCTTCCGTGGGTGCAGGTGCACACCGCAGACCGCCGGAACCGGGACGAGAGCAGACTCGGCCTGGCCGTCGAGCCCATGACGTGCCCGCCCGACGCCTTCAACCTTCAAAGGAACGTGATCGTCATCGAGCCGGGTGCCACCCACACCGCTTCGTGGACGATCACAGCGATCCGGCAGTGACGATCGAGACGCGGGCTGTCGGTGCAGTCACAGTCAGCGCGTTGCTCGACGGCAGCGGGCCGTTCTTTAAGCCGCCCAGCAAGGCGTTCCCCGATGCGTCACCGGAGGCGTGGCGTCGTGCTGTCGAGCTCGACCCAGCCGCCGAGGCGCCGGACGGGGCGTGGATGCTGCAGTTTCGCTGCTTCCTCGTGCGCAGCGCGGGGACGACGATCCTCGTCGACGCGGGCATCGGGCCAGTCGACTCGCCGGCAGCGGGCTGGGCGCCGGTGCCGGGACGGTTGCCCGATTCGCTTGGCGAAGCCGGTGTCGGGCCTGCGGACGTCGACATCGTCGTGCTCTCCCACCTGCACACCGACCACGTCGGATGGGCGGTGACAGATCTGGCACCGCACTTCCCCAACGCGCGTTACGTCCTGCAACGCGCCGAGCTCGACGCAATCGATGAGATCAACCCGAGCCTGGCCGACGCGCTGATCGCGCCACTGGTTTCTGCGGACCGGCTCGAGGTCGCCGACGGCGATCGGCAGCTGGCTCAGGACGTGCGGGCCGTCGCGACCCCGGGGCACACGCCGGGACACCAGTCTGTGCTGGTTGCGTCCGATGGGACCTTGCTGCTCGTCGCCGCTGACCTGCTCGTGCATGCGGTGCAGCTCGTTGAACCACGGACGGTGTACGCGTTGGAGATGGACGCCGAGCAGGCCGCGGCGACACGCGTGCGACGTGCTCGGCGAGCTGAGCGAGCGGCGCGGCACGCTGGCCGCCTCGCACCTTGGTGAGCCGTTCATCGACCTGCCGCTGCGTTGACCTGATCAGGGGCGCCCGTGTCCAATCCCAGACCTGATCAGGGGCGCCCGTGTCCAATAGGTTTGGACATGGGCGCCCCTGATCGGTGAAGGACGAGGGCTCAGATCAGGCCGAGGGCCTTGACGGCGTCGCGCTCCTCGGCGAGCTCGGCGACGGAGGCGTCGATGCGCTCGCGGGAGAATGCGTCGATCTCGAGCCCCTGGACTATCTCCCATCGACCGCCACGCGAGACGGCGGGGAACGACGAGATGAGCCCCTCGGGGACGCCGTACGACCCGTCGGACGGCAGCGCCACCGACGTCCAGTCACCCTCTGCGGTGCCGTTGACCCAGTCGTAGACGTGGTCGATCGCGGCGTTGGCGGCCGACGCGGCCGACGACGCGCCGCGCGCCTCGATGATGGCCGCGCCACGCTTGGCGACCGTCGGGATGAACTCGTCGCGCAGCCAGGCGTCGTCGCCGATAACCTCGGCAGCCGGCTTGCCGGCGATCTCGGCGTGCTGCACGGATGGGTACTGCGTCGCCGAGTGGTTGCCCCAGATCGCAACCCTCTTGATCTCGGTCACCGGGACGCCGGTTTTCTTGGCCAGCTGGCTGAGCGCCCGGTTGTGGTCCAGCCGGGTCATGGCCGTGAACCGTTCGGCCGGCACATCGGGAGCGTGCGACTGCGCAATCAGCGCGTTGGTGTTGGCCGGGTTGCCCACGACGAGCACTCGGATGTCGTCGGCCGCTCCGGCGTTGAGCGCCTCACCCTGCGGCTTGAAGATGCCGCCGTTGGCGGAGAGCAGGTCACCGCGCTCCATGCCCGCCGTGCGTGGCCGCGCACCTACGAGAAGCGCGACATTGGCACCGTCGAACGCAGCAGTCGCATCGTCGAAGATGTCGATCCCCGCGAGCAGCGGGAACGCGCAGTCGTCGAGCTCCATCGCGGTGCCCTCGGCGGCCTTGACAGCCTGCGGGATCTCCAGCAGCCGCAGTCGCACGGGCGTCTCGGCGCCCAGCAGCTGTCCGGAGGCGATGCGGAAGAGCAGCGCGTAGCCGATCTGGCCCGCGGCGCCAGTGACGGTGACATTCACCGGGGTCGTCATTGCAGCAGAACTCCTTCGTTCCGTACGGAGGTCACGACATTCGCTTCTGCAGGTTCTCGTCCAGCGTGCCGAGGAAGTCCTGCGTGGTGAGCCAGCCCTGGTCGGGACCGACGAGCAGCGCGAGGTCCTTGGTCATCTGCCCCGACTCGACAGTCTCGACGCAGACCTCCTCGAGCGCCTTGGCGAAGGCGGTGACCTCGGGCGTCCCGTCGAGCTTGCCGCGGTGCTTGAGGCCACCGGTCCACGCGTAGATCGAGGCGATCGGGTTGGTCGAGGTCGGCTTGCCCTGCTGGTGCATCCGGTAGTGCCGCGTCACGGTGCCATGCGCCGCCTCGGCCTCGACCGTCTTGCCATCGGGCGTCATGAGCACGGAGGTCATGAGGCCCAGCGATCCGAAGCCCTGCGCAACCGTGTCGGACTGCACGTCACCGTCGTAGTTCTTGCAGGCCCACACATAGCCGCCCTCCCACTTGAGCGCGGCGGCAACCATGTCGTCGATCAACCGGTGCTCGTAGGTCAGCCCGGCGGCCTCGAACTTGTCCTTGAACTCGCGGTCGTAGATCTCCTGGAACGTGTCCTTGAACATGCCGTCGTAGGCCTTGAGGATCGTGTTCTTCGTCGACATGTAGACCGGGAGCCCGCGCTGCAGGCCATACGACAACGAGGCGTGCGCAAAGTCCTCGATCGACTGCTTGTAGTTGTACATGCCGAGTGCGACGCCGCCGCCCTCCGGGAACTGCGCGATCTCCATCTCGACGGGCTCGCTGCCGTCTGCCGGCGTGTAGGTGATGGTCACCGTGCCCGGGCCGGGAACCTTGAAGTCGGTCGCCTTGTACTGGTCGCCGTGCGCGTGACGGCCGATCACGATCGGCTTGGTCCAGCTCGGCACGAGCCGCGGGATGTTGCTGATGACGATCGGCTCGCGGAAGATCACACCGCCGAGGATGTTACGGATGGTGCCGTTGGGTGAGCGCCACATCTTCTTGAGGCCGAACTCCTCGACCCGCGCCTCGTCGGGCGTGATGGTCGCGCACTTCACGCCGACGCCGTGCTCCTTGATGGCGTTGGCAGCGTCGATGGTGACCTGGTCGTCGGTCGCGTCACGGTGCTCGATGCCGAGGTCGTAGTACTTCAGGTCGACATCGAGGTAGGGCAGGATCAGTTGCTCCTTGATGAACGCCCAGATGATCCGGGTCATCTCGTCGCCGTCGAGCTCGACTACCGGTCCGGCTACCTTGATCTTCGCCATCTCAGACGTACTCCTCTGTGCTTCTGTGGCGTGCTGGTCGCGACTCGCGCGACACGATCTCTCGATGTCAAGACAATTGTCGTACGAGCATAGCGTCCACCAGTCAGGCGCTCGGTGGCGGGACGACCAAGGCCAGCGTCATCGTCGCAACCGCGAAGAAGGCCAGGGTGAGCACGTCCACGGTGCGCCCACGCACCTTGAGCAGGCCCGCCTGCTGGTCGGACAGGACCGCCCGCAGAACGGCACCCAGCAGCAGCGCAGCGCCGAACACGAACGTGCCGCGCTTGAAGTGATCGCTGATGACGACGCCCAGCCCAGTGAGCGCGGTGGCGAGCACGAGGAGCAGCGGCCACTCGTCCCACCACCGCCTCTTGCGACTTGTCAGCTTGTCAGAACGGCTGACCTGGGGTGATGCCGCCGGCTGTTCTGACAAGTGCGAGGTTGGCGGCACCGGCTGCGGCGGCGGAGCGTCCTGGCGCACTGGCTCGGTCATACGTTGGCGAGCGACTCGACGGCCTGCTCGGCGGCCTCGACGACGTTGGTGAGGAGCATCGCCCGGGTCATCGGGCCTACGCCGCCCGGCATCGGCGCGACCCAGGCCGCGACCTCGTAGGTGCTCGGGTGCACGTCGCCGACGAGCCCCTCGTCGGTGCGGGTGATGCCGACGTCGAGCACGGCCGCGCCGGGCTTGACCATGGCTCCGGTGACTAGACCGGGGACGCCGGCCGCGGCCACGACGATGTCGGCCCGACGCACATGCGCGGCAATGTCGCGCGTGCCCGTGTGGCACAGGGTTACGGTCGCGTTCTCCTGGCGCCGAGTCAGCAGCAGGCCAAGGGGACGACCGACGGTGACACCGCGGCCGATGATGCAGACCTCGGCGCCTGCGATGGGGACGTCGTGCCGCTGGAGCAGGTCGACGATGCCTCGCGGCGTGCACGGCAGCGGCGCCTGCTGTCCGAGGACGAGCTTGCCGAGGTTGGTCGGGTGCAGGCCGTCGGCGTCCTTGTGCGGATCGACGATCTCGAGCACCTGGTTGGCGTCCAACCCGCGCGGCAGCGGAAGCTGGACGATGTAGCCGGTGCACTCAGGATTGGCATTGAGCTCCCGGACAGCCTGCTCGACCTGCTCCTGCGTGGCGTCGACGGGCAAGTCGACTCGAATGCTCGTGATGCCCACCTCGGCGGTGTCGCGGTGCTTGCCCGCCACGTATGCCCGGCTGCCGGGGTCGTCTCCGACGAGTACCGTGCCCAGGCCCGGATGCACCCCGCGCGCGCCAAGCCGCTCGACCCGCTCGCGCAGGTCGGCCTTGATCGCGGCCGCGGCCGCTCTGCCGTCGAGGATCTGGGCACCCACAGGCCCCGAGTCTGTCATCCCACCCGGGGGCTCCGCCCCCGGGAACCCCCGAAGAACACCGCCGCCCCGCCCCCGCTCGAAAATCAATCCACCGTGAAGACCGAGTCGGTGATGTGCAGCCCGAGGTCGTCGCCGAACTTGGCATAGAAGACGAAGATCATCAGCGCGGCGCCGAGCAGGGCGATGTCCTTGTTGAACTGCGACCATCTCCATCATCCGCGACTGCTGGTCGGTCTCTCTCCAGAAGCCGTGCATCAGGACCGCCGTCGGGAGCAGGAATATGGCGATGAAGAGGGCGCCAAGGTCGGCCCAGATGCCGAACAGGATCATCAGCCCGCCCACGATGATGAGCACGCCGCTGCCCACCACAGCAAGCCGCGCCATCGGCACGCCCTTGGCCTGCGCGTACCCGGTGGCCATCTTCTCCCCGAGCAGGTGGAAGGAGACGCCGGAGCTGATGAAGAGCGCGGCAAACAAGATCCGCCCGATGAGAAGTACGACGTCCATCGCGCACCGTCCTGTGACGAAGCAAATATTGCGGGGACAACTTCTTAGCGGATCTTGTCACGCTTTGTGCTCATGCGGAAGCCCCACGTGACGAGGGCCAATCGCCTCAGTGGAAGAAGTGGCGGGTCCCGGTGAGGTACATGGTCATGCCGGCTTCCTGGGCCGCCGCGATGACCTCGTCGTCGCGCACGGACCCGCCCGGCTGGACCACCGCCCGTACGCCGCCGTCGGCCAGCACCTGAAGACCGTCGGGGAACGGGAAGAATGCGTCCGACGCGGCCACCGCGCCGGCCGCCCGCTCGCCGGCCCGCGCCACCGCCAGCCGCGCGGAGTCGACCCGGTTGACCTGCCCCATGCCGACGCCGACCGACGCGCCGTCGGAAGCGAGCAGGATCGCGTTGGACTTCACCGAGCGGCAGGCCCGCCACGCGAACGCGAGGTCGGCCAGCGTCGCCTCGTCGGCCGGCTCTCCGGACACGAGGCGCCACGACGACGGGTCGTCGCCCTCTGCCTGGAACACGTCGGGGTGCTGCATCAGCAAGCCGCCCGAGATCGGCCGTGTCTCGGCCCCGCGGTGCCGCCGAGGAGCCTTGAGCAGCCGGACGTTCTTCTTCTGCTGCAAGACCTCCAACGCGTCCGCGTCGAAGTCCGGCGCGACGACGACCTCGGTGAACACGTCCGCCACCTGCTCGGCCATCGCCCTCGTCACCGGGTGGTTGCTGGCGATCACGCCGCCGAATGCGGACACCGGATCGCAGGCGTGCGCCTTGCGGTGCGCCTGCGCCACGTCGTCGCCGATTGCGATGCCGCAGGGGTTGGTGTGCTTGATGATCGCGACCGCTGGCGCGTCGAAGTCGTAAGCCGCCCGGTGCGCAGCATCCGCATCGACGTAGTTGTTGTAGGACATCTCCTTGCCGTGCAGCTGCTCGGCCTGAGCCAGGCCGTCGGGTCCGAAGCCCTGCCGGTAGAGCGCGGCCGGCTGGTGCGGGTTCTCGCCGTACCTCAGCACGGCTGCGCGATCCCACGTACCGCCGATCCACGCGGGGAACCCGGTGCCCTCATCGGATGGGGCGACGACGTTGCCCATCCAGGAGGCCACATGCACGTCGTAGGTCGCCGTGTGAACGAACGCCGCGGCCGCGAGGGCCTGGCGCTGGGCCAGGGTGAACCCGCCGGCCCGTACCGCCTCGACCACGTCGGGGTAGCGCTCCGGCGAGACCACGACGGCGACCGACGCGTGGTTCTTGGCGGCAGCGCGCACCATGGCCGGCCCGCCGATGTCGATCTGCTCGATGGACTCGTCCTGGCTGGCGCCGGACATCACGGTGGCCGTGAATGGGTAGAGGTTGACGACCACGAGGTCGAACGGCTCGATGCCCAGGTCGGCGAGCTGCGCGCGGTGCGACTCGAGCCGCAGGTCGGCGAGGATGCCCGCATGCACCCGCGGGTGCAGCGTCTTGACCCGCCCGTCGAGGCACTCCGGAAACCCGGTGAGCTCCTCGACCTGCGTGACCGGGACGCCGGCTGCGGCGATGCGCGCTGCCGTCGACCCCGTGGAGACGATCGACACGCCCGCCCCATGCAGTCCCCGGGCCAGCTCGTCGAGCCCCGTCTTGTCGTACACGCTCACAAGCGCGCGCTGGATCGGACGCTGGTCGCTCACGGGACGGTGACCTTTCTGCCTTCGATGGTGAGCCCTTCACGGGCGATGCGGCCGACCCACTCGACGAGCAGGCGGCGCTCGACAACCTTGATGCGCTCGTGCAGCGTCGCTTCGTCGTCGCTCGCCTGCACGGGCACCGCGGCCTGGGCGATGATCGGGCCGGTGTCGACGCCGGAGTCGACGACGTGGAACGTACAGCCGGTGACCTTGACGCCGTAGGCCAGCGCGTCGCGCACTCCGTGCGTGCCGGGGAACGACGGCAGCAGGGCGGGGTGCGTGTTGAGCACGCGACCCGCGTGGGCGTCGAGCACGGCCGGGCCGAGCAGCCGCATGAAGCCCGCGGAGACGACGTAGTCGGGATCGAACGAGTCGATCACCCCGGCGAATGCCTTGTCCCAGGCTGCTCGGTCCAGGTGGTCCTGTGGTGCCACGACGAAGGTCGGGACGTTTGCCTTTTCGGCGATGTCCAGGCCGCCGATGCCCCCACGGTCGGCCCCGACGGCGACGACCCGGGCACCGTACGCGTCGTCGCCGCAGGCGTCGAGCAGCGCGGCGAGATTGCTGCCCGTGCCGGACACCAGCACCACCAGCCGGGCAGGCTGGGCCATGACAAGGCTCCTTCACGAGCGAGTCCGCGGCGGACCCGGTCCGGTCCGCGGCAGGGGTCACGGGGAGGATATCTGTCGCCTAGCCATCAACCGCCAAGGAGCCGACGTGCCCGACCAGGATCCGTACGCCGTGCCGCCGGACGTCGCGGACGGCGCTGCGGAGCCGCACCCGGAGCTGGGTAGCGCGCCGGCCTATCCCCCGTACGGGACCTCGGCGGGCATGAGCGGTGGCCCGTCCCCACAGGAGCGCGCGGCGGCGCTGCGCCGGACCCGCGTGACACTGGTGATCGCGATGGTGGCGCTGCCGCTGTCGGTGATTGCCGCGCCGGTCGGCCTGGCCCTGGGCGTGTTCGCGGTGGCGCGGATCGTCAAGGATCGCCCGGCCGTGCGCAGGGCGCGGTTGGGCGCGGCGGCGGAGGTCATCCCACTGGTCACCGCGGTCGCGGCGATGGTGATCGGGCTCGTCATGACGGCGCTGATCGCATTCTTCGCCGCCGAGGTGCTGGACTATCGCGCCTGCCTCGACGGGGCCAACACGGTCATCGCGGAGGACAAGTGCGAGCAGGCGTTCCTCGACAGCCTCCGCGACCGGTGGCCCGGCTAGCCGCGTTTCGACGCAACGCTACCCAGCGTCGATAGGTTCGACGCTGCGTGTCGTTGCGTCGATTACCGTGAGGCGACCTCGGCGGATGGCCAGCGCCAGGGTCGCGGCGAGCGCAGTGATCGCCACCTCGGCGGCGGTGAGCAGCGCGAACGGGAGGATGCCTGGTCCCACCTCGGCGAGCCGCCCGGGGCCAGCTGCGCCGCCGGAAAGCGCGGCGAGGCCGGCCATCACCAGCCCGGCAATCAGTCCAGCGCCGAGGGCGTCGCAGATGCGGTCGACGAGCGACCTGTCGCCGCCCGTCTTGTGCAGGATGACCGCGGCCAGAACACCGGCCGCAATCGGGATCGCAAGCACGACAAACCCCACCGTGCCGGTGCTGTCGGCGGGCAGGCCGGCGAGCACGGGCAGGGCCGGCACCGCGCCGAGGCGGACCTCGAACGGCGAGACGAGCGTGCCAGACCCGACGGCGAACCCCGCACCGACGGCGTAGGCGCCCGCCCAGACCGCCGCGTTGGGCAGCAGTGACGCCCCCAGCAGCGTGACGAGCAGGCCGCCCGTGACCCCGGCGTCGAGCGACCTCGTCAGCTCGGTGACCTGACCGAAGTGGGCCACCAGCGACAGCGCGACCAGTGCCGCTCCCCCGGCGACGATCATCACCGCCGCGGCGCCGCCCGCGGAGAGCACCGATCGCGGCCTCGAGGGCAGCAGGCCGACCACGGCCGCGAGCAACCCGCACTCGACGGCGACTCCGGCGGCCGCGGCAACCGCCGCCAGCAGGCCGGTGAGCAACGCAGCCATCGGCTGCGCGGCGCTGCCCGTAGCGGCCGCGATGGCTCCACCGCCGAGGCCGTACACCGCCGCCATCACCAGCACGACGGAAGCGGCCTGCGCGGCGGCCATGACGCCCGAGACGTGCGTCGCCCAGCGCGCGGCGTGGAAGACCAAGAGGGCCAGCGGGAGCGCCAGCCCCCAGGGCGCCACCATGATGACGCCGGTGCCGGCGTCGACCGGAACGCGGTGCGCCACCAGCCACGCGTCAGCGCCGAGACTCAGCACCGACCCGAGCGGCTGCTCGGCTCCGCCCGCGAGCCAGGCCGCTACGACCGGCAGGGTCAGCAGGGCCAGACCGGCGATCAGCGCCCAGACTGTCGCGACGACGGCCGCCAGCCACGGCGCCCGGGGTCGGGCACCGGAGCGGCGCAGCAGAGGCGTGGCGAGCAGTTCGGACACTCGGCCCATCGTTGCAACGGCGCGCCACGGGAGGGGTGAGGACACGCCGGTCGGCCTGTCGGGGCTGTCGGGGAGGATGAGTGCAACCGATCAGCCCGCTCGCGCGTCGCGACAGGTGACGATCCAGTGGGAGGTGCGTGTGACGCCCGACGAGTTCGACGCCTTCTATGAGGGCTCGGCGCGCCGGCTGATCGGGCAGGTCTATGCCATGACAGGCGACCTGGCCGAGGCACAGGACCTCGTGCACGAGGCATTCGTACGGGCGTGGGACAAGGGGCGCCGGCTCGAGTCGGTGGACAACCCCGAGGCGTGGGTGCGTACGGTCGCCGTGCGCCTCGCGACCAGTCGCTGGCGGCGCGGTCGTACGGCAGTCAAGGCCTATCGCAAGCACGGCCCGCCGCCTGACACACCCGCCCACTCACCCGACCACGTCGCGCTCGTCGCGGCGCTCGAGCAGATCCCCGAGGCCCAGCGCATCGCCGTGGTCCTGCACCATCTCTGCGACCTGTCCGTCGAGCAGGTCGCCGCCGAGACAGGCGCCCCCGTCGGCACCGTCAAGGCCCGGCTGTCCCGCGGCCGGGCCGCACTCGCCGCTCTTCTCGACGACTCCGCGGAGGTGGGTCATGCGTGAGCTCGACCTGCACCGGTCGCTGTCCGAGATCGCCTACTCGGCGGGCGTCGCGGCCCACCCCGGGCGTGGTGCCGAGGTCCGCGCGGCCGGCGTACGGCGCCGGCGTCGGCGTACTGCATTGGTCGCGGCCGGCAGCGCGGTCGTCGTGGCCGCCACTGCGGTCGGGGCGCTGGCGCTTTCGCCGATCGGTGACGACTCGACGCAGCCGGTCACGCCGCCCAGCACCGACAGCCCGACCGTGACCCCGCCGTCGGAGACGCCCACGCCGACCGAGACGCCCTCGCCGCAGGTCACCGGCCTGGCGGCTGATCCGTTCCTGCCCGACACAGCTGTCCAAGGGCTGCTCGGACCTGACTATGGAGCCGCCGTCCGCTTTGACGAACCGGAATGGGAGTGCACGCTGCCCGGCATCGACGTGACCAATGCGCGCGACCTACGGCTGGCGCGGTGGAGCACCGAGCCCGGGGACTCGCTCTCCGAATATGTCATGCAGTTCGACTCCGCGGCCGCCGCCGATGCGGCGGTAGCCAGCACCGGCGGTGTCTGGGACATGTGCCGCCCGCCCGAGCTGGAATTCGGTGGCAGCCTGGCCGGCCCCACCGCGATTCGGGCGGGTGATGAGGCGTTCGCCTACACCACCATTCAGCCCGCAACAGCCGAGGCCGCGGGGTTCCACACCGAGGTGCAGATCGCCCGGGTCGACCGGGTGGTCGTGGTGCTGCAGCTGTTCGGGCAGGGCGAGCCGCCGGCCGCGCCCTACCTCTCGGAGGCTTTCGCGCGACAGGCGTTGGGCTACGCCACCGGTGGCGTGGCCGAACCGGAGGCAACCCCATCCGGGCCGGACGTCGGTTGGCTGCGTGCCGCTGACCTGCCGCCTCGGCCGTTCGTCACGTGGGTCGAAGGGTCCGTCGCAACTCGGCGAAGCGACTTCGGGTTCACCGCCTGCGACCAGGACCTGTTGCCGAGCGAGAACGGCGTGACACGCCAGCAGGAGAAGTCCTTCGGCGACGAGGGCGCGATCGCCACACAGGCTCAGCTGTTGTTCGGTGACGAGGGAGCGGCGAGGAGCTATGTGGCGAGCTTCGGGCGGCTCTTCAACGAGTGCGGCGCGCGGGTGCCGGGCGCCACTGTGCGCAGCGTGCCCAACGACGGCGCTCCCATCGCCGCATGGGAGCTGCAACTGCGCTCAGAGGACTCGAGCTCGACCCTCGGGATCTACTACGGCATCGCCCGAGCCGGGTCCGTTGTCACCGTCATCGAGCTTGTCGCTCTCCCCGAGTCGGCCGACATCCCCATGGCGGACGACGCGTTCGTCATGCTGGTCAACTACGCGTGGGACCGGCTAGCTGCGCGGCTAGCCCCGCCCAGCCCACAAGACTGAAGCGGTGTGTACGACACGCGCGACGCGCGTCGTACACACCGCTTCAGTTTCGGTGGGAGGGCTCCCCTCAGCCGAGCGACTGCATGACCTCGCGCATGAGCTGGGCGGTCGCGGACGGGGTTTTGCCGACCTTGACGCCCACGGCCTCGAGAGCTTCCTGCTTGGCCGCGGCGGTGCCCGAGGAGCCGGACACGATCGCGCCCGCGTGCCCCATCGTCTTGCCCTCCGGGGCGGTGAAGCCGGCGACGTAGCCGACGACCGGCTTGGTCACGTGCTCCTTGATGTAGGCAGCTGCCCGCTCCTCCGCGTCGCCGCCGATCTCGCCGATCATCACGATCGCGTCGGTGTCGGGGTCGTTCTGGAACGCCTCGAGCGCGTCGATGTGCGTCGTCCCGATGACCGGGTCGCCGCCGATGCCCACGCAGGAGGAGAAACCGATGTCGCGAAGCTCGTACATCATCTGATAGGTCAACGTGCCCGACTTGCTCACCAGGCCGATGCGGCCCGGCTTGGTGATGTCGGCCGGGATGATGCCCGCGTTGGAGGCGCCGGGGCTGATCAGGCCGGGGCAGTTGGGCCCGATGATGCGGGTCGTGCCGGAGTTGACGGCGTACTGGAAGAACTCCGCGGTGTCCCTGACGGGTACGCCCTCGGTGATGACGACGACCAGCGGCATGCCGGCGTCGATCGCCTCCTCGACGGCCGCCTTGGTGAACGCCGGCGGCACGAACACCACCGACACGTCGGCGCCGGTGGCGTCGATGGCCTCCTTGACGGTGCCGAACACCGGAACCGAGGTGCCGTCGAAGTCGACGGACGTGCCGGCCTTGCGCGGGTTGACGCCTCCGACGATCGACGTGCCCGATCGCAGCATGCGGGCCGTGTGCTTCGAGCCCTCGGAGCCGGTCATGCCCTGGACGATGACCTTGCTGTCGTTGGTGAGGAAGATCGCCATGGTTGTCTCAGTCCCTCACTTCGCCGCAGCGAGCTCTGCCGCGCGCTGCGCGGCACCGTCCATGGTGTCGACCTGCTCGAGGTGCGGGAGCTTTGCCTCGGTCAGGATCTGCCGCCCCAGCTCAGCGTTGTTGCCGTCGAGGCGTACGACCAAGGGGTGCGTGATCTCGTCGCCGCGTGACTCCAGCAGGGCGAACGCCTGCACGATGCCGTTGGCCACCTCGTCGCAGGCGGTGATGCCGCCGAAGACGTTGACGAACACGCTGCGCACGCTCGGGTCGGACAGGATGATCTCCAGGCCGTTGGCCATGACCTCCGCGCTCGCGCCACCGCCGATGTCCAGGAAGTTGGCGGGCTTGACGCCGCCGAACTCCTCGCCCGCGTAGGCGACGACGTCGAGCGTCGACATGACGAGACCGGCGCCGTTGCCGATGATGCCCACCTCGCCGTCGAGCTTGACGTAGTTGAGGTCCTTCTCCTTGGCCGCCGCCTCGAGCGGGTCGGCGGCCGCCTTGTCCTCGAACGCGGCGTGGTCGGGGTGGCGGAAGTCCGCGTTGTCGTCGAGGGTGACCTTGCCGTCGAGGGCGACAACGGCGCCCTCGGGGGTCTTCACCAGCGGGTTGACCTCGACCAGGGTGGCGTCCTCGGCGGTGAAGACGGTCCACATCTTCTGCAGGATGTCGATGACCTGCTCGCGGACGGACGCGTCGAAGCCCGCGGCGTCGGCGATCTCGGCGGCCTTGGCCGCGTCGACCCCCTTGAGCGCGTCGACAGGGACCTTGGCCAGCGCCTCGGGACGCTCGACGGCAAGCTGCTCGATCTCCATGCCGCCCTCAACACTTGCCATGGCGAGGAAGGTGCGGTTGGCCCGGTCGAGCAGGTAGGAGACGTAGTACTCCTCGGCGATGTCGCTCGCCTGGGTCACGAGCACGCGGTGCACCGTGTGGCCCTTGATGTCCAGGCCGAGGATGGCTTGGGCTTTCTCGGCGGTCTCGGCGGGCGACTCGGCGAGCTTGACGCCGCCGGCCTTGCCGCGTCCGCCGGTCTTGACCTGAGCCTTGACGACGACCGGCCCGCCGATCTTCTCGGCCGCGGCTCGCGCCTCGTCGACCGTCTCGGCGACGAAACCCGGCAGGACCGGGACTGCGTGCTTGGCGAAGAGCTCCTTCGCCTGGTACTCCATCAGGTCCACTGCGCCCGTCCTCGCATCCTTGAGAGCTCTCCACAACGGCACGGGCGCGGGCCCGGCGCCGTCGCGAGCCTAGTACCCGCGGTCGGGCGCTCCGGAGTCGGGTGGATGAGGCGGCGACCCGTGGCTTCCCCTTTTGCGTTGATCATGGCGGAGATGTGATCAAACTTCGAAGATGATCACACCTTCGCCATGATCAACTCTCGGAGGAGGAGGAGGAGGAGGGGGAGGACGCGGACAGCCGCTCGCGCACCCAGGTCGTGATCTCCTGCGTCGTCGCGCCGGGAGTGAAGATCCGCGCGACCCCCATGGCTTCGAGCTCGGGGATGTCGGCGTCGGGGATGATCCCGCCGCCGAAGACGACGATGTCGCGCGCATCGCGCTCGTCGAGCAGCTCGAGCACCCGCTTGAAAAGCGTCATGTGCGCCCCGGACAGAACCGAGAGCCCGACCGCGTCGGCGTCCTCCTGGATGGCCGTGGCGACGATCTGCTCGGGCGTCTGGTGCAGGCCGGTGTAGACGACCTCCACGCCGGCGTCACGCAGCGCCCGCGCGACGACCTTGGCCCCGCGGTCATGCCCATCCAGCCCGGGCTTGGCCACGACGACGCGGATTTTCCCGGCCGATTGGGCGGCGGAACCGCCCCCAGCCGGATCGGTCCCGGCGACCGTACTGATCGCAGCCATGACGCCTCCTAGAGCGCAGACGATGGCGAGAGCGTACGTCCCCTGCCGCCACGGCGTGACCTCAGGCCACCCCGAGGGCGGGGCTTCCGGTGGCGGCGACCCGCGATCGCGGACAGGATGCGGCAAGGCAGGACAGTGTTGTGCCGGCCGGTCGAGGAAGCGGAGGAGCCATGAGCTCGGTTGCCCGGATCACCCACATCAGCGCCCGTTCGGACCAGAGCTTCGAGGACGCGGTCAAGGTCGGGGTTGATCGCGCGACGCAGACGCTGCGCAACGTCTCCGGCGCCTGGGTGAAGGAACAGAAGGTCGAGGTCGGCGAGGGCGGCATCACGGCCTACCAGGTCGTGCTCGAGGTGACGTTCGTCCTCGAGTAGCAGCTGGCGCCCGCTGGGTCAGATCTTGGCCAGCGGTGCATAGGCCAGCAGGAAGCTCTTCACCCCGTCGCCGAAGTCGATGGTGACCTGCGCCTTGGGGCCGTAGCCGGCGGTCGCGATGACCGTGCCCAACCCGAAAGCGTCGTGCGTGACGCGGTCGCCGACCTCGAGCGACGGCACCTCGCGCTGCGCTGCCGCGGCCAGGCGGGAGCTGCGGCGTGGCGTCGAGTCCCAGCGGGTCTGGTCGGCCGCGGTGCGCTGCCAGTCGACCAGCTCGTCGGGGATGTCCTGGAGGAACTGGCTCGCCGGGTAGTGCGAGGGCGCCCCCCAGGCACTGCGCATCACGGCGCGGGTCAGGTAGAGCCGCTCGCGCGCCCGGGTGATGCCGACGTAGGCCAGCCGCCGCTCCTCGGCGAGCTCCCCCGGCTCCTGGAGCGACCGCTGGTGCGGGAAGACCCCTTCCTCCAGCCCGGTGAGGAACACGACCGGGAACTCCAGCCCCTTGGCCGTGTGCAGTGTCATCAGCGTGACCAGCCCGCCGTGGTCCTCGCCGTCGGGGATCTGGTCGGCGTCTGCGACCAGCGAGACCTGCTCGAGGAACGTCGCCAGGGTCGCCTCGGCCTGCGCCTCCTCGTGCTCGCGGGCCACGGCGACCAGCTCGCGCAGGTTGTCGGCCCGGCTCTCGTCCTGCGGGTCGTCGGACCCGTCGAGCTCCGCCAGGTAGCCGGTGCGGCCGAGCACCTCCTCGAGCACCATCGACGGGCCCGCGTCCTCCGCCAGCGCCCTCAGCTCGTCGAGCATCGCGACGAAGCCGGTGATCTGCTTGAGCGAGCGGGTCGCGATGCCCGGCGCGTCGTCTGCGCGACGCAGCGCCTGCCAGAACGTGGTGCGCTCGCGCTGCGCGAACGCCTCGACCATGGCCTCGGCCCGATCACCGATGCCACGCTTGGGTACGTTGAGGATGCGCCGCAGCGACACCGAGTCCTCGGGATTGGCGATCACCCGCAGGTAGGCCAGGGCGTCACGGACCTCGCGCCGCTCGTAGAAGCGGACTCCCCCGACGACCTTGTAAGGCAGCCCCGTGCGGATGAACACCTCTTCAAACACCCGGCTCTGCGCGTTGGTGCGATAGAAGACCGCCACGTCGCCGGCGTTGGCCAGCCCCTCGTCGGAGAGCCGGTCGATCTCCTCGGCGGCGAACTGCGCCTCGCCGTGCTCGTCGTCGGCGACGTAGCCCACGATGCGCGGCCCGGCGCCCTGCTCGCTCCAGAGGTTCTTGGGCTTGCGGTCGGCGTTGCGAGAGATCACCGCGTTGGCGGCGGACAGGATCGTCTGCGTCGACCGGTAGTTCTGCTCCAGAAGCACCACACGCGCGTCGGGGAAGTCTTCCTCGAACTGCAGGATGTTGCGGATCGTCGCGCCGCGGAACGCGTAGATCGACTGGTCGGCGTCGCCCACCACGCACAGCTCGGCAGGCGGCAGACCGGGCGCGTCGCCGCCCGCGCCGACCGGCCCGGAGAGCTCGCGGACCAACACGTACTGCGCATGGTTGGTGTCCTGGTATTCGTCGACGAGGATGTGCCGGAAGCGACGCCGATAGGCCTCGGCCATGTCGGGGAACGCCTGCAGCAGATGGACCGTCGTCATGATCAGGTCGTCGAAGTCGAAGGCGTTGGCCTCCTGCAGCCGCCGCTGGTAGAGCCCGTAGGCCTGCGCGATCTGGCGATCCAGCGCCGACTTGGCCAGCGACTGGGCCGACTCGTGGTCGATGAGCTCGTTCTTCCAGGCACTCACCCGGTGCGAGAACTGCCGCGGGTTGAAGCGCTTGGGGTTGAGGTCGAGGTCGCGGCAGACCAGCGTCATGAGCCGCTGCGAGTCGGCCTGGTCGTAGATCGAGAAGTTGCTCGAGTAGCCGAACCGCTTGGCCTCGCGCCGCAGGATCCGCACGCACGCGGAGTGGAACGTCGACACCCACATGATCTTGGCGCGCCCACCCACCAGCTGGTGGACACGCGACTTCATCTCGCCAGCCGCCTTGTTGGTGAACGTGATGGCGAGAATCGAGCCCGGGTGGACGTCGCGGGCGCCGAGCAGGTAGGCGATCCGGCGCGTCAGCACCCGCGTCTTGCCCGACCCGGCGCCGGCGACGATGAGCAGTGGCGAACCCTCGTGGATGACGGCCTCGCGCTGCTGGTCGTTGAGCCCCTCGAGGAGGGTGGCTCGGTCGGGTCGGCGACGCGCGGGGACGGTCTCGGGCTCAGCCACTGCGGCGTCGTCGGCAAGTGCGTCCATCGTGATTCCCAGCGTACGGTCCGGGGCGGACAGCGAGTCGCAACCCCGAGGGACCGGTAGCGTTCCGCGTGTGGAGGTCGTGATCCTGAAGTCCGCGGAAGAGATCGCCAAGGTCGTCGCGGACGCCATCCAGGCCCTGCTCGAGCGCAAGCCCGACGCCGTCCTCGGGCTCGCGACGGGCTCGAGCCCGCTCAAGGTCTACGACGAGCTCGCCCGTCGCCACAAGGAGGAGGGGCTCAGCTTCGCCCGGGCGCGGGCATTCTCGCTGGACGAGTACGTCGGACTGCCGCCCGGGCACCCCGAGTCGTACCGCAAGGTCATCGAGCGGGAGTTCACCAGCCGCGTCGACATCGCACCCGAGTCGGTGACGACGCCCGACGGCAGCGCGAGCGACATCCCCGCGGAGACTGCGCGCTACGAGGCGGCGATCAAGGCAGCCGGTGGCATCGACCTGCAGCTGCTCGGTGTCGGCACCGACGGTCACCTCGCCTTCAACGAGCCGGGCTCGTCGCTTGCCTCGCGTACGCGCATCAAGACACTCAACGAACAGACCCGCGTCGACAACGCGCGATTCTTCGGGGGTGACGTCGAGGCGGTGCCGCGGCATGTGCTGACGCAAGGCCTCGGCACGATCCTCGAGGCCCGCCACCTGGTGATGATCGCGACAAGCCAGCAGAAGGCGGAGGCCGTCCACCACATCGTCGAGGGGTCCGTCTCGGCGTTCTGGCCGGGCTCGGTACTGCAGCTGCACGCGCACGCCACGGTCCTGCTCGATGGCCCGGCGGCGTCGCGGCTGCAGCTGTCCGACTACTACCGATCGACGTACGCCGCCAAGCCGGCCTGGCAGGGCATCTAGGCCCGATCACGCCGACGGCGGACGCGCCGGGCAGTGCACGGCCTCGACTGCCGCGCCTGGCGGGCATCCTCGGCGGCGACGCCGACGACGCGATGCTCAGCCGGACGTTCACCTCGGTCCGGCTAGCCCGCCGGCAGCGGAGTACGTCAATCACGGTGGGGTCAATGTCAGGTACCGCTGCTGGACGACTGGGTAACCCGCCCGGCCAACGCCGCCGCCATCGGGATGTTGCCCACGTCGGTTGCCGCCACGATCCGGTCCACACCCTCGCCCACCAGGTCGTGGGTGCACTGTGCCAGCAGGTCGTAGCCGTAGCCGTGGCCGCGCTGCTCGGGCACCACGCCGATGAAGCCGACTATCGGCGCAGCCATGTTGCGTCCCGGCACCTGGATGCCGACCAGCTCACCGCCCGGCGTGTACGCCAGCCGCCACCACTCGCGCGGCGAGGGGCACCAGCGGAAGAAGTCGAGCTCCTCCTGGGCGGCCTGGCTGACGCCGCCCTGCTCGATGGCGCGCCTGGCGTGGCCGTCCAGGGTCGCGCTGTGCACCCGCCGCAGCACCTCGAGGATCACCTCGTCATCCGGCTCCGGCCTGAACTCCAGACGCCCGGGCCGCTCAGGCAGACCGCAGTCCGGCGTCCAGCAGTAGCGGTAGCGCTCGACCAGCGGTCGGTAGCCGGCCTCGGTGGCCGCCTCGATCCTGGCCATGCCCGCCGCCAGGGTCGTCGGGTCGTCCCGCCATCCCTGCGGCAGGATCAACTCGTACTCCGCCTGCAGCGGCACCGTACGCAGCAGCTCGACGGCCGCCACGCGGTCGGTGAAGTCGAACCAGTCGAGCGCGATCGGCTGCTCGTCGTCGGGTCCGGCCCAGAACGCGGCCCTCGCCACGACTTCGTTGTCGCGCAGCGCGACCCACGTCCAGTCCGGGCGGTACTCGCCGCCGGACGCCACGGTTGCGTAGGTGTTGTGAGGGGGATCGAGCAGGGCGCGGCCCACGATCCCGGGGTCGGGGAGTGAAGTGAAGAGTTCGCTGTGCCTCGTCCTCGACGACGGCACGTATGACCAACTCGGTCATGAGGTCCTTCCGGAAGCTTGTGGCACGCGCTCCCGGGCAGCCCGGCTAATGCCCGGCGACGGGCCGAAGGAAGCGCGGCATGGCAGTCGTGAACATCTCAGCGCCTCCTTCCTCGGCTCAGCGGGCGTGCCGGCAAGTTAACACACGCGAGTCTCGCAGAGGTTCGTCGAGGCGCGGCCCTGACTCAGACCAGGCGGCGGTCGGTGGCCCAGCGGGTGAGCTCGTAGCGGTTGGACAGCTGCAGCTTGCGCAGCACCGCCGAGACGTGGGTCTCGACAGTCTTGATGGAGATGAACAGCTCCTTGGCGATTTCCTTGTACGCGTAGCCGCGGGCGATCAGCCGCAGCACCTCGCGTTCGCGCTGGGTCAGGCGGTCGAGGTCCTCGTCGACGCTGGGCGGGTCCTGGCCGGCGAACGCATCGAGCACGAACCCGGCCAGCCGCGGGGAGAACACCGCGTCGCCGTCGGCCACCCGACGAATCGCCTTGACGAGATCGGCGCCGGTGATCGACTTGGTCACGTACCCACGGGCGCCGCCGCGGATGACCCCGATGACGTCCTCGGCCGCGTCCGACACGGAGAGCGCGAGAAACTTCACGTCCGGCAGCGTCACGTGCAGCTGCCGCAGCACCTCCAGCCCGCCGCCGCCGGGCAGGTGCACGTCGAGGAGTACGACCTCCGGGCGCAACTCGCGGATGACCGCGATCGCGGACTGCGCGTCCGCTGCCTCCCCGAGGATCTCGACGGCCGCCCCGATCTCCGTCCGCACACCGGACCGAAACATCGCGTGATCGTCGACGATGACAACGCGGGGCTTGCTGGGGGTCAGGCTGCTCACGGGTTTCTCCTCAGGGTCAGGTGCACCTCTGTGCCCTTGCCGGCATCGCTGCGGATGTCGGCCTTTCCTCCGTAGCGCTCCATGCGGCCGACGATCGAGCCGCGTACGCCCATGCGGTCGGCCGATACCGCGTCGGGGTCGAAGCCGATGCCACGGTCGCGGACGAAGACATCGATCTGCGCGTCCTCGACCTCGGCGTAGACATCGACCAGCGGGGCACCTGAATGCTTCGCGGCATTCGTGACGGCTTCTCGTACGGCCGCCAACACCGCGGTGGCCGGCTCGTCCGGCCGGCAGTCGCCGACCACGACGACCTCGACCGGGACTCCATGCGCGTCCTCGGCCTCGGCCGCGATGCGCGCGAGTGCGGCCTTGAACGACTCGTCGGCCGCGGCATGGCCCTCATACAGCCAGGAGCGCAGGTCGCGTTCCTGGCTGCGGGCCAGCCTCGTCACGGCCCGCGGGTCGTCGGACTGCTTCTGGATTAGGGCGAGTGTCTGCAGGACGCTGTCGTGCAGGTGCGCGGCCACGTCGGCCCGCTCCTGCGAGAGGATGCGCTCGCGCCGCTCGGCGGCAAGCTCGCGCCACAGTCGCAGCCCCCACGGCGCGATGATGATGACGAGCCCGAGCAGGACGACGATGGCGGCTGTGATGCCCTCGGTGGGGGCGCTCAGATCGCCCTCAATCGCAAAGAAGATCACCGCACCGGCTACCACGAGCGCCACACCGGCTGCGACGCGAGCCAGCGTGACGACCCGCCTCCGCAACGGCACCTTCTGCTCGACCCGCTCGCTGCTGCTGCGACGGCGCTCGCTCGAGTCGACCTGGAGCCAGATGAGGCCCAGCCCGGCGAGGATGAGCACGGCCGGCCAAAATATGACGGCCGACAGCCCGCTGTTGAGGTTCTGCTGGATGAGCAGGACGCCGCCGGTCAGCGCGACCAGTGCGACGAGCTGACCGAAGTCCTCGCGACGCCGCCGCGGTCCCGATCGCTTGCCCGCGCGAGTGGCGGCGGCCACGCCAGCAGGCTGCAGGAGATCTTCGGGTCGACGCTGCGGTACGAAGATCCACAGCCCGAGATAGACCAGCACCCCGAACCCGTACAGCACGGTCGTCGCGGCAAAGAGCAGGCGCACCGTCAACGGGCTGACGCCGATGTGGTCGGCCACGCCTCCCGCCACCCCCGCGAGCATCCGGCCCTCCGTACGGCGACGCAGCGGCGGCCCGGGCGAGGAGGTGACAGCGGGCGCATCCGGGGCAGGGCGAGACCGACCAACCGGCGGCGTGCCGGTGGTCGGGGCGTCCTGACTGGCGGTGCTGATGGGGCGAGCTCCTTAGGCCGCTGAGGCTGACCAGGGTGTTTGTACCCATCGATCGTCACACGCGGGCACCCCTGCCGACCACAGGGACGACCCCGACACAACCCGGACGTGTCCCCGCAGCCGGGCACCAAGCCGGAATCAGGGCAAGAGCCGGGGCTATCCCTGATGGGCGCAGGGCCTGTCGTGACGCACGATCAATGGCATGAGTGAGCAGTACGACCAGTCCGCCGCCGGCCCAGGCGGTCCCTACGGCAGCCAGCCACCGTCGCGCGACTTCGGTGAGCTGCTGCGCCGCCTGCGCCGCAGCCGGTCCGATCGGATGATCGCCGGCGTCGCCGGGGGTCTGGCCCGCCAGCTGCGCGTGGACCCAGTCCTGGTGCGGGTGATCCTCGTCGCACTCGTGTTCGTCTCGGGCGCCGGCCTGCTGATCTACGCGATCGCCTGGCTGCTCGTCCCGGACGAGTCCGATGACAGGAGCGTCATCGATCGCGCGCTCGGCGGCCACCCGTCGCCAGGGCGCACACGGTCGCTGTTGCTCGGCGCCGGCCTGATCTTCCTGGCCGTGACCGTCATCGCCTCGGCTGCCCAAGCGGACTTCGGTGGGGTGATCCTGTTCGGGCTGCTCGCCTTCGGCGCGGTCTTCCTGCTGCGCCGCGCGGATGAGCCGCAAGAGCCCTACCGACCGCCATACGTACCACCGGCCCACACCGCGACGATGCCTCAGCAGGGACCGGAGTCGGCAGCTCCGACAACGGACCCCGAGGCAGCTCCGCAGGCGGGCCCGACGACACCGGCCGCCGCGGCGCCATCCGGCCCGTTCGCTGCCGAGCCGCAACCGGCGTGGGCGGCGGCCCCGCCGCAGTGGGCCCCCCCGCCGGCCCGTCCCCCCAAGCCCCCCAAGCCCCCCAAGGAGCACTCGCCGTTGACGGCGATGGTGCTGAGCGCTCTGCTCGTCGTCCTCGGCGCGATGGCCGCTTTCGACGCGGGGTTCGCCAGCATCCCGGCGGCGGCCTACTTCGCGGCCGCTCTCGCGGTCGTCGGTGGTGGCCTCATCGCCGCCACCTGGTTCGGCCGGGCTCGCGGCCTCATCGCGCTCGGCACGCTGCTCGCCGTGGCGCTTCCCCTCGCCACGGCGGCGGGTGAGGTCACGCGCGGCGCCGATGGTGAGTGGGGCGACTTCACGTTCACGCCGCAGTCCATAGCCCAACTCCGGGCCCTGGACAAAGTCGGCGGTGGTGAGACGGTTTACGACCTGACCGATGTTCCCTTCCCCCAGGAACCACGACACTGAGCCTCGACCAGGGCGTCGGCACGCTCGAGGTGATCGTCCCGGACGACGTTGACGTCGAGGTCGACGCACACGCCTTCATGGGCACCATCGAACTTTTCGGGGATGAGGCCGAGGGTGCCTTCGGCTTCGACGCCGCGGCGGAAACCAACACGGATTCCGCCGACGACGCCCTACTCAAGCTCGACATCAACATCGGCGCCGGAGAGGTGATCGTCCGTGAAGCGGCATGAGCCCGACGTCACATCCTTCGTCTTCGGCCTGATCTTCGTGGGCCTGGCGCTGGTGTGGCCCTTCTTCGAGCTCGACATCATCGACTGGCCCGGCCTCGGGATCGTGCTGCCCCTGATGCTCATGGGTGTGGGAGCGGTCGGCCTGGTGATGTCGGTGCGCAAGTCGCGCCGGCCCCAGGTGCAGGAGGCCGACCCCTTGGCAATCGCCAAGCTCGAGCACGAGCTGGGCATGGACGAGCCCCGCACCTGACGCGGTGCGGGGCGAGTCCCCCAGCTCAGTCGGACATCAGGTCAACGGCGAGCCGGGCGGTGTCGGGGTTGTCAGAGAACAAGCCATCGATGCCGGTCGCGAGGAACGCCTCGTACTCCGCGAGCGCGTCGCCATAGTCCGCCGGGTTGGTGCCCTTGCGCAGGTTCGCCGGCAGGAACGTGTTCTCGTTGCGGAACGTCCACGGGTGCACGTCCAAGTCGGCAGCATGGGCGTTGGCCACCAAGGCGCTCGGCGTGCCGAGGCTGCCGTCGGGGTTGCGCGGGATCACGAGGCCCTTGTCCGGCCCGAGACCATCGGCGTACCGCGCGATCTCGGCGAGGCCGGCAGGCGTGATGAGGTCGGCGTAGGTCCGCGGATCACCAGCGGCCACCAAGTCGTACGGCGCTCCGCTCGCCGCCACCAGCTGCACGATCGGGACACTGAGCTTGCGATCGAGCTCACGCAGGTTGCTCGTCTCGAACGACTGCACGAAGACCTTGGCGCTGCGCCGGTCGAGCCCGTTGCGCTTGAGCGTGCGTGTGAGCGGCTCCTCCAGGGACAGCCCGATCCCGTCGAAGTAGGTCGGGTGCTTCGTCTCCGGGTAGATGCCGATCTCCCGGCCGTACTCGCGGCGTGCGTCCTTCACGAGGTCGATGACTTCCTGCAGGGTCGGCACCTCGAACCGGCCGTCATAGAGCGTGTTCTCCTGGCGCACGGCCGGGATCCGCTCGATGGCGCGCAGCGTCTTGAGCTCGGCGAGGGTGAAGTCCTCGGTGAACCAGCCGGTGAGCGAGACACCGTCGATCACCTTCGTGGCGCGCCGGTCAGCGAACTCCGGATGCGCTGCGACGTCGGTCGTACCCGAGATCTCGTTCTCATGGCGGGCGACCAACACACCGTCCTTGGTCGAGACGAGGTCGGGCTCGACATAGTCGGCGCCGAGCTGGATCGCCAGCTCGTACGACGCGAGCGTGTGCTCCGGACGGTAGCCGGATGCACCACGGTGTCCGACGACGAGCGGCGCCGAGGCTTCCTTGTCGCCGGCGCGGCGGTCTGCCTCGCCAGGGGCTGCGATGGCGGCCGGGATCGTCAGCGCAGCGGCCGTCGCGGCCACCGCCGCCAGTCCGGCGGCAAGGCGCGTGTCAGGGAACGCACAAGTGTTCTCCTCTTCGGGTCAGGGCGTCGGGCCAGCAAGTTGGACGCGACCGTTGACGGAAATGCCATGGCGGTGTGCGGCCACCGCGATGCGTGCGATGTCGGGGCTGTCGGTGAAGATGCCGTCGACGCCCGCCGACACGTACGCCTGGTGCTCGAGCACCGTCTGCCCGTGCAGGTGCGGCGCGCGGCCTACCCGCAGGCTGCGTGGCAGAAACGCGTTCTCGGGGCGCAGCGTCCACACATGCACCTCGAGTCCGCGCGCGTGGGCATCGTCCACCAGTGAGGTCGGCCGCCCGAGCCCCAGGTCGGTGGTGGGCATGACGAGGCGCTTGTCGACTCCGATGGCGTACGCGTAGGCCGCGATGGCCGAGAGGTCGTACGACGTGTCGATGCCGAGGATCTGGACGAGCGGCACCCGCAGCCACTCAGCGAGCCTGCGCAGCGTCGGAGCCTCGAAGCACTGGACGAAGACCATGGCGTGCGGGTCATCAAGCCGGTTGCGCTGCAAAGTGTCCGCGATGCGCTCGTCCAGGGGCAGGCCGAGAGCGGCGAAGTGGCGCGGATGCTTGGCCTCGGGGTAGATGCCGATCGGGCCGCCCATGACTCGGCTTGCTCGGGTGACCAGGTCGATCACGTCTTGCAGCGTGGGGATGGCGTGCTGCCCGTCGTAGCGCACGTTGCCGGGGCGGAGATCGGCATGCCGTTCCTTCGCGCGCAGCGTCTGGAGCTCGGCGAAGGGCGAAGTCCTCGACGAACCAGCCGACTGACGAGCTCCCCGTCGACATTCTTGGTGCTGGTAGCGGTCGGCGAACTCCGGTCGTTCGGCGACGTCGGTGGTGGCCGAGAGCTCCGGCTCGTGGCGGCAGACGAGGACCCCGTCGCCGGTGACCACGAGATCGGGTTCGAGGTAGTCGGCGCCGAGGGCGATCGCCAGCAGATAGGACGCGAGCGTGTGCTCCGGTCGGTGCGCCGAGGCCCCCCGGTGCGCAATCACAATGGGATGCACGTGTTCGAGGCAACCCGGCGCAGATGACGCCGTGGGGGTGTTACCTCGACGTGTCGGTTACAGGACGCCGACAATCGGACCATGCATCGCAACCGCGTATCCCCCACCGGCGAGCTCGTAGCGACATCGCTGAGGGGCGCATGGACCGGCAATCGCGGCATCCTCCACGAAGGCACCGAGATCCGCCGCTTCCACGCCGGCAAGCTCTGGATCGTCTGCGCATTGAGCTATAGGGAGCAGCGGCTGCAGCAATGGGCTCGCGGGCACTACACGGTGCTGTTCTTCCATGACGAGGCGGTCGCGCTGGCTGCGGGGCATCGGCCGTGCGCGTTCTGTCGGCGGGAGTCGTACGACTCATATCGAAAGGCGCTCATCACCGCCTGGTACGTCCCACGGCTGCTCAGGGCCGAGGAGCTCGATGAGCTGCTGCACAGCCAGCGCCTGCTCCCGAGGACGCACACCCGACGGCTGCACCCGATGCCCTGGTTGTCGCTGCCAGACGGCGTGTTCGTCCAGCAGGACGGCGGCCCGGCGCTGGTGCTGGGCGATGCGCTCGTTCCGTGGACCGCCGCGGGGTACGGGACGCCCGAGGCGCGACCACGGTTGGGCTCGGCCTCGGTGCTCACCCCGCCGGCAAGCGTGGCGGCGATCCGCGGCGGCTATGCCCCGCAGATCGCCCCCGTGATCATGAAGGATCCCAACCCCCATAGGGGGGCGAGCCTTCATGATCACGGGCGGCTCACTCCCACTCGATCGTGCCCGGCGGCTTGCTGGTGATGTCGAGGACGACGCGGTTGACGTCATCGACCTCGTTGGTGATGCGGGTCGAGATGCGCTCGAGCAGCTCGTACGGCAGCCGCGACCAGTCGGCGGTCATGGCGTCCTCGCTCGAGACAGGCCGCAGCACGATCGGATGCCCGTATGTGCGGCCATCGCCCTGCACACCCACCGACCGCACCCCGGCGAGGAGGACGACAGGGAACTGCCAGACCTCGCGGTCGAGGCCGGACAGGGCGAGCTCCTCGCGGGCGATCGCGTCGGCATCGCGCAGCAGGTCGAGGCGCTCGCGCGTGACCTCGCCGACAACCCGGATGGCGAGTCCAGGACCGGGGAACGGGTGCCGCCACACGATCTCGTGCGGCAGGCCGAGCTGCTCGCCGACCGCCCGGACCTCGTCCTTGAACAGGGTGCGCAACGGCTCGACAAGGGCGAACTGCAGGTCGTCGGGCAGGCCACCGACGTTGTGGTGGCTCTTGATGTTGGCCGCACCCTCGCCGCCGCCGGACTCAACGACATCGGGGTAGAGCGTGCCCTGCACCAGGAACTCCACCTGCTCGTGGTGTGCGCCGGCGTCGGCGACGACCTCGCGGGCCGCCTCCTCGAAGACGCGGATGAACTCACGACCGATGATCTTGCGCTTCTGCTCCGGGTCGGTGACCCCGGCGAGCGCGTCGAGGAAGCGCTTGTCGGCGTCGACCACCTTGAGGTCGACGCCCGTGGCGGCGACGTAGTCGCGCTCGACCTGCTCGGCCTCCCCCTTGCGCAGCAGGCCATGGTCGACGAACACGCAGGTGAGCTGGTCACCGACGGCCTTGTGCACGAGGGCCGCCGCGACCGCGGAGTCAACCCCACCGGAGAGCCCGCAGATGACCCGCTTGTCACCGATCTGCGCACGGATCGCGTCGACGCTGTCGTCAACGATGTTGACCATCGTCCAGGTCTGCCTGCAGCCGGCGACCTGGACCAGGAAACGCTCAAGGACCTGCTGACCGTGCTCGCTGTGCAGCACCTCCGGGTGCCACTGCACGCCGGCAAGCCCGCGGCCGATGTCCTCGAAGGCCGCGACCGTCGCCCGCGGGGAGGTGGCCGTCACGACGAACCCCTCGGGCGCGGCCGTCACCTCGTCACCGTGCGACATCCACGAGCTGATGTGTTCGGGCAGCCCGGCCAGGAGAGTGCCCGGCTGGGTGACGGTCACCTGGGTGCGGCCGTACTCGCGCTGTCCGGTGTGCGCGACCGTGCCGCCAAGGGTCTGCGCCATCGCCATGAAGCCGTAGCAGATGCCGAACACCGGGGTCCCGCTGTCGAGCATCGCCCTGTCCAGCCGCGGCGCGCCCTCCTCGTACACACTGCTCGGCCCGCCGGACAGGATGATCGCCTTGGGCTTGCGGGCGAGCATCTGCTCGACCGGCATCGTGTGCGGGACGATCTCGGAATAGACCCGGGCCTCGCGGACGCGCCGGGCGATGAGTTGCGCGTACTGCGCTCCGAAGTCGACGACGAGGACCAGATCGTGTGGCTCGGCAGACACGTCGCCAGCGTAGCCTGCGGTTTATGCAGAGCAGCGCTGCCACCGTGGAGGACTACCTCGCCGAGCTGCCGGAAGACCGCCGGGCCGTGGTGGAGGCCGTACGGGAGGTGGTGACGGCCAATCTGCCGGAGGGCTACGCGGAGTCGATGGGCTGGGGCATGATCGGCTACTCGGTGCCGTTGGAGCGCTACCCCGACACCTACAACGGGCAGCCGCTCAGCTATCTCGGGATCGCGGCGCAGAAGCGGCACTACGCGGTCTATCTGAGCGGGGTCTACAGCGACTCCGACCTGGAGGCCAAGCTGCGGAAGCGGTGGGCTCCGCCAAGCGGGCGCAAGATCGACCTCGGCAAGTCGTGCCTGCGCTTTCCCAAGCTCGACGATGTCGACCTGCCGTTGCTCGGCGAGGTGGTCGCAGCGGTGCCGGTCGACCGGTTCATCGAGGTGTACGAAGCCGCGCGCGCAAAGCGATAGCACGTACCCGATCTCACACCCTCACGCGCCGAAACTCGTTGGAGATTTGTCGGTTACGCCGCGTACGGTGCTGCCACGTGACGCTTCTTCCCCAACTGCCGCACGCGGACCCTGGGACGCCGGACACGCGCTCGCCTTTCCGGTTCCTGGTCTGGGTCGGGCGTCGGCAGTTCGCGCGGATCGCGATCGCCGTCGGGTTCGGCGTGACGTGGATGGTGGCCCAGGCCCTGATGCCGTTTGCCCTGGGCCGCGCCGTCGACTCGGGACTGGCGGCGGGAGACCGCGAGCAGCTGCTGTTCTGGGCGCTCGCCGTGCTCGCGCTCGGGCTCATCCAGGCCGCTGCCGGCGTGCTGCGGCACCGACTCGCAGTCGGCAACTGGCTCACGGCGATGTATCGCGTCACCCAGCTCGTCGCCGAGCATGTCGCCCGCACCGGCAGTGCCGTGCGGAACGCGGTCCCGACGGGAGAGGTCGTCTCCACGACCGCCAGTGACGCACCGCACATCGGCGGGATCTACGACGTGCTGCCGAGGTTCTTCGGCGCCATCACCTCGTACGTCCTCGTCGCCGTACTGCTGCTCCGCACGTCGGTGACGCTGGGGCTCGTCGTGCTGATCGGCGTGCCGCTGGTCATGCTGCTGCTCACTCCGGTGATCCGGCCGCTGCAGGCGCGCCAGCGAGAGCAGCGCGCGGAGATCGGCCGGCTCACCGCGCTCGGCGCCGACACCGTTGCCGGGCTGCGAGTGCTGCGGGGCATCGGCGGGGAGCAGACCTTCCTCGACCGCTACACCGCGCGGTCGCAGGAGGTGCGTCGCTCGGGACTGCGGGTCGCTCAGGTGCAGTCGCTGCTCGACGCGGCTCAGGTGCTGTTGCCCGGCATCTTCGTCGTTGCTGGTCACCTGGCTCGGTGCCCGGCTTGCGGTGCAAGGTCAGATCAGTGCCGGTGAGCTGGTGGCGTTCTACGGCTACTCGGCGTTCCTGGTGACCCCGCTGCGCACTGCGACGGAGGCGGTCGAGAGGGCGACGCGTGGGACCGTCGCGGCGCGGCGGGTCCTAGCGGTGCTCGCGGTCGCCGCGGAGACGTCGGATGCGACGGGTGACGAGGCTGGACCCGCTCGCGTCCCGGCAGCCGGCGTGCCGCTGCGCGACACCCGGTCGGGGCTGGTCGTCGCGCCCGGTTTGACCACCGCGCTGGTCAGCGCCGACCCGCAGGAGAGCGCGCTGGTCGCCGACCGGCTGGGTCGCTTCGCCGACGACGATGGCGTCCTGCTCGGCGACGTTCGGCTCAGCGACCTGCCGGTGACGGAGGTGCGCCGGCGCATCCTCGTGAGCGAGGCCGACCCGCTGTTGTTCAGCGGCAGCCTGCGTGAAGCGCTCGACCCGTGGGGCACGTCCGACGACCGGTCGCTGCGTCGCGTGCTCACCGTCGCCGATGCCACCGATGTCCTGGACGCGCTGCCCGACGGGCTCGACACCACCGTCGAGGAGCGGGGCCGCTCGTTCTCCGGCGGCCAGCGGCAACGGCTGGTGCTGGCCCGGGCGCTGCTCGCCGACCCGGAGGTGCTCGTGCTCGTCGAGCCGACGAGCGCCGTCGACGCGCACACCGAGGCGCGCATCGCCGATCGGCTGCTCGCTGCGCGCGCAGGCCGCACCACGGTGATCGTGACTGCGAGCCCGCTGCTGCTCGACCGCGTCGACCAGGTGGCCTACCTCGTCGACGGGCGAGTGCGGTGCCTCGGCACCCACGCAGAGCTGCTGCAGTCCGAGCCCAGCTATCGCGAGACCGTGACCCGAGAGGAGGCCGCGTGAGCACGACCCTCCCGGTCGCTGCTCGCACCCGCGGTGCGGGCGGAGGCAGGTCGCATGATGCGCCAGCACCGGCTGGCCTTGGCGCGCGTCCTCGGTCTGCACGCCGGGGCGGCGGTGACCGGCCTGGCCGGACCATGGCTGCTCGGCCAGCTCGTCCAGACGTCGCCTCCGGCACCACGACGGCCTATGTCGACCGCCTTGTGCTCGTACTGGCGGGGTTCGTGCTGGCGTCGACGCTGCTCACCCGGGCCGCCCGCCGGTCCTCACTCGTGCTGAGCGAGCAGGTGTTCGCCGAGCTGCGCGAGACGTTCGTCGGCCGGGTACTCGCGCTGCCGTTGTCCACGGTGGAGCGGGCCGGCACGGGTGATCTGGTGTCACGGACGACGGCCGACGTCGACACGCTCGCCCGCACTGTGCGGTATCGCGGTGCCGGAGGTCCTCGTGGCGACCGTGACCGCCACGCTGACCCTGGCTGCGGCCATGTTCGCCGGGCCGCTGGTCGTGCTGCCTTGCCTGATCAGCGTGCCGCTCATCGTGGTGTCGACGCGGTGGTATCTGCGGCGCGCGCCGGCCGGCTATCTGTGGGAGCGGGCGGCGTACGCGACGATCACCGGGGGCGTGACCGAGACGGTCGAGGGCGGTCGCACCGTCGCCGCCCTTGGCCTGACCGAGCAGCGCATCGAGCGGACCAAGGCCGACCTGGCTGAGGCGTTCCGGGCCGAGCGGCGCACGCTGTTCCTGCGCACCGTGTGGTTCCCCGCGCTCGAGCTCGCGTACGTGCTGCCCGTGGCCAGCGTTCTGCTGTGGGGCGGGTGGCTCGTGTTCGGGGGCCACGCGACCATCGGGCAGGTCACCGCGGTGACGCTCTACGCGGTGCAGCTCATCGACCCGGTCGACCGACTGCTGATGTGGCTCGACGAGGTGCAGGTCGGTGCGGCATCACTCGCTCGCGTGGTCGGCGTGGCCGACGTGCCGAGCGACCGTGTCGCGTCGGGCGAGCGGCCGGTCGACGAGCACGTGCACGCGACCGATGTGCGCTACGCCTATATGGCCGGTCGCGATGTGCTGCACGGCATCGACCTCGACCTGCGTCCGGGCGAACGGCTCGCGATGGTTGGGCCGTCGGGCGCCGGCAAGTCGACACTGGGTCGGCTGCTGGCCGGCGTTCACCCACCGCGTACGGGAGCGGTCACCGTTGGCGAGGTGCCCCTCGTCGAGCTTCCCCTCGACGACTTGCGCGGCCATGTCGCGCTGGTCACCCAGGAGCATCACGTGTTCGTGGGCACCCTCGCCGACAACCTGCGGCTCGCCCGCCCGAGCGCCGACGATGACGCCCTGCTGCGCGCGCTCGAGGTCGTCGACGCGAGGGGCTGGGTCGAAGCGCTGCCCGATGGGCTGGCGACGGTTGTCGGCGCTGGCGGTCATGCGCTGGCGCCCTGCGCAGGCGCAGCAGGTCGCGCTGGCTCGGCTGGTGCTCGCCGACCCGCACACACTCGTCCTCGACGAGGCGACCTCGCTGCTCGACCCGCGGGCGGCACGGCACCTCGAGCGGTCCCTGGCGGCTGTGCTGGAAGGCCGCACGGTGGTGGCGATCGCGCACCGGCTGCACACCGCGCACGACGCCGACCGGGTGGCGGTCGTCGAGGACGGCCGCATCAGCGAGCTCGGCACTCACGACCAGCTCGTGGCTGACGGCGGCGCCTACTCCGCGCTGTGGGAGTCGTGGCACGGGCAGCGGGTGTCGGCCGACCGCTGACTGCACCGAGCGGCGGGCGCCGAGCCGCATTCGGCTCGGCGCCCACCGCCCGGGCAGGGTCAGCTCGACTGGCTATAGCCCGGCGACTGACTGCCGTCTGGCGCCTGTCCCGACCCTCCGGTCGGGTGCCGTCCTCGGGGCAGTCGCCGTCCCGCGTCGGGGCGTGCTCCTCGGTGCTGCGCTCCGGCTGGTCGCTCGAGGACCCGTTGGGCGACTCGCTGGTCGATGTCTCGGGCGAGCTCTCGGACGACGGGCTTTCGGTCGACGTCGCGTTGGCGGCGATCGTGCCGGTCAAGCGTCGCGCCGAGCACGAGGCCGCCGATGAGCATCGCTACTGATCGGCCGGCCTTGTGGCCCGACGGTTTCGTCTCCTCCTCCATAGATGCCTCCCTTGGTTGCTGGCCTCCGAATGTGAGGGCCATCAACCGAGGCTGCGGTCTGCCGGCTGAGGACAGCCTTGGCGCGAACCTGGGAGCAGCCTGTGAGTCGGGCGTTAAGTGATCAGCGGCGGCGGAGCGCCTTGACGACCCGCAGCAGGCGCGTCGATGTCTCGGCGTACGCCTCGGGCGTCTGGTGCCATGGCGTGGAGATCACCGACAGCCGCTGGCCGACGACGGCCTGAGTCTCGGTGTAACGCAGGATCCCGGCGGCGCCGTGTCGGCGGCCGATGCCCGACGCTTTCATCCCGCCGAGCGGCACGTCATGGTTGGCCCAGGCTCCGGTGTGGGCTTCGTTGACCGTGACGGCACCACACGAGATGCGGCCCGCGACCCGCATGCCTTCGCGGAGCGAACGGCCGAAGACGACGCCGAGCAAGCCGTACGGGGTGTCGTTGGCGCGCGCGACCGCCTCGTCCTCCGTACGGAACGACGAGATCGCCACCACGGGGCCGAACGTCTCCTCGCCATGGCAGCGCATGGTCGGGAGTGACGCCCTCGAGCACAGTCGGCTCGAAGACCAGCGGCCCGATGTCGGGCCGCGCCCGCCCGCCGGTGAGCACGGTGGCGCCCTGCGCGCGAGCGTCCTCAACATGCCCGAGCACCTTGTCGAGCTGGCTGCGCGACACGAGCGAGCCCATGTCGTATCCCCATCCGACCCGGGCATCCAGGCGCAGCTCGCGGGTCTTGGCCACGAACCGCTCGCGGAACTCCTCGTACAGCGACTCGTGCACGAGCACGCGCTCCGCGGATGTGCAGAGCTGCCCCGCGGCGCCGAAGGACGTACGCACCGCAGCATCCGCGGCTTTGTCGACGTCGGCGCCGGCGAGGACCACCAGCGGGTTCTTTCCGCCGAGCTCGAGCGAAACGCCAACCAGCCGTTCGCCGGCCTGGCGCGGCGACGACGCGGCCGGTCGCGGTGGAGCCGGTGAACGAGACGTAGTCGGCGCCGGCGACCACAGCACCACCGACCGTCGGCCCGTCGCCGAGCACGACCTGCCATGCCTCAGACGGGAGCCCCGCCTCGATCGCGAGCTCGCGTGCGCGCAGAGCGGTCAGTGCTCCCTGGTCGTCGGGCTTGTGCACGATGCTGTTGCCGGCGACGAGGGCAGGCAGCGTGTCGATGACCGCGAGGGCGAACGGGTAGTTCCAGGGCGACACGATGCCGACGACGCCCTTGGGGTGGTGCAGCTCGCGTACGGAGAAGACGCCCGGCGCGATCGCCACGCGACGCTTGGCCCGCAGAATGCGCGGTGCCATGCGGGCGCAGTAGCGCGCGGCGAGCGCGACCTCGCCGACCTCCTGGAAGGCGTCGAGCCTCGACTTGCCACTCTCGATCTGGATCAGGTCCATCAGCTCGTCGCGGTGGTCGAGGACGAGGTCGTGGAACCGGAGCAGAACCTGCGCGCGGGCGCGGGCGCCGAGCGCCAGCCAGGCCGGCTGGGCTGCGCGGGCCCGTGCGTACGCCTGCCTCACATCGTGCTCGCTCGACCGCGGGATCTCGGCCAGCGGCTCCTCGGTGAACGGCGCGATGGTCTTGATCGTGTCAGCGCCGGTCGCGATGACCGCGCTGGTCAGCCGCTCGACCTGGGCTGGGTCGACGGTCGCGTCGGTGGCTGGGGATGTCACGGCGGCAGGATACGCCCGGGCCCCCACTCCCGTGATCGCGAAGACTTCAGTGCTCGTTTTCGCGAGCAAAGCCTTCGTGATCACGGCGAACTCAGCGGGCGACCGCGACCTCGACCCGCTGGAAGTCCTTGAGCTCGGTGTAGCCCGTGGTGGCCATGGCCCGGCGCAGCGCGCCGGAGAAGTTCATGGTGCCGTCGGCGACGGTGGACGGTCCGTGCAGGATCTGCTCGAGCGGGCCGAGGGTGCCGACGTGCATTCGCACGCCGCGCGGAAGGTCGGCGTGATGCGCCTCCGACCCCCAGTGCCAGCCACGGCCGGGTGCCTCGCTGGCCCGGGCCAGCGGGCTGCCCATCATGACTGCGTCGGCGCCGCAGGCGATCGCCTTGGCGATGTCGCCGGACTTGCCGATGCCGCCGTCGGCGATGAGGTGGACGTAGCGGCCGCCGGACTCGTCGAGGTAGTCGCGTCGCGCCGCGGCCACGTCGGCGATCGCGGTCGCGATGGGGACGGCCACGCCGAGCACAGACTTGCTGGTGTAGGAAGACCCGCCGCCGAAGCCGACGAGCACGCCCGCGGCGCCCGTACGCATCAAATGCAACGCAGCCTGGTAGGTCGCGCAGCCGCCGACGACCACCGGCACGTCGAGCTCGTAGATGAACTGCTTGAGGTTGAGCGGCTCGGCGCGGCCGGAGACGTGCTCGGCCGACACGGTGGTGCCGCGGATGACGAAGATGTCGACGCCGCCGTCGAGGACTGCGCGGTGGAACTGCTTGGTGCGCTGTGGAGACAGCGCCCCCGCGACGGTCACTCCGCCGGCCCGGATCTCCTTGAGCCGCTCGACGATGAGCTCCTCGCGGATCGGCGCGGTGTGGATCTCCTGCAACCGCCTGGTCGCGCCGCCTTCGGGGAGCTCGGCGATCTCGGCCAACAGCGCGGTCGGGTCCTCATAACGCGCCCACAGGCCCTCGAGATCGAGCACCCCGAGGCCGCCGAGCTTGCCGAACGCCACCGCGGTCGCCGGCGACATCACCGAGTCCATCGGCGCGGCCATGATCGGCAGGTCGAACCGATAGGCGTCGATCTGCCAGCTCGTCGAGACCTCCTCCGGGTCGCGCGTGCGCCGGCTCGGCACGATGGCCACGTCGTCGAAGGAGTAACCCTGCCGACCCCGCTTGCCCCGGCCGATCTCGATCTCGATCACGCGGACGCTCTCCTTTTCGACGCAACGTCACCCAGCGTCGAACCTATCGACGCGGGGGCACCTTGTGTCGCATCACGGTCATCAGCGCGAGGTGTAGTTGGGGGCCTCGACGGTCATGTGCACGTCATGCGGGTGGCTCTCCTTGAGACCGGCCGCGGTGATCCGGATGAACTGCCCGCGGTCCTTGAGCTCCGGCACGGTCCGAGTGCCGCAGTAGAACATCGACTGGGCAAGGCCGCCGACCAGCTGGTGCGCCACCGACTCGAGCGTCCCGCGGTAGGGCACCTGCCCCTCGACCCCCTCGGGGATGAGCTCGTCGTCGGACTCGATGTCGCCTTGGAAGTAGCGGTCCTTGGAGTAGGACCTCCGCTCGCCGCGGCTCTGCATGGCCCCCAACGACCCCATGCCGCGGTAGGACTTGAACTGCTTGCCGCTGATGAACACCAGCTCGCCCGGGGACTCGTCACACCCGGCCAACAGGGAGCCAAGCATGACCGAGTCGGCGCCGGCGACGAGCGCCTTGGCGATGTCGCCGGAGTATTGCAGGCCGCCGTCGCCGATGAGGGGCACGCCCGCGGGGGCGCAGGCACGCGCCGCCTCGTAGATCGCGGTCACCTGCGGGACGCCGATGCCGGCGACGACGCGAGTCGTACAGATCGACCCCGGTCCCACGCCCACCTTGACGCCGTCGGCGCCGGCCTCGACCAGCGCCTTGGCGCCGTCGTAGGTGGCGACGTTGCCGCCCACGACGTCAACGCCCCTGGCCGCGACCTCGGCCTTGAGCTTGGCGATCATCTCGAGGACGCCGCGGGAGTGACCGTGGGCGGTGTCGACGACCAGCACGTCGGCGCCGGCGTCGACGAGGAGCATCGCGCGCTCCCAGGCGTCGCCGAAGAAACCGACGGCGGCGCCGACCGCGAGCCGGCCCTGGCCGTCCTTGGTGGCCAGCGGGAACTGCTCGCGCTTGGTGAAGTCCTTGAGGGTGATGAGGCCGGTGAGCCGGCCGTCCTCGTCGACCAGCGGCAGCTTCTCGATGCGGTGCTTGGCGAGCAGCGCCATGGCGTCGTCGGGCGAGATGCCGGGGTGCCCGGTGATGAGCGGCATCTTGGTCATGACCTCGTGCACCGGGCGCGAGTGGTCCGGCTCGAAGCGCATGTCGCGGTTGGTGACGATGCCGAGCAGTCGGCCGTCGTCGTCGACCACGGGAGCGCCGGAGATGCGATAGCGCCCGCACAGCCGGTCGACCTCGTCGAGGGTCGCGCTCGGTCCGACGGTGATCGGGTGGGTGACCATGCCCGACTCGTTGCGCTTGACGATGTCGACCTGGGTCGCCTGGTCGTCGGCGGACAGGTTGCGGTGGAGCACGCCGAGCCCGCCTTGGCGAGCCATCGCGATCGCCATGCGCGACTCGGTGACGGTGTCCATCGCGGCCGATACGAGCGGCACGCGCAGCGTGACGTTGCGCGAGAAGCGCGTGGTGGTGTCGACGTCGCTCGGGATGACCTCCGAGCCGCCGGGCAGCAGCAGCACGTCGTCGTAGGTCAGGCCGAGGGGTGCGAACTTGTCGGGGATGCCGCTGGTCATGGGCCGTCTGACGCCTTCCGGGTCGGCGGAGGGGTGGGCTGCGTCGTCGGTCGGAGGTTGCGTCCATGGTATCCGGCGGCCAGCGGGGCGCCCGGCCGCCGAGCCGCCCTTGCAAGGCAAACCGGGTCCTTGCAAGGCCTGCATGCCTCGCAAGGACCCGGTTGATCACGTTAACGTGATCGACACGGCCGACCGATCAGTGGCCGTGGCCGTGCCCGTGGCCGTTGGACGCCGCCGGCTCCGGGTCGGCCGGCTTCTCGACGACCAGCGCCTCGGTGGTGAGCAGCATGCCCGCGATGGACGCCGCGTTCTGCAGCGCGGAGCGCGTGACCTTGACGGGGTCGATGACGCCGCTCGCGAGCAGGTCGCCGTACTCGCCGGTCGCGGCGTTGAGCCCGTGGTTGAGGGGCAGCTCGGCGACGCGGGCGACCACGACGTAGCCCTCCTCGCCGGCGTTCTGCGCGATCCAGCGCAGTGGCTCGACCGCGGCCTTGCGCACGACGCCGACGCCCGTCGCCTCGTCACCCTCGCGGCCGAGGTCGCCATCGAGCGCCGAGAGCGCGTGGACGAGAGCGGCGCCGCCGCCGGCGACGATGCCCTCCTCGATCGCGGCGCGGGTCGCCGAGATGGCGTCCTCGATGCGGTGCTTCTTCTCCTTGAGCTCGACCTCGGTGGCCGCGCCGACCTTGATGACGCAGACGCCGCCGGCGAGCTTGGCAACCCGCTCCTGCAGCTTCTCGCGGTCCCAGTCGGAGTCGGTGCGCTCGATCTCGCCGCGCAGCTGCGCGACGCGCGCCTCGACCGCGTCATGCGCGCCGCCGCCGTCGACGATCGTGGTGTCGTCCTTGGTGACCACGATGCGGCGCGCGGTGCCGAGCACCTCGAGCCCGACCTGGTCGAGCTTGAGGCCGACCTCGGGCGAGACGACCTGCGCGCCGGTGAGGACGGCCATGTCCTCGAGCGTCGCCTTGCGGCGGTCGCCGAAGCCAGGAGCCTTGACGGCGACGCTGGTGAACGTGCCGCGGATCTTGTTGACGACGAGCGTCGACAGGGCCTCGCCCTCGACGTCCTCGGCGACGATGAGCAGCGGCTTGCCGGCCTGGACAACCTTCTCGAGCAACGGCAGCACATCGGCGATCGCGGCGATCTTGCCCTGGTGCAGAAGCATGTAGGCGTCCTCGAGGACGGCCTCCATGCGCTCGGGGTCGGTGATCATGTAAGGGCTGATGTAGCCCTTGTCGAACTGCATGCCCTCGGTGAAGTCCAGCTCGGTGCCGAGAGTGTTGGACTCCTCGACGGTGATCACGCCGTCCTTGCCGACCTTGTCGAACGCCTCGGCGATCAGCTCGCCGATCTGGCGGTCCTGGGCGGAGATCGTGCCGACCTGGGCGATCTCCTCCTTGGTGTCGATCGCCTTGGCCGTCTCGAGCAGCCGTTCGGAGACGGCCTGCACGGCTGCGTCGATGCCACGCTTGACCAGCATCGGAGCCGCACCGGCGGTCACGGACTTGAGGCCCGCCTTGACCATCGCCTGTGCGAGCACGGTCGCGGTCGTCGTGCCGTCACCGGCGATGTCGTTGGTCTTGGTGGCGACCTCCTTGGCGAACTGCGCGCCGAGGTTCTCGTAGGGGTCGTCGAGCTCGACCTCACGGGCGATCGTGACGCCGTCGTTGGTGACGGTCGGCGAGCCGAACTTCTTGTCGAGGACGACGTTGCGGCCCTTGGGGCCAAGCGTCACCTTGACGACATTGGCGAGGGCGTCGACGCCGCGCTCGAGCGCGCGGCGGGCGTCCTCCTCGAACTCCAGGATCTTGGGCATGGACCGGCTTTCCCTCTCGTCAGAAATGAACGCCCCGGGGCCCGGCCGATCGGCCGGACACGCCGGGGCAGTTCACGATCACGGGTAGGTGATCAGATCACTTCTCGATGACAGCGAGCACGTCACGAGCGGAGAGGATCAGGTATTCCTCGCCGTTGTACTTGACCTCGGTGCCGCCGTACTTGGAGTACAGCACGACATCACCGACGGTGACGTCGAGCGGGATGCGCTTCTCGCCCTCGTCGTCCCAGCGCCCCGGGCCGACAGCGAGGACCTCGCCCTCCTGCGGCTTCTCCTTGGCGGTGTCTGGGATGACCAGGCCGGATGCAGTCGTCTGCTCAGCGTCGAGTGCCTTGACGACGATGCGGTCCTCGAGCGGCTTGATGGAGACCGACACTGTGGTGGACCTCCCCTTTCACGGGATGTCACGGGATGACCATTGACACTTGCTGGTACTTCTTTTGGCGGCCGTCCGTCGTCGCGGGTGCCGGTCGGCCGGCGGTTGGCACCCTCGCGGTGAGAGTGCCAACCCGACTCTATGCGCGGCTTAGCACTCGGTCAAGGCGAGTGCCAGATCGTCTCATGTCCCGCTTCCGGATGCCCTCGACCCGCGGATGCCGGAGGATCGCGCCGTGCGAGCATTGACCGTACGACCTGGCGTGGCCGACTCCGCCGAGGTGATCGACTTCCCCGAGCCCGGCGCCGCCGATGGTGACCTGCTGGTCGAGGTCATGGGGGTGGGTGTCTGCGGCACCGACGTAGAGATCGTTTCTGCGCTGTACGGCGAGGCGCCGCCCGGCCAGCAGCGCCTCGTCCTCGGGCACGAGTCGATCGGCCGCGTCATCGAAACACCACGCGGCTCCGGCCTTATCGCCGGCGACCTGGTCGTCGGCATCGTCCGGATGCCTGACCCGGAACCCTGTCGTGCGTGCGCCATGGACGAATGGGACATGTGCGAGAACGGCCGCTACACCGAGCACGGCATCAAGGGGTTGCACGGGTTCGCCCGCGAGCGCTATCGCGCCCGACCCGACCGCGTCGTCAAGGTCGGCTCCGACCTCGGCGACCTTGGCGTGCTGCTGGAGCCCGCGAGCGTCCTCGCCAAGGCGTGGGACCACATCGAGCGCATCGGCGGGCGCGCGACGTTCGCCCCGGAGACGGTGCTCGTCACCGGTGCGGGGCCGATCGGGCTGCTCGGCGCACTCATGGGCGTGCAGCGCGGGTTCGACGTGCACGTCCTCGACGTCGCGGAAACGGGGCCGAAGCCGGGACTTGTCCGCGACCTGGGCGCGACCTACCACACCACCGGTGTCACCAACGTCGGCCTCCGGCCCGACATCGCCATCGAGTGCACTGGCGCCGGCCCAGTGATCGGTGCCCTGTTCGGCTTCACGGCCGTGAACGGGATCCTCTGCCTCACGGGTGTCTCCCACCCCGGCAAGGAGCGCTCGATCGACCTTGGTGCGGTGAATCGCAGCCTCGTTCTGGAGAACGACGTGGTCTTCGGCTCCGTCAACGCCAACCGACGGCACTACGAGTCCGGTGCCGCCGCCCTGGTGGCGGCCGACCGCGAATGGCTGTCCCGCCTCGTGACACGACGCGTGCCCGTCGAGCAGTACGCCGACGCCTTCGCCAAGCGCGACGACGACGTCAAGGTCATGTTGACGTTCTGAGCTCGACCGAGGTCAGGCGGTCCCCGTCACGACGAGAAACTTCTCACGTCCCGCACGGTGCGCCTCCGCCGCGACAGCCGCAACGCCGAGCTCACGTAGGCGGGACATGACCTCGGCCGCCTGCGCATCGGTGATGCCATGCCCGGACCGCCGCAGGTGCCGCTCCAGCAGCAGCAGCCGGCCGCCCGGCGCCAACACCCGGACAAGCTCGGCAAGGCCCTTGTCCCGGTCCGACCAGTGGTGCATTGCGGCCACCGACCAGGCGACCGTGAACGTGCCCGACGGGAAAGGCAACGCCTCTGCCGTCCCGAGCCGCACGTCGACGCCGGGCACCCGACGGGCAGCCCGCTCCACGAACCCTGGCGTGGGATCCACCGCAGCCAGTCGCGTCGCGTCCACCTCGGCAGCGGCCGCAGCCAGCGCCGCCCCGGGACCACACCCGATCTCGAGCGCGTGGTCCTGCGGGGTCAGCTCCGCCAACGCCACGACCAGCCGGTTGGACGCGGGATCCCTGTTAAACCGGCCGTACCACCAGGCGCCCAGGCGGGAGAATCCGCTCATGGCTCAGTCACGCTACCGGTGTTGCGGTGGGCGATGGACGAGCTGACCGCGGTCGCGTTGTTCGACGAGCTGCTGCACGGCAGCGGCGCGGCGCTGCTCCACGAGGCCACCGCCGGGTACGGCAACGACGACCCGCTGGCCCTGAGCGAGCGGCTGCGCCGCGCCGGGCACGACCCGCAGCTGGTCGCCGCCGCCCTGACGCAGGCCAGGCTGCGGTCCAAGGGGTCGGTCAAGTTCGGCCGGGACGCGGCAGCGATGTTCTTCACCCAGCAAGGCCTGGAGCAGGCCACCCGCGCGCCGGTGGCGAAGCATCGTGCCGACCGGCTCGCCGCCGCGATCGGGGCCTCGGCCCCGGTCGTTGACCTGTGCTGCGGCATCGGCGGCGACCTGTTGGCACTCGCCCGCGCCGGGCTGCGGTTGACCGGGGTCGAGCAGGATCCGCTCACCGCCGCCGTCGCGCGCGCCAACGTCGCCGCCTTGGGCCTGAACGCCACGGTCGAGCTCGCCGACGCGACCACGTACGACCGGGACGGCGCGGCCGCGGTGGTCTGTGACCCGGCGCGTCGGTCCAGCCGCGGCCGGGTATTCGACATCGATGCCTATGCGCCGCCATGGTCGTTCGTCGAGGAGCTGCTCGGCGGCGGCATCGCGTGCGTGAAGGTCGCGCCCGGCATCCCGCACTCCCGGGTGCCCGACGGTGTCGAGGCCGAGTGGGTGTCCGACGGCGGCGACCTGGTAGAGGCTGCGCTCTGGTCGGGCGAGGTGACAACCGGCGTCACGAGGCGGGCGACCCTTCTCCCAGGTGCAGCGACGTTGACCGAGGTCGACGACCCGCAAGAGCAGCAGGTCGGGCCGCCGCTGCGCTACCTGTACGAGCCCGACGACGCCGTGATCCGCGCCGGCCTGGTCACCGCGGTGGCAGCGATCGTGCACGGCCGGCTGCTCGACAAGCGGATCGCCTACGTCGCGTCGGACGAGCACGTGACGACGCCGTTCGCGAAGGCGTACGAAGTGCTCGATGTCCTGCCGTTCGACGACAAGGCTCTGCGCGCCTGGGTGCGCACCCACCACATCGGCACGCTGACCATCAAGAAGCGGGGTGTCGGCGTGACGCCCGAGGAGCTGCGCCGTCGGCTGCGCCCGAGCGGTGACGGTGAGGCAACCCTTGTGGTTACTCGGTCCCGGGAGCGCGCGCTCGTCCTGCACGTCTCGCCTTGCGCGCCAAGACAATCGCGAACCAGACCAACAGGATGAGACCGACCAGCACGAGCAGCGGCGCGAACAGTGCGCTCAGGCTGAACCCCACGGAAGTGGCATCCTCGGCCGTGCTCACGACCGGCGCACCGACGCCGAGCGTGGCGGCGTTGACGAAGGGCCGGGCAGCGGCCTTGCCTCCGTGGACGAACAGCGCGACGACGATGCCGCCTACCCAGCCGATCCACGCGTTGTCCTCGGCCCATGACGCATCGACGTCGCCCGCGGCGGCAGTTGCCGCGACGGTCACGCCGCCGGAGAACGGTCGGATGAACGTCTGCACTGCGTCGTTGACACTGTCGACGACGGGCACCTTGTCGAGCACGACCTCGGCGCCGAGCAGCACGCCGAGACCGGCGAGCACCCACCCGTTCTCCAGCCAGTCGAAGGACGCCGAGAGGTCGAGCACGTCGGTGTAGCGCGAGACCAGTCCGACGAGCAGCAACGGGATGTAGGCGTTGAGCCCCGCTGCGGTCGCAAGCCCAAGCCCGGTGAGCGCCTCCAGCATGCGGCCATTGTGGCAGTGCAGAATCACCAGGGAGATCCCGAAGAGGGGGGCCGTCGATCGTGACCTCGCCGCACAGGTTCCGCTGGGGCGACATCGGCCGGCTCCTCGCCGCCTGGCTGGTCGCGACGCTGTCGCTTGCCGTGTCCGTCGCCGTGCTCCCCGGGATGCGGTCGGAGAACGTGTGGTGGCTCTTCGCGGCTGCTGCAGTTGTCGCGGTGACCGGAGCACTGATCCGGCCGGTGCTGGTGTCGGTGGCCGCGAGGCTCGGCTGGCTGGCCGTGCTGCTGCTCGGGGTCTTCGGCCAGGCCGTCATCATCCACATCGCTCTCGAGCTCGTGCCTGGAGTCAGCAGCGACTCCTTCTGGACCACGTTTGCCGTGGCGTGGCTCTCCGCGGCGGTCGGCACGTTGCTCGCGTGGGTCGCCACCGCCGGCACCGACGAGGCCTTCGCCGCCACGCTCGTACGCCGTGCGCGGCACCGATCCCCGGCCGCACTGCCCAACCCTGACCTTGACGGCGTCGTGTTCGTGCAGCTCGACGGCGTGCCGTTCCCCGTCCTGCGCTGGGCGCTGCAGGCCGGCTCGCTGCCGACGGTGCAGCGCTGGCTCGACTCCGGCTCCTACGTGCTTCGCGAGTGGACGCCACGGCTGCCGGCCACGACACCGGCGAGCCAGCTCGGCATCCTGCACGGGACGATCGACGGAGTGCCGGCGTTCCGTTGGTACGACCGCGAATTGGGGCGGGTGCTCGTCGCCAACCACCCCGCCGACGCACGCGTCATCGAGCAGCGTGCATCCGACGGTCGCGGCCTGCTCGCCGACGGCGGCGTCTCGGTGTCCAACCTGTTCAGCGGCGACGCGCCACGAACTGCGATGACCATGAGCAGGCTTATGGCCGGCCGCGGCTCTCCGGAGACGCGTCGGGCCGTGTCGTGGTTCCTGGCCCGCCCGGACGGCTTCATGCGCAGCCTGTCCCGTACGGTCGCCGAGGCCGTCCGTGAACGCTTCCAGGCCGGTCGCCAGCGACGACGTGACGTCCAGCCCCGGGTGCACCGCGGCTGGACGTTCGCGTGTCTGCGGGCGGTGAGCAACGGCGTGCTTCGCGACCTCAACACCGCGGTCGTGGCGGAGGAGATGCTCCGCGGGACGCGGTCGGTCTATGTCGACTACGTGGACTACGACGAGGTCGCGCACCACGCCGGGATGTTCCGTGCCGAGTCGCTGGCCGTCCTGGATTCGCTCGACTCGGTCCTCCGGTCGTTGGCCGACGTCGCGGCGGTCGCGCCCCGGCGCTACCACCTCGTGGTGCTGTCCGACCATGGCCAGTCACAGGGGCGCACGTTCGCCGACCGGCACGGCACCGACCTGGCCGGCCTCGTCGCGCAGCTCACCGACCAGCGCGTCGACTCGGTGGAGGAGCCGGTCGAGAGCTGGGGGCGCGTCGAGGGACTGCTCACCGACGTGGGCGGTGGGAAGGGCATGACGGCGAGCGCGGCGCGCAGCGCGGCCGACCGAGTGCACGCCAAGGGTGAGCCCGAGCTCGGCCGACGGCGACCTCGTCGTCCTCGGGTCGGGCAACCTCGGGCTGGTGTTCGTGCCCGGTCCGCAGCGGCTCACCCTCGAGGAGATCGAGGCCCGCTGGCCGCGGCTCGTGGCAGGTCTGGCCGGCCATCCCGGCATCGGGTTCGTCGCTGTCGAGAGCTCTGCCCAGGGGTTGCTCGCCGTCGGCGCGCAGGGCGTACGCCGCCTCGACGATGCGACCGTGACCGGGGTCGACCCGCTTTCGCCGTACGGTCCGCTCGCTCCCAGACCACGTCCGCCGCGCTGCCGCCGACCCCAACGCCCCGGACATCCTCGTCAACAGCGCGGTCGACACCGGAACGCTCGCGGTCGCGGCGTTCGAGGGTCTGGTCGGCTCGCACGGCGGGCTCGGCGGGTGGCAGGACCGTGCCATGCTGCTCGCGCCGTGCGCACTTCCGATCCCCGACGAGCCGGTCGTCGGTGCCGACGCCATGCACCGATTGCTGGTCTCGTGGCTCGAGCAGCTCGGCCACCGACGCGATCTGGCGGCGTCAGCCGCACCCGGATCGGTCGACGCCGGGGACATCGACGGGCAGCCGGCCGCTAGCCGGAGCCTTGCCGAGTAGCACGTCGACGAGTGCCCGGAAGGCGTCGGGAGTGCGCCCATACAGCGCGATTCGAGCCATCGAGGCCGTCGAGGTGCCCAGTCCGTACGGCGCGTCGAGGGCGACCACAATGTCTCCCGAACCGGCCGAGGTGGGCCCGCCGAGCAGTCGTACGGACTGACCGCTTCCCACCGCGAGCCCGGCAGCCTGCGCCGCGGCGGTGAAGCGCTCGCGGTCGACCGCGTCGGCTCCCGACACGCTCACCGCCGGGCCGATGAGCGGGCCGGAGCAGGGGCCGGACACGACGGAGAGCGCGGCCAGGGACGCGGCATAGGACGCGTCCGCGTGCGCACCCACGACGTGCGCACCCACCGGCGGAGTGGCGGCCGCCTGGTGGCGCATCAGAGCGACGACGCGGGTAGCCGCTTCGTCGAGGCGCGCCGCGGGGAGCCGCCCGGCCTGCACGGCTGCCACCACCGCGTCTCGAGCCATGCGCGGGTCGGGTGGCAGCAGCAGCAGGTCGACTCCGGCCATGAGGGCTCGAACGGCCGCCTCTCCCGGCGCGGCGTTTCGCGTGACTGCGCCCATGTTGAGCGCGTCGCTGACGATCACGCCCTCGAAGCCGCGCTGCCGCAGCAGGGAGATCACGGCAGGTGACAGGGTGCTGGGCACTCCGGGGTCGATGGCCCGCACATCGAGATGGGCGGTCATCACCGCGGGCGCGCCGGCCGCGACGGCGGCGTCGAAGGGCACCAGGTCGCGGGCGGACAGCGCGTCGAGGGTGGCCGGCTGTGCGGGCAGGACGAGGTGGCTGTCGGCGGTGACGGAACCGTGGCCCGGGAAGTGCTTGACCACCGGCACGATCCCCGCCTGCGTATAGCCGCGCAGCGCCGCCGTCACGGCACGAGCGGCCGTCGCCGGGTCGCTGGACGCCGACCGGGACCCGATCGTCCGGTCGGCCGGGCCGACGGTCACGTCGGCGTCGGGCGCGAAGACGGCGGTGAACCCGAGCGACCGCAGCTCGGTGCCGGATGACGCGGCGGCAGCAGTCGTGATGGCGGCGTCGCCTGCGGCGCCGTGCGTCATGAAGGTCGGGAACTCGGTGACCGGCGCGCCCAGCCGGGCCACCCTGCCACCCTCCTGGTCGACGCCGATGAGCAGCGGATAGGTGCGCCCGAGCGCAGTCCAGTCGGCGGCGAGGGCCTGGTTGGCTGCGTGGACAGCGTCGATCGAGGCGACGTTGCCGGCAAGGACGATGATGCCGCCGACATGCAGGTCGGTGACGAGTGTGTGCGGCGGCGCGGTCCCGCCGTAACCGGCCACGATCACCTGGGCGGCTCGGTCGGGCAGGCTCAGCGCTGCCACGTCCCGAGTGGCCTGCTGCCAGTCGAGTTGGCTGGGTCCCCACGAGAGGGCGGCAGGCGCGGGTGCGGTTCGGTGCAGCGCCGACGAAACGCGGGCGCGCTCGCGGTCAGCGGCGTGCGTACCGGCGGGTCCGTGGCGCGCGGAGCCTCACCGGTGGCGCACGCGGCCATGCTCACGATCACTGCCGTGACCGCAACCAGCACCGTCGGCGGGCGAGGCACGCCCCACCCTGGCACACCACCGTGTCAGTGGCGGGCTCTCAGAGGGCGCTGGCCTCCGAGCCGTGCACCGTGATCGCGTAGATGATGAGCACGTCGATCGCGATGATGATCGTGGTCCAGATCGGGTAGGCGCCGATGGTGAGCAGGTTGGCAATCGCGCTGATAACCGCGAGCACCACAGCCACGATCCGCGCCCACAGCTGGCCACGCATCAGCGCGTAACCCGTGAAGATGAGGACAGCGCCGATCGTCAGGTGGGCCCAACCCCAGGCGCTGTAGTCGAGCTCCACGGGCAGGTTCTGCTCGCCGACGATAAAGACCTCTTCGTTGCGGAAGATCGCGACCAGGCCGTAGATCGCCTGGAAGATGCCAGCCATCATCAGCAGGACGCCGGCGAAGGCAATCCAGCCGACCCAGCCTGTCATCCGGTCGCCTGACGCCCGTTGAGTGTCGGACATTGCGATTCACCCTCCGAAATGGAGCCAACGTCGAAAAAGTCCGAGATCATCATGCACTCCGCACTGGTCGCGCGCACCCGCACGCCGCTTATCCGGCGTGTCGGGACATTTGTCGACACCCCGGGCGCCGCTTCAGCCGGCCAGCACCGTCGTCACCGGCATCGACGAGTCGGCCGGCAAGGTCGAGGGACGAGGGTGTCGCGCCCGCGGCCGACCAGCAGCGAGCCCAGCGCGGCGACCATGGCGCCGTTGTCGGTGCACAGCGCGGGCCGCGGCACCCGCAGCTCGATCCCGGCTGCCTCGCAGCGCTCGGCGGCCATGACGCGCAGCCGCGAGTTGGCCGCCACCCCGCCGCCGATCAGGAGCGTGTCGACGCCGTGTTCGGTGCAGGCCAGCGACCGCCTTGCGGGTCAGCACGTCGGCCACCGCCTCCTGGAACGACGCGGCCACGTCGGCGACGGGCACCGGCTCACCGTTGCGCTCCCGGGCCTCGACCCAGCGGGCGACCGCGGTCTTGAGCCCCGAGAACGAGAAGTCGAACCGGTGCCGCGTCATGTCTCGCGGTGATGTCAGCCCGCGCGGGAAGTCCACGTGGGCGCGGTCGCCCTCGGCCGCAGCTCGGTCGATGTGCGGGCCGCCCGGGAACGGCATGCCCAGCAGCCGGGCAACCTTGTCGAACGCCTCGCCCGCGGCGTCGTCGATGGTCGTGCCGAGCGGCTCGACCGTCGCCGTGACGTCCTTGACCAGCAGCAGGCTGGAGTGCCCGCCGGAGACGAGCAGCGCCACCGACGGCTCGGGCAGCGGGCCGTGCTCGAGGGTGTCGACGGCCACGTGCGCCGCAAGGTGGTTGATGCCGTAGATGGGCTTGCCGAGCCCGACGGCGAGCGCCTTGGCGGCCGCCACCCCTACGAGGAGGGCGCCGGCCAGGCCCGGGCCGCTCGTGACCGCGACCGCGTCGACGTCGTCGAGCCGTACACCTGCCTCGGCGACGGCGCGCTCGATCGTCGGAACCATCGCCTCGAGGTGGGCACGGCTGGCGACCTCGGGCACCACCCCGCCGAAGCGAGCGTGCTCGTCGACGCTGCTCGCCACCGCGTCGACGAGCAGCGTGCCGCCGCGGACGATGCCGACACCCGTCTCGTCGCAGGAGGTCTCGATACCGAGAACCAAGGGGCCATCTGCCGTCACGGCTGTCATTCTGCCCGCGCCATGCGGGTCAGCCGGAGCCGCAGCACGAGTCCGTCGATGCGGGTGGCGTCGGCGGCCGTGTAGTAACCGCGGCGACGGGCGATGCGTTCGAAGCCGTACGACTCGTAGAGCCGCAGCGCCGGTGTGTTGTCCGCGCGGACCTCGAGCAGCAGGTCGGCGCTGCGCCGCGCCCGCGCCTCGGTCACCAGCGCGGTCAGCAGCTGGCGGCCGACGCCTCGTGCCTGCATGCCAGGATCCACGCCGATCGTCAGCACGTCGGCCTGGTCGAGCGACAGCATCAGTCCGGCATAGCCGACCACAGCCCCGTCAACCTCGGCGACCACGTAGTGCCGAGTCTCCGGGACGCCTTCGAGCTCGTCCCGCCAGGCCGCCTCGCTCCACGTGTCGTACGGGAAGAGCACCGGCTCCAGCGCGAGAACCGCAGGCAGGTCGCCCTGCTGGAGGGGACGTACGACGACGTTCACGCAGGAGAGACGCGCTTGCGCGCGGCGGGTACGGCGGCGTCGGGACGGCGCAGGTACAGGGGCTCGGGATCGAGCAGCTCGGCTGCGTCCGCGGCCACCCAGGCGGCGAGCACTCCCGCGGCGGGGTACTCGGGCAGGACCCGCACCGGGAACGCCTCCGGATAGAGCGCTGGCCCGCGCCCCGCGGTCGGCAGTTCGCTCGCTGCGTCGGCCGGCGCGGTCGACCGACGGGCCGGCCACCCGCCGGCGGCCGGTGTCGTACGACGCCCAGTAGACCTCCTTGCGGCGCGCGTCGGTGGCGACCAGGAACGGCCCGTCGACGTCGACCGCCTGCGCCAGCACGTCAAGCGAGCAGACGCCCACCACCGGCACGCCGAGCACAGCGGCCAGCGTGCGCGCGGTCACGATGCCGACGCGCAGACCGGTGAACGGGCCCGGGCCGACACCGACCGCGATGCGGGTGACGGCCCGCTGGTCGACGCCGGCGTCGGAGAGCACACCGGCCACGCCGGGCGCGACGAGCTCCCCGTGCCGCATCGCGTCGACCACCGTGGACTCCGCCACGACCGACCTGCCGTCGTGCAAGGCGACGGTCACCGCGGCGGTGGAGGTGTCGAGCGCCAGCAGCACGAGCGTCAATCCTCCCCGAGAACCGCTGCCAGCTCGACGCCGCGCCAACGCTCGCCCACCGGCGTGAGCACCAGGGTGCGCGTGTCGTGGTCATCGGTCGTGGGGTCGATGTCGGCGCCGTGCGCCCGGACGACCGCGATCTCCAGTCGGTCGTCGGCCAGCCCCTCGGCAAGCCCCTCACCCCACTCGACCACGGTCACCGCCTCGTCGAGCGTGGCCTCGAGGTCGAGGTCCTCGAGCTCGTCCCAGCCGCCGAGCCGATAGGCGTCGACGTGCACGAGCGGTGGCCCGCCCGAGATCGTCGGATGTACCCGCGCAATGACGAACGTCGGTGAGGTCACGGTGCCGCGCACGCCCAGCCCGCGGCCGATCCCTTGCGTCAGCGTGGTCTTGCCAGCGCCGAGGTCGCCCGTGAGCACAAGCAGGTCGCCGCCCCGCAGGACGGCCGCGAGGCGCTCACCATGGGCACGCATCGCCTCGACCGTCGGCACCGGCAGTCGCAGTGCTGCCGTCACGAGTCGCCCTCGGCCAGGCGTGCAGCGACCATCTTGAGGTCGTCGCGAAGCGCGGCCATCGGGGCGCCGTTGGGACCGAACCGGATCGCGGCCGACGGGTGGAAGGTCGCGACGAGCTGTCGGCCTTGCCAGGGGTGGACCATCCCGCGCATCGCGCCGATGCGCGCGCCGCTGCCGCAGGCCCAGGCGAGGGCCGTGCCGCCGAGCGTGACCACGACGGCCGGGTCGAGCAGCTGCAACTGCCGCACGAGCCATGGTCGGCAGCGCTCTACCTCGGCTCGGCGCGGCGTTCGGTTGCCCGGCGGACGGCACTTGAGCACGTTGGCGACGGCGACGGTCGAGCGTGGCAGCCCGACCTCGGCGAGCAGCGCGTCGAGCAGCGCGCCGCTGCGCCCGACGAACGGCAGGCCGGCAGAGTCTTCCTGCGCCCCCGGCGCCTCGCCGATGAACAGCACCCGCGCACCGGCCGGCGCCACCCCGGGCACGACCCTGGTGCGCGCGGCGGCCAGCTCGGTGCAGGCGGTGCAGCTGACGACCCGGCGCGTGAACTGGTGCCAGGTGCCGAGCAGAGGTGCCAGCTGCGCGGGGTCGTCGGTCACGTGCCGCGCCGCGTCGTACGGCCGTTGCGGCGCCCGCGGCGACCGGCCGGCCGCGGGACCGTCATCGCCGCCTGCTCGACGAGGTCGACGAGCGCGTCGGTGACCACGTCGGGGTGCTCGAGCAGCACTAGGTGACCACTGTCCGGCACCTCGACATAGGTCGCCGACGGCAATAGCTCGGCCAGCAGCCGGCTGTGCTCGACCGGTGTGATGACGTCGCGATCGGCACCGACGATCGTGGTCGGCACGCCGTCGAGAGCCTTGACGCCGTCGGTCCCGTCGTAGGCGTCGAAGCTCGGCAGCAGGTCGGCGACGACGTCGATCGGCGTCTGGGCGATCATGTCGGCCGCGAATCGGGCGATCGAGTCGGGCACATCAGTGCCGTACGAGAACTTCTTCGTCATCGCAAACGCCAGGTCGGCGCCCGCGCGGCGGCCGTGCTCCACGAGCTCGGGCTGGCGGGCCAGCACAGCGGCCAGCACCGGCGCCGCCCGGTTGGCGAGGCGGCCGAGCGGCCCGCGGACCAGCACCGACGCCTCCCTGAGTCGGCCGCCGCTCGTCGCCACCAGACCGACCCCGACGATGCGCGACCCGAACAGCTCGGGCCGCCGCGTGGCCAGGCCGAGAATCGTCATGCCGCCCATCGAGTGGCCGAGCAGCACGACCGGACCGTCGGGGACGACCTGGTCGAGCACCGCCTCCAGGTCGCGGGTGAGCCGCTCGTTGTCGTGGGCTTTGCCCTTGGCGCGCTGCGACCGCCCGTGCGAGCGCTGGTCCCAGGCGACGACCCGGCCGAGCGGCCGCAGGGCCTTGCGCTGGAAGTGCCAGCAATCGAGGTTGAGCGCGAACCCGTGGCAGAGCACGATCGTGAGCTGCGGCCCGTCCGGCCACTCCTCCGGCTCGTCCACCTCGGCGTGCAGCCGCACGTCGTCATCGGTGCGCACGTTGACGGGCTTGCCGCGGAGCCGGCCGAACGGCTCGTCGACGTAGGGGTCGGGGAACTGCTCCGCGCGCGCGTTGAGATACCGGCGGGTGACCAGGCCGACAGCTGCGCCCGCGGCAGCCACGCCGACGACGGCAGCGGTGCGGGACAGGCCGCTGTTCAACATGCGCCGACCTCCTCGGCACCGGTAAAGGTGCGTGGCAGCCGCGGCGCGATGCGGGTGACGATCTCGTAGGAGATCGTGCCGGTGGCCCGCGCCCAGTCCTCGGCCGTCGGGGCCCCGCGAAGGCCGGTGCCGAACAGCTCGACCTCGTCACCCGGTGCGGCGGGGTCGTCGCCGAGATCGACGACGAACTGGTCCATGCAGACCCGCCCGGCGATCCGGCGCAGCCGGCCGGCCGCCAATACGGGGCCGGCGTTGGTGGCGGCCCGCGGGATGCCGTCGGCGTAGCCCAGCGGGACCAGGCCCAGGGTGGTCTCGCGGTCGGTGACGTACTCGTGGCCGTACGACACGCCCTGCCCGGCCGGCACCCGCTTGACGTTGGCGAACCTCGCTCGCACCGTCATCGCCGGACGCAGGCCCAGCTCGGCCGGACCGGCAACGTCGGGCACCGGGCTCAGTCCGTAGACCGCGATGCCGGGCCGGACAAGATCGAAGTGCGCGGCCGGCGTCGTCAGCGTGGCAGCCGAGTTGGCGATGTGCCGCACTTCGAGGCGCGCACCGCGACTCTCGGCAAGCTCGACGGCTGCCCGGAACACGTCGGTCTGACGGGTGACAGTCGGGTGCTGCGGGGCGTCGGCGATCGCGAAGTGCGACATGACGCCCACGAGCCGGAGGGCGCCGTCGGCCTCCGCCTTGAGTGCCGCGTCGACGACGCCGGGCCACTCGTCGACGGTCGCGCCGTTGCGGCCCAGCCCGCTGTCGAGCTTGAGGTGCAGCCGGGCGGGGCGGCCGAGGTCGGCGCCCGCGGCGGCGATCTCCTCGACCGCAGCGGCGGACGACGCGGTCACGTCGATGTCGGCCTCGATGGCCTCCGCCCAGCGTTCCCCTGGTGCGGCCAACCAGCAGAGGATGCGTCCCTCGACACCGGCCGCCCGGAGCATCAGGGCCTCCTGCAGCACGGCGGTGCCGAGCCAGGTGGCGCCGCCGGCGAGCGCGGCACGGGCGGTGGGAACCAGCCCGTGGCCGTAGCCGTCGGCCTTGACCACGGCCATCACCTGTGCGCTCGGCGCGTGACCGGCGAGGGCGGCGACGTTGTCGCGGATCGCCCTCAGGTCGACGCGTACCTCGGCGTGCGCGACAGGGGTATCGGCCATGCGGCGATTCTGTCAGCCCAGGTGCTCGCGTAGCGCACGCGGCACGGCATCGAGCAGATCCGAGGCGGTGGGTGAGCCGGACTCGCGGGCGGCGATCGACCCCGCGACGCCGTGCAGGTAGGCGGCGACCGATCCCGCGTCGAGCGGCGTGAGTCCGCCGGCCAGCAGCGCTCCGGCGAGCCCGGCCAGCACGTCGCCCGACCCTGCGGTCGCGAGAGCCGGGACGCCGGTCCGGTTGACCCGGACGTGCCCGGCAGGGTCGGCGACCAGCGTTGTTGCCCCCTTGAGCAGAATCGTGGCGCCCAACTGGCGCGCGGCTAGCCGCGCGTGCTCGAGCCGTGCCGCCTGCACCTGTTCGCGGTCGACGCCGAGCAGCCGTGCGAGCTCGCCCTCATGGGGGGTGAGCAGCGCCGGGACGCGCAACGGGGCGCGCACGTGCTCGAGCCCGCCGGCGTCGATCACCACGGGAACGCCCTGGTCGAGCACTTCTTGGAGGCGCCGTGCGCCTTCGTCGTCGGCCGGCACGCCAGGCCCGAACACCCACGCCTGAACCTGGCCGATGCCGACGACAGCCTCGGGCCAGTGCTGACGAATGTGCTCGGCGACGTGGTCTGGCCCGTGGTACCTGACCATGCCGGCGCCGCTGCGCGCGGCCGCGCCGACGGCGAGGACGGCCGCACCGGTGTATGTGGGCGAGCCGGCGGCCACGCCGACGACGCCGCGGGTGTACTTGTGGCTGCGCCGGCCGGGGTGCGGCAGCAGCTCGCGTACGTCGGCCACCTCCAGCGCCTCGACCTCGGGCGCGTCGGCGAGGTGTGGCGCGAGGCCGATGTCGACGAGCCGCACCGGTCCGGCAGCCTCAGCGCCGGGGTCGATCAGCAGCCCTACTTTGTGCGCGCCGAAGGTAACCGTGAGATCGGCGCGTACGTGGTCGCGCGGTGCCTCACCGGTGTCGACCGCGATCCCCGACGGCAGGTCCACCGCGACGACGGGCACTCCGGAGTCGGCGACGTCGGCAACCATCTTGTCGGCCGGCGACCGCAGGCCGGGGGTTCCGCCGATGCCGACGATGCCGTCCATCGCGAGATGCGCGCGCTCGGCGAGCGAGCGGATGTCGTCGTCCGGCGCGGCGACGCGGCCGCCCGCGCTGCGGAGCGCTGCGAGCCCAGCCTGGTGCGTTCGCTCCCCACCAAGGAGTACCGCGTCCACGCGGGCACCTCGCCGCGCGAGCCGGGCCCCGGCGAACAGCGTGTCGCCGCCGTTGTCGCCGCCGCCCACGAGGAGCAGGACGCGAGCACCGTAGGGCCCGTCGAGGAGCTCCGCGCAGGCGGCAGCGAGTCCAGCGGCGGCCCGCTGCATCAACGTGCCCGGCGGCAGGCTGGCCATGAGCTCGGCCTCGGCCGCACGAATCTGCTCGACGCGCCAGGCGCCGATCACTGCGGCGAACCCTCGAGCACGACCATGGCGGAGGCGATGCCGGCATCGTGCGAGAGCGACAGATGGATGTTCTCCACGCCCAGGACCTTGCAGCGGTCGGCGACGCTGTCCCGCACCTCGAACCACGGTCTGCCGTGGTCGTCGGTGACAACCTCCGCGTCCTGCCAGGACAGCCCGGCAGGTGCGCCCAAGGCCTTGGACAGCGCCTCCTTTGCGGCGAACCGGGCCGCGAGCGACGCGATGCGCCGCTCCCGCTCGCCCGGCGTGAACAGCCGCTCGCGCAGCCCCGGCTGCCGCTCGAGCGTCTCGGCGAACCTCGCCACGTCGACGACGTCGATGCCCACGCCCACGATCACGGCTCCACCCTGGCACGGATCGCTCGCGTCGTGGACAGTCGCGGCCGCAGGAGGTCGCGGCGCGGCTGTCTCACCTGGCGCCAACTTTGTGGCGCGTGGTGCGACACGCTCGCCGCCCGGTGTTTGGCGCGCGGAGCGTTATACACCGGTTCGCGACTGTGCTCAGCCAGAACATGCCGCGGCGCGGCACCCGGCCCGTGAGTGCCGCGCCGCTGGCGGTCAGGCGAACAGCCGCAGCCGTACAGCCTCGGCGGCGGCCTCGCCGCGACCGGAGACGCCAAGCTTGGCGAGGATGTTGGAAACGTGCACGCTCGCCGTCTTGGACGAGATGAACAGCTCCTCGCCGATCTGCCGGTTGCTGCGCCCGGCCGTCACGAGGCGCAGCACCTCGAGCTCGCGAGGAGTGAGACCGACCAACGCCTCGCCTGCTGACTCCACACCGGGCGGCGGGACTACGCCGACTCGGCGCGCCATCTGCGCAATCTCGGTGCGCAGCAGCTCTGCGTCGATGTCGAACGCGATCTCGTCGGCCTGGCGCAGCAGCGCCGCGGCCTCGTCTCGGTCGCCCGCCTCGGCCCGCGCCTCCGCCAGCCCGACCAGTGCCCGGCCGATCCACAACGGACGGCCAAGGCCCCGCCAGGCGCGCAGCACCTGCTGCCAGAGTTCGACGTCATAGCTGTCGGCAGCCGCCTCGAGCTCGGCCCGCAGCGTCAGCCGCCACGCGGGCATGGCGTCGCCGATCACCCGCAGCCGACCGGCCGCCTCCTCGATCTCGGCGACCTCACCCGCCAGGTCATCGGTCGACCGCCCCGCCGGGACCCGCCGCAGGACCCGGATCGACCGCGCACCCGTGACCAGCATCGGCCACGCGTAGCGGGGTTCCTCCAGGTAGCGTCCGGCCCGGACCGCAGTGAGCACGTGCTCGATCGCCAGCCGAGGCTGCCCGTCCGCGAGCTCGGTCTCGGCCCGAAGCAGGTCGAGCGGATGATGGGTGCGTGGCGTGACTGCGCACAGAGCCTGGTAGCGGCGGGCAGCCGCGATGTCGCCGCGCCCGAGCGCTGCTGACGCCAGCACCCACCGCAGCCATGCGGCCTTCTCGGCCGGCGGTTCGAGCTCGAGCGCCTTGGCGGCGATGGACTCCGCCTCGGCCCAGCGGGCCAGCGAGACGAGCGGCTCGGACTCGTTGATCGCAAGCAGCGAGCCGTACTTGACGCTCAGCGGCAGGCTGCCCGCCGGCGCCAGGCCCTGACGTGCCACCCGAGCCGCGTCCTCGGACCGGCCCGCCTTCTCCAGCATGTCGGACTCGGCCGTAGCGACCTTGAAACGGAACCGCTCTCCGCTCGCCCGATCGAAGGCCTTGGCCTCGCGAAGGACGCTGAATCCCTCATCCACCTCGCCGACATCGACGAGGACGATGGCCAGCGCGATGCGCGCGGACAACGCGACCGGGACCTCGTCGAACCCGGGGGCCTCGTCGGTGTCGCCGGCCATGGCGGCGGCTGCGCGAGCCAGGTCGAGGCCCTCAGCAGGATCGACGTGGCATGCGATGTCGGCCCACACCTGCGCCTTGACCGGTCCGTCCGGCTCGGTGCTCAACAGCTGCCGCGCCGTCTCCAGCTCGGCCCGCCACTCGGCCCGGGAATGCCCCAGGAGCAGATCGGCCCGGCGACTGTGCAGGAGCGCCCGCCGACCGACGTCGGAGCCCACGCCCAGCTCCTCGAGGGCCTCGGCGGACAGGGCGAGGGAACGCTTGTTGAAGCCGGCCCGCGAGGCGGCCCGAACGGCCTCCTCGATCACCGCCACGTGGTCGACACCCAGGTGGTCACCGGCACCCGCAACCCGCGGCCATAGCTCGAGCACCCGCTCCACAAGCTTGAGTCGGGCCGTCGGCCCGAGCCGCGGATCGTGCGCCGCCTGCCACGCGGAGATCAGCGCCCAGGTCTGGTCACCCGCGGCATACCAGTGGTGCGCCGTCTCGAGCGCCGCCCGCCCTGCCGGGACGAGCGACGGATCGGCGTCGAGCGCTTCGGCAAACCGGGTGTGCAGCCGGCTGCGCTCGCCAGGGAGCAGGTCACCATGCACCGCCTCGTGGATCAACGCGTGGCGGAACGCATAGCCGTCGTCGTCGGTCAGGACCACCCGCGCGTCGACAGCGGGCCGTACGGCATCAACCAACGCGTCCTCGGACAGGCCGGTCACGGACAGCAACAGCCGGTGCGTGACCCGACGCCCACCCGCGGCGGCCACCCGCAGCACATGTCGGGTCTGGTCGGGGAGCCGCTCGACGCCGCGCAGCAGTAGGTCACGCAGGGAGTCGGGGACGGCCACATCGTCGACGGACCCGGCCAGCGTCTCGATGAACAGCGGATTGCCGTCGGTGCGCTCGACGATCACGTCGAGCTCGCTCATGCTCGGCTCGCGCCCCATCACCGACTCGCTGAGCGCCGCCACTTCACGCCGCGGCAGGCCGGACAGCTCGAGGCGCTCCACATCGGGTAGCCGACCCATCTCGGCCAGCCATGGCCGCAGCGGGTGCGTGCGGTGCAGCTCGTCGGTGCGATAGGTCACGATCACGAGCAGCCGGCTCGCCGACATGCGCCGAGCCAGGAATGCGAGCAGCTCCCGCGTGCCGCGGTCGGCCCAGTGGGCGTCCTCCACCACGAGCACGAGCGGCTGCTCGCCGGTGTGCGCCTCGAGCGCCAGCTGGACGTAGTCGTAGAGCAGCGTGCGAACTGTCTCGGGATCGGCCGTCGTCACCTCGCCGAGCTCGGGCAGCACCCGAGCCAGAACCGGGAGGCCACCCGGCACCCACGACTCAAACGTCTGGCGACCCGGCGGCGCGCAGCATCTGCCGCAGGATGGCCGTGAACGGCGCGAACGACAGGCCCTCGGCCCCGAGCTCGACGCAGTCACCCCATAGCACGGGGACCTCGATCGCCTCGGCGAAACCACGCACAAGGCGGCTCTTGCCGATGCCCGCTTCGCCTCCGAGCAGAACCAGGGTGTGCTCACCCGAGCGGGCACGCTGGTAGGCGGCCTCGAGGGCCGCCCGCTCCGAGTCGCGACCGACGAAGGGTGCCCCGTTCAGCGCCATATCCGACAGGATCCCACCCCCCGCCGACAGGTCTCGACTGATTTCTCTCACTGCGGAACGCCCGACTCGGCCTCTCGAACGACCTGCTCCGGCGAGCCGACCCGCTGGGCCGGCACGACCGCGCGCCCGCCCTGGGCGGGCACCGTGACCGGCTCGAGCGGAGAATCAGGCTGTAGGGGCGCGACGGGCGCGGGCGTTCCGGGGCCGGACGCCCGGGCACGAAGGCCTGGCGCAGCCGGTCCAGCCACGACCGCCGTGGGACGGCGCGCGGCGAGCCGGTAGCGGTCGGCCTCGCTGCGCAGGTTGTCGAGGTGCTGCTCGACGAGCAATCCGGTGACATAAGGGTGGGACATGGTTCCGTCTCTTCCGTGACGCTTCTCTTGGTGTCACTTTCAGAGTCGGACTAAGGCCCCCACCCCCACATCGGGCACCCTCCTTATCTTGCCCAGGACGGCTGGCTAGGCCACCTCAGACAAGCCTGAGGGTCACTCGACGGTGACCGATTTGGCCAAGTTTCTCGGTTGGTCGACGTCGTGGCCGCGGGCGGTGGCCATCTCGCAGGCGAACACCTGCAGCGGCACCGTGGACACCAACGGCTGCAGCAGGGTGGGCACGGCGGGGATGCGGATGAGGTGGTCGGCGTAGGGCTCGACCGCGGTGTCGCCGTCCTCGGCGATGACGACGGTGCGGGCGCCCCGGGCGCGGACCTCCTGGATGTTGCTGACGATCTTGTCGTGCAGCACCGAGCGCCCCCGCGGTGAGGGCACCACGACCACCACCGGCACGCCCTGCTCGATAAGCGCGATCGGGCCGTGCTTGAGCTCGCCGGCGGCGAACGCCTCGGCGTGCATGTAGGCGATCTCCTTGAGCTTGAGCGCCCCCTCCAGCGCCACCGGGTAGCCGACGTGGCGCCCGATGAACAGCACCGAGCGGGTGTCGGCCAGCTCGCGGGCCAGCGCTCGGACGTGTTCCACGGTGTCCAGCACCCGGTCGACGGCCTCCGGCATGGTGGCCAGCTCGCGCACCACCGCGGCGATCTCGTCGCCGAACTTCGTGCCCCGCACCTGCGCCAGGTAGAGCCCGACCAGGTAGCAGGCGACCAGCTGGGTCAGGAACGCCTTGGTGGAGGCGACGGCGATCTCGACACCGGCCCGGGTGTAGAGCACCGCGTCGGACTCGCGGGCCGCGGTCGAGCCGTTGGTGTTGGTGATCGCCAGCACCCGGGCCCCCTGGTCGCGGGCGTGCCGCAACGCCATGAGGGTGTCCATCGTCTCCCCGGACTGGGTGATCGCCACCACCAGCGTCTGCCGGTCCACGATGGGGTCGCGGTAGCGGAACTCGCTGGCCAGCTCCACCTCGCACGGGATCCGCGTCCAGTGCTCGATCGCATACTTGGCGACCAGCCCGGCGTGGTACGAGGTTCCGCAAGCCACCACGATGATCTTGTCGACGTCGCGGATGTCCTGGTCCGGGACACGCATCTCATCGAGCGTCAACCGGCCCTCCGGCGTCAGCCGGCCGATCAGCGTGTCGGCGACCGCCTTCGGCTGCTCGGCGATCTCCTTGAGCATGAAGTAGTCGAAGCCGCCCTTCTCCGCGGCCGCGATGTCCCAGTCGACGTGGAACTCCCGTGGCTCGACCGGCGCACCCTCGAACGTCGTCAGCGTGATCGAGTCGGCCCGCAGCTCGACCACCTGGTCGTCGTCGACCTCCACCGCGGTGCGGGTGTGCGCCATGAACGCGGCCACATCACTGGCCAGGAAGCTCTCCCCGTCGCCGCGCCCGACCACCAGCGGCGAGTTGCGCCGCGCCGCGGCCACCACACCCGGCGTCCCGGCGTGCACCACCACCAGGGTGAACGCGCCCTCGAGGCGCCGGCACACCCGTCGCAACGCCTCCGCCAAGTCGCCGTCGACCTCCGGCCACTCCTCGGCCAGCAGGTGCGCGACCACCTCGGTGTCGGTGTCCGACACCAATTCCACACCCGCCTGCTCCAGATCGGCGCGCAGCCGCGCAAAGTTCTCGATGATCCCGTTATGGATCACCGCGAACTGGGTCGCAGTGTCCACATGCGGATGCGCGTTACGGTCGGTCGGGCCGCCATGGGTGGCCCAGCGGGTGTGCCCGATCCCCGTGCCGCTCGCCGGCAACGGGTGCTCGACCAGCGCCTTCTCCAGGTTGCCCAGCTTGCCCGCCCGCTTCACGCTGGCCAGCCGGCCGTCAGTCACCAACGCCACCCCGGCCGAGTCATACCCGCGGTACTCCAACCGCCGCAAACCCTCAACCACCACGTCCAGAGCCGACCGCTCACCGACATAACCCACGATCCCGCACATGGCGCCAGCGTACGGCGTGCCCCTGCGGCGCCTCGCGAGCTCAGTCATCATCGTCCGGCAGACTGCACTCGTGATGCACCTGCGCCTGGTCGTCCCGGATCGCTGCCGCGACGACGTCATCGGCGTGCTGGTCGAGCACCCGGGCGTGACCAATGTCGTACGGCTGCCGGGGGCGGCGCTGGCTCCAGCCGGCGACCTCGTTCTCGCTGACGTGACCCGCGAGGCTGGTACCGACGTGCTGCGGGAGCTTGACCAGTTCGGCATCCGCGAGGACGGCTCCATCGCGATCGACAATGCCGACACCGTGCTGTCCAAGGCCGCGATTCAGGCCGAGCGGGACGCCCCAGGTGCCCCCGGCGACGCCGTGGTCTGGCAGACGGTGGTGGCTCAGGTCGAGCAGGACGTCTCGCCGTCGTGGTCGTTCCACGTGTTCTTGATCATGGCGACGATCATCGCCGGCATCGCAGTCGTGCTGGACTCGCCCATCCTGGTGATCGGGGCGATGGTCGTGAGCCCCGACTTCAGCCCCGTCGCGGCGGCGTGTGTCGGCATCGTCCGTCGCCGATGGGGACTGGTCTGGCGGGCGCTGCGGTTGCTCGTATGGGGTTTCGCGCTTGCGATAGCCGTGACAACGGTGCTCGCAGTCGTTGCCCGATGGGCAGGTTGGATCACCGCCGCGGACATCGAGGCGCCGCGGCCGCTGACGGCCTTCATCTGGACCCCCGACCGGTGGTCGTTCGTCGTCGCCCTGCTCGCCGGCAGCATCGGCGTGCTGTCCTTGACCTCGGCCCGGTCGTCCGCGATGGTGGGCGTCTTCATCTCGGTGACGACCGTCCCGGCGGCCGGAGCGCTCGCCGTTGCGCTGGCCACCGGCGTTCGCGACGAGGCGTTGGGCTCAGCGGCTCAGCTCGTCGTCAACGTCTCGGGCATGCTCTTGTCGGGCTCGCTGACCTTGCTGATCCTGCGCTATCTCTGGCACCGGGCAACACCCGCCGACGGCGTCGTTCGGGTCTCGCAGTTCCATGACCATGTCCGCTGACGGAGTTTCAGGGCGCATACTGGCTGTATGAGCCCTCGCCCGACCGCTGCCCGCCGTCACCTGCCCAACAGCCCGTTCAACCGTGCACCGGTCGAGGCCCCTCCCCCGATCCGCTATCAGGTCGATGATCGGGTCAACCACGACCGGCACGGAATGGGTCGGGTTGTCAGCATCACGGATGACGCCAGCTCCGTGGTCGTCGACTTCCGGGCCGGAAATGTCCTGCGGGTCACCCTTCCCAGCACCAAGCTGATCAAGCTCTGACCTCCGCGCGGCGCCTGGGGCGGCATAGCTAGAGCGCGAGTCGCTGCTTGACGATGGCGGCGAGGTGGTGCGCGAGCTCGTCGGCGTGTTCCTGGGTCGCGGCCTCGACCATGACACGCACGAGCGGCTCGGTGCCGGACGACCGCAGCAGCACCCGCCCGGTGCCTACCAGGTCGGCCTCGGCGGCCTTGACCGCAGCAACGACACCCTCGTCGGTCGCGGCGCGCGCCTTGTCGACGCCGGGGACGTTGACGAGCACCTGCGGGAGGCGCTGCACCACGGCGGCCAGCTCGGCGAGAGTCTTCCCGGTGGCGGCCATCTGGGAAAGCAGGTGGACGGCGGTGAGCAGCCCGTCGCCGGTGGTGGCGTGGTCGAGCAGGATCACATGCCCGGACTGCTCGCCGCCGAGCGTATAGCCGCCCTCGCGCATCGCCTCGAGCACGTACCGGTCGCCTACCGCGGTGTCGACGTAGGCCAGGCCCGCGGTCCGCATCGCATGCCGAAAGCCCTCGTTGGCCATCACTGTGGACACGACAGTGTCGTGACGCAGCTGCCCGCGCTCGCGCAGTGCGAGAGCCAGCACCGCCAGGATCTGGTCGCCGTCGACCAGCGCCCCGGACGCGTCGGCCGCCAGGCAGCGGTCGGCGTCGCCGTCGAGTGCAATACCCACGTCGGCGCCGACCTCAACGACCTTGGCCTGCAGGTCCTGGGGGTGCGTGGAGCCGCAGCCGTCGTTGATGTTCAGCCCGTCGGGCTCGGCGTGCAGCGCGATCACCGTGGCGCCGAGCTGGCGCAGCGCCTCGGGGGCCGTCCGGTGGGCCGCGCCGTTGGCGCAGTCGACGACCACGGTCAGGCCGTCCAGCCGGTGTGGGGCGGTGCCGACGACGTGGTCGACATACCCGCGCCAGGCGTCCGCATCGTCACGCACCCGCCCGACCTGCGAACCCGTCGGTCGCTCCCACGCGTCGTCGAGGTGGGCCTCGATCGCATCCTCGATCGCGTCGTCGAGCTTGTGCCCGCCCTTGGCGAGGAACTTGATGCCGTTGTCCGGCATCGGGTTATGGCTGGCCGAGATCATCACCCCGAGGTCGGCGCCGAGCGCCCCGGTCAGGTACGCGGCGGCCGGCGTCGGCACCACCCCGAGCCGTACGACGTCGACACCCGCGCTTGCCAGCCCGGCCACCGTCGCCGCCTCCAGGAACTCGCCCGAAGCGCGCGGATCGCGGCCGACCACGGCCAGCGGCCGGTGCCCGGCGAACTCGCCGGCCTCGGCCAGCACCCGGGCGGCGGCCTCGGCCAGACCCGTCGCCAGCTCAGCGGTCAACTCGCGGTTGGCAAGCCCCCGCACACCATCAGTGCCGAACAGTCGACCCACGCGCTTGCAGCCCTTCTCGTCGGGATCGTGCGAAAACGGAAGCAGCCCTGGGGGACGATACCCCCAGGGCTGCTCCGGCAGAGTGCGGCTGGCGAACCCTTGGTCCGCGCACGGCGTCTACCGCTTGGAGTACTGCGGCGCCTTCCGGGCCTTCTTGAGACCGGCCTTCTTGCGCTCGGTCGCCCGCGCGTCGCGGGTCAGGAAGCCGGCCTTCTTGAGCGCCGGACGGTTGTTGTCGAGGTCGGCCTCGTTGAGCGCAGCGGGCCACGCCGAGGCGCAGCGCACCGGCCTGGCCGGAGACGCCGCCGCCGTGCAGGCGAGCGATGACGTCGTACTTGCCGACAAGCTCGAGCACCGTGAACGGCTCGTTGACGAGCTGCTGGTGAACCTTGTTGGGGAAGTAGGCGTCGAGCTCACGGCCGTTGATCAGCCACTTGCCGGTGCCGGGGACGATGCGCACCCGGGCGACCGCCTCCTTGCGGCGACCGGTGGCTGCGGCCGGCTCGATCGCGGAGAACCGCGACGGGATGGCCTCGCTGGTGAAGCTCTCGGCAGCGTCGTCGACGACGGTGTCCTGCGTGGTTGCCTCGTCGGCTTCCGGGGTCTCGACGGCGATGTCCGTCACGATGGTGTCCTCGCTCACTGGGCGACCTGGGTGATCTCGAAGGGCACCGGCTGCTGAGCCTGGTGCGGGTGGTCCGGCCCGGAGTAGACCTTGAGCTTCGTGAGCAACTGCCGACCCAGCTTGTTGTGGGGGAGCATGCCCTTGACAGCCTTCTCGATCACTCGGCGCGGGTTGGTCTCGAGCAGGGTGTCGTACGACGTCGCCTTGAGGCCGCCGGGGCGGCCGGAGTGGCGGTAGTCGAGCTTCTGCTCGCGCTTGTTGCCGGTCAAGGCGACCTTTTCGGCGTTGATGACGATCACGAAGTCACCCGTGTCCACGTGCGGCGCGAAGATCGGCTTGTGCTTGCCGCGGAGGAGGGTCGCGGCCTGGGTCGCGAGCCGGCCGAGGACGACGTCGTTGGCGTCGATGACGTACCACTGACGCTGGACGTCGCCAGGCTTCGGGCTGAACGTGCGCACGGTCGTAGGCCTTCGTTAGTCGAAAGTTGACTGTTTCAATGGCACCCGGCCGGAGCCGGCTGGGCGCATGCGTCGGCGCACCGCCCAGCGGCAGCACGCACAACGACGTCCTAGGGTACCTAGGCGCGCCCATCGGGGTCAAAACGGCCCCGCTGGGGCGCCCCAGCGGCCACCTGCTGGCCTAGTCGGTCACGAACACCGCAACCGACCGGGCAGGGACGCTGAACTCCCCGGTCGCCTCGTCGTACGCCGAGTCGTTGACCAGGTCGTCCCCACCGGCGGCCTGCACCGGGTGCAGCTCGTAGTCCCGCCCGGCCTCCGCGGCAACCACCTGCGTCGCCTCCTCGTCCGAGCCGTTGAACACCACCACGATGCCTTCCCAGCGCCTGTCGAGGTCGCGCCCGCCTCGGTCGGAGATCGTCATGGTGATCACGCCGGGCGTCTGCGACGGCCCGCCGAGCGGGAACCCGACCTTCTGCTGGATCAGGTCGGCCGACCCGAGCCGGAACAGCGGGGACGAGAACCTGATCTCCAACAGCTCGAGCGCCCGCTCCCGGGCAGCCTGCATATCGGCCGCCGCCGGTTCGAGAGCCGGGTCGGCGAGGAGCGGCCGCATGAACGTGCCACTTGACTCGTTGTCGCCCGCAAGCGGGAGCCCGCTCCCCCACGTCGAGTCCGTTCCCGACCAGTCGACGCGGTTGAACCAGTCACCGGAGTCGTACGAGTTGCGGTCGAGCGACTTCGACCGGAGCAGGTCGTTGCCGGCGTGCCAGAACGAGACACCCTGGGACAGCGCCGTCGTCGCCAGCGCCAGCGTGTTCATCCGCACCCGGTCGGACATCGGCGTCGACTGCGGCAGCTTGTACTGGAGGACGTCGAACAGCGTCTCGTTGTCGTGGGCGTCCACGTAGGTGACCGTCTCGCTGGGATCAGCGGCATACCCGGCCGGCTGCCCGTTGTAGTCCACCTGATCGCCACGGATCACCGTGCCGTTCTGACCGACGAACTCGTACGCCGCCAGGTTGCCGGCGAGACCGACCTTGATCTGGTCCTGGTACCGAAGCAGCCGCGCGAGCTGCTCCTCCGGCGTCCCGTTGGCCGCGTCCCCGTTGAAGTCGGTCACGAGCCCGGAGGCGAAGCCCTGGATCCGCGGGTTGTCGTCGAACGGCCCGCCACCACGGACGGCGTCACGCAGCCGGTCGGTGAAGGTCCCGATCCCGGTGCCGGCCATGTTGGCCTGCGTCGCCTGCTCGAACCGTGCGTCGTTGGCGACCTCGCCGAAGTTCCAGCCCTCGCCGTAGAGGTAGATGTCCTCGCCATCCACCCCGTCGTGCCGCACATCGAGCTCGTCGAGCGCCTCGCGCACGGCCAGCATGTTGGCCTTCGAGTGGTGTCCCATGAGGTCGAAGCGGAACCCGTCGACCTTGTAGTCCTTGGCCCACGTCACCACCGAGTCGACCATGAGCTTCTCCATCATGCGGTGCTCGGTCGCCGTGTTGGCGCAGCAGGTGGAGGTCTCCACCGCCCCGGTCGACGAAAGCCGGTGGTAGTAGCCCGGCACGATCTGGTCGAGCACCGACTTGGCGTCCTGCCCGGACGCGGTGGTGTGGTTGTAGACGACGTCCATCACCACGCGTAGCCCGGCGCCGTTGATGCCCTGCACCATCTGCCGGAATTCGCGCGTGCGCTGCGCGCCCTCAGGATTGGTCGCGTACGAACCCTCGGGCGTCGTGTAGTGCCACGGGTCGTAGCCCCAGTTGAAGCCGTCCTGAGCCGTGACCGCCCCAACGCACGCCTGCTGCTGCTCGGAGGCGGGCGGGAACGACGCGAGGTCGCAGGCCGGCTCGGCCTGGTCGGCCCGCCGCTCGGCCACCGTCGCGAAGTCGAACGCCGGCAGCAGGTGCAGGTGCGTCATCCCCGCATCCGCCAGCCCCGACAGGTGCTGCATCCCGTCGCTGTCCTCGTCGGTGAAGGCCAGGTACGTGCCCTGGTGCTCCGCCGGCACCGTCTCGTCCGTGATCGAGAAGTCCCGGACGTGGAGCTCGTAGATCGTCGTGTCCTCCGGCTTCCCGGCCTCAGGCTTGCGCAGCCGGTCCCAGCCGGCCGGCTCGAGCGCCGGGTCGTCGAGGTCCACGATGACCGAGCGCGCCGAGTCGGTGGTGAGTGCAAGCGAGTACGGATCGGTGACGAGGTTTGTCTCGACCGTGCCCGTGGCCGGGACGAAGACCTTCACCTCATACACGTACGAGGCGCCCTTCCATGACCGTCCGCCACTTGCCGTCCAGACACCGTCGTCGTCGTGGCGCATCGACACGCGCTCGTCCGCAGACGCGCCGGGCAGCCGCACGAGCAGGGTGACATCCTTCGCCGTCGGCGCCCACAGCGCGACCTTCGGGTTGCCGCCACGCCACGTCACGCCCAGATCGCGGTCCTCGGCGTCGTCATAGACGTCGTCGAGCACTCCCGGGATCTGGATGCCGGTCGCATCGACCAGGCGCCCGAGCTCGTCGTACGACGCGATGGCGATCTGACCGGTCAGGATCTCGTCCGCGTCGCGAGCCACCTTGTCGGGCAGTTGCAGCGCTTCGTACGCCGCCAGGTGCGGCCACTTCTCCTGCAACTTCGGCGACAGCGCACCGATGAGCGAGAGCGGTGCGGACTCGCCACCGGTGACCGCCTCGGCGTCGATACCGAGACCGCCTTCCGGCGCCCAGTGCAACCGGTAGGTCCAGCCGGTGCGGTCCTGATCGGGAAGGTTCCACGCGAGTGTGTTGTCCGTCAGCCAGTGCGCCAGCGGCTTCGTCAGGTCGGGAGTCGCCCCGGCGGCCTGCGTGCGGACAGTCAGCACGTGCGATTCGAGGTCGTACGTGAACACGACCGCGACACCGGCGCCCGGCACGGTGAACGCAATGTTGGCACCGTCACGCGCGCCGCCTGCTCCGTAGTTCTCGGCCCACGACAACCCGTGCGCCACCTTGACCTCGTAGTTGCCCGGCGGGATCTGCGTGGTCGTGAACGTGAACGTGCCGTCGCCGTCGGGGTCCTGCAGCCAGGAGCGCATGCAGTCCGGTGCCCAGTCGCCTGGGCAGCCGAGCTCGGACTGGAAGCTGCCAGGCGCCGTGATGATCGGCCCGAGCACGTTGTTGGTGATCCAGTGAGTGCGCGTGGTCGTAGTAGAACGTGACCGGCCCGCCCGTGTGCGTGAACGGGATATCGGAACCGTTGCGGGCGCCGCCGGCACCGTAGTTCTCGTCCCAGGACCGGTTGATGGCGGCCTTGAACGCGTATCCGCCGGCCGGGAGGTTCGTGACCGGCAGCTTCCAGACGTCGTCCTTGAGATCGCGCGTCATCTGCGCCTGGTCGCACCACGGGGCCCAGTCCTCGGGTGCACCGGCCGAGGTCACGCAGCCGAGCTCGCTGTCGAGGCTGCCGGCAGTCGCGACCGCATCAGGCTGCTCGACGGGGCCGCCGCCACCGCCGCCACCCGGCGTCGGCGGTGCGGGCACGCCGGCGACCGCCGACGTTGCCGCCACGCCCAGGTCGCCGTCGTGCTCGACGACGATCGCGCGGTACTCGACAGGCGTGCCGGCCGCGATGCCGCGGACGTCGTGGAACACGCGGTAAGGAGCGTTGTCATCGGTGCCGAGCACCTGCCACTCGGATGCACCGACCGGGCGCCAGGCGAAGGTCACCTGGTTGAGACTGCCGCCCGGCACGGTAACCCCGAGCTCGGCGCGGTCGTTGACCGCGGCACCGGGGCCGGCGTCCGGAAGACCGGTGCGGGCGCGGCCTTGGTCTTCTTGAGCTGGCGACGTGGCCTGCCACACGACCGCGGACAGCGCAGGCACGGTTACCGTAACCCTGCCCTCGCTGTCGCTCTTGACCTTCGCAGTGCCGGTAGGCCAGACGCCCTTGAATGTCATGCGCTCGCTGAACGTGTCGAACGTGACGGTCTTCGGCGCTCGGCGTTGTTCGTGGCGACGACGTACTCGACCTTGTCCTCAGCGTCGATCCGGCTGAACGCGAAGACACCAGCGTCGTTGCTCGCGTAGCGGTGGATCTGCGCTCCGTCGGCCAACGCAGGGTGTTGGTCGCGCAGCTCAGCGAGCGGCGAGATGTGCTGGTAGAGCGGGTGGTCGGGGTTGTAGTTGGCCACCGCCGTCGTGGAGTCGGTGCCGATGAGGTCGTTGTCGTTGTACTCCCCGACTTGCGACGGGAACATGTCCTCACGCGCACGCTGGTCGCCCGGGCCCCCGGGCTCGCCGACCTCGGCGTTGAAGCCCTGCTCGTCGCCGTAGTAGACGACGGGCTGGCCGCGCGTGAGGTACATCAGCGAGTGGCCCAGCTGGTCGCGCGCGAGCAGCTCGCTGTCGGCCGCGTCGGCATTGGCGGTCCGAACGAAGCTGCCGATGCGCCCCTGGTCGTGGTTGCCGAGGAAAGTCGGCAACGAGTAGGCGTTGGAGTCGGTGTCGGTGTAGTAGTCGTCGCGCGCATAGAAGTCACGCAGCTCGGTCGTGGCCCGGCCGTTGGCGAAGCCAGAACCGTTGGCCTGGAACCCGAAGTCAACCGTGGCCTGCAGCTTGCCCTCGGTCGTGTAGCGCGACATGAAGCGCGGGTCGGCGTCGAAGACCTCGCCGAACATGAAGAAGTCCTCGTTGCCCAGCGAGGTGGCAAAGCCCGTCAGTGCCGGGCCGAACTGCTGCCAGAACTCCATGTTGACGTGCTTGACCGTGTCGATGCGGAACCCGTCGACGCCGACGTCCTGCACCCACGTCTGGTAGACGTCGATCAGGCCCTGGACGACATCGGGTCGCTCCGTCCACAGGTCGTCGAGCGCCGAGAGTCGGCCGGACGGGAAGTCGCCGTACTCGCTGTTCTCACCTGCGAACGAGCTGGTGCCGCGGTTGTGGTACATCGTCGGGTCATTGAGCCAGTCGGGGACCTTGGCGTCCTCGTCGCCGGCGGGGACGAGCGGCGTGTAGGGGAACGAGTCGCAGGTTCACAGCCGGGAATGCTGGGTCGCCGTCGGCGGAGTCACGGTCGTCGAACGGCAGTCCCATTGCCGTCCGGTACGGCTCGGTGGCCTTGTCCACGTAGGGAAGGTTGCCCTCGGCGTTGTACAGCGACTCGTCGTAGGCGATGACGTCGGCCGTGTGGTTGGTGATGATGTCGAAGAACACCTTGATGCCGCGCGCGTGTGCGCGCATCGACCAGCGCTTGCAGCTCTGCGTTGGTGCCGAGGTGCGGGTCGATCTGCGTGAAGTCGGTGATCCAGTAACCGTGGTAGCCGGCGCTCTCCGAGCCGGGCGCCCCCTGCACGGGCTTGTTCTTGAACGACGGGGTCAGCCAGATCGCCGTCGTGCCAAGCCCGTCGATGTACTCGATCTGGTCGAGCAACCCCGCAAGGTCGCCGCCGTGGTAGAAGCCGGTGCTCGTCGGGTCGTGGCCGTGCGTGCAGATCGGCCACCGGCGATGCCGCCCGTGTCGTTGGCCGGGTCGCCGTTGGCGAACCGGTCGGCCATGACGAAGTAGAAGCGCTCCTTGCGTGAGGTCCGGTGCGCAGGCTGCTGCCCGCGAGCGCGCGGTCGGCGTCCGACGCTGGCGGCTGCGCTGCCGCCGGAACGACGGTCACGATGTGTGTCGCGTGGTTGTAGACGAACCGCAGGCTGACGCTCGCTCGCGAGCGGCCAGCGGGATGTTGGCGGCGCCACCACCCGCGCCATAGCTCTCGTCCCAGGTTCCGTTGAGCGCCACCTTGTACTCGTACGCGCCCGCGGGCACGGCGAACTCGGCCGCGAAGACACCCTCGAGTGTCGGTCGCCGCGAGGTGCGTCGCGGCGCACGCCGGGCTGCCAGTCGCCAGGACACCCGAGCTCGGACTGCAGGCTGCCGACCAGCGTCACTGGCTCGGGAGGTCGGTGTGCTCGGCCGCGGCCGGGGGCGACTGTCAGCGCGAAGGTCGACCCGATCAGGGCCAGTCCGGAGACGGCTGCGACAGCCCTCCGGAGACTTGGACGACGCTGGACGTAGCCCATAAGGGCGCCTCGGCGCTGAGACATGGTGAGACTCCGGAGTCACAGGAAGATGTCGGCTCTGTGACCCTAGCCACATCTGAAAGCACCCCGCAAGACCTGAAATCTCTTACAGAGATGTGTTTCCCTTTCACCCGCACTAGACTAAGTTAATGACTAAGTCCAGCGCCGTCCAGGTCGGGGTGCACCAGGCCAAGACCCACCTGTCCCATCTGCTTCGGCTGGTTGATGGCGGTCAGGAAGTCGAGATTCTGCGCGGCGGCAAGCCCGTGGCCAAGATCGTGCCGCTGCGCGCGGCGGAACAGCGCGAGTTCGGAATCGATGCCGGCGTGTTCGAAGTCCCCGACGACTTCGATGCACCGCTTCCTGACGACATCGTCGCGGCCTTTCACCGGTGAGCCGCTTCCTCGTCGACACTCACGTCTGGTTGTGGCTTCAGACCGGCTCACCACGTGTGTCGTCCGAGCTCCGTGCCCGGTTGGCCGACCCGGCCAGCGAACTGCTTCTCTCAGCCGCGTCGTCATGGGAGATCGCCATCAGGTTCAGGCTGGGCAAGCTCCCTCTTCCCAGCCCACCCTCCGCCTACGTCCCTGATCGCATGCGACGGTCCGGCACAACGCCTCTCGGCGTCGAGCACGCCCATGCGCTCCGGGCAGGAGAGCTGCCGGAGCACCACAACGACCCGTTCGACCGCCTGCTCATTGCCCAGGCCCAGATCCTCGACGTGCCGCTGGTTACGGCCGACGAACAGCTCAGCGCCTACGACGTCGCGGTGATCGCAGTCTGAAGGACACGACAGCGGCTAGCGAGTCCGGGCCACCCGGCCCTCGTCCCAGACCGGCTTCGTCCGACTCGTAGACCACGCCGTCCGCGCCGAACACCAGGAAACGATCGAATCCGCGCGTGAACCACCGGTCGTGAGTGACCGCAAGGACTGTTCCCTCGTACGCCGCCAACCCCGCCTCGAGCGCTTCCGCCGACACGAGGTCGAGGTTGTCGGTCGGCTCGTCGAGCAGCAGCATCGTGGCGCCGGACAGCTCGAGCAGCAGGATCTGCAGGCGCGCCTGCTGGCCCCCGGACAGCGTTTCGAACCGCTGCTCTCCCGCATAGGCGAGCTCGTAGCGGTCCAAAACGCGGGCTGCCTCCTCGCGTGGCATCCCCCGGCGACGCCCGTCGCCGCGCCAGAGGATGTCCAGCAGGGTGCGCCCCACGAGCTCCGGGTGCTCGTGGCTCTGCACGAACCAGCCGGGCCTGACCCGGGCGCCGAGGCGCGCGGCGCCGCGATGCGCCACCGGGTCGATCACGACGTCCTCGACCGGTTGGTGCTCGATGTCCGGGTCGCTGCCGCCGCGAGCGAGCAGGCGCAGGAAGTGCGACTTGCCTGAGCCGTTGGAGCCGAGCACCGCCACCCGCTCGCCATAGAAGACCTCGAGGTCGAACGGCCGCATAAGCCCGGTGAGCTCCAAAGCGCTGCAGACCAGCGCCCGCTTGCCCGTACGGCCGCCACGCAGCCGCATGCGCACCTGCTGCTCGCGCGGGATCGCCTCCGGAGGCCCGGCCTCCTCAAACTTGCGCAGCCGAGTCTGTGCCGCCTGGAGGCGGGCGGCCATATCGGAGTTGTAGGCCGCCTTCTGCCGGTACATCAGCACGAGCGCACGCAGCTTGGCCTGCTCCTCGTCCCAGCGCTTGCGCAGCTCCTCCAGCCGGGCGAACCGCTCCTGCCGTGCCTCGTGGTAGGTCGCGAACCCTCCCCCATGCGTCCACGCCGTGTTTCCACCGGCACCGAGCTCGACCGTGATGATGCGCGTGGCCGTGCGGGCGAGCAGCTCGCGGTCGTGGCTGACGTACAGCACGGTCTTGGCAGTCTCGAGCAAGCGGTCCTCGAGCCAGCGCTTCGCCGGCACGTCGAGGAAGTTGTCCGGCTCGTCTAGCAGCAGCACCTCGTCGGGACCGCGCAGCAGCGCCTCGAGCGCGAGCCGCTTCTGCTCACCGCCAGAGAGCGTGGTCAGGTCGCGCCACTGGGCCCGCTCGTACGGCACACCGAGCGCAGCGGTCGTGCACTCGTCCCACAGCACCTCCGCGTCGTAGCCGCCGGCATCGGCCCAGTCGGCGAGCGCCTGGGCGTAGCGCAGCTGGGTGGCCTCGTCGTCGCGCTCCATCATCTGCAGCTCGGCCGCGTCCAGCTCGGTGGCCGCTGCCCGGATCCGCGGCGGCGCGACCGAGACGAGCAGGTCACGTATGGTCTTCGCCGCTTCGGCAACAAACTGCCGCATCACCCCGAGTCCGCCCGAACGCGTCACCGCGCCCTCGTCCGGGTCGAGGTCGCCGGTCACGATGCGCAGCAACGTCGTCTTGCCCGACCCGTTGGCGCCGACGAGCGCAACCTTGGCGCCGTCGCCGACGCGGAAGCTCACGTCGGTGAGCAGCGGCCGCCCGTCGGCGAGCGAGTAGTAGACGGAGTTGACGTCGATGTGACCCACACTGGTCAGTGTCGCTGGCCGAAGGCGTTGCGAGCCACCGGATTCGGGCTAGCTGATGCCCCGCCGCTTGAGGATCTCTTCGATGTCCTCGAACCCGCTGAGCGGGTCGTCGGCGGCCTTGGCCGTGACCTGCTTGCGCTGCGCGCCCTTGCCCGTCGCCGGCTTGGCCGCTGCTGACGCCGGCAGGGTCTTCGGGCCCTTCATCCGGCCACTCACGACGAAGAGCACCGCGGACAGCCCCAGAGCCGCCATCCCCAGCCACACCAGCGGCGAGAAAACCAGTGACGCCATGAAGTCGACGGCGAACTCGCCGAGATCCCAGAGCAAGTCGTCCAGCCCGGCCGCCCACACCCCGAACAGGCCCACCGACGCCGCGGCCACCCGCACCGCGGCGCGGCTGCCCCTGCGCTGGGCGACCGGCACCGTGGCGGCGATGCCGCCCACCGAGGCGAGCAGGATGACGAGGCCGAAGTCCATAAGACGAGGTTACGTCGATCCGGGCCGGCCGCGCCCGAGTGGGCGCCCGATCTCAGGGTCGCACCAGGGGTCAGTCCGGGCTGCTCTGCCGCACCCGGCGTGCCGCGGCGGCCCGCTGCGCAACCTGGTCGTCCGGCGGGTAGCGGACCTCTTCGAGGGTGAGCCCGTGCGGCGCGACAACCGTGACACCGGGGTCACGTACCCGACCGGCGAGGACTGTCGCCGGCCAGGAGATCGGCCGGCGCCCGTCGCCGACGGCCAGCAGGCAGCCGATGAGGGCACGGACCATGTTGTGGCAGAACGCGTCCGCTTCGACCCGGGCCTCTGCCAGGCCGAGCGCGGTGCGCTCCCACGACAGATCAAGCAGGGTGCGGATGGTCGTCGCGCCCTCGCGTTGCCGGCAGAAGGCGGCGAACTCGTGCTCGCCCCGGAGCCCTGCCGCCGCGGCGTTCATCAGATCCAGGTCGAGCGGTCGGTCGTGCCAGAGCACGTCGTGCCTACGCAGCGGATCGACACCGTACGGGGAGTCCGCGACGCGGTAGGTATACCGACGAGACACGGCTGAGAACCTCGCGTCAAAGCCCTCCGGCGCGACTGAGACCGCGAACACGCGCACATCCGGCGGCAGCACGCCCGCCAGTCGTCGCAGCAACGACTCCTCCGACGGCCGCGTCGTGCGGCCGGGAATGGCCGCCCACATGTCCGCGGCGACGTCGACGTGCACGACCTGCCCGCGCGCGTGGACACCGGCGTCCGTACGCCCCGCAACCGTGACCTGGGGCTCGGCCGGCAGCCGCAGCACGCGGGCCAGCGCGGCCTGCAGCTCACCCTGGACCGTGCGAAGCCCCGGCTGGGCGGCCCAGCCGGCGAAGCCGCCGCCGTCGTAGCCCAGATCGAGGCGGAGACGGACGAGCCCGCCCTCCCCGTTGGGGTGGGCGGGCTCGTCAACGGCTAGATGACCGCTCAGACGGTGTCCTTGGGTTCGGCCTTGGACTCGCCCTCGGCGGCCTCGTCGGTCGTCTCCTCGGACGCAGTCTCGTCAGCGACCTCGACCTCGGTCTCGACGACGTCGGTCTCCACGACCTCGGTCTCGACGGCCTCGGCGGCCGGGGTCGCGGCGGCCGCAGTTTCCGCCTCGGCGGCGGCACGACGGGTCGCACCGGTCGCCTCGGCCACGACCTGCTCGGCCAGCGGCTCGACGAGCTCGATCACGGCCATGGGCGCGTTGTCGCCCTTGCGCGGACCGATCTTGGTGATGCGGGTGTAGCCGCCGTTGCGGCTCTCGTACCGCGGCCCGATCTCGGTGAAGAGCACGTGCACGACGCTCTTGTCGCGGATCGTCGCCATGACCTGGCGGCGAGCGTGCAGGTCGCCACGCTTGGCCTTGGTGATCAGCCGCTCCGCCACCGGGCGCAGCCGCTTGGCCTTGGCCTCGGTGGTGGTGATCCGGCCGTGCTCGAAGAGCGCCGTGGCGAGGTTGGCGAGCATCAGGCGCTCATGCGCCGGACCGCCGCCCAGGCGGGCACCCTTGGTGGGCTGAGGCATGGTTGTCGTTCTCCTGTTCGTGGCTCGGCACCACGGGTTCTGCGGGGGGAACCCGGGGGGCGGAGCCCCCCGGGCGGCTTAGTACTGCTCGTCTTCGGCGTAGGTCTGGTCGGCGTCCTCGGCGTACGAGTCCACGACCGTCGCCGGGTCGAACGCCGGGCCGCTGTCCTTGAGCCCGAGGCCCATCCCCTGGAGCTTGGCCTTGACCTCGTCGATCGACTTCTGCCCGAAGTTGCGGATGTCGAGCAGGTCGGCCTCACTGCGCGAGATGAGCTCACCCACGGAGTGGATGCCCTCGCGCTTGAGGCAGTTGTACGAGCGGACCGTGAGCTGCAGGTCTTCGATCGGCAGCGCGAGGTCGGCCGCCATCTGAGCGTCGATCGGGGACGGCCCGATCTCGATGCCCTCGGCGTCGACGTTGAGCTCGCGGGCCAGCCCGAACAGCTCGACCAGCGTCGTGCCGGCCGACGCGACCGCGTCGCGCGGGTTGACCGACGGCTTGGTCTCGACGTCGACGATGAGCTTGTCGAAGTCCGTACGGCCCTCGACGCGCGTCGCCTCGACCTTGTAGGTGACCTTGAGCACCGGCGAGTAGATCGAGTCGACCGGGATACGGCCGATCTCGGCGTCGGAGCGCTTGTTCTGCACAGCGGAGACGTAGCCACGTCCACGCTCGACGGTGAGCTCCATCTCGAGCTTGCCGTCCTTGTTGAGCGTGGCGATGTGCAGGTCGGCGTTGTGCACCTCGACACCGGCCGGCGGCGCGATGTCCGCGGCGGTTACGGCGCCCGGGCCCTGCTTGCGCAGGTACATGGTCACCGGCTCGTCGTTCTCCGAGGAGACGACGAGAGCCTTGAGGTTGAGGATGACGTCGGTGACATCTTCCTTGACGCCCGGCACGGTGCTGAACTCGTGCAGGACGCCGTCGATCCGGATGCTGGTGATCGCAGCACCCGGGATGGACGACAGGAGGGTGCGACGCAGCGAGTTGCCGAGCGTGTAGCCGAAGCCCGGCTCGAGGGGCTCGATGATGAACCGCGAGCGGTTCTCGGCGACGGACTCTTCCGACAGAGTCGGACGCTGGGTGATGAGCACGGTGTTTTCCTTTCCGCGACGACCGCTATATGACGTGCGGGTAGAAGGTGTCCTGCGGGGCCAAAAGCAGCCCCGCAGGACCTCATATCACTTGGAGTAGAGCTCGACGATCAGCTGCTCCTGAACCGGCGTGTCGATCTGCTGCCGGGTCGGGAGCTGGTGGACCAGGATGCGCATGGTCGACGGGAGCACCTCGAGCCACGCGGGCACGGGACGCTCGCCGTGGGTCTCACGAGCGATGATGAACGGCGTCGTCTCGATCGACTTGGGCTTGACCTCGATGACGTCGTGCGCCTGGACGCGGTAGGACGGCACGTTGACCTTCTGGCCGTTGACCAGGAAGTGGCCGTGCACGACCAGCTGGCGCGAGTGCCGACGGGTGCGCGCGAGACCCGAACGGTAGATGACGTTGTCGAGGCGGGACTCGAGGATCTGCAGCAGGACGTCACCCGTCTTGCCCTGCTTCTGGTTGGCCTCTTCGTAGTAGCGGCGGAACTGCTTCTCGAGGACGCCGTAGGTGTAGCGCGCCTTCTGCTTCTCGTGCAGCTGGAGGCGGTACTCCGACTCCTTGACCCGGCCGCGGCCGTGCTGGCCGGGCGGGTAGGGACGGCGCTCGTAAGCCTTGTCGCCGCCGACCAGGTCAACGCCGAGGCGGCGCGACTTCTTGGTGAGCGGTCCGGTGTAGCGGGCCATGGTTCAGAATCTCCTGCGGGTCAGACGCGGCGGCGCTTCGGCGGGCGGCAACCGTTGTGCGGCTGCGGGGTGACGTCCTGGATCGAGCCGACCTCGAGGCCGACGGCCTGGATGGAGCGGATCGCAGTCTCCCGGCCCGAGCCCGGGCCCTTGACGAGGACGTCGACCTTGCGCATGCCGTGCTCCTGGGCACGACGCGCGGCAGCCTCGGCGGCCATCTGGGCCGCGAAGGGGGTGGACTTGCGGGAGCCCTTGAAGCCCACCTGGCCGGCGCTGGCCCACGCGATCACGTTCCCGGCGGGGTCGGTGATCGAGACGATCGTGTTGTTGAACGTGCTCTTGATGTGCGCGACACCCTGCGCGACGTTCTTCTTCTCCTTGCGGCGCACCTTCTTGGCGGCGCCCGTAGCCTGTCGGCTCTTGGGAGGCATCCTGTGTTTTCTCCTAGATCAAGTTCGGAAGCTATGGCGTCGAAACGCAAGACGGCCGGTTGGCTGGACCCCAGGGTTCTGAGGTCGGCTGCGCAACCCTTCTTGCTTACTTCTTGCCGGCCTTCTTCTTGCCGGCCACGGTCTTGCGCGGACCCTTGCGGGTACGGGCGTTGGTGTGCGTGCGCTGACCGCGGACCGGGAGGCCGCGACGGTGCCGCAGACCCTGGTAGCTGCCGATCTCGATCTTGCGCCGGATGTCGGCCTGAACCTCGCGACGGAGGTCACCCTCGATCTTGTAGTTGGCCTCGATCCAGTCACGGAGCTTCACGAGCTCCTCGTCGCCGAGGTCACGCACGCGCAGGTCGGGGCTGACCCCGGTCTGCGCCAGCGTCTCCTGGGCGCGGGTACGGCCGATGCCGTAGATGTACGTGAGCGCAACCTCAAGGCGCTTTTCGCGCGGGAGGTCGACGCCGACGAGACGTGCCATCTGGGCTTGCTTCTCCTGGTTCTCGAAGGTGTTGGCGCGCCACGCCCTGGCTGCCCAGCCAGGCCCCGGCCTTCGTTCCGGGGGAGTTGCCGTCCGGGGACGGCTGTCGGCGCGCTGTTCGGTTGTCGGGGGTGATCAGCCCTGGCGCTGCTTGTGGCGCAGGTTCTCGCAGATCACCATGACGCGACCGTGCCGGCGAATCACCTTGCACTTGTCGCAGATCGGCTTGACGCTCGGCTTGACCTTCATCGATCTCTCCGTTGGGGGACACCCGACCCGCTGTTCCGGGACTGGCAGTCTTACTTGTACCGGTAGACGATCCGACCGCGAGTCAGGTCGTAGGGGCTCAGCTCCACGACCACACGGTCCTCGGGCAGGATGCGGATGTAGTGCTGCCGCATCTTCCCCGAGATGTGGGCGAGGACCTTGTGACCATTGGAAAGCTCCACCCGAAACATTGCATTCGGTAGCGCCTCCACAACGGTGCCCTCGATCTCGATGACCCCGTCCTTTTTCGGCATGTCCTCGCTTCTCTTGGTCGGTGTGTCTGCCCGGTGTGTCTGCGTCGCCCGAAAAGTGCCTGCTAGCGCACCCCTTCCCGACACTCCCGGAAACGGAGCGATCGAGACAGCCGCGGGGCAGCACGAAACAGGCCGACAACGGGCCGACATATGAGTCTACGCCACGGGGCCCTTCGGACCCTAATCCGCCCGACGGTCCGCGCGCCGCTCAGGGCGATCAGGCGCGAGCCGCCGCCGGCGTGGCCACGTTGAGCGCCTCCAGGCGGGACGCACCACCGTCGTGGGCGGTCAGCACCCAGGGCCCCTCGGGGGTGATGGCGACGCTGTGCTCGAAGTGCGCGGCCCAGGAGCCGTCAGCGGTCGTGACCGTCCAATCGTCCGGCATGAGCTGCGTGCGCTCCGAGCCGAGGGTGAGCATCGGCTCGATCGCGAGGCACAGCCCGGTGCGCAGCCGTGGCCCCTTGCTCCGCGTGGCGTAGTTGTGGACGTGCGGGTCCTGGTGCATCTCGGTGCCGATGCCGTGCCCGCCGTACTCCTGCACGATCCCGTAGTCGCCCTCGGCCTCGATCGCGCCCTGGATCGCCGAGCCGATGTCGCGCATCCACTTGCCGATGCCCATGGCGGCGATGCCGGCCCACATGGCGTCCTCGGTGACCCTGATCAGCGTGCTGAGCTCGTCGGACACATCGCCCACAGCGACTGTGATCGCCGAGTCACCGTGCCAGCCGTCGACGATGGCGCCGCAGTCGATCGAGATCACGTCGCCGTCACTCAGGAGCCGGGATCCGGGTATTCCATGAACGATCTCGTCGTTGACCGAGGTGCACAGCGTCGCCGGGAAGCCGTGGTAGCCGAGGAAGGACGGCGTGGCGCCGCGCGAGCGGATCACCTTCTCGGCCAGCGCATCGAGCTCGCCCGTGGTGACCCCCGGCGCCACGGCCTCGCGTACCGCCGCCAGCGTGTCGGCCACGACCAGCCCGGCCAGCCGCATCTTCTCGATCTCGGCCGTCGACTTGATCTGGATCATGAGAGCGCCGGCCCTACGTGGCGTCGGCCTGCAGAGCCGCGATCGCCCGCGCGGCGACCTCGTCGACTTCGCCCAAGCCGTCGACGCGGACCAGCAGGCCCCGGTCGGCATAGATCTTGGTCAGCGGCGCCGTCTGCTCGGCGAACAGACGCTGCCGGTGCCGGATGACCTCTTCGCTGTCATCCGTACGACCCTCGGCCCCGGCGCGGCGAAGCAACCGGGCGACCACCACTTCGACGTCGACGGTGAGCTCGAGGACGTGGTCGAGGCCGACACCCTGGTCGACCAGGACGCTGTCGAGGAACTCGACCTGCGCCGGCGTGCGCGGGTAGCCGTCGAGCACGAACCCGGACTTGGCGTCGGGCTCGTTGAGCCGGTCGCGGACCATCCCGTTGGTGATGTCGTCCGGCACGTATCCGCCGTTGTCGAGGTAGGCCTTGGCCGCCTGCCCGAGCGGCGTGCCCGCCTGCACGTTGGCCCGGAAGATGTCGCCCGTCGAGATCGCCGGGACCTCGAAGGTCTTGGCGATCGCCTTGGCCTGGGTGCCCTTGCCCGCACCAGGCGGGCCCATGATCAGGATGCGCATGTCAGCGTAGGAAACCCTCATAGCTGCGTTGCTGGAGCTGGCTCTCGATCTGCTTGACAGTCTCGAGTCCAACCCCCACGACGATGAGGAGGCTGGTCCCCCCGAAGGGGAAGTTCTGGTTGGCGTTGACCAGGGTAATGGCGATCAGCGGGAGCAGCGCCACCAGGCCCAGGTAGAGCGAGCCCGCAGCCGTCAGCCGCGACAGCACGTACGAAAGGTATTCCTCGGTCGGCCGGCCGGCGCGGATGCCGGGAATGAAGCCGCCGTACTTCTTCATGTTGTCGGCAACGTCCTTGGGGTTGAACGTGATGCTGACGTAGAAGTAGGTGAAGAAGATGATCAAGGCGAAGAACGTGACCATGTAGATCCATGTGTCGCCGTTCTGGAAGTTGCGGACGATCCAGTTGGACCAGTCCTTGCCATCGTTGAGCTGCGCGACGAGCAGCGGCAGGTAGAGCAGCGACGAGGCGAAGATCACCGGGATGACGCCGGCCTGGTTGACCTTGAGCGGGATGTACGTGGACGAGCCGCCGTACATCTTGCGCCCCACCATGCGGCGTGCGTACTGCACGGGGATGCGGCGCTGGCTCTGCTCGACGAACACCACGAGGCCGACCAGGACCACACCGACGGCGACGACCAGCATGAACGTCGGCCAGCCCTGCGTGGTGCGGATCTGCCACAGGCTCGACGGGAACGACGCCGCGATCGAGGTGAAGATCAGGATCGACATGCCGTTGCCGATGCCGCGGTCGGTGATGAGCTCGCCCATCCACATGATCACGGCCGTGCCGGCGGTCATCGTCAAGATCATGATCCCGATGACGGTGATGCTCTCGTCGGGGATCAGGTCGGCCGGGCAGTTGGGGAAGATCTGTCCGTTGCGGGCCAGCGTGATGTAGGTCGTCGACTGCAGCACTGCCAGACCCACGGTGAGGTAACGCGTGTACTGCGTGATCTTGGCGGTGCCGGCCGAGCCCTCCTTCTTGAGGGCCTCCAGCCGCGGAATCACCACCGTGAGCAGCTGCAGGATGATGCTCGCTGTGATGTACGGCATGATGCCGAGGGCGAAGATCGCGAGCTGGAGCAGCGCCCCGCCCGAGAACAGGTTGATCAGGCCGTAGATGCCGCTGGTGCCGGCCTGGTCGACACATGTCTCGACCGCGCCGGCGTCCACGCCGGGGGTCGGCACGACAGAGCCGAGCCGGAACACTGCGATCACCGCGAGGGTGAACAGCATCTTCCGGCGCAGGTCGGGCGTGCGGAACGCCTGGGCGAACGCGGTGAGCACTCGGTCCTCCTGCACCGCTGGTGATCAGCGGCGGTGGTGCGGGTTGGGTATTTCGGGGCCCCGCGGGTTCTTGGGGGCTCCCGGGGGGCGCAGCCCCCCGGGTGTGACGATAACAGCGGGTGGAGCATAGACGTCGGGGCGTCCCTTCTCCTAACGGGAGACCGGGACGCCCCTTCGCGACATTGTCGGAGGGCCTAGAGCTCGGCGACCTGGCCCCCGGCCGCGGTGATCTTCTCTTTGGCCGTGGCGGAGAACGCGTGCGCGGTCACCGACACTGCCACCGAGATGTCACCGTTGCCGAGCACCTTGACCGGATGGCCGGAGCGGACCGCGCCCTTGGCGACCAGGTCTGCCACGGTCACCTCGCCACCCTCGGGGAAGAGGGTCGAGAGCTTGGCCAGGTTGACCACCTGGTACTCGACGCGGAACGGGTTCTTGAAGCCCCGGAGCTTGGGCAGCCGCATGTGCAGCGGCATCTGCCCACCCTCGAAGCGCACGGGCACCTGGTAGCGGGCCTTGGTGCCCTTGGTGCCGCGACCGGCGGTCTTGCCCTTGGAGCCCTCACCGCGACCCACGCGGGTCTTGGTGGTCTTGGCGCCCGGGGCCGGCCGCAGGTGGTGCACCTTCAGCGGCTGGTCTGCCACGGTTACTCAACCTCCTCGACGGCGACGAGGTGCGCCACCGTGCGGACCATGCCTCGAATCTCGGGGCGGTCCTCCTTGACGACGACATCGCCGATGCGCTTGAGACCGAGCGAACGCAGGGTCTCGCGCTGCGAGTGGGTGCCGCCGATCGGGCTCTTCTTCTGGGTGACCTTGAGCTGCGTCATCAGTTGGCCACCCCCGCTGCTGCCTGCGCGCGCAGGAGCGCCGCCGGGGCGACGTCCTCCAGCGGAAGGCCACGCCGCGCCGCCACCTGCTCGGGCTTCTCGATCTGCTTGAGAGCCGCGACGGTCGCGTGCACGATGTTGATCGCGTTGGACGAGCCGAGCGACTTGCTCAGCACATCGTGGATGCCGGCGGCCTCGAGGACCGCACGGACCGGGCCACCCGCGATGACACCCGTACCAGGAGAGGCCGGCTTGAGCAGGACTACGCCTGCCGCCTTCTCGCCCTGTACGGGGTGTGGGATGGTGCCCTGGATCCGCGGCACGCGGAAGAAGTTGCGCTTGGCCTCCTCGACGCCCTTGGCGATCGCCGAGGGCACCTCCTTGGCCTTGCCATAGCCGACGCCGACCATGCCTTCACCGTCGCCGACAACGACGAGCGCGGTGAAGCTGAAGCGCCGACCGCCCTTGACAACCTTGGCTACGCGGTTGATGGCGACGACGCGCTCGACATACGCGGTCTTCTCGACCGCGTTGTCGCGCCGGTTGTCCCGGTCACGACGGTCTCGACGCTCGCCGCCGGCTCCGCCACCGCGGCGCTGGGGTCCAGGCATCAGATGTTCCTCTCGTACGCTCTGTCGACTACAGGACGAGGCCGGCTTCGCGGGCGCCATCGGCGACCGCGGCGACCCGCCCGTGGTAGCGGTTTCCGGCCCGGTCGAAGACAACGCCCTCGATCCCGGCCGCCTTGGCACGCTCGGCGACGAGCTCGCCGACCTTGCGGGCCTTGGCAGTCTTGTCGCCCTCGGTGCTGCGCAGGTCGACCTCCAGCGTGGAGGCGGACACCAGCGTGTGACCGGTGGTGTCGTCGACGACCTGGGCAACCATGTGGCGCAGGGACCGGGTCACGACGAGACGCGGACGAGCCGCCGTGCCCTTGATCTTCTTGCGCACGCGCAGGTGGCGGCGGTTGCGGGCACCGGACTTGCTGCCCCGCGCGGCGCGGTTGTTGATCGCGCTGCCCATTATTTCTTACCAGCCTTTCCAACCTTGCGGCGTACGACCTCGCCCGCGTAGCGGATGCCCTTGCCCTTGTACGGCTCGGGCTTGCGCAGCTTGCGGATGTTTGCGGCGACCTCGCCGACCTTCTGCTTGTCGATGCCCAGCACCGAGAACTTGGTGGGGCTCTCGACGGCGAAACTGATGCCCTCGGGCGGCTCGACCGTGATCGAGTGGCTGTAGCCGAGGGCGAACTCCAGTGAGCTGCCCTTGGCGGTCACGCGGTAGCCGACGCCCTGGATCTCGAGCTTCTTCTCGTAGCCCTCCGTCACACCGGTGACCATGTTGGCCACCAATGTGCGCGACAGGCCGTGCAGCGACCGCGACAGCCGCTCGTCGTCGGGGCGGCTGACCTTGAGAGTGCCGTCGTCGGCCTTCTCGATGTCGATGCCCCCGACGAGGTTCTGGCTCAGGGTGCCCTTCGGCCCCTTCACCGTCACTGCCGGCCCGTCAATGTTGACCTCGACGCCAGATGGGACGGCGATGGGGAGACGTCCGATGCGCGACATGCTGTCGTCCTTCCCTTCTCGTCCCGTTACCAGACGTAGGCGAGGACTTCCCCACCTACGCCCTTCTTGGCGGCTTGCTTGTCAGTGAGCAGGCCCTGCGACGTGGAGATGATCGCGATGCCCAGCCCGCCGAGAACTCTCGGCAGCCCGGTGGACTTCGCGTACACCCGCAGGCCCGGCTTCGACACCCGCTTGACGCCGGCGAGCGAGCGCTCGCGGCTCGGACCGTACTTCAGAGTCACGTTGAGGGTCTTGCCCACGGCCCCCTCGGCCGGCTCATCGACGGTCCAGCCGGCGATGTAGCCCTCCTGCTCGAGGATCTCGGCGATGTGCAACTTGATCTTGCTGTACGGCATCGCCACGGTCGTGTGGTAGGCCGTGTTGGCGTTGCGCAGACGGGTGAGCATGTCTGCGATGGGGTCGGTCATGGTCATAGTGTTTGCTGCTTTCCCGCCGCGGTTTCCTGGTCGGACCTTCGGCGATGGAGGTTTACCAGCTGGACTTGGTCACGCCCGGCAGCTCGCCGCGGTGCGCCATCTCGCGAAGGCACACGCGGCACAGGCCGAACTTGCGGTAGACCGAGTGCGGGCGGCCGCACCGCTGGCACCGGGTGTAGGCACGCACCGCGAACTTGGGCTTGCGCTGCGCCTTGAGGATCAGAGCCTTCTTCGCCACTTCACTGCTCCATATTCATGGTCACGATCACCGTTCCGCGAACGGGAAACCGAGGTGCTTCAGCAGCGCCCGGCCCTCGTCGTCGTTCTTGGCGGTGGTCACCACGGTGATGTCCATGCCGCGGACCCGGTCGATGCGGTCCTGGTCGACCTCGTGGAACATCGACTGCTCGGTGAGGCCGAACGTGTAGTTGCCGTTGCCGTCGAACTGCTTCGGCGACAGGCCACGGAAGTCGCGGATGCGCGGCAGCGCGACCGTGATCAGCCGGTCGAGGAACTCCCACATGCGGTCGCCACGGAGGGTGGCGTGCGCGCCGATGGGCATGCCCTCGCGCAGCTTGAACTGCGCGATGGACTTGCGGGCCTTGGTGACCTGCGGCTTCTGACCGGTGATGGCCGCGAGATCGCGGACCGCACCCTCGATGAGCTTGGCGTCACGGGCCGCCTCGCCGACGCCCATGTTGACGATCACCTTGGTGACCGTGGGCACCTGCATGACGTTGCCGAAGGCAAACTCGTCGCGGAGCTTGGTGATGATCTCCTCGCGGTACCGCTGCTTGAGCCGCGGCAGTGAACGAGTCTCGGTTGCGGTGCTCATCAGATGTCCTCACCGGTCCGCTTCGCGTACCGGACCTTGAACTGCTTCTTCTTCGCCTCGTCGTAGATGTAGCGGTAGCCGACGCGGGTACCGACGGTCTTGCCGTCGACGTCGACCGCGAGCATCACGTTGGAGACGTGGATCGGGGCCTCCTCATGGGTGATGCCGCCCGTCTTGGCGCCACGGGGGGTCTGACCGACCTTCGTGTGCTTCGTGCGGACGTTGACACCCTCGACGAGGACCTTGTCCTGGGTTGGGTAGGCCGCGATGACCTTGCCCACGAGACCCTTGTCCCGGCCGGCGATGACGACGACTCGGTCGCCCTTCTTGACGCGCATGGTTAGAGCACCTCCGGGGCGAGCGAGACGATGCGCATGAACTTCTTCTCGCGCAGCTCGCGACCGACAGGGCCGAAGATGCGCGTGCCGCGGGGGTCGCCACCGTCCTTGATGATGACCGCGGCGTTGTCGTCGAAGCGGATGTACGAACCGTCGGGGCGACGCCGCTCCTTGACCGTGCGCACGACGACGGCCTTGACGACCTCACCCTTCTTGACGTTGCCGCCGGGGATCGCGTCCTTGACCGTGGCGACGATGATGTCGCCGATGCCGGCGTAGCGCCGGCCAGAGCCGCCGAGCACACGGATGCACAGCAACTCCTTCGCACCCGTGTTGTCGGCGACTCGCAGTCGCGATTCCTGCTGGATCATCGATGAACTCCTGGTTGTCTCGCCGGTTCTCGCACGCCTGGGCGGCGAGCCTTGCGGAACGGATGGATTTCTGTGTCCGCGCTAGGCGCGGATTGCTACTTGGCCTTCTCGAGGATCTCGACGACGCGCCAACGCTTGGTGGCCGACAGCGGTCGCGTCTCCATCACGAGGACGCGGTCACCGACCGCACAGGCGTTCTGCTCGTCGTGAGCCTTCAGCTTGTTGGTCCGCCGGACGACCTTGCCGTACAGCGGGTGCTTGAACCGGTCCTCGATGGCGACGACGACGGTCTTGTCCATCTTGTCGCTGACGACGAAGCCCTCGCGGGTCTTGCGGAACCCGCGCTGGGGGGCGCCGGCCCCTTCGGTCCCGGTGGTCTCGGGTGTCCGATTATTTGCTCCTCATTCATGCCGCGTCCCCGCCCGGTGCCTCGACAACGGTGGTGATGCCGAGCTCGCGCTCGCGCATGATCGTGTAGATGCGCGCGATGTCGCGCCGGACGGCCTTGAGGCCGCCGTGGCTCTCGAGCTGGCCGGTCGCAGAGCGGAACCGGAGCTTGAACAGCTCGTCCTTGGCCTTGCCCAGCTCCTCGACCAACTCAGCGTCGGTCTTGGCGCGAAGGGCGACTGCGGTGAGGTCCTTGCTACCCACGGCCATCAGATGTCACCTGCCTCGCGCGTCACAAAGCGGCACTTCATCGGAAGCTTGTGCATCGCGCGGCGCATGGCCTCGCGAGCGATCGGCTCGGGCACGCCCGACAGCTCGAACATGACCCGGCCCGGCTTGACGTTGGCGATCCACCACTCCGGCGAACCCTTGCCGGAACCCATGCGGGTCTCGGCCGGCTTCTTGGTGAGCGGACGGTCCGGGAAGATGTTGATCCACACCTTGCCGCCACGACGGATGTGCCGCGTCATGGCGATACGGGCCGACTCGATCTGCCGGTTGGTCACGTAGTGACCCTCGAGCGCCTGGATGCCGAACTCACCGAAGGCGAGCTTGGTGCCGCCCTTGGCCATGCCGCTGCGCTTGGGGTGGTGCTGCTTGCGGTGCTTGACCCTGCGGGGGATGAGCATGACTCAGGCCTCCGTGGTCTGCTCGGCCGGAACCGTGGGGGCGGCCGCATCGGCAGCCTCGCTGGTGACCTCGGCGGGCTGCTCGCCCGCGCGGCGGTCACGGGTCGGACGGCGACGCTCCGGGCGCTGGCGCTGCTGCTGGACCCGGGCCTGGGCGGCGGCAGCCTCGCGCTCGGCGCGGGTACCGGCGACCTCACCCTTGTAGATCCAGACCTTGACGCCGATGCGGCCGAAGGTCGTACGGGCCTCGAAGAAGCCGTAGTCGATGTCGGCGCGCAGCGTGTGCAGCGGGACGCGACCCTCGCGGTAGAACTCCGAGCGGCTCATCTCGGCGCCGCCGAGACGGCCCGAGCACTGAACTCGGACGCCCTTGGCGCCGGCCTTCATCGCGCTCTGGATCGCCTTGCGCATGGCGCGGCGGAACGCGACGCGAGCAGACAGCTGCTCGGCAACGCCCTGCGCGACAAGCTGCGCGTCGATCTCAGGGTTCTTGACCTCGAGGATGTTGAGCTGCACCTGCTTGCCGGTGAGCTTCTCCAGATCGCCACGGATGCGATCGGCCTCCGCGCCGCGACGCCCGATGACGATGCCCGGGCGGGCGGTGTGGATGTCGATGCGGACGCGGTCGCGGGTGCGCTCGATCTCCACCTTGGAGATGCCGGCACGCTCCATGCCCTTGGTCATGAGGCGCCGGATGGCGACGTCTTCCTTGACGTAGTCGCTGTAGCGCTGACCGGACTTGGTGCTGTCGGCGAACCACCGGCTCTTGTGGTCGGTGGAGATACCGAGTCGGAACCCGTGCGGGTTGACCTTCTGACCCACTATCGGGTCCCTCCCTTCGTGCTCTCACGCTCTTCGACGACCGCGGTGATGTGGCACGACCGCTTGTTGATGCGGAACGCGCGACCACGGTCCTGCGGCCGGAACCGCTTGAGCGTCGGGCCCTCGTCGACAAAGATCTGTGAGACCCACAGGTTGTCGGCGTTGCGCGCGCCGTGATTGTTGAGCGCGTTGGCAACGGCACTCTCGATCACCTTGCGCACCGGCTCGCTGGCGGCTTGCGGCGCGAATCGGAGCACCGCGACGGCCTCGTCGGCCTTCATGCCTCGGACGACGTCCACCACGCGGCGCGCCTTCATGGGCGTCACGCGCACGTAGCGCGCCTGGGCCCTGGCTTCCATCGTGACTCCTACTTCTCTGGTCATCATGCGTGGTGCGACGTCAGCGACGACGAGCGCGCTTGTCGTCCTTCTCGTGGCCCTTGAACGTCCGCGTGGGGGCGAACTCGCCGAGCTTGTGCCCGACCATGGACTCCGAGACGAACACCGGGATGTGCTTGCGGCCATCGTGGACAGCGATCGTGTGCCCGATCATGTCCGGCACGATCATGGACCGGCGGGACCACGTCTTGATGACGTTCTTGGTCCCCTTGTCGTTCTGGTCGTCCACCTTCTTCTGAAGGTGGTCGTCGACGAAGGGGCCCTTCTTGAGGCTGCGAGGCATTCTCTATGGCTCCTGTCAGCGCTTCTTGCCGGTCTTGCGGCGACGGATGATCTGGCGGTCGCTGGCCTTGCCCCGCTTGCGGGTACGGCCCTCGGGCTGGCCCCACGGGCTGACCGGGTGGCGGCCACCGGAGGTCTTGCCCTCACCACCACCGTGCGGGTGGTCGATCGGGTTCATCGCCACACCACGGACGGTCGGGCGCTTGCCCTTCCAGCGCATGCGGCCGGCCTTGCCCCAGTTGATGTTGCTCTGCTCGGCGTTGCCGACCTCGCCGACAGTGGCGCGGCAGCGCACGTCGACGTTGCGGATCTCGCCGGACGGCATCCGCAGCTGCGCCCAGGTGCCCTCCTTGGCGACGAGCTGGACGCTCGCGCCTGCGGAGCGGGCGATCTTGGCGCCGCCGCCCGGCCGGAGCTCGATCGCGTGCACGACCGTACCGACGGGGATGTTGCGCAGCGGCAGGTTGTTGCCCGGCTTGATGTCGGCGGACGGCCCGCTCTCGACGGTCGCGCCCTGAGCCAGCTTGTGCGGCGCCAGGATGTAGCGCTTCTCGCCGTCGGCGTAGTGCAGCAGCGCGATGCGAGCGGTGCGGTTGGGGTCGTACTCGATGTGAGCGACCTTGGCCGGCACGCCGTCCTTGTCGTTGCGGCGGAAGTCGATCAGGCGGTACTGGCGCTTGTGCCCACCGCCCTGGTGACGAACCGTGATCCGACCCGAGGAGTTGCGGCCGCCCCTCTTGGCGAGGGGACGGACGAGCGACTTCTCCGGCTCGGACCGGGTGATCTCGACGAAGTCGGCCACGCTCGAACCACGGCGGCCCGGCGTCGTCGGCTTGTACTTGCGGATGCCCATGTCTTAAGTCCTCGAAAGATCAGACAACCCGGTCAGCTGACCGGACCGCCGAAGATGTCGATGCGCTGGCCCTCGGCCACGGTCACGATCGCGCGCTTGGTGGACTTGCGCTGCCCCCACCCGAAACGGGTGCGCTTGCGCTTGCCTTCGCGGTTGAGCGTGTTGACGCCGGTGACCTTGACGTTGAACACCTTCTCGACCGCGATCTTGATCTCGGTCTTGTTGGCGTCCGGGTGGACGACGAAGGTGTACTTGTTCTCATCGAGGAGCCCGTAGCTCTTCTCCGAGACGACAGGCGCGAGCAGGATGTCGCGCGGGTCCTTGTGGGTGGAGCTCACTTGGCCTCCTCCTTGTCAGCCTCAGCCTCGAGCGCTTCGCTCTCGGACGCCGTTGCCTTGGCAGATGGAGCCCGCTCCGTCACGAACCGCTCGAACGCCGCCTGCGTGAAGATCACGTCGTCGGCGCAGAGCACGTCGTAGGTGTTGAGCTGGTCGACCGCGATCAGGTGGACGTCGGCGGCGTTGCGCAGCGAGAGCCAGGTCTGGTCGTCGCCGCGGTCGACCACCACGAGCGGCTTGCCCCGCTCGGTGATCTGACGCAGCGTCTCGATGCCGGCCTTGGTGGACGGCTGCTCGCCCTCGACGAACGCGGTGACCACGTGGACGCGGCCGTTGCGGGCCCGGTCGGTGAGGGCGCCACGAAGCGCGGCGACCTTCATCTTCTTGGGCGTCCGCTGGGCGTAGTCGCGCGGCGACGGGCCGTGCACCACACCACCGCCGGTGAACTGCGGCGCGCGGATCGAACCCTGGCGGGCTCGGCCGGTGCCCTTCTGGCGGTACGGCTTGCGGCCACCGCCGCTGACCTCACCGCGGGTCTTGGTGCTGTGCGTGCCCTGCCGGGCAGCGGCCAGCTGCGCCACGACCACCTGGTGGATCAGCGGGATGTTGACCTGGACGTCGAAGAGCTCGCCGGGCAGGTCGACCGAACCGGAGGTCTCACCGGCGGGGGTCTTGATGTCGATGGTGGACATGAGGTCAGGCCCCCTTCGCGGCTGTCTTGACGAGCACGAGTCCGCCGCGCGGGCCGGGGACGGCACCCTTGATCAGGATGAGGCCGGCCGCGGCGTCGATGGCGTGCACGGTGAGGTTCTGGGTGGTGACGCGCTCGCCGCCCATGCGGCCGGCCATCTTGACACCCTTGAAGACGCGACCCGGGGTGGCGCAGCCACCGATCGAGCCCGGCGAGCGGTGCTTGCGCTCAACACCGTGGGAGGCGCGCAGACCGTGGAAGCCGTGGCGCTTCATGACACCGGCGAAGCCCTTGCCCTTGCTCGTGCCGACCACGTCGATGGTCTGGCCCGCCTCGAAGGTCTCGGCGGTGATCTCCTGGCCGAGCGTGTACTCGCTCGCGTCGTCGGTGCGCAGCTCGACCACGTGTCGGCGCGGCGTGACGCCGGCCTTCTCGAAGTGGCCGGCGGCCGGCTTGGTGACCTTGCGCGGCTTGATCGCGCCGAAGGCGATCTGGACCGCGGAGTAGCCGTCGTTGTCGGGGGTGCGTACCTGGGTGACGACGCAGGGCCCGGCCTTGACCACGGTCACGGGAACGACACGGTTGTTGTCGTCCCACACCTGGGTCATGCCGAGCTTCTCGCCCAGTACGCCCTTCATCTGCTTACCCATCTCTGGCGCGTCCCTCAGAGCTTGATCTCGATGTCGACACCGGCCGGAAGGTCGAGACGCATGAGCGAGTCGACGGTCTTCGGCGTCGGGTCGATGATGTCGATGAGCCGCTTGTGCGTGCGCATCTCGAAGTGCTCGCGGCTGTCCTTGTATTTGTGCGGCGAGCGGATGACGCAGTAGACGTTCTTCTCGGTCGGCAGCGGCACCGGGCCTGCGACCTGAGCGCCAGTGCGCGTCACCGTGTCGACGATCTTGCGCGCCGACGAGTCGATGACCTCATGGTCATAGGCCTTGAGCCGGATGCGGATCTTCTGTCCCGCCATGACTGCTCATTCGCCCTTCGTCTTGGTATGTCTCGTACCGCCACAGTTGTGGCACGTTCGTGGTCTCGCCTTGCCCGGGGCATGGCACACGGCACAACTCCGGCCCCTCCGACCCCCGCGGTCGGGCGTGTCGCGCATCCAGGCCGCACTGCGGCCTAGGTCAACTCGCTCTAGTGACGGGTCTCGGGCGGCCCGGCGTCGTGCCGGGCGCTCTGCTGAGGTCTCCGAGCCGGCAGTCCGTCTTGCGGACATGCCACGGCGGCCTCGCCGAGCAACTCGATCCAGTATGCCAGAGGGCTTACGCCCTTGGCCAATCCGCGGCCGGTGGGGCCGGTCACGCCGCATTCGGCGCGACCGGCCTTCCGGCTGCGATTGTCGGACTTACTTGCTGATCTTGACGACCTTGCCGGCGCCAACGGTGCGGCCGCCCTCGCGAATCGCGAACTGCAGGCCCTCCTCCATGGCGATCGGCTGGATCAGCTTGACGGTCATCTCGGTGTTGTCGCCGGGCATGACCATCTCGGTGCCGCCGGCAGCTCCACGACACCGGTCACGTCGGTGGTGCGGAAGTAGAACTGCGGACGGTAGTTGTTGAAGAACGGCGTGTGCCGGCCGCCCTCGTCCTTGGACAGGATGTAGACCTGCGCCTCGAACTCGGTGTGCGGCGTCGTGGTGCCCGGCTTGACGACGACCATGCCGCGCTCCACGTCCTCCTTCTTGGTGCCGCGCAGGAGCAGGCCGACGTTCTCGCCCGCACGCGCCTCGTCGAGGAGCTTGCGGAACATCTCGACGCCCGTGACCGTCGTCTTCTGCGACTTCTCGCGGATGCCGACGAGCTCGATCTCCTCGTTGACCTTGAGGACACCGCGCTCGACACGGCCGGTCACGACGGTGCCGCGGCCGGTGATCGTGAAGACATCCTCGATCGGCATGAGGAACGGCTTGTCGATCTCCCGCTCCGGCTCCGGGATGTAGGTGTCGACCTGGTCCATGAGCTCCATGAGCTTGGCCGACCACTCCGGGTCGCCCTCGAGCGCCTTGAGCGCCGAGACCCGTACGACCGGGACGTCGTCGCCCGGGTACTCGTAGTTGCTGAGCAGCTCGCGCACCTCGAGCTCGACGAGCTCGAGGATCTCCTCGTCGTCGACCATGTCGGACTTGTTGAGCGCCACGACGATGTAGGGCACGCCGACCTGGCGGGCCAGGAGGACGTGCTCCTTGGTCTGCGGCATCGGGCCGTCGGTCGCGGCGACCACCAGGATCGCGCCGTCCATCTGGGCGGCGCCGGTGATCATGTTCTTGACGTAGTCGGCGTGACCGGGGCAGTCGACGTGCGCGTAGTGACGCTTCTCGGTCTGGTACTCGACGTGCGCGATCGCGATGGTGATGCCGCGCTGCCGCTCCTCCGGCGCCTTGTCGATCTCGTCGAACGGCGTGAACGGGTTGAGGTCCGGGTGCTTGTCGTGCAGGACCTTGGTGATAGCCGCGGTCAGCGTCGTCTTGCCGTGGTCGATGTGACCGATGGTGCCGATGTTGACGTGCGGCTTAGTCCGCTCGAACTTCGCCTTCGCCACTGTGGTCCCTCCTAGGACGTAAGGGTTGGTCGCTGTCTTCGTGCAGGTGTCGGGTTAGCGGGGGTTGTTGGCTCGGACCGGTGCGGTCTGACCCGTTGCGATCATTCGCCGCGGGCCTTCTTGATGATCTCCTCCGCGACGCTCTTGGGAACCTCGGCGTAGGAGTCGAACTGCATCGAGTAGCCCGCCCGGCCCTGGGTCTTGCTGCGGAGGTCGCCGACGTAGCCGAACATCTCCGACAGCGGCACCAGCGCCTTGATCACCCGGGCGCCGGCGCGCTCGTCCATGGCCTGGATGTGGCCACGGCGGGAGTTGAGGTCGCCGATCACGTCGCCCATGTAGTCGTCGGGCGTGGTGACCTCGACAGCTCATCATCGGCTCGAGGAGCACGGGGTCCGCCCGGCGGGCGGCCTCCTTGAACGCCATCGAACCGGCGATCTTGAACGCGAGCTCGGACGAGTCGACCTCGTGGTAGGCGCCGTCGACGCAGCGTCACCTTGACGTCGACCATCGGGTAGCCGGCGAGGATGCCGAACTCCATGGCCTCCTGGACGCCCTCGTCGACCGAGGGGATGTACTCCCGCGGGATCCGGCCACCGGTGACCGCGTTGACGAACTCGTACCCGCCGTCGCCGTCGCCGCCGGTCGGCTCGATCGTGATGATGCACGCGGCCGTACTGGCCCGAGCCACCCGTCTGCTTCTTGTGGGTGTACTCGACCTTCTCCACCTTGCGGCGGATCGTCTCGCGGTAGGCCACCTGCGGCTTGCCGACGTTGGCCTCGACCCGGAACTCGCGCTTCATGCGGTCGACCAGCACCTCGAGGTGGAGCTCGCCCATGCCGGCGATGATCGTCTGGCCGGTCTCCTCGTCGGTGCGGACCTGGAAGGTCGGGTCCTCCTCGGCGAGGCGCTGGATCGCGACGCCGAGCTTCTCCTGGTCGCTCTTGGTCTTGGGCTCGATGGCGACCTAGATGACCGGCGCCGGGAAGTTCATCGACTCGAGGATGACCGGGTGGTCGGGGCCGCAGAGCGTGTCGCCGGTGGTGGTGTTCTTCAGGCCCATGACCGCGACGATCTGGCCGGCGCTGACCGACTCGATCTCCTCACGCTTGTTCGCGTGCATCCGGTAGATCTTGCCGATGCGCTCCTTGCGGCCCTTGGTGGTGTTGAGCACCTGGGAGCCGGCGGTGAGCGTGCCGGAGTAGATGCGGAGGTAGGTGAGCTTGCCCAGGTGCGGGTCGCTCATGATCTTGAACGCCAGCGCGGAGAGCGGCGCGTCCTCGCTCGGCTCGCGCTCGATGATCGCCTCGGCGTCGTCGACCTCGTGGCCCTCGATGGCCCCGACGTCGAGCGGCGAGGGCAGGTAGTCGACGACGGCGTCGAGCATGGGCTGGACGCCCTTGTTCTTGAACGCCGAGCCGGTCAGCACCGGGGTGAGCTTGCCGGCGATGGTCGCGCGCGGATCGCGGCGTGGATCTCCTCCTGGTGGGCTCCTCGCCCTCGAGGTACATCTCCATGATCTCGTCGTCGGCCTCGGCGAGGGTCTCGATCAGCCGGTCGCGCCACTCGGCGGCGGCCTCGGCGTGCGTCGCCGGGATCTCCTCGACGTCGTAGTCCTCGCCCTTCTGCGGTCTCGCCGGGCCAGACCAGCGCCGCATGCCGACCAGGTCGATGACGCCGAGGAAGTCGGCCTCGGTGCCGATCGGGATCTGCAGCACCAGCGGCATGGCGTTCAGCCGCGAGACGATCATGTCGACGCAGCGGTGGAACTCCGCGCCGATGCGGTCCATCTTGTTGACGAAGCAGATCCGCGGGACCTTGTACCGGTCGGCCTGGCGCCAGACCGTCTCCGACTGCGGCTCGACGCCGGCGACGCCGTCGAACACCGCGACCGCGCCGTCGAGGACGCGCAGCGAGCGCTCCACCTCGACGGTGAAGTCGACGTGGCCGGGGGTGTCGATGATGTTGATCTGGTGGTCGTCCCACTCGCAGGTCGTCGCGGCGGACGTGATGGTGATGCCGCGCTCCTGCTCCTGCTCCATCCAGTCCATGGTGGCCGCGCCCTCGTGGACCTCACCGATCTTGTAGTTGATGCCGGTGTAGAACAGGATCCGCTCGGTCGTGGTCGTCTTGCCCGCGTCGATGTGCGCCATGATCCCGATGTTGCGGACCTTGGCGAGGTCTACGGCGGTCTCGGTGGCCACGTGCTGTCCGTTCTTTGAGCTCTCGTGCTTGTCGTGTTCGCGCCGCCGTGCATCCGTGGGCGGATGCCGGCGGCGCCGAATCACCAGCGGTAGTGCGCGAAGGCCTTGTTGGACTCGGCCATCTTGTGGGTGTCCTCGCGGCGCTTGACGCTGGCGCCGAGGCCGTTGCTGGCGTCGAGGAGCTCGTTCATCAGGCGCTCGGTCATCGTCTTCTCGCGGCGCGGCCGCGAGTAGCTGACCAGCCAGCGCAGCGCCAGGGTGGTGGCGCGGCCGCGCGGACCTCGACCGGCACCTGGTAGGTGGCGCCGCCGACGCGGCGGCTCTTGACCTCGAGGGTCGGCTTGACGTTGTCGAGCGCGCGCTTGAGCGTGATGACCGGGTCGGTGCCGGTCTTGTCCCGGCAGCCCTCGAGGGCGCCGTAGACGATGCGCTCGGCGACCGACTTCTTGCCGTCGATGAGGACCTTGTTGACCAGCGCGGTGACGAGCGGCGAGTTGTAGACCGGGTCGATGACGACCGGTCGCTTCGGGGCCGGGCCCTTGCGCGGCATTAGCTCTTCTCCTTCTTCGCGCCGTACCGGCTGCGGGCCTGCTTGCGGTTCTTGACGCCCTGGGTGTCGAGCGAGCCGCGGATGATCTTGTAGCGAACGCCGGGCAGGTCCTTCACGCGGCCGCCGCGGACGAGCACGATCGAGTGCTCCTGGAGGTTGTGGCCGACGCCCGGGATGTAGGCGGTGACCTCGATGCCGCTGGTCAGCCGGACGCGGGCCACCTTGCGCAGCGCCGAGTTCGGCTTCTTCGGCGTGGTGGTGTAGACGCGGGTGCACACGCCACGCCGCTGCGGGCTGCCCTTGAGCGCCGGCGTCTTGGTCTTGGCGACCTTGTCCTGGCGGCCCTTGCGGACCAGCTGCTGGATCGTGGGCACTGCGTCTCCGTTGCTACTCGTCTCGTCCCCTGGCGTGCGTCCGGGCCGTGAAGTCCTCGTCTGGCGTGAAGGTTGTTGCCGTGGTGCTCCGCGACCCCCGCGGTCGGGTGTCTCGCGACGCCCGCCCGCGCCGGGTCCTCCTCAACAGACCCGCGGGATCGAGTCTCATGCGGTCGCCCGAAGCCGGGGACGCATGAGGGCCCGGAGCAACCCCGGCACGATGTACGAGCGTACCCGTTCCCAGCCGCGCTGGTCAAAGCGGG
>CAWCTX010000020.1:0-9794 GCA_963798505.1 uncultured Actinomycetota bacterium
CTTCCGCGAAGGTGGGCGGCGCGGCGACGTCTTCTACCGCGACCGCTGGAGTCACGACAAGGTCGTCCGCTCGACGCATGGTGTCAACTGCACGGGCTCCTGCTCGTGGAAGGTGTTCGTCAAGGACGGCATCATCACCTGGGAAGCGCAGCAGACCGACTACCCCAGCACCGGCCCGGACCGCCCCGACTACGAGCCGCGCGGCTGCCCGCGGGGCGCGGCGTTCAACTGGTACACGTACTCGCCGACCCGCGTGCGCTATCCCTATGCCCGCAGCGTGCTGCTCGAGATGTACCGCGAGGCCAAGGCCCGCCTCGGCGATCCCGTGCTCGCGTGGGCCGACGTGGTCAACGACACCGAACGCCGCCGGCGCTACCAGCAAGCCCGCGGCAAGGGTGGCCTCGTCCGGGTGAGCTGGGACGAGGCGGTCGAGATGGTGGCCGCCGCGCACGTGCACACCATCAAGACGTACGGCCCTGACCGCTGCGCGGGGTTCTCGCCGATCCCCGCGATGTCGATCGTGTCGCACTGCGTCGGCACCCGGTTCATCCAGCTCATCGGCGGTGTCATGACGTCGTTCTACGACTGGTACGCCGACCTGCCGGTCGCGTCGCCGCAGATGTTCGGCGACCAGACCGACGTACCCGAGTCCGGAGACTGGTGGGACGCCACCTACTTGATGATGTGGGGCTCCAACGTCCCCGTCACCCGCACGCCGGACGCCCACTGGATGGCCGAGGCCCGTTACCGGGGCACCAAGGTCGTCACGGTCAGCCCGGACTACGCCGACAACACCAAGTTCGCCGACGAGTGGCTGCCCGCGCAGGCCGGCACCGACGCCGCGCTCGCCATGGCGATGGGGCACGTCATCCTGCGCGAGTTCTTCGCCGACCGCGCGGTGCCGTTCTTCCGCGACTATGTCGGCACCTACACCGACCTGCCTTTCCTCGTACGGCTGACTCCGCACGGCGACGCCGGCGCGTCCGTGCCGGCCAAGTTCCTGACCGCGGCCGACCTCGGTGACGATTGCAGAGGGCGCCGAGTGGAAGACGGTGCTGCTCGACACGTCGAGCGGCGAGCCAATCGTGCCGAATGGCTCCATGGGCTTCCGCTACACCGAGTCCGGCGCGGGTCGATGGAACCTCGACCTGGCCGGAACCACGCCCGCCCTCTCGTGCGCCGACATCCCCGGCGCGCAACCGGTCGAAGTGCTGCTGCCCTGCTTCGAAGCACCCGACGGCTCCGGATCGGTGTTGAGCCGCGGAGTCCCGGCACGCCGAGTCGGCGAGCACCTCGTGACGACCGTGTACGACCTGATGCTCGCGCAGTACGGCGTGCACAGGGACGGGCTGCCCGGGCAGTGGCCAAGCGGGTACGACGACGCGTCCACGCCCTACACCCCGGCCTGGCAGGCAGAGATCACCTCGGTGCCTGCCCAGGCGTGCATCCGTATCGCGCGCGAGTTCGCCACCAACTCCGAGGAGTCCGGCGGCCGCTCCATGGTCATCATGGGTGCGGGGATCTGCCAGTGGTTCCACGGCGACGCCACCTACCGGGCGATCCTCGCGCTGCTGGCGTTGACCGGGGCGATGGGGCGCAACGGCGGCGGCTGGGCCCACTACGTGGGGCAGGAGAAGTGCCGGCCCATCACCGGGTGGATCTCGCTCGCGAACGCGCTGGACTGGACGCGGCCGCCCCGCACGATGATCGGAACCGCCTACTGGTACATGCACACCGACCAGTGGCGGTTCGACGGTTACCGCGCGGATGCGCTCGCGTCACCTCTGGCCGAGGGCCATTTGGCCGGCATGCACACCGCCGACACCATCGCGCAGTCGGCGCGGCTCGGTTGGATGCCGTTCTACCCGCAGTTCGACCGCAACCCGCTGGACCTGGCCGACGAGGCGCTGGCGGCGCAGCCCGACAATCCGGCCGACCACGTCGTTTCGAGCCTCACGGACGGCTCGCTGAGGTTCGCGATCGAGGATGTCGACGCGCCGCAGAACTGGCCGCGCACCCTCGTGCTCTGGCGCGCCAACCTGCTCGGCTCCTCCAGCAAGGGCAACGAGTACTTCCTCAAGCACCTGCTGGGCACGCACTCCAACCTGATGGCGACTGAGTCCGAGCTGCGCCCCGGCGAGGTGGCGTGGCGTGACGAGATCCCCGAGGGCAAGCTCGACCTGCTGGTCAGTGCCGACTTCCGGATGACCTCGACCACGTTGCTGTCCGACGTGGTGCTGCCGGCTGCGACCTGGTACGAGAAGTACGACCTCAGCACCACGGACATGCACCCATTTGTGCATGCGTTCACGCCCGCGATCGACCCGCCGTGGGAGGCTCGCAGCGACTTCGACACGTTCCATGCGATTGCCCGCAAGCTGTCCGACCAGGCACGCACGCACCTTGGTGTGCGCCGCGACCTCGTCAGCGTGCCGATGCAGCACGACACCCCAGGCGAGACCGCACAGCCCGGGGGAGTGGTGCGCGACTGGCGCCGCGGCGATGTCGCGCCGATCCCCGGCAAGACGATGCCGGCCATGCAGGTTGTCGAGCGCGACTACACCGCGATCGCCGACAAGCTCGCGGCCCTAGGGCCACTCGCCGATCAGCTGGGCTTCACCGTCAAGAACGTCACCTACCGGCTGGAGCACGAGGTCGACCGGCTGGCCAAGCTCAACGGGGTCATGCTCGGCGGCGCGGCCGACGGTCGACCGGCGATGGACACCGACGTGAAGATGGCCGAGTCGATCCTCGCCCTGTCGGGCACAACCAACGGCGAGCTCGCCGTGCAGGGTTTCCGCACCCTGGAGCAGCGGGTCGGCAAGCCGTTGGCCGACCTCGCCGAAGGTTCGGAGGAGAAGCGCATCAGCTTCGCCGACACGCAGGCCAGGCCGGTTCCGGTCATCACATCGCCCGAGTGGTCGGGCTCGGAGACCGGCGGGCGCCGCTACGCCCCATTCACCGTCAACGTCGAGCGGCTCAAGCCCTGGCACACCCTCACTGGCCGCATGCATTTCTTCCTCGACCATGACTGGATGCGCGACATCGGCGAGGCGCTGCCGATCTACCGGCCGCCGCTCGACCTGCACCGGCTGCTCGGTGAGCCGAAGCTCGGTCGCGACGGCGGCAAGCAGATCACGGTCCGCTACCTCACGCCGCACTCCAAGTGGTCCATCCACTCGGAGTACCAGGACAACCTGCTGATGCTGTCGCTCTCCCGCGGCGGGCCCACCGTGTGGATGAGCCCCGCGGACGCCGCGTCGATCGACGTACGCGACAACGACTGGGTGGAGTGCGTCAACGCGCACGGCGTCCTGGTGTGCCGCGCCATCGTCAGCCACCGCATGCCGGAGGGCGTCGTCTACGTCCACCACGCCCAGGAGCGGACCATCGACGTTCCCAAGTCGGAGGCCACCGGGCGACGTGGCGGCATCCACAACTCGGTCACCCGGTTGCTCGTCAAGCCGACACACCTCATCGGCGCATACGCCCAGCTCTCGTACACGTTCAACTACCTGGGGCCGACCGGCAACCAGCGCGACATGGTCACCACCATCCGCCGCCGCAACCAGGAGGTGACGTACTGATGCCCCGCGAGCGGAGCGAGCCAATTGGACGCGTCATGGCTCAGCTGGCGATGGTCATGAACCTCGACAAGTGCATCGGGTGCCACACGTGCTCGGTCACCTGCAAGCAGGCGTGGACCAACCGGGCAGGCATGGAGTACGTCTGGTTCAACAACGTCGAGACCCGTCCGGGCCAGGGCTACCCGCGCCGCTACGAGGACCAGTCAACCTGGCGTGGCGGCTGGACGCTCAACAAGCGCGGGCGGCTGCAGCTCAACGCCGGCGGGCGGCTCAAGAAGCTGCTGGGCATCTTCGCCAGCCCTATCCAGCCCAAGCTCGAGGACTACTACGAGCCGTGGACGTACGACTACGACACGCTCATCAGCGCGCCGCTGGGCGACGACTTCCCGGTCGCTCGGCCCAAGTCGCTCATCACCGGTGAGGACACGAAGATCCGCTGGTCGGCCAACTGGGACGACAACCTCGGCGGAGCATCCGAGATGGGCCACCTGGACCCGATCGTCGAGCGCGTGCGACGGGAGTCGGAGGACCGGATCCGGTTCGAGTTCGAGCAGACCTTCATGTTCTATCTGCCACGCATTTGCGAGCATTGCCTCAACCCGTCGTGCATGGCGTCGTGCCCGTCCGGAGCGATCTACAAGCGGGTCGAGGACGGCATCGTGCTTGTCGACCAGGACCGCTGCCGTGGGTGGCGTCAGTGCGTCACCGGCTGCCCGTACAAGAAGATCTACTTCAATCACAAGACCGGTAAGGCCGAGAAGTGCACGTTCTGCTACCCGCGCGTCGAGGTCGGCCTGCCGACGGTCTGTTCGGAGACCTGTGTCGGGCGGCTGCGCTACATCGGTCTGTTCCTCTACGACGCCGACCGCGTGACGGCGGCCGCCTCGGTGCGTGACGAGAGGCAGCTGTACGAGGCGCAGCTCGAGCTGCTGCTCGACCCCACCGACCCGGCCGTGATCGCCGCGGCCCGCCAGCAGGGGATCGCCGAGGACTGGTTGGACGCCGCGCGGCGATCGCCGGTCTACGCGCTTGCCAAGACCTACCGGGTGGCTCTTCCCCTTCACCCGGAATACCGGACGATGCCCATGGTTTGGTACGTCCCACCGCTCTCGCCCGTTGTCGACCTGCTGCGCGAGCAGGGCCATGATGCCGAGGACCGCGGCAACCTGTTCGGAGCGATCGAGGCGCTGCGCATCCCGGTGGAATATCTCGCCGAGCTCTTCACCGCCGGCGACACCGAGATCGTCACCAATGTGCTGCGGCGACTGGCCGCCATGCGCGCCTACCTGCGCGACATCACGCTCGGCCGGACACCGGACGAGTCCATCCCCGCAGCCGTAGGCATGACGGGACGGGTGATGTACGAGATGTATCGGCTCATGGCCATCGCCAAGTACGACGATCGCTACGTCATCCCTAAGTCGCACGAGGAGGAGGGGCACCAGCTCGAGGAGATCGGCTGCTCGCTCGACTACGACGAGGGACCGGGCATGTACGAGTCGGGCTCGTTCGGCGAGGCGTCCGGACGGCCGGTGCCCGTGGCGGTCGAGACGTTCCATGCGTTGAAGCAGCGGCAGCAGTCGCAGGGGATCGCCCCGGCGGAGTCGATGCGCGGACGGGTCAACCTGCTCAACTGGGACGGCGTCGGCACACCTGAGGGCATTTTCCCGCAGCGGCACTCCGACGAGGACAAGCCATGACTGCTCGCGTGGTTCACCAGGTGGCGGCCTGGAGCCTCGGCTACCCTGACGAGGAGCTGCTCGACCTGCTGCCGACCCTGCGCGCGGCCGTGCAGCAACTGCCGGCCGGTCGACCGCGCGCGTGTCTCGACGAGTTCCTCGACTTTCTCGCCGAGCCGCCACTTGACCACCGGCAGCGGCACTACGTCGAGGTGTTCGACCTGTCCCGCAAGCACGCGCTCTACCTCTCCTACTGGACCGACGGCGACACCCGCCGACGCGGCGAGGTGCTGGCGGCGTTCAAGGCGCGCTATCGGGCCACGGGATGGCTGGTCGACACCCGAGGCGAGCTCACCGACTACCTGCCGATGGTGCTCGAGTACGCCGCTGTCGCCGACCCGGTTGACGGACCACGGCTGCTGCAGGAGTACCGGGCGAGCATCGAGCTGCTCCGTCTTGGGCTGGAGGCGGCAGATACCCCGTACGCCCTGGTGCTCAACGCTGTGTGTGCCACGTTGCCGGGACCGTCACCGGCGGACCGCGCAGCGGTGCACGCGATGGCCGCCGCCGGGCCGCCCCACGAGCGGGTAGGCCTGTCGTGAACGTCGCGCTGTGGGGGGTGCTTCCGTACATCGTCATCGCGATCCTGATCGGCGGGACGGTGTGGCGCTACCGCTACGACCAGTTCGGCTGGACCACTCGCTCCTCGCAGCTGTACGAGTCGCGGCTGCTGCGGATCGGCTCTCCGCTGTTCCACTTCGGCCTGCTCTTCGTGATCGTCGGTCACATCGGTGGGCTCGTCGTCCCGCAGTCGTGGACCGAGGCCGTCGGCGTCTCCCAGGACCTCTACCACTTCAATGCCCTGCTGTTCGGCGGCATCGCGGGCGTGTGCACTCTCGTGGGCATCGCCATCCTCATCTACCGCAGACGCACGACGGGACCGGTCTTCATGGCCACCACCCGCAACGACAAGACGATGTACGTCGTGCTCGTCGCCGCGATCGTTCTCGGCCTCTGGACCACGCTGAACAGCGTCGGGGCCGGTCACGACGCGCACAACTACCGCGAGACGGTGGGGCCGTGGTTCCGGTCGTTGTTCAGGCTGCAGCCCGACATCGATGCGATGGCGGCCGCGCCCGCATCGTTCAAGATCCACACGTTGGTGGGGATGCTGCTGTTCGCGATCTGGCCGTTCACCCGCCTGGTACATGCCTTCACGGCGCCGCTGCACTACCTGTTCCGGCCATACATTGTCTATCGCAGCCGTGACGTCCGTCCCGCCGCCGGCACCACGGCACCACGCCGTGGCTGGGCGCCCATCGGCACGCGCGACCGCGACCGCTGAACTGCGGGAGGCATCGTGGCCAACACCGAGACGCCCACCCTGGAGCGGACTGCGCAGACCCGCAACCTCGTGCTGGCGACGTGGACGTTCGGCATCACGTTCTGGGCGTGGAACCTGGTCGCCCCGCTCGGGGTCCGCTACACCGAGGATCTCGGGCTCTCCTCGTCCCAGAAGTCGCTGCTGGTCGCCATCCCGGTCCTCGTCGGGGCCGTCGGACGCATCCCGGTCGGCGCGTTGACCGACCGCTACGGCGGGCGCGCGATGCTCGCCTTGCTCAGCTTCGCCTCCGTCGTGCCGGTGCTGCTTGTGGCGCTTGCGGGAAACCTCGAGTCGTACGGGCTGCTCCTGGTCTTCGGGTTCCTGCTTGGCATCGCCGGGACGACCTTCGCGGCGGGCATCCCTTTCGTCAACGCCTGGTACGAACCCGCGCGCCGTGGTTTCGCGACCGGGGTGTTTGGCGCCGGCATGGGCGGCACGGCGTTGTCAGCCTTCTTCACACCGCGCTTCGTGACCTGGTTCGGCTACACCGCAGCCCACGTCATCATCGCGGTCGCGCTCGCCGCCACAGGCTTCCTGGTGCTGTCCTCGATGCGCGACTCACCGCTATGGCGGCCGAGCACGGATTCGGTCGTGCCCCGACTCGTCGCTGCCGCCAAGCTGCCGGTGACCTGGCAGATGTCGTTCCTCTACGCCGTGACATTCGGGGGCTTCGTCGCCTTCTCCACCTACCTTCCGACGTACCTCAAGGATGTCTACAGCTTCGATCTCACTGAGGCCGGAACCCGGACGGCGGGGTTTGCGATCGCAGCCGTCGTCGCGCGGCCTATCGGCGGCGTGCTGTCCGACCGGATCCATCCCAAGCCGGTCGTCCTCGTGTCACTGGCCGGCGCAGCTGCCTTGGCGCTCGTCATCGCAACCCAACCAGAGCCCGAGATTCCGGCCGGGACGACGTTCGTCGCCATGGCGTTCTTCCTGGGGATCGGCACCGGTGGTGTCTTCGCGTGGGTCGCCAGGCGATCGCCCGCAGACCGGGTTGGCAGCGTCGCCGGCATAGTCGGCGCGGCTGGCGGGCTCGGCGGATTCTTCCCGCCGCTGGTGATGGGGGCGACGTACGACGAGGCAGACCACAGCTACACGGTTGGGTTGGTGTTGCTGTTCATCACGGCGGTCGTGGCCTTCATCTACGTCCTCGTGGCACTCTCACGGGAGCGGGAGCGTACCGAGAGCTGAGGATCGGTGAGCACGACACCCATTGGCGACTATGCGCTGATCTCCGACCGGCACTCGGCCGCCTTGGTGAGCCTCGACGGCTCGGTCGACTGGCTGTGCTTCCCGAGGTTCGACAGCCCGTCGGTGTTCGCGAGATTGCTCGATGAAGATGCCGGCCACTGGTCCGTGCGGCCGTCCACTCCGTACCAGTCCTCACGTCGCTATCTCGACCGGACCATGGTCCTCGAGACGAGGTTCGAGACCGACACCGGCGTCGCGCTTGTCACCGACGCGCTACTCGTCAGGCATGGCAACGATGGGCACCAGCTCGGGGCCGGCGCGCCTCACCTGCTCGCGCGGCGCGTCGCCTGTCAGTCCGGCACGGTCGAGATGGACATCGAGTACCGGCCGCGACCGGAGTACGGCCTCATCGTCCCAATCCTGTCCGCGGTCGAGGGAGGCGTCACGTCCCGTGGCGGCGCCGATTGGCTCGTCCTGAGCACGCCGGTGCCGCTCGACCCGGACGGCCACGGCTCCGCACGCGGTCGACTGCGGTTGGCGGCCGACGAGACCGCACACCTAGGCGTGCATCGCTCCACTCTCGAGCAAACTCCGGCGCGGGTATGGAGCCAGGCCGAGCTCTCCGCGTGGCTCGACGGGACGGTCACTGCCTGGCAGGAATGGTCGGAAGAGCACCAGGCCTACGAAGGCCCCTGGAGCCACCTCGTGCACGTCAGCGGGCGCGTCCTGGGGGCACTGTCCTACCAGCCGAGCGGCGCGATCGTCGCAGCCGCCACCACGTCGCTCCCGGAGGCTGTCGGTGGGGATCGCAACTGGGACTACCGCTATGCCTGGGTTCGCGACGCGAGCCTGACCATGGAGGCACTGTGGGTGGCTGCCTGTCCCTACGAGGCCGCGGACTTCTTCTCTTTTCTGGCTACGGCGGCGCCGAACCTCGAGAGCAGTCGGGCCATGCAGATCATGTTCGGCGTCGGTGGCGAGCACGACCTCTCCGAGCGCGTCCTTCCGCACCTTCGTGGCTGGCGTGACAGCCGCCCGGTGCGCGTCGGGAACGGTGCCTGGATGCAACGGCAGATCGACGTCTACGGCGAGCTTTGGGTGCGGCGCACCGGCTCGTCGAGCTGCTGTCGAGTGACGCCGACGACGACACCCGCAGGTTTCTCGCCGCCTGCGCGGACGCGGCCGCCGAGCGCTGGCGCGAGAAGGACCAGGGGATCTGGGAAGTCCGCGGCGATCCTCAGCACTTCCTCTATTCGAAGGTCATGTGCTGGGCGGCGCTGGACCGGGCGATCAAGCTCGCCGACCGCCTCGGATTCAGCGAGCGCGTCGATGCGTGGGCCCGTACCAGGGACGAGATCCATGCGGCGGTCCTGCGCGATGGCTGGAGCGACGAGGCGGGGGCGTTCACGCAGTACTTCGGCTCCACCGATCTCGACGCGAGGCAACCTGATGATGCCGATCGTCGGGTTCCTCCCCACCTGATGATCCGCGGATCCTGGCGACCATGGACGCCATCGAAGCAGCGGCTCACCGACAGGCACGGTTTGGTCTACCGCTATCGCACGGAGTCGGGCGTCGACGGGCTCGCCGGGGAGGAGGGATCGTTTCTGCTTTGCACGTTCTGGCTGGCTCAGGCGCTGGCCATGTCGGGGCAGATCGAGCGGGCCCGCGTGGTGTTCGAGCGTGCGGCCGCCTATGTCAACGACGTCGGCCTGCTTGCCGAGGAAGTCGACCCCGCCACCGGTGAGCTGCTCGGCAACTTCCCGCAGGCGTTCAGCCACATCGGACTGGTCAACGCGGCATGGGAGATCAGCGAGGCCGAGCGTCGTCGCGCCGGCGAGCCGGCCAGGGAGCTCTGGAGCGACGACGTCACCGGGCTCAAGGATCCGACATCGGAGGGCTCATGACTCCGTCGAAGTCGGATGATCCACTCGAGGACGGCGCCTATGCTCG
>CAWCTX010000021.1:0-10267 GCA_963798505.1 uncultured Actinomycetota bacterium
AGACGGCGACCAGGATGCCGAGCTCGGCCCACCAGGGCAGCTGGTGGGCGCGGAGACGCTGCAACGGAGACAGGCGGCCGCTATCGAGCGTCGACGCCGCCCCGTCTCGCACCCCAGCCTCCCCAGTCACTCTTCCGGCAGAGCCTAGCCAGGAGAACCGACAGTTCGCCTCCGTTTATGCCCTGACTTGTGCCCGGATTTTCCCTGATTCGTCGCTTGGCCACGTGCAGGGACCAGCGCCCTAGAGTCGGACCCGTGCCAGGTGGACGCGACCAACGAGCGCCGCTCGAGCGGCTGGTCCGGCTGCTGTCCGTGCTGTGGCAGGCCGGCGACCGCGGGCTGCCAACGGCCCGGCTGGTGGCGGTCGGCGCCTACGGCGGCGAGGACGAGGCGGGACAGCGGCGGCAGCTGACTCGCGACATCAGCGAGCTCAACCGGCTGGGCTACGACATCCGCAACGTCGCGCCCGAGGGAGGCGACGCGAGCTACCGCCTGGTCGCCCGCGACAACCGGCTGCGGGTCTCGCTGACCCTCCCCCAGCAGGTCCAGCTCGTCCGGGCCGCGCAGATCGCCCGGCTCGACGAGCGCACGGGTCACTCGCTGGGCGTCACCGAGGTGCCCAGCGCCAATGACGTACGGGTGGAGGCGCGCAGCACGCCGGCGCATCTCGACGCTGTTCTGCGGGCGGTCACCAAGCAGTGCCTCGTGCGGTTCGGCTACAACGGCAAGCGCCGAGTCGTGCATCCGCACGTGGTCTTTCCGGGCGCATCCGGCTGGTATCTCGAGGGTCACGAGGAGGGCACCGACCTCGCCAAGGTCTTCGTGGTCGCGCGCATGACCGACGTGCGCATCGACTCACCCGGCACCGCCGACCAACCGTCCAGTCCCCGTCGTCAGCAGCTCGACCCCATGACGTGGCAGGTCGACCCGCCGACCGCCGTCGACATCGAGACCACCCCGGAGCATCGGCTGCACGTCGAGGCGACGCTCGGCACTCCCGAGTCCGTCCGGGAGGACGGCGGGCGGGTCATTCTGACGCTGCGCGTGACGCACCGCGCTGCGTTCCGGGCGCGGCTGTACGAGCTCGGCCGGCGCGTCCGGGTGCTCGGCCCCGACGACGTCCGCGACGAGATCATCGCCGAGCTCACCGCGATCGCGGAGCCCGCGCGATGACGGCGCAGCCGCTCTATGCGCGGCGCCTGGCGCGGGTGGCCCGGGTGCTCGAGCTGCTGGCACTGCACCCGGACGGTCTGCGCGTCAGCGAGCTGGCCCGGGAGGTCGGCGCCACCGAGGCCGAGCTGCGCGAGGAGCTGCTGGCCTTCTACACCGCGGATGTCGGCCCCGACGACCTGCACGGCCTGCTGCGCGCCGACGTGATCGCGTTCGTCGGCGCCGATGGGGGCGACGAGGATCCCGAGCGTGCCGAGATCGTGCGGGTCAAGGGTGACCAGCTCGCCGGCGAGCTCGGCGTCGACTATCTGACGGCCGGCGAGCTCTCGCAGGTCTACCTGGCCGGGCGGCGGCTGCTGCAGGTCGAGCCGCGACAACACCGAGCTGGCCTCGGCGCTCGACACGCTCGAGGCCACCACGCTGCAAGGAGTGCAGGCCCGGTCCAACGACTGGCAGGCCGAGGTGGCCGACCGGCTGCGCACCGCCGTGCGCGAGCGGCGGCTCGTGCGCGTCACCTACGCGCGGGCGTGGCGGCCAGGCGTGCTGGAGCGAGTCCTGCAGCCGTACGCCATGCACAGCACCCGCCGCGGCTGGGAGCTCGACGCCGGCAGACCGGAGGAGCCCGGCACGGTGCGCACCTATCTCGCCACCGGCATGCAGGCCGTCGAGGTCCTGGGCGACAGGTTCGTTCCGCCCGCCGACGCCGACACCGCGGTCGCGGCCAACCGTGCCACCCACGCGGTCGACCTGGTGCTGCCGCATCACGCCAAGTGGGTGGTCGACCGGTTCGCTGAGTCGGTGAGTGTGCTCAGCGAGGACGAGGAGTCGGTGAGTGTCCGCGCCTCGTTGCTTGCCCCCGTGGAGCAACGGCTTGGGCTCATGCTGGTCATCGCCGGCCCCGACGCGTTCGTGGTGTCGCCGGACTCGCTCATCGACGCCGGCGTCGAGCTGGCCCGTGAGCTGCTGGAGCACCACCGGTAACCGAGTGCATTCACGTCACTACCGTCGAGTTATCGCCAAGTCGCTTGTGGGGTGCTGAGATTGCCCCTAAGCCGGGCCGGGGGCTTGCTTGGCCCGAACGACGACGGGGGAACCCGACATGCGTAGAACAGGCATGGCCGTGGGCGCAGCAATGCTGCTGCTCGGCTCACTCATGGGAGCGGCGACAGCGAGCGCACAGGAAGCGCCGCTGTGCGGTCCACCAGGGGGTGAGGTTCCCGCCACGATCGTGGGGGCAGGCGTCATCTCCGGCACCAGCGGAAATGACGTCATCGTGGCCAGCCCAGGCAACGACATCGTCTCCGGTGGGGGCGGCGACGACTTCATCTGCGGCGAGGGGGGCAACGACGTCCTGGACGGCGGCAAGGGCAACGACATTGTCATCGGCGACGAGCTCGACAGCGCGCCCTTCCTGCCGTCGAACGGGAACAACAACGACACGCTGCAAGGCGGCCAGGGTGACGACACGCTGGCCGGCCTCGGCGGCGACGACATCATGGACGGCGGACAAGGGAGCGACCAGCTCATCGGCATGGGTGGCGTCGACACCATGGCCGGCGGGCCTGGCGACGACACGGCCTTCGGCGGTCCGCTCGACGACCGCATGTCTGGCGGGCCGGACAACGACACCCTCTGGGGCAACTTCGGCAGCGACGTGATTAGCGGCGGCCCCGGCGACGACTTCATCGACGGTGACAACCCCTTCCCGCCACCGCCGGGCGGTCCGCCCTTCCCGGAGGGCGGCAACAACGACGTCTGCAGTGGCGGTCCGGGCACCAACACCGTGCAGAACTGCGAGGTCACTTCCTAAGCAAGACAGCACGCAGCGCCGCTCCCTCGAGCGGCGCTTCGTGCTGTACCCGTCAGGCAGGGACAGAGCCTCGTGGCCTTGACGACGTGCCCCTCGCGATAGCGACCGCAAATACGGTGAAGCAGACCGTGGTGACCGCACATCCCCACCACATGGCGTTGGAGAACATGAACGCGGCGTAGCCGACCACCACGGCGAGCGGCGCCCACCAACGCACCAGTCCGGCTCGCCACACCGCAAGCGCGGCGAGCGGAAGCCCCAGCATGAACCCGACCAGTCCTGGGACCGCGATCGCAGCCGGACCCCACATCGTGCTGCTCATGTGCTCCTCGACCGCGACGGTGGCGTCGACGCCGTACAGCTGACCGATCGACGAGTCGTAGAAGTCCACGACCAGCAGCCCTGGCAGCGTGGTCATCCCGACGAAGCCGAGCAGGGCGGCGATGTTGGCCAGCCACACCCCGCGACCACGTACGAACGCGGCCAGCAGCAGCGCCGGGGCGATCCAGAACGAGTAGGCCCAGTGGAATCCGAACGACTTGAGCTGCAGCGGCTCCGGGTTCTCGGCGTAGAGCTGGAACAGCTCACGTCCGGAGATGCCGGCGGCCGGGTCGGCGGCGGCGCCGATGGTCGCGAAGACTCCAGCGAGCACCGGAGAGGCGATCAGGAGCCCGCGCCGGATGGCGAGCGAGACGGGGGCACGGTTGGTGACGGCGGTCTCCGTCGTGGTCGGGATCGCGGCGACGGCTTCGATGGTCATTTTCGGGTCCTCCTTGAGCGGTATCGGCCGCACTCAAGGTCCCGCGTCGCCCGCTCAACCGGATCGTTCGCGCGACGGAAATCCGGATCAGCCGCGCGACGGATCTTCCGTGGCGCCTGGCTCGCCCACGACGACGACACCGGTCTCGTAGGCGAAGATCACTGCCTGCACCCGGTCGCGCAGCCCGAGCTTGGACAGCACGTTGCTCACGTGGGTCTTCGTGGTTGCCTCGGAAACGAAGAGCCGCTTCGCGATGTCGGCGTTGGACAACCCCCGGGCGAGGAGCCCCAGCACTTCGACCTCGCGCCGCGTCAAACCGGCAAGACGGCTGTCCGTGGCTGGACGCGACTGAGGGGACCGGCGCACGAAGGCATCGATCACCCGTCGAGTCACTCCGGGAGCCAGCAATGACTCCCCAGCCGCGACGACACGGATCGCGGACGCGAGCTCCTCTGCGGGCGCATCCTTGAGCAGGAAGCCGGAAGCACCAGCGCGAAGCGCCTCGAAGACGTACTCGTCAAGGTCGAACGTCGTGAGCACGAGCACCTTCGTCGCCGGCTGCTCGTCCACGAGCCGACGGGTCGCCGCGATCCCGTCCAGCACCGGCATTCGGATGTCCATCAGTACCACGTCTGGGCGCAGCCGGCGTACGACCTCGACGGCCTCCTCGCCGTTGGCGGCGTCGCCGACGACCTCGAGATCGGGCTCGGCCTCCAACAACGAGCGGAACCCAGCACGCACCATGCCTTGGTCATCGGCGATGACGAGTGTCGTGCGGGCAGCGCCCATCACGCGTCGTCCCGCACCGGCAGAGTCGCCGACAACCGCACGCCCCCCGTCGGGACACTCACAACCTCGACCGTCCCGCCATAGAGCGCGACCCGCTCCCGCACTCCCACCAGCCCGTGTCCCCCTGCCGATGTTTCCGTCATGCCCACGCCGTTGTCCTCGACGGCGATGTCAAGCTTCGTCGGGCGAAATCTCACCACCACCGCGGCATGCGCCGCACCGGAATGGCGCAATGCGTTGGTCAGCGCCTCCTGGATGATGCGGTAGGCCGCGAGATCCACCCCAGGCGGCAGCTCGTACGCATCGCCCTCGATCGTCAGATCGACCTGAATCCCCGATGAGCGGACCTGGTCTACCAACCGATTGAGCTCGGCAAGGCCAGGCTGCGGTGCGAGGGACGCGGCTTCCCCGTCCGTACGGAGCACGCCGAACAGCCGGCGCATCTCGGCGAGTGCCTCCCGCGCGGTAGCCTCGACCGCTGCGAGGTCGGCCGCCTCCTGTGCGTGGTCGGGGCCGAGCCTTCGGCGAACCGCCTGGGTCTGGATGGTCACCACGCTGATCGAGTGAGACACGATGTCGTGCAGCTCGCGAGCGATCCGGGTCCGCTCCTGCTCGGCGGCGGCCGCCGCCTCGATCTCGCGTTCGCGTTCCAGCCGGTCGGCGCGCGCCACCGCCTCGTTGGCATGCGCGGCCCGCTGCCGGAGGACGGTGCCGACGACCCACGGCCCCACGAGGAAGACGAACGCCGCGGCGAGGTCGCTCGGCTCGAGCCCCTCGACCACGGACACCGTGAGGAAGGGAACCAGCAACGATTCCCAGGCCCAGGAAACTTCGTGGCGCCGCGGTCTCCGAGCCGACCGTGAAGGCGACCAGCACCAGGGCCAGCAGCGTCGTGAACTGGTCCTGCGGGTTGATCACGATGTTGGAGGCAATGACCAGAGCCGCGACGGCCAGCGGGAACCGGCGTCGCCAGGCCAGGGCGGCCATGGCGAACCCGGCGACCATGATGTGCAACAGCGGTGAGCGCACCCCTGGGCTGAACAGCGCCTCGGCGACCGTCATCAGCACGAAGGCGCCCGCGATCGCGATGTCGACCGTCGGCGGCGCCGGCCATCTCCATCTCGGGTCAGCGCCGGCCACGATGGCATGCTGCACGCGTCTGACCGTAGGTCATGGACAAGCCGCCGACATCGGCTTCACGGATGAGATCGCGGTGGAGGTCTGCGTAGGCTGACCCAATGCGCTCTGGATACGCGCCGGTGAACGGCCTCGAGATGTACTACGAGATCCACGGCGAAGGGCAGCCACTCGTGCTGCTGCATGGCGCCTTCTCCGCAATCGGCACCTCGTTCGGCAAGGTGCTGCCTGGTCTGGCCAAGGGCCGTCAGGTCATCGGTCTCGAGATGCAGGCCCATGGGCACACCGCCGATATCGACCGCCCATTGTCGCCCGAACAGATGGCCGACGACACGGTCGCAGCCCTTGAGCACCTGGGCATCGAGCGGGCCGATTTCTTCGGCTACAGCACGGGCGCATCCGTCGCCCTGCACGTAGTCACCCGGCACCCCAACGTCGTGCGCAAGCTCGTCCTCGCCTCGGTGAGCTACACGCTCGACGGCGTCCACCCCGGCCTCTTGGACGGGTTGGGCGAGATGTCGTCCGAGATGATGCACGGGTCGCCATGGCACGAGGAGTACCTGCAGATTGCCCCGCGACCGGAGGACTTCCCGGTCCTGTTCGAGAAGAAGACACAGATGGACCGGGCACTCAAGGACTTCTCCGCCGAGCAGATCAGCGCGATCGAGGCACCGACGCTGCTCGATGATCGGAGACTCCGATCTCATCCGCCCGGAGCACGCGGTCGAGATGTTCCGCCTGTTGGGGGGCGGCGTCTTTGGTGACCTCCCGGCCGGGCTGCCCGCGTCGCAGCTCGCGATCCTGCCGGGGACATCACACGTCACGCTGGTCGACCGCGCAGACCTGCTGCTCGCGATCATCCCGCCGTTCCTGGACTCTGCTCAGTCGGCGCGGTAGTTCAGGCCGTTGTCGGTGTCGCCGAGGGTGAGTACGTCGGCCTCGATGACGTAAGGAACAGTGCCCTGGAGAACCTGCGTGACGTGTCGCTCGACGCGCATCGCGTCGGGCGGTCCGGCCTTGCGGGTGAGCCGGAGCGGACCGACCTCGATCGTGCCCTCGCCCAACGTCACCCGGCCGCCACCGGTGTTGCAGCCGGTGTCGACGTGGACCTGGTCGCCCTCGATGCGCAGTGCAGCCGTGACGTCGGCAAAGCTGGACACCGCGTCAGGTGTACGGATCGACTGCAGCCGCCACTGCGTCCCCGCCAAGGGGCGATCGGGATCGGCCTCGACCCGGTCGAGCATCTCCAGGGCCGACTCGCCGTGGGTCAGGGTCAGCCGGTTTCCGTCGAGCTCCAGGTAAGGCCGCGCCTGGAGCACGTCTTTCAGCCAGCGCTCCTGCCCATCGAGCTCCGGCAGGCACGCCATCATCGTGGACACGAGCTGCTCCACGACCAGCTCGCCGTCCCAGGCAGTCGCGGCTCCATTGATGCGGTTGCAGCCCGCATGGGCGCTGATTCGGCCACCCGCGAACGACAGGCTGATGCGACTGCCAGGGGCCAGCGCGAGGTTCTCGCCTTCGCGGACAGTGCGGGTCGACAGGAACGTACGGCCCTCGAGCGTCGCGACCATGTCGTCACGCACCCGAACCTCCTCAGTAGCGGATGGCGTCGATCACCTTGATCCGTACGGCCACGATAGCCGGGGTCAGTCCGGCCAGCGCACCGACAAGCGTCGCCGCGATCATGCCCTCGACGGCGGCGCGGACCGGGAAGCCCGGCAGGTCGTCGAGGTCGAACAGGCTCGGTGGGAGATTCTTGACAATGGCCACCGCGAGCGCGACGCCGACGAGGCCGGCAACGACGGTCGCCCAAATGCTCTCCATCATCACGCCGAAGAACACGCGAGACGACGTCGCCCCGAAGCTGCGCCTGATGCCGATCTCCCGGATGCGGTAGCGGACCGTCACGAGCGCCACGTTGACCAGGGCGAGCGATCCGAGGGCAAGGGCGATGGCCGCTGCGCCGCGGATCCCCCAGCGGATCTGCGCGTCCACTTTGGCAAAGTCGTCGCTGTCGCTTCGGTAGACGTTGACCTCGGTGCCCGCCGGCAGCGTCGCCTTCAGGTCACGGGGGATGCGCTCCGTCAGCAGATCGACCTGGTCGGGCGGAACCCACATGCGCATCTCGGGAGGCCCTCCGTAGCCGCCGGCGCCCGCTCCGGCCCATCGTTCGACCGCCGGTTTGAGGAGGTAGGCAAAGGGCGTGTCCCCACCGCGGACGTTGTCATTGACCACGCCGATGATGGTCACGCGCACGGGCCGCTGGCCCCCGAGCATGACCGTGGGATTGCTGCTCAAATCGGAGACACCGAGCTGGTTGAGAAACGCGTGGTTGACGATGGCGGTCGGTGCGTACCGCTCCACGTCGCTCTGGTCGAACCATCGCCCCTCGTCGAGGCGGATGCGGAACATGGCGCCGTAGTCGACATCGACCGTCTCGGACTGCACGAGGGCGCTGCCCTCGCGGAAACGGAACGTCTGCTCGCCATAGGTCACGGTGGTCGCGTAGGTGATCTCGTAGCGCTCGAGCAGATCGGCGAACGCCTGCGCGTACACCTCGTCGTCAGGAAGAGAACCGCCGTTGGTGTAGGCGCCGACGTTGAGCGTTGCCGCGCGGCCGCTCCATCGCTCGTTCTGCTCGGCATTGGCCTGGCGAAGCATGTCGCCGAGCGCAGTGACCACCGTCATCGCCAGCACGGCGAGCATGACACCGATCAGCGACAGCACGACACGCACCTTGTGCACCTTGACCTCACCCCACGCCTCGACGAGGGCCGCGAAGGCGCCGGTCACAGCGTGGGCTCCAGCACCTGCTGGCGCAGCACATCGAGGTCAACGGCCGACAGTCGGCCATGGTCGAGCTTGCAGTGCCGGGTCGCGCGAGCCGCGACCGCGAGGTCGTGCGTGATCGTGATGAGGGTTGCCTCGGACTCAGACGCGATGTCGTCGAGCATGGCCATGATGTCCTGACCGGTCTCGACGTCGAGGGCGCCGGTCGGCTCGTCGGAGAGAATAACCCGCGGGTTGCGGACGAGGCTGCGCGCGATCGCCACTCGTTGTTGCTCGCCGCCGGAAAGCTTGTCCGGCGTCGCATCGAGCCGGTCATCCAGCCCGACGCGCTCCAGCATCTGCGCGGCGATGCGCCGGCGCTGCCAGAACTCTCGTCCACTCGCGTAGAGCATTGGAGCAGCGACGTTGTCCAGTGCCGAGCGCCGCGGCAGCAGGTTGAACTGCTGGAACACGAAGCCGAAGCTTCGGCCCCGCAGCCGTGCCCGGCGCCGGTCGGACAGGCGCGCGACGTCGGATCCGTCGAACATGTACTGCCCGTCGGTGGGCAGGTCGAGCAGTCCGACGATGTTGAGCAGGGTCGACTTCCCCGAGCCAGATCGTCCGATCACGGCGATGTGCTCGCCGGCGTCCACGCGAACGTCGACGCCATCGAGGACGGTGAGGGTGCGCTCGTCGGGGAGCAGCACCGTACGGCTGACGCCCGCGAGCTCGATCAGGCTCATCCGACGAAGCCCTCGCCCGGACGTGTCGCCGCCTTGTCGTTGGCGACTGGCACGAACTGCAGCAGCAGGTCGCCCTCGGTCAGGCCCTCAGTCACCTCGACCTGCTCGCCGTCGGTGAGGCCGAGCTTGACCTGCCGCTCCTCCTGCTGCCCGTCGGCTCCGACCACCCAGACGTTTCCGGTGGCAAACGATCCCTGGACGGCGGTCACCGGCACGACCAGCACGTTCTCCGCCTTGCCGGCCTGCACGCTCATCGTCGCGAGCATGCCGTCGAACACGGTGACGCCCGCTGGCACCGAACAGCGGATCGTCGAGGCACCAGTGACGGGCATCCCGAACTGGTCGTACGTCGTGGGTTGCTGTTGCTGCTCTTGGTCGCTCGACATGCGGCCGATGCTCAGCCCGGCGCACTCGAACGGTGCCGGGCCGCCTTGGAGAGTGACCTGTGCGGAGCTGGGCGCTGACAACAGCCGGTACTGCTGGTCCGTCGTGACCGTGCCGTTCACGGAGAAGGTGCCGGGAACAATCGAGCCGACGTCTCCGCCGATCGTGACCGACTGACCGACGAGCACCGAGTAGTCGACCACGGTGCCGGCAACGGGAGCCGTGACGACGGCGGTCTTCTTCTTCGGCGGCCGCGGCGTCTCGACGACGTTGCCCTCTGCATCGGTGGACCTCGCCGGGTCCTGCGGCTCCTCGAACACCACCTCGAGCAGCTTGTCGCCGGCGGCGACCCTGCTGCCCTTGGCAACCAGAATCTTGTTGATCTTGCCTTCGGCGGTGGCCTTCACCATGACAGCCGGGTCGGCCGTGATCGACGCGTCGACCGTTACGGTGTTCTCGACGGTGCCACGACCCACTGGCACGTGCGGATCGCTGACCGTTGCCGAGGGCGTGAGTGGTCCGCCCTCGTCGCTGACCGCGTCGGCATCGTCGCCGAAGGCCAGCTTGACCAGCGCGACGGCGATCACCGCCAGGAGCAGCAGCCGCACCGTCGGCAGGATGACTCTTCGGAACACGCCAGCCCCCACAGAGAAGTCTGCATACCGGGTATCAGTAGATAGCGGGACATTAGCGGCTTACCTTCCC